>NC_014118.1:0-2593966 GCF_000092885.1 Paraburkholderia atlantica | reverse complement strand
GTGCGTCCGGCATTACGCCTCCTCTCTGTGACCAAGATAAACATATATCGATTGAGCGCCGTTTGTTTTATAGCGTTTAGTGCGCCCCAAACCATCCGTTACGCCGTGGACGAGCGAACCAGACGGCAGACGAACCGTATAATACGTGTCGCGCATAATCCGGCCGTCACCGTCTTTGAGTGTGTATTGCTCGTCGTGAGTCCAATCGCTAGACGTTAGCGCTGGCGCTGCCTTGCGTCGGCGACAGTTGCACGCCCATGCGTAACCCAGCGCTTCGGCCATGGCATAACCGGATTTCATCTTCCGAACCCTGTCAAACGGAAAGAACTCGCCGGTTTCGGCGTTCAGGGCCTGTGCGTGCGGCATCGGCGGGAAGTTTGAGTAGATCGAATAGGTGATACGGCAAAGGTCGCATTCTTCCTCAACTGTCCAATCCGTTCCACTGCTTTGCTGTTTAAGTTGCTCCATTACACTCCTCAAGAGTTTTCAGGCGACACCTCGCGAATTAACCATCGAAACGGACCACGGTCAACCGCATTAATTCGGGATAAGCCCGTTTTGACAACTATTTACGATTCTGGTGATTACAGGTATCTCATTTCTATTGCATATTTCTGCTGACGCGAAATCGGGATTGACCAAGCGAGTGGAAGTAACGATCGGACAGGCCGATGCTCAGCGCAGGGTTGCAGTGCAGCGCCCAGACCCCGCCTCGCGGCGACGCCTTCGCGCTCCACTAAAAGCCCTTCGCCACGATCAGACTGGATAGGGACTTGCACCCCGGAACTGTTGAGCATGCCCGGCACACGTGAAAAAGCCGCCCATCTCAGGCGGCTTTGTTGTGCCCGTTCTCGTACAGCGGTACAAGACAGGAAGTCAATACCAACTCAGCAAAGCAAAGCCAACCGACCTCAAAAAATCTGCAACAGCCTCTTCGCCAGCCTCACTCAATGCGATTCGATCGACCCATCGCTATGCGGATACGTGACGATGCCCCACGCGAGCGGAAGCTCACCGATCTGCTTGAGCGGCTGATAGCTCTTCGCGTCGAGCACGTACACTGCGTCGGAGCGCCCGCACGCGACCATCAGCTTCGAGCCGTCCGGCGTGAAGCTGAAATGCCAGCAGCGCTGGCCGACCGGCACATCGGCGACATGTTCGAAGGTGTGGCCGTCGAACACCTGCACGACCTTGTCGCGCGCAGCAGCCACGAAAACCCGCTGACCGTTCGGTCCGAACGCGACGCCATAGGGACCAAGCCTCGTATCGACCGTCTTGACCACCTCGAATGTGTGCGCGTCGATCACGACGAGCTTGCTGAGCGACTCCAGCGTGACCACATAGTGCTTGCCATCGGGCGACAACCGGATGCCGCGCGGCCGGCCGCCCGCCGCGAGCTTCACGGTTTTGATCGGCGCGCCGGTTCGTGCGTGATAGATCGACACCGTGTCGTCGCCTTCGTTGGTGACGAGCATCATCTGTCCGTCGCGCGAGAATTCGATGCCTTCGGTCTCATGTCCGCTCGTGACCGAACGCATCACGTGCCAGTTCTTCATATCGATGATCGCGATTTCGGCGGGCGGTTTGTTCGCGTCGTCGTCGTCCGCGCCGGGCTTGTTGCCCGCGTTCGCTTCGGGTTTGTTGTCCCCTTTCGCCTCCGGTTTGGCTCCCGGCGGCCCGCCGTCCTCGCCGGGCTCGTAGGTCACGTACGCATAGCCGTTGTGCACCCGCACATATTCAGGGTTCTTGCCGATCTTCACGCGCTTGACGACCTTGCCGGTGGCGGTGTCGAGCACCGCGAGATCGTTGGTGTTCTTGTTGGCAACCAACAGACGCGTGCCGTCGGCGTTCAGGCTCAGGCCGCGCGGGCCGTCCGCGCCGACCGGAAAGGTCTGCGCAAGCGTCATCTGGTCGAGATCGATCACGCCGACGCCAGCCTTCTCGCTCGTCACATAGGCGAGCGGCGCGGCCGAGGCATGCGCGGCACTCGCGGCCAGCACGAGCGCGCAAGCCAGCGCGAGGGAACGGCGTGGCGGTCGGGGGGAAATCCGTGTCTCCAGCATCGTTGTACTCCGGGTTGATATCGCCGCGCCGCGATGATTCGCGTCATCGTTTCAAGGTAGCCCACCGGGCGATTGTTTGACAACGCGGATCGGCGGGAGATTTTCCCGAATTGCTTCGCGCTGGCCGTCGCGGGTTTGAAAAGCGGGGTTCGCGGAGGACAATGAGCGCGGAGGTGGCGATGATGCTGCAAGTTGCCGTGGTGCACCCAGGAAGTTCTACGAATGCCGCGACCAGCTACCGTCGGGCGGCTATCGTGTTGGGCGCCGTGATCGTCGCGCATCTGCTGCTGCTCGCCATCGCGTTGAGCGCGCGCAACCGGATCGTCGAGCGTCCAGTCGAGCCGCGCACGATCACCGCGTTGCTGCTGAGCCCCGAGCCTCCCGCTCCGGTTGTTTCTCCTTCCGCACCGCCCCCGCCCGCCGCTGTCGTTCCGCCTGCGCCCACGCCGCCGGTCCCGCATTCCGCCGCGCGCATCAAACCGGCGCCTCAGCCGCACGTGCAGGTACCGCGCCGGATGGAAACGCCGATGCCCACGCCGTCTTCGACACGCGCAAGCACCGCGCAGCCCGTCACGCCAACCACCGCGCCATCGGCGGCACCGCAGGCCGCCGTGCCCACCACGCCAATGGCCGCCGCGCCGTCGACGGCATCCGCTCCCGCCGCCCATCCCGCGGCGCCCGCGTCGACCGAGCCGCGCAGTGTGTCGCATATCGACTGCTCGATTCCGAAGCCCGACTATCCCGACGTCGCAAAGCGGCGCGGCGAGCATGGCACGGCGATCGTGCGCTTCGTCGTCGGTCTGACCGGGCATATCGAAACGGCGCAGCTGCAAACCAGCAGCGGCTCCACGCGGCTCGACGACGCGGCGCTCGCCGCCGTGCATGCGGGCGCCTGCCAGCCCTACACCGAAAACGGCACGCCGGTGCGCGCCGCGTACTCGCAGTCGTTCGTATTCGGACTGACCGAGTGACCGAGCCGATGTAACCGAACCGCGAAACAGACCACCGACGCCAAACGAAGGAACTCGCCATGCAACATTACGGACTCGCAAACGTATGGGATTCGGGTGATTTCGTCACGCGCGGCATTCTGGGCGTGCTCGTGATCATGTCGGTGCTGTCGTGGACGGTGCTCATCGTGAAGCTGTGGCAGGTGATCCGCCTCAGGCGCGTGACCAGCCAGAGCGATGCGCGCTTCTGGAGCGCGGACCGCTTCGACGACGGGCTGCACGCCCTCGGCTACCCGGATTCGAGCGCGCACGACAACCCGCTGCTCGCGCTCGCGCTGGCGGGTCATGAAGCCGCTACGCATCATCGGCAGACGCAGCAGCAGTTGCACGACCGCATCGACGTGTCCGACTGGATCACCCGGCGTCTGCAGGACACGATGGACGAGACGATCGCACGTCTGCAAAGCGGCCTCGCGATCCTTGCTTCGATCGGCAGCACCGCGCCTTTCGTCGGGCTGTTCGGCACCGTATGGGGCATCTACCATGCGCTGATCGTGATCGGCGAGACCGGTCAGACGTCGATCGACCATGTCGCCGGCCCGGTCGGCGAGTCGCTGATCATGACGGCGTTCGGGCTCTTCGTCGCGATACCGGCCGTGCTCGGCTACAACGGACTGACGCGCGCGAACCGCTCGATCGTCGCGCGCCTGAAGCGCTTCGCGCACGGCTTGCATGCGTACTTCGTGACCGGTGCGCAATTGCCGTCGAGCGCCGGACCGCAGATGCGCGTGGTGCCGCGCGGCACCAACGCGACGAACGCAACCCGCGACGGAGACCTCGAATGGCAATGAGCCCTTTCTCCGACGACGACGATCAAGGTCTGATGAACGAGATCAACATGACGCCGCTCGTCGACGTGATGCTGGTCCTGCTGATCATTTTTCTCGTCACCATTCCGGCGCTGCAACACGCGGTCAGGATCGATCTGCCGCATGCGAGCAGTCAGCCGGAAGCGGTCAAACCCACGCATGTGGACGTCGCGGTGCAAGCGGACGGCACGGTGCTGTGGGACGGTCAGCCCGTGACCGACGACGGCTTGCGCGCGCGCATCGCGCACGCCGCCCTCGCGACGCCGCAGCCGGAGCTGCATTTGCGCGCCGATCGCAAGGTGCCGTACGAGCGGGTCGCTGTCGTGATGTCGGCGGCGCAAAGCGGCGGGCTGACGAAGATGGGCTTCGTAACCGATCCGCAGCTGGGTAAATGACCTGTGACGCGGCGCGCGAATTGCGGCGTGCTTGCCGGCACATAATGCAACGCTTATCGGCGGCGAAAGAATCTCTGAATTTGAATCGGCGGACGGCTCGGCTATCGTGGTGCGTGTCCGAACGGCACCCCACCCTCGCGAGGACCGCACGATGCAAGCCCTTATCTTCGACGTCGACGGCACGCTCGCCGACACCGAGACCGCTCATCTGCAAGCGTTCAACGCCGCGTTTGCGGAAGCGGGCCTCGACTGGTTCTGGGACGAAGCGCTCTATTCGGGCTTGCTGAAAGTGGCGGGCGGCAAGGAACGTCTGCTGCATTACTGGCGCACGGTCGAGTGCGAGGAAGCCGCGGGCCCGCGAGCGCGAGAGGCCGTCGACGCGCTGCACGCACTGAAGACGCGCCACTACACCGAGCGCTTGCGCGAGCGCGGCGTGCCGCTGCGACCCGGCATCGCGCGTCTGATCGACGAGGCGAACGAGGCCGGCCTGCGCGTGGCGATCGCGACGACCACGACGCCCGCCAACCTCGACGCGCTATTGCACGCGCATTTCGGCGCCACCTGGCGCCATCGCTTCGCGGCGATCGGCGACGCCGGCACCACGCCGGCGAAAAAACCCGCCCCCGACGTCTATCGCCACGTGCTCGACCAGCTCGGCTTGCAGCCGGCCGCCTGCCTCGCCTTCGAGGACTCGCGCAACGGCCTGCTGGCGGCGCGCGCCGCGCGCGTGCCGGTCGTCGTCACGCCGAGCACTTTTACCGCGCACGAGGACTTCGATGGCGCGCTGGCCGTGCTGCCTCATCTCGGCGATCCGCATGCGCCGATCGTTCCGATGGTGCGCGGCGAATGGCATCGCTGGGTGGATCTGGCGACGCTGCGCCGCTGGCATGAAGACGCCACGCGTCGTCCCGATTCGGCTGCGCGCGGCGCACTGAACGCGGACCAGGCGAACGCGAACGCGAGCGCGTCATGGCGATGAACCGCGGCGACCACGCTGTCCTGATCGATCTGGACGGCACGATGGTCGATACCGCGCCGGACATCGTCGCGGCCGCCGGCCTGATGCTGAAGGACCTCGGCGCCGCGCCGCTGCCGTTCGACATGGTGACCGGCTTCATCGGCAACGGCGTGCGCAGGCTCGTGCGACGCTCGCTGGACGCGGCGGGCCTCGGCGGGCACGTCGAGCTGGAGCACGCGCAGTCCGTGTTCGAGCGGCACTATGCGGTGACCAACGCGGAGCTGGGTCGGGTCTATCCCGGCGTGATGACCGGGCTGCGCGCGTTGCGGCAGAATGGGTACCGCTGCGCGTGCGTGACCAACAAGCCGCAGGCGCTGGCGGCGGCGTTGCTCGATAAAACGGGGCTCGCCGCTTATCTGGACGCGCTGGTCGCGGGCGACACGGTGGCGAGCATGAAGCCGTCGCCCGAGCCGCTTTGGCACGCGTGCCGGCTACTGGATGCCGAGCCCGAACGTTGCGTGCTGGTCGGCGATTCATCGGTCGATGTCGCGGCGGCGCGCGCGGCTGGTCTGCCGGTCTTCATCGTCAGCTATGGCTATGGCAGCGCGAGCAGCGCCGACCTGCCGCGCTGCGACGCGCTGATCGATTCGTTCGAGGCATTGCCGGCGATTCTGGCGCAAGCTCTGCCGGCATTGCGCGGGTGATTCGGGCCGCTAACTCGCAGACAACAATCCAGCGACCCGCGCCGACTTCGTCTGCACCGCGATATCTTTCGCCGTCATTCCCCGGTTGTCCTTCAACGACCGGTTCGCGCCGCGCGCGAGCAACAGCTGGGCGGTCTCCGCGCGATCGTATCCCGCCGCCCACATCAGCGCGGTCAGATCATTCTTGTAGGTCCGGTTCACGTCGACGCCGGCATCGAGCAATTGACCGACGACCTTCGTTTGCCCCTCGCCTGCCGCGTATTCCATCGCCGTCTTGCCGACGCGATCGGTCGCGAGCGGATCGGCGCCATGCGCGAGCAGCAACGCGACGATCTCGTCGAAGCCGCCGTAGGCCGCGGCCATCAGCGGCGTATCGCCCGGCGCGTTCGCATGCTGCACGTTCGCGCCGCGTTCGATCAGCGTGCGCGCCATCGCCGTATCGCCCTTCTTGCACGCGGTGACGAGCGCAGTGTCGCCGATCCGGTTCATCGCATCGACCGACGCGCCGCGCTGCAACGCCGCGACGACCGACTGCTGATCGTCGTCCTTCGCGGCAGCGAGCAATTGGCGGTTGATTTCCCCCTGGTCCTGCGCGAGCACCGGCATGCAAGCGCCGAATGCGCTGGCGAGTAGAACGGCGGCTGCAAGTGGCCGAGTGAACATTGCTCTCATAGTGTCTTCCCCGCGCTATTGCAGATTGTTGATATAAGCGGCCAGATGATGGATGTCGTCGTCGGTCAGATTACGCGTCACGCTGGTCATATTGCCCGCATCGTTGGTGCGCGTGTGCGAGCGAAAGTCCTGCAACTGCTTGACGATGTACTGATAGTGCTGGCCCGCCACGCGCGGAATTTCGTTCTGCCCGGAAAAGCCGCCCAGGTGGCACATCGTGCACAAGACCTCGGCGGCCTTCTTGCTGCCTGCTTCGATGCTCGCGCCATCCGCCTTGAACGGCACCGATATGGGCTTCTGCGCGGCGAAGTAATCGGCGAGGTGCTGCATGTCCTCGGCCGACAGGTTCGCCGCCATCGGCGACATGCGCGGATCGCTGCGCCGCCCCTGCTTGAAGTCCTTCAGTTCCAGATATATATAGCGCGCGGTTTGCCCGGCCAGAATCGGATAGTCGGGACTCGTCGAATTGCCCATCGGCCCATGGCAGGCCACGCACACCTGCGCTTTCGCCTTGCCCGCCTCGGCGTCGGCGCGCGCGCCCGACGGCAACCATGCGGCGATCGATCCGCCGCACAGCAGCGCCACCCATGCAGCGCGCGCCCCACCCGGCGCTCCCCGCGGCGCCGGCCCCCTCATGGCACCGCGAACACGATGACGCTATTGCCGCGCTTGAAGTCGAGCTGCGTATTGCCGCCCGCCGCGACCGCCACGTACTGCTTGCCGTTGACCGTGTACGACACGGCCGGCGCGTTGACGCCCGCGCCGCACTGGAACTCCCACAGCTTCTTGCCGTTGGCGGCATCGAACGCGCGGAACAGGCCGTTGCCCTCGCCGTTGAACACGAGGCCGCCCGCCGTCGCGAGTACGCCGCCGATCAGCGGCTGGTCGGTCTTGTAGTCCCACGCGACCTTGCCGGTGTCGACGTTGACGGCCGACAGCTTGCCCCATTGCGCCTCGGACGGAATCACCTTGAACGCGCCGCCGAGCCACAGCTTGCTACCGCCCGGATAAGCGGCGTCCTCGACCTGGTACGTCATCGGCTGATGCAGGTTGGCCGCGTAGACGAGGCGGGTCTGCGGATCGAACGCGATCGGCGACCACTCGACGCCGCCGTTCGCGCCCGGCAACATGCGCGCACCGGCCGCGGTCGGCAGGGTCCACATGTTTTCCTGCGGAATCATCGCCTGCGAGAAGCGGATCAGACGGCCGGTCGCGCGATCATGCACGTACACGTGACCGGTCTTGCCCGCATGCACGATGCCGGGGATCATCTTGCCGTCGTTGTCGCGCACGTCGATCAGCACCGGCGGGCTCACCGCGTCGAGGTCCCAGACGTCGTGCGGCACGTACTGGTAGTGCCATTTGTACTTGCCGGTGTCCAGATCGATTGCGACGAGCGAATCAGTATAGAGGTTGTCTCCCGGCCGGATCGCGCCATACAGGTCGGGCGACGGATTGCCGACCATGAAGTACACCGTGTTCGTCTTCCGGTCGATCGCCGGCGTCATCCACACACCGCCGCCGAGCGTCTTGTAGAAGTCGCCGCCCTTGTCGGCCAGCTGCTTTTTCTCTGCGTCGATGTCGCGCTTCTCGTCGCGGCCGGTCGCGTCTTTGGTCGCCCACACGCCTTCCTGGCCGGTTTCCGGAATCGTGTAGAAAGTCCACAGCAACTGGCCGGAATTCGCATCGTACGCCTTCACGAAGCCGCGAATGCCGTACTCGCCGCCGTTCGTGCCGATCAGCACCTTGCCGTCGACGACCGCCGGCGCCATCGTTTCCGAGTAGCCCTGGTCGGGATCGGCGATCTGGGTTTGCCACAGCACGTTGCCGGTTTTGGCGTCGAGCGCGACGAGCTTGGAGTCGAGCGTGCCCATATAGAGCCGGTCACCCGAAATCGCGACGCCACGGTTGTTGGGCCCGCAACAGAACGTCGTGACCGGACCCATCTTGTGCTTGTAATGCCAGTACTCCTTGCCCGTCGTCGCATCGACCGCGTACACGTGATTGAACGACGTGGTCAGGAACATCACGCCGTCCTTCACGATCGGCGCCGTTTCCATCGACTCGTTGACAGCCGTCTGGAAGATGAACACCGGTTTGAGCTTCGCGACGTTCGTCCTGTTGATCTGCGAGCCCGGGTAATAGCGCGTCTGCGCATACGAGCCGTTCGGATGCAGCCATACCGCCGTCATGCTGCCGGCTCGATCGAGCTGATCCTGGGTCACGGGCTGAAGCGTCGAGGGCACCGGCGCGGCGGTGGTGGTCGTGCTGTTCTGTACTTCGTCGGCGGCATGAGCCGCGGGCAAGCCGAACGCGAGGGCGAGCAGTGGCAGGCCGACAATTCCCTGAATACGGTTGAATGGCATGAGCGTCTCCTAGCTTTTTATATTCCTATGAATTGCAGCGCAGGAGCGCGACATGGACCCACGCGGACGACAGCGTGAAAGAACACGATGGCGCAACCCTCGCAGACAACAAAAGCGTACGACTTCGAATCGTTGTTTAGCTCTGTCACGACGGGTCGGCTTCGCAGAGGAGGAGAAGTGATGCACGGGTCCGCGGCAAACCGGCTCGATTAAGGGTAGGCGATGTGTTGTGGATTTTCTAGAGTAAAGCGTTAAGGAGTAGCGAGCGATCGACGCGCACCGTTGTCGCCATTTACTGCCGCCTGGTCATCGTTTTCACCTACGTTGCGGCGGGCGGGCTACGCGTCGAATACGCTCATGAGTTTTTCCACTGAATAGACCGCTCATCGAATTGATCAGAACCGCCCACCGCGCCAATCGGCACCCTGCAGATAGTTCCGGTTGGTCTGTTCCGGATTGCGGTTCACCAGAGGTCGCGCATAGAGCGGATGATGCAGGCTGCGCACTTCGTGCTCGAGCCTGAAGCAACGCTCTCCGGACGCCAGATCGACGAGGTCGGCAAACCGGTATTGATGCGGCTCCTCTCCATATACGAGGCCTTTTTCGGCCAACCGCCTGAACGGCTCCGAAAAAGCCGCGGTGTAAATGGCGATGTGGTGCCCGTCGTATTCAGGAACGGGCTCGGTCGTTTCCGCATACAGCAGTTGCTGATGCGTGCCGATGTCGATGATGGCGCGGTGCAAGCCATGCTTCTCTTCGATGTCGACGGGCGCATCGAACATATCGCGATAAAAGCGCGCGATAGGCAACGCGCTGCCGACCGGCACATCAATCTTCACGAACGCGATGCCCAGATCGATTTGCGACCACGGAGCCGACGCGGATCGATTGCCGGGATCGAGGCACTCGTAGCGGTTGCCCCACGGACACGTCACTTCGACGCTGCCTGCGCGCTCCGTCCAGCCGAACCCGGTGCCGGCGAGCAACGGCTCGACCGAGCGCAAACGCTTCACCAGCGCGTCGAGCTCGCCCACCACGAGACCGACACTGCCGCGCAAACGTTGCGCCGCCCCGTGCGGCAAGTGAATCTGCGAGCGGCCGATGTTGATCCACATATTCTCGACCCCGGTCATCACGAACGGATCTCGCGTGAGCCCGAGGCCGGTGACATAGAAGGCGGTCGCGAGAATCTGGTTGGGGATCTTCAGGTTGACGTGTTCGAGCAGGATCAGATTGCCGGTATCGTCGTTAGCGTAGGAGTGTTCCATGTGTCTGCCTTGTGCATGAGCCGCGAAACGCTGCGCAAATTATGCATCAACAGCGCAAATGGTTCGTATCAAGCGACGCGCACGGGCTTATCTCTTCAGAACCTTCCACGGTCCATCGCCGGTTTTGCAGACGATCGGCGTCCAGGTTTGGGTCTGTCCTTTCGCAACCGCGGTCAGCGTCGCGGTCCGGCAGGTTCGATCGCCGTCCTTCGTCGTGTCCTGCGGCGTCACCGTGCCCTTGATCGAAACGGAATTGCCGGTGCCCGCATTGCTCCACTCGTACGATTCGCCATCCTTCTTCGTATCGAGCGCCTTTTGCGCCGCATCGTTGAGCGCTTTACGGTCGGCTTCGTGCATGTAGGTGACGGGCGTGTCCTTCAGAAAGTTCAGGTTCGCTGCATGGCACAAGACGGGGCTGGCGAGCAGCGCCGCTGCCGTAAGCCACTGCGTGATCGTGAGGCTGTGGACGGCGTCGTGTGTGAGCGCGCACGCGCCGGAAAGCAATTGACGTGACATTTGGTCTTCTCCTCGATATCATCCGCGACCCGCTTCGTCCGCGAGATCGCCGTTTTGCTGGAATGCGTCGACGAAGTCGGCCACCGAGCCGCGCCGGCTGATGTGGCCGACACGAACCTCGAGCCCCTCGGCGCGCAGCAGGTCGCGCACGTCCGCGTGAGCGCCGACCACCTTCATCTCGGTGTCCGCCGCCTGCAGCGCGACGTGCATCGCTTTGAGCATGCGCGCGCCCGCCAGATCGACGACCGGCGACGCCGACAGATCGCAGATCACGAGCCGCACCGGCTCGGGCGCGGCGCGAATCATGCGCCAGATCGTCTCGCGCACGTGCTCGACGTTGAAGTACAGCAGCGACGCCTCGACCCGCACCGCCAGCACATGCGCAATCGTCTCGTTCTCGGCATGGCGTTCGAGATCGGAGAAATAGCGCGTGCCGGGAATACGGCCGAGCATCGCGACATGCGGATGCGCGGCGCGGCGGATGATCAGCAGCATCGACACGAGCACGGCGACGATCACACCCTTCAGGATGCCCAACAGCAGCACCGCCGCGAACGCCACCATCGAAATCGCGAATTCGAAGCGGCTCACTCGCCACACATGACGCAATTCGCGGACATCGACGAGGCCCTTCACGGCCACGAGCACGATCGCCGCCAGCACGACGTTGGGCAGATTCGCGAGCAGTCCGGTGAGGAACATCAGACAGAAGCCGATCGCCAGCGACGCGAAGACCAGCGCCAGCGGGCTTTTCGCGCCGGCCTTGTCGTTCACCGACGATTGCGACAACCCGCCTGCGACCGGAAAGGCCTGGAACAACCCCGCCGCCAGATTCGCCGCGCCGAGCCCGAGCAATTCCTGGCGGGCGTCGATCTCGTCACCATGTGCCTGCGCGAGCGCGCGCGCGGCCGAAACGCTCTCGACATAGGCGAGCAACAGGCACGCGAACGAGAGCGGGATGATGCCGTCGACATCGCTAATCCGCAGCCCCGGCAGACGGAATTCAGGCAAGCCCTGAGGCAGCGCGCCCACCAGCGTGAAGCCGCGGCTCGCCAGCGACGTGGCGGACAACGCGACGATCGACGCAGCGACCACGGCGAGCGCCACCGGACGCCCAGGCAGAAACTTTTCGCCGAGCAGCAGCAACGCAATGCAAACGAGGCCGAACGCGAACACGCTGACGTTGGTCAGCGGAAGCTGCCCCCACAGCACGGCGATCCGTTCGAAGAAAAATTCGCCGCCGCCTTTCACGCCGAACAGTTTCGGCAACTGGGTCATCGCGATCGTCAGCGCGGCGCCTGCCTTGAAGCCGAGCAGGATCGTCTCGCTGATGAAGCTGACGAGCGAACTCAGGCGCAGCAGCCAGCCGATCACACACATGCACGCGATCAGCACCGACGTGAGCGCTGCGATCGAAGCCCAGCGCGCCGGGTCGCCGTCGGCCATCGACGCAACCGTCACGCCGACCAGCATCGAGATCGCCGAGGTCGGACCGACCGCGAGCTGGCGCGACGACCCGAACAGCGCGTAACAGAGGCCCCCGACCAGATAGCCGTAGATGCCGTATTGCGGCGGCAAGCCGGCGAGCGACGCATACGCGAGCGAGACCGGAATGCCATAGGCCGCGAGCGTCACCCCGGCGACCGCGTCTTTCGCGAGCCAGCGAGGCTGATAGCTTCGCAGCCATTGCGCGGGAGGAAACGCGCAGCGCCACCCGCGCGCGGGTGGCGTGGCTGACGCGAGGCCGGTGACGCTGGGTGGGTGATTCAACGTAGCGCCTCGAGTACGGAAGCGGAGCTGACGGAAGCACGGGCGCGCTGCGCGGGCATGGCCACAGCCGACCCCGAGCGGTTCAGAGCGAATCCTTGACGCGCTGCCACGTGTGATCCGGATTGAATTCGGTCACAGGCGGCGCATGCGCGCCACGGTCTTTCTGGTAGATCACGCCGTTGTTGCTGACCATGAAGGTCATCACGCCGCTCTTGCCGTACTGCGCCGGATAAGCGACCATCGCGAACCCGGCGATCATGTGGCCGTTGATCACGTAGCTGAACGCGCCGCCCGGCGCGTTCTTGCCCTGCCGCGTCAGGATGTGGAAGTGGTAGCCCCGGTAAGGATCGCCCACCGCGTGGCCTTTCAGATATTCGGAACTGGCGGCGACGAGCGGGCCGAACGGACTTTCCTCTTCGTCGCTGTTTTCGTCGGTATGCCAGTAGAGACCGTCCTGCTTGCCCGGCGTGCTGGCCAGCTTCTGCGCGTATTCGTGCAGGCCGTCGTGGTTCCGGTCGCGCGACGCGTATTGGCGCTGCGCGTCGAGATAAGCCTCGAGCACCCTGATCGCTGCGAGTTCGTTGGAGCCGATGCGTCGATTGATCAGTTCTTCTTCGCCCTCTTCGGTCGCGAAGCGCCAGCCGTCGCCGTCCTTGACGATCGGTATCGGCATCGGCCACGCCTCGTCGCCGACCAGCAGAATCCGCCGGTTCGGCCCCCTGTCGTCGAGCACGTGATACGCGTCGAGCTCCCTGCTCGCCTTGGCCCAGTTCGCCTCGTTCTCCGCCTGATCCGGCGAGACCACGAGGCTCTTGTGCGTCTCGCCGAAGATGGCGACGAGCGACGCTTCGTCGTCGGTCTTCAGTGCGCTGGACAGCGCGGCGACCGCGTCTTCCGGGGTGGCGAAAGTGCGCTGCCCTGCGGCAAACGCCGCCAACGGCACCGACAGCGCGAGCACAATCGCGCACAGCCGCCGCGATGAGGCCACGCGTCGCCGCGAAACGTCGCGTGCGCGCTTTCCGGTGATGCTCTGCCCACTCATGGCTGCTCCTTATCGCCGTCCGCCGCCGCGGCCGCCACCACCGGCCCGCGGCGTGAATCCGCCACCGCCACGCCCGCCACCGGAAAATCCGCCGCCGCCACCGCCGCCGCCGAATCCACCGCCACCGGCGTATCCGCCTCCGCCGCCACGCGCCGCCGATTGGCGGCTCGCCGCGCCGCGCGCGCTGTTGGCTTGCGCGTCGCGCGCGGAGCCGTAGCCGCTGAACGCATCGCCGCCGCGCGCGCCGGTCGACGCGGTCGGACGCTGGGACGGCTGCGGCCGCCCTTGGGCACCGGCGCCGCCACCTGCGAAGTTCGCGCCGGCACCGCCGCCAGCGCCGCCACCAGCGCCGCCACCCGCAAAGTTTGCGCCGGCAACGCCGCCCGCTCCGCCGCGGTTGCCGCCTGCCAACCCACCGCCCGCGCCCGCACCCGCGCCGCCGCCGCGCGACGGCGGATCGCCGACCCGCTGTGTGCGCGCCGAGCGATCCGAGATACCGCTGACCTGGCCGGGCTTCTTGTCCGGGGTCCACGCGGAGGTACCGCCTCCCTGCCCGCGACCACCGCCGCGGTTGATGTCGGCGGTGTTGACGTTGCCGGAGTTGATATTGCCGCGCTCGACGTTCCTGTCGCCCCGGTTGACAGTTCTATCGCCGCGCTCGACGTTTCTTTCGCGATTGATGTTGATGTTGTTGTTGCCGCCGCCCCCGTAATGCGTTTCATAGTGCCCGCCGTTCCAGGCGGCGGTAATCGCCGCGCCCCAGATCAGCCCCGTCGCGAGCGCGGCGCCGGGCGCGTACGGATAGTAGTAGGCCGGATATGGGGTCGGCGCATACGCGTAGGTCACGGGCGCACTGGCCACCACGACGGTCTGCGGGTTGTACTGCGGCACGTAGATCACCTGCGGATCGGCCGGCTGGATCTTGATCACTTCCTTCTCGACGACCACGACCTGCTTGTCGTCGGATTTCAGATGCCCCGCCGATTGCGTTTGCCGCCGGAAGCGCTGAATCGCTTCGAGCACCGAACCCTGGTCGGCGACAACGGCTTCGCCGAGATCGATCGTCCAGTCGAGATCGGTGCTCATGTTCTTGACGATGTCGGGGTAATTCAGCAGCGCCTTCACCGGATCGTGCCACGCGTCGTTGAGCTTCAGCGACTTGTTGTTTTTGTACTGGTCGAGAAAGCGATCGGCCTGCACGATTTCCACGGGATAGGTGGACGCAGGGAGGATGATCGCGATCAGGTCGTCCGGATACAGCGCGATCGGCCCGACCAGCTTGTCGAGCGTTGCCGCGGGAATCGGCGCGTTCGGAGCGGCGTTCGCCGGAGCGTTCGCGGCCGGCGCCTGCGCCAGTGATACCGCAGTAGAGAACGCGCCGCAGCACGCCAGAAGCGCGGCGCCCAGCACATGGCTGACGCGTCGCGCGCGCCTCGGCTCGTCGTCGAGCGCCGTTGCAAACGGGACGGTGCGTGCACGAGCACGCGAATCGCGGTCCATCGATGCTTCCCCTTGCGCTTCGTTAGCGGCCTCGGACTGCATCGCTACGCGGCAATCCACGGCCATAATCCTTGACAGACAGTTCTCCGAAGCAATGGAAACGACCTGCATCTGTTGCATGAATACAGTTTGGAAATCACGGACGATATTGCAAATACGACCTTGGTCCGATTGCGCGCGACAGCCGCGCGACACCATGATGAAAGCGAACCTGCCATTGCTGCGCATCCACCGCGCGGCAACCGGTCCCACCAGAATTCCCATTCACGGGTGCCGGTTGCGCCTTCACGCCTGAACAACCAGGCAGCCGGCGACGCGCACCCGTCAGTGCCCACGCAAGGAGCTGTCGTGAAGAAATCGACGAAATATGCCGTTATTGCAGCGTTGACGGCGTCGCTATCGCTGGAAGGCATCGCGCAATCGAGGCCGATAGCGTATCCCGCCAGAGGGCAAAGCCCACAGCAACAGCAGCAGGACGAAGGCGCCTGCTATGCGTGGGCGAAGAACAATACCGGTATCGACCCGACCCAGGTCGCCAATGCGCCGCCCCCGCCTTCCGGCCCCGCGGTGGGAGGCGGCGAGCGCGTGCAGGGCGCCGCGCGCGGCGCGGCCGGCGGCGCGATCATCGGCGCGATTGCGGGGGACGCCGGCAAGGGCGCGGCGATCGGCGCGGCGACCGGCACGATGGTCGGCGGATCGCGCGCACGGCAAAACCGGCGCGCGGCCGCGGCAAATTCGCAGGCGCAAACGCAGGGCTCGATGGACACGTTCAATCGTGCTTTCGCCGCATGCATGTCAGGCCGGGGTTACACCGTCAATTGATCGCGCAAGGGGAACAGAATGATTAACCGCAAACTGATCATCGCGGCGGCGCTCGTGTGCGTCGCGAATACGGGGTTCGCTCAGACGGAGACACCGGTCACGGTCCAGAGCGAGCCCGGCAAAGTCACCGCAACGAGCACCGTCAAAACGACGTCGACGGTCGTCGGCATCGAGCCCGGAACACGCACCGTCGTGCTCAAGGACGCGAAGGGCAAGGTCGTGCAGGTCGTGGTCGGCGAGGAAGCGCGCAACTTCGATCAGATCAAGGTCGGCGACGTGGTCAAGGTCGAGTATTCGCAAGCTCTGACCATGATGCTGAAAAAAGGCAAAGCGCCGCTGACCGCCAACGAAACGCAGACGCTCGAACGCGCACCGGAGGGCGCGAAACCCGGCGGCTCGGCCTCGCGCCAGGTCACGATCATGGCTAACGTCATCGCGGTCGATCACCAGAGCGGCGTGGTCACGCTGAAAGGCCCGCAAGGGAACATGGTGGATCTGGTCGTGCAGGACCCTGAACAACTGAAGCGGATCAAGAAAGGCGACCAGATACAAGCGGTCTATACCGAGGCCGTGGCCATCGCCGTGGAGCCGGTCGCCGGCAAATAGCGGGCATGGCTCGCGTCAGATCAGACGGTGCGCTTGCGCGAGGTCGCTGAGGGCCGGCGAAAAGTCAGCGCGCCGGAAACGCACCGTCGAAAAAACCCGCATCGCGTTTGGACTCGCCGGCAGATGCGCAAGGCGAAACTCGATTTCGTGCGCGGGCCGTGTATCGCCGTCCTCCACGACGACGTTCATCCGGTCGAGCCGGTATTTGCTCCTGCGCACATAGAAATGCGCATCGGGAGCCTGCAGTACACCGCACATCACGTCGAGATGCCGCTCCAGCGCCTCGGTCTTCAGGCCCAGCTGCGCCAGAGCCTGATCGTTCTCTTCGATCTGCGCCTGCAGCTTCGCCACTTCCGCGTAATTCGACGATGCGTCGCTACCCAGCAGCGAGCGCACGCCCGCCCCTTGCCGTTCGAGAATCGTCAGACGCGTTTTCAGCAGCGCCCTTTCGCGTTGCAATTCGTCCTGTCGCGCGGTCTCGACCTCGATCTTGCCAAGGCCTTCGAGCACCAGCTGATCGACGATCCGTAACACGATTTCCCGCCGCAACGCGGCTTCGGATTCGCCGCATACGCGCACCTGGTGATCGCTGAAGTTGAGGGTCGTCTGCGCGAGGTCGGTCTGGGTCGTCTCGCCCTGTTGGCCGACGCCGAAAATGTGCCGCTCGTCGAAGGCCATGCCGAGCACCGCGAATACCTGATCGGCAACGGGATGATCGTTGAAGAACGCGTTCAGCTGGTGTGAGCGGTTGAAGACCGGGCAGACGTCGTCGGGCGTGGCGAAAAAGGCGTGGATGTACGGGTCCGTCGCCCACGCCGCCGCGCTCGCTTCGCGCGCGGGCGGCACTTCAGCGGCGAGCCGGTCCAGGTACGCGAGCGTGTGTTGCGCCGCGGGCCGCAAGCGCGACGCATAGTTGCGCGCGAGCCGCAACGACGGACAGAGCCCGACGATCCGCTCGACGATTTCCTTCGCCTGCTGATCGTCGCTCTCTTCGGCAGCGGTGCGCTTCGTCAGCCACGACAACAGACCCATATCCGGCTCCCGCCGCCCGTTACGACTCGTCGCGCTCGGGCAGCAGCTGCGCGACGATCGTATGGTTCTTCCAGAACAGGTTATGCACGCGGTTTTGCAGTATGCGCAGCCCTTCCGTGGACACGTCGTCGAAGACGACCACCGCACCCGGACGCGAACCCGTGCCGTGCACCCGCTGGATCGAGCTGAAGCGCGGGAACCCGTAGCGAATCAGGAACTCGCCGATTTCTTCGTCGGAGACGCTTTCCTCGACGTTTCCAAGAAACAGTTCAGCCATGATGCTTACTCCTCCAGACCCTAAGCAACGATGTTCAATCCGCCGTCGATATACAAGGTGGAACCGGACACCCGCCGCGCATACGGCGTGGCCAGAAACGCACAGGTATAGCCGACGTCCATGATGTCGACCAGTTCGCCGAGCGGCGCGCGCTGCACCGCTTCGTTGAGCAGCAGTTCGAAATCCTTCAGGCCCGAAGCAGCGCGAGTCTGCAGCGGTCCGGGAGAAATCGCATGCACGCGGATGCCCTTCGGTCCCAGCTCGAACGCCAGATAGCGCGCGCAGGCTTCGAGCGCCGCCTTGACCGGCCCCATCAGGTTGTAGTTCGGCACGACCTTGTTCGCGCCGTAGTAGCTCATCGTCAGCATGGTGCCGCCGTCTTTCATCAGCGGCGCGGCGAGGCGCGCCATGCGCACGAACGAATGGCAGGAGATATCGATCGCGCTCAGGAAGCCCTCACGCGACGATTGCAGCAAGCCGCCCTGCAGATCCGCTTTAGGCGCCCATGCAACGGCGTGAACGAGAATGTCGAGCTCCCCCCATGTTTTCTCGATCCGGTCGAACACGGCCTCCATTTCGTCCTCGCCCGTTACGTCGAGCGGCATGAAGATCTCGGCATCGAGTGCTTTGGCGATCGGTTCCACATAAGGCGCCGCCTTGTCGTTCGCATAGGTGAGCGCGACGCTCGCGCCGAGGTCGCGAAACGCCTTCGCGCATCCGTACGCAATCGAATGCTCGTTGGCGACGCCGGTCACGAGCGCCTTCGCTCCTTCCAGAATCAAACGCGGTTGCTCGACAGACATGGTGAAACTCCTCTATGGGGCGATAGCGCGCGTATGACGGGCAATCATCAGTTCCTCGTTGGTGGGCACGACCCAGACCGCCAGCTTGCTCGAAGCGGTCGTGATCAGCGACCCGTTCGCCCGATTGGCCGCGTCGTCGAGTTCGGCGCCAAGCCACGCGGCGTCGCGCACGATGCGCTCGCGGATCTCGACCGCGTGCTCGCCGATGCCGGCCGTCAGCACCAGTGCGTCGATCCCTTGCATCGCCGCGGCGAGACTGCCGAGTTCGCGCCCGATGCGGTAGGTGTAGACGTCGATGGCGAAGCGCGCGCGCGGGTCGTCGCTGTCGAGCAGCACGCGCATGTCGCCGCCGATGCCCGACAGGCCGAGCAGCCCCGAGCCCTTGTAAATGAGGTCCGCGATCGCCTGCGAATCCATCTTCAGCTCGTCGAGCAGATAGAGAATCACGCCGGGGTCGAGGCTGCCGCAACGCGTGCCCATCGGCAGTCCTTCCACCGCCGTGAAGCCCATCGTGCTGGCCACGCTCCTGCCCGCGACCATCGCGCACATGCTCGCGCCGTTGCCCAGATGCGCGACGACGGTGCGCCCCGCCGCCGCAGCCGGCGCGATCTCGGGCAGCACGCTCGCGATGTATTCGTACGAAAGCCCGTGAAAACCGTAGCGCCGCACGCCGTGGTCGGTAATCGACGGGGGCAGCGCATAGGCCTGCGCGGTCTCGGTCTGCGTGCGATGAAACGTGGTGTCGAAACACGCGACCTGTGGAAGATCGGGACGCAGCTGCGCAAGGATGCGGATCGGCGCCAGGTTGTGCGGCTGATGCAGCGGCGCGAGCGGGCTCAGGCTGTCCAGCTGGTCGATCACCTCGGGGGTGACGAGGATGGGGCCGGCAAAGCGCTGTCCGCCATGCACGACGCGATGCCCGACCGCCTTCAGCTGATTGCCGCTGCCGTGGTCGCGCAAGAAAGCGCCCAGATATTCGATCGCGCCCTGATGGCCAAGGCGATGGCCGTCGCCCCATTCGTGCGAGCTGACATTGCCGTCGCTATCGATCGCGCGAAAGCGCGGGTTCGTGTAAAGCGCTTCGATCTGGCCGCGCAGAACGAGCTCGAGTTGCGCGTGTTGCGCGTCGAAGGCTCGGAACTTGAGGCTCGACGAACCTGCGTTCAATACGAGGATCACATCCGACATGGCGTCACCCGACCACCTTGGCGGCCTCGCGCCGTGCCTTCGCCACCAGTGCGGCGACCGCGCACGACGCGAGACGCGTCGACAGCGAATCCGCGCGGCTCGTCAGAATGATCGGCACGCGCGCGCCGAGCACGATGCCCGCCGCGTCCGCGCCGGCCAAAAACGACAGGCTTTTCGCCAGCATGTTGCCCGCTTCGAGGTCCGGCACCACCAGCACATTGGCGCGCCCCGCCACCCGCGATTCGATCTTCTTGATGCGCATGGCTTCGATGCTGATCGCGTTGTCCAGTGCAAGCGGACCGTCGACGAGTCCACCGGTGATCTGCCCGCGGTCCACCATCTTGCACAGCGCCGCTGCTTCCACCGTCGATGGAATCTTCGGATTGACGCTCTCGGTCGCGGACAGCACCGCCACGCGGACTTCGTCGAATTTCAGCGCGTGCCCGAGATCGATCGCGTTCTGCAGGATGTCGACCTTCTCTTCGAGCGTCGGCGCAATGTTGATCGCGGCGTCGGTGATGATCAGCGCGTTCTCGTACGCGGGCACGTCCATCACGAAGCAATGGCTGATGCGCCGCTCGGTGCGCAGGCCGGTGTCACGGCGAATCACCTCGGCCATCAGCTCGTCCGTGTGCAGGCTGCCCTTCATCATGGCCTCGGCCTTGCCTTCGCGCACCAGTTGCACGGCAGCGGCGGCAGCGGCATGGCTATGCGGCGCATCGACGATCGTGAAGTCCGAGATGTCGATGCCGTGCTCGGCGGCAATCGCTTCGATACGGGTGCGCGGCCCGACGAGAACCGGCGCGATCAGGCCCATGCCCGCCGCTTCGACCGCGCCCTGCAGCGAACTCTGGTCGCACGGATGCGCGACCGCTGTCGGCATCGCCGGCAGCGTCTGGCAGAACTCGATCAGACGCTGATACTTCGCGTGCTTTTCCATCGGCTTGTTCCTCGTGTGTACAGCGCGTTGGATTCGTGACGCGCGATGCGCCCGGCTTACGGGCGCCGCGCCTACCGTTGCATCACGCTCGCGACCGGCCGCGCATCGCGCCGGTCGCTCACATGCGAGCGGGGTCAGGCAAACGCGCGTTGCGCTTGCGGCTCACCCGAGAACCCAGCACCGCGCGGATGCGTTCGAACGCCTCCTTTTGCGCGGCGTCGGGCGAGGCGTTCAACACGCGCTCGTCGCTCGCCAGCTTGTCTAACAGTTGCAGAAAGCGCTCGCGGTCTTCGCTATGGGAAAGCAGCTTCGGCAGCGTCGCGATCGCCTTGTCCGGTTCGAGGCTGACGATGATTTCCTGCTCGCCCCGGATGCGCCGCCAGTGATCGCTGCTGATGTCCGGCAGGTACTCCGCGTAACTTTCGGCGATCTCCTTGCGCAGTTCGTAGCGCGCGAGCGGCAACGACTTGCCTCTTTGCGACAACAGGAAGGCCGCGCGCGCGAGCGCCTCCGTGTAGCCGCCGTCGCCGATCGCCTCCAACGCGGTGCGAACGAACGGCAGTGCGCGCGGATCGATCGCACCGGCCTGCACGGGCGCGCCGTCGGCGGCCGGCTTGCTCAGATACGTCGCATACAGATTCGCGTACACGCTGAAGAAGCTGGCCTCGGTCGCCGCGTCGCGCATTGCGCGGTAATAGTCGAGCGATGCGCTGATCATTTGCGAGCCGTTGCGTTCGAGCTTGCTCCATGGGTTATCCGCGCCGGCCCGCTGACGATTCTCACGCACCGACTGCGCCGCCGCCGGCAGCCAGCCAAGCCAGGGGTTCAGCGCGGAAACGGCCCAGCGCTGCCAGCGCAGCGGATGGAACTGGCGCAGCATGCGGGCGCTCGTTTCGTTCGACATCGCCTGCACGAACGGCTGCGCGAACAGTTCATACATGCGCTGATTCACATCGGACACCGCGGCGACCGCTTCGAACGGCTTTTCGTCGATGCGGCCGAAGCGGTTGTAGCGCGCGGAGATCTCCTCGAGCCGCCGCTCATGAAATTCCACCTCGTATTCGATCTCTCCGGCCGCGTTGCTGGTCTCGTTGATAGTCATGCCGTAGAGCCCGGGCGGAAACGTTTCGATGGTCTCGAGCACGGAGACGATCTGCTTGTGCTCCTTCTTCGCGACTTTGCCGGACACGAAAATGCCCAGATGCCCGATGTTCTGGTGCGTCAGTCCGACGATCACCTGGCCGCGCGCCTTGATCTCCTCGGTGCTGCCGTACAGGTCCGCCACCCAGTTGAACGCCTGTTGCGGCGGCGTGATGTTGTCGCCCATCGACGCGAACAGGATGATCGGCGAGCGGATTTCACGCAGATCGAAAGCCTGGCCGCTGCTGTTCGTCACGCCGCCCGACCACAGCTTGTTGCCGACGAACAGGTTGCGCGTGATCCATTCGATCTCCTCGCGATTCATCCGGTAGTAGCTGCCCCACCAGCGCTCGAATTCCAGAAAGCGCGGCGGTTCGGTATCGACGTTCGAGTACAGGTGGTAGTACTTGTCCCAGAACGTGTTGGCGGGGTTCAGGTTTTCGAAGTTCTGCACCAGATACGCGCCGTCGAACTTGCCGTTGCCGAGATCCGCCGCATACGACGCGAGCCACGCGCCGCCCAGCATGCCGCCCGAGTAGCGCATCGGGTTGTCGCCCTCGCCTTCGCTCCAGGCCGCGCTCCAGTACGACATCGGCGCACCGTTGATGACGATCGGGCCGGTCTCCTCGGGGTCGGAGCTGGCGAGCATCATCGCCGCCCATCCGCCCTGGCAATTGCCGATGATCGCGGGCTTCGGACTGTCGGGATGCAGCGCGCGCACCTTGCGCACGAATCGTTGCTCGGCGTTGCACACGTCGAGCAGCGTTTGACCGGGCTCGGGATCGCGAAAGAACACCACGAAGTAGACGGGATAGCCCGCGCGCAGCGCGATGCCCGCCTGCGAATCGTCCTTGAAGCCGCCGATGCCCGGGCCGTGCCCCGCGCGCGGGTCGATGATCAGGTACGGGCGTTTGCGCACATCGACGCCCACGCCTTCGAGCGGACGAAGTTGCAGCAGCGCATAGTTGACCGGCCGCTCGAACGTGCGGCCATCGAGCAGCATGTCGTACTCGAAATGCAACACCGGCGTGGGACCGCTGGCGCTACGTTCGACGAATTCGTTGCCGCGCCGGTACAGCGTGTCCCAGAACAGCAGCGAACGCTGCGCGGCATCCACCGTGTATTGCCACGCGCTGAGCGGATCGAATGGCGCGGGCATCGCGCTTGCGCTCGGAGCGCCATCGTGATCGAGGCCCAGCGTTTCGGTGACCCGTTGGTTCAGATGCTGCTGGGCGATTTGCGTGCGTTTTTGCAGCACGTGGTTGATTTTCGAAGCAATGTCCTGGCTTTGTGACAACAGCGTTTCAGCGTCCATCGGAAGACTCCTGAAAGGTGCGCGTCACGATCGGTGCCGAGGCACGCGCCGTGCATCGATTGAATCGTGGAGTTGGCCCTGACCTGTGGCAATCGGACCAAGGTCTTATTATGCGCGCGACCCGCCGCGGCACACGGTGTCGGGCGCCGTGCGTGTTGACGTGGCGCAATTCGACGCGTCACTGAGACGGGTTCGCCTGCACCGCGGCGGCGATATCGCGGCTCACGGAGGCGAGCGCGCGATCATGCGCGGCGATGATCGGCTCGAAGCCGGGACCGGACACGCTCTCGCGCGCGACCGAGCGGCCGGTGACGGCGCGGATCTTGCCGGGCGGACGCACGGCCCACAGCACGTCGACGGTAACGTCGCGCCCCGGAACGGACTCGAAGCGCATCACGTCGATCCGCACGCGCCAGACGACGGACGGATCGCGTACCGCATCGAACACCGAAATCTGCTGCGAGTTCAGCAGTGCGCCGAGGTCGGCCGCGATCACCCGGCCGATGTCGCCACCGAGCGGCTGCGCCCAGCGGTCGAATTCGTTGACCTCGACCTCGTTGTTGCCGATCCGCGTGACGATCTGCGGCCGGTCCACGATCTCGGGAATCGTGACCGGACCGATCACGGCCGCGATCGGCCGGCTCGCGCCGGTGCCGCTCAACGACTCGTCAGGGCTCAACGTGTAGAAGTTCGTCGCCGGCGACTTGCAGGCGCCGAGCAGAGCGCCGGCGAGCGCGAGCATCAGGCAGGCCGTGAGGCGGCCCGAAAAGCGGGCTGAAAAGCGGGCCATCGCATCTGTCATGGCTTCTTGTCCTCCGACTTGCCGCGCACGAGCGATTCCGGATGCTGCGCCAGATAGTCGGCCAAGGTGCGCAGCGACGCCGCGGTGCGGGTCAGTTCACGCATCGCGTCCTCCGTCGATTGCTGCAGCGACGAGTCCGGCTGCAGCGCGGCGTTCGCGGAATTGAGCGTGGATTGCGCCGACAGCAGCGTGTCGAACGCTTTCGGCACGACCTGCGTGTGCAGTTGCCCGAGCATCGCGTTGGTGGTGCGCAGCGTCGAGCGCGCGTCTTTGCCGATATCCTCGAACGGGATGTTGTTGACCTTGGTCAGCAATCGCGTGACCGAGTCCTGCAGCGATTGCAGCGTGCGCGGAGTCGCGGGCATTTCGGGCGGCGTCTTGGTCCAGTCGATCGACGCCTTCGGCGCGTCGGGGAAAAAATCCACCGCGAGGTAGAGCTGGCCCGTCAGCGGATTGCCGCTTCTCAACTGGAAGCGCAAGCCGCGCTCGACGAGGAAGTTCGCAAGCGCGCGCGGGTCCGCGGCAAGCCGTCCGCCGTCGCCGTCGTTCTGATAGCGCGAAGTGAACCGCTCCGGATAGAGATTGATCTCGACCGGAATGCTGAAATGGCGCGTCTTCGAATCAAAGCGCGTGTAGATCGCCGTCACTTCGCCGATCACGACGCCGCGGAAATCAACGGGCGCGCCGACGGTCAGACCGCGTACCGAATCTGTGAAATTCACCACGTACTTGTCGACGATGCGATCGTGCTGCTCCATCGCGTCGGCGCGCCTGGGGTACAGCTCGAACCGGGTGCCGCTATCGGCGCTCGTCTCTACCTGTGATCCTGGCGGCGATTCGAACGCGATGCCGCCAATGATGATCGACACGATCGACTGCGTTTCGAGGCGCAAACCGTTGCTGTCGAACGACATGTCGACACCGCTCGCGTGCCAGAAGCGCGTGTCGGTTCTCACGAACCGGTCGTACGGCGCGTTGACGAACACCTTCACCGTGACGCCACGGCCGTCCGGGTCCAGGTGGAACGACGAGACCTGGCCCACCTGGATTCTGCGGAAAAAGACCGGCGTGCCCACGTCGAGCGAGCCGAGTCCAACTCCGTGCAACGTGTACTCGTGCCCCGGCACGTCGCTCGCGATCGCGGGCGGCTCCTCGAGGCCAACGAAATCGCGGCGCGCTTTCGGCGAATTGCCGACGTCGACGTCGATATACGAGCCCGACAGCAGCGTGCCGAGCCCCGACACCGTGCCGCCCGAAATGCGCGGACGCACGACCCAGAAGCGCGTGTTGTCGACCAGCAGATCCGACACATCGCGCGTCACCTCGGCCTTGGCCACCACGCGCTTGTGGTCCCGCGTCAGCGAGACCGCCTCGACCACGCCGATATCGACGTCCTTGAACTTGAGCTTCGTCTTGCCCGCTTCGAGACCGTCGCCGGTCTTGAAGCTGATGCTGATCTGCTCGCCGCGCTCCATCACCGCCTTCACCGCGAGCCAACCGCCGATCAGGATCGCCACGATCGGCACCAGCCAGACCAGTTGCATCCGCCAGCGCGAGCGCGGCACCGGCTCCGCGGCGGGCAGCTCGGGCTCTTCAGTCGGAGTGGACACGTTCGGTCTCCATTGCGTCCCACATCAGGCGCGGATCGAACGCCATCGCGGCGAGCAAGGTCAGCACCACGACCGCGCCGAACGCGATCGCCGCCGGTCCGGCCTTGATCGTCGCCAGCGCCTGGAACTGCACCAGCGCGACCAGCATCGTGATCACATAGATGTCGAGCATCGACCAGCGCCCGATCAGCTCGATCAGCCGATAGATCCGCGTGCGCTGCCCAGGCAGCCATTGCCAGCGAAGCTGCGTCGACAACGCGAGATAACCGATGCCGAGAATCTTCAGCATCGGCACGGCAATGCTCGCGATGAACACGAGCACCGCGAGCGGCCACGAGCCCGATACCCACAGATAGACCACGCCGCTCAGGATCGTGTCTTTTTGCGTGCCGAACAGCGAACTCGTGTCCATCACGGGCAGCACGTTGGCCGGAATGTAGAGCACCATCGCGGCCAGCAGATACGCCCACGTGCGCGACAGGCTCGCCGGCTTGCGCTGGTGCAACGGCGCCTTGCAGCGTGGACAGACATGCCTGCCGGCGCCGCCGGGCTGCTCGAGCAGCAGCCCGCACTCTTCGCACAGCACGAGCCCATAGGCCGACGCCGTGATGGCGTTGCGGCGCACGCGGATCGGCGGCAACTGCCATGCTTGCGCGCCACGCGCCGCCGTGATGCGCGCCCACACCTCGCGCGGATCGAACGTCGCCGCCGCGGCCGCGAGCAGCAGCATCAGCGCGATGAACGACCACAGCGCGGTGCCCGGCACCACCTTCGCGATATGCGCGAGCTTGACCAGCGCGACCAGCAAACCGAGGATCAGCACCTCGGTCATGCCCCACGGCCGCGCGAGCTGAAACAGGCGAAAGAACTCGACCGGACGCCACGGCGCGCGCCCGAAATGCAGCGGCAGCAGCAGCCACAGCATCGCGACGGTTTGCAGCACCGGCGTGACGATCGTCGTGAGTCCGACCAGCAGCGCGAGCGGCCACGCGCCGTGCGTGTACAGCATGCGCACCGAACCCGCGAGCGTCGTCTGCACGACATTGCCGTTCAGCGATAGACCGACGATCGGAAACGCGTTCGAGATCACGAGCAGCACCGCCGACGCACACGAGAACGCGAGCGCATACTCGGGCCCGTTCGAGCGTCCGCGCCTGAGCTCCGCGCGGCAACGCTGGCAGCGCAACGCATTGCCGGCCGCGGGCGGCGCGCCGAGCTGAAGCAGGTCGCACTCTGCGCACGCGATCAGCTCGTCGCCCGTCATCTCGCCTCCACTGCACCCGGCGTTCCACCCGGCGCGGTCAAGTTCTGCGAGACCGGCGCCATCGCCGGCGACGCTTGCGGCGCGGCCGGCGGCATCGTCATTTTTTCCGCCTCGGCGACCCAGCCGCCGCCCGTCGCCTTGTAGAGCGTGACGTACGAGGTCAGCACCGCGCCCTGGGTCTGCGCATAGCTCAGTTGCGCGTTGAACAGACTGCGCTCCGCATCGAGCACTTCGATATAGCTCGTATAGCCGCCTTCGTAACGCTGCCTCGCGAGGCGCGCATACGTGACCAGCGCTTCGACCTGGAGGTTTTGCGCATCGAGTGCCTGATGTGTCTTCTGCACGGAGATCAGCGAGTCCTCGACCTCCTGGAACGCCACCTGGATCGCCTTTTCATACGAGTACAGCGCTTCCTGCTGGCGCGCTTCGGCCTGATGCACCTGGCCGGTGATGTTGCCCGCCGTGAAGATCGGCTGCGTGACGCTGCCCGCAAACGACCACACGCGCGCCGGTCCGGTGAACAGATTCGAGAACTGCGCGCTGACCGAACCGAACAGCCCGGTCAGCGAAATCGACGGGAAGTACAACGCGCGCGCCGCGCCGATCAGCGCGTTTTGCGCGACCAGCGTCTGCTCTGCCTCCAGCAGATCGGGACGGCGTTCGAGCAATTCGGACGGCAGCCCCTCGGGAATCGGCGGCGTGCCCATCTGCGACAGCTCACGGCCGCGCAGAATCGCGCCGGGATTCCTGCCGATCAACACCGACAACGCGTCTTCCTGCTGGCCGATCTGTGCTTCGAGCTGCGGAACCGTCACCTGCGCGGCTTGATACTCCGACTGGCTTTGCGCGAGTTCCATCTGCGAGACCTCGCCGTAGCGGAAACGCGCCTCGAACACGCGCACCGATTCCGCCCGGCTTTGCACGGTCTCCTTCGCGATCTCGAGCTGCCGGTCCAGACTACGCAGATTGATATAGGCCGAAGCGACCGAGCTGACCAGCGTCAGAATCGTGGCACGGCGGCCCTCTTCGCTGGCGAGCAGATTCGCGCGCGCCGCCTCGGTTTCGCGGCGCACCTTGCCGAACAGATCGAGTTCCCAGGACACCGCGAGGGTCGCGTCGAACTGGTTGTAGACGGGGCTCACGCCCTTCGGCACCGTCACGGCTTCGACCTGCGACACGCGTTGGCGCGACGCGTCGGCGCCTGCCGATACTTGCGGGAACAGCCCGGAACGCGTGGTGACGAACATCCCGCGAAACTCGTCGACCCGCGCGGCCGCGACCTTCACGTCGCGGTTGTCCTGCAGCGCGGTGGCGATCAGCTGATTGAGCACCGGGTCCTGAAACTGCTCCCACCACGCGGCGTTGGCGATGCCCGCGGCCTCGCCCTGGGCGAAACGATAGGTGGCCGGCACGTCGACCGCCGGGCGCTGGTAGTTGGGGCCTAGCAGGCATCCGCTCAGCGCGAGCAGCATAACGGATGCGAGCAAACGCTTCGGTGCCGTGCCGCGCATGTCATTCACCCTGGTGCGGCGCGGACGGCGCCTCGCTCGACGCACCGGGCCCTGCCACCGCCGAGGGCTCCCGTCCCGCGCCGCCACTGTGCTGCGCGTCCGGCTTCGACTTTTTGCCTCCCTTCGAGCGCGACGACATCGATTCGAGCAAGTAATAGAACATCGGGATGAAGAACACCGCGATCGCCGTCGCGCCGAGCATCCCGCCGATCACGCCGGTGCCGATCGAATGGCGGCTGTTGGCCGACGCGCCCGTCGCGATCGCGAGCGGCACGCAGCCGAGAATGAACGCGAGCGAGGTCATCACGATCGGGCGCAACCGTTCTTCCGCCGCGGTCATCGTCGCATCGAATACTGATGCGCCGGTCTCGCGATTGAGCACCGCGAATTCGAAGATCAGGATCGCGTTCTTCGCGGCGAGCGCGACCAGCATCGTCAAGCCGATCTGGAAGTAGACGTCGTTGGACAGGCCGCGCAGCATGATCGCGAGCAGCGCGCCGAACAGCGCGAACGGCACCGCCATCAATACGCCGAACGGCAGCGTCCACTTCTCGTACTGCGCGGCGAGGATGAGGAACACCATCACCATACCGAACACGAACACGAGCCCGGAGGTGCCGCCCGACTGCCGTTCCTCGAACGCTTCACCGCTCCACGCGATGTCGTAGCCGTCCGGCATTTGCGCGGCGAGTTCTTCGAGCGTGGAGATCACCTGCCCGGAACTGAAGCCCGGTGCGGCATTCGCCGTGATCTTGACGGCCGGGAAGTTATTGAACCGGGTGACGAGGTCCGGGCCCGTCACATAGCGATAGGTCGCCAATGCCTTGATCGGCACCATCGTGCCGTTGGTGCTGCGCACGAAGATCTGATCGAGATCGGTCGGCTTCAGCCGATATGACGGCTCCGCCTGCAGGATCACCTGCCACAGCCGGGCCGCGCGGTTGAACTGCGACACGTATAGCGAGCCGAACATCGTCTGCATCGCGCTATAGACGTCTTCGACCGGCACGCCGAGCGTCTCCGACTTGTCGCGATCGACGTTGACCATCAGTTGCTGCGACGACGCATTGAATGTGGACGTCACGCGAGTCAGTTCTTTACGCGCCCGCGCTCTCTGCAAAAACTGGTCGACCACGCCCGCGAGCTGTGAGATGTTCCCGTCACCCTTGCTCTGGATCCATACCTCCGTGCCGCCCGTCGTGCCGAGCCCCGGAATCGACGGCGGATTGACCGGCAGAACGATGCCCTCCTGCACGTTCGAGAAGTATTTATACGCGTCGAGCAGAAGCGCGCGCGCATTCTGCGTCCTGATGTTGGCCCGCGTATAGCGCTCGTCGAAGCCCTTCAGGCCGACGAAGAATGTGCCGGCATTATTCTTGTTCTGACTGTCGAGCAGGCTAAACCCATCGATCGTGGTGATGCTGCCGACCCCCTCCCGCTCCTTGAAGTAGTCGGTGACGCGTTGCGATACCTGGCCGGTGCGGTCGAGGCTCGCGGCGTCCGGCATGATGACCGCGCCGAGCAGATAGCCCTGGTCCTCGGGCGGCAGGAACGCGGACGGAATCGAGCGCACCATCAGCACCGAGAGCGCGATCAACGCCACGAAGAACACGAGCCCCATGATGCAGCGCTTGATGACAACTTTGACCGCGCGCGTATAGCCCGCCGTCATGCGGGCGAACTGATTGTCGAACCAGCGGAAAAAGCCCTTTTTCTCGTGGTGGGTGCTCTTCAGCAGCAACGCGGCGAGCGCCGGCGACAAGGTCAGCGCAACGATGCCGGACAGCACCACCGAAATCGCGATCGTGATCGCGAACTGCTTGTACAACTGCCCGGTGATGCCACCCAGAAACGCAACCGGCACGAACACCGCGCACAGCACCAGCACGATCGCCACGACCGGTCCGGCGACTTCGTCCATTGCCATTTTCGCGGCTTCTTTCGGCGACAGCTTGTGCACCGTCATGTTGCGCTCGACGTTTTCAATCACCACGATCGCATCGTCGACGACGATACCGATCGCGAGCACCATGCCGAACAAGGTCAGCATGTTGATCGAAAAGCCCACCAGCAGCATGAACATACAGGTGCCGACGATCGACACCGGCACCGCGACGATCGGGATCAGCGTGGCACGCAGGCTTTGCAGGAACACGAACACGACGATCACGACGAGTACCAGCGCTTCGAAGAACGTGTGGATCACGTCCGAGATCGACGCCCGCGTAAACTCGGTCGTGTCCATCGCGATCTCGTAGGTCATGCCTTCCGGAAACGACTTCTTCAGCTCCGCGAGCGTTTTGCGCACCTGCTTCGACACTTCGAGCGCATTGGCGCCCGGCTGCTGATACACGGCCAACACGGTGGCCGGCTTGCCCTGGAAGCGGCTGCGAATCGAGTAGTCCTTCTGGCCCAGCTCGGCGCGGCCGATGTCCTTCAAGCGCACGATCGCCGCGCCGCCGCTCGCCGCGCGCACGATGATGTTGTCGAACTGCGACGGCTCGGCGAGCCGCCCCGTGGTCGTGACCGCGAACGACTGCTGCACCGCCGAGCCCGTTGGCGACTGTCCGATGCTGCCGACCGCGAACTGCTGGTTCTGGTTCGAGACGACCTTTTGCACGTCGGCGGCCGTCACGCCCAGTTGCGCCATTCGGTCTGGCTTCAACCATATTCGCATCGCGTAGTCTGGATTACCGAATATGGACGACTGGTTCGCGCCGGGAATCCGCTTGATCGCGTCGAGGACGTAGATGTTCGTGAAGTTCGCGATATAGGTCGCGTCGTAGCGGTCGGTGGGCGAATAGACCGCGATCACCATCATGAACGCGGACGACTTCTTCTGGACCTGAACGCCTTGCGACTGCACCGAGCTCGGCAGTTGCGGCAGCGCGAGATTCACGCGGTTCTGCACGTCGACCTGGGCCAGTTCGGGATTGGTGCCGATGTTGAAGTACACGTTGAGCGTAAAGGCGCCGGTCGACGAACTGGACGAGTTCATGTAGATCATGTTGTCCGCGCCATTGACCTGCTGCTCGATCGGCGCGGCGACGTTGTTCGCGACAACCTCGGCGCTCGCGCCCGGGTAAGTCGCGGACACGGTGATCTGCGGCGGCGTGACGTCCGGGTATTGCGCGACCGGCAGCGCGAACATCGCAATGGCGCCGCCGAGCGTGATGACGATCGAGATGACTGACGCGAAAATCGGCCGGTCGATGCAGTAGCGCGAAATATTCATGTGGGCGCCCCGTCACTCGGCAGCGGGCGCCGCTGCCGCGCCGCTTTGCGATGCAGCCGTCGCCACGGCCGCCGAGTCCTTGACCGCTGGCAGCTCCTTGACGATCTTCAGCTGCGAATCCGCGGTGACGCGCAGCGCGCCATCCACGACGATGCGCTCGCCCGCCTTCAGTCCATCGGACACGAACCAGTTGTCGCCCTGCCACTCGCCGACTTCGACGACTCGTTGATGCGCCTTGCCATCGTTACCCACGACCCATACGAAGTGACTCTTCGCGCCCTGCAGCACCGCGCGCTGCGGCACCAGCGTCGCGTTGGGCCGGATCGCACCGCCGACGCGGGCCTTCACGAACTGCCCCGGACGCAGCGTGTTTTTCGGGTTGGCGAAGGTCGCGCGCACGAGGAAGGTTCCCGTTTCCGTGTTGAACGCCGGGTTCGCGAAGTCGATCTGGCCCTGCTGGGCATAGGGTGTGCCGTCGGCGAGAATCAGATGCACGGAGAAATCGTTGTTCGGGGGAAAGCGCAGTCGTCCGGCCGCGATTTCGTCGCGGTACTTCAGCATTTCGTTCTCGGAGATGCTGAAGTTCACCCACATCGGGTCGAGCTGGTACACGTAGGTCAGCAAGCTGCTGTTGCCGGTTGCCGTCACGTAGCTGCCATCCTGCTGACGCGCAAAGCTCGACAGCCCGTTCAGCGGCGACTTGATCGTCGTGTAGCCGAGGTTCAGCATCGCGGTATCGACTTCGCCCTGCGCGGCGAACACCGCGGCGGCGCTTTGCTTCTCGTTGCCGATCGCGTCGTCGAGATCCTTCTTGCTCAATGCGTTCTGCGCCGCCAAAGGCTCCACGCGCGCGAGATTGGCCTTGGCGACTTCGAGACGCGCCTGCTGCTGGGCCAGTTGCCCTTTCGCGGTATGCAGCGCGGCCTCGAACGGCTTCGGGTCCATCTGGAACAGCGTTTGTCCGGTCTTGACCAGCACGCCTTCGGTATACATGCGCTTATCGAGGAAGCCGTCCACCCGTGAGCGGATCTCGACTTCGCGCGAACTCTGGGTTTGCGCGGTGAATTCGAAATCGACCGGCGTGTCCTGCTGAGCGACCGTCATCACGGTCACTTCAGGCACGGCGGCGACCTGCGGCGGGACCTCCTTCTTGCACGACGCGAGCGGTGTGAGCAGCGTCAGCGCCGCGACGACGGCGAGCAACCGGAGAGCGCCGCGAGAATCCGGCCGCGGCGAGGCCAAACACACGGGTACGGTTTTCATCGTGCACTCCGCCTGATTACAAAGGCGTGCAATTACCGAACAGCACGAAGGCATCGTTTCTGTTCGCGATCGTCAGCGTCATCTCGCCGTCCGTCGAATCGACGACCAGCGTCCAGCCAAAGCCCATCTCATTGCCAAGCATCACCACCTGATCCGCGTCCTTGGTGACCGAGAGCATCGGCGTCGTGCGTGCGGGACCGACGATCGCGCGTTTGTCGAAGTCGATAGTCAGGAATTTCGGCAGACCGAGATCCGCGGGCAACGCGCGCGTGCAGGCGATGCCCGGATCGCAGGCGTGCGCGTCGATCGTCGCGCACATCAGCCGCTTGCTGCCGTCGAAGTCCGCCGCCCCCACCTGCATCGCAGCGGTACCGAGCAGAATCGCGAGACAAACCGAAATTGATTTCATCACTTGCGCTCCCGCTTTTATCCTTGAACGCTGCCACGCTCAGCGCGGCGCCTCGCACGCGCAAGGGCACGCACACGCCGTAGCCTGTGCGGTCTCGAGTTCGGTGCGGCGCAGCCGGCGTTCGGTTCGACGCGTTGACTGAGTTCAGTTTGGTGGTCCGAAGAAACGACGACAATCGGACCTTGGTCTCATATCATCCGGCGCGAAGACGCGCGCGTTCAGGGTGTCGGCGGCGGACCGCCGATGGCCACCTCGACCGCCTTGAACAGAATCGCGCTGGTGAAAGGCTTGCGCAGATACGCGGCCGCGCCGGCCGCGAGCGCGGCCTGGCGGACGGAGATATCTTCATAGGCGGTAATCATGATGACCGGCACGCCCATTTGCGCGAGCTGACGCTGGACTTCCAGACCGTTGGTTCCCGGCATCTGGACGTCCAGAATCACGCAGGCAGGCCGATACGACGGAATTGCCGCAAGCGCATTCAAGAACTCGTCACCGCTGCAAAACGTCTCCGCCCTGATACCTTCGGAATGCAGCAAACGCTTGATAGCTCGGCACACCGACTCGTCATCGTCCACCACCGCAACGAATTGGTTAGGGTTGACCATATGACAGCGCGAACGCGCGGCCGCTCCGGAAAGGGGACCTCTGATGCCTTAGCGTACTGGTTGAAACCCCGATGAGATATAAGACTTTGGTCCACTAGCGGTGTCGGCCAGCGCCGCTGAAAGTGGCGGCGCAACGCGGGAGCCGGCGCCCGGGGTCGGGCGATTATTCTTCGTCGGCCGTACAAAGGCCGCCCTTGCGCACCAGATGAACGAGTTCGACGATCGATCGGGCCTTCATCTTCTCCATCACGCGGGCCCGATGAATCTTGATCGTTTTTTCGGCCGCGCCCAGATCGCTCGCAACCTGCTTGTTCAGACGGCCGGTCACGACGAGCTCCATCACTTCGCGCTCGCGGCGGGTCAGATGCCGCATGCGCTCTTCTATTTCCTCGCGTTCGTGGCGCCGCCTGCTTTCCACACATGCGCGCGCGAGCGCGCGCTCCACCGCGGCGAGCAACAGCGAGTCGCGCACCGGCTTGGGCAGGAAGTCGACCGCTCCGCCTTTCATCGCGTCGACGCTCGAGCCGATGTCGCCGTGACCGGTCAGAAACACGATCGGCAGCAGCTGATCGAGCTTGCGCTGCACTTCGAGTCCCGTCATGCCCGGCATCTGCAGATCGAGAACGAGGCAGGCCGGCATGCTCGTCAAATCGGCTCGTTCGAGAAAGGCCTCCGGACTGTCGAAGCATTCGACCTGGTAGCCTGAGGCGCGCAGCAAGCGCGCGAGCGCGCTGCGCACGCTGCCGTCGTCATCGACGATGAAGACGCGAGTGTTGGTCTGGTTCATGATGATCAGGGCACGAGTCTCTGTCGGATATCGGTCGCGACGGGAAGCGCGACATGAAACGATGCCCCTTTCCCCTCGTTGTTTTCCGCCCACAGCCGGCCGCGGTGTGCCGTGACGATCGTGCGGCTGATCGAAAGACCCAGCCCGAGCCCCTGCGGTTTGGTGGTGAAAAATGGCCGGAAAATCCTTTCCATGCTGTCGACGTCGAGGCCCTGGCCGCGATCTTTTACCGTTATCCGTATCAGTCCGTCCGCGTCCTCGCGCACCGTCGTTTCGACGAGGCGGTCCGCGGCAGGGCAAGCCTTGACCGCGTCGAAAGCATTCAGCAGCAGGTTCAGGATCACCTGCTGAAGCTGAACCTTGTCGCCGCAAATCAGCGCCAGATTCTCCGGGATGTCGAAGCTCGTGTGCACGCCGCGCGTCAACGCATCGCTGTGCACGAGCATCGCGACGTCGCGCACGACGTTGCCGACGTCCAGCAACTGCAACTCGACATCGCCCTTGCGCACCAAGGCGCGGATCTTCTGCAGCACGTCGTTCGCGCGGCAATTGTCGGCCACGATGTCTTCGAGCGCCTCGCGCAGTTCCACGACGTTGGTGGTCTCCGAATCCAGGAATTTGCGGGCGGCCTGCGCGTTGAAGAGGATTGCGGTAAGCGGCTGTTTCAACTCGTGCGCCAGCGAACCGGCAAGTTCGCCCAATGAAGAAACGCGCGCGAGATGCGCGAGATCCCTCGTATTTCCATCGACTTCGCCGCACGCGCTGCAATCCGATATCGCGGTGATCCGCAATTCCTGATCGTGCACGCGGCAGCGGGTGGTTTCCGCCTCCGCGTGAAAGCCGCCGCCGTCGCGCCGCCGCGCGATCAGACTCTGCGTGGTCGTGACATCGTGGAGTTGCATCTTCGCGCCGCGGTTGCCTGGGCCCGCACGATCGGCGTTGATGCCATCGATCGGAAATAGCTTGGCGCTCGGCGCGCCGATCAGCTCTTCTTTCGTGTAGCCGAACAGTTGCGCCGCCCGCGCGTTCGCGAAGATGATCTGATCCCGCTGATCGATCGTGACGATCGGGACCGGCAACATTTCGAGCGTCTCGCCCAGCGGCACTCTCGCGTCGAGCATGCGCCGCGTGCCGCTATCGCCTTTGCCTCGCAGCCATGACGCGCAAGCGGCGACATAGCGCCGCCACGCCGGCAACCCGTACGGCGGCTCGTGGGCATCGCGGGTGCTCTGCCCGCTCGACCCGCCGGGGATACCACGAGCGCGCTGAGACCGATGATGCCTGGGTGAAGACTGTCTGGAATGGTGGTGCCAGGCTAGCGGAGGACCGTCGTTGCGCGCATTGTCGATCTGTGACGGGCTGCTCTGACCGATGTGGCGCGATTGCGCGTGCAGCGCCGTGAGAATTCCCGCTACCCCGATCGCCAGGTGTCTGCCATGCACGATCAGACTAATCATTGGCACCTCCGGGTCCAGTGCGAACGGATTCCGTACAACTGCGACGTCTTTATCGTTGGGCTTCGAACCACATAATCGACTTCACAAGCGGTACTTCGCACGTCTGGTGCTGGAAGTCAGTATAGGCCATCCAGAATCAATTACCGACAGGAAAGCGTAATTTATGCCGCTTACTCGGGAAAATACTCAACGGTTTTCTGCATTGTCCGCCATCAACCGGCAAATGGCGTATGAGTTTGTTAGGCAGTTAATTATCGGCGCGCGGCGCGGTGTTCATACTGTCCATTCGCACAGGCCCAAAAAGTTAGCAAAGCCGAAAGATGTCAGTATGAGTCGCAACCACGCCCGGCCCGATAGCGCCTTCAAATGGCAACTTCAACCGTGAAGCTTTCATGCATTGCGAATCACATAGACAGCGGGTATTCGCAACGCTAATTCTCCAATTTCATTAACTTTCCGCTATATGTTTTTTGACGGAAGTCAACGATTTATAGCACGCCATTCCAGTGCGAATCATTTGCATTCCTCGATTAAAAATAAAACTATGCCAGACGGATGACTAAACGCAGCGCGGCGGCGGGAACGCGCGTTTCCGCTTGGTCTTTTCTACCGGTATTGAATAAACAGGACGGTCAGTGCAAATCAAAGGCAGCGTCGCGACGAGTCGCGAGCGCATCTGGCTAGCAGCGTTTCGTGGGAGCAACGGGAGGGATGATAGGAAGGCCAGGTGAGGTGAGATGAGTCCGCCAAAAACCATGCTCGGCGCGTCGCCATGCATGCGACGCGCCGCCGTGTGACAGCGCAATGATCGATCGATCGAATGTCGCTGCTTGCCGCGTCCTGTTACAAATTCAGGCGCGTAACCTTGGTGCCCGCCACCGACACGTCGGCCATCAAGCCCGCATTGGTCAAGACCATCGCCACGACCTCGGCGGTCGCCGACGAGGTATCGATCGCGCCGTTAGCTCCGACCTTCAGCAGTGAGACCGACGCATCGGCACCCGCCGACCAGCCCTTCGAGTTGCGGAATTTGTCGAGCGAAGCCTGCGTCATGAACAGGAAGAACACCGCGGTCGACTGCGCGCCGGCCTGCAGTCCGAACGAAGCCGCGGCGGTACTGAAATAGCCGACCGTCGCCCCCCCGACGCGCAATGCGCCTTCACCGTACTCGCCACCAACGATGAACGCCGCCTTCTTCACCGAAGGAAACACCAGCACGCCCTGCGCCTTCGATACGAGCTCACGCGAGCCTTGCACCGTATCGAACAGTTTCGACAGCGCTCCGTTCACGGCCGCGTCGATCTCCTGCCGTTTGGCGGCGTCGGTCGTGGCACTCTCGCCACTGCCTCCGGTCGTCGTGCAACCCGCCAAAGCCAGACTCGCGGCCATTGATGTCAGCGCGAGCGTGTGCACAAAGTTCCGTCTGTTCACTTTCGACTCCGTTCTGGTTACGATCCGAGTCGCCAGTCGCGATGTCTGGAAGCCTCGATCTTTTTTCTCTGCCGTGAAGCGGCATAGCCGCCCAAGGAACCATCAATGCCACCGCCGCGCGTCGATCTTCCGGCCGCACGTAGCGAGCATTGGAAGCGTCGACTCTTCGACAACCGGAGCGACGACTACAACGCTTGCAGATACATGATGTCACGCTGAAACCACTGCGAAATCGGACCTTGGTCTTACAGGTAACGCAGTGTCGATGCTGAGCGAAACGCGAAGCCAGAGGACATCGATCATCCGCCGAGTGCGATGATCGCCATGGTCAGCAGCACGCCGACCACCGCCATCGCAAGGCCGGCGTGCCAGCCGCGAAATCCCGCGTAATGGCCGAGCGCCACGCCGCTGCCGAACAGCATCACTATGGTCAATACGCGCGAGACGAGCAGCGCCGTCGGGACATGCGCGAACAGCACGAAGGGCAGCGCGACGGGGAACGTCGCGGCAACTACGAGCACGAAGATAGACGCGGCGGCGATCAAATCGTCGCGCACGAATACTGCGCGCTGCGGCAAGTCCGGACGCGCGGCAACACGCCTGCGGATGGACTCTAGCTCCGTGTCGCCGATCAACGGTTTGAGCCATGACGCCATCGCGTCGCGAAGCGCCCGAACGCCCGCAGCCGCATCCGGCTCGCTTCGCACGGAATGCGCGACCGTCATACGTCTGCCGCGAGACACCAGCGTACGCACGAGGTACATCACCGCGTCCGCGAGACCCCAGGCAAGATTGCAGCCGAGTGCGGTATAGAACATCTTGTGCCCCGCGTCCGCACCCGCGCCGACGGCCGAGACGGTGCCAACGAACGTCAGCGCCATGAAGAGGCCGAAACATAACTCGCACACTCGATCGACGACATCGAGAACCGGCTCCCTATCGCCGACGTTTTCCCGCTCCGTGTGACCGGTGGCATCCATGAGGCCTCCCGTGGCGATGGCGTCGAACTATCCCGCGCGCTTTGCCGGCATGTGGACGAGGTACGGCGAGAACAGTCGGATCGGGCACGCGCGAGCAAACGCCCAAAGCATACAGCGCACCCTGTACCGGCGATATTGGACCAAGGTCGTATGGCCCTGCTTCGCGTCGCACTCTACCTTGGGAATGGATCATTGCGCAGTACCCTGGAACAGTCCGCGCTGGGGAGAAGAGTATGGCCAAAACGAAATCGGAAAACGGGCAGCCCGAACAAGACAGGTCGCTGCCCTACAAGGAGTATCGCAAGGCGCTGTTCGATCTGCATGTCGAGCTCGTCAAGCTGCAGGAATGGGTCGTGCAAACGGGAGCCAAGATCTGCATCGTCTTCGAGGGACGTGACGGCGCGGGCAAAGGCGGCACGATCAAGGCGATGACCGAGCGCGTCAGTCCGCGCGTGTTCCGCGTGGTCGCCCTTCCGGCGCCGAGCGAACGCGAAAAAAGCCAGATGTATATGCAGCGCTATGTGCCGCATTTGCCGGCCGCGGGCGAGGTCGTCATTTTCGATCGTAGCTGGTACAACCGCGCGGGCGTGGAGCGCGTGATGGGCTTTTGCTCCGAGGATGACGTGCAGAGCTTCTTCAAGGCGGTGCCGCTCGTCGAGCGGGCGATCGTTCATTCGGGGATCATCCTGCTCAAATACTGGCTGGAGGTGAGCCCCGAGGAACAGACCCGCCGGCTCGAAGCACGCATCAACGACGGCCGCAAGCTCTGGAAACTGACCGAGATGGATCTGAAATCCTATAGCCGATGGTATGACTACTCGCGTGCCCGCGATGAGATGCTCGCGGCGTCGGACACCGACTTCGCCTCGTGGTACATAGCGAACTCGAACGACAAGCGGCGCGCGCGGCTGAACATCATCAGCGACCTGCTTCAGAGGATTCCGTATAAGCAGCCTGCCCGCAAGAAGGTCTCGCTGCCGAAACGGCAAAAGCCGGACGGCTATAAGGAACCAGACTATCCGTTTAAATACGTGGCCGAGCGGTATTGATCGGGCGTCGCTAGAACGACTCGTTGAACGGCCGCAGATCGATTTCCTGCGACCACGCGCTGCGTCCCTGCTGATGCAGGTGCCAGTATGCGTCGGCGATGTCGTCGGGGTTCAGCAGGCCGTCCGGGCCGCGCTCGGCCACGTATTGCGGCGCCGACGTGCGCAGACGTTCGCCGTCGATGCCGCCGTCCACCACCACGTGCGCCACGTGAATATTGCGCGGCCCGAACTCGCGAGCGAGGCTCTGCGTGAGCGAGCGCAAGCCCGCTTTAGCCGCGGCGAATGCGGCAAACGGCGGCCGCCCGCGCAGCGACGCGGTGGCGCCGGTGAATAGCAGCGAGCCTCGCCCGGCTGCCAGCAAGGCTGGCAACGACGCTCGCGCGAACAGAAAACCACCGAGCGTGATGACCCGCCATGCCGCCTCGAACTGCTCGGCGCTCAGTTCGAGCGTCGGTCCACGGGTTGCGCCGGCAGCGTTGAATATCGCGACTTCGAGCGTGCCGTGGCCGGCGAGCTGGCGCGCAATGGCGGCGAGTTCGCTCTCGCTCGTCACGTCGCCGGGTAGCGCGTCCGCTTGCCCTCCGGCGCGCCGGATTTCGTCGACGATCGTATCGAGCCGATCGCGCGAGCGGCCCGTCACCGCGACGCGCAGACCTTCGCGAGCAAAGCGACGCGCGAGCGCGGCCCCTAGCCCGGCGCTCGCGCCCACCCCGGCAATCCACGCGACACGCGCGTTGGCCGCGTTTCCGACAGCTTCAGTCATCGCACTCTCCTTTTCGTGGCAGCCGCGACACGACAGGTGTGCCGGCGCCAGGTACATGATGGCATGGCGTCATCGGCTTGGGCGAACTTCGTCGGATCGGCTGGCGAATCGAATCGTCGGGATTGTCGAGCTGGCTTTCAAACGTACGGCAGCGCTGCCTCGCAACCGGCTTCAACGAGGCTGCGGCGATAAGCGAAGGCCGCGAGCGGATAGTCGAAGAAGAAGCGGCCCGTGTCCCGCTTCTGCATATAGAACGCGTCCGCCTCGCATTGCGGCGTCGCAATTCGCAGCGTGCGCGCCCACGCGAACGCCAGCAGCATCCAGCCAAGCATCGCGAGATAGTCGTCCGCGACGCGGTAGGCCGTCTCCGGGTCTTGCGCGTGGCGTGCCTTGATCGACCGCGTCGTGTTCCCGACTATCTCCGCGAGCTGTTCGAGCTTCGCACCCGCCGAACAAACCAGCGGATCGGACTGCTGGCACAACCGCGCTTCCGCGCGTACATGACGAAGCAGCGCATCGAGCGCCCCCGCCCCGTCCGGCAGCACCTTCCGCACCAGCAGATCGATCGCCTGAATCTCGTTGGTGCCTTCGTACAACATCGACACGCGGCTATCGCGCAACGTCTGTTCGATGCCGTACTCGTGGATGTATCCGTAGCCGCCGAACACCTGCAACGCCTTCGATGCGGCGTCGAAACCATTGGCCGTAAAAAACGCCTTCGCAACCGGCGTCAGCAACGATGCGAACTGCGCCGCCTGTTCCCGTTCGGCGGCATCGGCATGATGCGCGGCGATGTCGAGCCAATGCGCGGTCCAGTAACCGATCGCGCGCTCGCCTTCGACGATCGCCCGCAGCTCCATCAGAATCCGCCGCATGGCCGGATGAAACGCGATCGGCGCAGCCTGCCCCGCTGGGACGGTCGCGCCGGGCGGGACGCTCACCGCGCGCATCTGTGCGCGTTCCTGCGCGTACGCATGCGCACGTTGCCACGCGGTGTGCGCATGCCCGAGGCCCTGCATCGCGACCTGCAGGCGCGCCGCGTTCATCATCACGAACAGGCAAGCGAGGCCGCGATGCGGCTCGCCGACGAGCCAACCGAATGCGCGTTCGAAGCGCATCGTGCAAGTCGGGCTGCCCTTCAGGCCCATTTTCTTTTCGATGCCTTCGCAATAGACAGCATTGCGCGAGCGCCCACCGTCGCCGTCTTCGAGCCATTCCGGCACGACGAACAGCGACAACCCTTTCGTACCGGATGGCGCATCGGGCAAACGGGCGAGCACCAGATGAACGATGTTCTCCGTCAAATCGTGCGCGCCGCCGCTGATGAAGATCTTGCTACCGTCGATGAAATACCCGTCGGTGCCCGGCGCTTGCGCTGCACGCGAACGGATCAGGCCGACGTCGCTGCCGGCCTGGGGCTCGGTCAGACACATCGTCGATAGCCACTCCCCACTCGCGACTTTCGGCAGCAATTCCGTCTTCACGCGTTCGCTGCCATGCGTCTGCAAGCAGGCAGTCGCGCCGTGCGTAAGCCCAGGGGACATCAGCCACGCATGATTGGCGCCCGCGAGCATTTCCTGGAGTGCGACGTCGAGAAGCTGCGGCAAGCCCTGTCCGCCATGCTCGGCGTCGAGCGACAGCGTCGGCCAACCCGCTTCGACGAACTCCGCGTAGGACTCGCGAAAGCCCCCGGGCGTCGTCACCTTGCCCGCTTCGAACCGACATCCTTCGAGATCCGCGCTCGCATTCAGCGGCGCGATGCGCTCCTCGACGAAGCGCGCCGCTTCCTCCAGCACCTGCTGCGCCGTCTGCGAGTCGAGGTCCTGCCAATCGGGCACATAGCGCCACCACGACGCGGCATCGAGCCACTCGTCCATCACGAAGCGCATGTCGCGCAGCGGCGCCTGATAAGTCAACGTCATTTCTTACTGTCCCCGGACTAGCTGCCTTTGCGCGCATGGATCACTGTTGCGTCGGCTGCGTCGGCTTCGTGCATGGCTTCCACGAGAGCGGCCCGGTGCTGGAGCACGGCGCGCTGATTGATCGAGCCTTTGTCGGTGATCTCGCCGAGGTCCAGCGACGGCGGCGCGCTCAGCAGGTGCATGCGGGCGATGAACGACGCACTGCCTGTCGCACTCCGATTCAGCCGCGCGACGAGCTCGCTGAAGAAATCGCGTACGGCGGCCGTGTTGAGCACGTCCTCCGCGCTCGCATCCGCGGGCGAACCCGCCAATGCGCGACACGCGTCGAGCCGCGGAAAAATCATCACGCCGACTTCGTCACGATTCATCCCAGTAATGACGGCATCCTGAACGTAGGGCGCCCCTTCGCTGATGATGCGCGCGCGCATCGGTCCAACGCTGACGAAGGTTCCCGAGGCCAGCTTGAAGTCTTCCGCGATGCGGCCATCGAACATCAGGCCCAGTTCGGGACGTTGCGGGTCGACGAAACGCACGGCGTCACCGGTGCGGTAGTAGCCTTCGTCGTCGAACACGCTGCTTTGTAGCGCCGGCGATGCGCGCCAGTAGCCGCCCATCACGTGAGGGCCGCGAAAGCGCGCTTCGAATTTACCATCGACGGGCGCGATCTTGGCCTGGCATCCCGGCGGCGGCAAGCCGATATAGCCGGCACACGATATCGGTCCCGTCGTGAACAGACACGACGGCGCGGTCTCTGTCATGCCGAGTCCGGCCATGATGCGGATGCGTTCTCCGCAATGTTCGAGCGTCACGCGCTCCAGACGCTCCCACGCCGCCTGCGACAAACCGGCGCCCGCGAAGAAATACATCTTCACGCGCGAGAAAAACCGCTCGCGCAGCACCGCATCCTTTTCCAGCGCGATGGTCAGTTCTTCCCAACCCTTCGGCACGTTGAAATAGATGGTCGGCGCGATCTCACGCAGATTGCGCAGCGTCTCGTCGAACTTGCCGGCCACGGGTTTGCCGTCGTCGATATAGAGCGTGCCGCCGTTGTACAGCACGATGCCGACGTTGTGGCTGCCGCCGAACGTGTGATTCCACGGCAGCCAGTCGACGAGAACCGGCGGCTCGATGCCGAACTGCGGAAAGGTTTCGAGCAGCATCTGCTGGTTCGCGCCGAGCATTCGATGCGTGGTCGGCACGGCTTTCGGCAGGTTCGTCGAGCCGGACGTGAACAGGAACTTCGCAATCGTGTCGCCATTCACGCGCGCGTTGGCCGCGTCGACGTCGCGCGGGACCGTGTCGAGCAATGCGTCGAAGCGCGTCACCCCCGGTGCTTTTGGCACGCTCACCGCGCTGACACGTTCTACGTCGCTACCCAGCGCGGCATCGAGCGCCGTTGTATATGCGCCGATATCGTCCGCGTAGACCAGACCCGGTTTGAGCAGTTCGAGGACATGGCGCAGCTTTCCGTAATCGCCCGACATCAACGAATAGGCCGGCGACACGGGTGCATAAGCGATACCCGCCCACATCGCGCCGAGTGCGAGCTGCATATGTTCGACGCTGTTGCCCGACAGGATCACCAACGGGCGGTCCGCGCTGAGATCGCGATCGAGCAGCGCCTGCCCGATCGCACGCGCGCGCTCCAGCATTTGCGCGTACGTGATGCCCTGCCACGCGCCGTTGGCATCGCGTCGTGCAACGAGCAGCCGGTCGGGATGCGCGCGTGCGCCGCTCAGCAAGCGGTCGGTAAAGCGCTCCGGAAACGGGCCCAGAGGTTCGAGTGACTCGAGGTACCAGCAGTCGCCGCGTTTCTCGATCCGCGAGGAAGGCGCTCCGATGGCGACGCTCCGGTATCCGGTCGCCAGAGAGCTAGCGTGGCTGTGCTCCGATTCCAAAACCTGTCTCCTGTTTGTGCCGTTTCTCAAGGAAACGGCGTCGCTGTCTCATGCAAGGATGGGGTGGCCGCAAGCATTGCGGCCGCGAGCCGACGCCTAGATTGGATAATGACGCGGGCTCGTCTGCACCGTGATCCAGCGCAACTCGGTGAACTCGGGAATCGACGCCTTGCTGCCGAAGCGCCCATAACCGCTCGCCTTCACGCCGCCGAACGGCATCTGCGCCTCGTCGTGCACGGTCGGGCCGTTGATGTGGCAGATGCCCGACTCGATGCGTTTCGCGACGTTCATCGCGCGCGCAATATCGCGGCTGAACACCGCGGCTGACAAGCCGTACTCGCTATCGTTGGCAACTGTCAGCGCCTCATCGTCGCCGTCCACGCGCTGCACCGTCACCACCGGGCCGAACGATTCGTCGGCGTAGAGCTTCATCTCGCGGGTAACGTTCTCGACGATCACCGGCTGCATGATCGCGCCGTTCACCTCGCAACCGAGGGGCAGCTTCGCACCCTTTTCGCGGGCGTCTTCGACGAGCGCGCGAATGCGCCGCGCGGCGGCTTCGCTCTCCAGCGTGCCGAGGATCGAGCCCGGTTGGGTCGGATCGCCAGCCTTCAGCGTGCGCGCTTTCGCGACGAGCTTCTCGACGAACGCATCGGCAACCTTGCGATCGACGATCACGCGTTCCGTCGACATGCAGATCTGCCCTTGATTGAAGAACGCGCCGAACGCGATACCTTCGACGGCAGCGTCGAGGTCCGCGTCGTCGAGCACGAGCACCGGTGCCTTGCCGCCCAGTTCGAGCAGCGCGGGTTTCAGATGGCGCGCCGAAAGCTCGGCGACGATGCGGCCGACCCGCGTCGACCCGGTGAAATTCACGCGCTTCACGGCGGGATTCGCAACCAGACGCTCGACGATCGCGGGCGCATCTTCCGGCGCATGCGTGAGCACGTTGACGACGCCGTCGCCGAGACCCGCGTCGTTCAGCACTTCGCCGATCAGCGCATGCACGCCGGGACAACCTTCCGACGCCTTCAGCACGACCGTATTGCCACACGCGAGCGGCATCGCAAGTGCGCGCGTCGCGAGAATCACGGGTGCGTTCCACGGCGCCATGCCGAGCACGACGCCGCACGGCTGACGCACGGCCATCGCGAGGCTGCCAGGCACGTCCGAAGGAATCACCGCGCCGTCGATCTGTGTCGTCATCGCCGCGGCTTCGCGCAGCATGTTGGCCGCGAGCATCACGTTAAAGCCGTACCAGTTCGCCATCGCCCCCGTTTCGGCCGCGCCGATCGCGATGAACTCAGCCGTGCGCGCGTCCATGCGATCCGCGGCGGTGAGCAGGCGTTTGCGCCGCTCGGTAGGCGTGAGTGCCGCCCATGCCGGGAACGCGCGCGCCGCGGCCGCGACGGCCGCATCGGCATCTTCGACAGTAGCCGCCGCCGCGCGGGTGGCCACCGCGTTCGTCGCGGGATTGACGCGCTCGAAGGTCTTGCCGTTCGACGCGGCACGTTTCGCGCCGCCAATCAACAGGTTCGTTTGATGCATGTATTCGTCTCCTCAGTCGTACCGCTGAAGTGCGCCGCTTAGCGCTTGTAGGTCTGCAAGCCCGGCTTGATGCTCTTGTCGTCGAGGAACTGCTTCAAGCCCTGTTCGCGGCCGCCTTCCGGATCACGATGATTCGCCTGGTCGAGCTTCGCGTACAGGTAGTCTTCGTTCTGCTCCCACGTGAGTTCGCGTGAACGCTTGAAGCCATGCTTCGCGTTGCGCAGCACGACGGGGTTCTTGTTCAGCAGTTTCGCCGCGAGAGCGATCGTTTCGTCGCGCAGTTGCGCGAGCGGCACGCTCTTGTTCACGAGACCCATCTTCGCAGCTTGCGGACCTGTGAAGGTGTCGCCCGTCATGATGTAGTACAGCGCTTCGCGATGACCGACAGTATCGGCCATCGCCTTGCTCACCAGGTTGCCCGGCGGAATGCCCCAGTTGATTTCGGACAGGCCGAACACGGCTTCGTCCGCTGCGATTGCCAGATCGCAGGCGACGAGCGGCGAGAAGCCGCCGCCGAAGCACCAGCCGTTGACCATCGCGATGGTCGGCTTCGAGTACATGCGCAGCAATTGCCATTGCCAGCGGCTCGCGTCGCGGCGAATCCGCTCCTGCAGCACGTCCGGACCCGCGTCCACTTCGCGGAAATATTCCTTCAGGTCCATGCCGGCCGTCCACGCGCTGCCTTCGCCGGTCAGCACGAGAACCTGGGCTTCGGCGTCGAGTTCGAGCGTCTCGAGAACGTCGATCATTTCCTTGTTCAGCGTCGGGCTCATCGCGTTGCGCTTTTCCGGACGATTGAACGTGACCCAGGCGATTCCGCCTTCCACCGCGACCTTGACCGTTTTCCAGCGTCCTTCGTAACTCATCTGCATCTCCGTATCAATGCCGCCCTCGCGGCCTGAGTGCAATTTAATATCAGGCGACCTGATAAGTAAAGTACAATGTAGAGGTCTTGGTACAAACCCCTAACCGCCTATGCCGACGATCACGAGAAAGCCGTCAGGGTCTGCAACGACATCGGGCGCCCCGGCGCGGCGCAACCTGCGCGATCGACGGCATGCCGCCGCTCCGGTGCGCCTCAGCTACCTGACCGGACAGCTCGACAAGATTCTCACGCAGCAGCTTTCCGAAGCGCTTGCGTCGCATGGTCTGACGTTGCCGCAATACACGGCTCTGTCGGTGCTGCGGGCGCGAGCGCGTTCGTCGAACGCGCAGCTCGCGCAGCGCTCGTTGATCACGCCGCAAGCGGCCAGCGCGGTCGTCAAATCGATGGAAGCGAATGGATGGGTCACGCGTGTGGCCGATCCCCTCAACCGTCGCGTCGGGCTGCTGTCGCTGACGAAGGCCGGCGAAACATTGCTGGCTCAGTGCGACGGTGCCGCCGACCGGATCGAGCAATCGATGCTCGGCGAAATCGATGAACACGGTTCGCAGACGCTGAAAGACCTGCTGTTGACGTGCGTGCGCAATCTTCGCGCAGCCTGACGCATCCGCTTCAATTACACATAGGAGACGCCATTGGACATCGATCAACTGAAAGCCATCGACACCCACGTGCATGCCGAGGTGTCGTGCTGCCAACCGCCAGACCTGTTTGCAAAGGAATTCGACGAAGCCGCCGACAAATACTTCGGCACCGTGCTCAAACAAGGGCGCCGCCCGACCATTCCCGAAACGATCGAGCACTATCGGGAGCGCAAGATCGGCTTCGTGATGTTTACCGTCGACTGTGAAGCGAACATCGGGCGCCGTCGCATTTCGAACGAAGAGGTCGCGGAGTTCGCGCAGAACAACGCCGACATCATGATTGCGTTCGCCAGCATCGATCCGCATAAAGGCAAGTTCGGCGCGCGCGAAGCGCGGCGGCTCATCGAGGATCACGGCGTGCGCGGCTTCAAGTTTCACCCTACGATGCAGGGCTTTTTCGCCAACGACCGCATGGCTTACCCGCTATACGAAGTAATCGCCGAGTACGGGCTGCCGGCGGTTTTTCACAGTGGACACTCGGGCATGGGCTCGGGTATGCGCGGTGGCGGCGGCTTGCGTCTCAAGTATTCGGAGCCGATCTACCTCGACGATGTCGCCGTCGATTTTCCCGACATGAAGATCGTGATCGCGCATCCGTCCTGGCCGTGGCAGGAGCAGGCGCTGTCGATCGCGCTGCACAAGCCGAACGTGTATATCGATCTGTCGGGCTGGTCGCCGAAGTACTTTTCGCCCGAGCTGGTCAAGTATGCGAACACGCTGTTGCGCAACAAGGTGCTGTTCGCGTCCGACTTCCCGCTGATCCGCCCGGACCGCTGGCTGGAGGACTTCGACACACTCGACATCAAGCCCGAAGTGAAGCCGCTGGTTCTGAAAGAGAACGCCGTCAGGTTGCTCGGCTTGCGGACCGAGGCATGACGAATCGGGTATGAAGCATGAAAAATGGCCCGGCGCGAAAACGCCGGGCCAAGCTGGGTCCATCAACGAGTACTTAGCGTTTCGCGGCGTTGGAGCGAATGACGAGCAATGCCGTGATCGCCGCAATGATCGTCACGGGCACACTCGCGCCGATGACGAGCGCCGAGCTTTTTCCCATCGACAGCAATTGCCCGGCAGCGGCGGGGCCGACGATCGAACCGACGCGTCCCACCGCCACCGCGGCGCCGACTCCCGTACCCCGCACGCTGGTGGGATAGCTGGCGGCGGACAGCGCATACAGCATCGACTGCGCGCCGACGACGCCCATGCCGGCAAACAGCACGGCAACGGACAACGTCTCGATGCTGGCGACCTGCGAAAGCGCGACCAATGCACCGACGATGCACGCATAGACTGCCGTGACTGACAGGCCTTGTCTGAACCGATCCATCAGCAGACCGATGCCGAGCACGCCGATCACGCTGCCGACGTTGAAAAAGATCTGTGCAATCCCAGCCTGCGAGCGGCTCATGCCACGCCCCACGGTCAACGACGGCAACCAGTTCAGCAGGAAGTAAAGAACGATCAGCGTGCAGAAGAAGCTGATCCAGATGCCGATTGTCGCCGCGGCGCGCCCCTCGCCGAACAGCACTTCGCGCGTCGAAAGCAGCGGTTTGTCCGCTTTAGTCGATTCGCGCGACTCTGCCGCGAATTCGCGTGACTCAGGCAGCAACGCGATCAGCAGCGGAATGATGATCAGCGGTCCGACTCCGCCCACGTAGAAGATATGACGCCACGCGGTAGCACCCGCGCTCAGCACGGCGATCATTGCGGCAAGCGCGCCGCCGACCGGCATACCGCAATACATGACACTGACCGCCGTGTTGCGGTGACGCGGATCGACCGCCTCGGAAGACAACGCGATCAGGTTCGGCATCGCGCCGCCGAGCCCGATGCCCGTCAGCAAGCGGGCAATCAGCAGACTTTCGAAGCTCCAGACCTGCGCGGTCGCGATCGAGAAGATGCCGAATACCGCCATCGAGATCATCAATACGCGCTTGCGGCCGATCCTATCGGCGAGTCTGCCGCCGATCATCGCGCCCGGCAAAAGCCCCAACATGCCGGCGCTGAAAGCGAGCCCCAACTGCCCGACCGACAAGCCGAACTCGTGCGCCATTCGAGGCGCCGCAACGCCGGTGGACTGCAGGTCGATACCCTCCAGCACCGCGACGAGAAAGCACAATCCCAACGTTAGTGCAGTACTGGAGCCCACGGCACTCGACCGATTAGCAACACTTGACATGACGTCTCCTTAACCTTTGATTGAATTACCAGTGGCAAGCTACGCTTCGTTGTTCGACGAAGCGGCCATGGGAAGGAGAAGATTTCTGACAATGATCTTTGCGTCACTTATCAGAATCCTTCCCATAGCACCCCCGGAATTGACGATGAGTCTAGTCTCAGGATGCCTGATATTGAAAGTAGAATATGATATGCCTGGTAGAAACACCTAAGGCAACCTGATAATGATCAAGACAATGGAGAAGCGGCGAACGCCCCTTGCCAAACAGGCCGGTTCAACGAAAACCGGTGCGCCACCTGCCCGCGTTTCCTATGTGGTCGGCCAACTGGACCGCCTGCTCAAACGCAGTTTGATCGATGTACTGGGTGAATTCGGGCTGACCTTGCCTCAATTCACCGCGCTCTCGGTGATCAGCGCCAGCGGCGCGATGACCAACGCGAAACTCGCCGAACGCTCGTTCATCACACCGCAGTCGGCCAACGAAGTTGTCAAGACGATGGAGGCCAACGGTTGGGTCGGACGCGCTGGGCATCCTACCCACGGCCGGCTGATTCATCTGTTTCTGACCGACGAAGGGCGCCGGGTACTGAAGGAATGCGATTCGGCGATCGACATGCTCGAAGCGTCCATGCTGGACGGAGTAACGGAAATTCCGGTCGATACGCTGCGCAAGGTGCTGCAGCGATGTGTGTCGAATCTGCGCGGTTGAATGGACCTTTCCAATGACAGAAGCGTCGCGTTCGAATCGGGCGCGACTCTTTTTCTTTCGCCTGAGGGCTGAATTGCGTTCAGCTCAGTGAAATCCCTGGTCCGCATTTAGCCGCGTATTACCCCGCCCGCTGCGCCGACCGCTATATTGCTTTTCAACGGCCGCTTTGCGCACACCGCGATAGCGCGTCCGCCTCGCCTTTCCCAACCCGATTCGAGAGGACACGAAGCATGTCAAAGCGCATTCTTATCATCGCCGGTGATTTCGTCGAAGACTATGAGTTGATGGTGCCGTTTCAGGCACTGGGGGCAGTCGGTCATAAGGTGGACGTCGTCGCGCCCGACAAGCGCGCGGGCGACGCGATCCGCACCGCGATCCACGACTTCGAAGGCGATCAGACCTACACCGAAAAGCGCGGACATAACTTCACGCTGAACACCGATTTCGCGTCGGTGGACCCCGCGCAATATGACGCGCTGCTCGTGCCCGGCGGCCGCGCCCCCGAGTATCTGCGACTCAACGACAAGGTGATCGGCTGGGTGCGCCAATTCGCCGAAGCGAAGAAACCGATTGCCGCGGTCTGCCACGGCGCGCAACTGCTGGCTGCGGCTGGCGTGATCGAAGGCCGGCGCATCTCCGCGTATCCGGCCTGCGCGCCCGAAGTGAAGCTCGCGGGCGCGGAATACGTGGCGCTCGACTGGCCCGACGCGATCACCGACGAGAACTTCGTCACCGCACCCGCGTGGACCTCGCACGTGAACTGGATCGCGCAATTCCTTGAGCTGCTCGGCACGCGCATCGCGCATTGAAGGAGTGCCAGGACCGAAGCGCGGCATCGCGGGCGAGCAAGCGTGTTACGCTCGTTCACGACGGCATGAGCGACCGCACCGCGCGCTTCGCGTCCTGCGTCGTCATCACTTGCGAGAAGGGCTGACCGTATGTGCAACGTCTATGTCAACGCTGATCCGATCCTCTACGAGTCGCGCACGCGCGCGCTGCGCATTCATGGCGTCGTGACCACGGTGAGGCTCGAAAATCTCTTCTGGGACGTGCTTCAGGAAATCGCCAACCGCGAGGACGTGACGACGACCCAGTTCGTCGTGAAGCTGCACGACGAACTGATCGCGTTGCGCGGCGAAGAGCCGTTGAATTTCGCGTCGTTTCTGCGCGTGTGCTGTTTGCGTTATCTGTCGACGAGCGCTGCCCGCAACGAGGCCGCTGGCGACGTGCCGCTCAACGCGCCGTTTCAACCCAGAGTCGTGAAGAAGGCTGTTTGACGCATTCGTCGTCTGGCGGGCCGGATCGTCGACCCGGCCGGGTATCGCGAGTGCGGTCTCGCGCCGTTTTCGTTCTGTTTTGGTTCTGTTGCGTCAGTCAGCCGACGCATCGCAGGCGCAATCAAGAGCAGACGCAGCGGCCGGTCGTTCCAGCACAGCAAGCCGTTGCAGTGTCACGAGACCCAGCAGCGCGAGTCCAAGTCCCAGCGTGAAGTCAGCGTGAATTCCCGCCCGGTCGACAATGGTGCCTCCCACTGCCGAGCCCGCCGCAATCGCCACCTGGATGATGCTGACGAACATCGCCGACCCCGCTTCGGGCAGGTCCGTCGTGCTGCGCTGAATCCATACGCTGAAGCAAAGCGGCAGCGCTCCGAACGCGATTCCCCACAGCAGCATTCCCGCGGTCTCGCCGATCGGCGAATGTTCGAGCAGCAACATCGACGACATCGCGCCCAATAGCAGCAGGACCATCGCGGCGACGGATTTCTTCAGATGGTCCGAAATCACCATCGACGCCAACGCATTCGAGAAGAAGCCGATCAGACCGAATCCGAACAGCAACAGCGTGATGGCGCTCAACGAGAAGTCGTGTTCGAGCAGCGGAGCAATGTACGTGTAGGTCGAGAAATGCGCGCCGAAGACGAGCGCGACCATCACCATGCTCAGCCTCGTATGAGGCCGGCCAAGCAGTGTTTTGAAATCGGCGATCCGCAATGCCGATGCCGACGGCAACGAAGGCACGAGGAACGCTTGCGCCAGCAGGGCGAGCGACACTAGGCCCGCGGTCGCGGCGAACGACAGGCGCCACGATGCGAACGACGCGATGAACGTCCCGAGCGGCACGCCGATCACGGTTGCGAAGGTCACGCCGGTCAGAATGGTCCCGGTCGCTTTGGCGGCATCCTTTGCTTGCACGAGTCGAGGAGCGGCCGCGGTCGCCAGAGTCCAGAAGCCGCCCAATGCGCCGCCAAGCAGAGCTCGTCCTACCAGCATGATCGCGAGGTTCGGGGCGATGGCGCACACGATGTTCGAGATCAACAGTCCCGTGGTGAGGAGCAGGAAAACGTACCGACGGTCCATGCGGCCCGCGCTGACGATCAGCGTCGGCGCCAATATCGCGCCCATCAAGCCGGGCGTGGTGACCATGAGGCCAGCGACACCGGGCGACACGCCGAGATCGTGTGCGATCTGCGGCAACAGGCCGACAGGCAAAAACTCGGCCGTCACGAAGGCGAACGCGCTTACCGCAACAGCGATGACGGATAGCCATTGACTTGCGGACGTTGAACTCCCTTCGAGGGATGCTGAAGTCGTAGGTGTATCGATGTGCATGATGACCCTGATTCCAGGTTGAAGCCCGACACTTTAGGCGGGGCCTCACGTTTGAACAAGAGTCGTACGATGAAAAGACTAGAAGGTGTGGCTGAACAATGCGCGGGCGGCAATATTCCGCTAACAGCCGAAACGACCGCGTAGCCTCTTTCATATGCGCCAGCACGAAAGCGTTCGTCATCAGCGGCGTGATGCGTTTCGTTGACGGTCTTCCACGATGTTAGAAAATCTCGTAAGTCGCGCCGAAGTGCTTGCATCGGGCCGCCAAGGCGGTATTGCAGTGTTCGCGGCCGCTTGAGGACTTCATTTTTCGCCGTGTCCAATAGGGCTCCGTGATAGTTATCCCGACTGGCCTGATCAGTACCTGGGAGACATCTGGTTCGCTCGCCCCGGCGACGTGCTACCCGATGGGACCATCGCCACGCCGGTCTCGACGCCGCTTAGCGATGCGCAGCCATTCGAGTACTTCCAATCCTCCCGTAATGACATCAACCAGGTGGCGGCCTCCTTTCGGCTTTCTCCGGCCGAAAAGACCGAGTGCAGGCAACGATGGGAAGACAATCACAATTTGTGTTGGGCTATCGCGAAGCCAATGGCCAGATACGGAACAGTCCAAGCGTGCATGGACCGTGCGCGCTACAACTACAACAGTTGCATGGGATTCACTCAAGCGATATGAACACTCCACGCTCACCCCAGCCACCTAAATCAATCGTCTTTACTTCATAAATGATGTTCTGAATGAGGAAATCGTTTGCAAGGCAGCGCGTTGCGCATACTGACGGATTTCCAGTCCCCGGATTATCAACGCGCGCTTGATGCGCTCGAAAAATCGTATTCGGGAAAGAAAACCGCCCCAATATGCCGATTGCATCCGTCAGCGCCTCATTGGGTGCGGAACTGCTTATCGAGTTCGACACGGTAAATGTGGTTGCAGACGAAGCAGACGCCGCGCTTCGCTAAGCGTATAAAACACGGAAGTACAAACCGCGCCACGCACCAATTAATAATTGCCGTGTCCGTCTTCCACCGGGAATTCGAAAAATTCAGGAAATCCATTTCCGAAATCGTCTTGTCTTGCAATCTGCGCTCAGTAACATATGCTCTCTTTCAGAGCGCTTTCCGGGTCCTTTTTCCGGGACCACGGTGCGAGCGGTCGCCCCCAGGCGCGAGGTGGCCGACACACGCAAACAGCGCCGTCGCAGCGCGCCCGACGTTTTCCCGCCCACCCCCGGTCGAGGCTGCGTGGGCGGCAATCATCCTGAAAGCCGAGATGTCACGCACAAACGAAATCAGACTGCCGAGGCTTTGGTGAGAACAATCGCATCGAGGGGTAAGCAGCAGTTTGCGCATACGGGCGACGTGCGCGACCTTGTAGGGTTTCCCGAGTTTTTGTCACCGACGCTTTGGTAACGTGCGCCGCTCACAACTAGGTGACCGGCGTAACCGGCAATCGTGCCGACCGCACGTATGAATGTCGCGCTCACGCGGCTCGAGTCGAGCCACCTCAGGCGAGCGTCAATGTAAAGGAGTCTTGGCGATGAAAGCTCCTCAGCGTCCTCAGCGCATCGAGTTGATGGCGCCACTGTCGGGCGTACTGGTTCCTCTCGACAGCGTGCCCGACCCGGTCTTTGCCCAGAAGATGGTCGGCGATGGCGTATCGATCGACCCGACCTCGGATGAACTGCTATCGCCGCTTGCCGGCAAGGTCACGCAACTCCACAGCTCTTGCCACGCCGCAACAATTACCGGCGACAACGGTCTGCAAGTGCTGCTGCATATCGGGCTGGACACCGTGTTGCTGCGCGGTGAGGGCTTCATGCCGTTGGTCAAGGAAGGCGACACCGTCGCTGCAGGCACGCCGCTGATCCGCTTCGACCCGATCGTGGTCGGCGCAAAAGCAACCAGCCTGCTCACGCAAATGGTCATCGCCAATGGCGATCTCGTCACGCGCTACGTTCCCGCGAAAGGGCTCGTCGTTGCGGGCACCGATGTCGCGCTGTACGTCGAAATGGTCGGCGGCACGGACGACAAGGAAACGGCCAGCGCCACCGGCGCGATCCTCTCCGGCGAGATCACGCTGCCGAATCCGGCGGGCCTGCATGCGCGGCCCGCCGCGGTCGTCGCGGTCGAGGCGAAGAAGTTCAAGTCCGATATCCGGCTGCTGCGCGGCGACGCCAGCGCAAACGCCAAGTCCGTCGTCGCGATCATGGGACTCGCAACGAAGCTCGGCGACAAGCTGCGCATCGAGGCCCGCGGTCCCGACGCGGCGGAGGCGGCCAGCACCGTCGCGCGACTGCTTGCCGAGGGATCGGGCGAAAAGCCCGGCGATGCGCCCGCCCCCGCGGCGACCGCGCCAGGCGCACCGGCTGCGCCAGTGTCGCCGCGCGAGTCGGCTCCCGCCGACGCCGACGAATTCATCGGCGTCTCCGCTTCGCCTGGGCTTTCGGTCGGCAAGATCGTGCAGTTCCGCCAGCAAGTGATCGAGGTGAACGAAGCGGGCGAGTCGCCGCAACGCGAACGGGCGCAACTCGAAGCGGCGCAGCATCAGGCGCGTCAGCAGATCGAGGGGCTCAAGGCGACGCTCACCGATCCGTCGAAAGCGCAGATCCTCGACGCGCATCTCGAACTGCTGGACGATCCTGACCTCAACGACGCCGCTATCAGCAGCATCAGCGCGGGAAAGGGCGCCGGGTTCGCGTGGCGCGATGCGTTCCAAAACCAGGCAAGCATGCTCGAAAAGCTCGACAATCCGCTGCTGCGCGAACGCGCCGGCGATATCCGCGACGTCGGCCGCCGTGTGCTCGCGCTGCTCGCCGGCGTGAAGCAGGCGCAGATCGACGTGCCGGAAGAGTCGATCCTGATCGCTGAGGAACTCTCGCCGTCCGACACCACGTCGCTCGATCGCAGCAAGGTGCTCGGCTTTTGCACGACGACCGGCGGCGCGACGAGCCACGTCGCGATCCTCGCGCGCTCGCTCGGCATTCCGGCGATCTGCGGTATCGACGCGCGCGCGCTGCAACTCGCCGACGGCACGCCCGTCGTGCTCGACGGTTCGCGCGGCAGCTTGCGGCGCAATCCGAGCGCCGAAGAACTGGAAAAGGCGCGCGAACGCATCAGGCGCCAGGCCGCCAAACGCGAAGACGAAAAGCTCGCAGCAACCAAACTCGCAATGACGGCCGACGGCCACCGCGTCGAAGTCGTCGCGAACATCCGCAATGCGCAGGAAGCGCGCGACGCGGTCGCTGGCGGTGCGGAAGGCGTGGGTCTGTTGCGTTCCGAGTTCCTGTTCGACGCGCGCGACACCGCGCCAACCGAAGACGAACAGGCCACTGAATATTGCGCCGTCGCAGAGGCGCTCGGCCGCGAGCGCACGCTGGTGGTACGCACGCTCGACGTCGGCGGCGACAAACCGCTGTCATATATGCCGCTGCCGAAGGAAGACAACCCGTTTCTCGGCCTGCGCGGTGTGCGCGTGAGCCTGGAGCGTCCCGACATCTTCCGCACGCAACTGCGCGCGATCCTGCGCGCGGCGCCGCTCGGCAATCTGCACGTGATGTTCCCGATGATCACGACGGTCGAAGAAGTTCGGGCGGCGCGCAAGATCCTGCTCGAAGAAGCCGGCGATCGCGCGGCGAGCGTGAAAGTGGGCGTCATGATCGAAGTCCCGGCGGCCGCGCTGATCGCCGAGCCGCTCGCACGCGAAGTCGACTTCTTCTCGATCGGCACGAACGACCTCACGCAATACACGCTCGCGATGGACCGGGGCCATCCGCAACTCGCGAAGCAGGCCGACGCACTGCACCCGGCGGTGTTGCGTCTGATCGGCATGACGGTCGACGGCGCGCACCAGCACGGCAAATGGGTCGGCATCTGCGGCGGCATCGCGTCGGATGCGATGGCGGTGCCGGTGCTCGTCGGCCTTGGCATCGACGAGCTATCGGTGAGCATTCCCGCAGTGGGTTCGATCAAGGCCCAGCTGGCACGCATAACGACCGACGAAGCAAAGAAACTCGCCGCCGAGGTGCTGGTTCTGGGCACCGCCGCGGAAGTCCGCGCGCATCTGTCGCGCTTTGCCGACTGAGCGGATCAACAGGAGATCAGCCATGTTCTCGCATGCGTTCGGAGTCTTGCAGAAGATCGGCAAATCGCTGATGCTGCCCGTCGCTGTGCTGCCGGTAGCCGGCCTGCTGCTCGGTCTCGGCGCAACCGACTTCCACGGTTACGTGCCGATCGTCGTGCTCGCGTTGATGAAGAACGCGGGCGACGTGATTTTCGCGAACCTGCCGCTGATCTTCGCGATCGGCGTCGCGCTCGGCTTCACCGAGAACGATGGCGTCTCGGGCATCGCGGCAACGATCGGGTATCTGGTGATGACGGCCACGCTCGGTGTGATCGCCAAGATCGAGGGCATCGAAACCGACACGATCATGGGCATACCGTCGATCCAGACCGGCGTGTTCGGCGGCATCCTCGCCGGTGGTCTTGCGGCCTGGATGTTCAATCGCTACTACCGGATCACGTTGCCGCCGTATCTCGGCTTCTTCGCCGGCAAGCGCTTCGTGCCCATCGTGACCGCGATCGGCTCGATCGTGCTCGGCGCGATCCTGTCCTTCGTGTGGCCGCCGATCGGCAGCGCAATCAAGGCTTTCTCGCATTGGGCGGCGGTCTCGGACCCGCGCACCGCCGCAACGGTCTACGGTTTCGTCGAACGTCTGCTGATTCCGTTCGGTCTGCATCACATCTGGAACGTGCCGTTCTTCTTCGAAATGGGCAGCTTCGTCGACCCGACGACCGGCAAGGAGGTTCACGGCGACATCACCCGCTATTTCGCGGGCGACCCCACCGCAGGCATTCTTGCGGGCGCGTTCCTGTTCAAGATGTTCGGCCTGCCGGCCGCGGCGATCGCGATCTGGCATTGCGCGAAGCCGGAGAAGAAGGTGGCTGTGGGCGGCATGATGGTTTCCGCCGCGCTGACTTCTTTCCTCACCGGCATCACCGAGCCGATCGAATTCGCATTCCTGTTCGTCGCGCCGGTGCTGTACCTGATTCACGCATGCCTGGCGGCGTCGGCGCAGTTCGTGGCGAACACGTTGGGCATGCGCATGGGCTTCACGTTCTCGCAAGGCGGCATCGATTTTCTGATGTTCAACCTGATTGGCGGGAAGGCCACGCACGCCTGGTACGTTTTCATCCTTGGTCCAATTTACGCGGTGATCTACTACGGCGTGTTCCGCTTCGTCATCACACGCTTCAACCTCAAGACACCCGGCCGCGAGGACGACACGGCGGACACCGTGGCGGTTGCCGCGAGCGGCGCGGGCGGACGCTCGCGCGAACTGGTGCTCGCCTTTGGCGGCCGCTCCAATATCACGAGTCTCGATGCTTGCATCACGCGGCTGCGCATCTCCGTGAAGGACCCGGCGCTCGTCGACGAACACAAGCTCAAGGCGCTCGGTGCTGCGGGTGTGGTGCGAGTGGGCAACGGCGTGCAGGCGATCTTCGGGCCGTTGTCGGAGAACATGAAAACCGACATGCAGGACTATCTGAAGACAGCGGGCGCCGAAGCGGATCTGCCGGCGGCCGGCGCACCTGGCGTGGAAGGCGCGGCGGCGACTGCCGCGGCTCCAGCGGCAGTCGCCGCCTCGGCGCAACACTCGCCGCAGGAAACGGAGCGCGCGGAAAAGATCCGTGCGGCGCTGGGCGGCGCGGCCAACATCCTGAAGCTCGACGCGCTGGCGGCCACACGGTTGCGTGTCGAGCTATCGGATGCGTCGCGCATCGACGCGGCCGGATTGAAAGCGGCGGGCGTGGTCGCCACGCAAGCGCTGAAGAACGGCGCACTCGATCTGATCGTGGGTCTCGGCTCGGGCAACCTCGCGGGCGCAATGCGATAGGAGCGACGCGTACATAGGGGGCGGCATGGAAGCAGTCAGAACTTTCCTCGAAACTCAGCCGCTGCTAGCGCTCTTTCTGACCATTGCGCTCGGCTACCTGGTCGGCGAAATCACAATCAAGGGCGTGGCTCTGGGCTCGGGGGCCGTGCTGTTCGTTGGGCTGGCGCTCGGCGCGTTCGCGCCGAAATCCGCGCCACCGGCGTTGCTGGGCACACTCGGTCTGCTGCTGTTTCTGTATGGCATCGGAATTCAATACGGCGCGCAGTTCTTCCGCGGACTCACCAGCCGCGACGGTGTGAAGGCCAACGCGGCCGCCTGTCTGGGCGTGATCGCTTCAGGTCTGGTGGCGTGCGCCTTCATCCATTTCGGCATCACGCTCGCCGATGCGCTCGGCATGTTCGCGGGCAGCGGCACCAGCACGGCGAGCCTGCAGGTCGCCATCGCATCGATGAAAAGCACCAATGCCGCCGTGGCTTATAGCGTCACCTATCCGTTCGGCGTGGCCGGGCCGATCCTGTTTCTCTATGTGCTGAACGCGGCCCTGAAAGCCAAAATACCGAAACCGCCCGCGAAGGTGTTGGAAACCGCTGAAATCGCGCTGCGCAATGCCAGTCTCTTCGGTCTCACGCTGTCGGAGCTCTCGACCCGTCTGCCTGCCGGCGTCGTGATCGCGGCCGTGCGGCGCGCGCATCACAATCAGCTGCCCAGCGACGACTTCACGCTGCGCGCCGACGACGTTCTCCTTGCGACCGCCACCGAGCGCCGTCCGCTCGACGAAGCAACGGCGCTATGCGGGGAAGCACAGCCCGGGCGTATCTCGAGTCATCGGGAAGACCTGGACTATCTGCGCGTGTTCGCGTCGAGTCCGTCGGTGGTCGGCACGGCGCTCGGCAATCTGCGCTTTCCGGATGGGGTGAACTGCGCGGTCGCGCACGTGCGGCGCGGCGACGCCGATCTGCTGTCGACGCCAGACCTCATCCTCGAAGCGGGCGACCGCGTCGGCCTGCTCGTCAGTAACGCGCATCGCGCGAAGGTCCGCGCGTTCTTCGGCGATTCGATCAAGGGCACGGCCGACCTCAGTTTCATCTGTCTGGGCATCGGCGCGGCAGCGGGGCTGCTGGTCGGTGCGATCCCGTTGCGCGCGCCCGGTCTCGGCGCGTTCAGCCTGGGTCTCGCGGCGTTGCTGCTGGTCGCGCTGTGCCTCGGCAAGGCGCGCCGCAGCGGACCGTTCGTGTGGGTGATGCCGCTCTCTGCAAATCTCGTGCTGCGCAATCTCGGGCTGACGATTTTTCTCGCACAGGTAGGCCTGTCTTGCGGACCGAAGTTCGTCGCCACCGTCGGCACCGCCGGACCGCTGCTGCTGCTTTATGGCGTGATTACGCTGCTGGTGCTCGTCGGCGTCACGGCTGCGTGCTGCCTGTGGATCTTCAGACTGTCTTTCGATACCTCGGTCGGCGTGATCTGCGGCGCGACCGGCAATCCCGCGATTCTCGCCTTCGCCAACCGCATCGCGCCGACGGATCAGCCCGACGTCATGTACGCGATGATTTTTCCGTCGATGACCATCGTCAAAGTGCTTTTCGTGCAGATCGCCATCGCGATCGCTGCCGGCTAGAGGAGCCGCTATCAGGAACGCCGCTTGCGCGGCTCAAAGCCGCGCGACGCATCCTGCAACGATGATGCGCGGACGGTTCGGCGATGGAGGCCAGATGAAGGGACGGGTGGCAAGTGCAGGCGTGACCGTTGTTCTGGTTGCCCTGATGGCCGCGTACGGCGGACCCGCCGCGCATGCACGGGAGCCCGCGCCGGATGCCGTCACCGCGCCCATCGCGGCCGACAGCGATACCGCAGCCGCGGCGCGCGGCGCGAAGCTCGCGGCGATTGGCAATTGCGTCACGTGCCACACCGCGACGGGCGGCCAGCCCCTCGCGGGCGGACTGCCGCTGCAAACGCCTTTTGGCGTCATTTACTCGACCAACATCACCCCGGACAACGAGACCGGCATCGGAGGCTGGACGCTCGACGCGTTCGAACGCGCGATGCGGCGCGGCGTGTCCAGCGACGGTCATCTGCTCTACCCCGCATTCCCGTATCCCCACTTCACGCACCTGAGCGATGCCGATATCGGCTCGCTGTATGCATGGCTGATGAGCCGCGCTCCCGTCATCGCACCTGCGCCGCATAACGAGCTGATCTTCCCGCTCGGCTTCAGGCCCCTCATCGCCGTGTGGAATCTTTTTTACCTGCATACCGGTACCGAAGCGGCACCGTCGCCGACCGAAGCGCCGGACCTCGCACGCGGGCGTTATCTGGTCGAAAGCCTCGGTCATTGCGGTGCGTGTCACACGCCGCTCGACCGCCTCGGCGCCGAGCGCCGCGACCACGCGCTGCAAGGCGGCACGATCGAAGGATGGGATGCGCCCGCGCTGACGGACCTCGCTTCACGTCCCACGCCCTGGACGCAGGCACAGCTCGTCGGCTATCTGCGCACGGGCCTCGCCAGCGCCCATGGCGCGGCAGCAGGTCCGATGCGCCCGGTCACGCGCACGCTCGCGGACGCCTCCGCCTCCGACGTAGAGGCGATGGCCGCGTATCTGCTGGCATTGCCATCCCGGGGGCCAAAAGTGCCGGAGCATCCGGTCGCCTCGCCTTCCGCTTCGTCCGCGCCCGTGTCCCCCGCGCCCGGCGGCGGCGCGAATCTGTTCGCCGCGGCCTGCGCCTCGTGCCATGCCGAAGGCGCGCCGATGTCGAACGGGGGCGCTCGACCGTCGCTGTCCCTTTCCACGGCCGTCAACGCCGACAGCCCACGCAACATGGTCCGTTTTCTCCTCGATGGAATCGACTGGCACGAAAGCGATAGCGCGCCCTTCATGCCATCATTTGCCAACACCTTCACGGATGCACAGATAGCGGAGCTCGCCAACTACACGCGCGAACGCTTCACCGCACGCGACGCGTGGCCCACGCTCGACGCCCGCGCGGTCGCGCAATTTCGCAAGGACGGCCTGCCACGATGATCACACTCAACGTCAACGGCGTCAGTCATGCGGTCGATGTCGACCCGTCGACGCCGTTGCTCTACGTGCTGCGCAACGAGTTGCAGCTCGACGGCGCGAAGTTCGGCTGCGGTCTCGGTCAATGCGGCGCATGCACGGTCAGCGTCGGCGGCAAACCGGTGTTCTCGTGCCTCATGCCGGTCGTGGCCGTCGGCGAGCGGCCAGTGCGAACCGTCGAAGGACTCGGCAGCGCGCAACATCCGGGACCACTTCAGCAAGCCTTCATCGACGAACAGGCCGCGCAATGCGGCTATTGCATCGCCGGCATGATCATGCGAGCGCAAACGCTGCTGGAGCGAGTCCCGCGCCCAAGCGATGAACAGATCCGCCGCTACATGCAGCCGAACCTGTGCCGCTGTGGCACGCACATGCGCATTCTCGCGGCGATCCGGCAAGTCGCGACCGGTTCGCCGCGTACGGGCGCGGGAGCGCAGTCGTGAGCGCCGGCCGCCCATTCTCCGCCGCCCAAGGCAGCGCCCCGGATGACGCTACGCGGCGCCGCTTCCTGGTTGGCGGCTCGCTGATGGTGAGCTTCGCGATCGCGCCAGCGGTGGCCGCGCTCGCGCAAACCACCACCGAAGCGGGCACCTTCAATGCGGGCGCCCCTAAGCTGCCGGGCAGTCTCAAGACCACGCCGTTGCTCGATGCGTGGATCAAGGTCGCCCCGGACGGTCACGTGAGCGTTTTCACCGGCAAAGCGGAGCTGGGCACGGGCATTCGCACCGCGCTGCTGCAGGTCGCCGCGGAAGAGCTGGATCTCGCGCCTGATGCGATCGAACTGATCACCGCCGACACCACCAGAACGCCGAACGAAGGCTACACCGCCGGCAGTCACACGATGGCGGACAGCGGCACCGCGATCCTCAACGCCGCCGCTCAAGTGCGCGCGCTGCTGGTCGCGAGTGCGGCGTCGCGACTGGGCGTAGACGCAGCGGCCCTGACGACACGCGACGGCGCCGTGATTGCCGCCGACGGACGACGCGTCAGCTATGGCGAAGCCGTGCAACACGCGGACCTCCATCAGAACGCCCAGCCCGACGCGCCGACAAAGCCGCCATCGGCCTACGCGCTGATTGGCCATATGCTGCCGCGCGTGGATATCCCGGGAAAGGTGACGGGCGGCGCGAGCTATGTCCAGGACCTGCGGCCGCGCGGCATGCTGCATGCCCGCGTGGTGCGGCCGCCGTCTTATGGCGCGAGGCTCGTTTCGGTCGATAGCGGGCGCGTCGAGGCGCTGCCCGGGGTCGTCAAGGTCGTGCGCAACGGCAGCTACCTCGCGGTGGTCGCCGACGACGAATGGCGCGCCATCCTCGCGATGCGTGAGCTTGCGCTCGCCGCGCAGTGGCGCTCGGGGCCGCCGCTGCCCGATCCGGCGAACGTCCACGCGTTGCTGATGAGTCTGCCTGCACAGGAAATCGCGGTGGCCGATCAGGGCACGGCGACCGGCACGGCCGCACCCATGGCGACGCTGCGGGCGCGCTATTCGAGGCCGTATCTGACGCATGGCTCGATTGGGCCATCGTGTGCGGTCGCGCAGCTCGACGGCGGTGTGATGACCGTGTGGACGCACACGCAAGGCGTCTTTCCGCTGCATGCGGGCATTGCCGAAATGCTCGCGATGCCGCCCGGCAAGGTGCGCTGCGTGCACGTGGAAGGTTCGGGCTGCTACGGACACAACGGCGCGGACGATGTCGCGGCCGACGCCGCCCTCATCGCGCGCGAGCTGCCTGGCCGCCCGGTGCGCGTGCAATTGATGCGCGAACAGGAACACATGTGGGAGCCGTTCGGCCCGGCCATGACAGTCGACGCGAAGGCAACGCTCGATGCGGCAGGCATGATTGCCGACTGGCGTTACGAGCTATGGAGCAATACGCATAACAACCGTATCGAGAATGCGGGCCGCCTGCTGCCCGCGCAGCTACTTGCGCAACCGTTCACCCCCGCGCCGCCGAAGCCGATTCCGATGCCGGAAGGCGGAGGCGACCGCAACAGCATTCCGCTTTACCGCGTGCCCAGCCTGCACGTGCAGCATCATTTCGTGCCCACGATGCCGATCCGCGTCTCCGCGATGCGCTCGCTCGGCGCGCACATGAACGTGTTCGCGATCGAGAGTTTCATCGACGAGCTCGCCAGAGCCGCGCACGCCGACCCCATTGCGTTTCGCCTCAAACATCTCGATGATCCGCGCGCACATGGCGTGATTCGCGCAGTAGCCGATCAATTCGGCTGGCGTGCCCGCAGCGCGCTAACGGGCGACGCTAGCCCGCGTTCACACGGCACCGGCTTTGCGTTTGCCCAATACAAGAACCTGATGGCCTACTTTGCCGTCGCGATGGACGTGACGGTGATGCGCGATACCGGCGAGCTCAGCATCGAGCGCGTCGTCGCAGCCGTCGATTGCGGACAGATCGTGAATCCTGACGGCGTGCGCAATCAGATCGAAGGCGGGATTTTGCAAACCACGAGCTGGACGCTCTATGAAGAAACGCATTTCGATCCGCAACGCATCACGAGCTATGACTGGAGCACTTATCCGATCATGCGCTTCTCGTCCGTACCCAAACGCGTGGACGTGCTGTTGATCGACCGGCCGGGCTTGCCATTCCTCGGTGTCGGAGAAGCGGCGCAAGGCCCGGCCGCCGCGGCGCTCGCGAACGCGATCGACGACGCGACGGGTGTCCGGATCCGCGACTTGCCGTTGCTCGGGGCGAACGGCAAGAAGATGCTAAAGGCATAAGGCTTTCGCGTTAACAAACGAACGCGCCGCGCGATCTTCGGCGCGGCGCCGGGACTGCGCTCAGTGGCCGCCGGACGGAAACGAGAACGTCGCGCGCGCGCTGCCATTGCCGCGGACGTTCACCGTCTGCTTTCTGGTCACGCCGCTGTAAGTGGCGCTGATCGTATAGCGCCCTTGAGGCAGCCGCACGAGCATGTACGGCCCCTTCGACGTGGCCTCGAACACGGAAGCGCCGCCTTTGGCGATCTGCACCTGGACGTCGGCCACATAGCTCGCACCGGGTCCCGTGAACTGCAGAGACAGCGGCCACTGCCTGCGTGCCTGCCGCAGCGCGGTCGACTCGTCGCGACCAACTCCGCCGGTAACGAACGATATGTCGCCCTGCTGCTGCGTCGGTGGCATGCCGGTCCTGTGGATCTCGCTGGCGCTCTGCGGAGCAGCCGTCTGCGCCACTGCGACGCCAGCCTGAACCAGTGTGAACGCCGCGACGAGCAGGGTCGAGGCGATCCGGGGAGCGTTTCGTTGCATTTTCATCGTGACTGCTCCTTACAGTGTTGCCGACTGCCGGTTAGAGTGCGTGCCCGGTTCGTCGGGTGGGAGAACGCTTGCACCAGGTTGGAAACGCATCGCGCGCCGGGGCCGGCCACGTGCGAGGGCGCCTCACGACCACGGTCAGCAGCGGACTTACCACGAATAATACGACATAGGGCGCGTAGCAGAGTGTAGACACGCCAATGGCTCACTGCGATGCACGCCCTGCAACTGTTCCACGGCCTCGGTCAGCAATGTTTGAGCCAGTGCCGGACCAGAACTTATAAGACATTCTTCAGAACGTCGAGGCTCGGCGCCGCCTCGCTCTTGAGAAGCCCATTCAATCGTCTATGTTCAAAGAGACCTTATTGGGCAGACACGCCGTTGCGGTCAGGAGGATGTCGCCATGTCTCTACTCGCGCGATCCGGTGCCAGACTGCGGCGCCTATGCCTGGTCACAACGTTAAGTGTGGCGGCGGCCTTTCCCACGTTGATCGCTGCACAGGTAGTGCGGACAGAGGTTCTACCGCTGCAGTCGGTAACGCTCACCGACGAACAGTTCCTCGGCGGACACGAACCGGGCAAGCCGGTCACCGTTGCCGGGGTGCTGAGCCTACCCAGGGCGGGTTCGGATCGTCTTCCTGCGATCGTCATTCTTCATCCATCGGGAGGCATCAACAGCGGCATCACCGACTGGCAGCAGGAATTCCTTGCGATGGGCGTCGCCACCTTCGTCGTCGAGAGCTTTGCGGGGCGTGGTGTCGTCAACACGCTCAACGACCAGGGGCAACTGGGCCGGCTAGTGCAGCTCGAGGACGCGTATCGCGCACTCGACCTGCTGCAGAAGCATCCGAGAATTGATCCAGAGCGGGTGATACTGATGGGCGAATCACGCGGCGGCCAACCAGCGTTATATGCTGATCTCAAACGGTTTCAACGATTGCATGGCTCTTCTTCCGGCAAGGGCTTCGCCGGGTACATCGCGTTCTATCCGAACTGCAATACGACCTTCAGAGCCGATGACGATTTCGACGACAAGCCGGTGCTCGTTTTTCATGGCAGTGCAGATGAATTTGCTCCTGTCGCATCATGCCGCGCATACGTCGAAAGACTGCGAGCCAAGGGAAAAGACATCAAATTCATCGAGTACTCGGGGGCCCAGCATATGTTCGACTGGAAAGCCGCGGCGAAGCCCATCGTTCTCGCCAAGGCGCAGACCATAAGAAGCTGTCAACTGAGCGAAGCACAGAACGGCCAGATCATGGACGCAGCGACTGGCCAGCTATTTACTTACAGCGATCCCTGCGTCGAGTATGGAGCGACCCTCGCATACGACGAAAAGGCCGCGATCGATGCCAGGAAGACCGTGCGCGAGTTCGTGACGGGCACGCTCAAACTTGGCGCACCCGCTCCGTGACCCGGAAGGCCGGTTCGTTTGCGAACCTGCTGTCGAAGTCGTGCAGACAACCTTCGAACGCCTGGAGGCCCGACTGACGGCGCTCGAGCCATTCCATCGCGCATCACTCGTCCTTAGCGAATCCCGCGCTTGATCAGCGGGATCAGCGAATCGATCGTCGCGGGTGTTTGCACACCTGCGCCGGTGTTGATCGTCAGTCCCGCGAAATGATAAGCAGCCGAGAGCACACACTGCGTAACCGGCAGGAAGCCCTGCAGATAAAGTTGCTGGTCGAGCGTCGCGGTGAGGTACTTGTTCTGCAGCCCGGAAATCGTGGCGGGCGCCAGATCGATGCCACCCACGATGATTTGCCCCGGCTTCTTGCCAGCCTGCTGGAGCGCCTGCGGAATGAACCCGGTCACGCCGCCGTGCTGCGTGCCGATCGCCTTCAGATCAGGATGCGCCTGGATGAAGGCGACCAGGATCGGCACGGCGAGCGATGAGTCGGCATCCACCTGGGGAGAAATATTGAGCCTCGTCACCTTCACGCCGGCCTTTTCCAGCGTCTCGGAAAGGCCACGGTCAGACTGGCTGCGCACGCTCTCGTTGAAGACACCGTATTCGAGCGCCTCGTCGCCCTTCTTGAGCCCGGCGTTGAGCATCGCCTGAGCGGTGATCTGCCCGCCAATGTAGAGTTCGACGCCGGCGTAGCCGAAGCCCTTCGCGTCGTAGAGCTTCTGGTTTTCCGGCAGCGGTGTATTGCCGACGGTAACGATGATGCCCTGGTCTACCGCCTGTTTGATCAGTGGTGCGAAGGCTGGATCGCCCGGATGGCCCATGATGCCAATACACGTCGGATGCGCCGCCATCGCCTGGCGAAACTGCGCAAGCATCGTCTCCGGACTCCAGGCCGAGAACTGCTCGATCACCTTGATGCCGAGGGCATGCCCCGCGTCCGCAGCCCCGGTCTGACGTGGCAGCGTCGCACCGTCGCCGGGGTTTCCGCCCATCTGCATATACATCGTCATACCGGCGCCGAGCGGTCCCGTCGTGGTCGGCTCGGTGGCACCGGCGGTTGGCGCGAGGCCGAACGCAAGGACGCTCGCCCCCAGCAGGAATCCCGTCATGATCTTGATCATTTCTGCTCCTATCTCCTGATTTAACGGCTTTATCGCCCGCCAAACCTGAGTTTTTCGCGCAATACGCGCAGCCTGGCGGGATTCTCGACCAACAGATGCAGGATCACGGCGACGATGAACACCACCCCTTCGATCGCCTGTACCCAGAAGCCGGCGATACCTGTCGCAACGATTCCTGCCTCCAACATGCCAATCACGAAGGTGCCGAAGAAAGTACCCACGATCGTCGCCGTGCCACCGAACACCGACGTTCCGCCGATGAACACGCCGGCCAGCGCCGGCAGCAGGTAGCCTTGCCCCTGGGTCGAGAAGTAGTTCAGATTCTCGAGCGTGAGCAGAACCGTGGCGAAACCAGCCAGCACACCCATCAGCGTGAACAGTTTCACCGTCTCACGCGGCACGTTGATGCCCACGACCTTCGCGACGTTGCGGTTGTCTCCGATGAACAGCACGTGCTCGCCAAAACGGTGCCGATTGAGGATGAACCACATGAATATGGCGAGCCCGAGCGCCCAGATCGCTTGCATCGGGACCACATCGAACAACGTGCCCGCGAATACCGCATAGGCCGAACCGCTGGCGAGTTGCTGTAGCGCATTGGAAAGCCCGCCGGAAAGAATCGAAGCAACACCGGCCCAGAGGAATTGCGTGCCGATCGTCACGATGATCGACGGCACACCGACCACCGCGACCAACACCCCGTTCACGACGCCGACCAGCGCGCCGCCAGCCAACGCCGCAATGACGGCTAGCCAGGCTGATCCGGTGGTGTTCACGCACCAGGCGAACAGAAAGCCCGCGAATGCCATCACCGACGGGAACGACAGATCGATTTCTCCAGCCGCAATCACCAGAGTCAGCCCGATCGCCAACACCACCAGCGGCGGCACGGTGGTCAGGAAGGAGAAGTAGATCGGCCAGCCTAAAAAGACCCGCGGTGCGGTCGCCATGAACAGGCCGACCACCAACAGGAACACGACCACGCTCGGCAATCCCTCCACGCGAGCAAAACCTGGCAGACGAAAAAACACTAGCCGCGCCGGCCGTTTTTCTTTTATCGGATCGCTCACGCCCGTGTCCCCGCAACCGGCGCCGGCCCGTGCCCGCTCTGCTGAAGCGAAATCAAGAACCGGGTGAGTTCCTCGAGGCTCATCTCACCCGACTTGAAATCCGCGACGATCCGGCCACGATCGAGCACGACCAGTCGATCGGCGAGCTCGTGCACATGGGCGAGGTTATGTTCGATATAGATGCAAGCGCGGCCGGACGCCTTGATCGAGCGCACGAAGTCGAGAACCTTGCGCACCTCGCTGATGGCAAGCGCAACCGTTGGCTCATCGAGAATGATCAGATCGCTTTCGAAATACATTGCCCGTCCGATCGCGATGCCCTGGCGCTCGCCACCGGAGAGTTTCGCAATCAATGAATCCGCGTCGATCCCCACGCCGCGGAATCCGAGCTGCTGCTTCAATATTTCGTTGGCGATGCGCCGTTGTTCGGCAACATTGATGAAACCGAACCGGTTGGTGATTTGCCGGCCGACAAAAAAGTTACGCCACAGCGGCTGCTTCTCGCCCAGCGATTTTTCCTGATAGACCGTCTCGAAGCGCAATCGGTGCGCCTCGCGCACGGAAAAGCGGCTCCAGTCGACCTCCTCGTCCCGGATGAACAGCTTGCCCGTGCTCGGCCGCACGACCCCGGTCAACACCTTGATCAGCGTCGATTTGCCCGCGCCGTTGTCACCGATCAGGCCGACGATCTCGTTGCGCCCAATGGCCAGGTCGATACCGGAAAGCGCGCGTATCTTGCCGTAGGACAGGCTGATGCCCTGCGCGCGCACGATATGTCGCCAGGCGCCCGTAGCGGGCGCGGCATCGCTCGCCGTCACGCTACGCCCCAGCTCGGAGGACCCACAGTGATGTTGTGTACGACGATAGCCATAACACCTTCCTTTTGCTTATCGATCGCCGCATCAACTTACATTGAAAGTGTCTATGCAATTCAACAAGACTTAAAGTCTAGGTCAAGAATCGCCAGACCGTGGCTAGAAACTGCCGTCGGGCGCGACAGCGCGTATTACTCTAATCAGTCAGGGGGATTATCATGATAGAAGCTGCATTCATCAGCGCAGGAGCACACCATGACCTCCAATCCATCCGCTGAGCCGACCGGCACCTCTCGCGACCCCGCGCAAACATCCGCCGGCACGACTGGCCAGCCCGATCCGAAGGGCCAGCAACATCCGGCCCCAGACGACCTTCCTAACGCCGACGCGGCAGAGCCCGAACCTCACGAGCATCTCCCGTCAAGAAGCGACGACAACTGATTCAACAGCGCAGGTGCCGACGTCGTCCGCATGACGATCCGCCCGGCAGGTTCGCGAGTGGATCACGCATGCTTTCGCGCCGACATCGCAAAGTCGGGGAGAGCTCGCGGTTCACGCAGATGGCCCGATCGATTTCGTCAGACGAAGTCACCGCCCGGTTCGAACCGCACAGGAGCAGATCATGCAGAACGTGCTGGTAGGTTATGACGGGTCGGCATCCGCGCAATATGCCGTTACTTTCGCTGTCGATCTAGCGAAGCGTTTCGACGCGCGCTTGCATGTGCTCGTCGTCGCGCGAACGCCCGACTGGGGTGCGATCGAAGTCGAGCGAAAAAGTCTGATCGAGCTGGAAGTGCGCCATGCCAACGAGATCCTCGACGACGTCAAGGCGAAGCTCGCCGCTTCGAACGGAGCCGTGGAGTTCGATCTGGTGGTCGGGCCGCCGGCGAAAGAGATCGTGCTGTACGCGGAGCGGCATGCTATCGACCATCTCGTCGTGGGGCATCGCGGGCATACGCCGTTCGATCGCTGGCTGATCGGTTCGGTCGCCCGCCAGGTGCTCGCCTACGCGCCATGCGCGGTCACCATCGTGCGCGACCCGGCGACGATGAGGAAAACGCGGCATGAGAACTGACCGTCCCTGAAATTTGGCCTTCCGGGAGGCCAAATCGGCGGCGACCTACTTCCCGCTGGAACCGCTACCTCACTCCGGAATCCGAGCGACGAGCCAATCGATTTTTTTTCATCCATGTGTTCGCCACAGCACATTGACCAGGAGCGGAAGGCGTAGCTTGTTTTTCTGCGTGCCCATTGAGATCCGAACATGCGGAACAGGATCGCGCCAGTTGCCTCGATGTCTACCAGCGCAATATGCAGATAAGCGATTGCCATAACTTTCACGACTTCCGTGAGCTGGCACGGCTAAGGCTGCCGGGCCCGATCTTTAACTACATCGATGGCGCCGCCGACGACGAAGTGACCTATCGCCGGAACACCGCGAGCTTCCAGCAATGCGACCTGGTACCCAATGTGTTGCGGGGAGTAGGTGACGTGGATCTCTCGGTGCAAGTGCTCGGCCAGCGGCTGGCGATGCCTGTGTATTGTTCCCCGACCGCACTGCAACGCCTTTTTCACCATGAAGGCGAACGCGCAGTGGCGGCGGCGGCGTCGAAGTACGGAACCATGTTCGGCGTTTCTTCGCTCGGCACAGTCAGCATGGAAGAGTTACGCAAAGCATTCCCGACACCGCAGGTGTACCAGTTCTACTTCCATAAGGACCGCGGATTAAACCGTGCAATGATGCAACGTGCCAAAGAGACTGGCATTGATGTGATGATGCTGACGGTCGACAGTATCACTGGTGGAAACCGCGAGCGCGACCTGCGTACAGGCTTCACCATCCCTTTCAGACTTACTTTGGGCGGTATTCTCCAATTCGCGCTGAAGCCCAGATGGGTTCTGAACTACGTCACGCATGAGCGCTTTTCCATGCCGCAACTGGAGACCCACGTCGACTTTGGCGGCGGTGCCATGTCGATTGGCCGCTACTTCACGGAAATGTTGGACCCTTCGATGAATTGGGACGACGTCGCCGAGATGGTCCGTGACTGGGATGGCCAGTTTTGCCTCAAGGGGGTGATGTCTGTCGAGGACGCGAAGCGCGCGGCAGCAATCGGCTGTACTGGCATCGTGCTCTCCAATCATGGCGGCAGGCAGCTAGATGGATCGAGAGCCGCATTCGATCAGCTTGCGGAGGTTGTAGATGCTGTGGGCGACAAGCTGGACGTCATCATGGATGGAGGAGTGCAACGTGGAACCCATGTTCTGAAGGCGCTGGCTCTAGGGGCCAAAGCCGTTGGCGTCGGACGTTACTATCTGTTCCCACTGGCAGCTGCCGGGCAGGCTGGCGTTGAGCGGGCACTGGCTCTGATGAGAACGGAGTTGGTGCGGGGCATGAAATTGATGGGGTGTACCTCGGTCAGCGAGCTCTCTCGCGAAAGTCTGCGCTTTCGATAGTTGGCAGGAATTAGCGCCTGCCACTTGCGCTCGAGAAGCGCACGGGCTTCTTCCGGTTATTCGCAAACTCGGCGCGATTGCGCCTTAGACGCCTTCTCTGCGTCGCGACTATTCCAGCCGTCTTCGGCGAGGCGAACCTTTTCGATTGCGGATTCGCGCGTGAACGGCGGCAGCGACGGGCGGACTTGAGCGTTGTTCGACATCAGATACTCCTCTTAATAGAACAGGATTTAGGTACCACTTCGGGTGAGACAGCGTGCGTGCTACTTACATCTTGGCCGAACCCGGCGTTGTAGATCAACACATCGATCCGACCAAACTTTGCGACAGCTGCCGCGGCGGCGGCTTTGGCCTGCTGCTCGTCAGTCACGTCGAGCTTGACCGACAGCAGTGCCGGACTTTCGCCGAAACGCTCGATAATCGCCTCGACGTTGCGCCCTGCGGCAAGGACTGCATTTCCGTCGTCAAGCGCCGCCTGCGCAATCAGCGCGCCTGGACCGCGCGAGGCACCCGTAATAGCCCAGACGCGCATGAACTGCTGTTTCGTAGCGTTTCTCATGCTGTGCACTAGCCGTCGGATGTTAGACTCATAATCAACTAAAATTTGCTAATGGGGGGGGCGACGATGAACGAGGTCCGGGCTATTTCGGTTTTTGTCCGCACGGCGACGCTCGGCAGTTTCCGCCGGGCAGCCGTAGACCTGGGCATCTCGCCTCAGGCGGCAAGCCACGCTGTGATGCAGCTGGAAAAATCGCTTGGCGTGCAGGTTTTCCATCGGACCACACGCAAGCTGAGCCTGACCGACGAGGGACAACGGCTGTTGCAAAGTGTCGAGCCAGCCCTCGCGATGCTGTCTTCTGCGATCGACGATGCTCGCCGTTCAAAAGAGGAAGTCGCGGGGCCACTATGTGTGAGCGCGCCTACAGCGCTCGGACGAACGGTACTGTTGCCGTTGATCCTGGAGTTTGCGGCGCTATACCCTGACGTGCAGATCGACGTGCGTTTCGACGATCATTTCACGGATCTGGTCAGCGATCGCGCGGACGTCGGCTTTCGCGGCGGCTCGCCGCCTTCCGGTGGCGCCATTGCCCGACGGCTTCTGCCGATTCAGTTGATCGTGTGCGCGTCACCGGCCTATCTTGAACGGTACGGCGCGCCGAAAACCGTCAATGACCTCGATGCGCATCGTTGCTCAGCGTATCGGCGCGCGAATACCGGCAAGCACGCGCCATGGGAATTCATGATCGGCGGAGAGATCGTGTACAAGGAGATGGCTGCGTCGGTGTGCTCGAACGATGTCGACGCGGAGGCGGAAGCGGTACTGGCCGGACTGGTGATCGGGCAACTCGGAAGCTTCTCAGCGGTGTCACACATCCGCGCGGGACGGCTCGTGCCTTTGCTCACTCAGCATGTGACCCAGCGCGAATCGATCTACGTCTACTACCGTCGCAGAACAGAGCAACCGTTGCGCGTGAGAACCTTCATCGATTTTTCGATTTCACGGCTGGCGGACAACAGCCAATTCTTTCTAACCACAGAGGAGCTGAGCGGTTCTGCGCGCAGGGGCGGGCGCGCCGCACGCAGCCATAGCGCCGCGTAAGTACCTGCTCCGCAGGTCAGTCGAGTGCGCGTCACCTGCTTAGCCGGCGATACGCACTCAGGTGCCTTAGAAGACTCTGCCTGTCGCCTCGAATCTCGCTCAGGCGTGCAATATTGAAGTGAGCGTCGGCATGAGTGGGATTGAGCTCGATGCATCGTTCATAGGCTTGCACTGCTGCGTCGTATCGCTCCAGTTCTTCCAGAGCGACCGCGCGGTTGAAGTGCAACAGCGCGTCCTCCGGAAAATGCTCGAGCGCCCGGTCAAAGACGGATAATGCCTCGTCGTACTTCATTCCGACCTCGCAAAGCAGGACGCCAAGGTTGTTATAAGCGTCGTAGTGCGGAATCGGCGATAACTCGAGCACCTTTTTATAGGCCTGCTCAGCACCGATGACGTCGGTATCGGTAAGCTCCTCTGCAAGAGCAAACCACTCCTCGGTTTGCTTTTCCCGGCCAACGATGTTCCGGGGCGCAGCGTCAAGGAACGCGACTTCGCCCTTGACGGGCGCCACTTCCAGATCGAGCAGAAGCTGGCCCGAGGTCGCATCCCATTGTGACTCGCCTGTCTTGACGACCACTGAATCACCGACAGCCGTAATGCGGATGCCGGTCAGCGGAAGCTCGTCAGGCAATTCAGCCTTGAGCCGCGCGAGCGCCCGTAGAATTTTTCGCGACGCGATTTTCGCCGACTGAAGCTGGAAAGCCGTGCGCAACAACACGACATCGCGGAACGTAAACCGGAGCTCGTTACGACGACCACGCGACGGTTGCACGAATCCAGCGTCGATCAGACCGGACAGCACTCGTCGTGAGACACCGAGTATCGACTGGAGACTGCGCAACGAGTAGTCGTGCGAGGCATTGCGCCTTTTCACTTGCGCGCCCGAACCTTGGCGGGAGCCGCTTCTTCGACCTTGGCGGGCGCCCTCTTCGCCGGTCGCCTCGGTTTGGAGGCAAGCTCATCGGAAGCGGCTGCCGACGCCTTCTTTACGGGCGCGACTTTTGCCGGCGCGGCCTGTTTGGTCTTGTTGCGGCCAAGGCTCGCACGAAGCGCCTCCATCAGGTCAATCACTTCGGCGCCCGACTCCATGCCGGGTTCGGCCGGAGACACGATCTGCTTGCCGGCGATTTTCTGGTCAATGGCTGCCAGGATGCGCTTCTTCTCCTCATCCTCGTACGCCGTCGGGTCATACGAATCTTCGGACACCTGGTCGATTATCTGTAGCGCGAGCTGCAGCTCGGTGCTCGTCACTGCTACATGCTCGATGTGCAATTCAGTCAGCGAGCGAACTTCGTCCGCGAACAACAGTTGCTGAAATACCATGCCGTCCTCGGCTGAGCGAATCTGGACGATGCGTGTCTTCCCCTTGTATGACCATTTCGCGAGCGCGCACCGTTCGCTTTCGCGCATCGCCTGCTGAAGCAGGCTGTACGGTTTGCCGCCGCGCTTGTCGGGGGCGATGAAATAAGCCTTGTCGTAATACAGCGGGTCGACTGACTTCTCCGGCACAAAGGAGACGATCTCAACGACATGCGTGGCGCCTTCCTCGAGCGCTTTCAGTTCGTCTGGCGTGAAAACGACGAACTGGCCTTTTTCGAACTCGTAGCCTTTCTTCATGTCGGCTCGCGCCACGACCTCGCCTGTCGCCTCGGAGATGTACTGCTGTTTGACCCGCCCGCCGTCAGGTGTCAGGAGATGGAATCCCACACCTGAAGCACTGTCGGTCGCCGAGTAGAGCTTGACCGGAATCGATACCAGACCGAAGGAAAGCGTCAGAGACGCAATTGAACGCGCAGCCATGACTGTCTCCCGATAAGCGGCGACCGCGGGTCGCACAAACTCGGTTGCATCGCACGAAGGCGAACTGTGCTTGGGGATTCTACGGCGTTTTAGGGTGGTGGCGTCCGGTGAGATCGCAAAGCATAGGTCGTGCCTGTCGGTACAGATCTGGGTGCAGTGTCCTGGGCTTAGCGCATCAGCACGTTGACCGCATCCCCACTCTTCAACGAGCGCGGCGTTCATCTGATCGGTTTAAGCAAGTTGCTCCACCGCAATCTGAGTTGTGTCTGGGTGCACCGCGCGTTCGAAAACGATGTTGCAGATCTCCCGCGAGCACGATGAACGCACTTGCGTTCATCTCGGCGAGAGGAAATAAATTATGAGCTGAACCGTGCAGCAATCCGGGTGCGGAGTTGATATTCCTGAATTCGCAAACGTTAAAATGAACAAGTTTTCGCCAATAGCCGCATTGACCTCAAATGGCGCATTTAGCCACGCCGCTTACTAAAATGATTACCGACGCCGGGCGCTGTCCCGTTAGCGGAGTATTCCGGCGCGCTGCCCGCGCCTTTGGAATTTGTGCGGGGAGTATGCTTAATGGTGTCCGTCTGGACACGTTTTAAAGGCAGCTCCCCACGGGTTCATGCAGCACGCATAAAGGCGGCGCAGTGCCGCGCAGAAAGCACCAAGCAAATTTTTCTTATGCGTCTGCTCCATTCTCTTCATTACTTAATTGTAGTTTGCGTTACGTTTAGTTACCGGCATTCTCCGTGCCGAGTTTTTCTGCTCTATCTCAGTAGTCCCGCATACGTAATTCGAATAATGTTGAGAAAGCAAATTCTGCTTCGCGAGGCGCGAAGCGACTTAGTCGGCAACACGACCAGGCTCACCAAGGTTGTACACATCGAGGAGGGCGATCACATTTGCTATCAGGGGGCCATAGAGTCGCCGCTGATCTTCCTCGTCGAGGGACAGCTCCGTGTGTCGACATACTCCGAGGATGGTGTCGAGCTCCTGCTCTACGTTGTCAATCCCGACGAGTGTACGGGCGAGATTTCGATCCTCAACTGCGCGCCGACCTTGGGCAATATCATTGCTACGAAGCGCAGTACCGTCGGTCTGCTCGACCGGGCGCACGCCCGCCGGCTCCTCAGCGACCCGGACGTGGCGCGCTCGCTGAATAAACTGATCGCGGGGCGCGCCAAAGGGCTGATCGTGGCGCGCAGCTCGCGAAGCCAGCCGCGTGCGGATGCGCGTGTGACCGCAGTGATCGAGGCAGCCATCAACCAGAGTGCGTCCTTCGATTCATCGCTAGTCGAACTGCCCAATCAGGTCACGATTGCAGCGATGGCGGGCGTGAGCCGCGAGACGGTGTCGCGTGTGATCACGTCGCTCGAAAAGCGTGGGATTGTCGAACGGGAAAGCAAGGCGATCCGCATTCGGGATCGTGTCGCGTTGCACCACCTCGCAACCGGCCGAACGCCAAGTTGAAGCGACTCAGGTCGCGCAGAGATCCGTACCGGTTTTTGAGTCACTGCAAAGCAAATTGCGCCTTTTCGGTGGCGCGGCGGCCGCGGCGTGCTCGGCGTGGCGTCGCGTCGCTTCGGAGAGGATCAGGGAGATGGACTGCCTGTTCAGCGTGTCGCTGAAGTTCCAGTGCCAGCACCGCCGCACTCAGGTCACGGATCATCTGACGTGCCTGCTCCGCATCCGAAGCCTCGCTGATTGGGTGCGACAGGGCTCGACGGAAACCTGTCCGCGTCGAGATGGACGGTCACGTTCAGGCTCGTCGAATCGATGCGCCATCGCTGTACCGTTGCGAGCGTCATATCTCGTGCGTCTTCGTCGTGTGACGTACCGTTCTTTACCTGTTGCATACCAAGGGCTTCTGTCAGTGCGCAGAATATACGCCGGTGTTCGAGAGAAGCTGTGATCGCAATCACAAACAGGTCACATTGGCCAAGCGGGATGACTTTCGATGGACGTCGATGAGTGAAAAACCCGGCGGCTCGAGCGATGTGACTGACTGATCATCTACAAGCGAGCGTGGGATTGATCGCGAAGAAGCCGGCAGATTGATTGCCGGTGCGAATGTTTGATGGTGCCCATGGGCAGGATCGAACTGCCGACCTCTCCCTTACCAAGGGAGTGCTCTACCACTGAGCCACATGGGCCGCCTAGATGACGTAACGCTGGAGCGGGAGACGAGGCTCGAACTCGCGACCTCAACCTTGGCAAGGTTGCGCTCTACCAACTGAGCTACTCCCGCATTTGGCTCCCCGACCTGGGCTCGAACCAGGGACCTACGGATTAACAGTCCGGCGCTCTACCGACTGAGCTATCGGGGATCAGGCTTTAAGAAACGGACCGGATTGTACAACATCGGTCATGCAAAAGGAGCAGTGACAGATGTTTTTAGTTGGGAGGGAACCCCATCTCAATGAGAACGGTGTTGAAAACCATAAATGCCGCGCCGACGGTCATGGCGATGCCAAGAACAGGCGGGCATTTTGTGGAGGCTCCGTCAGCACGCAAAATCCCAATGATCGCAGGCGCAAACGTCAGGAAATACCGGCCATTGGCGTGGAAGTCTCCGCTGATGACGATGGACAAAATTGCCATTGAAAGGCCGCCACAGAGTAGAAGCAGCGTCCTACGGTCATATTTGTCGCGCGTTGCTTCCCGGACGCAGTAAATCGCGTATGTCCCCAGCGCTATCAACGGGAGGCATGCGAAAACGTACTCCCCATGCATTAGATCCAAAGGTCGGAGAAACAGTTTGAAAGGCCCGAATCGACTCGGCGTCCACGCTGCGCGCACCTGAAACGCGGCAAGCGGATAACCCGTGGTTTTCCATTTGACCGCGATGTCAGCCAGGATACCAAAGCTGCTCAATACGGCCGTGGACGCGAGCATGAAGATGCGCTTTCTGGCATTGAGCGACGGCTCAAATATGATGAGACCTGCGATCCAGAAGTAGGCGAAGGCGCCGGCAAAGCGCGTTGCTGACATCAGCGCGACGGCGATTGCTGCGGCGTAATACCATCGCTTCAACATGAAGACGAGGCCAACGAACTCGAGTGCGACGAACAGAGTTTCGCTGAAGCCGCCGACAAGAAAAAACGCGAACGGATTGAAGGCCAGCCACGCGGGAGCGAGCAATGATTGCCACTGCGAAAGTCGACTCATGCGGCCTAATGCGTAAAGCGCAAACATTGCCGCGAGCAACAGTGCCGCGTTCAAATTTATCAAGACTGCCTCTACATTGAGGCCGGTGAGGGTCTGGGCCGCCTTAGCCAGGTATGGATAGAGAAATGGCCACGCGACGTTCTGTTGCTCCCGTTTGTCCCCGTTGTACTTATACCCGGTAGTCACGATGCCCTTGTACCAGCCGGCATCTGCGCGGTTGGTCAGGACGTCCTCCGGCTCGGTTGAGACTCGAACCGCTTCCTTCGCATAGATGCCACGGCTGGCCGAGACGAGATCAACCAGAGGAATTACCTTCCCCCCAGACCGTACCTCGTAGACCTGAAACGCCAGTTTCCTGCTATCGCCGGTCGGAGAAGGCACAAAGCTCCAGTCTGACCGGATATGCATGGCACCATCGCGACACGCGGACACCGGGGGGAGAGTTTGCCGGATTAGCCCGCGTTGAACGTTGATCTGAAAGTCAGGCGAACCTTGGCAGGAAACGGTCAAGACCAAATCGTGACTTGCATTCCCGACGATCGTTAGCATGCCGGTGGGTGCGCCCGCCGGCAACCGAAGGCTGATGTCCGGTGCGGTCCAACTGAAACCGTCACTCACAAAGTGACCATTGAACCGCTCCATGTTAGAAAGCGTGCCGACAATCACCCCTCTCGCCACAAACCAAAGCATCAGGATTGAGAATATCGGAATTGCCACGCGAACAAGGTTCGCGCGTAAAACTCCCGTGTCACGTTGAACTTCGGCCTCGGACTCGATTTTTATTTGAGTAGTCATCGTAATGCACGCGCACGCGATCAAGGTTTCGTCGCGTACTAAATAAGAGCCAATGCGTAATGGAAGGCGTGGAATATTAGCGCATCCTAGTCTAATCCCGATAACTCTAGATTCCGTGATGTGCGCGCACAGTGCGCGCGTTGCCCAGATTTCGCGCGAACTGGACCGCGATGCCATCCACCCAACGCTCGAATGCGAGTGCCAATAGCGCCGTGACAACGACTCCAACCCCACACGCTACTGCGACGGCCACTCCATAGCCGAGCGGCGCAAACATCAGGAATATCGAGCAACTGATGGTGAAGAGCACGGGGAAGTGCACCAGGTAGACGCTGAACGAAAGCCTGCCGAGGCGCAGGAACGGCCGGGACGAAAGCCAGCGTTGCAGACGAACCGATGCGAGTACGGCAAGATAAACGAAGAAGGCTCCGAGCTGGCTCTGGAAGTGAAACAGGTCGTCGCCCCGCACGGCGAGCGGCGTGAGCCATTGACGGATGCTGTTGACCACGTGCCAGTCGCGAGTGCAGCACAATGCGACGCCGAGCGCTAGCGATGCTGCCGCCATGAGCGATTGCCATACCGATTTATCGCGCTCGCGCTGGGCGAAGTCCGCCAACAGGTGGCCCGCGACGAACAGCATCAGCGGATGGCTCCAGAACAGGATTGGCGTCGCGATCAGCAACCCGCGATAAAGCTTGCGGCTCACGTGTTGAGTCGCCACGAGCGCCATCACGAGGCAAGACCCCCACAGCTCGCAGTGCAGCGTCCACAGCGGCGCGTTGAAAGAGCCAGCAATCGTATCGAGGCGCGGTTCGAGTGGCGGAAAGAGCGTGCTCCACTGATAGCCGGTGAAGAGTGATTCAACGGCGACTTCGCGCACGAAGTGGCTCACCGAGAACGGGTCAGGGCCAATGGTCGCGAGCCACTTCGTTGAACCGGTGACGGCGCCTGCGGCGACGTGGCTGCCTGGGAGCAGTGAGAACAGGAGGCTCGCCAGCGCTGCCGCGAAGAATACCGGCCCGATGAGGCGGGCGACGCGCCGCACGACTTGCCGCGGTATTTGCAGGGGCGCGGCCCGAAACGAATAAGTCAACACTGTCCCGCTGAGCAGGAAGAACACATACACCGCCGAATAGCCGTCGAACAGCCAGAACAGCGGCGAAGGCCGGGCGATCCAGGCCTCCCAGCCAAAGTGAAACGGTGCGTCGTTCCGATCATTGGCGCCGGGGAAAAACGCAGTCAGATAATGCAGCAGGAAAACCTGGACTGTGGCTGCGCCCCGCAGCCCTTCGAGCCAGGCGACCCGAGGGGCGGGCGAACGGTTTGCGGTCATGCGGGCCGGGCGAAGATGAACGAGAAGATACGTCCCATGTACGCCCGCTGCGGGGCGTGGCGCAGGCGCCAGATGATGCCGTCCATCACGAAGTGGGTCATGACAATCGACAGGTACACACCGAAAACAAACTCCCGAACAGGCTGACCGTTACGCGCCTGCATGACGATCATCAGCGCGCCAAGAGCAAGCGCCAGCACGATGAGCCGCGCCCAGCTGCTCAACCGGCGCTCCTGACGGTCACCGATATAGCCCATGAAGACGAGATATTGCAGGCCGTGCGCCAGCGCGTACGAGAGGACGGCGTTGATCGGGTTGGTATAGAGAAAGCTTGGCAGGTAGAAGAGCGTGCCGAGCATGATGATCGTGATGCGGCGGGCTGCACCCTGCTGATGGCGAATGGAGAGCGCGACAGCCAGCGCGGTCGCGATAGCGATAGCCTGCAGGCACGCGGCGGCAATCCAGATGACGTGCACTACCGGCGGCTGCACGAGGTCGGTACCGAGGTTGTAGAGCTTGACCAGCGCGAGGATGGCGGCAATGACGGCCATCTGCATCGGCAGCCGTTCGCTGCTTCTTAGCGGTGGTTGCTGGCCGGCGCGCATCATGAAGCTCGATACGCCGAAGTTCTGGCGCTGGTAATGCCAGGTCTGCCAGATGAAATAGAAGAGCAGCGCCGCGGCCTTCAGCGCCGGCGTGCCTTTCATGAAGATCATGCCGTAGACGAGCGCCATGCACAGCGGAACGAGGATGGTTCGCGGCCAGTGCGCAAGCAGGATGGAGCGGCCTTCCTTTTCCAGAAAGAAGTAGTAGCCAGCTGCGACGTGTGCGCCGCCGCCTGCGAATTCGATCAGTGCCAGAAGCTCGGCGAGGGTGGTGATGTTCGGTGCGAGATTCAGAAGCGGGACTGCGACATAGGGCAAAGCGGTGGCCATCGTCAGCAGGACGATGAAATTCCGGAGTTGCATGGCGTGGACAAGTGTTCTTTTTGTTGCTTGGTCGTAGGCGTGGCCTAGAAACGCGGGGAACGCGGAAAACTTCACCTACTTATCCAAGAAAGAAAAATCCCCCCATGTGGACGGACGTCCGCATGGGGGGAAATGTGACGGGCCGAAGCCCGTCAGCGATTTATCGCAGCCGCGTCACCAATCCCCCAGCTGTCATTCGACTTGTGTGCGGCTGCACCTATCCGACAACCGGAGTTCGGCGGCAATCAACCGCCGCCGTACTGCAGCCTTAGGCGTGGACGAGCGTACCGTTGCCGACCGTTGCGTGGCTCAGGTCAACGGTGCCGCTGAGTTTCACGACCGTATCCTGCCCAGCAGTGAATCCCGTCGCGCCATGCGACTCGTTCTCGACAACGTACGTATTACCGCCGAACGTGAACCAGCTGACCGTATGCGCTGCGGTATTCTCGACGGCGTAGTTCACGAAGTCCTTGAACGTCGAGGTCGACGCGTCGAGGCTCGATGTGATGTTCGAACCCAGCGTGAGGGCGTTAGCCGCCGCGCCAGTGAACGAAATCGTCTCACCCTTGGTCGAGAAGTCTGTCAGCGTCGTGTAGGTCGTGGCGTTGACGCCGGCCGCAATCGTGACCGTCGTGGCAGCATTGGCACCCGTCGTCACCGTGTTCAGACCCGAACCGACAGTGATGTCGTTCACACCCGAACCTGCCACGATGGTGTTGTTGCCGTTACCAGCGGTGATGGAGTCATGCGCGGCAGCCGTACCGCCATTACCAACAGTAATGGAGTTGTTGCCGTCACCGACCGTGACCTGGTCGCCAGCACCGTTACCCAGCGTGACCGAGTTGTTGGTCGCCGCCGACAGCGTGACCATGTCAGCTGCGCCGTTACCAGCCGTCACGACCGTCGTACCAGCGGCGCTACCCGTGATGCTCACTACGCCGTCGCCTGCCGTAATGGTATCGGTATGCTTCGCATCCGCGTCACCAGTGAACGTGAAGTCCACTGCACCAACGTTGACCGTCACACCATTCGTCGACGTTTCGCCGGAAGCAATGGTCACCGATTCCTTCGCTGCGACACCAGTCGTGTCAATCGAGGTCAGTGCGCCGAACGTGGCACCGGACAGGTCGACACCAGCCGAACCGCTGATGGTCAACGAGGTTGCTGCAGCATCACTCACATTGACGATGTGGGTAACCGCTCCGGCCGAAGTGTCGGCATTGGCAACGAGGTGGACGGTTTCGAAGCTCGACGCAGTAATCGAGTCGGTGAGTGCCACGCTCTTGGCGTTACCCATCGTCAGGTTCAGCACGTCAGCCGAGCCGTCCGTCTTCTCCGTAATCGTCGAAGATTTAGCTTGCGAATCCAGTTCGGTGAAGCTGAAACCCGAAGCGACATTGGAGAACGTCAGGGCTGCTGCGTCGGTGTGCGTGTCGACAACGACATTGACCATACCGGTCGGCAGACCGGAAACATCGAGCGTAGCACCGGAACCGCCGACAGCACCGGTCAGTTCCAAGGTCTGGAAGTTGGTGGCGTTAGCCAGCGATGCCTTGGTCAGGGACGACAGGTTGCCGATGGCGGACAGGGCCAAGGTGTTGGAACCCGCGCCACCATCAACTGCAACGGTCGGAGCAGCGCTCAGCGTTACCGTATCGTTACCCGAACCACCTTCGTAGGTCACACCGCTCGCGAGCGTAAGGGTGTTGTTGCCGGAGGTCGCAGATGCGTTGACGTCGGTCAGGCTGGCGTCACCCGACAGGTCAGCCGTCAGGCCAGCCGAACCCGCGACCGTAACGGCCTTCAGGTTAGTCAGCGTACCCGTCAGCGACAGTGCCGCCGAACCCGACACGTTCAGGGCCGTTGCCGTTGCATCGTTAATCACCACGTCCGATGCACCAGTTACTGCTACGTTGAGGGTGGTCGCACCCGAAGCGATGGTTTCCGCTGCCGCAGCGCCCGTTGCGTCGTAGCCAACGTTCGACAGGTTCAGCGCCAGCGATTGCTTTGCCGTCGTGTTGTTAATCGTCACCGAGCCGCCAAAATCGTTGCTCAGGTTCAGCGTGGTCAGCGCGTCGCTGTCGATAACGGCAGCACCGCTGTTGCCGTTAACGGTGACGGTTGCGATGGTGTTGGCCGTCGCGGTGGCCGGAGCGTTATGGACCGCATAGGTGGTGCCTGCCGCGCCGACGGTGGTTGCAGAATTTGCGTCAATGATGGTGACACTCCCGCCACCGTTGACGGTCACTGCAGTGGTTTTGCCAGCCGCGCCGGTGATGCCGACAGCCGAGGTAGCGTCAGTCGTAACGGCAACAGTTGAGCCGCCAACCACCGAAACCTTACCCAACGTGTCGACAACGTTCACCGCCGTCGTGCCAGCTGCCTTGACAAAATCAGCGCCAGTGGAGGTCGTCACGTTGAAGCTCGTGAGGCCCGTGAAGCCGCTCACGTCGAACGGCGTAGCAAGTGCAGCGCCAACGCCGTTCACCGTTTGCAGATTTACGGTCTGGACACCGCTAACCGAAATACCGCCCGGAAGCGTCGTAGCGGCGCCAGTTGATGCGTCAACGATGTTCAGGGTGTTGCCGGTGCCGGTGCCCTTGATGCTGTCCAGAGCGGTCAGCGTCGACGGGTTCGTGCCGGTGATAGCGTTGCCGTTGTTCGTCAACACAGTGTTAACGACGTTGTTGTTGCCCTTCAGAGTGACGGCATCCACACCCGTAGTGAGCGTAACCGTCTGTCCAACAGCGCCCGCATTGATGTTCGCCAGCGTCGTGTCCAGGTTCTCGACTGCAGTGCCTTCCGAAGCCGTATCGGTCACGGCTGCGACGGCTGCGCGAGCATTGTCCGAAGCGGTCTTGCCCGAGTAGGCGATTTGCGCCGATACCGATTCCGACAGAGCATTCGTGAATGCGTCAGCGTAGGCCAGCTTGGCATCCAGTTGAGCCTTGTCGTCGCCCGTCGCGCCGTAGAAGATGTTCAGCGCGACCGAAGCCAGCGTGAATTCGCCGCTGTTAATGCCGTGTTGATAGAAGTTCAGACCTTCGGCGTCAGGAGCACGGCCGAACAGCGTCTGATAGATCGCGGTGATTTGCGCTGCCATGTTCGAGCCGCCGTACAGGGCGGTCGATTCAGTCGACGTACCGAACTCGTTGATGATCGAGCTCAGGTTGCCCCCGGCGTTGTCCAAACGCATTGCCCAGTATTCTTGACCTGCGGGGTCAGCCGGGCGGCCATAATAAGCCAGATACGCCTGTTGTACTTCTTCGTAATATTGTGCTGCAGCCATTTGATTCTTCTCCGATAGAGTCCGAATAATCAACACATGTGTGATACGTCATGAGCCGTTAGGGAGTCGACGCGTCAGATTCATTTGACTTGAATCACCCGACGGTTTTCCACAAAGCTACAACGCAGATGGATTTTCAACGTCGGGATGTTCGCGAATTGTGATGGCGCGCACAAAAGTGCAAATAGTTGGAGACTCGGCGATAGAGTTGCTTTTTTTCTGGGCAACTCGGACCTGAGAAAGAGGCAATTGATGCGGGAAAGAGCTTTTAAAAAAGCCTTGCAAAGAATACGAGCGCTGGGCGCGGCAGCGCATCAGCGCTTGTTTCGCCTCTCGGGCTGGGACCGGCCTTGCCAACCGGAAGGACCAGCCAACACTCCGGCATAAGAGACGCAAACGTTAAAATCAAGCGTGACCCTAAAGAAATCGCATGCCGCTGCCGTCAATTACCCACGAGGCCATAAGCGCCGAGTGCGAAGTGGTTCGACGTCAAATCCGGCTGATCCTTTTCTGCAGACTCCCCGGGGGTGTCCGCGTCATTGCCCACGGCAGGATCAGCTGTGCGCGCCTGTTCTTCGAGCAGGCGGCTGGCATTTGAATGCTGCAGCGTCCCGTTCAGCGCATCGATCAATTCGCTTAACCGATCCTGTCGGAGCAGGAAATGCCGGGTGGTCGACGAGCAAACGTTGTCGTCCGACTCTCCCGCCACGTATAACGACAGGCTGATATGGCCTGAGGTAGCGGCCGGCTCGATGGCCCAGTCCACGATCCAGCGTCGTAGACCGAGTCTTTTGCCGCTTGCGGCCTTTCGCTTTGTGATTGAATCGGGCTTCATGATCTGTTTCGGTGAGATTGCGCGGCACTCAGCAAATGGGAATGCTGCCGGACCGCGATGTCACCTAATTTAGTGCAGATGCCCAGACAAGATTGTGCGTGCCAGCACAATCTTTAAGTAAAAAAAGTAAAAAGAACCGCCACGCCAATGCCACACCGACGCGTGACTGGGCGTGGCGCATTCTATTGATCAATGAATCCGCGCTGTCGGCACCACGGCATTGGCGAGCGGCGCCGCCTGGCCAGGTGGAACGAACGACTGCGCAATCTCCACCAGATCCTGCTCGGTCAATATCCCCGCAGCGTGTTTGAGTTGCAATTCTGCTAGTAGGAACTGATAACGCGCGTGCGCCAGATCGCGCTTGGCCGTATACAGCTGCTGCGTAGCCGTCAATACGTCGGCATTCGTGCGCACGCCCGCCTGAACGCTTTTGCGGGTCGCCACGATCTGCAGCATCGCGGATTCGACGGCGCTTTTGAGGGAGTCGATGCGCGTCATGCTGCTCACGCACTGGTTGTACTGTTTGCGCAGGTCGAGCAACACCTTGTCGGTCTTGTCTTGCAATTCGAATTGCGCACGTTCGTAATTAGCCTGCTCCTGTTGGGTCGACGCGCGCACGAGTCCACCGGAATACAGCGGTATCGTGACTTCAACACCGACCGATTTGGTCAGATAGCGAGCACCGATCGCATTGGTCTGGGTCGATTGATTCTGGCCAACGCTCGCTACCAGATCCACGCGCGGATAAAAGCCCGCCTGCACGATCTTCATCTTTTGCTGCGCCGCTTCAACTGAGTGTCGGCCAGCGATCAACTGCGCATTGTTTTCCAACGCAACATCGTGCCAATGATCGAAACTGAGCGGCTCGGGCAGCACCGGTTGAAAGTCGTCCTTCAGCCGGTCAAGACCCGCGACATCGAGCGACGCCGGCAAACCGGTCAGCGCTTCGAGCGCATGCGCAGCGTTATCCAGGCTATCGCGGGCGTCGGCGACATCGGCCTCTGCCAGCGCGGCTTTCGATTTCGTTTCGAGGATATCCGTGCGGGTCCCCTCGCCGTTTTTGAACATCGCCTGATTGCCGGCGTACTGTTCATCGAACGCGTTTTTCTGCGCGAGCGCGAGCGACAACTGATCTTCCGCGAAGACGGTATCTGTATAGGCAGTTAACACGCGCACTAGCAAATCCTGCCGGCTATCGTCGAACGTCGCGTCCCCGGCGAGCGCGGTTGCCTTGCCGTAGCGATAGCGCGCAATGCCTTCGAAACTGATCAGTGGCTGACGCAGCGAAACGCCTTGGGAATAGGCACCGTAGACCTGATGTGTGGAATAGTCCCCATACGACGTACCCATGTTCTTCGTATCGGTTATGTCGCGGTATCGCGCGTAATTCGCCGAGACGTTGGGCAACAGATACGAGCGGCCAATCCCGACATTCGCGTCATCGGCTTCCTTCTGCTTCGCCGCGCCCGCGAGAATCGGGTCATGGCCCAGCGCGGCTTCGTACGCATCGACGAGGCCGAGCGCAAGCGCTGGACGCGGCGCGATCAGTGCGGCACCAACCGACATCGCCAGCAACAATGTGCGCAGGCGTGGAACGGCCTGCGCCGTGCCGGTAGAACCGGCGTCAGACGACCGAAGTGAAAAAACGCGCTGCACTTCAGTCCTCCGTGAATGCAGTGTGTGCGCGATCGAAGATCGGCTTGAGCAGATAGCTCAGCATCGAACGCTGACCTGCATTGATGAATATCTCGACCGGCATGCCCGGCTTGATATCCAGCTTGCGCAACTGTTTCATGCCCTGCTCGGTCACTTTGGCGCGCACCCGGTAGTAAGGTGCGCCGGTGTGTTCGTCCACGAGGCGGTCGGCGGACACGAACGTCAGCGTGCCGGACACTCTCGGGGTGGTGTTCTGGTTGAACGCGGTGAACATCATGTCGACCGGCATTCCCGTGCGAACCTTGTCGACCAGGTTCACCTCGAGGTGCCCTTCCGCTTCCAGCGGTTCGCCAGTCGGCACCACATCCATCAGCTTCGCGCCGGGGCCGATCGTGCCGCCTTCGGTGAAGACGCTCATCCCGACGACGGTGCCGTCAACCGGGGAACGGATCTCGCTGTTGGCAAGGTTGAATTCGCTTTCGTCCAGCCGGCTACGCAATGCCTCGGTGTCACGCTGCACGTCGCTCAACTGCGTGCGCACCTCTTTCATATAGTCTTCCTGCGCTTGTGCGATACGCAGACGCGCCTCGGCGGACTGGCTCGCCAATTCCCCGGCGGTGCCCGCCTGGCGCGCAATCTCGCCGTTCAGCACGGCTTCCTGACGTTGGAGGTCCTTCAGCTTGCTGCGCGGCACATATCCTTCGATCGCCAGCTCACGAACGCCGGTCAACTGGTCCTGCAGCGCCTGGTGCTCGAGCAGCCGTTGAGCATGCGCGTCGTTTTCGCCAGCCAGCTGCGCCTGGTATCCGGCGATGCTCTCCTGCAGCGCGCCAATCGACGCCTTCAGTGCCAGCCGGCGCGCGCTCAGCAGTTGCTCCTGCAGCTGCACGTCGGCCTCGGCCTCCTGGTCGTGTGCGGCGACACCGTCCGTCAACTCACGCGGGAAGGCGATGGTCTTCGCATTGGTCGCCTCCGCGACGAGGCGCGCCTTGGTGGCGAGCTCGGTCAGGTACTGCGAGCGGATGGTCGCGTTCTGCGAGCGCGTCTGCACGTCGTTCATCCTGACGAGCACTTGCCCGGCCTTCACCTGATCGCCATCCTGAACGAGGATTTCGCGAATGATGCCACCGGTCGGGTGCTGGATCGTCTTGCGATTGCCGGCCACCACCACCGTTCCCTGAACCTCTGTGCCCTTGCTGAGGGGCGCGAATGCGGCCCACAGCAACGAGCCTACGATGCCGACCAGTACGACGATCCAGCCAATCTTGACGTAACGCGATTCATCGACATTGACGACCGGCGGCAATCCGGTGCCGAGCACCTCGATGGCAGGCGCCGCCGCTTTCTTGCTTGTGGAATTAACCATGGAAAATCTGCAGGTCAGACTGTGGCATCCGCATCCGCTGATTGAGCGTTGGATGGCTGATGAGGGTTGGACGAAGCCGGGTTTGAGGCGGCCGGTTGAGCCGTCGCGGCAGGTCTAGCCGTGGCGGTCGTTTTTGCAGCAGCCGATTGCGCAGCCGCCGTATTCGCGGGAGCATTCTGCAACGCCGCCAGCACATGCGCGGTGGGCCCGTACATCCTGAGCTGGCCTTCGACGAGCAGCAGCAGCTTGGTCGTAGCCGCAATGATGCTGGTCCGATGCGTAATCAGCACGACGGTCTTGCCAGCTGCATGCAAGCGCTCGATCGCCAGCTTGAGCGCCGCCTCGCCGGTTTCGTCGAGATTCGAATTCGGTTCGTCGAGCACGATAAACGACGGATTGCCATACAGCGCACGCGCCAGACCGATGCGTTGCTTCTGGCCACCGGAGAGCCCGGCGCCGCGATCGCCAACCAACGTGTCATAGCCTTGCGGCAGACGCAGAATCATCTCGTGGACCCCGGCGAGCTTCGCCGCCTCGATGACCTTCTCCGATTCGATTTGCCCAAAGCGTGCAATGTTTTCCGCAATCGATCCGCCGAACAGTTCGATGTCTTGCGGCAGATAGCCGATGTGTGGTCCGAGCTGATCCTTGTCCCACTGATAGATGTCCGCGCCGTCCAACCGCACGGTGCCGACCGCGGCAGGCCACACGCCGACCATCAGCCGTGCGAGCGTCGACTTCCCGGACGCGCTGGGTCCGATCACGCCGACCACATCGCCGGCCTCGATCGTGAATGACAGGCCCTGCACCACCGGCACACGGATCCCCGGCGGCGCGGCGCTCACGCCTTCGAGCGTCAACCGTCCGGTCGGCGGCGGCAGCGTCATGCCGATTCGGCGCACCGGATTGTTTTTGAGCAGTTCGACGAGCCGGTCGTACGCACTGCGAGCGCCGCTCCACTGACGCCAGACCGAAATCACCATTTCCAGCGGACCTAATACGCGACCCATCAAGATTGAACCCGCGATCATCATGCCCGGAGAAATCTTGCCGTCGATCGCGAGCAGCGCACCGATGCCCAGTACGAGGGACTGCAATGAGAGCCTGAAGAACTTCGTGACATTGCCGACCAGTGCCGCTTTCTCACTCGCTTCAGCCTGGCGCGAGAGAAAGCCCGCGTTCAGGACCGACCAGCGCGCCATCAGGCTGGGCAGCATGCCCATTGCCTCGATGACCTCGGCATTGCGCAGATTAGCGGTGGCGAGTGTGGTCGAGCGAATCGACAAGCTGGTCGCCTCCGACAGCGGACGACGTGAAACACGTTCGTTGGCGATTGCCAGTGCTATCAGGATCGCCGAGCCCGCCAATGCAAACACGCCGAGCCAGACATTGAAGATGAAGATAACCGCCAGATAAATCGGGAACCACGGTGCATCAAAGAATGCGAACAGTGCATTGCCGGTCACGAATTGCCGGATCGTGGTCAGGTCATTGAGAGACTGCCCCGCATTTACGCCCTGTTGTTTGAGATTCGTTTCAAACGCAGCGGTATATACGCGGCTGTTCAGGTGCATGTCCAGCTTGCCGCCGATGCGGATCACGATAAAGCTGCGCACATATTCGAGCACGCTCGAGAACCCGTACATGCCGAGCATCATCAGCGTCAGCATCGCCAACGTGACGCCATTACGGCTTGGCAGCACGCGGTCATATACCTGCAGCATGTAAATGGACGGCACGAGCATCAAAAGATTGATGAGCATGCTAAATGCGCCGAGCGTGCGAAACACGCGGCGGTAGCCTAACAACGCCTGAATGATTTCATTCGACGGCACTCTGACTTTACTGGTCATCTTTGCTCGTTACGCCGGTCTCGCAACGCCTCTCGATTCACTTCTAGTGTGGTCATTCTTTGGCCGACACCCCGTGCGCCGGTCCGTTCTGAAGGCGCTCATTCTGCTCGATCAATCGCGCGCGAAATGTGACGGCCGTCACATCTATTCGCGAAAACAAACCCGATACTTGCGCTGCTCCCAGAATCCTTATTGCAGGCAGTACCTTGCTCGACAACAACTATTCCGACGCTCAGCTCGACATCGCAATGGGTGGGCGCGCTTTACTCACGCCGCTTACAGGTATTGGCCAGTACGCGTCAAATCTGGCTCGCGAATTCGTTCATCGGGGACATAGCGTGCGGTTCTTTTACGGCACGCACTGGTCTTCGTCGCATGAGAGCGGCACGACACCGCCCGCCGCGGGGGATGCACGAGCGACGAAGTCGTGGCGCACCATCGCAGCAGCCGGTGCCAAACGCTTTGCGCGCAAGTATTTGCCCTCCGCATACCGTTTCATGCCACACGTCGAGCAGTATCGTTTCGATTCGGGCATCCGGCGGCGGCGTGCCCCGCAGGTCTATCACGATCCGAATTTCATTCCGTTTCGCTTTCGCGGGCCGACAGTGATCACCGCTCACGATATCTCGTGGGTGCGTTATCCGGAGTACCACCCTGCGCAGCGTCTCGCGCTATTGCGGGCGAACTTTCCACGCGCGCTCGAACGCGCGGATCGGGTCATCGTGGTTTCGGAGTTCGTTCGGCAAGAATTACAGGCTTGCTTTCCAGTCGCGCCCGAGAAAATCAAGGTCGTGCATAACGGCGTGTCGACGCGCTTCCAGCCGTATTCCTCCGAAGCGACCAGTAACGTACTGAGCCGCCACGGTCTCGCACATGGCCAGTACTTCGCGGCCGTGGGCACGCTGGAGCCTCGCAAGAATCTGCAAACCGCGCTGGCCGCGCATGCGCGCCTGCCGGCCGCGGTCCGGCGTCAGTTCCCGCTCGTGCTGATCGGCATCGAAGGATGGCTGACGGACAGGTTGCACCGCGCACTCGAACCGGGTTTGCGTGAAGGCTCTGTGCGCAAGCTCGGCTATGTGTCCGACGACGACATTCCGCTGCTGACCGCGGGCGCGCTCGCGATCGTCTATGTATCCGTCTATGAAGGGTTCGGGCTACCGATCATCGAGGGCATGGCGGCTGGCGTGCCGGTATTGTGCTCGACGGCCGACGCGCTTCGGGAAGTGGCAGGTGATGCCGGCATCATGCGCGAGCCGACCGATGTCGAAGGATTCACCGAAGCGATGCTGGCGCTGATCGACGATCGCGCGTTGCGTGAGCGGTTGATCACGGCCGGCACCGCCCGTGCACAATCGTTCAGTTGGCAGCGCACTGCCGAGGAAACGCTCGCCGTCTACCGACAGGTCGTCGCCTGACACAGCCGGTTCCGAAGGGCGCCGTGATCCACCTCGAATCCGTTTCATGCATACATTAAGAACAAGCCTCGCGCATGTCCTCCTGCTGTCGCGTCAGGATCTCATCGACCGGCATCGGGAAAATACGCTGGGCGCCGCCTGGCTGCTGATTCAGCCGCTGACCTTCGTGGTGCTGTTCAGCACGGTGTTTTCCCAATTCATGCGCACACGCATCGGCGCGGATGCCGATCCTTATCTGTACACCGTCTATCTGATCGGCGGCCTGCTCACGTGGAACCTGTTCGCGAACCTGCTGAACCGGCTTACCCCCGTCTATAGCTCGAAGGCGCATCTGATCCGCAAGATCAGCGTCGACCTGTGGGTGATGCCCTTGCATATCGTGCTCGCCGAGTGGGCGGTATATGCGATCACGATGGCGTTCTTCGCGATGTTCCTGTTCGTCATCGGTCATCCGATCGGCATGCAATGGCTGATGCTGCCGGTCGTTGCGCTGCTTCTGAGCGCGTTCGCGTATGGCATTGGCATCGTCCTCGGTACGCTCGACGTGTTCATTCCCGACATCAAGAATGTGCTGAACGTGGTGCTGCAATTCGGCTTCTGGCTCACGCCGGTCGTCTACCTCGCTTCGATCCTGCCACCGTGGGCCGCGAAAGGGTTGCACTTCAGTCCGATCTTCTGGGCCATCGACTCGGTGCACGCGATCATCGTATGGCATCAATACCCGCAGCCGAAGGAACTGCTCGCACTGTTCGGCGCCGCGGTGCTCAGCCTGCTCGCGGGGCGCCTTCTATTGACCCGGCTGCAATCTGAACTGAGGGATACGTTGTGACGACACACGCGCAGAACGGTCCACCAGTTCTGGAGATCGAACGGCTCTCGAAGCGCTTCAAGATCTACAACCGCACCGCTGACCGCCTGATAGAAAGCTTTTCCCGCAAGCCGCGGCATCGCGTGCATGCCGCACTGCGGGACGTTTCTTTCTCACTGGGACAGGGCGAGGCGATCGGCGTGCTCGGCCAGAACGGCGCGGGCAAATCGACCTTGCTCAAGCTCGTGAGTGGCGTGCTGTTGCCCGATGCCGGGTCGATCGTGCGGCGAGGGCGAATTGCGGGTCTGCTGGAACTCGGCACCGGTTTCGACGGCAAGCTGTCGGGTCGCGAGAACATCGCGGTGAATGCGCGGCTGATCGGCATGACGAGCGAAGAGATCGAACAACGTTTCGACGCGATCGTCGCCTTTTCCGAACTGGCTGAGTTCATCGACGCGCCGCTGCGTACCTATTCGTCCGGGATGATCATGCGGCTCGGCTTCGCGGTGGCGATTCACGCGGACCCGATGTGCTTCATCGTCGACGAAGCGCTCGCGGTCGGCGACGCGCGGTTCCAACAGAAGTGTCTGAAGCGCATTCGCGAGTTTCGCGACGCAGGTGGCTCGATCCTGTATGTGTCGCACGACATCAATTCCGTGAAGCTGCTATGCGATCGGGCCATCCTGCTTTCGGGCGGCGAAGTCGTCTACGACGGTTTGCCGGAAGAAGCCGCGCAGATCTATTACCGGCTGATTGCGGGCATCGATAGCGACGCGCCGCAAGCCAACCAGTCGACGCCGGAATCGTACGGTGCGTTGCGCACCCGCGTGTGCAACGTGGTGCTGTCAGGTCGCTTCGGACCGGCCATGCGATTTGCGTCCGGCGAAGAAGTGACGATCGACCTCGAATGCGAGTCTGACCAGGATGTCCAGCTATCAGTCGGCATTCTGATTCGCGATCGTTTTGGCCAGGACGTGTTCGGCACCAATACCGCGTTGTTGCGCAAGGAGGCACATTTCTCCGCGGGCAATAGCATTTGTTGCCGCTTTTGTCTGCCGCTGAATTTCGCGCCTGGCAAATATACGGTCACGGTCGCCCTGCATTCGGACGACACCCACGTGCACGATTGCCAGCACTGGTGGGACGCGGCCGCGACTTTCGAAATCGCCGGCTTTCAGCATGTGCCCTTCTCCGGACTGTGCTACGTGCCGGCGCAATTTGCTCAATTCCCTGTACGGGAATTGGAACAACCCACGTTACAAGAATCATGACCAACGCAGGACTTCAAGATCTGATTGCGCGTGTCAAGGCGGAAGCAGCTGCCCATGCCGGCCCGAGCGACACAACTGCAACGGCTGCGCAGGGACATGCCGTATCGCCCGCCGGAGCCGGACTGGATGTCGCCGGCCTTTGCGCTCCCGCATCGATCGAACAGCTGATCATTGCCGAGGACGAGGCTTTCGTCGATGGCGCCTATCGGCTCGTGTTACGCCGCGAGTCCGATCCTGCGGGCCGGGCCAATTACGTCGGTCAACTGAAGAGCGGCGCCAGCCGGCTCGTGCTACTGGCGAAGCTGAGCATGTCGGAAGAAGGGAGGCGCACTGGCGTGCAGGTGCCGGGACTCCGGCTCGCCATTGGCGTGACGCTCGCGCAGAAGGTGCTGCGCCATGCGGGACTCAGCGCGCTGGCGTCACGAGCCGGGCGATACGCCGACGGCGTCTATGCGCGGCGCCTGCTCTCCCGTTCACTGGTCGCGTGGCGAGGCCGCTTCGAAAACACCGTCGGCGCGGTCATGCGCCAGGCTGCGCAGTCCGAAAAGCTATCTGCTCAGTCCGAAGAACTATCACGACGCGTGCACGATCTGCAGCAACAGCTCCGAAAAGACCTCACAGTGGCGCCGGAAATCATCGACGCCTATTACCTTGCATTCGAAGATGCCAATCGCGGCACGCGTGAGAGCGTGCGCGCGAAGCTGGCGATCTACGACGACTGGCTCGCGACGAATGTGCCGCGCGCGGTCAGACTCACGCATCAGATCGTGGATATCGGCTGCGGTCGGGGCGAATGGCTCTCGTATGTGCGCGAGCGAGGCCATGACGCAACCGGTATCGACGTCAACCCGGTCATGGTCAAAGCCTGCCTTGCGCAAGGCTTCGATGCCCGCAATACGGACGCGCTGAAGTATCTGCGCAGCTTGCCCACAGGCTCGGTCGCCGCAGTCACCGGTTTTCATATCATCGAGCATCTGCCATTCGACTATCTGTTCGCGCTCGTGCAGGAAAGCTACCGGGTGCTGGTGGAAGGCGGTTCGGTCCTGTTCGAAACGCCGAACCCGGAGAACATACTGGTCGGCAGTCACACGTTCTATCACGACTTCACACACCGCAACCCGATAACGCCGAGCGCGATTACGTTCCTGCTGAAGTATCACCACTTCAAAGAGATTGACATCATTCGCAGCAGCCCATACCCGGATGAAGCGAAGGTGCCGGGCAACGATCCGCTGACCGAGCGCGTCAACGGCCATCTCTGCGGTCCGCAGGACTTCGCGGTGTATGGACGCAAACGGACCGCAGCAGGAGCGCCAGCGTGAAGATTCTGGTGACCGCGAACATGGTGCCATTCATGCATGGTGGCGCCTCGTATCACATTGCCGGCGTAGTCCGTGAGTTGCAGCAGGCGGGACATGAGGTGGAGCTGCTGCGCCTGCCGTTTCGCTTTTCGCCGGAAAAGGACATCGCGCGAGCGATGGAACACGCGCAGTCGTTCGACTTCATCCGTCCGAACGGCGTCACGATCGACCAGGTGATCAGCCTGCAGTTTCCGGGCTATGGAATCAGCCACCCGAATCACCGGGTGTGGGTCATGCACCAGCATCGCGCGGTCTATGAACTGTACGATGCCGCGCAGGCAACCGCCGCTCTTAAGCAGCTACGCGCTCAGGTGATCGCGTTCGACAACGCCGCGCTCTCGCGCGCGAACCTGGTGTTCGCCAATTCGCGGCGCGTCGCCGCGCGCTTGCGCGACTTCAACCGGATCGAAGCGACGCCGCTCTATCATCCGCCGGCAGACGCGGAGTCGTTCCGCTGCGAACAGGCTTTGCCGTATGTATTTTTCCCGAGTCGCCTGGAAACGCTGAAGCGGCAATCGTTGTTGATCGAAGCGGCGCGTCATATGCACTCGCCGCTGAAGATCTTGCTGGCAGGCGACGGCGGTCAGCGCGAGGCGCTTGCCCGGCTCATCGAACAACATGATGTGAGTAGCCGCGTCGCGCTGATCGGACATGTGACCGAGGCCGAAAAGCGCGCCTTTTACGCACGCGCGCTGGCCGTGGTGTTTCCGGCTTTCGATGAAGACTACGGGTACATCACACTCGAAGCGATGCTGTCGTCGAAACCCGTGATTACCTGCACCGACTCCGGCGGACCTCTGGAGTTCGTTCGCGACGGCGAAACGGGCTGGATCGAGCCACCCGACGCCAAGGCGCTCGCCCAGCGCCTCGACTGGCTCGCGCAACATCCGCGCAAGGGTGCCGAGGCCGGCGTGCGCGGCCTCGAAGCCTACCGGGCGGCGGACATCTCGTGGCGCGGCGTGATCGAGCAGCTTACCCAACCTCTCTAATCTGAATTCCCCATGAGAATTGCCATTGTCGCGCCGAGCCCGGTCCCCTTTGTGATCGGCGGCGCTGAGAACCTGTGGTGGGGCTTGCTCGACGCGCTGAACGCACGGCCGGGAATCGTGGCGGAACTGATGAAACTGCCGACCCGCGAAGGCAACATGGGCGAACTGCTGGCCAGCTATCGGCAGTTCTTGCGCCTCGATCTCGATCACTTCGACATGGTGATCAGCACCAAGTACCCCGCTTGGGCGATTCGACATCGCAATCACGTCGTCTATCTTCAGCACACGTTGCGCGGCCTGTACGACTGCTACCCATCGGGTATGCCGACGCAGTTCGAACCCGATGCACTGCTCGCGCTCGGCATGCCGGCGCGTATCGTGGACGCGCTCGTCAAGCGCGATGCGGCGAACCTCGAACTCGACGAACTGCTCGACGCGCTCGACGCAGCGTGGCAGCGCGCGCCGCAAGCGGCTTGCTGGGCTTTTCCAGGGCCCGTCACGCGCGCGGTGATACGCCTGCTCGACGCGATCGCGATGCGGCCTGACAAGATCGTTCACTATGCCGCGATTTCGCAGGTGGTCGCGGCCCGCGAAGGCTATTTCCCCGCCGGCGTGAAGATCGCGGTGCATCATCATCCGACCGGTCTGAAGGGGCTCGCGCCTGGCCCGCAGGAAGCGATCTTCAGCGCCAGCCGTCTGGACCCGGCCAAGCGTATCGATCTGATCATCGAGGCTTACCGGCAAAGCAAGGTCGAGGTGCCACTGCATATTGCCGGCAGCGGCCCCGATGAAGCGCGCTTGCGCGCGGCCGCCGCTGGCCATCGCGGCATTCATTTTCTCGGACGCATCACCGATGTTCAGCTCGCGCAGGAGTATGCGCGCGCAGTCTGCGTGCCGTTCGTGCCGCGTGATGAAGACTACGGGCTCATCACGCTCGAAGCGATGCTGGCCTCGAAGCCGGTCATCACCACTACGGATTCGGGCGGTCCGCTCGAACTGATCGAGCATCAGCGCTCGGGACTGGTCGTCGAACCGGATGCGCCTGCGCTCGCCGGCGCGTTGCGGCGGGTTTGCGGCGATCTTGCCGAAGCGCGAAATATGGGATTGGCCGGGCGCAAGAGCGTTGAACATCTGAGTTGGACCGCGCTGTGCGACGCGCTGCTCGCGGCCGGCCGACAAGTGGCTTCCGACAATCAGGCAGCCGACGCAACAGTCGCCGCCCCGGCGATCGTCGCCAGGCGCGTGAAGCCGGTACTTGGCGTGCTCAATACCTATCCGATCACCCCGGTGATCAGTGGCGGCAAGCTGCGCCTGCATGGGCTGTACAAACGGGTCGCCGAACACTTCGACGTGCAGTTCGTCAATCTGGCGTCAGTGGGGATGCGAGGTACCCGCAATCTCGCGGATGGGTTTACCGAGGAACTGGTGCCGAAGTCACAGGAATTCGCTGAAGCCGAGTATCAGCTCGAACGCTCACTGGGTGCTTCCGCTGAAGATATCGCGGCAGCTTTGCACCCAGCCGCGGCCCCCGAATGGCTAGACGCGATCGACGCACTCGCGCGACGCGCCGACCTGATCGTGTGCTCGCATCCGTACGCAATGCCCGCATTGCGCGAAGTCACGTCCAAACCCTTCGTCTACGAAGCGCACAATGTCGAAGCCGATCTGAAGGCCGACATTTACGGCCCCCATCAATGGGCCGTCGATCAGGTCCTCGCGCTGGAGCGCCGTGCCGTACTCGACGCGACGCTCGTCACCGCCTGCTCGGAGCGGGATCGCGAACGCATGGGCGAGCTCTACGTGACGGCACGTGATGCCGCGAAGATGATCGTCGTTCCCAACGGCATCGACGTCGCGGCGACGCCGTTACGCGCAGGCGCGCAGATGGAGCGCCGCCGCGCGGCGCTGCGTGTCGCGCATCCGCTGGCCCTCTTCATGGGCAGCGCGCACGGCCCGAACATCGATGCCGCGCGCTTGATCGTCGAAGCGGCCACACGCTTGCCGTCGGTTCATTTCGTGTTACTGGGTTCGGTCTGCCATTCGGTCCAGACCTGGGAGCTGCCCTCCAACGTCGGTCTCGTGGGTGTGGTCAGCGATGCAGAAAAGGCCACGTGGCTTGAAATCAGCGACCTGGGCCTGAACCCGGTAATTTCCGGCTCAGGGACCAACCTGAAATTGCTCGAATACGCTGCTGTGGGTCTGCCGGTGGTGAGTACCGAATTTGGGGCGCGCGGACTCGGTTATCGCGCCGGCCACGAATACCTGTGCGCAGAAGCCAACGACTTCGCCGATGGCATTGAAGCGATGTTGCAATTGACGCAGACGGAGCGCGATGCGATGACGCGCAATGCGCGCCGCCGTGTTGAAGCAGAGGGAGATTGGACTGCGATCGCCGCGGCCTACTCGAAGTCGCTCGCGCAGGTGCTGGCGTAGAGGGTATTGGGAAGGCGTATCCGCGGCCAGCGGTACGCCCTACAACAGATAGTGACTCAGCGGCAGCAAGCCATCGAATTGGCCCACCACCGTGACCTCGACGGCGGCGGCCTCGTTCGTTGCATGGGTCGATGCATGCGTCGTTGCGGCATGCGTGAACTCGCGCAGCAGATTGTCGACCGAGTCGTACGACTGATGCTGCAATCCTTGCCATTCCAGACACACGGATTGGTCCTGAGTAGTTGCTGTATTCGACTCGGGAATTATGATCGGACTTTTCATTGCGCGAACCTGGCGGTGAAGTGAATCTATTCTAGCGATTAGCGCGGCGCTTGTCGCGTTAGTACTTCCACGACAGACCGAGCGAGCCGCTGTACACGGAGTACGCAAAGAGCGAAATTGAATTGGAGATCCGCCCTGCCGATGCTTGGGCATACACCGACCAGCCGCGCACCATTGGATACGTGTAGCGCAGCGACGCCGCGCGTAGGGTCTGGTGCCGACCCAGCGTGCCGAAGAATACTGGGTCATACGCATCCGCGTCGATGAGCGTTCGCTGTTGCAAGACTGCTTCGAGTTGGCCATGACGGGCCATGTCGTAATCGGCCGACAGCCAGGCCGAATAACCGTGCTGCGATCCTCCGGGCCGTCCGTTCAACGGCTTGTCCCATGCTGGACCGACGAATAGTTGCACCGAGGTGCGCTCGCCGATGCGAGCCTGGAACGCCGCACGCACTTCGACATACACCGAGTCATAGAGCGAGTTGCCGAGATAAGCGGAATCCAGCACCGTCAGATCGAGGCCGCCGCGCGCGAGCATCGACCGCCATGCCGACGGCGGCAGCCAGAAATTCGCGTGCCAGCCGATATCGCGCTGATAGACGCGTGTGCCGAGCCACAGCATGTCTGCGGTGAGCTGGTTATAAAGCTCGCCACGCATCACACTAGTCCTGTCGGCCAGACCGATCGTCGCGGAGCGCTGGTCGAAGCTGTGCTGACTGCGGTACTGACGATTGGTCAGTCCAGCGAGCAGTGTCAGACCTGGCACGGACGAAATCGGCAACTCGCCCTGCACCGCCGATTCAATGTACTGGTCACCGTGCGCAAGGCTTTCGGGTGCGAGGTTCAGCGAATTGACTGGCGCACTGGGCGCGAAAGTCACGACGGGATTCGACGGTCCAAAATTCGCGTTCGAAGTGACGCCCGCTCCGACGCTCGCGATCAACTGCGGCCGCGGACCACTCGGTGTACACGCGCTCGCGCGATAGAAGACGATCAGCTCCTCGATGGCGGGTGGTACGTCGTATTTTGCTTCGATACGCGCGAGCGTTTCTTGCGAGCGCGTGCGCTCCCCCAACTGGCAATACAGAATCGCCGCGTCAAGTAGCGCGCCTGCCTGGCGGGGGTCACGCCGTACCACTTCATTCAGCAGCAATAGGGCCCGCTGGCGATCTCCGTCACTCATCGCAGCCTCGGCCTGCGCTTGCAGATCTTCATCGATGGTCTGATCGAAGAGACCGTCCGGGGTCTGCGCAATTGCGTGAGATACCAGTGCGCTCATCACTCCGATGCCGAGCGCACGCAGCGCCACTCCGACGATTGCGCGCCATGCCCCCCCCGACGGCAGCGCGTGAATGCGCCGCTCATTGAATCGCATCGGTATCGTCTTCGTGCATCGTATAAAGCCATTCGGCGGTATCGCGCCCGCGCAGTGCCACCTGAGAGCAGGTCTTCAGACGATGACGTACGCTCTGCCGCGCAGTTTCGTGGCCGATCAGCAATGTGGTTTCGAGCGTCTTCGCATACTCCTGGAGCCGCGACGCCACGTTGACCGTGTCGCCAATCGCGGTGTAGGACTTGCGCGAACTGGAGCCGATCTCGCCGACCACCGCGGGTCCGCTATTCACGCCGATGCGAACGCGAATCGTCCTACCGTCGAACACAGGAAGCCCACTGTGATTGAGCGCCGCCAACTCGCGCAGCATCGCGCTCGCACAATCGAGTGCGCGATCCGCATGGTCGGGCTGCGCGCGCGGCGCGCCCCAGAATGCCATCAGTGCGTCGCCCATGTATTTATCCAGCGTTCCTTCCGTGTCATGCACGCAGCCGGTCAAGCGCGTCAGCACGATTTCCGTCATCGCGAGCAGATGCTCAGGTGGCATCTGCTCGGCGAGACGCGTGTAGCCTTCGATATCGACGAACAACACAGATATCTGCCGACGCTCCGGCCTGAAGGTCGCGTGTCCCCGCTCGCGAATGATTTCGCGCAGCACCGTCGGCGGCAAATAGTGGCTGAAGCGGCGCTCGAACGATCGCATCGCTGCCTGCGAGTAAATCCACTCGACGGGTGCCTGCACCAGCAGGAACACCGCCGCGGGAATCAGCGGCAGTGCGGCCAGTTGCATGGGCACACTGCGTGTCGAAGCCAGCAGACCAAGCCACAATGACGTGGTCACGACGATCAACACCAGCGCAATCGTCGCGCGTTGCTGGCGGAACAGCACTGCGAAGATCACGATCGAGCATGCCGCCCAGACGATCGGTAGCCATGCCGCCTGCGCTTGTGTATCGTCGTGCGAGCCCAGATCGAGCAGTTCGCCAAGCAGTTCGGCATGCACGATGACCGCCGGCAGCCATGGTTCGATCGGCGATGCGACGTGATCCGTGAGCCCGAGCGCCGACGAACCGACCAGCACATAACGGTGCGCCAGCAGGGAGGATGGCAGCCGTTGCGTGAGCACATCGAAAGCGGATACCACGTCGAGCGACTGAAACGAATGCCGGAACGGCACATGCATCAGGCCTTCGGAGTTAATCGGCAGGCTGGCAAGCGATGCGAGCGGCAAGGTGCTCGCATTGCGGCAATGGATCAGCTGCCATGCGAGCATCGGATAGACGGCGTTCGAGTACTGGATCACCGGGGCGACGTAACGGACCACCCCGTCCGCACTCGCGTGCGGTGTCACATGCCCGATGCAGACATCTGGATCGCTAAAGAAATTGCCGACGAAACCCGACGCCACCGGCGCATAGGCGACGTGTGTGCCTGCCGGCAGCGCGCCGCCGACATGCCCCGCATGAGGCGCCCCCTCCCCCCCCGATAGTGCGAATGCCTGCGCGAACACGAGCGGATACTGATGGGCGACGTCGAGCAGTGCGCGATCGCCGTCGTCCGGTCCCGCTTCGGGAAACATGATGTCGAGGCCGACCGCTTTCGCGTGATAACGCGTGAACAGCGTCTGCGCGAGCCGCGCCATCACGGCGCGTGGCCACGGCCACGGCCCGATCGCATCGAGCGATCGCTCGTCGATGTCGACGAGAGCGATGCGCGAGTCCGGTGCGGCCGTGATCAATTGCTTCTGCTGCCAGTCGTCGAGCGCGTAGCCGAGCCGGCGATATGGTTCAGGCGACCATGCTCCGGTCGCCAGCAAGCAGCCTAGCAGTGAGATCAGGACGAATATCGTGAGGCGAATTTGGTCCAGCGTGCCAAGACCTACTACCGGGACCACTGGGTCGCTCCATAGGCCGTACTGCTCCCGCCGAGAGACTGTTGGAATAGATAGCCCGCCTGCGTGGCATTCTTGCCGGCGAGCACACCTCTGACGATCGCCCGCGAAATGCCCCATTCGCTGACGAGCTTGCCGTCCGAAGTCACGCTGCCGCTTCCCGAAATCGCATAGTTCGTGCCGTTTGCGCTGAGGTTCATGCTCGTCTGAAAAGCATGCGTGCCGAAGTCGATCGAGAGTAGCGGATTACTGATCTGCGACTCTGTCGCCGCGCCCGTCGTTGCATTGACCACGAACGCTTGCGCCGCCTGAAGCCCGAACTTCAAGATGCCGGAGGTGGGCATCACCATCTCCGTCTGCGGCGCGCGGGTCATCGCGAAAGGCCCCGTCCCCGGCAGGGGAACCTGTTCGCTGCCTTGCTGCACCAGCGCCGTCAACGTCGTGTCCGCGCCGTACGAACCCAGCGACTTATAGCGTCCCCAAAAGATCTGCGCCTCGGGCTCTGGGACGACGACCGGTACCGCTGGTGCTGCCGGCGTCGCCGGATCGGCGGCGGGGGCGGGGGTGGGGGCGGGGGCGGGTGTCGTCGGCGAGAAGGTTAACTCCGTGGGCGCTACGCCCGGACTGACCGGTGCCTGGGCGGTCGCCGCGCGAGCGCTGCTTTCCTCGCTCTTCAACTCGGCCACTGCCTGCTCGGACATCACCCGCGACGGTCCGGAGTCGATAACGACAGGGCGAGCGCTGCCGCGATACACCTGCAGCCATTCGTTCGGTTTGCCAGCAAATAGCTGTGCCGCAGCCGAGCCCTCGCAAGGTCCCTCGCCCGTCGCGGAGCAGCCGGCGCCCAACGGCGTCATCACGATGCCGCCACTACGCACGTCTGCGCGCGTCACGTTTTCGTCGGTGAACACGGTGAAATCGGTGCCGCGCACGCCGAGCGCCGCAACCGGCGTGTTCATCCGATAGTGGTCGCGTGCGGCCTGAGCACCCGTACCCGATATCTCGCGCACCATGCCGCTGATCAGCGACAACTTGATGACCGTCTTACGTGGATCGGCCGGGTCGTATTCGTAGCGCTCGAATGTCAGCGATGAATTGGGTCGCACACTGATAAAGCCGTGATCGACCGTGGTGATGTACACGTAGCCATCTTTGCCCGTCTCGACGGTGTCGCCCTGCTCAATGGCGGTGCCTTTGGCAAGCGGGTTGCAAAACGTTTGCGCGCGTTGTGCACACGCCTGTCCAATCACGAGGACTGCATTGCCAACCATCACGGACTCCGCATGCGCGTCGTGATGCACAAAAAAAGCCGTGCAAACAGCGAATTGCAGTGCGGCCGAACGGCCCCCCCGAAGTATGCGTTCCTGCATCTGATCTTTTCCCCGAGATCCTCAAGGCACTGCGATCGAATAATCCGGTAATGATTAGCGAAATTTTGTAATTAGGATGTGACGGCCGTCACAGATGCCGTCGCTCGATGCGCATATCGTCCTACGTGCCTGTGTCAGCAAATTACAATTGAGAGAGATGTCGACCGAAGAAGAAAGGATCAATGGCGGCCCATTAAAGGCCATCGATCTCTTGAAACAACAAAAGCTGCTACGCAACGTCGCGAACGAAGTCATTGAAGAGACCAGCCGCCACATTCGCTATCGCCGCTTCTCAAAGCGGGAATTCGTCGTTCATAAGGGCGATGCTGGTTCATCTCTACTAATGTTGATGTCCGGCCGCCTGCAGGTGATCGCACTGTCGGAAGATGGCCGCGAGGTGGGACTCGATTTCGTCGAGCCGGGTGACTATTTTGGCGAGCTATCGATTATCGACGGCGGTCCTCGCTCGGCTTCGATCATTGCGATCACGGAATCAGTGGTCGGCTTTTTGCCGAAGCATCAGGCGCAAGCGCTGTTTTACCGTAATCCCGCAGTGGTGGAGGCGCTGTTGCAACGACTGTGCCGCACGATTCGCCAGGCTTCGAATTACCGGTCGATGCTGGGTCTGACGCGCGCTTACGCCAGGGTCTATTCAGTGCTTGAGGCTTCCATGAGAACGAGTGCAGGCGGCCTGTTGACAATCGAGAATCTACCCAACCAGCAGGCCATTGCGATCATGGCCAACGTGAGCCGCGAAACAGTATCGCGCGCGATCCGCTCTCTTATCGACGGAGAGGTGATCGAACGTGACTATCGACGCCTGATCGTTCGCAATGCGGAAATGCTTGCCAAGCTTGCGAGGGGCGAGGCTGAGCTGCAACTGCGTGCGAAGGCGATGGGCGAAGGCGCTACCGTCGGGCAATCGCGCCCCTCCTGAGACCCGTTGTTCGAGATCGGCCCTAGGCAGGAGCGACGCTGCACCGGGTAAGCATTTCACTCCATGCGTCGCAATTTGTGATGCACATCACACACTCGGCCCCGTTGATTTGTTTTACTTAAAGTTCCGGTGCTATATGCATTGCCACCGCAACTTTCATGCAAGCAAAGCTCAAGTTCCTCGAGAAGTTCGCCGTCTTCAACCGAAAAAATCTGCGCACCAGATCGTACGATCGTGTCATAAGCATTGGCTCGAATTGCGAAGTGACCTGGAATATCCGCCATCACTTCAAGACGGGAATGGCTTATCCGTTCGATTGGTGGATGACGCCATTCCATGCGCTGCTCGACGTTCTCGATGCGCGATTCAGCGGCCTTTTCGACCCGTCGCGTCTGGCTATTCCTGCGGATCGAGGCACCGTCGTCGATACGCGGTTCAATCTCATGTATCACCACGATTTCGCGAGAGATGAAGAAGGTCGTGTGATTGTGGACGACCTCGAAAAGCAGCTTCCGGACTTGCGGAAGAAATATGCCCGGAGAATTGATCGCTTCGTCAAGGAACTAGACGGCAAAAAGGTGTTGTTCGTTCGAAACAGATGCGGCAACGATCCGATGTATTTGAAAGGCGATTACGGCGACATTCAACCCGATCAATGCATCGAGATTCACCGTGTGCTCTCGGCGCTTCTGCCGCGCACGCAGTTCGATTTGTTCGCGACGAACAAGCCTGGTTTCGAGGCTTTTTCATATCGCGGCTCCCAAGTCTTCAGCGACTCGATCATCGAGTATGGCGATTGCAGCGACTATATGGTGTCGCCCCAAGGATGGGCGGAGATGCTCGTGCGCAACCGCATTGTTCTTCGCGCAGGCAGTGAGACATCGACGCGCGCCTTGATAGTTTGACGACTTGCTTCGCAGCCAGCCGAGCAGTTCAGCACATATCGTCAGCTCGAGTTCATGACCAGTTAGCCAGATCGACGATAACTAACGATGATCTCCGACGGATGGGGCGGGAGGGGCATCCCGACTTGATTGAATTGAACGCCATTTCGTTTATCCTGTTTCCATAGTCATACGATGGTCCAAACCAGCAGTGCTCTCGCCGGAGGTCACGGCCAATGAGTCCCGTCATCATCACCCTGCTCGTGCTCCTGGGCATCGGGCTGTTGTTCGCGCTCTGGCTAATGGGCATCTACAACGGGCTGGTGGTTGCCCGGAAGCGCTTCGAGAACGCCTTTGCCCAGATCGACGTGCAGCTCAAGCGGCGCTACGACCTGATTCCGAACCTGGTTGAAGCGGTCAAGGGCTATAGCGGCCGGGGCGGCACGGGCGACGTCGCAATCCGGACCGCGGCGAACCGGATGCAACTGATGCCCTTCGCGCAGATCGCCACGCGAATCGGCGGTGCTATCGTCGTCACGATGACGCTGATCGTGCTCGCGCATATCGGATGATGCGTTACTGGCCATGGGCCCGCGAATGATCGCGCAACGCGTAACGCGCGGAGCCCCGCGTCACACCGACGGCGCGCCGGCGATATCGCCCGCGCCTCGCGCAGCCTCGCGCGGACTCGAACGGCCACGCAAGACAAACGGCTCGACTAGCCGCGCACATCCCTGCCGAGATACGCGGCGACCGCGCCTGTCACCGCGAAGCCAGGCAATTCCTGCGGCGACGCCAGGTGCGCGGCGACGATCTCGCGATGATCCAGCCGCAGATCGGGCAGGCGATCGAGGCGTATTTCGAAGAAATGCACCCGGTCCCTTCGCCCGTCCCACTCGCCGGCTGCGCTGCCTGCCGGGAGTAACGGGTGAAACCCAAGCCCGATCTCCTCAGCCATTTCGCGCAGCGCCGCGGCGGCAGGTGTCTCACCGGCCCGGACGCTGCCGCCCGGGAACCCCCATTCGGCACGGTACGATGACTTCAGCAGCAGTAGCGACTGGCCGACGTAAATTGCGACTAGCGCGCCCTCATGGCGAGGCCGCCGCAAGTGCCACCACGCGCGGGCGAGCGGAAATCCGAGGCGAAACGCAGTGCGCCAGACGAAGTCGATCAGCGCAGCCATCCCGGCGCGCTCAAAGCTCGGCATCAGGTCTGTCCTTTCCTGTCATGGTCGAAAGATCTTCGAATTCGTCAGAGCGGCCTCGGTGGGCAGCGCGATGCCTCATGGAACGAAGCAGAGAACCGGCGGATCATCCGCGACGCGATCGCAATCTTCGGCGCCGGGCGCTGCATGTTTGCCAGCAACTTCCCTATTGTGCGATTGCGCGCCACCTATCCGAATCTGGTGCGGACCTTCGCGACCGCAATGGAAGAGATGAGGCTCGACGCCACCGCGCGCCGCGCCATCTGGCATGACAACGCGATCCGGATCTACCGGATTGTACGTGCCGGCTCGCACAGGACGCTTTCGACTTAGAATCGCTCGGTGCGTCGGTCCTGCCGCCAGATTTGATTTCAGTCGGCTCACAAATCTGGCGCGTCGTCGATTTCGATGCCGAGGCACCCGTTTGTGCTTCACAATTAGCGATGGCCCATAAAGAGTAGGACGACCCTGAGGCTTGGTGCGCGCGTTTGCCGGGCCGCCTGGCTGAAGCGAACATCTACGGTAACGCGTTGGACGGAGACATGACGATGTCGGCGATGGCAAAGATTCGAGGATTCGTTGTAGCACTAGCGCTGGTTGGCTCGGCGGCGCACGCGCAGACCACCGACTTCTGGGGAACGCGTCTTCCCGATCAGCCGACGCAGTTCATTTTCGGCTACGGATCGCTCATCAACACGCCATCGCGCACCGCCACGGCCGGCAAGCCGGTTGCGGCGATTCCGGTGCGCGTCGCGGCGGCGTTCGGCTATGTGCGCAGTTGGAGCGACCGCGCAACCTCCGGGTTCACGGCGCTCGGCCTGCGGCGTCCGTTCGAGGGCGAGACGCCGATGACGATCAATGGCGTGATCTACCCCGTTGTCGGCAACGACATGTCTGCGTTCGACGAGCGCGAGAAGGGATACGTGCGCGTCGAGGTGCCGCGGGCGCTTATCGAGGCGGTGTCATGGCAGCCGCTGCCGACGCAGGGAACTGTCTGGGTCTACGTGCCGAAGACCGACGGCGAAGCTCCCGGGGAAGGGCTTCCGGTGCCTGACGCGAGATTTCCGCTCGTCGAGTCATATATCGATGTTGTTATCGAGGGCGCGCTCGAGTACGGGCCGGAATTCGCACGCGAGGTCATCGAGACGACCCGAGACTGGAGTCCCTACTGGCTCAATGACCGCACGCTCGCGCGCCGGCCATGGGTGTTCGACAAACAGTTCGCGCAGGTCGATGCACTGCTCGCGACCTCGGCGCCCTGCTTCGCGCAGCGAGCGTTTTCCGAGGACTATGCTGCCGCGATCGCCAAACGCAAAGGCCATGCGTGCGTTCTGGTGAATCACGGTGGCTAGCCGGATCGGCGCTGACGCAGTGACGAAGCGGTGCAGTCGCGCCATCGTGACGGTGCAACGGACGTGGAAAGACCTGCGCGAAGCGACAGACGCAAACGTACGCTCGTGACAGCGTGGCCGCAGAGCCGACGACTTGAAGAATAGGAAGGCCAGCCTCGCAGCCAGCCGAGCAGTTCGTCCGATGAAGACTCGTCTCGACGAATTCCCTTTCCCGCTCACCAGTTCAGCACATATCGTCAGCTCGAGTTCGTTAGTTATCGTCGACCTGGCTAACCGGTCATGAAAGAAGCAACCATGCAATGAAAGGAATTCGTGCATTGCGCTTGAATATCCGCCGTTTTACTTATATCGGCATCCCGACTTGATTGAATTGAACGCCATTTCGTTTATCCTGTTTCCATAGTCATACGATGGTCCAAACCAGCAGTGCTCTCGTCGGAGGTCACGGCCAATGAGTCCCGTCATCATCACCCTGCTCGTGCTCCTGGGCATCGGGCTGTTGTTCGCGCTCTGGCTAATGGGCATCTACAACGGGCTGGTGGTTGCCCGGAAGCGCTTCGAGAACGCCTTTGCCCAGATCGACGTGCAGCTCAAGCGGCGCTACGACCTGATTCCGAACCTGGTTGAAGCGGTCAAGGGCTATATGAGCCACGAGAGGGAGACGCTCGACGCCGTCATCAAGGCACGCAACAGCGCGATGGCTGCCGAGCAGAAAGTCGCCGCCAATCCCAGCGACCCGGCGGCCATCAAGGGGTTCAACCAGGCCGAGGCTCTGCTGGGCGGCACCCTGGGCAGGCTCTTTGCCCTCTCCGAGGCATACCCGGACCTCAAGGCCAACCAGAACATGCTCGCCCTGCAGGAAGAGCTGACCTCGACCGAGAACAAGGTCGGCTTCGCGCGGCAAGCGTTCAACGATGCCGCCACCGAGTACAACATCCGGCGTGAGGTCTTCCCGGCGGTGACGGTAGCCGGCATGTTCGGCTTCAAGGAGGCGACGCTATTGGAAGCCGCAGAGACCGAGCGCGCAGCGCCCAAGGTGTCGTTCCGCTAAGCCGGGACCGCCAACGCTCTTTGCGTCTCATGCTCCCCAAGCCGCTCTGACCGTGACCACCAATTTCTTTCAGCAACAGGATTCGGCCCGACGCAAGACCTTTCAGCTGGTGGTCTATTTCGCCCTGGCGATTCTGATACTGATCGCCTTGGTCTACGGGTTGCTGGTGGCGCTCGGCCTGTATGGCGTCCACGCGCCGGTGTCCTGGTGGCAGCCGGAGATGCTCCTGCTCGCGGCGCTGGGGGTGGGCCTTGTGGTCGGTGGTGCCAGCGCATTCAAGGTGACCCAGCTCGCTTCCGGTGGCCAGGCCGTCGCCTTGATGCTGGGCGGTGTGGAGGTGCCAGGCACGACTACCGACGCGAGGCAGAAACGGCTGCTCAACGTCGTCGAGGAGATAGCCCTCGCTGCGGGAGTGCCGGTGCCTCCCGTTTACATTCTGGATGAGCCCGGGATCAATGCCTTCGCAGCCGGCTACGCTCCGGGAGATGCCGTGATCGCCGTCTCGCAGGGCTGCCTCGACTACCTGACCCGCGACGAGCTCCAAGGCGTGGTGGCCCACGAGTTCAGCCACATCCTGAACGGCGACATGCGGCTCAACATCCGGCTGATCGGCCTGATCTTCGGGATCATGGTGTTGTCCATCATCGGCCGCGGCCTCATGTTCGCTTCCAGGGGCCGCTCGTCGGGCAGGCAGAATGCCCAGGGCGGCATGGTGCTGCTGGGCTTGGGCGTGTTTGTGCTCGGCCTCGTGGGAGCGTTCTTCGGTCGGCTGATCATGGCGGCGGTGTCGCGGCAGCGCGAGTACCTGGCCGACGCCAGTGCCGTCCAGTTCACGCGCAACCCGGACGGAATCGGCGGGGCGCTGAAAAAGATCGGTGGGCTAGCCGAGGGGTCGCGCATCGGCAACCCACAAGCCGCAGAGGTCGGTCACATGTTTTTCGCCAACGCCTTCGCTGGCGAGGGACTCGCCGGACTGCTAGCTACCCACCCGCCCCTCGTCGAGCGCATCCGCCGTCTCAATCCTCAGTTCGACGGCCGGTTTCCGGAGGTGCGGCCGGTTGGTGTCGATCGGGAAGAACCTGAAGGCCCCCGGCTCAGCCACGCTCCGCCGTTCGGCGGGGCTCCTACGTTACCGGGGCTTCCGCAGGTGCCGGTGCCGGTCCTGGGGCTCGCCGACGAAACGGTATCCCGGGTCGGCCACATCGATCCGGAACTGATTAGCTATGCGCAGGGGCTACACGAGGGCATGCCAGACGTGCTCCGGCTCGCCGCACAGGAGCCGTTTAGTGCACGCGCCTTGGTATACGCCCTTCTCATGGACCCGGGGGCAGACCTGCGCGAACTCCAACTGACCCGGTTGAAGGCCGGCGCCGAGCCGCAGGACTACGCCGAAACCCTGCGGCTGATCGCCCCTGTCCAGGCTCTGCCGGACACGCATCGGCTGCCCCTTCTGGACCTGAGCCTGCCAGCACTGCGGCAGATGTCGCCGCGACAGCATCATGCATTCCGCGCTCAGGTCGAGATGCTGATGATCGCCGACCAGCGGCTGAGCTTGTTTGAGTACACGCTTCGCTGCGTGCTGCATCGCCATCTCGACGCCCAATTCCTCCCGCAGCGCCGGGCGCGTCCAGTGCGCAGTTCCCTGCAGAGCCTTGCGGACCCGGTGGCGACGGTGTTGGCGCTATTGGCCTGGGAAGGCCAGCCGGAAACCGACCAGTCCGCCCGGGCTTTCGATGCGGGCATGCGCGGCTACATCGGCGGCGAGCACGCCCACCGCTTGCGGCCTCGCGAAGAATGCTCGCTCGACGGATTCGACGCGGCCCTGCAAACGCTCAATCAATCGGTCCCGCCCATCAAGCGCCGGATCGTCGCCGCCTGCGCGGCCTGCATCCTGGCAAACCAGCAGGTCACCGTCCGCGAAGCGGAGCTGCTCCGTGCCATCTGCGATACGCTCGACTGCCCGCTACCGCCGCTCGTCGTGCGGGAAGCGGAAGAAGGCTAGTGCTGGCGATGCAGGTGCGAGGCGGCGGCAGAAACAACCGGACGCGCGTTGTGCCGCTCATAGTTGCATCGTCACAACACGGGCCGGCGGCAGGTTAGCCCAGATAATCCGGCTCGACAGCATGACAAAGTCGCCCATACCACCGGCATTCACGACGTTCCGGTCCGGCCGGATATCGTAGGTAAACTGAATGACGACACCACCTGGACGCAGAACCTGCCGCCACTGGTCGACAATCTCATCCACCTCGCGATGAGGCAATGAGCGCAACGGCAGGCACGACACGATCGCATCGACGCGCAGGTCTAGCGGCAGGCACCAGGCCAGGCGGGCAGCGTCGGCGTGCATGACCGGCACGTCCGGGAATCGCCCGCGCAGATGCCGCACGAAGGTAGGGGAGCGCTCGACGACAATCAGCCGGTCGGTTCGCACGCCGTTTTCGAGCAACGCGTGCGTGACCGCGCCGGTACCGCCACCGAGTTCGATGACAACACCGTTGCCTGCCGGCACCTCCCGCGCAAGGCGCGCGGCGAGTCGCCGTGAGCTCGGGCAGATGGCACCGACCGACCAGGGCGCCGTCGCCCATTCCCGTGCAAACAGCCGGGACGTGTGCAGGGGGCCGGCAACCATTACTGCACCACCTTGATGTCATGGACCTTGACCTTCGATGTGCCGACGATTTCCTTGTTGCGCTTGCCGGTCAGCTCGATGGTGCTCGTCTCGTTCAGCGGCCGTCCGGCCGGCCAGAGTTTGTGGTCGATCTTGAGCGGGATCTCTGCCGTGCTGTCGGCGAACCGGTAGTTTTCGTCGCCGATCGATTTCACGATATGGCCGCGCGGTGCGACGCGCTGGTCGTCCTTGCCTGCGTCGCGAAGCTGGTGGACCGTCGTGACCGTCGCTGCGGCACGAGGGCCTGCGCATATCGCGTGGACCTCTACGGCGGACGTGACGATCGGGCAGGCAATAATCAGCTTTTTCATCGGTTCTCCTTAAACGGGCGACATCGTGGTTGCGACATCAAGCAGTCTACGGACCCGAGGCTAACGCCAGAGTGAAGGCGACGCGGCGCGGTGTCCACCCCTTAATGTTGCGTTAAGCGTCCGGTCGGTAAGCTTGCGACGCCGTGTCAGGGAACCGGTGGGAACATGATGACGGATGCGAATACGGCTGGTTGAGGACGATCCGCTGATTGGCAATCGAATAAGACCCGGCCTGCGTCGGGAAGGTTTCGCCGTGTGGCGCCGCTTGTCATGTGTAGCCAGGCGCCGCAGCCGCAAACACACGGCGCCTGACGCAGGCTTCATCTTCAGCACGAAACGACGCAATGAATACCATCGAAGCATTCAATCAAGCGCTCTTCCTGATGATCAACGGCACGCCGGCAACGCCCGGATGGGTAGTCAGCACGGCGCTCGTCTCTGCAAATTATCTGATCTGGTTGGTGCCCCTCATACTGGTGATGATGTGGCTTTCCGGGGACGGCCAGCGGCGCGAGGTGGCCCTGCGTGCCTGCTGCGTCGCGCTGCTGGCGCTCGGCGTCAATCAGTTGATCGGTCTCGTGTGGCAGCACCCCCGGCCGTTCATGATCGGGCTCGGCCACACGTTCCTGGCGCATGCGCCCGATTCGTCGTTTCCGAGCGATCACGCCACCATCTTTGCCAGCATTGCGCTGCCGCTGCTGTTCGGACGGATGTGCTGGCTCGGTGGCATGACACTCGTTGTGGGCATCATCGTCGCCTGGGCACGCGTGTTTCTCGGCGTGCATTTTCCGCTCGACATGATCGGGGCAGCGGCCGTCGCGTGCATCGCTTATGCGGCGATTGCGCGGCTGTGGCAAACGGGCGGCACGGCGATGACAGATCTGGTGATCACGCTCTATCGTACGCTGCTCGCATGGCCGATCAGCCGTGGCTGGCTGAGGCCATGACTACCCGTCGGACATAGTCTGACTCGTTAGGGTCGACGCACGTGAGTGCTGGCAGGACTGGGCTGAAACGGAACATCGACCAGCCTGCGTGGCGTGTGCATTATTTTCCTGAATGAGCCCGCTCATTTCCGGACAGGACGAATCCAACTGGCTTCGTCAAACGGCTGAGCGTTTCAATCCTTCGCTGCGAACCGTCCGCATCGCCAAGGATCGTCATTGACCAGGAACAACAACTGACTCGCCGCTTCGACCTATGAATGATCGGCTATTCCGGCTGTTGCCCTGAGCCTATTTTCCGCGCAGCACTGGAATCCCCAACTGCGCCATGACTTTGACGATGTGGTCCAGGCATTTCTCGACGTTCGTGTTGTACCGATCCGATAGCGTCGGGTCGGATCGCTACGGATCGGTGTACTTTCTCTGCTTGATGGCCAGGTAGCCAGCCGCCATGTTTAGCTGACTTGTCTGTCGCTCGCCCTTAATGAAGTCAATGATGCCGAGGCTCCGATCCCTGCTATGCGCCGTATCGAATCTGTCATTAAGGTTGAATGAGACCGATCTTTTTATTCCGGTGCTCTTTAAATCCCAAACGGGCCGTTCGCCGACGGTGGTCGTATGTGCCATGTGCACATATTTCGCGCTGTCTACACGGCCCGACGCCGCTGCGGTCGGATCGTCCTGGCCGTAGTAGGCCAGGAAGTCATTTTCCGTGGAAAAATGCTCGATCGCGGCGCGGCACATTTTGCAGGGCTTAAGCGTCGAGTAGATGCGTGTGCCTGCCGGCAAGCGCCTGCCGTACATCAGCAGCGCGCTGGTTTCCGCGTGCAGCAACGGATGGTCACTGTTCTTCTTTCCCCAGGCCAGGATCTGCCCCTGCGAGGACACAATCAGTGCGGCCACGCCGGTGTTCCCTCCCTTGCCAAGGAGCAAGCGGAACGCCGCCGACAGGTACAGACGGTGGACGTTGTGGACACCAGTATGAGGTGCGCTCAACTCGGCCGGCGGAGTGCGCTGAGTGATGTCGACGTTCGGTCCCGCGACATGGAGCTCGTCGGCCAGGAGGCGGACATCGCGGGGCATCAAGTCGTGACCCGTGCTTGTCCCGGATAGGACGTAGGCGCCGTTGATCTCGACGGACGAAATTTTTTGGAAACCGACTTTCGTCTGCTGATCCTCGTCTGCGAGCAGGCCCAGCGCGGCTTTTTCCCAAGTGGTAGCGTCCTGGTCGCTCTGAATCTCCTTGATCTGCTTTGGCGCGAAACTGTTTAACAGAAGACGCATTCCCGGCGGGATGAGGTCGTCTTCGGTCGCGCAATAGGCGCCACGCTTGCTGGCATATTTCGGTACGGTGCGTGCACTGCCCATCTTCTTTCTCCAATGAGGCCGGTCGAGGGCGCGAGCCGCGCAACGTCAATATCAGCGATGAACGGCTGCTGTGCGGGATCGAATTCTCCGCATTGAACTTCAGGCAACGCGAACATGGATGCTCGGTGAGCGAGCCGATGCGCAATCACGCTTGCCCGCCACTACCCTATTTCATACTCGAGTTACTCGAGTCGTTTCGATAGTCGCCAGCCTTAACCGTGACCGCCGAAAAAGCCACCGGCGCCGCCGCCAGTGAAACTGCGCCTATCCTGCTTTTGAGCTTTGGCCAGCTGGTGGGATCGTACTTCGCCGTTTCCTTGACGCAGCACCATTTTTCGCAGGTGGCATGCGCCGCCAATATCTTCGTGGCCTCGGCCTCGTTCGAACCCTTGTGCCCCCCGTATTCCCTTACGGTATCGCTGGTGCCTTTCTTAAGGCTTTCCTTTAATTTATGCATATCGACGGACTGCTTTCTTTCCAGATCTCCGATCCATTCTTCCACGTGATCCAGAGCTATTTTGAATTTCCCCAGTTCGTCCCGAAGTTTTTGATTTCGACGTTCGACCTGTTGAATCAGAAGCGCCATCGCATAGATGTCATCGCAGGTCCGGTCCGCAGGCGGCTTTTTATTGAACTCCGCAATGCCACCGTTCAGCGACTCGAACGCATGTGCGACCTTCCATCGATACCGGTCGAGGTTCTCTACCGTCAGATCCTTGATTTCGAATTTCGCCAGGTTGGCCTTATCCCCGGCAGCTTTAGCGGCATCGAGGTTACTTTCGAGCCTTTTGCCGCGAGCGAAGTCACTGACGCCCTCGATGATCGCTCCCGCAACCGAGCCGACAACGGGCACAGGGATCAAGGACAGAAACAGCTTTCCGATGCCAATGGCAGCCCCAATACCCTTGCTGGCGGCAGACCCCCTATCTGACGAAAAGAGGCTCGTAAAAGCACTGCGGGTGCTGTGAAAGAGTCTTGAATGAAGAATCTGCTCATCCCAGCTTTTGTTATTGACTTCCGCCTCAGCCTGCACAAACGGATCTGCGTTAAACCGCTCAGCCATGTCATCCCCCGATCAAGCATGATATGAACGCACAGTTGTGTGTTCGGAAAATTCAAAATGAATCCGTTATTCGAGTCCGAGCATCGCAAAGAATCGTGAGGTATCCCCTTCTGTGCGCAAGACCTCGCGCATCAGCTCCGGTAGAGACATCGCACCCCATGACACCGCGCGTCGCAGCAAATACGGAGTCGGGCTATGCGGCTCGTGCTCGGCCAGGTAACTGGCCACGAGTTCGATCAAGTCATAGGCCTGCGCGCGGCTTTCCACTCTCGCGGGCGAAGACCTGATAGCAGCGATCGGCGACGGTAATTCCAGCGTGGCATGGCTCATGGCGTTTTCCATCGATGCGAGGTGTGTAGCCGCGCTTGACGCACGCGCGGAGTTTTCGCCGGCGTCGTCCGCCGCGATTGTCTGCGGCGCGGCGGATAGCGCCTGAGAACCGCACAGGCTGCTCACGGCGCGTGTCAGACGCATCAGAACGTCATCGACCCGGCCAAGATGCGGCGAGTCGTCTAGCAGCAATTCATCGAGCAGATGCCCGAAATTCCCCCACGCCGCTCGCGCCAGTTCCAGTTGTCGATGAAGCGATACGAGCGCAGGAAGGTTGCGCCCCCTCTTCACGTGCTTGTCGAGTAGATCGCGTGTGAGGTTCGCCGCCCCGGCATCGCCGCCGTCCAGCACGACACGCTGCCACTCGTCGAGGTTGACCTGCGCCGGCTCGCGCTCGTCGATGACAAGTAACGGCACGTGCAGCGTCAGCACGAGAGCCAGCGTGTCATTGAGCCAGACGAACGGCGCTACGCGTGCATCGGCATCGCCGGCTTCGAGCATCGGCCATGCGCTCGACCAGTAACGCTCGACGAGTGCCGTCAGCAAGCGTGTCCCAGTCATCAGGCCTTCGACACCATGCAAATTCGTCCATGCCTCGCACAGCCACGCGGCGAGCTGAAAGTCCTTGCTGCGCGTCGCGAGAGCGTCGCTGCTCAGCGCCGCGACGCGCTTCCAGTCGGCCTTGACGAGCGGGCGCTCCCATTCGCCCATTGGCACACTCGCATCGTCCTGGTGGCGCGCTTCGCGGATCTGCTGGTACACCGGGTCGTAGCGCAGCGAAACGCCTGCGCCGTCTTCACTATCGGGAACGGGCGCCAACAACGCGTCAAAATCCACGTGAAGGCCCAGCTCGACATCCATGGGAAATGCCTGTTTCATAGTGCGCTCCATTCCGGCGCGCGCACCGGGAAGCTGCCGGGCCACGGCAGCGGTGTCTTCTTGCCGGCGGGCATCAGCGCGATGCGCAAATACACGCGCCCATGGGCCTGCTTCGGCAATAACGAAAGGTCGGCGGGGTTCGCCGTGCCCAGCGGGAACTCGATTTTCAGCAGTTGCGAAGCGCGTTCGCCGCGGCCGCTGGCGTCGGCCGCGCGCTGGCGATTGATGAACGTGATGAGCGCCCACGGATCGGAGAACTGCCAGGTGAGCGTGCGCCCATCCGTCGAGTAGGCGCGCTGCTGTGCGTCCTCTGCCGCCGCCAGCGGCGAGTCCTTCGCGAAGCGCAGCACGAGCGAGACGGGCGTGCCGAAGTCCCAGTGCAGCGCGTGTGGCGCTTCATTCATCGACAGGCTTTGCGAGCCGATGGTGAGCGTCCAGTCGATTATCTGGTTCGCCGCGACTTCGCCGTTCCGGTTCGCGCGAAACTCGACGTTCACGTCGTAGCCGGTGGCCGCTCCATCGTCGGACGGATAGAGCGGCGCGAGCAGCGTCTTCACCTGGTCGAAGTTCTCGATGAACTGGCGCACCTTGTAGTTCGTCATCGCCGACGAGGCACCCGCACCCGACGCATGGAACGTCTCCGAGACCGGCTCGTAGCGCTTGAGCACCTGCCCCAGTTCGCCGAAGTCGGCCACCCCCGGCATGCCGCTATTACGCGTGGCCACGCGCAGCATGTCGCCGTTGTCGAACGGCATGCGCCCTGCCACGCTCTCGTTGAACGCCGTGGCGAAATTGCCCCACTGCCGACGCATGTCGAACACATAACCCTGGCTGCAACGCGCGAGCAGGCGATCGTACAGCCGTGCGTGCAGCGTGGCGAAGTAGTCATCACCGCCGTTCGTGGTGGGCCGGCCGGTGAACTTCGACATGCAGCCCGCCGGCCCGGGATCGGCCGCCACCGAGAGCGCGAATTGTTCGAGACGCAACAGGCTGCTGTTCGGGTTCTTCAGGCGATAGCGCTCCAGGTCGCGGTTGATCGCCTGCCAGCGCTGCGCGAGCGGCGAAGCGGCGCCGCTCGGATCGAGCGCGGCGAGATACACCGAAGCCTGTTTGCCGAGCATCAGCGCACGCGACGACTGCTGGTCGAGATACGGCGCGAGCGCGGCCGCATCGGCCACGCCGAACGCCGCGAGAATCGGCGAGCGCGAGTTGTGCGCACTGTCGGCACTCACGTCCTGGCGCGTCGCGTACAGCTCGGATTGCGTGAGCGCGTCGTCCACGCGGCGCAGGTGCGCCATGGCGTCGTTCGACACGAGCGTGTCGATATCCTCCAGTTGCGCGTTCGCGTGAAGCTCAGTCAGCAGCGCGTCGATACGCGTGAGTCGCGCGCGCGCCGCCTCGAACGCTGCGCTGTCGAGGTCGGCCGGCGCCGTGGTCACGTTTGCGGCCGCCGCGGTCTGGTCGAGAATCAGACGCGCGAACTGGAGATCGAGTGCGGTCTCGATGCCGGGGCGCGCCGCCGCCGGCAGATTCGCAAGACCCTCGGCGAGGAAACGCTTGCGCACGTCGCCCAACGCGAGCGCCTGGTCGAGCTGTGCGCGGTCCCACACGATCGTCGAGCCGTCGGTAAGGGTGGGCAATTCGCGGTTGCGCGGCGCGATCATGAACGGTTGACTCAACAGCCCCGACAAGCCGTCGCGCAATGCGGCCCGGGCCGGCGAGATGCTGTAGCGCGCGTCCTTGTCGATCCAGACGATGCCGCTGTCCGCACTGCCAAAGCGCAGCGCAAACTCGCTGCGGAAGGCCTGGAAAGCGCTGTCGTCGCGGTGGCGAATCTGCGCCGCGAGGTCAGCGCCGAGCAGGCGGCTCTGCGCCACGTGCGCGAGCGTGCGGTCGTACGTCGGCCCCGGGGTGAATTGCGTCTGGTGAATCCACCCGCCTTTACCCGAAGCGAGCAGGTCGCGCTGCGTGTCGATCCCTGCCACCACCGCGCGATAGCCGTCCGTGAGCTTCGTAAAGTCGCCTGCGCCCGAGTCGGCTACGGTGAGGCTACCCAGTCGATCGGAGATGGAGCGCTCCGCGACCAGCAGTGGATTGCCCGTGAACATGGCGGCGTCGAGTTGCTGCGCGCCCTTGTCGAGCGTGCAGCGCAGCGCCTGCTGCACGGCCGCGAGATTGACGCCGGCCGTACCGTTGCCGGTTACGCTGCGGCGGTCCTGATCGCGGTAGAAGTAAGGCACGCTGCCCGCCACGTTGCCCTGAAGGTCCGCGCCGAGCGCGTAGCGCACCACGAGCCGCAACGAGTCCGCGTTGTCGGGCGCGGGTTGCTGCAATCGCTGTAGCGCCTGCAGCGCGGCGTCGAGCTGATCGACGTTGTGCACATAGAGCTGGAGGGCGTGCATCTGCGGCAGATCGTCGACCGCAAGACCGAGCGGCGCGCCGACGCGGCCAGCATCGGGCGCCGTGCAGTCGTCGCCGATGATGAGCTGACCCGAGCTTGGATCGCGCCCCACGCCCGTGAGCTGGCTAACGTGCGCGTACATTTCGCGCTCCAGTGCGGCGACGGCGATCTCGCCGAACTCGCGCTCGAAGCGATCCTTCACGCGTGCGTTCAGGTCATCGACGAAGCCCCACGAGCCCGGCATGAAGATCGTCCAGCCGCTGCTCGTCCTGAGGTTCTGGTTCATCGCGATCAACGCGAGCGCCTTGCGGCGATACCAGTCGGCGGGCAGATCCTGGCCTTGCTGCGCGGCGTTCGCTCGCTCAGCCGAGTCGCGCCGCAGGGCGCCAAGTGCCGCGACCAGCTCGCCGTTGCGATGACTAAGCTGCACCGTCGCGATGACGAGCCCGAGCCCCCAGCCTCCCAGCAGAGCAATGCCGCCCCAGCGTAGGGCGCGGTTGAGCACGGGACGCGTGAGGTGCTGCGAACGGGAAGGCCGCGTGAGGCCGTATTCGAGGAAGATCTTTTTCTCGAACAGATCGCGCAGGAATGCCGGCTGCAGCATCAGATCGTTGAACTGGCCGCCAGGCTCGCGCCGGCCGTCGCCCATCTCCGCGCTGTGCATATTTTCCGCTGCATGGAGAGAGCCGCTCCCCGCATACGCCGTCAGCGCGTCGTGCGACTCGCCGGAGGGCGCTTCGAGCGCGGACAGTGCGTCACCCTCCACCGTCGGCTTGGTGGCCTGCGTCACGCTCCACTGCGCGAATTCGCTCGCATCTCCGGTCAGGTAAATGCCGCGGAAGAAGAACGGCTCGTGATACGCGCTCGCGCGCAGCAGCTCGTCGACGTAAAGCTGAAGCTGAGCGCGCATCGCGTCGATGCGCGAGGGCAGTTGCAGGAACTGGCGCGCATCGAGGTGCGAGGAATCGAGCGCGAACAACTCGGCGCTCGCGTCCGAGACCGAGCGCATGATGCTGTTCATCGCCGTGCCGACCCAGCCTGGCTGGTAGGTGGTCGAGAGATCGTAAGGCGAAGACCAGCCGAGCATGCTCGCGCGCAGCGGCTCGGGCAGCGCGCGAGCGAACGTCGCGAAGCCCGGTAACGACTCGCAGCCGGTCACCACCACGTACACGGCAAAGCGCATCGCAAAGCGATTCTGCGCGAGCCACAGGCGGCGGTGCGCGAGCTTCGCGTGGCGTACGAGCTCGAGGCGTGCGTCGGTATCGTCAGCCAGCAGAGTAGCGGCCGGCACCGTGATGACCACCGAGTCGAACGGACGCTGCTGGCGATAATTGCGGCACAGGCTCAGAAATTCGTCCCATGGCTTACCGTCGCCATCATCGTCTGGCGAGCCCAGATAGGCCGCCTTGATGTCCACCACGATGCCGCGATCGAAGAAGTGCCACGAGATGCCCTGCGTGGCCGCGGGGCTCGCCGCGTCGGCGCCGAGGACGCTCGCCACGCCCGCCTGGGCGATTGGCAGCGGACGCGGATCGTCGCCCTCGTTGAGGATCATGATCCACGGAATGTTGTAGCGCTCGGCGCGCGTGGCGATGTTGCCTTCGATGAGTTCAACGGCCTGGCGGAAGGCGCTACGCAGCGAGTCCGAGCGCAGGCGCACGATCTTGCGTTCCGCGCTGGGCTTCGTGTGCGAGCCATGCAACGCGAAGTAAATCACCGCGCCGAGCACCGCGCACGCAACGAGCGTAAGCACCGCGATGGAAAGCAGGAACAGGTTGCTCGTCAGCATGAACGCGCCCCCACGAAAAACAGATTCGACGACGTCATTGAACGCGCGAGCATCACATGGTTCGGATTCATCGGCTCACCCCCGTCACGGGGTCGGCGTGCAGGGCTTCGCGCACGGGCCACGACTGCCACAGCCAGAGCACCTCGGAAATCGCCAGCAGCGACACGGCTACCAGCATAAAAATCATCGCCCAGCGGCTCACGGTCGGCAGCTTGCGCGGCGCGACATGCGAGAGCGTGTTCGCATAGGCGATCTCGGAAAGCACGCGGTCGCGGCCGCCCAGATCGGCGCGGCGCTGATAGACGAACTCGTAGAGTTCCTCCCGGTAGCTGCGCAGGCGCTCGGCGGCGTCCGCGCCGCGAAAGCGGCCCTGGAAGCCCATGGCGAGCGAGAACAGATAAAGGCGTGCGATGCTGCGGCGCGATGTTTCGCGCTCGGACAGCAGTTGCTCGATGCGGCGGAACACCAGGTCACCCGCCACGTTGGTGCGAAACAGCGTCGATTCGAGCAGATACGCGGTCCAGCGCTCGCGTCCGGCCCACGGCGTATTCAGCAGGATTTCATCGGCGAGCACGGCCTTCAGGTAGCGCGCGTCCGCGACGATCTCCATTTCGAAGCGCGTGCTGTCACGCCGCGATTGCAGCGTCTGGATCTCCAGCAGGTTCAGCAGGTGCCGGCTCAATCCCTGCGCGGCGAGATCCGGGTCTGCGTCGGGCAGTTCGGAGAAGCGCGCCTGAGCCATCATCAGCTCGTCGAGGAAGGTGCGGAACTGCTCCGTCACGAGATCGTCTTCTTCTGCTTCTGGTCGGATGCGTGCCATGCTCAGCGTGCCTTCGCGTTTAACGTCTTCATTGCGTTCATCGTTGCTTGCATCATCCCTTCACGAACAGCAGCATTTCCTGCGGTCGCTGCGCGCTTGTTCCTTCGTTGGGGTTACCGATGACAAGCGTTTCGCTCGCGAGCACGAGCGCGGCCTCCGCCGTCACCTCGAACAGCAGGTAGCCCGAGCCTGAGCGCAAACCGAGATCTTCCGCATAGTCAATGCCGCGCCGGGCCGCGCCGAGCACCCGGCGGCTGCGCAGCGAGGCATAGACCGACTGCGAGCCGATCACCGCGCCGTCCATCCACGCGAGCAGGTCGCGATCGGACTGGCCGCGCAGGCCCACGACGAGCCGTTCGCCGATCCAGTCCGGATGCAGCGTGATTTCGAACGCACCATGGCGGAATTCGAACTTGTGCTCGCGATGCTCCTCGTTCACCTCCGACATCGACTCGCGCAGCGAGCGCAGCAGCGGCGTGAACACCGACAGCGGATCGCCGTGATCGTAGTCGGGCGGCACGGGCGGTAGTCCACCGGGCTTGAGCATGGCGAGCGAACCGTTGAGTGCGGCAAGCGCGTGATACAGCGCAAGCGGATGCAGATGCGGCGTGCGCAGCACCGCTTCGGCAAGCGGCAGCGCGCTCAGCAGACTGCGCAAGCGGTCCTTCAGCTCCAGCTGTGTAAGACGATCGTCAACCCGCGACGAAGGATTCGCGGTCTGCCGCGCGACGAATGCTGCTTTGCCACGCAACTGACCCAGCAGCGAGGCCACGCTCGTCCACAAAGGATTGTCACGGGCGACTTCGAGAAGCGGCGGCTGGTGTTCGCCTAGCCGCACGACTTCGTTGTCCTTGTACAGCGAACCAAGCCGCAGCCACACGTGCATCGCCGATGGCAACTCGCCCGCCGCCAGCGCAAGGTTTGGGACGAGGCGCGCAATGTCGGCGGGCGGCGCGTCGGACACCAGGTCCTCCACGGGCGCGACGGACGTCGAGCGAAAGCGCCTGACCTGCGCCGCTCGCCGCATCGTCGATGCGCCGGGCAGCACGAGATAGAAGTCGAGCGGCCCGTTCGAAAGCGCGTCGGCGAACGGCTCCAGCGACAATTCCAGCCGCTCCGCGCCCGCGGCCTGCGCATGGTAGGTGACGGCCGTGCCATCGGGCAGGATCGCGTCGAGTTCCAGCACGCGCAGCAGCCCTGCGGGCAGCAGCCCGTTGTCGAACACGAGGCGTCGCACGCCCCAGCTGAACGGCGCCGCCGCGAGCGTCTGCCACGCCACGAGCGCATCGGTGCGCGAGGCCATCTGCTGAAAATGCTGGGGCGAGAGCAACATGCCCTCGAACCACTCAATCCGCTCGGGTACTGCCATATTGCGGTCATGCATCATTTCGAATCCACGACGGTAAGGTTGTTGCTGTCCAGCTGCACCACCATATGGCCGCTGAAATGCTCGATCCGCGCGCGATGGGCGCCCGGGTCCTGATAGTTGGCGAACACGAACGCGCCCGCCACACGCGAGCCCGCGAATGCGTCGCCGCTCACGTCCAGATGCAGGCCCGGCACGATTTCCCAGCTTCGATAGCGCAGGTTCTTCGGATACGTTTTCACGAGGTCGTCGCGCGCCGTGAACCATTTCGACGCCGGCATCTCGGCGAGCCGCGCGAGCATCGCGGCGTCGCTGACGAGCACGACATCTACGGCAACGGGGCTGTTGTTGTTGACGTCGTCACTGGCGGTGAAGGTCACTTGCGACCATTTCGCCTTCTCGCCGCTCAAGCCGAGCATGCTGCAGCCGCCGACCGCCAGCGCGACCGCCGAGGCCGCCAGCAATGCGGCCGCACCGCGCGCGAGCCGTGCGCGCAAACGCAATCCCACCTTCTTCATCTCGCTCCTACTCCAATTCCCATCAGCAATATCAGCGAGGCCACCATCACCGCGCAGCCCGCCGCCAGCGCGAGTTGCCCGCGCGTGAACGTGAAGCGCAGCACGGGGCTCAACCCCGCCGCGCCGCCTTGCACCTGCACGGCTACCTGACGCTCGGAGGGCAGTCCGGCCGACACCAGTGCGATCACCGTGCAAACCGAAAGCAGGCTCAGCACGTTGCGCGGCCCTTCGCAGATCAGATCCACGGACACGAACAGCACGGCTGCCGCCTCGGTAGGCAGATGCAGCATCGACAGCACCACGCCCGTGTACCCTACGGCGGCCACACCGCTCTGCCCCGCCGAAACGAAGGCCGCCACGACTGCCGCGGCACACACGAGCGCGATTTCGCCAGCTCCGAGCGGCCGCTCGTAGAGATTGGCGACGAATACCGTCGCTAGCGCGTAATAGAGCGCCGAGCCCGCGCGCACGAACACCGAGCCGAACGGCACCACGAGTTCCGCTACTCCGCGGCTGAAACCAAGGCGCTCACTCATCGCCTCGATCGTGTGCGGGATCGGCGCGGTCGCACTACCCGAGGTCAGGCCGATCAGCAGCGGCGCCTTCAGGCCGCTCAGCACCTGCAGCAGCGGCTGCCTGGCGCGCGCCGCGATGGTCGCGAGCGCGAGGATGGCGAGCGCGACAGCCGAGAGCGCGAAGCACAGCAGGAAGCTGCTCATCGCTTCGAGCGTCACCCCTTGCGTATGCGACGTGAGATGCGCGGCAACGCCGAACACCAGCACCGGAATCAGCAGGTTCGCCTGCGCAATGATGGTTTCCAGCGCACGGTAGACGCCTTCGAACACGCTGCTCAGCATGCGCGTCTGCTCGCGCGAGAGCGCCGCGAACGCCAGGCCGAACAGGATCGTGCCGGTCAGAATGCCGAGCGAATGCCCCTGCGCCAGCACGCGATAAAAGTTGTCAGGAAAGATATCGTCGACACCGATCAGGCCCGACCCGGCGCTGGCGCTGCCCGCGCCGCGGTCGAACAGCGCGACCCGCACTTCGTCCGCGCTCGCGCTATTGCGCACGAGTTCGCCGAGATGCGCATGCGCCTCGGCTGACAGATGCTGACCGGGCATGGCGAGCACGCCGATCAGCGTGCCGCCGATCCCGCTCAACACCACGAGGGCGAACGCGAGCAGCATGATGGTGCCCACCCGTGTGCGCGGACGCGGCAGCGCGATCACCTGGCGCAGCCCAAAAAACGTCGCGACGACCAGCAGCGGAATCGCCGCCATGTTGACGACAGACAGATACAGTTGCCCGACGAAGTACGCGGCCGCGCCGGCCGGCTCGGCGAACACGCCGCACAGCCCGCCCGCCGCGAGGCAGACGATCAGTCCGAGCGTGCTCTGCGAGAGCATATGCAGTGCTTTCATGCGGGACGGTTCCAGCCGCGCTCGCACGCGTACTTCACAGTGGCGCGCGCGAGTTCGAGCGAGCTGTCGACGAGGATGAGCGGAGGCGACGCGATGTGCCGCGCTGCCAGCGGAATCTCGGTGCAGGCCATGAGCGCCGTGCCCACACCCTGGCTCGCGAGCGCGATCAGCACGTCTTCGAGGTGGGCGCCGGCCGCATCGAGCTTGCCCGCCTTCACCTCGCGGATGCACGCCGCGACGCGCAACTGCATCGATTCGTCTGGCAGCACGGGCTCGATGTCGAGATCGGCGAGCGCCTGCTGGTAGAAGCCCGAAACGAGCGCGCCGCCGGTGGCGAGCAACGCCACGCGGCGCGCTGCGCGCGGCACGGCCGCCACGCACGTCTGCGCGATGTGCAGAACCGGCGCCTTGCTGCGCGCGCGCATCGGCTCGTACCAGTGATGTGCCGAGTTGCACGGAATCGCAATCAGCCCCACGCCGTTCCGGTTCAGCAGATCGATGCCGTCGAGCAGCGCCGGCAACGGATCGGCGCCGCCGTCGATGATCGCGCTCGAGCGGTCCTCGATGTGCGGCAGGTTCGCCACCAGCAGCGGCAGATGCTCCTGGTCGCTGTTCGCATGGGTCAGGCGCACGATCTTGTCCATGAAGTCGACGGTCGCAAGCGGTCCCATGCCGCCAAGAATGCCGATCATTGCCATCAGAGGCTCCTAGATCTTGAGCGGACGCGGGCAGATCACAGAAACAGCCGCCGCATTGCCGATCACGAGCACGAGTGTGCGGAGCATGTCGCAAATCGGATCGACGGCGAGAAACAGGATGAACGCGGCCTCGAACGGCAGGCGCAGATACGCGCAAGTCATGCCCACGAGAGAGACGGTCACGAGACCCGTCATGCCCGCCGACGCGAAGCCCGCGAGCACCGAGGCGAGCAGCACCGTCACCACCTCGACCAGCCCGAGCGAATGCCCGTAGAGCTGCGCGATGAAGAGCGTCGCGCACACGTAATAGACCATCGGTCCCACGCGCAACAGCGAGATCGTGAGCGGCACGAGCAGCTCGACGCGCGAGCGCGCGAAACCCAGTCCGTCCGCGAGGCTCTCGATCATGCTCGGCATGCAGGCCGCACTGTTGCGCGTGGCGAGCGCGAGCGCGAACGGCGCGCGCAGCGCGTCGAGGGTTTTGCCAAGGCTATGGCTCGAGCGCTTCCAGATGATGACGGCCGCGAGCACCAGCAGCAGCGCCGACGCGACGAAGAAAGCCAGCACGAACTGCAGCATTGCATGCAGGGGCCCCACACCCGACTTGCCGAGCTGCGCCGCGCTCATGCAAAAAAGAATCAGCGGCAGCGGGTAGCTGAGCCAGTGCATGAGCTTCTGGCATGCGTGATAGATGGTTTCGAGCGACTGGCTCAGGCCCACCGAGATGCGCTCCGGCACGCGGCCCACTGCCAGGCCGAACAGCAGCGCGAACACGAGCGCCTTCAGCGCATCGCCGTTGGCGAGCGCCGCGAAGATGTTGGTGGGTACAAGGCTCGCGAGCACGTCGGACAAATTCAGCGACTTGGCCGGGAGGTCGGCGCCATACAGGTTCATGACCGTGTCGCTTGTTGAAGTGTCGTTACCGACCATCAGGCCGAAGGTCTGCATCGTCGCCGTCGAGATATTGGCGCCCGGGTGCATGACGAGCAGCACGATCGCACCGACCACGGCGACCGTTGCCGATGCGCCGAGGAACACCGAGATCACGCGCATGAGCAGCCGCGACGTGCCGCCATCGCGAAAGAGCCTCTGCAGGCTGAAAATCACTGCGGAGATCATGAACGGCAATGTCGTCATCTTCAGCAGGTCGACATAAATATCGCCGATGAAGCCGAGCTTTTGCGCCAGGTCCGGCAGAAACAGGCCAAACGCGCCGCCAAGCGCGAGACTGCCGATCACCACCCAAGGGTTGAGAACGAATGCGTAAATCCTGCTGGAATTCATGGTGGTCTCTCTCGTGCTGTTTTCGCAGAGTTTTGGATTAGTGGTCCGCGGCCTGGAGAACCGCGCTCACGTCGAGCTTGACGCTGCGCTCGGCGAGAAACTGGTTGACGAACGAAAGCAGGGCTGGATCGTTCACGTTCACGCCGATCGCGAGGGTGTCTTCCAGATCCTGCAGCGTCACTACACGCAGGCGCAGCGAAGCGGTCGGATCGACCTTGAGCACGCGCTTGACTTCGAATTCGTCGCGATAGGCGGCCGTGACTTCCCCCGCGTTGAGCGCCTTGAGTACGTCGTCCCAGGTCGGATAGCTGCGTACCTGTGCATGCGGGAAATTGTTCACGACGTAGCCTGCGTACGACGAGTTCGCCACTACGCCGATAGTGCTGTCGAACGAGCGCACGACCTCGGGCACCGAGCGGCCGTGCGCGAGTTGCGCGAACTTCACGCGGTTGAGCAGCAGCGCGCGATTCAGGCGCAGATAAGGCGAGCTGAATGCGATCACCGTCGCACGCGTGAGCGTGCGCGAAAGTTTGCTCACCGCGATGTCGGCCTGCCCACGCGCGAGCAGGCTCACGACGTCGTCGAAGGTATGCGCGTCGCGGTTGAAGCGCACCTTCACGTGGAGCTTGTTCGCCATATCGCGCGCGAGATCGATGTCGAGACCTTCGAGCTTGCCGTTGCGTTCCTCGAAGAACGGCGGCTGGTCCACGCTCAGCACTGCAACCACCAGTTCGCCGCGGCCGATGATGCGTGCGAACTCGGGCGTGAGCAGGCGGCCGTCCGGCATCTGGACGAGACCGGTCGACGTGGTGACGGGCGCACTGGCCGGGGCCGGAGCCGCGATTGCGTTCGCGACGACGGGCGCGCTGGGGCTCGCCGGCGTCGCAGCGGCGGTACCTGCTGCGACGGCAAGCGCGGCGCCAGCGAGCGATGCGCCGATCCTGCGCCACAGGGCGCCCATCTGGAGCGCGGTTCGCGAGCCGCGCACGTCATTGGGCAGAAAAGCGGAAAAGAAAGACGACATGGAATTGGCGGTCTCAAGGAGTCGAAGAAGCGGGTGCGGGTGCAGCGGCCATATCGCCGGTGTCGAGCGAAGACTGGGCGGCTGCGCCGGACTGCGGCGCGACGGAAACGGCGACGGGCGCGGCGCTCTGCGCGGGCGGGCGGCTCATGCGAGCGCCGATCTCCATACCGAGCAGGAACAGCAGCACGCATAGCAGGAGCGCGCAACTCACGGCGATCGTCACCATGCGCGAAGTCATCGAAAAAACGTATTGCATATCTGTCTCGCCCTCAGGCGGTTAGCGTGGTGAATTGCGCGGGCGCGACGACCTGGATGACGCCGGCCCACATACACATCAGCTTCGAGGAGTTCTGTAGCGCAGGCATCGCGCCGATCGTGACCGTCGGCGAGCCCGGCGCCCACGGCGCGACCGTCGCGGGCACGCATGGCATCGGCGTGAGCGCGCCCAATGCCGCGGCCGTGGCAGCGGCCACCATGGGATTGGCCATCGAGCTGCATTGCCCGAACGGCATGATGTTGACGAGCGGCTTGGAGTCCATGATGTTCGCCGCCGGCGCACCCGCCATCACGCGGTTGAGCGGCAACACCTGCAGCGTCGCAGGCGCGGCGCCGAAGCTGCACTGGAGCGTTGCGCCCGAAGTCACCTGAATTCCCATGTCTACCCTCTCACCCACTTTTCCAGTTGCTTGACGATGCGCGGCCCACGCGCGGCGTCGCCGTTTGGCACGGATGCGTCGAGCGCTCGCCAGTCGCCTTGCGGCTTGCCCTGGCGATAGACGCGCTCGTGTGTCGCGGTCCCGTCGGGTGCGTAACGGCGCGCAGTGCCGTGCAGCAGGTCCGCCTGGTACGGCAGGCTCTGCGCGAGCGTGCCGTCGGCGGCATACTCGCGCGTCTCGCCTTCGAGCCTGCCTTTCGCAAAGCGCGCGCGTCGTATCACCACACCGTCATGCAGGAAGAGCGCATCACGTTCGAGCTTGCCAGCCTCGTAGGTCATGCGCGACGTGACGAGACCGGAGGGTGCGTACGTCGTGCTCTCGCCGTGCAGCACGCCTGCCACGTATTGCTGCCTGCCCGCGAGGCGCCCGTCCTGATACACCGACATTGCGCCATCGAGCTGGCCCATGCGGTACTGCGCTTCCTGCACGGGGCGCCCCTGCGCGTCGAACGTGCGCAACATGCCGTCGAGCAGGCCGAACGCGTAGCTCGCGCGCAGCAGCGCACCTCCGTTCGGGGCGTACTGCACGCTCTCGCCGTGCGGCACACCGTTGACGAGTTCCGTGCGGCTCACGATGCGGCCCGTGTCATCGTGCGTCTCGACCACCGTCGGCTGCACGGCCTCGGCGGACCCGGCGACGGACAACGCGGCGGTAGCAGGCATAGGTGCGGACATGGCGTTCCTCAATTGAGCTGGACAATGCCGCCCTTGAGCGCGAGCTGGCCGCCGCCGTCGACCGTCTGCTGCGCCGACGCCTTGTGCGAAACCGTCATGCCCTCGGTGCTCAGCGTGGTCGTGGCCTTGCTCGAGTGCGTGGTGCCGGCTTCACTCGCGAACGACGAGCCGGCCTTGATACTCACCGAGCCGGTCACCTCGATTACCAGATTGCCACCCACCTTCAGCGTGTAATTGCCGTTGACCGTATGCGCGTGATCGCCCGTCACGCTGTGCGTGAACTTCGCGTGGTTCGTGTGCGTTTCGTCGTCTGTTACGTCGAGCGTGCGTGTGCCCTTCACGGTGTGCGACTCGTTGCCCTTGCTCACCGAGATCGTGCGATTGCCCTGCGTCACGGTGTGCGTTTCGTCGCCGGCCTTCACGGTGGTCGAAAGAGCGTTCTCGATCTCGACTGTCATGTCCTTCTGCGCGTGGAAGTACAGCTGTTCCGAATCGAGCTTGTCCTCCATGCGAATCTCGTTGCCAGCCGTGCCTTTCTTCGACGAGCGGGAACGCATCACGCTCTGCGTCTGGTTCGCCGGCAGCGTGACGGGCGTCGCGTTCTCTCCGTTGTAGACACACCCGGTGACGAGCGGCCGGTCCGGATCTCCATCCACATAGCTCACGACGACTTCCTGCCCCACACGCGGCAGGAACAGGTGCCCCCAGCCCGGCCCGGCCACCGACTGCGCCACGCGCACCCAGCAGGAGCTGTTCTGGTCGGCCTCTTCTGTGCGATCCCAGTGGAACTTGACCTTGATACGGCCTTGCGCGTCGGTCCAGATTTCCTCATCGGTCGAGCCGACTACTTTCGCCGTGTGCGTGCCCGCCACGAGCGGCCGGGGCGTCGCGAGCGGCGCGCGATACGGCACGGTGACAGGAAATACCTCGAATTCGTTGCTGTAGGCGTTATTCGAAGCCGTATGCCGCACCGAGCGCGCGACATAGCTCACGTTGAGCGAACTGTCCGGATGCCCGCCGAGCGTGAACGTGGTGCCGGCGGCGAGGCCGTAGTACCCGCTGGCGCCCTGCCCCACCTGCTGCGTGACGTTGTGCGCTTCGAGTTGAGTGGTCGATAGATGGGTCGCCTGCCCGGCCGTGGCCACACGGCCGGGAAACGTATAACGCGCGCCGGTCGGCAAGCTCGACGAACCCTTCGACGATGAAATCATCGTCGCCGGCTTGGTGTAGTCGTAGTCGCTGACGATGTGCTCGCCGGGTATGACGCCCCGCGCCATCGCGAACGAATCGAGTCGCTTCGCGCTGCTGGCGGTATTCGCGTCGGCGTCGAAATACAGGTTGCCGGCCGGAGTTGCGTCGTGAGCGGAAGGGTCGTCGGCGAGCACCATCGTGTGCGCACCGTCCGCGAACGTGAAGAAATAGAAAATACCTTCCTCTTCCATCAGCCGCGAGATGAAGTGAAAGGCGCTTTCATCGTACTGAACGCAGTATTCGCGCACGCCATAGGCGCTGCTGCTCTTCGTGCGGTCCTCGAAGGTGACGCCGAACGTGCCCAGCACACTCTTGATGATGTCGAGCGCCGACTGGTTCTGCCAGATCACGCGGTCCCGCCCGAGCGTGAGCAACCATAGGCGCGGCGCAAGCTCCGCCGAATAGAAGCCGTGCTGCGCGTCCGCTCCCGCATGTGCGAAGCGCGTCACGATGCCGTTGAAATACCTTGCGACACCGCTCTGGTCCTTGAGCGTCACCGTCACGCTTTTGCCGACGATCTCGTCGGGAGCGAGCGCCTTGTTCGTCGAACGCATCCGCAGATCGAAGCTGAATAGCTCCGAGATCGCTTCATGGCCTCCAAAACCGTCGAGCAATAGCACGTCCGCGCCGAACGGCGTCGAGACCGATGCAAACCAGTTCGACTGGCTGGGCGTCGACATGCGCTTACGCCTCCTCGCTGGAGAGGAAGCGGAACTCGATCGCGCCGGTCGGACTCAGCGCGAGATGCACGCCGCCAAATGGTTCGGAAATCGAAATGCGCTCGAGGACCTGGCGCGCGAGCTCCGGCAGCACGGACTGCGTGAGGATGTGGTCCACATTGCGCGCGCCGCTATCCACTTCTTTGCAGCGCTGCGCGATCAGCGTGGCCACGTCATCGTCCCACGTGAGGCCAGCGTGATGATTGCGCTCGAAGCGCTGCGCGAGCCGTTCGAGCTTCAGGTTCACAATCGCGTTGATCTGCGCGTCGCCGAGGTGGTAGTAAGGCACGAGCACGAGCCGCCCCAGAAAAGCCGGGCTGAACTGCCGCAGCAGCGCCGGGCGCAGCTTCTCGATCAACTCGTCGGGCGGCGGGCGGCGGCCGCCCCGGCTCGCTTCGGTAATGACATCCTGCGCGGCGTTCGAGGTCAGCAGAATGAGCGTGTTCTTGAAGTCGATCGGCACGCCTTCGCCGTCTTCCATCACGCCCTTGTCGAACACCTGGAAGAACAGCTCCAGCACGTCGGGGTGCGCCTTCTCCATTTCATCGAGCAGCACGACGCTATACGGACGGCGGCGCACGGCCTCGGTGAGCACGCCGCCACGTCCGTAGCCGACATATCCCGGCGGCGCGCCCTTGAGCCCGGACACGCTGTGCGCCTCCTGAAACTCCGACATGTTCACGGTGATCATGTTGCGCTCGCCGCCGTACAGCATGTCCGCGAGCGCGCACGCTGTCTCGGTCTTGCCCACGCCGCTCGGCCCGACGAGCAGGAACACACCCACCGGCTTGCCCGGATCGTCGAGATCGGCGCGGAACGTTCGCACGCGCCGCGCGATCGCGTCGAGCGCTTCGTCCTGGCCGACTACGCGCTCGGCAAGCTTGTCCTGGAGATACAGCACGGTGTGCAGCTCGTCGGCGAGCATGCGGCCAACGGGGATGCCGGTCCAGCCCGAAATGACCTGGGCGACCGTCTCCGAGTCCACGCATACGGGCACCATCGGCTCGTCGTTCTGCATGGCTTCAAGGCCTTTTTCGAGGCGCGAGAGATTCACCGCGAGCGATGCCGCATCCTCGCCATCGGCCGCGCTGTCCGGGTCCGACAGATAGCCGCGAATCTTCTTGCGCCACGCGAGGATCTCCTCCACTGCGCGCTTTTCGGTGGCGAGCTTGTCGGTGAGGCGCGAGCGCTGCGCGCGCGCGTCGTCGAGCTGCTTCGTAGTCACAGCGATGGCGTCAGCACGATCGGCCCCCGTGGCCGCCTCGTGGCGCAGGATGCGAAGCTGGCGCTCGGCCGCTTCGATCGTGCGGCCAAGCGCCTCGATTTCCTCGGGCGTGCCGCTTTGGCCGATCGCCACGCGGGCGCACGCCGTGTCGAGCACGCTGATCGCCTTATCCGGCAACTGGCGCCCGGAGATGTAACGATGCGACAGCTTCACGGCGTCGCGCACCGCGTCGTCGAGGATTTCCACGCCGTGGTGCTCTTCGAGTTTCTGCACCATGCCGCGAAGCATGTCGATCGCGACGGCCTCGCTCGGCTCCTCGACCTTGACCACCTGGAAGCGCCGCGCGAGCGCTGGATCGCGTTCCACGTATTTCTTGTATTCGGCCCACGTGGTCGCGGCGATCGTGCGCAGCTCGCCGCGCGCGAGCGCCGGCTTGAGCAGGTTGGCTGCGTCGCCCTGGCCCTCGCTGCCGCCCGCGCCGATCAGCTGATGCGCCTCGTCGATGAACAGGATGACCGGCACCGGCGACGCCTTCACCTCCGCAATCACCGACTTGAGCCGGTTCTCGAACTCGCCCTTCACGCCCGCGCCTGCCTGCAGCAGCGCAAGATCGAGCGAGCGCACCGACACGTTGACGAGCGCGGGCGGCACGTCGCCCTGCACGATGCGCTGGGCGAAACCCTCGACCACGGCTGTTTTGCCCACGCCCGCTTCGCCCGTGAGGATCGGGTTGTTCTGGCGGCGGCGCAGCAGCACGTCGATCAACTGGCGGATTTCAGCGTCGCGTCCGCGAATCGGATCGATCTTGCCTTCGCGCGCGAGGCCGGTCATGTCGACGGTATACAACTCCAGCGCCGACTTGCGGCCGCTTCCGCCAGCGCCGCCCGCGATGTTCGGCATCGCACCCGTCTCTCGCGCCGCAGACGATGCAGACGCGGACGCCGCGCCAGGCTGCGCCGCTTCGGAGTCCTGGCCGGGCATGTGCGAGCCGCCCGCATCTTCGGACGAGCCCGCGAGAATCGCCGCGAGCCGGTCGCGCAGGGCCGCGCGCGGGAAGTTGAGCAGTGCGGGGGCCGATTCGAGCAGCATGCCGCGCAGAGTATCGACTTCGAGCAGCGCGAGAACGAGCGTGCCCGAGCGGATCTGCTGCTCGCCGAGCAGCATCGAGCTGAGCAGCCACGCTTCCTGGAAGAGCGGCGAAAAGTTCGGCGAAAGCGCCGGCGTGCGGCCATTGCCGCGCTTGAATCCATCAACCGTCTTCTGCAGCTGCGCGCTCAGCGTTTCGGGCTTGACGGCGAAGTGCGCAAGAATGGCCTTGAGGTCCGGCGCATCGGATTCGAGCAGCGTGAGCAGCAGATGCTCGACGTCGACGTTGTAATGCGTCTGTCGCACGCACAGCTGCGCGGCCTGTTCCATCGCGAGCTTGCATTCCGGATTCAGGCGGCTCAACAGCGTGCGAATATCGATATCCATGCGCGGATTCCTTAGTGAACCTTCGGCGCGGGCGCGGCGGCCTCGCTCAGCGCGAGGCGTACCGGTGCCGGTGCGTGAGTGGTATGGCGCGAGCCGCCCAGCCACGTCGTCCAGCCGAGGCGGGACGCGCGCGGGCCACCGACTTCGCAGGCGGTGGTTTGCGACGCGAGATGCAGCACGAACTGCACGTCGAAATCCTGCTGCAGATACGCGCGAACGAGCCACGCGGCGAGCGCGTGATCGGCGCCGCCGGGCAAAAGCGCCTCGAAGCGCGCCCTGGTCAGGCCGGGAAACTCGAGGCAGATGCCGCTCGCCTGGTCCCACGTGCGGCGCCCCAGCACGGCCACACCGGTGAGCCGCGCAGCCCCCGCGCGCCCGAGGCGCAGCGAGTCGGCGCGGTCGACCTCGCGCCAGCCGCCGACGAATTGCGCGCCGCGCACTTCGAGCCCGAGGCGGTCGGCAAGCATCGCGACGAGTCCCGTCATCGAGCGTGGCGCGGCGCTCAGCAGCCCTGCGTGGCGCAACCACAGCCGCGCGTCACGCGGGCCGCGCATGCCGTCGCGCAGGCCCAGATTGCTGAGCGCGTCGAGAGAGGCCGCGATCGCGCTCGCGTGTGGCGAGCGCCAATTGAGCCCCGGCGAGTGCTTCTTGCGACTGCGATACAGGAACGACAGAAAGCGGTGATTGAAGATGTCGAGCAGGTCCGCCGTCGCCGTGTCGCGCTGCGCGCGGCGCTCCAGCACGAGTTCGGTGTACGCCATTGGCAGCGGGCCGTTGGCGCCCGCGAGCGTAAGCACGGGCGTGGACAGCGTCCAGGTTGCACGCGGCGCGTACGACACACTGGTGTCAGAGGGCATGCCGTCCTGTTGCGCCGACGTCTTCTCGCGCACGCTGTGGACGTCGCTCGGCTCGAATGCAAGCGACACGTGGCCGGTGAGGCGGACCGCCTCGCCCAGCCCATTGCCACGGCCGAGCGCACGCGCCCACGGCGCGGCTCGCTCCAGCAGACTGATCGCCTGGAACAGATCAAAGCGCTGCGGATTCGCCTTGAGACGCGCGATCAGAGCAGCTGCTGGCAGCCTGTCATCGGCTCCCATTGCTTCCATATCTCGTCTCCACGGCGCACCACCAGCCGTACAAAGGAATTGACCGACGTGTACATCGCGAAGAAGCGCGCGAGCACGGCCCCCAGCAGCAACGGCGAGCCGCCCACGAAGGTCTCGGGATCGAACTCGACGGCGACCTCGGTGCCGCGGCAATAGCCGCGCCATGCGTCGCTGCCGACATGCGCGGTCGCGCTGCGGGCCTCCACGCTGCGGATGCCGCGAATCTGGTCCTGCTCGCGCGTGCTGTCGGAGGCGAACAGCCGCAGCATTTCCTGCAACTGCGCGCGGCCCGTCGCGCCGCTCACGAGCGACTGATAGTTGAGCGTGAGCAGCGAGATCAGCCGCCATAGCGTTTCGCTGCCGAGTGCAGGGCTGCGCTGAGCGGTCGGCTCGTAAAGGCAGCGCACGCGCACGTTCTGCGAGACCTTCTCGATCAGCATGCGAGCGCCTACTGGCACCTGTTCGGCAAGACGGCGATTCGTGCACAGCACGTTCGCGTAGATCACGGGTGCGCCGGGATCGGCTAGCACGTTGGCCGAATCGACGAAACTCAGGAACATGTCCGTGCCCTGCACGTTCTCTCGCAGGCTATGCTCCCGGCGCGCGGACCAGAACACGGTGTCGCCATCGGCCTCGACGTGATCGATGGCCGAAAAGCACGGCACCGCCGCCTCGGCCCCAAGAGTCGGATGCGACGCGACGACGGACTCGATCGAGTGAATCTCCGTGATCGACTCGCGCCGCTGGTCCGCAACGAGGCGGTACTCATAGTGACGGTGATCCACGACGATCGGCTCGCTCGTCTGCGAGAACAGGTTGATGACGGGCGCGCAGCCGAGCTGGAAATGCCCCGCGTGCAGCATGCCGAGACCACGCGGAGTGCGGTTCAGGTGCAGCACGATCTCGCAACGGCGTCCCTTGCCGAGCCGTCCTTCGAGATGGTGCAGATCGAAAAAATGAAACTTGCGCGGAAACGCGAAGTATTCCTGCATCAGCGCATACGCCGGCTGCGCGTGGCGTGGGCGCGGTAGCACGTCGTCCGCTTCGCCATAGCCCACTTCGCGCCACGCGCGCGCGGGCAACAACGACGGCGCCCTTGCGCCTTCCGGTCGCACCGAGACGTCCGTTACACCCGACACCAGCAGTTCGTAGAGCGGCATCGTCACCATCCAGTCGCCGTGGAGGTGCAGGCGAAGTTGCCTGATCTCCAGCTCTGCGAAGTCGACACCCTCTGCGCATTCCAGCGTGAGACGCAGCGTGGCGTCTTCGCCGAACGCCGCATGGCGGATGCCAATCGGCCACAGCACCGTATCCCACGCCGTGCGAAAGCGACACGCGTCGCCCGTTTCCGTGCGGGCCTGCAGGCCCGTGTGACGCGGCACGGCAAAACCGGCCGTCACCTTGCCCTGGCTCGGATCGAGGTCGAACTGCGCGACCGTCATCGACGGTACGGGTTGCACGAGCGTCGGGCACACGTTCTCGAGCAACGCTGAAGCGACCTGCGGGAACTCCTGGTCGAGATCGCGATGCACGCGCGCGGCGAGAAATGCGGTCGCCTCGACGAGACGCTCAGTATGCGGGTCGAGCGACTCGGTGCCGTGCAGCGCGAGACGCGAAGCGATTTTCGGGTAGCGACGCGCGAACTCCGCACCTTGCAGACGCAGGTACGAAAGCTCGCGTTTGTAGTATTGGAGGATGTCGTCGGCCGGCATGTGAGCTTGAGTGCTTACCTCACGCCGCGACGAGCGTATGGCCGTTGGCGGCCAGCTCGAATGCCACGTGCGTGACGCTTTGGCCAGCACGCATTTGAGCACTGATGGTCAGAATTGCCCGCTGCGCGTGCGCAGCGGAGAAGGCAAACGCAACCTCGACATTGGCGAGGCGCGGCTCGAACAGCGAAATAGCCCGCCCGATCGCTGCGGCTATCAGATCACGGTCCGGTCCCGAATGCAGCGACCGGTGCGAAAAATCGGGCACGCCGTAATCGATCACGCTCCCGTCGCTTTCGGCAAATTCGTCGAACGTCAAACGAGAGCGTGTATTGAGCAGTCGCGTGAGTTCACGCGCGATCGACGCCCGCAGCCCGTCTTCGCCGGCAAGCTGCGCCTCGCCGCTGGCGGCGAGGCGATCGAACAATGGCATCGGTGAACCGATTACGATTGCGGGCATCAAGCGAAAGCTCCGGGTGTCACCGACCGAAAAGCTCCAGACTCCGCCGGCGGTGCGCAGTTGAGGATCAGGAAGCCGACACCGTAATAGGCTTGTTCGCGGCCAGATCCCAGCCGAACGACGCGGTACCCTTCTTCGTCGAGTCGACGTTTTGCTGCGTGTATGTGGTCGTGATCTTCGAGAAGTTGATCGTCACGTTATCCTGCGATTCGCCGGAGCCCGAAGTCGTGATCGCCGAGATCATGGCGTCGCTGAGCGTGTACTCGATCAGCGGCATGAACTTGCTGTTTTCGTTGCGCCCGATCGAAATCTTGGCTTCCCCGAGCTTCGTGCCCCCGGCGCAAGCTGCGTAAAGCGCCGGCGTGGACTGGTCGGTTGCCTTGTTGACGTTAAATTCGATGAAGTTCGGACGACCGAGCGTACGTTCCGTGCGGCCCACGTCGTTGTTCATCTGCATCGTGACGCCGAGCGAGTACGAATACAGGACGATATGTTCGCTCGCGCCCTCCAGTGTCGAATTACCCTTGATGTCCTTTATCTGCAGCAGAACGGTATCCATAGCTGTCTCTTCTCAATAGGTGATCAATTCATCTCGTGCGTGCGGCTTGCGCCGCACACACGATCATCAGGCCGCCGCTGCCGGCAGTTCCGCGACGAGACGGATCGACGCCGTCAGTTCTTCCATCTGGAAATGGGGCTTCAGGAAGCAGGTCGCGCGATACGCGCCTGGCTTGCCCTGCACCTCCGTCACGTCCACGCGTGCCTCGCCGAGCGGGAAGCGCGCCTTCTGTTCGTGCGAAGCCGACGGATTGATCAACACGTAGTCCGCAATCCAGTTGTTCAGATACGCCTCGACATCGCCGCGCGACTGGAAGCTGCCCACCTTGTCGCGCATCATCACCTTCAGATAGTGCGCGAAGCGTGAGGCTGCGAGAACGTACGGCAAGCGCGCCGAAAGCTGCGAGTTAGCGTTGGCTGCGTCCTTGTTGTACAGCTTCGGGCGGTTGGTCGTCTGACCGCCGAAGAACGTCGCGAAGTTCGATCCCTTCGAGTTCACGAGCGCGATAAAGCCAAGGTCATTCAGCTCTTTCTCGCGACGGTCGGTGATCGTCACTTCCGTCGGGCATTTGAGGACGACATCGCCCTCGTCGGTCTTGTACGCGTGCGCGACCATGTTCTCCACCTTGCCGCCGCCTTCGACGCCGCGAATGGAGGTCGCCCAGCTGTACTTCGCGAATGCGTCGGTAATGCGCAGGCCGAGCTGATAGGCGGAGTTGGCCCACAGGTACTTGCTGTGATCGCTGCCGTCGACATCTTCTTCGAAGTTGAAGTTCTCGACGGGTTTCGTCTTCGCGCCATACGGCAGGCGCGCAGCGTACGAAGGCAGCACGAGCGACACATAGCGCGAATCTTCCGAGTCGCGGAAGGAGCGCCAGCCGGCAAGTTCGGCACTTTCAAAGGTCTTCGAGAGGTCGCGCGTCACACCGAGGTCCGTGAACGACTTCAGGTCGAACAGGCTCGGGGCCGCCGCCGCAATGAACGGGGCATGCGCCGCAGCGGCTACCTTCGAGATGCGCTCCAGCAGGGCGATGTCCTGCGGATGACGACCGAACGAATAGTCGCCAATCAGCATCGAGAACGGATGGCCACCGAACGTGCCGTATTCCTCTTCGTAGACCTTCTTGAACAGCGCGCTCATGTCGTGATCGACTGCGGTTTCGAGGTCCTTGAGCAGGTCCTTCTTCGTCACGTTCAGGAGACGCAGCTTCAGGCGCGGGCCCGTTTCCGTGCCATAGACCATGTCGTGCAGGCCGGTCCACGACGCTTCGAGCGTCTGGAACGCTTCGTCGTGCATGATCGCGTTGAGCTGATCCGAGAGCAGCTTGTCGATCTCGGCGACGCGCTCATTGATCATCGCGACGACGCTCTTGTCCGGGCTCGTGCGCATGCCTTCGTCGAGGATCTGTGACGCGAGCTGGCCGATCAGTTGCTTCGCGTAGCCGCTCTGCGAGGGCTCGACGGCCATGTTGCCTTCGTGAACGATGCGCTCGAGCAGACTCAGCTCGGCGCCTGCCGAGGCGTCGAGGGTCTGGGCTTCGCTACCGGCTGCGCCGGCTGCATTAGTGCTTTCCATGTGAATCACCTTTGAAAGTTCATTGCGCCCACTACTGGGCGGTTTGGGTTTCGCCCGTTATGCCAGTTACGCCAGTCGTGGCTTATTCAGCCGGTGCGTCACCTGCAGCCTCGGCCGCGGGTGCGTTGCTGGCTTGAGCCTGGCTTTGAACTTTCTTGAGTTCTTCGCTGCTCTGCACGATGCGCTCGAGCATCGAATCGAGTTCGTCGTTGCCGTCGAGTTTGGCGAGCAGATCACGCAGTTGCTGACGCGCTTCGAGCAGCTTCGCAAGGCGCGGCACCTGATTCACGATGCTTTCCGGGTGGAAGTCCTCGAACTTTTCGAACTTCAACTCGACCTTGATATTGCCTTCGCCCTTCATCGTGTCCGGCACGGAAAGGTCGAGTCGCGGGCGGATTTTGCCCATGATCTCGTCGAAGTTGTCACGGTCGATATCGACCAGACGGCGCTCCTTGAGCTTGGGCAGCGGCGTGGCCGGATGCCCCGAAAGGTCCGCCAGCAGGCCGACCACGAGCGGAAGCTCACGCTTCTCGACCGCATCGCCGACTTCGACGTCGTAGGTGATCTGGACACGCGGCGGACGGTTACGCCCCACCCATTTCTGCAAACTGTTCGACATGGATCTCTCCGGAGATGCTTGACTATGAGGACAACGACGCTGGCGCCCGCTTCGTTTGCGAGCGTATGGCACAAGGTACAAAAGTCTGTCGAAGAGCGCGCAGGATCACGCTCGCAGCTTGTGCGCGAGCAGAACCCCGCTGACGGGTTGTCGTCAACGTGAGCGCCTTTCTTTAGTTTTCTTTGAATCAGGCTACCCACAGCAGGGCTGGGCGAACCTGCGCGGATGGCAGGCTACCGTATAGAGCGCTGGTAGCAGTTCTAGCGCTCGTCCCCCGCGGTTTCCGCTGGACCATGAACACTACCTTGGTCAGGGGTAATGGCCCTTGAAGAAGAAACCGTGACTTGCTTGTCAGGCCAACCCGGTCTCACACACGATCGGTGCATGCTGGTCGGCCTAAAAATTTAGGCAGAATTAGAACACAGACTTTTTACAGCTACAAGACAGTTATCTGGCAATCGGTTGGGGTTAGCGGCGCCGCTAAAGAGAGCGTTATTGAAAAGCCTGGGCGACTAGCGTCAGAGTGCGATGAACGTAGACGGCCTTTGTCCAATTAGCCCTTTCCGCACCTACCAGCCGGATTCCGAACGTTCGTTTCCACCGACGATCATGCCCAGCGCGAACCAAAAGATAATCGCGATCGCAAACATCCGAGAAAAAGTATCGATTATCTAAAATCGGAATTGCAGCGCGCGCCTACATATGGCTCGACAAGGTCTCGCCAGTCAAAAAAATAGATCATTTGAAATTTGCGTTCGTGACGAAAAACAGAAACTGATACGTGCGAGTGCCGCAGCCCGACCGGGTTGCGCCTCCCCGGTCCCATATTCGGCAAGCCTGACAGCGGCAGTGCAATCGCCCCCTACCCGCCACGACCCAAAGCTGTAGAAAGTTTTCCATCCGCAAGTACCCGGTAACGTAGCGGAAATGAAAGTCGGTGTGGGAAATAAAAACGTATCCAAAAAGTTATTAGCGGATGCTACTAACATTCGTCCAGGATCGAGGCTAGTCATGACGATAATCGGACAATGATTGCTCCCGTCGTGAAGTCTTTCCATACTGGCACCCCCGTTCGAGGGAAGCGTTCTTCTTGATAATTAACCGCCTTCGTTGCGAGTGACTGGCCGGTGCCTCCCCACCCAATACGCAATCCTCGCGCTGCCGTGTTTGAAATTCATTAATTTCCTACATATTGCTTTCACTTGCTTTCTATAAAATAACGAACCGTAGAATTCAGCAACGTGCCCCATGGCGTATCGTCCCGAGCCCGCGCCTGACCTCGCACCGCAGTAATATCAGATAGGAGATATACAAAAGGCCGGTCTCAATCGAGAGTCTTCCGTCATCATCCGGCGGTGCCCAGCCAACAAGAAGGCCCCACGAGCTACCCCGGCCGCCCATGAACGTGCAAATCGAGCGACTGACGATCGGCCATTGCCGACGCTCGCCATTGGGCCGCCATGCGTCTGCAGCTCGCCGCCTTGCTGTCGCGATGCGGTGTATTCGAACGTCGGCTTCCGGAACTGCGAACGAGTCTTGACGACCCCTAGTTGCCGTTCGACCCGGCACCACGTCAACGGCAGCTTTCGAGGATCCAACGGCCATCCATGAGCCTGGAGCGGCCGGCAGGTTCTCAGCTTTTTGCTGGCCGGCGAGCGCACGGTTTTCGGTGACTTGACTATGATGATCTGGTAACGGCCTCGATTCTGTGGCAATACGGGGAGATCTCCAATCGGCGATTAGGGGAGGTGCAATGAGCGAGCAACAAAATGTTCAATTGGTGCAGCAAGCATACGATGCTTTCAGCAAAGCCGACATCGCGGGCGTCCTGAAAACGCTCGCCGACAATGTCGACTGGTTCATACCTGGGCCTACAGAGGTCATCCCATTCGCTGGTAGAAGGCACGGCCCTCAGGGGGTCGCGGAATTCTTCAGTGTGCTTGCTGCGACTCAGACTGCCGAAAGGTTCGAACCTCTCGATTTTGTTGCCAGCGAAGACAAGGTCGTCGTCCTTGGGGTGCAGCGCTGGCGCGTAAATTCAACGGGCATTACGTATGAAGACGAGTGGGCTCACGTGTTCACGATCGAAAACGGAAGAATCACGAAATTCAAGGAATACCACGACACGGCGCCTGAAGCGGCGGCCCATCGGCGATAGAAATATTGGCCTGCATTGAGACCGGTTCTGGCCCTGAGCGCGTCGCATGAAAGGTTGGGGTGGCCTAAGCGGTCATCCCGGCAACCACGCGGATAGTTTGTCCAATCGCTCCCCAGCCCGGTAAATTGCCATCAGCGCAATTTGAATGGCCGCTTCTTCGGGCGCAACGGACGCCTGAATGTCCAAATCCAGTCGCCTGCGAAGGGCGCTTCTTGGCCGGGTTCACGCAGTGTCCTCCGCAATTTGCTCGCCGGAGGCCGCCACAACCGCTCCCCAACGCCTCATTGATGCAGAATCGGCGCTAAGGCCACAACGACACGACCTGAATACGATGGACGTCCCAGAATCGCTTTCCATGGCACTGCCCGACGGCACCACGGTCTCTGCGCTCCTCCGAGTGCCGGAGGACGCGCGAGCCCTGTATGTCTTCGCGCACGGTGCCGGGGCGGGCATGCAGCACGCCGGCATGTCGTCATTGGCCGACGCGCTTGCGGCGGCCAATGTCGCCACATTGCGCTACCAGTTTCCGTACATGGAGCGGGGCTCCAAGCGGGTGGACTCACCGGCCGTGGCACATGCTGCCGTGCGGGCGGCCGTCGCAGAGGCCCGCCGGCGGCTGCCAGCCCTGCCGCTCTTCGCCGGCGGCAGGTCGTACGGCGGCCGCATGACGTCCCAGGCCCAAGCCATCTCCCCACTCGACGGTGTGCGTGGCCTCGCTTTCGTCGCGTTCCCGCTGCACCCGGCCGGTGCGCCCGGCGTGGAGCGGGCACGGCACCTGGCGGACGTCACGGTGCCGATTCTCTTCCTGCAGGGCACGCGCGACAAGCTGGCGGAAATTCACCTGCTGAGGTCGGTCGTCGAGACGCTGGGGCCACGCGCCACGCTGCATGTGGTGGACGACGCAGATCATTCGTTGCACGTGCGCGCGTCCTCCGGCCGGACCGACGCGGAGGTGGTGCTCGAACTGGCACGGACGATGTCGGCGTGGTTCTTCGCCGGAGGAGAGTTCGTGCCCGTTACCTGAGCAAGCGCAGGAATGCAGGAATGCGTGTAGCAGAGTCGGGACGGCGAGCCGGCGAATTCGCCGTGCTGCACTCGCCCGCTCAATCCCTTCGCTATCCGCAGATGGTCTGTCGCATAGCTACGATAAGCGACGCCTGTCGCGTCAGCGACGTTTTCCCAGTGCCGGGTGAGTGAGTTTGGACCTGCAACAACAGCCCGACGGCGGCGAAAGTCAGCACGCGTGTGCAGAGAGTGGTGAGCATGTCGGTCCTTTGCGTTGTCCGGATATGAATTCCTTTAACGCAAGCGATAGCTGCCCTAATCGCCCTGCTTCGCCTCCACCGTAACGACGCGATCGAGCGCGGCCTCCAGCGTACGCCGGTTCCGCGCCGTCTTGCCCTCTGCACGACGCCGCCTGCGCATGCCCCGTGTGCAGACATAAAACGAGACCGGCGTAAAAATCAACCCCAGTATTGTTGCGACAATCATGCCACCGAAGACACCCGTGCCAATCGAGTGTCGGCTTTCAGCGCCACCGCCCGTTGAGAACACAAGCGGCACGACACCGACTAGGAATGCTGCCGACGTCATGACGATCGGTCGAAAGCGCATCGTGCAAGCCTCGACGATCGCATCGGCGAGACCCGCTCCGCGCGCATGCAGATCGCGCGCGAACTGCACGATCAGAATCGCATTCTTGCCCGCGAGGCCGATGACGGTCACCACGCCGATCTTGAAGTAAATATCGTTAGGCAATCCGCGCAAGAACATCGCTGCAACCGCGCCGATGATGCCGAGCGGCACGACGATCAGCACCGACAACGGAATCGTCCAGCTTTCGTAAAGTGCCGCGAGCGCCATGAACACGGCGAGCAACGACAACGCCAGCAACTGCGGCGTTTGTTGCGCCGCCTGCGTCTCGGCGAGTGACACGTCGGCCCACTCGAACCCGATACCTTCGGGCAACTGGGCCGCGAGCCGCTCCATCTCGGCCATCGCGGCACCGGAGCTGTAACCGTTCGCGGCGCGGCCCGTCACGTCGAGCGCCGGGTAGCCGTTATAACGCGTCAGGACGCTCGGCCCGCGCGCCCAGCGCAGCGACGCGAAGGCCGAGAACGGCACCATCTTGCCCGCCTGGTTGCGCACCGTGAGCGTGAGCAGATCGGTGTCCGTCATCCGGGTCGCAGCATCGCCGCCGACGAGCACGCGCAGCATGCGTCCCCCCGCTGGGTAATCGGCGATGTACGACGTGCCAAACGTCGCGCCGAGTACGTCGGCGATGGCATCGAACGACACGTCCATCGCGTAGGCCTTCATGCGGTCAACCTCGACTGTTACGCGCGGCGCGTCAGGCAGCGTCTCCGAGTGCACATCGGCCAGCATGCGGCTTTGCTTCGCGAGTCCGATCAGGCGCTCGCGCGCCGCGTCGAGCACCTCCTTGCCCACGCCGCCGCGATCTTCGAGGTGGAACGTAAAACCGTCGGCGTGGCCGAGCCCGGGCACCGATGGCGGCAACTGCGCGAACACTTCGCCGTCGAGGATCCTGGCGAATTCGCGGTTCAGTCTTTCGCGCAAGGTCACTGCATCGACATTGCGTCGTTCCCAGTCTTTCAGCGACACGAAGGCCATGCCGACGTTCTGCCCGCTGCCCGCGAAACTCCACCCGATCACCGAGGTCACGTTTTCGACGGCGGGCTCCTTGTGCAGGATCGATTCAACCTGGCGCAGCACCGCGAAGGTCCGCTCCTGCGAAGCACCGGACGGCAGCTGCACCATCACCTGAAGCTGCCCCTGGTCTTCCGTCGGCAAGAAGCCCCCGGGCATCGCCGCGTAGAGCACCGCCGCCGCACTGATCAGCGCGAGATGCACGGCGAAGGCCAGCTTCGAGCGCCCGAGCCATCGCGCCACCCAGACGCCGTAACGACGCGTCGCCCCATCGAAGCCCGAGGAGAACTTCGCAAGGCAGCGCGCGGCGACACCGCCGCGCAAAGCGTTACGGTCCCGAGGCGGCTTGAGGAGATTCGCGCAGAGTGCAGGTGCGAGCGAAAGCGCCATGAACGCCGAGACCAGAATCGCCGAGATCATCGCGATCGAGAACTGCCGGTAGATTCCGCCCACACCGCCGCTGAAAAACGCCATCGGCAGAAAGACGGCAATGAGCACGGCCGTCACGCCGACGATCGCGCCGCCGATCTGCCGCATCGCCTTGCGCGTCGCTTCGCGCGGCGCCAGTCCCTCCTCGTGCATGATCCGTTCGACGTTTTCCACGACGACGATCGCGTCATCGACGAGAATGCCGATCGCAAGCACGAGCCCGAATAACGTGAAGACGTTGATCGAGAGGCCGAACGCGTGCATGGCGAGGAACGAGCCCAACAGCGTGACGGGAATCACGACGGTCGGCACGAGCGCGTAGCGCACTTCGCGCAGGAACAGCCACATCACGCAGAAGACGAGGACGATCGCCTCGCAGAGCGTCAGGACGACCTCCTTGATGGCAATCTTGACGAAGTGCGCGCCGTCGTAGGGAATCCGCACGTCGATGCCCGCTGGCAAGGTCTTCGACAATGCGTCGATGCGCGCGCGGATCGCGTTGGACGTAGCGAGCGCGTTGCCGAGCGGCCCGAGCTGGATGCCGACGGTCGCGGCCGAATGGCCGTTCAGGCGTGACCAGAAGGTATAGCTGTCGCGCCCAACCTCGACGCGGGCCACGTCGCCAAGCCGCACCACGCCCCCGCCCGGTTGCGCCTTCAGCACGATCGCGGCGAACTCGGCCGGCGTGCGCAACTGCCCATGCACGTTGACGGACGCGGTCAGCGCCTGCCCGGCCGTGGCCGGCGCATCGCCGATCGCACCCGCCGTGACGGTCGAATTCTGCGCACGGATCGCGGCGCTAACGTCGGCGGGCGACAGGCTGTATTCGCGCAGCTTCACCGGATCGAGCCAGATACGCATCGCCTCGTCGGCGTCCCACAGTTCAGCCGAGCCGACGCCGGGTGTGCGTTTCAGTTCGCGCAGCAGATAACGGTTCAGATAGTCGCTCAATGTCGTCGAATCGCGTGCGCCGTCGGTCGACACGAGCGTGACGAGCATGAGGAACGTATTCGCCGCGTTGAAGACACTGATGCCCTGCTGGACGACCTGCCGCGGCAAACGCGGCTCGACTTGCTTCAGGCGGTTCTGCACGTCGACCATCGCCAGCTCGGGATTCGTGCCGGGCATGAACATGACATCGATCTCGAGCTCGCCAAGCCCGTCGCTCGTTGTCTCGTAGTAGGAGAGTCCGGTTGCGCCGTCGAGGCTCTGCTCGATCAGGCTCGCGACGTCGCTGTCGATCTGCTCGGCTGTCGCGCCGGGGTAAGTCGCGGAGATGACGACGCGCGGCGGCGCAAGGCGCGGATACTGCGAGACTGGCAACTGCGTGGTGGCAAGCGCACCGGCCACCATCACGGCGAACGCGATCACCCACGCGAAAACCGGTCTGTCGATGAAGAAGAAAGGCACGTGTGGAGTCCTGGGTCAGAGGGCTGCCGTGGAATCCGTGGGCACTTGCGCCGGACCGAATTCGGGCGCGCTGGCGACGCGCGCCATATGGAAGACGTCGTGCAGCGCACCGTCGCGTACAGCGTCGGCCCGTGCGCGCGCTTCCATCACGAAGCCGAACTTCTGGTACAGCGCGATCGCCGGGGCATTGTCCGCGAATACGCTGAGCTCGATGCGGCGCAGGCCGAGCGCATTGTCGGCGGCTTCGAGTAGCGCACCGAGTAGCAGTGAGCCCACGCCGCAGCCGTGATACGCGTCGTGCACCGCGATGCCAAGCGAAGCGCTGTGCGCGCGCTGCCCAGTGTGCACCATGAGTCCAGCCTGTCCGATCAAACGTCCTTCACATTCGGCGAGGACTATCATCGAATTCGCTGCGAGATTCTCGAGCCAGTCGCGCAGCGATGCGGCGGTGCGATAACCGTGCGAAAGAATGCCGGGCCGCACACCAGGCAGGTTCATGAGCGCGGCGATCGCCTCGCAATCATCGAGTTCGGCAGCGCGTAGACGCACCGTCTTCGCGAACGCGACGTGGGCCGCCACGGCTTCACCATGGTGATTCATCGAGCGTCACTCCGTAATGTGAGGCAGTGGCGCGCTCAGGCGCCCCATCAGATACGCATCGACAAGGACGCCCTGGCGCAGCATATAGCCACGTAGCCGCCCTTCGATCTCGAAGCCGGACTTGCGATACAGCGCGATGGCGGCATCGTTGTCGACGAACACCTTGAGTTCGAGCCGACGTAGGCCGAGCCAGTTGTCGGCCAGATCGATCACTTCGCCCACGAGGCGTGTGGCCACGCCGCGACGCCGACGGTCGCCGTGTACGCCGACGCCGATCGCGCCGACGTGAGCCCGACGAGTCCTGCCGACCTCGAGCTGGGCGTGGCCGATCAACTGCTCGCCCACCCAGGCGCCGATTTCGATGTGCTGCGGCGGACGCTTCTCGATCCACTCGCGCGTGGATTCCACCGAGCGAAAGGGTATTTGTGGATCGCCGTGCGACATCGACGGCGCGTAGATCAACGCGTGCAACTGTTTGGCGTCGCGCACGCCAATCGCGCGCAGCGTGAGCGGCTCGCCCTGGTCCGAAGTTGAGTCGGTCGACATCTGTGCCTCCTTGTTGTTTTACGTCGTGCTGCACTTCCGTAATGCGTGACCACCCGGCCTGTGCGCCGCGCTACAACACAAGCTCGAACGACTTCACCAGCGCGCCTGGCAGTTGCATGCCGCCGGCCGCGCGTTGTCCCCACGTAGAGTCCGAGAGCAGCAGTTCCGTACGCGCGCCCAGCGCTTCGAGACGTTCGCCAAAGAGGCCATACAGGCTGTCGTCGAAGCGCATCGCGTCGACGGGCGCAACGATCTCGCCGTCCTCCACCCAGAAGGTCGCGAAGCGCGTCATGCCGGTCAGTCGACAATTCATGCGGTCCGAGAAGTTCACGTACCACAGGTTGCCGACATAAAGTCCGGTACCGAGACGTGCGAGCACGTCGTCCTCGACGAGGTCGCCGCCGGCCATCGCAAGCGAGGTGGGCAGTTCCTCCGGCAGTGCGCCGTTCGGTTCGAGCCCGCACTCGCGCGCAGAACGCGCGCTCGTTAGCTGGCCAACGCTGCGACCCGCGTCTATCAGTGGCACGCTCTCGCGTAGATAGCCGTCGTCGTTGAAACCGGGTGCGATGCCAAGTTCAAGCGATTCCGCCAACGCCACGCGCGTGTCGAACGCGGACGCGCCGGTGTGGAGTTTGTAGAGTGGACTCATCGAGTTCGCCTGGGCACGCGCCGAAAAGCCATTCGAGGCCATCGATTCGACCAGCTCCGAAAGCGCCGCCGGTGCGAGCCAGGCGCGATAGCCGCCCGGCGTGAGCACGCGCGGCGTACGCAGCAACACGGGCAAGCGCGCCGCCGCCTCGCTCACCTTGCCCGCGAACACGACGTCGTCCCACGCGTCGCCCGCGTAGGTCGTCTTGATCGCGCGCCCCTTGGGCTGATAGAGGGACCAGCTGAAATTGAAATTCTCCACTTCGTACCAGCCGCGGCTACCCGAGGTCGAGGCGAAGCCGCGCAAGACAGTGCCGCCCGCGTAGAAGCCCACGAAGTCGAGACCCTGCGCACACTGCGCGACGAGTTCGACGAGCGCTTGCGGCTCCGGCAGCCTGCCGCTGCGGTGCGTGCTGCGCGACCACGCCGTGCTATCGAACAGCACATGGGGATCGTCGGGCGCGTCCAGCAGGCTTTCGCGCAGCGCCGCGAGCGCTTTGTCCACGTCACGCACGTCGGCGTGGGTGTCGCCGCTCAGGTCGAGCGTGAAATACGCCTGACGCGCACCGTTCACGAGCCGCAGTGTCAATCGCCCCTGCTCCACCTGACCGCTTTGCCGCACCTTGCCCGCGTTGAAGCGGATGAAATCCGACTGCTCGCCCGAAAACGAACTAAGCACGGTCTCGCCGGGTCGGCGCAGGCGCTCAATTGCGTCGGCGAGCATCATGAAGCGCGCGTGCCAGTCGATCGCCTCGACGCCGCGCGGGAAAAGCATCCCGGTCATCACGCGCCTCCGAATACTTCGACGTTCGAAAACACGCAAGCGGGCGACGCATGACCCACACGGATCACCTGCGCGGGTTCACCCTTGCCGCACATTGGTGTGCCGTAGATTTCGCGCGTGGATGCATTGCCAACCGCGGCGAGGCTGCGCCAGAAGCTCGCGGAAACGCCACGATAGTTCGGACGCTTGACGACCTGCGTGAGGTTTCCGTTCTCGATCAGCTGGCCGAATTCGCAGCCGAACTGGAACTTGTTGCGATGATCGTCGATGGACCAGGACGTGTTGGTTTTCATAAGGATGCCATGCTCGATTCCCGCGATCAGCCTGTCGAGCGACGATTCACCGGGTTCAATGTTGAGGTTCGCCATGCGGTCGATGGGCGGCCGGTTCCAGTTGGATGCGCGCGAGTTCGCCACGCCAGGGAGTCCCGCCCGCTGCTGTGACAGCGCGCCGCCGAGCGGCCGTTCCAGCACGCCAGAACGAATCAGATATTGGCGGCTGGCGGCGCTGCCGTCGTCGTCGAACGCGTAGGCGGCAGCCTCTTCGCGCACATCCGGGTCGAAGGTCACGTTCAGCAATTCCGAGCCGTACTGGTAGTGACCGAACATCTCCGGCTTCACGAAGCTCCAGCCCGCGAAATTGCGCTCGTCGCCGAGAATGCGGTCGAGTTCGAGTGGATGGCCAATCGATTCGTGAATTTGCAGCATCATCTGGTCGGGCATCAGCAGCAGGTCGCGGCGGCCGCTGGGACAGTTCGGCGCGGCCAGCAGTTGCAGCGCCTCGTCGGCCACGCGCGCACCCGCGCCGTCAAAGCCGTAGCGCGCGAGGATTTCCATGCCGCCCTGCGCGAGCGTCCCATAGTGGCCCGCGAGCGTTCGCTCCTGGGTGTCGCCATCGCCGTGCGCGACTGCCGAAAGGCTCGGCATGAGAAAGCGCAACTGTTGATCGATGCGCACGCCATCGCTCGTCACGTAAAGCTGATCGCAGTGCGTCACTTGCATGCCGGCCACGCGCTCGACGATGCGCTCGCCCAGGTTTGCAGCCGCGCATTCGTGCGCGAGCCGTTCAAGCCATTCGCGCCGCGACGGCAGAGCGCCCTGTGCATTCGGCGACACATAGCTGCCGCTTTGCGTCGGCCGCGCAATCTCGCGATGGTCGATGAGCGTGTGTGCCGCGCTCGCCTGCGCACGTGCGGTGGCGATGTCGAGCGCGCGTTGCAGGCCGCTTGCCGAAAGATCCGCGGTCGCCGCATAGCCCGCGCCCGCACCGGCCCACGCCGTCACCATCGCGCCGCGCTCGCGTGCGGTGGAAAGCGGCAAGGCCACGTCGTTGCGCACGACGTGCTCGTCCTTGCGTTCGTCCACGAAACGCACCGACCAGAAATCGGCATCGCTGCGCAATGCGCGCGCGGCCGATGTCCAGAGTTCTTCGATCATGCAATGTTCTCCTTGAGCGCTACGGCGTTCTGCAGAATCGACGCCGCGAGCAACGACTGCGTATAGGGATGCGAAGGTGCGTCGAACACGTCGAGCGTGTCGCCGGTCTCCACGATCCGGCCGGCTTTCATGACGACCACGCGGTGCGCCATCGCGCGGATCACGGCCAGATCATGCGTGATGAAAAGGTAGCTGAGCCCATACTTCTTCTGCAAACGCGTCAACAGGCCGAGCACTTGCTGCTGCACCGATACGTCGAGCGCACTCGTCGGCTCGTCGAGCACGATCAGTTCGGGCTCTACGGCAAGCGCGCGGGCAATCGCGATCCGTTGTCTCTGACCGCCCGAGAATTCATGCGGATAACGCGGCAGCACGTCGGCGGACAAACCGACCTCCTGGAGCAGCTCTACGATACGCGCCCTGCGTTCAGGTGCGTCGAGCTGAGGACGATGAACCCGCATCCCCTCGCCGACGATCTGCTCGATCGTCATGCGCGGCGAAAGCGAGCCGAACGGATCCTGGAACACGACCTGCATGCGCGCAGACAGCGCACGCCAGGCCTTGCTGGACGATCGATATTCGCGCAGCGGCTTGCCGGCCACCTTGACGTCGCCGGTCGCGGGCCGTTGCAAGCCGAGCACGGTCGAGGCGAGCGTCGACTTGCCGGAACCGGATTCCCCGACGATGCCGAGCGTTTCGCCCCGGCGCAGCGTGAGGTCGACTTCGTGCAGCGCGCGGAACGCCGTCCTCCCGAGCAACGAGCGCCAGCCTTTCGCGTTCATTCGATAGTCGACCGCGAGCCCCTCGATCGACAGCACGTTCTGCGCATCGTCAGGCACGCTCTCAACTGCGCGACGCGGCTCACTGTCGAGCAATCGCTTCGTATAGGGATGCTGCGGATTCGCGAACAGCGCCTCCGTCGTATTCGTTTCGACGAGCACGCCCTTCTCCATGACGGCGACGCGCTGCGCGAACCGCCGCACCAGATTCAGATCATGCGTGATCAACAGCACGGCCATGCCGCGCTCCTGCGCCTCCTGCTCCTGCAAACCGATCAGCAGGTCGACGATTTGTTGGCGCACGGTCACGTCGAGCGCCGTGGTCGGTTCGTCGGCCAGCAGCAGCCGCGGGCGGCACGCGAGCGCCATCGCGATCATCGCGCGCTGGCGCTGGCCCCCCGAGAGCTGGTGCGGGTAGCTGTCGATGCGGCGTTCGGGCTCGGGAATGCCCGTACGGCGCAGCAACTCGATGCCGCGCTCGCGCGCCGCGTTCGGGCGCAGCCCCTCGTGCAGCCGCAGGCTCTCCGCGATCTGCTGGCCCACCGTATAGAGCGGATTGAGCGCCGTCATCGGCTCCTGAAACACCATCGCGATATCGGCGCCGCGTACGCCGCGCATCTGCTGTTCGCTCTTCGTCAGCAGGTCCTCTCCATCGAAGACGATGCGGCCCGTGTGCTTGGCATCGCGCACGAGGCGCAGCACCGACAGCGCCGTCACGCTCTTGCCCGAGCCCGATTCGCCGACGAGCGCGACACGCTCGCCACGGCCGATCGCGAGGTTGACGTCGAACACGCATTGCCTGTCGCCGAACGAGACGCAGAAATCTTCGATGCTGAGCAGAGGTTTGCGGTTTTCGCTCATCGGGCACCTCCGAACGCCGAGCCGCGGTTGCGGGTATCGAGCGCGTTGCGCAGTGCGTCGCCCATGAACGTCAGGAGCAGCAACGTGGCGACGAGCGCGGAGAACACCGATACCGAGATCCACCAGGCGTCGAGATTGTTCTTGCCCTCCTGCAACAGTTCGCCGAGGCTCGGGGTAGGCGGCGGAACGCCGAGGCCGAGAAAGTCGAGGCTCGTCAGGGAAAGGATCGCCGCGCTCATGCGAAACGGCAGGAACGTGATGACCGGTGTCAGGCTGTTCGGCAATATGTGACGCCAGATGATCTGCCAGTTCGAGAGTCCCATCGTGCGCGCGGCCTTCACATAATCGAGCGCGCGGTTGCGCAGGAATTCGGCGCGCACGTAGTCGGATAGCAGCAGCCAGCCGAACATCGATAGCAGGATGAACAGCAGCCAAAGCGTCGGCTCGAAGATCGAAGCGAAGATGATGAGCAGATAGAGGTCCGGCATCGACGACCAGATCTCGATCAGGCGCTGGCCGATGAGGTCGGTCCGTCCGCCGTAGAAGCCCTGCAACGCCCCCGTCAACACGCCGAAGAACACGCCTGACAAGGTCAGCGCGATCGCCATCAGCACCGACACCCGAAAGCCGTAGAGCAGCCGCGCGAGCACGTCGCGCCCGAACTGATCGGTGCCGAGCCAGTTCGCGGCGCTCGGCGGGGCTGGAAACGGCCGCTCGGCGAAATAGTCGATCGTGTCGTAGTAGTTGCGGTTCGGCGCATAGACCGCGAAATTCCCGTTCGACTCCAGGCGGGAGCGGATATACGGATCGAGATAGTTCGTCTTCGCGGGGAAATCGCCGCCGAACTGCGTCTCCGGATACTCCTTCAGGATCGGGAAGTAGTAGTGCCCGTCGTAGCGCACGATGAGCGGCTTGTCGTTGGCGAGCAGTTCGCCGGCAAGGCTGACGACAAACAGCGCGACGAATATGATCAGGCTCCAGTAGCCGAGCTTCTGGCTCTTGAAGCGCAGCCACGTGCGTCGCCACGGCGAGACCGGCGCGGCCGGCGCCACGGGCGCCTCAGCGGTCCACGCTGTCGAATTGGATGCGGGGGTCGACGATGACATAGCAGACATCAGCAATGAGTTTGGTTAGAAGGCCGATCAGGGTGAAGAGAAACAGCGAGCCGAGCACCACGGGGTAGTCACGGCGAATCACCGAGTCGAAGGACAACTGCCCCATGCCGTCGAGCGAGAACAGCGTCTCAATCAGCAGGTTGCCGTTCAGGAACGCGCCGACGAACGCAGCGGGCAGGCCCGTCAACAGCGGAATGGCGGCGTTGCGCAGCACGTGCTTCCACAACACGTCGCGCTCGGGCGCGCCTTTGGCGCGCGCCGTCAGCACGTATTGCCGGCCGATCTCTTCGAGAAATGTGTTCTTCGTCAGTATCGTCACGATCGCGAAGTTGCCGACCACGGACGCCGTCACGGGCAGCACCATGTGCCAGACGTAATCGAGCACCTTGCCCACGGCGGACAGATCGGCGAAGTCGTCGGATGTGAGTCCGCGCATCGGAAAGAGCTGCCAGAACGTGCCGCCGCCGAACAGCATCAGCAACAGCACGCCGAGCACGAATCCGGGAATCGCGTAGCCGACGAGGACGAGTACGCTCGTCACCGCATCGAAGCGCGAGCCGTTGCGCACGGATTTGGCGATGCCGAGCGGCACGGCCACCGCGTAAGTCAGCATCACGGTCCAGAGCCCGAGCGAAATGGAGACCGGCAACTTGCTGCGGATGACCTCCCACACGCTCTTGTGCTGGAAGTACGACTGGCCGAGATCGAACGTCGCGTAACTCTTCAACATCAGCAGGTAACGCGTGTGCGCCGGCTTGTCGAAACCGAATTGCTTCTTGATCTGCTCGATCTGCTGCGGGTCGAGGCCCTGGTTGCCGTGATAGCCGCTGCCGCCGCCACCGCCGTCCGCACCCTGGCGCGACTGGCCGTGACGAAGCTGGGTCACCATCTGCTCCACCGGCCCGCCCGGCACGAACTGGGTCACGACGAAAGTCAGCGTGACGACACCGATGATCGTCGGCACCATCAACAGCAGACGTCTGAGAATGTAGGCGAACATGACGCTCCTCAATGCACTGCGGCGGTTGTCTGCGCCTGCGGTTTGCGATACCAGTAATTGATGACCCAGTCCTCGTACTGATACGTGATCGGTGTCACCGTCGGGAACCCGATGGTCGACTTGTAGCCGATCCGCGCGTGCGGCATGTAGTACTGCGGCACGAGGTAGTACTCGTTGATCAGCACGCGATCGAGCGCGCGTGTGGCCGTCTCGAGGTCATCGAGCGTGTCGGCCGCGATAGCCGCGTGCACGAGCGTATCGACGGCCTTCGAGCGAATGCCCATGTAGTTTTCCGAGCCGACCTGCGATGCAGCAGGGCTCGTGAAACGGCGTATCAGCTCCGGCCCGGGGACCGTGACGGGCGGATAAATGTACGTCGTCATGTCGTACTCGAAGTTGTCAAGCCGCTTCTGATAAAGCGCACTGTCGAGTTCGCGGAAGTAAGCGTGGATGCCCAGCGTCTGCAGCGCCTGCGTGTAGGGGATGATGATGCGGTCCATGCCCGGCTGGTTATCGATGATCTCGATCGTCATCGGCTTGCCGCTCGCATCACGCAATGCGCCGTCGCGGTAATGCCAGCCCGCGTCGGCGAGCAGGTCGCGCGCCTGCCGCAGGTTCTGCCGTAGCGAGCCGGGCGGCAGCGTGTTCGGCAGCTTGACCATCGGGCCGAACACTTCCGGCGGCAAAGATGCGCGGAACGGCTCGAGCAGCTTCACCTCCTTCTCGCTGGGCAGGCCGGCCGCACCGAACGGGCTGTCCTGCCAGAAGCTGTTGAGCCGGCGATACTGCCCGTAGAACATCATCCGGTTCATCCACTCGTAGTCGAATGCAAGCGCAAGCGCATGGCGAACCCGCCGGTCCTGGAATTGGGGCTTGCGCGTATTGATGATGAAGCCCTGCATTTGCGCCGGCCCCTCTTCGAATTCGCCCTTGTGCAGGAACCCCGACTTGAAGTTCTTACCGACATATTTGCGCGCCCACTGGGTCGAACTGTATTCGACGCGCACATCCTCGTTGCCCGCCTTGAACGATTCGAGCATCGTGTACTGGTCGACATAGAGCTTGAACGTCACGCGCTCGAAGCGGAACATCCCACGCCGCGCCGGCAGGTTTGCGGCCCAATAGTTCGGGTTGCGGCGATAGGTGATCTGCTTGTCGTTCTTACGCGACTCGATCAGATAAGCGCCGCTCGCGATAGGCGGATCGACGGACAGTTGATCGAACGGCAGGCGCTTGCCATCCTGTTGCATGCCCCACTTCGGCGAAAACACCGGCAGATCGCCGGCGATCAACGGATTGGATCTCGAGTTGTCGACGAAGTCGAAGCGCACGGTCAGGCGGTCGAGCACCGTCGCGCGCTTGATCTGCACGAACTGCGACGAAATCAACGGGGACGCCTGCGCGCTCTTGAGCGTATCGAACGAGTATTTGACGTCCTGTGCGGTGATCGGATCGCCGTTCGAGAATCGCGCCGCCGGATTGATGTGGAACGTCGCCGAGCGTTGGTCGGGCGCGAGCACCACATCGTCCGCGATCAGCGGATATTCGGACGCCAGCTCGTCCCAGCTGCGTTGCATCAGGGTGTCGAACATCAGGTTACTGATATCCGGCGCGGGCATTCCGCGCACGATGAACGGATTCGTCGAATCGTAGCTCTGGTTGTCGTTGTAATTCTGAAGAGTCAATTCGCCGGTAGCCGGCGCGTCAGGATTCGCGTAATCGAAATGCGTGAAATTTGCTGGGTATTTCGGTTCGCCGAATTGCGCAATCGCCGGTTTGGCGTCGGCCGGCAACGCGATGGTCGCGCCGGTCGTCGCGAACATCGCGGCGATCAGGGGCGTGATCATCGTCGCAAACGGCGCGAGCCGGCGCAACGAGGGGAACGTCAGAAGTTTCATTGTCACTGTGCTTGTGCGCACGCCGGACGGAAGCCGGCGTGACATTGATCGGATCGGAGCGCATGGCCGGGCGCGAGCCCGGCCGATGGGCTTACTTCGACGCCATCAGGGTCCACAGCCGGCCAAGGTCGGCGGAGCCGTCGGCCCCCTTGACCGCCCTGAAAGCCTGAATCGCGCGCGGCTTCTGTCCCGCCACGTAGTAGGCGATGCCCAGATGCAGCTGCGCCTGATCCGGATGGTCGAGGCCGCCCTTCGCGATCGCCGACTCCATCATCGCCAGTCCGTCTTTGGCGTGACCAGCGAACACAAGGTTGAACCCCTGGTCGACGGGCGCGACGGGATTTTCGGCATCGCTGCCCGCCTGCGCGCGCTTCGCCGCGAGCGCCTGCAGGCGCTTTTCGCGCTCCGCCGTCGCATCTTTGCCAAGCACGCCCGAGGCGAAGCCCTGATCGATGACCAGTTTCGCTTCGGCCGGCGTACCAGCGACGAGCGAAAGCTGCGTCATCTCCATGTAGTCATCCGCCGAGCCCAACGCACCGTTGGCGCGCTTCAACCGGTACACGTCGACGTCGAGCTTCGGCGAGTAGCCCGGCTTCGCGCGAATCGCCGAGAACAGGTTGTCCCAGTACGCCTGCCTCGGATGGTAAGCGACGAGCTCCTCAAGTGCGGTGCGATAGGTCGCGTCGTCCTTGCTGCGTTGCGCGCATGTACTCAATAGCTGCAATTGCGACTCATCGGGCGCGTGATTGGCGCGCACTTGCACGTCGATCGCCGGCTTCAGTGCACCGACCACGCTTGCGCAGTCGTTGGCCAGGTAGTACGACTGCACGAGCAGCTCCTTCATCTGCGGATCCCTGCCTCCCGCCTTCTGGTAGCGCTGCGCGGTCGCGATCGCACGCGCATAGTCGTGCTGGCCGAAGTAGATGCCTGCCAGTGTCGCGCTCACGCGCTGCTCGTCGTCGCCCTTCAACTGCCCGGTGCCGAGCAGCGTCTGATAGGCCTGGGCAGCCATAGCCTCGTCGCCGTCCGCCATCAGCGCCGCGCCGCGCATTTCCTCGACCATGTAGATCTCGTACGGCGTCTTGTTCGGCACGGCCGCGGCTTGCGCGATCCTGGCCAGCGCGTCCTTGTACTTGTGCGCCCGATAGAGGTCCTGGGCCGCACTGAGCGGCCTGCCGACTTCGGGACGCAGTGTGTCGGCCGCGGCCGGCAGCGCTGCCGCGCAGAAGGCCACGCCGACGACGGCCGCCGACAAGGCTTGTTTGAGCCGCCGATTGACTATTCTCATCACACCGTCCTTATTGCATGTACTGCTCGTTACCGATGAGCCCGATCTTCGTGGCGCCAACGCGCTGCGCCGACGCCATGACGGCCGCCACATCCTTATAAGGCGCGAGCTTGTTCGGACGCAGATGAATCTCGGCCTGCACGGGCTCGGCCGCGACATGCGCAAGCTTTGCCTCGAGCGCGGCGCGGTCCGGCACCGGCGTGCCGTTCCAGGTGGTCGTGCCGTCGAAATCGATGTCGATCTGCACGATTTCAGGCTGCGTGAGCGGCGGCGGCGGATTGCCGACCGGCAGATTCATCTTCACTGCATGCATCTGGATCGGGATCGTGATGATCAGCATGATCAGCAACACCAGCATCACGTCGATGAGCGGCGTGGTGTTGATGTCCACCATTACTTCCGGGTCACCGCCAGCGCCGCCCGAAGGAACGTTCATTCCCATATTCGCCTCCTAGCCGCCGCGCGCGGGCGGCTCAGTGATAAACGACACTTTCGCGATGCCGGCACGTTCACAGGTGGTGATCACGCGGCCGATGAACTCGTAACGCGTGCTCTGATCACCGCGCACGTGCACCTCGGGCTGCGGCTGCATCACCGAGACGTCCTTCAGCCGCGACAGCAACGTCGCACTGTCCACGTGCTTCTCGTTCCAGAAGAAATCGCCGTCGCGATTGACCGCGATCTCGATGCTCGTCGGTGTCGTCTGTAGCGGCTGGATCGTCTCTTTCGGCAGTTGCACCGGCACCGTATGCGTGACGACCGGGATCGTGATCAGAAAAATGATCAGCAACACCAGCATCACGTCGACGAGCGGCGTCGTATTGATGGCGGCGATAACGTCGTCGCTATCTTCGTTTTGCCCCACGCTCATGGCCATGATGGACCTCGCTCAGGCTTCGGACTGCAGGTTACGGGGCAGTCGCGGCAGAACGCACCACGACAGGACGGGCCGACCGCTTGCTGCCGGCCAGCAGCACGGCATGGAGTTGGGCGCCGAACGCACGGACGCGCTCCATCACCGACTTGTTGCGGCGAACGAGGAAGTTGTAGCCGAGCACGGCCGGCACCGCGACGCCAAGACCGATGGCGGTCATGATCAGCGCTTCGCCGACGGGGCCAGCCACCTTGTCGATCGAGGCCTGGCCCGCGATGCCGATCGCGGTCAGCGCGTGATAGATACCCCAGACGGTGCCGAACAGACCGATGAAAGGGGCCGTCGAGCCGACTGTCGCGAGGAACGCGAGACCGTCTTGCATACGGTTCGACACGTTCGTGATCGCACGCTCCACCGAGACGTCGATCCATGTGTTGCGGTCGACGGCTTCGAGCAGTGCCTCATCGTGATGCTGCCCTGCCTCGATCGCCGTCTCTGCGATGAAGCGGAACGGCGATGACTCATCGAGCTGCTGGGCACCTTCGGTGAGCGACGGCGCGCTCCACAATTGCTCGTCGGCATGCTTCGCGCGGCGGTTGGCACGGAACTGCTCGAAGAACTTCGTGACCATGATGTACCAGCTGCCCATCGACATGATGACCAGCAGAAGCAGCACGAAGCGCGCGACGAAGTCGCCGTTCTTCCACAGCGCGCCGAGACCGTAGGGGTTCTCGACGGACTGCGTCGCCGCCGGGGCGGGCGGCGGCGACGGCTCGTCGGCTGCGGTGGCGGACGCGTTCATCTGCGGTGCTGCCACGGCGGGCGCGGCGGAGGCGGGCACACTTGCTTGAGCATGCGCGATTTGCGGTGCCAGGAGAATATTCACCGCGGCGGCGGCGATCAGGAGGCTGGTTGCCAGGGTGGCGACGGAACGCTTATTCATGTTGAGCTCCAGTTCAATCGTTGAACCTAAGAAATCGGGTTAAACCATCGGTGCAGGTTTTCGTTGCCTGCACCGCGGGCGCAGCGGGGCGCGGTTTGCTATATCTCGAGTCAATTCAGGCTGAACGAAAAAGGCACCTGCACGCGTACGGCCTGGCCTTGCGCGATGCAATTGAACCGCTTGACGGCCTTGTATGCCGCTTCGTCCAGACTGTCGTGATCCGACGACTTGGCCACACGAAGGTTGCCAAGATGTCCTTCGGGATCGACGGTGAATTCGATCACCACATCGCCGGTATCGCCGTTCTCCTGCGCTTCCTTCGGATAGGCGATCGAGCTGCGGATCTGATCGGAATTCGGGCAGACGACACCGACTTCCGTGCGCACCGGCGCAGCAGCCTTGACGGGCGGCGCAGGCGGTGCGGGTGGTGCCGTCACGGGCGCCGACTGCACCGGCGTGGCCTGGTGCGCGATCGTGGGCTGCGGCGGCGCCTGGACCGGCACCTCCGGCGGCGGCACAAAGGGAGGCGGCGGCGGCGCAAACTTGGGCGGCGGCAGCTTCACCTCCGGCAGGGGCGGCGGAGGCGGCGGCTTGACCGGCTCGATGATCTTCGTTTCGATGGGATGCTGAATGACTTGTACGACCTTCGTCGCGAGGCCGTTGAGCAGCGCATAGACCAGCACGATGTGCAGGACGATGACGACAGCAATGCCGCCGAAGCGGCGAGCCGGATTTTGTTGCTTGCGCCCGAATGCGCGCGGGCGCCCGGGCCTCGCGACCCCGCCCGCGTTCACGGATGATGTCGGGGCCATACGTGCTTCTACTTTCATACCTTCGATCCTCGCAGCGTGATTCGCCTGTTCCATGTTCGAGGCGCTGTCGCGACTCGAACCGCGGATGAGGCTGTTCACAAGGGATTTCTTGCCACTGCCATTACTCGCGGGCCGGCGCATGACCGTGCGTCGCACGGTCGGGCGCCGGCCTGCCGCGATCAGAAACGATAAGTCGCACCCACCTGGAAGAAGCGGCCCAGGTTCGTGTACAGCGATTGGTCGTAACCCGTGATGTCAGGAGTCGACTGCCATTCGACGTCGAACGGCGGCTTCCTGTCGAACAGGTTCTGGATACCGCCATAAATGGTCCAGTGCTTGAAGCCGCGATAGGTAGCCACCAGGTTGAACTGGCTGTACGAGGCAACCGACAGCGTGCCGCCATCGCCGAACTCGGCCGCAACCGCGTTCGTGTAGGGGCCCGTGTACTGCCACGTGAGCGTGGTGGTCAGTTGGCGGTAATCCCAGCTCAGGCTCGTATTGCCCTTCCAGCGCGGGTTGCTCGCGCCGAACGGCTGCAGCAGCGCCAGGTTGTTGCCCGCGAAGTCTTGAGTCACGCCGCCGCCCTTCAGCTTGAAGTGCCAGACGTAGGCCCAGTCTCCCGACAGCGTGAACGTGCCGTACTTCGTGCCTACGCTCTTGCGGAAATCGAGATCGAAACCGTCCGTATCGAGCGAGCCCAGGTTCTGGAACGGCATTTTGATGTAGCGAACGGTGCCGTCCGGGTTACGCACGACCATATTGGGATCGTTCGCTTGCATGATCGCGTTCGGATCGGGCGTGCCGATGACGCTGTCGATGTGCACCTTGTAGAAGGCCGCACCGAAGTCCGTCGTCGCGTCCGGCGACAGCGTAAAGCCGATGTTGTAGTTCTTCGTGTGCTCAGGCTGCAGGTTCGGGTTGCCGGTCGTCTGCTCCGTCGTGAAATGCTTCGTGGGCGTGCCGCTCGGATCGTTCGGGTCCACCAGGTTCTGGTGGCCAAGATAGACCGATTGCGAGTTCTCGACCGGCGTCGGCGCGCGGAATCCACGGCTGTACGATGCGTACGTCGTCAGCATGCGAACCGGCTGAAAGCGTAGCGCGAAGCTCGGCGAGAAGGCGCCGCCGAAATCGCTGTAGTGGTCGTAACGGCCCGACTGCGTAAACGTCAGGTTGCGGATGATCGGAATGTCGATCTGATAGAAGGCGGCCGCGACGTTACGCTCGCCGTCCACGGTTTGCACGTTCGCAGGTGCCGTGATGCCTTGCGTCGCATAGGTCTGCGAGTTGATGACGGTCGACTCGTGACGGAACTCAGTGCCGACACCGAAGCCCACACCGCCTGCCGGCAGCGTGAATAGGCTGGTCGTCGAGGCCCTCGCGAGCACCTGGTCAAGCTTCGTGATCGACAGCTGGTTGTCATCCTGGAACACGCCGTTCAGGCCATTTGGCGTGGAACTCGGGTTCGAGAAGTTGTAGGTGCCGTTCGCGAGCATGTTCTCGAGGCCGGCCACATTTAGCTGGTTGCTGAAGGTGCTTGCGACGGTGCTTTGCGAATGGGCGTACTCCGCCGACCAATCCCAGGCGCCGAACTTCTGTGTGTCGAACGAGCCCTTGACGCCCGTGTTCGCCATCAGGAACGTCGAGGTTGTATCGGTGACTCGTGTGTTGTCTGGGAACGTCAGGTTGATCAGCGTAGGAACGCCGAACGGGTTGAACGGGTTCGAAGCCGAGACGGTGCGCGGGACCGGCGAAACCGAGCCCGTCGACGGGTCGAACACGTTCGTCGTGCTGCTGAGCGACGCCGGACCGTTCAACTGCACGGTTTCATTGCGGCTCGCCCAGAAACCCGCGTAGGCTTCGGTGGTGTCGTCAATCTTGAAAGTGCCGCGCACCTTTGCGTTCAGGCGTGTCGTTGACGGGATCAGCGACGTGCTGTTCGCCACGTTGTACGTACACGACTGGCCGCCCGTCGCCGCCGCGTTGCTGCCCGGCGGACACGGATTGAACGCCTGATGGGTACCGTCCGCGAGCTGCCAGTACGACTGCTGATTCGGACCTAGCGGCGCCGCGTTACCGCCCGGGAACTGCGTGAAGTCCTGGTTTTTGGTCATGTCGCGGTCGGCGAGCGTCGAGCCGCTGTCACGATAGTAGCTTGCGGCCGCCGTGATGTTCCAGCGGTCGGAAGTCAGGTTGCCGACACCGCCCAGGATGCTGAAGGTGCCCTCAGCGTTGCCGGGATGCTGCGCCTTGCCGAGCAGGGCGTCGAGCTGCAAGCCCTCGAAGTTCTTCTTCGTGATGATGTTCACGACACCCGCGATCGCGTCGGAACCATACACGGACACGGCGCCCGTCTTCACGATTTCAATGCGCTCCACGATGTTCATCGGGATCGTGTTGATGTCGAAGAACGTGTCGGTGAAGTTGACGGGTTGCGCGTAGTTGGCCACACGCTGCCCGTCGATGAGCACGAGCGTGTACTTTTCGCTGAGGCCGCGCAGTGCAAGGCCTGCGCCACCGGGGGCCGAGCTCGAAGCCGTCGATTGGGACCAACTGCTTGCGGAGTTGACGGCCGTGCCGCGCAGGAAGTCGGCCACGGTCGTGTAGCCGCTTTGCTGGATTTCCTTCGCGGTGATGACCTGAACCTCAGTGCGGCCTTGTTTGTCTGCGCTGCGAATCAGCGAACCTGTCACCTCGAACTTCTGCAACTGCTTGACCGAGGAGGTGCCCGCCGAAGCGCCCGATGCTGCGGTCGGTGCGGCGGCCGTCGCATTCGCGTCTTGCCCATCTTTCTGAGCGGAGGCTGTGTCAGTTTTCGTCGCCGCCGCGGTTGCTGCCGGCTGAACCTGTGCGAACGCCGTGGTCCCAAGCGCAGCTGTCAGCGCAATCTCTGCCCACACTATTTTCCGTATGGCAGATCCCAAAACCGTGAGTTTCATTTTTTCCCTTCGTGTGTCATTGACCCAAGTCGACATGCCAGAGAACACCTTTGGCACTTTCCCCCGTGCGGCACCCGTCCGAGACCGCCCCGTTACTTCATGACCCCCGCATACCACCGACTATGCGCACAACCGAAGTCACCCTTCATCCATTTCGGTGAAAATCAAATAGGAGACGAAAATGTACTTAACGCGGTTATTAGAAATTTCAGGCAAAACCAATCCCTATCCATCGTTCGCAAGGAATCGATGGATCACGATGCAATCGACATAGATTCATACATTTCCGACTGAAAAATGTATGAAACGGAGATTCGCCGCGAACGCAGCGAAGCTACCAATGCTTAAAACAGTCTCGGCGAACCTACCCAGACAATCACGGTTTCTTCGCTAGCCGCATTGGCCCAGCCGTGGGGAACCGTCGACTCGAAGTGTGCGCTGTCACCTGGATCAAGCACAAACGTACAGCCCTCCAGGCTCAGCGATATCTGACCGCTGAGAACATAGAGAAACTCCTCTCCAGCATGTGTCGTCACTTCCGACGGCGGCTGACCTGCAGGCATTCGGACGAGAATCGCGTCCAGCTGCCTACCGACCGCTGCGTTGGTGAGGCGAGCAAACTGATTCGCCGAGTCGGCAAAGCTGAAGTACTGCCTTTCGTCTGCACGCCGCACCGATTTCGCTTCGGTTGGCGTTTCGACGAAGTACTGCATGGTTACTCCAAGCGCTTGCGCAATACCGGCCAATGACGAAATGGACGGCGTCGCGTGCCCTCGCTCGACCTGAGAAAGGAACGGCTTCGAGATTCCCGCCGCCGTTGCAGTTTCGTCCAGGGTACGCTGGAGTCGCTTGCGCAGCGCTCTAATCTTGCTTCCCATCACAAGAGGGGCCGCGCTTTTTCTGTCATCACGTTTCATATCTGTAACTAAAGATATCAGTAAAAAAACGGTGTCAAAATTTGTTTGATGACAGCAAACTATTTTTGCTTCCAGGCCGCGCTACGCCAATGCGCCGTATTGGTGCCTGCACTCGTTTCAGGCCAACGCGTCGCTCGGGCTTTGGAAGGTAAAGCGGCATTGCTCCCCGGTTGATGAAGATTGCTTTGTATATCAAATGACTAGCATCGACGGGCGGCAGCCGATATGAAAACGTTGGCCAGGAAAATCTGAAGGTCCAGCTTTCGGAAATTCACTACCCTGGCGCAACGACCTTATAAATAATTCCCTAAATGCATCGCATTGGGGATTTCGCGCACCAAAAATACCGGGGCGTTCTCTATGCACAGAACGTCGCTTTAGATTGCTTCCTCTAGTCAGCCTTTCTTGCTAGTTTTGGTAATTGGATAGCTAGCCATCCTCTGTTCAAGCCGAACGGCGGCGTAGAGTCATGGTGCGAACACCGCCGGCATGAACAAGTTTAGTGGAATCGAGCCGCACCAAAAAAAACAGGAGCCGGATCATGCATGGTTTGTCGTTGCGGGAATTGAAGCGGCTAGCGTAAGAGCCCATAACAAATGGACGAGCTATACAGCCTTCGCCAACGGCCCCGCGAATCATGACGGGGCCGTGTGGGCCGCTCGAATCAAGGAGCGTTGCGTGCTGACGATACGAAAAGCGAAGTGCGACGACGCGTTCGACGCGTGGGATATCCGTAAAACGTCGGTAAATGCTGCGTGCGCTAAGCACTATCGCAGAGCGACCCTGTCGGCGTGGGTCGATGGCTCGCCAAGCGACAAATGGGTTAGCGTTGTGGAACGTGACTTCTATGTCGCCGTCGATCGGGGATCGGTTGTCGGAACAGGGATGCTTACGCTCGCAAGCGGGCAAATCGACGCGATCTTCGTCCGACCGTCTCATATGGGTCGCGGTATTGGACGCAAGATGCTGGATTTTCTTCAGGCGTTGGCCGCCGATCACGGCCTTGACGCAATGCGGCTCGATGCGACGCTGAACGCGGCACCGTTCTATCGTAATTGTGGTTGGTCGGGCGATTCAGTTTCAACGTACCGCACCACGCGGGGACTGGAATTGGCTTGCGTGCCAATGCCGAAGTTTGTCATCGTGGGCGGCTAAGTTGCCTTCCTTGGCCGGCGACTGCTGCCCGCATCGGGCGATGGTCCGGCATGAAGAGTCCTTCGACACATGTTTCTGATTCGTCGATTATTGGTGGATATAGACAAACCTCGACGGAAAACGTGAGATGCTGCACCGGCCGACAGAAATCCAGATTGAATCAACCCGGCGCAATGGGCAACGCGAACCATTGGCTGTGCAAGCTTCACCTATCCGGTCGCTGAAGAGAACTGCCCCAGCCGGCCCATTGCCGAATCGTTAGGCGGCGTCATCGTGGAAACCCGCGCGACGCCAAAGTACACATCCTGCGTTTACCGAATTCCTCGCCGGCCACTCACAAAGCAGGTGTAAGCGGTTCGGCCTTCAGATGGACATCCTTCGGCCCGGATTGTCGCTCGGCTTTGTGTTGCAAGCCGATGTTTGCTACCTTTGCAACGATCTCCACGATACCTATTCGATGAAAATGCATCTCAGAGTCGCTCGGCCCGTTTCCGAGCTTGCCCGTACTGAACGCATGTATTGCTCAGCGCTTGGTCTGGCCGTGCTGGCCAGATTTCAGGATCATCAGGGATTCGACGGCGTGATGCTTGGAAGTCCCGGGATGGACTATCATTTTGAGTTCACCCATTGCAGCGAAAATCCCGTGATGCCTCGCCCAACGAGTGAGGACTTGCTGGTGTTTTACATACCGGATCGACAAGGGTGGAGTGCGATGTGTGATCGCCTTGTCGAAAATGAATTTGTTTGCGTAAAGTCGTTCAATCCTTACTGGGACGTGTCGGGTCGAACATTCGAGGATCCTGATGGCTATCGGCTCGTCTTGCAAAATGCGGCGTGGAGCGCCTGACGCCCCTATCGCGTATCGGTCTTCTTACAGGCAGTCCGCACGTCGCTGTGGGTCGCACTGAGGCGCCCCCCAAAGTCAGCTTGGCCGCCGAGACACGTCGATCGGTTCACAAATTAAATTTGATCAGCCAATATCGGCCACAGGGAACTCCGTAACGTATCGATTCAGTCTTCATGTTCACCGTCGCAAACTGTTGCGCCGTGGTTCGTTATGTCGGCAGCATCGAATGCGACCTCGCCGGTCAAACTCCGTATGCGACGATCAAAGCGCCTAAGGCGCCTTTTTTATTTCTCCGCTCAGGGCTGACGATGACTTACCCGATAAGCTATCGACGCGCGATCATCGAAGACGTTTTGACAATCTGCGAATTGGGTCAAATCTTGAATGCGAGCCATCACTTAGCACGCCCCGACATCTACGCAGATGCCACCACAAAATTCAGCCGCGACGAGCCGCACTGGCTCTCCAGCCTCCAAGGAGAAGATCGAGCGACGTTCCTTGCAGAGCTTGGCAGCAAAGCCGTCGGTTTCATTACGATTCAGGTGGTGAAGCCGATAAGCCCGCTATTGCAGCCGATGGTCGTTGGTCGCATCGGCTCCATCGCAGTTTCAGAACATATCAGAGGACGCGGGGTCGGCAGCTCTCTTATTAAACTCGCAGAAGAGTGGGCACGGAAGCAGGGTGCCACCGATATCAGACTAGCCGTTTGGGAGTTTAACGAACAGGCGGTCAATCTGTACCGAGAACTTGGCTACGAGATTCGCGCGTTCGAGATGGGAAAGCGGATCCGGACCCTGTTGGATATTCCGTGCGCCTGAGCCGACGACCGGCGACTGCGGCCCGGACGTGACGAAATGGATCGCTGACGATGAAGATCCGTTGGGCCGTTTTTCGGTAGACTCAACTTATTTCCGCCCTTCTGACGGCGCCGCGAGCCCAGGTCTGACGAGATAGAAAGGTCGGAGCGAATGCTGCAAGACTGGTTCAACGTTCTGGAATTTGGTTGATTAGCGATGTGAGCACGTGGTCCGCCCATACCCCATTGATCCTTAGATAGGACCGAGCCAAGCCTTCACGCTCAAACCCTAGCCGTTTCAATAGTTGTTCGCTACGAACATTTTCTGGCCTGAAATTCGCCATTATCCTGTGCAGTCCGATTTCGTCAAAGATATAGGTGATCGCAGCGGTCAATGCCTCGCGCATCAGACCTTGTCCCTCACACCGTTTTGCAAGCGAAAACCCAAGATGACATGCCTGAAAGGGACCGCGCACGATGTTGGTGAAGTTGCATTCACCGACTAGTTCGCCGGTTCCAGGCGAAAATAGGAGTAGATGCACCGCGACTCCTGAGTTGTTGTTGTGCGCCATCATGGACAGCCGTCGGCGAATTGATTTGGTTTCGAAGAAGCTTTCGGCTCTAAGCGGCTCCCAAGGCTGCAGGTGAGCGCGATTTTCAATGGAGTATTCCCGCAACTCATGCGTGAACTGCTCACATGCCGGTACAAGTTTCAGGCGTGCCGTTAAAATTGCACGCGGTAGTACATCGATGTGAACACTCGCCACGTCGTCCTCCATTGAAAGCACGGTGGAGTAGTTTAATCAGAAACTATTCCTGAACAATTCGGCCGGCGACACATGATCCAATGTCCGCGGTCGGAACAGCCAAGAGAGGGCCTCCGGTCGTGTCATGCCGTTTGCATGGACTGCGTGACCCGATGCGATCGCCGCGCTCGGCCGTCGGGCGCTAGTCGGCCGAGGGCCGTCGTCCGCATCGCCGCCAAAGTCCGCGACTATCGTGACATCTCCAACACGTGCCGGTAGAAAATGACTAACGACGAGTTGATCGAATCTCTTGCCGCAGACCTGCGTCTAACATACGGGTGCCACACTGCGATTCTCTATGGTTCCCGTGCACGTGACGATTGGGAGGCTACGAGCGATATTGACGTAATTGCCTTTCGAAATACCGGTGACCGCCAGCGCGTCGCGTCGCGATGGAATGGTCTGTTTCTCGATCTATTCGTACACACATCGAATGACGAAGCCGATCCAAGTTGGATCAGGATCAACGGCGGGCGAGTACTTTTCCAGCAGAACGGTTTTGGCGACAAGGTTCTTGATGGTGTGAAGACGCTCTTTGACGCAGGGCCTGAGGATGTGCCAATCCCCGAGTTAGAAGTAAGAAAAATCTGGGCAGAGAAGATGCTTGAGAGAGCAGCGAAAGGGGACGTGGAGGGCAACTTCCGTCTTCACTGGCTTTTGTTCGTTTTGCTTGAGGACTACTTTGCTGTCCGCCGCAACTGGTACCTGGGCCCGAAGCAGAGTTTTCGGAAGCTAAGAGAAATCAACGGGCAGCATTTCAGCATCTTCGAGACCGCGCTGAAGCCTGGCGCTTCCCTTGACGCCGTGCGGGAGGTGATCCGCATGACCTTCGAAGGCGTATAACCGCGTGGGTAATCATGCGGATCCGGGAGATCGAACGTCCGTTTTGTGGAACGTTGAGAGTCCGGAGTGGGATGAGTCATACCTTTTGCATGAAACGCGCGGCTCGGACAATCGTCAAGCTCGGCCGGGGGCCGGTGCTAGGCCAGGAGCGGACCTTCGACACCAGCGCGAAAATCGTCAAGAATCGAGTCAAGTCAACAGAAGAGATACGCTTTTCCGCGACAATCCTTTGATCAGGAACCGCTCCCAGTGAACATCGCCTTCAGCAATACAACCCAATCGGATGCAGATACACTCGTAGCCATTCGTATCGCCGCGATGCGCGAGAGCTTGGAGCGGATCGGTCGTTTCGATCCGCAACGTGCTCGCGAGCGCTTCCTCGCGTCGTTCGATCCCGCGCTGTGTCGATTCATAGAGGTCGATGGTGTTCAGTCAGGTTTTATCCTGATTCGCCCGCAGGAAGACCACTGGCTCCTGGACCACCTTTACATTCTGCCGGAGCACCAAGGAAAAGGAATTGGCGCGGCCGTCTTGCAGGAAGTATTCGCGACCGCCGACGTGCAACGCATGCCAATCCGCCTCGGTGCATTACGCGGCAGTGATTCAAACCGCTTTTACCAGCGTTATGGCTTCATACGTACGGGCGAAGCAGAATGGGACATCTACTATGTGCGCCAGCCAGGCTAAGTCATAGACGCCAGTGCCGCCCAGCTTCGGCGAGGCGAACACGCCGGTGAGCAATGCGCCCGCAATGCCGCCGATACAGTGCACGGCGAACACGTCGAGCGAATCGTCCATGCCAAGCAGGCGCTTGACGCCATTCACGCCCCAGTAGCAAAACGCGCCGGCGATGAAGCCCATGATGATTGCGCCCATCGGTCCGACGAAGCCGCCGCTCCGGTCCGGTCGCTCTGCCACCGATGACGACCGCGGCGGCTGGCCCCATAGCCAGACGCGCCGCGCCCCCACCGTCAGTGCCCTGCATATATCGAACGCTCGCCAGCGTACGCCACCACCGGCGCGCCGGAATCCGAGCTGCCCTTCATCGACACGCCGCCCACCGCGGAACCTCCCGGCAGTGCCGTTTGAGCATGCTCGTGCGCGACGATCGCCTCGGCATGCTGGATGTCGGCGGGATAGGTCGGATCCGAGGCCACAGACCGATAACCTGCCTGCTCCAGACGCTCCAGGTCAGCCAATACCTGGGCGCGTGTTACCGGCGCCGTGGCGGTCTGTGCGAACGCGGCAACCGGTACAGCCAACGCGCAGGCAACGAGCATTGTGGAAACGAGTGCTTTCATGATGTTCACCTCTCAATGAATGGCCGCCGCATCGGAAGCGATGCCGCTTCAGCCGCCCTCGGCGATGTCGCGAAGGTTGACTGCATTCTGGTCGCGCAGCGCTGACCTAAAGCTGACCTGTTGATTACGAGTTCGTTATCTGGGCGGCACATCCATAGATGACGAATCCGTAATGTCGAGGTCAGCAACGGGTCAGCGCGTCATCCCGATACTGGCGTCAACCCCGTCGCGTCGAGCGCGGTTCTCCCTGCCTCAAACCGGACAAGTCATGTGGATCGTCAAACTGGCTCTCAAGCGGCCCTACACGTTCATCGTCCTCGCCGTGCTGCTTTTCATCGTCGGCCCGCTCGCAATCATGCGCACGCCCACGGACATCTTTCCGAACATCAACATTCCGGTGGTCAGCATTGTCTGGAGCTATAACGGCTTCTCGGCCGAAGACATGGCTCATCGCATCACCTCGAACTATGAGCGCGCGCTGACTTCGGACGTGGACGACATCGAACACATCGAATCGCAGTCGCTGAACGGCGTTTCGGTCGTGAAGGTGTTCTTTCATCCGGGCGCGGACATCAACCGCGCGATTGCCGAGGCGGCCTCGAATGCCGCGTCGATACTGCGCATCCTGCCGCCGGGCACCTTGCCGCCGAACATCATCACGTACAACGCATCGACCGTGCCGGTGCTGCAATTGGGGCTGTCGAGCACGACCTTGCCCGAGCAGACGCTTTACGATCTCGGCAACAGCTTCATTCGCACGCAGCTTGCGACGGTGCAAGGCGCAGCCGTGCCGCTGCCCTATGGCGGCAAGATCCGGCAGATCATGGTGCAACTCGACCCGAAGGCGCTTCAGGCGAAGGGGCTCGCGCCCATCGACGTCGTCAACGCGGTGAACGCGCAGAATCTGATCCTGCCGGGCGGCACCGCGAAGATCGGTTCGCGCGAGTACAACGTCGAAATGAATGGCAGCACGCAAACGGTGGCCGCGCTCAACGATCTGCCAATCAAGACCGTCAGCGGCGGTTTGGTGTACGTGCGCGATGTCGCACACGTGATCGACGGTTACGCGCCGCAAACCAATATCGTGCGCGCCGACGGCAAGCGCGCGGCGCTTCTCACCGTGGAGAAAACCGGCAGCGCCTCGACGCTCACGATCATCGGCCAGGTCAAGGCCATGCTGCCGAAGATCGCGGCGGGTCTGCCGCATGCGTTGAAGATCGCGCCGCTCGGCGATCAGTCGGTGTTCGTCAAATCCGCGATCACGGGTGTCGTGCGCGAGGCGCTAATTGCGGCGGGTCTGACCGCCGCCATGATCCTGCTGTTTCTCGGCAGCTGGCGAGCCACGCTCATCATTGCCGTGACGATTCCGCTTGCCGTGCTGACCTCGCTCATCGCGCTTGCGGCGCTCGGCGAAACCATCAACATCATGACGCTCGGCGGCCTCGCGCTCGCCGTCGGCATCCTCGTCGACGACGCCACGGTCGCGATCGAGAACATTACGCACCATCTCGAACGCGGTGCGCCGCTGCACGACGCGATCCTTAACGGCTCCGGCGAAATCGCGGTGCCGACCTTCGTCTCGACCCTGTCGATCTGCATCGTCTTCGTGCCGATGTTTCTGCTTTCCGGCGTCGCGCGTTATCTGTTCGTGCCACTGGCTGAAGCGGTGGTGTTCGCGATGTGTGCCTCGTACTTCTTCTCGCGCACACTGATTCCCACGCTCGCGATGTATCTGCTGCGCGCGCGCTCGCGGAACACCGCACCCGCGCGCGGCATAGGCGGTGCGTTGACGCGCTTCCAGGCGGGCTTCGAAAAGCGCTTCGAGGCCCTGCGCAACCGCTATCGCACGGTCTTGCAGGCAGCCATCGCGAAGCGCTGGCGGTTCGTCGCACTGTGGCTCGCGCTCTGTCTGGGCTCGCTGGGGTTGTTGCCGTTCACGGGGCGCGACTTCTTCCCGGCAGTCGATACCGGCGAGATCCGACTGCATTTGCGCGCGCCCACGGGCACCCGCATCGAGGAAACGGCCCGCATCACCGATGAAGTCGAAGCGAAAATCCGCAGCGTCATTCCGCCGGCGGAACAGGCCGCGGTGCTCGATAACATCGGCGTGCCGGTCAGTGGCATCAACCTCACTTACGATTCGTCGGACCCCATCGGCCCCGAAGACTCGGACATCCTCGTCACGCTCGCGCCGAAGCACAAACCCACCGCGCAATATGTGGCGAAGCTGCGCAATGTGCTCGACACGGCGTTTCCGGGCGTGACCTTCGCGTTCCTGCCCGCCGACATCGTGAGCCAGATACTGAACTTCGGCCTGCCCGCGCCGATCGACGTGCAGATCGTCGGCAACAAGCTCGCGCAGGACCGACAGGTTGCCAACCGCCTGCTCGATCAGATGCGCGGCGTGCGCGGGCTCGTCGATGCACGCATCCAGCAGCCCGGCGATGAGCCGACGATCAACGTGAACGTCGATCGCACCAAGGCCATGCAAGCCGGCCTCACGCAGCACGACGTTGCCCAGAACCTGCTGATCGCGCTGTCCGGCAGCTCGCAGACCTCGCCAAACTTCTGGCTCGATCCGAGCAACGGCGTCAGCTATCCGCTGATTGCGGAGGTGCCGCAATACGACATCCACTCGCTGCAAACGCTCGCCAATGTTCCGTTGACCACGCCATCGGCGTCGGTCAAGCCGCAGAACCAGTTGGGCATGCTGGGAACCGTCTCGCGAAGTGCGCAGCAGGCCGTCGTCTCGCACTACAACGTGCAGCCGGTGCTCGACATCTTTGCGTCAACGCAAGGGCGCGACCTCGGCGGCGTCGCCTCGGACGTGAACCGCCTCGTCGATGCCGCACGCGCGCAGTTGCCGCCCGGCTCGTCGATCGTGGTGCGCGGCCAGGTGCAGTCGATGAACACGTCGTTCAGCGGCCTCGCCGCGGGCCTCGTGTTCGCGATCGCGCTCGTCTACCTGCTGATGGTCGTGAATTTCCAGTCGTGGCTCGATCCGCTGATCATCGTCAGCGGTCTGCCGGGCTCTCTGGCCGGTATCGCGTGGATGTTGTTCGTCACGCAAACCACGCTCAGCGTGCCAGCGCTGACGGGCACGATCCTGTGCATGGGTATCGCGACGGCCAACAGCATTCTCGTCATCAACACAGCGCGCGAGTCGCTCGCCGCCGGTATGGCGCCGCTCGCCGCCGCGCTCGACGCGGGCTTCAATCGCTTTCGCCCGGTGCTGATGACGGCGCTCGCGATGCTGATCGGCATGTTGCCGATGGCGCTCGGTCTCGGTGACGGCGGCGAACAGAACGCGCCGCTCGGGCGCGCCGTGATCGGCGGCCTCGCCATCGGCACGCTTTCGACGCTCGTGTTCGTGCCGGTGATCTTCGGCATGGTGCACGGCTGGCTCGCGAAGCGCCGCGCCGCCCGCGACACCAGCGACGCCAGCGACGATGAACGCGCCAGCGCTACCACCTTCGTTGAATAAGGACCGAATATGAATCCGCACCTTCCGCCCGAGCCTAGCGACGCCGAAGCACAGCACCCCGCCCGCGCCGGTTTCGCCGCACGGGGAACCACGATCGCCATCGGCCTCGCCTGTGTTGCCGGGGTGTTACTCACCGCCGGCATCGCGCCGCGCCTCGAAGCCCGCACGGCGCAGAAGCATCAGGTCGCAGCGCAACGTGAGCTGGTGGTGTCGACCGTCACCGCGACGCGCGCGCCGTCGACGCAAGACCTGTTGCTGCCCGGCTCGGTCTCTTCCTGGGCCGACGCATCGGTCTACGCGCGCACGAGTGGTTACGTCCAGCACTGGTACACGGACATCGGCGCGCACGTCAAGGCCGGCCAGACGCTCGCCCAGATCGACACGCCGGAACTCGACGCGCAACTCCAGCAGGCGCGTGCCGACGAAGCGACCGCCGAGGCGAACTATCGCTTTGCGAGCACCACCGCACAGCGCTGGCAAACGATGCTGCAGACGCAATCGGTTTCGCAGCAGGACGCGCAGGCAAAATCCAGCGACGCGGCGGCCAAGCTCGCCACGCTGCAGGCGGCGCAGGCCAACGTCGCGCGGCTGCAGGAGCTCGTTTCATACCAGAAGGTGACGGCACCCTTCGATGGCGTGATCACTGCGCGCAACGTGCAGGTGGGTGCGCTCGTCACGGCGGGTGGCACGCCCGGCCTCGCCACGATGCCGGGCGAGCTGTTCCACATCGCCCAGACCGACCGGCTTCGCATCTACGTCGACGTTCCCCAGGACGACGCTAGCCTGGTCGGCGCCGGAACAGCGGTGTCGGTGACGACGCAGCAGTATCCGGGCCGCCGCTTCGAGGCGAGCGTCGCGCGCAGCTCGAACGTGATCGACCCGGTGAGCCGCACGTTGCGCGTGGAAGTCGATATGGATAACCGCGACGGCGCGTTGATGCCCGGCGCCTATGCGCAGGTGCATCTGTCGCTCACCACGGCGACGCCCGCGCTCGAACTGCCCGTGAGCGCGCTGCTGTTTCGCCCGGACGGTGTCACGATCGCGGTGGTGGACGCCCACGACAAGGTGCAGCTTCGCAAGGTCACGATCGGCCGCGACTTCGGCACCTACGTCGAGGTCGCAACCGGACTCTCGCCGACGGATCGCGTGATCGACAATCCCGGCGACGCGATCGCCGACGGCCAAAGCGTGCGCGTGGCGGCAACGGCCGCTCCGGGCAGCAAAGCTTAGACGGAGAGATCCATCATGTTCGACAGCCCTCTCACGTCACTGCGCAGAATCGTCGCTGCATGCACGGTGGCCTCGCTCGCGGCATGCACCACGTTGCCGCACTACCACGCGCCCTCGGTCGAGGTGCCCGCGCACTTTGCGACGCCATCGGCAACCTCCGGCTGGACGGTCGCCTCGCCCGCCGATGCCTACCCGCGCGGCGCGTGGTGGACGCTTTTCGGCGATAGCGAACTCGACGCGCTCGAAGCGCGCGTCGACGTGTCGAACCAGACCGTGCGCGAGGCCGTCGCCAACCTGCAGGCCGCGCGTGCCATGATCGATTACCAGCGCGCGGGCTATGCGCCCACCGTCACGGCCGGTGTGGCGGCGCAGCGTTACCGCACCTCGCAGAATCTGGTCGACCATTCGCTTGCTGGCAAGACGATGCCCGATTATTCGACGGGCGTTGCGGCTAGCTGGGAGCCGGATCTGTTCGGACGTGTGAAGGACGCCACCCTCGAGGCCCACGCCAACGCGCAGGCAAGCGCCGCGGATCTCGAGTCGGTGCGCCTGTCGGTTGCGACCCAGCTTGCCGCGGACTACTTCGCGTTGCGCACGTTGGATCGCGAGAAAAGACTGCTCGACGACACCGTCACGGCATACGCCGCCGCGCTGCGCATCGTGCAGCAGCAGCTCGCCGACGGCGCGATCGACGCCTCGGCTGTCGCACAGGCGCAAACGCAACTCGAAAGCGCACGCACGGCGGACAGCGACGTCGACGTGCAACGCGCGCAGCGCCAGCACGCTATCGCAACGCTGATCGGCGTGCCGGCCTCGTCGTTCGCGCTGCCAGCGCAAGTCGAACCGGTCGTCGTGCCATCGATTCCCGCCGGCGTGCCCTCGGCGCTGCTCGAACGGCGCCCCGACATTGCCGCCGCCGAGCGGCGAGTGGCGGCCGCGAATGCGAGAATCGGCGAGGCGCATGCTGCGTTCTATCCGGACCTCACGCTGTCCGCCTCGGCCGGCCTCGAAAGCACCTTCTTCGCGCCGTGGCTCACGGCGCCCAGTCTCTTCTGGTCGCTCGGCTCGCAACTCGCGGGCACGATCTTCGACGGCGGCCGTCGCAATGCCACGCTCAAAGGCGCGAACGCGCAATACGACGCGGCGGTGGCCGGCTACCGGCAAACCGTGCTTACGGCGTTCCAGCAGGTCGAAGACAACCTCAGCGCGCTGAACACGCTAGCCAACGAGGCCCAAAGCCAGCAGCGCGCAACGGCTGCCGCGCAACTGTCGCTCAAGCTCACGACCAATCGCTACCAGGCGGGCGCGGTGAACTATCTCGACGTGGTGACGGCCCAGACCATTGCGCTCGCGAATGAGCGCAACGAAGAGCAGATCGCCGGGCGACGGCTCGATGCGAGCGTGCATCTGCTCGAGGCACTGGGTGGCGGATGGGACCGCGCGTCTTTGGCCAACCTGGGCACAAAGGCTATGGCCGCGCAAACATCAAAATGAATCGCGTGCCTGCCTGATCGCTTTCCGCGCGTGCCGAGCCACCGTGCAGGCCCATGATCGTGCGCACGATGGCGAGCCCGAGCCCTGCCGAAGCGCCAGTACCCGGTTCGTTGCGCCGCGAGGCGTCGGCGCGATAGAAGCGGTCGAAAATGCGCTCCAATAACTCAGCGTCGATCGGCGCACCCGGATTCGTCACCGTCACCTCGACCGCCGTTGGCGTCTCGCGCACGCTCAGCGTGATCTCACCGCCGCGCGGCGTGTAGCGCAGCGCATTCGCGAGCAGATTGCCAACGGCGCGCCTGAACAACTCCTTATCCGCACGCAGGCGCCCCCGCCCCTCAACGCGAATCCGGACGCCCGCGTCATCGGCGAGACCTTCGAAATAGTCGGCGATCTGCGCGAGCGCCTCCTCGGCGTCGAACTCCGCGAGCGTCGTCATGAACTGCGGGTGCTCCGCGCGCGCAAGGAATATCACGCTCTCGATCATGCGCGAAAGCCGGTCGCACTCTTCCAGATTCGATTCGAGCAGCGCCTCGTATTCGGCCGTGCTGCGCGGGCGCGTCAGCGCGACTTCGGTCGCGCCCCGCAGGTTGCCGAGCGGCGTGCGCATGTCGTGCGCGAGATCGGCCGTGTATTGCGACATGCGCTCGAAGCCGCCGTGCAGACGGTCGAGCATCGCGTTCAGCGATTTCGTCAGCGCTTGCAGCTCGCTCGGCGCGCGCTCGACTTCGATGGGCGTATCCAGCCGATCGACCGTGACCGTGGCAGCGCGTGCCGACATTTCGCGCAGAGGACGCAGCGACTCGCGCACGAGCAGCCAGCTCATCAGGAAGGCGAGCGCCATGCCCGCGAAGCCGAACACGTAAAGCCGCTCGCGATAACGGTCGAGCAGCAGCCAGCGATCGGTCATGTCGCGCGCGATGACGATCGTCACTGGCGTCCCGTCGGTGAGCGCCGCTTGCGCGGCGAGTCCACGCACCGGAATGCCACGCGCGTTGCGCCAATCCACGATGTCGCCTTCGGTAATGCGTTGTGCCGAGCCCAGACGCCGTGCGAGGATGGCCTGCGGAAAACCGGCATCGGCGATGCCTTGCGTGTTGTGCTCCGCCAGCTTCGCGCCCGCCGCGTCGAGTATTTTCATGGATAGCGCAGCATCGCCCAGCACCTGACTCGTCAGCCGCTCGGCGTGCTCGCGCACATCCTGCGCGCTGTGCAGCTCCTGTGCGAGGCGGCGCGTATGTCGCGAGATCAGAACGATGTCCAGATCGTCCTGCCGCTTGACCTCGCGGCCGAGCGTGAAATAGAGCGTGCTGCCTACCAACGCGAACACTGCCAGCGTCGTGCCGGCGAAACACAGCGCAAGCGTGGTGGTCAGCGAACGAGCGGCCATCAGGCGGGCTCTCTGCTTTCGGCCACGTAGCCCACGCCGCGCACCGTGTGGATCAGCTTGACAGGAAAGTCGTCGTCCACTTTGCCGCGCAGGCGGCGAATGGCCACTTCCACCACGTTTGTGTCGCTATCGAAGTTCATGTCCCACACGTACGAGGCAATCTGCGTGCGCGTAAGCACTTCGCCCTGGCGGCGCACCAGCAGTTGCAGCAGTGAGAACTCCTTCGGCGTGAGGTCGATGCGCTTGCCGCCGCGCTTCACCCGCCGGCGCGTAACGTCGACTTCGAGATCCCCGAGCGTCAGCACGTCGTTCTCTCGCGGTGGACCGCGTCTTGCGAGAGTGCGCACTCGCGCGAGCAGTTCGACGAACGCGAACGGCTTCACGAGGTAGTCATCGGCGCCCAGCTCCAGGCCCTTTACTCTGTCGCTTACGTCGTCGCGCGCTGTGAGGAACAGCACAGGCGTGGTTTGCGTGGCGCGTAGTGTCTTGAGCACCGTCCACCCATCGATGGAAGGCAGCATCACATCGAGCACGATCACGTCGTACTCCGATTCCTTCGCGAGAATCAGGCCTTCCGCGCCGTCCGCGGCAATGTCGACCGTATAGCCGGATTCCTCCAGGCCCTTCTTCAGATAGGCGCTAGTTTTCGCCTCGTCTTCAATTACGAGAATTCGCATCGCCGTCGAAGTTTCAGTGTGTTGGGTGGATTGTAAGCGCTCGGTTGTTCCTGATGCACGAGTGCCCTGGCTCTCTTGATTCCACGCCGTTTTTGTCCCGATTCTGCCGCGTCTTCATTGCGCGTGCAATTACCAAAAATTGTACTCACGGTGTAATCGTGCTTTGGACAGAATGTTGAGAATAGCCCTCGATTCTCCCAATCCTCCGGTCCGCGAAGTCAACGTCGTTGGGCGACTCGGAACTTGCTCAGGCAGCACAATCGCACGCTTCTGCGCCCGGTCGGATACCGCACAACTTGTCTAACATCGCCGTGGAGGCACAGCGTGAATGGATACCTGAAGACCGCGCGCAGAACCTTGCTCAACCCTGCAACAGTCGCGATTGGAATGTGCATTGCCATTGCCGGTTCGATAGCGGTCGGACCGGGGCTCAGGTCGGTGGCATTGCAGATCGGCCTCCAAACACAACTTCCTCTGGAGGAAGTCGCGCTGAGTGTCGGTGCTCCGGCAGCGGCGGCCGCCTCAACGATCGCGATGCCGTCTTCAAGGATCGTGCCCTCATCGACGATCGCGCATAAGCGCTTCCTTCGCCTGCAACACTCGCCGGCGGTTCGTCATCTGCGCGGGGACTTTAAAGACTGGACCTGAATCGTAAGGGGGCTCTCGCGAGTGCCGGCGTGCCGGCGCACGAAAAGACCTCCCGAATAAAACGCCGATCGCCGCCTCGCCTACGTCCAGACGCAGAACGTCGCAGAGCGCCAATAACACGGATGAAGCGGTCGTATAAGGGCCGCTCCGGTGCGGCCGTCTCCCCCGACCTCATCTCAAACACGTCTATTCCGACCGAACCGTTACGCAGGCCTCGGACGTCTGAAGCAGGAACGTGAAGCTCTCCTGTAAATAGAGGTGCACGGTTTGGTCATCATGGCTCAAATAACCAATCGACACATCCTGCCCAAGGTGGAGCGCGAAATCGCCACCGCGTGTGCTGAGGATACAGCCCCCAGCGATGGCCGGTGCCCAGATGATCTCGCCGCTGACGAAGCGACGAATATGCTCGAGCAGAGGATAGCCTTGCTCGTTAGCCTCGCTCACGGTTGTATAGGCGTTCGTGCCGAGCACCAACGCATACGGTCCGTCCACGCCCTGAAGGCGCAGTTCTTCGAGCGCCTTCGCGATCACGGCCGGATAGCCTGCGGCGTCCGTGGGCAGAAGCAGCGCCTGGTTCGACGCAGCTTCGCGGATGCCTGTGATCTGCGCGGCCCGGTAGCCGTCGAAGATCGCGCGGTCTTCCGCAAACGCGAGCCGCGTCGCTGCGTCCTTAGCGGGCTGCCAGTCGGAGTCTTCAGCGCCGCGTTCGACGTCGTCGATAGCGTGGCGTGACAGCGCGAAAGGCACCCGCAGCTCGACGAGCGGTTTGACTTCGCGTTGGCTCGCGCGAATTCCTTCGAGCGGCGCCTCGATGCCGTTCTGATGCCCCGTGCCGACGCCTGCCAGATCGGCACCGCCCAATCCCGTAACGTCTACGACTCGGCGGCCTGCGACCAGGCGCTTGAACGTGCGCGCGACTTCATCTTCGATCTGCGACCAGGCCGCGCTGGAGATGGGCGCCAGCTCGCGGTGGAGATTATTCATACCTTGGTGCTCCTTTGAGTGATCTGATGGCAAGCGAGCCGTCGCCGGACAGCTTGTTCTGGGTTGTCTGCGCGTCCGCGGTGTCCCGGGACGATGCCGACGCGACGGTGATGGTGTGAGCGATTCCTGGTTCGCGCTCGGCAAGCGCCTTGAGCAGGGGCTCGGACGGCACGAAGAACAGTCCGCCCGTCACGGCGCGGCTGAAGTCGAGCAGGCGGTCGTAGTTTCCAGCCGGTCGGCCGACGAACATGTTTTCCAGCATCTGTTCGATGGGCTGCGGAGAGCGTGCATAGCCGACGAAATACGTGCCGAATTCGCCAAAGCCGGGCCTGCCGAACGGCATGTTGTCCCGGAGAATCTTGATCTCGTCCCCGTTGGCATCTTCGAGCGTAGTCAGGGAACTGTGCGACCAGCTCGGCTTCACCGAATCGTTCAGCTCGATGTCCCGGAGCTTCGTGCGGCCGATGATGTGCTCCTGCGCTTCTACTGACAGCGCACCCCAACGTCTCATGTCGTGGAGGTACTTCTGCACGAGCACGTAGCTGCCGCCCACGAAGTTCGGGTCTGTGTCGCCGATCACCGTGAAATGCACGGCCTCTTCACCGACCGGATTTTCCGTGCCGTCGACGAAGCCGATCATTGCGCGCATATCGAATTTGCGAAAGCCATGGACTTCATCCACGGTCGTCGCCGCTCCTTCGAGGCGGGCCATCAATTCTGTGGCGAGTTCGAAGCAAAGGTCCATGTGGTTCGCACGAATGTGCAGAAGCAGGTCCCCCGGTGTCGCCATCGCTACACGCCCACCGGCGCCGAATTCGCGGAACGGGTGGAGTTCAGCCGGACGAGGCGCACCGAAAAGCGCGTCCCACGCGTGCGAGCCGAACCCAACGACGCATGTGAGATTGCCTGATGGCACACGCTTGCCGATGGCGCGCGTGAGATTCGCGACATCGGCGCACCAGGCGCGCACGGTGGCCCGGCTCGCGGCGTCATCGTTGATGGTCGCGACGATGAAAATTGCGTTGCGCGTGACCGGCGAGAAGACGGCTTGGGGAAACGGCGGTACTGAGGATCGCGTCATTTTCTGATGTACTGTTCAGTGGACGAAGACACCGGACGACCGGTGCGCCTGTGACTGGTTTCAGCAATTTCGCAGGAGCCCCTCATCGCGCGGGCCACTGAGTGCGCCGTTCATCGCGGCCGTACCCCTACTCTCCTGTGGTCCGGTATATAGCGGCAGCGTGATGCGGAAGACAGCGCCCACTACGGACGCAACGTCGGCGCCGATGTTCCCGCCGTGAGCCTCCACGATTGAACGGCAAATGGAAAGACCCATGCCCATACCGTTCGCCTTGGTCGTGAAGAACGGACGGAAAAGCTGTTCGCGGTCTTCAAAAGCGATCCCGGGACCGCTGTCCTGAATGCTGAGCCGAACCTCGCGTCCCTCCAGCACCTCTGTACAGATGCGGATCAGCCGAGGTCCGTTCTCAAGCCCTGACATTGCTTGCATGGCGTTCATCAGCAGATTGATGACGACCTGCTGGAGTTGCACTTCGTCAGCGAGCAAGCGCGGTCTTTCGATCGGACGGTGAACCTCGCAGTGCACGCCCTGACGCTGAAACTCCGGCGCCATCAACTGCACCATCCCGTCCACCGCATCGTCCAGAAATACTTCACGACGCGGTGCCGGTCGTTTTTGTGCCATCGCGCGAATCTGCCGCACGATCTCATTGGCTCGTTTTACCGATTTGATCATCTGACCGACCGAGCGCTCCACCTCGTCTAGCTTTGGCGGATCGCGCCGGAGCCACCGCAAAGCCGCATCGCCTGAAGTGACCACAGCGGCAATGGGCTGTGTCACTTCGTGCGCTATCGAAGCCGCGAGCTCGCCGAGCGTAGTCATACGCGTGACATGCGCAAGCTCCGCCATAGAGCGCGCAAGTGCTTCCTGGGTCTGACGTCCGTCGGTGATATCCATCAGTGCACCGACATAAGCAAGATCGGTTGAGGCGGGTGGTCCGAGATGAGCTACGTAGTGCACGTACTTGAGCAAGCCGTCTGGCAACAGTACGCGATATTCGATGTCGATGAGCGGCGCGATTGCATCGCTGTATTGGTGGGCGGCTTCCACTTTTGCGCGGTCGTCAGGATGAGTACGCGCGAGGATCAGTTCCAGACTCGGTTCGATCTCGGGGCGCTGCTCATATCCGAAGATCCGATAGGCCTCGCTTGACCAGAGCATGTCGCCATTTACCGGCGAAATGCCGATGCTACCTGTTTTGCTTAAGCGCTGGGCATCGACGAGGAATGCCTCACTGCGCTTCAGCGCCTCCTCAGCAATCTTGCGCGCCTCGATATCAGTGTTCACGCCATACCAGCGTCGCACCGCACCGCCAGCGTCGTATTGGGGCTCTGCCGCGATATGCATCCAGCGATAATCTCCATCGCGTTGCCGCACGCGCGAAACGTTGTCGAGAGCGCGCCCCGAAGCCACGGATATTTGCCAGTCACAACGCATGCGGTCCAGATCGTCGGGATGCACGATTGCCTGCCATAGGTCCGCGCCTTGAGTTCCCGTGTCCATACCCGACTCCTCCCAACGTCGGTTGACAAACACTACCTCGCCTTCGTTTGATGCGCTCCAAACCATTCCCGGGATCGTGTCGATCGCCGCACGCAACTCCTGTTGTCGTTGGCTGAGGACCATTTCCATACGTTTATGCAGCGTTATATCGTTACTCGTCGCAAGGATCGCCCTTGGTTTTCCCTTCGCGTCGCGCCAAAGTGCGATGCGGCTCACAACGGTAACGTGGCGGCCATCACGGCACACGCGTTGCAATTCGCCGGCCCAATGTCCGCGATCTACCAGTGCAGCGTAGATCTCGGTCTCTGAATTTGGGAAACGCGTTTGCGTCAGTTTGTCGATGTGCTGGCCGATTGCATGCTCCGCGGGCCAGCCATAAAGCGTCTCGGCGCCGTTATTCCAAAACGTGATCGATCCGGTCAGGTCGTAGACGAATATGGCGTCGTGCGTAAGGTTGAGCAAGTCGATCAGTTCACGCAGCTGTGCCGTGTTCGTAAGATTGCGAAGCGAAAGGAGCGATGTCGTGCCGATAGCGACCAAGCTAACGACGCAGCGTGCAACTGCATCCCAGGAATAATCGGTATCGTGCGAAAATCCGAACCCAGCCAGCGTAAGGATCGCGACCGCTGCCCCCGTGCTGAGCACGGCCGCGCGCGAACCAGTAGATGCAACGAGCAGTAGGACCACCACATAGAACACCGCCACTGCAATATCGAGCGCCGTAAATGCGTCGATCATGAATACCGCGACCGCCACCAATGCCGCGATCAGCAGAATACATACGTCCACGCGTCGATACGGCCGTGAGACGTGCTCACTGTCAAATAGATTCATGGGCAGAGACGTTGCCGACAGATAAGTCCAGTTAAAGAAAATCTGCTCCAGGCGATCGCGACAGGCAATCGTGAATCGCGCAAATGGATATTCAACGAGTGTGGCCCAGTCCTTCGAGGCATGCCAGCACCGCATCACCATTCAGTGGCTTGTCAAGAAAGCACAGTGCACCGTTGTCGAGCGCCTCTGTACGTGTGGCATTTGAATCAAACGCGCTAAAAAAGATAATCGGTAACGCGGCGTTCATTTCGTTTAGCTTGCGCTGCATTTCTATACCACCCATTCCGGGCATTTGTACGTCGGATATCACGCAACCCACATCGCCAAGACGCCCGGAGTCCAGAAATGCCTCAGCTGAAGAATACGCGCGGACGTCACATCCCAGCGACCTCAAGAGATTGCAGGTGGCAAGCCGTACATGCTCGTCGTCATCGACTATCGAAACAATCATGGAAGTTTGTAAGAAAAATGAACTCGTCCTGAGCACAGTTTCTGGCGGGTCTTCTAAATACTGGTCAATCATGTTCGGTCCCATGGCTGAGTCAATACACGCCGGGGCTGATGATGATGCCGTAAGTTACATCCGTCTAGCGGCCCCGTTTCCGAAGGCTCGGTTTGGTTCTGCCTTGCACAAGGCGACAATTTGCCTGCACCTACGATCACATGCTTGCGTATTCGCACGGCTACGCAACCTCTGTCCATAATTCATGCACGATCCACATCGTTCGAGATTCGGCTCACGGCTCCGGCTCACGCCAGTGCGCAATGGTGCGCTCGTGCCATACATTAGTTTTAAGCGATTTTCGTTCTGTGCCACGCTCATTCCTGAACGTGCATATCAAGGAATTTGCTAGAGATTCGATGACATGGATTTCTCCATCGGTTCAACGTAAGCGGCCCTTTCGGGCCGTCGAATGCGTGCTATCCAACGATGGGTTTGATGAGACACGGTGCACGGAACATTTGTTCGAACATCAGCGCGCGAATAGTGCGGCAGAGAACCACGATCGACAGAGCTATGAGTGCCAGGGTGAATAGCAGGGGTTGAAGACGAGAGCGCGCAAATACGTGCCACTACGGAAAGAGGCCTTCGGACGCAGCGAAGCAACAGCTCGCGGAGACCACTTCATACCGGATCGAAGCGGACGAGGTTCATCACGCTCCACTAGGCCACTATAAAGCCGCGAATGAACTTCTCGTGTGCGTCCATCACTTTCCACCACCCAATTTGTGAATAACGATGGGCAAAGCGCTGACGATCGTAACGAGTGAGCAGCGAATTTTTTTTCGAAATCGCACGGTGTTTTGCAACCGCAAATTGTTTCGGTGTTACAGGCTCACGATGCGAAATCGTCGTTCTTATTCGCAAAAATGAATCACGCGCGCAAACACCCGCACGTAGCGCGCAGAGGAAGATGTAACCGTCGGTGGACCTTGTAGGCCAACTGTTCTTGCCCCACACGTAAGACCGTAGGTCATTTCGACACTACTTGAACCCCGCGACCATCGCCCCCTAAACCTAAACGGAACAATAGGATCTCTCGTGAAGATTCATAAACCCTTGCTGATTGCCGCCGCCATTGTTGCATCGACCACGTCTTTTGCTGTTGGTCCAACCACGAGTGCAACACCCGACGCCGCCACAACGCATTTCCTCGACGCGCTGAACAGTCAGAAGGGCCCCGGCCTCGAAACGCTCACACCCGAGAAGGCGCGGCAGGTGCTGACTGACGCACAAAACAGCGTGAGAGTCGACCTGTCCGGCATCGACGTATCCGAGCGAACGATCGAGCAGGACGGTATGGGTGTTCCGGTAACAATCGTGCGTCCGCAAGGTGCAATCGGTGCGCTGCCGGTATTCATGTTCTTCCATGGCGGCGGCTGGATTCTCGGCGATTTCCCGACGCATGAACGGTTGGTTCGCGACCTTGTCGTGCAGTCGGGTGCGGTGGCCGTGTTCGTGAATTACACGCCGTCGCCCGAAGCGCACTACCCGGTTGCAATCAACCAGGCCTATGCAGCGACGAAATGGGTGGCCGCGCATGGCACCGAAATCGGGGTGGACGGCAGCCGGCTCGCAGTGGTCGGCAACAGCGTCGGCGGCAACATGGCGGCGGTCGTGTCCCTGATGGCGAAGAACGCGGGCGCACCAGCGATCCGCTTCCAGGGACTGCTTTGGCCGGTAACCAACCACGGCTTTAGCGACGGGTCGTACGACGCATACCAGCAAGGCTATTTCCTGACACGTCCGATGATGAAATGGTTCTGGGACGCTTACACGAAGGACCAAGCGCAGCGCAGCGAGATCTATGCTTCGCCGCTTCGGGCAACGATTGACCAGTTGAAGGGGTTGCCGCCGGCGATGATCGAGGTGGCCGAGTTCGACGTGCTGCGCGACGAAGGCGAAGCGTATGGACGCAAGCTCGACGCGGCCGGCGTCGAGGCCGCAACGATACGCTACGACGGCACGATCCATGACTTCGGGTTGCTGAATGCCCTGGCCAACGACGCAGCGACAAAGGCCGCGATCAAGGCAATGGCCGGCGAGTTGAGGTCGCGGCTCGCGCAGTGATTCCCCACAAAAGTATCAGCCTGGGACGTAGTAGCGAGGTGCGTAGTGACAACCAACGCGCCTTACTTCGGCGGGAGGCCGCCCCCCCGTGCTTTCTCAGTCATCCATACTGGAAAAACTCATGACGCTCAACGAATCGCGCCCACCCTTTCCGCCTTTCACGCTTGAAAGCGCAACTCATAAAGTACGGGCGGCCGAGGACGGCTGGAACAGCCGGGACCCGGAGAAGATCGCCCTCGCCTACACCGTGGACAGTCAGTGGCGCAACCGTGCCGAATTCATCACCGGCCGAGAGGAGATAGTCCAGTTTCTAGCGCGCAAGTGGAGCCGGGAACTCGAATATCGACTGATCAAGGAGGTGTGGGCGTTTGATGGCAACCGTATCGCAGTGCGCTTCGCCTACGAATGGCGAGACGATGCCAACAACTGGTTCCGATCCTACGGAAACGAGAACTGGGCGTTTAACGACCAAGGCCTGATGCAACGCCGACTAGCTTGCATCAACGACATGCCGATCAAGGAAACCGATCGCAAATTTCACTGGCGGCTGGGAAGGCGTCCCGACGATCATCCTGGGTTATCCGATTTCGGCTTCTAGATTTGCAACCTCAATCGCGGTCTTCCGCTTCCCCGCTTCACTTATTCGGTACGTGAAACAACTGCTTGATTTCCTCTATTAACCACGCGTCAATTACTTTTATGGAACGCCAATGAAAACCGCATTCGCAAAAACAAAAATGGTCACGGCTCTCGCCGTTTGTGGGGCTGCCCTACTCTCGAGCCAAGCGTCCGCGCAACTGGCCCCGAACCCAGCGACCGATCCGCACATCGATCCACAAGTGCGCCAATTCCTTGCCCAGATAAACAAAGACAGCAGCCCGTTTTGGACGCTGCCGCAACCCCAGCCGCAGGACATCCTGACGAAAATCCAGAATCAGACGCCTGTCGATATGTCCGGGGTCACGACGACGGAACAGACGATCAACGAAGATGGACGCTCCGTGAAGATTTACATCATGAAGCCAGACCATGTGGAAGGCAAACCGGGCGTACTTCTGTTTATACACGGCGGCGTCTGGATTGTCGGCAACTTCGAGAATCACAAGCGTTTGTTGCGCGATCTCGTCGTCGGGTCGGGCCAGGTTGGCGTATTCGTCGAATACACGCCGCTTCCCACTGCACGCTTCCCGACGCAACTTGACGAGTCCTACGCCGCCCTCGAGTGGGTATCGCAGCACGCTGCCGACTTCGGCGCCGACGGCTCCCGCATCGCAATCGCCGGCAACTCGGTCGGCGGCGACATGACCGCCGCACTCACGCTGATGGCGAAGGATCGAAATGGCCCCAAGGTCAGCTTCCAGGTGCTGATGATTCCTGCCACAAATGCAAGCGTCAATACAGACTCCTACGAGAAGTACGCGACCGGCCGGTTTCTTGCTCGCGACTTTATGAAATACGGTTGGGACTTGTATGCACCGGATGCGAAGACACGCGAAAATCCGTACGTGTCACCGCTGCGTGCTAGTGCTCAAGAACTCACGGGTCTACCGCCAGCGCTCATCATCACAGCCGAGAACGACCCGCTGCGCGACGACGGCGAAGCCTATGCGCGTCGCCTCAAGGAATCCGGCGTCAGCGTCACCGCCGTGCGTTACAACGGCACCATCCACGACTTCGTTTTTCTGAATGCGCTGCGCAATGTTCCGTCGACACAAGCTGCATTGCAACAAATCAGCGAAGAGATCCGCGCACACTTGAGTCAATGACCGCAGGCAAACCACTGTGAAAGACCGGCCAGCGTACCGAGGTATCTGGCCGGAATTGGTCTGTTGAAGTTACATCATGCCGATTGCGCGATGTTACGTGTCAGAAGACCGATGAAAAGCACACCTTTCAACGCGCTCTCGATGAGAGAAAACCAGAATGCGAGTCTGTAAGTTGCGTACTCGGCGGGCAGTGCCGGTACGATCGCGACGACGCTCAGCGCACAGAGAAAGGCAAATGCGCTGCGTGCGATCCCGCTCCCTCTGAGCGCAAATAAGGACAGAACAAGCCAAAGCGCTGCGGAAATTCCCAGCGCAAACCGTTCTGCGATATCTTGTGCGCCCCAGTATTCTACGGGCAGTTCGATCAACGCCCAAAGTGCGGTCAGTTTGATGAGGCGTCCCCTCCAGCGAGTGCGCAACGAAACGGCAATGCGGCCCGGAACCGGCGCATTCATCATGGTTTCCGCTTTTTCGATTACCGGGTACCCGGGATCTCCATATTCCATGGCCGTATCCTCTCGTGGGCCTCCACGCGATCCGAGTGCAGGCGATCCCTAGGTTCGTCAGTCTTTGAGGAATGCGAGCAGATCCGCGTTGACCATCTCCGCGTGCGTCGTGCACATCCCGTGCGGTGCGCCTGGGTACACCTTCAGCACGCCATTCGGCAACCGCTTTACGGACAGGCTACCGGAGTCTTCAAGCGGCACGATCTGGTCCGCATCGCCCTGGAGAACAAGCGTGGGGATGGTCATCTTTTCGAGGTCGTCGGTGAAATCGGTTTCCGAGAACGCTTTAATGCAATCGTAGGCGCTCTTGATCGAGCACTGCATGCCTGCGTACCAGAATGCGTCTATCGTCCCTTGCGATACCGACGCGCCGTCGCGATTGAATCCATAGAATGGCATCGCCAGATCCTTGAAGTATTGAGAGCGGTTGGCGAGCACAGCATGGCGAATATCGTCAAACACGGCGAGGGGCAGGCCGAGCGGATTCGCTGCGGTCTTGAGCATCAACGGGGGCACGGCGGCAACCAGCACGGCTTTCCTTACTCGATGCGTGCCATGACGACCGATATAGCGCGCCACTTCCCCTCCGCCGGTCGAGTGTCCGACGAGTACCGCATCCCGCAGATCAAGGTATTCGATCAATTCAGCGAGATCATCCGCATAGCGGTCCATGTCATTGCCGTCCCACGGTTGGCTTGATCGGCCGTGACCGCGGCGGTCGTGCGCGACCACACGATAGCCCCGCTCCGCAAGATGGATCATCTGCAGGTCCCACGCGTCCGAATTCAGCGGCCAACCGTGCGAAAACAAGACCGCTCGGCCCGCGCCCCAATCCTTATAGAAGAGTTCGGTATTGTCCTTCAGCGTCAGCTTCATGTTGAAATTTCCTTACTCAGTTGAAACCATGATTAGTGAATGGCACAGCGCTCGGCGGGCGATGTACCGCCAAAATGCTGCGCATGCGCATTATTGGAGTTCGATCGGGCGTACTGTTCGACGATCAGAAAGCCTGTGTCGGAATTGCACGTCCGCGCACCGCAGGCGAGGATGTGGCATGCCAGCGATCAGCAGTCCGCGCTGTGGTCCAATGCGTCCATGCGGATCATCTCGTCCGCATTGAGTGGCTGCGGCCTCCGAGGCCGTGGCCGATAGACATTCTCGCCGCGCCGGATCTCGCGGCCGCTCACTGCACATACGCCTGAACGGGGGGCACGTGCCAGATACCACTCCTGATCTCCATACGCGCACCGCAATGGATCTCGCCACGCGAGCGTTATCCGCGTTGCGGTTGACCGCTCCACGACGCGTATGGTGACGCAACGCACTGCATTTTCAGGCGCGCGGCTCAGCCTGGGGACGACGGCCGATGCGGCCAGGTAGTCCGCGTCTGTTTCACCTGACATTGATCCGAGCAGGCCGATAGTCATCAGCCACGGGTCGACAACATTGGAGTGCAATTCCATGATATTGATTCCTTTTATGTCTGTTGGACTGCTGAAAAGCGACCACTCCGACTCACGCATCTGTTTTGCGGGCGCACCTTCCGCCCACGATAAGTCGAACAGATATTCCGCGCTGTGCAAGAGGAACTGCCGCACGTTGCTATCAATGCTCATCAATTCTCTTTCTCCATGCAAGCGGTGCCGCCCCGACGAAGCGCTTGAAGACCGTGGTAAAATGCGCCTGTGAGCGAAAGCCGCAACTCAGCGCAATGTCTAGCATGTTCTGTCGAGTCTCGAGCAATAGAGACTGGGCGTGTTCGATCCGACGACGCAACAGATATTCGTGTGGACGCAGCCCGCAGGCCGCGCGAAATTGCGCCGCGAAGTGCATGCGCGTCAGTCCCGTACTTTGCGCCATTTCCTCGAGACCGATGGGCTCCGCAAGGTTGGCATCGATAAATTCCATCACGCGCGTCATGCGCCATTTTGGCAATTCGGAGCTGCTACGCTGATTGCGCGGCTGCTTCGCGTATTGACGGCTCACAAGCCGTGAAACGATCGCGAGACTCACACTTTCCATATAGATCTTGCCCAGGGCTGCGTCGCTACTCTGCGAGACTGCGAGCGCTTGGCCCAGGCGTTCGATCGCCGGATCCCGCAGCAGGCACTCGCCGGCAAGCGTGAGGTCGCCGTTTGGTGAGCGATTGAACAGGTCTTCGTAGCATTCGCCCAGTGCCTTCTGGGATGCATACAGGTGCAGGACGTCGCCCTGCATCGAGTAACTAGCCCTTGCGCTCGCCCCAGGGGCAGCCACGTGGGCAACGCCCGCAGGCACGCGCCCGCGAATCAGCGGGCGCCCTGCGTATTCAAACGTCAGGGACGTGCACTTCAGGTTCAGCGCGATGCAGTGCAACGCCGGATGCCCGTCGCTCGAGACATCAAGCGGCGTGCTCCCCGTATGGGTCCATCGCTGGACGAGTACATCCGGGGAGGACTGAAGCCTTGCCTCGGGATTCCGCCAGCGATCTTCTTGATCGATTCGCCCGCGAGCTACGAGGGGCAACTCGCCGGTTGCAGGTTGAGGACATTCGAGCACGCTACTCATGGTTTATCTCCGTTCCCGGCCGCCTCGGTCTTTCACAGCGGCGCGATGATGAGCAATTATTCAAGTTCAAAGGTAGCCCACAAGCCCAATCGCCACTAGCCCTACAATCGATTCGCCGATTGGCCATCCGGTTTGGTATGGCTAATACCGCCGACAGCAGAGAGACCGCTTTGTTGGCTTGACGTACTATGCAATTACCGATTGGTTGATTTTTAGGTGCATTTTTCGGGAAGTTTCTGGCTATTTGTATCTCGGCCCCATACTTCGGTATTAGTCGCGAGATATAGATGTTTTCGCGCGCTTTCTCGAGCCGGGTTCGCGTTCATCGCGCAAAAAAAAAGGCGGTCCAGAGACCGCCATCAAGAACACACTAGCGACCGGTGAGCACCGGTCACGAAGGGAAGCATTCACGTCGGATTAGGCAAAGCCTCCATTCACGCGCAGAACCTGTCCGTTTACCCACTCGCCGTCTTTGCCGACCAGAAACGACACGGTGCCGGAGATATCCGCCGGCTCGCCGAGCCGCTGCAGCGGCGCAAGCTGCGCGAGCTGATGAATCTGTTCCGCCGTTTTTCCTTTGAGGAATAGCTCCGTGGCAACCGGGCCCGGTGCCACGGCGTTCACGGTAATGCCCTTCCCGCGCATCTCATTAGCGAGTACCCGAACGAGCCCCTCAACACCCGCCTTCGATGCGATATACGCGCCATATCCTGGAAACGACTTTGCGATAACGCTGCTCGTGAAGGCTACGATCCGTCCGCCCGGTCCCAAATGCTTCGCCGCGTGAGCCATCACAAGATAGCTGCCACGCAGATTCACGTCGATTACGCGATCGAAGATCTCGATCGCATCTGGCTCGATCGGTTTGAGGGGCATGATGCCTGCGCAGTTTACGACCGCGTCCAGACGCCCAAACTCTGAAAGCGTGCGGCTAAATAGGTCTGCAACTGCGTCGGCATTGGCGAGGTTGGCAGGCACTGCGATCGCACGACCGCCGCGGCTAATGATTTCCGTTACCAATTCATCCGCATGGGCTGGGTTACCAGCGTAGTTGGCTACGATGGCGAATCCGTCTTCTGCAAGGCGCAGAGCGACTTCCTTACCGATGCCACCGGAAGCGCCGGTCACCAACGCCACTTTGATCGATTCTGTCATGACATGCTCCTGGACTGTGGAAAAGACGCTAACGACGAACGGGCCCGTGCTATCGCCTCGCACCGCTGCTGATGGAATTGCGTCGGACTCGCCTGATTCGCAGTCCGGGAGACCAATGTCGGTCGCGAGAAAACGCGTGCTTCGCTTTGGTCTCCAGCATCCAGTAGCCGGAACGATCTCGAGCGTAGGCGCCGCTCTTTCGTGCCTGAAGAAGTATAGGGACTAGGGTCGACGCGGGCCATCGGGCCGTGGCATAACCGGGCTATACGATGGCGCTAGGGGATGGACCGATGGTGTATGCCGCTGGCGTGGCCCAAATTCTCAGCTCTCGTCCGGGCTGATTCCGATTCCGAGTGCCTTGGCCTTCAGTACGAAGTCGGCGAGCGTGCTCGCCTCCATTTTCCGCATCGCCTGCCCGCGATGGATTTTGACGGTGATTTCGCTGAGTCCCATCTCCGCGGCGATCTGCTTGTTACGCAGCCCTGATGCAACGAGCGCCATAACTTCGCGCTCCCGTGGAGTAAGCGATTCGTAGCATCTCCTGAGCGCCGAAGAGGCGCGCTCCGTGTTGCGACGCTTTTCGTCGGCTGCCAATGCCTGATCGACGGCGTCGAGCATGTCCTGGTCGCGAAACGGCTTCGCAAGAAAGTCCGTCGCACCTGCCTTCATCGCCTTGACCGTCATGGCAATGTCGCCGTGGGCGGTCATAAAGATGATCGGAATACGGAGGTTGCTCGTAGCGATCTGCTCCTGCACCGCAAGTCCGCTCTGCCCTTTGAGGCGCACGTCGAGAATCAGACAGCTCGGTACGTCTGGCTTCTCGAACGCCAGGAAATCTCGCGCCGACAAGAACGCTGCGACGGGCAGGTCCACCGATCGCAGCAGAGTACTCAGAGCCTCCCGCATTGAATCGTCGTCGTCGACAACGTAGACGATCCGATTCAGTGCTTCCCCCGTTTCGTCATACTTTGAACTCATGCCCCGCTCTCCTGATGCTGCCGTAATTCATGTTCTTTTGCCTATTTTTTCGAGGCACGCGAGTATGTCGGCGCCAGTTACAGGTTTGTCGAGAAAGCACACCGCGCCGTTGGCGAAAGCTTGCTTGCGCATCGCGTCAGAACCGAAAGCGCTGATAAAAATAATAGGAAGCGCAATCTTCTTTTCGATAAGCGTGCGTTGCATTTCGAGGCCATCCATTCCGGGCATCTGCACGTCCGAAATCACGCAATCAATATCGCCGAGTCGGCCTGAGTCGAGAAACGCGGCAGCCGACGCGAATAGCAGGACATCACAGTCCAGTGACATCAAGAGCATGCCAGTCGCGAGACGCACGCTTTCGTCATCGTCAACGACCGAGACAATCATGGCGGGAGGCAAGCGAATGGTCCTCGTGCGGGCAGCGTTTTGAGCGGGGCGCTTGCCAGCTATTCTAGACGGCTAACGTCGCAGTCAACACTATATCTCCCGGTGTGGCAACTATATCTACGTATTAGTTTTGATTGCTCCGCATATGCGCACCGGGTACGCCACTGTTTCCACGTCAGTCTGGCAGGCACGGATTTGGGGCGGCCGGCTGCTCTGCTCCGAAACGGCGCGCGCAAATGTATTTCCGCTGCCGTGCGGATTTCAAAAAAGGACCATTGACTTCGACAGCGATCATGGTCTGGTAGTGGCACGCTATCCCCGTCGCCATCGCGTATTGGACGGCTGCTTTCGGTATTCGCCGGGATCTGCCCGGGTGCCGTGAGTACGAACAACGCAAACGCGCCAAATTACCTCACGACCCACAGGATAAAGCCATGTCCCACCATTTGGACTCCCCTATTGCGCGCCAGGATATTCGCCTGGATATCACCGACCTTTACTGCTTCAGAGGGCAGACTGGCACGGTGCTCGTCATCAACGTCTGTCATTCGTTTTTGGGCGAGGTCATGGTTCCCGGCTACCATCCGGAAGGCATGTACGAATTCAAGATTGACACGAACGCGGATGCCGTTGAGGACATTACATATCGCCTGACGTTTGGCGACCGCGAAGCGCAGGGCAAGCAACGCTTTATATTGCGCCGCATTGCCGGTGACAGAGCGGTGGACCCGCACGCACCGGGAGAAGTTGTCGTTGAAGGCGCCACCGAAGCCGTGGTTACCGCTGCGTCGGGGCTGCGGGCGTGGGCTGGCAAGGCAGGCGATCCGTTCTGGATCGAGGCCGACGTACTGCACGCGGTAGGCCACGCCTTCCAGGATGGCACACCGCTCGAGCTGGGCGCATGGACGCCGAAAGATGCTCGCAACCTGTTCGCCGGTCATACTGTCTATTCGATCGTCATCGAGATTCCCGATGCCGAACTCCTCGCGCTGGCTGGGCCGGACCGTCGCATCGGCGTGTGGGCGGTCGCCTCGCTGGCAACTGACGCGGGCGGCTGGCGCTCGATCAACCGCGTTGGCCTCCCAATGATTCATCCGCTCTTCACGCAGTTCAACGAGGATCTCGGTAACCGGCTGAATGCGGGCAACCCAGCGGACGACTTCGCCACGTTCGGCGAAACGATCATCAAGGCCGTCGCAGGCGCGGTTAGGGCCAATGGGACGGCTGAAGATCCGATCGGATACGCTACCTCCGTCGCACATCGCTTCCTCCCGAACATCCTGCCCTACGCCGTCGGCACCCGGGCAGTCTTTGGCATGGCCAGTTGGAACGGCCGCTCATTGACTGACAACGCGCCGGACGTCATGTTCACTATCGCGGCGAATACGCCTGTCAGCCAACATATCGGCAAGGAATCCGTATCCCGGAAGCCGAGCACCAGCTTCCCGTATGTGCCCAGGATCTGACGCGCGGTGTGAACCCGCGCCGCGCGGGTTCGCACTTTCCGGCCGCTTTGCGAGAGACGTCCATGCCCTCCGATTTCCGACTGAAGCATTCCGAGGCTCGCCCCTCGATAGCATTACTACCCTCCACGCCGGCCCAAGGCGCAAACCTGTTTGCGCTGCTCGTCTTTATCGCGCTACTTCACATTGTCGGGTGGGGCACGCTGATCATGCTCGTCGATCCATTGCATCTCAGCGTGGGTTCGAAGGCGTTCGGCATCGGCGTTGGCCTAACCGCCTACACGCTCGGCATGCGTCATGCGTTCGACGCGGACCACATCGCCGCGATCGACAACACGACGCGCAAGCTGGCCGGCGAGGGCAAGCCGGCAGTATCGGTCGGCTTCTGGTTTTCGCTCGGTCATTCGACCATAGTGTTCGCGCTGACCCTTCTACTGGCGCTCGGTGTGCATTCGGTTGCCGGATACATCAATCGCGAGAATTCGGCCTTTCATGCGCTCACCAGCATCGTCGGTACTAGTGTTTCGGGCGCGTTTCTCTATTTGATCGCTGCGTTCAATCTGGTTACGCTGATCGACATCGTGAAACTGTTCAGGCAACTTCGACATGGACACTTCGACGAAGCATCCCTCGATGCGCTAAGCGACCGGCGCGGTTTCCTGAACCGGCTGCTTGCACCGTTCATGCGAATCGTCAGCAAGTCCGCACATATGTATATCGTCGGCTTGTTGTTCGGCCTTGGCTTCGATACCGCGACTGAAATCGCGCTTCTCGTGATCACCGGTTCCGGTGCGGCGTCCGGCCTGCCGTGGTACGCCACGCTGTGTCTGCCCGTGCTCTTCGCTGCCGGAATGCTGCTGTTCGACACGCTCGACGGCTCGTTCATGAACGTCGCGTACGGGTGGGCGCTCTCACGCCCCGTGCGCAAGATCTACTACAACATCGTCGTAACCTCGCTCTCGATCGGCGTGGCATTGCTGATTGGCACGCTCGAAATACTCGGCCTGTTTCGGGAGCGGCTCGATCTGCATCACGGCGCATTCGCGTGGCTCGCCGAGCTGGACCTCGACGAGATTGGCTTTGCAATCGCCGGCTTGTTCGTCGCGACGTGGCTCGTGTCGATTGCCATCTGGAAGCTAGGCCGCGTCGAGGAAAAATGGGCACCGCGAGCCCAGAGCGCGGCAGCGTCGCGCGATTGAAGCGGACACTTCTCATTCACTCTGGAGAAAGCAACATGAAAACGCGTACCCTGGGGCAACATGGCCCGACGGTGTCGGCGCTCGGCCTCGGCTGCATGGGCATGTCCGATTTTTACGGACCGGCCGACCACACGGAAAGCATCGCCACGTTGCACGCCGCGCTCGAAGCCGGCGTCACGCTGCTCGATACCGGCGACTTCTATGGCATGGGTCACAATGAGTTGCTCATTCGCGACGCACTGTCGGGCATCCCGCCGTCGCGTCGGGACTCGGCCATCATCAGCGTGAAATTCGGTGCACTGCGCGATCCCGCGCGAGGCTGGCACGGCTACGATGGCCGTCCGGCGGCAGTACGCAACTTTCTGGCCTATTCACTGCAGCGCCTCGGTGTCGACCATGTGGATATCTATCGGCCCGCGCGACTCGATCCCAGCGTCCCGATCGAGGACACGGTCGGAGCAATCGCGGATCTGGTAAAGGCGGGATATGTGCGCCATATCGGTCTGTCCGAACTCGGTTCCGAATCGATCCGTCGCGCGGCGGCCGTTCATCCCATCAGCGACCTGCAGATCGAATACTCCCTGATTTCGAGGGGCATCGAGGACGAGATCCTGCCGACCTGTCGCGCCTTGGGTATCGGCGTTACCGCGTATGGCGTGCTTTCGCGCGGACTCATCAGCGGGCACTGGCAGCCGGGAACGCGCACGAACGATTTTCGCGCGATCAGCCCTCGCTTTCAGGGAGAAAATGCGGCACATAACCTTGCACTCGTCGAGGCATTGCGGGCCGTCGCCGATCGTAAGGGCGTGACTGTCGCTCAGCTCGCGATTGCCTGGGTCGCGTCACGAGGCAACGATATCGTGCCGCTCGTCGGCGCCCGCAAGCGCGAGCGGCTGAACGAGGCACTCGGCGCGCTCGACGTCGAACTCGACGCGAACGACATTGCCGACATAGAGCATGCGGTGCCGAAAGGCGCAGCGGCTGGCGAACGTTACGCACCCGCGTTGCTCACGGAGCTGGATAGCGAAAAGCGTAACCGCTGACGCAATGCATTCCTCGCGGTGGCCGGCGCGCGGGGCAGCCGATCACCGCCCGCCACGTCGACTTCGGTCTCCCGGCGCAGTCGCTAAAGGCTGCATAGCGGCCGTTACAAGCAGTCGGCCACCCTTCGGAAGATCAACGGCGCATTCGAGTCGGCTAAACCAGCGTTTAACGCCCTAAGCAATAGCGAAAGCGGCTTATACCATGGTGTAGTGGCCATCACCCGCTCGTGCTGTTATTGTCGAAGACAGCACAGGAACCAGCCACAACCTTATCTGCTGGCTCCGCAGACCTTCGAATCGGTTCGAAATCCGTTCAGTCGTATTTCCAGATACAGCGATGATCAAACCTGGACCGACCGCTTCGCTCGATGGCCCCTCCAGCACGATCGATCCGACCGCTGCGACGACCTCCTCTCAAGCAATGCCGAACGCCGTCAACGCTGCCGGCATTGCGGGAGCCGTGCCTCAGGAGCTGTTCCGTCTCGCCCCAATTCCGATTCTTGTGGAAGACTGGTCGGAGGTCAAACGGCGAATCGACGCTCTGAGGGAAAGCGGCGTTACGGACCTCGATGCGTACATAGAAGCGAATCCGGGGTTAATCGACGAACTGCGCCGCCTGCATTCGATCGTAGACGCTAACGAAGCCACCCTTTCTCTTTTCGAGGCTGAATCAAAGGAGATATTTCACGCGTGGTCGCGTCAGTTGTTGCCGGCCGATCGATTCAGTAACTCACAGGTCTTGCGCGGGATGCTGCTTGGCCACGCGTCGTGCCAGGGCGAGCGCACACTCACGTCGCTGAAAGGACGGAAGGTACCGATCGTCTGGCGCTGCGCATTGCCCGACAAGATCGAGCAATACCGACGGCTTCACTTCTACGCGTTCGACGTCACCGAGTACAAGGAAAACAGCGCTCGGCTCGATGCGCTGCGCGCCGAGATGGCGCACTCGCAGCGGGTATCGACGGTCGACCAGTTGGTCGCATCGATTACCCACGAAATCGGTCAACCGCTCGCTGCGATCCGCACGGCGATCGAGGCCGCGATTCGCTGGCTCGGCCGCGAGGAACCCCACGTGACGGAGGCGGTAGCCGCGCTGCGCAATGCAGCTCGCTGGACCGACGACACGACCGAGATTTGCCGCCGGCTGCGCGGTTTTCTCGGCAACGCACCGATACAAGCGCGGCGTCTCGACTGTGCGGAGATCATCGAATCAGCGATGCTCCTCGTTGCGCCGGAAGCAAATGCGAAGTCGATTTCGCTGCGCAAAGAGGTCGAGCCCGGGCTAACGGCATTCGCTGATCACATCCATGTCCAGCAGGTTCTGACCAACCTGCTGATCAACAGCGTCCACGCGATCGAAGCACGCGGCCGGGATGGCGAGGCCTTCGTGCGAGTCAGGGCCGTAAGTTACAGCGAGACGCAGGTGCTGTTCGAAGTCGTCGACTCCGGTTGCGGCATCGACAGTGCCGATCCACAGGCCGTTTTTCAGCCTTTCCTCAGCACGAAGCGCGATGGCATGGGGATGGGCCTGCCGATTTCGAAATCGATCGTTGAATCGCACGGGGGCAAGATCTGGGTGGGGTCCACCGGGAAAACCGGAACTCGCTTCTGCTTTACGCTGCCGCGTCCAGAAACAGGCGTCAACGATACCGTGGACGTCCATGCTGACAATGCGGCAACGCTTAGCCGCGATTCCTGATGACAGACTGCCCGGCATTGCACGGGTCAGGCAACGCCATAGAAATCGACATGCCCACCTTCCGCGCGAATTACCCAGTTGAGGCCGCACACATGATGACCAAACGGACTGCGGCGACCGTGGTAATTGCAAACGCACTGGAATTCTTCGATTACTTCTCGTACGCAACGTTTATCGCGTTTATAAACAAGGCGTTTTTCCCGCACTCCAGTAGCGCTGCCGGCATGGTCTATTCCTTCGGAATTTTCGCCGCGGGATTCCTGGCCCGTCCGCTCGGCGCGATCTTGATCGGCCTGCATGCGGATTCCGCGGGCCGCAAGCCGGCTTTGCTACTGACTTCGCTACTGATCACCATAGGCACGCTCGGCGTCGCAGCGGTTCCGGGTTATTCGACGATCGGATTGGCCGCTCCGACGCTGGTGCTGCTTTGCAGGCTCGTTCAGGGTGTCGCAATCGGCGGGGAGATGGGCGTGTCCGCGTCGCTGATGATGGAGTCCTGCCCTCCGCAACGGCAATCCTGGTACGCCGGGTGGCTCATGGCCGGTCAGGGGTTGGCACTGATCGCGTCCGGCTTATGCGGGATGGCGATTGTCCAGGTGCTGCCGCCAGCCGAAGTCGAGCGGTGGGGATGGCGACTGCCGTTTGCGCTCGCCACCGCGATCGTTCCGCTGCAGTATCTTTTGCGTCGCCACATCAAGGAGGATTGGCGCAAACCAACGACGGTTCTTCCGGTGCGGACCTACACGTCCGGCCACGGCAGACAGTGGTTGATTGCGCTCCTGCTCATCTTTGGCGGCACAGTGCCGACGTACATGGCAGCGTACACCGCTGCTTTCGGCGTCGGCGGAGCAGTACCGACCGCGAAACTCACCGCCACTGCGACGATGCTGGTCGGCCTGATCAGCGTCGTGGCGTCGGTGGCCGGCGGCTGGCTGGCGGATCACTTCGGCAACAGCCGCATCATTGCACTGTCGCGGGTCATGACCATGATCGTCGTATTTCCCGCTTTTCGGTTCGCAGCGTCTGCGGGCAGTGACTCGTCCCTGCTCGCCGCGATCATGTTGTTCGCCGGGCTGTCAATGGCAGGCGGCGGCCCTGCCATCGTCGAAATTCTGCGCATGTTTCCGGAGCGTCAACGCGCGCTGTCGCTGTCGCTGGTGTATTCCGTCGGCGTCGCGCTATTCGGTGGGACAGCACCGTTAATCGTCGCGTCGCTCAACCTCTGGGCCGGCAGCCACTACGCACCGACCTGGTACATTCTGCTCGCCTGCGTGGCGAGTCTGTTCGCTCTGCTTCTCCTTGCTGGGTCAAGATCGGAATCCGCTATTCATCCGGCGCAAACGAATTGAACGAGCCTCTGTCGTGCACTTGAGGCATCACGTTCGAATTTGAAAGAATTCACTCGATCTCGCAATCGACGTCGTACCGCCGGCAAGAAAATCACCCTGGCTGACCACAACACGGTAATCGATCTACCACTCTGGAGAAATCATGAGCAAGACAGTACTCGTCACCGGGGCGTCCAGCGGATTCGGGCGTCTGATCTCCGTCGCACTCGCGCGAGCTGGATACACGGTCTATGCGTCGATGCGCGACATCGCCGAACGCAATGCCGAGGTGGCCGCGCAACTGATCAACCTCGCGCAAAGGGAACAAATCGCTCTGCGTCCAGTCGAGATGAACGTGCAATCCGAGCGTTCGGTAGCAGCGGCCGTCGCGAAGGTCATCGGCGACGAGGGCAAGATCGACGTGCTGATTCACAACGCCGGTCACATGGTGTTTGGTCCCGCGGAAGCCTTCACGCCAGAACAGTACGCGGCGCTGTACGACGTGAACGTCGTCAGCACGCAGCGCGTCAACCGTGCGGTTCTGCCACATATGCGTAATCAACAGCAAGGCCTGCTGGTCTGGATTTCGAGCAGCAGCTCTGCCGGTGGCACGCCGCCGTGGCTTGCACCGTACTTCGGCGCAAAGGCCGCCATGGATGCGATCGCGGTCCAGTACGCTCGCGAACTCTCGCGTTGGGGGATCGAGACATCCCTCATCGTGCCCGGCGCGTTCACGAAAGGCACGAACCACTTCGCCCACGCGGGGCTACCTGACGACAAGGACCGTGCCGGCGAATACGACAACGGTCCATATGCCGGCTTTGGCGAACAGGTGCAGACGGCGTTCTCGGCGATCGTGCCGCCCGATGCAGATGCGGGACTCGTGGCAAGCGCGGTCGTCGATGTCGTGAATGCGCCGTTCGGCAAGCGCCCCTTCCGAGTCCACATCGATCCCACCGAAGACGGCGCGAACGTCGGTTTCACTGTACTCGACCGTCTTCGTTCGGAAATGCTGCACCGAGTCGGCCTCGCCGACCTGCTCAAGCCGCGGTCGTTCAAGTAAAGCATCCGCGCGTGGGACGGAGCGCAGACTCCGTCCCGAACGCCGTCGGTGGCAACACATCACTGCGCAGCTAGCGTTAGCTCCTCTTTTAGGCTTATATAAGGCGATTTCTTGCCATACGTTTTGGCTAGAATGTCGAATGTCGATCGGAACGACCCACGCGGGAATATTGGGGCACCGGTCTCGCCTTTGAGCCTAATGACGGGGAATGCAATGACGAACATGCCGGACGATGCCATCGACTCTATCGTCTATGTGATCGATGACGACAGCGCGATGCGCCAAGCGGTCGAGACATTGTTGGACTCCGTCGACCTGACCGTCAAACTATTTGCCAGCCCAACAGAATTTCTGGCGATGGATCTTCCTGATGTGCCCAGCTGCGTTGTTCTGGACGTTCGGCTCAAAGGACAAAACGGGCTCCAGGTGCAAGAGCAGATTGCCCGCCAGCTTGGGCTGCCCGTGATTTTGATGACCGCGCACGGCGACATTCCGATGTCGGTTCGCGCAATGAAGACTGGCGCAGTCGACTTCCTGCCGAAACCTTTTCGCGGTCAGGATATGGTCGAAGCGGTCACTGCCGCTTTGGAGGTGGACCGGGAAAGGCGCGCGAAAGAGCAATCCGCGGTGGCACTGCGCAAGCAGTATGAATCGTTGACCCCGCGTGAACGCAAAATCATGGAATTGGTTGCCAGTGGACTGCTCAACAAGCAGATTGCCACCGAACTGAATCTCAGCGAAATCACGGTCAAGCTCCATCGCGGCCAGGCGATGAAGAAAATGAAATCGCCATCCTTCGCCGATTTCGTACTGAAGGCCGAGGCATTGGGTCTCGTCAAAGGCCCTGCCGGACCTACCGTGCGCGATTGAAACGGTCAACCGCGAGCCAAATCCGCCCAGCCATGAATAGACCGACGACTCTGCCTTCTTCAATCACTGAGGCCGCGGCCTCGCCGGCAGTTCACTTCACTCAAATCAGTATCGCGGACATCGTTCACGAAGACGCCGACGTAACCTATTGCAGAGCGTCAGCCACGGACCAAGATGGAACTCGCAGATGTCTGCTGGTAGCCCGACCGACAAGCGCCGCACCCGATATCGCCACATTCGAGCGCCTGTCGAACGAGTATCGGCTGAGAGATAAGCTCGACGAGACTTGGGCCATCCGTCCGCTCGAATTGCAGCGCCAGAACGACCGCCCCAGTCTGGTCCTTGACAACAATGGGGCCGAGCCGCTCGAGCGTTTGTTGACCGGTGCGCTTCCTATCAGTCACTTCTTGACGCTGGCCATCAGTGCGGCGACCGCCGTTGCACGCATGCATCACTGCGGTATCGTGCACAAGGACCTGAAGCCTGCTCATCTTTACGTCGACAAAGTCAACGCAAGGATCAGACTCACCGGCTTCGGAATCGCCTCCGAGATTGCGCCTCACCAAGGGCCTGCCGCTCCTCCTGATGTGATCGCAGGCACGATGGCATACATGGCGCCCGAGCAGACAGGCCGCCTGAGGCGCTCCATTGACGCTCGCAGCGATCTTTATAGCCTCGGCGTGGTTTTCTACCGCATGCTGACTGGAACGCTGCCTTTTTCGGCCAATACGCCAATGGAGTGGATTCACAGTCACACGTCGAGAAAACCCGTGCCGCCGCACGTGCGATCACCGTCGGTGCCGGTTCAGTTGTCGTCTATCGTCATCAAACTGTTAGAGAAGGGGCCCGAGGAGCGCTATCAAAGTGCAGCGGGCCTCGAATGCGACCTTCGCCTTTGCATGAAAGAATGGTCCGCTCACGGTGACATTCGTCCATTCAACGCTGGCGAGGCCGATCTGCCAGACCGGTTCGCTGGACCGGCCAGACTGTACGGCCGAGAGCGAGAATTGGCCCGACTGGTGAGTGCATTCGAGCGGGTGCTGCTGTGCGGTTGCGCCGAAGTAGTACTCGTTTCTGGGTACTCTGGCGTCGGCAAATCTTCCGTGGTATGGGAACTGCCGCGGTCCCTTGTCGTCTCGCAACGGACATTCGCTGCTGGAAAATGCGACCAGCACAATAGCGACGTGCCCTATGCGGCCCTCAGGCTAGCGCTGAAAGATCTGGTCAAGCAGTTGCTCACGAGACAGGAAGACGAAGTAAGCCACTGGTGCAACGCCATTCGCGAAGCGCTAGGGCCGAACGGGAAACTCGTTACCGACCTCGTTCCTGAACTGGCACTGCTCATCGGCGAACAGCCTGCTGCGCCTGAGCTACCGCTTCAACAGGCTCAAAGCCGATTCCAGCTTGTGCTGCGCCGCTTCATCAACGCCTTTGCACGCGAGAACACCCCGCTCATACTGTTCATCGACGATCTACAGTGGGCAGACGCCGCTACGCTCGATCTTTTGGGCGGCATCGCCGGGCAATCCGATATGGGCCATCTGCTGCTAATTGGCGCCTATCGCGATAACGAGGTCGACGAGTCCCACCCGCTCGCGCAGAAAATTGCCGCGACCAGGGCAATCGGTGCTGACATCGAGGAAGTAAAGCTCGCGCCACTGGAGCCCGGGCAAGTCGTGTCGCTGGTTGGCGACGTGCTGCGTTCCAACGACGAGCTCGTTGAACCGTTGGCAAATATCATTCATACAAAAACTGCCGGCAACCCGTTCTTCGTCATTCAGTTTCTTCACACGCTTGCCGATGAGCAATTGATTGTCAAAGACAACGCCGCGGGTCGCTGGTCATGGGACATTCAGCCCATTCAGAGCGCCGGCTACACCGACAATGTGGCCGACTTGATGAGCGCCCGACTCCAGCGCTTACCGCGTGATTGTCTTGACATTCTTCGCGACCTCGCATGCCTCGGCAACACCGCAACAGCCCACAGCCTGGCAATCGTCCGGCAAGCGACCGAAGATGCAATCCATTTGAGCCTGCGAAGTGCTGTGCAACAGGAACTCGTTGAAAGGATCGGCAACGCATATCGGTTCTCGCACGACCGCGTTCAGGAGGCAGCCTATTGCCTCACACCCGACTGCGCACGCACTGAAACTCATCTCACGCTTGCCCGGCGATTGTCGAGCCATCTCTCAGACGAGAACGACGACGGACTCTTTGAAATCGCCAGCCAGTTCAATCGTGCCCTGAGCGGTGTCACATCCAATGAAGAGCGCGAGGCAGTTGCGGAGATTAATCTTCGTGCCGGCATACGTGCCAAGCGTACTGCAGCCTACGACGCTGCGCTGCGTTACCTGAACGCCGGCGCGGCACTCTTCGCCCACGGCCAAACCGAGCGGCAGTCCGATATCCACTTTCGGTTTGAACTGGAGATCGCGGAGTGCGAATTTCTTACCGGCAAGCTCTCGGACGCGGAACGCCGGTTGACGGAACTGTCAACGAAGGCCATGAGTCTGCCTGATCAAGGCCGAGTTACAGTCAGCCGAATGGATGTCTGCACCACCCTGGACCAAAACGATCGAGTCGTCTCCATAGCCCTCGAATTTTTGCGGAATGCAGGCATATCATGCTCGGCCCACCCTGCCGACGATGAGGTCAAACAAGAGTACGAAGAGCTTCGGAGAAGAATGGCCGGTCTTTCAGTCACGGATATCGTCAAGCTCCCCCCGATGACCGACCCGACCACGCTGATGACCGTGGAAGTGTTGACGCGTCTCTTGTCTGCCGCCTGCTTCACCGACTTCAATCTTAATTCGTTTATCACGTGCAAGGCGATCAACCTTAGCCTCGCGAACGGAAACTGTGAAGCCTCCTGCGTCGCTTACGGAACCCTGAGCAGAATTGCCGGCCCCCGTTTTGGTGATTTTGAAATTGGCGTTCGTCTCAGCCAGGCTGGCTACCGGATCGCCGAACTCAATGCGCATCACCGTTTTCATGCGAGCACTTGTCTCGTGTTCGCAGCTTTCACATTGAATTGGATAGAACACGTCCGCCTTTCAGAACCTTTATTTAGACGGACTTTCGCGTCTGCGAATCAAGCCGGAGACCTTCTGTACGCGTCGTTTTCCCGCAATCACCTCAACACGAATTTACTGTTTTCGGGCGAAGCGCTGCAAAATGTCCAAAGCCACGCCGAAGACGGCCTGATCTTCGCCGAAAAGGCGCAATATGCGCTTGTCGTCGACATCGTCTCGACGCAGCTCGCTTTTATCCGCTCGATGCGTGGCCAAACTCGCCGCCTCGGATCGTTCGATCACGAGCATTTCGAAGAACAGGCGTTCGAATCGCGTCTGGCTCAGAACCCCGGTTTAGCCATTGCGGAATGCTGGTACTGGACGCGGAAAATGCAGGCACGCTATCTTGCCGGCGACTACGAGACGGCGGTTATTGCGCTATCAAAGGCCCGATCGTTGTTGTGGACCTCGTCGATGTTCATCGAAGAGGCGGAATTTCATTTCTATGCCGCGCTTACGTTGGCCGCACGCGCTGAACATGTATCCGTTGACGAACGTGATGAGCATTTGAAGCGGATCGCTTATCACCATACGCTTTTGAAGTGTTGGGCGAGCAACTGGCCCAAGAATTTCGAGGATCGTGCAGCGCTGGTCAACGCGGAGGTTGCGCGTCTCGAAGGCGCGATCATCGAGGCGGAGCAATCCTACGAACGCGCAATCCGGTCGGCTCGCGGTAGCGACTTTCCCCATCAGGAAGCAATCGCGAGCGAACTGGCGGCACGTTTTTATCGCGCGCGCGGCTTCGAAATCATCTCGGATGCCTATCTTCGCAACGCACGCTACTGTTATCTGCGTTGGGGTGCGACGGGGAAGGTCCAACAGTTCGACAAGACATATCCGCACCTTGCCGCCGGCGAACGCCGCAGCCTCGCCCGCGACACGATAAAGTCGCAGGCGGGCGACCTCGATTTCGGTCTGTTGATTGAGGTGTCGCAACGCATCTCGTCCGAAATCGTGCTGGAAAATGTGATCGACACTTTCATGAAAGCGGTCCTTACGCACGCGGGCGCCGACCGTGGCGTGTTGATCCTCACCCTGCCGCCAGGCGGACCACGAATAGAGGCGGAAGCAACCGTCCGTCAAGACACGGTCATCGTCGAGCAGGAAAGCGTCGCTGTTGACGAGCGCCGCCTTGCGATGAAAATCGTGAACTACGTGTTGCGAACACGGGAAATTGCCATCGTTAGCGATAGTGCTGCCGACCCTGTATTAGGTGCGGACCCGTATCTCGCTGCGCATAGTGTACGTGCGACGCTGTGCATGCCTCTTTTGCGCCAAGGCCAGTTGGCGGGAGCTCTGTACCTTGAGAACAGACTCGCCGCTGGCGCGTTCGTCGACTCTCGCGTCGCGGCACTCAATGTTCTGGCATCGCAAGTGACAATTGCGCTCGAAAACGCACGCCTTTACAGGGAATTGTCGGACCGGGAAGCGAGAATCCGGCGACTCGTCGATGCAAATATCATCGGCATTTCGATCTTTTCGCTCGATGGAACATTGCTGGACGCTAACGCCGCCTTCCTTGAATTGGTCGGATACAGCCGGGAGGAACTACAGCGGGGGGAACTGAACTGGAAAGTCCTGACTCCCGTCGAATGGCTGGAGCGAGACCTTACCGTTCACGAGCCGATACTTCGCAAAGACGGCGTTCTACCGCCACTCGAGAAGGAATACTTCCGCAAGAACGGCAGCCGCGTTCCGGTTTTGGTTGGCGCCGCAATGTTTCCGCCATTGCACGAGGAAGGGGTAGCGTTTGTTCTCGATTTGGGCGCGAGCAAACTCGCGGAGGCGGAGGCGCGAGAAAGCGAAATCCGCTTTCGCGAAGTGCAGCGTGAACTGGCCCATGCGAATCGGCTGTCCACGATCGGGCAACTGACTGCAACGATCAGCCACGAGGTGAAACAACCCATCGCGGCAATGGCTGCGAACGGCGACGCAGCATTGCGCTGGCTATCCGCGGCTCCCGCAAATGTCGACAGGGCTCGCGACGCACTGAATCTGATTGTCCGAGACGCGATGCGAGCGGGCGATATCATCGATCGCATACGAAATCTGGTCCGCAAGACACCAGCCCGCGAGGAAACGGTTGATATCAATTCGGCCATCAACGAAGTTCTGTTCATTACTCGACGTGATTCGGAAAAGAACGGCGTTGCGATCAAAACAAAACTGGCTGCCCCCGCACCATTCGTTAGTGGAGATCGGGTTCAACTGCAGCAAGTCGTGCTCAACCTGATTGTCAACGCGATTGAAGCAATGAGCGCGGTCAATGAAGGCAGACGAACGCTGGACATCGAGACATCTGTGATCGACGGGGGCGACGTCCAAATACAAGTATCGGATTCGGGACCAGGTCTTCCCGCAGCGCACGTCGATCGGCTTTTCGAGCCATTCTTCACAACGAAGGAAACCGGGATGGGCATTGGCCTATCCGTTGCACATTCCATCGTTCACGCCCACGGCGGAAGTCTGCTTGCAGTTCCCAATCAAATATGCGGCACCACTTTTCAGGTCACGCTCCCGTCTGCGGACAATTAGCCACGGTTGCAGTCGTGACACACGCAGTCATCCTCGCCAAGCCGACATGAGCGACTAGCTTCGCCAGGCGATAATCCGCCATGCGATTGCACAAAATCTGATCTGGCGACGCAACGAAACGCACCGAACCGCCCCTAAGCTGCGGGTAGCGCATCACTAATGGCGCTATACACAAGTTAGGAGAAAAACGGTGGCAAAGATCCTGTGTGCGCTCTTCCCTGATCCCGTGACTGGCTATCCGCCGAGTTACGCCCGCACAGACGTTCCGTCGATTGCATCGTACCCGGGCGGGCAACGTCCTCCCTCGCCTAAGGGACCGTTGGGGTTCAAGCCCGGGGAATTGGTCGGCTCCGTGTCGGGAGAACTGGGTCTGCGTCACTATCTCGAGAGTCAAGGTCATGAACTGATCGTGACGAGCGACAAAGACGGGCCGGACTCAATCTTCGAACGCCATCTCTGCGACGCGGACATCGTTATCTCACAGCCCTTCTGGCCGGCCTATCTGACCCGCGAACGCATTGCGAAAGCAAAGAAGCTGAAGCTCGCGCTAACTGCAGGCATTGGATCAGATCACGTAGACCTTCAGGCAGCGGCAGAACGTGACATTACCGTCGCCGAAGTGACGTTTTCAAACAGTATCAGCGTAGCGGAGCACGTCGTGATGACGGTGTTAGCGTTGGTGCGCAACTACTTGCCCTCCCATCAGTATGCAGTGAATGGGGGCTGGAACATCGCCGACTGCGTCGCTCGTAGCTACGACCTCGAAGGGATGCACTTCGGTACGATCGGAGCCGGCCGCATCGGGCTTGCCGTGTTGAGACGGCTGAAACCGTTCGACGTGCACCTGCACTACTACGATCCGCATCGACTCTCCCCGGAACTCGAGAGGGAGTTGAACGTCACCTTTCATTCGAGCGCTGAGTCGTTGGTCCGGGTATGCGACGTGATCAATCTTCAGAGCCCCCTGTATCCCTCGACCGAACACATGTTCAACGATGCAATGCTGGCGCAAATCAAGCCGGGGGCTTATCTGATCAATTGCGCGCGTGGAAAGCTGTGCGACGCCGATGCGGTCGCGCGCGCACTCCAGTCCGGCCGTCTCGCCGGCTACGGTGGGGATGTCTGGTTCCCGCAACCGGCTCCGGCCGAACATCCATGGCGCAGTATGCCGAACGAGGGGATGACACCCCACATTTCAGGGGCGTCGCTGTCGGCACAAGCGCGGTATGCGGCCGGTACGCGCGAGATCCTGGAGTGTTTCCTCGAAGGGAGAGCCATCCGTGCGGAGTACCTGATCGTCAACGGCGGAAAACTCGCGGGCACTGGAGCGGCCTCCTACAAGCTGGGTTGATTTCTGTATAGCGCCATCGCTGACCTCGTTCCGATCCGGTAACTCGCTACTGAACTCCCAGGATCGGCAACGATACGGTCGCAGGTATCGCTGAGAATTCCTCGACGGAACTTCACATGACGACGCGACGAAACGTGCCGGGCATCCGCCCGTATGACGAGCCCGCCGGCGGCTGGGGTGCGCTGAAAGCCACCGCACAGGCCATCCGCCGACAGATGGACAACATATCAGCCCCGATCACGCTGATGAGGGTGAACCAGCCCGCCGGCTTCGATTGTCCTGGCTGTGCATGGCCCGACAAGGAACACCGCTCAACTTTCCAATTCTGCGAGAACGGAGCAAAGGCGGTCACATGGGAAGCGACAACCAGGCGTGTTTCCCCGGAGTTCTTTGCGCGCAACACCGTTACGTCCCTACTGCAAAAAAGTGACTTCGAGTTGGAGGATCTGGGCCGTCTCACCCATCCCCTCGTCTACGACCGCGCGAGCGACACGTACCGTGCGGTGGAATGGGAGGACGCGTTTGCGCGCGTCGGCGAAATTTTGCGGGGACTCTCGCCGAACGAGGTGGAGTTCTATACGTCAGGTCGCGCGTCGAACGAAGCTGCGTACCTGTACCAACTATTCGCCCGTGAGTACGGCTCGAACAATTTTCCTGATTGTTCCAATATGTGCCACGAGGCAACCAGCGTGGGGCTGCCACAGTCGATCGGCATCGGCAAAGGGACCGTCTCGTTGAACGATTTTGAATCGACTGAACTCATCATTTCGATTGGCCACAACCCGGGCACGAATCACCCGCGCATGATGGGAACGCTACACGAAGCGTCACGCCGCAATGTCCCCATCATCGTCTTCAATCCGTTGCGCGAGCGAGCGCTTGAACGATTCACGGATCCGCAGAACCTGGTCGAAATGGCAACCTATGGTTCGACGCGCATCGCATCGACCTACTATCAGGTCGCTGCCGGCGGCGACGCGGCCGCACTGAAAGGTATCATGAAGGCACTGCTAACGGTGGAGCGCGATCAAGGACAGATACTTGATCGTGAGTTCATCGCAACACACACGCAGGGATTCGATGCATTCGCCGCCAGTATCGAAGCGGTCCCGTGGGACCGGATAGAGAAGGAAAGTGGCCTCTCGCGCGCGGATCTCGAAGCGGTCGCGCTCGCCTACGCCAAATCCAATGCCACGATCGTCACGTATGGAATGGGGATCACTCAGCATTGCAACGGTACGGCAAACGTACGCCTGATTGCTGACCTTTTGCTATTGCGCGGTAACTTTGGCAAGCCGGGTGCCGGCATCTGTCCTCTACGTGGACATTCAAATGTCCAGGGGAATCGCACTGTGGGCATCACCGAGAAGCCATCCGCAGATTTTCTTCGGCTGATTGAAGAGACGTGTGGGTTCACCCCGCCGTCGGCTCACGGTCATGACGCAGTTCAAGCGGTTCAAGCGATGATCGACGGCAACGCAAAGGCGCTCATCGCTCTCGGCGGAAACTTCGCAGTCGCATTGCCCGATGCACAGAGGTCTTTCCCCGCCATAACGGGGCTCGACCTGAGTGTACACATCGGCACAAAACTCAATCGCACCCACCTGCTCGTCTCGAAGGAAGCGTACCTGTTCCCATGCCTCGGCCGCACCGAAGCCGACGTGCAGGCAGGAGGCCATCAGTCAATCACCGTCGAAGACTCCATGTCGATGGTCCACGCGTCTGCTGGCAAGCTCACCCCGGCGTCGGAACACTTGCGCTCCGAGCCCGCCATCGTTGCTGGCATAGCACGCGCGACGTTGCCCGACAGCAAGGTAGCGTGGACAGAACTGATCGCCAACTACGACAACGTCCGCGATCTGATCGAACGCACCGTACCTGGATTCGAAGCGTTCAACGAGCGGATCAGGCACCCGGGCGGATTTCGTCTCCCGATACCCCCAACCGAACGGCAGTGGCATACATCTTCCGGGAAGGCCGAGTTCTCCGTCTACGAAGGTATCGGGAGCGGCACAGACGCTCCGGATGACATCAAGGCGCTTCGCCTCATCACCATTCGCAGCCACGATCAATACAACACCACGGTCTATGCGATGGATGACCGTTATCGCGGCGTATTCGGCCGACGCGACGTATTGTTCATGAATGAGACCGATCTTCAGGAGCACGGACTCGAGCACGGCGATCTCGTCGATATCGAGACGGTCACTTCGGGCCGCCAACTTCGACTGAAAAACATCACCGCAATCGCGTACGCGATCGCGAAGGGCTCAGTCGCTGCGTACTATCCGGAGGCCAATGTTCTGGTGCCGCTCGACCACCTCGACAAGGAATGCGGCACGCCTGCTTACAAGTCGGTGCCAGTCCGGGTGATACCTGCCGCCCGCTGAATACCAGAAGAAGTGTCATCAAGGACGGCCGTGAGACCGTGGCGCCAGCCGCGTCGCGTTGCCACGCGACTCCTTTCATTACCCGGAAGCACTAGCTCATCATGGAAATCTTCGACGCCTATCACCTTGCGAGAATGCAGTTTGCGTTCACGGTCTCGTTTCATATCGTCTTTCCAGCGATTAGTATCGGCATCGCGAACTTTCTTGTTGTGCTCGAATGGCGCTGGCTATCCACGGGCGATACTTCGTACAGGGATATGTTCCAGTTCTGGTCGAAAATCTTCGGCGTTGGTTTCGGGTTGGGAGTCGTCTCCGGCGTCGTGATGGCTTATGAATTCGGGACTAACTGGGCCGGGTTCGCGAACGTGGCGGGTAACATCACGGGACCGCTCCTTACCTATGAAGTGTTGACGGCATTCTTTCTCGAGGCCGGCTTTCTCGGTGTGATGTTGTTCGGCTGGGATCGCGTCAGTCCGCGCGCACATTTCTTCGCGACGATAATGGTAGCGGCCGGCACCCTCATTTCCACGTTCTGGATTCTGGCCTCGAACAGCTTCATGCAAACGCCGCAAGGATTCGCGGTCGTAAGCGGCCGCATCGTGCCCGTCGACTGGCTAAAGGTGATCTTCAACCCTTCGTTTCCGTATCGCCTCGCGCATATGACGATAGCCGCCTTCGTGGTGGCCGCGTTCATCGTCGCAGCCTGCGGCGCGTGGCATTTGTTGCACGGTAGACGCGATAAACCCATCACACGCAGTTTCTCGATGGCGTTATGGATACTACTTTTGCTGACACCGATACAGATCGCCATCGGTGACGCGCATGGCATCAACACTCGCAAATATCAGCCGGCGAAGATCGCGGCGATCGAGGGACTCTGGGATACCGAAACAAACGGTACTGCGCTGAATCTTGTCGGACTACCCGACATGAATGCCCAGGTGACACGATACGCGCTTCAGGTACCGCACCTCGGTAGCCTCATCCTGACGCATAGCTGGAACGGGGCAGTTCGGGGCCTCAAGGAATTTCCCCCTCAGGACCGCCCATACTCGCCGGTCGTCTTCTGGTCGTTCAGACTCATGGCCGGCCTCGGTTTTCTGATGCTGCTTACGGCGCTGGCAGGCCTACTGCTAAAGATACGCGGTCAACTCTTCGAGGCACGCTGGTATCAGCGTTTGGTGTTCGTCATGGGGCCTTCTGGAATCGTGGCGCTGTTGGCGGGGTGGATCACCACAGAAGTCGGCCGTCAGCCCTGGACGGTGTATGGCGTGTTGCGAACGGTTGACTCCCTGTCGCCGGTCGATGCGCAGCAGGTGGGCGTTTCGCTGCTGATCGTTGTTCTCGTATATTTCCTCGTGTTCGGCGCCGGCATCTACTACATGTTGATGTTGATGAGACGTGGGCCAGAAGAGCACCGCGCGAATCTCGAACGACAGAGCCCGTGCGTGATGAGCAACCGTGCGACCGAAGCACTGCAAGGAGAATGACGTGATGCAAATCGAGCTCGCGGTCTTGTGGGCGGTGATAATCGCGCTCGGCGTCTTTCTCTATATCATGCTGGATGGATTCGATCTTGGCATCGGACTGCTGTTCCCGTTCTTCGAAGCGAAGGGTGATCGCCAGGCGATGCTAAACACGGTCGCGCCGGTCTGGGACGGCAACGAAACCTTCCTCGTGCTCGGCGGCGCTGGCCTATATGGCGCCTTCCCGGTCGTCTATTCCACGCTGCTGCCGGCAAACTACCTACCGCTGATCCTGATGGTCGTGGGCCTGATCTTTCGTGGAGCCGCCTTTGAACTGCGCGCGAAGGCGAACCGCACGCAGCACGCGTGGGACCTCGCGTTCATTGGTGGTTCGGGCATCGCGACGCTTTGTCAGGGCATCGTATTGGGATCGCTGCTACAGGGCACCACGATTGTCGATGGGCGTTTCGTTGGAGGCGCGTTCGACTGGCTTTCTCCTTTCAGTCTATTCTGCGGTATCGGCCTGCTCGTCACATACGCCTCGCTAGCCTGTGGCTGGCTCATTCTCAAAACGGACGGTGAGCTGCAACTCAAGATGCGTTTGTTGATGCGGCCGTTGGTGTACGTGCTGCTTGGTGTAATCGCCGTGGTGAGCCTATGGACGGTGGTCGGTTTGCCAATGGTCGCGCATCGCTGGTTTGGCGGCGGTAACCTCATATATTTCCTGCCAGTGCCGATCCTCGTGATTACATGTGTGTGGGGGATCGTGCGGTCGCTCCGGTCGTACGCTGAGGCCATGCCTTTCATTTTGACGCTTGCGCTGTCCTTCCTCGGATACAGCGGCTTGCTGATCAGCATCTGGCCGAACATTGTTCCGCCATCGCTGACGATCTGGCAGGCGTCGTCAAGCCACTCGAGCCAGCTTTTCTCGCTGGTGGGTACGGTGATGATTCTCCCCTTCAACCTTGTCTATCACGCGATGCAATATCGAGTATTCCGGGGCAAAGTGAGCGCGCGAGATACCGGCTATCACTGACCGCACACGCCGCGGCTCGGGATATGCCAATGCATGTTGCTGGGGGCCGCCGTTCTCTCGTGAATCGCTCGCTCCACAGGTAGAGCAACGACATGATTTTGATGCCAAAGCAGAACTGGTTCCGACTGCTGTTCGTTTGGAACGACGGCTCTGTATTGCGGTCGATTTCTCCCCAGCTCTTTCTGATGGCGATTGTCAGCAGCGTGGCTGTCGCAACGCACGGACGCATCTTCGGAGCAAAGATCCCGCTAAACACGACGCCATTTACGCTGTTCGGTCTCACACTCGCCATCTTCCTTGCATTCCGTAATAATGCGAGTTATCAGCGATTCGACGAGGCCCGTCGCCTTTGGGGCAATATGCTGATCTCCGCGCGTGAGCTGACATCACAGATTATCTGTTACGTCCCGGCGAGTACTGACAAGATCGCCCTTGCGCATTCACTCGTTGCATTCGTCTATTCATTGAAGCATCAGTTGCGCGGAACGGATTCGAGCGCGGACCTCATTCGCCTTCTTGGACGCGCTCGAACAGAGCCGCTGCGAAAGAGGCGCTACCAGCCCGTCGCGCTTCTCAACGCAATTCGTTGCGACTCGCCGACCTGCAGAGTCGGGGGCTCGCTTCCGGCACACAGCTCTGGATGTTCGACCTGCAACTCAATGAACTGGGAAAAAGCGTCGGTGGATGCGAGCGTATTGCTTCCACGCCGATCCCTTTTGCATACAACGTACTGCTTCACCGTACCGTGTATACGTATTGCGTTTTACTGCCGTTCGGCCTTGTCGACTCAACAGAATTCTTTACTCCGCTGCTTTGCGTGTTCATTTCATACACGCTGATTGCCCTCGAAGCAATCGCCAGCGAAGTTGCTGAACCGTTTAGCTTCGCGCAGAATGCACTCGCGCTCGATGCGATAACGCGTAACATAGAACGGTCGGTACTCGAACTGTGCGATCGTGAGCTGCCAGACGAAATCGAGCCAATTCGGCCTTACCTCTTTACATAGCGCGCAGGTGTACGGACGGTAGTTCCATCTCCGCCCGGTGACACGGCTAGGCCACTGATAAAGGTCGCCGCGCCGTTTCACTCAGCGACAGCGCGGCCACCAAAGAAAGGAGCGCGGCGATCGTCAGCATCCAGGCGGGCGCCTTTGCATCGCCTGTTGCCGAGATCAGCCATGTCGCCAGATACGGCGCAGTGCCCCCCGCCAAAACCGACGCGAGGTTGTACCCGAGATTGAAGCCACTTGCGCGCACGCGCGCCGGGAACTGCTCGCAGCATGTAGCGAGCATCACGCCCATGTAAATTGAACCGCACCGGGAATCGTGGAGGCCGGTTGGTTTAAGTTAATGCGGGTACTTAAGGGGCATTTCTGAGTTGCCTGTAGTAGTTTGCTCAGCCTCGGCAGGCGGGATATAGCCGAGCGGTTCCATCAGCCGATGATGGTTGTACCAAGCCACCCATTCCAGGGTCGCCAGTTCAACGGATTCTCTCGTTTTCCACGGCGCACGCCGATGAATCAGTTCGGTCTTGTACAGGCCGTTGATCGTTTCAGCCAGCGCGTTATCGTAGCTGTCGCCACGGCTACCGACGGACGGCTCGATACCCGCCTCGGCCAAACGTTCGCTGTATCGAATGCTGACGTATTGGGCGGATTCAACCGGTCGTTGCAACATCTCCTAAAGGAGGTGTCAAATGGGACGACCACAGGGCTGGGGTTCGGAAAAGACGGGAAGACCAATAATGCGATCGCCTGGCAGGCCTGGTGTCAATCAACTCGAGACAAAGCGAGCGTTCTGGAACTGTATCCGGCAGGGCATGGAGACCGAGGCTGCAGCGCTGGAATGTGGCGTGTCGCAACCTCTGGGACCAAGGTGGTTTCGTGAGGCGGGAGGAATGCCGCCAATCGAACTGACGCCGGGCGGTGGGCCCTATCTGTCTTTTTCTGAACGCGAAGAAATCGCGTTGCTGCGGGCACAGGGTTGCGGGGTTCGTGAGATCGCGCGGAGACTGCAGCGCTCACCTTCGACCATCTCACGCGAGTTGCGCCGTAACGCTGCAACCCGTGGTGGTACTTTGATATACAGGGCGACGGTTGCTCAGTGGAAAGCAGAGCGTGCAGCGGAACGTCCCAAAGCGTCCAGGCTGGCAGGGAACGAGGAGCGGAGGCTGTCCGTAATGCCATAGCTGCCAAGATCGTGTTATTGCCAGAGCGGTTGAGACGATCACTCACGTGGGACCAAGGCGCAGAGATGGCCCAGCATGTGCAGCTTCGAATCGATACGGGTCTGGAGATCTATTTCTGCGATCCTCAAAGCCCGTGGTAACGTGGGACCAATGAGAATACAAACGGTCTGTTACGTCAATACTTTCCGAAAGGCACTGACATCAGTCGGTACACGGAGCGTGAACTCGATGCCGTCGCAGACGCACTGAATTGCAGACCGCGTAAAAGCCTTGGATGGAAAGCACCAGCAGAAGCACTGAGAGATCTACTACTCGCGTCATAAACATCAGGTGTTGCAACGACCCCTTGAACCTAAGTTGCGCCCCTCTATCGGAGTGGTGTATCAAAGTCCCGTCGTCGCCCGGTTGGCGAGCATACAGCGCCTGTTCAAGCGCATCCAGAACAAAGTCCGTGGTCATCGACGAACTGACGCGCCAGCCAACGATGCGACGGGCGAACACGTCGATTACGAACGCCACGTACAGCCAGCCCTGCCAGGTCGAGACGTAGGTGAAATCCGACACCCAAAGTTGATTCGGCCGCTCAGCCTTCTGCCGGTTGACCCGGTCCAGCGGGCGCGGCGCGCTCGTATCGGGCGTCGTCGTGCGAACCCGCTTGCCGCGAACCGCGACACGCAGACCTTGCAGTTTCATCAGCCGCGCAACCGTACAGCGTGCCACCGGAATACCTTCGCGATTCATCTGCTTCCAGACCTTCGGCACGCCATAGACCTGCATGTTGGATTGCCAGACGCGCTTGATCTCTGGTTGCAGAATCTCATCGCGTTTGGCGCGGGTGCAGCGTTTGGCAGGATCGCGAAGCTGCGCAGCATGGCGTCGGTAGCCCGACGGGGCAATCCGCAAGACATTGCAGATCGGCTCGACCCCGAAGGTGTCGCGATACTGATCGATAAAGGCCTTCAGGACTTGAAACGGCGGTCGAGCTCCGCCTGGGCGAAAAACGCGCTCGCGACCTTGAGAATCTCGTTGGCACGACGCAACTCCTTGACTTCGCGCTCCAGGGCCTTGAGGCGCTCGCGCTCGTCCGTGGTTACGCCTTCGCGCTCCCCGTGGTCGACCTGGTCGCGCTTGACCCACCCGTGCAGTGTCTGCGGTGTGCAGCCGATCATCGGCGCAATCGATTCGACCGCCGCCCACATCGACGGATGTTCGCTACGCTGCTCGCGCACCAGACGCACTGCGCGCTCCCGGACTTCCGGGGAAAACTCCGTTATCTTCTTGTTCATGGCTCGATTCTCTCAAGAATTCGAGCCTCCACAAAATTCGGTGCGGTTCACTTCGTCATGTCGCTCGGCTGCATTGGCCTGTTAAAGGAGATTTTGGACGAAGCAGTTGACTTAGCAATCGACGAGGAAATAGAAAGAATCACAGCCGATATTCTTGAGCGTGGCAACCTCAGATTGATGCAGAGAGAAACTCTCGCGAAAGAGTTGCTTGACGGTTTTCGGCTCATTGAAGGGCGCGACCACCCTGACAGGACTCTATTCGAACACGCTTCCAGTTCCGAAACGAACAGGCGCAAATGCCGTCCTGGGACACGGTCACCGACGCGAGATGCAATCTGGTCGATTCGTTGGATCAAAATTTGTCAGCGCCATCAGTGTCGTCTCAGTAACCACTGCCCCACATGCGGATACCAGCGGCGATTCGAAATTTCTTCCCGACAGCTATGCGGCTATTGCTCCCGATGCCAAGGATGGCTCGGCGCTGAAAAAGCTGAGTCACTGCCCGCGCGACTAACAGCGGAACAGCACTATGAGGCTTGGGCAGCAGAATGCGTTGCAAATCTTCTCGCCAATCACCCGCCGACAACCACTGCAGATGGCAGGAGAAGCATTTCAAAAGTCATTGATCGAGGCATTCGCCGTTTTTTCGATGGGAACGCGGCTGCGTTTTGTGAGCACATTGGCGTATCGAAGTCCAGCCCCCGATATTGGCGTGATGCGGGACCTCCACAAGCCAACACGCTTATCGACATCTCGTACTGTCTCCAAGTACCCTGCGTGAGTTGGTCATGGGAATCGACGATTTCAAATGCAGCCGCCCCCTCCCGCTTCCCGCCCGACACTCTCGCAGGCACGCCCGCGCCAATACCCGACCGAGGGACTGGAAAGAAATCCGGAAGTTCCTGACGAAAGTCGCAACCGGCGAACATTCATTTGACAGCTTGACGTCCGCTGCGAGAGCACTACATCTAGAGCCGAGTCAGGTATACGCTCACTTTCCGGATCTGTGTCGACAAATTGCGAAATCGACCCACGACAAGCGCGACAAATTGCTCCAAGAGGCCCACCAAAAGCGAGAAGCTTTCCTTAGCGAGAGTGTATCGATCGAGACGACTCGCATGATTTCGGAAGGGGAATATCCGACCGTCAAGAAACTCCTGCAATTCGCTAAATTGCGAGGACTTGGCGTGGACAAAACGACGGACCGTCGTTGCATCCGCGGGCGCAGCTTGGCGCGCTTGAGCGCGGGTCTCTAGACGCCCCGCATCGGAGGAGAGCGCCTCCAAACCGTAGCCGAGGCATGCGCAAAATCAGATAAAGAAGTGTCGCACGCGCATCCTGAGCTACCGCATCAGCGGATAGAGACGTAGTGCATGGCAAGTTGGAACCGCTTCTAGCGGTGATGCCCGTCTATACCGCACACGATGGAGAACGAGACGCCCAGCCCTCCTGAACGTGCAGCTTGTTACAACTTGCGGCAAAAAATTCACCATATAGCTTCCAAACGGAAGTTTTATGGTTACCTCTACACGGGAGTCTCGAAATCGCGCAAAGCCTTATGGCGGAAGGCAGCCGACTACAACTCCCGCCCGGACAGCGCCGCCAGGTATGACTCCCGCCTCGACCAACCGTCACATACCCATAATCGTACCCATACTTCCTGCAACAGCAGGTTCGGGCTCGCATTCAGGCCGCTCAGCCCGTCCCGCCCCGGACAATGTGCCACGCCCGCCCCCCAATGGACCAGGAGTTCGGGATCGCTGTTCAATTGCCAGTCAACAGATACCACCAGGTTCAGATCACCCGTTCCCAACGCACACTGCCAAAGCGAGGAGACCCACACGAGCCGCCCCATCGCTGTTTCAAGTTTGCATAAGCAAAAGTTTACGTTGCCGATGCCCAGTATTCCGAAATCCGCAATCGGCAACTTTCGCGGATGCCATGAGAACCTCGATCCCTTTCAGTCACCTATCGACTGTCCACTTTCCACGTGAACATGTACCGCATCGACGCAATTCAGCTCAGCGAGGCAAGCGCTTCCGGCGTAAAGTCAGCAAGCTCATCTGTGCGCGCCGCCAACACCTTTTCCAGCCACGCCGGGTCCTGCAAAAGAGGGCGTCCCACCGCGACGAGATCGAATTCGTCTCGTTCCAGTCGCGCGAGCAGTGGTTTGAGCGGCGCGGGTTTGAACCGCTTGCCGGCAAACGAGCCATAGACGTCCCCGCCAAGACCAACGGACCCCACGGCAATCGACGTTACACCCGTCAACTTTTTCGCCCATCCGGCGAAGTTGAGCGTCTCGTCGGCTTCCGGGAAAGCGGGTTCCCAATAGCGGCGTTGCGAACAGTCGAAGGCGTCTACGCCGGCGTGCACAAGAACGTTCAACCATTTGCCCAGCACCTCCGGGCTCTCGGCAAGGCGCGCCTCGAAGTCTTGCGGCTTCCACTGCGAAAAGCGAAAAATCACCGGGAAGTCGGCGCTAACTGAGCGCCGAACCGCCTTCAGGATTTCCACGGCGAAGCGCGAGCGTTCGATGAGCGTCGCGCCGCCGTACGCGTCATCACGCGTGTTCAACTCCGCGAGAAAGAACTGGTTAATCAGGTAGCCATGGCCACCGTGCAACTCCACGCCATCAAAGCCGAGCCGCTCGGCCTGCGCGGCGGCGCGCGCAAAGGCATCGATCGTGTCTGCGATGTCCCCGTCGGTCATGGGCTTTCCGGCCACATTGCCGGTCACGGAAAGACCGGACGGACTTTCATAAGGTGCCGGCGGTTGCCAATTCGGTTTGTTGTTCGAACGCTTTTGCCCCACGTGCCACAGTTGCGGCATGATGCGCCCGCCGGCGGAGTGGACCTCGTCGACGACCTTTTTCCATGCGGCGAGCGCAGCCTCTCCGTAAAAGAGCGGCACATCTGGCTCGTTGACCGAAGCAGGTCGATCGACGCCAGTTGCCTCGGTGATGATCAGGCCCACGCCATGCTCCGCGCGCCGCCGGTAATAAGCGGCCACATCCGCGGTAGGGACGCCACCGGGCGAGAAGCCGCGCGTCATCGGAGCCATGACGACGCGATTGGGCAGATGCAGATTTTTCAGTCGATATGGAGTGGACAGGATATCTAAATTATTCATCGGGCTATCTCGCAAGTGGGTCCCGAACGCGATCAAGGGACCGGGCGCGCGGCGCGTCGCCGCGGTTTCTCCGGCTCAGTCAGGCGCGCGTGACCTTAGGGAGGGTTCGTGGTAAAAGCTAATTATTAGAGTTTATCGCCATTCGCGAGACTAAAGCAAATATTTTGCGTTTGCGGATATCGCCGACGCCGGGTGGCGCCACATTGGGAAAGGGACACGTGACGACGAAACTCCAGGCTGAATCCGCCGAAGTCAAGGCAGCGGCACCGCGGCCGGGCGGCCGGGCCGCCCGCATCCAGGCTGCGATTTTCAGCGCTGTCGAAAGCCTTCAGCAAGAAGTCGCTCCGGCCGAATTGACTGTGCCGGCCATCGCGGCCGCAGCGGGCGTCACGCCCTCGACGATCTATCGACGCTGGGGAACGTTGGCGCAACTGCTCTCGGACGTCGCGGTAAAACGCTTGCGGCCAGATTCGGAGCCGGCGGATACCGGCACGCTGGGCGACGACCTCGCCCGCTGGCTCGACGAATACGTTGACGAACTAGCGTCGGGCCCCGGCCGCGCGTTGCTATGCGAAATATTAGGAGCGGGTAGCAGCGAGAATGCGCAGCTTTGTTCGAGCAGGACGCAACAGCAGCTCGACGCAATTCGGCTTCGCGCGATCCAGCGGGGCGAGACTCCGCCTGAGACCGACGTGCTCTTCGATCGTGTGATCGCGCCTGTCGTGTACCGGATCCTGTTCGCGAAGCAGCTTCCCGACGTGAGCTATGCGCAGGCGCTGCTAAAGGGCGTGCTCGGAAGTGTCTGAGTATTCCGTAGCCGCAAGGTGACGGTACTGGTTCGGGACCAAAGCGCCGGGTGGCGCGCCTGCTGAACGTCGTCATGGCCAGTCACAGAAGTCACAGCGCCGACTATTTACAGATGCCGGGTCCATTTCGGCCGTCAGGCTCGCGCAGTGTGAAAGATTACGGCTGAATGGGCAACGCCCGCACGCGTCAGTCGATACGCCCCGTAACAAGCAGGGCGGTTCCGTGCAAGATGAAGCCGATAACGTCGAAATATTTCATGTAAATCTATCGAATGGTCGCGGACCCTCACTGTCAGTATTCCGGCTGGAAAGGCTGCAAGCATGTTGGAACGCTCGGCGACTTCGTACCGCTAGATAATCCGGTATTCAGCGAATGGGCGCCCGAAACGTTTGGGTGGTTGCCTCCATCGCTGGAACGTAACGACGAGCCAGCTATCAACGAATGACCGCCGTTTTAACGCGCCTCAGTAAATTACGCAGCGCTTAAAAAAAGCGGCGGACCTGGTGCCCGCCGCCACGCCAACTTACTTCGCTTTCAAGAAAGCTTCACCTCTCCCAAGGCGAATCCGTCGGGTCGATCTCATAGCGCTTCAGGGCGGCGGCGTGCTTTTCCCGATCGATTGAGGCGAGCGCGGCCGTAGCGATATGCCAGCGATCCACTTCGAAGAAACGCCGCAACGCTCCACGCGTGTCGCTGCGGCCGAAACCGTCAGTGCCAAGCGCGGTATAAGGTGCTTCCAGATACGAACCGATCAACTGAGCATAAGCACGCACATAATCGCTCGCCGCAACTACGGGCACCGTGCCCGGCAGACAGCGCTTGAGGTGACTCGTGTGCGACCCATTTCCTCCAAAGAGATCGCAGCGTTCCGCCGCGCGCGCGTCTCGTGCGAGCTCCGAGAAACTAGTCACGCTCCAGATTTCCGACGGAACATGCCAGTCCTTTTCCAGTAACTCCGCCGCGAGAATGACTTCGCGAAGAATTGCCCCTGAGCCAAGCAGCCGAACGCTGGGTGGCCCGTCGCCACGCGTGCCGTACCGGCGCATGCCCTTAACGATGTCGGAATACTGATCCAGCCCTATGGGTGCATGCGTGTAGTTTTCGTTGACCACGGTCAAATAGTAAAACTCGTCGCACTGCTGTTCGAGCATGCGCCGCGCACCATGATCGACGATCACTGCCACCTCGCCGGCAAACGCCGGATCATAGGCGCGACAGTTCGGCACCGCGGCCGCGACCACATGGCTCGTCCCGTCCTGATGCTGCAGTCCTTCGCCCGACAGCGTCGTGCGTCCCGCTGTCGCGCCGACGAGAAAGCCACGTGCGCGCTGATCCGCCGCCGCCCAGATAAGGTCGCCTACGCGCTGGAACCCGAACATCGAGTAGTAGATATAAAACGGCAGCATGGAAATGCCGTTCACACTGTAGGAGGTCGCCGCGGCGGTCCACGAAGCCAGCGCGCCCGCTTCCGTGATGCCCTCTTCCAGCAACTGCCCGTCCTTCGCCTCTTTGTAGAACAGCATCGAGCCGGCGTCCTCGGGCTCATAGAGTTGACCGTGCGGAGAATAGATCCCCACCTGCCGGAACAGACTTGTCATTCCGAAGGTGCGTGCTTCGTCCGCGACGATGGGCACAATGCGCGCGCCCAACTCCGGATGCTTGAGCAGGTTGGTGAACATCCGCACGAGCGCGGTGGTGGTGGAATTTTCGCGCGCATCGGGGGCCAGCGCGAATTCTGCATACCTTTGAATAGGCGGCACGGCCACGACGTCGGCAAGCGTCGCGCGACGAGGCAGATAGCCTCCGAGCGCCTCGCGCCGTCTACGCAGATAGCGCAACTCTTCGCTGTCTTCGTCGGGTCGGTAGAACGCCATCTCCGCCACCTGTGTGTCGTTGAGCGGCAGCGCGAATCGATCGCGAAACGCCTTTAGTGCGTCAACGTCGAGTTTCTTCTGCTGATGCGCGGTGTTGCGCGACTCGCCGGCCTGGCCCATGCCAAAGCCCTTCTTCGTCTTGGCGAGAATCACTGTGGGCCGGCCACGATGCGCCACGGCGGAAGAAAACGCAGCGTGCAGTTTGCGGAAGTCATGACCACCGCGTCGCAACGCATCGATCTCCTCCGGCGACATGTGCGAAACCAGGCTCTCCAGTTCGGGATCGAGATTGAAAAAGTTATCGCGGTTATACGAGCCATCGTTCGCACCGAGCGTCTGATATTGACCGTCGACCGTGTTCGCAAGCCTGCGCAACAGCGCGTGATTGCGGTCGCGAGCGAACAGAGCATCCCAGTCCGAGCCCCAGATCACCTTGATGACGTTCCAGCCCGCGCCCCGAAACAACGATTCCAGTTCCTGAATGATTTGACCGTTTCCGCGTACTGGTCCGTCGAGCCGTTGCAAATTGCAGTTAATCACGAACGTCAGATTGTCGAGGCCTTCACGCGACGCGAGCGACAACGCAGCGATGGACTCGGGTTCGTCCATTTCCCCGTCACCGAATACGCCCCAGACGCGGCGCGTGGCGGTCTGCTCAATTCCCCGATGTTCCAGGTAGCGCAGAAAGCGCGCTTGATAGATTGCGCTGATCGGCCCGATTCCCATCGATCCAGTGGGAAATTGCCAGAACTCGGGCATCAGCCACGGGTGCGGATACGAGCAGAGCCCACCACCATCCACTTCCTGCCGGAAGCGCTCCAGTTGCTCCTGCGCGAGACGCCCCTCGAGAAACGCACGCGCATAGATGCCTGGCGCCGAGTGCGGCTGGAAATAGACCAGATCGCCTTTGCCCGCTGGCCCATCGGCACGAAAGAAGTGATTGAAACCCAGCTCGAAGATTTCCGCCGCCGAAGCGTAACTCGCGATATGGCCGCCGAGTTCTCCGTAAGCCTTGTTCGCCTTCGCGACCATAGCCAGCGCATTCCAGCGGATGATCGATGTAATGCGCTCCTCGATAGCCAAATTGCCCGGATACGGCGGCTGTTTTTCGACCGGAATGCTGTTGCGGTACAGCGAAAGCCTATGCGCATCCGGCGGCGCACCGAGATGGCTCGCGTGGTCGGTAAGTCGCTGCAAAAGAAATGAAATACGCTCGATGCCAACGTGATGCGCGACACCTTCCAGCGCTTCGAGCCATTCCGCCGTCTCTTGCGGATCGCTATCGTTTTCGCTGGCGGGCCACCCGCCTGCACTCACCTGTGCGGAATATCCAACACTCATGCGCGTTTCTCCAGCTTCAATAGTTGACGTCGCGAGCCGCCGGCCATCCGGGCAGGCGCGCTCGCGACGCTGGCAAACCGGCAGCGCATCATTCACGACGCGCCTGCGCGGCTTGCCCCATTACCCCTCTTTGCCTCAAGGTCGTCGACGGATTGTGTCGGGCAGTTTTTGCCACGGCAGGTCGCCTGGATCCACCGCCATCGCGCCGCGCGCCTTGGCCGTCAGGATGTCCGTGCGCTCGTTCTCGACAAGCGGCGCAAAGTCGGCGCGAAAGTGGTTGCTGCTCTTAACCACGATGATCTTCATCTGCTCCGGGTGAACGTCGACGAAGCGGAAAATCTCCCTGTCCTGCGCACCGATTTTGGCGCTGGCAACGACGACCAGCACGCCGTCGATTTCAACGCACGCGGAGGGTCCCAGCTCGGCAAGAAACCCCGTCATCTTGGGCCCCTTGTAGGTTACCCAGCCGTCGCTCACCGCCTTGACCGTGAACTCGCCTTCCACCGGCGGATCGCTGGGACCGTCCCACAGCATCGACGGCTGCCCCAGGCGCCCGCAAAAGCGCCCGCCGACACCGGCCTCGATGGCTTGAGCAGCGAACGCGGGATCGTTCATAACAGCGAGCGCGACACGCTGCGGGAAAACTGCCCCCGCGCGCGCTTCGAGCAGCGCGTGCAGCATGCCCGTCGTGGACCCCGTACCGCCAATGCCGGGATTGTCTTGCGTGTCGGCGATCACTACGGGTTTGTCGGTTTCCTTGCCGCGCCGGATGGCTTCCTTCACGGCGTCTTGCGCCGAATACACGTTCAGCCGCCATTGCGTAGGCTCGCTCGCCATGGCCTCGAGTTGCGCGACGGCCTCTTGCGCTTTCTCGCCGATACTCCAGATCATCGGCGCGCATTCCGCGAAATCAGATGACGGAAAACCCATGCAAAAGTTGGACAGAGTGCCGAGTTCTACGTCGATTTGCGCCAGGCGCTCGTAAATCTCTTTCGGCTTTCCGAAGGTCGTATTCTGCGAGTTCACCGGAATCAGAAACGGCAGTCGCGCGTAGTGGATCGTTTCGCGGCGGCCGTGCAGGAGCCGGCGGCGCAACGCCTCCGCCGCCAGTGCGCCCGTTTCGACATAATCGATATGCGGGTAAGTGCGAAACGAAAGCAGTGCGTCGGCGCAAGCGAGCATTTGGTGCGTGACGTTCGCGTGCAGATCGAGACTGGCGACGATCGGCATGTCGTCTCCAACGAGCGCGCGAATACGGGCCAGCAGTTCGCCCTCCGCGTCGTCGACTCCCTCTGCCATCGCGGCGCCGTGCAGGTCCAGGTATATTGCTTCGAACTGCTTTCTTTTTACGTCTGCACAGATTTCTGCGCTGATCTTTTCAAATGCCTCAGCCGTGATGTAGGACGACGGTACTGCCCCGCACCAGAGGCTAGGCACGGGCTCCCACGCCTGTTCGCGTGCGAAGCGCAAAAAGCCCATGCCCGGGACCGGTACCTTGTCGAGCATGGCAAGCATTGGCTCGCCACGCACGGCCGGCGGAAAAATCTCACCGGCCTCGAAGGAGGACCAGGGCGCGAGATCCGGCGCGAACGTGTTGGTTTCGTGTTTGAACCCTGCAATCAGGACTTTCATGCGATGACTCCCGTTACGCGTCTGCATGCTGCAAGGCATAGTTGACGACCTCGTCGTGCCGCGCGAACCACACACCCGGCAGACTCTTCGCATACTTGATCAACTCGTCGAGTATCCAGATGCGCGAGCGGTTCGTGATGACGTGCGGATGCATCGTCAGTTCGAACAATCCACCTTCTTCGTATGCGGCATCGAGTTCGCGCTTGAAGATGTCGAATACGCCCGTGGGCGGCGTGTAAGGACGCAGTCCCTGGAAGCGATGCATCAGGAAATATACGGCGTCGTCGCGAACCCAGTCGAACGGAATCTCTGCGACGCCCGAGGGCACACCGTTCAGATCGAGTTCGTAGCAGTCGTCGTCCGCGCCGAGCGAGGAATCGTAGACGAAGCCGAGGTCGCGCAAAAGCTGAAGCGTGTTCTCCGAAAAGTCCCCCGAGGGCGAGCGAAATCCTGTCGGGCGTCTGCCGGTCACGTCTTCCAGCGTATCGAGCGAGCGCGAGAGAAGATCGCGCTCATCTTCGAGCGCCAGCTTCGAATTGAGTTCGTGGATCCAGCCATGCACGCCGATTTCGTGGCCGGCATCCACGATGCGCCGCTGCTCGTCCGGATACAGCAGCGCGGTAACCGCAGGCACGTAGAAACTCGCAGGCACGTCATGCTTTTCCAGCAACGCCAGCAAACGGGGCACGCCCACGCGGTGGCCATATTGCCCCCACGCAAGACGATTGATGGATACCCCGCCATCGCGCAACTCGTTCGTTTCGTGGTCCGAGTCGAATGACAACGCCACGGCGAGTTTCGTGCCGCCCTCCCACGTTTTTGGGCGGAGTCTGCGCCCGGCGCGAACGCGGTTGACGCGTCTGCGCCATTCGGATTCGGGCCATTGCCACGGTTGCATCGTTATCTGTTCGGTCATCGGGAACTCGCATCGTGCGCTTGCGCGCAGCTCAAAGTTAAGGAAACGCCCCGCGCGCAATGGCTGCGGGTAAACACATGAATCGAAGCGGCTTGGCGCACGGCATTCAATCCAATGCCAGCGGCAGGAGGCATGCCTTGACACACCCCGTCATGTCGATGACTTTAAAAGAACCAGTTATTTACCAGTTGACAATTTGGGACATCGGCTTTTCTAATAGAGACACAATTTGCAAAGCAGCTCGCGGAGCGTGGGAGACGGCACAGTGAAAAGAGTCGTGAGAAGCGGGACGTTGTTTGGCTATCTGAAGGCGGCCAGCGAAGTCGGCATCGACGGCGAAGCCATGCTGAGCCGAGTGGGATTGAGCAAGGATTTCGCCGATCATCCGGACAGCCTCATTCCGTTGGACGCGTTCGTGCGGCTACTGGATCTCTCCGCCGTCGAGTCGGGTCGCAACGATTTCGGCGCACGGGTAGCGATCGCGCGCGGCGTTCCCGACTACGGGCTCGTCAGCCTGCTGCTGCGCGAAGAAGAAACACTAGGCGACGCGTTGCGCACGCATGTTGCGCATCTGCACCATCATTGTGATGGCATCTACGTCAGTCTCGATACGCGCTTTGGCAATCCGTTTCTCTCGTTTCGGATCTTTTCCGACTACCCGACCACGCAGGTCATGGAATTCGCCGCCTGCGGACTCGTCCAGCTTATTCGCTGGCTGGTTGGTTCCGACTGGAACCCCTCGACTGTGTGCCATGAACATTCCCGTCACACTCACGCAATCACACAAAGCGCCTTCCTGCGCTGCGAACCGCGCTACGATCAGGTCATCAGCGGCATTCTGCTTGGGCGCGACGCGTTGAGCCTGAAAGTCACTGCATCTCCGGCAGTTCTGCGGCGCCAGGCCAAAACGCTGATAGAGCAAACGCTCATGAGCGCGCCCGATCATTTCGAAGTCCGCGTCGCACAAATCATGAGCCAGCAATTGCATGATTCGAATTACAACGCCGACACGCTGGCCGACATTCTGGGCATGAACCGTCGCACGCTGCACCGGCGGCTCGCGAGCCGCGGACTTTCCTATTCGGCGCTGTTGCAGCAGGTGCGCAGCGACGCCGCCAAGCGGATGATCGAGCTGAATTCGATACCTCTAGCCGAGGTTGCGGAAGCGGTCGGGTTCGGCAGTCTGAGTTCGTTTTCCAGATGGTTCCAGAGCAGTTTCGGTTGCAGCGCTTCGGAGTGGAAGCGCAAGCATCGCCCTGCGGTTCAATAACGTATTGCCGCGTACGGCGAACCCTCTTCGTAGCATTGACCTGAAACTCCATGAGGCGCTGTCCGCTTTGGGTGGCGCCTAGTCAACGCCCTCCCGCCCGTCCGACCTCGTCAGGGTTTTCCCCTTGGGCGCATGTCCCATTCTGAAAAACGTCTGTCCCACGATGTCAATTACAAAGAAATTGACGCACTTACATTGATATCCACTCCGATCACTTCGGGGCGGTGGCGCTGAACGATCGACTGCTTCCTGAACGGAATCGGAACAGGCGACGCGCCAATTCGTGCCTGTTCGGCGGTGAAGCGAAAGCCCTTATCTCTGTGACTGACAGCAACGACTGAGCTTTCCATACTGAAACTCATCTTTTGAAGGCAAAAACATGCGTGAATATGAGCATGGTCCACGTTCCGGTGTACCGGCGTGGCGCACCATCGTGGCCACTGGATTGCTGGCGCTGTCGTTCGCTTTCTCATACATGGACCGACAAGTCTTGCCCTTGTTGTTCGAGTCGGTCCGCCATGCCTTCTCGATGAGCGATACGCAGATCGGCATGCTTCAGGGGCTCGCATTCAGCTCGTTTTACGCCTTCGCGGGAATTCCGCTCGGCTGGCTGGTGGATCGCTACCATCGTGTCAGGATCGCCGCCGCCTGCGTCGCCGTCTGGGGTGTGGCAACTGCGGCGTGCGGGCTGAGTGGCAGTTTCGGCCAGTTTTTCGCCGCGCGCACGGCCACTGCTATGGGCGAAGCGGGCTGCTCGCCCGCCGCATACTCGATACTCTCCGACATGCTATCGGGCCGCGCGCTGTTGAGAGCCACCTCGGTTTACAACACCGGGCCATATATCGGCGGTGGCATGGCGCTCATCCTGGGCAGCGCCGCGCTGCGGCACTTCACAGACACCGGCGGCATCGCCTTGCCGATGGCTGGGCACTTTACTCCGTGGCAAGCGGTTTTTATCGTGCTGGGTCTGCCCGGTCTGATCTTGTCCGCGCTGCTCTTGCTGATACGCGAACCGAAGCGCCGCGAGGTCGGCGGCCACGAAAACGACATCTCCACGCGGGCCACCTTGAAGATGCTCTCCGGCTCGTCGCAATTGGTGCTGTACTACGCGGGATGGGTGTTTATTTCGTCGGGCTTATTCGTGCTGTTGACATGGTTTCCGAGCGTGATGATCCGTGAAGGCTTCGGTACGGCGTCGACCATCGGCCGGCCGCTCGGCGTGATGTTCCTCGCGGTCGGCTTGAGCGGCTGTTTCCTCTCGCAACTGCTGCTGCGCAAGCTGAATAATCGTGACCTGCTCAGCCCGCTGCTGCGCCGCCTTTCGATCGTGCTGGCAATACAGATTCCGTTGATCGCCGCCTTCGTACTCGTCGATACGGCCACGACGGCCTACTGGTTTTATGCCTGCGAGGTAGCGGTGTTCTCCGCTGTCACGACGTTCATGGTCACGCCAATCCAACTCGTGGTGCCCAACCGCATGCGCGGGCGCGCCACGGGCGTGTTCCTGATGTCCAACTACATGATCGGCGCCAGCCTTGGGCCGGCGGCGGTCGGCGCGCTCAGCGACCGGATGAAGGGCGATCCGCACGGCCTACTCACCGCGTTCGTGACTGTGCTGGGCGTTTCGTGTGTTTGCGCGGTAATCCTGATGTACCTCTCATCCAGCCGCCGCCTTTCTGCGAACCACTCCTGCCCGATACACGCGGACGCTCTGCCTAAGAATTCGTGAGCGCCCGACCCGTCGACGTGCAAGGCGCAACCCGCAAAAACAATTCGATCTCATTCCTTCGCCATGAAAAAAATCCCTTCGATTTTTATCGTAGTACTATTTATTCTGATCTATCCCGAGATGGCATCTGCACAGAGCAGCGTGACGCTCTACGGCGTCATCGACACCGGTATCGAATACCAGACGAACGCACAGAAGACGCGTCACTCGGTGGTGCAGGCGGGCTCGGGCGAGGTCTACGGCAGCCTGGTCGGATTGACCGGCTCCGAAGACCTGGGTGGTGGCATAAAGGCAATTTTCAAGCTCGAAGCGGGCCTCAATCCGAATACCGGGGCGTCTTTGCAAGGCGGCCGTCTGTTCGGGCGATCGGCGTGGGTGGGGCTGGCGAACGACAACAACAAGATCATCTTCGGCAGGGTCTATACCCCGTTCTACGACGTCCTGCTTTATCTCGACCCGCTATTGGGATCGAACGTGAGTTTGCTCACTCAGGATGGCGGCTTCACGTCGCGCGTCGACAATGGCGTGCGCTATACGCGTACCGACGGCCCGTTTCACGAAAACGTGGTGTACAGCTTCGGGCACGATGCGGTCGACGCGCCGCTCGGAACGACGGCAGGCGCGGCAAGGAATTCGAAGGAGATTTCAGCGTCCATCGACTACACGACAAAGACCGCGATGGTGGCGCTCGTCTACGATGACATTCACGGCCCGCTCGTCGCCAATCAATACCAACTCGGGCTCTTCGTACCCGCCCTCTCGATCACCGCGCCGACTACGGGTGAACGCGCGCAGCGGATCGCGGCTGCCGGGCGATATACGTTCAAGGACACCTCGCTGTTTGCGGGCTACCGCCATTTACGCACGATCGTCGATGGTCAGATCCAGAACTCGAATCTCTTTTGGACAGGCGCCACCGAACAACTAAGCGCTGCATGGTTCGTCGCGCTGGGCGTGTACCATCAGCAGGTCACCGGCATCGATGCGAAACCGACTTCCGTGGCCTTTCAAACCCAATATCTCCTTTCCAAAAGAACGGCGCTTTATGGGAATGTCGGCAAGGTCTGGAACACGGCCGCGAGCAATATGGGCATAGACACCCAAACGCAGACGTTGCTCGGCGCCGGGCAACTTGGAGCCAGCATCGGGATTTACCATAAGTTTTGACGTTCAAGCTCGCCGAGGCGCCGCTCGGCAAACTGCTCGTTTCGGTCGCGCCCCGATTACATCTCGCCATTGCAGCAGGAACGGTAAATAACGATCTCCGGTGCTATTGCGTGAGGTTCAGCCCTCCAAATCCACCTGCCTAGCCCAGCCAGCGCGCGTCGGGCCACCGGCCCTCTTCGAAAGTGTTCTTCACGCAGTCCATCAGCACACCCACCACGCAGCGCACCGGCGCCGTAGCCTGGCGACTGCTGGGCGCCGCCAGCACGATGGTGCGCTGCAAACCCGGCGAGGCCAGCGGCGCGGCGCACAGCAGACCGTCTTCGACTTCCTGCCTGACGCATACGGCCGGAAGAATCGTCCAGCCATGGCCCTGCGCAACTAGTTCCTTTTGCACGCTAACCGCATTGGTTTCGGCGAATACCTGCAGCGTCAGATTAGCAGCGGCGGCGGCGTGCTCAATCAAGGCGCGCAGGCCACGCGGCGCAGAGGGCAGCACGAAAGGCTCGCGCGCGACGCGTGCGAACGCGAGCGGGCGCTTACGCGACAACTTCGCGGATGGCTCCGACACCACCCAGAGGCTTTCTTCGATCAGTGCCTTCACATGCAATGCGGGTGTTTCCTTCTGGCCATAGAGCAGCGCGGCGTCGACATCGCCGGCTTCAAGCCAGTCCTGCAGATGTCCGGCGTAACCTATCGTCAGCCGTAGTCGGATGTGCGGGTAGCGCCGTGCGACCTCGCTCGTCAACAGCGTGGCCAGCAGATCTGAGGTGCTGGCGAGGAGCCCGATGCTCACGATTCCCGCGACCGGCCCTTCGGTCGGCTGGATCTCGGCCTTGGCGCGCGCCACCTCGTTGAGGATGCGGTGCGCGTATTCGAGCATGGTCTTGCCCGAAGACGTGAGCTGCATGCCATGGCGGCTGCGGTCGAACAGCTCCGTGCCCATGTCCTCCTCGAGCAGGCGCAACTGGCGCGATACGGCGGGCTGTACGAGATTCAGTACGGTGGAAGCGCGCGTGACATTGCCGGTCTCGGCCACGGTCACAAAGGCGCGCAGTTGCTTGAGATCCATCGCGGACACCTCTATTCCGAAAATTGATGCCTCGATCAAAGAATTCTATTTTTCTGTAAATCCATCAAATATTACTATGGATCAACACAAGCAACGATCGAGACCGCCTCCATGAGTGCTTCCATTTTTTCCGCCCCCGACCAGTACCAGGAGATTCGCGACGCAGTGCGCGCGCTGTGCGACCACTTCCCGGCCGACTACCACCGCCACATCGACGAGAAGCGCGGCTACCCCGAGGAATTCGTCGACGCACTCACCAAGGCCGGCTGGCTCGCCGCGCTGATTCCGCAGGACTACGGCGGACCAGGACTGTCGATGGCCGAGGCGTCGGTCATCATGGAAGAGATCAATCGATCTGGCGGCAACTCGGGCGCCTGCCACGGTCAGATGTACGTGATGAACACTATCGTCTTCAGTGGTACGGAACAACAGAAGCAGCGCTATCTGCCTCGTATCGCCGCGGGCGAGCTACGCGTGCAGTCTATGGGTGTGACCGAACCCACTACCGGCAGCGACACCACGAAGCTCAAGACGACAGCTGTGAAAAAGGACGGCCGCTGGGTCGTCAACGGCCAGAAGGTGTGGATCTCGCGCGTGCAGCACAGCGACTTGCTGATTCTTCTCGCGCGTACCACGCCGATCGACCAGGTGCGGAAGAAGAGCGATGGGCTTTCCTGCTTCATCGTGGAACTGGACAAGACGATCGGCAACGGCCTCACGGTGCGGCCCATTCTCAACATGGTCAATCATGAGACCAACGAACTGTTCTTCGACAATCTGGAATTGCCCGAAGATGCGCTGTTAGGCACCGAAGGCAAGGGTCTCAAAGTGATCTTCGACGGCTTGAACGCCGAGCGCACACTGATCGCCGCCGAATGCATCGGCGACGGCTACTGGTTCCTCGAAAAGGCACGCGACTATGCGAGCGAGCGCAACGTGTTCGGGCGTCCCATCGGCCAGAACCAGGGCATCCAGTTCCCGCTGGCGGAATCCTTCATCGAACTCGAAGCGGCCAACCTGATGCGCTGGCGCGCCTGCCAGAAGATCGACGCGCGCCAGAACGCGGGCGTGGAAGCCAACATGGCCAAGTACCTCGCCGCCAAGGCCAGCTGGGAAGCGGCCAACGCCTGCCTGCAGACGCATGGCGGCTTTGGCTTCGCGTGCGAATACGACGTGGAGCGCAAGTTTCGCGAAACGCGCCTGTATCAGGTCGCGCCCATTTCCACCAACATGATCCTGGGACATGTGGCCGAACACGTGCTGCAGCTTCCGCGTTCCTACTGATCCTCGAAAAGGAATCCGCGTAATGAAGATTCTCGTACCTGTCAAACGAGTGGTCGACTACAACGTGAAGGTTAGCGTCAAGGCCGATTGCAGCGGCGTTGATATCGGCAACGTCAAGATGAGCATGAACCCCTTTGACGAGATCGCCGTGGAAGAAGCCGTGCGCCTGAAGGAAAAGGGCGTGGCCACCGAAGTCATCGCCGTTTCCGCCGGTGTAGTGCAGTGCCAGGAAACGCTGCGCACCGCCCTGGCGATCGGTGCGGACCGCGGCATTATGGTCGAAACCGATGCCGAACTGCAGCCGCTGGCCGTCGCCAAAATCCTGAAGGCACTCGTGGACAAGGAGCAGCCCGGCCTCGTCATCCTTGGCAAGCAGGCCATCGACGACGACGCCAACCAGACCGGTCAAACGCTTGCGGCACTGGCTGACCTGCCGCAGGCGACCTTTGCCTCGAAGGTCGAAGTGGACGGCGACCGTGTCAACGTGACGCGCGAAGTGGACGGAGGCCTCGAAACCCTGTCGCTTTCCATGCCCGCCGTCGTGACCACCGACCTGCGTCTGAACGAGCCGCGCTATGTCACGCTGCCCAACATCATGAAGGCCAGGAAGAAGCCGCTTGAGACCGTCACGCCTGCGGAACTCGATGTCGACGTGGCGCCTCGGCTCAAGACGCTCAAGGTGACGGAGCCCGCAGGCCGCAAGGCCGGCGTCAAGGTGGCCGATGTGGCCGCGCTCGTCGACAAACTCAGGAACGAAGCCAAAGTGATCTAAGGAGCCGATGGAAATGACCGCACTCGTTATTGCAGAACACGACAACGCTTCGATCAAAACCGCCACGCTGAACACGGTCACCGCGGCCGCAGCCTGTGCCGGCGAAGTCCATGTGCTGGTAGCCGGTGAGTGCGCCGCAGCCGCTGCCCAGGCGGCCGCGCAGATTGTCGGCGTGGCCAAGGTCGTCCACGCCGACGGCGTATCGTTGAAGGACGGTCTCGCTGAAAACGTCGCGGCGCAGGTGCTGGCCATTGCCGGCAACTACAGCCATCTCCTGTTCGCGGCAACCACCGGCGGTAAAAACGTCGCGCCGCGAGTCGCGGCGAAGCTCGACATGGCGCAGATCAGCGAAGTCACCCGGGTGGTGAGCAGCGACACCTTCGAGCGCCCCATCTATGCGGGCAACGCGATTGCCACCGTGCAATCGGACGAAGCCGTCAAAGTTATCACCGTGCGCGCCACGGGCTTCGATGAGGCGATGCCCACCGGCGGTAGCGCCGCGATTGAAACGGTGGCGGCTGTGGCCGATTGCGGCAAGAGCCGTTTCGTAAGCCGCGAGGTGATGAAGAGCGACCGCCCCGAACTGACGGCGGCGAAAATCGTCGTCTCGGGCGGCCGGGCGCTCGGCAGCGAAGAGAGGTTCAAGGAAATCATCACGCCGCTCGCGGACAAGCTTGGTGCGGCGATCGGCGCGTCGCGCGCGGCAGTGGACGCGGGCTACGCGCCGAACGACCTGCAGGTGGGCCAGACGGGCAAGATCGTCGCGCCGCAGCTGTATGTGGCCTGCGGCATCTCGGGAGCGATCCAGCACCTGGCGGGGATGAAAGATTCGAAGGTGATCGTCGCGATCAACAAGGACGCCGAGGCGCCGATCTTCAGCGTGGCCGACTACGGTCTCGAAGCCGATCTGTTTGCGGCCGTGCCCGAACTGGTCAAGGCACTGTAAGGCCCGAAGCGGCCGTCATTCTGATTCCTCGGGTAGAGCGCAATGCATACGAGTCTTGAAAGCCCTGCTTCCTTCGAGGCCTGGGTGGGCCGCCACGCGGAAACCTCAGACCTTGTCACCGAGGCGCCTGTGCGTCTCATGCAGGCCACGCTGGACGCCGGCGATGCCGGGGAGTTGACCTCCGAACTGCCGCCGCTATGGCACTGGCTGTATTTTCTGCCAGGCGAGCGCCAGTCGGGCATCGGTACGGACGGACATCCGAAGCGCGGCGGCTTTCTGCCGCCCATCGCGTTGCCACGCCGCATGTGGGCCGGCGGGCGGCTGAGGTTTCCACGCCCGCTGAGCGTCGGTGAGCCGATTCGGCGCGTCTCGACGATCACGAGCGTTCAGAGCAAGTTCGGGCGCAGCGGCCAACTGGTGTTCGTGACCGTGCTGCACGAAATCAGCGGCGACAACGGCGTCGCCATTCGCGAAGAGCAGGACATTGTCTACCGTGACGCGGCGGCGCCCGGCGCCGCCACGCCCCAGCCCGCGGCCGCACCCGACGATGAGCAGTTCGGCCGCACCGTCACACCCGACCCCGTGCTGCTGATGCGTTATTCGGCGTTGACCTTCAACGGTCACCGCATTCACTACGATCGTCCCTATGCCATGCAGGAAGAGGGCTATCCGGGCCTCGTCGTGCATGGGCCGCTAATCGCCACGCTATTGATGGAGACGCTGCGGCACGCGCATCCGGACAAGATCGTGCGCCGCTTCGAATTCAAGGCTGTGAGCCCGTTGTTCGACACCACGCCGTTTTCGGTCAATGGCAAGCTCGAAGGCAGCACGGCGCATTTATGGGCGCGCGGGTTCGAGGGCCAGCTGGCGATGCAGGCCAGCGCGGAAGTTGAATAGCATCGGGCGATCAACACGAAAGACGAGAAAATCCATGTCAAAACCCAATCGCAAAGGCCCGCTCAGCGGCCTGACTGTCGTCACCCTGGAACACGCGATCGCCGCACCGTTCTGCACCCGTCAGCTCGCCGACCTGGGCGCGCGCGTAATCAAGGTAGAGCGTCCTCGCGTCGGCGATTTTGCCCGCGCTTACGACCATCGCACGCGCGGACTGGCTTCGCATTTCGTCTGGACCAACCGCTCGAAGGAAAGTCTGACGCTGGATCTCAAGCAGCCCGAGGCTCAGGCAGTGCTGGGCGAGTTGATCGCCGAGGCCGACGTCCTCGTGCAGAACCTTGCGCCCGGCGCAGCCGCGCGCATGGGTTTGTCGTTCGAGACACTGCACGCGAAGCACAAGAAACTCATCGTCTGCGATATCTCGGGCTATGGCGCCGATGGGCCCTATCGCGACAAGAAAGCCTACGATCTGCTGATCCAGAGCGAGGCAGCCTTTCTCTCGATCACAGGTACGTCGGAAGAGCCCAGCAAAGCCGGCAACTCGATTGCCGACATCGCGGCCGGTATGTACGCCTACACGGGCATTCTGAGCGCGCTGCTGCAACGTGGCATCAGCGGCGAGGGCTCACATGTCGAAGTATCCATGCTCGAAGCGCTGGTCGAATGGATGGGCTTTCCAATGTACTACGCCTACGATGGCCAGCAGCCGCCCGGACGTAACGGCGCGGCGCACGCCACCATCTATCCCTATGGTCCGTTCAGGACGGGCGATGGCCGGGTGGTGATGCTGGGTCTGCAAAACGAGCGCGAATGGAAGCTGTTCTGCGACGCCGTATTGCGCCGCCCTGAACTCGCAACCGACCCGCGCTTCAATGCCAACGTGCGCCGCGTGGAAAGCCGCGCGGCCTTAAAGGAGGTCATCGAGCAGACGTTTGCCAGCCTGACGGCGCAGGACGTCATCGCGCGTCTCGATGAGGCGCAGATTGCCAATGCCGCCGTCAATCAGGTCGGCGATTTGTGGACGCATCCGCAGTTGAGGGCGCGTGAGCGTTTCGCCACCATCGGTTCACCCGCCGGTGAGCTTCAGGCGCTGCTGCCGCCCGCCAATGTCGATAGCTTCGATGTCCGGATGGATCCCGTGCCCGCGCTGGGCGAACACAGCGCGGCGATTCTGCGCGAACTGGGACGGTCAGAGGCCGATATCCAGAAGCTTCATGCCGATGGAGTGATCTGACCCATGTGCGCAAACCTGGCAGCTCCCGTGAGCCGTGCGCGCAGCCTGCTTTTCGTGCCCGCCACGAAGCCTGAACGCTTCACCAAGGCGCTCGATTCGGGCGCGGATTGTATTGTCATCGACCTCGAGGACGCCGTGGCGGATAGCCGCAAGGACAGCGCGCGCGCGCAGCTCTTGCATCACCTGCCGCAACTTACGCCCGTGCAACTGACGCGAACAGTAGTCCGCGTGAACGCTGTGGGCACGCCCTGGCACGAAGCCGATATCGCGCTGCTGCGCGCCTGGGCGGGGCAAGGCGTGACGGTGATGTGTCCCAAGGCCGAAGCTGCCGAAGCGCTGCGAGGCGTGGCGCAAAGGCTCGGCGCAGCCGCACGCATCGTCGCATTGATCGAATCGCTGGCGGGCCTCGATGCGGCCGATGCGCTCGCGCACGAGCCGCAAGTCGCGCGCCTCGCCTTCGGTCACCTCGATTTCCAGCTGGACCTGGGGATGCACGCAACCACAGAGGAACCCGAGTTGGCCCTCGCGCGCAACGCGCTCGTGGCAGCGTCGCGCCGCGCGAGGCTGCCCGCGCCTATCGACGGCGTGACCACTGATACCGGCAACGCCGAACGTCTGGCGATCGATGCCCGGCGCGCGCGGGCCTTCGGCTTCGGCGGCAAGCTTTGCATCCACCCGGCCCAGGTGGCCGGCGTAAACGAGACGCTGGGCCATACCAAGGCCGAGCAGGCGTGGGCGCGCCGCGTACTCGAAGAAGCCGCGACGCACGGCGGCGAAGCATTCAGCCTGGACGGCCGCATGGTTGATCTGCCCGTGATTCGCGCGGCGGAAGTGATTGTCGCGGCATGCGAAACGAACGCTACCCGGCGTCCGATCTGAGGCGCTCGAAGTTCGCCATCGTGATGAAAGATGATGACCGGCAAACACCGTTTGGGCCGGTACGGGTCGACCTTAGTGCACGGATGACGCCTCCTGGAGGCGTCAACTAAATGACTTTTGAGGCTATCGCCAGCCAATGATGCAGCGGGCCATCCTAAGGAAAGCTTCGTGAATGAAATCCAGGTGCTCGAAGCGGATGCGCAGACCGGAAGTTGTCAAGCCAGAAGATGGTCCGCTCGACGAGCCAGCAGGTTTTGCCCAGGCCGCTGCCATGAGGCTGGCCGCGCCGTGCGATCTCAGCCGCAATGCTGGCAGCATGCAAAGGGTGTCGGTGTTTATCGTAATCGTTGCCTCAGCCGCACTGGGGGCGCACTGATGTACTGTTCGAGGCTCACCCGCAGGTGCATCGCGAACGGATCGACTTCCGCGCAAACATGCGGCCGCAACCGGGCTGACGGCGCTGTATCCCGGTAGTCATGCCGTGTGGTGCCTTCATGTTGCTCGCCAGATCTACCCGGGCGCAGACGGGACACGCAATGCCGACATAGGTTGGCTACATACAGAAAGTGCCTCGTCGTCTTCGATCCACAGGTCGGTTCAGTGCGAGCCGTGAGCAAGGAGCCCGAAACGAACCGCCCTTCTCCACCGCGCGCGATTGTTGCACCGTGGATCAGATCACGAAACTGTTGAAGGTCCGCGCTGTGGACACCGAGGATATCGTCGATGTCAGGGCCTACTCGTTGCCGACTGTCGCCGCGTCTGCGTCAACTTGATCGACAAGCCGCGTTTGACCTGTGCATTCGTAAATCGGATGACGTGCATCAAGCCCCCGCACGGTCGTTGGACACGAGCGTGCTGAACGCGCCGTCACATCGCGCGGCGTGCCGCCCAAGGTCGCGCGTGCTCCAGTTGTGCAGCGATCCGGAAGATCGTAGCTTCATCGCCGAATCGCGCAAGGAATTGCACTCCAATTGGCAGGCCATCCTGGTCCCAGAAAAGAGGCACGGACGCGGCGGGTACGCCTGTCCGGTTAGCGAGTGGACAAAACGGGTTGAAAGCCCGGCTCAATGGCCGCATGCCGGACCGATCCATGTCCGAAGAAGTTATCGTGCCGACGGGAACTGGCGGCTGAGCGAGCGTAGGCATCAGAATAAGATCCCATTTCGTCTGGAATGCGGCGAGGTCCCTGCTGGCACGATGGGTCGCAGCTACCGCCCGTGCGTAGTCGAAAGCCGAATATTTGTCGGCGGCCTCGTAAAAAGCGCGGACAGCTGGCTCGAGATCATCCGGTCCGGGAGGCCGGCCGAGCGCGGCAGCCCTGGCCTCGATCAGTAGCCGTGTGGAGGCTGCCATAACGACAATGCCACTTCGGTCTATCTCGCCTATGTCCACAGCGGGGCGCATCTCCTCGACGTAATGACCCAGATCGCGGCATAGCGTCGCCGCATCTTGCAGGGCGAGTGCGCACCTTTCGTGCAACTCGATGCCCTGCGGCGGCTCGCTCCATACGGCGATCCTCAGTCTCCCTGGAGCGGCACCCACTTCATCCCTCCAAGGGCGATCCGGCGGCGCAATGCCATAGGGTGCGCCCAGATCCGGGCCTGCTGTTACATCGAGCAATGCGGCACTATCACGCACACTACGCGTCACCGCATGGGCGCTGCCAAAACCGCCGCTCGACTCGCCGCGCTCGGGGCCCATTGGCATCCGACCGCGGCTCGGCTTCAGCCCGAACAGCCCACAACATGACGCAGGAACGCGCGTGGAGCCTCCACTGTCGCTCGCATGCGCGAGCGGCAAGATGCCAGCAGCCACGGCGGAAGCTGCTCCTCCGCTGGACCCTCCCGCTGTCCGACTGAGATTCCAGGGATTGCGCGTAATGCCGTTGGCGCGCGACTCGGTTGCCGGCCCAATGCCCAACTCCGGTGTCGTAGTCTTGCCGAAGATCGCAAAGCCGGCCCTGCGGTAGCGCGCGAACAGTTCGCTGTCGCGCGTTGCGACAACGCCTTGAAAAAATCGGGAGCCATTCCCTGTGACTTCACCTTCGTACTGCATAAATAGATCTTTAAGCGCAAACGGTACACCGCGAAATGGCCCGTCGGGCAATCCAGCCTGGATATCGCGCCGGGCCCGCGCTTCAAACAAGGAAGAGAAAGCATTGACTTTCGGGTTCCGGGCTTCGACCCGAGCGATCGCCGTATCCATCAGATCGTCCGCGCTCACTTCTCCATGCTTGACTAGCTCGGCCAAACCCACCCCGTCGTAAGCGTCATAGTCTTGAAAAATCGCGATCGATACCTCCAGTGGATCAAACCTCGATTGGGACCATTCTTTGATCGACGAGCCTTGGCACAATCGATTCTTAATTCTGCCCGCATCACCGGCACCAGGTAGCGCGGCAGGGCGAAAAGTGTCCGATTCGAGCTGAAAGCCGGGAATCATGGCAGTGAGCGACGCTGGGGTCATCGTCATACTTGCCGGCAAGTACCGCCTCCTTTAGACCGCATGCGCGACTCAGCGCCTGTGACGTGGAAAGCCCGGGGCACACGAGCTGCAAACGCGGCTGCACGGACGCAGACGTTAGCTCCATGCCGTCCCCGCACGGTTCAGGGGTGATTCGCGGCGGCGAACGTTTCGCTGCTTTTCTCATGCATCGAACCGTGGGGTCTCGGTAGTCGTATTGCCATCAGGCACGCGCCGATCACGAGTAGCGCGACCATCACATAGAGTCCCGCGCGCAACGAGCCTGTGGCTGTAGTCGCGAACCCAATAATCGTCGGGCTCAGGAAGCCGCCCAACTGGCCGATGGTGTTGATGAGCGCAATGCCGCCTGCGGCCGCGTCGCCCTTCAGGTAATCGGAGGGAATTGCCCAGAACACGGTGTAGGAGGCAAACATCATCAGCGTGGCAATCGTCATGAAGAGCAGCGAGGTCACCAGGTGGCCGGCCGACGTCGCCGCAATGGCGAGGCTCACACCGCCGGCAAACGATGGCAGCGCGCTGTGCCAGCGACGCTCGCCGCTACGATCGGAGCTGCGGCCCACGACGACCATGCCGGTCACGGCAGCAATAAACGGGATTGTCGAATAGAATCCGATGCGCATCGGGTCGGTCACGCCGTCGGCCCTGAGAATACTGGGTAGCCAGAAGTTGACGGCATAGATGCCGCAGACCACGCAGAAGTAGGCGGCCGCCATCAGGTAAATCCACGGATCGCGGGCAACGCTCGCAAACGAGCGGTGAGTCTTCTCAGCCGGCGCGCGCAGTTGCGTCTGCAACGTCGCGCGCTCTTCGCTTGAGAGCCAGCGCGCTGTCTCGGGACGGTCGGCAAGCACGAACCAAGCGAGGATGCCCAGCACGACGCTCGGCAACCCTTCGATGAGGAACACCCACTGCCATCCCGCTAGGCCAGCCGCGTCGTGCAACGTCGTCATGGCCCACGCCGAGAGCGGCCCGCCAACCACGCCGGAAAGCGGTCCCGCTGTCAGGAAGATAGCGATCGCCCGCGCCATGCGCGCTTCGCCGTACCAGTAAGTGAGGTAGAAAATGATGCCTGGTGCGAAACCCGCTTCGAACACGCCCAGTAAGAAACGCAGCGTATAGAAAGTCGGCACGTTCCGCACGAACATCATCGAGGCGGAGGTGAGGCCCCATAGCACAAGAATGCGCGCCATCGTGCGGCGCACGCCCAGCTTGGGCAGCAAGAGGTTGCTCGGTATCTCAAAGAGGACGTAGCCAAGGAAGAAGATGCCGGCGCCGAGGCCATACACGGCGTCCGAAAGCCCCAAGTCGCTCTGCATCTGAAGTTTCGCGAAGCCAATGTTGAGCCGGTCGAGGGCGGCGAATAAATAGCAGATGAGCAGGAACGGCAGGATCCGCCAGTTCACTCGGCGATACAAGGATTCCAATGCGGCTTCGTGGTTGGCGGCCGGTTGCGTGGAGGTCGTGGACACGGACGGATTCCTGTGATGGGAGCTGTGTGACTCTGCTGCGGCGGAGCATCCGCGACGCACCCAATGTGCTGCCGCCAGGCCTATTCCCGCAGTTCATTTTGAAGCCGATGTGACCGGCACCATCGACAAGTCAATATAGGAGCGTCAAATTCTCCTCGATTGACATTTTGGGTCTGGCTGTTTGCAGTTTGGGACGGACGGTTATCGGGGAAAATACCGAGACGGAAAACGCAATGTCCGACGCAGGTTCATCGGCATCTCCAAAACTGCTTGATGCCCTTTTGCGCAACATCTGGAGATGGGTGTCGGGTTCGCGAGGCCGGTCGCTTTATAGAACGTTGAGCGTCTGATGTACGCCGCGATCGAGCGCAGATGAGATCGCAAACAGGGAACGCGGCATTTCACTACGTACCGTGGTGAGCTACCTAAGCGCTGCACTTCAGGCACAACACCTCGCTCTGCTGGGTAGGCCCGGTACCTATGCAATGGCCGGTGACCCGCAGCAGATTTCCGCTATTGTCGGCAACCGCGCGCACCGCTGGCGGTATACGGTCTCACGCCAAGTTTCGTGAAGGGATAGCCGTCATCCTCCGCGGACTGGCATGTCTGGTCTCGACTTCCGCAGTCCGTTGCAGAACAACCTGAATTACTCCCACTCGATTGTCAACCTGCGGGCTGGACCCGTGTATGGGCGGCCGTTCCGCCGGTTCACATTGCCACGATACCGTCGCCGATACCGAAGAATACTGGCGGCACTTACCACCTCTCTCCGGCCCGCAATGGAGAACCAGTGCCAACTTTGCTCAAAACATCGCGAAGATGGCGCACCTCGACACGATCGGTGGTGACGATACCGTCATCGATACCGTCACGTATTTTCCAACGCTGTCCGATCAAAGCCGACCGATGCCAAAACCTCAATTGGGACAGCCTAATCCAGGTGGAGTTCATACTGATGCCCCTCCCCCTGTACGGGACTGATCGATGTGAGTTCAAGTGCGCCGCGCTGGTCCTGTGACAATGGCCGTGCATCTTTGTGCATCCGCGATGTGAAGAATCGAGATAGATTTTCAAACGTGCAATGAAGCACGCCCTACGCAAGGCGGATTGATCTTCGTGTGACAATGCGCCAGACAGAACGCCTACGTCGACCAATGCCATCCCCGTAAGACTGCATGAACGCACAACGGAGCAGACCGCGCAGCGAATGGCGCCCCCTCGTTTCGACACAATCGGCCGCAGCGCCACTCACGACCTCGTGATTATCGCGCAAAGCCAGAAAACTCTAACGTCGCGCTCGCATTGGGTTGGTCGCTTCGAGTCAGGCACATTCCGCTAAAATGTGCCAGCCCATAACGGAGGCACCGCCTCGCCGAGAAGAGGGACGCGCATGGAACGACAAAGCCCGAAGCGCTATTTGATTGTCGAGGCGACGCCCGACGGTGGCGTGCAAGTGCACGAAATGAAGAAGTGGTGCCGGCTGCACCCCGAGCAAACGCCGCCCGGGATGTCTGCGGCGGCCACCGGCGGCGACAATTCGCAGCGGCTGCGCCGGGGTTTCGAGAAAATGGGGTGGAGCGTAGTCGAAACGCCGACGGAGGTGCGCATCCAGCGCCCGGGCGAAGCGGGCCAGGCTGAAGAGCTCCTGGGCGACATGACCGGCGACGCCGAGGCGCTACCCGAATCCAGTGACGACTCCGAGTCACTCGCCAACACCGTATTTCACTTGGAACGGCAGTTGCAAGAGTTCATCGCCGATAACCTCGAATCGATCCCCGTAAACGGCAAGCGCCTGCACCTCTATTCAGACGGCGTGTCGGGTGGCCGCGAATACCCCACGAGCAGTGGCCGGCGGATCGACATTCTCGCCGTCGACGACGACGGCAATTTCGTCGTCTTCGAATTGAAACGCGGCGAAGCCCCGGACAAAGCCATTGGCCAGATCGCGAGCTATATGGGCTGGGTGTCGCTGAACCTCTCGCGCGGTAAGGCGGTCAGCGGCGTCATCGTCGCGCGCTCGATCAACGAGAGCTTGCGCGAAGCGATCGCCGTCGTGCCGAATGTCTCGCTCTTCGAATATCGACTCCGATTCGACCTCAACGTGATTGGTGCGGCCGAGGCTACCCCGCCCAAGGAATCCGCCGCTCGGGCCGCGCGCTGAACGGCGCTCCCGTCGCCTTTATTGGCCGAGTTGCTCGTGGTCCAATCGGGTTACTCTCGTGCTTCGCCGCCCACCCGGTGCCGTCCGTGATCCGGGTTCGCGTGGTGAGGCCCACCGCCCCGTCGCTTCGGGGGTGTGGCAACGGCGGCAACAACCCGCCTGGTCGTTGGCGGTCTCCGTCGAGATCGCCTTCGCCGCAAGACGACGCTTGCCCGTCATCCTCGGCTTCATCTTGCCGAAGGGTCTGTCTCGGTGGAAACAGGACCAAGCAAAGGTTCGCGTTGGCGTGCTAGTCCGCCCTCGCCGCCGGGGCAGTGGCCCATGCTGAGGCGACGGGCAACGTTCGCCGCAACATGCCAGATCCGATCGCGGTTGTGGTGCTCGGTCGGCCCGCTCGGGACGTGAAGGGTGTTCAGCTCGGGGCATCCCTCCTGAAGGATGCAGTCAATCGCACCAGCGCTGTAGCACGAGATCTCGGTGTGCGCGCAATGCTCGTGCATGCCATTGACACGCACGCGGCAGCGTTTTACGAATCATATGGCTTCCGGCCATCGGCGATTCATCCGCTGACGCTCATGCTTCGACTGGCGTGACCACAGTCTGATGGCATCTACTCGACTCGTCAGAATTACGCCGGATGTTGTCTTCTTGGCCGATGTATCCTTTGGCTTTGCGTGGTTGCTTGCCCGTCGTCCCACACGCGTGCGCTACAGGGCCGCGGGTCGCGCGTCAAACTGTACCCAACCATGCCCCCTGAGGAAAAAGCGGCAAATGATCGCTCCGTCTTTCACGCGCGCACAAAGTTCGATCCGTCGGCGTGATGGTTCTGACGCGTAGACAACCCCGCGAACCACGCACGGACCGTCAGGCCGGGCCATGTCCCGGAGCATCGATCGCAGCGTTCGGGTAAATCGCGGGTAAAAACCAGACATGCCACTCTGCGACCAGCCATTGAGCCACAGCGTGCATAGGTTTCCACGATCCCGAGTTGGCTCTGAACAACAACCATGCAACGAACGCATGTTATGCAGCCGACGCCATCATCGCAGCGCCCTCTTTCTTTTCGCCGCAATACCTTCCCCAGTCCTCCATCATCAGGCGCCGACGCTCGAGCTGGTCGCGACGCCGGTAGCCGCCACTGTCTGTGATGCGATGACATGAGCCAGGGCTTCCTCCGCGAGCGAATCGGGATAGTCCGTACATTCGGCAACCCAGTCGCGGAACGTCGACCGGAATCCGTGTACGGTGATTCCGTGCCGCGACATACGTCTCAGAAGCGTCAGCATCGCCATATTCGACAACGGACGTCCTTCCTTGCAGCCCGGAAACAGATATCCGTATTTTGCCTTCGGCAATGCGTTGCGCACGATCTCGACGGCGCGGTCACACAGCGGTACGCGAAGGGGCCGGCCGCTCTTGGTGCGATCGCCAGGAATTGACCACGTGCGGGCGGCGAGGTCAAACTCCTCGGGCCGCGCAAAACGCACCTCGTTCGTGCGGGTCGCCGTAAGGATCAGCAGATGCAACACACGCGCAGCACGCCGCGGACGTTGTTCAAGCTCGCGGATAAACGCAGGCAAGTCATCCCAGGGTAGTGCCGGATGATGGTTCACTTGCGAACGTTTCTTCGACCGCGGCAACACAAGTTGCAGATGATCAACGTATCGCGCAGGGTTGCTGCCGACCCGATGACCCAGCACCGTCTCTGCGTCGAGAATTGCCTTGATGCGGCCGCGTACACGGCGCGCAGTCTCCGCCTTCTTCGTCCAGATCGGCTGAAGGATGCGTACGATCATCGCGGTATCAATGTCGCGCACCCGGACGTCACCGATCACCGGATACGCGTACGTTTTGAGCGTGTTACCCCACTGCTGAACATGCTTGCGATTTCGCCACTGGGGTTCATGCGCACGGATAAACGCCTCAGTTGCTTCACGAAACGTCACATTGTTATCCGGAGACATGTCAAGCAGTTGCCTTCGCTGCTGCTCACGCCGCGCGAGAATGGGATCAATCAGGTCCCTGACCATGTCACGGTACCCGACGGCCAGTTTCCGCGCCTCGCCCAGAGAGACCCGCGAGAGTGGACCGAGACCCATCTCCCGCATGCGACCGTTCAGTTTGAACCGCAACACCCATGAACGCGCACCGCTGTCCGCGATCTGCATGTAGAGGCCACCGCCATCCGCGTAATGACCCGGCGTCACCTCCTTCGCGACCCGCAGAGCGCTGAGTCGATGCAACGGTCGTCCAGCCATGTTGCCCTCCCTACCCACAAACCCACATCGCTACCCATACTTCGTGAGGAAATTGTGCGGGACGTCAACGGTAGCCGCAAGCACGCCGTTACCCATAAACCGCTTTAAAATCAGCGATCTACAGGACATCAACGGAAGAAGATGCCGGAATGGCCCGGAAGGCCCATGTGGCGGAAGGCAGCAGGAGTCGAACCTACCCGGGAGCGTCTGACGCCCCCAACTGGGTTTGAAGCCCAGCCGCACCACCGGGTACGAATGCCTTCCTACGGTGATCGAATGAAGCGCGACCGACGGAACCGTACGCCCAGTCAGGTCATCAAGACAGATCATCAAAATAGATCGAGCCAGCGGCTATCCGTGCGCACGAGGTGCAGGCCACGGTGGAAGCGAGTATAGCCAACCCGGTCGAAGAATTCCAAAAGCTGGATCGCCCGTTTTCGGCCGAGCCCGGTCGCGTCGCGAAACGGCGCGGCCGCCACGGTGCCGCCGTTCTTGCGCGCCTCCGTCGCCGCGATCGACGCCAGCTCGCGAATCACCTGCTGGTGATAGAACAGGTCATGCACGATCTGGAAAATTTCGCCCTGACGCGCGAGCTTGCGCAGCAACTGACGCACGCGCTCCTCCGGCACACCATGCGCATTCGCGAGCTCGCGAACCCACGGCGGATCGAAACGCCCCGCCTCGATCTCGGGCAGCAGCGTCGCGGCAAGCGCCTGATCGGCGGCGTCGAGCGTCACCGCGTGGCCGGGCAAATGCAGCCATGGTCCGCGTCTGACGAGTTCGCCACGCGCCGCCGCATCGTCGATCAGCGCTCGCCATAGCGTGTCGTCGACCAGTGGCGCCACGATGCGCCGCAAGCGCGACGCGTCGGGGCCGAGTTCGTCAGGCGAGCGATCATGATATTGCGCGAGCGCACTGCTCAGGCGGCCCCCGAGCGCGTGCCATGTCGCCTCGGCGACCAGCAGCGCGTCATGGCCCGGCAGTTCGATCGCGCGGGTCCCGGCGGGCAACGCGACCGCGGCGGCCGGCATCCCAGTGAGGCGCTCCAGCAACGCCCGCGACATGCCGTGCGGCGCGCGCGCCACCAGCGCGTCGAGTGAGCCGGTGTCGAGCAGCGTCTGGATTGCGTCGAGCCAGCCGAAGCGCTCCGGCGAGCGCCGCTTGCGCGCCGGAGCGAACGGATCGAGCACGTGCCCGCCGCCGACCGTGCGATTGGCCTGAGCGTTACGCACGACGAAGCGATCGCCCGGCACCGCGCACAGCGGCCGCTCAAACACGAGTTGCACACGCGCGCGTTGACCGGGCGCAAGCGCATCGCCGTCGAGCAGCGCGACATGCGCAACCTGATGCTGCGTACCGAGATGTACATGCAGCGGCGCCCAATGTTCGAGCGCGTGTGGCGCGTCGGCGAGCAGCGTCAACGCGACGTCGATGCGCTCGCTCGCTTGCGACAGCCGCGCATCGACGATCCAGTCACCGCGCTCGATCGCACTCTTGTCGATGCCCGCCAGATTCAGCGCACAGCGCTGGCCAGCGTGAGCGGCTTCGGCGGGGCGATTCTGCGCGTGGATGCTGCGCACGCGCACCGGCTGCTGTTTCGGTGCGAGCAGCATCGTGTCCCCGACGCTCACGCTGCCCGCCACCACGGTCCCGGTGACGATCGTGCCTTGCCCCGCGAGCGTGAACACGCGATCTACGGCGAGGCGAAACAGCCCGTCGTCGCGCTTCATGCGCCATGCCGCGGCCTGCTCGCGCAAATGCGCGTTCAGTGCGGCGACGCCCGGATCGCCGCCGCGTGTCGCGCTGGTCTCGAACACAGGCGCGTTGCGTAACACGCTGCCAGCGACGAACGCTCTCACTTCATCGCGCACTTCGCGCAGGCGCTCGTCGTCGACGCGATCGATTTTTGTCAACGCGATAGCGCCCCGCCCAATGCCCAATAGTTCGACGATCGCCAGATGTTCGCGTGTTTGCGGCATCACGCCGTCGTCGGCGGCGATCACGAGCAAGGCGAAGTCGATGCCGTTCGCGCCGGCGGTCATCGTATGCACCAGTTTTTCGTGGCCCGGCACGTCGATCAGACCGAGCACGTCCCCGTTGTCGAGCGGCACATACGCGTAGCCGAGTTCGATCGAAATGCCGCGCGCTTTTTCTTCCTTGAGGCGGTCCGTATCGACGCCCGTGAGTGCCTTCACGAGACTCGTTTTGCCGTGGTCGATATGCCCAGCAGTACCGACGATCATGCGTGCCCGTCCTTCAGTTGCTTTGCGGTTGCGCGATGAGCTGAGCGATCAATTGCGCTTCGTCGGCAGCTTCGAGGCAGCGCAGATCGAGCCGCAACGCGTCGTCGGCGATCCGGCCGATCACCGGCCGCGCCATCTCGCGCAACTGCTTTTCCAGCGCGAGCAGATGGCGGCCGCCGCGTTTGCCGTCGCTCATCCGGATCACGAGGCCATAGCTTGGTAGCACCTCGACCGGCAATGCGCCGCTGCCGATCTGGCTGAACATCGGCTCGGCGGCCACCGTGTAGCGCGCATCGATCGCCTGCTGAAGCGCGGGCAGGACACGCTGAGCGGCGCCGTGAATATCCTCGGCGGGCCGCGTGAGGAGCCGTAGCGTGGTCAGCCGGTCGGCCAATTTCTCCGGCGCGCGATACAACCGCAGCACCGGCTCCAGCGCCGCGAGCGTCAGCTTGCCGACCCGCAGTGCGCGCTTTAACGGATGCTTCTTGATCTTCGCGATCAGCTCGCGCCGTCCGACGATCAATCCGGCCTGGGGGCCGCCGAGCAGCTTGTCGCCGCTGAACGTGACGACATCGGCGCCGTCCGCGACCGTCTCGCGCACCGTCGGCTCACGCGGCAAGCCCCATTCGGCGAGATCGACCAGCGTGCCGCTGCCGAGATCGACGGCGACCGCGAGCCCGTGCTCATGCGCGAGCGGTGCGATCTCGTCGATGCCGACTTCCTTCGTGAAGCCGCTGATCGCGTAGTTGCTCGCGTGGACTTTCATCAGCAGTGCAGTGCGCGCGTTGATCGCCTGTTCATAGTCCTTCAGATGCGTGCGGTTCGTCGTGCCGACTTCGCGCAGCTTCGCGCCTGCGCGATTCATGATGTCGGGAATGCGAAACGCGCCGCCGATTTCGACGAGTTCGCCGCGCGACACCACCACTTCCTTTTTCGCGGCGAGCGCGGACAGCGTGAGCAGCACCGCGGCCGCGTTGTTGTTGACGATGGTCGCGGCTTCGGCGCCGGTCAGCTCGCAGATCAGATCGTCGATCAGGTCGTCGCGGTCGCCGCGCTTGCCGGTGGCGAGATCGAACTCGAGGTTGGCGGGTTGCGTGAGCGCAGTCATCACGGCGCGCACCGACTCGTCGGGCAGCAGCGCGCGGCCGAGGTTCGTGTGCAATACGGTGCCGGTCAGATTGAATACGCTGCGCAGCCGCGACGCGTTGCGTGCGAGCAGCGCCGCGGCGACCGTCGCATGCAGTTGCGAGGTATCGAGCGCGCTCACCGCCGGGTCGGCCGCCGCATCGCCCGATTGCGCGCCGATACGCCACGCGTCGAGCGCGTCGCGCAGCGCATTGAGCACCTGAGTGCGGCCGTATTCGCCGATCAGCGGCGCGAATTCCGCCGACGCCATCACCTTGTCCACCGACGGCACGCGCGCCATCAGCGCGCGCAATTCCGAGTTGCTCACATCGCTCACGAGCAATCCTTATGTCGTGTTGAACTTGCGTCCGGTCAGGCCGCCGTCAGGCGGACTCGTCGTCCTCCGCTTCCGTCCCGCCGGCCGTCCGCTCCGGCCACAGCCATGGATGCGGCGACGCGCGCCGGTAACCTTCCGCGCCCATCAGCAGATCGAGCGTGAGGCTCGCGAGGTCGTCCGCGAATGGATCGAACTCGTAGTCCTTCGCCTGGATGCCGATCTTGCGGTAAGTATGGCATTCGTCGCACGACTCCGCCTTTAGCACGGCGTTTTTCGTTTCGGCTTCGCGGGTGGCCGCGTCGGCGTCGGGCGAGCCGGCCACTTGGTACGCAATGCCTTTCGTCGAATCGCAGTTCGAGCATTTGCTGCGGACCATATGCCATTCGGTCGCGCACAGCCCGCATTGCAGATAGCGATAGTTGTCGTACGCGCCGCCGATGCGTAGCGTGCTGGCCACCGGATGCGAGCCGCACACCGGGCACAGGCCCGGCGTGTCGAGGTACGGCACGGCGCGCTTGTCGATGTCGGCGGCGAGGTCGGTCCATACGACTTGCAGCGCGGCCATGATGAACGGCGCGCACGCCGGCTCGACGTCGGCGAAGCGCTGCGCGAAGATTGCGTCGGCCTGCGCTTCGAGCGCGGCGGCGTCGAGCGAGCCCAGCCGCTCGAACACCGCGACGAGTTGCGGCGTCAACGGGCCCGCGGCTTCGATCCTGTCGAGCAGTTGCAGCAGCACGTCTTGCCACGCCGGATCGCGCGCGCCGGACAGCGCCGGAATCAGCGGCATCGAATACTGTTGCGCGCTCGCGATCAGCTCGGGGCTCGGCGGCTGCGCCTTGAAATGCGCGAGCACCGCTTGCTGCGCATCGGCGAGCGCCGCCATCAACCGCAGGTAGCCGGCGATCGGATTGCCGCGCGACGCGAGCTGACGCAGCCGCGCGGCACGCGGTGCGAACACCGCAAGCCGCTCCGGCATGCGGATGCGGGGTATTGCCGAGGGATCGAGCGACTCGATGTCGGCGGCTTCGAGAATGCGTTGGACCAAGGTATCGTCCTCTGAAAACTGAAAAGCCGCCGCCACGTCATCGACGTGGCGCGGCGGCCCGGTGCGCGGGGTGCTGCGTGCGGCGCATTGAAACACGCGCTGGGGCAGCGCCGAATCAGCATACTTTACTTGCCGATGATTTCCCTGAACCAGTTCGGATGATGCTTGCGCGCCCAGCCATAGGTAACGGTGCCGCGCATCATCGCACCTATGGAGCCCTTGACCCACAGCCCCGCATAGATATGCACGATGATGCCGACGATCAGCAAAAACGCCGTCACCGCGTGCACGACCGCGGACAGCCGGATCAGCCCAATCGGGAAGTAGAGCGAAAAGTAGCGTCGCCAGATCACGATGCCGCTCAGCAACAGCAGCAGCATACAGATCACCATCACGAAGAACAGCAGCTTCTGCCCGGCGTTGTACCGGCCGATTGCGGGCAGGCGTTCCTCGCGATTGTTCAGCACGTCGCGGAACTGCTTCATCCACTGGATATCCGCCTGGTCAAGATAGTTGTGATGCCAGAAGCGCAACGCAAGAATCAGGAACGAGATGAACATCACGCAGCCGATGAACGGGTGCAGGATCCGCGTCCACTGTCCGCCGCCAAGCACGACGTACAGAAACGCCATCGCCGGATGGAACAACGCGAGACCGGACAGCGCAAGCAGGATGAAACAGATCGCGGTGATCCAATGATTCGTGCGCTCGTTCGGCGTATAGCGCACGATCAGGCGGTTGCCCTTCACGTCCGTGAAGTCGGAGTGCTCAGAGTGGTTCATTGCCTACCCTCCCGCGAACGGCGTGCTTCTTCGGCTTCCTTGACGGCGGCGGCTTCATCGGCCTCGGTCACCTCGTTCGGGCCGACGCGCGTGTAGTGGAAGAAGCCCGCGAGCGCGGCGATCCCCATGATGGCGAGTCCGATCGGCTTGGCTATGCCCTTCCACAACGTCACCATCGGACTGATGCGCGGATCGTCCGGCAGGCCGTGATACAGCGACGGCCGGTCGGCGTGGTGCAGCACGTACATCACATGGGTGCCGCCGACCTTATCCGGGTTATACAGGCCAGCGTTCTGGAAACCGCGCTCCTTCAGATCGACGATGCGGTCCTCGGCCTGCAGCTTCATGTCCTCCTTGGTGCCGAACATGATCGCGCCGGTCGGGCAGGTCTTCACGCAGGCCGGCTCCTGACCGACCGCGACGCGGTCCGAGCACAGCGTGCACTTGTACACGCGGCGATCCTGCCTCGACATACGCGGTATGTCGAACGGACAGCCGGCGATGCAGAAGCCGCAGCCGATGCAGTTCTCCTGGTGGAAATCCACGATACCGTTCGTGTACTGCACGATCGCGCCCGGCGCCGGACAGGCCTTCAGACAGCCCGGGTCTTCGCAGTGCATGCAGCCGTCCTTGCGGATCAGCCATTCGAGATCGCCGGCGGAGTTCTCATACTCCGCGAAACGCATGACGGTCCACGAATCCGGAGTCAAATCGGGCGGATTGTCGTAGACGCCGACGTTCACGCCGATCTCGTCGCGCAGATCGTTCCACTCCATGCAGGCGGTCTGACAGGCCTTGCAGCCGATGCACTTCGATACGTCGATGAGCTTCGCGACCTGGCCGGTGGCCGGCGCGCGAGCCACCGGCGGCTGCGTGGTCGTGGCCGAGACGCGTCTGATGTCCAGTGATTGCAGTGCCATCTCTTTACCTTATGCCTTTTCGACCTTGACGAGGAACGACTTGGTTTCCGGTGTCTGTGAATTTCCGTCGCCCACCGGCGGCGTCAGCGTATTGACGAGATAGCCCGGCCTTGCGAGCCCGATGAAGCCCCAATGAATCGGCAGCCCGACGGTCTGCACCTTCTTGCCTTCGATCGTCAGCGGTTTGATGCGCTTCGTCACGACCGCGACGGCTATCAGGTGCCCGCGGTTCGAGCTCACCTTGACCCGGTCGCCGGCCACCACGCCGATCTCCTTCGCGAGGTCTTCGCCGATCTCGACGAACTGCTCGGGCTGAATGATCGCGTTCAGCTTCGCGTGCTTCGTCCAGTAGTGGAAATGCTCGGTCAGACGATAGCTGGTCGCGGTATGCGGGAAGTTCTCGTGCGTGCCGAACGTGGCCTTATCGCCCGGGAACACGCGTGCCGCCGGGTTGCTGACGACCAGCTTGTTGTCCGGATGCAGCGGGTTGTAGCCGAGCGGCGTCTCGAACGGTTCATAGTGCTCGGGGAACGGCCCTTCGACCATCGCGTCGCGCGCGAAGAATCGCGCGACGCCTTCCGGATTCATGATGAACGGATTCATGCCGCTGTCGGGCGGCTCGTCGACCTTGAAGTCCGGAATGTCGGCGCCCGACCACGTGCTGCCATTCCACGCGATCAGCTTACGCGTCGGATCGAACGGCTTGCCGTTGAGATCGCACGACGCGCGGTTGTACAGAACCCGCCGGTTCACCGGCCATGCCCACGCCCAGTTCAGCGTGTTGCCGATGCCGGTCGGATCCGAGTTGTCGCGGCGGCCCATCTGGTTGCCCGCCTGGGTCCACGAGCCGCAAAAGATCCAGCAGCCGCTCGAAGTCGAGCCGTCGTCGCGCAGCTGCGCGAAACTCGCAAGTTGCTCGCCTTTCTTCGCGAGCACCTTGGTCGGGTCCTTCGGATCGGTGACGTCCGCGAGCGCCTTGCCGTTGAACTCCTTCGCGATTTCTTCGGGTGTCGGGCTGTCCGGTTTCGCATACGGCCAGCTCATATTCAGGATCGGATCGGGATACTTGCCGCCGTCCTTGCGATAAGCGTCGCGAATCCGCAGCCACAGCCCTGCCATGATCTCGAGGTCGCTCTTCGCTTCGCCCGGGCCGTCCGCGCCCTGCCAGTGCCATTGCAGCACCCGGCTCGAACTGACGAGCGAGCCGCGTTCCTCGGCGAAGCAAGTGGTCGGCAGACGGAACACCTCGGTCTGGATCGATGCGCTGTCGACGTCGTTGAACGGGCCGTGGTTCTTCCAGAACTCCGACGTTTCGGTCGCGAGCGGGTCCATGATCACTAGCCACTTCAGCTTGGCCAGAGCCGGGCCGTTCTTTGACTTGTACGGCGCGGCGGCAAGCGGGTTGAAGCCCTGCGCGATGTAGCCGGTCATCTTGCCCTGACTCATCAGCTCGAAGACCTGCAACAGGTCGTAGGACTTGTCGAGCTTCGGCAGATAGTCGAAAGCGAAGTTGTTCTCGGCGGTGGCCTTGTCACCCCACCATGACTTCATGAAGCTCACGTGGAACGCGCGATAGTTGCGCCAGTAGCTCAGCTGGTTCGGCCGCAGCGGCTGCGAGGCGCGCTTCGCGATGTAGGCGTCGAAGTCCTGCTCCGCTTCCATCGGCAGCGTCATGTAGCCCGGCAGCAGGTTCGACATCAGGCCTAGATCCGTCAGGCCCTGGATGTTCGAGTGACCGCGCAGCGCATTCATGCCGCCACCGGCGATGCCGATGTTGCCGAGCAGCAACTGCACCATCGCGCCGGTGCGGATCATCTGAGAGCCGATCGAATGCTGCGTCCAGCCAAGCGCGTACATGATCGTGGCCGCGCGTCCCGGAACCGACGTCGACGCGAGCATCTCGCACACGTGCAGAAATTTGTCCTTCGGCGTGCCGCAAATTTTTTCGACCTGTTCGGGCGTGTAGCGCGAGTAATGCTTTTTCATCAGCTGATAGACGCAGCGCGGGTCCTGCAGCGTCGGGTCGACCTTCGCGAAGCCGTCGTCACCGCGCTCGTAGTCCCACGTGGTCTTGTCGTAGTTGCGCTTGTCGGCGTTGTAGCCGGAGAACAGGCCGTCGTTGAACGCAAAGTCTTCACGGACGATAAACGACACGTCCGTGTAGTTCTTCACGTACTCGTGCTGGATCTTGTCGTTCGTCAGCAGATAGTTGATCACCCCGCCGAGGAACGCGATGTCCGTGCCAGTGCGGATCGGCGCGTAGTAGTCCGCGACCGACGCCGTGCGATTAAAGCGGGGGTCGACCACGATCAGGCGCGCCTTGCGGTGCGCCTTGGCTTCGGTGACCCATTTGAAACCGCATGGGTGGGCCTCGGCCGCATTGCCGCCCATCACGAGAATCAAGTCCGCGTTTCTGATGTCGACCCAATGGTTCGTCATCGCTCCACGGCCAAACGTCGGGGCAAGACCTGCCACCGTCGGGCCATGTCAGACACGCGCCTGATTGTCGAATCCGAGCATGCCAAGACTGCGAGCAGTCTTGTGCGTCAGGTAACCCACCTCGTTGCTGCTGGCCGACGCCGCGAGCATCCCGGTAGTCAGCCAGCGGTTGACCTTCTTGCCGTCGGCGGTCGTCTCGACGAAGTTCGCGTCGCGGTCTTCCTTCATCAGCTTCGCGATGCGGTCTAGCGCGTCTTCCCACGAGATGCGCTTCCACTCGTTCGCCCCGGCCGCGCGGTACTCGGGATAGCGCAGACGGCTAGGGCTATGGATGAAGTCGATCAGGCTCGCGCCCTTCGGGCACAGCGTGCCGCGGTTGACCGGGTGGTCGGGGTCGCCCTCGATGTGGAAGATGCTCGTCTTCACGTTCTTGGCTTCGTCGCCAAGGCCGTACATGAGGACGCCGCAGCCCACCGAGCAGTACGGGCAGGTGTTGCGGGTTTCGGTAGCACGCGACAATTTGTACTGACGGACTTCGGCCAGCGCGGGTGTCGGCGAGAAGCCCATCAGGGCTAGGCTCGATCCGGCGAGCGAGGTGGCAGAAACCTTCAGGAATTGTCGCCGAGTCATTTGCGTCATTGCATGGCCTCGGCTCTTTTGGGGACAAAATTGATTATAGATGCCGTTTTGCGACATGCAGCGCGATCGTAGTGCATTCGCCACCCGGGTAAATAAGACATGCGAAAGTCACTTGAATGAACGGCGCCCCTCGTCTGCACGATTTATTCCCGGTGCCGGGCACCGTTCATGCTGAACCCGCGAATGGTGGATTCCATTGACCTTCTCGAAGGATTATTGCGCTCCTATGAACTACTCTACTTACTCCCGACGCGCGGCAACCGGCGCAGCCTCACTTGCGCTTCTCGGCGCCGCACTGCTGTCCACGAACTCCCCCAGTCTTGCGCAGATTCCCAAGCCGGACGGCTCTTCGCACATGGAAAGCCGCTCGTCCGGGACGGGTTCGACGCCCGATCCGGCCGCATCGGCAGTTCATGAATCGCACAGACCTCAGTCGAAAGACAGCGGACAAGGCAACGCGCGCGGCAAAACCGCCGGTCAGGGACAAAAAGCCGAGGGCGCCGGCGGATTTAACAATGGCATGTATGGGACCGGCGCGGGCAGCAATAAATAAGGCTTTGCAATCGCGCGGTAATTGGTTTGCTAATTGTCGACGGCGATCAATTCGCGGGGCGGTGTGAAATTTCGTTAGCGCGCGAAGAAATTGGTTTCATCGCGCACCTGCCGTTTGCATTTGCTTCGCGATTGGTATCTTTTTACGCAGGTGTTTATCGTTGGGATATACGGTTTCGGCATAAAGCCGGTTTGCGGCCCGGGTCGACGCTGCACAGTGTGAAAACTACCCTCATAATGCGGTCATTCGACGAAACCGAACTCCCGCCTCCATGACCCAAGTCCAAGCAAGCCAGTCGCCCCGTCTAACGAGCCTGTCGCACGGCGGCGGCTGCGGCTGCAAGATCGCGCCGGGCCTGCTCGCCGATCTGCTCAAGCGCAGCGCGCCGCTGCCGTTTTTCCCCGACCTGCTGGTCGGCAACGACACCGCCGACGACGCCGCCGTCTACAAGCTCAACGAGGACCAGGCGATCGTCGCGACCACCGATTTCTTCATGCCGATCGTCGACGATCCGTTCGACTTCGGCCGCATCGCCGCGACCAACGCGATCTCCGACGTCTACGCGATGGGCGGCAAGCCGATCATGGCGCTGGCGATCGTCGGCATGCCGATCAACGTGCTGCCGCACGACGTGATCGCGGCCGTGCTGAAAGGCGGCGAATCGGTCTGCGCGGAAGCGGGCATCCCGCTCGCGGGCGGCCATTCGATCGATTCGGTCGAGCCGATTTACGGCCTCGTCGCGCTGGGCATCGTCGACCCGAAACGCGTCAAGCGCAACGCGGGCGGTCAGGCCGGCGACGTGCTGATCCTCGGCAAGCCGCTCGGCGTCGGCATTCTGTCCGCGGCACTGAAGAAAGACCGGCTCGACGAGGCCGGCTACGCGGCCATGATCGGCGCGACCACCAAGCTGAACCGGCCGGGCGCCGAGTTGGCGCGGCTCGACGGCGTGCATGCGTTGACCGACATCACCGGCTTCGGCCTGCTCGGCCACACGCTGGAACTCGCGCGCGGCTCGAAGCTGACCGCGCGCGTGCGCTATGCAGACCTGCCGTGGCTACCGAACGTCGCGAGCCTCGCGGAAGCCGGCATCTTCACCGGCGCATCGGGCCGCAACTGGGACGCCTATGGCCACGACGTAGTGCTGCCCGCCGCGTTGCCGTCCGCCGGCCGTGCATTGTTGACCGATCCGCAGACGTCGGGCGGGCTGCTGGTGTCATGCGCGCCCGAAGCGGTCGACGAGGTGCTCGCGCTGTTCCGCGCCGATGGCTTCGCCGACGCGCGGGTGATCGGCGAGCTGGTGAGCGGGGAAGCGCGAGTCGAGGTCATCTGAAGCGGACGGCTGAGGGACGCGTCACTGGAGAATGCCGGAACGCACGCATAACCGGCCCGAACGAGCCGCGCATGCGATAATTTCGGTCTTCCCGCGGTCCGTTTTGTCCCTACTCCCTTGAAAAGTCTTCTAGTCAGCCTCGATAAAGCCGGCGATTTCGATGAAATCGTCGACGTTCGCACGCCGCTCGAGTTCGAGGAAGACCATATTCCGGGCGCGACCAACGCGCCAGTGCTGAGCAACGAGGAACGCGTGCTGGTCGGGACGACCTACAAGCAGGTGTCGCCGTTCGAGGGCACGCGGGTCGGTGCGGCGTTAGTCGCGCGCAACATCGCGCATCATCTGGAAACCACGTTCGCCGACCGGCCGCGCAACTGGCGCCCGCTGATCTACTGCTGGCGCGGCGGCAAGCGCTCGGGCTCCGTCACGACGCTGTTCAACATGATCGGCTGGTCGGCGCGGCAACTCGAGGGCGGCTACAAAAGCTACCGGCGCGCCACGCTGGAGAGGCTCGAAACCCTGCCGCGCCGTTTCAGCTATATCGCGCTCGTCGGCCCGACCGGCAGCGGCAAGACGCGGCTGCTGTCGGCGCTGCATGAGGCCGGCGCGCAAACGCTCGACCTCGAGGCGCTCGCCTCGCATCGCGGCTCGCTGCTCGGCGCGTACACCGGCGTGCCGCAGCCGTCGCAAAAGCGTTTCGACACGCTGCTCGTCACCGCGCTGCAAGACTTCGACGTGAGCCGGCCGGTGTTCGTCGAGGCGGAAAGCAGGCGCATCGGCTCCGTCACACTGCCGCTCGCGCTGCTCGAAACGTTTCATCGCGGCGCGTGCGTCGAGGTGCGTTCGAGCCGCGACGATCGCGCGGCGTTTCTGCTGCAGGATTACGCGCATCTGTTCGAGCATGCCGACTACTTCAAGGGACAGCTGGAACGCCTGATCGGCCTGCACAGCCGCGAGCGGGTCACGGGCTGGCAGCGGTTCGTCGACGACAATCGGCGCGCCGAGCTCGCGCACGAACTGATCGAACTTCACTACGATCCCGCCTACGCGCGCAGTAGCGGCCAGCATTTCGATCAGCTGCCGAACGCGCTGCAACTCGATTTCCGCCCGAACGACGCCGATGTCGTCGAGCAGGCGAAAACGCTGCTCGCGCAGCTCGATACCCGTACGCTAGTCGTCGGTTGACTCACAACGACATTTAACAACCATCATGCAATCAACCCTTCGGCAACCCCGCGTGACGCTTGGCTGGATCGTATTCCTGCTGATCGCCGTCGTCGGCCTCTTCTATGTGAAGTGGTTTCCGTACTACAACCGCGCGTTCGTCGCCGCGAGCCAGCATTCGATCGGCAAGTCGATCCTGATGGGCACGTCCGCGAGCGCGCCGGCGGCATCATGGCAGGCCGCGATCGACTTCGCGCTCGCGTACGGCAAGGCGATCTGGCAGGCGATGGTGCTCGGCCTTCTGCTCGGCTCCGCCGTGCAGGCGCTGATTCCGCCGCAGTGGGTCGCGCGCGCGCTCGGTCGTGCCGACTTCAACAGCGTCGTCAAAGGCGGCCTGATGTCGTTGCCTGGCATGATGTGCACCTGCTGCGCGGCGCCGGTCGTCGCGGGCCTGCGTGCGCGCGAAGCGGCGCCGGGCGCGGCGATTGCTTTTTGGCTCGGGAATACCGCGCTGAATCCCGCGACGCTGATCTTCATGGGCTTCGTGCTCGGCTGGCAGTGGATGGGCCTGCGCCTCGCGCTCGGCATCGTGATGGTGTTCGGCCTCGGCTACCTCGTGAACCGCATGGTCACGCCGCAGGAAGCGCAAGCGTCGCGAGAGGCCGTCGCGCAACTGGTCAGCGCCGACGATCCGGGCACCGCGTTCTCGCGCTGGATCTGGATTCTCGGGCGCATGACGCTGCGGCTCGTGCCGGAATACATCGTGCTCGTGCTGATTCTCGGCGCGGCGCGCGCGTGGCTGTTTCCGCACATCGGCCCGGACGTCGACAACAGCCTGCTGTGGATCATCGCGCTGTCGATCGCCGGCACGCTGTTCGTGATTCCGACCGCGGGCGAAGTGCCGATCATTCAGGCGATGCTGTCGTTCGGTATGGCCGCTGGACCCGCCGGCGCGCTGCTGATGACGCTGCCGCTCGTCAGCGTACCGTCACTCGCGATGCTCGCGCGGTCGTTTCCGCGGCGCGTGCTGACAGTGGTGGCCTGCGCGGTGGTGGTGTGCGGTGTCGCCAGTGGTTTGCTGGCCGTTGCGCTGGGCTTCTGAGCCGGTTTTTGAGTTCGAGTTGTAGAAGAAGCAAGCATGAAACGTATTGCCGCATTCGCCATCACGTGTTGGTCCGCCGCCGGGCTGCTGTACGTTGGACAGCACTCGGTGGCGCTGATCGCGCTGAGCGGCGTCGTTGCTTTCGCAGGATTCGATCTGCTGCGGCCTTGAGGGCGGCGTTGTTTTTCTCGTCCGCGAAGGCGCGCGTTGCCGTTGCGTTCGCAGCAACGTTCGGGTTCGCCCGCGCCTAACCGCGCAGCGCGTCGCGAATCGCTGCGTGCCACAACGCCACCGCATGCGCGCCGGGGTCCACATGACCGATCGCGCGGTCGCCGACATAACTCGAACGCCCGCGGCGCGGATGCATCGATACGGTACGCGACGTGCCATCGCTTGCCGCGGCGATGGCGGCTTGCAATGCGGCATCCGTCGACGCTCCCTGAGCGAGTGCGTCGGACAGCGCGTCGGCGGCGGGCTTCAGCGCATCGACCATCGTGCGATCGCCCGGCGTCGCGCCCCCCAGTTCCATCAATCCATCCACACCGGCGCTGAACGCCGTCGCCCATTGCCGTGCGGCAGTCCCGCCCGACGGTTCGAGCGCGGCCGCCGCGCGCAGCAGCATCACCGCATATAGCGGACCCGACGTACCGCCCACCACGCGCCGCAGCGTCGCCGAGATGCTGCGCAACACCGCGCCCGGCGTGGCTGCGGACGCATAGGAATCGAGTTCGAGCTGCACCGCGCGTGCGCCACGCGCGAGGCTGATGCCGAGGTCGCCGTCGCCGACGCGCTGGTCCATTTCGGTCAATACCGGCTCGGCTGACAGCAGGCACTCGCAGACCGCTTCGATCGCGCGACGCAGCGTCGCGTCAGGCGCGAGCGTCGCGCCGCTCGCGCGTGGCGGCGCGGGTGGTGCGGCACGCACCGCGACCTGGGCGACACGGCCGCTCAGCGCGGGCCATGCGCTCGTATGCGAGGTGGCGTCGAGCAGGCTCAGCCGTTCGTCATCCACTCGCAGCAGCGTCAGCGACACGCCGGCCATCTCGAGCGCGCTCAGGAACGTGCCGGCCCACGCGCGCGCGACTTCGATGCCGCGCCCGGCGAGCTCGCGCAGCGCGGCGCCGGCAACCACGTTGAGCTCGCTCGATGGGGTGCCGCCAAGGTTGTTGACGAGCAGCGCGACGCGCTCGCCCGCTTGCAACGCTAGATCGCCGACGATCTTTGCCAGCAGCTTGCCGACCATCGCGTCGGCCGGCTCCAGCGTGCCGCGCGCCACGCCGGGTTCACCATGAATGCCGAGGCCCCATTCGATTTCGCGATCGCCCAGTTCGAAGCCCGGCTTGCCCGCGGCCGGCACCGTGCACGGCGTCAGCGCGACGCCCATCGTGCCGAGCGACAGTGCCGCTTCTTTAGCGATCCGCGCGACTTCGGCCAACGGCAAACCGCGCGCGGCCGCCGCGCCCGCGATCTTGTGAACCAGCACCGTGCCCGCGAGTCCGCGACGACCCGCGTGATCGCCGCTCGCGCTCAGCGCGACGTCGTCGGCGACGATCATCATCTCGACGGGGATGCCCTCGGCGCGCGCGATTTCGGCAGCGAGGCCGAAGTTGAAGCGGTCGCCCGTGTAATTCTTGACGATCAGCAACGCGCCTGCGGGTCCGGCCACCGCTCGGATTGCGTCGAGCACGGCATCGGTGGATGGCGATGTGAAGATCTCGCCGGCCACCGCCGCGCTCAGCATGCCGTGGCCGACGTAGCCGCCGTGCGCGGGCTCGTGGCCCGAGCCGCCGCCCGAGATCGGCGCGACCTCGCCACGCGCGGCCACGGCCTCGGCATCGGCGCGCAACACGATCGTGCCGCCCTGCAACAGCGAGAGTTGGGGATTGAGCGCGATGAGCCCTTCGAGCATGTCGGGGACCACGGTGGACACATCGTTGATGAGCTTCTTCATTGCGTCAGCTCCGTTGGATGCGCCGGCAGCGCATGATCGAACGATGCGATGGAAACGGCAGTCGGGTCGGCGGCGAAAGCGGAAGGTCTACTGTACCGCGCATTGTCGAACGGCGACGCAACAGCGACAGAGCGCGTGAATGTGCGCGAGCTTCGAGCCACAAGCGGACAACGACAACGAAGGGGATGTGATGCCGAACGGCGAAACTGCGGGAACGACGGAATGGATTTGGCGGGACCGTAGACGAAAGCGGAACCGCTTTCGTCTACGTCACCGATGCGTTGGTAGGCTCGATTGGATTCGAACCAACGACCCCCACCATGTCAAGGTGGTGCTCTAACCAACTGAGCTACGAGCCTTTAGAGGCGCGAATTATAGAGACTCGATGCGGACTGCACAAGCCCTTGCGGCGATTTATCGAAACACATGTGTGTCGATCAGTCGGTCGCGGTCCATTCGGTGTCAGGGTCCAATGGATAAACCGGCCGTTTCACACGCTCGAATCTGAACAGACGGTAGTCCGAACTCGTGACGCCACGGCTATCGCATTCGACGAGCGCCGCCGCGATCGGCACGAAAACCGGCCGGCAATACATGCGTGATTTGAGCAGCAGAAAACGCGCGCGGCGCGGATCGATCCCGACGCTCTCGAACACGCCGAGATCCCACGGCTCATGCGTGTGTTCGGTCACGACGAGTTTCACCGTGCCGGCGTCGAGCACTGCCGCGCGCCCCATGTATGCGCGCTGGCCGGTATAAGTCGGGCCGCTGATCACGTATTCGCCGTCGGTCAGCGCGCGCACGACGCCGGTCAGGGCGAGCGGCGAACGGGAAGGCAAAGCATCGTTTGTCAGCTTGTTGCCGATCGCGAGCGTGACTGTGCTTCCGACCCCCGAGGCCGCCAGGGCCGCGACCGCCTGCGGGTCGCACAACGGCCCGCTAACGATGCGGTCGAGGCCCTGCTTCAATGCTTCCTCGAGCAGATCCATCGTGTCGCACGTGCCACCCGACATGCAGTTGTCGCCATGATCGAGCAGCAGCACCGGTTTGTCGGCGCCGCGCGCCAGCGACGCCGCCTGCGCGACCGATTCGGCCAGCGGCGCGCTGCGATAAACGAATTCGTCGCGCTCGTCCCAGATCTGTCGAGCGATGCGTCCCGCGACCGCCTCCGCATCCGCGCGTTCGCCATTGCCCACGACGACGACGCTAATGCATGGCGCGTCGATATCGGCGAGCGAGAAGCCCGCCAGCACCGACACCGCGAGCACGCCGTCGGCTTCGGCGGCGCGAGCGGCATCGAGCGCGTGTTTCATCGCGCCGTCGGCGCTCGCGCTGCGCAGCGTGTGCGTGAGCAGCGGCGGCTGACGCCACGCAATCACCGGTTTCGCGCGGCCGTCGATCATGTCGAACAGCAGGCGCGCTGCGTGTGCGCCAGTCTCGTACATGTCGACGTGCGGATAGGTTTTGAAACTGACGATGATGTCGGCGTTGTCGATCATCTTTTGCGTGACGTTGCCGTGCAGATCGAGCGCGACCGCGATCGGCGCGTGCGGCAACGACGCACGCACGCGCGCGAGCAGATCGCCTTCGCCATCGGTCGAGTTCTCGGCGACCATCGCGCCGTGCAGATCGAGCATCACCGCGTCGCAACCGGTCGCGGCTGCCACGATCGCGTCGCAGATCGTATCGTAGGCGGCGGCGTCCACCGGCCCGCTCGGATTCGCCATGGCGGAGATCGGCGTCACGATTTCGGCGTGCGCGCGCTCGGCGGCGTCGATGAACGCGGCCATCGCGGTTTGCATGCCCTCGTTTTCTTCGAAGGCGGCGCGGCCGTAGCTGGGACCATTGCGGCCAAATGCGGCCAACGGGGTTTCTACCGGCGAGAACGTGTTGGTCTCGTGGTTCATGCGTGCGATCAGGATCTTCATGGGCGTATCCTCCCTGTCCCCGACGCCACGCTCAGCTCACTTGCAGCGGCTTCCAGATGATCGGCGCGCGCGTCCTCGATTTCGTTGTGGCTGATGCCGTCCTTGCACGGAACGAAGACCGTCGCGCTGGGTGTGATGCGCGCGAAATAGAACGCGTCATTGCCCGCGCCGCTGGTCACATCCGTCGAGGACAGGCACCTCGAGCCAGCCGACCGTGGCGCGGCGACGCGGCGCATGATCGAGCGCGCAACGCGGTTCACCACATGGAGCCCGCACCGTTCCTTCCCCGGGTTGAACGCGGCTGGATGGCGCTTGCCGACGAGACTTGCTCCGTTCCGGCTTGCTGGTCGGCGTTGTTCCAATTGTCATGATAGAGAGCTTGGCCGAGGCTGGCGATCGGACGCGCGCGAGGTGGCAATGCGGCGAAGTCTTTTCGCGGGCGAGCATGGGAGGCAAAACCGCTGGATTCGTGGGTAGCGATCGGCGCACTGCGGGCGATGCAGCTGTCATTCCACTCGACCACGGACGCCGCAACATGCTGGCAATCTGCGCGCAAGTGGTCGCCAGCAAACGTTTTCGTCGAAGGAAGCGGTTAAAGCGCAATGAAGGCTCAACCTTTTTCGAAGCGCGCCGTTATTGCATGTGCTCAGGCAAACCCCTTGGATCTCCATGGCACAACCGATTCCTTTCCGCAACACTGGCGCCGCCCGCGCGCGGCATGCCAAAGCCATGCTGTTGCCCATCGCGCGCCAGATCGCCGACGATCTCGCGCTACGAGTTCATCTGTCGCTCGACGCACTGCGCCGCGGCGTCGGCACTAAGAGCGATGCACAGACGCTCACGCAGATCATGCTTTTGACCAGTTACCTTGCCGATGCAGGCTTCGGCTCGATGAGCCATGAAGAACTCCACGCCGCGGACCGCATTTCGGCGACGGTGTTCGACACAGGTCGGGAACGCGACGAATGGAAGCTGGACGAAGCGGGCTTCGAGCTCTTTGCATCGATCGCGACGAGGTACGATCGGCAGTTGCATCGCGCCCCGCTTTGGGCGATTACGGAGGCCAGTGAGAGACTCGACCGCTTTATCGCAGGAGGATCCGATCGAGCGCCGGCGCGTAAGCGAGCATAGCGATTTTGGAGAAAGTGCCGACCGCCTGAACCAGAAGGACACGGATTTTGGACGAACGCGTCGAAAGTCGCACGGTTACGCGGATGCGCTGCGGATTGGAAAGTAGTGAAGCGGTGAAGCGAGCGATATTGGCCGCGTAAACGCAAAAACCCCACCGCTGGGGGTGGGGTTTCTGGCTTTGGGGGAGCCTGACGATTACCTACTTTCACACGGGCAATCCGCACTATCATCGGCGTGGAGTCGTTTCACGGTCCTGTTCGGGATGGGAAGGGGTGGGACCGACTCGCTATGGTCATCAGGCATGACGGGTTGCTGCGTCGCTCTCAGGTTGGGGTCAACCCGGCGCCACAGCCAATCGGGAAGAAGCGTAAAGGATTCGTGTGTGGGGTTGTGTTGTTTCTGGCACAACACCGATCTCAACCGGCATGTCTTCATCCCCTTCGGGGATCGGACACCCGTAAGCGCTGAAGCGCTGACGGTTGTCGAGACACACCTGTTATAGGATCAAGCCTTACGGGCAATTAGTATCAGTTAGCTCAGTACATTACTGTACGTGCACACCTGACCTATCAACGTCCTGGTCTTGAACGACCCTTCAAGGGGCTCGAAGCCCCGGGGATATCTCATCTTAAGGCGAGTTTCCCGCTTAGATGCTTTCAGCGGTTATCTCTTCCGAACATAGCTACCCGGCGATGCCACTGGCGTGACAACCGGTACACCAGAGGTTCGTCCACTCCGGTCCTCTCGTACTAGGAGCAGCCCCCTTCAAATATCCAGCGCCCACGGCAGATAGGGACCAAACTGTCTCACGACGTTTTAAACCCAGCTCACGTACCTCTTTAAATGGCGAACAGCCATACCCTTGGGACCGGCTACAGCCCCAGGATGAGATGAGCCGACATCGAGGTGCCAAACACCGCCGTCGATATGAACTCTTGGGCGGTATCAGCCTGTTATCCCCAGAGTACCTTTTATCCGTTGAGCGATGGCCCTTCCATACAGAACCACCGGATCACTATGACCTGCTTTCGCACCTGTTCGACTTGTCAGTCTCACAGTCAAGCACGCTTATGCCATTGCACTATCAGCACGATTTCCGACCGTACCTAGCGTACCTTCGTACTCCTCCGTTACACTTTGGGAGGAGACCGCCCCAGTCAAACTGCCTACCATGCACTGTCCCCGATCCGGATTACGGACCAAGGTTAGAACCTCAAACAGATCAGGGTGGTATTTCAAGGACGGCTCCACGCAAACTGGCGTTCACGCTTCATAGCCTCCCACCTATCCTACACAGACCGGTTCAAAGTCCAATGCAAAGCTACAGTAAAGGTTCATGGGGTCTTTCCGTCTAGCCGCGGGGAGATTGCATCATCACAAACACTTCAACTTCGCTGAGTCTCGGGAGGAGACAGTGTGGCCATCGTTACGCCATTCGTGCAGGTCGGAACTTACCCGACAAGGAATTTCGCTACCTTAGGACCGTTATAGTTACGGCCGCCGTTTACCGGGACTTCAATCAGGAGCTTGCACCCCATCATTTAATCTTCCGGCACCGGGCAGGCGTCACACCCTATACGTCCACTTTCGTGTTTGCAGAGTGCTGTGTTTTTATTAAACAGTCGCAGCCACCAGTTTATTGCAACCCTTTCACCCTTCTGGCGCAGGCCAGTCAAGCTACCAGGGCGTACCTTATCCCGAAGTTACGGTACCAATTTGCCGAGTTCCTTCTCCCGAGTTCTCTCAAGCGCCTTAGAATACTCATCTCGCCCACCTGTGTCGGTTTGCGGTACGGTCACTGTGAAACTGAAGCTTAGAGGCTTTTCCTGGAACCCCTTCCAGTTGCTTCGCTTCCGAAGAAGCTCGCGCCACACCCTTGAGTCCTGTGCCCGGATTTGCCAGGGCACCCTCTCCAATGCAGCGACCGGGACTTCCAACACCCGGACAACCTTCCGCGATCCGTCCCCCCATCGCATTTCACAATGGTGCAGAAATATTAATCTGCTTCCCATCAGCTACGCATTTCTGCCTCGCCTTAGGGGCCGACTCACCCTACGCCGATGAACGTTGCGTAGGAAACCTTGGGCTTACGGCGAGGGGGCCTTTCACCCCCTTTATCGCTACTCATGTCAGCATTCGCACTTCCGATACCTCCAGCACACTTTCCAGTGCACCTTCGCAGGCTTACGGAACGCTCTCCTACCATGCACATTAATGTGCATCCGCAGCTTCGGTATATGGCTTAGCCCCGTTACATCTTCCGCGCAGGACGACTCGATCAGTGAGCTATTACGCTTTCTTTAAAGGGTGGCTGCTTCTAAGCCAACCTCCTGACTGTTTTAGCCTTCCCACTTCGTTTCCCACTTAGCCATATTTGGGGACCTTAGCTGGCGGTCTGGGTTGTTTCCCTCTTGACACCGGACGTTAGCACCCGATGTCTGTCTCCCGTGATTGCACTCTTCGGTATTCGGAGTTTGCTATGGCGAAGTAATCCGCAATGGACCCCACAACCATGACAGTGCTCTACCCCCGAAGGTGATACACGAGGCACTACCTAAATAGTTTTCGGAGAGAACCAGCTATTTCCAGGTTTGTTTAGCCTTTCACCCCTATCCACAGCTCATCCCCTAACTTTTCAACGTTAGTGGGTTCGGTCCTCCAGCACGTGTTACCGTGCCTTCAACCTGGCCATGGATAGATCACCTGGTTTCGGGTCTACACCCAGCGACTGGACGCCCTGTTCGGACTCGCTTTCGCTACGCCTGCCCTAATCGGTTAAGCTCGCCACTGAATGTAAGTCGCTGACCCATTATACAAAAGGTACGCCGTCACCCCTTACGAGGCTCCGACTGTTTGTATGCATGCGGTTTCAGGATCTGTTTCACTCCCCTCCCGGGGTTCTTTTCGCCTTTCCCTCACGGTACTGGTTCACTATCGGTCGATCACGAGTATTTAGCCTTGGAGGATGGTCCCCCCATCTTCAGACAGGATTTCACGTGTCCCGCCCTACTTGTCGTACACCCAGTTCTTTCCCGCTGTTTTCGTCTACAGGGCTATCACCTGCTATGGCCGCACTTTCCAGAGCGTTCGACTAACAATGAGAATAAAGAGTACAGGCTGATCCCATTTCGCTCGCCACTACTTTGGGAATCTCGGTTGATTTCTTTTCCTGCGGTTACTTAGATGTTTCAGTTCACCGCGTTCGCTTCACATGACCTATGGATTCAGTCATGGATACTCCATTAGGAGTGGGTTTCCCCATTCGGACATCTCCGGATCAAAGCTCGTTTGCCAGCTCCCCGGAGCTTTTCGCAGGCTACCGCGTCCTTCATCGCCTGTGATCGCCAAGGCATCCACCACATGCACTTGTTCGCTTGACCCTATAACGGGTGTGTCTCAATGATTGCTCACCGCAGATCACATGCCGCTACAGGTTGAGTATTCGTGTTGCGCCGTATTCCAAAGGCAATCTCTCGATTCCCTTAAAATACATCGATACAATCACAACCCTGATTCACCTACTCACGCACCCATCTCCAGGTACGCTTTCGTGAATCTCTTTACTACTTCTTCCTGATTGTTAAAGAACGACAGCCGATATCACGATTTGATCGTGTACCGCTCTGACTGGCTCAATCGCCAATGCGCAACGCTCTGCCTTCATGCAGAACCCTGCGCATTGAGGATTGGTGGAGGATGACGGGATCGAACCGACGACCCCCTGCTTGCAAAGCAGGTGCTCTCCCAGCTGAGCTAATCCCCCAGTCTCACACAACACACACTCCAGAGGTTTCACCCGACCAGCTCACCAGACAAGACAGTGGTGGGTCTGGATGGATTCGAACCATCGACCCCCGCCTTATCAAGACGGTGCTCTAACCGACTGAGCTACAGACCCCTGAGTCTGTCTGCGTTGCTTCTACCAAACTACAGCCGATAAGCGTGAGCACTTGAGTGCAAGGAATGCATAGCTCTGGAAAGGAGGTGATCCAGCCGCACCTTCCGATACGGCTACCTTGTTACGACTTCACCCCAGTCATGAATCCTACCGTGGTGACCGTCCTCCTTGCGGTTAGACTAGCCACTTCTGGTAAAACCCACTCCCATGGTGTGACGGGCGGTGTGTACAAGACCCGGGAACGTATTCACCGCGGCATGCTGATCCGCGATTACTAGCGATTCCAGCTTCACGCACTCGAGTTGCAGAGTGCGATCCGGACTACGATCGGTTTTCTGGGATTGGCTCCACCTCGCGGCTTGGCAACCCTCTGTTCCGACCATTGTATGACGTGTGAAGCCCTACCCATAAGGGCCATGAGGACTTGACGTCATCCCCACCTTCCTCCGGTTTGTCACCGGCAGTCTCCCTGGAGTGCTCTTGCGTAGCAACTAGGGACAAGGGTTGCGCTCGTTGCGGGACTTAACCCAACATCTCACGACACGAGCTGACGACAGCCATGCAGCACCTGTGTGATGGCTCCCTTTCGGGCACTCCCAGCTCTCACCAGGATTCCATCCATGTCAAGGGTAGGTAAGGTTTTTCGCGTTGCATCGAATTAATCCACATCATCCACCGCTTGTGCGGGTCCCCGTCAATTCCTTTGAGTTTTAATCTTGCGACCGTACTCCCCAGGCGGTCAACTTCACGCGTTAGCTACGTTACCAAGCCAATGAAGGCCCGACAACCAGTTGACATCGTTTAGGGCGTGGACTACCAGGGTATCTAATCCTGTTTGCTCCCCACGCTTTCGTGCATGAGCGTCAGTATTGGCCCAGGGGGCTGCCTTCGCCATCGGTGTTCCTCCACATCTCTACGCATTTCACTGCTACACGTGGAATTCCACCCCCCTCTGCCATACTCCAGCGCTGCAGTCACCAATGCAGTTCCCAGGTTAAGCCCGGGGATTTCACATCGGTCTTACAGCACCGCCTGCGCACGCTTTACGCCCAGTAATTCCGATTAACGCTCGCACCCTACGTATTACCGCGGCTGCTGGCACGTAGTTAGCCGGTGCTTATTCTTCCGGTACCGTCATCCCCCCGGGGTATTAACCCAGAGGTTTTCTTTCCGGACAAAAGTGCTTTACAACCCGAAGGCCTTCTTCACACACGCGGCATTGCTGGATCAGGCTTGCGCCCATTGTCCAAAATTCCCCACTGCTGCCTCCCGTAGGAGTCTGGGCCGTGTCTCAGTCCCAGTGTGGCTGGTCGTCCTCTCAGACCAGCTACAGATCGTCGGCTTGGTAGGCCTTTACCCCACCAACTACCTAATCTGCCATCGGCCGCCCCTTGAGCGCGAGGTCCCGAAAGATCCCCCGCTTTCCTCCACAGAGCGTATGCGGTATTAATCCGGCTTTCGCCGGGCTATCCCCCACTCCAGGACACGTTCCGATGTATTACTCACCCGTTCGCCACTCGCCACCAGACCGAAGTCCGTGCTGCCGTTCGACTTGCATGTGTAAGGCATGCCGCCAGCGTTCAATCTGAGCCAGGATCAAACTCTTCAGTTCAAACCTGTTACTGTTTTCGGTTCAGTTACGAACCGGTCGCTCACTCAACGTACTGACGATGATTGATCCGTCTTTCGACAGACAAACCTTCCTCTAATACTGTGTGAGGCTTCTGATACTTTTGCCTTGCGGCAGACTCCGGAGAATCCGCCGCCGCATTCCGCATCAAGCGCCCACACTTATCGGCTGTTAGTTTTTAAAGATCGATCCGCCCAACCCGCAGCACCAGAACCACCACTACCCGGCACCGCTTCGTTTGCGTCGCTGCGTCTGCAGCAGAGAAACGAGATTATGGAGAGCGATCGACAACGCGTCAAGCCCCTTCTGCGAATTTCTTTTGGGGACAGCACAAGAGCGTGCGACTCCATATAGAAGAAAACGACAAGCCTCCCCTTGTGTAAGGATCAACGCGCCCCTATCTACGTCGTGTCCCGCGCATGCACGCATGCCTACGCACCGGCGCAGCCTCACGCATGCACGCGACAACAGCGACGATGATTTGATGTGCACCCATGAGCGCGAACCTCCAAGCTCGTATATAATGCGAGCCGCGCAAAATTTCGCATGTCCATCGGCCCGCTTCGAGCGGGCTCATCTTTTTTGCTCCCCAGAGCACAGCCCAACAACCGCGTTGAGTCACATCAGGTGATGCTGAGCCCTGCTCGAAACGCCTGACGGTAGCGTCTTGCGTCTCATAGCGAAGCCTCTAGAGGAAATTACGTGAACCCTTTTGATCGCGAAGATTCGCAACACGAAGCCGCCGCCTTCACTGCCAAAGTTCCGTCCGGCCGTTCGGCCAAAGGCAAGGGCGCCGGCAAAGCGATCCCTGTGGCAGCCGAGCTGCCGCCGCACCAAGCCGAAGAACGCCAGCGCCTGATGCGCGCACTGATCCAGCTGGGTAAAGAGCAAGGCTACCTGACCCACGCGCAGATCAACGACCACCTGCCCGACAACTTCACCGCCACCGCCGCGATCGACAGCATTGTCAGCGCGTTCAGCGACATGGGCGTGCAGGTGTACGAGCAGGCGCCGGACGCAGAAACGCTGCTGCTCAACTCGAACTCACCCGCAGTCGTGTCGGACGACCAGGCGGACGAAGAAACCGAAGTTGCGCTGTCGACTGTCGACTCCGAATTCGGTCGCACCACCGACCCCGTGCGTATGTACATGCGCGAAATGGGCGCGACCGAACTGCTCACCCGTGCAGGCGAAATCGCGATCGCGAAGCGCATCGAAGACGGCCTGCACGAAATGGTGCAGGCGATCGCCGCATGCCCGCTCGCAATCTCCGCGATCCTCGCGAGCGCGCAGCAGGTTGCCGACGGCGAGCTGCGCATCGACGAACTCGTCGACGGTCTGAATGAAGAGACGGGCGCCGCGGAAGAAGTCGAGAGCGCCGATGCGGATGCCGAAGAAGACGGCGTTGCCGACGAAGACAGCGACGACGAAGAAGAAGACGACGACGGCCCGGCCGATTCGTCGGCAGCGGACGAAGCTCGCCTGAAGCAGCTCACGAGCGACTGCCTCGAAATCTTCGCCCAGGTCGGCATTCTGTACGACGAGATGAACGCGGCGCACACGCGCGGCGACGTCACTTCGAAGGGCTATCTGCGCGCACGCGAAGAGATTCAGCAGCACCTCGCTAAGATCCGTTTCACCGCACGCACGATCGACCGTCTGTGCGGCGACGTGCAGCACCAGGTCGCGCAAGTGCGGGCGATCGAGCGCAACATTCTGCAGATCGTCGTCTCGAAGGCCGGCATGCCGCGCGAGAAGTTCATCGAGACGTTCGCGGGTAACGAGGCCGACCTCGGCTGGACCGAGCGTGCCGCGCGCACCGGCGCTTCGACGTACGGCGCGGCGCTCGAGCGTCACCTGCCGGCCATCCAGTCCGAACAGCAGAAGCTGATCGACATCGAAGCGACAGTGTCGCTGCCGCTCAAGCATCTGAAAGAGATCAACCGCAAGATGGTCGCGGCCGAATCGAAGATGCGCAAGGCCAAGAGCGAGATGATCGAGGCGAATCTGCGTCTCGTGATCTCCATCGCGAAGAAGTACGTGAACCGCGGCATGCTGTTCCTCGATCTGATCCAGGAAGGCAACATCGGTCTGATGAAGGCCGTGGACAAGTTCGAATACCGTCGTGGCTGGAAGTTTTCGACGTACGCGACCTGGTGGGTCCGTCAGGCCGTCACGCGTTCGCTCGCGGATCAGGCGCGCACGATTCGCGTGCCGGTGCACATGATCGAAACGATCAACAAGCTGAACCGCATTTCGCGCGAGATCCTGCAGCAGACCGGCCAGGAAGCGCATCCGGCGGTGCTCGCGGAACGCATGGAGCTGTCGGAAGAGAAGGTGCGCGGCATTCTGAAGATCGCGAAGCAGCCGGTATCGCTCGAAACGCCGGTAGGCGACGACGGCGATGCGACGCTGGGCGACATGATCGAAGACGCAGCCGTGTCGTCGCCGGCGGATGCCGCGATGCAGGCCGACCTGCGTGCCGCAATCGACGACGCGCTCGACTCGCTGTCGCCGCGCGAAGCGAAGGTGCTGCGCATGCGCTACGGTATCAACACGAAGTCGGATCACACGCTTGAAGAAGTGGGCAAGCAGTTCGACGTGACGCGCGAGCGGATCCGTCAGATCGAGAGCAAGGCGATGCGCAAGCTCATGCATCCGAGCCGCGCGGACCGTCTGAAGTCGTTCCTCGACCGATAAGCGTTTGCCACGCTTGCCGCGCGATGCACGGCAAGCCGCGCACACGTCATACACAAGCAGCGGGATGAACCGGTCAACGGTGAGTCCCGCTGTTTGCTTTTGTGCTGTACGTTCCCGATAGTCTTGCTCGCGCGAGTTCTCGGCTTCGCGTCTCCCCTGTTGTCCACAGATTTTGGGAACAAGCTTGTGGACAAGCTGCGCATGACTGCGCTAACTCATTGAGCGTACGGCGTTTCGCGCTCTCGCCTTCGATGAGTCGCGCGCCCCATCCTTTGCCGCCCACCGTGCGAACTGCGCCCCCCCGTCGTTGCGCGCTCAACGCAAGTCCAAGCTCAAAACGCGCCGCCATGATCCAGCAAGTTCAGCATGCCCTCGCCGGTCAGCGGGGCAGCCATGGTGCTTTGCCCCAGCATGTGCGGATCGAGGTAGCCGGAAACCTGCAGCGTGTCGGCGGCAAAGCGCATCAGCCGATGCAGCACGATCGGCGCGCCGCAGCCGAGCGTGAACACGATGATCGCAACGTTGCCACACTGCAAACCGAGCAGACGCGCGACGCTGACGTTGCTGCCGAAATGCAATTGCGAGCCGAGCGACGTATTGCCCATCACATGGCGCGTCAGCGCGGCGACATAGAAGCCGCGGATCAGCATCGTGCCGATGGAGAACAGCGCATAAAACAAAAACAGCGATCCGAGCGCGGCCCGCCACGGCGCCCCACCGGCCCCCGACACGTTGCCGACATGCATCGATGCGAGAGCGCCCTGCAGAAACACCATGAACAGCACCGCAAAAAGAACGACCACGCCGACGAACGTAACGAGAAACAGACCGTAGACGAGCCCCGCGCGCCCTTTGAAGCGAAACGACAGGCTACCCAGGCTGCTCGCGTTGATACGGCGCTCCGTCAGACGCATCGATGTCCATGGCATCATCTGACCAAACGTGACAACGCACAACAGCGCATACAGCAGCGCGCGCACGCCGTAGCCGAGCGCCGAGCCGGTCATGCCGCCGCGAATGCCGCACCACTGCGTGCGGCTCAGCCGATAGCGCTGCGCGCTGAAAAACGCACCTGCCGCGAACACGACGATCAGCAGATAGAACGCGATGACCGGCAGCGAATCGAGTGCCGCGTTTTTCGTCAGCATGCGCAAGACCACGCTCGCCGCGCCCGCCGCGAACACCGCGCCGAACACGACCACGACGGCTAACAAAAAGCCCTTGAATAGCTCGCCCCCGGTGCCCGTGTACTCGAAGCGCTCGTCCTGAAACCGCATGTGCGACCAGACATAGCGCCGGTTGCTCGTGGTCGCCCAGAAGCGGTAAATGCCGAGCGTCACGATTTGCAGCAGCAGGTTTCTGAAAAAGATGCCGTAGAGGTCGCCGAGCGTGCCGTCGTAGATCAGCAGCGGCCGCTTCTCGTCGAGTGAATTCATTGCGTTGCCCTCTTTTCTTCATTTAACGTTTTTTGTGGCCCGCTCACGCATACTCGTGCGGCACTCATATGCGGCATGCGTGAGCGAACGCGACGGGCGACGGTGCTTTCCCGTGCGAAGGCCGGCCCGTGTGGCGCGAGCCCATGCAAAACCTGTCTTTCAGACACTCAGGGAATCACGCAAAACGGAAGCCGGCCGGCAAACACATAATTACACGGTTTCTTATCTTTATAAATGGCATTTCCGCATATAAATCGGCCATTTTGATTACGAAATTTGGCAAGGTGCGAATTTATTCAATTCGCATAATCTTGAAATTAACGGGTGCAATAACGATTTCATTGGGGCGATGATTTGATGGCCCGCTCGCGAGTACGAGCCTTCGGCCGCGGCTCGGCACGACCGGCGTCATGCAGCGGCATACACGGACGAAAACGATTGCGTATTCGCACTTCACAGAATTTTCAATCAATAAGGAATGCGGTGAAATCTGCTAAATCGTCACAATTTTTGGCATTTGAATAAAAAACCCGGCTGCACATTAGATGCTTGCCGGGTAATTTCCCGCATTGCACTGATTGCGTTGATGCAATCCGGGTTTTATTGCCCCTGGAAGTACAGCTCGAGCGCGCGCTTCATTCGATGCACGCCGGTTTCGATCTCCTCCACCCCCGACGCGGCAAACGACAGACGCAGCGCCGCCCTATCGACCGCGTCGTTGTAAAAAGCGACGCCCGGCACGAACACCACGTTCTGTTCGATGCACATGCGCAGATAGTCGGACGCATCGCCCGCCGCGTTCAGGCGCGCCCATACGAACATGCCGCCCGCCGGGCGATGAAACGCGATGTGCTGCGCGAGATGCGTGTCGAGCGCATCGCACAGCGTGCGGCATTTCACGGCATACGCATCGATGATGCGCGGCAGATGCCGCTCCAGCGCTCCGCTCGCGAGGTACTCGGCGGCCATCACCTGGGTCCATGGCGCGCTGCACAGATCGACGGTCTGCTTGGCGATCACGCAACGCCGCACGATGTCCGCGTGCGCGACCATCCAGCCGACCCGCAAACCCGGCGCGACGATTTTCGACAGACTCGAAAAATGCACGACCCAGTCGCGCGAATCGGGCACCTGCTCGCTCAACGCGAAAAGCGAAGGCACGGCCGTGCCATCGAAACGAAGATCACCATACGGATCGTCTTCGACGATCACGAACCGATAACGCGCCGCCAGTTTCAATAGTGCGATTCGACGTTCGAGAGACAACGTCGCGCCAGTCGGATTCGCGAACGTCGGCACCGTGTACAGCAGCTTGGGAGCGCGACGCAGCGCGCCCGTTTCGAGCAGCGCGGCGAGCTTCGCCACGTCGACGCCGTGCTGATCCACGGGCACCGTGACGACGTCGGCCTGTTGCAGCTTCAGCGCCTGCAACGTGGCCGGATACGCGGGCTGCTCGACGAGCACGACGTCGCCGGGCGCCACCATCACCCGCAGCAGCAAATCGAAGCCTTGTTGCGAACCGGTCGTCACCAGCAGGTCTGTTGGCGCGCATCGCGCGCCGCGCCGCGCCATCAGTTGCGAGAGCTGTTCCTTGAGGATCGCGATGCCATCGGTCGGGCCGTATTGCAGACACAGCGTCGGCTGATGCGAGGCGCGCGCGGCGGCGGCATCGAGACCTTCACGGTCGAACAGATCGCTCGCCGGATAGCCGCCGGCAAACGAGATCATGCCGGGCTGGGCGAGGTATTTGAACAGCTCGCGGATCGGCGAGCCGCTCGGTGCTTCGAATGCGCGATTGAATGAGAACATGATGACGGCCGCCTGCCTTTCGCGTGATATCGATTGGGATGTCGAGGACGATCGGCGTCGATTGTGGTCATCGGCGGGATCTGCGGCAAACGATATCTATGCACTACCTATTGCGTTTTCCGCATGACCCCGCAGCGGGCCATACAAGGCGCTAGCTACACCACGTTCTTCTCGATGATCGGCCGGTTTTCAAGCACACGCGCGAAGCTCAGTGAACCGAGATCGAGCGTTGCATAGCGGCCATGCAGAATCAATTCGCTGATGCCGCGTCCGGTTGCCGGACCCTGCTGCAGACCGTGGCCGCTGAAGCCGTTCGCGAAGATGCAGTTATCGACGTCCGGATGATGGCCAATGATCGCGTTCTGATCGAGCACGTTGTATTCGTAATAGCCGGACCAGCAGTTCTGCACGCGCAGCGCCTCGAATTGCGGCACGCGATTCGCGAGCGTCGGCCAGATCACGTCGTCGAATAGCGCGTGATCGACTTCGTCGAGCGGTAGATCGTCGGGGTCGTTATCGGCCGATGGCGACGTGCCGCAGATATACGAATTGCCTTCGGGCCGGAAGTACACGCCGCTCGGATCGATCAGCAGCGGACAGCGTTCGAGCCTTGCCGGCGACGTGACGTTGAAGATACTGCGCCGCCGCGCATAGACCGGCAGGTCGATGCCGATCATCTGCGCGATCTTGCGCGACCATGCGCCGGCCGCGTTGACGACGACGTCGCAAGCGTAGGTCTCGCCGTCCGCGGTTCGTACCTGCGTGACGCGCTTGCCGTCGCGATGCAGCGCGGTGACGTCGGCCGCAACATAGCGCGCGCCGAGCGCCTGTGCTTTCTTGCGCAGCGCCTGCACGAGACCGTAGCCGTCGAACCAGCCCTCACCGCTTTCGCCGTAAGCGCCGGCAACGAGGTCGTCGGTATTGAGCCAGGGGAAGCGCGTTTGCAAGCCATGCGTGTCGAGCAGGCTGATATCCGCGCCGAGGCTTCTTTGCAGCGCGTGATTCTCGCGCAGCGTCGCTTCACCGGCCGATGTCGCGAGAAACAGGTAGCCGCCTTCGTGCAGATCGATCGACGGTCGCATGCCGTCGACTTCGAGCCGCTCGCCGATCGAGCGCAGAAACTCGATGCCGAACAGCGACATCTGAATGGAAAGCGGCGTCGAAAACTGCTGACGGATCGATGCCGCCGACAAGGCCGACGACGAACGCGCATAGGTCGGATCGCGTTCGATCACCGTGACGCCGACTGTCGGATCGGACAGCCTCAAGAAATACGCAATCGAACTGCCGATCACCCCACCGCCGACGATCACGACTTTCGAACTCACGTCTTACTCCACGGGTAACGGGCCGCTCCGGGAACGCCGGGCGGCAAACGGATTGCTGTCCGCAACGCGCGGCTGTGGCGCGCCTGACGGCGACGCCACACTGCGCGCCTCAGTCGAGATTGAAGTCGATACCCTGCGCCAGCGGCAGCGCCGACGAGTAGTTCACGGTATTGGTCGCGCGGCGCATATACGCCTTCCACGCATCCGAACCCGACTCGCGGCCGCCGCCCGTTTCCTTCTCGCCGCCAAACGCCCCGCCGATCTCCGCGCCGCTCGGACCGATGTTGACGTTGGCGATGCCGCAGTCGCTGCCCGACGCGGACAGGAAGCGCTCAGCTTCGCGCAGGTCGCTCGTGAACACGCACGACGACAGACCATGATGCGCGGCATTGTTCGCCTCGATCGCATCGGCGAAGTCGGCATAGCGCAGCACGTATAGGATCGGCGCGAAGGTTTCCTTCAGCACGACCGGCGTTTGCGACGGCATCTCGACGATGGCCGGACGCACGTAGTAGCCGCCCTCGTAACCCTTCACTTCGACGCGCTCGCCGCCGAACACCTTGCCGCCCTCGGCCTTCGCCTGCTGCAGCGCTTCCTGCATGCGGTCGAACGATTGACGGTCGATCAGCGGCCCCATCAGCGTGCCCTTTTCGAGCGGATTGCCGATCGGCACGCGGCTATACAGCTGCTTCAGACGCTCGACGGTCTTTTCGTACACGCTGTCGTGCACGAACAGGCGCCGCAGCGTCGTGCAGCGCTGGCCGGCCGTGCCGACCGCCGAGAACAGGATGCCGCGCATCGCGAGTTCATGGTCGGCCGTCTGCGCGACGATGCCCGCGTTGTTGCCGCCGAGTTCGAGCAGCGAGCGGCCGAAGCGCTTCGCCACTTCGACGCCGACCTTGCGGCCCATTTCCGTGCTGCCCGTCGCGCTGACGATCGACGCGCGCGGATCGGCCACGAGCTTTTCGCCGACGTCGCGGCCGCCGATGATCAACGCGGCGAGGCCAGCCGGCGCGTCGCCGAATTCCTTCAGCGCGTCTTCGAGAATCTTGTTCACCGCCAGCGCCGACAGCGGCGTCTTTTCCGACGGCTTCCAGATCACCGCGTTGCCGCACACCAGCGCGAGCGCCGCATTCCACGACCACACCGCCACCGGGAAATTGAACGCGGAGATCACGACGCAGGTGCCGAGCGGATGCCACGACTCCGCCATCCGATGCCCCGGGCGCTCGGACGCGATCGTCAAGCCGTACAACTGGCGCGACAGGCCGACCGCGAAATCGCAGATGTCGATCATTTCCTGCACTTCGCCCATGCCTTCCTGCAGGATCTTGCCGGTCTCCAGCGAGACGAGGCTGCCGAGCGCGTGCTTCTGTTCGCGCAGTCGATTTCCAAGCAGCCGCACCAGCTCGCCGCGGCGCGGCGCCGGCACGTTGCGCCACACGGCGAACGCGTCCTTGGCACGGGCGAGCGCCGCGTCGACCTCAGCCTCCGTCTGGCTGGCCACACGGCCGATGAACTTGCCGGTGATCGGCGAATGAACCGCGATTTCGCCGGCTTGCGCGGCTTGGGCAATGCCGAGATCGGCGAGGATGGTGGACGCGTCCATGTGAACCCCTTTGATTTCCGATGCGAAACAAGAGTAAGTTCGGAAACTATACACGCGGGTTTTTGTGGCGGCAAGCAGATGCGGGGGGAGTGAAATGCCGGTTGACAAAAGGCGGTGCTGTTTCCAGAAGGAAACTTAATCAGACTTCGGGCGGGTGCGCAAGCCCGCGCGTCAAGCGTCAGGCATCAGTCGCGCCGTCCCCTTCCGCCGCCGCCATCAATCGGTCTACCAGCACACGTGCGAACGGCGGCAAGTCTTTCAGACTGCGCACGCAGAGCTTCAGCTTACGCTCGGCCCACGGATCGTTCAGCCCGACGATCGCGATCTGCATCGTTTTTCGGTGCCGCAGCGCGACGGACTCCGGCACGATGCCGATTCCGACACCCGCCTCGATCATCCGGCACGCGGCCTCGAAGTTGCCGACCTGAATGCGAAGTTTGAGACGCGCGCCGAGCGCATCGGCGGCGCTCATGATGAATGCGTGGATCGCGCTCGACGTCGGCAGGCTCACGAAGTTCGCGTTCAGCACCTGCGAGAAATCGACCGACGCCTGCCTCGCGAACGGATGCTCGCACGACGTCACGAGCACGAGCCGATCGTCGCGATACGGCAGCATCTGCAGATGCTCGGCGTGCACGTTGCCCGCGACGATGCCGATATCCGTCGCGCTGTCGGCGACACCCTTGACGATCTCGCCGCTCAGCACTTCGCGCAGATCGATGTTCACGTCCGGGTGATCGCGCAGAAAACGGCTCAGCACGGCCGGCAGGAACTCGCTGATCGCGGTCGTGTTGGCCCAGATGCGCACGTGGCCCTTGATGCCGTCGCCGTACTCCTGCATATCGCCGGCCAGATGCTCGACGCGTTCGAGCACGAGCCGCGCGTGATGCACGAAGGCCTCGCCCGCGGGTGTCGGCGTCACGCCCTGGCTGGTCCGATAGAGCAACTTGACGCCGAGCTGCTCCTCGAGATTCTTGACCCGGTTGCTGGCGGCGGGCGCCGACAGGTGCGAACGCTCCGCCGCACGCGCGAGGTTGCGCGTGTCGGCGATGTGCAGGAGCAGGCGTAAATCGACGAAATCGAAGTGCATGATGAAAGCTGCTAGCAAAGCAAGGGCAGGACAGACTTTCATCTTAACCAGGTGCGGTGAAAATTTAGCCGGGGAAAGATCCGAATCTACGGCCCCCCTTCATGCGCGTACGGCCTAAGCCGACTCTTGCATCATCTCCGCTTGCGGTATCAGCTCTGCATCGGGGGAAATCTCTTCGAGCGTCTGCTGACTCGTTTCGATGCGCAGCGCGAGAATCGCGATGCTCAGCAACAACAGCACGCCACCGACCATCGTCAGCACGCCCGTCACGCCGAACTGCGTGTACAGCAGCAGCGCGACGTACGGTGTCGACATCGACGCCGCGCGGCCGCACGTGCCGGCCACGCCGGTACCGCGCAAGCGATGCGCGGTCGGAAACAGCTCGGGGATATAGCCGAACAGGCCCAGCGTGCAGACGGTGTAGATCGTCGTGACGAGCGCGAAGCCGACGACCGCAATTGGCACCGGCGCGCGCATCTGCACGTAGACGAAGCCGAGCACGATCGTTGCGAGCGAGAACAGCACGATGCCGTTGCGTCGCCCGAGGCGGTCCGTCACGAGATAACCGACCACGGCGCCGGCCGGCGCGCCGAACGACATCAGCAGCACGAAACCGAGCGACTGCACGATGGTCAAGCCTTCCTTGACGAAGAATGTCGGCAGCCACGCGACAAAACCGTACAGCGACATGTTGATCGCCATGCAGGTCAGCGCGGCGACCAGCGTGCGGCCGAGCATGCCGCGCGCGAACAGCGCCGAGAACGGCGCGGCCGGCACCTCGTGACTGACCACGCGCGCGACCGGCGGCAGCTTGCCGACGCGCGCCTCGACTTGTCGCTCGATCGCCGCGACGGTAGCCTCCGCCTCTTCGAGCCGGCCAACCGTTTCGAGCCAGCGCGGCGACTCCGGCATCCGATGCCGCAGGAACCACACGATCATCGCGCCGACGCCCGCGATCGCGAACATGTAGCGCCAGCCGAGATGTGGAATCACCCAATAGCCGACCGCGGTCGCGCCGAGCAGACCGGAGTTGATGATCAGCGCGAGCAACGCGGTCCAGCGGCCGCGCGTGGCGGGTGGCACGAATTCGCATAGCGTGCCGGCGGCGACCACGAGTTCGGCGCCGAGGCCGATGCCCATGATGAAGCGAAGCAGGATCAGCCAGTAGATGTCCGGCGCGAAGCAGGCGGCGAGCGATGCGAGGCCGAAGATCGCGAGATTGGCTTGATACGAATAGCGCCGGCCGAAGCGGTCGCCGAGATAGCCCGAAAGGCCCGCGCCGATCATCATGCCCATGAAGGTCGCCGAGATGAAGAACGAGCCGAGGCGCAGATCGGTGAAGCCGGTTTTGACCATCGCCGCGAGCGCGCCGTTGGCGAGATAGATGTCGAAGGCGTCGAGGAAAGCGCCCGCGCCGATCAGGCCGAGGATGTTCCAGTGGAAGCGGCTGATCGGCAGACGGTCGAGGCGTGCGCCGGAGTTGATGGGGGCTGGCAAATTGTGTCTCCTGTCTTTTTGGGCGGGGCACTGGCGAGAGGCTCGCGTGCGCGGAACAGTTCTGCGAGGCTGCCTTCGTTGGATGCGGCCGACTCGGGGCAGAGCGCTGAACGGCCGTAGTTGGATCTTGCGGGCCGCTGGCTTCAAGAGTGCGACAGGCGACGTGGGGTGGGAATTGGGTTTTTTGGAGGTGAGTGTTCCGGTTTGATTAAGGGAACGGAAAAGAAGCGATTTGCATACCTGAAAGGCTGCCGAGCGTAAGAGTCTGGTTCTCCAATTCCAGGAATAAATTCTTCCCAAAAATCGGACTACGGCCTACTCTGTCGATGTACTGCCTCCGGATGTTGGCCGGCCATGCCCATTTCCAAAGCGGCCCGATATCGAGATTCGGAGCCGGTCCCACCGGATGAATTGGATGTAGACGCGCAAGCTGCTCAGGAGAACATACCGGGCATTCAGGTAAATCCTCGGAGGCAGAATGGTTGATGACTGGTCCTGCACGATGCGGACGATCGTCGACGAAATCGCCGCAAGCGTCGCGATCATCGGGCGCGATGAGAGGGGGCAGCTATTGGTTTCCGCCTGCAACGACCAATTCATGCAAATGACGGGCGGCAAGCGCAACAGCATCAAATCGTTCCCGGCGTCTTTCGACACGCTGATACCCAATTACGCACGCACCGAATTCCGTCAGAAGCTCAGCGAATGCTTTGAATCCGGCGTCGCCCGCGAACTCGAGCAGGCTTATGACCTGAGAGACGGAACCCACTGGTGGCGCCTGTCGTTGAAGCCGCTGCGGCACAACAGGGGCGCGAACCCGGTGATCGAAATCATGGTGACGGGTCTCGAGATCACCGCAAAGATGGAGTTGATGCACGAGCTGGAAGTCAGCACGTCGCGTTTCCGCTCGGTGGTGGATGCCGCCTATGACGCGATCATTACGATCGATCAGCAGCACTGCATCACTCTGTTCAATCGCGCTGCAGAAAACCTTTTCGGCTATTCGGCCGAGGAGATGGTGGGGCACCCCATCACGGAACTGCTGCCCGAGCGTTATCGCGCCAATCACTCCCAATACGTTCATCAATTCGCCCGCTCGCCGGTGCGCTCACGGCAAATGGACGAGCGCAACCGCGTCTATGGGCTGCATCGCGACGGCTCGCTGCTGCCCGTCGAGATCGCGATCTCGAAGATCAATGTGGGCGGCCTGATCGAATTCACCGCCGTGATTCGCGACATCGCCGATCGTGTTCAATTGATGGATCTACTCCAGAAGCAGGCCGTGACCGACGAGCTGACCGGCCTGCCCAATCGAAGGGAATTCGCGGACACGGTCGAGAACCTGCTGGCGTCGGACAGCAAGCTTTCGATCTTTCTCCTCGATATCGATTACTTCAAGAAGATCAACGACAGTTTCGGACACGACATCGGCGACGAAGTGCTGCGCGTGATGGCCAAAGTCGTCATGAGCGCCGATTGGCGCATCGGCGTGTTTGCGCGCTGGGGCGGCGAGGAGTTCGTCGCCGCGCTGCCGGGCCTCGATATCGAACAGGCGACGAGCGTGGCCGAAAACCTGCGCCAGACGATCGAGCAGCAGAACTTCGAGCATCCGTGGCGGCTCGGCAAACCGATTCCGTTTACGGTCAGCATCGGCGTGACCGAGCGCCGACCTGGTGAGAATGACGTCGGCGCCATCGTCAAGCGCGCGGACCTGGCGTTGTATCGCGCCAAGGACAGCGGCCGGAACCGCGTAGAGGTTGGTTAATGCAGGCCGTTTGTGTAACGGCCACTCACTAGTGGGCGCTTGCCAACTCGGCGACGAAGTCCAGAAAGGCGCGCGTCTTCGCCGGAATGTGATGGCGTGACGGATAGCAGGCGTACAGGGGATAGCGCTCGTCAGGCCAGTCGGGAAAGAGGTTGATCAGCCGCCCTTCGGCAATCAGGTGCTCGGCACCGAACAGAAGCATCTGCGCGATCCCGGAGCCAGCGAGGCACGCGTTCAGTAGCGCGCCAGGGTCGTTCACCGTCAATCGTCCCCGCGGCGCAATCACAACGTGCTTGCGTTTGCGATGGAATTCCCAGGGAAACGGCTTGCCTGTCTCCGAGTTGCGGAATTCCAGGCATCGGTGGCTCGGGCCTTCGAGGTCTTCCGGCTTTGCCGGGCGCCCGCGTCGTGCAATGTACGACGGTGCGGCAACTGTGACCACGGCCGTGTCGAGCAGCTTGCGTGCGACGAGAGTCGACGTCCTCGGCTCGCCGAACCGCAGCGCGAGATCGAAGCCCTCGAGAACGAGATCGCCGAGATGGTCGCGCGCGATGAACTCGATCTCGAGCTCGGGATGCGCATCCATGAACTGATCGAGTCGTTGGCCGAGTATCGCCCGGTAACACACCGGATCGAGGTTGACCCGCAACTTTCCCCGCACCGCCGATGCGCCGCCAGCCGCGGCCACGGCGGCCTCCTCCAAGCCTGCGAGGTGCGGCATGACCTGCTCGTAAAAACGGCGGCCCTCGTCCGTCAGGGATACGGACCGTGTAGTTCGATTGAAGAGCCGGATCTTCAATCTCTTTTCCAGCCTTGCAATCGCCCGGCTCACGCCGGGCGGCGACATTCCGATCACTTCCGACGCAGCCGCGAACGTACCGGCGTCGACTACCGCCGCAAACACGCTAATCCCGCTCGAAAAATTTTCGATCCTCGATTTCATGGTCGCGCGAATCAAAGCAGGTGGTGACTGAGCCGGCATTATCGCCGGCCCAAGACCCGTCGCGCCATTTATCCGGCTGCATGGTTCTGCGCGGCCGCTTCTCTACCGTCGGCCTGAGTGACAGTGTCACTGCGATCCGTCCTCGTATTGATGAACCATGCGGAAACCGAAGCCAGCAAGAAGCAGCCGACGAAAAGGTGGAAAACGACATTGAAGTCGTTATTCGTCCTGGTCAGGATGTAACCGACGATCAGCGGAGAAAGAAATCCTGCCAGTTGACCCGCTGCATTGACAAAGCCGATTGCCGACCCGACGACCTTGTTCGGCAGCGCGACGTTCGGGATCGTGTACAAAGAACAGCCGGCCATGGTCGAGAAGAAATAGCCGATCGTCTGATAGAACACCGCCGTTTCCGCGGTCTCCGCATGGGCCGTCAGATAGGCAAAGATGGCGGCCACGATGCAGCCTAGGACGACCAGCAGTTCGCGACGATTGCGGAAGAACTTGTCGGAGAGAAAGCCCGTGATGCAATAGGCAATCGTGCCGACCAGAAATGGCACCGACGCCATAATGCCCATTTTGGCCGTCGAAAGGCCGCGCGCTTTCAGCAGATACGTCGGGAACCAGCTCATGATGCCCCACGAGGCGATGCTGAATACGAACAAGGTGACAAAGCACCACCAGACCAGCGGCGTTTTCACCAGTCCAGCAAAATCCGCTTTGCCGGCGGAGCCAGACTGAGCCTTTTCGCTGGTGCCGATTTCCTCTAATTCGATATTCGAAACGTGCTTGCTATCCGTCGGGCTGTTTCTGATGTAGATCCAGCCGAATATCGCCATCGCGATACCGGGGATAAACAGACTCGTGAAAATCGCGCGCCATCCCCACGCGGCCATCACGGCCGCCACGAACAGTGGCGCCAGCGCGGGTCCCAACGCATTCGTGGTCATCATCAGCCCGGTCGCCCGGCCCAATTCACGCTTCGGGAACCATGCCGATAGTGCCTTGAACGCGGCCGGAGGAAAGAGCGCTTCGCCGACGCCGAATGCGACCCGCACCACCAGCATCAAGCCGAGCGAATTGCACAGTCCGGTAAGCGCGGTGAAAATCGTCCACCACGTGATGCCGATCGTCGTCATCAGTCGCGGGCCGAATCTGTCTGCAAGCAGGCCGGCCGGAATCTGACATAGCGCGTAGCTGAAGAAGAACGCACTGAGGATTCCTCCCATCTCCATCGCCGACAGATGAAACTCCGACGCAATAAATGGAATAGCCGCTGCCATGATCATTCTGTCCATGTAACAGAGCAGATAGATCGCGAACAGAATCAGCAGCACGAGATAGCGATGTCTCCAACGAAAGCGCATGAGGTCTTCCTTCTAATTAAGCGACAGCGGCGAAGCGAAATTCGGGTTCTAGCCGGTCAGTTGGCGATATGAGAACGACTTGAAGTCGGCAGGCTCGCGAAAGCCGAGCATGTCGTTGACGGTGATACCTGCGAAAGCCCCCGTGAAGCCGATTGGGGTCGCATATTCGTCGCTCAGTTTCGTGAAATCCTTTTCCAGTCCGAGATCCTTCCAGTCACCCTGCGTCAAGCGATAGAAGAAGCGCAATTTCGCGTCCACGACGCGAATTCGCAGGTCGATGCCGGTGGACTCGGGCAGCGTCGCCAGTCGATTGCTGTAGGCGAAGCTGCCGGCATCCATTTCCATGTAGGACAGGATTTTCGTGCCGTCGTCGTCGCGCGTGACGAACAGGTAGTAGAAGGTGTTTTCGTCGTAACGCGCCATGAGTCCAGCCATGTGCAGATATGACTTCGGCGAAAATTCCAGCGCCGTTTCGACTTCGAACTGCCAGTCACGGATGCGACAGGCCAGCATGCTCTGATGGAAGCGCGAAGTCGGTGACTCTTGACCCCTTATCCGCAGATAGCCCGGACGATCGTGAAGATTGCACCAGTCGTCGCTAATGGGAATGCGTAGACTCTGCAGTTCCAGCGGCAGAGCGGCACATTGTCCAAAATCGATCGCCCAACTGCTGTCGAGCCTTTGGTCGATATCCGAGTCGATCGCGAAGGTTTCGGCGGGAACCACCCCGCCAGTGGCGAGACGAGGCCAGTCTGCATGCCATTCGATCGGCGCGATGCAGGTCTCACGTCCTAGCGGCGAGCGCTTCGTTTGCGCGTCGATTGGTCTCGATCCGAGGAACGTCATGTACCACTGGCCGTTCGGACCCTCGACCAGATTGCCGTGGCCGGTCCGCTGGATCCGTCCATTCGCGTCGCGCGACGTGAGCATCGGCGTGTCAGGATGAAGCTCGTATGGACCGAAGATATCGCGGGACCTGGATACACACGTTGCCTGCGTATAGCCTGTGCCGCCCTCCGCCGTGATCAGGTAGTACCAGTCCCCCTTCTTCAGCAAATGGGGAGCCTCGTATATCTGACATTTCATGAAGTAATCGGTCTTCAGGTTGGCGCCTTTGTAGATGACGCGCTCTTCACCGATCAACTTTTCCTCCTGTACCGAGTATTCCCGCAGAACGATTCCGACGAAAAGATCTTCGTAGATTCCTCTGAAGTCGCGCCGGATATAAGCGAGCCACTTTTTGCCGGATTCGTCGTGGAACAGGGATGGATCGTATCCACCGGACACGAGATGCACCGGCTCTGACCAAGGTCCAGTGATGTCCGGCGCGGTCACGAGGTAGTTATGCATGTCGCGCAGCGGGGAGATCTTCTGCTCGCCTTTCCATGCCTTGGTGTCGGTATAGACGAGCCAGTAAAGACCGTCGTGATAGGACAGGGCCGGTGCCCATATGCCTCCGGACGGCTGCTCTCCGATCAGGTTCAATTGCGATAACCTGTCCAGAGGAGTGGCCCTGAGTTCCCAGTTGACGAAGTCTTTCGATTCGTAAATGAGAACGCCCGGATACCATTCAAACGTTGAAACCGCGATATACCACGCATCCTTGCCACGGCATACGCAAGGGTCCGGATTAAAGCCGCGCAGAACTGGATTTTGAATAGTACTCATCGAGAGGGTATTTACCTGACGTGCTGAAAGGAACGGGTCTTCTCTTCTTTTCCGGCGAGTTTTGTTACCGCTAACAATTCAATCTAGCATGTGATCTGCTAACTATTCAAGTGCGATGATGGAAGGGTATTCCCTTGCGTGAGATGCTTACCGGTACATCGTCCGAATGACCGACAGGCGATGAATAGGAATCCTGCTATGAAGGCACGACGAAAACCACATTGTCAGAAGCTTCCGGAATTGCCCAAAACTCTCCGCGCCCGCAGGATCACCGGCATATCGACCATCCGCCCATCCACCGCAACCGCGGCGCCGTGGTTCGCTTCGACGGCAGAAAGCACCCGTCGCGCCCACTCCACTTCGGTGTCGCTCCATGCATATGCACGGTGCACCGCGTCGATCTGCTTCGGATGAATGCAGAGCTTGCCGCCGAAACCAAACCGCCGCCCGCGCCGCGCATCGGCTTGCACCGCATCAGCATCGGTAATGGTCGTCGACACGCCATCCACTGGCGCACCGATGCCAGCCAGCCTCGACGCAAGCACGATTTGCGAGCGAAACAAATGCAACTCCTCGTCATCCCCATCTATGCCGAGATCGACCTGAAAATCCAGCGTTCCGAACACGATACGCAGCACGCGCGGCGCGCTACACAACTCGGCAAGATTCGCGAACGCGCGCGCAGTCTCGATAATCGGCAGTACGCTCAACGCCCGATGCGCGTTCGCCAGCACCGCGCAGATCTGTTCGCGCGTCTCGGCCTTCGGCAGCACGATTCCCGCGACGCCACTCTGCCCAACGAGCGCCGCAACGTCGTCTGGAAACCATTGCGTACCCGAGCCATTGATACGCACCCACGCGGCCCGCGATGCGTTGGCCGATACCGCGGCCACCACCGCCGCGCGCGCCGGCACTTTCTGATCCGGCTGCACCGCGTCTTCCAGATCGAGAATCACCGCATCCGCGCCGGCCGCATAGGCCTTGTCGAACCGCTCAGGCCGATTGCCAGGCACGAACAGATATGACCGGGGCAGCGCGCTCATGCTGCCACCGTCGTGCGCGAAGTTGCATCGAATAGCGGGCCAATCTGCGTCTCCTCCGCGACACGCCACGCGCGGCGGAGCAGTTGCGCCGCCTCCTCGTCACTAGCCGCACCCGAGAATGCCGCCAGCCGATGCAGCTTCGTCGCAATCTCGCCGCGCGACAACGTGTTCCCCGGATCGCCCTTCGGCTCATCGACACGCCCGTCGAACACGCGACCGTCGGTCGTGGTCACCGTGACCTTGCCTATCCAGCGTGCGGGATAGGCGGCGTCGACTTCAGCATCGAGCGCCATCGTGACCTTGTCGCGAAACACAACGATCTCGTTCGCGTCGAAACCCTGCTCGAATTCGGTCACGCCCGCATAGCCGTGATGCGCGACGAGCCCGAGCACCGTGCCCATGTTGAACTTGGCCTGATGCGCGGTACGCGGCGCGATCACGGGACCGAGCACATCGATCGCGCCTTGATGCACGTGCGCGACGACCTTCACGATGTCGCGCGGCGCGAGACGATGCGCCTGCACCACAGCGAGCAGCGCATCGGCGGCCGGATGCGTATGGCGGCACGCCGCGTGATACTTGAACGACGTCTCCGCGGTCGCCCAGCGGCTGCCGAGCCGATCGACGAGGCGCGCCGGATCGGCATCGCTCGACATGCCCGCGGCCATGCCCTGCGCGCCTTCGAGGATATGCGTCGCGCCCTTGAAGCCGTCGGCGGCGAGTTGCGCGGCCATCAGGCCGTTCGCGGCGGCCATTGCGGTGTGCAGTTGCTTCGAGTCGGCGGCGTCGCGCAGAAATTCCCACAGGCCGCTCGCCTGCGTGCCCGCCGAGCCGAACGCGTCGAGCATCTGCGACGGCGACAAACCCAGCAAACGTCCTGCAGTTGCCGCCGCCGCGAGCGTGCCGACCGTGCCCGTGGTGTGAAACACCTTGTAGTGCGAGCGCCCGAGAAATTCGCCGATGCGAATGCCGACCTCGTAGCCCGCCACGGCCGCCGCGATGAAGTCGCGCCCTGACGCTCGCTTTGCCTGTGCCAACGCGAGCGCAACCGGAAACACGACGGTCGCCGGATGAAACACCGAGCCATTGTGCACGTCGTCCTGTTCGGCGAAATGCGATGCAGCGCCGTTGATCATCGCGGCGAAATACGGCGTGGTGCGGCCGCGATCGATCAGCACCTCGCAGAGGCCCTCGTTGGTCGCACCGGCCGCCGCGCGCGCAAACCGGGCGACCGTCTCGACCGGGCGAGCGCCTTTGCCGGCCAGCGCCGAGCCGAGCCAATCGACGTACAGGTTGACGGTCCGCTCGACGACCTCATGCGGCACGCTGTCGAAGTCGAGTTGCGCGGCGAAAGTGGCAAGCGTGAGACTGGGATGGTCGTTCATGAGTGTCGTGCGCCGTGTTATGCCAGGCTACATTTGGTTCGCTCGAAATACCGCCTCGTCATCCCGCATCGTCTGCGTGCCGGCGCGAAGCGATACAGGCTTACTGCATCAGATCGTGCCGGCCGCGCGCAGCGCGTCGATACGGACATTGTCGTAGCCAAGCTCACGCAGAATTGTTTCGGTATGTTGACCAAGCGTGGGTACGGGGTCCATCCGAGGCTCGATGTCGGAAGGCAAACCCGGAGGACGCAATGCCGGTATCGCGCCCGCTGCCGTGCCGACTTCCTGCCAGCGCTCGCGCGCCTTCAATTGCGGATGTGCCCACACGTCCGCGAGCGTATTCATCTGCGCGTTCGCGATGCCCGCCTGATCGAGTCGCTCGATCACCTGCGCGGCGCTCAGCTTTGCGAACGCCGCGACGATCACCTCGCGCAATGCATTGCGCGCCGCGGTGCGTTTCGAGTTCGATGCGAAGCGTTCGTCGCTTGCTAGCTCAGGTTGTTCGAGCACGCGCTCGCAGAACAGCTTCCACTCGCGTTCGTTCTGCAGGCCTAGCATGACCGTCTTGCCGTCGCCTGCGGGAAACGGTCCGTACGGATAGATCGTTGCATGCGCGGCGCCCGCGAGCGCGGGCTGCGGCTGACCGTCGATCGCGTAGTAGAGCGGATAACCCATCCACTCGACCATGCTCTCGAGCATCGACACGTCGATACGGCAACCGCGCCCCGTGCGTCCCCGCTGCAACAGCGCGCTCAGGATATTCGAATACGCGTACATACCTGCCGCGATATCCGCGATCGAACAGCCCGCCTTCGCCGGCGCGCCGGGCGAGCCGGTGATAGACAGAAAGCCGGACTCGCTTTGAATCAGCAGGTCGTACGCCTTCTTGTCGCGATACGGACCGTCCGCGCCGTAGCCGGAAATATCGCAGACGATCAGTTTTGGATACTTCTGGCTCAGCGTGTCGTAGCCGAGGCCGAGCCGTTCGGCAGCACCCGGTGCGAGGTTCTGCACGAGCACGTCGGCATCGGCAACCAATGCATCGAGAATCTCCGCCGCCGCGGGTTGCTTCAGGTCGAGCGAAAGACTTTCTTTCGAGCGATTGGTCCACACAAAGTGCGACGACAGTCCATGCACACGTTCGTCATAGCCGCGCGCAAAATCGCCGACGCCGGGCCGTTCGATCTTGATCACGCGCGCGCCGAGATCGGCCAGTTGACGCGTGCAGAACGGTGCGGCGATCGCGTGTTCGAGCGTGATGACCTTGATACCGTCGAGTGGTCTCATGATGTCCGCCAGCGGGTCAGAATGAACGCGGCAGCCCGAGGATATGCTCGGCCACGTACGAGAGGATCAGATTGGTCGAAATCGGCGCGACCTGATACAGACGCGTTTCCCGAAACTTGCGCTCGACGTCGTATTCGCACGCGAAGCCGAACCCGCCGTGAAATTGCAGGCACGCATTGGCCGCTTCCCACGACGCATCCGCCGCGAGCAGCTTGGCCATGTTCGCTTGTGCACCGCACGGTTGATGCGCGTCGAAACGACGTGCCGCTTCGAAGCGCATCAGGCTCGCTGCCTCGACATTGATGAACGAGCGCGCGATCGGAAACTGGACGCCCTGGTTCTGTCCGATCGGTCGGCCGAACACGACGCGCTCCTTCGCGTACTCGGTGACTTTATCCACGAACCAGTAACCGTCGCCGATGCATTCCGCGGCGATCAGCGTGCGCTCCGCGTTGAGGCCATCGAGAATGTATTTGAAGCCTTGTCCTTCCTCACCGATCAGATTCTCGGCCGGGATTTCGAGGTTGTCGAAAAACAGCTCGTTGGTCTCGTGATTGACCATGTTCAGAATCGGCTGCACGGTCAGGCCATGACCGGTCGCTTCGCGCAGATCGACGATGAAGATCGACATGCCCTCCGATTTTTTCTTCACGTCCGCGAGCGGTGTGGTGCGCGCGAGCAGGATCATCAGGTCCGAGTGCTGCACGCGCGAGATCCACACCTTCTGACCGTTGATCACGTAACGGTCACCGCGCCGTTCGGCGGTGGTCTTGATTCTCGTCGTATCGGTGCCGGTGCTCGGCTCGGTCACGCCCATCGATTGCAGACGCAAGTCGCCGTTCGCGATCTTCGGCAGATACTTGCGCTTCTGTTCTTCCGAACCATGCCGCAGCAACGTGCCCATGTTGTACATCTGCCCGTGGCACGCACCCGAGTTGCCGCCCGCGCGATTGATCTCTTCCATGATCACCGACGCTTCCGTGAGCCCGAGCCCCGAGCCGCCGAATTCCTGCGGGATCAGCGCGGCGAGCCAGCCGGCCTTCGTCAGCGCGTCGACGAACTCTTCCGGATAGTCGCGCGCCTCGTCGACCTTGCGGAAGTACTTGCCGGAAAACTGCTGACACAGATCGCGCACGGCCTCTCGAATGTCCTGGAACGAATCGTGTTGCATGGTTTGCATAGTCGAGTCTCGTGGAAATTCAGGCGAGCGCGGCGGTCGCGCGCATGGTCAGATAACCTTCGTGGTCCTTCGCCCACAGGTCGATGGTCTTGCCGTCGGCCGCGGGCTTGCCGCATACCGTGAACGGCTGATCCGCGAACGTGGGACGAAGCGCGCGAAACGCAAAGCCTTGCAGCGTCGCTTGCGGCAGTTCGCGGCGCACGAGATCGACGAGCAGCGTCGCGATCAGCGGGCCATGCACGACGAGGCCCGGATAGCCTTCGACTTGCGTGACATAGGGATGGTCGTAATGAATGCGATGGCCGTTGAAAGTCAGCGCCGAGTAGCGGAACAGCATCACGGCGTCGGCGTCGATCGTGCGACGCCACGTTTCGCCCTCGGGCGCGGGCGCCGGCTGTTGCGGCCGCGCCCCCTGTTGCGGCGCGTCGCGATAGACGATGTCGTGCTCCTCTTCGAGCTTCAACTCACCATCGACTTCAATCGTGTGTTGCACGGTGACGAACACGAGGCGGCCCGAGCGGCCGGTCTTGTCCTCGATATTGGCGATCGTCGACGTGCGCCGCGCGTGCTCACCGATCTTCAGCGGCGCATGAAACGTGAGCCGGCCGCCAGCCCACATGCGGCGCGGCAGTGGCACGGGCGGCAGAAAACCGCCACGCTTCGGATGTCCGTCGGGACCGACTTCGGAGAGCGGCGCGACCGGCAGGAAGTACAACCAGTGCCACAACGGCGGCACTGTGTTGCCGCTTTCTTCGCGATCGAGCGTGGCGGCGAGCGCCGCTAACGGAAACGCGGTGATGTCGTCTTCGGTCACCGCCTGTTTGTTGAGCCAATCGTCGAGCCTCTGTGGGGCAGTGGACATGGCGGAGTCTCCTGGTTTAGTGTGTTGGTTCTCGTTAGGGCCCACTATGACCGACGCGCCGTGTGCCGCGAAGTTCGATTTTCCGAAGCGGGCCTTTGGTTTTGATTAAGACGTTAGGCCCAGCGCGAAGCGATGACAATCTGTTTTCAGCGCGATGAGAGATTCGACGAGACCCGACCTGATTGCTTTACCGAGCTGCGCTGCGGTGCTCCTTCACCTGCCCGCTTATTTGAGCCCGAGCCGTTTCGCCAGCCGATTCAGATTCGCCCGGTCCAGCCTCAGCTCGCGCGCGACCGCCGCCCAGTTGTGCCTGTTGCGGACCAGCGCTTCGAGAACGAGATTGCGTTCGAACTCGGTGACCGCGCTGCGAAAGTCTTTCGTCTCGCTTTCCTCGCTCTGCGTGGCCGTTTGCTCGGCTTCATTTTCTGGTAGGTCGGACAACGCGAAGTCCGCGGCGGTCAACGTCAAAATCCGGCGGCGCTCACGACTGGCCGCCAACGCCTTCAGCGCACTGCGTCCGATCAGATGCTCGAGTTCGCGCACATTGCCGGGCCATGAGTAGCGCAGCAACGCGGCCTGCGCGTCAGCCGCAAGACGCAGGCTCAGCAAACCGAGCCGCGAGCGATTGTCTTCGAGGAAGAAGCCCGTCAGCAGCAGCACGTCGCGGCCACGCTCGCGCAACGGCGGAACGCGCAGCGGATATACGCTGAGACGATGATAGAGGTCGGCGCGAAAGCGGCCCGCGCGCACTTCTTCGGCGAGATCGCGATTGGTTGCGGCGATCAGCCGCACGTCGACTCTGTGTTCGTGGTCCGAGCCGATGCGCTGCAACTGGCCGTTCTGCAGCACGCGCAACAGCTTCGCCTGCACCGCGAGCGGCAACTCACCGACCTCGTCGAGGAAAATGGTCCCGCCGTCGGCGAGTTCGAACTTGCCGCGCCGATCCGCCGACGCTCCCGAAAACGCGCCGCGCACGTGCCCGAACAACTCGCTTTCGACGAGCGTATCGGGCAACGCGGCGCAGTTCAGGCTGATCAGCGGCTTGTTCGCGCGCGGCGACAGCGCGTGGATCGCGTTCGCGACCAGCTCCTTGCCGACGCCGGTCTCGCCGGTGACGAGCACGGTCAGATCGCTGGCGGCCACCACCTCGATCTCCTTCACCATGCGGCGATGCGCGTCGCTGCTGCCGATCAGCTCGCGCCGGCTCTCGCTGCTCGCCAGCCGATAAGCTTCCGCGCGACGCTGCGCCTCCTCGCCATTGCGCGCCAACGCGTCGATGCGTTCGACGACGCTGACGGTCGCGGCCGCGAGGCCGAGAAATGCCTGCAGCGAAGCCATGTCGAGTGTGTCGAAGCGCGCCGGGTCGAGTGCGTCGAGCGTCAGCAACCCCCAAGGCTCGCCGCGGATGAACAGCGGGCACCCCAGGCAGTCGTGCACTTCGAGGTGCCCGGCCGCCATGCCTTGCACGAGGCCATCGTAGGGATCGGGCAGTTCGGAGTCAGCCGCGAAGCGCGTCGGCCCCGGCTGGGCCAGCAGCGCCTGAAAGCGCGGATGCTCGGCGACGCGAAAACGCCGCCCGAGCGTATCGCTGCTCAAGCCGTCGATCGCGAGCGGCACCAGCGTATCGCCTTCGAGGCGCAGCAATGCGGCCGCGTCGCCAGGAAACAGCGAGCGCAGCGCGCTGAGCAGACGTCGATAACGCTCGCGCTCGGACAGCTCGCGCGACAGGTCGAGAATCAGCGGGGTAAGAACGTCGAGGACCGCCTCCGTAGTCAGATCGACTGCGGGTTGAGTCTTTTCGACCAGGGTCGAATGCACCATCCTGTTTGCCAGATCGTTGATCTACATGCATTTTATACCTGGCACGATTCGTGGATAGTAGAGGCAGTCTGCCGGAACCGGCTGTGACACTCGCTGATAGACAGACGCTCACACAGACTCTCACCAGGACTTAAAAATATGTTATCCGCCGAACACCGCGCCATTATCACAGCAACCGTTCCGCTCCTGGAAAGCGGCGGCGAGGCGCTCACCACGCACTTCTACCGCGTGATGCTTAGCGAGCACCCGGAAGTGCGCCCGATCTTCAATCAATCCCATCAGGCGAGCGGCTCGCAGGCGCGTGCGCTGGCCAACGGCGTGGTGATGTACGCACGCCACATCGATCAGCTCGAGCAACTGGGCGGGCTCGTCGCGCAGGTGATCAACAAGCACGTGTCGCTGAACGTGCAGCCTGAGCACTATCCGATCGTCGGCAAGTGCCTGCTGCGCGCGATTCGTGAAGTACTCGGCGCGGACGTCGCAACCGACGCCGTGATCGAAGCGTGGGCCGCCGCGTATCAGCAACTCGCGGATTTGTTGATCGGACTCGAAGAGAAAATCTACGCGGAAAGCGCAGCAGCGCCCGGCGGCTGGCGCGGCACGCGGCTGTTCCGCGTCGCGCGCAAAGTGCGTGAAAGCGACGAGATCACGTCGTTCTATCTGCGTCCCGATGACGGCGGCGAATTGCTCGCATTCAAGCCGGGGCAGTACATTGGCGTGCGTCTGGTGATCGACGGCGAAGAAGTGCGTCGCAACTATTCGCTGTCAGCAATGAGCGATGGTCGCGAATATCGCATTAGCGTGAAACACGAACCGAATGGAACCGTGTCGACGTATCTGCACGAGCAGATGAAGGAAAACGACACGCTCGAACTGTTCGCGCCGGCCGGCGAATTTACGCTGCAACCTGGCGACAAGCCGTTGGTGCTGATCAGCGGCGGCGTCGGTATAACGCCGACGATGGCGATGCTGCAGGCCGCGCTGAAGACCAATCGTCCGGTGCATTTCATTCACGCGGCCCGTCATGGTGGCGTGCATGCATTCCGCGGCGCCATCGATGCATTGGCCGCGCGCCATCCGCAATTGAAGCGCTTCTATTGCTACGAGCAGCGTCGTGATGGCGACGCCGACGCGCACGCAGTCGGCTATGTCGACGAAGCGAATCTGAAGAAGTGGCTGCCGGAAACGCGCGATGTCGACGTGTATTTCCTCGGGCCCATCGCGTTCATGAAGGCGATCAAGAAATGCCTGAAGGCGATCGGCGTGCCGGAATCGCAGAGCCGTTATGAGTTCTTTGGGCCGGCTGCCGCGCTCGAATAACGCACGGGAGTAATCAACGAGTACTTGCCCTCTTCGAATCGCTGAGAAGCGTATTCGAAGACGGGCATGTTCTGGTTTCACTCGCGCCGGTGGGTTTGGCCTCGTAAGAAGCGGGCCAAATCTGCGGCGCGTTCTAGCGCTCCCTTCTGCGCCGAAATGCCCACCAGCCTGTCAGCCCGGTAAAGCCGGCGACCAGCAGCACCATCACCCAAAATCCATGCTTGTTCTCGGCGAGCGGAATGCCACCGACGTTCATGCCGAAGAAGCCAGCGACGATATTGATTGGCATCGCCAGCACGGTAACGAGCGTCAGTGTGAAGAGCGTGCGGTTGTTCTGCTCCTCGAGGCGCGAGGTGATTTCCTCCTGCAGCAATCTGACCCGCTCGATCAATCCGGCCACGTCCGAAAGCACCACCGAGAACTCCTCCGTCGATTCACGCAGATCCTGCACGTCTTCCACATGAAGCCAGCGAGGCGGCCTCGCCAGCAAGCGGAAAATCGCACCCGGTTCGGGCGCCAGCATCCGTTGCAGGCGTGTCAGCGTGCGACGCATCGCGCCGAGGTCGAGGCGGTTTTGCGTCGGCCGTTGCGACAGAAAACGGTCCTCGATACGATCGACGTCGGCACTCGTTCGGCGGACGATCTGCACGAGAAGGTCGGCCTGGTCGCGCATCAAATGAACGAGCAACTCGGCAGGCGACCTGAATACTTCCCCTTGCCGTACCGACGCGCGCAAACGGTCGACCGAGCGCAGCGGCTTCAGCCGCGCGGTGACGATGAGCCGCCTGGTTGCGTAGATCCACAGCGTCGCGATTTCGGACGGGATGAATTCGAGGTTGAACATGACGTCGTTGACGACCGCGCGCAGTGCGCCGTCCGCATGCTCGATCCGTGTCGAATGGGAGCCTTCGCGCAAGGCATCGAAAAACGTCTCGGGCAGATCGAGTTGCGTGCGCATCCAGCGCTCGCTCGCGCTATGCGCGAGATTGAAATGAAGCCATAGAAACTCGCTGGCGTCCTTTGCAGTAGTGTCGGCATCGTCCTCACGCTCGCTGAACCAGTCGATGACTTCATCCGCGTCGATCGGCCGTCCGGCGAGCGTCGGCGAAAACCGGAAACCGCAGACCATACCCGACGAATCCGCGCCGTAGGTTTGCAATGACAGATCTGATCCCATAGGTCGTTCAATGCCAGCGCTTCCGAAAGGAATACGTGAGCATAGCGCGAACGATTGAAAGAGAGTTGACGCGCGCACTTTCCGGCGTCGTATTGTCGAATTGCGGCGGCTGGATTGTCACGGGAACGTCATCTCTGCCGATGACGGCCGCGTAAACGCAAAAACCCCACCGCTGGGGGTGGGGTTTCTGGCTTTGGGGGAGCCTGACGATTACCTACTTTCACACGGGCAATCCGCACTATCATCGGCGTGGAGTCGTTTCACGGTCCTGTTCGGGATGGGAAGGGGTGGGACCGACTCGCTATGGTCATCAGGCATGACGGGTTGCTGCGTCGCTCTCAGGTTGGGGTCAACCCGGCGCCACAGCCAATCGGGAAGAAGCGTAAAGGATTCGTGTGTGGGGTTGTGTTGTTTCTGGCACAACACCGATCTCAACCGGCATGTCTTCATCCCCTTCGGGGATCGGACACCCGTAAGCGCTGAAGCGCTGACGGTTGTCGAGACACACCTGTTATAGGATCAAGCCTTACGGGCAATTAGTATCAGTTAGCTCAGTACATTACTGTACGTGCACACCTGACCTATCAACGTCCTGGTCTTGAACGACCCTTCAAGGGGCTCGAAGCCCCGGGGATATCTCATCTTAAGGCGAGTTTCCCGCTTAGATGCTTTCAGCGGTTATCTCTTCCGAACATAGCTACCCGGCGATGCCACTGGCGTGACAACCGGTACACCAGAGGTTCGTCCACTCCGGTCCTCTCGTACTAGGAGCAGCCCCCTTCAAATATCCAGCGCCCACGGCAGATAGGGACCAAACTGTCTCACGACGTTTTAAACCCAGCTCACGTACCTCTTTAAATGGCGAACAGCCATACCCTTGGGACCGGCTACAGCCCCAGGATGAGATGAGCCGACATCGAGGTGCCAAACACCGCCGTCGATATGAACTCTTGGGCGGTATCAGCCTGTTATCCCCAGAGTACCTTTTATCCGTTGAGCGATGGCCCTTCCATACAGAACCACCGGATCACTATGACCTGCTTTCGCACCTGTTCGACTTGTCAGTCTCACAGTCAAGCACGCTTATGCCATTGCACTATCAGCACGATTTCCGACCGTACCTAGCGTACCTTCGTACTCCTCCGTTACACTTTGGGAGGAGACCGCCCCAGTCAAACTGCCTACCATGCACTGTCCCCGATCCGGATTACGGACCAAGGTTAGAACCTCAAACAGATCAGGGTGGTATTTCAAGGACGGCTCCACGCAAACTGGCGTTCACGCTTCATAGCCTCCCACCTATCCTACACAGACCGGTTCAAAGTCCAATGCAAAGCTACAGTAAAGGTTCATGGGGTCTTTCCGTCTAGCCGCGGGGAGATTGCATCATCACAAACACTTCAACTTCGCTGAGTCTCGGGAGGAGACAGTGTGGCCATCGTTACGCCATTCGTGCAGGTCGGAACTTACCCGACAAGGAATTTCGCTACCTTAGGACCGTTATAGTTACGGCCGCCGTTTACCGGGACTTCAATCAGGAGCTTGCACCCCATCATTTAATCTTCCGGCACCGGGCAGGCGTCACACCCTATACGTCCACTTTCGTGTTTGCAGAGTGCTGTGTTTTTATTAAACAGTCGCAGCCACCAGTTTATTGCAACCCTTTCACCCTTCTGGCGCAGGCCAGTCAAGCTACCAGGGCGTACCTTATCCCGAAGTTACGGTACCAATTTGCCGAGTTCCTTCTCCCGAGTTCTCTCAAGCGCCTTAGAATACTCATCTCGCCCACCTGTGTCGGTTTGCGGTACGGTCACTGTGAAACTGAAGCTTAGAGGCTTTTCCTGGAACCCCTTCCAGTTGCTTCGCTTCCGAAGAAGCTCGCGCCACACCCTTGAGTCCTGTGCCCGGATTTGCCAGGGCACCCTCTCCAATGCAGCGACCGGGACTTCCAACACCCGGACAACCTTCCGCGATCCGTCCCCCCATCGCATTTCACAATGGTGCAGAAATATTAATCTGCTTCCCATCAGCTACGCATTTCTGCCTCGCCTTAGGGGCCGACTCACCCTACGCCGATGAACGTTGCGTAGGAAACCTTGGGCTTACGGCGAGGGGGCCTTTCACCCCCTTTATCGCTACTCATGTCAGCATTCGCACTTCCGATACCTCCAGCACACTTTCCAGTGCACCTTCGCAGGCTTACGGAACGCTCTCCTACCATGCACATTAATGTGCATCCGCAGCTTCGGTATATGGCTTAGCCCCGTTACATCTTCCGCGCAGGACGACTCGATCAGTGAGCTATTACGCTTTCTTTAAAGGGTGGCTGCTTCTAAGCCAACCTCCTGACTGTTTTAGCCTTCCCACTTCGTTTCCCACTTAGCCATATTTGGGGACCTTAGCTGGCGGTCTGGGTTGTTTCCCTCTTGACACCGGACGTTAGCACCCGATGTCTGTCTCCCGTGATTGCACTCTTCGGTATTCGGAGTTTGCTATGGCGAAGTAATCCGCAATGGACCCCACAACCATGACAGTGCTCTACCCCCGAAGGTGATACACGAGGCACTACCTAAATAGTTTTCGGAGAGAACCAGCTATTTCCAGGTTTGTTTAGCCTTTCACCCCTATCCACAGCTCATCCCCTAACTTTCAACGTTAGTGGGTTCGGTCCTCCAGCACGTGTTACCGTGCCTTCAACCTGGCCATGGATAGATCACCTGGTTTCGGGTCTACACCCAGCGACTGGACGCCCTGTTCGGACTCGCTTTCGCTACGCCTGCCCTAATCGGTTAAGCTCGCCACTGAATGTAAGTCGCTGACCCATTATACAAAAGGTACGCCGTCACCCCTTACGAGGCTCCGACTGTTTGTATGCATGCGGTTTCAGGATCTGTTTCACTCCCCTCCCGGGGTTCTTTTCGCCTTTCCCTCACGGTACTGGTTCACTATCGGTCGATCACGAGTATTTAGCCTTGGAGGATGGTCCCCCCATCTTCAGACAGGATTTCACGTGTCCCGCCCTACTTGTCGTACACCCAGTTCTTTCCCGCTGTTTTCGTCTACAGGGCTATCACCTGCTATGGCCGCACTTTCCAGAGCGTTCGACTAACAATGAGAATAAAGAGTACAGGCTGATCCCATTTCGCTCGCCACTACTTTGGGAATCTCGGTTGATTTCTTTTCCTGCGGTTACTTAGATGTTTCAGTTCACCGCGTTCGCTTCACATGACCTATGGATTCAGTCATGGATACTCCATTAGGAGTGGGTTTCCCCATTCGGACATCTCCGGATCAAAGCTCGTTTGCCAGCTCCCCGGAGCTTTTCGCAGGCTACCGCGTCCTTCATCGCCTGTGATCGCCAAGGCATCCACCACATGCACTTGTTCGCTTGACCCTATAACGGGTGTGTCTCAATGATTGCTCACCGCAGATCACATGCCGCTACAGGTTGAGTATTCGTGTTGCGCCGTATTCCAAAGGCAATCTCTCGATTCCCTTAAAATACATCGATACAATCACAACCCTGATTCACCTACTCACGCACCCATCTCCAGGTACGCTTTCGTGAATCTCTTTACTACTTCTTCCTGATTGTTAAAGAACGACAGCCGATATCACGATTTGATCGTGTACCGCTCTGACTGGCTCAATCGCCAATGCGCAACGCTCTGCCTTCATGCAGAACCCTGCGCATTGAGGATTGGTGGAGGATGACGGGATCGAACCGACGACCCCCTGCTTGCAAAGCAGGTGCTCTCCCAGCTGAGCTAATCCCCCAGTCTCACACAACACACACTCCAGAGGTTTCACCCGACCAGCTCACCAGACAAGACAGTGGTGGGTCTGGATGGATTCGAACCATCGACCCCCGCCTTATCAAGACGGTGCTCTAACCGACTGAGCTACAGACCCCTGAGTCTGTCTGCGTTGCTTCTACCAAACTACAGCCGATAAGCGTGAGCACTTGAGTGCAAGGAATGCATAGCTCTGGAAAGGAGGTGATCCAGCCGCACCTTCCGATACGGCTACCTTGTTACGACTTCACCCCAGTCATGAATCCTACCGTGGTGACCGTCCTCCTTGCGGTTAGACTAGCCACTTCTGGTAAAACCCACTCCCATGGTGTGACGGGCGGTGTGTACAAGACCCGGGAACGTATTCACCGCGGCATGCTGATCCGCGATTACTAGCGATTCCAGCTTCACGCACTCGAGTTGCAGAGTGCGATCCGGACTACGATCGGTTTTCTGGGATTGGCTCCACCTCGCGGCTTGGCAACCCTCTGTTCCGACCATTGTATGACGTGTGAAGCCCTACCCATAAGGGCCATGAGGACTTGACGTCATCCCCACCTTCCTCCGGTTTGTCACCGGCAGTCTCCCTGGAGTGCTCTTGCGTAGCAACTAGGGACAAGGGTTGCGCTCGTTGCGGGACTTAACCCAACATCTCACGACACGAGCTGACGACAGCCATGCAGCACCTGTGTGATGGCTCCCTTTCGGGCACTCCCAGCTCTCACCAGGATTCCATCCATGTCAAGGGTAGGTAAGGTTTTTCGCGTTGCATCGAATTAATCCACATCATCCACCGCTTGTGCGGGTCCCCGTCAATTCCTTTGAGTTTTAATCTTGCGACCGTACTCCCCAGGCGGTCAACTTCACGCGTTAGCTACGTTACCAAGCCAATGAAGGCCCGACAACCAGTTGACATCGTTTAGGGCGTGGACTACCAGGGTATCTAATCCTGTTTGCTCCCCACGCTTTCGTGCATGAGCGTCAGTATTGGCCCAGGGGGCTGCCTTCGCCATCGGTGTTCCTCCACATCTCTACGCATTTCACTGCTACACGTGGAATTCCACCCCCCTCTGCCATACTCCAGCGCTGCAGTCACCAATGCAGTTCCCAGGTTAAGCCCGGGGATTTCACATCGGTCTTACAGCACCGCCTGCGCACGCTTTACGCCCAGTAATTCCGATTAACGCTCGCACCCTACGTATTACCGCGGCTGCTGGCACGTAGTTAGCCGGTGCTTATTCTTCCGGTACCGTCATCCCCCCGGGGTATTAACCCAGAGGTTTTCTTTCCGGACAAAAGTGCTTTACAACCCGAAGGCCTTCTTCACACACGCGGCATTGCTGGATCAGGCTTGCGCCCATTGTCCAAAATTCCCCACTGCTGCCTCCCGTAGGAGTCTGGGCCGTGTCTCAGTCCCAGTGTGGCTGGTCGTCCTCTCAGACCAGCTACAGATCGTCGGCTTGGTAGGCCTTTACCCCACCAACTACCTAATCTGCCATCGGCCGCCCCTTGAGCGCGAGGTCCCGAAAGATCCCCCGCTTTCCTCCACAGAGCGTATGCGGTATTAATCCGGCTTTCGCCGGGCTATCCCCCACTCCAGGACACGTTCCGATGTATTACTCACCCGTTCGCCACTCGCCACCAGACCGAAGTCCGTGCTGCCGTTCGACTTGCATGTGTAAGGCATGCCGCCAGCGTTCAATCTGAGCCAGGATCAAACTCTTCAGTTCAAACCTGTTACTGTTTTCGGTTCAGTTACGAACCGGTCGCTCACTCAACGTACTGACGATGATTGATCCGTCTTTCGACAGACAAACCTTCCTCTAATACTGTGTGAGGCTTCTGATACTTTTGCCTTGCGGCAGACTCCGGAGAATCCGCCGCCGCATTCCGCATCAAGCACCCACACTTATCGGCTGTTAGTTTTTAAAGATCGATCCGCGAAACCCGCTGCGCCTGAACCACCACCACCCGGCACCGCTTCGTTTGCGTCGCTGCGTCTGCAGCAGAGAAGCGAGATTATGGAGAGCGGCCCACGCTCCGTCAATACCCTTCTCACAAATTATTTTAAAAAGTCGAAGAGCTTAAAAAATGAGCAGCGGCGCGCGCAATCTGAATTAGTTAGGCATCCAGTTGGATTCCCGTGGGCGCCGCGTCGAGTGGAGTTGCGAAAAGCCGTTAAGCAGCTTTTCCACAGAAAATGTTCGCAAGGCTGTGGATAACCGCTCCACAACCGCACCAAGTACTTGATCCAAAACCATTCTCGCGAATTGCGCGCGAAGCGCGGCCGCTTGTGCGGCCACGCGTCACCGTCCGATTCAGGCGGACTTCATCGTCACCCGCGCATTCGTACGCATAAAAGCACTGCGCTCGACCATCGCGCCGAACAGCAGCCCGATCGTCGTCCACATGACCACCTGCATGCCGATCGCAGCAACGCGGAACTTCCACAGCAGCACCGCCGGGAACGTCGCCGGCACTTCATTGATGACCGGCATCGACAGTTGCACGGCCGCGATGATCACGACGAACACGAGCCCCGCGACAATCGACCCGTTCCACGCACCCAGCTTCGCCGCCGCGCGGCGCCGCACCTTCAGCGAAAACACCATCGTCGCGAGCGAGATTGCGATCATCAGAAAGAACAGACCCGTGCGTGTGCCGATCGTCTCCGGATCACCGATCGACGGCGGATTGGCCGGATACTTGATATTCGGCACGACCACGACGGAGATGAATGCGCCGAGCGCGAGCCATGCGGACAACGCGCGCACGCTCAACATACCCGCGCGTCCGTACGCATAGGCAAACACCAGCGAGAACAGACCGCCGAATGCCGCGCCATACGTGACCACGCCGGTCAGCAGGCCGAGGCCGGCCTGCGTCTCGCGGCTCACGATTTCGGGCTCGGGCGCCTCGCCGCGCGCGGCGGCAGCTTTTTCTTCGAGCGAAATGGCCTGATCGACCTGTGGTTCGCCGACGATTCGCGCGAACGCGAACGTGAGCAAGCCCGCGACGATGCCCGCGAGCATCCCGCGCACCAACAATTTACCTACCATGTCGAACTCCGTTAGTGGCAGGGAAAGCCCAGCAGATGGCGGCCGTCGTGCACGAACTCATGCACGTACATGCCGGGCACGAGCGACGTCGCGCCCTGTTCCGCACCAACGAAGTAAAGCGCGAGCAACAGCAGCAAGCCGCCGAACACCACCCACGGCAGCAGTTCGCGCAAAGGAATGGGAGTGGGCTGGGCCGCCGGTTGCGCGGCGCGATCGAAAACAGCTTCGGTCATGATGGACATCTCCTGGGGTGACGCGCCCCGAAAGTCGATTGCAGAGGAATGATGCGAAGCTCAGGTCTGGCTTTCGGCTCTTGTGGATTGCAAGGCCGATTACAGTGGCGCGACCGCGCCGGGCTCTCACCGGCTTCCGTGCTTCGCAGTGTCAGTATTCTACGCGCTAAACTGCGGCTTCCGTGACGGCGAGGGCTGCCTCGCAACGCGCGCCGCGAGCCGATGAAGCCACGCAGGCAAGTGCGAATCGGGCGCCGAGGCAAAGAATGGATACGCGACTATTACTGATGAGCCATGCGGCAACGGCCGCGCAGCGCGCGGGCCGCTTCCCCGCCGACGATCCGCTCGACACGCGCGGCCGCGCCGAAGCCGAAGCGGCGCGCGCCCGTCTCGCGCTTCCCGCCGACGCCACCGTGTTCACCAGCCCCGCCGCCAGCGCGCGCGAAACGGCTGTCGCGCTCGGTCTGAGCGCCACGCCTGCCGACGCATTGGCGGATATCGACTATGGCAAATGGCGCGGCCAGCGCCTCGCCGACATTGCCGACAAAACACCCCGCGAACTCGCCGCCTGGACACGCGAGCCCGACGCCGCGCCCCCCGGCGGTGAATCGTTCGATCGACTCGTGCAGCGGGTCGGCAAGTGGCTCGACGCGCAACAGGAGGACGTACGTTCATGCAACGCGGTCAACGAAGCAAGCTTCGCGGCCTCTGCACACGGTCGAACCATCGTCGCGATCACCCACGCAACTCTGCTGCGAGCGGCAATCGTGCATGCCCTCGGCGCATCGCCAACCGTGTTCTGCCGCATCGAGATCGCTCCGCTGTCGGTCGTCGAATTACGTCGCTCGCGACGCGGCTGGTCATGGTGGCCGGCTGCCACGGCCTGAACGGAACCACCGCTTACCTACTCGACACAACGAGCCGCAACCGGTTCGCCCCCTCCGGCGTCAGCGTGATTTCGGTGCGTCGATTCTTCGCGCCGAGATAAAAGTGCTGACGTGCCGGCGAATTCTGATCGTGTGTTGCGTCGGGCAGGCACGACGCGATGTCGGCCGCGACCGCTTCCAATGCATCCGCGTTCGAGCCCGCCGCCTGATGCGGCGTCCATGTGCACTGGAAACTGCGATGCGCGGCTGAGCATTGCGCGTCATCGCCATAAGGTTGCGCGACGCCTTTGCCATCGTCGGGCGTCAGCGAGGCGAAGCCGTCCGGCGCCGCGGCGACGATCCGTTTCAGCGCGCCGCAAGGTCTGGGGCTATCGTCGGCGGATGCGCCGACCGGCAGCAGCGCAACGAGCGATGCCGCGGTAAGCGCGATAGCGGAGAGTCGACAGATTTTCATATTGTGCGTGAAAGCGTCCAGAGTGCTGCAGAAGAAAAGCTCGCAGCGAGCTCCGTCCACCGCACGGTCCATGCCTATGCGCGGGAGCACCCAGCGCACAGGCGCCGCAGGACGGCACACAACTTGCGTGGCGCCATACCGGCCGCAACATCGCGCCGTTTCCGATCAAAGCCACTGCCGACGTCATTTCAACCATCATGTCGACTACCACCGCCCCCATCCCCGCCCGCTTATCGTCGGGCATCGAAGGAATCGACGACATCCTCGGCGGTGGTCTTACGCCGAACCGCATGTACCTCGTAGAGGGTGTGCCAGGCACGGGTAAAACCACCCTGGCATTGCAATTCTTACTCAAGGGCCTCGACGAAGGGCAGACCGGTCTTTACGTCACCCTGTCCGAAACCCATGCCGAACTGCTCGCGATCGGCGCGAGCCACGGCTGGGATCTAAGCCGTTTCAAGATCCTCGAGCAGCTGCCCGAAGAAGGGCTCGAACCGCAATACGAACAGACCGTGCTGCACCCCGCCGAAGTCGAACTCGGCGAAAGCGTGCGCAACGTGATCGAACACGTCGACGAACTGAAGCCCGCGCGCGTCGTACTCGACAGCCTGTCCGAACTGCGTCTGCTGGCGGAGAACCCGTTGCGCTACCGTCGGCAGATTCTCGCGCTCAAGCACCATTTCTCGACGCGCGCATGCACGGTGCTGCTGCTCGACGACACGTCGGCCAGCGCCTCCGGCATTCAGCTGCACAGCATCGTGCACGGCGTGATCAGCCTCGACAACATTGCCCACGATTACGGCGGCAACCGCCGCCGCCTGCGCATCGCGAAGATGCGCGGCATCAAGTTCCGCGAGGGCTATCACGACTTCACGCTGAACACCGGCGGTCTGCGCGTCTATCCGCGTCTGGTCGCCGCCGAGCATCACAGCGAATTCGGCACGAGCCCGATGAGCACCGGTACACCCGGCTTCGACGCGCTGCTAGGCGGTGGCCTCGTACCCGGCACCAATTCGCTGATCATCGGCCCGTCGGGGGTCGGCAAAACCACCACCGTCGTGTCGTGCCTGCTTGCCGCGCTCGAACGCGGCGATCGCTGCGCGTACTACGTGTTCGACGAAACGCTCAGCACACTGGTCTCGCGCTGTGCGTCGCTCGGCATGGACCTCGCACCGCATGTCGACAGCGGTCTGCTGACGCTGCGCCAGATCGATCCCGCGGAAATCTCACCGGGAGAGCTGTCGAGCGACGTGCGCAACGCGGTCGAAAACGAGCGCGTGCGCTACGTCGCGATCGACAGCCTGAATGCCTATCTGCAGGCGATGCCCGGCGAGCGCTTCCTGCTGCTGCACATGCACGAGCTACTCGGCTATCTGAATCAGCAAGGCGTGGTCACGATGCTCGTACTCGGGCAGCACGGCATCATCGGCGAGGTGCAGACCGAGGTCGACATCAGTTATCTGAGTGACGTGGTCGTGCTGTTCCGCTACTTCGAGCATCACGGCGAAGTGCTGACCGCGGTAACCGCCGTCAAGAGCCGCGCGAACGATCATGAACGCACGATCCGCCAGTTCCGCCTCGGCACCCAAGGCATCGAGGTCGGCGAAGCGCTGCGTGACTTCGAGGGCGTGCTGTCGGGCCTGCCCTCGTATCGCGGCAGCACCGCGATGCTCGGCGCGACGAACAATCTGATCGACACATCGGGACAGTAAGCGATGGAGCAGCGCGTCCTCATCCTCGCACCGTTCGGCCGCGACGCCGAAGTGATCGCCGCTGTGTTGCACAACGACGCGCGCGCCTGCGTGACCTGCGACGACGCCGACGCGCTCACCAGCGAGCTCGACGCCGGCGCAGGCACCGCGCTGCTGACCGAGGAAGCGCTCGCGAACGGCCACGGCGCGGGCCTGTTTGCGTGGCTCGAACGGCAGCCAGCATGGTCCGACTTCCCGTTCATCCTGCTCGCCGCGCGCAGTATCGGCCATCGATCCACCCGCGGCCTCGAAGTTCTCGAACGGCTCGGCAACGTCGTGGTGCTCGAACGTCCGCTCAATTCGGAAACCTTGCGGCGCGCGGTCGCGTCGTCGTTGCGGGCCCGCGGGCGGCAATATGAATCGCGACGGCTCCTTGCCGAGCGGATCGAGGCACAGGACGCGCTGGAGCAACTGAACGATTCGCTGGAAAGCCGCATCGCCGCGCGCACGCACGAACTCGCGTCAGCCAATGACCGGCTGATGGCCGAGATCCACGAACGCGCGAAGGTGCAGGCCGTGCTCGTGCAATCGCAGAAGATGGAAGCGCTCGGCCAGCTGACTGGCGGCATCGCGCACGACTTCAACAATCTGCTGAACGTGATCATGGTGAACGCGGAACTGATCGCGCGCGTGAGCGGCGACGACCGCCTGCGCGGCATGGCGGCCACCGTCAAGCGCGCGACCGAGCGCGGCGCGAAACTGACCGGCCAGCTGCTGACCTTCTCGCGCAACAGCAATCCGAATCTGCAAGCGATCGACGTGGTCGCGCTGCTGCAAGGCATGCGCGACATCATCGCGGTGTCGCTCGGCTCGAGCATCCGCTATGGCAACGACTTCGAGCGCAATGAAATGTGGACCCGGGCCGACGCGAATCAGCTGGAGCTCGCGGTGCTCAATCTCGCGATCAACGCGCGCGACGCGATGCCCGATGGCGGCCGCCTCGACATTCACGTGACCCTGCGCGATGCGCCCGATCAGACGCTGAAGCAAGGCCGCTACGTCGTGATCGAAGTCACCGATACCGGAGAAGGCATTCCGCCCGAGGTTGTGTCGCGCGTATTCGATCCGTTCTTCACGACCAAGCCTGTCGGCAAGGGCACGGGGCTCGGCCTGAGTCAGGTGTACGGCATCGCGAGGCAGGCGGGTGGCGCCGCGCGGATCTTCAGCGAAGAAGGCATCGGCACCACGGTGCAGATCTGGCTGCCGATGCGCGAACGGGCGGCTACGCACAGCGAAGCGGAGTCCGACGCGGAAGCGAACGCGGCCGGTGACAAGCACGTGCTGGTGGTCGAGGACGACAACGAGGTGCGTGCGATGCTCGTTGAATCGTTGCGCATGCTCGGCTATACGGTGACCGAGGCCGCCGACGGCCAGGCGGGCCTTGACCGCCTCGTCGACGATCACCCCGATCTGCTGATGGTCGACTTCGCGATGCCGGGCATGAACGGCATCGACGTGATCGCCGCGGCGCGCAAGCTTCGTGCCGATCTGCCGGTGATCCTCGCGACCGGTTATGCGGACGTCAACATTTCCGATCTCGCGGTCAAGCATTGCACGATCCTGCGCAAGCCGTTTCAGCTCGACGATCTCGCGCGCACGGTGCGGATCGGGCTGGTTGCGTGAATCGCACCGCAGACTCCTCCGGTTCGGCCACGATTTCCAATTCAATAGTTTGCTAACGAATATTTTGGAAATACAATACTGGCCATGTCGAATCTCGATGTCTTGCGCCGCACCGTCAGCAGCACCCTGGTCGTCGCCGCCAGAAAGTGGCGGCGCACGAGTCACGGTGTGCTCGCGGCCTTCAACGTCTCCGAAGCGTGCGCGACGCCGCTTCTGACCGCGAGCCGGCTCGGCTCGGCGGTGCGTCAGGTCACGCTCGCCGACCACATCGGCATCGAGGGACCATCGCTCGTGCGGCTGCTCGACCAGTTGTGCGCGGCCGGCCTGATGCGCCGTGACGAAGACCCCGAAGACCGCCGCGCGAAGACCGTCGTCCTGACCGACGAAGGCCGCGCCGTCACCGCGAAGATGGAAGAGGAGCTGGTCACGCTGCGCGCGCAGGCGCTCAAAGGCGTCTCGCGCGACGATCTCGAAGCCGCGCTGCGCGTGTTCGACGCATTCACGACCGATGCCGCCGCACGCGCCGAACCAGGCGGCGGCGAGCGCGAGCCCGCCAAAGGCGACGTGCTTGCCAGCAAGGTCAAACGGACGAGCGGCAAAAGCGCGGCCAAAACGGCCGGCAAATCACGCGGCACCGTCAAGGCGCGCAAATCCACCAAGCGCGGCGTGCGAGCCAGCGCGCCGCACAACGCCGATTCCGCGTAACGGTTTATGGTCTATCCCACCCTCCGCGACTGGCTGTTCTCCGTCAAGACGTTCGCCGCGGCCATGCTCGCGCTCTACATCGGCCTCGCGTTCGAACTGCCGCGGCCGTACTGGGCGATGGCCACCGTCTACATCGTGTCGAACCCGTTCGTCGGCGCGACCCGTTCGAAGGCGATCTATCGTGCGCTGGGCACGGTGCTCGGCGCGTCGGGCGCGGTGCTGCTGGTGCCGCCGTTCGTCGAATCGCCGTACCTGTTCAGCGTGATCGTCGCGACGTGGACCGGCACGATGCTGTACCTAGCGGTATCGGACCGCACCGCTCGCAGCTACGTGTTCATGCTGGCCGCCTATACGATGCCGATCATCGCGCTGCCGTCGGTGACGAATCCGGCCGGCGTCTTCGATCTCGCCGTGAGCCGCACCCTCGAGATCATTGTCGGCATCGTCTGCGCGAGCATCGTCGGCAGCGCGGTGTTTCCGAGCCGGCTCGCGCCGACGATCATCGAGCGCACCGACGCATGGTTTCGCGACGCCGCGTTCTACGCGACCGAAACGCTATCCGGCCGTATCGCAAGCTCGGCGATTTCCGGCGCGCGGCAACGGCTCGCGAGCACGATCAACGGTCTCGAACTGCTGCTGAGCCAGCTCGCCTACGATCACACGCGGCCCGACGTGCTCGCGCGCGCGCATGAGCTACGAGGCCGCATGCAGTTGCTGCTGCCGATCATGTCGTCGCTCGCCGATCCGCTGCTCGCGCTCTACAACAATGGTCCGCAACACTGGCCCGAGGGGCTTCAGACGCTGATCGACGACGTCGTCAAGTGGTTCGACCAACCGCTGCCGGAGCCGAGCGAGGGCTATCACGCGGACGAAACCGCCAACTCGCTGCGCGCGCGCATCGCCGCGATGCGCCCGCCCGCCGCCGCGCTCGCGCATTGGGACGGCGCGCTGCTGTCGAATGCGTTGTGGCGCCTCGGGCAAGTGATCGACGTGTGGCAGGACTGCCGCTCGCTGCGCATCATCATCACGCGCGAGGAAGGTTCGTGGCGGCCGCATTTCCGTCACTGGCGGCTCGGCGGCACCGAGCGCTTCTACGATCGCGGCATGATGCTGTTCGCTACCCTGTCGGCGGGCGCGGCCGTGGTGCTCGCGTGCGCGCTGTGGATCGGCTCGGGCTGGAACGACGGCGCGAGCGCGGTCACGCTCGCGGCCGTGGCCTGCTGCTTTTTTGCCGCGCTCGACGAGCCCGCGCCGTTCGTGTTCCGCTTCTTCGTCGCGACGGGCGTCGCCGTCGTGGCCGCGGGGCTCTATCTGTTCGTCGTGCTGCCGCAGGTGCACGACTTCGCGATGCTGGTGATTCTGTTCGCCGCGCCGTTCATTCTGGTCGGCACGCTGATTCCGCGCCCGCAGTTCAACATGGTGACGGTGCTGGTCGCGGTGAACACGGCCACCTTCATCAGCATTCAGGACGCGTACGACGCGAACTTCCTGACGTTCCTGAACGCCAACCTCGCGGGGCTCTCCGGCCTGCTCTATGCGTACCTGTGGACTCGCGTGACGCGCCCATTCGGCGCCGAGCTCGCCGCGGCGCGCCTGTTGCGCTCTAGCTGGGCCGACGTCGCGCTGACCGCGTCCACGCGGCCGATCGAAGATCCGCGCAACCTCGCCGCCCGCATGCTCGACCGGCTGATGCAATTGATCCCGCGCCTCGCGGCCACCGACGACTACCGCCATCCGTCGATCGAGAGCTTCCGCGACCTGCGCATCGCGTTCAACGCGCTCGATCTGCGCCGCCTCACCCGCAAGCTCGGCGGCGAAGCGGCCGGCGCGATCGAGCATGTCCTCGATGGAGTGCGTACATACTACGAGAGCTGCGTCGCGCGACGCCACCGCGAGCCGGTACCGGACAGCCTGATGTCGTTGATCGACGTGGCCGTCGCGCGCGTCACCGCGCAGGGGCTAGCCAACGCCGCGGCGCCGATCGAGACCTCGCAGACCTCGGCGCGCCACTTGCGCGATGCGCTGCACGCGCTGGTCGGCTTGCGTCTTTCGCTGTTTCCGGCGACCCTCACGAAACCAACGCCGACCGAACCGGAGGCCGCCGCGTGACGTCCCCATTCTTGCGCCGCTGCTCGTGCCCGCTTGCACGCCCCGTCCCCCCTTTTCCCAGTTCCCGCGATGATCGGTGAAATCGATATCTTCGGCGTGTTCGTACCGTCCGTGCTGGTCCTGATGTTGATCGCGTATCTGATCAACCTCGGCATTCGCACCGCGCTCGATTACGCCGGCTTTTACCGCTTCGTCTGGCATCGCTCCATCTTCGATCTCGGCATCTATGTGCTGGTGCTGGGCCTTGTCGTTGTCGTTTCGCACAGACTAATAACGTGAAAAAAACCTGGTTCTCCGTCGGTCAGATTCTGCTGACCCTGATCGTCGTGGCGGTCGCGGCATTCGTGCTGTGGAAACTCGTCGACTACTACATGTTCGCGCCCTGGACCCGCGACGGGCACGTGCGCGCCGACGTGATCCAGGTCGCCCCCGACGTGTCGGGACTGATTTCGTCGGTCGAGGTGATGGACAACCAGCAGGTCAAGCAGGGCCAGGTGCTGTTCAGAATCGATCAGGCGCGCTACACGCTCGCATTGCGTCAGGCCGAGGCAACCGCGCAGCAGCGCCGCGCGACGCTCGATCAGGCGCGCCGCGAATACGCGCGCAACCGTCAGCTCGGCAACCTCGTCGCCGCCGAAATGCTCGAAGAAAGCCGCTCGCGCGTCGACGCGGGGGAAGCCGCGCTCGCCGATGCGAACGTCGCGATCGACACCGCGAAGCTGAACCTCGAACGTTCGACGATCAAGAGCCCGGTCGACGGCTATCTGAACGACCGCGCGCCGCGCGCCGGCGAATTCGTCGCGGCGGGCCGCGCGGTGGTCGCGGTGGTCGACATGCACTCGTTCCGTGTGGACGGCTACTTCGAGGAGACCAAGCTGCGCGGCATCGACATCGGCCAGCCGGTCGACATCATCGTAATGGGCGAGCCGAAGCCGCTGCGCGGGCACGTGCAGAGCATCGTCGCCGGTATCGAAGACCGCGACCGCACCCAAAGCGCCAATCTGCTGCCGAACGTGAACCCGGCGTTCAGCTGGGTGCGGCTCGCGCAGCGCATTCCGGTGCGGGTCGTGCTCGACGAAGTGCCCGCGGATTTCCGCCTGATCGCGGGGCGTACCGCGACGGTGTCGGTGCGTGACCTGTCGCCGGTCAGGACTCGCGCCGTGTCGGGCACGGGCGGCGCATCTGGCACGCTCGCCGCTTCGGCCGCGCCGGTGGCGCCGGGTTCGTCAGTGGCGTCCGGGTCGGCCGGGGCAACGGCCACGAAACCGTCGGGCGCATCGCGATGAAGTTCGTGCGTACCTTGTCTTCGCTGGCGCCGCGCTTGCCGCTGCTGCCACTGCTGTCGTTATTGCCGCTCACCGTCGCGCTGAACGCCTGCATCAACGTCGGGCCGAACTACACGCTGCCGAAACAGGCGCTCGTCAATGCGCCGCTCGCCACCGGAGCGATCGAGGGCGCCGATCCGACGCTGACGTCGAACCTCAACACGCCGACCGTCTGGTGGAAGCTGTACGACGATCCGGTGCTGAACAGTCTGGTCGAACAGGCGTTGAAATCGAATACCGACTTGCGCGTCGCGGCCGCGAATCTCGCGCGCTCGCGCGAGGCGCTGGGCGTGGCGCAAGCGCAGGGCGGCTTTTCAGGCAACGCGTCGGTGGCAATCCAGCGCGCGCAGGAATCGGCCGAGCAATTCCTGCTGTTCGAGAAACTGCCGGTCGCCAATCTGGGTGACATGGGCATCAACGTCTCGTACGAGATCGATCTGTTCGGCAAGCTGCGCCGCGGTGTCGAAGCGGCGGCGGCGGACACCGAGGCCGTGGAAGCCGCGGGCGACCTCGCGCGTATCACCGTCGTCGCGGACGTGGTGCGCTCGTACGTCGAGCAATGCTCTGCGGCCGAGGAATTGCGCATCGCGCAGCAATCGCTCGCGTTGCAGAAGCAGCGCGTGGATCTGTCGCGCCGTCTGCGCGACGCCGGCCGCGGCAACCAGACCGCGGTTACGAGCGGTCAGACCCAGGTCGAAACCCTGACGGCCGACATTCCGCGCTACACCGCGCGCCGCAAGATCGCGCAATACCGGCTCGCGATGCTGCTCGCCCAGGCGCCGTCGCAATTGCCGCCAGCCGTGCTCGCGTGCGACCGGCTGCCGCAAATCCACCAGCCGATTCCGATCGGCGACGGCGCCGGGCTGCTGCGGCGCCGCCCCGACGTGCACGAAGCCGAGCGTCAGCTGGCGGCCGCGACGGCGCGCATCGGCGTCGCGACCGGCGCGCTTTATCCGAGCATCAGCATCGGCGCGTCGGCGGGCTTCACCGGCATTCTGGAAGACATTCCCACCCAGCCGACCGCGCGTTGGGGCTTCGGTCCGCTGATCAGCTGGAACTTCCCGGCCAATGGCGCGCGGCAGCGGGTACGCGAAGCAGAAGCGTCCAGCCAGGTCGCGCTCGCGAAGTTCGACGGCGTGGTGCTGGGCGCGTTGCGCGAAACCGAGACCAACCTCGCGACCTACGCGTCCGATTACGCTCGCGCCGAAGCGCTGCGCGCGGCGCTGAAGTCGGCCGTGCAATCGGCGGATGAAACGCATCGGCTGTATCGCGCCGGCCGCGAGTCGTTCATCGCCGATCTCGACGCGACGCGCACGCTGACGGCCGCGAAGTCGCAGCTCGCCGCGGCGGAGGGCCAGGTGGCGGTCGATCAGGTCAATCTGTTCCTGTCGCTGGGCGGCGGGTGGGAGGTCGGCGGGCAAAGCACGCCGGGCGAAACGCGGCCGCAGCTGAAGGCAACACCTGTGACGGCCAAGCCGAGCGCGAAGTCGGGAGCGTCGAACGCCGCGACCGCGAAAGCGCCTTGATCGGCGTCTTACGGTTTATTTTTGACGAGCTTTCTTTTTGCTTTCGTTTTCGGTTAAATACGTGACACCACTTCACACTACGGGGTCTCGTATGTCGCCATTCATGCAGGGAGTCGTCACGTTGGGCGGATGCATCGGTATCTTCACCGCGGTGGTTACCGTCGTCGAAATGTTTGCGCGTTGAATCGGGCGGGCGGAGGTCCGAAAGAGCGGCTCAGCTCTTGCGCGCCTTCGCCGCCGCCTGATGTATCGCCGCCCGCACCCGCGGATACGTGCCGCAACGGCACACCACCGGCGTCATCGCCTCGTCGATGTCGGCGTCGGTCGGATCGGGCTTGTGCTTCAGCAACGCGCAAGCCGCCATCAATTGCGCGCTCTGGCAATAACCACACTGCACCACATCGAGGTCGATCCACGCGGCTTTCAGCGCCTGCGCCTCGGCTCCCTGCAAACCCTCGATCGTCGTGATCTTCTGCGTATGCAGGCTCGACATCGGCGTCTGGCAAGCGAGGCACGCCGCATCATCGAGATTGATCGTGCACGCGCCGCAAATGCCCACGCCACAGCCGAACTTCGTGCCGGTCATGCCGAGATCGCAGCGCAGTACCCATAGCAGCGGCATATCCGGGTCCGCATTGACCAGCACCTTGCGTCCGTTGATATTCAGTACCGCCATGTCTGCCTCCTGAGTCGCCACGCTACATCGCGAGCTTTTGCCTATCCGCCGTCCGTCAGGCGAGCCGCAAGGGCAGCCTCCGCAAACGCTGCCCCGTCAGCGCGAACACCGCATTGCCCACCGCCGGAGCGATCGGCGGCACGCCCGGTTCGCCGACACCTTGCGGATGCAGTTGGCTCGGCATGATGTCGACTTCGATCGCCGGGCACACATTCATCCGCACGACCGGAAAGTCCACGAAGTTCTTCTGCTGCACCTGGCCGTCGACGATCGTGATCTCGTTCTGCAACGCACTCGACAGCCCGAACACGATGCCGCCTTCCATCTGCTGCCGGATCAGGTTCGGGTTCACCGGCAAGCCGCAATCGATCACGCACACCACGCGATGCACGCGAATCTGCCGGTTCGCCCCGATCGACACCTCCGCGACTTGCGCGACGACGCTGCCGAACGCCTCGTGCAACGCGACGCCACGCGCGCAGCGCGCGCCATCGGCGGCGGGTTTGAGCGGACGTCCCCAGTCCGACAATTTCTCGACACGCTTCAGGACCGCCAGATGGCGCGGATGCTGGGCGAGCAGCATCGCGCGAAACGCGATCGGGTCCTGGCCGGCCGCGGCGGCGGCTTCGTCGGTGAAGCTCTCGGTGAAGAAGGCCTGATGTGAGTGGCCGACCGAACGCCAGAAGCCGATCGGCACCGGCAATTCGACGATCTTGTGCGACACGCGCGCGGCCGGCCACTCGTACGGTTGATCGAACGCGCCTTCGCAGGTGGTCTTGTCGATCGGGATGTGCGGCACGCCGTAGTAGCGCGCGAGCGCGTCCGGCACGATCGCCTGGCCCGCCGACTTCGCGTGCCACGCGACCAGCTTGCCGTGCTCGTCGAAGCCGGCCTGCAGCCATGCCGCGCATGCGGGCCGATAGAAGTCGTGCGTGAAATCCTGCTGGCGCGACCAGATGGTTTGCACCGGACGGCCATCGGCCTCGCGCGCGATCGCCGCGGCCTGCGCGACGAAATCGAGTTCGAGGCGCCGGCCGAACGCGCCGCCCAACAACTGCGTCTGCACATCGACGAGATCGACGTCGAGCTCGAGCACCTTCGCCGCATGATGCCGCGCCAGCCGCGGCATTTGCGTCGACACCCAGACGGTCGCCGCGCCGTCGGCGACCTGCACCGTGCAGTTCAGCGGCTCGACCGCGCCATGCGCGAGATATGGCGCGTGATAGACCGCTTCGATCTTGCGCGCCGCGCGGCTCATCGCGTTATCGACGTTGCCGATGTCGTAATACACGTGACCGTCCGTATGGTCGAGCGCGTCGACGAGGTGGCGATCCACGTCCGTGCTCGACAACTTCGCGGCCTCGCCGTCATGCCAGCTCACGTTGATCGCCTCGACCGCGTTCATCGCGTGAAACGCGTTGTCCGCGATCACGGCTACGCCGCCGGTGCCGCCCGCATACGGCCGCACGGCGAGCGCCTTGATGAAGCCCGGCATCTTTTGCGCGGGCGTCGCGTCGAAATGGGCGACCGTGCCGCCGAGCGTCGGGCACATCACGACGCTCGCATAGACCAAACCGTTGGGAAGCACGTCGATGCCGAAGCGCGCCGCGCCGTCGATTTTCGACGCGGCTTCGATGCGCCGGACGGGCTGCCCGATCAGCTTGAAGTCGGCGGGCTGCTTCAGGACGACGCTGCGCGGCAGCGGCTGGCCCGCGGCCACCGACGACAACTCGCCGAACGTCGCCTTATGTCCCCGCGGGTGCAGCACGTAGCCCTTTTCCGCGCGGCATTCGTGGACCGGCACGTCCCAGCGCTCGGCCGCCGCCCCGATCAGCATCACGCGCGCCGACGCGCCGGCCTCGCGCATCGGCGTCCAAAGATCGTTCATGCTCGACGAGCCGCCCGTCATCATCGTGCCGATCTCTCGCACCGCCTTGCTGGTGATCCACACGGTGCCGCGCCGGACATAGCTGTCGTCGTCCGGGCGAAACGGCAGATCGTCGACGATGCTCTGCACCGCGTTGTAGATCCGGTCGATCGGCGCCTCTTCGACGTGCACCTGCGACCAGTCGGCGTCGAGTTCTTCGGCGAGCAGCATCGCGAGTCCGGTATGGATGCCCTGCCCCATCTCGGCCTTCGGCACGATGATCGTCACGCGGTTGTCGGTGTCGATCTTGAGCCAGCCGTTCAGCGCGACCTGCGTGCCTTGCGTCGGCAGCGGCGTCGATGTCATCAGGCGCTGGCGCGGCGGCACCACGCCCCAGCCGACCAGCAGCCCGCCCAACGCACTGGCGCCGCCAAGCAGGAAGGTTCTGCGCGTCAACATGGCATGACTCGCTCGGCTGGCTCGATGGTAGGAAAGCGGCGACAGCGCCGATGCACCCGTCTTTGACTGCGAATAGTAATAAGACGAATCGGCGAGCGTGAGACTTAAATGCGCGCGTGAACCGGGAGCGGCCGTGCGGCGCGGAAAGGCGGGGACTGAAAGCGGCGGGGGAAAGTCGTGGGGTGTTTCATTAACTGCCATCGCGCGGGCCGCGGTGTGCGAGCGTGATTAAAACCGCTGGCACACCGCGAACCTTGCGCCTGATTCAATCAGGCGACGATGCGACCGGATCAACGGCGGTTCGAACCCGACACCACATCGATCCACACGGCCAGCACGAGGATGCCGCCCTTCACGATCATCTGCCAGTACGCGTCGACGTCCAGCATCGACATGCCGTTGTCGAGGCTCGCCATCACGAGCGCGCCGATCAGCGCGCCGTACACGGTGCCGGAACCGCCGCGCATCGATGTGCCGCCGATAAAGCACGCGGCGATCGCATCGAGCTCGCCCATCGAACCCGCCGACGGCGAACCGGCGGCGAGCCGCGCCGTGTTGACGATGCCGGCGAACGCGCACATCAGCCCCATCAGCGCGAAGATCGCGAGCTTCACGCGGTCGGTGTTGACACCCGACAGGCGCGTTGCTTCGAGGTTCGAGCCGACCGCGTAGATGCGGCGTCCGAACACGGTCTGCGTCGCGATCCACGTGAAGATGCCGAGCAGTGCAAGCAGCAGCAACACCGGCACCGGAATGCCGCCGTAGTTGTCGAGCATCGCGACGAAGCCGGCGAGAATCGCGCCCGCGCCGACCACCTTCGCGACGTCCTGCCAGAACGGCACGACGCGCAGTTGATACCGCTGCCGGTTGGCGCGCTGGCGGATCGTCAGGAAGGCCAGCAGCACGAACAGCACGACGGCGAGCGTGTCGCCGGCGAGCCGTGGCAGATAGCCCTGGCCGACGAACACGAAGCTGTCCGACACCGGCGCGATCGTCGAGCCGCCGGTAACGCCGAGCAGAATGCCGCGATACGCGAGCATGCCGCCAAGCCCGACGATAAACGACGGCACACGCCGATACGTCGACCACCAGCCGTTGAACAAGCCGACCACGATGCCGAGCAGCAGCACGACCGGAATCGTCACGCCGATCGGCCAGTGCCGGTTCACGTCCAGAATCGCCGCGACGCCGCCGAGCAAACCGAGCAGCGAACCGACCGACAGGTCGATTTCACCGGCGATGATCACGAACACCATTCCGCACGCCAGCATGCCGGTAATCGACATCTGCCGCAGCAGGTTCGACAGATTGCGCGGCGTGACGAACGCGCCGTGCGTGAGCGCCGAAAAGAAAATCCAGATCACGGCCACGGCAATCAGCAGCGCGAGAATCTTGTAGCGCGCGAACAGTTGCTGGAGCCGTTGCGTGCCGCCGAATGCGCCTCGCGGCGCGGCGTTGTCGGTGCGTTGGGAAGTTACGTCGGGAGTCATGCGGCACTCGCTGCGGTTGAGTTCGTAGATAGATGCACGGGGCGAATCGCGGCGCCGAGGATGTCTTCCTGCGTGAGACCGTCGTTGACGAAGTCGCCGCGCAACTCGCCCTCGCCGATCACCAGCACACGGTCGCTGATGCCGAGCACTTCCGGCAATTCGGACGACACCATCACGATCGACATGCCGCGCTGCGCCAGCTGGAAGATCAGTTTGTAGATCTCGTACTTGGCGCCGACGTCGACACCGCGTGTCGGCTCGTCGAGGATCAGCACGGTCGGGTTGGTCAGCAGCATGCGCGTGAGCACGGCCTTCTGCTGATTGCCGCCCGACAGACTTGCAATCGATAGCATCGGATTCGCGGCACGCACGGAAAGCCGCTTCATTTCCGTATGAATCGTGTCGAGTTCGGCCGCGGAATCGATGCGTCCGCCCGACGTAAAACGCTGCAATACCGCAAGCGTGATGTTATGGCCGACGCTCATGCCCGGCACGATGCCGTGGCGTTTGCGGTCCTCGGGCACCATCGCGATGCCGGCACGAATCGCGTCGATCGGCGCGCGGATTTTCAGCGGCTTGCCGTCGAGCACGACGTGCGCCTCGCTAATGCCCGCATACGCGCCGAAGATCGCCTGCATCAGCTCGGTGCGGCCCGCGCCGACCAGCCCGGCGACGCCGAGAATTTCGCCGCGTCGCAATGAGAACGACACGTCGTCCACACGCTTGCGGCGCGGATTCGTCACGTCGAAACAGGTGACGTTGCGGGCTTCGAAGATCACGTCGCCGATCGGATGTGGTTCGCGCGGAAACAGGTTCTTGATCTCGCGGCCGACCATCAGCGAGATGATCCGCTCGGTCGTCAGCGCGTGCATCGGCTCGGTGGCGACATGGCGGCCGTCGCGAATCACGCTGATCGTGTCGCAGACTGCCGCGACTTCGTCGAGCTTGTGCGAGATATACACGCAGGCAATGCCGCGCCGTTTCAGATCGCGCACGATGTCGAGCAGGATCGCGATTTCGGAGGCGGTCAACGACGACGACGGTTCGTCGAGAATCAGCAGCTTCGCGCGCTTGTTCAGCGCCTTCGCGATTTCGATCAGCTGCTGATGGCCGCCGCCGTAGTTCATCACCGGCTGCGCGGCATTGATGCCGCTGATGCCGAGTTCGCGCAGCAGTTCGTCGGCACGCTGATACATCGCCGCGTAATTCATGCGGCCGCCCGGCAACGTGATTTCGTTCCCGAGAAAGATGTTTTCCGCGACCGACAACTCCGGCACGAGCATCAATTCCTGGTGGATGATGATGATGCCCGCGCGTTCGGTGTCGCGTACGCTCGCGGCCTTCAGCGTTTCGCCTTCCCAGGTGATCTCGCCATCCCAGGTTCCGTGCGGATATACGCCGGACAGCACCTTCATCAGCGTCGATTTGCCCGCGCCGTTTTCGCCGCACAGGCCAACACATTCGCCCGGCGATACGGTCAGATCGATGCCGTCGAGCGCCTTCACGCCGGAAAAAGCTTTGACGATGCCGCGCATCGTCAGAAGAGGTTGCGTCATTCGCTATGCCTCGCTGCAAGTTGGGCCGATGTTCGACCACGCTCCCGGGCTCGATGACCCGGGAGCGTGACGTTCACATCACACCCGTCTCAGTGTTATTTGCTCGCGAGTTGCTGTTGCGTGTAGAAGCCGTCCTTCACGACGGTGTCGAGGTTGGCCTTGGTCAGCTTGGTCGGCTGCAGCAGCACCGTATCGACCTTCTTCTTGCCGTTGTCGTATTGTGCGTTGAACCCCGGCTTGTCACCCTTCGCCAGCGCGACCGACAGCTTGGCCGCTTCGCCCGCGATCAGCTTCAGCGGCTTGTAGACGGTCATCGTCTGCGTACCGGCCGCCACGCGCTTCACGGCTGCGAGGTCGGCATCCTGTCCCGAGATGGGTACCTTGCCCGCGAGGCCTTGCGCCGCGAGCGCCTGGATCGCGCCGCCAGCGGTGCCGTCGTTCGACGCGACGACTGCGTCGATCTTGTTGTTGTTCGCGGTCAGCGCGTCTTCCATGATGCGCAGCGCGGTCGATGCGCTCCACTCCGGCACCCACTGCTGACCGACGACCTTGATGTCACCCTTGTCGATCGCCGGTTGCAGCACCTTCAGCTGGCCCTGGCGCAGCATCTTCGCGTTGTTGTCGGTCGGTGCGCCGCCGAGCAGGAAGTAGTTGCCCTTCGGCCGCACGTCGTAGACGCCCTGCGCCTGCATTTCGCCGACCTTCTCGTTGTCGAACGAGATGTAGGCATCGATATCGGCGTCGAGAATCAGACGGTCATACGACACGACCTTGATACCGGCTTTGCGTGCTTCGGCCACCACGTTGCCGAGCGTCTTCGAATTGAAAGGCACGATCACGATTACGTCGACGCCACGCGAGATCAGGTTTTCGATCTGCGAGATCTGACGCTCTTCGCTCGCATCGGCCGATTGCACCGACACCTTCGCGCCGAGCTTTTCCGCCGCGGCGACGAAATAGTCGCGATCGCGCGACCAGCGCTCGACGCGCAGATCGTCGATACAGAAGCCGATTTCCGGATGATCCTTGCTGGCGTGCGCGAGCGGCGCGGCGAGCGACAGGCTGGCGAGTACCGCGCCGCACAGCAGCGAGCTCAGTACGTTACGACGCATTGCGAACTTCATTTTTGTCTCCTTTGTTAGTGATCGCCGGAATACCGGACGTATCGGTCTGCGCTGCGAGCCGCAGACTCGGACAAGCGACAACCCACAGCTTGCTGGTGCGCGCGGTCCACGTGGCCGCGCGATCTTTATTCAACGTCCGCTATAAATCGCCTGATTTACGATGTTTTCCATCTGTTCCTGCTGCCCGCTCACATGTCGCGGATTCAGATCGCGCGCGAGCGTGTCCGCCGCGAGCGTCGACAGCGAATACTCGCCGGACAGGATCTTGCGGCCGAACTCGCCATCCCAGCCCGCGTAGCGTTGCCGCTTGAACTGCTCGAGGCGCTCGTTTTCGACCAGCACCGCCGCGCGTTCGAGGCCGAGCGCGAGGTTATCGATCGCGCCGATGTGGCCATAAAACAGGTCTTCAGGATCGACACTCTGGCGCCGCACTTTCGCATCGAAGTTCATGCCGCCGGTCGTGAAACCGCCGTGCCGCAAAATCTCGTAGAAGGCCAGCGTCAGCTCCTCGACGCTGTTCGGGAATTGATCGGTATCCCAGCCATTTTGCGGATCGCCGCGATTCGCATCGACGCTGCCGAAGATGCCGAGCGCGAACGCGGTCGCAATCTCGTGATGGAACGAATGGCCCGCGAGCGTCGCGTGATTGGCCTCGATGTTGACGCGAATCTCTTTATCGAGACCGTGCTGCAGCAGGAAGCCGTGCACGGTCGCGACGTCGTAGTCATATTGATGCTTGGTCGGTTCCTGCGGCTTCGGCTCGATCAGCAGCGTGCCCTTGAAACCGATCTGGTGCTTATGCTCGACCACCATGTGCAGAAAGCGCGCAAACTGCTCGCGCTCGCGCACGAGGTCGGTGTTCAGCAGCGTGTCATAGCCTTCGCGGCCGCCCCACAACACATAGTTCTCACCGCCGAGGCGCAGCGTCGCGTCGAGCGCATGACGCACCTGGGTCGCGGCGAAGGCGAACACCTCCGGATTCGGATTGGTCGCGGCACCGGCCGCGTAACGCGGATGCGAAAACAGATTCGCGGTGCCCCACAGCAATTTGATACCGGTATCCTGCTGCTTGCGCGCGATGTAATCGGACACGCGCAGGAAGTTCTCGCTGTATTCCTTGACGCTCGCGCCTTCGGGCGCGACGTCGGTATCGTGGAACGTGTAGTACGGCGTGCCGAGCTTCGAGAAGAATTCGAACGCGGCGTCGGCTTTCTGAAGCGCCCGCTCCATTGCGTCGCCGGGTTGCTGCCACGGGCGCCGGAATGTGCCCTGACCGAAGATGTCGACGCCGGGCCACACGAACGTATGCCAGTAGCACACGGCGATACGCAGATGTTCCTCGAGCGTTTTGCCGAGTACCTTCCTCGTTTTGTCGTAGTGACGGTACGCGAGCGGGTTGTCCGTTTGCGGGCCTTCGTAACGAATCTGGGGAATGTGTTCGAAGTAGGACATCGGCGTCTCCAGTCGACCCGAGTTGCCGCATGACGACTACTCGGGTCCCATGAAAGGTTTTCTTTGCATTCTTCACCGCGACCGGCGCGGCTTGGCCGTGCAGGCCGACGAGGTGACGCCATGCTGCCGCTTGCACGATGTGCCGGCAATTGCGAAATTTCGCAGCGAGCTTGATGTTTCTTACCGCCTGCGCGTTTGTTTGCTGCCGGCGCGCGATTCGACGCCTAGAATAGCCAGACGCTTAAAAACGGGGTTGCCCCAAGGCACCCGACACAATGGAGACAAAGGCGCGTGGTCTATCGTCCACACGCCGCACACCGCCATGACCCGTCCACAAGCACCTCAGACAACCCATCGGATCGCGCTGCTGTTCAACGCGAACAAGGTCTACGATCGCGAGATCATCACCGGCATCGGCAACTACCTGCTGTCGACCCGGGTCGCATGGGATCTTTTCCTCGAAGAGGACTTCCGCTGCCGGCTCGCCGGTATCCAGCGCTTCGACGGCGACGGCATCATCGCGGACTTCGACGATCCGGCGGTCGACGAAGCCCTGCGCGACTGCCCGCTGCCGGTGGTCGCCGTCGGTTCGTCGTACGAGGATCCGACGCAGTACCCCTCGGATTTACCCTATATCGCGACCGACAACAGCAAGCTCGTGTCGCTCGCGTACACGCATCTGATCGGCGCTGGCCTCGAAAACTTCGCGCTGTACAGCCTGCCGCAGGCGCAGGAAAACCGTTGGGCGCAACAGCGCGAACTCGCCTTCGCGCATCTGCGCAGCGCGGACGGACGCAGCGCGGCGCAGATCGACAGCGAGATCTATCGCGGCCTGTCCACGAGCGCGCCGTCGTGGAACCAGGCGATCGAACAGCTGACCACGTGGCTGCGGCAACTGCCGAAGCCGGTCGGCATCATCGCGGTGACCGACGCGCGTGCACGGCATTTGCTGCAGGCCTGTCTGATCGCGGGCATTCCGGTGCCCGAGGAAGTCGCGATCATCGGCATCGACAACGATCCGCTCACGCGGACGCTGACGCGCATTCCGCTGTCTTCGGTGATTCAGGGCACTGAGGAAATGGGCCGTACCGCCGCGCACATCCTGCATCAGATGCTGCACGGCGCGCGTTTTCCGGGGCGCCGCATTCTGGTGCCGCCGGTCGGCATCAACGTGCTCGAATCGACGCGGCATCAGCCGCTCGCGAGTCCCTACGTGATGCGGGCGCGCCATTTCATTCGCCAGTACGCGTGCCAGGGCATCCGCACCGAGCAGGTGGCCGACTATGTTGGCGTGTCGCGTTCGTCGCTCGAAGAGTATTTCCGGCGCGAGCGGCAATGCACCGTGCATCAGGAGATCTTGCGCCACAAGCTCGACGTCGCGAAGTCATTGCTCGCGAAGCGCGATGCGTCGAGCGCGGAAGTCGCGATTCGTTGCGGCTTCACGTCGCTGCAATACATGTACGCGGTATTTCGCCGCGAACTCGGCTGCACGCCGCGCGAATACCAGGAGCGCGTGGGCCCGAAGACGAAAACCACTGGCTGAGCATGTTTTTCTATTTTTTCTTCGCACCGACCACATGATCAGCATCGCACAACTCTCTTCCGAGCCATGGGGCACGCTGCAGGGCGGCGATCGGGTCCGGCTCTATACGCTGCGTAACGCACACGGCATGAAGGTCGCCATCAGCGACCTCGGCGCGACGCTGGTCTCGTGGCACGCGCCGGATCGCGCCGGACGTCTCGGCGATATTCTGCTCGGCCACGACACGCCCGCCGAATACGTGGCGGCCTCGACCTACATGGGCGGACTGGTCGGCCGCTGGGCGAATCGCATTGCGGGCGCGCGCTTTTCGCTCGACGGCATCGAGTACACGCTGGATCGCAACGAAGGCCCGAATCTGCTGCACGGCGGCACGGTCGGTTTTCATCGCGCGTTGTGGGACGTCGCCGAGGACGACGGCGCGTTGCTGATGCGCCTGGAGTCGCCCGAAGGCGACGCCGGTTTTCCGGGCAACGTGACGGTGCAGGTGCGCTATTCGCTCGACGACGACGGCACGCTGACGATCGGCTACGAAGCGATTACCGACGCGCCGACGCCGCTCAATCTGACCAGTCATCCGTACTTCAACCTGACCGGGCGCGCGGGCACCGACATTCGCGGCCATGTGCTGTCGATCGACGCCGAGCGCTTTTTCGAAGTCGACGCGACGATGATTCCGTGCAAGCTCGCCGACGTCGCGGGCAACGCATTCGACTTCCGGCAGAGCGCGCCGATCGGCGGCCGGCTCGACTGGCCGCACTCGCAACTCGCGCGTGCTGGCGGCTTCGATCATTGCTACGTGCTGCGCGAGGCGCCCGCAGACGCGATAAACGGCGACGACGGCCACGCGCCGCCGCTGCGCGAAGTGGCCTGCGCATACGATCCGGGCAGTGGACGCGAACTGACCGTCGCGACCGATCAGCGGGGCTTGCAGTTTTACACGGGCAACGCGCTGAACGGCAACCTGGGACGCGGCGGCGTCCGCTATCAACGGCACGCCGGCTTGTGCCTCGAAGCTGGCGGTTTTCCGAATGAGGTCAATATGGCCAGCCAGGACGAAGTGATCGTGCACCCCGGCGACACCTACCGGCAAGTCACGACTTACCGCGTCGATGTACGCGAAGGTGTGTGACTGAATTTACGGGCGCTTTCCCGGTGTTTTACGAAAACCGCGACGGCGAGATTACAGCTCGCCGACTACCCGTTCTCTGCAATACTGAATTAGTCGACTAGTGGTTTTCCCGAAGTACGCACCCTTCTAGACTGTTTTTATGGCGCCGGCATCCCTGCGGTGCCGGATAGACAACTACGGAGGGAAACATCATGAAATCGCTTATCCAGGCAGTAGCGCTTACGGCCGTGATCGCCGCTGCACCGGTCGCGTCGTTCGCACAATCGGAACAGCCGATCACGCGAGCCGAAGTCAAAAGGGAGGTGCAGCAACTCGAACAGAATGGCTATAACCCGGCCATCTCGCTCGATGCCCAGTATCCCGCGGACATTCAGGCGGCCGAGGCACGCGTGTCCGCGATGAACGGAAAGGGACAAGCCGACACGTCGGGTTACGGGTCGCCGATGGGCGGATCGTCGCAATCGGGCCATCATCCGATGGTAGTTAATCCGGACGGTCAATGACGAGTCGCGAACGTGTTGCGAATCTCCGTAGCAAGGAAAGACTCGTGAGTTAGCGGCTTTTTCCGTCTGTGCGGTTTTCGCCGTTTCGAACCGATATGAAGCGAGCGCATGTTTTCAACGCATGCGCTCGCTTTTTCTACTTATATGCGGCGCTAAAACGTACCGCCAATGCCGACGCCGCCGCGGGTTCAACCAGACCGTGCCTGCGGGCATTCCGTCTGATACCAGATGTTCACCTGACGCTGCGCGCGCTCGAGACTCGCCGGATAGTCAGGATCAAAGCGCCGTTCAGGGTGGTAGCCCGCTTGCTGCAGCGCCGTCAGTTCGCTCATGCTCCGCTGATGCGTGACCGGCGCCTTGTTCCTGAGGTCGGTCAGATCCTGGCATTGCGTTGCACTCAGATGGCTTTGCGCGCCGCCGTTCCCGGCGCCCGCGGCACAGCCGACGAGCGTCAGCGCCAACACGGCTGGGATCGACCGCATCTGCGTCGCGATGTTCATGTCGCGCCTCCTTTGGGAAAGTGACCTTCGCATTTCTGAGCCGGCTTGTTCGCCTGTCGGCATTTTGAATGATTGGAAACGACTGTGAAAGTCGCCAGCAATTTCATCAGCCGCGCTTTCGATACGGACATAGACTTTCCCTTGGTGAATGCCGATTTGCCCGCGCATCAGTTGACCCGACGTTTTGCCCTCAACGAGGGAGCCGCGCTCCCTCACTCCAAGGAGACATGCGATGCCCCGCACCGCCGCTGAAAAACGCGCCGCTTTCCGCGCGCTGCACTCGTCTGGCTGTTTCGTGCTGCCCAATCCGTGGGACGTGGGCAGCGCCCGTTTTCTGCATACGCTCGGCTTCAAGGCGCTCGCCACCACCAGTTCCGGTTTTGCGTGGTCGACCGGACACGCGGACAACACCGTGCCGCGCGAAACGATCCTCGCCCACCTGCGCGCGATCGTCGATGCGACCGATCTGCCGGTCAACGCCGACTTCGAAAACGGCTTTGGCCGCGATCCGGACGAAGTCGCCGAGAGCGTGGCGCTCGCGGTGGCAACGGGCGTCGCGGGTCTGTCGATCGAGGACTCGACCGGCGACCCCGCCGCGCCGCTGTTTCCGGTCGACGTCGCAGTGCAGCGGCTCAGCGCGGCGCGCCGCGCGATCGATCAGAACGGCGGCGATACGCTGCTCGTCGGCCGCGCGGAGAATTTCTTCGCCGGCAAGCCCGATCTCGATGATGCCATCGCGCGGCTAAAAGCCTATGCGGCGGCGGGCGCCGACTGCCTGTATGCGCCCGGCATCCAGACGCCCGAGCAGATCGAAGCGGTGGTCGCGGCCGTCGCGCCGAAGCCCGTCAATCTGCTGATCGGCTCGACCTCGACGCTGACGTTGCAGGACGTGGCCGCGCTCGGCGTGCGGCGGATCAGCGTCGGCGGCGGCCTGGCGCGCACGGCATGGGGTAGCTTCATGCACGCCGCTCAGGCGCTGGCCGATGGCCGCTTCGACTTCACCGGCGCGGCGGCGGGCAAGCAGCTCAATGAAATATTCACTCGCAATGCGTGAAAAACGCCTTGCACACACGTGTTCGCGCGCCACGTCGACGTGATCGGAAAGTTGCGACGTTTCCGATGAGAAAAGCCCGCGAACCCCTGAATCGGCGCCCAAAGGCACCAGTCACGCCAAATGTTATGATCGGAAACATTATTCGCCCGATCAAGCGCATACCCGACCCGCAGCAAGCCTCATGGACACTCATCTCACCAAATCCGCCGACACCTCCTCCACCGATCTCGGCCGGCGCGTGCGCGCCGCCCGTCAGGCGCAGGATCTGACGCTCGAAACCGCGAGCCGCCTGTGCGGCGTCTCACGCTCGACGCTGTCGAAAATCGAAAACGGCTTGATGTCCCCCACTTTCGACGTGCTGCAAAAAATCGTGCTGGGCTTGAAGATCGAAATCGGCGAACTGTTCGGCTCGACGCCGAAAGTCAGCGCAAGCGGCCGGCGCGCGCTAACGCGCAAAAACGAAGGCCAGCGCCACGCGTATCGCGGCTACCAGATGGAATTGCTCGCCACCGATCTGGCGCACAAGGCGATGCTGCCGTTTCGCATCCGCATCTCCGCGCACACGCTCGACGCCTTCGACGACTGGGGCCGCCACGAAGGCGAGGAGTTTCTCTACGTGATCAGCGGCAGCGTGTGCCTCTATTCGGAGCTGTACGCGCCGACGCATCTGAACGCGGGCGACAGCCTCTACTTCGACAGCCGCACGGGTCACGCAGCGGTGTCGACCAGCGAGGAAGACGCCGAAGTCCTGTGGATGGCGACCAATGCGGACCTGCGGCACACACCGCCTGCCGCGAACGATTCAGCGAAAAAATAGCGCGCCTGGCACTGCGCGCGCGCACTCAGCGCGCCGCCAGCGCCCGTTGCGTGAGTTGCGCGATATGCAGTGCGTGTCGCCCCGTGCCGTGCTCGATCTGCTCGCGACAACTGAAGCCGTTGGTCAGCACGATCGTTTCCGCATGCGCCGCCGTCGCGTCGCGCACGGCCTCAAATATGTCCTCGCCGATCTTTTCCGACAGCGCGTGATGCTCGACGTTGAAGCCGAACGATCCCGCCATCCCGCAGCAGCCGGTATCGAGCAGCCTCCATCTGACGCCCAGCTTGTTCAGCAACGCCGTATCGCCCTGCATGCCGAATAGCGCCTTCTGGTGGCAATGGCCATGCACGACCACATCGGCCTCGAGCGTCGGCCACTCGAACGGCTGACGCGCGACGAAATCGGCAAACAGATACGTTTGCGCGGACAGCTTCTTCGCCAACGCATGATCGGGGAGTTGCCTCAGCAACTCGTCCTTGAACACCGATAGACAGCCCGGCTCCAGACCGACCAGCGGCACGCCGGCGGCGATGTCATCCGCGAGATCGTCGACGATACGCGTCAGCAGTTCACGCGCGCGTTCGAGCAGACCGAAGTCGTACAGCGGACGCCCGCAACACAAACGCTTCTTTGGCAGCACGACGTGCCAGCCGAGTTGCGTGAGCACATCAGCGGCGGCCTGCGCGATCTCGGGCGTGAAGTGGTCGTTGAACGTGTCGACCCATAGGATCACCTTCTTTGCGTCGCCGCCGTGCGCATCAATCGTCGATGCTTGCGACGACGCAATCCGTCGATAAGTCGTAGCGGCAAAGCGCGGCAACGCACGGGTCTGAGCCACGCCCGCGATCCATTTGCCGAGCGCGGACAAACCGGGCGCCGTTGTCAAAAAGTTGGTCATGCGTGGAAAACGCGCGGCCCACGGCGCCCATTCGCCGATGCGCCCCATGAATAGCGCCTGACGCGGCCGCGGATTGTTCTCATAGTAGTGAGAAAGGAACTCCGCCTTGTACGACGCCATGTCCGTATGCGTCGGGCAATCGGACTTGCAGCCCTTGCATGCGAGGCAGGTATCGAGCGCTTCTTTCACTTCGCGGCTGTTCCAGCCATCGACGATCACTTCGCCTTGCAGCATTTCCCAGAACAGATGCGCACGCCCGCGCGTCGAGTATTTTTCTTCGCGTGTGCCGCGATAACTCGGGCACATCGTGCCGCCTTCGAGCGAGCGGCATTTGCCCATGCCGATGCAGCGTTCTATCGACCGCTGGAAGCCGTCGCCTTCCTGGCTCGCGAACGCGAGCTTCGTATGCAGCGTCACCGGTTTGTACGCGGGACCCATGCGCAGGTTTTCGTCGGCGCGATATGCGTGCACGACCTTGCCCGGATTCAAACGATTCGCCGGGTCCCAGATGGCCTTGAACTGCTCCATCGCCTGCATCAGTTCGGGGCCGTACATGATCGGCAGAAACTCGGCCTTCGCCTGGCCATCGCCGTGTTCCCCCGACAGCGAGCCGCCGAATTCGACCACCAGTTCCGCCGCTTCGCGCAAGAACCCGCGCCATGTCGCGATACCTTCCGCGCTGCGCAGATCGAACGTGATGCGCGCGTGCACGCAGCCGTCGCCGAAATGGCCGTACAGGCTCGTCTCGTAGCCATAGCGATCGACGAGCGCCTGAAACGCGCGCAGATAATCGCCGAGCCGCAACGGATCGACTGCGGCGTCTTCCCAGCCGACCACCGGATCGGGCTTGTCGCGGTCCACCGATAACGCGACCGCCGACGCGCCGGTCTCGCGAATCGACCACACCTTCGCCTGCAATGCGCGATCTTCGACGAGCACCGTCGAGATATCCGGCCCCGCCGCGCCCGACTGAAAATACGCGGCGGCATCGCGCGCCTGTTGCAGAACCTCGTGCTGCGTGTCCGCGCCGAATTCGAGCACGACCCATGCATCGCCGTTGGGCAACAGTGCGATCTCGTCCTTCTTCAGGCCGCGCGTCTGCAAGCCGCGAATGATCGCGCGGTCGAGTCCCTCGACTGCGATCGGCCCGCAGCGCATGAAATGCGGCACCGCGTCCGCCGCCGTATAGATGTCGGGGAAGCCGACCACGACGATCACGCGCCTCGCCGGACTCTTCACGAGCCTCACTTTCGCCTGCAACGTGATCGCGCAAGTGCCTTCGCTGCCAACCAGCGCACGCGCGACGTTGAAGCCGTTTTCCGGCAGCAGTTGATCGAGATTGAAGCCCGACACGCGCCGCTTGATTTTCGGGAATTTCGCGCGAATCCGTTCCGCGTACGTGTCGCGCAGTTGCTTGAGCGCCGCGTAGATTTCGCCTTGACGACCACCCGCCGCGATGATGCGTTCCAGTTCTTCTTCGGAGGTCGGGCCGACCCAGAAACGCGCGCCGTCGAAGGTCGCGATTTCGAGCGCCTCGATGTTCTCGACGGTCTTGCCGGCCATCACCGAATGCGCGCCGCACGAGTTGTTCGCGATCATGCCGCCTAGCGTGCAGCGGCTATGCGTGGCGGGATCGGGCGCGAACGTGAGGCCGTGCTGTTCGGCGGCGTCGCGCAAGGAGTCGCACACGACGCCGGGTTCGACGATCGCGACGCCCGCAAGCGGATCGATCGAGACGACGCGGTTCAGGTACTTGCTCGCATCGGCGACGACCGCGACGTTCACGCACTGGCCGTTCTGCGACGTGCCGCCGCCGCGCGCGAGAAACGGCACGTCGTTGCGACGGCATGCGTCGAGCGTCGCGAGCAGATCGTCGATATCGGCCGGTACCACTACACCGAGCGGGACTTGCCGATAGTTCGACGCATCCGACGCATACAGCGCTTTGGAACCCTGATCGAAGCGCACTTCGCCGCGCACATGCCGGCGCAGGTCGCTCTCCAGCGCCTGCAATACGGCGGCGCTGCCCGCGAAAGGCCTGGCGACATGCGGTTCATTCGAAGCGCCACGCTCGCCGACCCGCTGCTCTTCATCCAATGACAATGACGTCCCCACTGCGCTCCTCGTCTGCGATGCCGGCGCTCGCGCCGACGTATGCGCTCAGGCCGCCTGGCTTGCGGTCATCCGGAAGATGCCCTGTGCGTTGCCCGCATCGAAACGCAGGTCCGTTTCCCAGCGGCGCGCGTCCTGATCGAAACTGCGCTTGCGCGTGATGAATTCGTAGAACGAGCCCGGCACGTCGCGCGTGACGACACTGCCGTCGGCCGCGCGAAATTCACGCTGCACGAGATCCGCGCGATACGCGGTCTGGAATACGCGCCCGGAACGCGAATGCTCGACCTCCGGCTTCATCGGGCGACCCTTCGCTTTCTGTTCGTCCGACAGCTTGAAAACATCCGCGACGCGATCGGTTGCATGATTGAACGCGTTGCCTTCGGTCGCGATCCACGCCATCTCCGCCGATTCCTTCAACAATACTTCGTAGTCGGCTTCGCGTGGCATCTCGTGCTGACGCGCGAACGCACCGACGATCACTGGTAGCAACTCTTGCGCCGCATCGATCGGCAGCACGCCGTCGCGTTCGAGTTCCCACAAGAGGCCACTAGCGCGCGGCGTCAATGGATCACGCGAGGCACCGATGACGTTCGTCACCGCCTGCTGGAACGCCGCGGAAAAACGCTCCGGGTGCAGTTCGCTGACGAAGAACTGCGCGATCTCGTCGGGTGCGTCGTCATGCGCCCATGCGCGACCGGTCATACCGAGCCGATCGAGCGGATAACGGCCGTTGATCCGAAAGCCGAGCGGCCGCAAGATGCGCGCGAACGCGGCCTCGCCGGGCGGCAGCGCGCCGCTGTGCGGCCAGCGCACGGTGCGCAGCGCGCCATGATCGAAGTGAACGCTGCCGCCGGCGGCGACGGTTTCCTCCGTATAGCGGCGGCCGTTTTCCGAGCGCGCGAGCAGATCGTCGAACAGCGCCATATTCATCGCCTGCGCGAGTTCGGCACGCGTGATGCTGCCGCTGTCCCACTCGTTCAACACCTGTGGATGATTCAGCGTCGCAAACAGGCGCGCGGTTTTCTCCGCGCCCAGCAGTTTCATCAACAGTTGTTCGACGTTCGCATTCTTCAGGTTTCGCATCCGGCTTCTCCACGCTAAACGTTGAGCGCCCGCATGAGCGCCTCGTAACGGGCGAGATTATTCAAAATCCGCTCCGCCCCAGTAAAGCGAGATAAAATCGCCACTTGATGCGTTTTTGGAATTAACGTGCGAAAGTTCAAGATTCCCAACATGGGCGCGCTGCTCGCGTTCGAAGCTGCGGCGCGGCACGAGAGCTTCACGCATGCGGCGCGCGAGCTGTTCCTCACCGAAAGCGCGGTGTCGCGACAGATCAATACGCTCGAAAGCAATCTTGGCGTGCGGCTGTTCGTGCGCGTCAAGCAGCGCGTGGTGCTGACGCGCGCGGGCAAGGTCTACAGCGCGCAGGTGCGACGCTCGCTCGAACACCTCGATCGCGACACGCTGTCGATCATCGCCCACGGCAGCGGCGGCGGTTATCTGGAGCTCGCGGTGTTGCCGACGTTCGCATCGCAATGGCTGATTCCGCGCATGGCGACTTTCAATGAACAATACCCGGACGTGCGCGTGAACATGGGCGTGCGTACCGCGACGTTCGCGTTCGCCGACACGCATTTCGAAGCGGCCATCCACTACGGCAAGCCGACGTGGCCGGGTACGTCGGCTGATTTTCTGTTCAGCGAGGAAGTGGTACCGGTCTGCGCGCCGAGTCTGCTGAAGCGGCCGATCCGCAACGTTGCCGAAATACTCAACTATCCGCTGCTGCATTCGACGACGCGACCCGATGGCTGGGCGACCTGGTTCGCAAATTTCGGCGTCGACGACAACCGCACGATGCAGGGCGTGCGCTACGAACTGCACACGATGCTGATCAGCGCGGCCGCGGCCGGACTCGGCATTGCGCTGGTGCCGCGCTTTTTCGTCGACACGCAGTTGCAGCAGTTCGGTCTCGTGATTCCATTCGACGCACCCGCCGTCGCGGACGCCGCGTATTACCTCGTGTATCCGACCGAGTTGAGCCACGGCAAACCGCTCGCGAATTTCCGCGATTGGCTGCTGGGCGAGGCGGCCGCGTACGGTGCGATTTATCCGGAGTTGGCGGAGCGGCCCGAGGGGGCGTGAGGAAACGCCAGCCGCATGCGTGATTGGATCAATCACACATGCGGCCGCGCGAAATCTAGCTGCCGGCGCGCGCCTGCGCCAATGCGGCCAGGTTGCCTTCGCCAAAGCCATGATGCCCCTGGCGTTGCACGATCTCGAAGAAGATCTCGCCGGCGCGACGGCGCACGAAGGTCTGGAAAAACAGCAACGGCACGCCGTCCGCGCCGATCTCGCCATCCACGAGCACATGCGTGCGCCGCAGCCGCTCGACGTCGAGCCCGTGGCCCGGCAAACGTGCATCGAGCTGATCGTAGTAGCGCGGCGGCGGCTCCACGAATTCGACGCCGTTCGCGAGCAGACGCTCGACGCACGCGAAGATGTCGTCGGTGGCGAGCGCGATGTGCTGCACGCCTTCGCCCGGATGGTCGGGCAGATACTCGTGCATCAGGTTGGTCCGGCGCGTGCCTTCCTCGTACAGCGGAATGCGGATCGCGCCGCACGGCGACACCATCACGCGCGATTCCGCCGACACGTGCCAATTCGCGTGCAACTCGTGAATCTCGCGGAAATTCAGCAGGTCGCGATAGAAGTCGATCCACTCCTGCATGCGGCCTTCGCCAACGGTTTGCGTCAAATGATCGACCGCGATCAGGCCGCTGCCCGCGTGACTCAGATCGGCTTCGGCCGTGTCGATTTCGATGGGGCGGAAGTCGATGTCGAAGATCGAGATATCACCGAGGCCGCCGCGCTGACCGCCGCGCCCGCGCCAACGATCGACGAAATAGATGTGTGAATCGCCGATGCCTTGAATCGCCGGAATCAACAGTTCGCCGGCACCGAGGCGTTCGCCCTCGAACTCCCACGCGCCGAGCTCCACCGCGCGTTCGAACGCGCGCTGCGCGTCGGCGACCCGAATCCCGATCGCGCAGATGCCGACCCCGTATTCCTCCGCGTAGCGCGCCGCGAACGAATCGGGCTCCGCGTTGATCAGGAAATTCATCTCGCCCTGACGGAACAGCGTTACGTCCTTGCTGATATGACGCGCGATCGCCTTGAAGCCGAGCCGCTTGAAGGTCTCGCCGAGCGCCCGCGGATCGCGGGCGGCGAACTCGACGAATTCGAGGCCGGCCGTGCCGAGCGGATTGTGCTCCGGCGCCATCACGGCGCGCTGCGCGGCCTCGGGAGTGGGCAAGTCGCGGGGCATGGCAATCTCCTTGTACGGTCTTTCGATGCGGTGGCCGGTCTTTCCGGGGTTCGGCGCGAACCGTTCCGGCCGCTCGCGATGGGCTGCGTGACGCGTGCCCGCTCGTGGCGTGCACGCGGCGTGTCGCGAAAAAACGGGCTGCGGCGGCTTTCGCACCGTGTTTTTACACCGGGTCGCGGGGCATTCGCAACCGTCATTTTGTACTGGTTGGTTCATCCGTCGAACGGCGTGCCGCTGGGCGCTCGGGGGCATGCGTGCGGCAGGCCGCCGGATCACTCGAGCGGCGCGTCGCCCGGGCTGCCTTTGCGCGCCGTTTTGCCGGCGGTTTTACCAGTGTTCTTGCCCGCATCCTTGCCCGACGCCGCCGCCATTCTGCCCCGCGCGACCTCGCGCACCGCCTCGATGAACGCGCGCCCCACCGCCGACGGCTGCGTATCCGAGCGACGGATCAGTCCCACCGGCTCGCCGGTACCCGCAAACGGCAGCGGCAAGCGCACCAGCATGCCGTGCGCGAGTTCGTATTCGACCGCGCTTTGCGGCACGAACCACACCGCGCCGTTTTCGAGCGTCAGCGCACGCCCCGTCGATACCGACAACACCTCGACGAACCCCGACAACGGCGCCACGCCCCACGCGCTGAGCAGGCTCTCGGTCGACTGGCGGATCAGCGTGCCGAACGGCGGCAGCACGATCGGAAATTCCTCCAGCGACGTGGCCGGCAACGCCGTTCCCTGCGCTAGCGGATGCCCGGCGCGCACGACCGCGATCAGCGGCTCGGTAAACAGTTGCTCGAAGCTCAGGCCGACCATCCGCTCCGGGTCCGCGAGGCGGCCGATCGCGAATTCGATCGAGCCCGCTTTCAGGCGCTCGAGCAATTCCGGATTTGCGCCGGTCGCGAGGCGCACGATCACGCGCGGCCACTGCGTCGAGAACTGTCTCAGCACGGCCGGTATCAGCGCCGCGGCGACAGTGGGCAGCACGCCGACTTCGAGCGTCGCGGCGGCCGCGCCCTCGGCGCGCGCGAGCAGATCGACGCCCTGCCGCAGCGCGCTCACGCAGGCGCTCGCGTGCGGCATGAAAAGCTGTCCCTCGCGCGTCGGCACCGCGCCGTGACGGCCGCGCTCGAACAGTTTCACGCCGAGAATGGTTTCCAGCTCGGCGACCGTCTTGGATACCGCCGGCTGCGTGATCGACAGACTGTCCGCCGCCCGCTGGACGCTGCCGAACTGCGCGACGGCCAAAAAGCACTGGAGATGACGAAATTTGACGCGGCTATCCGCGAGACTGCGTTGCATAACGGAAGGTTATACGAAACGGGCAAAAACGTCATTTTTCATAACCGGCCGCTTTGTATAAAGTGCGAGTCATAACGCCGCATCCCCCGATTCCTCCAACGGAGACACTTCATGGAAGATTCAATTCTTTCCCCGCGAGATTTCGCGTCCCATCCCGAGTACATCTATCCGCCGTACGGTTCGTCGGTCAAGCGCGGCCCGACCCGTCCGCTGATTCCGCTGAAGGAACGTCTGCGCGACCAGCGCGTGCCGGTCTATGGCACCGACGACCTCGACCCGCTCGACAACGACCTGACCCGCAACGCGGTGCGCAATGGTGAACCGCTCGGCGAGCGCATCATCGTGACGGGCCGCGTGCTCGACGAAGGTGGCCGCCCGGTGCGCAACACGCTCGTGGAAATCTGGCAGGCGAACGCCGCCGGCCGCTATGTGCATAAGGCCGACCAGCACGACGCGCCGCTCGATCCGAACTTCCTCGGCGCGGGCCGCTGCATCACGGACAACGAAGGCCGTTACCGCTTCCTGACCATCAAGCCGGGCGCGTATCCGTGGGGCAACCACCCGAACGCATGGCGTCCGCAGCACATCCACTTCTCGCTGTTCGGCGACCACTTCGGCTCGCGTCTGGTCACGCAGATGTACTTCCCTGGCGATCCGCTGCTCGCGTTCGACCCGATCTACCAGGGCACGCCGGAAAACGCCCGTGAGCGCATGATCTCGAAGTTCTCGCTCGACATTACGCAAGAGGCCTATGCGCTCGGCTACGATTTCGACATCGTGCTGCGCGGCCCGAACGAAACCCCGATGGAGCGCTAAGCCATGACGACTCTCAAGCAAACGCCTTCGCAAACCGTTGGTCCGTACTTTGCCTACGGTCTTTGCCCGCAGCAATACGACTTCGATTACAAGAGCCTGTTCACGCACGTGATCGCCGACATGGAAGCGGCCGGCGAGCACATCACGATCGTCGGTCAGGTGTTCGACGGCGACGGCAAGGTGGTCGGCGACGCGATGATCGAAATGTCGCAAGTCGACTCAAACGGCCACTATCCGGAATCGCGCGACGAGATCCTGAAGACCGGCTTTCACGGCTTTGCGCGCGTCGGTACCGGCACGGACCCGCATAAGCGCTTTATCGTCGAGACGGTGAAGCCGGGCCGCGCGAACCCCGACGAAGCGCCGCACATCGACGTGATCCTGACGATGCGCGGCATGCTGCTGCACACGTTCACGCGCATCTATTTCGAGGACGAAGCGCCGGCGAACGAGCAGGACGCCGTGCTGGCGTCGGTGCCGGCCGAGCGCCGTGGCACGCTGATCGCGCGCCGCGTTGCCGGTACGGCCAACGTGTACCGCTTCGACATCCACATGCAGGGCGATCAGGAAACCGTGTTTTTCGACCTGTGATGCGCGATTCGTCGTGAAACGCCGAGCAGTAAAGACCGAGCCCGCCTTGCGCGGGCTTTTTTTCGCGCGGTCGTTTCGCTGCGCGCCTGCGCGCGCTCAGCAGCGGAAATGATCGATGCTTTGTCCGGCGTGAATCGCGCGCGCGAGCCATGCCGGTTTATCGCCGTGACCGTCCCACGTGTTGCCGAACGCGTCGCGATACAGCACCGCGGCCACGGCGTTCGCATCGGCTTCGAGCGATTCGGCCAGCGCTTCGAGGGTGATGTTGTGGTCGTCCATGCGTCGGCGGATCCACGCGATCATGCGCTCGCGCAGGTTCTCGTCGCGTTCGAACAGTCGTTGTTGTCCTTCTCGTTGTTTCATAACGTATTGGTGTCGCAGCTCTTGCTGGCATTAGACAAACTGGCAACTCGCATAACAACGCGAGGCTCGTGCTTAATTCAATTTGAACGAAAGCAATTCGACGAATTCACGCGATCCCTGCAAATGCGTAAAAACCCGCATTTGCAACTGATGCCTGTCAGATTCTGGATTAAAGCGCTGGGATCAAGCGAATCGGCTACTCGAAGAATCGAACGGGGCTCGAATTGCACCCGTGTTTCGCTTCGTGCGTCGCCTCGTCGTGGCGAGGGAACTATGTCGAAAGTGATTCTAGCATTCGATGTATTTTGGCCGCAGCAAAGAAGTTTTTCTAATTGTACTGATTGCGGGATTTCCGAGTTTTCGGTAATCGTGGCTTCCGCCGCGCGATTGGCGGACAATGCGAAACTCGGTATTCGCCAGCACATCTGGCATCGGCCCGACATCAGGAGACACGACCATGCCCGCCTCGACCGCCATCCTCACGATCCTCGCCGCGCTGCTTTTAGGCGCGATGAGTCCGGGGCCCAGCTTCGTCATCGTCGCGCGCAACGCGATCGGTCTGTCGCGTGGTGACGGTCTCGCGACGGCGCTCGGCATGGGCATCGGCGGCGTGTTTTTTAGCGGCATCGCGCTGCTCGGGCTCTACACGCTGCTCGCGACGGTCGAATGGCTGTACGTGGGGCTGAAAGTAGCCGGCGGCGTCTACCTGGTCTATCTGGCGTCGAAAATCTGGCGCGGCGCCGCGAAGCCGCTCGCGTTCAGCGAAGCGCAAAGCGGCAGCGGCATCAACCCGCGCAAGTCGTTCTGGATCGGCTTGAGCACGCAGCTCAGCAATCCGAAAACGGCCGTATATTACGGCAGTATCTTCGCCGCGCTGTTGCCGCAGCATCCCCCCGTGTGGTGCTATTTCGCGCTGCCGCCGGCGATCTTCGCGATCGAAGCAGGCTGGTACACGATCGTCGCCCTGTGCTTTTCTAGCCAACGGCCGCGCGAAATCTATCTGCGCTGGAAGGCGTGGATCGATCGCATCGCCGCGAGCGCGGTGACCGCGCTCGGCCTGCGGCTGATTCTGAACGCGCACAAAGTGGGGATTTGACGCCAGCATGAAGCGGCGCGCGCCGGCGTAACTCGATGCGCGCCGCCCGGAAACAAAGAAATCGCAGCGCGTTATCCTTTCCCCTCCGCCTTGATCCGCGCGCGCAACTCGAACTTCTGGATCTTCCCCGTCGACGTCTTAGGCAACTCGCCAAAGCGCACCGCCTTCGGCAACTTGAAGCCGGCCAAAAACAGCCGGCAGTGCGCGATGATTTCCTCCTCGGTCGCCTGCGCGCCTTCCTTCAACTCGATGAACGCGCACGGAACCTCGCCCCACTTCGGATCGGCCATCGCGACCACCGCCGCCACCGACACCGCCGGGTGCCGGTACAGCGTGTCCTCGACCTCGATGCTCGAAATGTTTTCGCCGCCCGAAATGATGATGTCCTTGCTGCGGTCGCGGATGCGGATATAGCCGTCGGCCGTGCGCACGCCGAGATCGCCGGTGTGGAACCAGCCGCCTTTGAAAACGGCTTCGGTCGCGCGCTCGTTCTTCAGGTAGCCCTTCATGCAGATGTTGCCGCGAAACATGATCTCGCCGATCGTTTCGCCGTCGTCCGGCACCGGCGCGAGCGTGTCCGCATCGAGCACCGTGACCGCCGCTTGCAGGTGATAACGCACGCCCTGGCGCGCGGTCAGGTCGGCGCTGATTTGCTCGTCGAGCGCGTCCCACTCCTGCTGCTTCGCGCAGACGGCCGCCGGCCCGTAGGTTTCGGTGAGCCCGTACACGTGCGTCAGATCGAAACCGATCTGCTTCATCTTCGCGATCACCGCGGGCGGCGGCGCAGCGCCCGCGACCATCGTCGACACGCGATGCGTGATGCCCTCGCGCCATTCGGCCGGCGCATTCGCTAGCGAACTCTGCACGATCGGCGCGCCACAGTAATGCGTGATGTGCTCGCGGCGAATTAGCTCGAACACGGTCTTCGCGTCGAACTTGCGCAGACAGACGTTGACGCCCGCGCGCGCGGCCACGGTCCACGGAAAGCACCAGCCGTTGCAGTGAAACATCGGCAGCGTCCACAGATAAACGGCGTGCTTCGGCATATCCCATTCGAGGATGTTGCTCAGCGCATTCAGATACGCGCCGCGGTGATGGTAGACGACACCCTTGGGGTCACCGGTCGTGCCCGACGTGTAGTTCAACGCGATCGCGTCCCATTCGTCGGCGGGCGGAGTCCACTCGTAGGACGGGTCGCCGGTTTGCAGGAACTGCTCGTAGTCGGTCGCGCGGAGGAACTGCGCGGCGTCGACGGGCTGCGCATCGGCCACGCTGATCACGCGCAGTTCCGGAAATTCGAGCGCAGCCCGATGCGCAAACTCGCCATATTCGGTATCGACGATCAGCGCCTTCGCCTCGCCGTGGCGCAGCATGAACAGCAGCGTCGCTACGTCGAGCCGCGTGTTCAGCGTATTCAGCACGGCCCCGGCCATCGGCACGCCGAAGTGCGCCTCGACCATCGGCGGGATGTTCGGCAACAGCGCGGCGACCGTATCGCCACGGCCGATGCCGGCCTCGTGCAGCGCGCTCGCGAGCCGCCGCGCGCGCTCGTAGGTCTCGCGCCAGTTGCGGCGGGTATCCCCGTGGACGATCGCGAGCCGCTCGCCATACACTTGCGCTGCGCGCAGGAGGAAATCGATCGGCGTCAACGGGACATAATTGGCCTCGCGCCGCCCGAGGCCTTCGTCGAACATGTGCTGTGTCATTGCTTCGTCTCCTGAGGCGCGAGCCGCGCCGCCGATTGTTGTGATCGTTTTCTATGAATAACCAGGGCCTAGCCTAGCAATTGTCGTCATGAACTGTCTGTCATTCAAATGACAGAGTGGCGCCGCTGTCGCCCCGCCTTGACATGGCTCAGCCGGAACCGCTCCCAGGACGCTTATCGCCGATGACCGACGCTCCTCTCACTGACCGTGCCGACTCCCGCCCGCCCCAACGTGTCGCGCCCGCCGAGCTGGCGCGGCTGTTCGCCACCTGCGCGTGGTTTCGCGCGCTCGCCACCGAGCATCAGGCGATGGTGCTCGCCAGCGCGCACGCCGAGCACTTTGAAGGCGGCGCGTGGATCGCGCGTCGCCAGCAACCGTCCGATTATTGGATCGGCGTGCACTCGGGGCTCATCAAGCTCGCGATCTACAACGCGTCAGGCCGCAGTTGCACGCTGTCGGGCGTGCCGCCGGGCGGCTGGTTCGGCGAAGGCAGCGTAATCAAGCGCGAGTTGCGCAAGTACGACGTGGCCGCAATCCAGCCATCGCTGATGATGTTCGTGCCATCAGCGACCTTCCATGCGCTGCTCGAATCGAGCCTGCCGTTCACGGGCTTCGTGATCCGTCAGTTGAACAACCGGATGGGGGAATTCATCGCGTCGATCCAGAACAGCCGGCTGCTCGACGTGGACGCACGCGTCGCGCAATCGCTCGCGCAGTTGTTCAATCCGGATCTGTATCCGGACACGGGGCACACACTGGCGATTTCGCAGGAAGAGGTCGGCTTGCTTGCGGGGGTGTCGCGGCAGCGCATCAATCAGGCGCTGCAGAACCTGGAAAAGCTGCGGATTTTGCGTCTGTCGTATAACCAGATCGAGGTGCTCGATCTCGAGCGGCTAGATGCGTACGGACGGGAGCAGATCTAGCGGCGCGGCGGCCGCGCGCTACCCGGCGCGCACGCCGCCCTTGCGCGTCGCGCGCGTTTGGATAGCGGCGTCGGTCTTGAACAGCGCCAGCATGATCGCGCTCAGCACGCCCGATCTTTTCCAGCGCAGATAGTAGCGATGCGCGGTCTGGTACGGCACGTAGTGCCCGGGCATCGCGCTCCACGGCGCACGCGTGTGCAGCACCCACATCACGCTATTGAGCACGTGGCGAATATCGATTGGCGGACGACCACGCCGCGGGACGTGGTCATGCGGGGTTTCGGGCAATAGCGGCGCGACCCGCTGCCATTGCTCGTCGGTCAACTCCTGAACGACTGGCCCGGTCGTGATGGACTCGGAAGATGGGCTATTCATGCGTGAGAGCGCACGCGTGAAGCGCGTGCTGGCGTCGCTCCAAAAGTAGTGTCGATAGGTCAACTCGTTCGAGACTACTCGAAGCTTGCCTGGGAGAGAGTCAACTTTTGTGATCCGGAACGGCGCAATTGTCAAAAATGGCAATAGGTTATTGCGTCACAGCGCTGATGGTTCGACGCGGATACGCGGCGATCGGCAATGGTCCGGTCGGCAGCGGCTATCGCTACACGTTCGTCGGACTGGCCGAGTACGCGCTGTCGAAACGCACCGAGGTGTACGGCACCGTCGATTTCGACCAGGTGTCGGGCGCGGCCTCGGTCGAACTGCCGGGCCGCAACAACCAGACCGGCGTTGCGCTCGGTCTGCGGACGACTTTCTGAATCTCCGGGTCGTCATGGCAAAACGGGCGTCCCCAGGGACGCCCGTTTTTTTGCTCGCATACGGAAACCGGCTTACCGGTCTGCCGCACGCATAAAAAAAGGTGCCGCGAACGGCACCTTTCTGTACTACAGGCAGCTTCTGCTGAAGCTTAGAAGCGGTGACGCAGACCGACCGTAGCAGCCGTCTGGTTCTTCGACGACGAGGTCGGAACCGTGTTGTCGCCGCTGTAGATCGAAGCCACGCCGCCGTCGCCCATTGCGTGCTGGTACACAGCCTGAGCGTAGACGTCGGTGCGACGCGACAGCGAGTAGTCAGCCTGCAGGCCGATCTGGTGGTAACGGGTCTTCATGTCGTTACCGTCGGCGTTGATGCCGTAGCCGCGTGCGTCGGTGAACGTGTACGCCACGCCGAGAGCCATCGCCGGGGTCACGTTGTACTTGCCGTTGATTTCGTAGTTGTTGGTGTGGCCTTGACGCTGACCAGCTGCTGCACCAACCAGGTTGTCGACGCGCGATTGCGTCCAGGCCACGCCGACCAGCGCCGGGCCGAAGCCATACGAAGCGCCTGCGCCGAACTGACGCTGACGGAAGTTGCCCGTCAGGACGCCCGACGTGTTCGCCAGAACGCCGTCCGATGCGCCGCTTGCGTTAGCAGCCGGGTTGTTTTGCTGAACGTAGGCAGCACCGAGGTGCAGGCCTTGCCACTGGTAGGCGGCGCCCAAGCTGTACTGACGGTTGTTTGCGAAGCCACCAGCCTGGTTCGAGAAGCCGTACGTGCCGCCGAACGTGAAGCCAGCGTAGTTAGCGCTCGAGTACTTGACCGAGTTGTTGACCGACAGACCACCGTTGGTGTTCAGGTTGTCGTTGTTGAACGGGTGCGCGAAGTACGTGCCGCCCCAGCTGCCCGTTGCGGTCAGCGGTGCGAGGTAGTCCTGCGCTGCGTCGTACTGGCGACCCAGCGTGACCGTACCGAATTGCGCGCTCGACAGACCGACGTAAGCCTGACGGTTGAACATGCCCTTGTTGTTAGCGAACTGGCCGTTGTTGATGTTGAAGCCGCTTTCCAACGTGAAGATTGCCTTCAGACCGCCGCCCAGATCTTCCGAGCCACGCAGGCCGAAGCGGCTCTGGTCGATGCCGCCGCTGTTTGCTGCCCACTTGGAGCTGCCAGCAACGTTGCTGGTGTACGTCAGACCTGCGTCGATCAGACCGTACAGGGTCACGCTGCTTTGTGCGTGAGCGACCGAAGCGAACGATGCGGCAGCCGCAACGACGATGAGACTCTTTTTCATGGGAACTCCAATTCGAAAAATTTATACGGGGAGCAGGACCTGCCTCAGCGGCCGATGCATCGCACCTGCCGCCGCCCGCTTGGCCGACCCGTTCGGATCGACCGGGCACCCTTGAAGCGAAGCGTGAGTGTAGGGGGACACCCTGGTATCGACGCCGACAATTCACGCAACATGATTTTTCGAAATTCGCAACAATGCTGGAGTCCATGCCGCTAAGTTCTTGTATTTCCAATATTTATTGCAAGATCTAAGTGTCGCATCGCCAGCCTCAGCCAAAACGAATTTGCAACGCGCCAATATTGGAAGTTGCGCATTTGCAACAGCGTTTTAATACGTGTGACGTAATCGGGTCGGAGCAAATTGTGGCAAGACCGTCGATATTTTTGTAATCGAACGGTTCGAATGACGGTTTCGCGTGCGGCTTAAAATTTATTTTGCGATCGCGGGGAACTTAATGGAGATATTGCACTCTCCCTCGCGTACCGGCAATTAATCGTTTCCGTCGGGGCCGATTAAGTCGTCGAATTACCGAGACGGCTTATTCGCACTCTTCATTGCCAACCCAGGCTATCGCTGCCGCCTGCTGGCGGCGCAACCGTCCTCGGCCCCCGCGTCGAATCAGCATTCACTATTGAGACACTGCCCTTGCGGCAGTCTTCTGATTTCTCGCTTTAGCGAGCACCCTCTGTCACGTCTTTATCAGATTTGTACGCGACTCGAAGAAGCCTTCAGCACGGGCATTGCCCGGAGGTGAATTGCGGCGCCGGCCGCCGCGTGACAACACCCGTGCTGAAAGCGGACTGCGTGCATCAGCAAGCCTTCCGCATTCAATTAACGGCGAGGCGGCGCCCGCATTTACACGGAGTTTCCCTGATTACGCGCAATCACCGCTTATGGCGTGCGTGGAGCGCGCTCGAGCGCCTCCTCGTCCTCGGACGAGGAACCCGGCGCGAGCGGGTCGGTGTCGGGCGGCGTGTCGGGCAATGGATGCGGCTCGCCGTTGGATTCCTCGAGCGGCTGATTCGGAGGCGCGACGGGATCGATGGTTGGGTCGGTTTGCATGACGGCCTCCAGGTCTACGGGAACATGTCCCTACGCTGGATGCGCAACGGCTATTCCTGCGACCGCTTGCGGCGCCTGTAGAAACTGCGCTGACTCGATACCGAATTTGCAGCGCCCGACGCCTCAGTGACGTTCGAGACGCGAATCCGCCATCTCATCGGACCATGCCGTGAGGGGTTGCCGCGCAAAACAAAAAGGGTTCCGAAGTCGGAACCCTTTTTTCGATACTTTGGTGGGCCGGGTGGGGTTCGAACCCACGATGTCCTTTCGGAGGTGGATTATGAGTCCACTGCCTGCAACCAACACGGCGTCCAGCCCAAGAAAAAAGACCCGGTCGTGAAGGCCGGGCCCGTTTCGTCGATTGGGCGACATACTACACGAAAAAGGGGCCTGCGCAACCGCTTCGCTTCTGCGAAACGACCGGGCGGCCCCTTCTATCGCATCATGTGCGGCCAGCCGCGGCCGCCGCCGTCAATTCCCTTCGAGGAACGACTTCAGCTTGTCCGAACGGCTCGGATGACGCAGCTTCCGCAGCGCCTTCGCCTCGATCTGACGAATCCGCTCACGCGTCACGTCGAACTGCTTACCGACTTCTTCGAGCGTGTGATCGGTGCTCATCTCGATACCGAAACGCATGCGCAACACCTTCGCTTCGCGCGGCGTCAGCGAGTCGAGTACGTCCTTCACGACGTCGCGCATGCTCGCGTGCAACGCCGCATCCGCCGGAGCGACCGTGTTCGTATCTTCGATGAAGTCGCCCAGATGAGAATCGTCGTCGTCGCCGATCGGCGTTTCCATCGAGATCGGCTCCTTCGCGATCTTCATGATCTTGCGGATCTTGTCTTCCGGCATTTCCATCTTCTCGGCCAGCGTTGCCGGATCCGGTTCGAGGCCGGTTTCCTGCAGGATCTGACGCGAGATGCGGTTCATCTTGTTGATCGTTTCGATCATGTGAACCGGAATCCGGATCGTGCGCGCCTGGTCGGCGATCGAACGCGTAATGGCCTGGCGAATCCACCACGTAGCATACGTGGAGAACTTGTAGCCACGACGGTATTCGAACTTGTCCACCGCCTTCATCAGGCCGATGTTGCCTTCCTGAATCAGGTCGAGGAACTGCAGACCGCGGTTCGTGTACTTCTTCGCGATCGAAATCACGAGACGCAGGTTCGCTTCGGTCATCTCGCGCTTCGCCTGACGCGCCTTCAGTTCGCCGGCCGCCATCTGACGGTTGGTTTCCTTCAGGTCCTTCAGCGGCAGCACCACACGCGCCTGCAGATCGAGCAGACGTTGCTGCTGTTCGCGGATCGCCGGAATGTTGCGCGTGAGGATCGCGCTATACGCATGTCCCTCGGCGACGATCTTGTCGGCCCATTCGAGGTCCGTCTCGCTGCCCGGGAAACGCGCGATGAATTCCGCGCGCGGCATGCCGCACTTGTCGACCACCGTATGGAGGATCTGACGCTCGACCTGGCGCACTTCATCGACCTGCGCGCGCAGCGTGTCGCACAGGCGCTCGACGGTACGCGCGGTGAAGCGGATCGTCATCAGCTCGTTCTGGATGGTTTCCTGCGCCTTGAGGTAGGACTTGGACTTATAGCCTTCCTTCTCGAACGCGCGACGCATCTTGTCGAACCATTCGCTGATCAACGCGAATTTTTCGAGCGACGCGCGCCGCAGCGCTTCGAGCTGCGCGGCGTTGGCCGTGGCTTGCGCCGAGCCATCGTCCTCTTCTTCGTCTTCTTCGTCCTCTTCCTCGGCTTCCTCGTCTTCGTTCTCGATCGCTTCCGCTTCCTGTGCGGAGAAGCCGTCGGCGTCTTCCGCGTCGGCGTCGATCAGACCGTCGACGAGTTCGTCGATGCGATTTTCGTCATTGGCGACGCGCTCGGCCATCGCGAGGATGTCGGCGATCGTGGTCGGGCACGCGGAGATGGCCATCACCATGTGCTTCAGGCCGTCTTCGATGCGCTTCGCGATTTCGATTTCGCCTTCGCGCGTAAGCAGCTCGACCGTACCCATTTCGCGCATGTACATGCGCACCGGGTCGGTGGTGCGGCCAAATTCGGAGTCGACGGTGGAAAGCGCGACTTCGGCTTCCTCTTCGACTTCATCGTCCGACGAAGCCGCGGGCGCGTTGTCGTTGAGCAGCAGCGTTTCAGCGTCCGGGGCCTGTTCGTAGACCGCGACGCCCATGTCGTTGAACGTGCTGATGATGCCTTCGATCGCCTCGGTCTCGGTGAAGTTGTCCGGCAGGTGATCGTTGATTTCAGCGTACGTAAGAAAGCCGCGCTCCTTGCCGAGCTTGATCAGCGCACGCAGCTTGGAGCGACGCTCCTCGAGTTCCTCCACCGTGCCAGGCTGCGACGACGCGAACGCATCCTTCAGCAGCGCTTTTTCCTTTGCACGACGGTCGCGAGCCTTGACCTTTTCCACCTTGCCCGGTGCGGCGGCAGCGGTTTCTTCGGTCTGGGTTGCATCGTCATCGACGGGTACTTCATTCAGCTTTTTCGTCATGGAGTTCGCCGTACCGGCTGTAGTCTCGACCCCCGGCTGTTGGACAACAGCCGGATGAACCGTGGATACTGAAGTCACGCGCGCTGCCGCATCGTCCTCAACGGCAGCCGCTTCCCTTGCGCTTCTGACACCCGCCCGCTTGGCAGCCGGCGGTGCTACAGCTTTCGCCGCCCGAACCGGTGCGGCCTGCGCGGCCGCCGTGGTCGACGACTTCTTCCCGGCAGCTGGCGCGACACTGACAGCAGACGTTTTTCTGGCGGATGCAGTCAGCCTGGCTTCGGTAACTTTTCCGGTGCGCTCTTTAGCGCGTGAGCCAGTTGTCTGATTTCCGCCTGTTGTCTTTGCCATCGCATCGCCTTTCGCCTTTGCTAGGAAAACCCTTGAAAAAACAAACCGCTAGAAACTTTTGATTATAGCACCCGAGGTTTTGCCCTCTCCGCTACAGACCGAGTTGACGCTTCATGTCGGCCCGCTTCCGGTTGAGCTCCGAAAACTCGGCAAACTCTTCCGGCGTATGTCGTGACTGTCGCGAAAGCTGTTCGAGACGATCGCAATAAGCGTCGTATCGCATCTTCAAAATCGCGGCCTTCAACTCCTCGCCGACGATTCGTTCCTGCTCGCGCCGTTCCTCGATGACGGCCGCGTCCTGCGGGTCTTTCAGCAGCAAATCCCGGACGTTTTCATCATAGTCTAGAATTTTGCGAAAGATTTCCTCGAAAGTTGGGGCGTTCGCGCCATTTCGCAAGAGATCTGACAACAACTGGAACGCCGCCGAATCGCCAAGGGCGCGCGCGTGGGTCGTCACTTCCGCGAACAGTTCGCCGTGCCGGGTCACGGTCAGCAGCGCCTCTTCGGCCTCCTCGTCGAGCATCGCGACCGTGCGCGGATACATCACGAGATTGCGCAGCGTCTTTTCCTCGATGCCGGTCACGCTGCGGCGGTCCTTGCGGGCCGGCGCCTCGCGCGCAGCGGCCGCGATCCGCGCATCGACTTCGCAAAGCGCCGCGACTTCGCTGAACGGCACATCGAGCCGGTCCGCGAACATATGCATGATTTGCGCGCGCAGCGCGTTGGCGGGCAACGCCTGCAGCAGCGGTTTCGCGTCGAACAGCGCGCGGGCTTTGCCCTCGGGCTGATCGAGTTCCTTGCCGGTCAGCACCTCGTTGAGCATGAACTGCGACAGCGGCATCGCCCGTTCGACCTGCTCGGCGAAAGCCTCGGTGCCGAACTCGCGCACGTAGCTGTCGGGATCGTGCTCGCTCGGCAGGAACAGGAAACGGATCGTCCGGTTATCGGCGGCATGCGGCAGGCACGCATCGAGCGCGCGGCGTGCGGCACGCCGGCCGGCCGCGTCGCCGTCGAAACTGAAAATGACCGTATCGGTCTGGCGCATCAGTTTCTGCACATGAATGGGTGTGCAAGCGGTGCCGAGCGTCGCGACCGCGTTCTGGAAGCCCAATTGGGCCAGCGCAACCACGTCCATATAACCTTCGACGACCAGCACGTAGTGCTGCTCGCGAATCGCCAGACGCGCCTCGAACAGGCCGTACAGCTCGCTGCCCTTGTTAAATAGCGGCGTTTCTGGCGAATTCAAATACTTCGGCTCGCCGCCGTCGAGCACGCGGCCGCCGAAGCCGATCACCTGCCCTTTGACATTGCGGATCGGGAACATGATCCGCTCGCGGAAGCGGTCGTAGCGGCGGTTCTGACCCTGCGCGTCGGACTTTTCGCTGACGATCACAAGACCCGCTTCGACCAGCGCGTCGTCGCGGTAGTTCGGGAACGCCGCTTCGAGGTTTTGCCAGCCTTCAGGCGCATAGCCGAGACCGAAGCGCGCGGCGATTTCGCCGGTCAGACCGCGCTTCTTCAAATATTGGATTGCGCCCGGCGCACCGCGCAGCTGCTTACGGTAGTAATCACAGGCGGTCTGCATGAGGTCGGACAGCGCCGTGGTGACGGCCTTCGACGCCCCCGGCGCGTAGCCGCCAGCAGTTCCTCCACCGCCGCCATATCCGGGCGAAGGCTCGTTCGGCACGGTGAGACCCACCGATTGCGCGAGCTCGTTGACCGCTTCGGGAAACGACGCGCCCACGTGTTCCATCAGGAAACCGATGGCCGTGCCATGCGCACCGCAGCCGAAGCAGTGATAAAACTGCTTAGTCGGACTAACCGTAAACGAGGGGCTCTTCTCGTTGTGAAACGGGCACAGCCCCATGAAGTTCGCGCCGCCCTTTTTCAGCTGCACATACCGGCCGACCACGTCGACGATATCGACGCGGTTGAGCAGGTCCTGCAGGAATGACGGTGGGATCACAGTAAATGACGCTGCCTGGAAAGCTTCAAAATCGAAGCCCGGAGTCCGGGCTCGACACCGCGGCCAAGCCCCGCGCCTCTCCGTCTGGAGGAGGCGCGCAGCCCGGACAATTCGACAGGGTTACCTCGCGAGCGCGGCCTTGACCTGCGCGGAGACGGCGGTCATGTCTGCGCGACCGGCCAGCTTCGGCTTCAGCACGCCCATTACCTTGCCCATGTCCTGCGGGCCGGCAGCGCCGGTTTGCGCGACCGCCGCCTGCACTTCGGCAACGATTTCCGCTTCGGACATCTGCTCAGGCATATATGCGGAAAGAATCGCCAGCTCGGCCTTTTCCTTGTCTGCGAGATCCGTGCGTCCGGCGGCCTCGAACTGGCTGATCGAATCCTTGCGCTGCTTGATCATCTTGTCGACCACGGCGGTTATGCCGGCATCGTCGAGCGTGACCCGCTCATCGACTTCACGCTGCTTGATCGCGGCGAGCAGCAGGCGGATCGTACCGAGACGCTCGGTCTCGCGCGCCCGCATGGCAGCTTTCATATCGTCGTTGATCCGGTCCTTTAGACTCATCACTCACCTGAATTGCGTTGAAAAGTTGGAAAACCGGCCGGTCGATAGCGGCGATACCGCCGCATCAGCACGAAAACCCGCTTGGGACTTCTTCCTCAAGCGGGTTGGCGCAATTTGCGTAGTGGATGCGACCCTGCCGGCTGGCCCGATGGGCCGGTTTTGCCGTGATGGCACTGTCGTGCCCCCACCGGCTTCGATGCTGCCGCCGCATACAGCGGGGCAACGCCAGAATCAGTAGAGCTTTTTTGGCAGCATCTGGCCACGCAGACGCTTGAAATGACGCTTCACCGCCGCCGCTTTCTTGCGCTTGCGTTCGGCTGTGGGTTTCTCGTAAAACTCGCGAGCGCGAAGTTCCGTCAGTAAGCCGTTTTTCTCCATGGTGCGCTTGAAACGGCGCATGGCGACTTCGAACGGCTCATTGTCTTTTACGCGGATGGTCGTCATTTTTCAATAACGGAACTTTGTAAAGGTTCAGGAGTATAGCAGAGCTTTCTCACAAAGCCATGGCGCCGTCAAGCCCCCCGGGCATATTCGGCGGCGGCCTCCCCCGCCGCGACACCCGACGCCCACGCCCACTGGAAATTGTAGCCGCCGAGCCAGCCGGTCACGTCGACCGCCTCGCCGATGAAGTAGAGGCCCGGCACCCGCGCGCTCATCATCGTCGTCGATGACAAACCGCGTGTATCGACGCCGCCGCGCGTCACTTCGGCCTTGCGATAGCCCTCTGTGCCGTTCGGCGTGAGCGTCCAGCGCGACAGCGCCTCACCGATGCGGCGCAGCGACTTGTCCGGCAGATCGGCGACGCGGGCCTCGGCGGCCACCTGATGGGTGTCGAGCCACACGTGCGCGAGCCGCTGCGGCACCCATTCCGACAGCAGATTGGCGATCTGCCGCTTCATACCGTTTTTCGCGTCGATGAGCGCGGCCGCGGCGTCGCGCTCCGGCAGCAGATTGATGTGAATCGGCTCGCCGGGCTGCCAGTAGCTCGATATCTGCAGCACGCCCGGGCCCGACAGGCCGCGGTGCGTGAGCAGCAGATCTTCGGTGAACTCCGCGCCGGTCTTCTTATTGCCGGTCGACAGCTGGACTTCGAGCGACACGCCCGACAATGCCGCAAACGGCTCCCAATCGGCGGGCGCGAAGGTCAGCGGCACGAGCGCGGGGCGCGTGTCGATCAGCTTGTGGCCGAACTGCTTGGCGATCCGGTACGCGAAATCGGTCGCGCCGATCTTTGGGATCGACAAACCGCCCGTCGCGATCACAAGCGCACGGGCGGCGATCGTGCCCGCCGTCGTGCCGAGCAGGAACCGCCCTTCGGCGTCCTGGCGAACTTCTTCGACGGACAACGGCGTGCGCCATGCAACGCCACCGGCGTCGCACTCGTTTTTAAGCACGTCGATGACCGCGTCGCTCGACTGGTCGCAGAACAGCTGGCCCTTATGCTTCTCGTGCCATGTCACGCGATGCTGCTTCAGCAGCGCCATGAAGTCGCGCGGCGTATAGCGTGCAAGCGCCGAGCGGCAAAAATGCGGATTCGCCGACAGATAATTGGCCGGCCCCGCATACAGATTCGTGAAGTTGCAACGGCCACCACCAGAAATGCGGATTTTTTCCGCGAGACGCTGCGAGTGGTCGATCAGCGCCACACGCCGGCCGACTTGACCGGCCACGGCCGCGCACATCATTCCGGCCGCGCCCGCGCCGATCACCGCGATATCGAAGGATTCCATGGGGCCGCATTGTACCTGCCGGGCCCTCGCGCCCATGCCCGCGACCTGCCGGCCGCCAGCGGCTGCTTGGCCGCGCTGGTATACTTTCAGGCTTACCTTTTACTTTCGGACGCGCGTCGCGCGCGCCCGTCTCAAGCGATTCATCATGCTCGTTCTCGGCATCGAAAGCTCCTGCGACGAAACCGGTCTCGCGCTCTACGACACGGAGCGCGGCCTGCTCGCGCACGCGCTGCATTCGCAGATTGCGATGCATCGGGAGTACGGCGGCGTCGTGCCGGAGCTTGCATCACGCGACCATATCCGCCGCGCGCTGCCGTTGCTCGAAGAGGTGATGGAGCGCGCCGGCGTCGCGCGCGGCGACATCGACGCGATCGCGTACACGCAAGGGCCCGGGCTCGCGGGCGCGCTGCTGGTCGGCGCGAGCGTCGCCAATTCGCTGGCGATGGCGTGGAACAAGCCGACCGTCGGCATTCACCATCTCGAAGGGCATCTGCTGTCGCCGTTGCTCGTCGACGAGCCGCCGCCGTTTCCGTTCGTCGCGCTGCTGGTATCGGGCGGCCATACGCAGCTGATGCGCGTGACGGACGTGGGCGTCTACGAGACGCTCGGCGAAACGCTCGACGATGCCGCCGGCGAAGCCTTCGACAAAACCGCCAAGCTGCTGGGCCTCGGCTATCCGGGCGGCCCGGAAGTCTCGCGCATGGCCGAGTTCGGCACACCCGGCGCAGTCGTGCTGCCGCGCCCGATGCTGCACTCCGGCGACCTCGATTTCAGCTTCAGCGGCCTGAAGACCGCTGTGCTCACACACGCAAACCGGCTGGGCGGCGCAAACATCTGCGAGCAGGCCAAGGCCGACCTCGCGCGCGGTTTCGTCGATGCCGCCGTCGAAGTGCTGGCCGCGAAATCGCTTGCGGCGCTCAAGCGCACGAAGCTGAACCGGCTGGTGGTGGCGGGCGGCGTCGGCGCGAACCGGCAGTTGCGCGAAGCGCTGTCGGCCGCCGCGCAGAAGCGCAATTTTTACGTGCACTATCCCGACCTGTCGCTGTGCACGGACAATGGGGCGATGATCGCGCTGGCCGGCGCGCTGCGCCTGCAACGCTGGCCCGAACAGGCCGTCAACGACTACGCGTTCACCGTGAAGCCGCGTTGGGATCTGACGTCGCTCGCGCACTGAACCGCCGCCGCCAGACGATAAAAAAGCCGCTTTAAAAGCGGCTTTTTTGTGGGTTCAATGCTTTCTCGACGAAACGGCGTGGAGCGGCACAGAACGTATCAGGCGAGACGCTTGTCCCGTTCGATCACCGCATACGCGCTGTGATTGTGAATCGACTCGAAGTTCTCGGCTTCGAGCACATACGCGACGATGCGCTCGTCGGCATTCAGACGCTGGGCAACGTCACGCACGAGATCTTCGACGAACTTCGGATTCTCATACGCGCGCTCGGTGACGAACTTCTCGTCCGGGCGCTTGAGCAGGCCCCACAGTTCGCACGACGCTTCTTCCTCGGCGATGCTGATCAACTCTTCGACGGCGACGTCGCCGATCAGCTCGGCATCGATCGTCACGTGCGAGCGCTGGTTGTGCGCGCCGTACTGCGAGATTTTCTTCGAGCACGGGCACAGGCTCGTGACCGGCACCAGCACCTTCAGAAACAGCCGCGTCGCGCCATGGCGGGTCTCGCCGGTCAGCTTGACTTCATAGTCGAGCAGGCTCTGCACGCCCGACACCGGCGCGGTCTTGTTCACGAAGTACGGGAATGACACTTCGATGCGGCCCGCCTCGGCCTCGAGCTTATCGAGCATTGCCGCGAGCATCGTGCGAAACGTGGCCGGTTCGAGCGGCGCCTTGTTCTCTTCGAGCAATGCGACGAAGCGCGACATGTGCGTGCCCTTCTGCTCGGCCGGCAGATGCACGTCGAGATTCCAGGTGCCGACCGTCGGCTGTACTTCACCGGCTTGCGTGCGAACCGTCAACGGATGACGCACGCCCTTCACGCCGACCCGCTGGATTGGAATCTGCCGCGTATCGAGGGTGCTTTGCACGTCGGGCATCACGAAGGCGGGATTCATCTGATTCATTCTTTTGTCCTTTCTGAAAAGCGCCGGGCTGCGTCAAAGTCTCGCTGCATCGGCGAGTATCGTGCAGCGAGTTCGAAGCGCCCAGCGGCCGTGCGGATCAGCGCGCGCAACGGCGAACGCCGGCTGCCGCCGGCGTTGCGTGACGGGCCGCAAGACCCGTCGCTTCAAACTGGAGATTGCCGAAGCCGCCCTCGCATGACGGCGGCATGAGTCGCACCTGCGGCAGCACGACAGGCGACAGCGCGCTTTAAGCGACGCGCTTCACCGACGACTGACCGCCGACCGCGCCGCTTGCGAGGAAGCGTTCACGGATCGACCGGGCGATACCCGCGGCGTCGAGACCGCACGCGGCGAGCAGCTTGGCCGGGTCCCCATGATCGATGAACCGATCGGGGAGGCCCAATTGTAGTACGGGGCGCATAACCCCACTTGCGAGCAGGGCTTCGACACAGGCCGAACCCGCGCCACCCATGATGCAGCCTTCCTCGACGGTGACGATCGCGTCGTGCGTCTCGGCCAGCTTGCGCACGAGTTCGGTGTCGAGCGGCTTCACGAAGCGCATGTTCGCGACGGTGGCGTCGAATTGCTCGGCGGCCGCGAGCGACGGCGCGACCATCGTGCCGAACGCGAGAATCGCGATGCGCTTGCCAGCCGGCGCCGAGGTCTCGCGACGCACTTCGCCCTTGCCGAGCGGCAACGCGGCCATCTGCTTGATGGTTGCGACACCGGTACCCGCGCCGCGCGGGTAGCGCACAGCGGTCGGATGCGACTGCTGCAACGCGGTGTACAGCATTTGCCGGCACTCGTTTTCGTCCGACGGCGCCATCACGGTCATGTTCGGGATACAACGCATGAACGCGAGGTCGTACGCACCCGCATGCGTCGCGCCGTCCGCACCGACGAGACCCGCGCGATCGATGGCGAACACCACCGGCAGGTTTTGCAGCGCGACGTCGTGAATCAACTGGTCATACGCGCGTTGCAGGAAGGTCGAATAGATCGCAACGACCGGCTTCATGCCGTCCGCGGCGAGGCCGCCTGCGAACGTCACCGCGTGCTGCTCGGCGATGCCGACGTCGAAGTAACGATCCGGGAAGCGCTTTTCGAACTCGACCATGCCCGAGCCTTCACGCATCGCCGGTGTAATCCCGACCACGCGCGAGTCGAGCTCGGCCGCGTCGCACAGCCATTCGCCGAACACCTGCGTGTAAGTCTTCTTCGACGGCGTCGCGGCCGGCTTGATGCCCTCGGCCGGGTTGAACTTGCCCGGACCGTGGTACAGCACCGGATCGGCCTCGGCCAGCTTGTAGCCTTGGCCTTTCTTCGTGACCACGTGCAGGAATTGCGGCCCGCGCAGTTCCTTGATGTTTTGCAGCGTCGGAATCAGCGAATCGAGATCGTGACCGTCGATCGGCCCGATGTAGTTGAAGCCGAACTCCTCGAACAGCGTGGCCGGCACGATCATGCCCTTCGCGTGCTCCTCGAGCTTGCGCGCGAGATCGAGCACCGGCGGTGCGACGCGCAGCACCCGCTCGACGCCCGCTCGCGCGGCCGCATAGAAGCGACCCGACATCAGGCGCGCGAGATGGCGATTCAGCGCGCCGACCGGCGGCGAGATCGACATGTCGTTGTCGTTGAGGATCACGAGCAGCGGCACGTCGTCTTCGACGCCCGCGTTGTTCATGGCCTCGAAGGCCATGCCAGCCGTCATCGCGCCATCGCCGATCACGGCGATGCCCATGCGGTTGTCGCCCTGCAGCTTGCTCGCGATCGCCATGCCGAGCGCGGCCGAAATCGACGTGCTCGAGTGCGCGGTGCCGAAGGTGTCGTATTCCGATTCGTCGCGTTTCGGGAAGCCCGAGATGCCGCCCAGCTGACGCAGCGTGTGCATCTGGTCGCGACGACCGGTCAGGATCTTGTGCGGATAGGTCTGATGGCCTACGTCCCAGACGATCCGGTCGTGCGGCGTATCGAACACGTAGTGCAGCGCGATGGTCAACTCGACCGTGCCGAGATTGGACGAGAGATGGCCGCCCGTCTGCGATACGCTGTCGAGCACAAAGGCGCGCAACTCGTCGGCAAGCGGCTGCAATTGACGGCGATCGAGGCGGCGCAGGGCTGCCGGGTCGTCGATGGTTTTCAGCAAGTCGTACATCGTCGTTCCATTGTAGGAAAACTTACGCGCCCGCACTTCATACATGCACCCCGGGGATGGAGGGTGCGCGGCGGCGGGCTTTCGCGTTCAGCTGACCCGGTTCACCACCAGATCGGCCAGTTCGGCAAGACGCTGTGCGCGAGCGCCGAACGGTGCAAGCGCCGCGTGAGCGTCGCTGCGCAGTTGCGCCGCGAGCGCGCGCGACGCGTCGAGCCCGATAATCGACACGTAGGTCGGCTTGCCGTCCTTCGCGTCCTTGCCGGCGGTTTTGCCGAGCGTTGCGGAGTCGGTCGTGACGTCGAGAATGTCGTCGACGACCTGAAACGCGAGACCGACCGCGGCGGCGTAGGCGTCGAGCGAAGCCAGAGCCTGCGCGTCCGGCGTCTCACCGGCCAGAGCGCCCATGCGTACGGCCGCGCGCAGCAGCGCGCCGGTCTTCATGCGATGCATGGTCTCAAGCCGCGGGCGGGTCAGCGTGTGGCCGACGCTCGCGAGATCTATGGCCTGGCCGCCGCACATGCCGACAGAGCCGCTGGCGAGCGCGAGTTCGCGCACGAGCGCGGCCTGCTGCGGCTGGCCCAATACGTCGGACGTGAGCACGACGAATGCCTGCGATTGGAGCGCGTCACCGACCAGCAGCGCGGTCGCTTCGTCATATTTGACGTGGACCGTCGGCTTGCCGCGGCGCAGTTCGTCGTCGTCCATGCAGGGCATGTCGTCGTGCACGAGCGAGTACACGTGGATCATTTCCAGCGCCGCCGCCGCCGCATCGAGGCGTTCGGCGCGCGCGCCGGTCAGCTCGCCGGCCGCGTGGCACAGGAGCGGCCGCACCCGCTTGCCGCCGCCGAGCACCGCATAGCGCATCGCCTCGTGCAGTTTGGCGGGTTCGGTCGTCTCGGCCGGCAGATAGTGTTCCAGAGCCGTTTCGACGCGTTCGAGCACCGAGCGCGTCCATTGTTCGAATGTCATAGGTCGTCCCCGCTCTCAGTCGCGGCTGTGCCTGCGGTATTCATGGGCAGTGGCTTGAGGGTCTCGCCATCGAGAACCCGCACCTGCTGCTCGACCTTTTCGAGCTGCTGTTGACAGAATGCGACAAGTGCCGCCCCGCGACGGTACGCGGCCAGCGATTCCTCGAGGCTCAGGCTGCCGCCTTCCATGCGCGCGACGAGCTCTTCCAGCTCTGCCTGCGCGGCCTCGTAATTCTCCGGCAGGGGCGCGCTATCGCCGCTTTCGGCTGGCGCGGCGGCGGAATCGTTCGATGCGGTCTTCGCCATGAATAGTCGCAAAATTAAAACAAGTCGGACATTCTACGGCAAAAGCGACATTTTCGATCCGCTCGAAGTCCTGCGCCCCGCCGTGCCGCCTTGCTTCGAGCCTGTCCGATACCCACCTTTGCCCCGCTTCGACCCTGAAGTCTCGCAGAAAAAAAGCTTGAGGTCTGCGGCGAAAATGCCGAACTTTCTTGACATTTTTAACCCAAATCAGGGACTTAAGTGCCCCTGTCACAGGGAAACGGGTATAATCGCGGGCTCCCTAAATCGAATCTTCGATGGTTGGGTTGTTCACTGCTTTCACGTCTTCATCGGGAGTGGGAATGTCCAATCTGAGCAATGCATTGCAGTTGCGGTCTGTTCACAGCCAGCTGCCAGTCACGGCTTACTTTGACGAAGCGCTCCTTACGCGCGAAATCGACACCCTTTTCAAGAAAGGTCCTCGCTACATCGGCCACGATCTCATGGTGCCCGAAGCGGGGGATTATTTTGCCTTGCCCAGCGAACGCGAGGGGCGGGTACTCGTCCGTAACCAGCAATCGCAAGTCGAGTTGCTGTCGAACGTGTGCCGCCACCGGCAAGCCATCATGCTCAACGGTCGCGGGCAGACGCAAAACATCGTCTGTCCGCTGCATCGCTGGACGTACGATCTGAAGGGCGAGCTGCTCGGCGCGCCCCATTTCGCCGACAACCCGTGCCTGAATCTCGGCGCCACGCCGCTGCAGAACTGGCAGGGTCTGCTGTTCGAGGCGCAAGGTCGCGACGTCGCGAAAGATCTGGCACGCCTCGGCACCAAGCGCCACTTCGACTTCTCGGGCTTTATGTTCGATCACGTCGAGGTCCACGAGTGCAACTACAACTGGAAGACCTTCATCGAGGTCTATCTGGAGGACTATCACGTCGCGCCTTTCCATCCGGGCCTCGGTAGCTTCGTCAATTGCGATGATCTGACATGGGAGTTCGGCGACTGGTACAGCGTGCAGACAGTCGGTGTGCACAAGGCGCTCGAGCAACCGGGAAGCCCGACGTATCGCAAGTGGCACGACGAGGTGCTGCGCTTTCGCGACGGCAACCCGCCCGAGTTCGGCGCGATCTGGATGGTGTACTACCCAGGCATCATGATCGAGTGGTATCCGCATGTGCTGGTCGTGTCGTGGCTGATTCCGCGCGGTCCGCAGAAGACCACCAACGTGGTGGAGTTCTATTACCCCGAGGAAATCGCGCTGTTCGAGCGCGATTTCGTCGAAGCCGAGCGCGCCGCCTATATGGAGACGGCCCGCGAAGACGACGAAATCGCCGAGCGCATGGACGCCGGCCGTCTCGCGCTGATGGAGCGCGGCGAATCGCAGGTCGGTCCGTATCAGAGCCCGATGGAAGACGGCATGCAACACTTCCACGAGTTTCTGCGGCGCGAACTCGGCACGATCTGATCCGCGCCGCGTGGCGCATCGATCAACTCAAGGAAAGACGGGCTTGGACCCGTCTTTTTTTGTTTAGACTAACGACATAGACCGGCCATGCGCCAGCCGCGTGAACGACGCGGCCCGCAGCCGCCATCGCCCGTATCGAGGAGACGCTCATGCCCCACACTCATTACACCACCCTGATTTCCGCGACCAATCTTGCCGAGCGGCTCACGACCGCGCCGGGCAGCGTCTTCGTGATCGACTGCCGGTTCGACCTCGCCGATACCGACGCGGGCGAGAAAGCCTGGCTGGCCGGTCATCTGCCTGGCGCGCACTATCTGCATCTCGATCGCGATCTGTCCGGGCCGAAGAACGGCTCGAACGGCCGGCATCCGCTGCCCGATCGCGCGCGGCTCGTCGAAACGCTGGAGTCGCGGGGGCTGAAGCAAGGCCAACAGGTCGTCGCATATGACGCGCAAGGCGGCATGTACGCGGCGCGCGTCTGGTGGCTGTTGCGCTGGCTCGGCCACGACGCGGTCGCACTGCTCGACGGCGGGCTGCAAGCATGGGAAGCGGCCGGCCAACCGCTGACGCAAGACGTCCCCCCGCAAAACACCGGCGACTTCAAGGCGGCCGCGCCGCTCGCGGTGACCATCGATACCCAGGCGGTCGAACGCAATCTTCATTCGAAGGAGCGAGTCGTCGTCGATGCGCGCGCGCCCGATCGCTATCGCGGCGAAAATGAGACGCTCGACCGCGTCGGCGGCCATATCCCGGGCGCGCTAAACCGCTTCTTCAAGGACAACCTGACCGCCGACGGCCGCTTCAAGCCGGCGCACACTCTGCGCGAGGAATTCCATGCGCTGCTCGGCGACACGTCGCCGGAACACGTGGTGCTGCAATGCGGCTCGGGCGTGACCGCCTGCGTGAATTCGCTCGCGATGGAGGTTGCCGGCCTGCATGGCTCAGCGTTGTACCCAGGCTCGTGGAGCGAGTGGAGTTCCGATCCGAAACGGCCGGTCGCGACCGGGGCGAATCCCTGAGCGCTAGCAGCGGCGAGTCGTAATCAGACAAAAGGCCGTTGCCGCTTCAAAGCGGCAACGGCCTTTTTCATCGGAATTAACGTTAGCCAAACAAACACATGAGGGTTTCAAGCAACCCCATGTTGCTTGAACCACACGAGCGTGCGACGCCAGCCATCCTCGGCGTCGGCCTTCTTGTAGCTCGGACGGTAATCGGCGAAAAACGCGTGACCTGCGTCGTCATAAACGACGAACTGCGAGCCGCGTCCCGCCTGCGGCCCTTGCGCGACCGCCTGCTTCATCTGTTCGAGCGTGTCCTGCGGAATGCTTTGATCCTGGCGCCCGTACAGGCCGAGCACGGGTGCATGCAGGTCAGCGACGAGATCGAGCGGATTGGCCGGCGTCATCGCATTCTTCGCGCCGGTCACGCGACCATACCAGGCGACGCCCGCCTTCACGCGCGGATTGTGCTCGGCATACAGCCACGAGATGCGCCCGCCCCAGCAGAAGCCGTTCACGCCGAGCCGGTTCAGGTCGCCGCCGTTCTCACCGGCCCATGCGGCGGCCGCGTCGAGGTCGGCCAGCACCTGCTCGTCGGGCACTTTGCTCACCAGTTGCTCGTTGAGTTGCTGCATGCTCGTGTAGGCGGTCGGGTCGCCCTCGCGCTCGTACAGGTTCGGCGCGATCGCCAGATAGCCCTGCTTCGCGAAGCGCCGGCACACGTCGGCGATATGCTCGTGGACACCGAAGATTTCATGCACGACGAGGATCACCGGCAGATGCGTCTTGCCCTTCGGCTGCGCGCGATAGGCCGGTATCAGCGTACTGCCCGAATGGAACGCCACTTCTCCTGCTTCGAGGCCGTCGCTGTCGGTATGGATGGTCTGCGCCGAGACCGGCAGCACCGCTGCCGCGAAACCAGTGCCCAGCGCCGCCTTCATGAAGGTGCGCCGATCGAAGGGAACGTGCGGAATCAGACAATCAACTTCAGGCTTCAGCATGGGGCGCTCCTCGAAGAATTGTTAGAGGCAACAGGATACGCCCTGCGCGCATCCCGTTGCAGATTCAACTGAGGTGATTGTCCGCACGCGCCGATGCAGTCAGTGCAGCTTGACGCGCGGCAGCGTGGTACGGCGCAACCAATGCGCAAAGGTGTCCAGCACCATGCGCGGATAGCCGTGCAGCGCCGCGATATGCAGCCGGTACAGCGACATGTACATGAAGCGCGCGAACAGCCCTTCGATCAGCATATTGCCGCCGATCACCCCGCCCATCAGATTGCCGACCGCGCTGAAGTGCCCGAGCGAGACCAGCGAGCCGAAGTCGCGATAAGTGAACTCGGGTAGTGGCCTGTTCTCGAGGCGCGCCGCCAGTCCCTTCATCAGAAAGCTCGCCTGTTGATGCGCGGCCTGCGCGCGCGGCGGCACGTTGCGCTCGTTGCCCGGCCACTCGCAAGCCGCGCAGTCGCCGAGCGCGAAGATGTTGTCGTCGATCTCGGTTTGCAGCGTACGGCGCACGATCAGCTGGCCGAGCCGGTTGACCGGCAAGCCGTCGAGTTGAGTGAGCACCGCCGGCGCCTTGATGCCCGCCGCCCACACGGTCAGATCGGCCCGCACCGTGTGACCGCTGGCGGTGCGGATGTAGCCCGGAGCAACCTCGGCCACGGTCTCGCCGATCATCAGCTTCACGCCGAGTTTGGTCAGGAGTTCGGACGTGGCCGTGGAGACGCGTTCCTGCAACGCGGGCAGGATGCGCGGCCCCGCCTCGATCAGCACGATGCCGACGTCATGCCGCGGATCGAGCTTGTGCAAGCCATACGCGGACAATACCTGGGCGGTATTGCGCAACTCCGCCGATAACTCGACCCCCGTCGCGCCGCCGCCGACGATTGCCACCTGGATGCGCGGCTCGCTGGACGTCCACGTGCCAGGTCCCGGTCGCGACTCGACGGGCTCGTGCGCCTGATGTTCGGCGCGCATGCACGCCGCGATCAGGCGTTTGCGGAAACGCTCCGCCTCGCTAACCGTATCCAGTGCAATCGAGAATTCGGCCGCTCCCTTGACGCCGAAGAAGGCCGTGGTACTGCCGATGGCGATGACCAGTGTGTCGTACTCGAGCACACGTTCGGGCAGCAGTTCAGCGCCGTCGTCGTCGAGCACGGTGCCGAGCGTAATGCGCTGGTTCGCGCGGTCGAGTGCGGTCAGATCGCCTTGCTGGAACTCGAAGCGATGCCAGCGCGCCTGCGCCGCGTAAGGGAGCTCCTGCGTAAACGGGTCCATGCTGCCCGCCGCCACCTCATGCAGCAGCGGCTTCCAGATGTGCGTCGGAAAGCGGTCGACCAGCGTGATCTGGGCCTCGGCGCTGCGACCCTTCTTGCCGGCCCCATAGCGATCGCCAAGACGCGTCGCCAGTTCCAGCCCTCCCGCACCTCCGCCAACGACGATAAATCGATGCATTGCACTTCTCCGTGTAGCCGATGAATTATCTGTCGCGACGCTGCGCATGAATGCGCCGTCATGAACCGATTGTCCTCGACCCGGCTGGGAAGTCACAAGTCGCCAATACGCATGTGTGACATGCACACGACGTTATCGTGCGCGTGTCACGGGCATGTCAATGCGCCTCCTCCCAGTTCAGCCCCGCGCCGACTTCGGCGACCAGCGGCACCTTCAGCGCGGCGACGCCGCACATCAGTTCCGGCAGGCGCTTGCGGACTTCGGACAGCTCAGCGTCAGGCACTTCGAGAATCAGTTCGTCGTGTACCTGCATGATCATGCGCGTGCCGATCTTCGAGTCTTCGATCCAGTTCTGCACGGCGATCATCGACATCTTGATCAGGTCGGCCGCGGTGCCCTGCATCGGTGCGTTGATCGCGGCCCGCTCTGCGGCCTGGCGGCGCGGACCGTTGCCGCCGTTGATCTCGGGCAGCCACAGACGGCGGCCGAACACCGTTTCGACGTAGCCCTTCGCCTTCGCGCTCAAGCGCGTCTCGTCCATATAGCGAGCGACACCGGGATAGCGCGCGAAGTAGCGGTCGATATACATCTTCGCGGCATCGCGCGTGATGCCGAGATTCGACGCGAGGCCGAAGGCGCTCATGCCGTAGATGAGACCGAAGTTGATGACCTTCGCGACGCGTCGCTGATCGCTCGACACTTCGAGCGGCGTCACGTTGAAGATTTCCGATGCAGTGGCGCGGTGAATATCCTCGCCCTGCGAAAACGCACGCATCAGCGATTCGTCGCCGGATATGTGCGCCATGATGCGCAATTCGATCTGCGAGTAATCGGCGGACACGAGTTTGTGACCCGGTGGCGCGATGAACGCTTCGCGGATACGCCGGCCTTCGCCGGTACGCACCGGGATGTTCTGCAGGTTCGGATCGTTGGACGCGAGGCGCCCCGTCACCGCCACCGCCTGCGCGTAGTTCGTATGCACGCGGCCGGTTCGCGGATTGACCATGCGCGGCAGCTTGTCGGTATAGGTCGACTTCAGTTTCGACAGGCCGCGATGCTCGAGCAGGATCTTCGGCAGCGGGTAGTCTTCGGCGAGCTTCTGCAGCACCTCTTCGTCGGTGGACGGCGCGCCGCTCGGCGTCTTCTTGATGACCGGCAGTTCGAGCTTCTCGAAGAAAATCTGCCCGATCTGCTTCGGCGAGCCGAGGTTGAATTCGCCGCCGGCCAGTTCGTACGCGCTGCCTTCGAGCTCGATCAGACGGGTGGCGATTTCGCCGCTCTGCTGACGCAACTTCTCAGCGTCGATCAGCACGCCAGTGCGCTCCATCTTGCGCAGTACGCGCGAAGTCGGCACTTCGATCTCGCGATAGACGTGATCGAGCGAATTCTCCACGGCGATCTGCGGATACAAGGCCTGATGCAAACGCAGCGTGATGTCTGCGTCTTCGGCCGCATATTCGGCGGCTTTGTCGAGCGCGACTTCGTCGAAGCCGATCTGCTGCGCGCCCTTGCCCGCGACGTCTTCATACTTGATCGTCTTCACGCCGAGATGACGCAGCGCGAGGCTGTCCATGTCGTGCGTGCGATGCGATTCGAGCACATACGATTCGAGCAGCGTGTCATGCTCGACGCCGCGCATTTCGATGCCGTAATTCGCGAGCACCTGTTCGTCGTACTTCAGATGCTGGCCGACCTTCTTGTGGTCCGCGCTTTCGAGCCAAGGCTTGAGCTTCGCGAGCACTTCGTCGCGCGGCAGTTGCACCGGCGCGTCGGGGCCGCGATGCGCGAGCGGCACATACGCGGCACGGCCCGCTTCGACCGACAGCGACAAGCCGACGATCTGCGCGACCATCGGATCGAGCGACGTGGTTTCGGAATCGAACGAGGTCAGCTCGGCCGCATTGATCTTGTCGAGCCACGCGTCGAGCTGCTCCCATGTTTGCACGGTCTCGTAGTGGCGCTCGTGATCGACGGACAGCGCGGGTGGCACGTCGGTTTCCGGACCTTCGACCGCATCGGCAATTTCGACTTCGCGCAGCCACGTCTTGAAGCCGTGGCGCGTGAACAAATCTCGCAACTCTTCGCGCGACTCGGGAAGGCTCGGCAAGCTTTCTTCGATCGATACGATGTGCCCGGTCAGATCGCAATGACGCTCGACTGTGACGAGCTTGCGCGCCATCGGCAAGAAGTCCAGCGCGCGGCGCAGGTTGTCGCCGACCGCGCCCTTGATCTCGCTCGCATGCTCGACGATGCCATCTAGCGACTCATATTGCATCAGCCATTTGACCGCTGTTTTCGGACCGCATTTCTCGACGCCCGGCACGTTGTCGACGGTATCGCCGATCAGCGACAGGTAATCGATGATGCGCTCCGGCGGCACGCCGAACTTCGCGACCACGCCGTCGCGGTCGAGAGTTTCGTTGGTCATCGTATTGACGAGCGTGACGCGGTTCGACACGAGCTGCGCGAGGTCCTTGTCGCCGGTCGATACGACCACGTTCATGCCGAGCTTTTCTGCCTCGGTACACAGCGTGCCGATCACGTCGTCCGCTTCGACGCGATCGATCATAAGCAGCGGCCAGCCGAGCGCGCGCACCGCGACGTGAATCGGCTCGATCTGACGGGCAAGATCTTCCGGCATCGATGGACGGTTCGCCTTGTACTCCGGATACCAATCGTCGCGAAACGTTTTGCCCTTGGCGTCGAACACGCACGCGCTATACTCTGCTGTGACTTCCTTGCGCATGCGCCGCAGCATGTTGATCATCCCATAGAGCGCACCCGTCGGGCCACCCTCGGGGCCGCGTAGATCAGGCATCGCATGGTAGGCCCGGTACAGATAACTCGAACCGTCGACCAACAGCAGGGTCTTACCTTCAAGGCTTCGTTCTTCAGGCATTATGACTAAGAGAAAAGTGATTCCGAGTCTGCGATCGCTCGCAGATCAAGAGCGCGCAACGGCCAAAAAAGCCCGCGCATCGTGGCAGATGTTCACGATTATGGCAGAGTTTATCGAGGCGACCGAGTACCTGTCGGAGATTCGCCCGGCGGTCAGCATCTACGGTTCGGCGCGCCTGAAACCGAACTCGCCGTACTACAAACTCGCCACGCAGATCGCGCGCAAATTGTCGGACGCAGGCTTCGCGGTGATCTCTGGCGGCGGCCCCGGCATCATGGAAGCGGCCAACAAGGGCGCACATGCGGGCAAGGCGCCGTCGGTCGGTCTGAACATCGAGTTGCCGCACGAGCAGTCGGGCAATCAATGGCAAGACATCTCATTGCGCTTCCGCCATTTCTTCACGCGCAAGGTCACGTTCGTGAAGAATTCGGACGCGGTGATCGTGATGCCCGGCGGCTTCGGCACGCTCGACGAGCTGGCCGAAGTGCTGACGCTGATCCAGACCAAGAAGTCACGCCACGTGCCGATCATTCTGGTCGGCGCCGAGTTCTGGGAGGGCCTGCTCGCGTGGTTCAAGAGTTCGCTGATCCCGATGGGTTTGATCAATCCGACCGACATCGATCTGATGCAGGTGATCGACAATCCGGATCAGGTGCTCGAAGCGGTGCTCAAGTTCTACGAAGACCGCGAGGAAGGCGAAGCGCATCCGGTCAAGTCGGACGAAGACCGGATGTTCTACCTGTGATCACATGACGCTGCGCGCCTCGCATTACGCGTAGCACGATGCATGCATTGCGCACACATCAAGTCGCGCACATGGCGGGCAGCCTTCGGGCTGCCCGCTTTCGTTTTGCAGGCATGCCGTCCGGCGCTAACGTGCCCAGCTTGCACTCGAAGCTAGCGATATGAACAACGAACTCGCCTCGCCCGAAGCCGCGCTCGCACCCACTCCGACGTTGCGTGAGATCTTCGGCGGCTTTCTCGGCCTCGGCCTCATTTTGCTGGCCGCCGGAAGCCTGATCGGGTGGACCGGGTTCGGGCAAGGGTGAGCCGGCGAGCATCACCTCGACACCTGGTGAAACCGATCGATCAGGAAGACTACCCTCGCCTTGGCTGTTTATCGTACTTCGTCCTGAGTTACTGAAACGCGACTTCCGCGAAACTCCGCAGCTTGCGGCTATGCAAGCGGTGCAGCCCGTTCATCCGCAGCAGTTCCATCGCCTTCACGCCGATCTGCAGATGCTGATCGACCTGCGCGCGATAGAACTGATCGGCCATACCCGGTAGTTTCAGTTCACCGTGCAGCGGCTTGTCCGACACGCACAGCAATGTGCCGTAAGGCACGCGGAAGCGAAAGCCGTTCGCGGCGATCGTCGCGCTTTCCATATCGAGCGCGATCGCGCGGCTCTGCGACAACCGCTGCACCGGCTCGCGATGATCGCGCAGCTCCCAGTTGCGATTGTCGACGCTCGCCACGGTGCCTGTGCGCATCACACGCTTCAGCTCGACGCCATCGAGCTGCGTGACCTGCGCGACCGCACGCTCGAGCGCGACCTGCACTTCGGCGAGCGCCGGAATCGGCACCCACAACGGCAGATCGTCATCGAGCACATGATCTTCGCGCACATAGCCGTGCGCGAGCACGTAGTCGCCGAGACGCTGCGTGTTGCGCAGCCCCGCGCAATGGCCGAGCATGATCCATGCGTGCGGACGCAGCACCGCGATGTGATCGGTGATGGTCTTCGCATTCGACGGCCCGACCCCGATGTTGACCATCGTGATGCCACTGCCGTCCGCGCGTTTGAGGTGATACGCGGGCATCTGCGGCAGACGCGGCGGCGGTGTGCCCTCCTGCGCCTGCTCGCCGAGATTCTCGTTGTAGGTGATGACGTCGCCGGGTTCGACGAACGACGTGTATTCGCTGCGATAGGCGCGCAACTCCGCGTCGTCGGTGCGGGCCATCATCGCGCGGCCGAGCTTTACGAATTCGTCGATATAGAACTGGTAGTTCGTGTACAGCACGTAGTTCTGCACATGCGTCGGCGAGGTTGCGGTGTAGTGCTTCAGCCGATGCAGCGAAAAATCGACGCGCGCCGCCGTAAACAATGCGAGCGGATGCGGCTCGCCCGGCAGCGGCTCGTACGTGCCGTTGACGATGCGGTCGTCGAGCAGCGCGAGATCCGGCGTATCGAAGATGTCGCGCATCAGGAACAGGCGCTCGCGGTCCAGATCGCCTTCGAGGTGGATGCCCTCGGCGAATGCGAAATGAATTGGAATCGGCTGGTCAGACACGCCGACCTCGATCTGCACGTGATGGTTCTTCGCCAGCAGCCGCAGTTGCTCGCGATAGTAGTTACCGAACAGGTCGGGCCGCGTGACGGTCGTCTCGAACACGCCCGGCCCCGCGACGAATCCATACGAGCGGCGCGAATCGACGTGCGTGTTGACCTCGGTACGCACGCGCACGAACGGATAGCAGGCGCGCACGCGATGGTCGAACTGCTCGTTGCGGCGATAGCGCGCGAACGCATCCCGCAGGAACGACGTGTTCGCCTCGTAGATCGCGGCGAGGCGGGTGACGGCGGCGGCCGCGTCGTCGAAGCCTTCGGTCGGGAAGCTGTTGGTGGGAGTCTGCACCATGCGCTGATTGATATCGTTGTTCATCATCATCGTTCACCCTTTTTGATGAGACGACATTACCACGGAACCCGCTGTTGCCAAATGTCGGCGGCGACGCTTGCAACAGCACTCGCGACAACGCGCGCATGTTGCGCGAAAGCGGCGCAAAATAAGGCTTGGCGCCCGTACGCTAGGCCGGATTTGCTAGAATCTGGGCACCCAATTGGAGAATCACCATGAAGCCGCTCCTTCCCATCGCTGTTGCGCTGGCTCTCGCCTTCGGCAACGCCGCGATGGCTGCCCAGCCCGTCGACGAACCGCCGCCCGCCGGCGTGCCCCAGTCCGCCAATGAACGGGCCGGTCTGCCGGACCTTGCCAAGATCAATCGTCCAGCCGCAGAGGTCAGCTCGAAGGTCGACATCAACAACGTTCCCCGCACGCCGAGCTTTCACGAAGTCAGTCCGAACGGCACCGAAATCACTGAGTTCCGCGACAAGGGCAAGCCGGTCGAGATCAACGTGCAATCGAATTTCGGCACCCGCTACCAGATGAGCGCGTCGCCCGACACGTCGCCCACCGTTCACGACAGCGGCAAGCCCAGCACCCGCCTGCCGTCGGTGAATCTCCGCTATTAATCGTTACGAAAGCGGCGCGCCGGCAACGGCGGCCGCGGTGTGGTCGTGGCCCGGTTACACCCGATCGCGGCCGCTGCGCGATGAACTTGCACTGCATGCGGCGACGCGTACACTTCGCCGTTCCGCACTCGTCGCCCGCTCTGTCACATTCGTTTGTCTCACCTCGCACTGGCCGCACCGCGCCAGCCCGAACAACCTGATCCGACGTTTCCGCATGGCCGTCTTCACCGCTGTCAACGAATCCCAACTCGCAGAATGGATGAGTCACTACGATCTCGGCGATGTCGTCGAGTTTCGCGGCATTTCGTCCGGCATTGAAAACAGCAACTTCTTTCTGACGACGACGCGCGGCGAATACGTGCTGACCATTTTCGAGAAGCTGACAGCTGAACAACTGCCGTTCTATCTGGACCTGATGCGGCATCTTGCCGCGCATCGCGTGCCGGTACCGGATCCGATGCCGCGCCTCGACGGCGCGCTGTTCGGCATGCTGCTCGGCAAACCCGCGACCATCGTGACGAAGCTCGAAGGCGCACCCGAACTCGCGCCGGGCGTCGAGCACTGCGCCGAGGTCGGCCACATGCTCGCGCGCATGCACCTGGCGGGCCGCGACTATCCGCGTTATCAGCCGAACCTGCGCAGCCTGCCGTGGTGGCGCGAAACGGTGCCGACGATCCTGCCGTATCTGGAAGGCGAGCAGCGCGATCTGCTGGCGTCCGAGCTTGCGCATCAGGAAGCGTTCTTCGCCTCCGCCGATTACGCGGCGATGCCCTCTGGTCCGTGCCACGCCGACCTGTTCCGCGACAACGCGATGTTCGCGCACGCGGCGCCCGAGACCGGCCACGAAGTGCGGCTCGGTGGCTTCTTCGATTTCTATTTCGCCGGCTGCGACAAGTGGCTATTCGACGTCGCGGTGACGGTCAACGACTGGTGCGTCGACCTCGCAACGGGCAAGCTCGACACCGAACGCACCGAGGCGCTGTTGCGCGCGTATCAGACGGTGCGGCCGTTCACCGTCGAGGAAAACCATCACTGGGGCGACATGCTGCGTGCTGGTGCATACCGTTTCTGGGTCTCGCGCCTGTATGATTTTCATTTGCCGCGCGCGGCCGAACTGCTGAAGCCGCACGACCCCGGTCATTTCGAACGCATTCTGCGCGAGCGCCTGCTGGGCGTCGCAAATCCAGGCATCCATACCCCATGCAACTGATCGAAGTTCCCGCGAAAACCGGCTACGTGTGGTTCCGCCAGGGCATCTGGCTGTTCCGCAAGAATCCGCTCGCCTTCCTGACGCTGTTCTTCACCTATTTGCTGGTGATGACGCTCGTGTCGCAGATTCCGGTGGTCGGCGGCGTGTTGCCGCTGTTGTTCATTCCGGGCGTCGCGGTCGGCTTCATGGCCGCGTGTCGCAACACGATCGCGGGCAAACCGGTGTTTCCGACCATCCTCGTCGACGGGTTTCATTCGTATGGCCCGGTGGTCGCGCGGCGGTTGCTAGCGCTCGGCGCGCTGTATGTAATCGCGATGGCGCTCGTACTGGCCGGCTCGGCGCTAGCCGACGGCGGCATGCTGCTGAAGGTGATGCTCGGCAACGCGTCGATGGATGAAAACGCAATCGCCAACAGCAATATCCCGCTCGCGGTGATCACCGCGCTCGCGTTCTATGTGCCGGTCGCGATGCTGTTCTGGTTCTCGCCGATCCTCGCCGCCTGGCACGACGTGCCGCCCGTCAAGGCGATGTTCTTCAGCGTCGTCAGTTGCTGGCGCAATCGCGGCGCTTTCATCGTGTTCGCGGCGCTGTGGTTCGCAGTCGCAACGGTCGTGTCGATCGGCCTGTCCGCGCTGATGCAGGCGCTCGGCGCGGCCGACTTCGCGTTCGCGATCCTGATGCCCGCGACGATGATCGTCACGACCATGCTGTACTGCTCGTTCTACGCGACCTATCGCGGCTGCTTCGGCGTGCAGACGCCGCAAACGCCGGATCTGCCGACCACGCCGGCAGCCTGATCCGTCGTTCCCGCGCGGGTGCCGTCCTGGCGCCCGCGCGTTGCGTGTACCGCGCGCATCTTCCCGACGTCTCTGTCGAAACACTGCTCCCAACGCCCGGCGTCCTGAATCGATTTGCGGCACAATAGTTTGTGTGCAATCCATTTGCACGCTCTTTTTTTGCCGAGGTGGATCATGACCCAGCGCCCCGCTCTCCCCTTCACGCTCGACGAGCAATTGTGCTTCGCGCTCTACTCGACCTCGCTCGCGATGACGAAAGCGTATAAGCCGCTGCTCGACAAGCTCGGACTCACGTATCCACAGTATCTGGCGATGCTCGTGCTGTGGGAAACCGACGACGTCACCGTCAAGGACATGGCCACGCGTCTGAATCTCGATCCGGCGACGGTCACGCCACTGCTCAAGCGCCTCGAATTGCAAGGACTCGTCGAGCGCGCGCGCGGCACCGACGATGAGCGCCTCGTCTACATTCGCCTGACTGGCGCGGGCAAGGCGCTCAAGCGTCAGGCGCGCGACGTGCCCGGCGAGATCCTCTGCGCGACGCAGCAGTCGCCGGACTTCCTGCTGCGTCTGCGCGACGACCTCACACGCCTGCGCACGACGCTCAACGATTTTATGGACCAGTAGTGCGATAACTGAAACGGACTAGTTCCGGTTTCATCGCAAAATTCATTTGCACACAAATTATTTGTGTACTATCTTACTCACATGCCGCTTCGCTAGCACTTCGCCAGACCGGCGAACCGGCAGCCAGCGGCAAACATGCCACCCCTGACACCCAAGACAAGGAGCTGCACCATGAACATCCTCTACAAGGCAAGCGCAACGAGCACCGGTGGGCGCGACGGCCGCGCCGTATCGTCGGACAATGCATTGGACGTGAAGCTGGCCGCGCCGCGTGAGCTCGGCGGAAATGGCGCGGCAGGGACGAATCCTGAACAGCTGTTTGCGGCCGGCTACTCGGCCTGTTTCCTGAGCGCCATGAAGTTCGTCGCCGGCCAGCGCAAGCAGGCCCTGCCGGCCGACACCCAGGTTTCCGCCGACGTCGGCATCGGTCCGAACGACAAGGGCGGCTTCGCACTCGACATCGATCTGCGTATCTCGCTGCCTGGCCTCGCTGCGGACGCAGCGAAGGAACTGGTCGACGCGGCGCACCAGGTCTGCCCGTACTCGAACGCCACGCGTAACAACGTTGCGGTTCGTCTGCACGTCGCTTGAGGTTGAGGTCGGCGGTTGCGCCGATCAGCAATGCCCACGAAGAACCGCTGACGGCGCATTACCCGGCGCCGTCGCGACCAGCGCCCGCACCCTGCACAATTGGGACGGGCGTTGACCATTTTGGCGCGCGGCACGCAAACTGCGATGCCGGTTCTCGACCACCTTCATCTCGACCGCCCCTCCCGATGACACGCGCCCGCCACCTGCACGACAGCTTCGACTCCGGCCTCGTCTGGTTCCGCCGCGATCTGCGCAACACCGATCATGCCGCGCTGTACTACGCGCTCGAGCATTGCGAGCGCGTCTGGTGCGTGTTCGTGTTCGACACGACGATCCTGCAGCCGATCGTCGATGCCTGGCAGACCCGTCACCCGGGCGAGCCGGTAAAGGATCGCCGCATCGACTTCATTCTCGCGTCGCTGGCTGAACTCGACGACGCGCTGCGCGCGAACGGCGGCGGTCTCGTCGTGCTATACGGCGATCCGGCCGAGCTGGTGCCGAAGCTCGCGGCGGAGCTGCGCGTCGATGCCGTGTTCGCGAATCACGACTACGAGCCGGTTGCGATCGAACGCGACGCAACAGTCGGCGAGCGTCTCGCGGAAAAGGGCCGGCAGTGGCTAACGTTCAAGGACCAGACGATTTTCGAGCGCGACGAGTTGCTGAACGGCCAGGACAAGCCATTCGCGGTCTTCACGCCATATAAGAACGCGTGGCTCAAGCAACTGAGCGCGTTCGACCTGAAGCCTTACCCGGTGGAGACCTACGCGAAGCATCTGGCGGCGCTGCCGCCCAAGCTCGACCGTCGGTTGCCCACGCTCGATCAGCTCTGCTTCGCGCCGAGCAACCTGACGGACTTGCCACTGCCCGCCGGCATGAGCGGTGCGCAACAGTTGCTCGACGATTTCCTGACACGCATCGACAGCTACGCGGAGCGGCGCGATTTCCCCGCCGCGAAAGGACCGAGCTATCTGTCGGTGCATCTGCGCTTCGGCACGGTGTCGATCCGCACGCTCGCACGGCTCGCGTATGAGATGTCGCTGCAACCGGACGGCAAAGGCGCGGCAACCTGGTTGTCGGAACTGATCTGGCGGGATTTCTATTTCATGGTCCTGGCGCACCACCCGCGCATCGCGAAAGGCGCGCCGTTCAAACCGGAATACGAGCATTTGCGCTGGGAAAAAGGTCCCTCGGCCGATGCGGCGTTCGCCGCCTGGTGCGACGGCCGCACCGGCTATCCGCTCGTCGATGCCGCGATGCTGCAGTTGAACCACACCGGCTATATGCACAACCGTCTGCGCATGGTCACGGCGAGCTTCCTCGCGAAGGATCTCGGCGTCGACTGGCGGCTCGGCGAGCGATACTTCGCCGATCTGCTGAACGACTTCGATTTCTCGGCGAACAACGGCGGCTGGCAGTGGGCCGCGTCGACCGGCTGTGACGCGCAGCCTTACTTCCGTATATTCAATCCGGTCACGCAATCCGAAAAATTCGACCCCGACGGACGCTTTATCAAACGATATCTACCGCAGCTCGCGCAGTTGCCGGCAAAATGGATTCACGCGCCATGGCTGGCGGGCGCGGAGCGGCTCGCGGAATACGGCGTGGTGCTAGGCGGGAATTATCCCGAACCGATCGTCGATCACGCACAGGCTCGCGAGCGCACACTGATCCGATACGGAAAGTGAGTGCCTGCTCACATCATTGAACAAGAAGGACTGGAGGGGGTGAAGATGCGCCGTCTACCGTCGCTGCTCGTGTTTCTGATTCTGACGCTGGCAGCCGGCTGGGCTGCGAGTCTGTCGCTGCCGGACGCGTGGTACATGAACCTGCAAAAGCCCGCGTTCAATCTGCCGAACTGGGTTTTCCCGCCGGTGTGGATCGTGCTCTACGTGCTGATGGCGTTTTCCGCGTGGCGCGTGTGGCAGCGCGATGGCCCGACCGCGGCCATCGTACTGTGGGTCGTGCAGCTCCTATTCAACGCTGCGTGGATGTGGCTGTTTTTCGGCCTGCATCGGCCGGAGATGGCGCTGATCGACATCCTGATCTTGCTGCTGCTGATCGTGATGCTGACGTATGTGTTCTGGCGGCGCGATCGCCTCGCCGGCGTTCTGCTCGTGCCGTATGTCATTTGGGTGGCGTATGCGGCGCTCTTGAACTACGCGTTGTGGCAGCTGAATCCGGCTGCTTAGCCGTAGTGCTGGCTCATCCACGACGGCGCCCGCACGTTCGCGTCCTGATCGAGCTTGCGCATGCGGAATTCGAGGTCGTAGAGATCGGTCGCTTCAGCCAGATAAGCGTCAGCGCGTTCTTTTGCGAGCTGGTCCGGCGACTTGGTCAAAAACAGAAACAGGCGGCTGATCAGATACATGGTTCACCTCGGCAATGATAACTAGGCGTTTACGCCTAAGGGATAACCCGTATTATAGGGAAAACCCTGACTTCGCGCTACTGCTCATTTCGGAGGTGTTGCTCGGGCGTCACGGTCCGGCCGACGATGCGGCCAATCCTTCCGCGATGCGGCCCGCGTCCGTGCGACGTTGATGCCGGAAAAACTCCCACAACATGGCGCTCGCGTCCGGGCCTTTGGACGAATGGAACGGCAGCGCATCGTCGCCGCCGGCCCATGCGTGGCCCAGGCCCTGCACGCGACACACCCGCACCACGCGCCGCCCGCCGCGCAGATAATCGCGCACCACGACGCCATTTTTGCGGTCTTCGCGCGTCTCGCCGGCTCTATGCGCGCCGTTTGCATCGATGAGGCGGTTCAGGCGCACGAACTGTGTCGCCAATTGGTCCGCGTTGACTGGCGTGACCACATGGTCGGCGTCGCCGTGGATGATCAATGCCGGCATGCCCGGGTACTGCGCGACGTTCGTCGTTTCGTCGACGAGTTCGACCGGCTCGCGACGCGCGCCCCGCCGCATCACGTCCATCGCGGTAATGCCGGAGCGCGCCTCGCCGAAAGCGGGGCCGGAATGCAGCGCGACAGCGGCGAAATGTTGCGGATACTTGACGGCCAACAGTGCCGTCAGTCCCGCGCCCGCGGAAATCCCCGCCACGTACACACGCTCGCGGTCAAAGCCGTGCTGCTCGACCAACGCATCCACCAGCGAGACGACCGCGCGCGCTTCCGCGCCGCCCGCGTTGTCGCCGGCGTCGTACCAATGCCAGCAGCGGTGCGAGTGCGCGTGCTTCGATTGCTCGGGGTACACGACCGCGAAGCCGTAGCGATCGGCGAGCAGGTTCATGCGCGTGCCTTCGGCGAACTCGTCGATCGACTGCGTGCAGCCATGCAGCATCACGACGAGCGGCATTGCCTCGTGCGCGTGCCCGGACGGAATATAGAGCCCGTACTGCAAGTGATTGACCAGCCGGCCCGGCGCGGCCGGCGCGGAATGGAACGAGCGCGTCCACGCGCCGCTTGCCCACGCGGCCGCGCGGGGGCGCACGCGCGACTCGCGCGGTGCTTCGCGTTTTGCGGGTGTTCGCAGCGCGGCAGTCGGCTTCAGTGAATGAGCTTTGCTCGACGGTTTGGTGGTGGCGGCGCGAGCAGGTCGCGCCTGTGTTCGTTTGGCGGTTTTTTGCGCGTGTTCAGTTTGGATCGCGAGCAGGCGCTTGAAACCGCGCAGCCAGATTTTCGACAGGCTTTTTGCCATCGGCGATAGCCTCGCAAAAGGGACAAAAGCGGACCCGAGATACTGCGGATCAGATGGAGTTGTGCAATGCACAATAACATCATTTTTCCTGCGTTGCTGAACATCGGCGCCGCTCTTCGCGCCCATTTCAGTCGCGTCGACCCTTGCCCGCGGCCCGTCGTCAAACTACGTCGATCGCTGTGCGGCAGCCCACACTTCGGCGCGCAAAAGCGCCGTGCGCCGCGAGACTGTTCGCGCGACACCCGACTATACTGGCGGTTGATCTCCCGACGTGTCGATCCTGGCCGCATCGGCGTTTCGCGCCGGCAGCGCGCCGATTTCCACCAACCCGATTTCACGCGGCCTCCGTCGCGCTCTGCCCATGCCCGATTTACCGATCCACCTGTGGTACTCGATCACCAGCCTCGGCGGCGCCGGCTTGACGCTGCCGCTCGCGTTCGCGATAGCGCTGTGGTTGGCGGTCGGCTACTCGTGGCGGCTCGCGGCCTGCTGGCTAGCACTACTTGGTACGGCGATCGGCGTCGTAACCGTGACCAAGCTCGCCTTCCTCGGCTGGGGCGTTGGGGTCCGGGAGCTCGATTTCACAGGCGTCAGCGGTCACTCCATGCTGTCCACTGCCGTCTATCCGGTCGCGCTATTTTTGATGCTATTGCCCGCGCGCCGCGCCATCCGGCTGCTCGGCGTGCTCGCAGGGCTTGCCGCCGGCCTGGCGGTGGGCTTGTCGCGCGTCGTGCTGAGCGCGCATTCGCCGTCCGAAGCGGTGACCGGGTGCCTCGTCGGCGCCCTTGCCGCGCTCGCGTTCGTGCGGATCGCGTGGAATGCGGAAGCGGACCGGCTGTCGGCCTTGCCGGTTGCCGTCAGCATGATGGTGCTCGCACTCTTGATGCACGGCGTGCACGTGCCCACGCAGCGCTGGGTCACGCATATCGCGTTAAAAGTGTCCGGCCACGACCGGCCGTTCATTCGCGCGACATGGCGGTCCACGCGCATCATTCGACCGTCGGCCGCGCCGCTGTCGCAAACGCGCAATACGCTCGAACCGATGCGCCGGTCGGACATCTGAACGCCGCGCCGGCCCTTCGGCGCGTTTTCCGAGCTTCCTTTTACAGTTTCGTAACACTTCGCTTGCGCTCGCGCTATGCGTGAAGCGCAACGCCGAATCGATCGTTTCGTCCACCGCTATAACCGCGCATATATTACGATAGAGTTTTTAAGCCACTGCTTCCCGTTCACGTCAAACTCCAGCGCCTACATGACTCCCTCTTGGCATCTGAAGCAATACGCGCTGTGCGTCGCAGCCGCCGTCTCCGTCGTGGTCAGCGTGAATGCGCACGCCGATGAACTGGTGGTCTCGGCCGCCGCCAGCCTGACGAATGCGTTCAAGGCGGTCGGCGACGCGTTCGAGCAGCAGCATCCCGGCACCAAGATTCTGCTTAACTTCGGCGCGTCCGACGTGCTGATGCAACAGATCGTCAAAGGTGCGCCCGCCGACGTTTTCGCGTCCGCGGATCAGAAGGCAATGGACAAGGCCGCCGCCGAAAAGGTAATCGTGCCGGCGACGCGGCGCGACTTCGCCGCCAACTCGCTGGTACTGATCGTGCCGGCCGACAGTCACTTCGCGCCCGCCAACCTCAACGCGCTGACGACCGCGAACGTCAAGCGCGTGGCGTTCGGCGATCCGGCCTCGGTGCCGGTCGGCCGCTACACGCAGGGCGCGCTGCAAGCCGCGGGCGTGTGGGACGCGGTCAACGCGAAGGCGGTGCTTGCATCGAACGTGCGTCAAAGCCTCGATTACGTCGCGCGCGGCGAAGTCGACGCCGGTTTCGTGTTCGGCACCGACGCCGCGATCATGCCCGACAAGGTCAAGGTCGCGATGAACCTGCCGACGCAAACGCCGATCACCTATCCGCTCGCGCAGGTCGAAGGCAGCCGTCACGCGGCCGACGCGCAGGCATTTATCGACTTCGTGCTGTCGCCGGCCGGCCAGGCCGTGCTCGCGAAGTACGGCTTCAAGCCGGCGCATTGATTCACGGGGGAGCACCCGCTCATGGAACAGGCCTGGGTTCCGCTGCTGCTATCGCTGAAGGTCGCGGGCTGGGCCACCGCGCTCAATCTCGTGCTCGGCGTCGCGGTGGCGCTCGGTCTGTCGCGGTGGCGCTCCGGCGCGCGCGACGTGATCGATTCGCTGCTGATGCTGCCGCTCGTGCTGCCGCCCACCGTGCTCGGCTACTACCTGCTGGTGCTGCTCGGCCGACGCGGCGTGATCGGCGCGTGGCTCGACCGCTTCGACATCCAGCTCGTCTTCACGTGGCAGGGTGCGGTGATCGCGTCGACGGTGGTTGCGTTTCCGCTCGTGCTGAAGTCGGCGCGCGCCGCCTTTGAAGGCGTCGATCCGCAGTTGGAGCACGCGGCGCGCACGCTCGGCGTCAGCGAGGCCGCGGTGTTTTTCCGGGTGACGCTGCCGCTCGCCGCGCGCGGCATCCTCGCCGGTGGCCTGCTCGCGTTCGCGCGCGCGCTCGGCGAATTCGGCGCGACGCTGATGATCGCGGGCAACCTGCCGGGCCGCACGCAGACACTGTCGGTCGCGGTCTATTCGGCGGTGCAGGCCGGCGACGACAGCACCGCCAACTTCCTCGTGCTCGTGACCTCGGTCGCGTGCGTGACGATCCTGTTGCTCGCGGGACGCCTCGTGCCGCAGCACACGCTTCTGAGAGCCCGCTGACATGCCGCTCAACGTCGCCATCCGCAAGACCTTCGAGACCGCCGAGCGGCGCTTCACGCTCGACGTCGCGTTCAGCGCGAACACGCAGCGGCTCGTGCTGTTCGGACCGTCGGGCGCGGGCAAGAGCCTGACCTTGCAAGCGATCGCCGGCCTGCTGCGTCCCGACGAAGGGACCATCACACTGCACGGCACCACCTTGTTCGATAGCGCGGTCGGCATCGATCAGAAGCCGCAGGCGCGCAAGATCGCGTATCTGTTTCAGGACTACGCGCTGTTTCCGCATCTGAACGTGCGGCAGAACATCGGTTTCGGGCTGCGTCAGGGCTGGCTCAATCCGCGTGCGCGCGGCGCGCACGCGGAGGTCGATTACTGGCTCGACGCGCTCGAATTGAGGGGCGTGGCGGGCAATCATCCGGCGCAACTGTCGGGCGGGCAGAAGCAGCGGGTCGCACTCGCACGCGCGCTGGTCTCGCAGCCGCGCCTGCTACTGCTCGACGAACCGTTCTCCGCGCTGGACAGCCAGCTGCGCCAGCGCATGCGACGCGAGCTATCGGACTTGCAAACGCGGCTCGATATTCCGATGGTGCTGATCACGCACGATCCCGACGACGTCGCCGCATTCGGCGATCAGGTCGTGCAGGTCAGCGACGGCCGCGTGCGCGAGGATTATCCTTTTCCGGGGTATGCGCGCAGCGAGGCGTCACCTCGTTGAGCGGGTGGCTTGGCGGCCCTCGCTTTGCGGCTCCGCGTGCAGCCCAGTTACGCCCCGGCGACCCTCAATCCTTCACGCCGAGTATCACGCTCGACGCCTTGAACACCGCGACCGCGGTCGCGCCTTCCCGCAAACCGAGCGTATCGACGCTGCCATTGGTGACGACCGCGGTGACAACCGCGCCGCCTTCGAGCCCGAGCGACACTTCCGCGTTGACCGCGCCGCGCTTCACGCTCTGCACGATGCCGCGCAACTGATTGCGCGCCGACAGTTTCAACGGCGCATCGACATCGCCGTCACCCGCAACGAGCAGCACGACCCACGACGCCTTGATCAGCGCAAACGCCGCCACGCCGACCGCGAGCCCTAGCGCTTCGGTGCTCTCGTGCGTAAGCACGGCGACGATCGTGTGGCCGCCGGGCAACGCGAGCGACACTTCGTCGTTGACGGTGCCGCGCTCGATCGCCGACACCGTGCCGTAGAACTGATTGCGCGCGCTCGTCTTCACGCCGATGCGGCCGATCAGGTCCCAGTCCGTCGCGAAGCCCTCGCCGATCGCCGCGCCCGCGCGTTCGAGAAAGCGCCGATGCTCGCGCTCGACCGCGCGAAACGTGTCGATCAGCTTCACCGCGCGCGGCGTCAGCGTCGTGCCGCCGCCGCCCTTGCCGCCGGTCAGACGCACGACGAGCGGCTCGCCGGCGAGGTTGTTCATCGTGTCGATGGCGTCCCACGCGCCTTTGTAGCTGATGCCGACCGCCTTCGCCGCGCTCGTGATCGAGCCGGTCTCGCCGATCGCCGCGAGCAGCGCGATACGGGCCGCGCCGCCGAGCGTCTGCGTGCCGGCTTGAAACCAGACGGAGCCGCCGAGTTCGAGGGCGTCGCGGGGAGGATCGGGGCGGTCGGTGGTCATGGCGGACAGTGGTCGAGAGTGCGTGCCAGGGCGGCAAATCATTATAGCGACGCGCTCTTGCGCCTCTGGCCGCTATGCTTGCGGCTCACCACGGCACGACTCTGCCGAGGTAGTCGAATGGGGCGTTTCCTGTCGATGGACTCGGGTTGAAACCGGTCAACGAAATATATTCACGCGTGAAAACGGGCGGAAGATGCAATGCTTGCACTTACCGATCGTGAATCGTCGACAATGAGCAAGTGCCCGTATCAGGAGACCGCGCGATGCCACCCTCTGATCGATACTGGTTTCCGGCGAAACGCTATGGCTGGGGTTGGGGCGTTCCCGTGCGCTGGCAAGGATGGGTGACGCTGCTCGCATATCTCGTGTTGGTCGGGGTGGTCGCTTTCCGGTTTCAACCCGCAGGTCATCCGCTCCCGTTCGCGTTGCTGGTCGCGCTGTTGACCGTGGCCCTCGCGGTCGTCTGCTGGCTGAAGGGCGAACCGCCGCGCTGGCGGTGGGATAAGGACTAACCGGCTCGCTCAGTCACCGGATTCACGGAAATATCGGTTCGACGCGCGCAAGCCATTGCCACGCCAAACGCCGCCAGAGAAACCAGTGACACGAGAAGCACGGCCCACTCCACAGGGAAATAGCTCTGCCCGATTGTCCAGATCACCGCAGCTGAAATCGGCGCGACGCCCTTTGCAACATTGGACGGCGTAGAGAGCAGCCCGTTGATCGCGCCAAATCCTTCAATCCACATGACGTCCTGCACGATCGTTCCACGCAGGATGGTCATCATGCCGTTCGCTCCGCCGTAGATCAGCGCGAAAACAATCAGCAGCACGGGCGATGCGCCGGCAATCAGCAGGATCACTACCGAAAGCGGAAATGCGGTCGTGATGACCAGGCCGACGAGCTTCGGAGAGACGTTCCGTCCAAATGCGAACCACAGGACACGCGCGACGACCTGAGCCGGGCCGATGAGCGCCATCGTCAACAGGATGGTGGACTGTTGGACATGACGCTCGGCCATCAGCGGAACGAGGTGAAACGTCAATGCCGCGAACGTGACGTAGTACGCGGTGAAGCACACCGCGAGTGCCCAGAACACCGGTGAACGCAACGCGCGCCGGGTGGAAGCAGCGTTGACCGCCTTGATCGCGGCCTTGTCGACGGCAGCAGTATGGCGCGCGCTGTCTCCCCGGATCGCCAGTGCGTGAATGGGCACGCAGACGCAGAGATTGATCACCGCTAGCGCGAGCAGCGCATGACGCCACCCGAGCAGATTGATGAGCAACTGCGTGAGCGGAATGAATGCGGTGCTCGCGAATCCAGCGACAAGGGTTATCAGCGTGATCTTCGTGCGGAAGCTGCCCGGATAGTTTCGCGTGATCACTGCGAAAACCGGGTCGTACAGCGTGGCCGCCATCGAGATGCCAAGGCCCACCCAGGCGACAAACAGCATCGCCAGGCTGTTTGCCTGTGACCACATCACGAGCATGGCGGATGCGAGCAGCGATCCCACCACCATGACGGCCCGGCCGTGGCCGTGGTCGATCCAGGTGCCCACCGGATACGCAGCCAGCCCGGACACGAGCAGCCCGACAGACAGCGCCGCGTTGGTCGATGTCCGGCTCCAACCCAGCGCATGTTCCATCGGTACGACGAAAAGCGAGAACGCGTAGTAGATCGCTCCCCACGAAACGAGTTGCGCGGTGGCTAGTGCCCACGTCGCGATCGAACCTCGATCCTGCTGCTGCGCGAACGCTGTCACTTCTCATGTCCCCGTTGTGCGCGCGGTTCGCCCTGAATCAATGCTGCCTGTCAAGGCGCCGCGCAACATGCCTTCTCCGCGACCGGCGCCGTTGCAGGCGCACAGCACGAACTCTTGCCGCCGTCATGCCCGCTGACGTCACGGTCGGTACTGCATACGCCCGTTTCCGGCAGTTCGAGTTCGACGCGACGCGCGGCCTCGAAGTCGCCCGCGAGCCATGCGGCAATGGAACGCACCTGCTCGTAGCCCGTCGCCATCAGGAAGGTCGGAGCGCGGCCATAGCTGGCCATTCCGGCGATGTAGAGTCCCGTCTCGGGCTGCGCCAGTATCTCGGCGCCATGCGGCCGCACAGTACCGCATGAATGGAGATTCGGATCGATCAGCGGGGCCAGGGCGCGAGGGCATTCCAGCGCTGCATCGAGATCGAGACGCACTTCGCGCAGGATCTGCAGCTCCGGCCGAAGCCCCGTCGCTACGATCAATTCGTCGACCGCGACGGCACGCCCGTCAGCGTCCCGAACCTCGAGGGCACTACCGTTCACTGTGATTTCGTCGACGGCAAACGGCGTCAGCAGTTCGATGCGACCCGCGTTGACCAGTTGCCTGAGCCGCTGACCCAGTGCGCCGCGCTCCGGCAGCTGGTCAGCGTCGCCGCCACCGTAGACCTGACCTGGCTGCGAGCGTCGCATCGCCCAGACGATGGCCGCGCCAGGCTCCTGCGCTGCCAGCTTGGCGAGGTCGATCAGCGTGCCGATAGCCGAGTGTCCGGAGCCGATGACCAGCACCTTTTTACCCGCATAACGGCTACGGTCTGCGCCCAGAACGTCGGGCATGCCGTAACGAATATGTTCGTGAGCCGCCTTTTCACCGATAGCCGCCAATCCGGACGCGCCAGCCGGAGCCGGATTTCCCCACGTGCCCGTCGCAACGATGACGGCAGCGGCAACGAGACGCCCTTCTGCGCCATTGCGTTCCTCGAAGCGGATATCGAACGGCTGTTGCTCGCGCTGCGCGTTCTTGACTTTACCCGTGCGGATTCGGGCGATACCAGTGACGCGCGTGCCAAGGCGCAAGCAACCCGCAATCTCAGGCGTGCGCGCGAGCGGCAGCAGATACTGCTCGGCCAGTTCCCGTCCCGTCGGATAGGCGTCAGCGTCGGGTGCCGACCATCCTTGCCGTTCGAGCAACGCACGCGAAGCGCGGTCGATGTTGTACCGCCACGACGAAAACATCTGGACGTGGCCCCAGGCCAGCGGCGCAGCGCCTACCGTCTCTTCTGCTTCGAAGATGACCGGACTCAACCCTTGCTGGATCAGATGAGCAGCCGCAGCGAGACCAACCGGACCTCCACCGATGATTGCGACGGGCAGGGACGAGTCGAACTGTTGTTCGGACACCTGGGGCGCAGGGGCGCTTTTCGGGCGGCAGCATGAAGACACGGCTAACTCCTGAGTCGGTAGTTTCTATGTAGTCGAGAGCAAAGCGATTGCGTATACCGGAGTCAGTGGCCAGTCTGATTCACGCGCTTCGACAGTTCCTCGGCGCTTTCCTTGCGCTCGCTGTATCGGTCGACGAGATACGGGCCGATGTCGCGGGTCAGCAATGTGAACCTGACCAGTTCCTCCATCACATCCACGACGCGGTCGAAATAGGCGGAAGGCTTCATGCGTCCAGCCTCGTCACGTACTTTCTCCGCTGTCGCTCAGGCACATTCGTACCAGTTCCTGGAACGGTTCACGACGCGCACGACGAGCAGCATTACCGGCACTTCGACGAGCACGCCGACCACAGTTGCGAGCGCAGCACCCGATTCGAAACCGAACAGACCAATCGCGGTGGCGACAGCCAGCTCGAAGAAGTTGGATGCTCCGATCAGCGCGGACGGGCAGGCAATGTTGTGCTTTTCACCGACCGCACGATTGAGCCAGTACGCCAGGGCCGAGTTGAAAAACACCTGGATCAGGATCGGAACAGCCAGCAGCACGATGACCAGCGGCTGCCGGATGATCGCCTCGCCCTGGAACGCGAACAGCAGCACAAGCGTCACCAGCAGTGCCGTAATGGACCAAGGGCCCAGCTTTGCCATGAACGCATCGAACGTCTGCGGCCCCTTTGCGAGCAGCGCCTTGCGCAAGAGCTGCGCGAGGATGACCGGAATGACGATATAGAGCACGACGGATGTGAGCAGCGTCGCCCACGGCACGGTAATGGCCGACATGCCAAGCAGCAGCCCGACCAGTGGCGCAAAGGCGATGATCATGATGCTGTCGTTCAAGGCGACCTGCGACAGCGTAAACAACGGATCGCCACCAGTCAGCCGGCTCCAGACGAACACCATCGCCGTGCACGGCGCGGCTGCCAGCAAGATCAGCCCGGCGACGTAGCTATTGAGCTGATCGGCGGGCAACATGGGCGCAAAGAGGTTCTTGATGAATAGCCAGCCCAGCAATGCCATCGAGAACGGCTTGACGAGCCAGTTCACGAAAAGCGTGACGCCGATCCCCTTAACGTGCTGACGGACCTCATGCAGCGAACCGAAATCGACCTTGATGAGCATCGGGATGATCATCACCCAGATCAGCAGTCCGACCGGGAGGTTGACGTGTGCGTATTCCATCTGCCCGATGCGCTGAAAGACGCCGGGAAAGAACTGGCCCAGCACGATGCCTACGAGGATGCACAGCGCGACCCAGATGGTCAGATATCGCTCGAAGAAACTGATGGCCGGCCTGGACGCTTGTGACGGCGACGCGATGTTTGGGGTATTCATTCGGCTGTTGGACGGAAATCAGCTTTGCTGGATGCGGTTCAGGGCTTGTTGAAGGTCGGTATTGCCGAGGGTATTCAGGGGCAATGCGAGCAGTTGCAGCATGCGATAGCCAATTGCCTCGCGCGTCAGCTCGAACGCCTGCCGTTTGCCTTCGTCGCCTCCCGGAGCGTTGGACGGGTCGGCGTATCCCCAATGCACGTTGACGGGACTGCCGGGCCAGAACGGACATTCCTCCGCTGCAGCGCTGTCGCACACGGTGATCACCACGCGCATTTGCGGAGCGCCTGGCGCCACGAACTCGTCCCAGCTTTTACTTCGATAACCCGCTGTATCGATACCCGCGTTCGTGAGCGCTTCCAGAGCGAACGGGTTAACGCGGCCGCTCGGTGCGCTGCCTGCGCTGTAGGCGCGGACATCCTTGCCAAGCTTTTGGGCCCAATGATTGAGCATGCCCTCGCCCAGCACGCTGCGCGCCGAGTTGTGGGTGCAGAGAATGAGAACGTTCGTGGTCATGACGGAGTTCCGGTCATTCTTTGCTGCCGCAGACGTTGGGAACATCACCTGCCGAGCACGATGCGCCGGCGCAGCAGTTTTCCGTGAGAAAACCGATCAGGTCCGTCATTGCGTCGAAATTTGCCGTGTAGATGACGAAGCGTCCGTCCTGACGAGGCTTCACCAGCTCTGCTTGAGACAGGTCCTTCAGGTGAAACGACAGGCTCGACGGCGCCATGCCCAACTGTTGGGCGATTTCGCCAGCAGGCATGCCTTCTGGCCCCGCGACAACCAGAAGTCGGAAGATCGCGAGTCGCGAATCGTGGGCAAGCGCGCCGAGCGCACGGACGGCAAGGTTCGAGTTCATGCGCAGAGGATACGTCAACCGCTTCGACATTTCAACATTTGTGGAAATATCGATCGGGATGCACGACGGTACCGGAGAACCAGGATGTGTGGCGACGGCGGGCGTCTCATGTGAGCGATCCGCGCCCGCCCAATGCCTGGCTACAACTGAGAGCAGTACTGGCAGAGGCCATTCCCGAACGACCAGTTCTCCTTCTCGACCTCGACGAGGTTGACGAACACATCCTCGGGCCGCACGCCCGGCGACCTCCCGAGTTCATCGACGATGCGCCGGTACAGCGCCTTCTTCTGCTCGACCGAGCGCGTGTTGCTGACGGTCAGCTGGATTACGACGAGATCGTCGCCGCGCTCGATATTCAGGTATTGCCGGTCGTAAATCATGTTGTCGGCCGTGTGCTCGCTGATCAGCATGAACATGTCGTCCTTCGGCACGTTGAACGTGTCCACCAGCGAGCGCTGAATACCGGCGGTCAGCGCGTGGCGGTAGTCGGCCGGCTTGCCGGCACGCAGTGAGATTCGGGTGAGCGGCATGATGGGCTCCTTATTGCGGTGTTGGGTTAAACACAGCGTAGGCGCGCTCGATCATAATAAACAGATATCCATGTCTATTTCATCCATTTCAATCTGAAATGAAAGTCCTCGATCTCGATGCGGTGCGGGCCTTCGTGCTGGTCGCCGATCTGCGCAGTTTCACGCGCGCCGCGGACGCGCTCGACACGACGCAATCGGCCGTCAGCCTGAAGCTGAAGCGACTGGAGGCGCACCTTGGCAAGCAGTTGCTGGAGCGCACGCCGCGCGTCGTGCGTCTGTCCGCCGATGGCCACGCGTTTCTCGGCGCCGCGCGCGAGTTGCTGAACGCGCACGAGCGCGCGCTCGGCACGCTTTCGGTGGAGCGGCGGCGGCTCGTGCTCGGGCTCAGCGAGCACGTCGCGGGTCCCGATCTGCCGCATCTGCTCGGCCGGCTCAACGCACACGATCCGGCTCTGGTGGTCGAGTTGCATATGGGCACGTCGGCGGCGCTGCTCGCGCAGTTCGACGAACGCCGGCTCGATGCGGCGATCGTCCGCTACGGCGCCGACGAACCGACGCGCGACGACGCGCAGACGCTGTTCAGCGAACCGCTGGGTTGGCTCGCGACGCCGACATGGCTGCCGCGAGTCGGTGAGCCGCTGGCGCTCGCGTTATTGAGCCCGCCGTGCAACGTGCGTGACGTCGCGCTGCGCACGCTGACGGCGGCGGGGGTCGCCTGGCAGGAAGTGTTCGTGGGTGGTGGTGTCGCGGCAGTGGGCGCGGCAGTGGCGGCTGGGCTCGCGGTGTCGCCGCTCGCGCGCCGGGTCGCGCCGCGCGGTCTGATCGACGTCGGCGCGCGGCTTGGCCTGCCGGCGCTACCGGAATCGCGGGTGACGCTGCATTCGCGCGTGCGCGAGGCCCGCTCGGATGAAACGCTGCGGCTGCTCGCAAACGGCCTTGCCGCGGCATGACACGACGATTGATGCCGCACCACGCCGCGCTGCTCGAAGGAGTCTCAGTGGATGATCGGCGGCAGCGAACCACTGCTGGCGGTCGCCGGATTGGGCACGGAGCCCATCGGCGCGATGTCGCTAACGTTTGCGGACGTATCCGGAGAAGCCTGCGCGGCGGGCCTGATCGGATTCGCACGGGAAACCGCCGGCCTGGCCGCGACCTTGTCCACGTGCGGACGCGCAGTGTGATCTGCCGCGAAATCGGCGCGCACGACCTTGCCCTGAGCCGGCTTCGCGTGCGCAACTTGCACATGCGGCTGCGCGTGCTTCGCGGCCCGCGCGGTGACGGTGGCGTGCGACCGGTTCTGGCTCGAGGCGGCGACTTTCACGCCGCCGCCATGCGCCGCGAGCTTGCCGCCGTGGGCCGCGCCGGCCGATGGAACATGAGGCATCCCGTGCCGGACACCTGCAGCCTGCTGCGGATGCGCACCGGCCTTGGACTTGACTCCGCTCCGCGTGCCCGCCTTCACCTTCACCGCCGCGGACTTTTTCCGCGCATGCGCCTGTTTGGTAACGTGTCCGCTCGCCTCCGGCGGATTCCACACTTCCGCATAACCGGCAGCCAACGCCGCCTCCGACACACACCACACGGCCAGCGCCGCTGCCACTACTCGAACCCGCATCTGCTGCTCTCCTGATCGACGACCGCCAAAACGAGCCGGGATTATATTCTCTTGCAAAAATCCATTTATGGACTAATATCATTAAAAAGTACACATAGGGACTTACCCGAAATGGCTCACGCTGCCCGAATTTCCTCGCCCGAGGCATCACCGCGACGATCGCTTTCGGAACCCACGCTAACGCAGATGTCCGCGGCGGGTCTGCGTGCGTTCTTCAACATCGCGCACGACTGGGACCTGAGCGCCGACGAGCAGATCGTGCTGCTCGGCAAGCCGGGCCGCTCAACGTTCTTCAAGTGGAGGGCGACGCCCGAGACCGCGCGGCTCAGCCATGACACGCTGGAGCGATTGTCGCTGTTGCTTGGCATCTACAAGGCGCTGCAGATTCTGCTGCCGCAGCCGAGCGCCGCCGACACCTGGGTCAAACGTCCCAACAGCGCGCCGCCGTTCGGCGGCAAACGCGCGCTGGACCGCATGCTGGCGGGCAACATCAGCGATCTCGTGGCCGTGCGCCAGTATCTCGACGCAATGCGAGGCGGCTGGGCGTGACACAACCGCAATGGCAGGACCGCTGGACCAGCGCCGCGCTCGACTGGTCGCCCGCGTATCGCGTGATTCCGACGCGCTTCCCGGCCATCAATCTGTTCGACCGCGTCGCGTCGCCGGAAGATTTCGACGCACTGTACGCGCTCGAAGCGATGACCAACGACCGTCTGCGCACCGAAATCGGCGAACTCGACCTGGTGCCGCGCGAGGAGCGCCGCTTCGGGCCGGGCTACGGGCCGATCATGGCCGCGCTCACGCATCTGAATCCGCTTGGCAGCCGTTTTTCCGACGGCACCTACGGCGTGTTCTATTGCGCGCGTTCACGAGCGACAGCGATCGCCGAAACGCGCTATCACACCGGTCAGTTTCTCAAAGCGACCGCCGAGCCGCCGATGCGTCAGCAGATGCGTCTTTACACGGTAGTCGCGCAAGGCAGCGTGGTCGACTTGCGTCGCGACCCCGAGCTCGACGCCGCGGTGCTATCGCCCAACGACTACGTTGCCGGGCAGGCGCTCGGGCGGGCGGTGCGGGAGGCGGGTGCACCGGGCATCGTCTATCCGTCGGTGCGCGACAGCGCCGGCGAATGCCTCGCCGCGTTCCGCACGACGCTGCTGCGCGGCTGCCATCACGCGGCATACCTCGAATACAACTGGAACGGCACGAGCGTGGATATGGTGTTCGAGTTGAACCAGGTCGGGTGACCGGAGAGCGGCGAGGCCGCGTGCGGACTTCAGCCGCTCAAGGCAAGGCCAGTTCCGCCGCGCCTTCCGCACGCGCGGCCTCGACCGAGATCGACCAGCGACGCAGCGCCTGCGGCTGTACGATCGTCAGCGAGCCGTCCGGCCCGAACGCGCCGGTATCGATGAACACCTGCGAGCCGATCTGCGTGATGTCACGCACCGGCGTATGGCCGCAATAGGTCAGCGACAGCCCGCGTTGCCGCAGCGGATCGCCGTTGCCGAGCGCGAGCTCGCGGCCCCACAGCAATTGCTGCCGCGTTTCGGCCGAATAATTGCCCGCGTCGAGATCGGCGTCCGAGCCGAAGAATTCGGCGTGCAGAACGTTGAAGCGTGCCTTGCCGCTGCCGATCACGCGCACGAGCGGCAGCGTGCGCAGATGCTCGGCGTAGTAGCGCAGACGTTCGTCGGGCACATCGGCCGCCCACGCGCCGCCGATGCCGTACCACCACTGCCGCCGCAAGCGGCCGTCGGCGACCGCGCACAACGCGTCCTCGTGATTGCCGAGCACCGCATAGAACCACGGCTTCGCGAGCAGCGCGAGCGCCTGCTCCGAGTGCTCGCCCCGATCGACCAGATCGCCGACCGAAAACAACCGGTCGCACGTCGGATCGAACGCGATCTGACGCAGCAGGTAGCGCAACGCATCGACGCAGCCGTGCAGATCGCCGACCACGAAATCGCGGCCGGCCTCGTTGGCGTCGTGATGCTGAACGAAGTTGGCGGAGGTGCTATTCATCTCGTCATGATAATGCGGCCGACGCGCCCGCGTGTGCGGGGTGCCTATCGTATCCGCACGTTTCATCGAGCAAGAAAGATACCGAACGACGCATATCCAACACTGAACCGGCACATTTGCGGGATGCGTTACCGGAAATACACGTTTTGCGCGAGTCACGCGTGCCGCGCGTCCGAGCCGCCTCGCGTGCTATTGCAGCGTGCGCAGCTTCGCCACCTGGCCGGTCGTGATCGTCGCCTGCGGGTTGCCGAACTGTTTCGTCACGTAGTTGGTGATCGCCGCGATCTGCTCGTCGTCGAGATGGCCGCTGAACGCGGGCATCAGCACGTCCGCGTGCGCGGTCGTGCGATTCACGCCGTGCAGAATCACCAACGCGAGATTGTTCGCGTCGTTCGCGCCGACCGTCGAGTTGTGGATCAGCGACGGATACGCGCCCGGCGCGCTTGCGCCCACTCCTTGCCCGGTCCAGCTGTGACAGGTCGCGCAATTGGCGACGAACAGCTGCGCGCCGTTCACGCCGGTGATCGCGGTGCCGCGCATCGCGGTGACATCGTTGCCGGGGTTGCCCCATTGATGACGTGGACGCGCGTCGCCGCCGCTCACGCCCGGCACCGAGCGCAAGAACGCGACGATCGAGCGCAAATCCACCGGCGTCAGATACTGCGTGCTGTTCGCGACCACTTCGCCCATCGGTCCGGCCGCGTTCGCGCGGCCCGGCGCCGCGCCGGTCGACAGATACGACCTGAGTTCGTCGTCGCGCCAGTCGCCGACGCCGCTCAGCTTGTCCGGCGTGATATTGAACGCATGCCAGCCGGCCTGCACCGCGCCCGAAAATCGCGCGCTCGATTGCAGCCCCTGCATGAAATTGCGCGGCGTATGGCATTCCTCGCAATGCGCGAGGCCTTCGACCAGATACGCGCCTCGGTTCCATTCGGGGCTCTGTTTCGGGTCCGGCACGAAGCGCCCCTCGGTGAAGTTGAACATGTTCCAGAACACCATCAGCCAGCGCTGATTGAACGGAAACTTGAGGCTGTTCGCGGGCGGCGTGTAGTGAATCGGCGTGAGCGTGTTCAGATAAGCGCGAATCGCGAGCACGTCCTGATCGATCACGCGCGTGTAGGCCGTGTACGGGAACGCCGGATAGAGCCGCTCGCCGCCTTTGCCGATGCCTTCGTGCATCGCGCGCATGAAATCGGCGTCGCTCCATCGGCCGATGCCGGTGTCGGGATCGGGCGTGATGTTCGGCGTGACGATCGTGCCGAACGGTGTGCTGATCGGCAGGCCGCCCGCGAATGGGCGCGATTTGTCGGCCGTATGACAGGCCGCGCAATCGGCGGCACGGGTCAGGTATTGGCCGCGCTTCACGAGTTCGCCATTCGCGGCGCTGCCGTCGAGCATGGCCGCGCCGCCGTCCGACGCCTGCGCCGCGTCGTCGGCGCGCGCCTGGGTAATCGGCATTTCGTCGGTCGAAACTGCGTCCGGGCCGTGCGACTCGTGCCACGCAATCGACAGCGCGAACAGCGAAAACGCGGCCGCGAGCGCCGCGCCGCCGAAGCGACGGCGCTGGGTCACGTGCATCGGCGCAGAATCCGGCTGCACGCGAGAGGTGTTCTTCAGCATTGTGGCTCTCCGGTCAGCGCTCAGATTTCGCGCTTCAGCCTGTCGGCCAGCTTCAGCGACAAGGCCGCGATCGTCAGCGTGCAGTTCACCGATGCGGCGGAAGGCATCACGCCGCTGCTTGCGATGAACAGGTTCGCATGATCGTGCGTGCGGCAGTCCGGGTCGACGACCGAACTCGCCGCATCGCTGCCCATGATCGTCGTGCCCATGATGTGATTGTTGGGCGCGAAGCTGTCGTCGAACGAGACCTCGGTGCCGCCGAATAGCGCCGCGATCTTCGCATACTGTTCGTGCGTATCGGCGGCGCTCTTCTTCACGTAGTCGTTGATCGAGTAGTAGATCTCGGGCAGCGGAATGCCGAGCGCATCCTTGTGATCCGCCGACGGCACGATGCGGTTCTGCGGCTCCGGCAGATGCTCGTGAAAGCTGTTGATGCTCAGCGTGCGCGCCGCGCGGTCGCGAATCTGCCGGTCGAGCTCGGCGCCGGTCAGGCCTTTTTCCAGCAGGTCGGCGGTAACGCCCATCGTCGGCACGCCGTTCGACAGATGCAGCTTCTTCGACGCGTACTCGGAGCGGAACGCGCCGTCGCGGAAGTTGACGATCGAGGTCATCTCCATCGGGCCGCGGCCGGGCCACAACGGTTCGTTGGCGAGAAACGTGACGCCGGTGCCGGGATGGTCCATCAGGTTGCGGCCCACCTGATCGGAGCTGTTGCCGACGCCGTGCGGGAATTTGGCGGACGTCGACATCAGCATCAGCTTCGGCGTTTCGATGCCGTTCGCCGCGAGCACGAACAACTTGCCGCTGACGCGTGTGCTATTGCCATTCGGGTCCTTGTAGTGGACCGCGGTGACGAGCCCTTTGTCGTCCGCTTCGATGCGATAGACGACCGCTTCGGGAATCAGTTTCGCGCCGGCCTGCTCGGCCTTCTCCGCGTGGATCACGCCGTTGTACATCGCGGCGATCGGGCAGATCGGCATGCAGTTGTTGTTGCCGCAGCAGGTGGGCCGCGCATCGTACGGCCGGCTGTTGCGCGCGACCGGTTCGGGCACGACCTTGAAGCCCTGCGCGTTGAGCACGTCGCTGAAACGCTGATCCATGTACGACAGCGGCAACTGCTGCATCGGATAGGGCTTCGAGCGCGGCGAACCGAGATCGATCGAACTATCCGGACCGGACACGCCGAGCTGCACTTCGGCGGCCACGTACCACGGCTCGAGCGTTTCGTACGGATACGGCCAGTCGCGCCCGACCCCATACAGCTTGTGCAACTGGAAGTCCGACGGCAGCAGTCGCCATGCGGCCGCCGCCCAGTGCCACGTCGTGCCGCCGACCAGCCGCACGTATTGTGAGTTGTACGGATAGTCGCCCTTCTGGATCAGGTAGTTGTTCGCGGGCGCGTACTCGGGATGCGGCGCATAAGGCGTCGACGGATACGGCGTCGCGAAGTCGGACTTGGCCGGCGAGTTGCGAAAGTTCTCGACGATCTGCCAGCGTGGAATGCGCGGCCCCGCTTCGAGCAGGATTACCGACGCGCCCGCCAGCGCCAGTTGATGCGCAACCAGACTGCCGGCGACGCCCGAACCGACCACGACGATATCGGCGGATTGTGTGTTTGCCATCGTTTCTCTCTTCGGTGCCCTGCCTGTTGCGGGTCTTGTTCGTGCGCTGCTGGCGTAGTCCGCCGGCGAGCCCGCGCGGCTCACGCGTGCAGCGGCTTGCGCGTCCAGTAGAACGGCACGTCGCGGCAATAGGAGGGAATCGTGAGCACGTCTTGCACGGGCTCGAACATCAGCGCCTTTTCATACGCGATCACCTGGACGTGCGGCATGTCACCGACGAGTCCGAGATACCACGCGCGCATGATCGCGCCGACCGCTTTCGCGAGCACGGGCTGGTCGGTCCGTAGCGCCTCTGTGACGGTATCGGAGGGCACGCCGCCGTGGCTTTGCAGCCACGTGTTCAGCGCGGCGACGTTCTGCGCGAACTGGTTATCGGCACGCGACAGCGCATCGTAGACACGCTGGCCGAGCACGGTGTCGAAACTGCTACGACCGGTGAGATGTTGCGACAGCGCGAGGAAGGCATCGAGTCCACCGCCTGCCGGCGGCGTAGCGGCGAAGACGGGCGCGATCCACGACGGCGAACGGCTCGCGCCGGCGAACGCGAGCGCCGCGGCTGCCGCGCACGAACCGAGCACCCAGGCCCTGCGCGAAGCGGAAAACGACGGGAACAAACCGGTGAAACGTGTCGCACTGCGATAGGGCTTCGCTCCTTGCCGATGCGTCATGTGGGGATGCGCATCGTTATCCTCAGGAACATCTGTCATTGGGGCTCCAGATGATGAGTCGTTCTCGACGAGCGGCACGGGGAAGGCATGATGCCGTTCGCGTGCCGCTTCGTTTGCTCTTCCCCAAACCTGGTCTGACGCCGCTTCAGCGGTCTCGAATCCGTGCGCGCGATTCGCGCGCGCCGCATGTGTGGTGGTGTCACATGCATGAGCGCGACGATTGCTGCCGCTTTCTGCCAATCGCCTTTCAACTGAAAGCGGCGCGCAAGGCCGCTGCGAAAGACTATAGCCTGTGACCCACCATTCGACAATCGGTCCTCGTTGCACGCGTAGAATCCGCGACACCGACTGCCGTACACTTCGTCGTAGATCTCGACTCATGTCCATCAACTACTATCCGCAGGTTCTTCGCAATCGGCCCCGCACGGTGATCGGCCTCGTGATCGGGATCGTCGTCGCGTTCCTCGTGCCCGGTCATACGAGTCCGATGGCGCGCACACTGATCGGCTGGGACGCGGCCATCTGGAGTTACCTGCTGATGATCTGGGTGCACATGGCTCTCGCCGACGAGCACCGCGTGCGCGAATACGCGATACGCGACGACGAAAATGCCGGCGTCGTGCTGGTCGTGATCTGCGTCGCGACGGTCGCAAGCATCGCCGCGATCGTGCTCGAACTCGCGTCGGCCAAAGGCGCGGGCGGCGCAACGACCGTCTGGCACTACCTGCTGACCGGTCTGACGCTGATCGGCGCATGGTTTCTGATTCCGACGATCTTCACGCTGCACTACGCACGCCTCTACTACGACACCGACGCGAAAGAGACCGCGTTGCAGTTTCCCGATCACCATCTACTGCCGAACTACTGGGACTTCCTGTACTACTCGTTCACGATCGCGGTCGCATCGCAGACCTCCGACGTGGTGCTGCGCTCGCGCGAAATTCGTCGCGCGACACTCGCGCAATCGGTGCTGTCGTTCTACTTCAACGTCGCGGTGCTCGGCTTGTGCGTGAACATCGCGGCGGGGCTGCTGGGTTCGTGACACGGCCGTTGCGCGGCGCTCGAATGAATTTCATGCGAATGCCACGCGCGTGCCACATGGCTGCCACGCGAGCGTCACCCTGGCTTCGCGCGTCCGTCCGTGTAAATCCGACCCGCGTCGTCCCGTTTTACATGCCGCGCCACCCGCGGCGTGCGTAACAATGCCCGCTTAATCGCACGCGCTCCGTGCGGACGCGCACCTTCGGCACCCGCCATCTCAACGTAACCTCGCCCTTTTCCCGCTAGCGCGCCACCGCGTTGGCACGCGGTTTGCTCCCTTTCCGCGACGAGTGACGAGCAGTCCCGCCGGACCGGCGTCTGGCGCGAAAGCACCCGCGACTGGCCAGCGGCGTGACGATCTTTGCACTACATTGACCAGTACGTGCCCCCGCTGACGCATCGCGCGGTATCCGGCTCGGGAAGCCCAATGAGCGCTGTGATCGCATGCCGACTGCATCCACACCGCAGCAGGACAACTCTGGAAACGACCGATGGAACCTCCAAACGGGTACGCGCCGCGGATCTACTTTTTTCACTCTCTTCTCGTTGGGCCCCTCGATGCCTGGCCCGCGCAGTTCGCTCACGCGGCCGGGCTCGGCTTCGATCACGCGTTGATCGCCGGGTTGTTCGAGCCGGGCCAGGCAGGCCACGCTCAGGTGGTCGGCAATCACGCGCGGCTGCATCCGGTGTTCGAGACACGGCATTCGGTGCACGACACCGTGCGGATGCTCGCCGATGCCGCGCGCCGCAATAATCTGACGCTGCTGGTCGATCTGGTGATCGACCGCATGGCCGCCGACGGCGTGCTGTATAGCGAACATTCGGACTGGTTTCACGCGCGCGAGTCCGAACTCGCGCGGCTCGATCCGCGCCACGTGCATCGCGAAGACAACGTCGCCTACGCGAATTTCGACGACCCCGCAACGAGTGCCTCGCTGTGCGTCTGGTGGACCCAGCAACTGCTCGCGCTCGCCGAAGCGGGGGTCGGCGGCTTCCGTTTCGATTCGCCGCATCGCGTGCCGGCTGCCGTATGGCGGCACCTCGGCGATGAAGTGCGCGCGAAGCATCCGCACGTGCGCTTTCTCGCGGCAACGCCGGGCCTGTCGCGCGGCGATCTGCCCGGTCTCGAAGCAGCCGGCTTCGACAGCTCGTTTTCGTCGGTGCGCTGGTGGGACTTCCGTTCGAGCTGGATGGCCGAGGAGCATGCGGCGCTCGCGCGTGTCGGCGCGCCGATCGCCTTTCCCGAAGCGCCGTACGGCACGCGCCTCGCCGCCGAGTTGAGCGACGTGCACGATGCGGCGATCGTCGAGCGGGCGTATCGACGCGCGCTATTCACGTCGGTTGCACTGGGCAGCGGCTGGATGATGCCGATGGGCTTCGAATACGGCATCGCCGAACCGATGTCGCAAACGCGCGGCGACGCAGCGCAGTTCGCGCGCGCCGTGCAGTCACGCCGCTTCGATTTGAGCGCCGCCGTCACCCAGGCCAACGACTTCGCGCGCAATACGCCGACACTGCACGCGAACGGTGAATTGCGCCCATTGAGCGGACCGGGCGCATCGGTCGCGGTTCTGCTGCGCGCCGACGCGGCCGATCTGCGCGACGCCAGCGAAGCAGTTCTGATCGCGGTGAATCCCGAACTCGGCGCGCCAGTGCGGGTCGACCCCGCGCGCTTCCTCGCGGGCGTGCCGGGCAGCTTTACGCGCTTCGTGCCGCTCGATGCACGCAGCCGAAGCGAACCCGCGGCACTCGCGCCGTTCGCGCTCGCGCCCGGCGCGGTGCGGCTGCTGCGCGCGTTCGCGGAACAGCCGATCTACCTCGCGCCGCCCATCGACAAGTCGAACAGCAAGCGCAGCGGCCACAAGACCGTGCTCGACGCGATCGAGGCGCCGCGCGTCGCGATCGAGAGCGTGTCGCCGTCGGTGGAAAACGGCCGCTTCGCGGCCAAGCGCAGCGTCGGCGAGCGCGCGGAGATTCGCGCGGCGATCTTCGCCGAAGGACACGACAAGATTGCCGCCGCCGTGCTGTGGCGCGCGGCCGACGAAACCGCGTGGCACGAAGAACTGATGTCGCCCGCGCCGCCGGCCGGCCTCGATTTGTGGAGCGCGCGCATTCCGCTCGAGCGGATCGGCCGCTACGAATTCACCGTGATCGCATGGCGCGACGACTTTGCATCGCTCGTCGAGCACATCCAGAAGAAGCTGAAGGCGAACCAGACCGTGGAGATCGAACTCGACGAAGCCGCGCATCTGTTCGCGCTCGTGCTCGCCGAAGTCGAGACCAGCGAGGGCGCCGACAAGGAGCAGCTCGAACACATCGTGCGCGACTTCCAGAAGGCCGACGCCGAACAGAAGCTCGCGCTGATTCTCGCGCCCGCCACCGCGACAGCGATGACCGCCGCGCGCCACCGGCCGTTTCTGAGCCGCGATCAGGTGACCTACAAGATCGACGCGGAACGCACCGCCGCCTATTTCGCGAGCTGGTACGAGATCTTCCCGCGTTCGATGAGCGACGACGAATCGCGCCACGGCACGTTCGCGGACGTGACCGCGAAACTGCCGCGCATCCGCGACATGGGCTTCGACGTGCTGTACTTCCCGCCGATTCACCCGATCGGCCTCGCGAACCGCAAGGGCCGCAACAACACGCTGACCGCGCAGCCGGGCGATGTGGGCAGTCCGTATGCGATCGGCGCGGCCGAAGGCGGCCACACCGCCGTGCATCCGCAGCTCGGCACGCTCGACGATTTCAAGGCGATGCTGGCTGCCGCGCACGCGCACGGCCTAGAAATCGCGCTCGACTTCGCGATCCAGTGCTCGCCCGATCACCCGTGGCTGAAGGAGCATCCGACGTGGTTCGCGTGGCGCCCCGACGGCACGCTGCGCTACGCCGAGAATCCGCCGAAGAAGTACCAGGACATCGTCAACCCCGACTTCTACGCGCGCGATGCGAAGCCCGACCTGTGGCTCGCGTTGCGTGACGTGATCCTGTTCTGGGTCGACGCGGGTGTGCGCATCTTCCGCGTCGACAATCCGCACACCAAGCCGCTGCCGTTCTGGGAATGGATGATCGCCGACGTGCGCGCGCGCCACCCCGATGTCATTTTCCTTGCCGAAGCCTTCACGCGGCCGCGCATGATGAACCGGCTCGGCAAGATCGGTTTCTCGCAGTCGTACACGTACTTCACGTGGCGCGAGTCCAAGCGCGATTTCACCGAGTACATGGTTGAGCTCACGCAGACCGGCGCGCGCGATTTCTACCGGCCGAATTTCTTCGTCAATACGCCGGACATCAACCCGCGCCATCTGCAATCGCAGGGACGCACGGGCTTTCTGATCCGCGCGGCGCTGGCCGCGACACTGGCCGGGCTGTGGGGCGTGTATAGCAGCTTCGAACTGTGCGAGGCCACCGCGCTGCCGAACAGCGAAGAGTACCTGGACTCCGAGAAGTATCAGTTGCGCGCGTGGGACTGGCACCGGCCCGGCAATATCGTCGGCGAGATCACCGCACTGAACCGGATCCGGCGCGCGAATCCCGCGCTGCACACGCATCTCGGTCTCACGTTCCTCACCGCGCACAACGATCACATCCTGTTCTTCGAGAAAGCGACCGAGTCGCGCGACAACGTGATCGTCGTCGCGATCAACCTCGATCCATTCAACGAACAGGGCGCGGACATCGAGTTGTCGTGGGACACGTTCCAGCGCTGGCATCTGCACGACCACGCCGCGCTCGAAGTGATCGACCAGATGACCGGCGCACGTTTCGAATGGCACGGACGCTGGCAACACGTGCGGCTCGGCTCGGGCCAACCGTTCTCGATCTGGCGCATCGCGCCGCTAGGCGGCCTGCCCGCCGATCGCCCGGAGGACAGCGACCACGAACACGACAGCACTCTTCAGGCAGACGCTGTCACCCCAACCTGGATGGAAGGTGGAACATGAAGCGCGACGATCCAGCCCAATCCACGCACGAGGCGCAAACGGCCGCGGCCGTCGGCACCGCGGCGAAGGTGCGCACGCGCCGGCGCGGCAAACCCGCGGCGCTCAGCGACGATCCGCTGTGGTACAAGGACGCGATCATCTACCAGGTGCACATCAAGTCGTTTTTCGATGCGAACAACGACGGCGTCGGCGACTTCCCCGGCCTGATCGCCAAGCTCGACTACATCGCCGAGCTCGGCGTCAACGCGATCTGGCTGCTGCCGTTCTATCCGTCGCCACGCCGTGACGACGGCTACGACATCGCCGACTACCGCAACGTGCATCCCGACTACGGTCAGCTCGCGGACGTGCGGCGCTTCATTCAGGAAGCGCACGCGCGCGGCATCCGCGTGATCACCGAGCTCGTCATCAACCACACGTCGGATCAGCACCCATGGTTCCAGCGCGCGCGGCGCGCGAAGGCCGGCTCGAACTATCGCAACTACTACGTGTGGTCCGATACCGATCAGAAGTACGCGGAGACGCGGATCATCTTCATCGACTCGGAACCGTCGAACTGGACGCACGATCCGGTTGCGGGCGCGTACTACTGGCACCGCTTCTACTCGCACCAGCCCGATCTGAACTTCGACAATCCGGCGGTGATGAGAGAGGTGCTGCAGGTGATGCGCTTCTGGCTCGACATGGGCATCGACGGGCTACGGCTCGATGCGGTGCCATACCTGGTCGAGCGTGAAGGCACCAACAACGAGAACCTGCCGGAGACGCACGAAATCCTGAAGCGGATTCGCGCGACCATCGACGCCGAGTATCCGAACCGGATGCTGCTCGCCGAGGCGAACCAGTGGCCCGAGGACGTGAAGGAATACTTCGGCAACGAAGACGAATGCCATATGGCGTTCCACTTCCCGCTGATGCCGCGTATCTACATGTCGATCGCGAGCGAGGACCGCTTCCCGATCACCGACATCATGAAGCAGACGCCGGACCTGCCCAATTCGAACCAGTGGGCGATCTTCCTGCGCAATCACGACGAGCTGACGCTCGAAATGGTCACCGATTCCGAGCGCGACTATCTGTGGAACACCTATGCGAGCGATCGTCGCGCACGCCTGAATCTCGGCATTCGCCGCCGGCTCGCGCCGCTGATGGAGCGGGACCGCCGCCGCATCGAGCTGATCAACTCGCTGCTGCTGTCGATGCCCGGTACGCCGGTCATCTACTACGGCGACGAACTCGGCATGGGCGACAACATCCACCTCGGCGACCGCGACGGCGTGCGCACGCCGATGCAGTGGTCATCGGATCGCAACGGCGGTTTCTCGCGCGCCGACCCCGAGCTACTGGTGCTGCCGCCGGTGATGGGTACGCTGTATGGCTTCGACGCGGTCAACGTCGAAGCGCAGAGCCGCGACCCGCACTCGCTATTGAACTGGACGCGCCGCATGCTGTCGACGCGGCGCTCGAAGCAGACGTTCGGACGCGGCACGATCCGCTTTCTGAAGCCCGAAAACCGCAAGATTCTCGCGTACCTGCGCGAGATGCCAGGCGAGGCGCCGATCCTGTGCGTCGCGAATCTGTCGCGCGCGCCGCAGGCGGTCGAGCTCGACCTGTCCGAATTCAATGGCTTCGTGCCGATCGAGATGACCGCCGACTCGGTGTTCCCCGCAATCGGTCAGCTGACCTATCTGCTGACGTTCCCGCCGTACGGTTTCCTGTGGTTCATGCTGTGCGAAGGCGGCGGACGACCGACGTGGGCGCAGGCGCATTCCGAGCCGCTACCCGAGTTCGTCACGATCGTGATCCGCGAGGGGCAGACCGGGCCGACACCCGAAAACGTGCGGCTGCTCGAATCCGAAGTGCTGCCGTCGTGGCTGAGCCGGCGCCGCTGGTTCGCGTCGAAGGATCAGAAGATGCATGCGGTGCGGCTCGCCGCGCTGACCACGATTCCGAACGGCGGCTTCGCGTTCACTGAAATCGAAGCGGATGTCGGGGATCACACCGAGCGCTACGTGGTGCCGATCGCGCTCACGTGGGGTGGCGAGACCACCACGCCGCTGTTCCTGCAATTGGCGTTGGCGCGCGTGCGGCGCGGCCGCACCGTCGGCCATCTGACCGACGCGTTCTCGCTGCCGATCTTCGCGCACAACGTGCTGCGCAAGATGCGCGAGCACGCGGTCGTGCCGACCGTGCAGAAGAGCGAGATCAAGTTCCTGCCGACCGAGCGCTTCACCGAACTCGACAATCTCGGCGAGCGGCCCGAGATACGCTGGCTTGCCGCGGAGCAGAGCAACAGCTCGCTGATCATCGCCGATGCCGCGGTACTGAAGCTGGTGCGGCGGCTCGTCAGCGGCATTCATCCGGAAGCGGAAATTAGCCGCTATCTGACGCAGCTCGGCTATGCGAACACCGCGCCGCTGTATGGCGAAGTGGTGCGCGTCGATCCCGAGGGCGTGCCGCATACGCTCGCGATCCTGCAGGGCTTTATCGACAATCAGGGCGATGCGTGGAACTGGTCGCTCGATTATCTGCGCCGCTCGGTCGACGAACTCGCGATCGCGGTCGACACCGAAACGCAGACCGCCCCCGACCGCACCAACGAGTCGATTCTGCTGGACGGCTACGGCGAACTCGCGGGCATCATCGGCCGACGGCTCGGCGAGCTGCACGTCGCGCTCGCCACGCCGAGCGACGACCCTGCGTTCGCGCCGGAACATGCCAACGCCGAACAGGTGAAGACATGGGTCGACGCGACGCAGACGATGCTCGCGAGCGCGCTCGATCTGCTCGCGCCGCGCATCGCGGACATGAGCGACCCGGACACGAAGGGGCTCGCGCAAAGTCTGATCGATCGGCGCGCCGCGCTGGTCGAGGCGGTCGACAATCTCGTGCCGGGCGACGCGGGCGCGTTGCGCATCCGCATCCATGGCGACTTCCACCTCGGTCAGGTATTGGTCGCGCACGGCGACGCGTATCTGATCGACTTCGAGGGCGAGCCCGCGCGTTCGCTCGAGGAGCGTCGCCAGAAATCGAGCCCGTTGCGTGACGTGGCCGGTCTGATGCGCTCGCTGTCGTATGCGAGCGCGGCCGCGCAATCGACCACCGAAAGCGCGCCGCAACAGACCGCCGATCGCAAGCGTGCTCTGTTCGAGCGCTTCCGCTCCCACGCGACCACCGCGTTCCTCGCTGAATACCGCGCGGCCGCCGCTCAGTCGTCGGAACCGCTCGTCGCGCCTGAATCCGAAGAGGCGCTGCTCGATCTGTTCCTGATCGAGAAGGCCGCTTACGAGATTCGCTACGAGGCGGCCAATCGGCCGACATGGCTCGGCTTACCGGTGCGCGGCCTCGCGGCGCTCACGAGCCGACTGTTGGGCGACACCGGTGCGCCGCCGCATTACGATCCATCAACCCGGGTGTCCGGCTCCGCGACGCCGCCCAACCCGGCCGAGGGCGACTATGAGTGAGCATGATCCGGCCGCAGGCCTTCAACCCGTTGACATCGACGCGCTCGTCGAAGCGCGTCACCCCGATCCGTTTTCGCAGCTGGGGCTGCATCAGACCGCCGCTGGGCCGATCGTGCGCGCGCTGCTGCCGAATGCTGCGCACGTCACCGTGATTTCGCGCGCCGATGGCGCGACGCTCGGCGAACTCGAGCAACTACGGCCTGGCCTGTTCGCGGGCCGCATCACGTCGGCGATGCCGTATCGCTTGCGCATCGACTGGCATGGCGTCGAGCAGGAAGTGGAGGATACCTATTCGTTCGGTCCGGTGCTCGGCGACGAGCCGCTGCAACGTCTCGCGCACGGCGATCCATACGCGGTGCTCGAATGTCTGGGCGCGCGGCCGGTCGACATCGACGGCGTGCCGGGCGTGCGCTTCGCGGTGTGGGCGCCCAATGCGCGGCGCGTGTCGGTGGTCGGCGACTTCAACGCGTGGGACGGCCGCCGTCATCCGATGCGGCTGCGGCACCAGGCGGGCGTGTGGGAGCTGTTCGTGCCGCGCGTCGGCGCCGGCACGCGCTACAAGTACGAGCTGCTGTCGCGCGACGGCCATCCGCTGCCTTTGAAGGCCGATCCGTGCGCGATGCAGACGGAAAAGCCGCCGGGCACAGCATCGATCGTCGCGCATGTCGATGAGATCGAGCAGTATCCGTGGACCGATCACGAGTGGATCCAGTCGCGCGCCGACAAGCAGACCGCGCGCACGCCGATCACGATCTATGAAGTGCACGCGGAGTCGTGGCTGCGCATCGCCGAGGAAGGCCAGCGCGGTCTCGTCTGGGAAGAGCTCGCCGAGCGGCTGATTCCTTACGCGAAGAGCATGGGCTTCACGCACATCGAATTTCTGCCGATCGCCGAGCATCCGTTCGGCGGTTCGTGGGGCTATCAGCCGCTCGGGCAGTTCGCGCCGTCCGCTCGGTTCGGCAAGCCCGAGCAGTTCGCGCGTTTCGTCGATCGCGCGCACGAAGCGGGGCTCGGCGTGATTCTCGACTGGGTGCCCGCGCATTTCCCGAACGACGCCCACGGTCTGATCGATTTCGACGGCACGCCGCTCTATGAGCACGCCGACCCGCGCGAAGGCTATCACCAGGACTGGAACACGATGATCTACAACCTCGGCCGCAACGAGGTCAGCGCGTTCCTGATCGCGTCGGGGCTCGCGTGGTTGCAGCGCTATCACGTCGACGGCTTGCGCGTGGACGCGGTCGCGTCGATGCTGTATCGCGACTACTCGCGCGCGGCCGGCGAGTGGGTGCCGAACATTTATGGCGGCCGCGAGAATCTCGAATCGATCGCGTTCCTGAAGCGCTTGAATCACGAAGTCCGCTATGTGCCGGGCGCACCCGGCGCGATCACGGTCGCCGAGGAATCGACCGCATGGCCGGGCGTGACCGCGCGAGTCGCGGACGGCGGCCTCGGCTTCGACTTCAAGTGGAACATGGGCTGGATGCACGACACGCTGCACTACATGCACGAAGACCCGGTGTATCGCCAGTATCACCATCACAACATGACGTTCGGCATGGTCTACGCGTATTCCGAGCGCTTCGTGCTGCCGCTTTCGCACGACGAGGTGGTGCACGGCAAGGGCTCGCTGCTCGGCAAGATGCCCGGCGACCGCTGGCAGCGTTTCGCGAATCTGCGCGCGTACTTCGGTTTCATGTGGACGCACCCGGGCAAGAAGCTGCTGTTCATGGGCGGCGAATTCGGCCAGATGGCGGAGTTCGACCATGACGGCTCGCCGCATTGGAATCTTCTCGACGATCCGGGCCACCACGGCGTGCAGTTGCTGGTGCGCGACCTGAACCATCTGTATCGCAACGAGCCGGCGCTGCATCTGCTCGACAGCGAACCGGGCGGCTTCGAATGGTTGATCGGCGACGACAGCGGCAACAGCGTGTTCGCCTATCGGCGCACCGACGGCGCGGGCCAGGAGTTCGTCGTGGTGTGCAACATGACGCCGGTGCCGCGGCTCGGCTATCGGCTCGGCATGCCGCGCGGCGGGCGCTGGGTGGAAGTGCTCAATACCGATGCCGGCGTGTACGGCGGCTCGAACATGGGCAACGGCGGGCTGATCCATTCCGACCCGGTATCGAGCCACGGCAGGCCGCATTCCGCCGCGCTGACTTTGCCGCCACTCGCAACGATCGTATTGCGCGCGGACTAAGGAAACGCGCCGCAACACAGGCGCGCGGCGCGAACGCAAGCGCCGCGCCCCGTTGCATGAAGACCCAGACAGACCCGGGCTCTAGTTCGACAATCAGAACAGGAAAGGGAAAACATGTCGCATGCGTTGCCCGACCGGTTGCTGCCCGGCTCACCGTATCCGCTGGGCGCGAGCTGGGACGGGCTGGGTGTCAATTTCGCGGTGTTTTCGGCCAATGCGCAAAAAATCGAGCTGTGCCTGTTCGATTCCACCGGACGCAAGGAGATCCGCCGCTTCGCCATGCCCGAATGCACCGACGAGATCTGGCACGGCTATCTGCCGAACGCGCATCCTGGCACTGCGTACGGCTTTCGCGCGCATGGACCGTATCAGCCGCATTTCGGGCATCGCTTCAATCCGCACAAGCTGCTGCTCGACCCGTATGCGCGCAAGCTCGTCGGGCAGTTTCGCTGGTCCGACGCGCTGTTCGGCTATCGCGTGCATTCGAATCGCGCGGACCTTTCGATCGACCGGCGCGATTCCGCGCCCGCGATGCCCAAGTGCGTCGTCGTCGACGAGGCGTTCGACTCGTCGCACGACAGGCGTCCCGACGTGCCGTGGGGCGAAACCGTGATCTACGAAACGCACTTGCGCGGCGCGTCGATGCTGCGCTCCGATCTGCGCCAGCATGAACGCGGCACGTTCGCGGCGCTCGCGGCGCCGGAGTTCATCGAGCATCTGCTGAAGCTCGGCGTGACCGCCGTCGAGTTGCTGCCCGTGCACGCGTTTCTGAACGACCGCTTCCTCGTGGAGCGCGGCCTGCGCAACTACTGGGGCTACAACACGGCCGCGTTCTTCGCGCCGGAGCCGACCTATCTGAGCACGCACCGGCTCGACGAAATGCGCATCGCCGTGCGGCAACTGCACGCGGCCGGCATCGAGGTGATTCTCGACGTGGTCTACAACCACACCTGCGAAAGCAACGAGATGGGCCCGACAATCTCATGGCGCGGCCTCGACAACGCCAGCTACTACCGGCTGATTCCGGGCGACGAGCGTCACCATATCAACGACACGGGCTGCGGCAACACGGTCAATCTGCCGCATCCGCGCGTGATGCAGATGGTGATGGATTCGCTGCGCTACTGGTCGACCGCGTTCAACATCGACGGCTTCCGTTTCGATCTCGGCGTGACGCTCGGGCGCGAAAGCCACGGCTTCGATCCGGGTTCGGGCCTGTTCGACGCGTTGCGCCAGGACCCGGTGCTGTCGCAACGCAAGCTGATTTCCGAGCCATGGGATCTCGGCCCTGGCGGCTATCAGCTGGGCAATCATCCGCCGGGTTTCAGCGAATGGAACGACCGTTTCCGTGACACGGTGCGACGGTTCTGGCGCGGCGACGCCGGCCTGCGGCCCGACCTCGCCGCGCGCCTGACCGGTTCGGCCGATCTGTTCAACCGGCGGCATCGCAAGCCGTGGGCGTCGCTCAACTTCGTTACGTCACACGACGGCTTCACGTTGGCCGATGTCACCGCGTATGAGCAGAAGCACAACGAAGCCAACCAGGAAGACAACAACGACGGCCACAACGAGAATTGCAGCCGCAACTGGGGGGTCGAAGGCGCGACCGACGATCCCGCGATTCTCGCCACGCGCCGCCGCGTGTCGCGCTCGCTGATCGCGACACTGATGATCGCGCTCGGCACGCCGATGCTGCTGGCCGGCGACGAAGCGCTGCGCACGCAGCGCGGCAACAACAATGCTTACTGTCAGGATAACGACCTATCGTGGATCGACTGGGACCTTGCGGATTCGGCGGAAGGCCGGCGCATGACCGAGTTCGTCGCGCGCGTGGTGGGGTTGCGCAAGCGTCACCCGCTGTTGCGTGAAACGCGCTTTCTGTTCGGCGACCGCGAGGTGCTGCCCGGCCTGTTCGACGTCGGCTGGTTCGACGAACACGGCGATCCGCTGACGATCGAAGCGTGGCAGGACCCGGAGGGGCGCGCGTTCACGTTGCGTCGCGCAGGCCCGGGCCTGAATGGCGAAACCGAAGTATTGTTACTGATGCTCAACGCGTACGAGGAACCGCTGCAGTTCTCGCCTCCCGCACCGCACCTGGAATGGCATGTGCTGTTGGACACCGCCGATCAGGACCGCCCCCCGCAGCGGCTCGCGACGGCCGAACTCGAGGTCGGCGCGCACGGCCTCGTGATACTCGCCGCGCAGCCGACCGGCGAAGCGGATTGGCAAGCCGGCTGGGTGGCTGGCGCGCAGCACGGTCCGCGATTGTTGACTGCGCTGCCGCCCGACCCGGGCGCGCCGACATCAAACGACGACGGCTCGGAATGAACGATGCACTGCGGCGACATAGGTTGAGCTTCGACAAATCGCAACGCAGCCGGGGTGGCAAGAATGTTGCGACGCAATGCTTGCATCGCGTCACATTGTTATCCAGGCGCGTTTGCAGATTCGAATGGTGAAGACATGTCCGATAGTCCGATTGATCCTCACGCGCATCATCACGCGCACTGCCTGCCGTTCAGCGCGCAGTTGATCGGCGCGAGCGGCACGCGACCGCGCACGCGGTTCCGTTTTTGGGCACCGTCGTGCAACAGCGTGCAGGTGGTCATCGAAGACGGCCACGCGCAAGGCACGCACGACATGGCCCCGACCGGCAACGGCTGGTTCGAGACCACCGTCGAGAGCGGGGCGGGCACGCTGTATCGGTTCCAGCTCGACGGCAGGCAGACGGTGCCCGATCCGGCCTCGCGATTCCAGCCGCGGGACGTGCATGGCCCGAGCGAGGTCATCGATCCGCGCGCCTACCATTGGGAACACACCGAATGGCACGGCCGGCCGTGGGAAGAAACGGTGCTGTACGAATTGCACGTCGGTGCAATGGGCGGCTATGCGGGTGTGCAAAAGCGCCTGCCCGAGTTCGCCGCGCTCGGCGTTACCGCGATCGAACTGATGCCGTTGAACGACTTTCCCGGTCGTCACAACTGGGGTTACGACGGCGTGCTGCCGTACGCGCCCGACTCCGCCTACGGCCGTCCCGAAGAACTGAAGGCACTGATCGACGCCGCGCATGGTGTCGGCCTGATGGTGTTTCTCGACGTCGTCTACAACCACTTCGGACCAGACGGCAACTATCTGCATACTTACGCGGAGCCGTTTTTCCGAGCGGGCGTGAACACACCCTGGGGCCCCGCGATCGACTTCGAGCGCAGCGAAGTCAGCGACTTCTTCACCGACAACGCGGTCTACTGGATCAACGAGTACCGCTTCGACGGACTGCGCTTCGATGCGGTGCATGCGATCGACAATCCGGCTTGGCTGCGCGAGCTGTCGGACCATATCCGCGCGCGCGTGCAGCATGGCCGCCACGTGCATCTGGTGCTCGAAAACGAGCACAACAGCGCGAGCCTGCTCGACGCGCATTTCGACGCGCAATGGAACGACGACGCGCACAACACGCTGCACGTGCTGCTGACCGGCGAAACCGAAGGGTATTACCACGCGTATGCGAACGAACCGATTCGCCGCCTCGCGCGCGTGCTGTCCGAAGGCTTCGCATATCAGGGCGAGCCGTCGCCGCTGCACGATGGTGCGCCGCGTGGCGAAGCGAGCGCGCATCTGCCGCCCACGTCGTTCGTGATGTTTTTGCAGAACCACGATCAGATCGGCAACCGTGCGTTCGGCGAACGTCTGCGCAAGCTGACCTCGGACGACGCGCTGCGCGCCGCGACCGCGTTGCTGTTGCTGTCGCCGCAAATTCCGCTGCTGTTCATGGACGAAGAATACGGCTCGACGCAACCGTTCCTGTTTTTCACCGATTACACCGGCGATCTCGCCGACGCGGTGCGCGAAGGGCGACGCCGGGAATTCGCGCGTTTCGCCGCGTTCAGCGACGAGAAAAGCCGCGCGCAGATTCCCGATCCGAACGATGCCCAGACCTTCGCCGCGTCGTCGCCGCCCGCGCCGGATGCCAAGCCGACACCGGATCGGCTCGACTGGATGCATTACTACAAGTCCGCGCTCGCGGTGCGCGCGAAGCTGATCACGCCGCGCCTGAAACATACGAAGGCGTGCGGCGCGACCGTGCTGCGCGATGCCAGTGGCAGCGACGCGAACGCGCTGGTCGCGCGCTGGAAACTCGGCGATGGCGAGACGCTATCGATCGCGCTGAATCTGTCGCAGCACAGCGTCGCACTCGACGACATCCCCGCCGGCAAGATCATTTTCGAAACGCCGCCACGCGCGCGCGAGCAGGCCGACGCGCGGGTATTGCCTGCTGATGCGTGCATCGCGTGGCTGACCGGCGACATCAACGAATTCGCGAGCCGCCATGATGCGCGCATCGCATCGCATGAGGAGCAGCGCGCGTGACGACCCGACGCCCCAACGACCGGCTCGCCGCGCTCGCCACCCGCGCAGGCTTCGAGGTGGAGTGGCAGGACGCGCACCACAACACGCAGCACGTGCCCGAAAAGACACTCGGCACGCTGCTCGAACGCATGGGTCTGCCGTGCGGCAACGCCACCGATATCCGCCACAGCGCCGCTGCCCTGGAGGCCGAACTATCGGGCCGCCGGCTGCCGCCGCTGATGACCGCGGTGATCGGGCGTGGCATCGCGCTGCCTGCGGCCGCGGTCAAGTCGGGCAGCCATTACCGGATCGAGCTGGAGAGCGGCGCGATCATCGACGGCCGCTTCACCGCGCCGAAAGGCGAGGAAGCGCTGCTCGCGCCGATCGACGAAGCCGGCTATCACACGCTCGTGATCAACGACCAGCGCATGACGCTCGCGGTCGCACCGCCGCGCTGCTACACCGTCGCCGACGCATGGCGCACGCTGCACGGCGGCGATGGGGACGGCGAAGCCGCGCCGCCCATGCCGCCACTGTGGGGCATCGCCGCGCAGCTGTATGGCTTGCGTCGCGTCGGCGATGGCGGCATCGGCGATTACACGGCGCTCGCGCAGCTTGCTCGGCATGGCGCGCAGCGCGGCGCGCACGCGCTTGCCGTCAGTCCGACCCACGCGATGTTCAGCGCGCAGCCCGAGCGCTTCAGCCCGTATGCGCCGTCGTCGCGTTTGTGGCTCAACGTCACGCATATCGATCCGGCCGCGGTGTTCGGCGCGGACGCGTGCGCATCGGCATCGGCGCAGACCGGCAACGCAGCGTCGAAATACGAAGAGCTGCCGCTGATCGATTGGCCGCACGCGACAGCGGTGAAATTCACGGTATTGCGCGCGCTGTACGAGCAGTTCAACGCGAACGAGCGCTCGCAGCACTCGCCGCGCGCACTCGAATTCCACGGCTTCTGCGAACGCGCGGGACGCGCGCTCGAAGATCACGCGCGCTTCGAAGCGCTGCAGGCCGCGCAACTCGCGCAAGGCGGCGACGGCCATTGGCGCAACTGGCCCGATGCGTTGCGCGACCCGCGCAGCCCCGAAGTCGAGGCGTTCGCCGCCGCGCATCGCAGCGAGGTCGACTTTCATCTGTTCCTGCAGTGGCTGGCCTCGCGCGGCCTGTTGCACGCGCAGCACACGGCGCGCGAAGCCGGCATGGCGGTCGGCCTGATCGCCGATCTCGCGGTCGGTTGCGACAGCGCCGGAAGCCATGCATGGTCCTACCCCGACGACATGCTGCAGGGCGTGTCGGTCGGCGCGCCGCCCGATCTGTTCAACCAGGCCGGCCAGTCGTGGGGACTCACCACCTTTTCGCCGCGCGCGATGCGCACGCAAGGCTTCGCCGCGTTCATCGACATGCTGCGCGCTGCGTTCTCGCATGCCGGCGGCATCCGCATCGATCACATTCTCGGCTTGCGGCGTCTGTGGCTCGTGCCCGAAGGCGAAAGCGCGCGCAACGGCGCATATCTGCGCTATCCGCTCGAAGACCTGCTGCGGCTGATTGCGCTCGAATCGTGGCGGCATCGCGCGATCGTGATCGGCGAGGATCTCGGCACCGTGCCGTCCGGTTTTCGCGAGCGGCTCGACGAGCACGGCATCGAGGGGATTCGCGTGCTGTGGTTCGAAGGCGCGCCCGACGGCCACGGCTTCAAGGCACCTGCAGATTGGGACCGCTATGCGGTCGGCACGACGACCACGCATGATCTGCCGACCGTCGCCGGCTGGTGGCGCGGCAGCGACATCATGTGGCGCAACCGCATCGGCCAGACGATGGCGCGCGCCGACGGCCGCGACCCCGAAGAAGCGGCGCTCGAAGAGCGCGCGCAGCAGCGCGCCGACTTGTGGCGCGCGTTCCAGCGAGCGGGCGTGGCCGCGCCCGATGTCGCGCCGCCCGACGCCGACAACCCACCGGTCGACGAAGCGCTCGCATTCGTCGCCGCGACGCCCGGGCCGCTCGTCACGTTCCCGCTCGAAGACCTGCTCGCGCTCGCCGAGCAGCCGAACCTGCCGGGCTCGATCGACGAACATCCGAACTGGCGCCGCCGCATGACGCTGCCCGTCGACGCGATGTTCGACGACCCCGTATTCACCGATCGACTGCTGGCCGTCGACGGCGCTCGCCGCGCCGCCGCGCCTTCACCGAACACTTCCGCGGAGCCCGACACGCCATGACCGTCCCACGCTCCACACTGCGCCTCCAGTTCCATCGGGGCTTCACGTTCGACGACGCCGCGCGCCACGTCGAATACATCGCCGCGCTCGGCATCAGCCATCTGTACGCGTCGCCGATCACGACGGCCGAGCCCGGCTCGATGCACGGCTACGACACCGTCGACTACACCCAGGTCAGCGCCGAATACGGCGGCGAGGCGGGCTTGAGGCGCCTCGTCGACAAGCTGCGCGCGCACGACATGGGGCTCATCGTCGACATCGTGCCGAATCACATGGGCGTCGGCGGTTCGAGCAACGCATGGTGGCTCGACATCCTCGAATGGGGACGCCACAGCGCGTATGCGCGACATTTCGACGTCGACTGGCATTCGCCCGATCCCGCGCTGCGCGGCAAGGTGCTGCTGCCGACGCTCGGCGCGTCGTACGGCGATGAACTGATGGCGGGCCGCATCGGGCTGCATTTCACGGCCGACAGCGGACGCTTTTACATCGGCTACGGTCCGCACGTGTTCCCGGTCTGCCCGGTCGATTACGCGGCGATCCTGCAAGGCGCCGACCGCGCCGATCTGAGCGCGCTCGCCAATCGCTTTCAGGGACTCACGACGCAGCCCGCCGATCAGCCGCGCGCCGCCGAGGCGCGCGACGCGCTGCGCGAGTTCGTCGCGCGCGAAGGCGCATCGGCGATCGAGTTCGTGCTGGAGACTTACGCGCCCGAAGATCCGGTCACGCGCGACCGGCTGCATCGGCTGATCGAGCGGCAGCATTTCCGGCTCGCGTGGTGGCGCACCGCCTCCGACGAAGTGAACTGGCGGCGCTTCTTCGACATCTCGTCACTCGCCGCCGTGCGCGTCGAGCGGCCCGAGGTGTTCGAGGCGGTGCATGCGCTGATCTTTCGCCTCTACCGCGAGGGGCTCGTCGACGGCTTGCGGATCGATCACATCGACGGGCTCGCCGAGCCGCGCGAATACTGCCAGCGTTTGCGCCAGCGGCTCAGCGAGTTGCGCGACACCGCGCCATACGTGGTGGTCGAGAAGATTCTCGGCCGCGGCGAGCCGTTGCGCGACGACTGGCCCGTCGACGGTACGACCGGCTACGACTTCATGAGTGACGTCGGCGCGCTGCTGCACGATCCGGCCGGCGCAGAACCGCTCGCCAACACGTGGGCCGAACTCACCGGCCGCAGCGCGCGCTTCGCCGATGAAGCGCACGCGGCGCGGCGCAAGATTCTCGCGGAAAACTTCTCCGCGGAACTGGACCGCGCGGCGCGCGCGCTGCATCGGATCGCACGCGATTCGCTGAGCACGCGCGACTTCACGTACCCGGCGCTGCGCCGCGTGCTGACCGAACTGGTCGTGCATTTCCCGGTGTACCGCATGTATCCGTTGGGTGGACTGCGCAGCGCCGCCGACAACGTCTATTTCGAGCGGGCGCTGGCGGGCGCGCGCGCTTCGCTGCCGCGCTCGGACGACGCGACGCTCGAGCGCGTCAATGCGTGGCTCGGCGGCAGCGCCGAAGAGGCGCCACCCGCGCGGCCCGGCGCGCAGTCGCAGCAGCAGGGGCAAGGCGGCGGAGCGCAGCCGCATGCGGGATCGTCCCGGCGCAGCGCGCAAACGCTGTTTTCGCAGCTGACCGCGCCGCTCGCCGCCAAGGCGATCGAAGACACCGCGTGCTACCGCTACGGGCGTCTACTGTCGCGCAACGAAGTGGGCTCGGACCCGGGCGAGTTCGCGCTGTCGGTCGAGCAGTTTCACGCGGGCAATCTCGAGCGCGCGCAACGTTTTCCGCATGCGATGCTGGCGACCGCCACGCACGATCACAAGCGCGGTGAAGACGTGCGCGCGCGACTCGCGGTGTTGAGCGAGATCGCCGACGAATGGGGCGCGACGCTGCGTGCCTGGTCGACGTTGAACGCGCCGCAGCGTCGCGCGCTCGACGGCACGCCGATCAGCAGCGTGAGCCAGGACAAGAGCGACGCATGGGCTCCCGGCCCCGCCGCCGAGGATATGCTGTACCAGACGCTGGTGGGCTGCTGGCCGCCGGATCTAAGCGCCGACGACGAAGCCGGCGTCAAGGAGCTGGCCGAACGGGTCGCGCAATGGCAGTTGAAGGAGTTGCGCGAGGCGAAGCTGCAAACCAGCTGGCTCGCCCCCGACGAAGCCTACGAAGCCGGCTGCCGCGAGTTTCTGTTCGGCATCCTCGCGCCGCAGCGGCGCGACGCCTTTCTGAAGGAACTGTCGGCGTTCGTCGGGCGGATTGGTCGCGCGGGCGCGCTCAACAGTCTGCAGCAGACGGTTCTGCGTCTCGCGTCACCCGGAATCCCCGATCTTTACCAAGGCACCGAGCTGTGGGACTTCAGCCTCGTCGATCCGGACAATCGGCGGCCCGTCGATTTCGCGAAACGCGAGGCGTGGCTGCCTCAGCCGCAAACGCCGCCGTCGGAATTTCTGGCGGACTGGCGCGACGGACGCGTGAAGCTCGCGGTGATCCAGCGCGTGCTGGCGCTGCGCGCGCATCTGCCGGAGCTGCTGAGTCAGGGCACGTATTTGCCGCTCACGGTGCGCGGCGCGCATGCGTCGAATGTGATCGCGTTCGCGCGGCGCCATGGCAATGCGTGGGCCGTAGTGATCGCCAGCCGGTTGGCCGCGGGCTTGCTCGGCGACGAAGGCGATCTGCCGCTCGTCGAGCCGGCGCAATGGGCGGATACGGCTATCGAAATGCCGCCCGATCTGTCGGCGCGCGCGCTGTTCGACTGGCTGAGCCCCGCCGCGCCGAAAGTCGACGATCACGGTCTACTGTATCTGCGCGACGCGCTTGCCGCGATGCCGGTCGCGGTGCTAGTGGAGGATGGGGTGCCTCGAAGCTGAGGCGGATGAACAGGGTTGAGGCTGCGGGTCGGCTCGGCCTCAACCGCCCTCGTCGTCGAACACCTTCGGATACACGCGCACCAGCACGATGCGCGGTCCCTTCATCTTCTTGACCACCACATCGAAGTCTTCGAACTCGACGCGCTGCCCTTCGCCGGGCAGATCGTTGAGCGCCTGGATCACGAGCCCGCCTACCGATTCGGCCTTGCCTTCATCGATGTCGATACCCAGCGCCCGTTCGAGCGACACCACCGGCAAGCTGCCCTTGCCCATCAGCGTGCCGTCGTCCATGCGAGTCCAGTCGGCGTCGCCCTGGCGGAACTCGTCGTGGATCTGCCCGACCAGCGCGCCGAGCAGGTTGTCGAGCGTCAGGAAGCCGATCGGTTTCTCGTTCTTGTGGCCGACCAGCGCGAAGTGCGGCGCGCCTTTGCGAAAGCGCCGGAACAGTTCGAGCGCCGGCATGTCCGGCTTCACGTACTGCACGGGGCGCACGTAGCGCGACAGGTCTTCGAGCGTGCTGCCCGCCTGACGTGCGAGCAGCAGGTCCTTCAGATGGATCATGCCGGCCACGCGTTCGCCCGAGGCATCCTCGAACAGCGGATAACGGCTGAAGCGGTGCCGAGCGACCACCTGCATGTTGTCGCGCAGCGGCAGATCGCGCCGCAGACAGACCATTTCATGCGACGGCCGCATCAGGTCCGATACGGTCATACGGGAGAAGTCGAGCGAGTGCGCGATCGTGTTCCATTCGTCCTGGCTGTACGCGCCGGTCGACGAACCGATTTCGCTCGCGACGTTCGCGCGGCGGCCGCGCAGGATCAGCTTGAGTTCCTCGGTCGAGTAATGCGAGTCGTGGCCGTGGTCGGTATCGAGGCCCGCGGCCTTCAGCACCGCGTTCGCGCTCGTGTTGAGCAGCCAGATGGCCGGGTACATTGCCCAGTAGAAACCGTACAGCGGTGTCGCGGCCCACAGCGAAATTTTCTCCGCCTCGCGGATCGCCAGAGACTTCGGCGCAAGTTCGCCGACCACGATATGCAGGAACGAAATGCAAGAAAACGCGAAGAACAGCGAGATGCCGTGGATCAGCTTCTCGGACTCGACGCCGATCAAGGAGAAAAGCGGCATCAGCAGTTGCGCGAAAGCCGGCTCGCCGATCCAGCCGAGCCCGAGCGACGCGAGCGTGATGCCGAGTTGACACGCCGACAGATACGCGTCGAGCTGTCCGTGAACCTTCGCGAGCAGACGGCCGCGCATGCCATGCTGGGTGGCGAGGCTTTGCACGCGAGTCTGCCGCAGTTTGACCAGACCGAATTCGGCGGCGACGAAAAAGCCGTTGAGTGCAACCAGAAACATTGCACCGATGAGAGCGACAACCTGTATCAAAGCGACGGGCTCCGGCAACAAAAGTTGTCAGTATAGGGGTTGAAAGCTCGATGAAATCTTATTGTGCGCAACGCATTCGCGCGCGACGCTCATTTCGGCACCGCCGCGCTGAACGGCACGCGCAGCACGAGCGTCGCGGGGGTCGCGGTGACGCTGCCCGCTTCGGTCGAATCGCTTTGCTCGAAGCTGCCGCCGTGCGCCTCCGCGACGCGCTTGCACAACGCGAACACCCACGCGATGCGCTTCGCCTCGCGCGGCTCGCCCGCCTGCTTGCGCGCGAACGCTTCGAGCATATGCGGCAGCGCGGCGTCGTTCAACGCGGCCTCGTTCGGCTCGTACGTGACGCTCGCATGCCACGTGCCGTTGTCCGCGCGCGCCGCCAGTGCGACCTCGGCGTCCCGCGCGCTCGCTTCGACGGCGAACGTCAGCATCAGCCACAGCGCGGCGGCGAGACGAGCGCGGTCGCCGTTCAGCTGCTCGGTGGCGATCTGCGAGTCGAGCCGCACTTCGACGCCGCGCGCGCGGGCGAGGCCGGCGCGGACTTCCTCGACGGTTTCGGCGAGCAGCGGATGCAGCGGAAATGGCTCATACGTGAGCGCGAGCGATTTCGTTTCGGCGCGCGTCGTATCGACGATCGTCTCGAGCAACTTCACCTGCTGATCGACGCCGCTGCGAATGCCGGTGATCGCGCGCTGCGAGTTCGGATCGTTCGCGTCGAGCTTGCGCTCGAGCACGTACGCCCAGCTATGAATCGCATTCAATGGACCGCGCAGGTCGTGCGACACCAGCGACAGCACATGATCGCGCATGAACAACGCGGTTTCCGCGCGCAACAGCGCGCTGCGTTCGGAGATGACGAAGCCGGCCGACGCCGGCTGGGCGCCAGCAGTCCCGGTGGGTGACGTAGTCACGATCGAGTCCTCTCAGGCAGTGCTGGATGATGGGGGGAAGCCTCATTATAGGCATCCCGTTCGGACCGACCAGCCCAGGCCGAAACGCCAGGCGCGACGCAATCCGCATGCCATGCGCGAAACCGGACAAGACTCGGAGATCGGCGTCAACGCGCCTACAATGTCGGTTTTACGTTTTGATCTGAGGAGCAACGCATGTCGACTGTGACGACCGAATCCGGCCTGAAGTACGAAGACCTCGTGGAAGGCACCGGCGCCGAAGCCGTCGCCGGCAAGAGCGTGACCGTGCACTACACGGGCTGGCTGACCGACGGCCAGAAGTTCGATTCGAGCAAGGACCGCAATGACCCGTTCGCGTTCGTGCTGGGCGGCGGCATGGTCATCAAGGGCTGGGACGAAGGCGTGCAAGGCATGAAAGTCGGCGGCAAGCGCAAGCTGACCATTCCGCCGCAACTGGGCTACGGTGTGCGCGGCGCGGGCGGCGTGATTCCGCCGAACGCGACGCTCGTGTTCGAAGTCGAACTGCTCGCAGTCTGAGCTTCAGCTAAGTATTGTTATGAGCCACGCCGCCGTCACCGCCCCCAACGTTTCGCTGCGCTGCTATGGCGCGATCGAAGCGTCGGACGTGCACGACTTCCATCAGGTCGTGCTCGGGCTCGACGGCGCGATGGTGATGGCGGTGGACGGCGTCGCGGAGCAGATTGACGCCGGCTCCGCATGGCTGATCCCGGCCGGCGCGCGGCACGATTACTCGGGGGTCGGCACGAACCGGCAGCTCGTACTCGATTTGCCCGCGACGTCGCTGGCGGTGCCCGAGCGGCTGTTCGAGCGCGCGCGAGCCGTGGCCGTCGATCCATCCCTCGCACAGCTCGTGCACACGATTGCCGCGCATGCGGCGGGCGGGGCGGGCGAAGCACAAGATAATGCCTCCGCTCACCGTCGCTTCCATTGGGATGCCGCGGCACGGTTGGGCGCCGCGCTGGTCGTCGATTCCGGGGCGCTCGCCGGTGCGCAGAGCGAAGGCGTTCGGCTCGATTTCGCGCGCATCGACCGCTGGCTGCGCGCGCATCTGTCCGAGCCGCTGAAGATCGCGGATCTCGCCGCGCACTGCGGCTTCGGCATGCGGCGTTTTCATCAACTGTTCATCGATGCGTTCGGCGAGACGCCGCATCGCTATCTGCAGCGGCTTCGGCTCGACACGTCGATCACGCTGCTCGCGGACCCGCGTCTTTCGTTGACCGATATCGCGCTCGACATCGGCTTCGGCGATCAGAGCGCTTTCACGCACGCGTTCACGCGGCGTTTTGGGCTCGCGCCCGGGCAGTGGCGCGCGTTGCGACACTGAGAGCGGCGAAGGTCCTGTCAGCCTTTTAACCCACGCTGCAGATCCGCACGGATATCGCCCGCGTTTTCGAGCCCCACCGCAAGCCGGATCAGACCTTCGCTGATGTCCGGCACCGCGCGCGCTTCGGGCTTGATGCGGCCGTGCGTGGTCGTCGCCGGATGCGAGATCGTCGTACCCCTGAGGCAGCAACAAAAAAGCCCGCTTCTGCGTCGGCATAAGCGGGCTTCATCTGCGGAAAGGCGCGGTGTCGGTGTGTACGCTCAACCCACCGACAGTTGCAGATGCAGTTGCGAACGCGCCGGGCCGCCACCGTCGATCGCTTCGCTCGCGGCGTCGCGATCCGATTGCGACGACGGTGCGAGACGCGCGCTTTCGATGCGGTCCAGGTACTCGGTCGTGATGTCGCCGGTCACGTAGTTGCCGTCGAAGCACGAAGCCTCGAACGCCTTCAGCGCCGGGTTGATATCGCGCACCGCCTGCTTCAGCGCGTCGACGTCCTGGTACACGAGGTGATCCGCGCCGATCATGCGCGCGACTTCTTCGTCCGAGCGGCCGTGCGCGACCAGTTCGCCGCGCGTCGGCATATCGATGCCGTAGACGTTCGGGAACTTCACCGGCGGCGCCGCCGACGCGAAAATCACCTTGTTCGCGCCCGCATCGCGCGCCATCTGCACGATCTCATGCGACGTCGTGCCGCGCACGATCGAGTCGTCGACGATCAGCACGTTCTTGCCCTTGAACTCGATGTTCATCGCGTTCAGCTTCTGGCGCACCGACTTCTTGCGCACCGCCTGGCCCGGCATGATGAAGGTACGGCCTACATAGCGGTTCTTGAAGAAGCCCTCGCGATACTCGACGCCGAGCTTTTTCGCGACCTGCATCGCGGCCGGGCGTGACGAATCGGGAATCGGCATCACGACGTCGATCGCGACGTCGGGCAGTTCGCGCTTGATCTTCTCGGCAAGGTAGTCGCCCATGCGCAGACGCACGTTGTAGACCGGCACGCCGTCGAGCACCGAATCCGGTCGCGCCAGATACACGAGTTCGAATATGCAGGGGTTCAGGCTCGGAGTCGTCGCGCACTGTTGCGAGTGCAGCTGGCCTTCGGCGTCGATGAAAACCGCCTCGCCCGGCTGCACGTCTCGCACGAATTCGAAACCAATGCCTTCGATCGCCACCGATTCCGACGCCAGCATCCACTCGACGCCTTCAGCCGTTTCCAGCTTGCCGAGGCACAGCGGACGGATACCGAACGGGTCGCGGACGCCGAGCAGACCGTAGCCGGCGATCAGCGCGACGATCGCGTAAGAACCGCGCACCCGCCGATGCACGCCCGATACCGCCTTAAACAGCGCGGCCGGATCGAGTTGCAGACCCGAACTCGACAGTTGCAGCTCGTGCGCGAACACGTTGAGCAGCACTTCGGTATCGGAATTGGTGTTCACGTGGCGGCGATCGATGCGGAACATCTCATCTTTCAGCTGCTGCCAGTTGGTCAGGTTGCCGTTGTGCGCGAGGATGATGCCGAACGGCGCGTTCACGTAGAACGGCTGCGCTTCTTCTTCGCTCGACGCCGAACCGGCGGTCGGGTAACGGACCTGGCCGATGCCGGTCGTACCCGGCAGGCTACGCATGTTGCGCGTGCGGAACACGTCGCGCACCATGCCGTTAGCCTTGTGCATGTGGAAATTGCTGCCGTTCGCCGTCGCGATGCCGGCGGCGTCCTGACCGCGATGCTGCAGCAGCAGCAGGCTGTCATAGATCAGCTGGTTGACCGGGGAGTGGGAAACTACGCCTACGATGCCGCACATGGCATGTCCTTCAAAGGTACAAAATTCGTAATGGCGACCGGTGCCTGCGACCACGCCCGCGCTTTGATGCGACGGGACGCGCTACGCCGTCAAGGCAGCCGGTATGCGCCGGAGTCCTGTTGCGCGTTGCTCGGGGCGCCCAGAACGTCCACATGGACGTAAGCGGCGAGCGCCTCGGGGAGCAGCGGTTTCATTGCGCGTACGCCCGCAACCGCATACGGACGAAGCAGCGCGTTGCGCCAGAATTCCTCTTTGGGCAGTTCGGTCAAGCCTGCGAGGGCGACCAGAATCAGCACCAGAACGACCCCGCGGACGAGGCCGAACATCAAACCGAGCGAGCGGTCCGCACCGCCCAGGCCCGTGACCTGCACGAGGCGGCTGAGCAGCGCGCTCACCACGCTCGTGACCAGCACTACGCCAATCGCCACGAGCGCAAAAGCCAGCAGCCACTGCGTCAACGCGCCGCCGGGCCACGTGGACGGGATATACGGGACCACATAGGCGACGAACTCGCAAGCGATGAAAAACGCCGCGATCCAGCCGATCAAACCAAACACTTCCGACAGCAAACCGCGCCAGGCGCCTCGCAGCGCCGACAAACCAATCACCGCCATTACAGCGTAGTCGAAGGCAGTGAACATCGCTCGCTTACTGTGCGCTGCCGCCGTTCGAGCCCGACACGAGGCCCGCCTCGCGGACCTTCGCTACAGCGGCGGTGGCCGCCGCGCGGTCGGCGAACGGGCCCGCACGCAGCAAGGTTAGCGTCGAACCGTCGGCTTGCTTCCTGTGCTCGGTATATGTGGGCACGCCCGCCGCTTTCAACTTCGCGGCCCAATTGCGCGCATTCGCTTCGTTCGAGAACGCGCCGAGCTGCACCGCAAAGCGGTTGCCCGGCGGCGAGGCCGGCGTGCCGGAGTTCCCGTCGGCGCTGGCAGTGGCCGGGTTCGTCTCGTCGTCGGTCGATGCCGACGGTGCGGCGGCGGGTGCTTTCGTCTGTTTGGCGGGCGCGGCGGGACTGGGGTTGGCGGCAAGCGACTGCGTTTGCGGCTTCGCGGCGGGCTTCGGCGTTGCGGCGGTGACGGTGCCGGTTGCTACGGACGGGCTCGTGCCCTGTTTCGCTGCGCTCGCTTGAGTCGATTGGATTGGTTTCGCGGCAGAGGTCGGGGCCGCCGCCGTAGTCGTAGTCGCCGCGGATGCCGCGGTCGGTGCCGGTGCGAGGCTGGACGCGGCGATGCCGCTATCGGCGGCCGGCGGATTGTCCGGCGCGACGCCGGCTTGCACGTCTTCGTTGGCGGTGGATCTGGAGACTCTCGGCGCGGGCCGGCTAGGAATGTCGATCGAGATGTCGTCGGTGACGGGCTTCGGGTGCGAATCCAACACCATCGGCAGAATGATCACCGCCGCGACGACGAGCGCGATTGCACCGACGAGCCGGCGGCGCGCGCGCTGCTTTTCCGGCAGCGTGGGGTCGAGCAGCATTGCATCTGCATCGACGGTGCGCTCGGTGCGGCGGGTACGCCGCTCGACGCGCTCACCCCGGGCGACCCGATTGGAACTGGTGTTTGCGCCGCGCCGGCTGGGCGCGTCGTCTTTCTTGCCGAACGAGAAAATTCCCATGAATCGCTTGGTTCGAGCCTGGCGCCCGCTCAGTGTTGCTGCGATTTCCGGTAGGCCATCACACCCGCTACCGTATAGAAACTGCCGAAAACCACGATTCTATCATTCTCTGACGCACGTTTTAGCGCGTCCTGGAAAGCCTCTGCCGGCGTCGCGTAACACGTGACGCTGCTGTCGGCGCTGTCTTCCACGCCGAGCTCGCGCAACACGGCTTCCAGCTCCTGCGCGGACGCGGCGCGCGGGGTCGGCAGATCGGTCACGCACCAGTGATCGATCTCGCCTTTCAGATGACTGAGCACGCCGGCGATGTCCTTGTCGCGCATCGCACCGAACACGGCGTAGGTGTACGGGAAAAAGCCCATGTTGCCGAGATTCTGCCCAAGCACGGCGGCGGCATGCGGATTGTGTCCGACGTCGAGCACGATGGACGGCTTGCCCGGCAGTACCTGGAAGCGGCCCGGCAGATCCACGTTGGCGATGCCGAGCCGGATGTCCTGCGCCGACACCGGCAGACGGTCGCGCAACGCTTCGAGCCCGGCCAGCGCCGCCGACGTGTTGATCAGCTGATTCGCGCCGCGCAGCGACGGATACGCGAGCGCCGAGCGCCGCAGCGTCGGGCCGACGTAGCTCCACTGCTGGCGCTCGCTGCCGGCCTGGCCTTCGTATCGGAAGTCGCGGCCGAACAGCCACAATTGCGCGCCGATGTTTTCCGCGTGATCAATCAGCGATTGCGGCGGCACCGGGTCCGCGCAGATTGCCGGCTTGCCGGGGCGGAAGATACCGGCTTTTTCGAAGGCGATTTTTTCGCGCGTGTCGCCGAGATAGTCGGTGTGATCGATATCGATGCTCGTGATGATCGCGCAGTCGGTATCGAGGATATTGACCGCGTCGAGACGCCCGCCGAGGCCGACTTCGAAAATCACCGCGTCGAGGCTGCGCGACGCGAACAGACTCATGATCGCTAGCGTCGTGAATTCGAAGTAGGTCAGCGAAACCGGTTTGGCCAGGCTCTGGCGCGCGGCTTCGACCGCTTCGAAATGCGGCAGCAGATCGGCGTCGCTTGCCATTGCGCCGTTGATGCGCGCGCGCTCGTTGAACGACAGCAGATGCGGCGACGTGTGGCAACCGACCGTATAGCCCGCGCGCAGCAGAATCGCTTCGAGAATCGCGCAGGTCGAGCCTTTGCCGTTCGTGCCGCCGACCGTGATGATCGGGCAGGCGAACGACAGCTGCATCGCATCGCGTACCTGGGAGATGCGGCTCAAACCCATGTCGATGCCGACCGGATGCGCGGATTCAAGGTGCGTGAGCCACGCTTCGAGAGTGGGGAATGTCGTCATCGGGTGAATCTTGAGTGAGTCGCGGTAGTTCAGTTCTGCAGTGCTGCGAAGGGTGCTGGTCAGGCGGTTGCGGTCGGGATCGCGGGTCGGCCGTCATCGGCGGAGGCCGGGTTTGTGCGCATAAACCGCGCAACGGCATCGCAGGCGACCGTAATTATCCCGGAAATGACAGCGCGCCGCTTGATTGCTCACGCGGCGCGCTATTTTTTGATTGCTTCGGTGCCCGGTTCTTACGCGACCGCGTCCGCCGGCTGATGGCTCAACAGCGCCAGCAATTGCGCGATCTCTTCGCGCAGTTTGCGACGATCGACGATCATGTCGATCGCACCCTTTTGCAGCAGAAACTCGGCGCGTTGGAATCCTTCCGGCAGCTTCTCGCGCACCGTCTGTTCGATCACGCGCGGGCCGGCAAAGCCGATCAGCGCCTTCGGCTCGGCGATCACAACGTCGCCGAGGAACGCGAAACTCGCGGACACGCCGCCCATCGTCGGGTCGGTCAGCACCGAGATGAACGGCAGCTTGGCTTCGGCCAGCTTCGTGAGCATCGCGGTGGTCTTCGCCATCTGCATCAGCGACAGCAGGCTTTCCTGCATCCGCGCACCGCCCGAAGCGGTGAAGCAGATGAACGGCACTTTCTGTTCGAGCGCGTTCTGTGCGCCGCGCGCGAAACGCTCGCCGACCACCGACCCCATCGAGCCGCCCATGAACGAGAACTCGAAGTTCGCCACGACGACCGGCAGCGTGTGAATCGCGCCGCCCATCACGACCATTGCATCGGTCTCGTCGGTTTCGTCCATCGCCTCTTTGATGCGCTCGGGATACTTGCGGCTATCTTTGAACTTCAGCGCGTCGACCGGAACGATTTCCTGGCCGATTTCGTAGCGGCCTTCCGGATCGAGCAGGCTGTCCAGCCGCTCACGTGCGCCGATGCGCATGTGATGGTCGCACTTCGGGCAAACATGCAGATTGGCCTCGACGTCGTTGCGATACAGCACGGCTTCGCACGACGGGCACTTGATCCACAGGCCTTCCGGAATTCCCTTGCGGTTCTTCGGGTCGGTTTGTTTGATTTTTGGCGGCAGCAGCTTATCGAGCCAGCTCATAGGGAATCCTTCTGGGTCAGCAGTCGCGCAAACGGCGGGACGAACCCGCCGCTCACGTTACCGCGACAAAAATAACTGTTATCGGGCAGTCGCGACGCTATCGAGCGCCTCGCGCACTTCGGCAACGAAACGCGTGAGCGTCTCGGCAGCGGCGTCGGGCGCTGCCTGTTCGAGCAATTGAACGATACGGCTGCCGATCACGACGGCATCGGCCACCTCGCCCACCGCACGCGCCGTTTGCGCGTCGCGAATGCCGAAACCGACGCCCACTGGCAGGGGGACGCGCGACTTGATGGCCGGGATTTTACTCGCGATGCTGGAAACGTCCAGATTTGCGGCGCCGGTGACCCCTTTCAGCGACACATAGTAGACGTAGCCGCTGGCGATCCGGCCGACTTCGGCGATACGTTCGTCGGTCGAAGTCGGTGCGAGCAAAAAGATTGGATCGATACCGGCAGATTGCATCTGTTGCGCGAAGTTAGCGCATTCTTCAGGCGGATAATCGACCACCAGCACACCGTCGACCCCGGCTTCTTTCGCAGCTTCAGCGAAGGCTTCGGCACCCATCCGCTCGATCGGATTCGCATAGCCCATCAGCACAACCGGGGTGTTGTCGTCGGTTTCGCGAAAGCGTTTGACGTCGGCCAGCACGTGGCGCAGCGACACGCCCTTCGCGAGCGCGCGTTCGGACGACTGTTGGATCACCGGACCGTCGGCCATCGGGTCGGAGAACGGCACGCCAAGTTCGATGACATCGGCGCCGCCGGCGGCGAGCGCGCGCATGAATTCGACCGTGCGAGCCGGGTCCGGGTCGCCAGCCGTCATGAACGGGATCAAGCCTTTCTTACCCTGGGCGGTCAGCGCGGCAAACGTGTTCTTGATACGGGACATGGAAGTATTCTCGAATTAGGGCTACTGTGCGCTCATCGCCGCGCGCCATTAGGCGAAATTAGCGGCGCGCTTCGCGCTTTTCACTGCACTTCGGTCGAAGGCTGCACTCTCGGCTTTGCTCGGGTCCGACGCGGCGCAGCAGGTGTAGCGGCGGCGCTTACGCGCTCACGCGCTATCGCGCAATAGCTCTCGTTGATCTCATAGCCGACGAATTCGCGCTGATGACGGACGCAAGCGACTGCGGTGGTGCCGCTGCCCATGAACGGGTCGAGCACGCGACCGCCCTTCGGGCAACTGGACAACACCATCCGCTCGACGATTTCCAGAGGTTTTTGTGTCGGGTGCGCGACCCGCTCGGCATGCTGCCGATGCAGACGCGAGACCGACCAGACATCCTTCGGATTATAGCCAAGCTCCAACCACTTGCTTCCTTCGAACAACTTTCGCGAACGCGCCTTCTTCGTGACGGCATCATACGGAATGCGGACGGGATCGAGATCGAAGAAGTAGTCCTTCGACACCGCGAAAAAACCGATGTTGTCGTGCACCGACGTGAAGCGGCGCGTGGTGCCACCCATACTCGGCACGCGCCGGTCCCAGATGATTTCGTTGACCATCACGAGCTTCGTCTTCAGGAAACTGAAGATTTCCGGCGCATATTGCCAGGTGCAGAAAATATAGAGCGAACCCGATGGCTTGAGCTTCGGGACAGCCAGCTCGAGCCAGCCACGCGTCCAGACGAGAAATTCCTCGCCTGTGCGCATGTCCGAGTCGTTGCCATAGTCCTTCCCCAGCCCATAAGGCGGATCACAGACAATCAGGTCGATCGACCCATCGGGAATGTTCGCTACATCGGTCAGAAAATCGCGGTTCAAGAGCTGAATGCCGGCCGGCACTTGCGCTAGCAGCGGTGCAGATGCCGCGGCCGCCGGTACTTCGGCGGCCGGATTCGTGGTTTCAATCGCCGGCTGCGGCTCGTCGAACTCGTCGCGCATCGTCGCGGCTCAGAACTGGATACCCGATCGCTCGGCGACCGTGTGCATGTCCTTGTCGCCGCGGCCCGACAGGTTGACCAACAGAATCTTGTCTTTGGACAAGGTCGGCGCGAGCTTCGTGGCATAGGCGAGCGCGTGGCTCGACTCCAATGCAGGAATAATGCCCTCGATACGACAGCAATCGTGGAACGCCTTCAGCGCCTCTTCGTCGGTGATGCCGACATATTGCGCACGATTGCTCTCTTTTAGCCACGCATGCTCGGGCCCGACGCCCGGATAGTCGAGGCCTGCCGACACCGAATGCGTCTCGATGATCTGACCGTCTTCGTCCTGCAGCAGATACGTACGGTTGCCGTGCAACACACCGGGGCTACCCCCGATCAGCGAAGCCGCGTGGCGACCCGTTTCGATGCCGTCGCCGGCCGCTTCGACACCGATCAACTGCACGGATTTGTCGTCGATATAGGGATAAAAGATACCCATCGCATTCGAACCGCCGCCAACACAAGCGATGACGGCATCTGGCTGTCGACCGGCGAGCTCGGGCATTTGCACGCGGCATTCATCGCCGATCACGCGCTGGAAGTCGCGCACCATCATCGGATACGGATGCGGACCCGCAACCGTGCCAATGATGTAGAACGTGTTTTCGACGTTGGTGACCCAGTCGCGCATCGCTTCGTTCAGCGCGTCCTTCAGCGTGCGTGAACCCGATTCGACCGGCACGACGGTCGCGCCAAGCAGCTTCATGCGGTACACGTTGGCGGCTTGGCGACGCACGTCCTCGGCGCCCATGTAGACCACGCACTCCATGCCGAAGCGCGCGCAGATCGTCGCCGTGGCCACGCCGTGCTGACCGGCACCGGTTTCCGCGATCACACGCGGCTTGCCCATGCGCTTGGCGAGCAGCGCCTGGCCGATCACGTTGTTGATCTTGTGCGCGCCGGTGTGATTGAGATCTTCACGCTTCAGATAGACCTGCGCGCCGCCGAGCAATTCGCTCCAGCGCTGTGCATGATAAATCGGGGACGGACGACCCACGAAGTACTTCAGTTCGCGCTCATATTCGGCGACGAATTCCGGGTCTTTCTGATATTTCTCGTACGCTTCGCGCAGCTCGTCGAGTGCGGAAAACAGCGTTTCGGCTACGAACACGCCGCCAAACTGGCCGAAGTGGCCTCTTTCGTCAGGCAAGTTGTACATGGTGATCACTCTTCTCAGGATGGCTCGCGGCTTTCATCGGAAAGCGCCCGCGAGCCTGAATCATTCAGCGTCCGCGGCGCGCACCGCGCGTACGAACGCCGCCATCCGGGCGTGATCTTTCACGCCCCGGGCGCCCGGCACTTCGATGCCGCTCGAGACATCGACCGCGTACGGGCGCACGCGATGGATCGCATCACTGACGTTTTGCGTGTTCAACCCACCACTCAAAACGGCCCGATGCGCGAGCTCTGCTGGAATAAGTGACCAATCGAAAACCTTCCCGCCGCCGCCGTAGCCTTCCACATGGGTGTCGAACAGAAGACCACTGGCTGCTGAATAGTTGAGCGCCGATTTTACCAAATCGGCCGATCGAGTATCCGCCGCGACTCGCAACGCACGCAACCAAGGCAAACCCGCAACGCCGGCGAGCGTCTCGCACTGTTCCGGCGTCTCGTCACCGTGGAACTGCAACAGTGTCAGGTTGACGTTGCTCGCGACTTCCTGGACCCATTCCGGCGTCGCGTTGACGAACAGGCCGACCACCGACACGAACGGTGGCACATCGCGCACGAGTTCGACCGCTTGCGCGACGCTCACCGAGCGCGCGCTCGGCGGATAGAACACCAAACCGATCGCGTCGGCGCCGAGGTCGATCGCGTGTGCGATGTCGGCGGGCTTCGACAGTCCGCACAGCTTGATGCGCGTGCGATGGGGCACGCTTTGCAAGGCGGTGGCGTCGATCTCGTTGGCGGGGTTCTCTGCTGCTTTCATGTTTCTGGTTGCTCGGTCCATATGCTGCTCCACGGCACGCTGCCCGTCGCCGGATCGGGCACGCCGAATTGCTCAGGATAGCCCACTTGCGCGAGATACAGGCCGTCGGGCATGAAGGTCGGCGCCGCGCAGTCGCGGCTACGGCTCGCGAGCACGTCGGCCATCCACGCGGCCGGGCGGCGGCCGCTGCCGATTTCGATCAGGCAACCCATCACGTTGCGCACCATGTGATGCAGGAACGCGTTCGCGCGGAAGCGGAAATGCACGAAGTTACCTTGTCGTTTGACGTCGATCCGGTACAGGTGCTTGAACGGCGTCTTCGACTGGCATTGCGACGAACGAAACGCCGAAAAGTCGTGCTCGCCGATCAGGTGCTCGGCGGCCGAGCGCATCGCGTCGACGTCGAGTGGCGTGTGCACCCAGCCGGCGCGCGTCGTGAGCATCGGCGAGCGAACCGGACTCACGTACAGCACGTAGTAATAGGTCCGCTCGAATGCCGAAAACCGCGCGTGAAAATCGTCGGGCATCGGCTTGGCCCATTGCACGCCGATTGTCTTCGGCAGAAACGCGTTCGGGCCGCGCACCCAGGAAATGTCGACGCGGTCGAGTTCGGTGTCGAAATGCACGACCTGCCCCAAGCCATGCACGCCGCGGTCAGTGCGGCCGGCGACCACCGTCTGCACGGGCGTGCGGGTGAATTCGCGCAGCGCCCGTTCGAGCTCGTCCTGAACCGTGTTGCCATGCGGCTGCGACTGCCATCCAGCGAACGCGGCGCCGTCGTACTGCACGCCTAGTGCGATGCGCTTCACGACAGCGGTGCGAGGGTCGAAAGCAACGCGCGAGCCTCAGCGCGCGTGGCCGGATCGTTCGCTTCGATCACTTCGTTGATGAGCGCGCGGGCGCCCCCCAGATCGCCGAGCTCGATGTACTCGGAGGCCAACTCCAGCTTGTTGCGCGCGATGCGGGCCAGATCGGCCTGCGTGAAGGCCGGCAGCGGCTGGGCCGGGCTCGGCGGCAACTCGAGATCGAAGTCGAGCTTCAGCGCGCCGAAGCCAGCCGCGCCCAGACCCGCGACGGCGCCGTGACCCGCTGTGCCGGCGGCGATCTGGTCGGCGATGTGCGGCGCGTCGTCTGCGCCGTGGACGCCGAAGGCCTGCTGCGCGGTCGTGTCGGGCGATGCGACCGGTTGCGTCGACAGCGACTTGGGAGGCTCCGCTTCGCCGACGGTGGGCACTTCGATGCGCGGCGGCAGCGGCATGTTCAGGCTACCGAATGCGTCGACGGCGTCGCGCGGGAATTCGGTCGGCGCGGACGGCGCGGGTTGCGCCGGCACGGGGATGTTGCTGAACGGCTGACCGAGCGACGTGGTGGCGCGCGGTTCGATCTGGTGTTGCGGGAAATCGATCACTGGGGGTGGAACGTTCAAGGGGGACTGCGGTTCGGCCGTCGCGGTGTGCGGTGCGGTCGAGGGCGTTTCTGTTGGGCTTGGGGTTGTGGTCGCGCCTGTCGCTTTATCTGCCGTCGGGCTTTCCGGGGATTCTTCGTCCCATTGCACGCGGTGCGCGTCCTCGTCCTGCGTCGCGCCGATGACCGGTGCGAGCGGTCCCAGAGGCAACGCGTCGGCGCCGAGTTCTGCCGCGGCGGCGAGATTGGCGGCCGTGGCCGCGGAGCGCAGCGTCTCGTCAGCGGCCGGTGCGATCGCTGGTGGTTCACTGGACGGCTCGCTTTCGCCGGATAGCGGGATGCCGGCGAGTGGCGCCGTCGGTGCGCTGTGTTCGGGTGTGCCTGCTTGCCGTGCTGCCTGTTCCTCTGCAGCGCGCTCGGAGGCGATGCGTTCTGCTGCTGTGCGTTCCGCTTCCGCATGTTCGGCGGCGACGCGTGCTGCTTCTTGTTCGGCGGCTGCGCGTTCCGCTGCCGCGCGTTCCGCCGCGGCTTGTTCCTCGGCCGTTGCTCGCTCTGCTGCGGCTCGCTCCTCTGCCGCCTGTTCGGCTGCTGCTCTTTCCGCGGCGGCCTGCTCGGCTGCCGCACGTTCTGCCGCCGCGCTTTCTGCCGCTGCCCGCTCGGCTGCCTCACGCTCCGCAGCCGCATGCTCCGCCGCTGCCGCAGCAGCCGCCTGCCGTGCAAGCTCCTGCTCTCGCGCGTCCGATGCTTCCTTGACCGCCGCCTGCCCTGCCACGGCGCTGCCATTGCTTGAATCGGCATCACGCGCCGACCCCGCCACTGCGGCATCGGTTGCCTCGGCAGCCCGTGCCGCAGCCTCCTTATCGCGCTTGCGGCGACCCATGCGCAGAGCGGCGAGCAGAACGATCAGTGCCGCGCCCACCGCCGCCGCAATGCTCAGGTCCCGCTGAGACAGGCCGCCCTCATTCGTCGGCGACGTCGCCGCATTCGCGTGCTGCGGCGCCGCGGGCGCTGTCGCCGCGGAACCTGCCGCTGCCGGCTGCGCACTGCTAGTAGGCTTGGGGCCCGAAGCGACCGGCACTCCGCCGATACCGTGCTTCTGCAACTCCATCAGCACACGGTTTTTCAGCGCCAGCAATTGCTGCAGGCTCGACACCTGCTGACGCGGCTGCGAAGCCGCCTGCGCGGCTGCGGCCGTCGGTGCAGTCGCGGTTGGCGCCGACGGCGCTTGTCCGGCAGGCGCGCTCGCCGCCGGTTGAATCGATCCGGTCCATTCCTGCGTGCCACTCCCCGCCACCGGCGCCGAGCCAGCCGCCGGCGCGGACGAAGCCACGCCTCCCGCCGACGCGCCAGTCGTTACCGCCGCGCTGGCCGCGCCAGACACCTCGGATGCGGCTGGCGTCGTCGCTTGAGCTGCGGCGCTGGCCGCACTCGCCGTGCTGGCGGCCACCGCGGCCGGCGCCGCCGTCGGCGCGGAAGCGGGCGCAGCCGCCGTGGACTCCGACGCCCCTGCCGCGGCGCCAGTCGACGAAGCCGACAAGGCCCCCGACGCATCGAGCGCCGGCACGATCAACACCGCGCCCACACGCATGCGGCTCGGATCATGATTCATGAAGGCAGCCGGATTCGTGTCGAACAATGCGCGCGTCGCGCGCGCGAGAACCGCGCGGTCACGCGACTGCGTAATAGCGATCGCGACATCGTTCAGCGACTGCCCCGCGCGTACCGTGTACTGAGTGCCCGCGGCAACAGCAACGACAGAGGTAGTTGAACTGCCAGCGGAAGCGGTATCCGGCGCGCTCGTGACACTAGCCGGCGCGGCAAGCGCATTGACCGCGCCACCACCGAGCAGCGCAACGGCGAAAGCGGCACCAGCGGCCATCGCCGCCGGACGGCTGCTTAATCGCACCTTCTCGTGACAAATGAACATGGCCCGAAGAGCGGAGCGTCGAAAGTTCATCGGGACTCCTGGCGCGTCAGCGCGCAGCCTTTTTTGCGAGTGGAAAGAGACAAGATAATCGGAGCACAGAATGAAAAAAGCGCCGCGCAAGCGCGACGCTTCTTGAGTTGTCTACGCGTCGTGAGCGCGTAGTTTACTTTACTTGTCGAGCACAATGCGAAGCATACGACGCAGCGGTTCGGCCGCGCCCCACAGCAACTGATCGCCGACAGTGAAGGCCGACAGATATTCGCCACCCATCGCGAGCTTGCGCACGCGGCCGACCGGCACCGTCAGCGTACCGGTGACGACCGCCGGGGACAGATCGCGCATCGACGCTTCGCGCTCGTTCGGCACGACCTTGACCCAGTCGTTGCCCGACGCGAGGATGCTGTTCACTTCGTCGAGCGGCACGTCCTTGTTCAGCTTGATCGTGAGCGCTTGCGAGTGGCAGCGCATTGCGCCGATCCGCACGCACAGACCGTCGACCGGAATCGCGCCCGGCGTGCCCATGGCCGGCTTGCCGAGAATCTTGTTGGTTTCCGCGCCGCCCTTCCACTCTTCCTTCGACATGCCGTTGCCGAGATCCTTGTCGATCCACGGAATCAGCGAGCCCGCGAGCGGCACGCCGAAATGGTCGGTCGGCATGCTGTCGCTGTTCATCGCTTCGAGCACGCGACGGTCGATGTCGAGAATCGCCGAAGCCGGGTCTGCCAGTTCGTTCTTCACTGCGCCATGCAGCGTGCCCATTTGCGACAGCAATTCGCGCATGTTCTGCGCGCCTGCGCCCGATGCGGCCTGGTACGTCATGGCCGTCATCCAGTCGACGAGGTTTTCGCGGAACAGGCCGCCCAGCGCCATCAGCATCAGGCTGACCGTGCAGTTGCCGCCGATGAAGTTCTTCTGACCTTTGACGAGCGCGTTCTTGATTACGTCGAGGTTGACCGGATCGAGAATGATGACCGCATCGTCCTTCATGCGCAGCGACGAAGCCGCGTCGATCCAGTAGCCGTTCCAGCCCACTGCGCGCAGCTTCGGGAACACTTCGTTCGTATAGTCACCGCCCTGGCAGGAGATGATCGCGTCGCACTTCTTCAGGTCTTCGATGCTTGTCGCATCTTTGAGCTTGGTCTCGTTTTTGGCGAACGACGGCGCGTTGCCGCCCGCGTTGCTGGTGCTGAAAAACACCGGTTCGATCAAGTCGAAATCGCCTTCCTGCTGCATGCGCTGCATCAGGACGCTGCCGACCATGCCGCGCCAACCTACGAGACCTACGTTCATGACTTCATACCCTTCGAATGGAAACTTCCCCGCATCTTTGCCCGCAGTGACCGCGCGGGGAAGATGGGCGGGCACGACGGACGATCAGCGCTTCGTGATCGTTTTCGGGGTAATGGTTTTGATGGTAATGGCGAACTCGATTGCACCGGCCGTTGTGCCGCGCAATTTGGAAATCGAGGAGATTTGGGAGATCTGAGCCATCACAACAATATACACGAAAACAGAAAACTGGCGGCGTTCTTCGCCGTATGACGCGCGATTCGGCCTGTTTCAAGGCCGAATCGCGCTTTAAAGGTCAATATTGGTGACCTGACTACCGCACGCGTTTTACAGCGCGGCAACGACGGCGTCGCCCATCGCGGCGGTGCCGACCTGCTTGCAACCCGGCGTGAGAATGTCGCCGGTGCGATAGCCCTGTTCGAGCACCTTCTTCACCGCGGTCTCTATGCGATCAGCCTGCTCGGCCTTGTTCAGCGAATAGCGCAACATCATCGCGGCGGAGAGAATCGTAGCGAGCGGATTCGCAACACCCTTGCCGGCGATATCCGGCGCGGAACCGTGCGACGGCTCGTACAAGCCCTTGTTGTTCTTGTCGAGCGACGCCGACGGCAGCATGCCGATCGAGCCGGTCAGCATCGCTGCTTCGTCGGAGAGGATGTCGCCGAACATGTTGCCGGTCACGATCACGTCGAACGACTTCGGCGCCTTCACGAGTTGCATCGCGGCGTTATCGACGTACATGTGCGACAGCTCGACGTCCGTGTATTCCTTCGACACGTCGATCATCACGTCCTTCCAGAACTGCGACGTTTCGAGCACGTTGGCTTTATCGACCGAGGTCAGCTTCTTGCCGCGCTTTTGCGCCGCCTGGAACGCGACGTGCGCGATGCGGCGCACTTCCGGTTCCGAATAGCGCATCGTGTCGAAGCCTTCTTTCGCGCCGGCGAACAGCCCGTCCGGCGACGTACGCACGCCGCGCGGCGCGCCGAAGTAGATGTCGCCGTTCAGTTCGCGCACGATCAGGATGTCGAGACCCGAAACGATCTCTTCCTTCAGCGACGACGCGCCCGTCAGTTGCGGGTAGCAGATCGCCGGACGGAAGTTCGCGAACAGCTCCAGGTGCTTGCGCAGACCGAGGATCGCCTGCTCAGGGCGCAACGCGCGTTCGAGCTTGTCGTATTTCCAGTCGCCGACCGCGCCGAACAGGATCGCGTCGGCTTCCTTGGCCAGTGCGAGCGTCGAATCGGGCAGCGGATGGCCCTTCGCTTCGTAGCCCGCGCCGCCGACCGGCGCTTCTTCGAGTTCGAACTTCTCGCCGAGCACGTTCAGGATCTTGACAGCCTCCTTAACGATTTCGGGACCGATGCCGTCGCCCGGCAATACTGCGATCTTCATGCGAATTCCTTGATGATTTTTTCGAGTCTTTCTGGCGCAAACCGACGCGCGCGCGCGGACTTCACGCGCCTACGCTCTCACGGGTTCGGTTAACGAACGAGGCGATTGTTCAACCACGGTTGCTTCGCGAGACGCTCCGCTTCGAACTGGCGGATCTTGTCCTCGTGACGCAGCGTGAGGCCGATGTCGTCGAAACCGTTCAGCAGGCAGTACTTGCGGAACGCCGCGACTTCGAACGGATATTCGGTGCCGCCGTCGGCCGTGCGCACGACTTGCGCTTCGAGGTCGATGGTCAGCTCGAAGCCGTTGAACGCATACGTCTCGTTGAACAGATGATCGACCTGCTGTTCGGTCAGCACGATCGGCAGCACGCCGTTCTTGAAGCAGTTGTTGTAAAAGATGTCGGCGAAGCTCGGCGCGATCAGCGCGCGAAAGCCGTACTGCTGCAATGCCCAGGGGGCGTGTTCGCGCGAGCTGCCGCAGCCGAAGTTCTTGCGCGCGAGCAGCACCGAGGCGCCCTGGTAGCGCGGCTGGTTCAGCACGAAGTCCGGGTTCAGCGGGCGCTTCGAGTTGTCCTGGCCCGGTTCGCCGTGGTCGAGGTAGCGCCATTCGTCGAACGCGTTCGGACCGAAACCGGTGCGCTTGATCGACTTCAGGAACTGCTTCGGAATGATCGCGTCCGTGTCGACGTTCTCGCGATCGAGCGGCGCCACGACGCCGGTGTGTACGATGAATTTATCCATGACGCTTGCGCCTGTTCAGGACCGGGCGATGCGACCGGCGGCTGGAAACCCCCGCGCCGCATCGCCGGCAAAAATCAAAAACCGCTTATTTCTCAGCGTGATTGCTGATCGAATTGCCGAGGTGCGACATGTCCTGGCCGAATCCGTGCACCGTGTTGCATCCGGCCAGCCCGAGCAGCAGCCCGGCGAGCGTGCCGAGTGCGAAGCGGCGCAATAGAGTGATGCGATTCATGTTCTTCATCATGCGATTCATCCAAGCTTGCGAATGTCGACGAAATGCCCTTCGATGGCTGCAGCCGCGGCCATTGCGGGGCTCACCAGGTGCGTGCGCCCACCGGCGCCCTGACGACCTTCGAAGTTCCGATTCGACGTGGACGCGCAGCGCTCGCCCGGCTCGAGCCGGTCGGCGTTCATTGCCAGACACATCGAGCAACCCGGTTCACGCCATTCGAACCCGGCCTCGGTAAAGACCTTGTCGAGGCCTTCACGCTCCGCCTGCGCCTTCACGAGACCCGAACCCGGCACGACCATCGCCAGACGGATGTTCGGCGCGACGCGGCGGCCGAGCTTCTTCACGACGTAAGCCGCGGCGCGAATGTCTTCGATGCGCGCGTTGGTGCACGACCCGATGAAGATTTTATCCGGCTTGATCGACTCGATCGGCGCGTTCGGCTCGAGCGCCATGTACTTGAGCGCGCGTTCCATCGCGTCGCGCTTGACCGGGTCCTTCTCGCGCTCCGGATCCGGCACGCGGCCGTCGACCGGCGTAACCATTTCCGGCGACGTGCCCCACGTGACCTGCGGCACGATTTCGGCGGCGTTCAACTCGACCACGTGATCGAAGTGCGCGCCCTCGTCTGACTTGAACTGCTTCCAGTACTCGACCGCGTGATCCCACTCGGCGCCCTGCGGCGAGAACGGGCGGCCTTTCAGGTATTCGACCGTGGTGTCGTCGACGGCGACCATGCCGGCGCGCGCGCCCGCTTCGATCGCCATGTTGCAGACCGTCATGCGGCCTTCCATCGTCAGCGAACGGATCGTCGAGCCGCCGAATTCCATCGCGTAGCCGGTACCGCCCGCGGTGCCGATCTTGCCGATGATCGCGAGCACGATGTCCTTCGCGGTACAGCCGCGCGGCAGTTGGCCCTCGACCTTCACGAGCATGTTCTTGCTCTTCTTCTGCAACAGCGTCTGCGTGGCCAGCACGTGCTCGACTTCGGACGTGCCGATGCCGTGCGCGAGCGCGCCGAACGCGCCGTGCGTGGACGTGTGCGAGTCGCCGCAGACGATCGTCATACCCGGCAGCGTAGCACCCTGTTCCGGCCCGATGATGTGGACGATGCCCTGGCGCTGGTCGTTCATCTTGAACTGCGTGATGCCGAAGGCGTCGCAGTTCGTGTCGAGCGTGTCGACCTGCAGCTTCGAGACCGGATCGGCGATGCCGTGGCTGCGGTCCGTGGTCGGCACGTTGTGATCGGACACGGCCAGATTCGCGCTGATGCGCCACACCGGACGGTGGGCCATTTTCAGGCCTTCGAACGCCTGCGGGCTGGTCACTTCATGCAGCAGGTGACGGTCGATGTAAAGAATCGCTGTGCCGTCGTCTTCCGTGTGGACCACGTGCGTGTTCCACAATTTGTCGTAGAGAGTCTGTGCCATGGTATGCGGGGTAGTAATGACTGCGGGCTGACTGTGTCGGTCGATTATGCCACGCGCCGCACCGCGATGGGCTGCTTAAAGAGCGAAAAAACCGATAAAAAACATAGAGTTGGCTGGTAGTGCCAATACCTGTATCGGTGTTACCCGGCAAGCGTCCGCGAGCGCCAGCACCAATGCGCCGCATGCGCGACCCGCGGCGGCCGCAGAAACAGGAACGCCCCAACGGTAGACCCGTTGAGGCGTTTTAATTTCTTCGACTTCGCGCTTGTGCGCGGCACGAATGCCGCGGCCAAGCGCACGTATCGAGGTCGATCAGCGCTTAGCGCTGCGCGATCGGCTTCGCTTGACGCAGCGTCTCGCCGATGAACAGCTGACGCGGACGGCCAATCTTCTGCTCAGGATCGGCGATCATTTCGTTCCACTGTGCAATCCAGCCCACCGTGCGTGCCATCGCGAAGATGCACGTGAACATCGACGTCGGAATGCCCAGCGCGCGCTGCACGATACCCGAGTAGAAGTCGACGTTCGGGTACAGCTTGCGCGACACGAAGTATTCGTCTTCGAGCGCGATCTTTTCGAGCTCCATCGCGAGCTTGAACAGCGGGTCGTCGTGCAGGCCCAGCTCTTCGAGCACTTCGTGGCAGGTTTCGCGCATCAGCTTCGCGCGCGGGTCGTAGTTCTTGTACACGCGGTGGCCAAAGCCCATCAGCTTCACGCCCGAGTTCTTGTCCTTCACCTGCTTGATGAACTCAGGAATGTTGTCGACCGAGCCGATCTCTTCCAGCATGTTCAGCGCTGCTTCGTTCGCGCCGCCGTGCGCCGGGCCCCACAGACACGCGATACCGGCCGCGATACACGCGAACGGATTCGCGCCCGACGAACCGGCGAGACGCACGGTCGACGTCGACGCGTTCTGCTCGTGGTCCGCGTGCAGGATCAGGATACGGTCGAGCGCGCGCACCAGCACGTCGTTGACCACGTACTCTTCGCACGGGTTCGAGAACATCATGCGCATGAAGTTTGCGCTGTACGACAGGTCGTTCTTCGGATACACGAACGGCTGGCCGATGCTGTACTTGTACGCCATTGCCACCAGCGTAGGCAGCTTCGCGATCATGCGGATCGCCGACACTTCGCGGTGACGCGGGTTATTGATGTCGAGCGAGTCGTGATAGAACGCCGACAGCGCGCCGACTGCGGCAACCAGAATCGCCATCGGGTGCGCGTCGCGACGGAAGCCGCGAAAAAAGAACTGCATCTGCTCGTGCACCATCGTGTGCTTCGTGACGGTGCCGACGAATTCGGTCTTCTGCTTTTCGTTCGGCAGCTCGCCGTTCAGCAACAGGTAGCAGGTTTCGAGGAAGTCGGCGTTTTGCGCGAGGTTGTCGATCGCGTAGCCGCGGTAGAGCAGTTCGCCCTTGTCGCCGTCGATGTAGGTGATCGCCGAATTGCACGCCGCCGTCGACATGAAGCCCGGGTCGTACGTGAATTTGCCGGTCTGGCCGTACAGTTTGCGAATGTCGATTACATCCGGGCCAATCGTGCCCTTGTAAATCGGCATTTCAACGCTCGGCGAATTGTCGCTGAACGATAGCGTGGCTTTAACATCTGACGGGGTCATAGCACATCCTCAATCGAAGTATGGATACAGGGTTTCGATAATTGCACGCCTGGAACAACGGACTGGCGGCGCTCAAGCATTGCGCAGCAACTCCAGAACCCGGACCACGTCCGGGTCGGCTAGATCGCCTTCTGGTTCCTTGCGTGCGAGCAGCAAGTCCATCAGGTCGTTATCGCTCAGCTCGAGCAGGCGCGTGAGTGCGCCAACGTCGGCATCGCTGAGGTCATGCTCATATCGGCTGAAAAAACGCTCGAAAATCAGGTCGTTTTCCAGCAGGCCCCGCCGTGCGCGCCAGCGAAGACGCGCGCGGCGGAGAGGGTCGGACTGATGCGATGTATCGGTCATGTCGGTACACCCCGCACCGCGCCCAAGCGCACTGACTGCCCTCTCGGGGACAGCACGCGCCAGGGAGCGCGGGGCTCATTGATACTAGACAGCGCGGCGAACCATCAATTCCTTGATCTTGCCGATTGCCTTGGTCGGGTTAAGACCCTTCGGGCAAACGTCGACGCAGTTCATGATCGTGTGGCAACGGAACAGACGATACGGGTCTTCCAGGTTGTCGAGGCGCTCACCGGTTGCCTGGTCGCGGCTATCCGCGATGAAGCGGTAGGCTTGCAGCAGACCAGCCGGGCCGACGAACTTGTCCGGGTTCCACCAGAAGCTCGGGCACGACGTCGAGCAGCTCGCGCACAGGATACATTCGTACAGGCCGTCGAGCTCGTCGCGTTCTTCCGGCGACTGCAGGCGTTCCTTTTCCGGCGGCGGCGTATCGTTGATCAGGTACGGCTTGATCGAGTGATACTGGTTGAAGAACTGCGTGAAGTCGCAGATCAGGTCACGCACGACGGGCAGGCCCGGCAGCGGACGCAGCACGATCTTCTGCGGCAGGTCGTTCAGGTTCGTCAGGCACGCGAGGCCGTTCTTGCCGTTGATGTTCATTGCGTCCGAACCGCACACGCCTTCGCGGCACGAGCGACGGAACGACAGGGTTTCGTCCAGTGCCTTCAACTTGACGAGAGCGTCGAGCAGCATGCGTTCGTGCGAGTCGATTTCGATCTCGTACGTTTGCATGCGCGGAGCGGCGTCCTTGTCCGGATCGTAGCGGTAAATTTCAAATGTACGCTTGGCCATTTCTCTGAATTCCTTTGACTTGTGCCTTAGAAGGTACGCGCTTTCGGCGGAACCGATTCGACGGTCAGCGGCTTCATGTGAACCGGCTTGTAGTCGAGGCGATCGCCTTCGCTGAACCACAACGTATGGCGCAGCCAGTTTTCGTCGTCGCGATGTTCGAAGTCGTTTTGCGCGTGCGCGCCACGGCTTTCCTTGCGCGCTTCGGCGGAGACCATCGTGGCGCGCGCCACTTCGATCAGGTTCGCCACTTCCAGCGCTTCGACGCGGGCCGTGTTGAAGACCTTCGACTTGTCCTTCAGATGGATGTTGTCGACGCGTGCCGCCACTTCGCGGATGGCTTCGACGCCTTCGGCCAGCAGCGCGGACGTACGGAACACGCCAGCGTGCTTCTGCATCGTGCCGCGGATGTCGTTCGCGACCGACTGTGCGTACTCGCCCGACGACGAGCTATCGAGCTTCGCCAGACGCGACAGTGAGAAGTCGGCTGCATCAGCCGGCAGCGGCTTGTGTTCCTTCAGTTCCTTCACGTGCTTGACGATGTGGTTGCCGGCAGCGCGGCCGAACACCACGAGGTCGAGCAGCGAGTTCGTGCCGAGACGGTTCGCACCGTGCACCGACACGCACGAGCATTCGCCCACTGCGTAGAAACCGTTGACGACTTCTTCGTGGCCCTTCGGCGTACCGACGACCTGGCCGTTGATGTTCGTCGGGATACCGCCCATCTGGTAGTGGATGGTCGGCACGACCGGGATCGGCTCCTTGATGCAGTCGACGTTCGCGAACTTCAGCGCGATTTCGCGGATCGACGGCAGACGCTTCATGATCGTCTCGGCGCCGATGTGCGACAGGTCGAGCAGCACGTGATCCTTGTTCGGACCCACGCCGCGGCCTTCCTTGATTTCCTGGTCCATCGAACGCGAAACGAAGTCGCGCGGCGCCAGGTCCTTCAGCGTCGGTGCGTAGCGTTCCATGAAACGCTCGCCGTTCGAGTTGCGCAGAATACCGCCTTCGCCGCGCACGCCTTCGGTGATCAGCACGCCCGCGCCGGCCACGCCGGTCGGGTGGAATTGCCAGAATTCCATGTCCTGCAGCGCGATGCCCGAACGGGCCGCCATGCCGAGGCCGTCACCGGTGTTGATGAACGCGTTGGTCGATGCCGCGAAGATCCGGCCCGCGCCGCCCGTGGCGAACAGCGTGGTCTTGCCTTCGAGGATGTAGACGTCGCCCGTTTCCATTTCCAGCGCGGTCACGCCGAGCACGTCGCCGTCGGCGTCGCGGATCAGGTCCAGCGCCATCCATTCGACGAAGAATTGCGTCTTGGCGGCAACGTTCTGCTGGTACAGCGTGTGCAGCAGCGCGTGACCGGTACGGTCAGCCGCCGCGCAGGCGCGTTGCACCGGCTTTTCGCCGTAATTCGCGGTGTGGCCGCCGAACGGGCGCTGATAGATCGTGCCGTCGGCGTTACGGTCGAACGGCATGCCGAAGTGTTCGAGTTCGTAGACGGCGTTCGGTGCTTCACGGCACATGAACTCGATCGCATCCTGGTCGCCGAGCCAGTCGGAGCCCTTGATCGTGTCGTAGAAGTGATAGTGCCAGTTGTCTTCGCTCATGTTGCCGAGCGAAGCGCCGATGCCGCCCTGGGCAGCAACCGTGTGCGAACGCGTCGGAAACACTTTGGACAGCACGCAAACCGACAGACCGGCGCGCGCCAGTTGCAGCGACGCGCGCATCCCCGAGCCGCCCGCGCCGACGATAACCACGTCAAACTTGCGACGCGGCAGAGAATTCTTGATTGCAACCATGCTTTTATACTCTCCAGAGAATCTGCGCAGCGTAGCCCGCACATGCGAGCAGCCAGAGGATCGTCAGCGCCTGCAGGACGAGACGCGTGCCAACGGGCTTCACGTAGTCCATCCAGATGTCGCGCACACCCACCCACGCGTGATAGAACAGCGAGAGAAGCGTGACGAACGTGGCGAGCTTCATCCACTGCGTCGCGAAGATCGACGCCCAGCCGTCGTACGAGAAGTCGCGCGCGAGGAAGAACCATGCAAGCAGGATCACCGTGTACACCGCCATCACGACGGCGGTGACGCGTTGCGCGAGCCAGTCGCGCAGACCGTAATGCGCGCCGACGACGAGACGCTTCGAACCGATTCGGTTATTGGCTGCCATTTTTTAGAATGCTCCGAACAGTTTTGCCGCGAATGCGATAGTGAGCAGCGACGACACGACGAACACGACGATAGAGGTCGACTTGCCCTTTTCCTTCGACACGGCATCGTGATTCGTATCCATCAGGAGGTGACGGATGCCGGCGCAGAAGTGGAACAGGAAAGCCCACGCGAGAACCAGCGTGATCAGCTTGACGATGATGTTGGAGAGGAAGCCCTTGAAGACTTCGAAGCTCAGTTCGGAAGTCAGGCTCTGATCGAAGAGGAACAGCAGGAACGGAAGGAAAAGAAACAACAAGGCACCGCTCACGCGATGCAGAATCGACACGCGCCCCGCCAGCGGGAGACGGTATGCCGTCAATATTTGCCCAATACCGATGTTCCGGAATTCCGGCCTCGGTTTCTTTACCGCTTCTGCCATGCTAGACCCCTACTATGTAGTCACACTAATCCGCAATTTTAGCGCCTTTTTATAACGCGCTGCAGCGAAAACCACGCTAGGTCCTTTGCTGCGCGCGCAATGAAAGCGCCTTCCGATCGGCACGCGTGTGGGACGCCGCGCCTCGTTTCAGCCCGATTCAGCTCAGATCGTTCTGATAGTAATACCCGGTTGTGACATACCAACCTCGCCGGACTTCAACCGGCCGGTCCCCATAGGTATAGGACACGCGCTCGACCGAGAGCAACGGAAAACCCGCCGGCACATGCAGCAGGTCCGCCACGGAAGGCTCCGCCGCGACCGCGCGGATTTTTTCCGTCGCGCGAATCATGCGAGTGCCGAATTCCGTCTCGAACATCGCGTAGAGGGGACCCTTGTACTCCGAAAGCCGCTCGAGCGTGAGCCCGCGGAATACGGCGCCTGGCAGCCAGATCTCGTCGAGCACAGTCACTTCGCCGTCGAACTGCAGCAAACGCTTGATCAGCACGACCGGATCGGCCGGCTTCAGATCGAGCTGCCGGGCGATTTCAGCCGATGCGCGCAGCCGCCGGCATTCGAGCAGACGGCTCACGTGCGGATGCTCGGCGCCGTCGTCGGCGAGCAGTCTCAGGAAGCGGAATTGCGCGCGCTCTTCGTTGTGCGTCGCAACGAAGGTGCCCTTGCCCTGACGGCGCACCAGCAGGTTATCGGCGGCCAGTTCGTCGATCGCCTTGCGCACCGTACCCTGGCTCACCTTGAAACGCGCGGCCAGTTCGACTTCACTAGGAATGATCTCGCCCGGCTTCCATTCGCCGCTTTCGAGACTCTGCGTAATCAAGCCTTTGATCTGCTGATACAAAGGGCTAAAAGTAGGCGACGCAGCAGCGGAAACAGCGGATACACCTTCGCCCGCGGCCCCCTGGCCATTCGGGTTCACAGGATTCGCCGGGTTCGAATTCATGCGCGCATTTCATCATAAAGCGCTGGGGCACGTCTAGGGTTTTCCCTTCAATAGATGTGTCTTATATAAGACATAAGATACTGTTGACTTTGTCGGTTTCGACTCCTACACTCCTTGTCGAGCAAGGGTTTGCGGGATTTTGCGCCAGCTGTTCGATGCAGCGCCGCGATGCTCCGGCAGCCACTCTGCACCATGCCGTCCCCTACGCAGTCCAGGTTTCGATTCGCCGCCATCCGTTGCATTCGCGTGCTGTATCCGTGTTGCAGCCGTTGGCCCGACACCCGCCGAAACGCGCTGTTTGCAGGAGCCCGCACCGTGCAGTTGCGGCCCAGCCCGGCGTAAGCCCTGGGCCATCCCGTCCCCGCTCGGTAGTACAGATTTCCGGCACGGCGGTCTTGCCCAGCGCGCCGTCTCGGCACATTCCGAGCCCGCACGCGAACAGTGAATTCCGCCGTGTTTCACAACGCTTCGCTGAACGCGCATATAGAATGGCGTTTTCCCTAGCGTCTAACGCATCGTCCTGGAGATTTCTCAATGGCTAAGCCCGCAAAGCGCGTTGCCGTCACTGGCGCCGCAGGTCAAATCGCTTACTCCCTGCTGTTCCGCATCGCCAATGGCGACCTGCTCGGCAAGGACCAGCCGGTGATCCTGCAACTGCTCGATCTGCCGCAAGCGCAAGCCGCCGTCAAAGGCGTCGTGATGGAACTGGATGATTGCGCATTCCCGCTGCTGTCGGGCGTCGTGATCACGGACGACCCGAAGGTCGCGTTCAAGGACGCTGACATTGCACTGCTCGTCGGCGCGCGTCCGCGTTCGAAGGGCATGGAGCGCAAGGATCTGCTGTCGGCCAACGCCGAAATCTTCACGGTTCAGGGCAAGGCGCTGAACGAAGTCGCCAGCCGCGACGTGAAGGTTCTGGTGGTCGGCAACCCGGCCAACACAAACGCGTACATCGCAATGAAGTCGGCGCCGGATCTGCCGAAGAAGAACTTCACCGCAATGCTGCGTCTGGATCACAACCGCGCGCTGTCGCAACTGGCCGCCAAGTCGGGCAAGCCGGTCGCGTCGATCGAAAAGCTCGCCGTGTGGGGTAACCACTCTCCGACCATGTACCCGGACTTCCGCGTCGCAACGGCTGAAGGCCAGGACCTGACCAAGCTGATCAACGACGAAGAATGGAATCGCAACACGTTCATCCCGACCGTCGGCAAGCGCGGCGCGGCGATCATCGAAGCGCGCGGCCTGTCGTCGGCGGCATCGGCGGCCAACGCTGCGATCGATCACGTGCGTGACTGGGTCCTCGGCACAAACGGCAAGTGGGTCACGATGGGCATCCCGTCGGACGGCTCGTACGGCATCCCTGAAGACATCATCTACGGCGTGCCGGTGACCTGCGAAAACGGCGAGTACAAGCGCGTCGAAGGTCTGGCAATCGACGCGTTCTCGCGCGAAAAGATGGACGCCACGCTGCAGGAACTGCTGGAAGAGCGCGACGGCGTTCAGCACCTGCTCGGCTAAGCATCTGATCATCTGATGCCGATGAACCGGAACTCCGAAGCGTCAGCGCGGCGGGTTCCGGTTTTTTTCGTGCGCATGGCGCTGCGATCGTCGCCATTCGCCTCTGATTCGCACGTGCTTTGCCGTCGCCCGACAGCGCTCGCGCAGAGCGCGCCCGAATCCGACATCCCTAATCCTCACCACGCCCTACACGCCGAAGATGCGCGTTCTCACACCCGCCGAAGTGCTGTTTGAGGGCGAAGCGCCGCCCGCTGTGCTGCCCGCCTGCGATCACTACGCCGGCAGCGAAAAGCTGATGCTGAAGTCGCTCGCGTTACAGCAGCAACTCGGCCCGGTGTTCGATATCACGCTCGATTGCGAAGACGGCGCGCAAGTGGGCCGCGAGGCCGAGCACGCGGAACTGGTCGCATCGCTGCTGGGCACCGAGCATGACCGCTTCGGCCGCGTCGGCGTGCGCATCCACGACTTCGCTCACACGCACTGGCGCGACGACGTCCGCCTCATTCTGCGCGCCGCCAAGCGGGCACCCGCTTACATCACGCTGCCGAAAATCCGCAATGTCCACGATGCCGCCGAAATGATCGCGTTCATCGAGGCGACGCGGCGCGAACTCGGCATCACGCAGCCAGTGCCAGTGCAGTTGCTGGTCGAAACCCACGGCGCGCTCACGCGCGTGTTCGAACTGGCCGCGCTGCCGGGCGTCGAGGCGCTGAGCTTCGGCCTGATGGACTTCGTCTCCGCGCACGATGGCGCGATCCCCGATACCGCGATGCGCTCGCCGGGCCAATTCGATCATCCGCTCGTGCGGCGCGCGAAGCTCGAGATTTCGGCGGCCTGCCATGCGTACGGCAAGGTGCCGTCGCACAACGTCAGCACGGAAGTGCGCGACATGAGCGTGGTCGCGAACGACGCGCAGCGCGCCCGCAATGAGTTCGGCTACACGCGCATGTGGAGCATCCATCCCGCGCAGATCGAGGCGATCGTCGCCGCGTTCGCGCCGCGCGACGAAGAAATCGCGACGGCCACCGAAATCCTGCTGGCCGCGCAGTCCGCGCATTGGGGCCCGACGCGTCACGGTGATACGCTGCACGACCGCGCGAGCTACCGCTACTACTGGTCGGTGCTGCGCCGCGCGCAGAGCACCGGCCGCGCTGTTCCGCAAGAGGCGACGCCGCTCTTTGCGCAACTGGGCGCTAACGGACAGTCGCTGGCATAAGCGACGCGTTTTTCAAACGGCAGCAGCGATGAGCCGGCACACAGGAGAAGGCGGAACATGAGCGAGACGACGCAAGCCGCTGACGCAACAGGCGGCAACGAAACGCAAAGCGGCTTCAAACCGAAGAAATCCGTCGCGCTGTCGGGCGTGACCGCGGGCAACACCGCGCTGTGCACGGTTGGCAAGACCGGCAACGATCTGCACTATCGCGGCTACGACATTCTCGACATTGCCGAGGCGTGCGAATTCGAGGAGGTCGCCTACCTGCTGGTCCACGGCAAGCTGCCCACGCAGGCCGAACTGACCGCCTACAAGACCAGGCTGAAGTCGATGCGCGGCCTGCCCGCCAACGTGAAGGCCGCGCTCGAATGGATTCCGGCCGCCGCGCATCCGATGGACGTGATGCGCACCGGCGTGTCGGTGCTCGGCACGGTGCTGCCGGAGAAGGACGATCACAACCTGCCCGGTGCGCGCGACATCGCCGACAAGCTGATGGCCTCGCTCGGCTCGATGCTGCTGTACTGGTATCACTACTCGCACAACGGCAAGCGCATCGAGGTCGAAACCGACGACGATTCGATCGGCGGCCATTTCCTGCATCTGCTGCATGGCGTCGAGCCGTCGAAGGCGTGGGTCGATGCGATGCACGTGTCGCTGAACCTGTACGCGGAGCACGAGTTCAATGCGTCGACGTTCACGGGCCGCGTGATCGCGGGCACGGGCTCGGACATGTACTCGGCGATCACCGGCGCGATCGGCGCGCTGCGCGGCCCGAAGCACGGCGGCGCCAACGAAGTCGCGTTCGAAATCCAGTCGCGCTACCAGACGCCCGACGAAGCCGAAGCCGACATCCGCCGCCGCGTCGAGAACAAGGAAGTCGTGATCGGCTTCGGCCACCCGGTGTACACGATCTCGGACCCGCGTAACAAGGTCATCAAGGAAGTCGCGAAGAAGCTGTCGAAGGAAGCGGGCAACACGAAACTGTTCTCTATCGCCGAACGGCTCGAATCGGTGATGTGGGAAGCGAAGAAGATGTTCCCGAACCTCGACTGGTTCAGCGCGGTGTCGTACCACATGATGGGCGTGCCGACCGCGATGTTCACGCCGCTGTTCGTGATCTCGCGTACGGCAGGCTGGAGCGCGCACATCATCGAGCAGCGCATCGACAACAAGATCATCCGGCCGAGCGCGAATTACATCGGACCCGAGAATTTAAAGTACGTGCCGCTAAATAGGAGAAAATAGCGGTCGCTGTGCGCTCCACAGCGCGTGCAGTTCAACCCGCGCGGCCGCCGGACCGGTCGTCCGCGCACTGTTTAACTGATTTTGATAGAAAGGTTTTCTCCATGAAAAAGCTGATGATCGCCGCCATGATTGGCGCCCTGTCTACGACGATGCTGACCGTCGCGACTGACGCCGCTGCTGCGGACACGGCCACCACCACCACGAAGAAGGCCGTCGCCAAGCGCCCGGAGCCGCGCCGCCTGGTCAAGCGCAAGGCCAATCCGGTGAAGGAAGCAAAGGTCGATCCGATCCCGGAAGGGTCGGAAAAGTGGTCGTGCAAGGACGGTCTGGCTTTCGAAATGAAAGGCGACATGAAGCGTGACCAGATCGTCACGGTTCACTGGGCGAACAAGAACTACAACCTGCCGCGCGAAGCGACCACGACGGGCGCCGACCGCTTCCACGACGCAGCCACCGGTATGGACCTCGTCGTGATCCCGACGAAGGCCATGCTGTTCCAGGACAAGGACAGCTCGCGTCTCGCCGACGAGTGCAAGACGGTCGCGATGGAACAGGGCGCGCCGGCTGCAACGCAATCGAACGCGATCAACAAGACCGGCAACTGATTTTCGCCGCCAGGGAAGCCCCCGATGTCCGCTCCGATCTCCAACGTACGACCCGCCCCGGACGTCGTCCTGGTCGATATCGTCGACTACGTGCTGGATTACCGGATCGACAGCGCGCTCGCGCTGGAAACCGCGCGTCATTGCCTGATCGACACGCTCGGTTGCGGACTCGAGGCGCTTACCTACCCGGCCTGCACCAAGCTGATGGGACCGATCGTGGCAGGCACGATCGTCCCCAACGGCGCGAAGGTGCCGGGCACGTCGTTCCAGCTGGACCCGGTTCAGGCCGCCTTCAACATCGGCGCGATGATCCGCTGGCTGGATTTCAACGACACCTGGCTCGCGGCCGAATGGGGCCATCCGTCCGATAACCTCGGCGGCATTCTCGCGACGGCCGACTGGCTCTCGCGTACCGCCATCGCAGCCGGCAAAGCACCGCTGACGATGAAAGACGTCCTGATCGCGATGATCAAGGCGCACGAAATTCAAGGCTGCATCGCGCTCGAGAACTCGTTCAACAAGGTCGGGCTCGATCATGTGCTGCTGGTCAAGCTCGCGTCGACCGCGGTGGTCGGCCAGTTGATCGGCCTCACGCGCGACGAGCTGATCAACGCGGTATCGCAGGCGCTCGTCGATGGGCAGGCGCTGCGCACCTACCGCCATGCGCCGAACACCGGTTCGCGCAAATCGTGGGCCGCCGGCGACGCCACCTCGCGCGCCGTGCGCCTCGCGCTGATCTCGAAGACCGGCGAGATGGGCTATCCGTCGGTGCTCAGCGCGAAAACCTGGGGCTTCTACGACGTGCTGTTCAACGGCAACGCGTTCCAGTTCCAGCGTCCGTACGGCTCGTACGTGATGGAAAACGTGCTGTTCAAGATCTCGTTTCCGGCCGAGTTCCACGCGCAAACCGCTGCGGAAGCCGCGCTCGCGCTGCATACGCAGCTCGCGCGCCAAGGCCGGAGCGTCGAAGACATTCGCCGCGTGACGATCCGCACGCACGAAGCGGCAATTCGCATCATCGATAAAAAAGGCCCGCTGAACAATCCGGCCGACCGTGATCATTGCATCCAGTACATGATCGCGGTGCCGCTGATTTTCGGCCGTCTGACGGCCGCCGATTACGAAGATTCAGTGGCGCAGGACTCGCGTATCGATGCGTTGCGCGCGAAAATGGAATGCGTAGAAGACCCACAGTTCACGAAGGATTATCACGACCCCGAGAAGCGTTCGATCGCCAATGCACTGACGATCGAATTCAACGACGGGTCGAAGTTCGGGGAAGTAGTAGTCGAATACCCGATCGGTCATAAGCGCCGTCGTGAGGACGGTATTCCGTTGCTGGTCGAGAAGTTCAAGACCAACCTCGCGCGGCGCTTTCCGGTCAAGCAACAACTGGCGATTCTCGACGTATCGCTCGACCAGGCCAAGCTCGAGGCGACGCCGGTCAATGAATACGTCGATCTTTACGTCATCTAGGCTGAGTACTGTAGTTCCGCGATCCAAACCAAGGAAAACACCATGGCCCACAACCTCCACAAAACGCTCAAGGAATTCGACAGCGGTTCCGGCAAAGGCAAGTTCTACTCCCTGCCGCAACTCGGCAAGGCTCTGAACCTCAAAATCGACCGTCTGCCGGTCTCGATCCGTATCGTGCTGGAATCGGTGCTGCGCAACTACGACGGCAAGAAAATCGCCGAAGAACATGTGACGCAACTCGCAAACTGGAAGCCGAACGCGGCGCGCGTCGATGAAATCCCGTTCGTCGTGTCGCGCGTCGTGCTGCAGGACTTCACCGGCGTGCCTCTGCTCGCCGACATCGCCGCAATGCGCGGCGTCGCGAAGGCCGTCGGCAAGAACCCGAAGTCGATCGAGCCGCTGGTGCCGGTGGACCTCGTCGTCGACCACTCGGTGCAGATCGACCACTTCCGCGAGAAGAATGCGCTCGACCTGAACATGAAGCTGGAATTCCAGCGCAACAACGAGCGCTACCAGTTCATGAAGTGGGGCATGCAGGCGTTCGATACCTTCAAGGTCGTGCCGCCGGGCGTCGGCATCGTTCACCAGGTGAATCTCGAGTATCTCGCGCGCGGCGTGCACAAGAAGGCCGACGGCGCGGATACCGTGTACTACCCGGATTCGCTGGTCGGCACGGACAGCCACACGACGATGATCAACGGCATCGGCGTGGTCGGCTGGGGCGTGGGCGGTATCGAAGCCGAAGCAGGCATGCTCGGCCAGCCGGTGTACTTCCTGACGCCGGACGTCGTCGGTGTGCATCTGAAGGGCAAGCTGATCGAAGGCGTGACCGCGACCGACCTCGTGCTGACGATCACCGAACTGCTGCGTAAGGAGAAGGTCGTCGGCAAGTTCGTCGAGTTCTTCGGCGAAGGCACGCGCTCGCTGTCGGTGCCGGACCGCGCGACGATCGGCAACATGGCGCCGGAATACGGCGCGACGATGGGCTTCTTCCCGGTCGACGAAAAGACCATCGACTTCTTCCACGGCACGGGCCGCACGGACGCGGAAATCTCGGCGTTCGAGAACTACTTCAAGGCGCAGGAGCTGTTCGGCATTCCGGCCGATGGCGACATCGACTACACGAAGGTCGTCACGCTGGATCTCGCCACGGTCGCGCCGTCGCTGGCAGGCCCGAAGCGTCCGCAGGACCGCATCGAGATCGGCCACGTGAAGTCGACCTTCACCGACCTGTTCTCGAAGCCGGTCGCTGAAAACGGCTTCGCGAAAAAGGCCGCCGATCTCGACGCGCAATACACGACGAGCAACGGCGTCGACGTGAAGAACGGCGACGTGCTGATCGCCGCGATCACGTCGTGCACGAACACGTCGAACCCGAGCGTGCTGCTCGCCGCCGGTCTGCTCGCGAAGAAGGCTGTCGAGGCTGGGCTGACGGTCGCTCCGCACATCAAGACCTCGCTGGCTCCGGGATCGCGCATCGTCACCGAGTACCTGACGAAGACCGACCTGCTGAAGTACCTCGACAAGCTCGGCTTCACGCTGGCCGCATACGGCTGCACGACCTGTATCGGCAACGCGGGCGACCTGACGCCGGAACTGAACGACGCGATCACGAAGAACGACATCGTCGCCGCAGCGGTACTGTCAGGCAACCGTAATTTCGAAGCGCGTATCCACCCGAACATCCGCGCGAACTTCCTCGCGTCGCCGCCGCTCGTCGTCGCGTATGCGATCGCGGGCAACATCACGCGCGACCTGATGACCGAGCCGGTCGGCAAGGGCAAGGGCGGTAAGGACATCTACCTCGGCGACATCTGGCCGACCAGCGACGAAGTCAACGCGCTGCTGAAGTACGCGATGGATGCCGACGCGTTCCGCAAGAACTACTCGCAGCTCACGAAGAAGGGCGACCTGTGGAGCAAGATCGAGGGCGAAGAAGGTCAGGTCTACGACTGGCCGAAGTCGACCTACATCGCCGAGCCGCCGTTCTTCGGCAAGGACTTCTCGATGACGCCGGCTTCCAGCATCGCGCCGGTCAAGGGCGCGCGCGCGCTGGGCATCTTCGGTGACTCGGTCACGACTGACCACATCAGCCCGGCAGGCTCGATCAAGGAAGACTCGCCGGCAGGCCGTTGGCTGAAGGAAAACGGCGTGCAGAAGGCCGACTTCAACAGCTACGGCTCGCGTCGCGGCAACCACGACGTGATGATGCGCGGCACGTTCGCGAACGTCCGTATCAAGAACCTGATGATCCCGGCGAAGGCGGACGGCACGCGCGTCGAAGGCGGCCTGACGATTCACCAGCCGAGCGGCGAACAGCTGTCGATCTACGACGCGGCGATGAAGTACATCGACGCCGATACCCCGACCATCGTGTTCGCGGGCGAAGAGTACGGCACCGGGTCGTCGCGTGACTGGGCGGCCAAGGGTACGCAGCTGCTGGGCGTGAAGGCCGTGGTCGCACGCAGCTTCGAACGCATCCACCGTTCGAACCTCGTCGGCATGGGCGTTCTGCCGCTGCAGTTCAAGGGCTCGGATAGCGTGCAGTCGCTCGGCATCACCGGCGAAGAAACGTACGACATCGAAGGCCTCGGCGACGACTTCAAGCCGCAACAGGAAGTCACGCTCGTGATCCACGGCAAGGACGGCGACAAGCGCGTTCCGGTGCTGCTGCGTATCGACACGCCGATCGAAGTCGACTACTACAAGCACGGCGGGATTCTGCCGTTCGTGCTGCGCTCGCTGCTGGCTGCTTAAGCCCCGCGGCAACGCATGTAGCCTCGCTGTTTTGCAGGGGCTGCGTCCTGTGGAGGGCGCAGCCGACTTTGGAGCCCGACCTCAGGTCGGGCTTTTTTTTGGTTCATCGCAGGAAACCGTGGAGCCTGGGGGAAGCGATTGCGTAACCTGAGCCTGACTTGATGGAGGTCAGGAGGCAGAGTTGCTCGATTGCACTGCACTGCAGGTGCGGATAGTTGACGACCATCGCGCACGTCCCGGCTTTTCCGAATTGTCTGATGCCTGCGCCCGACATACGCACCTAGCATTGGACCGCCGCCAATAAGCAAGTCTTCCCCGCTGAACACAAGCGATAAAGGTTGGCATGAATCTACCAAGCCTTTTCTTTGCGCGTCCATGTGGCGACCAGCGGCCCGTCCGCCTATGGTGAAGGTTCCGCCTTGACGCCACAATCGATTCCGGGCGGGCCAGAGATCCTCCAACGTGAAATGCTGCTCTCAATCAAAAGAGTCTTATTAAACCTATGGCTTTACACGGAAAATTCGTTGTCGATAACAAACCCGTTTTGTCGCTGGTCATACCGGGTATCGGTCATTTCCTGCATTCTCGGGCGATGGTATTTATCGTAACCGGGGTGGATGCACTGCTCTAGTCAATTTTGGTCCTTTACCCGCTTGCAGATACTGGATAGTTGATCGGCCTAGCGGTGGTTTCCGTTCGAGAGCTGAAGCCTATCTTACTGACGCATGGAACAGTGCAATAGGCGCTCCGACTCGCCACACTGATTGGTTCGCGCTGTACCGAGACGACGGCTTGATTGATGACTGGACGTGGGTGAATGGCGTAAAGCGCGGCAATTTCCGCCTCCATCCTTCCGGGGGAGGTGGACATTCGTTTGGGTGCATTACGCTGCAAAACCTCGTGGACTTCCGAAAGCTTCGGCAAGTGCTCCTTCGAACTAAAACAATCCCGACTGGCAATTCAGGCATACGCGCATATGGCTGCATCGAGGTAATTACAAATGGAAACACTTGCCCGTAGGGCCGCCAAGGCGCTGCTGTTTTGCGGATTGTATTTTTTAGCGGTTCGGTACGTTCATACCTATCCGATGCCAATGACGTTACAGCAACAACAATATTTAATCGTGATCTCAGAAGCATTCGGAGTTGCCGATATTGAACTGTTCTATATCGTGGCAATGATGGTTATAGACCTGCTCGTGACCATCGCGGCGTATTCGATCCTGGCGAGACTTTGGCGGCACTTTCGCACAAAGCAGTAAATGCAAGCGCCGTCGCCGGGGCTTTTTTTTGCGCTCACATCACGGCCCGCGCGCCGCAATCACCCATCACTTCAAACCGAAATCGACCCGCGTCGTCGCACCCTTGTCCTTGATATCGTCGGCATTCATCTTCGGCGCGACGATAAACACGCGACTGCTGTCGATCTTGCCCTCCAGGTACTGTTGCACGCTCTGTGCGCGCTGCTGCGCAAGCTGGCGCAGGCTCGCTTCGTCGATCGGCGCGTTGGCCGCGAGCGCGCCCTTCATGTCGTCGTCCGGCAGCGTCTTCGTCATGCCGATGAAGTTGCGCGGCTTCTTGAAGTCGGAGGACTTGTAGGCCTTGGTCAGATACTTGTCGTAGTCTTTCTGATCGACCGTGATCGTCGACGGATCGACGCTCTCGCCATTGCCGACCGCGTCCTTGATCTTCTGCCGCTTGACCATCTGATCGACGTACCGCGTACGCAGCGCCGGCTCGTCGACCTTCGGGTCGACGCGGCCGATCAGGTCCATACGGATCGACGGCTTGTCGGTGAGCGCCTTCACGATCGTGTCGAGTTTCTGCTTGTCGGCGTCGGTCAGCGTGGCCGAGCCGGCCTCGAATTCGACGTAGCCGAGGTCCTCGCCAGTGCCGCCGAACGCATGCGCGATCAGCGTGAACGGCGCAGTCACCGCCTTTTCGAGCAGATTGAGCACCGCATGCCAGATCAGCCCGCCGATGCTGAACTCGGGGTTCGACAGCGAGCCCGACACCGGCAGGTTCACGTCGATCTCGCCACGCGAATTCTTCAGTAGCGAGATCGCGAAACGCACCGGCAGCTTGGTCGCGGTATCGTTGTCGATGTGATCGCCGAACGTCAGCTGATCGATAAATAGATGATTGTTCGCGTTCAGTTGATCGTTCGCAAGCTGATAGTGCAGATCGACGTTGAGCTTGCCCTTCGTGATCGGATAGCCCGCGTATTTCGCCGAATACGGCGTCAGGTTGGTCAGCTCGATGTCGTGCGCGGTCGCGGTCAGATCGAGCGCCGGTTTCGCGATCAGCGGATTGACGGTGCCGCGGATCGTCAGCGGACCGTTGGCTGCGAGTTTCGCGGCGACGTCGACCGGTGCGGACGTGGTCGATTCCGTACCGAACGCGCCGATCGTGCCCTGAATGTCGACGAGGTTCGCCGTGTAGTTCGGCTTGATGAAGTTGTCGGTGTAGGTAACGCGGCCCTGTTGCAACACCAGTTGCCCGAAGTGCATCTTGACCGGGTTTTGTGACGGCGTCGCGGCCGTGGCGGCGGCCGCAGCCGCGGTGGTTGCCTTGCCCGGCGTTGCAGCCGACGCTGCCGCGACCGGCGCCGGCGCCGACGCCGCGACCGCTTCGGACACCGCCTCGGGCGTCAGCGGAATCGGGTGCGAACCGCTCTTGCTGCGCGTCAGCGACTGTGATGTACCGCCCTCGTGCGCGACCACATCCTTCAGGTTCAGCTTGCCTTGCGCGTCGAGCAGTACGCGGCCATAGAACTTCGAGAACGTCACGCGCCCCGCATCGACTGCGGTCCCGCCGTGCTCGTCGTAATCGGCCTTCAGGTTCGTCAGCGCAAGCGAGCCCCAGCCCGCGAACAGGTCGGACGTCGCCTTGTCGATCAGCCGCACGGCCACGAGCGCCATGTCGCCGCGAAAGTTCGCCTTCAGCGACTTCGCCTGGCTGACCGAGAGATCGCCGTTCGCATTCAGCAGCGCGCTCGCGAGCGACGCGTTCAGCTTGCTGCCGAAGTACGGCTCGAACGCGGCCGCGTCGAGCTGGTTCGCGTTGACCTTGACGGCCAGCTTCAGTGGCGTCGCGGTCACGTCGCCCTTCACGCCGAGCAAGCCCTTTTTGTTCAACGTCGCCTGCAGGTCGACGGGCAGCGGGCGGCTCAGGTCGTCGCTGATTTGCTGCACCTTCAATTGCACCGGCGTAAAGCTCAGCTTGACCGGCTGCGACGTCGTGTTGTCGGTGAACTCGGCGGTCGCGTCTTTGAGCGTCAATTCGCCGATCTTGTAGCGCCATGCCGGGCCCTCGGCCTGCGCTTTTTTCGCAGCATGAATCGCCGTGCGCTCCGTCGCCTGTTGATGCGACCCTGCGAGCGAGTTGAGATTGATGGTGCCGTCCTTCAGGCGCTGCGCGTCGACCGCGAGGCCCGTTGCGGCGACGCTCGTCACGTCGGCGGTGCGCGCCGCGACGTCGACCTGCTTGACTACCACGTTGCCCTGCGCCAGCGAAATCACCGGCGTCTTGTCGCCGCGCGCCGCGAGCTTCACCGCCTGCATGTCCAACTGCGTGTCCGCGACGATCAGCGTCATCGGCGACTTCGACCAGTTCGCGTCGATTTTCGTCGTGGCGGACAACGCACCGTCGAGCACCTGCGCGGACGTCGCGGTGTCGAGATACGGCTGCAGCGGCGGCAACTTCAGCGACTTCAGATCGAGCTTCGCGCTCGCCGTCTTCGCCGCGAGGCCGACCGTGCCATCAGCGGCGAGCGAACCGCCACCGTCCTTCAGGTTCGTGTTCAGCGTGTAGTGTGCCGGCGCCGCCGCGAGCGTCGAGAAATCGGTCAACGTAACCGCGAGATTTTGCAGACCGGCTTCGACCGGACGAGACGCGGCCTCGTCGTGTACTTTCACGGTGCCGTCGCTGAGCGTGAAACGTTTGATCGCGACGTCGAACGGCGGGGCCGCTTTTTCGGCGGCGGCGGTTTCGGGTTTGGCATTCGCGTTCGCGGTTTCCTTTGCCGCCGGTTTTTCCGGCGCGGGCGCAAACATATGCTCGACGCTCAATACGCCGTTCCTGTCGCGCGCGAGATTCGCGCTCGGCGCGTCGATGCGGATATCGTCGAAGTGATAGACGCTCCTCAACGGTTCGAGCGATGCAGCCGCCACATGCACCGTGCGCGCGGCGAAAAACGGCGCCTTGCCCTGATCCTGCACGTCGACGTCGCTCAGGTCGACGGTGCCGGCCACGCGCAGCGACGGCGTATCGTTCGCCATCACGAAGTTCAGCTTCAGGTCGGTAGACAGCTTGCCCGACTGCACGATCACCGGCAGCTTCGACGGCGCGTAGGACACCAGCTTCGGCACGTCGAGATCGTCGAAGCGCAGCGACACTTCCGACTCGCGCGACGCCGCGAACGGCTTGGTCCTGCCGTCGATCGCGAGCTCACTGTCGCCGTCGATGCGTGCGCGCAGCAGCGGCTCGACGAAGATATCGGTCTTCGACGGCAGCGTCGCGATGAACGGAATGCCGAGCTTCCATTGATCGATCAGGTGGCTCGTGCCGAGCACGCGGTCGTCGAACTTGACCTGGCCATTTTCGACGCGAATGTTGGAGACGGAGAACTGTGTCGGCTTGCTGTTCGGTGTTGCCGGCTGATTCGCGAACTTCTCGATCAGGTCGCTGAAATTGAAGTGCTGCGCATCGAGGCGAACGAGATGAAAGCGAGGCGAATCGACTTGCACTTCGTCGACGATCGGCGCGCCGCGAAACAGCGAACTCCACGACGGCTTCACGATGAGCCGCGAAATATCGACGAAGTCACCGGCACCGCCGCGCTCGCCGATATGCACGTTGTCGGCCTCGAAACGCAGGGTGTACGGATTGAGCGCGATACGGCCGATCGACGCCGGCCGGTCGAGCTGCTTGCTCAGTTGTTGGCTCGCGATATGGCGAATCAGCGGCGGCGCCGCGAAAAAGCCGAGCAGGCCGAACACGACGACGAAGATCAACAGACCGACGAGAATTCGCCGCGTACGGTGCGACTGCGCGACCGCGCGCACAGTCTGAATGGAGGAGGCTAACGATGCTTTATTGAGGCTTGCCATGCTCGATGTGGAGGAATGCGGCGGCAAGCCCGCCGCGAAAAACAGAGATCCCGCAAGCGGCAGTATAAGTCTTGAATCAATGGTTAGACAGGAATGTCAGGCCCGCCTTCACGATTCGTGCGGCTGACTGACCGGCTTTCCCGCGAAGAATTCTCGCAAGCGTTAAATAACGAAACCGGACGGCGCGCGGTTTGCCCGCGCGCCGTTCACATCATTGCCGCACGACCGGCGGCGGCTGCCAGCTGCCGTCGGTGGCTTGCGGCTTCGGCGCATACAGCCGCAGCACCAGTTGCATATCCGCGCGCGGTGCGGGCAGCCAGTTGCCGGTGCGGCTGCGCGTCGACGACACGACCACGTCGAGCGAACCATCGCGATTGCGGCGCGCGCCATTGCGATCGCCAACCGCGAGCCGCGCCGGCGCGTTCTCGCTCAGCGCGCCATCCTTCGTGTACGCGGTGATCGTCCAGAATCCGCGCACCGGCGGCAGCTGGTTCGCCGCGAAGTGGATCACGTAGCGATTCGCGCCGTTCAGCGTGTTGCCGTCGCTGTCCTGCGTGACGACCGCGCGGACTTCGTCATCCTTCGTTCCGATCCCCAACTGCGCGCTCGCCGCATAGGCGCGCAATCCATAGTCGGGACCATAGTTGCCGACGGCGTCGCCGAACCAGCTCCAGCCGTTCGCGCTCAGCAGATTCGACGGCGGCGTCGCGACGCGCTCGCGACCGTCGGCGAGACCGGCCGCGAGCACATTGGACGACTTCGGCAGCTTCACGGGATCGCCCGGCGTCACGCCGAGGTCGGCGAGGAATTTGAGCGCGTGCGGATCGGCCGGTGTCGGCGGATTGTCAGGCAATGCGTCGGCAAGACGGCCGAAAAAGGCGCTCGCGTCGAGCGCGGCGACCTGCTGAGCCGGCGTGCGGCTCGGGCCCGCGACGCCGCTTGCGTAACCGCGCGGCGGCACCGCCGGCTCCGCGTCGCCGACGAACACGCTCAGCGGTTCGAGACGGATCGCCTGCTGCAGCTTGCGCACCGCGTTCAAATCGCGCGCGCCGCCGGACTGGATGCGCACGCTGATCCATGCATTGCGGGTCGGCACCTCGACGCGCTTCGCGCCCTTCGGCAACTCGCCGTTCCAGCCCGGTGCGACGAACGCGATCGTCTGCGCGCGCAGGCCCTTCGCGGTGCCTGTGCCCGCGGCGAGCTGCGGCCCGGTCGACCACGCGACGTTGGTCCACATGTCGAGCACGCGCGCATCGACGTAACGGCCATGTGAATCAGGTAGCGCGAGGATCACCGGCTCGGTGGCAAGGTCCAGCCAGCCGGTCGAATCGAGCGTGTCGAGGCTCGGCTGCGGCGGGTTGGTCGCGCCGATCGGCGGCAGCGCTTGTGCGTGACGCAGCGTGTTGAAAGGCGCCTGGCCCGGCTCGGTGCCGACCGCCGCATCGCGCGCGGCACTCATCAGCACGAGCGGATAGCCGAATACGTACGAGTCGGCGACTTCGTCCTTGACCCAGCCGTTGCTTTGTTGCGTGGCAGTGGGGGTCGACGCGCAGCTGGCCAGCAGTGCGAGACCCGCGAGCGATCCGCAGGTTCGTTGCAGCAAAAACAGTTCTCGGAGATTTTTTATCATTCGTTCAGAGTGCGGAGCGTGCAGTCCTATATGAGATGCCGGTATGCAGCGCCACGTGCATGCGCAGTTCTCCCGAAACACTGCGCAGCGAGTCCGCGGATTGCGATTCCGACAACCTCGCGTTGTATCGTATCCTTGCTAGCCAGGCAAGCACAAAGCAGGGAATTGCATCTGGCGGCGCGCAGCGGATACCCGAGGGAGCATTCAGCGTCGTTGCCACATTATGTTCCCTCGCCAACGGCTCGCGCGAGCGCGTCATGCTTTTTGATTTGCGGGTCCGGCGAACAGCCTTCTTGCCGGTTCGCCCCTACTCTTTCGTCGTCCTGCATTCGGAGCGTTTCAATGTACATGCCCGCCCATTTCGAAGAGAACCGTCCAGAGGTTCTTCACCGCCTGATCGCCGAGCACCCGTTCGGCGCGCTGATTACGCACGGCCCCAATGGGCTCGATGCGAATCATTTGCCGTTCGAGGCGCAGGCGGACGCGGCGGATTCGTCACGACTGGTACTGCGCGCGCACGTCGCGCGGGCGAACCCGGTCTGGCAGGAAGCCGCGGCTAGTCCCGAAGCGCTCGTGATCTTCCAGGGGCCCACCGCCTATATTTCGCCGAGCTGGTACCCCAGCAAACACGAAACGCACAAGCAGGTGCCGACCTACAACTATATGGTCGTGCATGCGCATGGCAGGATTGTGGTGCATGACGATGAATCGTTCGTGCGCGGCCTCGTCGCGCGACTCACCCGCAAGATGGAAGCCGGCGAGCCGGTGCCGTGGAAGATGGGCGACGCGCCGGCCGACTACATCGCACAGATGCTCGGCGCGATCGTCGGTATCGAGATCGAGGTGACGCGCCTCGTCGGCAAATGGAAGCTCGGCCAGAACAAGGCGGCCGAAGACCGGCGCGGCGCGGCGCAAACGCTGCTCGCGCGCGACGGCGATCAACAGAAAGCGGTGGGACAGGCGATGCTCGATGCGCCGCCGGCGTTTTGACGGCGGCCGCATAATCCGGTCTTGACCTTCCCATCATGGGAAGGTCGATACTGGCTTCACCATGCGGCCCAATGCCGCCACGAGCCTTGCCTGCCATGACCGGACTTGCCAACCCGCAGCGCCCCGCCGACGCTGCCGCCCCATCTTCACCCACGCGCGTCGTCGAACTCGACATCGGCGGGATGACTTGCGCGTCGTGCGCGAGCCGCGTCGAAAAAGCGCTGACCAAGCTGCCGGGAGTGGCGCGCGCATCGGTGAATCTCGCAACCGAGCGCGCCCGCGTGGAAAGCGACGCGACGCTCGGGCCTCAGCAACTGGCCGACGCCGTGCGCAAGGCCGGATACGAAGCGACGCCGGTCGCGAACGCCGATGTCGCCGAACAGACAATCGCGACGCAAACCACGACACCCGCCGTCACGCCGCTAAGCACTGAACTGGAGATCGGAGGCATGACCTGCGCCGCCTGCGCGTTGCGCGTTGAAAAGGCGCTCGCGAAGGTGCCTGGCGTCGCGCGCGCGTCGGTCAATCTGGCAACCGAAACCGCCATCGTTCATCAGCAAGGCACCGCATCCGCCGATGCCGCCGCGCTGATCGCCGCCGTCAGGAAAGCCGGCTACGAAGCGACGCTGAGCGCGCCGCCTGCTGCTGTCGCTCCGGTCGAGACGACGGCAGCTACGGCCGCCTCGACCGGCGACGTCAGCGACATCGTCGACACGACGCACGCCCCCGCCGTCGACCGCAAGCAGATTCGAACCCGCCGCGACCTCGCGAGCGTCGTCGCCTCCGCGCTGCTGACGCTGCCGCTCGTCGCGCCGATGTTCGGCGAATGGTTCGGCCTGCACGCAATGTTGCCGGCGTGGCCGCAGTTCGTGCTCGCGTCGATCGTCCAGTTCGTGTTCGGCGCGCGCTTCTATCGCGCCGCCTGGCGCGCGGTGCGCGCCGGCGCGGGCAACATGGACCTGCTGGTCGCGCTCGGCACATCGGCGGCGTACGGCGTCAGCGTCTACGAACTCGCGGTGCATCCGGGCGACACGATGCATCTGTACTTCGAGGCATCGGCGGTCGTGATCACGCTGGTGCGCTTCGGCAAATGGCTCGAGGCACGCGCGAAGCGCCAGACCACCGACGCGATCCGCGCGCTCAACGCGCTGCGCCCCGAACGGGCGCGCATTCGCGACGGCGCGGGCGAACGCGAGGTGCCGCTCGCACAGGTGCGGGTCGGCACCATCGTGATCGTGCGGCCGGGCGAACGCGTGCCGGTCGACGGTGCGGTGCTCGAAGGCCGCACACATATCGACGAAGCGCTGATCACCGGCGAAAGCCTGCCGGTGCCGAAGCAGACCGGCGACGCCGTCACGGCCGGCTCGATCAACGGCGAAGGCGCGCTCGTGGTGACGACCACCGCGATCGGCGCAGAGACGACGCTCGCGCGCATCATCCGGCTCGTCGAGAGCGCGCAGGCTGAGAAGGCGCCGATCCAGCGGCTCGTCGACCGCGTCAGTGAGGTCTTCGTGCCGGCGATTCTCGCGCTCGCCGCGCTGACGCTGATCGGCTGGTTGATCGCCGGCGCGGGCGCGGAAACCGCGATCCTGAACGCGGTCGCGGTGCTGGTGATTGCCTGCCCGTGCGCGCTCGGACTCGCGACACCCGCCGCGATCATGGCCGGCACCGGCGTCGCCGCGCGCCACGGCGTGCTGATCAAGGACGCGGAAGCGCTCGAAATCGCGCATCGCGTGTCGATCGTCGCGTTCGACAAAACCGGCACGCTGACGCTCGGCCAGCCATCGGTCACGGCGTTCGAGCCGGTCGGCAGCACGGGCCGCGACGAAGCGCTCGCGCTCGCGGCGGCAGTGCAGCGGCATAGCGACCATCCGCTGGCGCGAGCGGTGGTGCGCGCGCACGAGGCTCAACTCGGGCACATGGCCGGCGAATACAAAGGCGGGCCAAGCGCCACCGCCGCTCGCGCCGTCGCCGGCCGGGGTGTCGAAGCCGACGTCGACGGCCGCACGCTCGCGCTCGGCAGCACCCGCTGGCTGCGCGAGCTCGACATTGCTCTGCCGACCGCGCTCTCCGACCGCGCAAAGGAACTCGAAGCGGCGGGCAACACGGTGTCATGGCTGATGACGCGCGCGCCCGACTCCCCCGAAGCGCTCGCGCTGATCGCGTTCGGCGACACGGTGAAGCCGAGCGCGCGCGCTGCCGTCGCGCGGCTCGCGCAAATGGGCATCCGCAGCGTGCTCGTGACCGGCGATAACCACGGCAGTGCGGCGAGCGTCGCGCGGGCGCTCGGCATCGACGAATCCCACGCCGAGGTGCTGCCCGACGACAAGGCCCGCGTGATCCGCGACCTGAAGATGCGCCACGCCGGCATCGTCGCGATGGCGGGCGACGGCATCAACGACGCGCCCGCGCTAGCCGCCGCCGACATCGGCATCGCGATGGCAACCGGCACCGACGTCGCCATGCACGCCGCCGGCATCACGCTGATGCGCGGCGACCCGGCGCTGGTCGCCGATGCGATCGACATCTCGCGCAAAACCTGGCGCAAGATCCAGCAGAACCTGTTCTGGGCATTCGTGTACAACCTGATCGGCATTCCGCTGGCCGCGTTCGGCTTGCTCAATCCGATGCTCGCGGGCGCGGCGATGGCGTTTTCGAGCGTCAGCGTCGTCACCAATGCGCTGCTGCTGCGGACGTGGCGCACAGCGCCCGGTCGCGCGGTCGATCAGGCGCGCTGAGCCGCGCAGGAACACCTTCCCGCTAGTCCTTTTTTGGGGGCCCGTTGCGGCCCCTTTCAGCCTGTTGCGGCCGGCTTTCATTCACCCTCAAGCCCGCCGTCTCCCAAGCCGTAAACCAATCAATCGATGCCGATCGAGGCCACGCCCGACGAGCATCGCCTATCCCCATTTCACGCCCGCCCATGAAATCACTCTTCTCGCGCCGCGCCAGCGTCGGCGTACGGCTTGCCGTGCTCTCGTGCGTACTGGTCGCCGTAATTTTCAGCAGCTTCGCGTGGGCGCTCGCACGCGCCGCCGGCGACCAGGTGCGCGACCAGGTGCTCGCGCGCATCGCCGAAAAAGACCGCTCGATCGCCGCGATGATCGCACTGTTCGACAAGGCGCTGTCGGCCGAGGTCGATCGGTCGATGACGCTATTCGCGAGCTTCCTGCCCACCGACTTCTCGCTCGACGACACGCAGAAAGTCGACATCGGCGGCACCCCGACGCCGACTTTCAAAGCCGGCGACAAGATGCTGAACCTCGACTTCACGATTCCCGACCAGTTCCTGCAACGCAGCGGCGCGATCGCGACCATCTTTGCGCGCAGCGGCGACGACTTCGTGCGCGTGACCACGTCGCTGAAGAAGCAGGACGGCACCCGCGCGATCGGCACGCTGCTCGACCGCAAGGGGCCCGCGTATGCGCCGCTGCTCGCGAACCGCACGTACACCGGCCTCGCCGCGCTGTTCGGCAAGCGCATGATCACGCAGTACAAGCCGATCACCGACGCGAGCGGCCGCGTGATCGGCGCGCTGTTCGTCGGCGTCGACGTGGACAAGGAAATCCAGTCGGTCCAGGATGGCATCCGCTCGCTGAAGATCGGCGCGAGCGGCTATTACTTCGTGCTCGACGCGTCGAGCGGCGCGGAGCGCGGCAAGCTGCTCGTGCATCCGGCCGCCGCGGGCCAGAAAGCCGACGACGCGAACGCACCGTATCAGCGCATGCTCGACATGAAGCAGGGCGAGCTCGACTACCGCTCGGCCGACGCGACGCTCGCCGAGAGTGACGCGCGCGACAAGTTCGTGTCGTTCGTCACGGTACCGGAGTGGCAGTGGCTCGTCGGCGGCGTCGCGCCGCGCGACGAAGTGATGGCCGACGTCGTGCGCACCCGCAACCAATTCCTGCTGCTCGGCCTCGCGCTGGTCGGCCTGTTCGCGATCGTGTTCCTCATCGCGGTGCGGCGGCTCGTCAGCCGTCCGCTCGACGAAGCCGCGCGTGCGTCCGAGCGTCTCGCCGCGGGCGATCTGAGCGTACGCGTCGCACAGCACGGCCGCGCCCGCGCCGACGAGATCGGCCGCCTGATGCAGGCGATCGACGGCATCGGCGAAGGACTCGCGCGCATCGTCGCGCAGGTGCGCAACGCGTCGGCCGACATGTCGGCGGGCACCGAGAAAATCGCCGCCGGCAGCGGCAACATCGCGATGCGCATCGCGACCCAGGCAAGCAGCCTCGAGGAAACCGCGGCGAGCATGGAGCAGATCACGTCGACCGTGCAACAAAACGCCGATCACGCGACCGAGGCCAATACGCTCGTCACGCAAGCCTCCGACGCCGCGCTCGAAGGCGGCCGCGCGGTCGAACGCGTGGTCTCGACGATGGGCGAGATCGGCCGCTCGTCGCAGAAGATCGCCGAGATCACGACGGTGATCGAGGGCATCGCCTTCCAGACCAACATCCTTGCGCTGAATGCGGCCGTCGAAGCGGCGCGCGCGGGCGAGCACGGCAAGGGCTTCGCGGTCGTCGCGTCGGAAGTTCGCGCGCTCGCGCAGCGCAGCGCGGCGGCGGTGAAAGAGATCGAGGGAGTGATTGCGGCGTCGAGCGCCAACGTCGACAGCGGCTTTCGGATTGCCGAAGAAGCGAGCGCGACGATGCAGGGAATCGTCACTCAGGTCGGTCAGGTCCGCGCGATCATGAGCGAGATCAACGTCGCGTCGCGCGAGCAGTCGGGCGGCATCGAGCAGGTCAACCGGGCGGTCACGCAGATCGGCGAGGCGACGCAGCAGAATGCAACGATCGTCGTCGATGCGGAAACCGCGGCGGCCGAGTTGCGCGAGCAGGCTGCGCGGCTCGCGCAACTGGTCAGCGTGTTCAAGCTGGAAGGCGAGCGCGGCTAACGGATCTGCTTACTGCGGGCGGCGACGCACGCCGCCCGCCGCGCTCAGAACTCGACATCCAGCTCGTCGATCTCCTCGACCTCCTGCCGCGCGAGCGCGATCCACTCATGCATTTCGGGCAGCGCCATGATGTGCTGCCCGTATTCGACGATATCCGGATCGAGTTGCACGTCATAGGTCACGAAACGCGTGACCACCGGCGCGTACATCGCGTCCGCCGCGGTCCGCTCGCCGAACAGGAACGGGCCGCCGTACTCCTTCAGGCATTCGCGCCAGATCGTCACGATCCGCTCGATATCCGATTGCGCACGGGCCCAGACCTTGAAGCCCGGGAAATGCGCCTTCAGGTTCATCGGCAACGCCGAGCGCAACGACGCAAACCCCGAATGCATCTCGCCGCAGATCGAGCGGCAATGCGCGCGGGCGCGGATCTCGTGCGGCAACAGCGCGGCTTGCGGGTTCAGCTCGTTCAGATATTCGGCGATCGCCAGTGTGTCCCAGACCTTGACGCCGTCGTGCACGAGGCACGGCACCAGAATCGACGGCGAGAGCAGCAGAAGTTCGGCGCGCGTCGCGGGGTCGTCGATCGGCACCACGATCTCTTCGAACGGCAAGCCGCTGAACTTCGTCAGCAGCCAGCCGCGCAGCGACCACGACGAATAGTTCCTGCTGCTAATCGTGAGCGTAGTATTTCCCATGCGTGTGTCCTCCAGATCGGGTATCGCGCCGCGCGTGCCTGCAGGTATGCACGCCGCGGTGCGCGCACGCACCAAAGCGCGGCAAGGCCGGCCCGTTTCGCCTACGCACGCAAATGATATGCCGACGCACGCGGACATACCGTGACACACCGGGCAACGCGCGCCAGCGCCTGGCGCATCACTTGCTTTTATTCGGGTTCCTGTTCTTCCGGCGCATTCGAGTGAAAGTATGAATCTGTTCGCCTATCCCGCCTATCAGGCCTGCGCCGACATGCTGCTACCGCTGCGACACGGCGCGGCGCTGGGGAACCACTCGCTCGATGCGTGGCCCGCATTCGCGGCTACGCCCCACGGACGCTCGCTGCGCGCGACCTGCGAACTGCTGATACTCGGCGGACTCACGCCGAAGCGGCCGCCGTTCGGCATCGACAGCGTCGTCACCGAAGGCGAGCCGGTCGCGGTGGTCGAGGAAGTCGTCGCACGCACGCCGTTCTGCTCGTTGCTGCATTTTCGCAAGGACGCCGTGCTTTCGACGCCGCAGCCGCGCGTGCTGATGATCGCGCCGATGTCGGGACACTTCGCGACGCTGTTGCGCGCAACCGTGCGCACTATGCTGCCCGAGCACGACGTCTATATCACCGACTGGCACAACCCGCGCGACGTGCCGCTCGGCGAAGGCCGCTTCGGCTTCGACGAATTCGTGCGCCACGTGATCGACTTCACCGCGACGATCGGGTCCGGCACGCATCTGCTCGCGGTGTGCCAACCGACCGTCGCGGCGCTCGCGGCCGTCGCGCTAATGGCCGCCGACGACCATCCCGCGCAGCCGGCCAGCATGACGCTGATGGCTGGTCCGATCGACACGCGCATCAATCCGACCCGTGTCAACGAACTGGCGAGGAGCCGGCCGATCGAGTGGTTCGAGCGCAACCTGATCAGCGCGGTGCCGTTCGGCTTTGCCGGCGCGCAGCGTCGCGTGTATCCGGGCTTCGTTCAGTTGGCCTCGTTCATGGCGATGAATCCGGGCCGCCACGCCGACTCGTTCGAAACGATGTACTACGAGCGCGGCAAGGGTGATCCGCAAAAAGCCGACACGATTCGCACGTTCTACGAAGAGTACTTCGCGACGATGGATCTGACGGCCGACTTCTATCTGGAAACCGTCGACACGGTTTTTCAGCAGCATGCGCTGCCGCTGCGCGCGCTCGAAGTCGAGGGGCGGCTGGTCGAGCCGTCGAAGATTCGCCGCACCGCATTGCTGACCGTGGAAGGCGAAAAGGACGATATCTGCGCGGTCGGTCAGACGCTCGCCGCGCAGGACATGTGCGATCGTCTGCGGCCGTATCTGAAGACGCATCACGTGCAAACGGGCGTCGGACACTACGGCGTGTTCAGCGGACGTCGATGGGAGCGGCACATTTATCCGCGCGTGCGGGCCGTGATTTACGACAACGAACCGCGCGCAGTGGTCGTCAGTTCGCGCGCGCGTCCGATCCAGCCGGTGCCCGCGGCGACCGCGGCGGAGGTCACGGCGGCCGCGCCGGTCGCGGCCTCGGTTGTCGGGGTGGAAGTGGATGCACCCGTAGGCGGGAGCGGCAACAGCGATTGCGCGGCCCAATCGTCCGCGCAGTCCTCACGCAAGCCGCCGTCCGCGACGCCCTGAGCGTTCAGGCCGTTGGCCGGATCATCTGGAACATTTCACCGATCTGCGCATAGTCGGCGCGATAACCCGCGCGCATGATCGGCTGTGCGGCATGCGTGTCGAACAGGCCGTCCTTCAGATAAGCCTCGTCGATATGCACGCCGACCACCTGGCCGAGCGACAGATAGTTGTCCATCGGTTTGCCGTCGACGGCATGCAGACGCACGATCTGCAGCAGCTTGCATTCGAGCGCGGCCGGCGATTCGGCCACGTGCGGCACCGCGACGTTGCGGCCCGGCGCGGGCGTGAGCCCGGCCAGTGCGAACTCGTCGACGTGCGGTGCGACCGGCGCCGACGAGCGGTTCATCTGCTCGGCGAGCGGCCGGGTGGCGAGATTCCACACGAATTCACCGGTCGCCTCGATGTTGGCAACGCTGTCCTTGCGGCCCTCGCTGCAAAAACCGATGATCGGCGGAAAGGTCGCGAACGCGCCGAAAAAGCTGTATGGCGCGAGATTGAGCGTGCCGTCGGCATCGCGCGACGAAATCCAGCCGATCAGCCGCGGCGCGACGATCGCCTTGAAAGGATCGTGCGGCAGGCCGTGACCGGCGGCGGGGTCATAGAAGTAGTGAGACATGACTTGGCCCGGGGTTGGCTTGAGACTCGTGTGATGGGTGGCGCAAAAAGCGGCGCAGAAGCGGTACGGAACGGCTATTTATACAGCACTAGCCGCGCCCGATCACGCGCTTGCGCCCCTCCTTGACCCGCGCGATGCGCGCCTCGTCCCAGTCATGAAAACCCGCGCCGCTGCGCACGCCGACCCGCCCCGCGTCGACCTGCGCGCGCAGCAGATCGATCACGTCCTCGGCCTTTGCGAGTTGCGGCATCAGATGCGACGCGATGTCGACGAACGTGTCGAGTCCACCCATATCCGCGCTTTCGAACGGTCCGACGACGCCCCAGCGGCGTCCCAGCGAAGCCTTCATCACGCGATCGACGACCTCGGGTGTTGCCGCCCCCGAACGCACAATGTGCAACGCCTCGCGCAGCACCGCGAACTGCAGCCGGTTGCCGACGAAGCCCGGAATCGCCTTCGCGAGCACGACCGGCTCCATCCCGATCGCGCTCATCAGCGCAGCGGTTTGCTGCACGACTTCGGGGGCGGTCTCGGTGCCCGGCACGACCTCGACTAGCGGAATCATGTGCGGCGGGTTCCAGAAATGCGCGATCACGAAGCGTTCTTTCGCGCGAAGCGGGGTGGCGAGCTGGTCGGGCGGGAAGCCGCTGGTGTTGCTCGCGAGGATCGCATCATCGGCGAGCATGCCGGTCAGTGTCGTGTAAAGGCGATGCTTGAGTTCGAGCACTTCGGGAATCGCCTCGATCACGAAGCGCGCTTGCGCGACCGCGTCGAGTTGCACATGCGTTTCGATGCGCGCGAGCGCCGCCTGTTTGGCGGCATCGTCGATCCGGCCCGCGTCGATCAGTTCGTCGAGGACCGCTTGCGCTTTCGGCGCGACGCTCGCGAGCCGGGCCGGATCGACGTCGTGCACGATCGTCCGGTATCCATGCAGCGCGGCCTGCGTCGCAATGCCGACACCCATCAGTCCTGTGCCCACCACACCTATCGCTACATCCTGCGTCGTCTTGTCCACACGCGCTCCCGCAACCATCGATGAAAGTCCCGAAGCATAGCGCAGCACGCCGCATTCCCCCGGTCGGACTTGCAGGCCTAAATGCAACGAAGCCGGCCCTTCCCGTGGAGGGAAGACCGGCTTCGTGGAGTCACGCCGCCTGTTGCGGCGCGATCAGGTGCGCGTTAGTAGCGCGGGGGCGGCGGGCGGTGGTCGTCGCGATAGCCGCCGCGGTGGTGCGGATCGTAGTCGTGCGGATGACGGCGCATCCAGTCGTCGTGCGCCCAGTAGCGGTGGCCGTCCCAGTAACGATCGCCGTGCCAGCCGATGTTGATCGACAAGCCCACCGGCATCATGTGCGGTTGACCGTACACGACCGGCGCCGGGCCGTGGCCGACGATCACGCGGTCTTGCGCGAAGGCGCTACCAGCCGCGACGAGTGCGCCGCCCGCGAGCAGCGTTGCGATCAGCGACCGCGATGCCTTGCCAAAGGTTTTCATCATGACCTCCCGTCAAAGTTTTATTCCAGGCCAGCGTCCGTGTTTGTTCGGATCTTGCGATTCGCTTCCGAACCAGACGCCGTACGCTTGAGACCCACTTTAGCGGCCCGGATCGCATGAAGACGTTAGCACTTGTAAGCGTGCATTTCATAGTTAGGACCGGAGGATGGAAGCGCGGTTTCGCTTTCTTGCTGCATTCAACAAGGCTTACCCGGCGCCGCTGTCGTTCGACCCGCTGAATCGGCGTGAGAGCCGGTTACATTCATTTCGGCCCCGAAATATTCCGCATGGATGCGGACCGATGCAGCAGGCCAGGCGCTGACGCAGCAAGTCTCGTCGCGCAATGGTGCGGTGCGATAAAAATGATCCAAAAAGCAAAAGGCCGCTATTCGCGTTTCGCGAATAGCGGCTTGATGATGAGCGCACCGAGGGTGCGCGCCCCGGCGCGTCGTCTCGCGCTCAGGACGGTACGGCTAGTCTTAGTCCGTCAGCTTGATGCCGAAAAGCGTGGACTGCGCGCGGCGCAGACGTTCGGCTTCACGGGCACGCGCTGCGTACGAGTAGTCCGAATCCAGCGGCAGATGGGGCGACGCAAAGAGGTCGCTGACCTTTTGGAACAGTGCAAAGATGTAGCTCATGGCGACTCCCGGTTAGTGACTGCATTGCTAGGGTTTTCCCTTATTCATGATTATAGGGGTTTCCCCTAGGGAAAAGCTAGTGCAATGCAGCAAAATTTCTCTGCGGCGGGTTGTCGCGATGTCGTTAGGTCGGGATGCGTTGCATCCCGACAACATCCCCCATTTAGCGACCGGACGGGCGGCCGTGCTGGGCGCGAGCGTGCCTCGCGTGGGTCGGCGGGGCGTTGGGCTGGGTGGGCGCGGTGGGGGCGGCGGGCGCGACAGTGGCAGGAGTGACGGCGGGCGCCGACGCGGCATTCGCGGTCGCCGACGCAGCGATCGCGGTATGCGCGTCGAGCAGGCTCACCATCGCCGCTTGCTGGGTCTGCATCATCTGTTGGATGCGCTGTTGCTGGGCCGTCGTCTCGCGCGTGAGGCGCATCAGCAGCAGTGTCTGCGCGATGCCGATCGCCACCGTGACCAGCAGCGCACCGACCACGATCGACAGCATCCATTTCACGCGCCGCGAATGATCGGTCCCGGCGCGGCGCTGATCGGCGATCACACCGTAGAGCGCATCGACTGTATCGGCGAACGCGGTGGCACGCGCGCGGTCGAGTTCCGGTTCCGAGCGGAGCGCGGCGGCGGCCGCGTCGGTGCGGCGCGCTTCACGCCATGACGTGGCGAATCTGGCCTGGTTGTCTGCGGACGCGGGCCGGGGTGTCGTCGAGGACTCGGTGGTCGAGGGCTTGTCGTCCTGTTTCGCCGTTACAGCCTCTGACGAGGTGGGCTGCATGCTCGCGCTGCTGCTTTCGGTCGCGGCGGACGTCGCGGACGAAGCTGGAACCGCCGCCGCGGACGCATCGCGCGATGCCGTCGCGGCTTTCGCGAAGGTCGCGGCGAAACGCTGCCGCGGCTTGCCCGCGCCCGCCGTCGCTGCCGACTCCGCTTCGGCCGCCTGACGCAACGCGGTGACGCTGCGCGCGACGGTCGCGGCGGCCATCGTCGAGCTCAGCGGCGCGGATGATTCGCGCGAAGGCGGGGTGCGTTTGTCGTCGGTGACTGCTTCGGCGTTCGGCGTTGCATCGTCGGGCGCGCCGTGCGCGGGCTTGCTCGCGGGCGCGTCCGCAGTCGCCATCAGCGGCTCGACGTCAAACCCGCTCAACTGCTCGTTCACCGGCATCGGTGCGTCCAGCTTCGTCGCTCGCGGTGTGCGACGCGCGGCCTTGTCGAGCGACGTAGGTTCATCGAATGCGCCGACTGCCTGCAGCACCACATCCGGCAGTTCGAACCCGTGCAGCGTGCCCTGGCGGACGTCGATGTTCATTGCCTCGAGCGTCGCGCGGGTTGGATCGTCGGGGAACAGATCAAGTGTGCTGTCGTCGCGCCCGACGCCGCTCAGTTGCGCGAGGCGTTGCGCCGAGCGCGCCGCACGCGCCAGCTTGTTTTCGGTTTCGGTGGAGACGGCGCCCTGCCGCTGCTTCTTCGAAGCGACGCGCCGGGGCCTGGACTGCGGGAATGCTACGGAATCTGCCATAGAGGAAAAAGCGGTCGTCGCCAGGAACGGGGCGCCGGATGCCGCTCGTCATTGCCGTTGGAATATTTAGAGCCAGCATTGTCGCATGGCGCTCCGCCCGCGCCGAAGCCATTCCCCGACGATTTGCGCGCTTTCGAGCCGCGCGCGCCTTTCACGACCTCGCGTCGTCGCCCCGGAATTCCCGCACGCCCTGCAATTGCCGAAGGCGCGCGCAGATCGACTCGTATTCCGCATTCGACACGCGATGCAGCGTGATGATCACTTCGTCGCACTTGTTCGCAGAGCATTTCGAATGCTTGACTCAAGCTGTCAGCGCGAGGCGTTTGCTTTATGCTAGGCCGCGGACCCCAGCGACCTGGCCGAGCGGAACCCTGAACCGCCACCCTGAACGCCGCCTCGATACACTGCGCACGTTACGCGCCCGAACCAACCGACCATGCCAAGCACGACCCCTCCCCCTGCTTCGACGATCACCGCCGCTAACGCGCTGCGCGAGCACTTCGCGAACGTGGTGCTGCCGATGTGGCGCGGGCCCGGCTTCAACCATGCGTTGCAGCTGCCCTACGAAGCGCTCGACGCCACCGGAGGCGAGCCGCTGCCCGCGCAACGCTATCGAGCGATGGCCTGCGCGCGCCAGTTGTTCACGTTTGCGCAAGCGGGCGACATGGAACACGCACACGTGCTTTTCGATTCGCTAACACGAACCTTTCGGGACACCGAACACGGTGGATGGTTTTACAGCGTCGACGCGCTCGGCGTGCCGCTCGACACGACCAAGGACCTCTACACGCACGCGTTCGTCGTGTTCGCTTGCGCGGAATACGCGCGGCGCTCCGACAACCTCGACGCGCTGAAGCTCGTGCACAGCACGAGCGCGCTGATCCAGTCGAACTTCGCGGCCGACGGCGAGCTGTTCAACGCCGCGCTGAACGTCGACTTTTCGAAGGTCACCGCTACGCCGCTGCAGAATCCGCTGATGCACCTGACCGAAGCGTGGCTCGCCGCCTGCCAGGCGACGCGCGACAACGTCTTCGGCGCCGCGTTGCGCCGCCTCGCTGACGCGGTCGCGCGGCACTTCGTGCATGCGCCGAGCGGCTGCATCGCCGAATTGCCGATCGGGGCGAGCGGCAACCGCCTGGAGCCGGGACATCAGTTCGAGTGGTACTGGCTGGTCAGGCAGGCGGGCGCGCTGTTCGACGGCACGGGGCTCACCGAAGCGCTGGCGCGCGCTTTCGCCTTCGCGCAGCAGCATGGCGTGGACTCGAACAACGGCGGGGTGTGCGCATCGTTAGACGAGGGCGGCAACGTCAGTGACGCGACCCAGCGGATCTGGGCGCAGACGGAATACCTGCGCGCACTCGCCTGTCACGACGATCCGGCCGTGCGCGCGGCGTTGCCGCAACAGATCGCGCGTTTTCAGCGATGCTTTTTGCATGACCAAGGCTGGTTCGAATGCAAGACCTCGAGCGGTGAAGTTGCGCGCGCCGACATGCCGTCGACCACGCCCTATCACCTGGCTACCGCCTATGCGGCGCTGCCCTTGGGTGCCGAATCGGGCGCTGGAACTTAGCTGAATTTGCACATCGATAGATGAAATTCAACGCTCGATCGTCTCAATAACGAGCGGCATGGATGGACGAATATCCGCGGCCGCGTCGCGAGGAAATTTAATGCCGCTGGTAAACCCTGGCGCAAAAAAGTTCTCGTCAGACGTTCTGAAAGCGCGAAAAAACGTCAAAACCGGGGAATACCCGGATGCATGTTGATTGGCGTCTGTCACAAAGACGTGATACAACTCTCCCCTCGCGCTCGCTGTTGCATTCGAGCAATGTCGGTCGCGATGCAATACACAACATTTATTTGGATCAAAAATGGCAACAGGTACTGTTAAGTGGTTTAACGATGCAAAGGGCTTTGGCTTCATCACCCCGGACGACGGCGGCGAAGACCTGTTTGCACACTTCTCGGAAATCCAGGCATCGGGCTTTAAGTCCCTGCAGGAAAACCAGAAAGTGTCGTTCGAAGTCAAGCAAGGCCCGAAGGGCAAGCAGGCTGCAAACATCCAGTCGATCTAAGTACCTCAGGTACTTTGAGACAGACTTGGACGTCACGATAGGCGCCTCTACAGGCCCTCGCGTCTAATGCAAATGGCTCGCAATATGCGAGCCATTTTCTATTTCTGCATCGCTTTCAAGCGTCGCCGCCTTAAAGGTCATGTGCCACGGTTAATGCGTACTCAGCATTTGCCGCGGAGATTGCTCCACGCTGTTGCGTGCGCAACACACTTTCAGAAATTTCGAATACCGAAACTGCCTGTTTCAATTGCTCGGTTTGCTGATGCAGCGAAGCCGCCGCAGCCGCGGCCTGCTCGACGAGCGCCGCGTTCTGTTGCGTCATCTCATCCATCTGCACGACCGCCTGGTTCACCTGCTCGATACCTGTGCTCTGCTCGAGCGACGACGCGCTGATTTCGGCCATCATCTGCGTGACGCGCGAGATCGACGCCGACACATGGTTCATCGCTTCGCCGGCGCGCTCGACGAGCGTCGAACCGCCCTGAATCTCGGCAACCGATTCGCTGATCAGCGTCTTGATTTCCTTCGCCGATTGCGCGCTGCGTTGCGCGAGGCCGCGCACTTCGCCAGCCACGACCGCGAAGCCGCGGCCCTGCTCGCCAGCACGCGCCGCCTCGACGGCGGCGTTGAGCGCGAGGATATTGGTTTGAAACGCGATGCCGTCGATCACTGAGATGATCTCGGCGATCTTGTCCGAGCTTTGCGCGATGCCATGCATCTTGTCGACCACCTGGTTGACGACTTCGCTGCCGCGCGACGTCGCGTCGAGGGCGGTCTCGGCGAGCGCGTTGGCTTCGCGCGCGCGATCGGCGTTCTGGCGCACGGTCGCCGTCAGTTCTTCCATGCTCGACGCCGTTTCCTCGAGCGATGCCGCCTGGTTTTCGGTGCGCGCGGACAGGTCAGCGTTGCCGGTCGCAATTTCGTTGGCGCCCAGATGGATCGAGTCGGCCGATTCGCGCACGCTGCTGACGGTGCGTGCCACGCTCGCCTGCATCGTGGCGAGGCCCGAGAACAGGCGGCCAATTTCGTTGCTGCCGCGCGCAGCGATCGGTTGATCGAGACGGCCTTGCGCGATGCGCTCGAAGTGGCGGCCCGCCTCCTCGAGCGGTGCCACGACGCCGCGGCGCAGCGCCGTAAAGACGGCAAGCGTGCCGGCCACGAGCGCGAGCAGAATCGCCGCGCTGACTGTGCGAAACGCCGCCATGCGCGCATCGATCGAATCGAGCGACGCGCGGCTCGCGGCGTCGCCGAATTGCTCGAAGTTGTGCACTTCCGCCAGATAGGCATCCTGAAACGATTGCGTGGGTTGATCGAGGAAGGCCTGGATATTGTTCGAGTCGAGATACTGCACGAGCTCCGCGAGCGCACCGTGCAGCGCCTTGTAGCGTTCGGCGAGCGCCGTGGCGCGCGCGCTGTTTTCGTCGCTGGTCTTCCGGGCGCTCATGAAGGCCGCGAAAGACTGATCGGCGGCAACGAGCTGTTCGCGAGCGTGCTGGACGATGTCCGTGGGCTCGGTGCCCCCACGCACCATGCGCGTGCCGGCGCGCGACAGGTTGATGCGCGCATCCATCAGGCGCTGCGTCGTCTGGTTGACCGCGTCGACCTGCTTCAGCGCGATGCTCGACAGATCGCCGACGTCGTCGTGCGTGCGCGTCAGCGACCAGAAGCCCAACCCTACCGTGACGAGCTGGAAGACGCAGAACGCGGCCAGAACACATAGCAGGCCGGATGCGACCTTGATCTTGCTGAACATCGGGGACACCTGGGAACAAAGGATGACGGGGGCTACACCCAGGGTTAACGGCAGGGTGAGTGACGGCTTGAGGCCAATTCACGCAAAAAGCGCTCTACGTGCAGGTTTCATCGGCGATCATCGCGATTGACGTTGTTTTGCGCAACAATGCGTCGCTCATCGCGAGGATTCACCTTGCGCAGCGCAGCGGCACTTCCTAGAGTGGGTAGGGACCGCGTGGCGCTCGCCGCGCGGATGCTCCGTTGCACCGATGCACCACCCCGACTCTGCACGAAGGAACCACGATGACCGACCTACTCGACCGGGCGCGCGGCGCACTGCACGCTCAGCCGTTCAGCATGCTGCTGGGCGCGGAGTTGATGCACGCCAGCAGCGAAGAGCTCACTCTGTGTCTGCCGATTCGCGATGAACTGCGGCAGCAGCATGGTTTCGTGCATGGCGGCGTCATCAGCTATCTCGCCGACAATGCGTTGACGTTCGCGGGCGCGCTATCGCTGGGTCCGCGAGTCGTGACCGGTGAATACAAGATCAACTATCTGCGCCCGGCAGTGAAGGGCACGCTGATCGCGCGCGCTAGCGTCGTCTATGCGGGCCGGCATCAGGCCACTTGCCAGTGCAGCGTGTTCGTGATGGAGGGGAATCGCGAGAAGCTGGTGGCGGTTGCGCAGGGGACCGTGAATCGGATCGGGGAGAATGGGGAACAGGAGGCGGGGAATTAAAGCCGCACGGCATGAAAAAAGCCGCTCCTGCGCTTAACAGGAACGGCCTTTCCTTTCACAGCGATAAGACAGGAAGAGAAAGCGCGTTACTCAGCCGCGTAGGTCTTCTGCGTCTGCTCGCCCAGCCCTTCGATACCCAGACGCACCGTCTGCCCCGGCTTCAGGAATACCGGGTTCGGCTTCACGCCCATGCCGACGCCCGGCGGCGTGCCGGTCGAGATCACGTCGCCTGGCTGCAGGCTCATGCACTGCGACACATACGACACCAGCTTCGCGACACTGAAGATCATCGTCTTCGTGCTGCCGTTCTGGTAGCGATGGCCGTCCACTTCGAGCCACAGGCTCAGGTTCTGCGGATCGGCGACTTCATCGCGCGTGACGACCCACGGGCCGATCGGGCCGAACGTGTCGAAGCCCTTGCCCTTGTCCCACGTGCCGCCGCGCTCGATCTGCCATTCGCGCTCCGACACGTCGTTGACGACGCAGTAGCCGGCCACGTGCTCGAGCGCGTTCGCTTCGTCGACGTATTTCGCCGCCTTGCCGATCACGACGCCGAGTTCCACTTCCCAGTCGGTCTTCTTCGAACCGCGCGGGATTTCGATGTCGTCGTTCGGGCCGCTGATCGCGCTCGTCCACTTATTGAAGATGACCGGTTCGGCCGGCACCGGCAGATTCGATTCCGCCGCGTGATCCGCGTAGTTCAGGCCAATGCAGATGAACTTGCCGATCTTGCCGACGCACGGGCCCACGCGCGGATTGCCTTCGACGACCGGCAGCGTTGCCGGATCCAGTGCGCGCAGTTTCGCGAGGCTGTCATCGCCGAGCACAGCGCCGTCGATATCGCCCACCACCTTCGACAGATCGCGAATCTTGCCTTGCGCGTCCAGCAGGCCCGGCTTTTCCTGGCCCTTCGGCCCATAACGAAGCAGTTTCATCGTTGCACTTTCCTTTACGTTCAGTAGTGTTCGGTTCGTCAATCAATCAGAATCAGTTCGACCATCCGCCGTCGATCACATGGAGCTGGCCCGTCGTGAACGACGACTCGTCGGACGCGAGATACAGCGCGAGCGCGGCGATTTCCTCCGGCTTGCCGATGCGACCCATCGGCTGACGCGCGACGAACGCGGCCTGCACCGCATCGACCGATGCGCCCTGCGCTTGCGCCTGCGCGGCGATTCGCTGTTCGAGCGACGGCGAGGACACCGTGCCCGGGCAAATCGCGTTACAGCGTACACCACGCGTGACGAAATCCGCGGCGACGGACTTCGTCAGCCCGACCACCGCCGCCTTCGACGCGCCGTACGCGAAGCGGTTCGGCACACCCTTCACGCTCGACGCCGCCGACGACATGTTGATGATCGAGCCGCCGCCCCTCTCCAGCATGGCCGGCAAGAACGCGCGGATCATACGGTACATCGCCTTCGCGTTGAGGTCGAACGCGAAATCCCAGTCCTCCTCGCTGCATTCGAGGATATTGCCCGCATGCACATAGCCCGCGCAGTTGAACAGCACGTCGATCGTGCCGACTTCCGCGGCGAGCGCCTTGATCGCCGCGCCGTCGAGCACGTCGAGCTTGCGCGCCTCGACCGGCTTGCCGGCGAGTCCGTCGATGCGGATATCGGTGGCGATCACGCGCGCGCCTTCGCGCGCGAAAAGTTCGGCGGTAGCGAGACCGATACCTTGTCCCGCCGCGGTGATCAGGGCCGTTTTGCCGGCCAATCTTTGTGTCATCTACGACTCCAGTTGAATGGGCTGCTAACGAAATCAAAGCCGGTAAAACGCGGCGGCGTTGTCGCCGAACACGGCGTCGCGCTCGGCGTCGTTCAACGGCGAGAGCAGCGTGGTCGCCACCGAATGCCACAGCAGATAGTCGCCGTTCAGTTCGAGCACGGGCCAGTCGCTGCCCCACATGAGCCGCGCGGGGCCGAACGTGTTCAGCAGATGCTCGACGTAGGGCCGCAGCGTGTCCTCGGTCCAGCCCGGCGACGCCTCGGTCGCGAGACCCGACAGCTTGCAGTGCACCTGCGGGAATGCGGCGAGCCGGGTAATCGCATCGCGCCACACCTCGTAGCCCGCCTGGCCGAAGCGGATCGGCGGCTTCGCGCCATGATCGACCACCATGCGCAACGCCGGAAAACGCTGCGCGAAGATCTCGACGTACTGCACGTGACGCGCGTAAATCAGCGCATCGAACGCGAGGTCGTGGGCGATCAGCGCGTCGATCGCCGGCGTGAGGTCGGGGTTCGCGATCCAGCCGTCGTCGGGCAGGTCCTGCAGCATCGGCCGCACGCCCTTGAACTTCGGCTCGCGCGCGAGCGCCTCGATCAGATCGGGCGCGTTCGGCAACAGCAGCGGCACCCAGCCGACCACGCCCGCGATCGACGGCTCGTGTCGCGCGATATCCAGCAGGTAGCGGGTCTCGTCGAGCGTCGGCGCGGCCTGCACGACCACGGTCCGCTCGATGCCAGCCTGTTCGCGCAGCGGCTTCAGATCGTCGGGACCGAATGGCCGATAGAGGATTTTCAGCTCCGGCGTCAGCCACTCGTAGTCGCCCCGCGCGGGGTCCCAGTAGTGCTGGTGAGCATCGATCGGCATGGTCGGTTCAGTCCTCGGGCGCGGGCGCGCGGGGGTCGAGCAGGCCCGCGTCGCGCAATGCGGACCACAAGGCCGCGGGGATCGGCAGCTCGAACGACGCGACGTTCTCGCGCAATTCGTCGGCACTGCGCGCGCCGGTCAGCACGGTGGCGACCGCCGGATGCGCATACGGGAACTGCAATGCGGCGGCGGCGAGCGGCACATTGTGCGCGCGGCATACCGCCTCCAGACGCGCGACGCGCTCGATCACCTCGGGCGGCGCGGCGCCGTAATTGAACTTCAGATCGCCTTCGACGCCGCGCGCCAGAATGCCCGAATTGAACGCGCCGCCGAGCAGAATACTGACGCCGCGCGCCTCGCAGGCGGGCAGCAGGTCGTCGAGGGTGGTCTGCTCGAGCAGCGTATAACGCCCCGCGAGCAACGCGCAATCGATATCGCACTCGGCCATCGCGTCGAGGATCACCGCGCCTTCGTTGACGCCGAGGCCGACCGCCTTGATCGCGCCCGTCGAGCGCAGCCGCTCCAGCGCGCGGAAGCCGCCGCCTTCGGTCAGTTGCCTCCAGTAGTGCGGATGCTGGTCGCCATGCGTGACGCGGCCGATGTCATGCACGAGCAGGATGTCGATATCGATGATGCCGAGGCGCTGCTGGCTGTCCTCGAACGAACGCAGAATGCCGTCGTGCGTGTAGTCGTAGATCGCTTCGAACGGCAGCGGATTCTGCCAGCCTTCGCGGTCGTCGAATGGCGACGTGCGGGGTACGAAGCGGCGGCCGACCTTGGTCGACAGCACATATTCGCCGCGCGGATAGTGACGCAACGCGGCGCCGAGCCGATGCTCCGCCTTGGTGTTGCCGTAGTGCGGCGCGGTGTCGAAGTAGCGCACGCCCGCGTTCCAGGCGGCGGCGATGGTCGCATGGGCCTCCTCGTCGGACAGGTCGCGGTACAGGCCGCCGAGCGGCGCCGTGCCGAGCCCCAGTCCGCTCACCTGCAACGAGCCCCGGCCGATACGGCGCCGCTGCCCGATCTTCGATCCGATCGATGCCGACATGAGCGTGTCTCCCTATTTGTGGTGTTTTTACCATGCGCCGGGTCCAACGCGCAGCCGCGAAGGGCGCGTCTCGCTCACGCGTGCACTCATTCACCAATGAACGTATTATTCATATTCGAATTTTTACAAGTCAAGAACACTGCGCGACGCGGATGCCCGGGGTTTTCCCTGGACAGCAGACATTCAGTTCGCGAAACGCTGCGCCCGCACCAGATAATAAGAACTCCGGACGAGACCCCGACCCTCACGATGGACGCCGAAGACAAAGACGACGACCGCTACCGCGCCCCCGCGCTCGACAAGGGCCTCGACATTCTCGAACTGCTGTCCGAGCAGAAAGAAGGACTCACGCGCGCCGAAATCACGCGGCAGCTGGGCCGCAACGCGAGCGAGATGTACCGGATGCTCGAACGCCTCGTCGCGCGTCAATACGTGGTGCGCTCGGCGGCCGGCGACCGCTACTCGCTGAGCCTGAAGCTGTTCGCGCTCGCGCACCGGCATCCGCCGATGAACCGGCTGATCGCCGAAGCGCTGCCACTGATGCAGCGCTTCGCCGACGCGGCCGAGCAGTCGTGCCACCTCGTCGTCTACGACCGCGGCAACTTGCTGGTGATCGCCCAGGTCGACGGACCGGGCTCGTGGGGTATGTCTGTGCGGCTCGGCTCGCGGGTTGGTCTGATCGACACCGGCTCGGGGCGCGTGATGCTCGCGTTCCAGAGCGTCGAGCAGCGTCAGCAGATGCTTGCCGAGCACACCAAGGTGAAGGGCGAAGTCACGCTCGATCGCGACGCGCTGGAGGAGGCCTGCGAGCGCATCCGCGCGGCGGGCTTCTGGCAGAAGGACAGCCAGCAGACCTTCGGTGTCACCGACGTGACCTTCCCGATCCTCGCGCCGTCCGGACAGGCGATCGCGGTGCTCACCTGTCCGTATCTGCGGCGGATCGACGAGTACGTCGCGCCGACGCTCGAAGCGGCCACCACGCTGCTGCGCGACACGGTGCAGGCGCTGTCGATGTTCCGCGAGCAGGCCGCCTGATTGCCAAGGTGCGCGGTATTTTGCGCGGCGACGGTTCGCGCGGCGGCACGCATTCGCACATGGTTTAGAATGGCGGCCCTTCCAAAATAACGCCGCATGACGGGCTCATGCGCGCGCATCGATTGAGCAATGGCCAAACTTCTGACCGATTCCGAATTCCAGCGTTTTTCCGAACTCCAGCAGAAGCAGTCGAGCTTCACGATCACCGCCGCAGAAGCCGATGAACTGCGCGACATCGTCGCTCACGCGCAGAAGCGCCGCGACGACCGCGCCGCCGCGATGCAAAGCATCGAGACCTTCATCCAGCAATTCGACATCACGCCCGACGAACTGTTTTCGCCCGAGCAGATCGGCGAAGCGGCGCGCACCTATGGCCTGATCCCGGCCGCGCGCAAGGAGCGCGTGCTGCCGCCGTCGCTGACGTTCAACGGCAAACCGTACCAATGGACCACCCGCCCGCTGCCCGATGAAATTCGCGTGCCGCTGTTCGACGCGTTCAAGGGCGGCGAGTCGGTGAAATCGTTCATTTCGACGCTGAAGGACGCGAACCGCTGCGCGGCGACGATCGCACGGCTCGAACGCGAAACCGGCGCGGTGTATGCACAGGCGTGGCTCGATGAGCTGTCGGTCACGCGCGCGCAGGTCGATGAGGCGGCGCAAAAGCTGGCGGCGTGATCCGATGAAACCGTGCGTTGAGCGACTCGCGACGTAAGCCGCTCAATGCCCCGGCTGATTCTGCGCGGCGGACTTCGGGTCCGCCCCCGCCGGTTCGTCGAGCGCCATCCGGAAGCCGACCACGCCGGGGTCCTCGGTCCGCGTGATCGTGAAGCCGCTGGCCTTCGCCAGCGCGATCATCGCCGTGTTCTCGCGCAGCGCTTCACCGATCAGCCAGTGCGTATCGCGCGCCCGCGCGTACGCGATGATCCGCTGCATCAGCAACTGGCCGAGGCGGCGCCCCTTCTGGTCCGAGCGCACGGTCACCGCGAATTCGGCCGTCTCGTTGTCGGGATCGGCCACCGCGCGCACCACGCCGAGCGTCTGTGCGACGCCGTCTTCGTTGTCGACCGTCGCGATCAGCGCCATTTCCCGGTCGTAATCGATCTGCGTCATGCGCGCGAGTTGCGAGTGCTCGAAACTGCCGACCGCGCCAAAAAAACGCAGCCGCAAATCTTCCGGCGTCATCGCATTCACGAACTCGCGATGCGCGTTTTCGTCTTCCGGGCGAATCGGCCGCACCGTTATACGCATACCTTGCCAGTCGATCGTTTCCTCGAAGCGGCGCGGATACGGCACGATCGCGAGACGGCTGCGCTTTCCGCCAACCCGCAACACGGGATCGACCACCGTCACGCGGTCCCGGTAGACCCTGAGCTTCAGCGACAGGCCGACGATCTCGCGCACGTCGCAAACCGCTTGCGACAACGCCGTCAACGCGGCGAGCGTCGGCTCCGGCGCGACCAGCCTTGCGTATTGCGAACGCGTGACGATATCGCGCGCGAGCATCGGATTGAGCGGCGGCAGGCCGTACACGTGCAACCCGCTGGAAACGCCGTCCATCGACGGCGCGGCGAAGCGGAACACGGGGCCGAAGTTGTCGTCGTCGTGCAGTTCGACGGCGACGTCGACGACGGGTTTTGTCGCGCTGTCGGCATCGGCGCACGGCGTGTCGCCGTCCGGCGCAGCGGCGCCCGGCGCAGCGGCGCCCCCTTCTTCCACACCCTCCACCTGCAACCCGAATCGCGCCAGGAACCGCGCCGCCGCGTCCCCGGCGAGTTCGCTTTCGCCCGCCGCCAACGCTTCGCGAGCCTGCGCCTGGGCAGCGTCGATCGACTCGGGAATCTGCGCTGGCAGGCCTTCCGGCGTTTGCATCAGCAGTTCGCGGCCCAGCCGGTAATCGACCAGACGGGCGAACGCGCGCGCGAGCCGCTGCGGCGTCGTGTGCACCGGGATGCCCTGCGCATGCAGCGCGTCGCGCCTCGCTGCATCTACGCCGCCGAAGAAGCACGCGAGCAGCCCGCGATAGGCAAAGCGCTGATGTTCGATCAGCGCCTGCGCGACGTCGTCGACGGGCGCGCCATGCGTCGATGCGTGCACCACGACGGCGGTGCCGGTCTCGCGATACTCGCCGAGCAGCTTCAGCGCGGCGCCGAAGTGCTCAGGGCGCGCGCCGTCGCCGAGCAGCAGCGGATTGCCGCCGACCGCCAGCGGCAGTGCCTCGCGCAGCGCGTCCGACGCCGCGGCCGGCCACGGCGCGAGCAGTCCGCCGGCGGCGCTGAACGCGTCGCGCGCGAGCGTCGCGAGACCGCGGTCGCTGGTGATCAGCGTTGCGGTCGCGCCCGCCGCCACGCGGCCGACGCCGAGCGTTTCGATTTCGTCGAGCAGATCGTCGAGCGCGTCGACGCGCACGAGGCCAGCGCGCCGGAACGCCGCTGTATAGAGACCGTCGGCGGGATCGTCGCGGCCGGAGCGCAGCGCGAGCACCGGCTTGTTGCGCGCCGCCGCGCGCGCGGCCGACATGAACTTGCGCGCCGCCCGCACGCTATCGAGTTCGATCAGGATCGCGCGGGTGCCGGGGTCGCTCGCGAGGTAATCCAGCACGTCGCCGGCGTCGACGTCGGCCTCCGCTCCGAGCGCCACCGCGTGCGAAAAACCGAGCCCGCGCGCGCGTGCCCAGCCGAGCACCGCGTTGGTCAGCGCATTCGACTGCGACACCCACGCGACGCCGCCCGCCTTGACCGTGCAAGACGGCGCGCCCAGATGCGCGCCCAGCGCCGGCGACACCACGCCGAGACTACCGGGCCCGACGATGCGCAACAGATGCGGCCGCGCAGCCGATAGCGCGTGCCGCAGCTCGAGCCGGTCTTCATCGCTGCGCACCTCGCCGACGATGATCACGGCGCGCGTGCCCATGCCGCCGAGCTTGTGGATCAACGAGGGCCACGTCGCGGGCGGCGTGCAGATCACCGCGACGGTGGGCGCCTGCGGCAAATCGCTGACGTCGGAAATCACCGGGTGGACGCCGAGCGTCGCGTGCTTCGGATTAACGGGCCACAGCGGCCCGTCGAAGCGGCCTTCGAGCACACGCGCCCAGACCATCGCGCCGATGCTGCCCGGCCGCTCGGACGCGCCGATCACGGCGACGGATTTCGGGCGAAACAACGCGTCGAGATTGCGAACGGTCACGGGCGCTCCATGCGGTTGGACAGGAATTGGAGCCGGCTTCGCGGCGGGGCGGGTGGTTCCGTCAGCATAGGCGAAGTCGCGCGCCGGCGCGGAACGTTGTTGCGACGGAAAAGAAAAAGCCGCGTCGAACGACGCGGCTTTTTAGCTTCGAAGCCAGCGAACTCGCGGCTTTACATCGCCTTCCTGAACGGCGCCCCCGAGTGCTCGCGCAACTCGTTGAACACGATCTTCGGCCATGCCTTCTGCGCGACCTCGATCTCCGACACGTGCGAGGCCAGATAGGTCGGCGCATCGGACGCATCGAGCGCGATGCGCGCCGAGTACGAATCGGTGAAGCGGCGCAACTCGGCGGCATCGTCGCAGGTCACCCAGCGTGACAGCCGGTAACGCGCCGGCGCCATCCGCACGTCGACCTTGTATTCAGTCGACAGACGGTGCGACACCACTTCGAACTGCAGCTGCCCGACCGCGCCGAGAATCATCAGACCGCCCGCTTCAGGACGGAACACCTGGATCGCGCCTTCCTCGCCAAGCTGCTTCAGCGCTTCGCCGAGCTGCTTCGCGCGCATCGGATCGACCACTTCGACGGTCTGGAAAATTTCCGGCGCGAAGAACGGCAGGCCGACGAACTGAAGCTGCTCGCCTTCGGTCAGCGTATCGCCGAGACTCAGCGTGCCGTGATTCGGAATACCGATGATGTCGCCCGGATACGCCTCGCTCACCGTCTCGCGACGCTGCGACAGGAACGTGACCACGTTGTTCGCACGGAACGTCTTGTTCGAGCGCGTGACCTTCACCGCCATGCCGCGCTCGAAACGTCCCGAGCACACGCGGATGAACGCGACGCGGTCGCGGTGCGCGAGGTCCATGTTCGCCTGCACCTTGAACACGACGCCGGTGAACTTCGACTCTTCCGGCTGTACCGGACGTTGCACGGTCATGCGCATCGACGGCGGCGGCGCGAGGTCAACCAGCGCGTCGAGAATCTCCTTCACGCCGAAGTTATTGATCGCCGAGCCGAACAGCACCGGCGACTGCTGGCCGGCGAGGAACTGCTCACGGTCGAATTCGGGCGTCGCGCCGCTGATCAGATCGATTTCTTCCTTCGCACGCACCCACGCGTGGCCGAAACGGCGCTCGCCTTCCTCGTTGCTCAGTGCCTGCAGCGTTTCGACCGCGCCGCCGGCCGTGTCCTGACCGGCGCGGAATACGCGCACCTGATCGCGCTGGACGTCGTAGACGCCTTGAAAATCCTTGCCCATGCCGATCGGCCACGTGAACGGCACCGCCGCCACGCCGAGGTGCTGCTCGATTTCGTCGAGCAGTTCGAGCGGCTCGCGCACTTCGCGGTCGAGCTTGTTGATGAACGTGACGATCGGCGTCTTGCGGCTGCGGCAGACTTCGAGCAGCTTCAGCGTCTGCGCTTCGACGCCGTTCGCGCCGTCGATCACCATCACGGCGGCGTCGACCGCGGTCAGCACGCGGTAGGTGTCCTCGGAGAAGTCCTCGTGGCCCGGCGTGTCGAGCAGGTTGATCACGCAATCGCCGTACTCGAACTGCATCACCGAGCTCGCGACCGAAATGCCGCGTTGCTTTTCGATTTCCATCCAGTCTGACGTCGCGTAGCGGTTGCTCTTGCGGCCCTTCACCGTACCGGCGATCTGGATCGCGCCCGAAAACAGCAGCAGCTTTTCGGTCAGCGTGGTTTTACCCGCGTCCGGGTGGGAAATGACCGCGAACGTGCGGCGGCGTTTAAGTTCGGAGACTGACATCGGGTCTGGCGGTCACGGAAAGGGGTTCGGGCGGTTCCCGGCGGCTTTGGGCGGGCCGGTATGCCGCGCGTGGCGCGGCGGCGTCGAGTTGCGGGAGTCGGGCGCGGGCCGGAGTCGGCCGATGCTGGCACCGCGTCCGAAAACGGGTGGCGAACGCGTCACGACCCAGCGTTCGACCATGCGGGAATCGCTGGCGCAAAAACGGCGCAAGGTGCGAATGATACACGTCTGGCGCGACGGCCGGGGGAAAGGGCTGCGGCCCTGGGCGGGGCGACGGCGCGAGCGTGCGCGCGCCGCGCATGCTCGCGGGCAAAGGTGAGCGTTTTCGGGACTTGCGGCGACGGATACCGATTCGCGGTCAAAGGTGAGGATCGGGAAGCGCACGCGCGCACCTGCTGCGGCGCACGCACCACCATCGCGATATGCGGGAAAACTGCGGTAAAGCGTCGCAACGCTACGAACAGGCTCCGGCTCGACGCCTGGAAAGGCCCGCCAGCAAAGGCTGGCGTGGGTGTTCGGCGAGCGGTGCGCGGCGACGCGACAGGATGACGATTCGCACCCGCCGCGGTGCGTTGCCCGGCAAAGCCTGGCTCACCGAAGCAAGCCGCGAAGTCCGAATACGTCGGTGAATCTCGCTGTACCCGTTCAGGCGTCACGCAAAGGTGAGCGTTTTCGGGACCTTCGCAACGGTGCGGAACGAATCAAACGACGCATCACTTCAGAGAACAAGGACGCATTGGCATCCACGGCGGAGGTCAACCTTCGATCAGAAACCGTTCGCGATTTTTCCCGACCAGCCAGGCCGGCGACCGCCCACGGCCGCTCCAGGTTTCGCCGGTCTTCGGATTGCGGTACTTGGCGACCGCCGACGCCGACGACTTGCGGCGCGGCTTCGCTGCGGCGCTCGTGAAGCCGAGTTCTTCGGCGGTCAGGTCGTATTCGGCAATCTTCTGCTTGATATCGGCGATAGCTTGCGCGACTTCTTTGTCGCGCGCTGCTGCGACTTCCTTATGGAGTTTTTCGAGTTGCGCAGTCAACTGTTTGTAAGAGGCCATGCCGGTGTTCCCCCTCGATTAGACGCACTGCGATGAATCGCGATGAATGTTTGGCGGACACTATCAGACGAATAAACCACAGGATAGTGAATCGGGCGGCCGAGCGCAGGCGCGGCGGCCGCGCTCAATCGTCGATCGCATCGTAGACGCGGCGTTCGAAGTCGATGGCCATCGGGAACGGGTCGATCGAGCGGCGCTGGATCAGCATCAGGCCGATCATGTTCTCGACCGGATCGGCGAACCAGCTCGTGCCATACGCGCCGGGCCAACCGAACGAGCCGAGCGAGCGATAGCCGAGCGGCAATTGCTGCGCCGGATCATCGACGATCGACAGGCCGAGGCCGAATCCCTGCCCCGCCCAGATCACGTGACCGAACGCAGGCAGGCGGCGCTGGTCGCGGCTCAGGAAATTGCTGCGCATCAGGTCGACCGAGCGATGCGATAGCAGCCGCGTGTCGCCGACGCGGCCGCGCCCGAGCAGCAGTTGCGCGAATTGCAGATAGTCCTCGGCGGTCGAGATCAACCCGCCGCCGCCACTCTGAAAGCGTCGCGGATTAGCCCAGCGGCTCGCCGCCGGATGATCCTCGACCACGCGACGCCGCGTTCCCGGATCGATGTTGTACGCGGTGGCGAGGCGTGCGAGTTGCGCGTCGGGCACCCAGAACGCGGTGTCGCGCATGCCGAGCGGCTCGAAAATGCGCGTGCGGAAAAACTCGCCGAGCGGCATGCCGCTCACGCGTTCGATCAGCACGCCGAGCACGTCGGTCGCCACGCCGTAGTGCCAGCGCGAGCCTGGCTGGAACATCAGCGGCAGTGCGGCGATGCGCGCGAGCCACGCGCTGTTGCCGCCGCTCGCCTCAAAACCGTTGAAAGCCGCGGCGTAGGCTTCGGCAAGCGGACCCGTCGCCGTGAAGTGATACGCGAAGCCGGCGCGATGCGTGAGCAGGTCGAGCACCGTGATCGGCGCGCGAATCGGATCGGTCTGGTGGAGCGGGCCGCTTGGATCACGCAGCACGCGCGGCGCCGCAAGCTCGGGCAGCCACCGCGAAATGGGCGCATCGAGCGCGAGGCGGTCTTCCTCGATCAGCATCATGATCGCGGCACTCGTCACCGGCTTCGTCATCGACGCGATGCGAAACAGCGTGTCGCGCTCCATCGGCAATTGCGCGGCTTCGTCGCGTAGACCTATCGGTTCGAAGTAGCCGATTTCGCCGCGCCGCCATACGAGCGACACCACCCCCGCCACTTCGCCGCGCTCCACGTAGCCCTGCATCGCGGTGGTCAGCATCGCGAGCCGGGTCGCGGCAAGTCCTGCTATCTGCATGTTCGTCCCGTGTCGGTGACAGAATGCGTGCGCGAGCTCATGTCGCTTTGGCAATCAAACCGCAAGATATAACTGGTCCCGCGAGAGCGCACACGACGGCTTTCCTGATTGCGAATTCCGGTTGGCGGACTCAGTGACGACATTCAGGCTTTCTGCCGTTTTTCCAATGCGCAAAGCGCGGCATCGAGACGTCTGACGCGAGTTGCCTGCGCCGGCACGATAACCGCGCCGGAAACGAGCTGGAGGCGGTTTCGCCAGTAAGACAACGGAATACGGTCTTCTGCCGAAATATGGGAAATTATCTGTTCGAGATGCTCGATGTCTTTTTCGAGTTGCTGATGATTCATTGCTTTCCCCGGATTCTATTGAATTAGTGTTGAAGCAAAAAAATCGAAAGCATGAAGCCGCGTTGGCCCGCGCGGCCCGAACTAATGTCCGCCAGTGGCGGGAAAATCTTCCTCTTCTTTTTCTGTGCCGGAAAAAACCGGCAGTTTCTTCTCGCCGGAGTTAAATTCCCAACGGTTTAAATAGAATACTGCTGTCAAATTTCACGTTCCGTTGCCTGCCGCACTGAACTTCGTTCGACACCCCGAAGGTAAAGATAAATCGTTGTCGGGGCGCAAAGGATAATCGCTGTGCGGCGACTCAACGTTGTAAAAATGCCGCGCGCGGCTTACTTAACCCAATTCGCATGCTAATCGTGGATCGGACACACATTAGGCGCATGAATTTATGACAGCCATGTGGTAACCGCGAGCGTATCGGGAATTGACAGGGAATGCCTGGGAACAGATGAAAAAAACCAATGCGGCTTAAGAATCGGTCAGGCGCGTGCGCCGGTGTTGCACCGGCGCGGCTCCCAGGTGCTTACTTCGCGGTCGCGCGGCAGGCGTAGATCAGGCTCAACGTACTGCCCTGGCTCGACTGGCGCACGACGTCGAACGCGCCATTGCAACTGGCGGCCGCCTGTTGCGAGCACGAGTCGGAACCGACCGGGCATTGCACGAGCGTGGTTGAGCGGCCGTCCAGCAGGAACAGCGGCGCACTGCTGCTGCAACCGCCAAGCACGACGATCGCGCCGGCGGCCAGCATGACCCTCGAGTGGCGCGCGAAGAAGGAAAGGCGTTTCATGGAGACCCCGGTCACGTCTTGTTTTTCGATCTCGCGATTGTGCCACGCTGCCCTCGTGCTGCGTCAGTTCGCGCGGCGCGGCCGGGCGGGTGCGGCGCGTCAAACGTCGATGCCGTGCGCGGCGATCTTCTTGTACAGCGTCGCGCGGCCCATGCCGATCTGTTTCGCAGTGTCGATCACGCGGCCGCCGTTCGCGCGCAACGCGTCGCACAGAAAGCGCTTTTCGAACGAGGCCATCGCGTCGCTCCACGAAGTGGCTTCGGCGGTTGCCGCAACGTCCACGCCGGCGGCCGCGGCAGACGGGGTCCGCGTCGGCGGCACCGCACCGCCCTGCCCCGAGCCGATGAACGGCGCGAGCATGCGCGCATCGATGCGTTCGCTGTCGGACAGCATCACTGCGCGCTCCAACGTGTTGCGCAGTTCGCGCACATTGCCGGGCCAGTCGTATGCGCACAGCAGCCGCAACGCGTCGTCGTGCAATTCGAAGTGGCTGCCGCCGCCGGCCTGCGCGGCCAGATCTTCGAGCATCGCGTAGGCGAGCGCCTCGATGTCGGACGGACGCTCGCGCAACGCGGGCGCAAGGATCGTCAGCACGTTGAGCCGGTAGAACAGGTCCGCGCGAAAACGCCCGGCCGCGACGAGCGCGGGCAGATCGGCCGAGGTCGCCGAGATGATCCGCACATCCGCACGCACGACGCGGTTCGAGCCGAGCGGCTCGAACTCCTTGTCCTGCAGTACGCGCAGCAGCTTGCCCTGCAATGGCAGCGGCATGTCGCCGATTTCGTCGAGAAACAGCGTGCCGCCGTTGGCGAGCTCGAACTTGCCGACCCGCCCCTTGCGATCGGCGCCGGTGTACGCGCCGGGTGCGGCGCCGAAGAATTCGACTTCGAGCAGCGTGTCGGGAATCGCCGCGACGTTGACGCTGACGAGCGGCTTATGCGCGCGCGCCGAGCCGCCGTGAATCGCATGCGCGAGCAGCTCCTTGCCAGTGCCGGTTTCGCCGAGCAGCAGCACCGGCGCTTCGAGTTGCGCCGCGCGCCGCGCCTGGCGCTTCACTTCGAGCGATGCCGCGCTCGTGCCGACGAAGCTGCCGAACGTATAGCGCGCGCGGCGCGCCTGCGCGAGCGACTGGCGCGTCGCGATCAGCTCCTGCTGCAGCCGCGAGTACTGCGAAAACAGCGGCGACAGCGCTTTCAGCTCGTCGAACAGCGCGAAGCCGACCGCGCCGATCGTCGCGCCGGCATCGTCCTTCAGCGGCAGGCGCGTGACGACCAGCGGCTCGCGATCGGTCTCCATGATGTCGAGCAGGATCGGCTTGCCGGTGTTGACGACCTCGCGCATCAGACTGTTCGGGATCACCGCTTCGCAATCGCGGCCGATCGCCTGTTGCGGGTCCGAAAAGCCGAAGCGTGCCGCATACCGCTTATTGATCCAGACAACGCGCGCTTGCCCGTCTACGATGAAGGTGCCTTCACTGAAGTTTTCGAACGTGCGAAACAGCGATTCCATCGCCCGACGAAGCACGTCGTCATAGGTGGCGGGCAGGCCCGTCCAGTCGGTCATCATGCTGTCGCTGTCTCCGCTTACCGTTTTGTTTCTAATCAATCTCAATTTCTAGACGAATTTATCTCCAAATAGAGACAGGCGACAGCCCTTATGCATTATGACTTACCCTGGTTTCGGCGATCTTCACCGCATTGAAGTCCCGTTTTGGAGACACCTGGGTACAATCCGCCAACGATGCCTCGGGCCACCGCTGCACGCCCGCGCCAGGCGCCTCAGCGCTTCAGCGACAAAACGCCGGGCATGGCATGGAATCTGCATTTCGACCGCGCCGCGCCGTCGCTTGATCAGGACGGCAAAAAGGTAGAACAACCAGGCTATGGAGACTCAATGACCTTTCTCATCGTTATCGCCGCGCTGGCGTTTCTGATGTTGGCCGCGTATCGCGGCTACAGCGTAATCCTGTTCGCGCCGATCGCGGCGCTCGCCGCCGTCCTGCTCACCGAGCCCGCCGCCGTCGCGCCGGTCTTCACGAGCATCTTCATGGACAAGATGGTCGGCTTCGTGAAGCTGTACTTCCCCGTGTTTCTACTCGGCGCCGTGTTCGGCAAGGTGATCGAGCTGTCGGGCTTCTCCGAGTCGATCGTCGCGGCCGCGATCCGCTATATCGGCCGCTCGCGCGCGAACGCGGTGATCGTCGCGGTGTGCGCGCTGCTCACCTACGGCGGCGTGTCGCTGTTCGTCGTCGTGTTCGCGGTCTATCCGTTCGCGGCCGAACTGTATCGCCAGAGCAACATTCCGAAGCGGCTGATGCCCGGCGCGATCGCCCTCGGCGCGTTCTCGTTCACGATGGACTCGCTGCCCGGCACGCCGCAGATCCAGAACATCATCCCGACGACGTTCTTCAAGACCACCTCGTGGGCCGCGCCGACGCTCGGCGTGCTCGGCTCGCTGTTCATCATTGTGGTGGGTCTGACATATCTGGAATGGCGGCGCCGCAGCGCGATGGCGACCGGCGAGGGTTACGGCACCGAACTCGTCAACGAGCCGGAGCGCGTCGAATCCAAAGAGCTGCCGCATCCGCTGCTGGCGATCGCGCCGCTCATCGTGGTCGGCGTCGCGAACTTCATGCTGACGCGCTGGATTCCGACCTGGTACGGCCCGTCCTTCACGGTCACGCCGGAGATCCTGCCGGGCCTGCATGCGCCGGTCGAAACGAGCGTCAAAGCCCTCGTTGGGATCTGGGCCGTGCTGGGCGCGCTGCTGCTCGGCATCATCATGGTCATCTTGACGGCGTTCCGCCGCGTCAGCCACCGCTTCGCGGTCGGCACGAAGGCAGCGGTGGCGGGCGCGCTGCTGGCGTCGCTCAATACCGCGTCGGAATACGGCTTCGGCGGTGTGATCGCCGCGCTGCCGGGCTTTCTCGTTGTCAGCAATGCGCTGAAAAGCATTCCGAATCCGCTGGTCAACGCCGCGGTGTCGGTGAGCACGCTGGCGGGTATCACGGGTTCGGCATCGGGCGGTATGAGCATTGCGCTCGCCGCGATGTCCGATACGTTCATCAAGGGCGCGCAGGCCGCGAACATTCCGCTCGAAGTCCTGCATCGCGTGGTCGCGATGGCGAGCGGCGGCATGGATACGCTGCCGCACAACGGCGCGGTGATCACGCTGCTAGCGGTGACGGGTCTCACGCACCGGCAGTCGTATCGCGACATCTTCGCGGTCACGGTGATCAAGACGCTCGCCGTCTTCTTCGTGATCCTGGTCTATTACACGACCGGCCTCGTGTGAACGTCGAACCGGAAAGCAGCACTTTGATCTGATAGATCCGCATTAGTCCCACCTCGACAGTCCGCCTACGAAGCACGAGGATGGAGTCGTCAGCGCCCAATGTTGCAAGGGCAGGCTGACCCGAGTAACAACGGCGTTTAACGGCCCGTCCTCATCCGGACGGGCTATTTTTTTCAGCGCGCGATTCGTGCGCGAAAGGTGAGGGAATCCGGGAGCGACGCCAACAACGGCGAGATTGTCGCCGGACGCTGCCTAGCCCGCGCCCGCGTCACCCGGATGACAAAACCGGAACGCAAGTCGCCGCCGAGGGGCATGAAAAATGCATCCGTCGCACCGAGGAGTCGCGTTAAACTGGTTGCTCGCTCCGCAACCGCGAATGCGCTAGCGGCGCGATCACACTCGACTAAAACCCGGGCGAGATAGAGACGGAGGCAGACGCAACACGGCACGACGACGCGGCAGACGGCAAGCCATCCGCCCCGTACAATGTTTCCATCACCAACGCAACAAGGACAACTTCGATGCGCATTACCGGGTCTTCCGGGTCAATGGCCCTGCTCACCGAATACGACGACGCAACGGCGCGCGAACTTCGCTCGCTGCGCCTCGAATCGACCGAAGACGGCAAAGGCATCCTGCTGATCGAGGTCGATGAGCGCAAGCCGGGCATACATCGTGAAGTGCGCTACGAAATCACGCCTGCGGAACTGATCGCCGCGATCCGCGCGCATGGCGCCGAGTTGCCGGGCGAACAGCACAATCATCGTCAGTGAAGCAGGGGCGCGGCGTATCATCGTCGTCGCGTGACTCGTCAGCCTCGCGCGCCGGTTGCGTCGCGCCTTTACGCGTCAGCGCGGGATGATTCGCATTGGGCGCGCCCGCGCGCGTCGCCATGCCTCCATCTGTTCCGCTCGAACCGCCAATCCCCGCTTTCCTACGGGTTTCTGCAAACGCTTGCGCGCGCCTCGTCGAGCATCCTTACCCGGCCTTCAACCACTTGTCACAAGCGGTCGTCACGCTTGTGTATCGGGGCATGCGGCCATATATGCGGACCTGATCGCAGCCAGAAGACCTGCCGGCTTCCGGGTCGGTTGCACGTCTTGAAAATACGTCCATAATCCTTGCATTCCCCTTTGCGTTCCTTACCGCGCTGCGCCCGCAAGGGCCGCGGATGTTAAACCGATGCTACATGACCTCGTCGCGCAATATGGACCAGCGCTCGTCTTCGCGAACGTGCTAGCCGCCGCGCTCGGGCTGCCGGTGCCCGCCATGCCGTCGCTCGTGCTGTTCGGCGCGATGGCCGCAATGCACCCCGGCTCGGTCGGCTCGCAGTTGCTGCCGGTCCTCGTGCTGTCGATCTTCGCGACGCTGATCGGCGACAGCGCCTGGTACGTTGCGGGCCGCATCTACGGCGGCAATACGCTGAAGACGATCTGCCGGCTGTCGCTGTCGCGCGACACCTGCGTGAAAAAGACCGAGCGCTTCTTCGGCCGCTGGGGCGTGCGCGTGCTCGCGGTCGCGAAGTTCGTGCCGGGGCTGTCGATCGTGTCGATCCCGATGGCCGGCGCGATGGGCACGCGCTACCGCACCTTCCTCACCTACGATGGCGTCGGCGCCGCGCTGTGGTCCGGCACCGGCCTGATCATCGGCGCGCTGTTCGCGCGGCAGATCGACATGCTGTTCGCAATCGCCGGGCGGCTCGGGCGCACGGCGGCGGTGGTCGTCGTCGCGTTACTGGCGCTGTACGCGGCGTACCGGTGGGTCCGCCGCCGTCAGTTGATTGCGAAGCTCGCGTCCGCGCGCATCGAAGTCGACGAACTCGCGACGCTGTTCAAGGCTGGTCAGGCACCGGTCGTGTTCGACATCCGTTCGCAGGAGAAGCGCAAGCTCGATCCGTTCGTAATTCCAGGCGCGCAATTCGCCGACGAACGGCAACTCGACGGCATCGTCGCCTCCTATCCACGCGATCAGAAGCTCGTGATCTACTGCTCCTGCCCGAACGAGATTTCCGCGGCATGGATGGCCAAGCAGCTCACCGAAGCCGGTTTCTCCGACGTGCTGCCGCTGCGCGGCGGCATGGAAGCCTGGCGCGACTCGGGCAAGCCGGTCGACTCGCTGCCCGAAATGCCGCCGCCGGAAGTCACGGTCGACGATATCGCGCCCAAAGCCGTCTAGTAGAAATTAGCGGCGGCATCGTCCCCCTCACGCGCGCGGCACAGCTCGTCCCGGCGTGCGAGCGCGCATTGCGTTGCCTTGCGTTCAATCGTGCGATGAACATCGAAGGAGCGGTTCAATGCTTTCGACTCAAGACGTTTCGACTCAAGAGGTAGCAGGACAGCAGGGAGTCGTTGCCGACGCGCCGTTTTCGTCGCTGTCGACACGGATGCATCAGATGTTTCCGGAACTCACTGGCGCCGAGATCGACCGGCTGCGCCGCTTCGGTGAAATTGGTCGCTGGAAGTCCGGCGAGTTGCTGTTCGAGACCGGCCACACCGGCCCCGGCATGTTCGTGCTGCTCGAAGGGCGCGTGAAGGTTTATCAGCGTGACGGCATCGGCCGCGAGCATGTGATCAGCGAGCGCGGCGCCGGACATTTCCTGGCCGAGGTCGGGCAGCTGTCGGGCAAGCCCTCGCTAGTGAACGGCCTCGCGACCAGCGACGTCGAAGCGCTGCTGATTCCGCCCGATCGCCTGCGCGCGCTGATCGTTGCCGAAGCGGAACTCGGCGAGCGCATCATGCGCGCTCTGATTCTGCGGCGCGTGTCGCTGATCGAAAAGGGCGCGGGCGGTCCGATCCTGGTCGGCAACAGCAATGACGCGCGGCTCGTGATGCTGCAGGGATTCCTGTCGCGCAACGGCCATCCGCATTCAGTGCTCGACGAACGAGACGAAGATGCGCTGCGGCTGATCGAGCAGTTCGCCGCGCAGCGCGAGGACATGCCGCTCGTGATCTGCCCGGACGGCTCGGTCCTGCGTCATCCGAGCATGCCGGAGCTTGCCACTCGCTTAGGCCTGCTGCCCGATCTCGACGACGCGTACGTGTACGACGTCGCGATCGTCGGCGCGGGGCCGGCGGGACTTGCCGCGGCCGTGTACGCGGCCTCCGAAGGCCTGTCGGTGATCGTGCTCGACAGCCGCGCGCCGGGCGGCCAGGCAGGCGCAAGCTCACGCATCGAAAACTACCTCGGCTTTCCGACCGGCATCTCGGGCCAGGCGCTTGCCGGCCGCGCGTTCGTGCAGGCGCAGAAGTTCGGCGCGCACGTCGCGATTCCGGTCAACGTGAAGGCGCTGCATTGCGGGGAGTCGCCGTATCGGCTGGAGCTGAAATGCGGCGGCCACATCAGCGCGCGGGCGATCGTGATCGCGAGCGGAGCCGTGTACCGGCGCCCGGCGCTCGACGGGCTCGAGCGCTTCGACGGACGTGGCGTCTACTACTGGGCGTCGCCTGTCGAGGCGAAGCTGTGCAAGCGCCAGGAGGTCGTGCTGGTGGGCGGCGGCAATTCGGCCGGTCAGGCGATCGTCTATCTGGCGACGCACGCGGCCAAGGTTCACGTGCTGATCCGCCGCAGCGGTTTCGAGGCGACGATGTCGCGCTATCTGATCGACCGCATCCGCTCGCTGCCGAACGTGTTCGTGCATCCGGGTTCGGAAGTCGGCCGGCTCGACGGCGATGAGGACGGGCTTGTATCGGTAGCGCTGAAGCGACCACTGCCCGACGGCGTCGATCACTTCGACACGCGTCATCTGTTCCTCTTCACAGGCGCGGACCCGAACACCGAATGGCTGCGCACCTGCGGCGTGCAACTCGACGCGAAAGGCTTCGTGCTGACCGGCATCAGCGCGGACGGCTCGGCCACCGCATGCGATCTCGGGACTACGGTCGAAGGGGTCTATGCGATCGGCGATGCGCGCGCCGGGTCGACGAAACGCGTGGCCGCGGCGGTCGGCGAAGGCGCGGCCGTCGTCGCGCAGATTCACCAGTTGCTGGCGCAGATGAACGGGGAAGAGATGGCGCTCGGTGCGTGAGTCTCGGTGCGGTCTCTAACGCATCCGTCTTCAGTGCAACGCGGCCCACGCGAGCGACACCGAAAACACGCCGAGCACGATCGACGCGCCGCGCTGCACCTTCGCCGGTTCGAGCCAGCCGAGCCGTCCGCTGCCGAGTGCGGCGCCGAACCCGATCCACGCGAGCGCGATCGGCGCGGCGAGGCACGCGAACATCCCCATCGCGAGCAGATAAGCGGGCAAATGCATGAACGCGGCGGCCGGAAAGATCGTGCCGCCGAACAGCAGCCCTTTCGGATTGAGCAAGGTCGCGACGAACAGCGCGCGCACGTTGCCAGCGCGTTGCGTCGAGCCGGGCAGTGCCACCGCCGCGCGCCACATCTCGAGCGCAAGCCACGCGATATATACACTCGCGGCCACGCGCAGCAGCGACGGCAGCCACGGCCACGCTTGCGCCGCGTGCGCGAAGAAGCGTCCCCACGCGGAGATCGACACCAGATAGCCCGTCAGTTCCGCAGCGATCAGCGGCAGCGCGCGGCGCAATCCGGCGCGCAAACCGGCCGCCGCCAGTAGCGTGTTGGTGGGTCCGGGCGTCACCAGTACCACGATGATGCCGGTGGCCAGCAACGCGATCTCGGTCGCAGAGAGCATAAAAAAAGCGCACGGTGAGTTACACAGTGCGCTTTTGTAGCACAGACAGCACGATGGCTACGCCGAAGCGGACAGGACCCGCGGGTTCAGCTGTTCCACTCAGCGCATCGCTCAGCGCTCCAGCTTCGCGCGTAACTCGCGTGCGGCCTCCAGCAGCCCTTCGTACCCCGAACGCGCGTGCTCCGGCAGATCGGGATCACCAACCAGCGCGCCGAGCGTTTCGATCAGACTGTACACAATGCCTTTCGCCGCGCCCGACGCAATGCCACCCGACGACATCTGCTGATCGACGTGACTGAGCGCCGCGTCGAGCTGCTCGATTTCGGGACGATCGTCGGAGGGCGGCTTGGGAGAAACGTCTTGCGTCATGATCGAACATCGCTCCTTTAGGTGCATCGGTAAAGTTGTTATATACCGATCGTGCGCCGCCGTCTATTCGTGTTCGGCGCGACAGCGACGCACGTCAAGGTGTCCAGCGATACATCAGCAGCTTCGCGCGCGCGTCGTCTTCGACCAGCACCACGTACTCGCCGTTTTCGCGCTGCGCCGCGCTGATGCCGAGATAGACGTCGACCCAGCCGCTCGTACCGCCGACGCTCGCGCCCGGCGTCATATAACCGACTGCCGTGCCGTTGCGCGCGTCGTAGACGTCGATGCGATCGGTGTACAACTCGGCGACGAAGATATAGTTGCCCGCCACCGCGACGCCGACCGTGGTGGTCTGCGGATCGCTCTGCGTGTTCCACGGCAGCGAGATCGTATAAGTCAGGGTCGGCGTGCCGCTGCTCCAGTTGTCGTAGCGCGCAAGCACCGGGCCCGCTTCCTTCCAGTGCGTCGGGTCCCACGGAATCGCGCTGGTGAAACCGGACAGATACATCGTGTCGGTCGCTGCGACGTAGACGAGCCGCGCTAGCCGCGTGAACGGCGCGGGCATCGCGAACATCCTCGAACTCGCGTACGTGTAGATCGGATTGCCGGCGGAGTCGACACCTTGCAGCGGCATCTCGCGCACGCCGCTCAATGGCGTGGCGAGCCATACGTTGCCGGGTTCGTCGACCCACCAGAAGCCGTTGCCGACCGTGCCGCCGGTCGACGGATTGCCGCTGATCTCGCTTGCGTCGACGGTGCCATTGCCATTGCTGTCGCGCCACAGCCATTCGCCGTACGTCGGTTGCGCGGCGGGCCAGGTGCCCGGCAGCGGATTCTGCGCGAGCATTCCCGACGGAATCGCGATCTCGCCATGCGCGGCATCGAAGCGATAGACGTTCAGATAGTGCGCGCCCGGATCGAGCGTATAGAGAAAACGCTGGCCATTGAATCTGCGCACCATCGGTTCGCCGCGCACGCCGCGCGGCTGGTGAAACGCGGGGTCGTCGGGGTAATCGAAGCGATCGAGCGTGAACGCCGCGTATGACCATTCGTGACCGGCCGGCTGCCTGTAATCGAGCGTGAAGCGCTTCGAGCCCGTGTAGATCGAAGCGGGCGTGGCCGGATCGAACGCGCCGCTATCGACGAAGGTCAGGCCGTAGAGCCGCCAGTTGAGCACGCGCGTGCCGTACACGTAGCTCTCCAGCACCGCGCCCTGCCCTACCGATGCCGAGCCCGGCGCACGCGGTCCTTCGCCGTTTTGCGCGACGTACAGATTGCCGGCCGCATCGACGCCGATGCCAGTGATGCCGTTGAAACGCGTATCACCCGGCACGCCGCGCACCGGATGGAAAGTGCCGTTGCGCGTGCCGATCGACGTGCCGGCCTGCATCTGGCCGCCCGCGCCTTTGTTGAACACGAGAATCTGCTGCGAAACGCCGTTGTCGGCGACCAGCAGCTGGCCGGATGGCGTGACCGTGAGGTCGGTCGGCACGGTGCCCGCGGGTAGAGTCAATGGACCGGCGAGCGCGGTGCCGTCTGCACGGTAATGCAGGATGCTCAGGCTGCCTGTGCCGAAGCCGCTGATGATCCACAGCGTCGAGTCGGTGTCGATCGCGATGCGCGCGGGCGATGCGACGCTCCACGAACGCAGCGGCTGCATGGATTGCGCGTCGTGCACGACGATCCGGTTGCCGTACGTGTCGGCCACATAGAGCTCGCTGTCGGTCGCGGCGAGGCCGCGAATGCCCGCGTCGATGCCGGTCTTCACCGTTTGTACCGCGACGAAACTGTTCTTCGTCGCGTTCGCGCTATTGCCGATGCCGCCGGAAAACGGCGCACCGGTTGCTAGATTCGCGAGCGTGCGTCGCGTGATGCCGTACCAGGTCTGATTGGCCGGCGGATAGTCGGCGCCGACCAGCGCATTGTTCTCGTTGCCGATCGACATCGCCGCGTACAGGTACGTGTGATTCACCGCCACCGCGTCGCCGCCGGCCGCGCCCCAGCCGTGCGTCGAACCGGCGATCGCGAGTTTGTCGCCCGCGCGATAGGCGGCGATTTCGCTGCCGCTTTCGTCCCACGGCGCATTCGTATAAACGGTGCCATTGGCATCGACGCTAATGGCCTGAATATCCTGCTGCATCCATTTACCGTCGCCAAATCCGAAACTATTACCGATCCATGAGGTCGTGTAATTCAATTGGGATTGCGCGGAGACATTCGGCGAGATCAGGCTATAGATTAGAACCACGGCCAAGCCAAGGCGGGGAAAAAGCTTCATGGCGGTCGTTCCTTGCTAGGCGATACGCGTACATCAAAAGTTGGTGTTTTTATGCTCTCATATAAAAATAGTAAACTTATTGATAAAAAAATGATAATTGAATGCCGACCCACCTAATTCATTCCATTTGCATCGATTTACGTTTCCAACAAAATCCTCCCTTCATGAACCCGGTAAAAACCGGTTCCCGTAAAACCTCACCGGTCGGAGATTCAGGGCGCTTTTTCTGCTCCTGTAAATCCTCACCTTGAGCGCTATGCGCATCAGGTTCAAGCCGGTCGGCGACGTACGAAAATCCGTCGCGTCAGATCGAACGCGACCAGATTGCCGGCCAGGACGAGCAGCAGACCGACCACCGCGAGCGCGGACCACCGGTAACCCTCGAACAGCGTCGACGCCGCGAGCGCGACGATCGGGAACAGCACCGTGCAGTAGGCGGCGCGCTCCGGGCCCATACGGCCGACCAGCATCAGGTACGCCGTGAAGCCGATCACCGAGCCGAACACCGCGAGATACGCGAGCGCGCCGAGATAGCGCATCGACGGTTCCACCGCGAACGAATAGCCGGCGAACAGACTACCGAGCGTCAGGACGGCCGCGCCGATCAGCATCGCCCAGCTATTGGTCGCGAACGGGTGCAGGCCCATCGACTGCATGCGGCTCGACAGCAGGTTGCCGGCCGAGAAGCACAACGTGCCGAGAAACGCGATGCCGAGACCGAGCCACGCGGTGTGATCGCCGAGATGCCCGGCCATCTGCTGCACGAACAGACAGACGATGCCGACGAGCCCGAGCAAGGCGCCCGCAATCGCGCTCGGCTGCAGCGGCCGGCCCATGAACAGCCGCCCATTGATCGAGTTCAGCAGCGGCGCGGTCGAGAACACCACCGCGACGAGCCCGCTCGGCACGATCTGTTCGGCGTAGTAGAAGCACAGGAAATTCAGGCAGAACAGCGCGAGACCCTGCGCGGCGAGGTAGCGCCAGGCGCCGCGCGGCGGCCAGATCGGCCGGCGCATGATGCGCAGCAGCGCGAACAGCAGCAGCGCAGCGATCCAGAAACGCCACGCAATCGATACCGGCGGCGGCACCGCGCCGAGTTGCCACTTGATCGCGATCCACGTGGTGCCCCAGATCAGCACGGTGACGGCATAAAGCAAAAGATTCATGGTCGGGCCTCGGAATGCAATGACAGGCTGCCATCACGCGCAGCATTGACGATAGCTCGACTATGGAACCGCGCCGCCGCCCGCAATTGTCCAGAATTGCGCACTTTTTCGTGGCAACGAGCGGCCGGCGGGGCCGCGCCGTATACTGGCCGCTCAACTCTACTCATCACCGGAAAACCACCGCTCGCCGCCGTGACCGCCAGCCCGTCCGTCCCCGTGCCATCCACCGCAGGCTTGCCTTTTGGCCTGCAGTCGGTCTGTCACACGCTCGCCAGTGCGAACGCGCATCTGGACCGCTTCGCGTGGCTCGGCGACGGACTCGCGATCGCGCTATGGACCCGCGACACGAAGGAAGCCGAGACCGTCTACGAGCGGCCCGGCCATCACACGCTGTCGTGCTATCTGGACGGCGGCTATCGCACCGAGCGCCAGAAAATGCCGGGCCACTACGGCGCGCCGTCGCGGCTGTGCGCACTGCCCGGCGATCACGAATCGCGCTGGTGGGTGCGCGGCCATATGCACTTCATGCACCTGTACTTTCTGCCCGAGCACTTCACGCGACGCGCGGTACAGGAGCTCGACCGCGAGCCACGCGAATTGACGCTCGCCGATCGCACCTACTTCGAGGACCCGCGCATTGCGAGTCTGTGCCAGTCGCTCGTCAACGAGGAGTGGGAAAGTCCCGACGGTCTGCTGCGCACCAACGAGACCGCGCACGAAGTGCTGAGCCTGCTGTTGCGCGGACAAGGCGTGCGGCGCGCGAACGTGGCGCTGAAGGGCGGGCTCTCGGCCGCGACGCGGCGCCGGCTGCGCGACTATATCGACAGTCATCTCGCGCAGCCGTTGACGCTCGGTGAGTTGTCGGGTGTCGCGGCGCTATCGGAGTTTCATCTTGCGCGGATGTTTCGCGAGTCGTTCGGGCTGCCGCCGGCCGCGTGGATCGCGCGGCAACGGCTCGACCGCGCGCGTACGCTGCTGCGCACGACCACGTTGCCGCTCGCGCAGATCGCCGGGCAATGCGGCTATGCGAACGCGAGTCACTTTAGCCACCGGTTTCGCGAGGCTGTCGGGGTGACGCCGAGTGGGTTTCGGCAGGCTATCGGGGTTTCAGTTTCGCTTTCCGGTTAGCTTCGCGTCATTGCAGCGCCATCGCCAGCACGCGCGCGACGTGGATCGCGTCGACGCCCGCCCCATCGTGAATCTGATGCCGGCAGCTGGTGCCATCGGCGACCATCACGGTGGCGGCGTCGAGTTTGCGCACCGCGGGTAGCAGCGATAGCTCCGCCATCGCCTGCGACGTCGCGTAGTGCTCCGCTTCATAGCCGAAGCTGCCGGCCATGCCGCAGCACGACGATTCGATCGTCGATACCTTCAATTCGGGAATCCACTTCAGCACGGTCTGCACCGGCGTGAACGCATCGAACGCTTTCTGATGGCAATGGCCGTGCACGAGCGCCTGTTGCATCGGCAGCGGTTTCAATTTGAGCTGTAAACGTCCGGCCTTTTGTTCGCGCACGAGGAATTCCTCGAATAGAAACGCGTGCTGCGCGAGGCGCCGCGCTTCGTCGCCGAAACCGTACTGCAGGAATTCGTCGCGCAACGATAGCAGACACGATGGCTCCAGCCCCACCACCGGCACGCCGCGTTCGACGAACGGCCCGAACAGATCGAGCATGCGCCGCGCTTCATGTTTCGCTTCATCGACAAGACCCGCCGCAAGAAACGTGCGGCCGCAACACACGGGGCGCTCTTCCGGCCGTGCGTTGAAGTGGACCGTATATCCCGCCGCTTCGAGCACCTGTTGCGCGGCACGCGCGTTGTCTGGCTCCAGGTGGTTATTGAAGGTATCGACGAACAGCAGCACTTCTTTCAGCGCGGACGGCTGCGCAGCATGGCGTGCAGGCTTCGTGGACACCGCATCGGCCAGAAACGCCTTCTTGAACCGAGGCAGACTCCGCTCGGCAGCGAACCCGATAGAACGCTTGAACCACGTCGACAGCACCGGCACATTGTCCGCGAGCGCCACCAGTCCCGGCATGCGGCTCGCCGCGCCCGCATAGCGCGGCATGAACGCGACGAGCCTGTCGCGCAGCCGCACTCCATGCGTCTTCACCCGCGCCGCCCGCGCCTCGATCTTGAACTTCGCCATATCGACGCCGGTCGGGCAATCGCGCTTGCAGCCCTTGCACGATACGCACAGGTCGAGCGTTTCCTTCACGTCATCGCTCGCGAGCCCGCTTTCGCCGAGCTGGCCTGAAATCGCGAGCCGCAACGTGTTGGCCCGCCCGCGCGTCAGATGCTGCTCGTCCTTCGTCACGCGATAGCTCGGGCACATCGTGCCCGCGTCGAACTTGCGACAGTGGCCGTTGTTGTTGCACATCTCGACCGCCTTCGCGAGGCCGCCGCTCAGATCGTCGCCGCTGCCGGGCGCGCTTTCTTCTCCCGTCAGCGGATCGCGCTTCACGTTCCACGTCGACCAGTCGAGCACCGTTTCGATGCGTTGTTCGCGATAGCCCGGCGCGAAGCGGAAATTACGCGTGTCGTCCATCTTAGGCGGACGCACGATCTTGTCGGGATTGAAGCGATTGTCCGGATCGAACAGCGCCTTGATCTCGCTGAACGCTTCGTTAAGCCGCGGCCCGTATTGCCACGCGACCCATTCGCCGCGGCACAGACCGTCGCCATGCTCGCCGGAATACGCGCCCTTGTACTCGCGCACCAGCGCGGCCGCTTCTTCGGCGATCGCGCGCATCTTCGTTGCGCCGTCGCGGCGCATGTCGAGAATGGGCCGCACGTGCAGCGTGCCGACGCTCGCATGCGCGTACCAGGTGCCCTCGGTGCCGTGACGATGAAACACTTCGGTCAGCCGGCTCGTGTAGTCGGCCAGATGTTCGAGCGGCACCGCGCAATCTTCGATGAAAGACACGGGCTTGCCGTCGCCCTTCATGCTCATCATGATGTTGAGCCCGGCCTTGCGCACTTCCCACAGTGCTTTTTGCGCATTCGCGTCCGGCATCTCGACGACCGCATCGGGCAAGCCCAGTTCGCCCATCAATTCGGTCAACTGCTTCAGCGACGCAAGCTGCGCGTCGCGATCCTCGCCCGCGAACTCGACGAGCAGAATGGCCTCGGGCTCGCCGACCAGCGCCTTCTCGATCACCGGACGAAATGCGGGATTGCTCAACGCGAGATCGATCATCGTGCGATCGACGAGTTCGACCGCGACCGGCTTCAGCTTGACGATGTGCTGCGTGATCGCCATCGACTGCCGGAAGGTGGGAAAGTTGACCACGCCAAGCGTTTTATGAGCGGGCAGCGGCGCGAGCCTCAGCGTGATCTGCCGGCTGAATGCGAGCGTGCCTTCCGAGCCGACCAGCAGATGCGCGAGGTTCGCGCTGCCGTCATCGGTATAGGCGCGCGGATTCTGGCAGTCGAACAGATCGATGTTGTAGCCCGCCACGCGGCGCAGCACCCTCGGCACGCGCGCGACGATTTCATCACGCTCACGCTGCGCGATCCGCGTGACACCAGCGACGATCTGCTGCAAGCGCTCGCCTTGCGGCGCCTCGCGCAGCGACGCGAAGTGCGCTTCGCTGCCGTCGGCGAGAATCGCGTCGATCGCGTCGACGTTGTGAACCATGTTGCCGTATTCGATCGAGCGCGAGCCGCACGAGTTGTTGCCGGCCATGCCGCCGATCGTGCACTGCGCGGCCGTCGAAACATCGACCGGGAACCACAGTCCATGCGGCTTCAGCCACGCATTCAGATGATCGAGCACGACGCCGGGCTCGACCGTGACGGTGCGCGCATCGGCATCGAACACGACGATGTTGTTCAACCACTTGCTCGTATCGATCACCAGCGCTTCGCCGACCGTCTGCCCGCACTGGCTCGTGCCCGCGCCGCGCGCGAGCAGCGGTACCTTCTCGCTGCGCGCGATCTCGAGCGCGATGCGCAGATCATCCTGATCGCGCGGCACCACGACGCCGACCGGCGTGATCTGATAGATCGACGCATCGGTCGAGTAGCGGCCGCGGCTCGCAAGATCGAACAGCACGTCGCCGCGCAGCGCTTTGCGCAGATGCTGCGCGAGCGGACTCTTTGCGCGCGCGGCGGAGGGGACCAGATGAATCGGCTTGACGAGCAAGCCCGCAGTGGGATTCGTCATTTCGTCGGCCTGTGAGGAGCGCGCCTGAGCCGCGCGGCTCGAATTACCTAGTACAGCGTCAGATGCACCGGCGCGAGTCCTTCGATATGCCCGCTCACGTTGCCCGCCTCGCGCGGAAAGAACATGCCGGTGTATGAACCGGCGGTGATCACGATCTCCGGGGTCACCGCAATGCCGCGCGCACTCGCGTGATTGACGAGCCACGTCAACAGCCGTCGCGGATCGCCGGCAGGATTCGCGGGCGTCGTTGCGACGACATTGCGTCCGTTGAACTCGAAACGCAGCGACGGCGCGACGTAGGGAAAATCCTCGCGATACCGCGTGAATTCACCGACGATCAGCGCGCCGTGATTCTGCAGGTCCGCGAGCTGCGCGAGTTTGTCGATGGCGGGCCACGCGGCATAGCGGCTCGCGACGATCTCGATGGTCGCGCCGATCGAGCCGATGCCCGCGAGCACTTCATCTTCGCCGTACGGCGTCGCGGAAGGCTCGAAACGCCGGCCGAAACGAAACGCGACTTCGAGTTCGAGCCCGAGCGGCGCGAGACCTTCGCGCGACAGACGCGCGCCATCGGCGTGCAGATCCGTGTCGGGCAATGGAGCGCCTTGAATCGGTCCGCTCGCCGATTTCGCGCCGATCTTCCAGCCGCCGATTCGCGCGCCGCACGCGCTCAGGATTTCGTGCTGAATTGCGTAGGCGGCGTCGGCAGCAGAAGGAAGCTGTTCCGGCGGCAACGTATCGAGCATCGTACGACTGCGGCGCGCATCGGCAAGAAGCTGGCTCAGTGATGAAGTCATGTTTTACACGCCCACCCGGCTGGAAGCCTGCGCCTTCTCCGACGCGCCAGCTTCGAAGCGGCTCTCCGGCTGCATGCGGAACGCGAGCACGACGCCGAGGCCCATCAGCAACATGCTGCCGACGAACGGCAGATCCCAGTTGCCGAAGTGGTCGATCAGAAAGCCGCCCATCACCGGCGAGATGATCGCGGCCAGCGCCGAGCCCGTGTTCATCATGCCGCTCGCGGTGCCGGAGAATTCCGGCGCGATGTCCATCGGGATCGCCCACATCGGGCCGATCGTCATTTCGGCGAAGAAGAAGCCCGACGCGAGACAGGCGATCGACAGCGTCAGGTCATGCGTGAACATCAACGGAATCAGCGACAGCAGGCAAAACAGCATGCACACCGACACCATCCAGCTGCGCGCGCGCTTGAGGCTGCCGGTGCGCTTGAAGATCGCATCGGTGACGAGGCCGCCGAGCGTATCGCCGATCACGCCGGCAAAGAACACGACCGACGCGAAGATCGCCGACTTCTGCAATTGCAGATGATGGTTGTGCAGGAAGTACAGCGGAATCCAGCTCAGGAACAGCCACAGCGTCCAGCCGTAGCAGAAGTAGACGATCGTGACCGGCGTCATGCGGCGAAACAGCTTGCCCCACGGCAGGCCTGCGACTTTCGGCTTCACCGCGGGCAGCACCGCGAGTTCCTCGGGCGTGATGCGCGGATGATCTTTCGGATGCTCGGTGAACGTGATCGCCCACAGGCCGACCCACACCAGGCTTAGCGCGCCGCAGATATAGAACGATTCGCGCCAGCCCCAGGTGGTCATCACCAGCACGATGAGGGCCGGCGCGACCGCATTACCGACTCGTGACGCCGCGTGCGTGATGCCCTGCGCGAAGCCGCGTTTTTCTTTCGCGACCCAGCGCGACATCGCCGATGTTGCCGCCGGGAAGGTCGCGCCTTCACCGAAACCGAGCACGAGCCGCGCGGCGAGCAACGAAGCGAGTCCGCCCGCGAGGCCCGTAAACACCGTCGCGAGACCCCAGATCGCGCCGCAGAACAACAGCGTGCGTCGGGCGCCGAAGCGATCGCTGACCCAGCCGCCGATCACCTGAAACAGCAGATACGGATACGCGAAGGCCGAGAACACGAGGCCGACCTGCGTATGCGTGAGATTGAATTCCTTGCCGAAACCCGCGGCCGCGGTGCTGACGTTCACGCGATCGAGGTACGTGATGAAGTACATGATGCAGAGCATCACTAGAACGATACTGGTCGCACTGGTCAAACGAAACCGTTTCATCCTCTCTCTCCGTGGCATGTGTCGACGGCGCGCCTGAAGTGGCGCGCTGCGTCGTCGCCCGTCGGCCGCGACAGCCGTTATGGACGCATTGCATGTTGTGATGGCCGCGTTCTGCGCGCGGCTCGATGAGAAATGCGCTCCTTGGTGTTACGGCTTGTTTCCTGTTGTTGGCGCTTATGCCGCAGCCTTGAAACCCGGCGTCTTCGGTGCGTGGCTCAACCACTCCATAGCGGCAGGCATGCCGCTTTCCTTAAGGGGCACGCCAGCAAGCCGCAGACCCATTTCGCAGCCGGCCAGGGTCGCGAGCAGCGTCAGGTCGTTGCAATCGCCGAGATGACCGATACGGAACATGCGGCCTTTCATCTTGCCGAGGCCCGTGCCGAGCGACATATCGAAGCGCTCATAGATCAGCTTACGCACCGCGTCGGCATCGACGCCGTCGGGCATCATCACGCCCGTCAGCACCGGGCTATACACGGCGGGATCGGCGCACTGGATTTCGAGCCCCCACGCGCGCACCGCGCGGCGCGTCGCTTCGGCGAGCCGCTCGTGACGCGCGAACACATTGTCGAGCCCTTCGCCGAGAATCATCTCAATCGCTTCGTGCAGGCCATACAGCAGGTTCGTGTTCGGCGTGTACGGCCAGTAGCCGGTCTTGTTCATTTCGACGATTTCCGACCAGTCCCAGAAGCTGCGCGGCAGCTTTGCGCGCTGGTTGGCGGCCATCGCCTTCGGCGAGATCGCGTTGAAGCTGATGCCCGGCGGCAGCATCAAGCCCTTTTGCGAGCCCGACACGGTCACGTCGACACCCCATTCGTCGTGACGGTAGTCAGCGCACGCGAGACCGGAGATCGTGTCGACGAGCAGCAGCGCCGGATGGCCGGCGGCGTCGATCGCGCGACGCACGGCGGCGATGTCGGACGTGACGCCGGTCGAGGTTTCGTTGTGCACGACGCAGACCGCCTTGATCGCATGCTGCGTGTCGGCGCGCAGACGCTCTTCGATCATCTGCGGCTGCACGCCGCGCCGCCAGCCGTCGATGCCTGGCAAACCCAGGAACTCCGGCTTCAGGCCGAGCTTCTCGGCCATCTTTTTCCAAAGCGTCGCGAAGTGGCCGGTCTCGAACATCAGCACGTGATCGCCGGGGCTCAGCGTATTCGACAACGCTGCTTCCCATGCGCCCGTGCCGGACGCCGGATAGATGACGACCGGCTGCTGCGTCTTGAAGATCTTCTTGATGCCGTCGAGCACCTTGAGACCCAGTTCGCCGAACTCGGGACCGCGGTGGTCGATGGTCGGATAGCTCATCGCGCGGAGGATGCGATCGGGCACCGGACTCGGCCCCGGAATCTGCAGGAAGTGACGGCCAGCGGGATGAAAATCTAGCTTCAGCATCGGACTCCTCCAATTGAATTTTGCATTCAAAAAACTGTATCAGAAGAATCGTGACGTTCCCAAGACGAAATATGCTCGTTGAGCACCGTGTTTACCCGCGTTTGCGCGCTGATAACTAATCGATATGGTTCCGATAAAATCCCACATCATGTGAAGCCGAGGGTTTTTGTATGCAAAATTCGCATGTCGACGCGGGTGTGACCGCTGCCCCGCTGATGCCGAAGGTCGAGCGTCAGCGCCTGCATGACACGGTGGTGGAGCACATCCGCCGCTTTATCGTCGAGGGGGTGCTGGAGCCCGGCAAGAAACTGAACGAGCGCGAGTTGTGCGAAACGCTCGGCATTTCGCGCACGCCGCTGCGCGAGGCGCTGAAGGTGCTGGCGGCCGAAGGTTTGATCGAGATTTCGCCGAACCGGGGCGCGTCGGTGTCGAAAATGTCGGAGGCGGAAGTGCGAGAAACCTTCGAATTGATGAGCGGCCTCGAAGCGTTCTCGGGCGAACTCGCGGCCGAGCGCATCACGGCGGCCGAACTCGCCGAGATCAAAGCACTGCATTACGCGATGCTCGCGTGCCGCGCGCAGAACGATCTGCCGGGCTACTACAGCCGCAACCAGGCGATTCACGACAAGATCAACGAGGCCGCGAGAAATTCAGCGCTGCGGCAGACGTATGTGTCGGTCAACCGGCGGCTGCAGGCGCTGCGCTTTCGCTCGAACTATCAGACGCCGAAATGGGACCGCGCGATTCACGATCACGATGAAATGCTGAAGGCGCTCGAGGCTCGCGACGGCAAGAAGCTCAGCGCGATTTTGCGGCAGCATTTGCTCGATAAACGGGATGCGGTTTTGCAGGTGCAAGTGCAGGAGGAAGTGGTCGCTTCGGCACGGTACCCTGTCGGCAAACAAAACTTGTCCACCTAAATTGTTGGCAAGCCTGTGGACAACCTTCGCACAGCCAGCTTAAGTGCTTGAAGCGTGAGAACTATCCGCGCGCGGTGCACGCGTAGGCAGCGAGCGTCGCTACGGAGTGCGTGCTACCGGCGAGCGGGCTTGGCAAGGACGCCATATCAGTCGGACCCACCTCGAAGTCCAGTTGTCCACATAATTTGGGAACAAGCTTGTGGACAACCTGCGCACAGGCCTGCCAAGTGATTGATGCGGCAGGCCTATCGCTCGCGGATGCGCTAGCGGGCAGCGGCGCGGCACGTCGTGGGATGCAAGCGAACGACCGCGCCGTCCACCTCTATTTCACCGCGCCGTTTCACGACTGCGCAGCGACTCCGGCAACCCATACAGCACGATCAGCGCGCACAACACGCTCATCGCGCCGATCACATACAGCGCCGGCGTCGTGCTGCCGGTCAGATCCTTCACACGCCCCACCATCACCGGGCTCACGATCCCGCCGAGTTGCCCGAGCGTGTTGATCAACGCGATCCCGCCCGCGGCGCCCGCGCCCGTCAGCAGCTTGGGCGGCAGCGCCCAGAATGCCGGAATCGATGCGACCACGCCCGCGCCCATCACCGCAAGCGCGACCACCGGCAACGCGGTCTGTTTGTCGAAGTAGCCCGCGGCGAAGAAGCCGAGCGCCGACATCAACAGCAGCCCGAACACGAACTTGCGCCGCTCGCCGCTCGCGTCGGACAGGCGCCCGACCACCACCATGCAGATCGCGCCGCACACATACGGCACCGCCGTCAGCAGCCCGACCACGGTGGGATTCTTCGTGCCCGCCACGTGAATCAGATGCGGTGCCCAGAAATTCAGACCGTAGGACGCGATCTGAATCAGGAAGTACACGAGCCCGAGCGTCAGGAAGCCCGGCGTCTTCAGCGCGCCCAACAGCGAATGGCCGGTCGGTGCCGGGCGGCTTTGCTGCGCGATCTGCCCGGCGAGCAAGCTCTTCTCCGCCGACGACAGCCACCCCGCATCGTCGATGCGATCCTTCAGCACCTTCAGCACCAGCAGACCGAGCGCCACACACGGCAAGCCGCCGAGCAGGAACAGCCAGTGCCAGCCCGGCATGCCGGCCACGCCGTCCATATGACCGATCACGAGCCCCGCGAGCGGCGCACCGACCAGCCCCGAAAACGCCGACGCGAGAAACAGCATCGACGTGATGCGGCCGCGATATTCGGTCGGAAACCACAGCGTCAGGTAGTACAGCACGCCGGGCGCGAAGCCCGCTTCCATTGCGCCGATCACGAAGCGCAGGCCGTAGAACTGCCATTCGTTGTTGACGAACACCATCGCCGCGGTCGCGAGTCCCCACGAAATCATGATCCGCGCGATCCAGCGTCGAGCGCCGACCTTGTACAGGAACAGATTGCTGGGCACCTCGAACAGCACGTAGCCGATCACGAACAAACTCGCGCCGAGACCGTACGCGGTATCGGACAAGCCCAGATCACTTTGCAGCTGGAACTTCGCGAAGCTGATATTGATGCGGTCGAAGAACGCGAACAGATAGCAGATCATGATCAGCGGCATCAGCCGCCACGCGACTTTGCGGACGATCGCCGCGAGATCGTCCGCGCCATGTTCGCGGGTACTGCCCGCCACTACGCCCAGGTCACTCATGCTTGTCTCCAATGCCGGATTCGGCGGTGCCGTCCGGTCGTTTGATCGGTTGAGGGTTGTTTGTCGGGGTGCGGTTCAGATCTGCCGCACGTAGTCGGGCACCGGATGCAAATCGCAATTGCGGCCTGCCTTGGCGACTTGCCCCGGCACGTCGTGGCCGAGCAATGCAGGCAAGCCGCGCGACAGCGCGAGCAGCTTCGGCAGGTCGATCCCGGTCGGGATGCCCATTTCGTCGCACAGGTTCACGAGGTCTTCGGTGCAGATGTTGCCCGACGCGCCCGGCGCGAACGGGCAGCCGCCGAGGCCGCCGAGCGCCGCATCGAAGCGGCGCGCGCCGGATTCATACGCGGCGAGCACGTTGGCGAGACCGAGGCCGCGCGTGTTATGGAAGTGCAGCGTGAGCGCCGCGGCCGGCAGGGTTTCGAGCACGCGTGCGACGAGCCGCGCGACCTGACGCGGATTCGCCATGCCGGTCGTGTCGGCGAGCGTGATGCCTTCGATGCCCATCTCGCGATACGCGTCGACGATGCCGATCACGCGGTCTTCGTCGATGCGGCCTTCGAACGGACAGCCGAACGCGGTCGCCACGGTCGCGTTGAGCCGCACGCCCGCGGCCAACGCGCGACGCACGATGTCGTCGAACGCCGCGAGCGACGACTCGCAGCTCATGCGCATGTTCGCGCGGTTATGTGTCTGGCTCGCGGACATCACGAGGTTCAGTTCGTCGGCGCGCGCGGACAACGCGCGCTCGGCGCCCTTCAGGTTCGGCACCAGCGCGACATAGATCACGCCGGCTTGGCGCTCGATCTGCTGGAACACGGCTTCGCCGTCGCGCAATGCCGGAATCGCTTTCGGCGACACGAACGAGCCCGCTTCGATACGCGTGAATCCGCATGTGGATAGCCCGTTGATCAGCGCGATCTTGTCGGCGGTTTCGACCCAGGTAGGTTCGATCTGCAGGCCATCGCGCGGGGCTACTTCCTGCACGATCAGTTGGTCGAATGGCGCGGCCTCGCGCGTGGAAAAGATCGTGGAATTCATTGCACCGCTCCCTCGCGACGAAGCCGCTCGATGTCTTCGCTCGCGAATCCAAGTTCGCTGAGCACGCTGCCGGTGTGTTCACCGAGCGTCGGTCCTTGCCAGCGCACTTCGCCCGGCGTGTCCGACAGCTTCGGCACGATGCCCGGCATCTTCACCGACGCGCCGCCCGGCAATTGCGCCTGCAGCAACATGTCGCGCGCCTGGTAGTGCGGATCGGCGACGATGTCGGCCACCGAATAGATGCGCCCCGCCGGCACTTCGGCGCGTTCCAGCGCGGCCAGCACGTCTTCGGTCGCGTGATGCGAGGTCCACCCGGTGATCGCCTGATCGAGCATCGCGACCTGCTTCACGCGGCCGTCGTTGTGCGCGAGCGCGGGATCGTCGGCGAGATCAGGGCGGCCGATCAGATGCATCAGCCGCTTGAAGATCGGATCGCTGTTGCCCGCGATCACGACATAGCCGTCGTCCTCGGTGCGATAGGTGTTCGACGGCGCGATGCCCGGCAGCGCGCCGCCGCTGCGCTCGCGCACATGGCCGAGCAGGTCGTATTCGGGCACGAGGCTTTCCATCAGATTGAACACGCTCTCGACCAGCGACACGTCGACCACCTGGCCTTCGCCCTGCCCGGTCTTCACGCGCAGCAGCGACATCAGCGCGCCGATCACGCCGTGCAGCGACGCGAGCGAATCGCCGAGACTCACGCCGACGCGCGCCGGCGCGCCGTCCACTTCGCCGGTCGTGTAGCGGATGCCGCCCATCGCCTCGCCGATCGCGCCGAAGCCCGGCCGGTCGCGATACGGGCCGGACTGGCCGTAGCCGGAAATGCGCACCATCGTCAGTTTCGGGTTCAGCGCGTGCAGCACGTCCCAGCCGAGGCCGAGCTTTTCGAGCGCACCGGGACGCAGATTTTCGATGACGACGTCGGCATCGGCGGCGAGGCGCTTGACGACCTCGACGCCATCGGCCGATTTCAGATTCACGCAGACGGACTTCTTGTTGCGCGACTGCAGATACCACCACAGCGACGTGCCTTCATGCAGCTTGCGCCATTTGCGAAGGGGGTCGCCGGTTTCGGGCGCTTCGATCTTGATCACGTCGGCGCCGAACTCGGCCATCAGGCGCGCGGCGAACGGCGCGGCGATGAGGGTGCCGATCTCGACGACGCGAATACCCTGCAGTGGTCCACCCATGTTGCTGTCTCCGAACTCGTTTCGTATTGGGAGACAGCTTAGAAGCGGCGCGGTGGCGGGTCCAACCGCAATTCGCCAACGACCGTTCGCGAACGGCGAACGCTCAGCGGCGGCTGCGGACTCGGCGCGCAGGTTGGGTCGCGGTCGGAGCGGGTTCGGTCTGCACCTCTGCTGCAGCTTCCCGTGCCTCGACCGTGCGCAGATGGTCGAACAGCAGCCGGCTCACCGGTGACAACGCATCGACGTCACGCACGACGAGCACGAGGCTGCGCTCGGCCCATTCGTCATCGAGCGGCGTGCCGACGAGGCCGAGTGGGCGGCCCATCAGCTGATATACCTTCTTCGGCAGCACGCCGACGCCCATGCCGGCCTGCACCATCCGGCAAACCGCATCGAAGCCCGGCACGTGGATGCGCAGCCGCAGTGGCTTGCCGGCCTGGCGCGCCGCGAGATGCGTGCGCGCGTTGATCGAGCTCGCCGAATGCAGGCCGACGTGATCGCCATCGAGCGTTTCGGCGAACGCGATGCTGGTGCGTGCCGCGAGCGGATGATCGTCGCGCATCACGATCATGAGCGAATCGCGCCGGTAGTGTTCGACGTGCAGCTCACGCGTGTCGGCGTCACCGGAACAGATGCCGAGATCGGCGAGGCTTTCGTCGACGGCCTTGACGACGCCGCCGCTCGGCCGCTCCTCGAGATCGACCTTCACGCGTTCATGCAACGACTGGAACGCGCGCAGATCTTCGGGCAGAAATTCGACGATCGCCGACAGATTCGCCATCATCCGCACATAGCCGAGCACGCCGCTGGCATGGCCGGCCAGCTCGATGCCGATGCTCTCGATATCGCGCAGCACCCGGCGCGCGTGATGCAGCAGCGTTTCGCCGGCCGGCGTCAGCGTCATGCCGCGCGCGTTGCGCTGGAATAGCGACGCGCCGACCGCCTGTTCGAGTTCGACCAGCCGCTTGCTGGCGGCGGACACGGCGATTGCCTCGCGCTCGGCGGCACGCGTGAGCGTGCCCTCTTCGAAGACGGCGAGAAAGAGTTGCAGCGTGGTGAGGTCGAGTTTGCGGAGAAGGTTTTTGATGACCATGGGGCGGCGACGCAGAAGTGCGATGCGCCTATTTTGACGCGAGTCGCGCGAATCGGGGGCCGCGCCCGCTCAGTTGGCCAATCGGTCGCTCACGACTTCCACGCCGAACCCAGAATCATCGTGCAGAAATTCTCGCGATGATAATGCGGATCTTTCAGTGCGAGCACGTCGGCCTTCACGTTGCCGAACGTCGTATGCGGCTTGTGGATCGTGCCATGCGCGAACGCATCGATGATGCCTTCCTTGAAGTGCGAGCCGCGCGGATGCGCGTGCGTAACTTCCTCGCGCTGCTGCTCGCTGAATTCGTCGTAGGCGAGGCCGAGCACATCCATTTCGACTCCCGCGGTGACGAGCGCGATCACCGGCTTCATATGCTGCGGAATGCCCGGGGTCGTGTGCAGCGCGATTGCGGTCCATACCTGCTCAATCTGATCCTCCCCGATCCGATGCCGCCGCAGAAATTCGCGTGCGGCGTTCGCGCCGTCCACCTCGAAACGCTCGTGCTCGCTGTTGTACGGCGCGACGAGCCCCATGTCGTGGAACATCGCGCCGATGTACAGCAGCTCAGGGTCGTACTTCAGCTGCTTGCGCTGCCCGGCCAGTGCGCCGAACAGAAACACGCGCCGCGAATGGTGATAGAGAAGCTCCGTTTCAGTGTCGCGCACGAGTTCGGTGGCTTCGCGCGCCATCATGCTGTCTGGAATCCGAATACCTGCGATCGTCGTAGTCATGCGACGTACTCCTTCGAATGCGAAAGTGAATGTGACCAACAGGACGCGTGCCGCGGCTTCAAAGCGCGCTTTGGTATGCTGGGCCTCGCCGTGATGTGGATGCCTGTCGCCTGTGTGTGACCGCGCGTCCGACCAAGCCAGTATTGGCTAGCGCGGCGCTGCGAACAATCGCCGCGAGCCGTTGAACACTGCCAAACGCACAGCGTTGACTGCCGCGGCATGTCCTTCAAATTCCACCGTCAAAGGAAGTCATTCGATGCCCACCGTCGCGATCGCGATCTTCCCAGGTGTGCAGGCACTCGACGTCGCCGGTCCCGTCGACGTGTTTTCCGAAGCGAACGGCTTCATCGCGCCCGCGCAGCACTACGAGGTCAAGTTGCTGGCCACAGACCCGGCACCGTTGCGCGCGTCGAACGGCATGACGCTGGTGGCGGATGCGACCTTCGAGCAGGCCCGCGAACCGTTCGATCTCGCGCTCATCGCCGGCGGCCCCGCTCTGCCACACAACGAAGTGCCCGACGCGCGCCTGCTCGACTGGCTCGCTAACGTCGCGACACGCTGCGCCCGCTACGGATCGATCTGCACCGGCGCATTCGCGCTCGGTCACGCGGGCCTGCTCGATGGGCGGCATGTGACCACGCACTGGCAGCACGCGGCGCAACTCGCCGCGCAGTTTCCGCACGCGCGGGTCGACTTCGATCGCATCTATCTGCGCGACGGGCCGCTGGTCACGTCGGCGGGCGTGACGGCCGGCATCGATCTGTCGCTCGCGCTGGTGGCCGAGGATCACGGCCCGCATACCGCGCTCGCGGTCGCCAAACGGCTCGTCGTGTTCGCGCAGCGGCAAGGCGGTCAGTCGCAATTCAGCCCGTATTTGACCGCGCCCGCCGGCGACACCTCGCCCGCCGCGAAAGTGCAGGCACACGTGATGGCGCGTCTCCATGACAGCTTCACCGTCAAGCAACTCGCCGACGTCGCCGGCATGAGCGCGCGTAACTTCGCGCGCGTGTTCGTGCAGGAAACCGGCGTGACGCCGCATGAATTCGTCGAACGCGCACGCGTGGATGCGGCGCGCAAGCTGCTCGAAAGCAGCGCCGCGGCGCTGAAGACGATCGCCTACGATTGCGGCTTCGGCACCGCCGACCGCATGCGCATCGTGTTTACGAAGCGGCTCGGCGTAACGCCGATGCAGTATCGCGAGCGCTTTCGGTCGGCCTGAATACGGCGTGAGAAAATCGTCGATTCTGCAAGACAACGATCACAAGGAAACGACATGCCATCCTCTTCTCCGATCCGCGCGATCGTCACCGGCCATACGCGCGGCCTGGGCGCGGCGCTCGCCGAACAACTGCTCGCGCGCAACGTCACGGTGCTGGGTCTGTCGCGCTCGCGCAATGCGGCGCTGAAGGCGCGCTTTGCCGCGCAGCTCGAAGAAATCGAGCTGCCGCTCGCCGAGCCTGCACGCGTCGCGCAATGGATCGCCACCGACGCGCTGAGCAACTTCGTGCGCGGCGCGCAGACGGTGCTGCTGATCAACAATGCGGGCACGGTGGAACCGATTGGGCCCATCGAAGGTCAGGACGTGGCGAACGTCGCGGACGCGGTGAGCCTGAACGTCGCGACGCCGCTGATGCTCGCGAGCGCGCTCGCCGCCGCAGCCATCGACGCAACCGACCGGCGCATCGTGCACATTTCGAGCGGCGCGGCGCGCAACGCGTATCCGGGCTGGAGCATCTACTGCGCGACCAAGGCCGCGCTCGATCATCACGCGCGCGCCGTCGCGCTCGACGCGACTCGCGCGCTGCGCATTTGCAGTCTCGCGCCGGGCGTGATCGATACGGATATGCAGGCGCAAATTCGGGGTAGCGGCGAAGAGCAATTCCCGATGCGCCAGCGCTTCGAAGATCTGAAGCGCAACGGCCAACTGTCGACGCCCGAGCAATCCGCGGCGCGGCTGATCGACTACGCGCTTAGCGATGCTTTCGGGCAGACGCCGGTCGCGGACATTCGCGAGATCCCGAAATCGGCTTGAACGAGCGATCGCTGCCGATTGCTGCCGCTCCCGAAAAGCCTCACCTTTGGCACGGAGCGGCGGTGAATCGGCGTCAGCTAGGGTCGCCATTGCTCCCGAAAAGCCTCACGTTTGCGGTGAAAAGAGGGCTCCAGGGGCATTTCAGCGAGCGCGATGTGGCTCTGACACATCGCTCCCGAAAATCCTCACCTTTGATCGAACGCAGTCGGCTCACGTCGCCGATGCCGGCCTTGTAAGCGGCAGATCGCCTGGACATTCAACGACTTACGTTACACAGCCGCCGAGCGGTCAACGCGCTGGATGCAATGAACGGCGACTGCATGAAGCCTGTTTTTCACGTCGACAACGCGTGCGGCCTACCGATACGGCATCGACGGGTCCCGAAAATCCTCACCTATCGCTGACCCGCAAATGCGTGCATGGCCGCTCGCCGCTTGCCGCACGGTTTATTTCGCTTCTGGGACGGCCGGTTAGTTGCGAAAGAGCCAGCCCGCGCGCAACTCCCGAAAGTTCTCACCTTTCGCGTGCCGCACGCGCTGCGATAATTCGATCAGGCGCAACCAGTAACCGACGTGCGCCCCCGCCGGCTTCCTGCGAGACGGCCTCACCGCGTTGCGCTTCTGACCGGAACCATGCTTCCCAAGAAACCATTCGCAACTTGTCGCACCGTCGACGCCACTCCCGAATACCCTCACCTTCGGTTTTGAAGTGCGCGTACAGGTGCGCATATTCTCACCTCTGCGGCTCCCGAATCTTCTCACCTATCGATATCGACGCGTGCGCCGCAGAATATAATCGGAGCCGACGGTCGATTACTCGTCGCGAGGTGGCAGTGCGTTGCGCCGCCTCTTCCCCGCTGGCAGCACGCGGCTCGAACGGCAGTTCCTGACAAACCGGCAAAGGAGGAAGAATGAAAACAAACGGCGCGAGAAGAATCGTCGGCACAATGTTCGCGGTAGCCATCGCGACTTGCGCGACCTATGCCAACGCACAGACGCGCGAGATGCCGAACGACGCGTCGATGCAAAGCCAGCCGGCACCAGCGGCTTCGAACCGGAACGCCAACCGGTCCGACAGCGCGATTGTCCGCGACGTCCGCCGCGCTTTCACGCGCACCACCAACCTCAATTCGGCGAACATCCGTGTCGAATCGCGCCACGGCATCGTTACGCTGAGCGGCACGGTGCCGCGGCAATCGCAAATCGCGCAAGCCGGCAACGCCGCGCGATCGGTTCGCGGCGTCAGAAGCGTGCATAACCGGCTGACCGTGCGACGGCGCGCCAATCAGTAAGCAGGCGTGGTGGCATCGGCCGGATGGATCGATGCCGCCTGTTCGACTTCCCTCTCTATCAGCCTCGACCCGCACGTCGTTCACAGTGCGAAGCGTTGCGCGCCGCACAGTTTCTCCGCTCTGCTTAAGAAACAGGTTGACCTCGGCGGAAAGCGAACCCTAGAATTCAAGAATCATCACCAATGGGGCTCACGCCTTGGACACCTGCAGTAGCCGACTTTCGAACAGTTTCGCTGCCTGACCGGCAGGACGTCCGCGCTCTCTTCATCAGCCGCCGTCTTGCCAGCAGGCAGACGGTGCGCGCCGCAGTCTATTCCCGTGCACCTAACGTAACGTCGTATCCGCATGACAGGAACGCCGCGTTCAAACGCGTCCCTGCCCTGATACGGCGTCGCACTGCGAGCCTCGCGCTTGCGGTCGCGTTTGCGCGCGCGTTGTCGATCAACGCAGCCAGTTCAACGCAATGCGCGCGAACGCGTGGATAAGCACGTGCGTCGCGAACGTGCGTAGCGAACGCATCAAACGCTTGTACGCAGTGACCGCTACCCACCAACAAGGAGCCGTCATGCCTGACAGTGACAGTTATCCCTTATGCCGCTTCCCTGTTCTATTAACCGAGGAAAGCGAGTAGACCTCCATCGCCGCGCCCGGACATACGCGGCCTCCGTGTCTGCTGGCTTTCCACCAGCGCGTCGAAACCGACGCACGGAGATACCCAATGCAATTCGGCCTCCTTCTTTCGAAGTTCCCGCGCGTACAGGAATCGCGCGCGTTTTACGACGCTCTGCTGGTGCTGCACCCGCGCGAATCGCGCCCGTTCATCGCCTTCTGCCGTCGCGTGATGTCGCGCCTGGCATAGCGTTTCGCGACCCGACCTCCGACAACTACAACCAGGAGAGAACGACATGTCTACTCCGACGAACATTTCCTCCGCGCGCAGCGCCGTGCTCGATTCGGCACACGTAGGCGATATCAAGGGCGCGCTCGGCACGATCGCTCACCATGACATCGCACCGCGCACCAGCTGGTGGGCGCGCGTGCGCACGCTGCTCGCGATCCTCGGCCCTGGTCTGATCGTGATGGTCGGCGACAACGACGCGGGCGCATTCGGCATCTACACGCAGGCCGGCCAGAACTACGGCACCACCTTGTTGTGGACCATGCTGTTGCTGGTGCCGGTGTTGTTCGTCAATCAGGAGATGGTGCTGCGGCTCGGCGCTGTCACGGGTGTGGGCCACGCACGGCTCATTTTCGAGCGCTTCGGCAAGTTCTGGGGCGCGTTCAGCGTCGTCGATCTATTCCTGCTGAACGCGCTGACCATCGTGACGGAATTCATCGGCATCACGTTCGTGCTCGACTTCTTCGGCGTCTCGAAGATCGCGGGCGTATGCATCGCCGCTGCGCTGACGATGGCCGCCGTCAGCACCGGCGACTTCCGCCGTTTCGAGCGCTTCGCGGTGGCGCTGTGCGTGCTGAGCCTGTTGCTCGTACCGGTGCTCGTGTCGATCCATCCGCCGGTCGGCCAGATCGCGCGCGACTTCTTCATTCCGAACTGGCCCGCGCATTCGAAGCTGTCCGACGTGATGCTGCTCGTGATCGGCATCGTCGGCACGACGGTCGCTCCGTGGCAGTTGTTCTTCCAGCAGAGCTACGTGGTCGATAAGCGCATCACGCCCCGCTTCATTAACTACGAAAAAGCCGACCTGTGGATCGGCATCGTGTTCGTGCTGATCGGCGCGGTCGCGATGATCTCGTTCAGCGCGGCGCTGTTCGACGGCCGGTCGGGCTTCGGCAACTTCACGGACGCGGGCGGTGTGATCGCCGGTCTCGAGAGATACGCGGGACGCACCTCGGCCGTGCTGTTCGCGATCGCGTTGTTCGATGCGTGCGTGATCGGCGCGGCGGCCGTGTCGCTGTCGACCGCCTATGCGATCGGCGACGTGTTCAAGATTCGCCATTCGCTGCACCGTAGCGTGTCGGATGCGAAGGGCTTCTACGTCGTGTACTTCGCGATCGTCGCGGCCGCCGCGGCGTTGGTGCTGATTCCGGGCAGCCCGCTCGGTCTCCTGACCGAAGCGGTGCAAACGCTCGCCGGCGTGCTGCTGCCGAGCGCGACCGTGTTCCTGCTGCTGCTGTGCAACGACCGTGCAGTGCTTGGTCCGTGGGCCAATTCGAAGAAGCTCAATCTGTTTACCGGCGCGGTGATCTGGGTCCTCGTGATGCTGTCGATCATCCTGACCGCGTCGGTGATCTATCCGGACATCGCGGCGGAAACGATCATCGAAGTACTGGCGGGCGGCACGTTGCTCGCGGTCGTCGGCTACGTGGCGAGCACCGGGCTTCGCAGGCTGCGCGGCGAGTCCGCAGCCGAACCGGCTCCGCTCTATACGAAAGAATCGCGCAACACGTGGCGCATGCCGCCGCTCGACGAACTGCCGCCGCCGCGTCTGACGCTCGCCAAACGCGTATGGATGGGCGTGCTGCGCGGCTATCTGCTGCTCGCGATCGCGCTCGTGATCGTCAAGGTCGTGCAGATGGCGCTGCTGAAGTAGTGCGAAAGGTGAGTAGTTCCAGGAGGTCCGGGCAATGGTGAGGATTTACGGGAGCCATGTCCGGATCGACAACGCAAGCGCTGCCGGAGCCTGACATGGCCGGCAGCGCTTCGAATAACTCATTGCCCCTTCCACGCCCTCGGCACCCGGTGAAAATTCCGGTCGAAGTAAATCAGACTGTCGCCGTCGGCGCGCACGCGAATCTGCGTGGTCTCCACGAACATGACCGAGTGCGAACCGACTTCCTTCGCTTCCACGATCTTCCCCTGCAAGCTCGCGAGCGCGCCGCGCAGCACCGGCACGTCGCTTTCACCCTGATCCCACACGGGCAGCTTGAAGCGCTCCTCCATCGAAAGACTGGTCATGCCCGCAAAGTGACGCGCGATACTTTCGAGGCTCGCGGGCAGCACGTTGATACACACATCACGGTTTCCGACGAACACCGCGTGCATCGCGCTCGACCGGTTCAGGCAGATCAGCAGCGTCGGCGGCGTATCGGTGACCGAGCAGACCGCGCTCGCCGTGATGCCGCAGCAGCCGTGCGGACCCGCCGTGGTGATCACGTTGACTGCCGCGCCTAGATGGGCCATCGCCTGTCTGAACTGTTGGCGGTTTTCATCGATCCCGGCATCAGCCTGTATTGCTTGGCTCGACATGTTGAAGTCTCCTGTATTCGATTGCCGGTCATCGCAAGATAAGCCGGTAGTGTTAGCGAGGCTTTGCGGCCGCTTGTCGGCCCGCTATCATGAAAGCCCTCTGACGATCATTCCCGCGTGCGATTTCCACGCACGCGTCTGCCCATTCCAATGCCGCGAAGCGACCGCCCTCCCGTCACCGATGCCGCCCCCACCGTCTATATCGTCGACGACGACAACGGCATGCGCACGTCGCTCGCGTGGCTGCTCGAATCGGTCGGCATCCAGTCGCAGGGCTTCGTCAGCGCGGCGGAGTTCCTGCGCGCGTTCGACATCAACGTGCCCGCCTGTCTCGTGCTCGACGTCCGCATGCCGGAGGCGAGCGGCTTCGACGTGCAGGAAGAACTGAACCGTCGCGGCGCCACCTTACCGATCATTTTCGTCAGCGGCCACGGCGATATCCCGATGTCGGTGCGCGCGTTGCAGCACGGCGCGATCGACTTCGTCGAGAAGCCGTATAACTCCCAGCAGATGCTCGAACGCATCCAGCGCGCGATGAAACTCGCGTCGCAGCGTCACGCGAAACACATGCGCCAGTTCGAACTGCGGGAGCGGATCAACTCGCTCACGTCGCGCGAGAAGGAAGTGCTGCACGGTTTGATCGAGGGCAAGCCGAGCAAAGTGATTGCCTCGGACCTGTCGATCAGCGTGAAAACCGTCGACGTGCATCGCGCGAGCATCAAGGAAAAGCTCGGCGCTTCGTCGATTCCGACGCTCGTGCGCGGCGTGCTCGAAGTGTGGAGCCCGTCGGACGAGCGGCCGGAATGACACAGCCGCCGCGGCCTATCCACACACATCAGCGCATGTACAGGCCTCCGTTGACGTCCCAGCACGCGCCATTGGCGAAATAGGCCTCGCCGGAAGCGAGCATCACCGCGACATCGGCGACATACGACGCCGCTCCTAGCTTGCCGACCGGTATCCCCGCGATCACTTTCGCCAGCTTGTCCGCCGGCACGCTCTCGTGAACGATCGGCAAATCGAGCGGCCCCGGCGAGATCGCGTTGACCGTCACGCCGCGCGCGGCGAGATCGCGCGCGAAGACCTTGGTCAGCGTCAGCACGCCGCCCTTCGCGGCGGCATAGTGCGCGCCCGTGGCCGAGCCGCCGTTCTGCCCCGCCAGCGACGCGATGTTGACGATGCGCCCCACGCCGCGCTGCGCGAAATACTGGCCGAATACCTGGCAGCCGAACAGCACGCTGCGCAGATTCACGTTGATCACCTGATCGAACTGCTCGGCGGTGATGTCCATCACGGGCACGACCTTCGAGGCGCCTGCATTGTTGACGAGCGCATCGACCCCGCCCCACCGTTCGAGCAGCGCGTCGCGCGCCGCCTCGAAGTCCGCCTTGCGTGTGACGTCAAGCCGGATTGCGAAGGCGCTCGAGCCGTCGCTGCTCAGTTCATGCGCGAGCGCTTGCGCGGGTTCGATCGCGATATCGGCGAGCGCGACCTTGTAGCCTGCCTCGTGAAAACGACGCGCGACAACGGCGCCAAGTCCGCGCGCGGCGCCCGTCACGAGCGCGATTCTGTTCGACATGTTGCTGACTCCTTGATTGCGTTCAGGCGGATTGCGCGACGCGCGCTTCGATATATGCGGCGACCGCGCACACCGTTTCGTCGTCGTTCTTGCGACCGATGATCTGCAAGCCTGCGTTCAGCGTCGAGCGTTCGATCGGCACGGGCAGCGTCAACGCCGGATGCCCGCTCAGGTTGAACGGCCGGATCAGCGACGACATGCCGATCACCGACGTGCCGGCGCGTGCTGCTTCGAGCGTGATCGGCAACGAGGGCATCGTCGGCAGCACGAGTACGTCGACGTGATCGAGCGCGCGGTCCACTTCGTCGGTGAACACTTGCCGCACGCGTTCGGCCGCGTCGAGATCGGCGGCGCTCGTCGTCGCGGCCGCACGCAGACGCGCGTCGATGTCGGCGCCGAGTTTGCCGCTTTCCACCAGATGGCCGAATGCGCGTGCCGTCTCTGCGTTGATTACAGCGAGGCCGGCCGTGAATGCGTCTTTGAACGACGCGAGTTCGACCGGTTGCGAGGCGAGTCCGGCTTGCGCGACAGCTGCGGCGATTGCTTTGGTGATGTCGTCATCAGCATCGACTGCGACGACGCCGACACGCAGCTGCGAAACGTCGCGACGCGCATCGTCCGTGCGAAACGACGGATCGATCGCCGTCATCACGCGAACCAGCGTGTCCATCTCGCGCGTGAATGGGCCTACGCAGTCGAGTGTCGTGACGCGCGGCGCCACGCCGTGCCGCGAAACCCGGCCGAACGTCGGCTTCAGGCCGATCACGCCGCAGCATGCGGCCGGACCGCGGACCGAGCCGCCGGTGTCGGTGCCGAGCGCGGCGTCCACGAGCTTCTGTCCAACCGCCGACGCCGACCCGCTCGACGATCCGCCCGGAATGCGTGTCGCGTCCTGCGGATTGACCGGCGTGCCGGAAAAATCGTTGATGCCGGTCATGCCGAACGCGAGCTCGTGCATGTTGGTTTTGCCGACGATGCGCCAGCCTGCGTCGAGCAAACGCTGCACGACCGCCGCATGCTCCGCTGCAGGCGGTGCGTCGGCAAGCGCGCGGCTTGCCGCCGTCGTCGCGTAGCCGGCGATGTCGATGCTGTCCTTGATCGCGATCGTCGGCGCGTCGGCGTTGTCCGTCGCACTCAGATTGAATGTCTGCAGAAATGCGCTCATACCGAAACTCCCTGGACCGGGTTGACTTGCCACGGTGCATCGAAAAGACGCTCGGTACGGAAATGGCGGATCAGCCATGTCGCGCCCGCATCGTCATCGGCGGGCACGAAGTCGACTTCGAGGCGCGCCGCGATCAGTTCGGCTTTCGCATCGACATAACCCGAAGCCTGCAACATGATCCAGCGACCCTTCGCCGTGTCGCCGCTCACCTCGATGTGTTCCGCAGTCAGAAAGTGCACGTTGGTCGCGAAGTGCGGCGTAGGCGGCAGATAACGCTGCAGCATCGCGACGATCTGCGCGGGCCCCTCCAGACGCCCGAACTTGTTCGCGTATTGCGGGCCGATGCCTTCCCAGATCGCGTCTTCGGCGAACAGCGCGGCGAGCGCCTCGCCTTCGAGCGCGTGCACCGGCACATCGCACAACGCCATATAGCGCGCGATCGTCTTGCGCACCGCGTTCTGCGCTTCGAGCGCTTTGACGCGCGCGAGCAGCGCGTCGATAGCCGCTGCGCTTATCGCATCTGTCATCGCGTCACGCATTGTTTGCGGCCGCCGGCGGCACCGTCAGCGCACGGCCGACCCGCGCCTCGATCTTGCCGTAGCGCCACAGGTTGTAGTCGCCGACGGGCGTCGTCCGATACAGATTGCACACGGCCACTGCGGTGTCGAAGTCGGCGACGTCGGCCATGATGTAGAACGTCCACGGCGCGCCATCGGCATTGCCGACCACGAGCCGGTCGTCGTCCATCACGCCGAGCACGCGCACGTCTTCCATCGCTTCGATCGCGTTCAGCATCTTGCCGTACGCTTGCCACACTTCGCCGATCTGTTCGCGCGGCAAGTCGAAGAAGTTCTGTGAGACGCCGCAGCAGAACAGCACGCGCAAAGGCAGGTTTCGGTTGTCGCTCATGGGTACGTTCCTTGGTTCGATTGATTGAAGAGAGCTCACAGATAGCCGGGAATCGGCTGCACGCCGACGAACACGGCGCCGGCTCCGTCGTAATTGCCTTCGCCGAGGAACGCGTGTTGGGTGACGACCATCGCGTCGCGCGCGAGACGTTGCAGCGGATGGTTGCGATAGATCGCCATCGTGCCGCCCAGCCGATACGCCCGGTTCACGACGTCGGCGCCCTGGTGCGCGATCTGCGTGGCCGACAGGCGCAACAGACTGACCTGATCGGGCGCCACGTCGTTGCCCGCGAGGATCGACTGCCAGACGCTGTCGGTCGCTTCGTAGAAGAACGCGCGCGCCGAACGCAGTTGCGCCTCGGCTTTCGCGAGTTCGATGCGGTAGTACGCACGGTCCGCGAGTTGCGGCGCGCCGGTCGTCGTCTTGCGGCCGCCGGACATCGTGTTGGCGACATCGAGCGCGGCGCGCGCGAGACCAAGATTGACGACCGCCAGCACTTGCGCCGCGTACGCGATGGTCGGATAGCGATACAGCGGCTCATCGACCGTCGGCGTGCCGCCGCGCACGAACGTCCAGTCTTCCGTGACGAACCGGTCGGTCACGCGCAGGTCGTGACTGCCGGTGCCTTGCATGCCGACCACGTTCCAGTTCTCGACGATCTCGACCTGCTCGGGCCGGAAGACTGCCGTGCGTGGCTTGCCCGGCGCCTCGCCCGCCTTGCCCGTGCCAATGCCGACGCCGAGCCAGTCCGCGCCCTTGCAGCCGCTCGCGAATTTCCACGTACCGTTGACGCGAAAGCCGTTCGGCTCGGGCGTCGCGTTTTGCACCGGAAAGAGACCGCCCGCGAACACCTGGTCGGGACCGCTTGCGTAAATCTCAGCCTGCGTCGCGAGCGGCAATGCCGCGAGATACAGGTTGGCCGAGCCGAAGCTCGCGACCCACGCCGCCGAACCGTCCACCGTCGCGATGCGTTCGATCAGCGCGAGAAACTCTCCGGGCGCGCGCGCATCGCCGCCGAAGCGCTTCGGCGTGGCCGCCCGATAGATGCCCGCGCGCTTGAGCATGTCGATCACATCGCGCGGCACGTGCGACAGGCGTTCGAACTCTTCGCGTCTCTTCGCGATTGCGGCGATCGCGTCATCCAGTGCCTGTTCCATGGATGGGGCGAGGTAGTCCTGCATGTTGACAGTGGCGGCGAGCGACATGGACGTCTCCGTATCCTGTGACATCGATTAGTGAGTGGACGTGTGCCGCTTGCACACGGTGAAGCCAGTCTAGAAACGCAAAAAAACACGAACAATTGGGAAGAGATGACGCGGCTTAGGCAAATCTCCCGATGCAGCTAAGGATTTCTTTAGCGATGCGTCGTAAAACCGGTGGTATGGTTGACGCCGTCGGCATTTCCGCATTGAACGGCTTCCCATGACCTCGCCTACCGAACATGATTTCCGCGTGCTGCTCGATGCGCTCAACCAGTGCGTGCTGCTGCACGACGCCGAGACCAAAGCGATCGTGTGGGCGAATCGCGCCGCCTGCGTCGCGCTCGGCTTTACGCTCGAAGAACTGCTGCCGCTTAAGGCGCACGACATGACGCGCAACGACGCGCGCTATCGGCGCCAAATCGCCGTCGATGCGATGGACCGCTCGGTCGCACAGGGGCCGCAAGCATATGAGTGGTGCTATCGGTCGCGCACGGGTGTCGACATGTTGTCCGAAGCAATCGCGACGTATGTGCCGCTGAGCGGACGGCCGGTCGTCATGGTGCAGTTTCGCGACATCAGCGAAGAAGAGGCGATGCGTCAGAAGCTGCGCAGCTACGAAACGCGTTTGCGCGAGTACATGCAGGATCTCGACGAAGGCGTTGCGCTGATGACACCGCGCGGCAAGGTCGCTTATCTGAGCGAGTCCGGACGGCGGGTGCTCGGCGTGGCGCCCGATGCGCCGCTCGGTGTCGCGCTCGACTATTGCACGCGCGAAGACCGCGACCGCCTCGCGAGCCAGTTGCGCGACGCGCCGCGTCAGCATTCGACTGGCGCGCAGCGTTACCGGATCAAGCGGCGAGATGGAGCCGAACGCTGGCTGCGCATCACGTGCCGGCGCGTCGATATCGACGGTGAACTCAACGGCGTGCTCGTACACTTTCGCGACGTCAGCGAAGAAATAGCGCTTGAAGAAACGCGCCGCACCGAAGCGCGCATGCTCGAATACGCGGGGCGCTATAACGCAATGGGCGAAATGGCGACCGCGATCGCGCACGAGCTGAGTCAACCGCTCGCGGCGGTGCGCAATTTCATCGAAGGCGCGATCCAGCGTCTGAATCAACCGGATGCGATCGACAGCGCGGTGTGGGGACTGCGCGCCGCGGACCGGCAAGCGGAGCATGCGGCGCTGATCATCAAAAGCGTGCGTGAATTCGTCGGCAAGCGCGACCCGGTTGCGACCGAAGTGGATCTGCGCGACGTGCTCGCGGACGTCGCGTACTTCATTCAACTGCGCGCGCGCGTTGAAGGGGTGAGCGTCAACCTCGAACAATCGGCGCAGCCGCTGCCGATCCGTTGCGAACGCGTGCTGATCGGGCAAGTGATTCTGAATCTGGCGTTCAATGCGGTGGAAGCGCTGACGGAAACGAAACAGGCCGGCCGTGTGATCACGCTGGCCACGTCGCGAAGCCACGACATGGCCGAGCTTCACGTGATCGACAACGGCCCAGGCGTGTCCGACGACGTGCTCGCCCGCCTGTTCGAAGGCTTTGCTTCGTCCAAAGCGGCCGGCAACGGCATCGGCTTGTCCTTGTGCAAGAACATCGTTTCCCGCCATGACGGGCGCATCTGGGCGCAGCGCGCGGCAACGGGCGGCCTCGACTGCCGCTTTGCGTTGCCGCTGCTGTCGCAAGCCTGAGCGCATCGTGAAGCTAGCGGCCCAGCGACCGCGCGGTCTTGCCGCCGAGACCGGTGTTCGCCGCCGCCAATTCCGGCAACAGAATACGCACCGACTCCGCGGGCGCCCCGATCGCCTGAACGGTCGCATCGGTCAAGCCCTCGATCAGTCTCGCCTTGCGTTCATCGGCATAGCCTTGCGACAGATAGACTTCGAGTGTCGGCATGATGACCCGTCAGAGCAGGAAGCCGATCGCGCTCAGCGCATCGGTCGAATCGATCAGGCGGATCACCTTCTCGACGAGACGCGGCTCGCCGCTCGCCATGCTGATCTTGTGCGTGAGATCGGCCGCGAAGATCGTCGGCGTGCCGCGCTTGTACGCGATGATGATCTGCGACGACTTCACTTCGACCACGTCCGCGGCGTCGCTCGCGAGCGTGAAGCGCGACACGGTGCGCACCGTGCGCGCCGCATCCGATGCGGACGCCGAATAGCCGGACGTCATACGCTGCACGCGCAGTTCGCGCATGTGCTGATCGTCGTACGCGTAGTTCAGTGTGGCTGCGTAGTCGGTCGTGTTCGGATCGATCGGCACCACGTAGTAGCCGGCCGGGTCCCACAGTTCGAGCCACTCGCGGTAGTCGCGCCGATCGAGCAATTCGGCTTCGCGCCAGATGAATTCGATCGCGCGTGCAAAGGTCTGGTGGGAAAAGAGTGCGTTTCTATCGTCCATCATGCCTGCTCCATCATTGCGCGCCACTGCTTATAGGCTTCGCGCATGCCGGTTTCATCGGTTGCGTGTGCGGTCTTTTCGCCGTTCGCGGCGGTCGTTTCGCGATTCAGGCCGCGATTGACGAGGATCGGTACATCCGGTCCCGCATGCGAGCCGCGCTGCACGCGCTCCCACGCTTCGGCGTCGTCGGGGCTGCCGAAGCCGAACGGGCCCTGGAAGTGCTCGTGAATACGCAGGCGCACACGGTTCGCTTCTTCGGGACCGCCGTCCATCGCGAGCGCGACGTGGCGAATCTCCGTTTCCTCGGCGGAAATCGGCCGCAGTACGCGGAAGAACGCCATCGACAGCGCGAGATTCGGGAACAGGTTCAGGTTGAAGCCGACACCCATCAGCGAGCGCACGATGCGGCGCACCTCTTCCGGCGTATGTTTTTGCGCGAGCTGCGCGGCGAGCTCGCTAAACCGCTCGGGCAGCGGCGCGCCATCGTCCTTGTCGAGATCGACGATCTCGGGCATCAGCACCGCGAGGCTGTGACCGTTGCCGAGCGAGCGGCAGAACGCCTGGTCGCTCGTCATGAAGCTGGTGATCGCGGCGGCGGTCTCGTCGTCGATCGACTTCATCCACGACTTGTGCACGACCGGGAAGTGGTACAGGTCCGTCGTGTTCTCGAGCTGGATCTTCCAGTTGCCCTTGAACTTGAACTTGTGCTCACCGTTCGCCTTGATCGGATAGCCCGCGCCCTGCTTCATGAACAGATCGATCCACGGCTTCGCGCCACCGAGGAAGTCTTCGAGCGGTTCGATCGTTTCGTTGAAGCTCGCGAAGATCAGGCCTTGATAGACGCCCACGCGCAGCTTCTTCAGCGGCAGGTCACCCTTCTCGCATACGCCTTCGTAACCGTCGCCGTACGGCAGCGCGCGCAGCGTGCCGTCGAGCGCATAGGACCAGCTGTGATACGGGCACGTGAAGCCCTTCGCATTGCCCTTGTGCTCTTCGCACACGGTCGCGCCGCGATGACGGCAGCGGTTTTGCAGCACGTTGACCGCGCCGCTCTTGTCGCGCACGACGATGACCGGCTGACGGCCGATCGTCGTCGTGATGAAATCGCCGGGCTTCGGCAACTCGCTGTCATGCGCGACCCAGATCCACGTCTTGTAGAAAATGCGCTCGAGTTCGACTTCGAACAGATCGGGATCGTAGTAGAGCGAAGGCGCGATGCGATCGGCCTCGGCGCGCTTGGCTAAAGCGCTGGTGTCGATGGTTTGATAGGTCGGCGTACTCATCGTATGCGGGGACAGTGGCGTGGTGGAATGAAGACGCACATCAGCGCATCCTCTCGTTGACATCAGTCTCCCTTTGCGACGATCATGCGTCAAATCGATTAAAAACAGGTTGTCGGATAAATCCAGCTGATATCACAAGAGCCCACATGACATCCATCGACCACGTCGATCTCAATCTGCTGAGAGTGTTTCAGGCGATCGTCGAAGAGCGCAGTCTGACGAAAGCGGGCGAACGCCTCGCGCTATCGCAGCCCGCGGTCAGCTACTCGCTCGGCCGTCTGCGCACGATGTTCGACGACCCGCTCTTCATCCGCACGCGCGCGGGCATGCAGCCAACCCCCGTCGCGCTCGAACTCGCGGAAATCGTCGGCCACGCGCTCGACACCGTGCGTCAGGCGCTGCGTTACGCGGAACGGTTCGATCCGACGACGAGCACGCGCACGTTTCGTCTGTCGCTATCGGATGCGGGGGAAATGGCCTATCTGCCCGCGCTGTGCGCGGCGCTGCAGAAATCCGCGCCGCGCGTGAAGCTGGTCGTCGAGCCGTTGCCGGTGGAAGAAATCGAGGAGGCGCTGCGTTCGAGCCGGCTCGACTTCGCGATAGGCAATCTGCCGTCGCTGCTGCCGCGCACGCGGCATAGCCTGTTGTTCGAGGAATCGTATGTGTGCATGACGCGCAAACGCCGAGACCTGCCGAGCGGCGACACGCTGAAGCTCGACCGGTTTCTCGCCGCGTCGCACATCCAGGTGCGCTCGCTCGAACATAGCCACCATGCGCTCGACGATGCGCTGCGCGCGCAAGGCGTCGGCCGCAATATCGCGTTCGCGTTGCCGCACTTCGTCGCGGTGCCTGGCGTGCTGGCCGCGACGGATCTGTTCGCGACGCTGCCCGAGAGGCTCGCGCATATCCTCAACCGCGGCGACGCGTTCCGGATCTACGCGCTGCCCGTGCCGCTGCCGAAGGCCGCCGTGACGATGCACTGGCACGAGCACTTCCACGAAGACGAAGGCATCGCGTGGATGCGTGGCCTGATCACCGAAATCCTCGCTGGCTTCGAGAAGATGTGATTGCGCTCAGGTGAATCAGAGGTCAAGCACGAGCACCGGGGTTCGCGAGCGCGATACGCAGCAGCAGATCACGCTATTGCTCGCGCGCTCGGCCTTGCTCAGGCAGTGATCGCGATGCTCGGGCTCGCCGCTGACCACATCGACCATGCAGGTACCGCATACGCCTTCGCCGCACGACGTGTCCACTTCGATACCGATCGACGCGAGCGCGTCGACGATCGACGTGTTCGCATCGACGCGCACCGTCTGACCGCTGCTCGCAAGCTGCACGTCGAAGCTGTCGAGCGACGCTTCGACCGCGGGCGCCGGCTCCGCCTTGAAGCGTTCGAGATGAATCGCGTCCGCGGGCAAGCATTGCTGAGCGCTGGCGACGACCAGATCCATGAACGGCGATGGACCGCAGGTGTAGACATGCGCGTTCGCGCCTGCATCGCGCAGACAAGCATCGAGCGCAGGTTTCAGTTCGTCGGACTCTACGCCGAAATGCAGCTTCACGTGCTGTGCGAACGGCTCGCGCGTGAGCAGCGTCATGAACGCCGCGTGCGCTTCGCTGCGGGCGAAGTAGTGCAGCGTGAAGCGCGCCTGCCGCGCGGCGAGCCGATAAGCCATCGACAGCAACGGCGTAATGCCGATGCCCGCGCCGATCAGAATGTGCTCGTCCGCGTTTTCTTCGAGGCGAAAAAGGTTGCGCGGCGCGCCGACCGATAGCTCGGTGCCGACGCTCACTTCTTCGTGAAGTGAACGCGAGCCGCCGCGCGATTGCTCTTCCTTCTTCACCGCAAAAATTTGCGAGTCGAGACGCTCCGGATCGCCGCATAGCGAATATTGCCGCGTGACGCCCGAAGGACTCGTGACGTCGATATGGGCGCCGGGTTCGTAACGTTCGAACGGCAGCCCATCGAGCCGCGAAATGCTGAACGAGCGGACGCCGTGCGCTTCTTCGCGCAAAGCGTCGACGCGGACTTTCAGGGTTGAAGCTTGCATGATTGCCTTCCGATGTGGTGCTGGGGACGATATGCCGAGATTAGCGTCGCCCATCGAATAAGCAAAATAGATTAAAAAGCCTTTCTCGCATCAATTGAATTGATATTACCGGCGAGCGGCGTTGCGGCTTCCGCCGTTGCTTGCGTTTGCCCGTTCATACGCGTCTGCAGCGCCTCGCGCTCGAGGCTCGCGCGATAGTGCCTGCAGCCGACGAACAGCAGCGCCACCGTCAGCACGGTTGCGATCGCATTGACGACGGTCATCGAATGACCGACGGCGAGCGGCGAGCCGAACACTTTGTCCGTGATCAGCGCGACCAAGGTCGTGCCCAGGCCCAGCCCGATCAGGTTCGACACGAGCAGAAACATCGCGGAAATCTGCGCGCGCATCTGATTCGGCGCGAGCGACTGCATCGCGGCCGCGGACGTCGCAAGCGGGAACGACGCAAAAAACATCGCGACGACGAGCCACGCAAGAGATAAACCGAGGCTCGTGCTGTGCGCGAACGCGACCGCCGGCACGAACATGCATGCCGCGCCAATGCACGCGGCACGCAACGGCCCATCGGCATGGCCGCGATGCAGCAGCCAGTCGCTCAGCCAGCCGCCGCCGAAGACCCCCGCCGTATTGGCGACGAGCAGCACCGCTCCGAGCGTGTAGCCGGCTTCGACCGGCGACAGCCCGAAGTGACGCATATAGAACGCGGGACTCCAGCTCATCAGGCAGTACAGCGTCATCGCGTAGAACGAGAAGCCGATGTAGTGGCAGAAGAACGTCTTGCGATGCGCGCCGACGAAGCGCAGCGAATCCGCCATCGACACGCGTTTGACGTGGCCGCTGCGATCCTGCGCGAGACCTTTGCGCGCGGGGTCGCGTACCGTCAGCCGGAACAGCAGCGCGATCAGCAGACCCGGCAGGCCGACGATCAGAAACGTGATCTGCCACGCGCGCACATCGCCGATGACGGGCAATGTGAATACGCTCGCATGCTTGAGCAGTGCGATCACATAACCGCCCAGCAGAAACGCCACACCGCCGCCGATGAACGAGCCCATCGAATAGACGCCTACCGCGCGGCCCAGCCGCGACTTCGGAAACAGGTCGGCGAGCATCGAATAGGTTCCGGGCGACAGCGCCGCTTCGCCGACGCCGACGCTCATCCGCGCAAAAAACATCTGCATGAAATTCTGGCTTGCCCCGCACGCGGCTGTCGCAACGCTCCACAACGCGATGCCGCCGGCGATGATGCGCGGCCGCGGAAAGCGGTCTGCAAGATACGCGAGCGGCATGCCCATCACCGCATAAAACAGCGAAAAAGCGAAGCCTTGCAGCAGGCTGAACTGCGTATCGGTCAGATGCAGATCGCGCTTGATCGGTTCGATCATCAGCGCAATCACCTGTCGATCGACAAACGAAAAAATGTAAGCGAGCATGCAGATTACGACGACATACCATTCATAGGTATAGCGCTTATTTCGTGTTGGATTGATGCTCGGCGCGGTCATCGCGTGTCTCCGGTCAGGGCGTAGGAAAGCATTCGCGCGAGCGCGCGCTGCGCGAATGCTTTTGGGTATAGCGGGGGAAAAACGCGTTGCGGTTACCGTTGACGCGTTTCGTGCGTGAACTTCAGCGCCACGACAGTGATGAGGCCGAGCACGATCAGGAACACGGCAACCGGCCAGTAGGCCTGATAGTGCGCAAGCAGCGCCGTCGCGATCAGCGGCGACAGGCCGCCCGCGAAGATCGACGCGACTTCGTGACCGAGCGCCACGCCGGAATAGCGGACTTCGGTGCTGAACAGTTCGCCTACGAGCGCCGGCAGCGTGCCGATCATCGCGCCGTGGCAGACCGCCGTGCCGAGCACCAGCGCGAGCCAGATCAGCGGCGTGGACTGCGTGTTGAGCAGCCAGAAGAACGGAAACGCCATCACCGCGAGCGATACCGCGCCGATCATGTACACCGGCTTGCGCCCGAGGCGGTCCGACAGCTTGCCCCATGCGAGCATCGCGCCCATTTCGACGACCATCGCGAGCATCACGCCCGTCAGCATCACCGAATTCGAAATGCCGACGAACTTGCCGTACACCAGCGAGAACGCGAGAAAGATATAGGCACCCCCGTTCTCGGCGACCCGCAGACCCATCGCCATCAGGATCTCTTTCGGATGACGCTTGATCGCTTCGAGCACCGGCATATGCGCGGTCTTGCCGGCTTTCTCCGCATTCTCGAAGTCGCGGCTCTCCGGCAGGTTGTGGCGGATGTACACGCCGAGCGCGAAGATCACGATGCTCGCGAGAAACGGCAGACGCCATCCCCACGACATGAACTGATCGTGCGGCAGCGCTTGCGCCGCGAGGAACGCGCCCGCCGACATCACGAAGCCGCCGCCCACGCCGAGTTGGCTCCACGCCGCGAAATAGCCGCGTTTTTCGGGCGGAGCATTCTCGCTGATCATCAGCACCCCGCCGCCCCATTCGCCACCCGATGCAATGCCTTGCAGCAAGCGCAATCCCGCGAGCGCCGCTGGGGCGGCCAGACCGATGTGCTCATAGGTCGGCAGCAGCCCGATGCCGAAGGTCGCAAAGCCCATGATCAGCAGCGTCCAGACCAGCGACGCGCGGCGTCCATAGCGGTCGCCGATATGCCCGAACACGATACCGCCCAGCGGACGCGCGACGAAGCCGATCGCAAACGCGGCAAACGCGCCGATCGTGCCGATCAGCGGGTCCGCGTGGGCGGGAAAGAACAGTTGCCCGAGTACGAGCGCGGCCGCGGTGCCGTACACGAAAAAGTCGTACCACTCCATCGCGTTGCCGGCCACCGACGCAATGATGATTTTCCTGAGTGCGCGATCCGACTCTGCCATGGCGCGCCCGGCCGCGATCGGGGATTGAACGGAAGACATGTCTGCTCGCATCTGAATTTGGGGGATTGCGGCCTTTCGGAAAAGGCTTCGCACGATATGCAGTGTCAAGGCGGCAGATAGTCGCGTCAAATTAGCCGAAAAGCAGGGCAGGTATCAGTGCAGCTAATATGCTCGGCGTACCCGGCATCACGACCGGACGATATGGCTGCACGATTCGAGCGGCAATAAATGCGGTCGCGCGAACGGTGAGGAATTCCAGGAGGTGGCGCTACGGTGAGGATTTACGGGAGCGGCGGCGGGATGTGCGACAGCTCACGCGGTGTGCGTCGGAACGGCGATGGGGAGGAGGCGCGTCGAAGCGCGCACGACGTGCTTCGCTGGTTTCAACGTCGTGGTCAATAACGCCGTTCGGAGCAGCTAGCACGGAGCGCGTCGGTGTCCGGTTCGAGAAAAGTGCGCTGGAATGCAGGGCTAAAAGTCGAAGCGATCCTGTGAAGGTGAGATCTTCCAGGATGGTGAGGATTTCCAGGAGTCAGGAGAACGACGCGGGTCCGCAAAGGTGAGGAATTCCAGGAGATCGACCCCGCATTCGAGGCTTCATGCTCGCGGCAATTGCTCTATCCGGGTGAAACGGGAGCCTTGGGCTCCCGAAAAACCTCACCTTATGGCCATCGCCCTCATTTCTTCTGACTCCGTCAGAACTTCACCTTCACCTGAAAACCAATCGTAAAGGGCAGATTATCCGAGGGAATCGGCGGAACGACGATGAAGTTCGCGCCGACGCGCTTGTATTCGAGCATCACGATCGGCGCGACCACCGGGCCGATCGTGTGATTGCTGCCGAGCCCCCAATTGCCGTAGTTATAGCCGGAGATGATCCCGCCGATCGCCGCGATCCGCACGATGCCCCAATGCGCGAACTCCGGCGCCCACACGGCGCCGCCATAGTAGGACGGCCGACGCAGCGAGTTGCGAAAGCCGCCGGCCGTCAGCGCCCACTGGTTGTTCAACCAGCATTCGACGCCAAGCCCGGGGTTGAACTGCTCGAAGTGCGTATCGGGATCGGGATTGATGTGATACGAGCCGAGCATCGCGTCGACCCATACACCGCCGTCACACCAGCTCGCGTGTGCCGAGGAGACCGCCGCGAAGCTTGCGAAAAGCGCCACCGCGGCGCGCCGGATATTCTTGTTCATCTGCCTGAAGTGCATTTCTTCTCCGTCACCGGTCGAGCGCCGGTGTCATGGTGTTCTGGCGATCCGCGTGCCGCCCGACGCGCACTGTACCTGAAGCCGCGCGGGCGATGTTGAGGACTCGCTCGGCCTGGCCGGGCACGCGACGTGCCCCCGCAGCGCGAACCGCCAGGATAACGGAGAACCGATGGCGTCCTGATGAACAAGCGTGAAGAAGTTCGCGGCGCGCAGCGGGCGCGCCGGCGGCGATGAACGTGGTGGGACCGTCTACAGACCGAGATCGGACAGGCTGGGATGATCGTCGGGCCGCCGGCCGAGCGGCCAGCGATACAAGCGGTCGGCTTCGCGGATCGGCAGGTCATTGATGCTTGCGTGACGACGCGCCATCAGACCATGCTCGTTGAACTCCCAGTTCTCGTTGCCGTGCGAGCGGAACCAGTTGTTCGAATCGTCGTGCCATTCGTACGCGAAGCGCACCGCGATGCGGTTGTCGGTGAACGCCCACAGCTCCTTGATCAGCCGATAGTCGAGTTCCTTCGCCCACTTGCGGCGCAGAAAGGCGACGATCTCCGCGCGTCCATGCACGAATTCGGCGCGGTTGCGCCACACGCTATCCGTCGTGTACGCGAGCGAGACACGCTCGGGTTCGCGCGTGTTCCACGCGTCTTCCGCGGCGCGCACTTTCTGGATCGCGGTTTCGCGCGTGAATGGCGGCAGCGGCGGGCGGGTTTCGATCGTATCAGCCATGATGGTTCCTCAGTCAGGTTGTGCGGTGCGCCGGGATGGCGGCCGTTTGATGGCGGCGGGTTTCGCCGCCCCATCGAGCAAGGTCCTGCCGACCGTCTGCGCGTCGAGCGCCGCAGCGGCTTCGCCGCTGACGAGCGCCACCGCGATCGCGCCGTCGAGCAGCACGAGCCATTGCCGCGCGAGCGGCGCCGCGCGACGCGCATCGATTTGCGCTTGCGCCGCGAACTCTTCGCATTCGGCGCGCACGAAATCGAGCAGACGTTCCTTGTGTTTGCGCGCGACGACGCGGATCGGATCGTCGGCGGATTCGATTTCGCCGGCCGCGTTCAGAAACGCGCAGCCATGAAAGTCAGCCGATGCGAACCACTCGCGCAGCACGTCGAACATGCCGAGCAGGCGTTTGCGCGCACCCTTGCCGCGCCGTTGCGTGCCGGCGATAAACCAGTTCATCCAGCGCTCGTCGCGCCGTTCGAGCGCGGCCGCGATCAGCGCGTCTTTCGATTCGAAATGCGTGTAGAAGCTTTTGCGCGCGGTGCCGGACTGCCGCACGATCGCATCGACGCCGGTTGCATGGATGCCGCCGGCGTAAATCAGCGCCTCGGCGGCATCGAGCAGCCGCTCGCGAGCCGTGCCGGGCTGGGCCGCGTCGTTTTGCGCGGTCGGATTCGTATCGCGTGTCATCGACAAAAGGTAGAACGATCATTCTCCCTCGTCAAGTTTTTCTTCGAGCTTCCGCGCGATGGGTGCGCTTGCTGCTATCTTGATGGAGATCGCTTGACCACCGCTCAACCGGAATCGCTTCGATGAAATCATCTTCCGTTCGCACTGCATGGCTACGCGTGCTGCTCGGCGCAGCGCTGCTGGGCGCGATGGCTTGCACGCCGATCCAGGTGCTCACGCATTCGGTCAGTCAGAACGAGGCGCGCGTGCCGCCCGGGCGCTACGACATCGATCAGGACCATACGAGCATCACGTTCGATATCGATCACTTCAAATACACGCGCTTTACGATGCGTTTCAATCGCAAGCAGGGGGAACTCGACTGGAACGACGGCGGCCTCGACCGCAGTACGGCGTCAGTCGCGATCGACGCGGCGAGCATCGACACGAACGTGCCGCTGCTCGACAAGATGGTGAAAAGCGACAGCATGCTCGATGTCGCGCGTTATCCGCAGATCCGCTTCGCGAGCACGCGTTTCGAGCGCACCGGCGAAGCGCGCGGCACGCTGAGCGGCGAGCTGACGATCCGCGGCGTCACGCAGCCTGTCACGCTCGACGTCACGTTCAACGGCTTTGCGCCAGATCCGCTGACGAAGAAAGACACGCTCGGTTTTTCCGCCGATGGTCATTTCAGCCGCGCGAAGTTCGGTCTGACGACCTGGTATCCGGCCGTCGGCGACGATATCCACGTGCGCATCCAGGCCGAGTTCGTGAAAACGCCCGCAGGCGCGTAAGCGCGCTGCGGGCGTCGGCGTTCAGACGGTGAGCTGCCGACTCAGGCAGCGGTCCAGTCGAGAATCACCTTGCCGCTCTCGCCGGAGAGCATCGTCGCGAAGGCTTCCTGATAGTCGCCGACCTTGAAATGGTGCGTGAGGATCGGCGACAGATCGAGGCCGCTTTGCAACATTGCGACCATCTTGTACCAGGTCTCGAACATCTCGCGCCCATAAATGCCCTTGATTTCGAGCCCCTTGAAGATCACCTGAGTCCAGTCGATCGCGGTCTGCGCGGGCGGAATGCCGAGCAGCGCAATCTTGCCACCGTGGTTCATCGCTTCTAGCATGCCGGTAAACGCGCTCGGCACGCCCGACATTTCGAGGCCGACGTCGAAGCCCTCTGCCATGTGCAGATCGTGCATCACGTCGCGCAACGAATCGCGCGACACATTCACCGCGCGCGTCGCGCCCATCTTGCGCGCGAGGTCGAGGCGATAGTCGTTGACGTCGGTGATCACGACGTTGCGCGCGCCGACGTGCTTCGCGATCGCGACCGCCATGATGCCGATCGGCCCCGCGCCCGTAATCAGCACGTCCTCGCCGACGAGGTTGAACGACAGCGCCGTATGCGTCGCGTTGCCGAACGGATCGAAGATCGCGGCCAGATCGTCGGAGATTTCGGGCGGAATCTTGAACGCGTTGAAGGCCGGAATCACCAGGTATTCGGCGAACGCGCCCTCGCGATTCACCCCGACGCCGATCGTATTGCGGCACAAATGCCGGCGGCCCGCGCGGCAGTTGCGGCAGAAGCCGCAGGTGATGTGTCCTTCGCCCGACACGCGATCGCCGATCGCAAAGCCGCGCACTTCCTGCCCCATCTCGACGATTTCGCCGACGTATTCATGGCCCACATGCATCGGCACCGGAATCGTCTTTTGCGCCCAGTCGTCCCACTTCCAGATATGAATGTCGGTGCCGCAGATCGCGGTGCGCGTGATGCGGATCATCACGTCGTTATGGCCGACTTCCGGCTTCTTCACGTCGGTCAGCGTGAGACCCGGCCCCCGTTCGAGTTTTGCCAATGCTTTCATCTGCTTCTCCGTTCCAATCACGCGGCGACTATGCCTGGATCACGCCGAGTTCGCGGCCGACGCGCGCGAATGCGTCGACGGCGCGATCGATCTGCTCCGGCGTATGCGCGGCGCTCATCTGCGTGCGGATGCGCGCGCGGCCTCGCGGCACCACCGGAAACGAAAAACCGATCACGTAGACGCCTTGCTTGAGCAGCGCATCGGCCATTTTTCCCGCGAGTTGCGCATCGCCTAGCATCACCGGAATGATCGGATGTTCGCCCGGCACGAGCGTGAAGCCGAGCGCGCTCATCGCACGGCGGAAATGCGCGCCGTTTTCGCGCACGCGTGCGCGCAGCTGCGCGCCTTCATCACTGGCGAGCAATTCGAGTACCTTGAGTGACGCAGCGGCGATGCTCGGCGTCAGCGTGTTAGAAAACAGGTATGGGCGCGAGCGCTGACGCAACAGCTCGACGATCTCCTTGCGCGCTGCGACATAGCCGCCCGATGCGCCGCCGAGCGCCTTGCCGAGCGTGCCGGTAATGATGTCGATGCGCGCCAGCACCCCGCAATGCTCGGGCGTGCCGCGGCCGTGTTCGCCGATGAAGCCGACCGCGTGCGAATCGTCGACCATCACCAGTGCGCCGTACCGGTCGGCCAGGTCGCAGATGCCGGCGAGGTTCGCGATGATGCCGTCCATCGAGAACACGCCGTCAGTCGCGATCAGTTTGAAGCGCGCGCCAGCCGCATCGGCTTCCTGCAGACGCGCTTCGAGATCGGCGAGGTCGTTGTTCTTGTAGCGAAAGCGCTTCGCCTTCGACAGCCGCACGCCGTCGATGATGCTCGCGTGATTCAGTTCGTCGCTGATGATCGCGTCGTTTTCATCGAGCAGCGTTTCGAACAGGCCGCCGTTCGCGTCGAAGCAGCTCGAGTAGAGAATGCAGTCATCGGTTTGCAGGAACGCGGCGAGCGCCGCCTCGAGTTGCTTGTGCACGGTTTGCGTGCCGCAGATGAAGCGCACCGACGCCATGCCGAAACCGTCGTTATCGAGGCCCTGCTTGGCGGCTTCGATCAGCCGCGCGTCATCGGCCAGACCGAGATAGTTGTTCGCGCAGAAGTTCAGCACATCGCTGCCATCGGCGAGACGCACGTCGGCCGACTGCGGGCTCGCGATCACGCGCTCGCTCTTGTAGAAGCCGTCGGCGCGGATCTGATCGAGGGTGCCGCGCAGATGGGCAAGGTATTGGTCACGCATGAACGGGACTCCTGAGGGTGACGGCGCCCGCGTTCGCATGGGCGCGGGAAGGGCGGCCTGTTATAGTCGGTTGTCAGCTTTATCGGACAATTTCGTTTTTCCGAACTAAAATCCGGTATATCGAAAAACTCTAAACGATGGGTCAGGAAATGGCAAGTTCGGGTACCCGCCGCGCCGCGGTCACTGCGGCGCCCCCCTCCGCTAACGCGGCATTACCGCCGAATGCGGCGATTGCGGCGCCGCCGCGCGTCGGCGAGCAGATTCAGCGGCTGCGCGCCGAGCGGCGCATGACGCTCGACGATCTGTCGCGCGCGGCCGGCGTGTCGAAATCGATGCTGTCGGAAATCGAGCGCGACAAGGCCAATCCGACGATCGCGGTTGCATGGCGGCTGACCAACGCGCTCGGCGTGAGCCTCGATTCGCTGTTTGCGCCGCCGAAGTCGCCCGAGGCGATCGCCGTTTCCGGACCGCACGATATTCCTACGCTAAGCGGTCATGAAGCGAAATACCAGTTGCGCGTGTGGGGACCGATCGAACTGGCCGGCAAGTTCGAGTGGTACGAATTGACGTTGCAGCCTGGCGGGGCGCTGGTGTCGAACGCGCACGAGCCTGGCACGCGCGAGCACCTGACCGTGCTGCATGGCTCAATCGAAATCGAGGCGGCTGGCGCATCGAAGCGCCTCAAGGTCGCGGACACCGCGCGCTACGTCGCGGATGAACCTCACGCGATCCGCAACGTCGGCAAGAGCGAGGCGAAAGCGCTGCTGGTGGTGATTCACGGCTAGGCCGTTCGGCCAGGTTGCGCCTGGTACTGTATGTTTGTACAGTATCAAGTGTCGTTTGGAGCCGAGAATGAACAACCTGAAAACCGACCCTACCGATCAAACCCTCGCCGCGCTGCGCTATCAGACCGCCGCGCGCGATCTCGAACATATCGTGCGCAGCATCGCCGCGCGCTACATCGTCAAGCAGGTGCCGCTTACGTGGCGTCTGCTCCATGCCATCGAAGCCGAGGCGCTGGCCGACCTCGGTTTTGCCAGCCGGCACGACGCGCTGATGCTCGGGCTGTTCCAGCGCCCGTCCGATCTGCCTTATCCCGAAACCGATGACGGCGTGGATTTCGGCACGTCCAATGCGTTGCCCGCCGCTTTTGCGTTTGCCGTCAATGCGTACGAGGAAGCCGCGCGCCGGGCAGCGCTGCCAAGGCCGGTCGATGCGCCTTTGAAGCGCGCCCGGGCGTGGGGCGGCTGATGGGGGGCGCCACGTGGGGATCGCCCGGATTTTCATCCGTTCGTCCAAGTCGGTCTTGCTCCGGTTAGCGCCTACAATAGCGGGGATCAAACGCTGCAACTAACGGAAGAAATGCTCATGTCGCCCCCTCATCTGTCCGACCCCGTTCCGCGCCCGGCACCCTCTACCGATCTGTTCGATCAGCAACGCGAAGACTGGCGTCGCGACCCGCAGGTCGCGTTCGATGCGTGGCTCGCGAGGCAGCAATTCCGCCGCTCTTCGGCGTTGGTCTATCAGGCGCAGTGGGGGCAGTTTCTCGATTGGCTCGGCGCGCGGCAACAAAGCCTCGCGACGGTCGACACGCCCGCAATCGCCGAATTCGTCGCCAGCCTCGAGATCCGCAGAACGCAACGGGTCCGCTATTTACGGCTTATCGAGCGCGTGCTCGATCACGTGCGCGAGATCGAATCGGCGTCGACCAACCCGGCTCGTTTCATTGCTCAGGACGGAGAAGCCGCGTGGCGCAATGCGCGCGACAATGAGCCGACCGGGTTTCTCACGCATGCGGAACGCACTGCGTTGATCGCGCGGCTGTTCGCGCCGTTGCCGGCATTGTCGACCGCGCAACGCTGGAGAGAGCGACGCGATCGCGCGCTGATCGCGGTGTTTCTTGGCGGAGGACTGAAGACAGGCGAAGCGGGAGCGCTTACGGTTAGTTGCGTGAGAGAGGGCTCGCCGTGGGTCACGATCGAATCGCCGAATCCGATGCTGACGCGGCGCACACGGCTCGCACCGTTCGCAACGGCGATTCTCGACGCCTGGCTCGCCGAGCGTCGGCTAACGGAGCTAGCGGGCAACCTCGTGTTTCCAGCGTCGCCTTCGGGCAGGCCGATGCACAAGGCGACGATGCTGCGCGCGGTGGATGCGCTCGTCGACGCAGCGGGAATTGCCGCCTCGCGCCAATCGCGCGCGAGTCCGCAGACCTTGCGCAACACGTTTGCGGCGGACCTTTTCGAAAGCGGGGTGGAGGCTGAACAGGTCGGTCAATGGCTCGGTTTCGTGCAGGCGGTGTCCGCGAACCGGCTGTATCGCGCGTGGCAAACGTGGATCGATCAGCAGGATCCGCGCGCGACGGAGGAGCCCGATCCGGCGGCGCCGCCGTTGGCCGAGCCCCGGCGTGACGGGCGTTTGACGAGGAAAACGGGCGCCGGCGAGCCCTGAAGAACCTCACCGTCACGCTCCCGAATTTCCTCACCTTTGAGGTTTTTTCCGTTCGATTGACGGCTACCGGTTAGCGCATCGTCTGCACGGAGCGGGACGACGGCGCGGTGGACCCATCGTTCGACAGAAACCGGTTCACCGCCGCGAGTCTCGATTCGCCGAGGCCGGAAGAGTGCTCGCATTCCGGGCACAGCAGTTCAAAGCGGTGATCGACCTGCGACAGCTCCGGCTCACCTTCCTCGCATTTCGGGCATCGCGCGGGCAGCGTCACGTGGCCGTCGGCAGCGGTGCCGATCATGCTCAGCTCTTTGCTCGTGAGCCGCCCCTCAGTGACCAGCGAGCACAGCAGCACCGCGATGGCCGGATCGATGCCCTGCTGGCCACGCAGGGCGGCGACTTCTTTAGTCAGCGCATCGACTTCGTCGGACTGCTCGCGCAGTTGCGCGTCGAGCCGGTCGCCGCGCGCCTTGGCGGCGGCAATCTGCTGGATGAATTCGAATTCCTTGCGGCTCGCGTCGCGCACGCCGGACTGGTACGTCGCGGCCATGCTGCGCAGCGAATCGAGTTCGACCAGCATCGGCTTGACGCGCCGCTCTGCTTCGGCCACCGCATCCTTGATCTGCTGCGCATAGTGCTCGGTGCTTTGCCGCAATTCGACGTGCAATGCGTCGATTCGGTCGCGCAATGCAGCATTGGTGGTCTGTTCGTTTTCGAGCCGTTGCCGCAGCGCCTCGTTTTCCTGGTCGAGTCGGCGCATGGTTGCCTGCATACCTTCGAGGTGAACGCTGCCGTGCGTAGTTGCGCTCGATAATTGAGCTTCAAGCGCGCGAACCCGCTCCCACGCGGCTTCGGCGCGCGCTTCGCTGCGCCTCATGGAGTCGTCGGCCGCATCCCGACGAATTTCAGCGTCGCGTACGCGAAGTTCGGCGGCGCTGATCTGCGCGCGGATTTCTTCACGTTCGGCATCGAGCGACGCTTTGGCTTGCACCACTGCTTCTTCGAACAGCGCGCCCAGCAGTTCGCCGGCGCGATCTTCGAGTGCCTTGGGTATCGCGCCTGCTCCGACCTTGACCCGCGAAACCTTGCGGATGCGCTCCCAGAAATGATCGATGTCTTTTGGGATATCGCTCGCGCTGCCGGTTTGCGTGAGATCTCGCACGGCCGCCATCGATGGCCGGATGCCGAGATCGAAAAAGAGCCGTTTGCATGCATGCAGTGACAGATCCTGGCGGCGCACGCCCTGCGCACGCATTGATTCAAGCTCATTGCGAATGGCTTGCCGCTCCTGATCCAGATTCATGTTTACCTCGATATGGCTCGAATTGGATGGATCATAACAATTTACGTATCGTTTGCTACCAATTTGTCAGTGGCGAGCGGATTGGCGTTTACAGACGGGCTTTTGTGGCCAAGTTGTGACCGTAAACACGTCCATGCGTTTTTTTTCGTGAAACAAAACGAAGAATAGCCAATAAGCCATTGTATTAGAAGCGCTTTATTTGATTTTCATACGATCGCGCACTGTTTCACGAGTGATGGCTCATGGCTGCGGGTTGTAGGACCCGTGTTTCACGGGACTCGCGGGGTGTGAGGCTTGAGAGTAATAAAAGTAAACACCTTTGAACCCTTGTTAAAAACGTTAACGACTCGGCAAACCCTTGTCTGGTGGGGCTTCCAGCTTGGCAAGGTGAAGTTTTACGGGAGACTTGGTGAGGATCTGCGGGGAACTCGAGTGATGAGGTTCGGGGAGCTCGGTGAGCGAGTCCGGGAAGGAACGTGAGCGGGTTCAGGAAACGACGTATACGTGGGGTCCGGGCAAAGGTGAGGTTTTGCGGGACCGAGTGGCGGCGGAGCGCCCGATAGTCCTCGAAAGTGCCCGTTCGGTTTGGGCTGCGCCAAGGTGAGGGTTTTCGGGAAGCTCGCGAGCGAGGTTTTTTGGGGGTTTTTTAGGGGGGTTAACCGCTTTGGTGAGCCGTGGCGGGAGAAAACGTGAAACGAAGGTGAGATTTTTCGGGGCACGGCGGCCGATTTGCCTTCTTTTTGAGCATCCACACCGCCGAGGTGAGGTTTTACGGGAGCGAAGATGGATTGCGACGCCTCGATCATCCGAAAGAATGCCCCGGCCTGAACCCCGGTGCTGGGAGAGGTGAGGGGATTCGGGGCGCCGGCTGGTGAGCCAGATCCGCGAGCTGGTTTGGCCGGCGATTCGGTCAAAGGTGAGGCTTTTCGGGACGCTCTGGCTAGGGTTCTGGGCGCAAAGGTGAGGAAATTCGGGACCGAAATGGAGGCTGCGGGCCGGAAATGCCCGGCTGATGGCGGTTGGCGGCGGTCCGTAAACCGACACTGAGATCGCAAAGGTGAGGCTTTTCGGGAGATCCGTGGCGACGCAATGAAAGTGCTGCGCTGCGAAAAAACAGGCTTAAGGTGAGATTTTACGGGGCTACCCGTGCTTCGACCGTTTCGTGGGATTGTCGCAAGTCTTTGAAATTATGGCGGTTTTGTTTTTCCAACAGCAAAGGTGAGGATTTTCAGGAGGTCTCTCGATGGGGGCGTTGGGGCTTCCAGAAACCGCAAAGGTGAGGCTTTTCAGGAGGTCACAGTGGGGAAATGCGGTAGTGGCGCGGCATGCGCGCGTGCCGTGTTGTCCCTTTCGGCGGTGCTATGGTGAGCGTTTTCGGGAGCATCGGAGTGGTGAGGATTTGCTTGGGGCTCGATCTCCCTTTTTACCGCAGTTCGGTCGAAGCTCGAAGTCGCAAGCGCTGGTTGACGGGCAGGTCCTCTGCGGCGAGGGTTGACTCGTCGGTAGAGGCACAACGCAGTCGAACGGCAGGCCCGCAATTGAAGCCTGATGGCCCGCTCCGCGCCGCGAGTCCAATACCGTGCGGGCGTTCCATCTACTGATCCGGACTTTGCGTCACCCGGCACCAAGCGACGATCGACGAAACCGTGAAGAGGCCGCGCGACGAAGTCATCCCCCCAGAAACCGTCCGTTTACACGACGTCCCGAAAAAATCCGCGAAAATTTTTGAGGTGAGAAGATTCGGGATCAAATGCTCCCCATTCCCGTACGCACCGAAACGGGCCGGATTCGCAAACGCCGCGACCGGCAAGGATAGCCCGATCCTGGTGACTGCAGCCGAGGTGAGGGTTTTCGGGACTTGCTCGAGGTGAGGTGCGCTTCGTAAACTCGCTTCACCGGCAATGGTGAGATGGGCGCTATAGACGCGTATCACCACAGCCGGTATGCTCTCGCGAAATCCCCTCCCTCACCCCGACGCATGGCCACGAAGCGCGCGAAAAAGACCGATGTTGTCAGCCCGAGCTCGGCTGAGCTGCGCAAAGCCGTCGAGGCAATCGCGATCCAGCCCAAGAGCGGCAAGATCACGTTGCTCACGCGTAAGCTCTTTAACGTGTTGCTCGCGGTGGCCCAGCAAGCGGATGAATCGGGCGACACCTATCGGGCGCTGCTGTCCGACATCGTCGCCAATTCCGCGTTCGATTCCAATGACACTGCGCTCGTCAAGGAGCACCTGCGCCGCATGGTGTCGGTGCAGGTCGAGTGGAGTACCGGCACCTCGAGTCAGAAGCCCGGCCGCAAATGGGGTATTTCGACGCTGATCGCGGACGCGGAAATTCTCGAAGATCCCACCACGCGTCGCGTCTGGGTCGAGTTTTCGTTTGCGCCGAAGATCAAGAAGAAGCTGCTCGATCCGGTTCAGTACGCGCGGCTGAGTCTGCAATTCCAGAGCCAGTTGCGCAGCAGCGCGGGCCTCGCGCTCTACGAAATTTGCGTGCGCTATCTGACCAACCCCAGCCATCTGACGATGCGCGAGACCTGGGAATGGTGGCGGCCGATTCTGTCGGGCACGCCGGATACCGAAGCCGGCGACGAGGCCAAGCGCGAGTACAAGTATTTCAAGCGCGATTACCTGCGCCCGGCCATCGCCGAGGTCAACGCGGTCACGAATATTTTTGTCGAGTTGATCGAGCACCGCGAGGGTCGGCGCGTCGCTGAAATCCAGTTCCGCGTGACCGAGCGCAAGCAGCCGATGCTCGCGCTCGACGAGCATCCGAACGTGTTCGACAGCACGCTGGTCGACCGGATGGTAAAGATCGGCATTCCGCTGAAGGAAGCGCAGACGCTCTACGCGGACAGCGAAGAGAATCGCATCCGCGCTGCGTTGCAGATGACCGAGCAACGGATGCGCAGCACGTCGCTGCCGCCGGTGCGCAGCGCGCCGGCGCTGTTCAAGGATGCGTTGAAGAAGGGCTATGCGCCGCCGGTCGAGGCGCTGCCCGCAGGTGGCGGCACCAGCAAGGCCGTGGTGTCACCGGCCGACGATCTGAAGGCGCGTCTGCTGGGTGAGTATTCGGCTTACCGTCGCAAGCAGGCCTACGAGTTGTACAACGAACAGGGCGAGTCGGAGCGTGATATCGCGCGGCAGTCGTTCGAGGAAGAAGAATTGCCGGGGCTCGGAACGCACATGCGCGACGACTGGCGGCGTCGCGGGCTCGATTCGAAGATCGTGGAAACGGCGTTCTTCGACTGGCTCGCGCGCAGGACTTGGGGCGAACCCACCGACGGCGATCTGCTCGCCTTCACGCTGAGCCAGTCGCGCGCGGCCTGATGGGTCGGTAACGGCCTTGGAAATCCAGGCGGCGGTGCACGCGCACCGCCCGTCACGTCTTACTTCAGCATCTTCTCAATCTGCCGCAGGATGTCGTCGCGCTTCTCTCGCGTGAGGCCTTTCAGACGCAACTCGAGTCGGTCGTCGCCATACGACTTCAGATCACCGACCGACACACCACCAAGCTTGATTTCCAGACGTTGCGCATAGCGCTGCCGGCCCGCCGGCTTGGCGCTTTCCTGCGCGGTCGCTCGACCTTTGACGATGTCGGCAACCTGGCGTGTGCTCAGATCGTCGGAAAGAATCCGGTTGATCAGTCGCAGCGTCGCGTCCGCACCGCGCGCCGTGTGATAGCGGCCCACCTGATACGCCATGTTCGAGCCGAAGCGGTCCGGGCGCGCGACCATCTCCTGCATCACGGTTTCCGGCAGCTTTGCGATGGACAGCGCGACTGCGACCGTCGATTCATCGAGCCCGAGATGTTCGGCCAGTTCCTTCTGGCTCTGGAAATGCCGCTCGTCGAGAAAGCGTCGCCACACGACCGCGTTGTCGAACACGGTCTGAGAATCGCGCTGCACGTTGAGGTCGTATCCGAGCTTGTAGCTCTGGATGCCGATCGGCAGATCGATGACGATCGCTTTCACCGACTCCTTGTTCGCTTCTTTCAGCGCGCGCACGCGCCGGCCGCCGTCACTGACGAAGTAGGTACCAGGGTTGTCGTAGTCGGGAATGACGTGAATCGCCTGCTGCTGCCCCTGCTTCGCCAGATTGACGGCGAGCTCCGCAATCGACGACTTCACATAGAAGTACCGTGGATTGAACGGGCTGGGCTTGATGGTCTTGAGCGCCAGTTCGATGACCTGGCCGGGACGATAGCCGTGCTCGAGCCGCCAAGCGCGGTAGGCCGCTGATTCGTTGTCCGGATCAGGAATCTCGGCGTCCTGCAGGCGCGATGGCACGACGCCCGGAATCGGACGCCCGGCGATCGCAGGAGTTTTCGACTCGTTTTTGACCAGGCCGTCGATCGCATTCAGACGGTCGAGTGCGGTGCGCTTTTCGCTGCTGGTCGTATCAGGACGTGCTTGAAAGCCTTTGGCGAATTGGGACGGTTTCATTCAGGGTCCTTTATGCGCATAAATTCACGGGAGCAAGGCGGCGATCTCGTTGGCGCACGCTCGTACTTCGAGCGCGGCGAGCTTCGCGCCGCGGTCGTTCATCTGAAGCACCGTTTGCCCCAACGCCATTGCCTGCTTGTAGGCTTCGCGCGTGGGGATCTGGGTTTTGAGGAGAGGGAAGCCGAGTTCTTCGAGCGCGCGCTTCAGCTCGCGCGTCAGCATCCGTTTCTCTTCCGTCTTGTTGAGCAGGAACACGGCGCGCAGGTCTTCGTTCATGACCTGCGCCTGCTGGACCAGTTTGACAAGGCCGATGCTCGACCAGTAATCGGCGGGGGACGACGAAGTTGGGATCACCGCGACGCTCGCTGCGAGCAGGACGACGCCGGAGACTTTTTCGGTGATGGAGGGCGGGCAGTCGACGACGATGATGTCATAGTCAGCCACGAACTTCTTGATCTCGCGATGGATCTGGCTACCTGCTTCGGACAGGTTGACGACGGCGAATGGAATACCGATGTCGCCGTCGGAGGCAGCGCTCGCCCAATGAATCAGGGTGTTTTGGCCATCGGCGTCGACGACGAGAACGCGTTTGCCTTTCTCGTGAAATGCAGCGCCGAGATGCATCGCGATGGTGCTCTTCCCGACCCCGCCTTTCTGCTGTGTTACCGCGATGATTTCTGCCGCCAAATTTCACCTCCTCTTTTTAGACGCAAATGGATTTTACCTGGTTGAATTGCTATTTCAAATGATTTGAGTAAGCGAAATTCGGGAATTGGCCATTCGGCAAAGGGTTTATGCGCATAAAGAGGCATCGGAGAGTTGCCTGGGGTCTTGCGGGATATCAGAGCAAGCTTGGATTGAGGCCTGAGCGTTGCTGATCGCTGTCTCCCGGAGGGGATCGGAGGAAAGAAACGTGAGCTCGCGTACTGCGTGCTCAGTCATCGCCGACTGTTCGCGGTTCTCGGGCAGATCGGGGGAGAGAAAAAGGAGAGCACGCATCTGGGCGGCCAAGGGGTGCGAGACTTTATGCGCATAAAGTTCGCGCGGTAATTGGCCTGATGGAGCATTCGCCATCGAGTCGTCCGGCGCTGCTCTTGCCCGAACTTGGCGACAAGCGGCCAACGTGCCGTCGGCGGTTCATCTGCGTGGGGGTCGAGATTGTCGTTTGTATTGAGCCCCGCGCGAGCGAATCGCAGACGCGACGAGAACTCACGCTTCCAGCATGAAACGATGCCGATTCATATCGGAAAGCAGCGTCGGTTTATGCGCATAAACCAACCGACCCCCACCGATGTTCAAACAACGCGCAGGTCGCGCACTCATCCTGCGCCACGCCATCAAGTCAACCGCTAAAATTCCCGAACCCTTCTAACCGTCACAGCAACCTTCGACGGCGCAAGCCCTGAACCCAGCCATGATCACCATCTACCACAACCCGCGCTGCTCCAAATCGCGCGCCACCTGCGAACTCGTCGCGAACATCTACAATCCCTCAAATGAAGCGACGGAAATCGTCGAATATCTGAAGAAGCCGTTGACCGTCGCAGAGCTCAAGAATCTCAATGCTCAACTTGGCTGTCCCGTCCGCGAGATGATTCGCGACACCGAGGCCGAATATAAAGATCTCAATCTTGCCGACCCGTCGCTGACGGATGCCCAGCTCTATGAAGCATTGGCAAAGCATCCGATTCTGTTGCAACGACCGATCGTCGTCAGAAACGGGCGTGCCGTCATCGGCCGCCCGCCGGAAAATGCCGCCGTGCTTTTCGGTTGATCGCGCGAGCGTCGAAGTCAACCGACGTGCGCAATGCGGACTCGAATTGCCGCGCTAGGCTTTGCCCGACAGCGCGGCTTCCTTGGTCACGATCTTCGTCGGGATCAGGTGCAGTTCGGTGAACGTGTCCGCGATGCGCTGTTGTTCCGCGAGCACGTTCGCGTCTACGGGCTTATAGATGTGTGCGTAATGGCGCAAGCCTGATTCGATCACGCTCGCGTCGAGCCCTTGAATCGGCGCGAGTTGTGCGGCGGCCTCGCTGTAATGACCGCGCACCCACTCCCCTTCCTTGCCGACTTCATCGATCACGATCGCAAGAACGTCGCCGTTCTTTTGTGCGAAGGGTCGCGCGCTCAGAAAGAACTGGTGGTGACTGACGATACCCTCGGCATCCGTAAGCAGCCGCGCGTTCGTCTGCCTTTTGGCGGCTTCGAGAAACGGGTCCCAGATAGCCCACGCATCGACCGCACCGCGCTCGAAGGCCGCGCGTGCATCGGCGGGCGGCAAATACACGGGTTGGATCTCGCTGAACTTCACGCCGTTCTTCTGCAACGCGGCGACGAGAAACCAGTGCACATCCGAGCCCTTGTTCAGGGCAATCTTCTTTCCCTTCAGATCGGCCAAGGTTTTCATTGGCGCGTCCGGATGCACGAGGATGCCTTCGGCGTGCGGCGTCGGAATTTCATATGCGGTATAGACGAAATTGGCGCGCGCGGCCTGCGCGAACACGGGCGGCGCTTCGCCCACGTAGCCGAAATCGATCGCGCCGACGTTCAGCCCTTCCAGCAATTGCGGCCCAGCCGGAAACTCGGTCCATTTGACCGTGATGCCGAGTGGCGCTAGCCGCTTTTCGAGCGTGCCGTGCGCCTTCAGCAATACCAGGGTGCTCGCGGCTTTCTGGTATCCGATACGAAGTTCTTTTGCATGTTCATCGGCACCAAATGCAGTGGGGGAAAAGACCGGCAACGCGGCGGCGGCGAGCGTTGCGCCTACGCCGGCGAGAAACGTACGGCGCGTCAGCAGCGGATCACGGGACATGAGAATACTCGTCGAAGGAGAATTTGACGGACACCAAAAGACGGTCCGATTGGCTCCGACGATAATTCGTCTGCCCGCTTGGACGAACCGATTAATTCGCATAAGCAAATCATGCGGCACTCGCGAAGCATTGCCGAACGCCGAACGCCGAACGCCCAGTCCATCCCTTCCCGCTACAATCGACCGGCACAGCAGCGCCGGCGGCCACCAGCTCGCCGCTGCATCGATCCTCTCGCAACCCTTGGCACGCAACCCGCACATCGCGTCGCCACTAACAGGAACCTCCGTCATGCTCGAATTGCGACCAACCTGCGAAGGCTGCGGCAAGTCACTTCCGCCGAACGCGGCCGACGCGATGATCTGCACCTACGAATGCACGTTCTGCGAGGTCTGCGCGCTGACCAAGCTGCGCAATGTGTGTCCGAATTGCGGCGGCAATTTCGCGCATCGGCCGATTCGCACGCGGGCGCAACTTGCCAAACATCCCGCGCGTGCCGATGCACATCCTGTCGGCATCGATGAAGCGTCGCATGCCCGCTTTTTCGAACGCTATCGCGACGTGCCGCCCGTTGAGCGCTGAACCTCGATGGGACAAAGCGGCAAATCACTCGTCGCCGCTCTCCGCTCCATCGGCGTTCGCGACTCCGCTCGCCACATGCGCGGCGACCCGCAGCAGGCGGATCTGTTTGCGATAGTTCCGGCACCCGCTGCAAGTCGGCAGATGCAGGCGGATCGCGAGCCATTCGCCAGTCGACAGCGAGCGGTCGAGCGCGTCGGATAGCAGCCGCGTGATGTCCTTACACTTCCCCATTCGCATCCTCGCTGGATAGGCCTTTTTCGCTCAGGCACGTGCGCAGCCGCAGCCGCGCCCGATAGATCAGCACGCTGCAATGATTCGCGTTGATCTGCAGTTCGGCACAGATCGCCGCAATGTCGAGGTCGAGAAACTCCCGCATCATGAACACGCGTCCGATGTGCTCGGGCAAATGCTCGAGGCACATTTCGAACAACGTCCAGAACTGCTGCTGGCGCAATGCGGTTTCGGGTGTCGGCCATGGACGCGGCTTGGTCTCGCGCGACCAGTGGCCGTTGTCCTTGAATAGCTCGCGATCGAGTAACGCCTCTCCGTCGAGTTCGGCTTCGAGCGCTGACAAATTGACCGTGCGCTGGCGCGCGCGCAGCGTGTCGACGAGCTTGTGGCGCAGGATGCCGAATACCCAGGTCTTGTGCTCCGACTGCGCGGCGAAACGCCCGGCCTGAGTCCACGCGGCGGTCAGCGCTTCCTGCACGGCGTCCTCGGCGGCCGCGGCATCGCGCAATTGCAGACGGGCGAAGCGCACGAGGTCGCGCCGCAATTGCGCTAGATAGATGGGATCGTCGAGCGACGGACCGCCTGGCTTCGTCACGGCGTGCTCCGTCGCGGCGCTGTCGGCTGCGCGTGTTGCCCTGAAACGTTGTGAGTCATGAGCGGAAGGTCGTCCTCGCACGATTTGCGGATGCGTGCGCCATTGTCCCTCACGTTCCTGCCCTAATGAATCGGTATTGAACATATACCCCTTGGCGATCGATGGCCCGAGGAGCTTGGTCGCGCGGCGCGGCGGCTTATGACATCGGAAATTGATTGTTGCAAGAAACGATATTTCGAGCCGGCCCGAGAGAAGGCTTTTGAATCGGCGCATCGGTCAATCAATGCCTCGCGATCGACCACCAATTCCGCGCCCTCAGATAACAACGATTATTTCAATTTATAAAAAAATGTCTTCTCATCTTCGCTGTTTGTGGACGCGGGCCCGCTCGCTATTCTTCACGCCATCGATCGCATCAGATCGCGCACCTATACGCAAACGAGGACCCGAACCATGAAACGCATTTTCTCCGCCCTGATCGCTTCGGTCGCACTGTTCGCAGCCGCTTCGGGCGTCGCTCACGCCGACGCTCCCGCTTCGACCTGCAACGGCCCGGCGTCGTACTGCAACGTATTTTTCGGCAACTGAGCGGCACGTCGAAATACGCAGCAAGCAAGCAAAAGAAAAGGGCGCCGGCAACGGCGCCCTTTTTGCATTCAGCGTTCGGCCCCTAGCGGCTCGGCGCCTTGCCTCCGCCATCGAGCCCGGCGCCCGTGCGCCATACCTGCTTGCCTTGCTCCGACAACTCGCCGCAACTATGCGTGGCATCGGCTTCGACGCCGTCGACGGCCATCTCGCCGCCCGCCGGTTCCTGCGCGCGCTGCCGCGCTTTCTTGCGCGCGGCGACCGCTTCGTCGTGAGATTTTCCTGCGTAGTCGAGACTCATGATCCGATCCTCCAGAAGGTCGATGGTGCCCATTTGCCTCAGATCGCCCTGGCCCGAAGGCATGCTTGATTGACAAGGCAAAAGTTCTACTTATCCACAAGGTTATTCAGCGATTCTGTGGATAACTTTTCGAGCTGCGAGGTTATCCACCGACAGGTGCCGCAAGAACCCTTCCCGATCCGCTATCGCCTCGCCAAATCCGCCAGTCGCCAGGCGTTTCACGCAGCTTTTGCCTATCATGAACAGTCCGACTCTCCGCGCGTCGAGCGCACTAACTGAGGAAGCGAACATGGCCTATCACATTGCAGTAGTCGTCGGCAGCCTGCGGCGGGATTCGTTCAATCGCCAGCTGGCTCAGGCGGTGATTTCCCTCGCTCCAGCCGATTTCACCTTCGAATACATCGATATCGGCTCTCTGCCGCTGTACTCACAGGACTACGACGCCGACTATCCGGAGGTCGGCAAGAAGCTCAAGGAGCGCGTGCAAGCCGCGGACGGTCTGCTGTTCGTGACGCCCGAATACAACCGCTCGATACCGGGCGTGCTGAAAAACGCGCTCGACTGGGGCTCGCGGCCGTGGGGCACGAACTCGTGGGGCAACAAGCCCGGCGCGGTGATCGGCACCTCGGTCGGCGCCACCGGTACGGCGCTCGCGCAACAGCATCTGCGCAACGTGCTCGCCTATCTCGACGTCGCGACGATGGGTCAGCCCGAGGTGTTCATCAAGCACGATCCGTCGGTGATCAACGAAAAAGGCGAGATCGTCAACGACGGCACGCGCAAGTTCCTGCAGTCGTTCATGGACCGCTACGTCACGTGGATCAAGCGGCATGGGGCGGTGGCGTAGCCGGGACTTAGCGGCGCCGACCGCGCCCTGACCATCCGCCGAAGCAACGAGAACACGGCGCGCGCCGCGTGAGGCGGCCGCGCCCGCTTCGCTTTCCGCATCACTTACACGTCGTGATGCCCGGTCACCCGCTCCCACCCATGACGCACCGCGAGCTTGAAGCGCTCCCACGTGCTCTCCGGCGACGTGGTTTCCCAATGGCGGCGCGCTTCGGGCTCGATTTCTTCCCACGGACGATCGCGGAAGCGCGCGTCGCGACCGATCTCCGCGCCGTAACGATAGGCGGGCACGTAGTCTTCGTAGCGCGCGTTCTCGGCTGCGTACTGATCGTCGTAGTGCGTGCGGAAGTCCTCTTCGTACTCCAGATATTCGTTCGGCATCTGGGCGCCGGGACCGGTGCCCGGCTGTCCGCCTTCGGGGACGATGTCGGGCGGCTGCGGCTGCATCACCGCGCCCGAACCCGGCACGGAGCCGGCGGCGATCGCGCTGCGCCCCGCATCGCCGGTGAGCGGATCGGCGATGGGTTCGTTGACCGAATCGCTCATCGGCCGTTCGCTGATCGGCGGCGGCGCGTACGGCTCGGCGGCGGCGCCGATGTCCGGCGGCGGCATGGCGGTCAGCGGATCGGGTCGCGGAGTGGCGGCAGCAGGCATGGTGCCGGGTGCGGTCGTACCGGTTGCCGAAGTGGCGCCCGTTGCGCCGGCGATTCCGGTCGATTCGTTCACGCCCGCCGCACCCGCCGCGCCGCTGCTCGAACTCACACCCGCACCCGGTGTTGCCGTGGTGTCCCGCGTGCCGCGCGTCGCGCCCGCCTCGGTCGTCACGCTCGACGTACGCGGCGTACCCGGCATCACCGCGCCGATGCCCAACTCATCGAGCACCGAGTGATCGCGGTTGGGGGCGACCGGGGTGTCCGTCTCGGGCAGGCGGTCGCCGATATCGGTCGCGCCGAGCCGCACGAGCGTGTTGCGCGCCAGTTCCGCATGCGACTGGCTCGCGGCATGAACACACACGAGCACCGCCCCACGCCGCATCGCCTCGGCATAACGGGCGGTGTCCGACGGACGCGGTCCGGTCGAGAAGAGGCTGGCGAGAAAGCGCTCGATATTCGCGAGCACGCCCGCATTGGCGACTTCGCTGGTGGCCGAGCCAACCGACGGTTCGGCGTTCGCCTGCAACTCGATCTTCTCGCGCGCGAAACCGGTTTGCACGAGCGTGTCGCGGGCGGTTTCAGCCTGCGTGTAAGTGTCGAATAAACCAATCACGAGATGTTGCATGGTTGTCTCCCGACATGTTCTGCTGGAACGGGCGGCGCCCGAGGCGTCGTCCCCTTGCCGTCTTTGGCCACGCAACGATCATGCCCCCGCACCGCCGCGCGGCGGCGCTGCGTCCCATGCCCGGCCGCGATGCGCGGCGCACCACGCATGACGCGGACTCGCGACGAAAAAAAGCGCAGCGTGCGAGCGCCGCGCTTTTTACAAGGGCAGGTAAATGCCGCAAGGACGACGCGGAGCTCAGGTATCGGCCGCATGCGTGGCGGTGTCGGCGCTCGTCGGCACGGCGTTGTGCTGGATCGTTTCGAGCAGCTGCTCCAGCAGTCCGATATCGAATGGTTTGGACAGCACGTGCACGTTCACCTGCTGCGCACGGTCGAGTTCTTCCGCGTAGCCGGTGACGAGAATGACCGGCAGCTGCGGATCGAATCCGAGCACCGCTTCGGCCAGATCGATGCCATTCATCTTGCCGGGCATATGAATGTCCGACAGCACCAGATCGAACGGCAGCGGCTCGCCGGTGTCCGCGCGCTTCGCGCGGGCGTCGTCGAGCACGCGCAGCGCCGTGTCGGCATTGAACACGCAGGTCACCTGGTGGCCCATCATCTGCAATAGCGCTTCGGTGCCGGCGGCGACTTCTTCGTTGTCCTCGACGAGCAGCACGCGCAGACCGTGCCGCGCGTCGCTTGCGGGCGCGAGCGCTTCGACGGGTCCGCCAGTGTGCGGTTCGGTCGACGCGCGCGGCAGATAGAGCCGCACCGAGGTGCCCGCGCCGATCGCGCTGTCGATCGCCGCGAGCCCGCCCGAGCCCTCGCAGAACGCAAACACCTGCGGCAATCCGAGCCCTGTGCCCATACCTTTGGACTTGGTCGTGAACAGCGGCTCGAACGCGTGCGCGAGCACGTCGGGCGCCATGCCGGCGCCGGTGTCCTCGAGTGACAGTTGCACGAACTCGCCGGTCAGCGGAAAGCCATCCTCGCGACGTAACACGACATTGCTCGCGCGTGCGGTGAAGCGCCCGCCGTTGGCCATCGCATCGCGCGCATTGACGGCGACGTTGATCAGCGCGAGCTCGAGCTCGGCGACATCCACACGCACCGGCCAGGTATCGACGCCGCTATCGATCACGAGCGACACCTTCGCGCCGAGCGACGCGCGCAGCAGCTCGCGGCACGATGGCAGCCAGCGTTCGAGCGACAGCGTCTCGGTGCGCAGCGGCTGCTTGCGGGCGACGCCGAGCAGTTGGCGAGTCAGCGACTGACCGCTCTTCAACGCGCGCTCCATCGCCGACAGTTCGCGCTCCAGTCCGCCGACGCCGCGGCGTCGCACGATCTGCACGTTGGCCGACAGGATCATCAGCAGGTTGTTGAAGTCGTGCGCGACGCTGCCGACCAGCGTGCCGAGCGCTTCCATCTTGCGCGACTGGCGGTACGCGGATTCGATCGAGCGGCGCATCGATGCCTCGGCCTGCCAGCGCTGCCACGCTTCCTCTTCGGCGCCGAGGCGGCGCAGCGACAGCCAGATCACGCACCACAGCGCGATCGACGGCGTGAACATCGACAGGATCAGCACGCTCAGGTGCTTGTACCAGGCGGCCCAGATCGCCGAGGTGCGATAGCCGCACAGCACGTAGACCGGGTACGAGCCGACGTGCCGGAATGCGACGATCAGGTTGCCGCCGGCGAAGCTCGAGTGCATCCGCACGACGCCGGAGCGCTGCCCGTGCGAGACCGCTTCGGCGAACGGCGAATCCGATGCGAGCGCGGTCGGCTCGCGCGGGCCGCGCGGGTAATGCGCGAGGACCGCGCCGTCGGTGCGCACGAGGCTCATGATGATCGGCGTGTCGTCGCTGTTGCCGAGCAGTTCGCGATAGAACGCGTCGAAATAGCTGGGGCGCAGCGCGATCGACACGATGCCCGCGAACGAACCGTTGAGTTGCTGGCGCTCGACGCCCATGTTGAACACCTGCTCGCCGCTGACGTGCCCCGTCATCACCTTCGACACGCGTTCGATCGCGTTGCCGCCGCGGATGCCGACGAAATCGTCGCGCTGGCCGATCGAAATTTCCGGCGCCGGATACAGCCGGCTGCTCGCCAGCAGCGCGCCCTGTTCGCCGTAGATCGACACCGAAGCCACCTGCGGATAGCCGCCGCCCATCGTGCGCAACTTGTCGTGAATCGTGTGTTCGCGTGCGCGAATGCCCTCGTCGTCGAGGCCCTCGGTCAGATCGACGATGCGCGAGTTCAGCGTCTCGTTCATGTCGAACACCTTCAACGCGTGTTCTTCGGCGACCCGCACGGTGCGCAGCGCCAGCTCGGTCGCGTCGGCCTCGCGCGAGCGCAGATCGGTGAATGCCATCGCCGCGACGTAGACGAACGGGAGCACGATCGCGGCGGTCAGCAGCGCGATCAGTGTGATGCGACGCACCTGGAAGTTCTGTTCCGGCACGGCGGGAAACGACGCGTCGTCCTGCTCGCGGGCAGGACGACCCGAAAGGCGGCCCGCTCGGGCGGACTCGACCTGGTCTGATGTCATTGTCGTTGACGCGAAAAGTCGTTCGAATGTGGCAGCCCCGTATCGGGCCATTGCCGGCACCATGCCGCCTTCAGAACAAGCATAGACGCAGCGCGGAAAAACTCGCCGCAAAGCGTGGGGAACGGGCGTCCACCGTGCCGGTCGTTCTTTAAAAGCGGCTTTAAAACAGCGACGAATCGGGAAGCGCAAACGTACACAAAAGTATAAAGATAAAAAAATGCCGGTCCTGACGATAAAACTATTTCTTAAATTCGCCTAGCATAGAAACAGATCGTTACCGTCGGCGATTCTGGCGAGTTGCTTTTGCGCGGCTTTGCTTCGACAATCCTCGCCACGATAAAAGGCCGTTGCCGCCTCTGTGCGCCGGATCGTCAAGGTCCGCCAAAACGCGTCCTGCTGCATTCGCACCCCTCTCGCCATAGGCATTTGCAATTCGACAGGCGCCACCGTACCTGGTCGCGCATCGGGCGGCATCACGCGAAGGCGTGCCGCCCTTCGCTGTCGGGACGTACGAAAATCGCAAACAACCGGGCGCGGAAAACGCGCAGACGAACGAGCCGATTCCTTTATCCGACCCGCCCAAAAAACCGCCCGACCCGCCGTTGCCATGCTGCCCATTGTGATCGCCGACGATTCGCTGCTCGCCCGCAAGTTGCTCACGAAGGCACTGCCGCCCGACTGGGCCGTCGACGTGTCCTATGCGACGAACGGGCGCGAGGCGCTCGCGCTGTATCGCGAGGGCAAGGCCTCGGTGATGTTCCTCGATCTGACGATGCCGGACATGACCGGCTACCAGGTCCTCGAAGCGTTGCAGCACGAGGACCTCAATACCTTCGTGATCGTCGTTTCCGCCGACGTGCAGCCGCTCGCCCAGGAGCGCGTGCGCGAACTCGGTGCGATCGCGTTCATCGCCAAGCCGGTGACGTCGGAGGCGGTCCTGCCCATCCTCAAGGAGTACGGCTTGTATGTCTGAGCCCGCGTTCACCGAAGACCAGCGCGACGCGCTTCAGGAAATCGCCAACCTTGCGATGGGCCGGGCCGCGACGCGGCTCGCGGGGCTGCTCGATTCGTTTATCGAGCTGTCGGTGCCGCGCGTGAAGATGGTCGCGGTGAGCGATGCGGCGCGCACGCTGCGCGAGATGACCCACATCGACGACACGGTCAGCGCGGTGCGTCAGGGCTTTCGCTCGGACATCAAGGGCGAGGTGCTGGTGATCTGTCGCAGCGACAGCATCGCGCAGCTGTGTTCGCTCGTCAGCGACCCGTACGCGCGCTCGAGCTACGAGGCGATCGGCGAGCGTGAACTGATGCTCGACGTTGCGAACCTGCTGTCGGGCGCTTGCGTGTCGTCGATACTCGACCAGCTCGGCCGCACACCGGTGTTTTCCGCGCCGGGCGTGCTCGGCGACACGCTGACGCTCGACGAAGTGTTCCAGCCAGGCGTGCTGCAATGGCAGGTCGCGCTGCTCGTCGAAGTGAACTTCGCGCTCGAACATCGGAGTTTTCGCGCGCATCTGGTGATGCTGATGGCCGAAGACTCAATCCGTCACATGAACGAAGCGCTCGATGCGCTGCTGTCCAGTATATGAATGTCCCAGTGGAATCGTTGAGCGACCTCGTGGTCGAGCGGGTCGGTTTTGGCATCTTCGTTCTCGATCGCGAACTGAACGTGCTGATGTGGAATCGCTTCATGCAGGACCATAGCGGCCTGTCGGCTGAGCAGGTGGTCGGCCGCTCGATCTACCAGAACTTTCCGGAGCTGCCGCGCGTGTGGCTGTCGCGCAAGATCGAGAGCGTGTTTCAGCTCGGCAGCTTTGCGTTCAGCTCGTGGGAGCAGCGCCCGTATCTGTTCAAGTTCGATCACGACCGGCCGATCACCGGCGGGGTCGACTTCATGCAGCAGGACTGCACGTTCATGCCGCTGATGCGCGGCCGCGAAGTGGTGGCGGTGTGCGTGACGATCTCCGACGTGACGCATGTGAGCATCGTGCAGCGCGAACGCGAGGAGGCGGTCGCGAAGCTGCAGGAGTACGCGAATCGCGACGGGCTGACCGGCATCGCGAACCGGCGCTTTTTCGAAGCGCGGCTGCGCGACGAGTTCACGCGCTGGCAGCGCTACGGCGGCGACATGTCGATGCTGCTGTTCGATCTCGATCACTTCAAGCAGATCAACGACCAGTTCGGTCACGGCGTCGGCGATACGGTGCTGCGCGTGATGGCGCAGCGTGTCGCCGGCGTGGTGCGCGCGCAGGACACGTTCGGGCGCTTCGGCGGCGAGGAGTTCGCGCTGCTGCTGCCGTGCACGCCGCTCGACGATGCGATGCTGGTGGCGGAGAAGATCCGTCGCGTGATCGAGGAAACGCCGGTCGAGCTGATCGGCACCAGCGTGCCGGTCACCGCGAGCCTCGGCGGCGCGTCGGCGCGCGAGGGGTTACCCGCGTACGACGTGCTGATCAACGAGGCCGACGCGGCGCTGTACAGAGCAAAGCGCCAGGGCCGCAACTGCGCGGTCGCGTTCCGGCTCGCCGGGGCCTGATTCGCTAGCGGGGCGGCGCGGTTCCAATCCACTGCGGTCCCCCGCCCCCAGCCGCCTTCCTTTCCGTCCCCATTGGCCGCCAAATCTGCGGTCACCGGCAAAGATTGCTATACTTTTCGCCGTTTCCGGCCGCCCAGCCGGATGTTTCGCGCGTGTCCGCGCGCGCGGGCACACTGCCCTGCGGGTCGGCATAAAAACCTCTTTGAACGCCTTTCAGCGGGCGCCTCCAGCGGAGATCGTCTTGGCTGTTTCCAATCTTGTCGTGGACGATACTGAAATCGACGCCGCTGCCGCCACGTCCGGCAGCTCGTTTTATCTCGCTATGCGCATCTTGCCGACGGCGCAGCGCGATGCGATGTATCAGGTCTACGCATTCTGCCGCGCCGTCGACGACATCGCCGACAGCGACCTGCCGCGCGCCGAGCGCGCGGCCGGGCTCGAGCAATGGCGCGCCGACATCGACGCGTGCTACGCCGGCCAGCCGCGCGCGTCGCTGCGCGCGTTGACGCGGCACATTCACACGTTTCATCTGCAACGCGAGGATTTTCACGCGATGATCGACGGCATGGCGATGGACGCCGCCGCCGACATCTGCGCGCCCGACGACGCCACGCTCGACCTGTATTGCGACCGAGTCGCGAGCGCGGCCGGCCGTCTATCGGTGAGGATATTCGGGATGCGTGAGGAGCCGGGCCGGCTGCTCGCGCACCATCTGGGCCGCGCGCTGCAGCTCACCAATATCCTGCGCGATATCGACGAAGACGCCGACATCAACCGCTGCTATCTGCCGCGCGAGCTGCTCGCGCGCGAAGGCATCGCGGCCACGGACCCGCGGCAGATCGCCGACGACCCGACGCTGCCGCGCGTTTGCGCGACGCTCGCCGAGCGCGCGAAGCAGCACTTCGCCGCGTCCGACGCGATCATGGATCGCGAGCCGCGCGCTCAAGTGCGTGCGCCGCGCATCATGTCGGGCGTCTATCGCGTGCTGCTCGAGCGTACGCTGGAGCGCGGCTTCGACCTTCCGCGCACGAAGGTCAGCAAGCCGAAGCTGCGCCTGCTGTGGATCGTCGCGCGTTACGCGCTTTTCTGAGCTGATGCCGAAGCTCGTCCACGTGGTCGGCGCGGGCGTGGCCGGGCTCGCCGCCGCTGTGCAGTTGCAGCGGCGCGGCGCGCGGGTCGTGCTGCACGAAGCGCAGGATTTCGCGGGCGGCCGCTGCCGTTCGTACTACGACGCGCAACTCGGCGCGACGCTCGACAGCGGCAATCACATCGTGCCGTCGGCCAATGCCGCGACGCTGAACTACGTGCGCGCGATCGGCGCCGCCGACGAACTGGTCGGCCCCGCGCAGCCCGAGTATCCGTTCGTCGATCTGGCCACGCGTTCGCGCTGGAGCGTGCGCCTGTCGCCGGGGCGTTTGCCGTGGTGGATTTTCGATGCGCATGCGCGCGTGCCGAACACGGTACCGACCGATTACCTGTCGCTCGTGCCGCTGCTGTTCGCGAAGCCGGGCCGCAGCGTCGCGCAGACGATGCGCTGTGACGGTCCGCTGTGGGACCGGCTGCTGCGGCCGCTGCTGCATGTGCTGCTGAATCTGGAGCCGCGCGACGCGTCGGCCGAGCTGACCGGCGCGCTCGTGCGCGAAACGCTGCTCGCGGGCGGGCTCGCATGCAGGCCGCTCGTCGCGCGCAATGGTCTTGGCAGTGCGTTCGTCGAACCGGCGCTACGGCTCCTGCAGCATGGCGGCGCGACGATCCGGCTCGGTTCGCGTTTGCGCGACATCACGTTCGCGGCCGACCCGGCGCGCGTGCAGGCGCTGCATTTCTCTGACGAGAGCCTCACGCTCGGCGCGAACGAGGCGGTGATTCTGGCGCTGCCGCCCGACGCCGCGGCGGCGCTGGTGCCGGGGCTACGTGCGCCGACGCGTTTCGGAGCCGCGCTGAACGTGCATTTTGCGGTCGAGCCGCCGTTCGGCCTGCCGCAGATCAGCGCGCTGCTGAACGGAACGGCCGAATGGCTGTTTGCGTTCGACGACCGCCTGTCGGTGACGCTCAATGGCGAGGAGCGGCTCTTGGACATGCCGCCCGAGGCACTCGCGGAGACCGTCTGGGCCGAGGTCGCACAGGCGGCGAACCTGCCGCTCGCGCCGCTACCGCGCTGGCAGGTGGTGATGGAACCGCGCGCGATGTTTGCCGCGCTGCCCGACCAGGAGACGCTGCGCCCGGGCACGCGCACTCGCTGGAACAATTTGCTGCTCGCGGGCGACTGGACGTCCACCGGCCTGCCCGCGATGCTCGAAGGTGCCATCCGCTCCGGCCGGAAGGCCGCGGATACGCTGCTGAATCAACCGATGGAACGCAGATGAACGACTTATCTCAAACCCAACCGCTCGACGCGGTGCTGCCCGAAGCCGCCGATGCGGCGTCGAACCTGGCCGAAGCTGCCGTGGTTGCCAACGCGCCCGCCGTGGCGGACGCATTGGCAACCGCAACGCCGTCGCCCATGCAAACTGCCGGCGCGAGCCCGCTCGACGTGTCGATCACGCGCGCGACCGATGCGATCCTCGCCGCGCAGCAGCCCGACGGCCATTGGATCTACGAACTCGAAGCCGATGCGACGATTCCGGCGGAATACGTGCTGCTGGTTCACTATCTCGGTGAGACGCCGAACCTCGAACTCGAACAGAAGATCGCGCGCTATCTGCGCCGCATCCAGTTGCCGAACGGCGGCTGGCCGCTCTTCACCGATGGTGCGCTCGACATCAGCGCGAGCGTGAAGGCGTACTTCGCGCTGAAGATGATCGGCGACCCGGTCGACGCCGAGCACATGGTGCGCGCGCGCGATGCGATCCTCGCGCACGGCGGCGCGGAACACGCGAACGTGTTCACGCGAATCCTGCTCGCGCTGTTCGGCGTGGTGTCGTGGCGCGCGGTGCCGATGATGCCGGTCGAGATCATGCTGCTGCCGATGTGGTTCCCGTTCCATCTGTCGAAGGTGTCGTACTGGGCGCGCACGGTGATCGTGCCGCTGCTCGTGCTCAACGCGAAGCGGCCGCTCGCGCGCAACCCGCGCAAGGTGCGTATCGACGAACTATTCCGCGGCGCGCCGGTGAACACCGGCATGAACGAGCGTGCACCGCATCAGCATGCGGGGTGGTTCGGCTTTTTCCGCTGTGTCGATACGGTGCTGCGCGCGGTCGATGGCCTGTTGCCGAAGGCGAGCCGCGAACGCGCGATCCGCGCGGCGGTCGCGTTCGTCGACGAACGGCTGAACGGCGAGGACGGCCTCGGCGCGATTTTCCCGGCGATGGCCAACTCGGTGATGATGTACGACGTGCTCGGCTATCCGGCCGATCATCCGAACCGCGCGATCGCTCGCAAGTCGCTCGACAAGCTGCTCGTGATCAAGGAAGACGAAGCGTACTGCCAGCCGTGTCTGTCGCCGGTGTGGGATACATCGCTCGTCGCGCACGCTTTGCTCGAAACCCGTGAAGCGCGCGCCGAACAGGCGGCCGAACGCGGGCTCGCGTGGCTGCGTCCTCTGCAGATTCTCGACGTGCGCGGCGACTGGATTTCGCGCCGCCCGAACGTGCGGCCGGGCGGCTGGGCGTTCCAATACAACAACGCGCATTACCCGGACGTCGACGATACCGCGGTGGTCGCGATGGCGATGCATCGTTCGGCGGCGCTCACGAAGTCCGATGTCGATCGCGAAGCGATTGCGCGCGCGCGCGAATGGGTAGTCGGCATGCAAAGCAGCGAAGGCGGTTGGGGCGCGTTCGAGCCGGAAAACACACAGTACTACCTGAACAACATCCCGTTCTCGGATCACGCCGCGCTGCTCGATCCGCCGACCGCGGACGTGTCGGGCCGCTGTCTGTCGATGTTCGCGCAGATCGGCGAGTTGCCGCAAAACAGCGAGCCGGCGCAGCGCGCGTTCGACTACATGCTGCAGGAGCAGGAGTCGGACGGCAGCTGGTATGGCCGCTGGGGTCTGAACTACATCTACGGCACATGGACCGCGCTGTGCTCGCTGAACGCGGCGGGCATGTCGCACGACGACCCGCGCATGCGGCGCGCGGTGCAATGGCTCGTGTCGATCCAGAACGAGGACGGCGGTTGGGGCGAGGGCGGCGAGAGCTACAAGCTCGATTACCGCGGCTACGAGCGCGCGCCGAGCACCGCGTCGCAGACCGCCTGGGCGCTGCTCGGGCTGATGGCGGCGGGCGAGGTCGATCACGACGCGGTGGCGCGCGGGATCGACTATCTGCAGCGTGAGCAGCGCGAGCACGGGCTGTGGGACGAAACGCGCTTTACCGCGACGGGCTTTCCGCGCGTGTTCTATCTGCGCTACCACGGCTATCGCAAGTTCTTCCCGCTGTGGGCGCTCGCGCGCTTCCGTCATCTGAAGCGCAATGGGCTCACGCGCGTCACGGTCGGGATGTGACGGATGTCCGTGTCGATGACGCCGTCCGTCGGGACGGCCGATAGCAGTTTGCCGGTGATCGTCGTGACGGGCATGGCGTTCGAGGCGCGCATCGCGCGTGGCGACGGCAGCGAGCGCGTCGAGGTCGTGTACGCGGCGCGCGCCGATCTGCTCGAGCGCGCGCTCAGCGCGGCGATCGCTCGCGGCGCCGCGGGGATCGTCAGTTTCGGCACGGCGGGTGGGCTCGCGCCGGATCTGGAGCCGGGGGCGCTGATTATCGCGGATGCGGTGCATGGACCATCTGGACGCATCGACACGAATCGGCAGTGGTCGGAGCGGATTGCCGCCGCGGTAACTGACGTCAGGACGCCAGAAGGGTTCGCGGGACGTGTGCGCCGTGGCGCAACGGCGGCGGTCACCGCGCCGCTGATCACCGCCGAAGACAAACGCGCGCTGCACGAATCGACCGGCGCGCTAGCGGCGGACATGGAATCGCACATCGCCGGGGCGACCGCTGCCGCGCACGGTCTGCCGTTCGCCGTGTGTCGAGCGGTGGTCGATCCGGCCTGGCGCACGCTGCCGCCGGCCGCGACAGCGGGTTTGCGCGACGACGGCACCACCGCGCTCGGGCCGATTCTGCGCGAATTGCTGCGGCAGCCATCGCAACTCGGTGCGCTGCTGCGACTCGCCGGCGATGCGCGCGCCGCGCGGACTACGCTGGTCCAGACGCGGGAGGCGTTGGGGAAGGGCGGCGTGCTGCGGATCACGGGTGTCGCCGATTGAGCGACGGGGGAGGGTGGTTCCATCCCGATCGCGTCCGGGCAGGCAGCAAGTCGCTAGCGTGTGCGTGAGCCGCCCCGGTTGCGCAGCCGCTGGTTGTCCGCGAGAAGCCCCGCAATTGCCAGTATGAACAGCAGCACCGCAAACCACTGGCGGCTGTAGTGAATCAGCGCCCATGCGAGGGCCGCACAGGCGATAGCGGCGAGCAGAAGCGCTGCTTTGTCGACGATCCAATTCATAACAGTTCAGTTCGGTGGAGCGCCAGGGCGGCGTACTCCCGTTAAAAAAGCGAGAAGATTCTAGCCGATGAATGCACACTTTTTATTTTAAAATTGCATCCTCAGCAATAAAAGCGGCGAATCTAATTGTAAATTCTGGTCAAATTCTATATTAATAATCGACTTGCCTATCGATTGACGGTAAATATCAGGCTCACCCATATTTAGGAGTCTGATTAAAATGCCATGGAGCAAAGCCGACGCCGTACGATACCTGCAAGATAGCGCCAGGCCATCGAGCCAGAGCCGATGTGCGGAGTACACGAGGCGCGCGATTGAAGCGGGAGGATTGCGGATTGCGCACACGGCGCACGCGAAAGATTACGGCTCGTCGCTCATCAGAGCGGGGTTTCGCGAGGTACACGGTACTCCGCAGCGCGGACGTGGTAGTTATACAGGCCATTACGGGTCATCCGTACGGCCACATGGCGATGTTTGACGGTCAGATGTGGATATCGGACTTTCGACAATTGCATGGCTTTTATCCGGGGCAGGCGTATCGAACCATCAAACCTGCATACAAAATATTCCGGCACGACTGACAATGATTAAATTCATTTTGCGTGTTTTTGCCTCACTGGCTGTTGCGTTGGCACTCGAGCCGGGTGTAGCCATCGCAGCGACTCCGGATTCACCAGAAACCGCTGTGAAGGCGTTTTACACCTGGTATTTGCAGCAGGAGGGCAGCGTTTATCAATTGACCGATAGCCACATTTACAGCTATGTGGCGAAACCAACCGTCGATAATCTGCGGGACGACTATCGCCATAAGCGCTTGCCGGGCGGTGCGGACTATTTCACGCGAGTACAAGACATCGATCCACAAATATGGCTCAAAACGATGAGTTTGCATCCCGCTATCGCGCTCGGCGGAACGGTGGTAATTCCGTTGACCTTCGGGTTAGGGGAAAAACAGAATCTGGTCGTATTCGTCGCAAAGGAAAACGGACACTGGCGGATAACCAAGGTAGAGGACACAACCGGCTACCAAGGATTCCACCAGTATGACCCGATGGATTAGGGAATACCTCTCAACCTACACCCCCGCTGTCGAGCGGGCTTTTCAGTCTGTCCCGCCAGCGCGAGTCCGTTAAGCGGTTGCGCAGCCGCTCGTACCGGCACAGTGGCCGACTGCCGCTCGGACGAATCCAAGCTTTCAGCACGATTAATTATGCAATCGTTGAAATACTAGGGAAAACCCCTATCTTTGGTACAATGCTAGCGTTAACCCTAGGTTCTGACGCATGACGCGTCGGCCCGGGAGCCTCGACACGGAGTACCAAATGAATTTCCACACAAGAAAATGGGTCAAGCCCGAAGACCTGAATCCCAACGGAACGTTGTTCGGCGGCAGCCTGCTGCGCTGGATCGACGAAGAAGCCGCGATCTACGCGATCTCTCAGCTGGACAACCAGCGGGTCGTGACCAAGTTCATGTCAGAGATCAACTTCGTCAGCTCGGCGCGCCAGGGCGACATCATCGAACTGGGCATGACCGCCACGCATTTTGGCCGCACGTCGATCACGCTGCGCTGCGAAGTGCGCAACAAGATCACACGCAAGAGCATTCTGACGGTCGAGAAAATGGTGTTCGTCAATCTCGACGAAAACGGCGACCCGGCGCCGCACGGCCGCACGCGTATCCGTTACGCGGACGAGCAGTTCGCTCACTATCGCGCGAACTCCAAGCCGGTGCCGCAAACGGCACCAGTCGCTGCGGTCGAGGAAGACCGGGTCGCGGCGCGCAGCGAGGTCGAGAGCCTGCACTGAGCGGCCTGTGGTAAAGCCGCGGGTTTGGTCGGGCGATGGTTGACTGTACTTCCACGCGGGGCGCCCATCTACGGCGCCCCGTTGTGCTTTGGGGCGCTATTGCGGGGACGACGCCGGCACAGCAGGCGCAGTTGGCGTAGCACCCGCGCCACTGTCCCCCGGATCGGCGTAGTTCGGCAGATCCCCGCCAGGCGCTTTGGTGGCTCCACCGGAAGCCCCATTGGGCGCCGGTGCGGACTCACCCGGATCGTTGTAATTCGGCAGTGCGCCCGGCGCGCCCTTGGCCGCGCCACCCGCTCCCGAATCCCCATTCGGCGTCTCGCCTACATCGCCCGGATCGGAGTAATTCGGCACGCCGCCCGCCGGCGCGCCTGCTGCGGGGGCAGCAGCCGGACCGGTATCGCCGTGATCGTCGTACTCCGGCAGCGGCGCAGGGTTATTGCTCGTGCCGCGCAGACGCGCGAGGCGCTGCTGCACATAGGCATCACGCACGAACGAGTATTTGTCGAGCGCAGCCTGTTCCAGAAGGCTAGTCGCGCCGAGCAGATCCGACCGCGTGCTGACGAACTGCAGCACGTACAGCGGATTACGGGTCGCCGGCTCGACATAGTTCAGCGGATTGAACTTCACATCGACGACGAGCCCCATGCTGTCGCGCACCGTGCTTGGCCCGAACAGCGGCAGCACCAGATACGGACCTGACGGAATGCCCCAATGCCCGAGCGTCAGACCGAAATCCTGATGATGCTTGGGCAGGCCGGCCGGCGTCGCCCAGTCGAGCAGGCCGCCAATACCAAACACCGAGTTGAACGCGAACCGCATGATGTCTTCGGTCGCGTCGGTGATCTTCAACTGCAGCAACGCGTTCGCGGCGTTGGTGAGGTCGCCGAGGTTCGAGAAGAAATTGCTGACGGCGGTGCGCAGCGGCTGCGGCGTCACCTTCTGATAGCCCTTCGCGACCGGCACGGCGATATAGCGATCGACTCCGTCGTTAAAAGTGAAGATTGCCCGGTTCACTGGCTCGAACGGATCGCCCGGCTTGCGGTCCGGGGCGGTCGCGCAGCCGGAAATGAGACCCGCGGCGGTGAGGGCCAGCGCGGTGTTACGCAGCTTCATGCTTATATTCCTTTTTGCTTCCCGCGACGTTGACGCGGCTTGCCCATCAGCACCGGCTGGAAAACCACCGCGCCGATCAGCGTGCAGAACAACGAAAGCGCGAGCAGCCTCCCCATGCTGGACGTGCCCGGATGGTGCGACAGCCACAGGCTACCAAACGCGGTGGCCGTTGTGGCAGCGCTGAACAGCACCGCATGCGTGAGGCTCGACTGCAACAGGCCAGTCTGGCCGTGGCGCCACGCCATCACGAAGTAGATCTTGAACGCGACACCGACGCCGAGCATCAGCGGCAGCGCGATGATGTTCGCGAAGTTCAGCGGCATGCCGAACACCACACACAACTCGAGCGTGACGAGCGCTGAGACCAGCAGCGGGACCAGCGTGCGCAGCACGTCGCCGATCCGGCGCAGCGCGATCCACAGCAGCACGGCGATCGACAGCAGCGCATAGACGGCCGCCTGCAGGAACGCCTTGATGATCGTGTTGGCCGAATGGATGATCGAGATGGGTCCGCCGATCGCGCCCGGCTCGGCCTTCTTCACCGCGCGCGCGAAGCGGGCGAGCATCTGGTCGTCGTTCGGATCGACGCCGGGCAGCACCTTCGGCGCGATATCGACGAGCGCGTGGCCGCCCTTGCCGATCCACATCGCGGTGATGCCTGGCGGCAGCGTCTCGCGAGTGATTTCGGTCGGCTGCAGTAGATTCTCCAGCTGCTTCAACGCGATGCGCAGCGTGTCGGACATCGCGACTTCGGCGCGGTCGCGCGTGGCGGCGTCGGTGGCCGCGAGCTTTTGCAAGGTCGCCGATAGATGCTGCGCCTCCGCCGCGCCCGGTCCCGGATGGTCCTCGGCGGCGAGCGACAACTGATTCGCCGCGCGCTTCAAGGCGGCAACGCGCACCTCGTCGGTGGCTTGCGGCGCGGGCTGCTGTTGCAGCGCCGGCAGAAGCTGCTGCGCGGCGCTCGCGATCAGCATCATCTTCTGCTGCTGGTCGGCCGGCACAAAGGTGCTCAGCGTGTTGACGCGGCCCACTTCCGGCAGCTTGCGCAATCGCTCGGCCATCGCGTCGGCGTCGGCAAGCGACGGCGCCAGCGCCTGCACGTTGTTGACCGCGGCTTCGGGCGAATCCTTCAGCGACAGCAACGTCGCCATCGACTCCGTATGCGGGTCCTTCAGATGCAGCGGATTGAAGTCGAACCGCAGGTGCGCGAGCAGCGGCGTTGCGCCGATCACGACGATCAGCGTGCCGATCAGCACCGGCTTGCGATTGCGGTCGAGGAAGTCGTCGACGGGTTCGAGCTGCTTGAAACCCGGCGAGACGACTTCGCCCGGCGGATTGAAGATCTTCAGCAGCGCTGGCAACAGCGTCATGTTGGTGAAGTACGCGACGAACATGCCGACGCCCGCGATCTGGCCAAGCTCCGACACGCCGCGATACGCGGTCGGCAGGAACGAGAAGAAGCTCAGCGCGACTGCCACGGCCGCGAGCGTGAGCGGCACGCCGATACTGTGCGCGGTGTGCATCAGCGCGGCTGACAGCCTGTCGTCGCGATTGCGCTCCTCGCGATACTTGACGCCGAACTGCACTCCGAAATCGACGCCGAGCCCCACGAACAGCACCATGAACGCGACCGAAATCATGTTGAGCGCGCCGACCATCAACAGGCCGAGCGCGGCCGTGATCGCGAGACCGACGAACAGCGTGATGAACACGGCCGCGATCATGCGGCCCGAGCGCAGCGCGAGCCACAGAATGATCAGCACGACGATAAAAGTGCCGATGCCGTTCAGCACCGCGCCGTCCTGCACCGACGCGAACTCCTCGTCGGCGAGCGGCTGCTCGCCGGTCAGGCGGATCGTCGCGCCGTAGCGCTCCTGAAGATGCAGCGACACCGCGGTCGCGCGAATCGCCCTCGATGCGCTCGCGCCCGGCTCCAGCGCGTCGTAGTTGACGACCGGCTGCACGACCACGAACGCGCGCGCCGGATCGGTAGCGGCGCTTTTATCGACGAGCGCGCGCCACGAGAACGCGGCGGGTTGGCCGGCCAGCACGCGATCGAGCGTGTTCGCGCTTTGCGCAAGCAGCCGGCTCATGTCGGGGAGTTTGACCTGGCCGAGTTGCAGCGGCAGCAGCAGGCTCGTGGTCAGCGTGCCGGCGAGACCGGTCAGGCTCGGATCATGCGCAAGCTGATTGACGAGCGGGCGCGACTGCACGAGTTGCGAGGTGGTGGACATCACCTCGTCGGTGGACGGAAACAGCAGGCCGTTGTGTTCGAAGAACGGGCCACCGGAGGGCTGCGAGACCGACGTGAACTCTTTAGTATCGGCTCTGAGCGCGGCGGTCAGCGCGTTGGCGGCGGCGTCGGCGAATTCGGGCGCGCGCGCCTCGACCACCACCAGCATGGTGTCGCCGCGGTCGGGGAAGGCGGCGTCGATCGCATTCTGGGCTGCCGCCCATTGCTTGTCGGTCTCGACGAGACGGCTGATGTCCGTGTTGATCCTGAAGTTATGCGCGACGTATATGCCGCTCAGGACAGCGAGCACGATCGACAGCGCGATGATCCTGAGCGGATGACGCACCGAATACGCGACGAGACGGACGATATATGGCTTCAGCATGTAGGCGGACGTGGCCTTATCACGGGTGTTGTTTTTGACGAAGGTGCATAAGTATACAGAGCCCGGGCAAGCAAGCCCGACTTCGGTAGCAAGTACGGCTCCTGACAGCTTCGCCAGGATGGGAACGTAATCCCCGCTATACTGGTCTACCCTCTTTAGCCGTGGGGCTACGGCCCGCCGGCGCTACTTCTTTCGAGTCATGACAAGCGTATGAAACGATATCTGACTGCTTTTGTGGCTGCGGCCGTGGTATCCACTGCGGCGTTTGCGCAGAGCGCACCCGACGCGGTGGTAAAAAGTGCGGTCCAGGGCACGGTGACTGCAATGAAGGCTGACCCGCAGGCGCGCGGCGGCGACATGGCGAAGATCACCCAGGTCGTCCAGACCCACTTCCTGCCCGCCACCGACTTCCAGCGCACCACGCGCATTGCTGTCGGCAAGCCGTGGGCGACCGCGACGCCGGAGCAGCAGAAGCAACTGTACGAGCAGTTTACGCTGCTGCTCACGCGTACCTATGCCGCGTCGCTGTCGCAGCTGCGCAACCAGGAGGTGAAGTTCCAGTTTGCGCCGGTCAATGTGCAAAGCGGCGCGACCGACATCGTCGTGCAATCGCACGTGATCAGCACCGGCGGCGACGATGCGATCGACTACCGCCTCACCAAGGGGCCGTCGGGCTGGAAGATCTACGACATCAACATGATGGGCGCATGGCTGATCCAGGTGTATCAGACGCAGTTCGCCGATCAGATCGCCAAAGGCGGCATCGACGGGCTGATCAAGTTCCTGACCGAGCATAATGCGCGCGGCGCGTAAGCGGGTCGGTCGACGGAAGCTGTAATCGGTAAAAGAAAAGCGCGGTGGCCTTGCTTGGCCACTGCGCTTTTTTCATGCTTCATAGGCGGCGCCCGGCCGCCTCCTGTGGAACGCCTCAGTGCGTCGCCGTCGCGGTCTCCACCTTCTTGCCCTTGCCGGCGCGCGTGATTTCTTCGAGCTTGATCTCGACGTGACGCGAGAACACGTACTCGGCGGGACGCTGCTTGTCGAGCGGGATGTCTTGCGCGAACGCGCCCGTAGTCTTCGGACCGCGCATGCTGACCTTCAGCGCCTTCAGCGGATGCGCAACCGTGTCCATCACGGCCGTCGCTTCGAAACCGCAGTGGACCATGCAGTCCGCGCACTTCTCGTAGTTGCCGGTGCCGTATTTGTCCCAGTCCGTGGTTTCCATCAGTTCCTTGAAGGTCTTCACGTAGCCTTCGCCGACCAGATAGCACGGCTTTTGCCAGCCGAACACGGTACGCGCCGGGTTGCCCCACGGCGTGCATTCGTAGGTCTGGTTGCCCGCGAGGAAGTCGAGGAACATCGCCGACTGGCTGAACGACCAGTTCTTGCCGTTGTTGCCGCGCTTGAAGATCTCGCGGAACAGCTGCTTGGTCTTGTCGCGATTCAAAAAGTGCTGCTGATCCGGCGCGCGCTCATATGCATAACCCGGCGACACTGTGATACCGTCGACGCCCATCGGGCCCAGCGTGTCGAAGAACTTCGCCACACGTTCCGGCTGTGCGTCGTTGAACAGCGTGCAGTTGATGTTCACGCGGAAGCCGCGGCGCTTCGCTTCGCGAATTGCGGCGACGGCCTTCTCGTACACGCCTTCCTGCGACACCGAGTGATCGTGCGCTTCCTTGTCGCCGTCGAGGTGAACCGACCACACGAAGTACGGATTCGGCTCGTAGTCGTCCATCTTCTTTTCCATCAGCAGCGCGTTCGTGCACAGGTACACGAACTTCTTGCGCGCCATGATGCCCTTGACGATCTGCGGCATTTCCTTGTGCAGCAGCGGCTCGCCACCGGCGATCGACACGACCGGCGCGCCGCATTCGTCGACTGCCTGCAGGCATTCTTCGAGCGACAGACGCTGGTTCAGGATCGGATCCGGATAGTCGATCTTGCCGCAGCCATTGCAGGCGAGATTGCAGCGGAACAGCGGCTCCAGCATCAGGGCGAGCGGATAGCGTTTGTTGCCGGAGAGATGCTGGCGCATGATGTATGCGCCGACGCGGACTTTCTGTAGCAGCGGAATAGACAAGGCGTCCTCCTTAAACTTCGCGTGCAGCGAGTGGTTGCATCAGTTTCGATGGCAACTTGAATTCGACTTTTTCTTCACGGCCCGCCATCGTCGTGACATCGACGGGCCCCAATGCGCGCAGCGCATCGATTACGTTTTCGACCATTTCTTCAGGTGCCGACGCGCCGGCCGTGATGCCGACCGTGCGCACGTTTGCGAACCATTCCGTCTTCACTTCGGAGCCGTCGGCGACGAGGTAGCTCGCCACGCCGCTCTCGCTGCCGATTTCGCGCAGCCGGTTCGAGTTCGAGCTGTTGGTGGCACCCACGACGAGCAGGACGTCGACCTGTTTGGACAGCTCGCGCACTGCCGCCTGGCGGTTCTGCGTTGCATAGCAGATGTCGCGCGTGTCGGGACCGACGATGTCGGTAAAGCGGCGCAGCAATGCGTCGATGATGCCGCGTGTGTCGTCGACCGACAGCGTGGTTTGCGTCACGTAGGCGAGCGGCGTATCGACCGGCAACTCGAGCTTCGCGACTTCTGCCTCGCTCTGCACCAGCAGCACCGTACCGGGAATCTGGCCGATCGTGCCTTCCACTTCCGGATGGCCGGCGTGGCCGATCAGGATCAGCGTGCGGCCGGCGGCCACGTACTGGCGACCCTGCACATGCACCTTGGTCACGAGCGGGCAGGTGGCGTCGAGCACGTCGAGGCCGCGCGCTTCGGCATCACGTTCGACGGTTTGCGCAACCCCATGCGCGCTGAATATCGCCACGGCACCTTGCGGCACTTCATCGAGTTCCTCGACGAAACGCGCGCCCTTCTGGCGCAGATTGTCGACCACGTGACGGTTATGGACAATCTCGTGGCGGACATACACGGGCGCGCCGTGTTGCTGTAACGCACGATCGACGATTTCGATTGCGCGGACAACGCCCGCACAAAAGCCGCGCGGCTGGGCAAGGATGACTCGCATAAGTTGGCGAACTCCGACTAACGCGGGTTTCGAAGAAGTCGTGAAGCTGACTTTATCGCCGCGCTCATCTTGATTAGTTGACGTCTTGAGCCCCGGCGACCGGCCGGTACAGCAAAACCAAACGCGCATTCTAACGCTATCGGGGCCGCTTTGCTTTCTAGTGCGGCCCGTGTGTTGGGCGCTTGCCGCATTTGCTGGGGCTTGCGGAGGACCGGGGCTACGAGGAGCGTTACAACGATGTAAGGAGCCAGCGCCAGATCGCCTCGCAATGCGCCCGGCCATGACCGCACACTGCACCGCCACGGCGGAACCCTTAAACTACCGGTCCTTGCTGCGCGGACATCGCGCTGTATTACAGAATGGTTTCGAGGCTCGCTGGATGGACGTCGATCAACACGAAAACTTTCCGATCGCGAGCGTGTTGCTGCCGAAGGCGCTACGCGCGCCTGTCGGTATTATCTATCAGGTCGTGCGCACCGCGGCCGATATCTCCGCCGAAGGTCAGTGGAACGCCGCCGAGCGGCATGCCCGCCTGGCCGATTTCCGCGCCGGGCTCGACGCGATCGCGCAACGGCGCGCCGCGCCCGTGCATGCGCTGCTGTTCGGCAAGCTCGCTGGCGTGATCGCGCAATACGAGCTGCCGCTCGAACCGTTCTACGATCTGCTCGACGGCTGCGCGCAGGACATCGATACCCATCGCTACGCGGATCGCGCCGAACTCGTCGACTATTGCCGCCGTTCGGCGCATCCGGTCGGGCATCTGCTGCTGCATCTGGTCGGTGCGGCGACGCCGGACAATCTCGCCGACGCCGACGCGATCTGCACGGCGTCGCAGCTGATCAGCTTCTGGCTCGACGTCGCCGCCGATTGGCAACGACAGCACGTGTACCTGCCGCAAGCCGATCTGCTGCGCTTCGGCGTGACCGAGGCGCAGATTGCCGATGGTGTCGTCGATGATGCGTGGCGCGCGCTGATGGCGCACGAAATCGCGTTCGTGCGTGCCACGCTGATCAGCGGCGCGCCGCTCGCGCTGCGCATGCCGGGGCGGCTCGGCATCGAGCTGAGCGGCGCGGTGCATGCCGGACTGCGGTTTCTCGAGCGCATCGAGCGCGCGGACTACGATGTGTTCCGCAAGCGCCCGCTGCTCAATCTGTTCGACTGGTGCGTGGTGGCGGCACGCACCCTGACAATGCAACTGTCCAGACGCGTCGGCATGGCGACGCGTTCAATCGAGGGTAATGCTTAATGGCGGCGGTCCTGTTCATTCTTTCGTGTGTTTCCCTGCTGATCTGGTGCGTGCTGCTGTTCGCGCGCGGCGGCTTCTGGCGCGCGCGTCCCGCCGCGCCGCTGACCATCGCGGCGCGCGACGCATGGCCGGCCGTCGCGGCCGTCGTGCCGGCGCGAAATGAAGTCGACGTGATCGCCGAGGCGGTCACGTCGCTGCTCAAGCAGGACTATCGGGGCGCGTTCCACGTGATCGTCGTCGACGATCACAGCACCGACGGCACAGCCGACGCCGCGCGGGCTGCCGCGCTGCAGCAGCAATGTCCGGAGCGCCTCACCGTGCTGAGCGCGAAGCCGTTGCCGCCGGGCTGGTCCGGCAAGGTGTGGGCGCAGTCGCAGGGCATCGAGGCGGTGCGCACGCTCGATCTGCCGGCCGAGTTCCTGTTGCTGACCGACGCCGACATCGGCCATCCCGCCGAGGCACTGACGCAACTCGTCGCGCGCGCGGATGCCGAAAAGCGCGACCTCGTCTCGCTGATGGTCAGGCTGCGCTGCGATTCGTTCTGGGAAAAGGCGCTGATTCCGGCCTTCGTGTTCTTCTTCGCGAAGCTGTATCCGTTCGCGTGGGTCAACAATCCGCGCAACCGTACCGCGGCCGCGGCGGGCGGCTGCATGCTGGTGCGCCGCGCGGCGCTCGAGGAGGCGGGCGGCATCGAGTCGATCCGCGCCGAGCTGATCGACGATTGCAGCCTCGCCGCGCGCATCAAGCATCGTGGCACCGGGCGTCATCCGATCCGCCTCGACGTGGCGGCGAAGAGCGTGTCGCTGCGTCCGTACGATAGCTGGCGCGACATCTGGAACATGATTGCCCGTACCGCGTTCACGCAGTTGCGCTACTCGCCGCTGCTGCTCGCAGGCACGCTCGTCGGCATGGCGATCATCTATCTGTTGCCGCCGGTCGCGGCGTTGATCCTCGGGCCGCTCGGCTGGCCGGCCTGGATCGCGTGGGCGGCGATGTGCTGCGCGTATGCGCCGATGCTCGTCTACTACCGGCGCTCGCCGCTGTGGGCACCGTTTCTGCCGCTCGTGGCGCTGTTTTATGTCGGCGCGACGTTCGCATCGGCGGTGCGTTACTGGCGCGGCAAGGGTGGGCAGTGGAAGGCGCGCGTGCAAGCGCCGGTCCAGGAGCGTTAAATTCGGGCGATGGCCGAGGCGCTCGTCGGATGCAGAATGCAGACGTAAAAAAAGCGGCTCCGGGCCGCTTTTTTTCGTCACGCGCTTCTCATCACGCGTTCGTCAGCATCATGTACATCTGGATCACGACGTCGGGCGAGAACGTGAACGGCACCCAGCCGTGGCCGGTGTGGCGCATCACGAGCAAACGGTCGCCGCTCGACTGCTTCTGCACGGCCATCATCGGATTCTTCGTCGACACGAATTGCCAGCCCCGCGGGATGCCTTGCGGCTGCTCCGGCGTCATCGACGCGCGCGCGTTCGACAGTTCCTCGATCAGCCTGCTGATCTGTTCCGGGCGCAGCGCGACGGTCTGGTTGCCGATCGTCATCGTGATTTCGTCACGCGCGGGGCGGTTGATTTCGAGCGTCGGCTGGATTTGCGGGGCGGCCGGCTTATCGATCGTTTCGGCGTTTGCTTCGACGTTTGCTTCGGCCGTTGCTGCGGGGCTCGCGGGCTGTTCCGCTGCCGCTTCTGCCGCTGCGTCGTGCGCGGCATGCTCCACCGCCACGGCCGATGCCGCGTCAGCGTTTGTCTCGGGAGTGTTCTCGGCCTGCGTGGCCACGACAGCCTGAATGAGCTGATCGACGCCCATTTCCAGCGCGCCGAGCTGTTCGTGAAGATTCATGCGAGGTTTCTCAGGTAGGACCCGCGATTTTACCTGCTGCGCGCGGGCTTGGACCCGTCGCCGGCGCGGGACTTGTAACAAAATGCTTACGGCTGTCGCTTACCGCTTCAGATACCCCGCCAGCCGAAACCATTCGAGCGCATCGGCGAGACCCTCGCGATAAGGCCGCGCGCGATACCCCAGTTCGCGTTCTGCCTTCGCCGATGTGAAATACATCTTGTTCTTCGACATCTTCAGTCCGTCGACGGTGACGAACGGTTCGCGCTTCGTGAACTTGGCGACCGCTTCCGCGCCCATCGCGAGCGGATATAAGGGCCAGCGCGGCAGGCTCAGTGTGGGTGCCTTGCGGCCGGTCAACGCCGCGATGTCGGCGAGCATCTGCTGCAGCGGCAGATTTTCGCCACCGAGAATATAGCGCTCGCCGATCTTGCCGCGTTCGAGCGCGAGGAAATGGCCGGCGGCGACGTCGTCGACGTGCACGAGGTTCAGCCCCGTGTCGACGAACGCGGGAATCTTGCCGAGCGCCGCCTCCAGAATGATGCGGCCGGTCGGCGTCGGCTTCACGTCGCGCGGGCCGATCGGCGTCGACGGATTGACGATCACCGCGGGCAGGCCGTCCTCGGCGATCATGCGCTCGACCGCGCGCTCGGCGAGCACCTTGCTGCGCTTGTAGACGCCGATCGCCTGATCGGCGCGCAGCGGCGAGGTTTCGTCGGCGGACTGGCCGGAGCTCGTCACCTTCAGCGTCGCGACGCTGCTCGTGTATACGATGCGTTCCACGCCTTCCTTCAACGCCGCGCGCATCGTCGCCTCGGTGCCTTCGAGATTCGCGCGCTCGATCTCGCCAGGGTCCGGCGCCCACAGCCGATAGTCGGCGGCCACGTGCAGCAGATAGCGCACGCCGCGCAGCGCGTTGCGCATCGATGCTTCGTCGCGCATGTCGCCGACGACGATTTCCGCATCGAGCGATTCGACGTTCTGGCGCGGACTCGTCGCGCGCACCAGCACGCGCACACGAAAGCCCTTGCTTTGCGCGATGCGCGCCACCGACGAGCCGACGAAGCCGGATGCGCCGGTCACGAGCACGAGATCGCGATTCTGTTCGGTCATTCTGATTCCATTTCCTGCGTGACGGTCGACGGATTGTACGTGGCGCGCGCGACGGATGGGTGTTGTCGAGCACGCTCGCCGTGACACGACTAGAATGCCGGCTTGAAAGACAGTCAGGCATTAAAAGGAGGTAGCGGCATGGCCCCGGATCTGGATGAGCGGATCGAAACGTATTACGCGCGGGTGCGCGGCACAGTGCAGGGCGTCGGCTTTCGCCTCGCGACGGTGCGCCAGGCGCACGCGCTCGGCATCAAGGGATGGGTCGCGAATCTCGATGACGGTTCGGTCGAGGCGATGTTGCAGGGACCGGCCAATCAGATCGACCGGATGCTGTCGTGGCTGCGTCACGGACCGCCGGCGGCGCGCGTGACCGAGGTGAGCGGCGAGGAGCGCGCGACCGACAAGCGGTACGAGCGCTTCGAGCAGCATTGAGTTCGAGCCAAGCGGGTAAAAAAAGCGGCGCGCCCTCCAGAGGAGGGCGCGCCGCTTTTTCGTTGATGCCTTGATCGGCCGTGGTTTGCCGCGTAGTCAGCGCTTAGCGCGCAACCAGCAAACTCTCCGCGAATCCCCACTCATCCTCGATCCACTGATGACTGCACACGAAGCCGGCGTCATCGGCGATCGCGGGCAATTCCTCCGCGCGATACTTGTGGCTGCTTTCGGTCCAGATCGTCTCGCCCTCCTTCAGCGACACCGTTAGCTTTGCCGCGCGCACGTGAGCGGTGATATCGCGCTTTGCGCGCAGATGCATCTCGATGCTGCGAGCATCCGGATTGAAGCGCGCGACGTGCTCGAACTCATCGAGCGGGAAGTCGGCGTCGAGTTCGCGGTTGATGCGCGCGAGCAGGTTCAGATTGAACGACGCGGTCACGCCGACCGCGTCGTCGTAGGCGGCGATCAGCACGGGCGTCGGTTTGATCAGATCGGTGCCGAGCAGCAACGCGTCACCGGGCGCGAGCATGTTGCGGATGTCGCGCAGAAAACGCGTCGCCGCGAGCCGGCCGAAGTTGCCGATCGTGCTGCCGAGAAAGAGTACGAGCAAGCGGTCGCCGGGCGCGCGCTGCCGGCTCACTTCGGCGAGACCGGCCAGATAGTCGCGCTCATAACCGACGATCGAAATCCGCTCGATGTCACCGAGTTCGCGCCGGCACAACTGCAATGCACTGCGCGAAATTTCAATCGGGCAGTAAGAAGTGGGGCGCTTTTTACACAGTGCCTCGAGAATGCGCCGCGTTTTGCGGCCGCTGCCGCTGCCGAGTTCGGCGACCGTCACGTCATGCGGCAAATGCTCGACGATATCGGCCGCGTGCTTCGCGAGCAGCCGTTCTTCGGCGCGCGTGACGCCGTATTCGGGCAATACGGTAATCACTTCAAAAAGTGCGGAGCCGACTTCGTCGTACAGATACTTCGACGGCAGCTCTTTTTGTGGCGTGTGGGTGAGGCCGGCGTGCACGTCGGCGGCGAAGGCGCGGCGCAGTTCGGAAGGCGAGTTGCTAAGCGATAGGGCTGGCTGGGTCATGCTGGCTCCAGTAGTCACATTCGATGAGCGGGATTGCTGCCGGGTGGTGGCATGCGCGATGAACGCGGTTGACGCATGCCGTGGGCGAGATGCGCGGACGTCGGTTCATGGCGGCCTCCAAGACTGCGCTCAGAGTTGCATTCGCCGACCCGGCTCGTGGGTGCTGCTGGTTTCGTGCTGCTGTGGCCGTCGTTGTCGCGAGTGATGCGGCCACAGCGTGCAAAACTTGGTAGCAAGATTCGCGCACGGCGCTGACGAACCGGAAATGGCTTCGCCGGCCGCGCGCACGAAGTTATGTTCTAGTGCATCGACGGGCGATGTGCACGACTAATTGCAGCCGATTGACGAAAAAGCGCAGGTCCGTCGGCGAATAACCCGTCTAGAATGCCCGTTTTCCTGCGGTTTTGCACAGCCGCTTCAAAACAACAACGCAGCGTCGGCCGTTTTGCACGCACGCCCGCCTGCTCACGAGACATCTTATTCATGACGACAACGAACGCCGCGAGCCTGCGTCGCGCACCGCAAGCCCACGCGTCACGCCGATTCCGGACCACGCCATGAACCACAACGACTTCAGGCGAGGGATCGCATTGTCGGTCGGTGCGTCGGCGATGTTCGCGTTACTGTCCGCTTACGCGACGCTGCTGAAACCGCTTTCGGGCCTCGACATCTTCGCGTGGCGCATCGTTTGGACCGTGCCGGGCGCGCTGCTGCTCGTCGCGGTGCGCAAGCGTCTGCCGATTCTGCACGCACTCGTTGTCCGAATGATGAAGCAGCCGAAGCTCGGCGTCGCGATGATCGTCGCCGCTGGCTTGCTCGGCGTGCAGCTATGGCTGTTTCTGTGGGCGCCGCTGCATGGGCGGATGCTCGAAGTGTCGCTCGGTTATTTCCTGCTGCCGCTCGTGATGGTGCTGGTCGGTCGCTTCCACTATCACGAACGGCTCGACGGGTTGCAGTGGTTCGCGGTCGCTTGCGCGGCCGTTGGCGTCGCGCACGAGCTGTGGGTGACCGGCGCGTTTTCATGGCCGACGCTGGTCGTTGCGCTCGGCTATCCGCCTTATTTCCTGCTGCGCCGTCAGATCAATCAGGATTCACTCGCGATGTTCACCGTCGAAATGGCCTTGCTGTTGCCGGTGGCGATCGTGTTCATCGTCAGCGGCGGTTCGCTGCAAGCGATCGCCGCACGCGCGGAAATGTGGTTGCTGCTGTTGCCGGGCCTCGGTGCGTTGAGCACGCTCGCGCTCGCTTCGTATCTGAAGGCGAGCCGCCTGTTGCCGGTCGCGTTGTTCGGCATCCTCGGCTACGTCGAGCCGGTGCTGCTCGTGTTCGTATCGATCACGCTGCTGCGCGAAACGCTGAGCGTCGCGCAACTCGCGACCTATGTGCCAATCTGGGTCGCCGTCGCGCTGACAGCGTTGCACAGCGTGCGCTTCGTTCGGTTCGCGTCGAGCTGAACGGCGACGCCCGCTCAGCGATGCGCTTCGGTCCGCCGTGGATTGATGCGCGTCGGGCCTACCTGCGCCTCGATCGCGTCGCGCAGCTCGGGACGCCAGCCGACCCCGAACAGCGCCTCGGCGAGCACGAATAGCGGCCCGATCAACAGGCCGATTACGTCGTCGACGAAGGCCGGCTTGCGATGTTCGTACGCGACGTGACCGACGAACTGGAACACCCAGCCGATCACGAAGAGCCCAATGCCGGTCGCGAGCCACATGAGAGTCGTTTGCGCGGCGATCCACTCGCCGAATCTGACACAAAGCGCCGACACGCAGGCCATCAGCACGCCGAGCGGCACATCGAGCGCGAGGTAGTAGACGGTCGCCGCGACGAACAACAGCCACGCTGGGGACAACCTGACCGGGAACATCGCGGCGCCGAACGACGGGCGGCTCAACAACACCGCGAGCGCGAGCACGATCAGCGGAATGCCGACGAAGTGCGTGGCGATATTGCGCCGGTCGCGGTGGTAGGCCGCGTATTGCGTCAGGTGCTGCGTCAGCGTTCTCATCAGTGCCCCTCCCGTGTCAAAGTCAGCATAATCGAGGGCGGCGGATTTTCAAACCATCGGGTAGCCGGCAATCAGCGACGATCGCCCACTGATGCTGTCCATGCTTTGTACTGTGCTCGTCGAGCGCATTCAACGCGCGCTCGGGTGCCCGACGCGACGTTTCAATGGGCCGATCGTCGCGGCGGGCAACGTGGTGAGCAGCATGTGCAACGTGAAGTCGAGATCTTCGCGCGCGATGTCGAGTTGCACGCGGTCTTCTCCGCGCACGATTTCCGTGTTGATGACATAGACGCCGAGCGGCGAATGAAGCAGTGCGCGCAAGTGAGCGTGCGGCAGGGTCACGAGTAGAAGCGCGCGCGACGGAAACGGAATGACGTTGCTGTGTTGAATCTGCTTGCTGGCAGATTGCGGCGAGAGCTTGTCGAGCGATTGCGTGAGAGCCATGTGATGCGGCGTTCGTGTAACGCGATGGTGAATTGGAACAATTCGAGAGTAATCGCCCGCGTGTAAAGACGGTGCAAAAATTCGCGCGTCTGTCGACAAAAAAATACGACACGGCGTGACACGCGGTATAAAAAAAGGCGAGTCATAAGACTCGCCCTCCCTGAACGGCACGGTCCGGCTTCGATCAACTTCTATTTGAACAGCACCTGCATGGCCGGTCAGCGCCGAAACCGATCACGTGTTATTGCGTTTTGGTCGTGTCGGCTTGTGCGCCGTCGGCTTTCGCCGGGGCAGTGCTGGCCTCTTTCGCGCTCTCCGTTTTAGTCTTCGCGGCGCTCGTTTCGACGGCATTTTTGCCCGTGGACTTATGGGCCTTTTTCGTATGGGCCGAAGTCTTTTTCACGTGCTTTTGCGTGGCGGCTTCGGCGGGCGCTTTCGCTGCGGTCGCGCTGTCGTCCGTTGCGCCGGCTTGCACCGCGGTGCTCGCCTTCAGATTCGCCTGGCCGGCGGCCGGCAACTGCGCGGCTTGCGCGGGTTGTGCGGGTTGTGCGGCGGACGGTGCGGCGGTTTGAGCGAATGCGGTCGACACGAGCAGTGCGGAAGCAACAGCGGCGAAAAGCGTCTTCATGATGTGACTCCTGGTTGAATCGGTGGATTCGTTTGTCGCGGCTGAATTATTTCAGCGCTGCCGGTTTAACGTGGGGCGGAATACAGGAGTTGACGCTGCGCTGGTGACAAAACGTAAGTAGTGCGTCAGCGCGGATACATGTTGCGGCTTAGAGAGCGAATCCGCGGAAAGTCGCCGCGCTCAATGAAGACGCGACCGCCGTCTTTCCGAGCAATTGCGCTAAAGCCTCCGGCGAGACCGCTGGGCTAAACAGGAAACCCTGGGCCACCGTGCATCCGTGGCGGACCAGAAACTCGCGCTGGACATCGAGCTCGACTCCTTCGGCGACGACATCGAAGCTCAGCGTCTCGGCAATCGCGATGATCGCAAGCGACAGCGCTTCTAGCTCCTTGTCTCTGCCGATTTCGCAAACGAAGGCGCGATCGATCTTGATGCGATCGACGCTAAAGCGTTTCAGATAGCTGAGGCTCGAATAACCGGTGCCGAAGTCGTCGATAGCGATGGACACACCGAGTTCGCGCAGTTCGCGAAAAGCCCGTTGCGCTTCTTCCGCGTTGCGCATCAGCGTGCCCTCGGTGACTTCGAGTTCCAGCAGTTCGGCGGGCCAATTGGCGTCCTCGAGTGCCGAGCGCACCACACCTGGAAGGTCTGCCCGTTCGAGTTGAAGTGGCGAAACATTGACCGAGATGCGCACGGGCGGAAGCCCCGAGCGTACCCACGCGCTCGCCTGCAGGCACGCCTGCCGCAATACCCAGGTGCCGATGCTCTGGATCAAACCGGTTTCTTCGGCAAGCGGGATGAAGACGGCCGGCGACACCTCACCGAGTTCGTCGTCGTGCCACCGTAACAGCGCCTCGGCGCCGACGATGCATCCGCTTTTCATGTCGATCTGCGGTTGATACGCGAGATACAACTCGCTGGCTTTCGCCGCGCGCCGCAGTCGCGTCGTGAGCCGCAACTTTTCGGCGGCCGCCCGGCTCAGCTCCGGCTCGTAGAATTGATAGCCGTTTCGCCCGCGCGATTTCGCCACGTACAACGCGGCATCGGCATTGCGCGTGAGCAGTTCCGGCTGGGCTCCGTCTTGTGGATAAGTACTGACGCCGATGCTTGCTTCGAGATAAAGCTCGTGCTCGCCGATGCGATACGGCTCGCTCATCTCGTGAATCAGCGTGTCCAGCATTTCGGTGAGTTGCTTCACGTCGGCTCGTTCCGCGATGATGACGAATTCATCGCCCCCGTAGCGCGCGACGAAATCCGTCGCGCGCAGCAGGCGCTGAAGCCTTCGCGCCACAGCTTGCAGCAGCAAATCGCCGACGCGGTGTCCGAGCGAATCGTTGACGTCCTTGAAACGGTCGAGATCGAGGAACAGGACGGAAACGTTCTGGCCTGTCGCGGCCGCGCGCACTAGCGACTCCGAAAGATGTTCGCCGAGCAGCACCCGGTTCGGCAACTCGGTCAGGGCATCGTATTTGGCTTGATGCTCGAGTCTTTTGAGCGAGCGGCGAAGATGCGCTCCAATGCGGCCGTTCCAGTGAATCAACGACAGTAGCAACAAGGCCGAAGCGACGCCGCAGGCCAGTAGCATGCGCGTAAACCACTTCGCATCCAACGACGATTTGCTGACGACTGAAGCGACCTTGGCGTCGGCCGCGAGCCGTACGTCGACGACCCGCTCGAGGACGCTGTAGAAATATGCGTCGATTTCCTCGAGTCTGGGGTCGCCTACTGCCACGCTGCCGGGATGCTCCGCGATCATGCGCGCAAGACCGAAGCTCTGCTCGCTGAGTCTGCCGATCATGTCGTCCAGATCCGACAGCCGCGATACGCATTCGTGGTTCTCGCTGCAACTCTCGCGCGCGTCGCGCGTCAACGCGAGCAGTTCCAGCATCGGAAAGCTATAAGCGGCGCGATTGTAGAGCGGCACCGTCGCTATCGAGGTGTAGAGCGTCGCATGCTCATCGAGCATGACGTGCTGAACCTGGTCGAGGTCATGGCGCAGCCGCCCGGAAGCCTGGATCGTCCGAAGCGAACTGTCCTGCTCGCTGCTCTGGCGGATTGCGAGGAAGGTACTCGTCGCAATGACAGCGAGAATGGCAAGCACGGCTATGACAGTACCGGCTTTGCGCGCTACTTCCTGTCCCAAGGCGCTTCCCTTTCCGTCAACGCGGCACGGGCGAAAACCGGCCCGCCCGGATAGTGAATGTTCAGGTGGCTGCATGACTTGCCTTAGGGCGCTGGGGATCCAGCTGATAACGGCGCGCTATGGCTCTGCTTATCCGCCTATCGATCTGCAAATTCGACGCGGTTGCGTCCGCTTCGCTTGGCGCGGTACAGAGCCGCATCGGCGAGACCGTATGCGGTGTCGAAGCAGGTTCCGACTGCGTTGATGCTGACGCCAAAGCTGGCCGTGATGCGGCGCTCGACCGGTGGAACGACCAGCGAGTCACTGATGGCTTCTCGCATGCGCTCGGCAAGAATGGCGCCACTGGCCGGTTCATGGCCGGGCAGCAGCACGGTGAACTCCTCACCGCCCACTCGCCCGATAAAGCCCTGTTCCCCGACGATTCTGCGCAGGCAATCGACGACCCCCGAAATGACCGCGTCTCCAGTGGGGTGGCCGTAGTCGTCGTTGATCCGCTTGAATTCGTCGATGTCGAGGATGATCATCACCGCGCTGCTGGTGCGCAATACCTTGGTGGTCCGCTCGATCACGGCGCTGCGGTTCAGTACGCCGGTCAACGCGTCGTGCGATGCGCGATACGCCAACTGCTGGGCCAGCACCTGCATCTCGCGTTCAGCCCGGTCGCTGCGGCCGATCAGGCGCCGTGTTTCGCGCATCAGGCGCTGGAAGTGCTCGATCAGTTCGCCCAGCGACTGGCGATACTCCGCGGCATCCGCATCGATGTTCGAATGCATCGCGCGAGCCTTTGCCAGCGCCGTGCTCTCGTTCTGGAACAGATCGGGTGCGCCGCCCGAGGACACGTCACGGGAAGTGGTCGAACGCACCTTATTTTCCCTGCTGCGCGATAGGACGATCGGTGAACTTGATTGCGCGGAAATCGGCCTTCAGTTCTTCGCCGAATTCGGCAATGGTCTCGTCTTCCTCGTCGCGATACCAGTTCATCGACACGCGGCTTCCCGATTCCGCCGCCTGATCCAGCGCGTCGAACATGCTGAACAGCATCTTGGTGCTCGAGCTATTGAAGTACGTCAGCGCGACGTCGATCGTGATTTCGGCCCCAGCGTTCGCGGCGAGGTACTTGCGCATCTGCTCGATGATCGGCGCGTAAAAAGCGGCTGCGTTTTCCGGGTAGGACTCACCCTTGATCGACAACGTGTGTTGGTCGAAGCGAAAATCGACTTCGGGCGACGTCGTCGTCGCGGGGATGTGTAGGTTTTCCATTGTTTTTGTGCCTTCCTGCTCAGATGATGGCCATGAGGCAAAACAGCGTGGTGCCGGGTTCGTCGGCACGCGGATGAAAAGCGAATTCAAGCGGCGCGCTCGCATCGCGCGCCATCGTCAGGAAGCCGAGGCCGGCGCCCTTGCTGTCTTTCGGAGCGTCGGTGCGCAATGTCACCTTGTACGCCTGCTTGATTTCTTCGAGCGACATGTTGCGCAGAGGCTCCAGCCTGCTGCGCAGGCCCTCGACCTCGGCGGTCGCGATCGGATTGACGCACAACATCACGTGATGCTCGCCGTGTCGCGAGATGCACACCGTGCCCTCGCGTATCGCGCCTGCTCCTTCGCCGCCGGACTCCAGCGCGTTCGACGAATAATGGACAATGTTCTGTGCCAGCTCGATAAAGGACGAGAAAAGTTTGCGGCGGGTAGGACCGCTGACACCGGCGACTTCGAGTTGCAGTTTCACGACTTCGCCCATCGACGCGACGATGTTATGGGAGAAGTAGCCCTTGTGATAGAAGAGCACGTTGCGCCGCTGCGCGAGTTCGAAAAAGGCGCTGTCTTGTTCTAGTAGTTGAGACATTCTGGGAATTCACTAAATGCGGGCACAGAAAAGCGTGATGTCGTCACGGCGCGTTTGATTGCCTTGCCACTCCGCGAGCGCGAGTCGGACACGCTCGCAAATCGTCGCGGGGGTTTCGGCGCGATTTTCGAGGATCAGGTCGAGCGCACGGCGCCGGCCGAAAGAAATATTGCGCGGACCGCCGATCTGATCGGCGAGGCCGTCGGTATAGATGAACAGCAGGCTACCCGCGGTGACCGGGATCGAGCGCAAGCTCCACGCATAGTCGGCACGACTGTCCACATAGCCGACACCCATGCGGTCGGCGCTGATCGTTTCGAACTCCGCGGCGTCGGGCGACAGGATGTGCAGCGCGATCCTCGCGCCGGCAAAATGCAGCACGTTCTCCGTGGCATCGAACCAGAAGAGCGCCGTGTCCAGGCCGTCGTTGGATTGGGTTCCTTCGTCGGCACTGTTCACTTGCCCCAGCAAGCCCTTGACGTTGCGATTGACGGCCGCCAGCAGCGCGGCGGGGTCGCGCGGACCAATCTGTTCGAGCGCCTTCGACAGTGACGCCGATGCAAGCAAGGTCATGAAGGCGCCGGGAACGCCATGTCCGGTGCAATCGGCAACGGCGCCGAACCAGCCGTTCGGAAAGGCCGCGAAATGATAGAAGTCGCCGCCGACGACGTCGCGAGGTTCCCAGACCATCGCCGCGTCGCGCAGCTTCATCGACAGCGTCTCGCTCGAAGCACGCAACATGGCGCGCTGGATCACGCTGGCGTACTCGATGCTCTGCATGATCTGGCGGTTCTTCTCCGCCTGCATTTCCGCGACTGCGCTGATCAGTTGCAGACCACTGCCGAGACCCGCGAAGAGTCCCTCGCGTGTCACGATGAAACCATCGACCAGTGCTTTTTCACCGGCCTCGACGGTCCTGAAGGTTAGCGCTTCGATGCTCACGTCGGCATCGACGATGAGCGGGTCCTTGTCCATGAACGCGATGCAGCTCTTCTTGTCGTAAAGCTCGCGATGGAACGGCTTGCTCATCTGCGACATGAAGATATCGCGGTTGATCAGGCCGATGGGACGCTGGTCATTGATGACAGCGAGACTCTGCATGTCGCGTCGCGCCGAGAAGATCTCCATGACCACGGAGTTGGGATCTTCAACGTCTACGGCTGGAACTTCCTGGCACAAGTCTCCGGCAGTGCGCGGATTCCCCTGTGCGGAAGAGCGGCGAAATCTCGAGAACGCTGGATGCATGGCGACGCCAGTCGATGTATGAAGAAACCTCGCACGCTAAGGTTTCTCTATGTACATTATGTGACAGAGCGGCGGTGATCCGCTCTACTGGCGCGAGATTAGAAAACGAGTGGTCACGCAAAGGTTTGCGTGACCACCATCAGTAAAACTTGCGAGCTGCGAGGTTGCGCAAATGCAACGCCGACGGGTCTAGTCATTGAAACGGATTCTGCACGACACCCGGCTTGGCATCCGGCTCGTCCTGCACCTTCGCCGGCAAATCCTTCTGCGCCTGCAGACTCGCGACGATTGCATCGAGCGCTTCCTTCAGCGCGAGCGCCGCCTTCAGGCCGCGTTGATCGCGCGTCAATTCGAGCGTGCCGTTCAGCACGACACGCGTCGTGCCGTTGGTGAGTGTCAGCGCATCACCCTGAATGTTGAGCACGTCGTCATCGTTCGAATAGGGCTTAAACACCTTTTAGTCCTCCTGGCCGCTGGTCCTTCAGGTTATCCGGAATGCCCGGAAAGCGGATGCCCGACATCGCTTCGAGCTCGTGAATCGTGCGCATGTCGTAGCGGTTGGTCGCCACATTATCAACCACGACTGCGAATGCCAGTTGACGCGACGGCACATAGACAACCTTGTACAACTGGGTCGGCACGAACACGCGCGTCGGTCCGATCGTCTGCAATTGCTGACCGGTGAACAGCGGTCCGGTGACGACGTACGTGTCGTCGTAGGCGAGCGCGATCTTACGCACCGCGGTTTCGATGCGCGCCCACAATCGTTGGTTGTTCTGACGGTCTTGCGGCACGATGTTCGCGAGCGAGAATGATTGCGCCATCGCCTCACTGTTCCAGCGATTGCCAGCCGGACTCATATGGCCGCGATCGAAGCCACTGCGCTTGTAGTCGGCGAGTGTCGCGCCTTCACCTTCGGGCAGACGCGCGTCTTCGAAGAACTTGTTGGTACGCACCATGTCCTTCGCTTCTTCGATGTGCTCACGCGTCAGATGCTCGGCCGACCACAGCGGACCGTGCGTGATACCCGAATGCAGCACCGCGAAATCGCTATAACAAAGCATGCGCGTTTTGGGCGCCATCTTCTGATTGATGAGGACGGGCCATTGCGCATTCGGCGTGAAGCTGGTGCAGGAGGGCGCCGCGCCTGCATGAGCGGCGACGGCGAGGAACAGACAGGCAAGCCACTTCTTCATGTGTCGGTGGTTCGATGAAAGGGGACGCAAGTATAGCGTCGCGGCCCGCATCGAGCGACCGGGCAATGCGAATCAAGGAAAGGGGATGGGAAACAGAAGAGGCGGCGTGCGCCGCACAAAAAAGTGGGCCGCTTTGCAGCGACCCGAATGCGTGGACTTCCGACTCTACTCACGCAAGCTTAAGAAGGTCTTAAGGCTTGCGATATCGCGGTACGTTATGTTCGTTTGCGCACGAACAGGATTACACGTACGAACAGTGCTCGCGCAATGAGCCGGAAGTTTCGACCGGAAAAGAGAGCGCGGCAAAGCGCGCCAGAGATTAATTACCGAACACGCTGTTTTCAGCGCGAGTTTTTTGACGATCCACCGCCTGCAAACGCCAGAAGCCGCTAGTCGCCTTGCGGGTTCGCAGCGCGGTCCATGCTGCGGCGCCTTGAGCGGCGCTCACTCGTTCCTTGCGATCGACGTGCAGACCGCGCAACGTACAGAGCGGCGCGTCGGCGCTCGGTGCGCACAGCGTGGTCACGCCGTTCTCGTCGCGCAGCTCACCCCAAGGGGGCAAATCGATCCCTTGATGCGCTTCTCTCGACCACCGATGTTCATCGGTATCGAGCCAGAGCACAGCGTAATCATGGCTTACGGTGGGATCGGAACCGTTAATCAGGATGGTCAGTCGCATAGCAGTTCCGTTCATAAATTGCGAAGGGCTTTACCAGTCTAGGCGGCGCGGCGCTTTATGCAAGACAAAGGCATGATTTGCGAACGGAAAAATAATTCACCAAACCGGGTGGGAAGGTACGGTGCATGCTCAACGCGGCGCGGCGTACGCGACATGCATGCTGTAACGACCACATCCACCTCGCGAGCCGCGGCAAATCAACGCAGCTGACAGGCGTTCAAGCGAGATCGAGCGAAGCGGTCAAATCGCCGAGCGGCGCGAGTCCGTTGCTGGCGAATGCCTTGTCCCGCACGACCACGCCTTCGAGCGGAGCGAGTCCATGCACACGACTAATGAAACGCAGAATCGAGTTCGTGTCGTACACCGTGTGATCGACGTAACCCTTCTTCGCAAGCGGCGAGATCACCAGCGCGGGAACGCGCGAACCCGGCCCCCAACGATCGCCGATCGGCGGCGCGACGTGGTCCCACCAACCGCCGTTTTCGTCGACGGTGACGATGACGACCGTGTTCTGCCATTGCGGGCCGCGCTGAATATGCTCGATCAGCGTCGCGATGTGATGGTCGCCCGAGGCGACGTCCGCGTAGCCCGCGTGCATGTTCAGGTCGCCCTGCGGTTTGTAGAACGTGACGGTCGGCAAACGTCCCGCGTCGATGTCGGCGATCAGGCGATTGGTCGACGCGTCGTTGCCCATGCCACCGTCGCGCAGATAGCGGCGGCGCGCGGCGGTGCCCGGCGCGTAATTGGCGAAGTAGTTAAACGGCTGATGGTGGTACTGAAAGTCGGGCATCGATCCCGTATCGCGATGATCGAGCGCGAATTGCCACGCGCCGCTGTACCACGCCCAGTCGATGCCCTTGGCGGTCAGCCGGTCGCCGATCGTCGCGTAATTCTGCGGCGGCATCACGCGCGGGTCCGACGGATCGGCGAAAGCCGGGTCGCCGCCTTCGGCCGGACGCACGCTGCTCGGCTGATACGGCGGCGCCATCGTGTTGACCGCGTAGCCGTCGGCGGTGAAAGCGCCGTCATTGACGAACTTCGGCGGACCGTCGAGCGCCGACGCGGGCGAATTGGGCGCGAGCTTCAAACGGGTGCCGGTCGGATCGTCGCCTTCCAGGACCGACACCATCTTCTTCGCCGGACTGTTATGGATGTCCGGGTAATACGGCGCCTGCGCCGAGATCAGGAAGATGTGGTTCAGCCACGAGCCGCCGAAAGCGGCCATGAAGAAGTTGTCGCACAGCGTGTACTGCTGCGCCAGATTCCACAGACGCAGCGTGTCGGCGGAATTGCGGTAGTGCCCCATCACGAGGCCGCCCGAATCGCCCCACGCGGCGAACTGGTTGTTGCGCCCCGCGTTGATCTGCATCTGGTTCTGATAGAAGCGATGAATGAGGTCGCGGGTGATCACGCCGGTCGGCAGCGGCGCGCCGCGCGCATCGACGATCTGGAACGGCCGGTTGCGCAGATGATCGAGATCCTTTTCGCCGATCATGTAGCGCTTGCCGTCCACTTCCTGGGCCTGCGGCACCAGCCCGCCCCAGATCGCCGGCAGCCGCGGCAGCGGCGTCTTGCCATCGCGGTCGAGCTGGACGTACTGCTCGGCGGTGACGGCGTCGAGCGGATGCTGGACACCCGGGTAGTTGCCGTACAGGTTCGCGAAGCTGCGGTTCTCCGCGTAAATCACCACGATGTTCTTCACCTGATCGTGCAGCGCGGCGTCGAGGCGCAAGTCGGCGGCGCTCCGCGGCGGGCCGTTGCCCGCGAGTCCCTCGCCCGTTTTGCAGCCGGTCAACGCGAAGCCGAGGCCGACCGCCGCGAGACCGGTCAGGACGCGCCGGCGTTCGGGATCGTCGGGGGCGTCGTTGGTGTTGTCGATTGAATCGGGGTTGTCCAGTTTCGGCAGCAGGTGAGGATCGTGGTCGGTCATCGGTGAGTTCCGAAGGAGACGTGACGGTCGCATCGGCGCCGCTGGAGGCGGCGCGCGCGACACCGGTTACGGGTCCGCCGAGGCCGGCAGGCCTCGCGGCTTTACGGCAGCCGACGCTTGACGCGCCAGCTGTGATGCGTGGCATCGACAGCCAATAGTAGCCAGTGCCTTGCGTCGATCGGATGACGTTTTTGCGTCGCGTAACGATCGACGGTCAATTCAAGTTCGTCATGCGCGCGCCGATGACAGGTGGCGTGCGCGCCGGAGCCATCCGCGAACTCGACGCGTGCCTCGGCGAGGTTCGGCGTGCCGGCCGGTTCGGGAAGATCGGCGATGCGCACCGCGCAGCCCGGATAAAGATGCGAGTCGGCAACCTGAATCTGGATCGCGTTGGACATGACGTGGCCTCCTACGCTTGGACGGCGCGAGCGCGCGGCTGGGACACACCGCGCCGCTGGACCGGATCAAAGCATAGCACCGCGTAGCCGATTCGCCGCATGCTTCGCGCTATCGAACGCCTGCGTGACGCGACCGGGCGCGGCATGCATCTGCTGATCCGCGTTTAGCGCGACGTCGTGTTCGTCGCGAAGGCGCAGACCCCCGAGCCGATGTACAGCTCGGTCAAGGTGCACGTCGGCACGCGCCTGCCCGCGCATGCAACGATGCATGGCCAGGTGCTGATGGGCGATCTGAGCTTCGAGGAGTTGCGCCAGCCGTATCCGGAGCCGCAGTTCGAACGCTTCACCGAGCGCACGCCGGCTATGCGGCCAGCGAGATGTCGTTCGAGCGGGGGATTTCGGTGGTGAACGCACCGGTGCGCGAGCAGAGCGGCAAGAGCGCCGCGTGCGTTCGGAGACCGGCGAGACCGGCGAGCGCGAGCTCCTGATCATCGCCTTGCCGCACATTGACCGCGCGCTGACTTCACGGCGCGACTACTTCAAATACTTATTTCATATCTGTCGGCGAGTGCTGCTGCATTGCGCGGCAGGACTCGCCGTGACCGCTTGAACAGTGAAACGAAAGGCGCACCGGTTGGCGCGCCTTTTGTCTTCGATGGGCCCTGACGAAGCGCTGTGCGCTAAAGCGTTTTGCGATAAACCACGAAGCCGGACTTTTCCGCGACCTTGTCATAGAGCTGCATCCCGGTGTGATTCGTCTCGTGCGTTTGCCAGTAGACGCGTTGCGCGCCGTCGGCTTTTGCCCGCGCATAGACGGCCTCGATCAGTGCACGGCCGACGCCCTTGCCGCGCTCGCTATCGAGCGTGTACAGGTCCTGCAGATAGCAGATCGGTCCCGCCATCGTCGTATGGCGGTGATACAGAAAATGCACGATGCCCTGCAATTGCCCGGCGCGTTCGGCGACGAACGCATGCATCGGCTCGTAGCCATCGAAAAAGCGATTCCACGTGATTTGCGTGATCTCGCGCGGCAACGCGGTCTCGCCCGAGCGGCCATAAAACGCGTTGTAGGCATCCCATAGCGGCAGCCATGCATCGAAATCGTCACGGGTGACGGCGCGAATCTGCAGCGGGGCGGACATGTGGGCGGCTCCTTTTGAAAGCTGTGGAACCGCCAGCATAAAAAATTTGCGACGCGATTGTTAGCTCCACCATGATCGCAAAATCTGGAGCCACGACGCGTGCGACAGTGCGGTGAGCCGATGCATCACCGCCTGTCGCGAGTCAGTGCTTGCGAGGATGCTTCTGGCGAAGCTCGTTACGGACCTTCTTCGCGGCGAACAGCGGAACGTAGTCGAACACGCGAGCCTCGTTCCGGAATTCGGCGAGCGAATCGGCGTACATGCGGGACACCGTTTCGGTCGGCGTGTCGGTTTCTTCGGCGATGCTGCGGACTACTTCGTCTACATTCGGCTCAGGCTGCGACATGGGCGCTCTCCGGATAGTCCGCGGCCGACTGGATGGACGGTACGCGCGCGGCAGGAGTCCATTACAGGATGTGATTCGCGAGCACGCCAATTGAATCGACCTATCGTTCGACCGATTTCACAGAGATTTTCTTCTTGCCCTACGGCAAGCGACGCTGCGGCGAGGGCGCGCGGAAAATCAACCGGTACGGCGGTGGTGAATACCCGGGAAACGCGCAGGGCTAAGCGAACGGCGTCTTTACTTCTCCACCTTCTGCGCCACATGGGCGATCCGGTCGCGCACGACGCCGATTGCCTGCTTCAGCGCGTAAACGTCCTGAAAGTAGCGGTACGGAATCCGGATCTGGTTAGCGTTTGCGTCGATGTTTTCAATCTCCTCACTCCATTGCGCGATCTGTGCGCGAGACGGCTCGGTGTTCTTCCACACTTCGTCCTCGAGCGCCTTGATCGCGCGATACCACACGAACAGACGTTTCTTCATACGCGCTTCGAGCATGCCCGGCAGCGCTTGCGCGAGGCCGATCAGCAGCGCGAGGAACGGCACCAGAATCAGCAGCCGTCGTTCGATCAGACTCGCGAGCCAGAACGGCAGGTAGCGATACAGAAACGGCCGGCCCGATTTGAAGTAGCGCACGCTTTCGTCGGAGATCGGGAATTCTTCGGTGTTCAGGTTCGGGAACGTGCCGAGCGGCGTGAAGTAGTCCTCGCCGCCATGCACCGTGCGCGCCGCGTCGAGCAGCAGATAGACGAGCGCCGGATGCAGCGTGTCCTTCGACACCAGCAGCGCCGTCGCCGCGAGCAGCGTGACATCGTTGCGCGGCAGATCGTCGGCGACGCTCGTCGAGGCGCGCGGCAATACGATCTTCGACAGCGACGGGAATTTTTGCGCCAGTGCATCGGCCTGCGCGAAGCTCATCAGCTTCAGGTTGCTGGTCAGCAGCGTGTGCTGCATGTCGGCGTCGGGCCGGCCGATGAAGAACGCCGCGTCGATCTGACCGCTTTCGAGCCCCTGGTACGCGGCGGTCGCGTCCATCTGCAGCAGCGTCGAGTTCTGGCTCGTGACGCCGCTGTAGCCGAGCAGCACCTGCGAGACGTTGAGCAGCCCGCTGCCCGGCACGCCTATCGAAATGCGCTTGCCGCGCAGTTGCGAAAGCCGGTCGATCGTCGCGTCGCCGCGATAGAACACCCAGATCGGCTCGTACGACACAGCGGCGATGGTTTGCAGGTTGTCCGTGTCTTTCGGACGGGTCGTGCCCGACTGGATGAAGCCGACTTGATAGGCGCTGTCCGGGTCGGCGAGGCGCTGGTAGTTTTCGACCGAGCCCGACGAGCTGCGGATGTCGAGCTTGATGCCTTCGCGCTTGAGCAGCGGCGCGTAGCGATCGGCGAAGCCACGGTAAATGCCGCCGTCGGCGCCGGTGGTGATGACGATCGTGCGCTGGAACGCGGGCTCGAGAATCAGCGCGAGCATCCAGCCGAACGCGGCGACGAGCACGATCGCGCCGATGATCAGAAGACGCCGGCGCCGCCGTGTCATCGGGGTTCTCGGGCTGCGGTACGGCGCGGAGTCTGGTCTCGGCATCGTTACCCGGTTTGGTCAGGTCCGGACTTGGTGAGTAAAGGAGTGGGATCGGGGTTTGGTTCCTCAACTTTACGATATCAGGGAGATTTATTCGATAGCCGGTGATGTGCAGTGAAACGCTGCGGCGGGTGCTGCTGCCGACTACCGTCGCGGCAATACACAACGCAAGCGGCACCGCTCACGCACGCCAGATGTCGCGGGATGGAACCACACAGCCAGATAGCGGGACACCATCATGGGCCCGCCCATCGACGGAGCGCAGCAAGTATGCAAGCAGCCCTATCCGTCGCAGCGGTTATCGTTCAGCCTGGGACGCGGCATTAACCAATGCTTTACACAAAGGAATCATGCCTTCTGGACAAGACTTCGTAGCGAGCGTAACGATCTTTGCAAGGTCGTCAGTATCGAGGGTTGAGTTAATGTGACGTAGCACGAACGACTCTAATGACGGATTGAGCTTAATTTGTGCATCGAGTTCTGGTGACGCTTTCCAGTGGTCAGTCAGCAATCGCTCGATTGCCTCAGAATAGCCTTCAGCAATCTCACCATCGTCGCAGTGACTGTACTTGCTAAATGCGGTATTTATCTGAGGCCAGCTGTCGAGGTGGTCCACCATCGCGTCCGCCTCAACAGCGTCATTTTCCGTGCAAGCTTTGCCGTGGGCTAATGGCATCCACGCAGCAGCCGCAGCAGCTATAAGCCAGGTCATCGCCATTTTGCGCTTATCCATGCGGACGCCCCCGCAGATTTATGCCACGGTTTCGTTGAGACGCAGCGTGAGCCGTACCCAAGTTGTTGTTGGCAACTTCGACCGTTGTCAAAGCGTCTCGGCGCATCAGGTCGCTTATTGCACTCATTGCGTCGTCCGACGTGCGGATACAGCCCATCGTGGGATGCTTGGGGGCCCGGCAAATGTCGGGCGTTAGCTCGCCTCGAATGCACGCCAATTCCAGGGTGGCCAGGCATGTTAAAGCGAATGATGCCGTGCATCCAATATGGCCCATTCGCTGGTGCGGCATGTGAATGTGGGGCTGGCTTCTAGAGGAAGTTAGCTCTAGTCGGCGCAATCTGTCGGGCATACTCCATTTCCACTTCCATTCCACCTAACGAGAGTTGCAGTGAACAGCAATAGGCTTGCGCGTGGCCTCGCAGGTCCGAGCCCCAACAGCATGAATCACGAGGGTGCTTTTAGTGCCGTGGTAGCGGCACACCTGATAGGGGTCAACGCCTGTCAAATCCCACTGGTCAGATGTTTTGCCTGACACAGGAAAAAGATCCGCCTCTTGCTGTGGAGGGCCATCAAACAAAGACGCGTTATCCAGAACATGACGTTGCCCTCCAGCAGAAAGCACGCTTGAACATTCAAACTGGACCTGTGTTGGCGAAGCGCACACGGCGCTTGTTGCCACGAGGCAAACCGCCAGGAAAAGCTTCTTATTCGACAACATAGATTCGGGTACCGTCATTAGCGCGTGCCAATGACGCGACGAAAACGGATAGTTCCGCACACCCTAGCGAGCCCAGCCCATCAAAACAAGGAGGAATCGAATTTTCAGATAATGGCGATTCGCTAATAAGGGCCTTCAGATTGTGATTCAGCTTCTCGCGAGCGAGAAACACCCTCCCGCTCAATGTGTCGCAATGTGTCGGGGTAGCTCCACCTCGAGTCAACTGCTGCGCAGCACTACACAACCACCCCCACCTCACCCCCCAACTCCCGCGCAATAAACTCGACAAACGCTCGAATACGATTCGACATCTGATGCCGTGGTGAATACACCGCGAAGATATCCGCATTCGGTGTGTCGTGATCAGGCAGCAACTGAACGAGCGAACCCTCCGCCAGATACTGCCGGATGTCCCATTCCGCGCGCATCAGGATGCCGTGTCCTTCGAGCGCCCATTTGACGGCGATCTCACCGTCGTTGGTGGTCAGCGTGCCCTTGATGCGCACCGCCTCGGTCTTGCGCGCGGCGCCGCGTCCCGACGTCAGCCGCCACACGCCATACGCTTCGTCGCCCTGCCGGATGCCGATGCAGTTGTGGCGCGTCAGATCGTGCGCCGTGAGCGGCGTGCCGTGCGCCGCGAGATACGACGGCGCCGCGCACAGCAGACGCCGGTTCGGCGCAAGCCGGCGCGCGACCACGCGCGTATCCGGCGGTTCGCCGAAGCGGATACAGACGTCGAAGCTGTCGTCGGTGAGCGGCGGGGGCGTAACCGACAACTGCAGTTGAACCGACACCTGCGGATACCGCGCGACAAAGCGCGAGATCGCCGGTCCGATATGGCTGCGCCCGAAGCCGAGCGTCGCGTTCACGCGCAGCAAACCCTTCGGCGTCTTCTTCGCCGAGCCCAGCAGTTCCGCCAGTTCGTCGATCTCATCGAGAATCCGCCGCGCGCGTTCGAGGTATAGCTCGCCTTCGGGCGTCAGCATCATGCGGCGCGTCGTGCGGTTCACGAGCGCGACGCCGGCGCGCTGCTCCATCTGCGTGAGGCGCTTGCTGACAGCAGCCGCCGTCAGCCCCAGTTCGCGCGCGGCCGCGCTCAGGCTGCCGCTCGCGGCGAGCGTCGAGAAAAAGCTCAGATCCGCTGGCTGCACGGTGTCGCGCATCGTCTTTGCACGCCTTCGCATTTGTGAATGCAAGTTAAAGATGCTTTGAGTTTAGCACCGGTTTTTTCCCGTTCGATCGCGCTAGAGTCCACTCACGCCATTCACCAAGCACAGGACGGAGACATGAAGACCTATCGCATCGCAACCATCCCCGGCGACGGCATCGGCAAGGAGGTCGTGCCGGCCGGCGCGCAGGTGCTCGAAGCGCTCGCGAAGACCACGCGCGCCTTCACGTTCGAGTTCGAGAACTTCGACTGGGGCGGCGACTACTATCGCCAGCACGGCGTGATGATGCCGGCCAACGGGCTCGACGAAATCCGCAACAAGGATGCGATCCTGTTCGGTTCGGCGGGCGACAAGGACATTCCCGATCACATCACGCTGTGGGGTCTGCGCCTGAAGATCTGCCAGGGCTTCGATCAATATGCGAACGTGCGCCCGACACGCATCCTGCCCGGCATCGACGCACCGCTGAAGTACTGCAAGCCCGAGGACCTGAACTGGGTCATCGTTCGCGAAAATTCGGAGGGTGAATACTCGGGCGTCGGTGGCCGCGTGCACCAGGGCCATCCGATCGAAGCCGCGACCGATGTGTCGATGATGACGCGCGCCGGCGTCGAGCGCATCATGCGCTTCGCGTTCCGCCTCGCGCAGTCGCGTCCGCGCAAGCTGTTGACCGTGATCACGAAGAGCAACGCGCAGCGCCACGCGATGGTGATGTGGGACGAGATCGCGCTCGAAATCTCGAAGGAGTTTCCGGACGTCACGTGGGACAAGGAACTCGTCGATGCGGCGACCGCGCGCATGGTCAATCGTCCCGCCACGCTCGACACGATCGTCGCCACCAACCTGCACGCCGATATTCTCAGCGACCTCGCGGCCGCGCTCGCGGGCAGCCTCGGCATCGCGCCGACCGGCAACATCGATCCGGAGCGCCGCTATCCGTCGATGTTCGAGCCGATCCACGGCTCCGCGTTCGACATCATGGGCAAGGGGCTCGCGAATCCGGTCGGCACGTTCTGGTCGGTCGTGATGCTGCTCGAACACCTCGGCGAATTCGACGCGGCCACGCGCGTGATGCAGGCCGTCGAAGCGGTCACCGCGAACAACGCGCTTCATACCCGCGACCTTGGCGGCACGGCCACGACCGCGCAGGTGACGGCGGCGGTATGCGCGTTCATCGAGCAGGCGGCGACGCCCGCGGCGAACGCGGCCTGAGCGCTGCCTTCGCTTGAATTGACCCGTACCAAGCGCGAACCGCGCGCAAACCCGGCGCGCGGTCTACGCCCCGGCCACCACGTGGCCGGCACCCAACCCTGACTCGACTAGCTCGGCCCGACGTCGGCCGGCGCGAGGCTCGCGCGCGGTCCACTGCCGCGCGCAGGAGGAGGAGACAATGACTTCTGAACTCGAAAGCCGGGTGTCCCGCAAGCTGATGCTGCGGATCATCCCGTTCGTCATGCTGTTGTACTTCGTGAGCTTTCTCGATCGCGTGAATGTGGGTTTCGCCGCGTTATCGATGAACAAGGCGATCGGTCTTTCTCCGACCGCGTTCGGCCTCGGCGGCGGGCTCTTCTTTATCGGCTACTTTCTGTTCGAAGTGCCGTCGAACCTGATCCTGCACAAGGTCGGCGCGCGGCGCTGGATTGCTCGCGTAATGGTGTCTTGGGGGCTGGTGTCGCTCGCGTCGGCGTTCGTCGTCGGGCCGAACAGTTTTTACGCGCTGCGATTCATTCTCGGCGTCGCGGAAGCGGGCTTCTTTCCCGGCATCATCCTGTATCTGAGCCTGTGGTTTCCGACGCGGCAGCGCGCTGTCGCGGCGGCGTGGTTCATGGCCGCCGCGCCGATTTCGACTGCGATCGGCTCGCCGATTTCCGGCGCGATCATGAAACTGCCGCCGATTGCCGGACTCGCCGACTGGCAAATGCTCTACATACTCGAAGCATTGCCCGCGATCATCCTCGGCTTCTGCGTGCTCAAGTATCTGACCGACAAGCCCGCGCAAGCCGAGTGGCTGCAGCCCGAAGAGCGCGACTGGCTGATCGCGAAGCTGAAGCTCGAAGCCGACGCGCGACACGCGCATGCGGGACACACGGCCGGCGCGCTCAGCGCGATGCGCGATCCGCGCGTGCTCGCGCTCGCGCTGATCTACTTCGGCACCTCGGCGGGACTTTATACGCTCGGCTTGTGGGCGCCGCTGATCATCCGCCAATACGGTTTCGGCACGTTCGAAACGGGGCTGCTTGCCGGTGTGCCGAGCGTGCTCGCGGTGATCGCGATGGTGCTATGGGCGAAGCACTCGGACCGCACCGACGAACGCACGTGGCACGTCGTGATTCCGTGCGCGCTTGCGTGCGTCGGCTTCGTGTTCGCCGGCAATGCGAGTACCGCGTTGATGATCGTGCTTGCGCTGGTCGTCGTGAACGTCGGCATCAGCGCCGCGAAAGCGCCGCTGTGGGCGATGCCGAGCATGTTCCTGTCGGGCGCCGGGGCGGCGGCTGGGATCGCGATGATCAACTCGATAGGCAACCTCGGCGGCTTCGTCGGGCCGTTTGCGATTGGCTGGCTCAAGAACGTGACGGGCGGCTATACGGCGGGGCTTTATGTGGTCGGCGCGACGTTGGCGGTGTCGGCGGTCGTGACGCTGATGTTGAGCCGCCAGACCAGGCATGCGCCCGCCGCGGTGGGCGAGCGGCAAGGGCACTGAGCGAAGCATCGACAAAGCGAATACGCCGCCGGTTGAAAGGCCGGCGGCATGCTTGAATTGATCCGATCCATCAGTACCCGACTAGCGGAAGCCGTAGACCAGAACCTTCTTGCCTTCAAACGCTTCCTGCACCCCTTGCACGCAATCCATCGAACAGCTGAAGCCGTCCGGGGTCGACGCTGCTGACGGGATGCTAGCCCGATAGACGACGGATTCGACCTGCGTTCCGTCCGAAGTGACCACGATGTTCAGATCGGTCTCGACGCCGGCAGGCACGGCTCCTCCGGCGATATAGACGATCGACATCGTGCCGGTGCAATCGGAGTTCACCTTATAAGTGCCTTTCTGGAACGGATTGAAGGTTGTCTGCCCGCCTTTCGGCACGCCGTTGATGCTGCCGAAATCGGTGCGGGTAAATTTGCCGTTGCCGTCGAATGTCACGAGGGCGACGTCATCGAGGATCGACTGGGTGGCGAACGGATGCAGCACGTTGTTCGAATCCAGCAACCCGAGGATGACTCCGTGACCGATGAACCCATAGGGTCCTCTCAGCGTAGCGTTCGAGCAAAGCCCGCCACCGCCACGATTGTCGCCACCGGCCTGCGCGGTGCCGCTCAGCGAGAGAAGTACAACGGCCATAGCTGACCAAATGCTTAAATGCCGGGTATTCATCGTCATCTCCTTGTCAACGACGAATCAGACGTGTGAAATCCTGGCGTGCAAGGGCCTACGAGCGGCCTGGATCACAGGCGCCTGATTGAATCAAACGAAAATAGTCGATTAACAAATGGCCGCAGTGATGCGTGGTCGCTGTCGTTTGAAGGACCAGGTGTGGGCCAAAGTGGTGAATTGCGAAAGGCTTCCACCGAGCAGTCATGTTTCGCCCGGTGTCGGCGGATACGTGCGGAAGGGATGCACGAAAGTCCGCGCAATGGTGACTTCGTGGGTCGGCCACGCTTTAAGGTCGCATAGCGAAAACCAGTGTAATCCACGCTATTTGCGGTGACCTGATGAATATCGGACAAAAGGAAGGCACAATCAGATCGCCCGCTGCGAATCGCGGTGACGCCGCGTGCCGTCTATGCTGAAGCAAGTGAAAAGTGTAGAAAGGTTTGCGGCGAGGTGAGCATCCTCGAAGCGACCCGATTGTGCATGCACGACGGCCCGCTCGAAGCGGGCCGTCTTCTGTTGCCGCCGCCCGCACGGGCAGCGCTCGCCAAACATCAATGATGCGCGTAGACCGTGGCGAGGCCGGCAACGTCCTGTTGCTGTGACAGAGCCGGGACCTTGACCGCGCCGGCTCCGGCCGCCGACGAGCCGTCCGCCGACCCGCCATATGCCGAAGCCGCCGCGCCGTTCAGCGCGCTCACGCGTGCCTCGGCGGCCTGGATATTCTGCGGATAGGTGTTGTAATCCGCAGCCGGGTTGTAACCCGCCTTTTCGAGTTGGACCAGTTCCGCGCGAACCTGGGCACGCGTGAGCGGCGCGTTGGTCTGCGCGAACGAAACGACGGGGACAGCGACAACAGCGGCAACGATCAGCGACTTGACGAGTTTCATGGTATCCACCTGAGAGCAATTGAGTTGGTTCAGACCACGGTTGCGTGGCACGTGCATCCAGTCGCGTCGACGTCCGCTCTGCTTTGCGGCACCGCCGACTGGCATGGACGTATTTGAACCCCCTCATGTATCCCGCCTGTTTCCACGAACCCCGGCTTTTGCAACCGTGTTTGTCGAATCGCCCGGTGGATACACAACGATACGAAACGCCTCGAAATCACCGCGCGGCGTGACTGCTCGCGCGCTCGGCACTACCGCGCATCTCTCCCAACGACGCGCCGTTCGGCCGCAGTCGCAGGCGCGGATCGAGCCGCTGCCACGGCAGATCGGCGGGATCGGCGGCCATCGGGCCGGGCGCTTTCGCCACCAGATGGGCGGCGGCGATCGCGTCGAAGTCGGCGCGATAGTGAACCGAACTCTTGTTGACGAGAATCTTCATGCGTTCGGGTTCGATGCCGGCCGCGCGATAGAGATTGCGGTCGAAGATCTGCATCTTGACCGAGCTGACCGCGATCCGGACGCCATCGATGCGCAGGCATGCCACCGGCCCGATGTCGGTCCACATGCCGTTCATCATCGGGCCATCGAAGCGCACCCGCCCGTGGGACAGATGTTCGACCACGAAGCGCCCGGCGAGCGGCGCGTCCCCTGGTACGCCCGAGCCGCCCGCGAGCTTTAACTCGATCGTCGCACCGAGCCCCGCTTCGTGCGCCTTCGCTGCCGCGCGTGGGTCCCAGATCAGGCCGACGGCGGCGTCGCTCGCCCCATGACGCAGCAGCGCGCGCACGAGGCCCATCGTGTTCGAATCGCCGCCCACCCCCGGGTTGTCCTGCGTATCGGCGATCACGACGGGCTGAGTCGCGCGTTCGGCAAGCCGCATCGCTTCGCGCACGGCGGCGTCCGGGTCGAGGAAGCGCACTTCCCAGTCGCGCTCCTGCGCGACGATGGTCGAGGCCAGTGCATCGACGGCGGCCGTCACGGCGGCCTTGTCGAAGCCGTAGCCCCACACCACCGCGCCGCATTCGGGGAAATCGGACGCCGGAAATCCAGGCGCGAACGACAGCGAGACGACGCCGTCGCGTTCCAGCGCCGCGAGACGATCGTACGTGCCGCGTGCCGGTTCGGCGAGCGTGCACATGCCGTTGACGGGGATCAGGAACGGAATGCGGCGCACCACGCGCGTGAGGCCGCGCTCCGGCTCTTTCGCGAGGAGCATCAGGATTTGCGCGGCGCGAGCGCCGGTCTCGGCCATGTCGACATGCGGATAGGTGCGGTAGGCGACCATCGCATCCGCGTGCGCGAACATCTGCTCGGTCACGTTTGCGTGCAGATCCAGGGAGACCACCAGCGGGATTGCGCGGCCGACGATCGCCCGCACGCGCGCGAGCAGTTCGCCTTCGCCGTCGTCAAGATGCTCGGCGACCATCGCGCCGTGCAGGTCGAGATAGATGGCGTCGAAGCCGCCGCGCTGCACGGCCTCGACGATTTCGCCTGCGATGCGCTCATAGGCGTCTTCTGTCACGTGCGCGGAGGCGCTCGCGCCGGCCCAGATCACCGGCACGAGCGTATGGCCCGCCGCTTCCACCGCCTGAATGAAGCCGCCGGCGGGGACGTTCACGTCACGCAGCGCGAGCACGCCGGAGCCGCGCGCGAGCGGCGGAAAGCCTTCGCCCTGAACGAAGCTCTGCCAGCTTGCTTTGGTCGGGGCGAACGTGTTGGTTTCGTGCTGGAAGCCTGCGATGAGAATCTTCATTTCCCGTTACCTCGTTGAAAAAGGATGGCTAATCGAATGGACTGCGTGGCGCGCCCTGAAAGCGCGGCACAAGGTCAGGGCCTGGTGGCAGCGAGCCGGAGCGGAAGGATCAGCAGCGCGGCAAGCAGCGACACGCCAGCCATTGCGAGCAGCGCCGGTTGCAGGCTGCCGGCCGCCGTCTTGATCCAGCCGATGGCCGCGGGCCCCCAGAAGCCGCCAGACAGTCCGATGGTGTTGATGAGTGCGATACCGCCCGCGGCGGCCGGCCCCTTGACGTACTCGGGCGGAATGGCCCAGAAGACCGTGTAGGCCATCCACAGCGCCATCGTCACGAGCGTGAGCAGCGTCAGCGTGAGCGCGACATGACTGCCCGCAGCCGCACAGGCGGCCAGCAGCAACGCGGCGGCCGCCGCCGGCGCCGCGCAATGCAGGCGCCGCTCGCCGAGCCGGTCCGAACGCGAGCCCATATAGAGCATGCCCACCGCCGCAGCAACGTACGGAATCGACGTGAACCAGCCGAGCGTGATCAGGTCGCTCACGCCCTGAGCCTTCAGGATGGCGGGAAGCCAGAAGCTGATCGCATAGATCGAGGCAATGATGCAGAAGTAGGCGAATGCCAGCACATAGACCTTGCGATCGCGCAACACGTGTCGAAACGAAGTGGCATGAGCCTGCGCCGCGCCGACTTCGGCCTCCAGCTGGCGCTTGTCGGCGTCGCTGAGCCACGAGGCGTCGGCCGGACGGTCAGGCAGATAGAGGAAGGTCGCGATGCCCAGCACGATGCACGGCAGGCCTTCGACTAGAAACATCCATTGCCAGCCGGCGAGGCCCGCCTTGCCCGCGAGCGTGCTCATGATCGCCGCCGAAACCGGCCCTCCGACGATCCCACCGATCGGCCCGGCCAGAAACACCATCGCAATCGCCCGCGCCATGCGCGAGGGGCCGTACCAGCGTGACAGATAGAAGATCATGCCGGGCGCGAAACCGGCCTCGAATACGCCCAGCAGGAAGCGCATCGCGTAGAACGCCGGCACGCTGCGCACGAACAGCATGCAGGCCGATGTAATGCCCCAAAGAACGAGAATGCGGCCGAAGGTCTTGCGCGCGCCAATGCGCGGCAGCAGCAGGTTGCTCGGCAGCTCGAACAGCACATAGCCGATGAAGAAGATGCCAGCGCCCACACCGTAAGCGGCATCGGAAAAGCCCAGATCGGTTTGCATTTGCAGCTTCGCGAAGCCGACGTTTACGCGATCGAGGTAAGCAAACAGATAGCAGATCAGAAGAAACGGCAGCAAGTGCGCGTTGATCTTGCTGTAGAGCGCCGAAGCGTCGCCGCTTCGCGCGGTGGGAAGAATGGCCGCCATGTCTGTCTCCGAATGTGTGTCGACCGGTGGCGGCGCTTTGGCGCCTGCTCTGGTCGCATGCAATAGATGTGATGCGCATCGTGCGCAACACCATCCTGACCAGGGCAATCCTTGCTAGCAAGAGCAACAAAGTTCACGTATTGTTCCTCCCAGGGCAACGGAGCGATAGGCAAACGGGGGTGCGATGCGCGAAATCAATCAGCAGCGGCTGCGCTATTTCCACCAGGTGCTCGCGCACGGCACGATCCGCGGTGCGGCGGACAGCCTGAACACGTCGCCCTCGGTGATCACGCGGCAGATCAAGCTGCTCGAAGACGAACTGGGGGTGCAGCTGTTCGAGCGCCAGGCGCGCGGCGTCCGGCCAACCGAGGCCGCGGCGCATTTGCTGGAGTTCTGGCGCGGCTATCGCGCGCAGCAGGAGAAGTTCGAGGATCAGCTGCACGCGTTGCGCGGCTTGCAGCAAGGCCGCGTCGATCTGGCCGTCAGCGAGGGTTACGTGGATGCGCTGATTGCCGAGGTCATCACGCCGTTCTGTGTGCAATACCCGAAGGTCGATATCGGCCTCACCGTGCTGCCGGTCGACGACGTGCTGGACGCCGTTGCGGAAAGCCGCGCGCATATCGGGCTCGCGTTCAATCCGCCGCCGCATCCGCGCGTCGAATATCGCGCGAGTTCCGCGCAGCCCGTGGTGTTGCTGGTGCGCCGCGACCATCCGCTCGCGCGGCGCGGCAAGCCCGCCACGATCGACGATCTGCTCGCGTGGCCGCTCGCGTTGATGCCGAGCACGTTCGGCATCGGGCATCTCGCAACGATGCTCGCGTTCGTCGAACACGTTGAGATCCGCGCGACGCTCACCACCAATTCCCTAACGGCACTCAAGCGTTTTGTCGCCGACGAAAATTTCGCGACGCTGATCGGAGAGTTCGCGGCCTCGCGCGAGATTCAGGCTGGCGAGCTGGTGACCGTGCCGATCGACCACGCGCTGTTTCTGGGCACGAAGGCGCGCGTGCTGGTGAAGTCCGGGCGGCCACTCGTCGCGGCCGCGCACGAACTGCTCGCGTGGATTTTGCAGCGCATGACGATGTTCGGGGCGGCGCGGCAAGGTGAATCTGGGTGATTCACTGCGATCGCGCGGAATACGCCCCCACCTGACGCCTGCGCACCACCATCAACAGACAGACCCCGATGGACGCCACGATATTCACCGCCGGATAAAACGCCACGGCCACACTCCATTTCGGCAGCGCGAGAATCGCGAGCGCGTATTTGAGAACGCACAGCGCAAAATACAAAAGACTCTCGCTCCACGGATCAAGAATAGTTTTGCGCACCGTCGGCCCGAGGCCGACGAGTTCGATCAGCGTGACAACACAGATCGACAAGGTCGGATCATTGGTGAGTATCCAGTGCGGAATGGCCGACAACGCAGCGATCAGGCAAAGCCAATCAAAAGCGGTCCGCTGCCGTTCACCCCTGAAGACGCTCGCCACGAGGACAAAGAAGCAGGTAGCCGCGATCGCCGCCGTAGTCCACGCCGAGGGGCCTGCACCGGCGACGAATTGCCCGACGGCCGCGATCGCCGTGACGACCGACCAGACCAGCCACGTGAACAGATGAGGACGTACGGTGCCGCGCCAGATCGCAAGTCCATAAGGCAGAAACGCGACCAGCGAAACGATCGCCCCCAGGACGCCGAACAGTCGGGTCATGCCTGCTCGCGAATCATGTTCGGCATCTCAATCGCCGGGCAGACGATAAGCGAACTCGTACGAATGCGCGCCATCGACGAAGTCGATCTTGAACTCGCCTTCAATGCCGCTCAGCTCGCCCGTGCCCGAATCGGGCACGACCGTCACCTTCAGCGACGCAGCGCCGCGATTCATCACGCCGATATGCTGCAGCACGAACGTGCCCTGCTTGCCCGCCAGCGTGCCCGTGACCTGTTCGAGCGCGACATAGCCGGCCGAGCCTTTAACGCTCGTCATCGCGCTCAGCATTTGCCCTTGGGTGGTCGCGGCGAGATCGCCGGAGATCTGCTTGTCGATCGACATGCGGCCGAGCTTCGATTCGGCCTCCGCGTTTTCGAACGGCATCGGTTGAAGGGAGACGATGAAGGTGCCTTTTGCGATGTGGTGAGTCATCGGGATTTCCTCCTGGCTTGAACGGGCGACCGCGAAGCGGTGAAGCGAAACGCAACGCAATGTGACGCTTATGAACCGTAGCACACGTCGCTGTCAGCGCGCCGCACGCGCAGTGCTGTCAGCCGTGCCGAACGCATCCGCGAACTCGCGCTTTAACCACGCGAGCGCCGGGTCCTGATCGTGCGCCGCGGCCCACATCAACGAAACTTCGTAGCCCGGCACCTCGAATGGCAATGGACTGAGCGCGAGACCGAGCGTATCGCGCCAGACTCGGCCGATGAACTCCGGCACCGTCGCGATCGCCGCCGTGCGTTGCACGATGAATGGACTGGTCGCGAAGTTCGAACTCGAAAACACGACTTCGCGGTTGAGTCCCTGCAACTCGAGTCGTTCATCGATAAAGCCGCGCAGCTCGGCGCTGAACGAAGTCAGCACATGGCGGTGGCGCAGAAACTCGTCCATCGACAAATGCTTGCGGCGCGTCCTGACGAGCTGCGGGTTGTAGACGCTCACGAAGCGCCATGAAAACAGCGGCATGAGTCGCTGCCACGGCACGCACTCGCGGAACACGCCAACCGCGAGTTCGATCGCGCCATCGTCGAGCATCGCGGCGGCGCGCGTCGAATCGGTGGAGCGCGCGATCAGCTTGACGCCAGGTGCTGCTGCGGCGAGGCGCGCCATGATCTCGGGCATCAGCAGCAGTTCCAGCGAGTCGCTGAGGCCGATGCGAAACACCCGCTGCGCGCTGGCCGGATCGAACACGGATGGCTGCGTGAGCGCCTGATGCAGCGATTGCAGGAATGGCTCGATCTGCCGCGCGAGTTCGAGCGCGCGCGGCGTCGGCGTCATGCCTTGCGGCGTGCGCACGAACAGCTCGTCGCCGAAGGTCTCGCGCAGGCGCTTCAGCGCGCCGCTGACGGCCGGTTGCCCGAGCAACAGCCGCTGCGCCGCACGCGTGACGCTGCGCTCTTCCAGCAGCGCGCGGAAGGTCACCAGCAGGTTCAGGTCGAAGCGCCGAAAATCATTTTCAATGATGTTGGCCATGACATTAAACGATTTGATTGATGGGCACGCACCGCGCATTCTACTTCCACGGGGTCTTCCGTTCACTCTCAGGAGCAATGAAATGGACTGGCAAAATCAGAAGGTCGTGGTGCTGGGTGGGTCGTCGGGCGTTGGGCTCGCGACGGTGAAGCGGCTCGCGGCGACCGGCGCGAGCGTCGTCGCGGTGGGGCGCGACCGCGCCAGGCTGGACGATGCACTGAGCGGCATCGGTGGACAGGTAACGGGCGAGGCGCTCGACTGCACCGATCGCGCGGCGCTGCAAAGCTTCTTCGGCGGCCTCGGCCGCATCGATCACCTGGTGATCACGCTGTCGGGCGGCGAAGGCGCGGGTCCCTTTGCCGAGCTTGATCTGGCCGCGCTGCGGCGCGGCTTCGAGGCCAAGTTCTGGCCGCAGCTCGAAGCGGCGCAAACCGCACTGCCCACGCTGCGTCGCGACGGCAGCTTGACGTTTCTGACCGCGATTTCGGCGCGCATCGCGAATCCGGGCACGGCGGGTCTGGGCGCGATCAACGGCGCACTCGAAAGCATGATCGGCACGCTGGCACGCGAGTTGGCGCCGCTGCGGGTGAACGCGGTGTCGCCGGGTGTGATCGATACGCCGTGGTGGGACAGATTTCCTGCAAGCGTGAAAAGCGAGGTATTCCGGCAGCAAAGCGAAACGTTACCGGTGCGGCGCGTCGGCCGGGCCGACGATGTCGCGCACGCGCTGCAGTTTCTGCTGGAAAACACGTTTATGACGGGGGCGGTGATCGAGTGTGATGGGGGCTTGCGACTACTGTGAAGTCCGGGTGCAAGAATGTGCGCTCAGGCGTTCTACACCCTCCGAACCCGAACCGGCAGAAACATCGTCGCTGTGAAGCACAGCAAATGCAGCCCGGCCAGCAGCACGAACATCGGCAAAAATCGGCTGGGCTGTACATCCGAAGCACCGTGCTGTGTCAGCGCGATCGCCATCGAGAGCAGCGTCGTGGCGAACGGACCACCCACTCTCTGCGCGATGTTCAACGCCGTATTCGCGACCGCGAGCCGTTCTTTCGCGATCGACGAATACGCGGCCGAGATCGACGGCACGCTGATCGTCCCCTGACCGACACCCGCAAGGAACAGACTGACAGCGGCCCATCCGGCGGAGAACGAAGCAATGCTCATCCATAGAAACACGAGCGTGCTCAGAAACGCCAGCAATGCGCCGCCCGCCGCGAGCGCGCGGCAACCGAGCCGCTCGGTCAACCAGCCGATCGGCGGGAACGAGCACATCATGCCGATGCCGGTAGCCGCGAGCAGACCGCCCGCGTGCGCAGCCGACAAACCGCAGCCCGCGATCAGAAAAAGCGGCACGGCAAGCTGTCGCCCATACATGATCCCGTTCGCGGAGAACTGCGCGAGTGCCGCGACTGAGAACGTACGTGTTGCAAACATGTGCACGTCGATCAACACGGCATTGCCTTTGCGCAACGCGTACAGCACGAACCCGGCGAGAAACACGACGCCCGCAAGCAGCCACGCGAGGCCCGCCGCGCGCGACGTGTTCTGAAGTCCATAGACCAGTGCGACGAGCCCGGGGGAGATCAACGCAAAGCCGGTGAAATCGAACGGCCGCTTCTGCGACGCAGGGGCATCGCGCGGCAGCAGCAACACCGCCATCGCGATGCCGACAGCGCCCACCGGAACATTGATGAAGAACAGCCATGGCCAACTCGCGTGCGCGAGGACGAGCCCGGCCAACACCGGGCCGAGAATCGGCCCGAGCAGAATGGGTAGCGCGGCGAAGCCCATCACGCGCTCGAGGTTCCTGCCGGCCACTCGTCCGATCATCATCTGCGCCATCGGCACGAGCACACCGGCAACGAGGCCCTGGAAGATGCGCGCGCCGATCAGCTCGCCGATCGTCTGCGCCGCCCCGCACAGCATCGACGCTATCGTGAACGTCGAAAAGCAGAACAGGTACAGCCGCTTCGCGCCGATGCGGTCGACCAGCCAGCCGTTGAGCGGCAACATCAACGCCATCGCGAGCAGGTAGCCGCTGACGATCCACTGCGCGGTGGCGATCGACGTATCGAGCGTATGGCCGATCGTCGACAGCGACACGTTGACCAGCGTCGAGTCCATCTGCGACATGAACGAACCGATCGACACGACCGCGGCGACCTTCCACACGGTCGGATCGATCCGCTCGGAAGCGGACGCGGAGACGTGCTCGCGCATGCCGCTCATCGGTCCTCGCGTGTGCAGGTATTGGTGTGGCGCTGGATCAAGCTCATGTACCGGCTCACGCTGCGTTGCCGCGCGCGGTCGTCGCGGCCGCAAGCTGTGACTGCTCGAGATGGCGGAGCAGCTTCGTCACCATCGCGACGACGACGAACGCGAGGACCACGAAGAACAGCGCGAGCGGCGTGAGCACCTGCACCGACACGAAGCCGGCCAGCCCCATCATCGCCGACGACACCAGCAGCAGCGCGCAGCCGAGAATCGCGCTCGTCAGACCCGCTATGTGCGGGAACAGCGAGTTGCCCTTCGCCATCAGCGTCGGATACATCGCGCCGGCGCAGAAGCCCATCACGAGCACGGGCGTCGCGAGCGTCCACACGCGCAGACCGACCGTCAGCGCGAGCAGCAGCATCACAACCGAAGCGGCGGCCATCAGCCGCGCGCCGATGCGCAGCCGCTGCTCGGCGCTCGGCAGACGCGGACCGTGCAGCCGATTCGACAGGCCGCCGAGAAAGTACATCATGCCGATGCCGAGCGCGAGATAGCCGAAGAAAGTCGGCGGCTTGTGCAGCGTGGTCTGCACCATGAACGGCCCGACGATGTTGAACACGAGCAGGATGCTGTAGCACAGACCCTGCGCGAGAAAGCAGCTTTGGAACACGGGGCTCGCGAGTACCTTGCGCGCGTTCGCGGTCAGCGTGCGCGGTTCGAGATGCACGGGCTTGGGCAAGGTCTCGCGATAGCGCCACAACAGCGCCCACATCACCAGCGAATAGATCAGCAGGAACACGAGGCACGCGCGCCAGCCGAACGCCGTCTGCAGATGCGCGCCGATCACAGGCGCGACGATCGGCGCCAGCCCCCACGCGATCGACATGTACGTGAACGCATGCAGCAACGCCTGACCCGCGAACGAATCGGTGATGATCGCCTTCGCGAGCAGGTTCGTGCTTGCGATGCCGAAGCCCTGCAACGCACGGGCGAGGATGAACGTCTCGAGATTCGGCGCCGCGAGCGACAGCAGACAGCCGACCGTGTAGACGGTCAGGCCGAACGCGAGCACGCGCTTGCGGCCATACGCGTCGGCGATCGGACCGAAGACCAGCTGGCCGAACGCGTAGGCGGCCATGTAGCCGGTGACGCTGGTCTGGATCGCTTGCGGCGAAGTGCCGAAGTAGTGCGCCATCGCGGGCAGCGCGGGCACGTAGATGTCGATGGCGAGCTGTCCGGCGGATGCGAACAGGCAGATCAGGAATAACAGGAAGCGCGGCGAGTTCGGGGCGGAGTCGGCGGAGGTGGGGTGGTCGGCGGTAGCGTGGCTCATGGGTGCATCGAAAGGGAACTCTGGCGGCGCGGGCATCGGCGCGTTCGAATGTCGAACGGAAAGGACGTGACGCCCCGGCATTATCGCCGCGTATTGTGCCCGTGGTATGGCAGGAAGTGGGATATTCCCTGGCGGGGGTGTGGGATGGCGCGGCTTGGCGTGGGATGCTGCCCTACCGCGCTGAACCATGATACGGCGCCGCGCTGCTGCTGCAGGAAGCGGGCCGCTCAACGGCCGACGCGCGCATCGTCACACGTCCGCTGCGCCCGGCGTTATGGCGGCAGCTGGGTTTGGCCTATCGCGCGGGTCCGGTGGAGCGTCCGACTCAGTATGTGCTCGACGTATTGCGGAGTTTGCGGTTGAGCTAGTGAGCAAGCCTACGTTGCCGCGGCGTTGCGTCTGTCCTGCTCCTCGCCATACAGCACGTACTCCTCCGCCATCGCCTTTGCAACGGATGCCCTACGCGCGATGCGTTCGAAGTACTGCTGCACGGATGGCCACTGCGAAAGCTCGACGCCGCTGTAGCGCGCCCAGTTCAACACAGTGACCAGATAAGCATCCGCGACGGAAAACCGTTCCAGCAAAAACTCGCGTCCGTGCAAATGCTGCTCCAGCAGATCCAGTCGCAACGCCACCCTCTTGTGTGTATAGCTAAGAACGTCGGCGGGCGCGTGCGGATCGAGCAGCGGCACGAACACCCCCTTATGCAGTTCCGTGCTGATGAACCCAAGCCACTCCTGCAGTTTCGCGCGTTCCGCCGTGCCGGGCAGCGGCGCCAGCGCGGCTGCCGGAAAGGCGTCGGCGACGTAAGGCAGGATCGCGGTGTTTTCCCGCAGCAGCCAACCGTCGTTGGTGCGAAGCACGGGGACCTGGCCTAGCGGATTGATCGGATAGAAATCGGAGCCGTCGCGCAGCCGCTTCGATTTCGTGTCGACTTCGATGAAGCGCGCATCGGCGCCCGCCTCGTAGAGCGAAATGCGCGTGGCGAGCGAACACGCGAGCGGCGAAAAATAAAGCTCCATGCTGATGTCTCCAGTCGTCGGTGAAGGTATTTTTGTACTATAGTGAACAAAAATCGATGACGCCAGAGAATTTTATGCATACCGGTACAAAATCTGGAAAACGCTCGCGAGGACGGCCGCGCAACTACGATTCGCAGCAGGCCCTGAACGATGCGCGCGACGCGTTCTGGCATGGCGGCTACTCGGGCACGTCGCTCGACGCGTTGAGTGAGGCGACCGGCATGAACCGGCCGAGTCTGTACGGCGCTTTCGGCGATAAGCATGCGCTGTATCTCGATACGCTCGATCGCTACATCGCGTTTGGCCGCGATGCGATGCAAGCCGCGCTGCATGGTGACCGGCCGCTCGCCGAGGCGTTGCTGGCCGTGTACGAAGGCTCGCTCGCGCTCTACTTTCCACAGGGCGAGGTGGCGCGCGGGTGCTTTCTGATCGGCACGGCGGCGGTGGAGTCGAGAGCGGATGCGCAAGTACGTGACAAGCTCGCGCACGGTCTTGCCACGTTCGATGCCGAGTTCGAGCGACGGTTCGAACGCGCGCAAGCCCAAGGCGAACTGGATGCGACCGCGAGTCCCGCGCTGCTCGCCAAAGTCGCATCGGCGATTCTGCATACTCTCGCGCTTCGCTCGCGCGCGGGCGACTCGCGCGAGTCGCTGCGCGCGACCGCGCAGGCTGGCGTCGCGCTGATCTGCGGGGCGCCGGGCAAAAAGCCAGGCAAACCATCAAGCAAAACGCCGAACAAGACTCGGCACAAGTTCAAAAGCTGAAGCACCGCGACGGCACACCGCTTGGCGGTTGATGAACCGCTGGCGCTGCGCCGAATAGCGATCGCCCGCCACCTTGATCTGCTCGAGCGCCGTCTCGATGCCAGCGAGATCCGCCAGCGTCAGCACGACACGGGCGGTGCCGACGTTCTCCGCGCGGCGCGGCATCTTCGTGGTGCCGAGCCACGCGAGTCGTGGCTCGGCCCGAAACAAACTGAAACATGCACGTTAAGCGCTTTGCGGAATAAGACGGCAAACTTGGGCGTTTGCTTGATACCGGTAGCGTCGATTTTTAAAACAGCTTTCGCAGCATCCATCGCCTTCGTGAACGGAACCCTATGAACACCCACGCGAATTCCCTGACCGATTCGACCGATGCAACTCACGCGCCGCGTTACACGCGCACCGCGATGACATTGCACTGGTTGATCGCGTTGCTGATGATCGTCAACGTCGTGCTCGCTTTGTCCGCGGATTCTCTGCCCGACGACTGGGTGCGTCCGGTGATCGACACGCACAAATCGATCGGCATCACGGTGCTCGGGCTCGCGGTGCTGCGCATTCTGTGGCGCGTGTCGCACAAGCCGCCGCCGTTGCCGCGCGAGTTTCCGTCGTGGGAAAAGATTGCCGCGCACCTCGCGCACTTCGCGCTGTATTTGCTGATGATTGCGTTGCCGCTGTCCGGATGGCTGCACGATTCCGCGTGGAAAGACGCGGCCACGCATCCGATGCAGTGGTTCGGCCTGTTCCAGTGGCCGCGCATCGGCTATGTGATGCACCTCGACCCGACACTGAAAGAGACGTTGCACGATCGCTTCGGCGCGCTGCACACGTGGCTCGGCTATACGCTTTATGCGTTGCTCGCGATGCATATCGGCGGCGCGCTCAAGCACGAATGGCTCGATCGCAAATCGGTGTTGAAACGCATGAAGCCGTGACGCTACCAGCCCCAATCTGAAATATTCGCTTTGAAGAAGACCCTCGAACAGGCACTCGCGGTCGCGTCACCACGCATCCTGCCGCGTCGCGCCACGCTATGGAGCGCGCTGATCCATTCCGGCGTCGTCGTGCTGTGGGCACTGCTGTTCGCGCGCGCGTTCTTTCTGCGCGGTGCGCTCGCGTGGTCGACCGGGATTGCATATGTCGTCTACGACACGTTGCTGCTCGCGTTCGTCACGTGGAAATCGTTGCCGCTCACGCGCCGCGCAGCGCCGCTCGAAGCCGACTACGAACGGCGCGAATTGCCGGGCATGGGTGTCATCGTCGCGTCGCATAACGAGGCGGCCGTGTTGCCGGTCACGCTCGCCGCGCTGCTGCGGCAAACGCACGGCCCGGCGCAGATCGTGATCGCCGACGACGGCTCCACCGACGCCACCGCCGACCTGCTCACGCAACGCTTCGGCCTCACGCCCGCAGCCGAAGGCGTGCTGAGCGCGCCGAGCTCGCTGCACCCGAACCTGTTCTGGCTGCGCGTGCCGCACGGGGGCAAGGCACGCGCGCTGAACGCCGCGATCACCGTGATGACGACCGACACCGTGATGACGGTCGACGCCGACACGCTGCTCGACGACGACGCCACCTACGCGATGCGCGCCGCGTTCGCGAGCGAACCGTCGCTCGTCGCGGCAGCGGGCATTCTCGTGCCAGTCTGCGGCAAGTCGTTGTCGGGCCGCGTGTTCCAGTGGTTCCAGACCTATGAGTACATGCGCAACTTCATCGCGCGTTTCGCGTGGATGCGCGCGGACAGCCTGCTGCTGATCTCGGGCGCATTCGCGTCGTTCCGGCGCGATGCGCTGATCGCGGTCGGCGGCTTCGATCCGGAATGTCTGGTCGAGGACTACGAGCTGATTCACCGGCTGCGCCGCTATTCGGTCGATCACGAACTCGGCTGGGACGTGCGCGTGGTCGGCGAAGCGCATGCGCGCACCGATGCGCCCGACACCCTCGCAAGCTTTCTGCGCCAGCGCCGCCGCTGGTTCGCGGGCTTCCTGCAGACGCAGTACTGGAACCGCGACATGACCGGCAATCCGCGCTACGGCACGCTCGGCATGCTGATGCTGCCGGTCAAGGCGGTCGACACGATGCAGCCGATCTACGGCCTCACGGCATTCGCATTGCTACTCGGGTTTCTATTCGGCGGACATAGCGCGATCGTCGTGTCGATCTTCAGCGTGATCGGTCTGAAAACGGCGATCGATCTGGCGTTTTACCTATGGAGCATTCATCTGTACCGGCGCTGGACCGGCGAGCGCAGCGGCAACAGCCTCGGCATGGCGATGCTCGCGGCCGTCGCCGAGCCGTTCACGTTCCAGCTCGCGCGTCATCTGGGCGCCGCGCTCGGCTGGCTGCACTTTTTGCGCGGTGGCCGCGCATGGGGCGTGCAACGGCGCTCCGGGCTCGTCGCCGGCGACGAGGAGTGAGCAGGTGGATGGACAGCGCATAACCTAAGTCAATGTTTCCGAAGGGCGGGTGTGGTAAAGGTAGATCCTTCACGCTGATGCGCCATGTGTGCTGCGACGCATCGAGCATGCCCGCGACAGTGCCATGCGGCGGCTGCATCAAGTAGACTGATGAAGATGCCGCACTGCCATGCAGCGCGGCTACCTTCTATCCGCTCGTGCACGGAGGCTTGACCTATGCATGCAGTTCCCCCGCTAGAACAGGAACAGGAAATCGCCGGCGCCGCGCTTGCCGCCGCGCCTGCTCAAGCCACTCGCGACGCGCCGGTGCGTGATCTGCGCCGCGTCGCCATTCATCCCGATTACTGGTACCCGCTCGCGTGGTCGCATGAAGTGAAGCGCGGCAAGACGCTCGGCGTCACCTTCGCCGGCGATCCGATCGTGCTCGCGCGCACCGAGAGCGGCAAGGTCTTCGCGTTGGAAGATCGCTGCGCGCATCGGCAGGTGCCGCTGCATCAGGGCGTGGTCGACGGTGAATCGATTCGCTGCGGCTATCACGGCTGGACCTACGACTGCTCGGGCACCTGCATCGACGTGCCGTACCTGGGCCGCGAGCGTCTGCCGAACGGCGTGCGCTCGTATCCGTGTCAGGAAGTGGAGGGACTGGTCTTCGTGTTTCCCGGCGATGCCGCGCTCGCCGAGGAACGGCCGCTGCCGGGCTTTCGCTCGGTATCCGACCCGAAGTACAAGACGCGCCGCTTCGGCCGTCCGGTCAAATGTCACTATTCGTTCATGCACGAGAACCTGATGGACATGAATCATCAGTTCCTGCATCGACGCCAGATGGGGCAAATGCGCGCGCGGTCGCTCGGGCGGCGGCGCGGCGAAGGCTGGGTCGAGATCGACTATACGTTCGCGCGGATGGCGGGCCAGCAGCCACTGGGCGAGGCGATGGTGTTCGGCGAGAGGCGTAAGACCGGTGGCTTCAACCACAAAGACGTGATGACGATCCGCACCGAATACCCGTACCAGACCCTGCAAATCCGCAACAACGAGAAGACGCTGGTGATGGACCTGTGGATCGTCTACGTGCCGCTCGATCGCGAGCAGCGCACCAATCGTACGTTCGGGCTGCTGTCGATCCGCAAGCCCGGCATTCCGGGCGTGATGAATCTCGCATGGCCGTTGCTGGTGTGGTTCACCGAGCGCATTTTCAAGGAGGATCGCGAGATCGTCGAGGCGGAGCAGCGTGCCCACGATTCGCAGGGAGCCGACTGGAACCACGAGGTGTTCCCGGTCATCAACGATTTGCGCGCGCTGCTGCGCGAGTGCGGCGCGCCGGACCGGGTGGTAGGCGCGGGCACTGGCGACACGTCGGTAATCCGCTTCTGGGATTCACGTCACGGCAATCCGCTCGCGAAGACCTGAGCGCAGCGCGGCGCGGTGCGGGTGCGGGTGGGTTCGCCGGCCCCGCGCAAGTCGTCCCGCCACGGCTTTCTGCCTCGCTGGGAATTAATCCATCTCCCCTCGGTAGACAATGCGCGGCGCGCAAGCGGCGATAATGTCGCACGGTACTGTTATTGCTCGCGAGTTTGCGCCAATCGACATTCGTCGCACCCGCACCCGTGTACCATTGCGCTTTTTCCGAACTTCAAGACTCGCTCGTGACCACGCAACAAACCCCCACCACTTCCCGTAAATCCCTCACTCTGCTGCAACTGCTTGGCCTGATCGGCGCCGCTGGTGTGATCGCCTCGTACGCGCTGAATCTGCTGGTACAGACGCACTGAAGCAGCGCCCGCGTCGCGCGGGCACCCTTACGCCGGCGCGCGTCGCCGGCTTTCTCGAGATTCCGATTGCCATGTACAAGAAGGGCGTAGCCGTAGAAATCCAGTTTTCCCCCGAGCGGCTCAACGACGGCGCCGGCGATCCGTACTGGATCGATCTGACCCACGACGAAGCGCAACGCCTGCTCGACAGCCTGCAGGCGCGGCTCGCGGGAACCGGCAGCGGCACGGTCGCGCCGCTCGTCGTGAGCCTCGATGCGACGGCGCGCACGACCGCGGCGGATGCCGCCTCGACCGCTACGCCCGATGCGCCGTCGGCCGCGAACGCCGCCGCGGCCGTCGAGTTCAAGCAATGGGTCTGCGTGATCTGCGGCTGGGTCTACGACGAAGCCGCCGGCGTGCCGGAAGAGGGCATCGCGCCGGGCACGCGCTGGGCCGATGTGCCGGCCGACTGGCGCTGCCCGCTGTGCGATGTGGGCAAGGACGATTTTGCGCTGGTGGAGTTTTAACGGGCGGGCCGAGGCTCGCCTGATCAACCTGCGCTACGCCGTTCCTTCGGGATAGTCCGCGCCCTCGGTCGTCGCTCGCCAGCTATCGAAATCGCCGCGCATGAAGTCGAGCTTCTTGTACGCGAGATCGAGCGCGGCCTTGCCGAGCAGCAAACGCAGCGGCGGCGTGTCCGACAACGCCGCATCGATGATCGCCTGCGCGGCGCGCACCGGGTCGCCGGCCTGGTTGCCGCTGCGCGCTTCGGTCTGCTTGCGGCGTGCGCCGGCGGTCGACGCGTAGTCGTCGATCAGCGTCGCCGACTGCTTGATCGACGGACCCGCCCAGTTGGTGCGGAACGGCCCCGGCTCGACGATCAGCACGCCGATGCCGAGCGGCTTCACTTCCAGCGCGAGCGACTCCGACAGTCCCTCGACCGCGTACTTGGTCGCATGATAAAAGCCGGTCGCCGCGAAACTCGTAATGCCGCCGATCGACGACACGTTGACGATCAAACCGCTGCGCTGCTCGCGCATGATCGGTAGCACGGCCTTCGTGATGTCGATGAGACCGAACACGTTGGTCTCGAACATCGCGCGGACTTCGCTGTCGTCGCCTTCCTCGATCGCGGCCAGATAGCCGTAGCCCGCGTTGTTGACGAGCGCGTCGATGCGGCCGAAATGGCGCTTCGCCTGCGCGACCACGGTTTCGATCTGCGCGCGATTGGTCACGTCGAGCGGCAGCACCAGCGCGCGCTCGCCGTGCCCCTCGGCGATGTCCTTCACTTTCGATGCATCGCGCGCGGTGACGACCGCGCGCCAGCCGCGTCCGAGCACGAGCTTCGCGAGCTCGCGGCCGAAGCCGGTGGAACAGCCTGTGATCAGCCAGACGGGATTGTCTCGATTCATCATGGGGAACACTCCTGTTGAGGGTCTATGACGTGAAGACTCGAAAACGGCGCGCCGGTGCGGCGCGAATGCGCGGCGCGTCGGTAATCGGTATGCGGGGTGATGTCAGCTTGAAGCGTGCCCGGTACGCGCGGCGGACGGTTCGGGCGGTGGCCCCGCGCGAGCGCGCGTGCTGCTGCGCGGATTCGCCGGGTGATGAGGACGGGCGCCGCCGTGACTGCTATGACTGCGATGACCGCGCGGGGCTGGTGTGGCGCTTCAATTGTAGTCGCAGCGCGGCGGCTTCGCTTTGCAGCGCGCCGACGAATGCGTCCGCGAGCGGATGCGCGGGCCGGTGCTCGGGGCGGATCACGCTGACGCGAAACGGCAGCGATAACGCGAGCGGCCGGATATGCAGATTGCGACCCGCGAAATCGAGCGCAGTCAGCGGATTGACGATCGCGATGCCGAGCCCCTGCCGCACGAAGCTGCACACGGATACCGCAGTCGGCGTTTCGAACAACAGGCGGCGCGCAATGCCAGCCCGCGCGAATGCTTCGTCGATCTGCAGCCGGTAGGGATCGTTCGCGGACAGGCTGATGCACGCCTGATCCGCGAAGTCTTTCAATGCGATCACACGTTTCGCGAGCAGCGGGTGAGCATCGGGCAGCACGCACACTTCATCGACGGCGATCAGCGGCGTGAGCCGCGTGCCGGGCGGCGGCGCGTCGTGTTCGGTGAGGCCGAGGTCGTAGCGCTGCGCGGTCAGCCATTCTTCGAGAAACGGCGACTCCTGCGTTGCGATCGATACGTTGACGCCCGGCTGCGCATCGTGAAAGCGTTTGACGGCGCCCGGCAGGATCGAATGCGAAAACACCGGCAGCGCGATGACAGACAACTGGCCGCCCTTGAATTCGCGCAGCGCGGCCGCTGTCGACGCGACGCGTTCGAGCCCGACATACGCGCGCTGAATCTCGTCGAACAGCGTCAGCGCGGATTGCGTGGGACGCAGCCGGCCCTGCACGCGCTCGAACAACGCGAAGCCGATGCTCTGTTCCATGCGCGCCAATTCGCGGCTCACGGTGGGCTGCGACGTGAACAGCAACTCGGCTGCCCTGGTGACGCTGCCGGCCGTCATCAGTGCGCGGAAGATTTCGATGTGTCGGTGCGTGAGCGCCATGGTGGGTCGGGGCTATATCAGAAGTGAATAGATCGGCGATAGATTGGTATTTTACTGAATGCTCGCCGCGGCTCATCATGTCGGCTAATGCTTTCACAATGCCTCGACATGCAACCGTTCATGATGCCATTCAACCCCCATCAACTCGCCGACCTCGCGCGCCAGCACGGCACGCCGCTATGGGTCTATGACGCCGACACGATCCGCCAGCGCATCGCACAGTTGCGCAGCTTCGACACGATCCGCTACGCGCATAAGGCCTGCTCGAACGTGCACATCCTGAAGCTGATGCGCGACGAAGGCGTGATGGTCGACGCTGTCTCGTTGGGCGAACTCGCGCGCAGTTTTGCGGCGGGGTTCACGGCGCAACCTGCGTCGCACGACGCAGCCGAAGGCGTGGTATTCACCGCCGACGTGCTCGACCACGCGACGCTGGCCACCGTGCTCGAAGAGCGGATCACCGTCAACGCCGGCTCGCTCGACATGCTCGACCGGCTCGGACGACATGCGAGCGAAGGCCATCGCGTGTGGCTGCGGATCAACCCCGGCTTCGGTCACGGCCACAGCAGCAAGACCAACACCGGCGGCGAGCACAGCAAGCACGGTATCTGGCGCGATGACCTGCCGCGCGCGCTCGAACTGGTGCGGCGCTATCGGCTGAAGCTCGTCGGTCTGCACATGCATATCGGCTCCGGTGTCGACTACGCGCATCTCGCGAAAGTTTGCGATGCGATGGTCGATGCAGTGTCGCAACTCGATCAGGACATCGAGGCGATTTCCGCGGGCGGTGGTTTGTCGGTGCCGTATCGCGATGGCGAGCCGAGCGTCGATACCGCGCATTATTTCCGGCTGTGGGACGACGCGCGGCGGCGCATCGAGGCGCAGGTCGGGCATCGTGTGCGGCTCGAAATCGAACCGGGGCGCTTTCTGGTCGCGCAGGCAGGCGTGCTGATCGCCGAAGTGCATGCGCTTAACCGGCGGCCGTCGCGGCAATTCGCGCTGCTCGACGCGGGCTTCAACGACCTGGTGCGGCCGTCGTTCTACGGCAGTCATCACGAGATCAGCGTGCTTAGGCGCGACGGCACGCCGAGCGATGCACCGATCGGCTCGTTCAGCGTGGCGGGGCCATTGTGCGAGGCCGGCGACGTGTTCACGCAGGTGGAAGGCGGTGTCGTGACGAGCCGATCGATGCCCGCGCCTCAAGTGGGCGACCTGCTGGTGTTTCATGATGCGGGCGCGTACGGCGCGTCGATGTCATCTAACTACAACAGCCGGCCGCTTGCTCCCGAGGTGCTGATCGAGCGCGGCAATGCGCGGCTGATCCGGCGCAGGCAGCGCATCGAAGAATTGATCGCGCTCGAAGCAACGGCGGATTGACGTTCAACGCTCAACGCGCCCGCACCGTGCGCGTGTACGACGCGATCATCGTCGCGAACTCCTGCGCGGCTGGCGTCAGCGGTATCGCCGCGCGTTGCAGCAGACAGACGTGCTGCTGCAAAGCGCGCTCGCGCACCGGAATCGTCGTCAGCACGTCCGCGAACGGCCCACGCTTCGTGATGACCGACGATTCGAGCGACAGGCAATCTGTCGCGCCCACCAGATGCAGCGTCTCGTAAAGGCCCTCGACGGTCGCGACGATCTTCGGTGGCGGCAACCCGTGGCTGTCGAACAGATGGCTCAAGCGGTTGACGTGCGGCTCCTCGGTCAGATTCGGCGAGCGCGTCGTCACCCACGTGCAATCGAACAGCTCAGCGAGCGACTTCGCGCGCGCCTTCGGATGACCGCGCCGGCACACGATCACCGGATCGGACGGATACAGCGGTGTGACCGACAGATCGGCGGTATCGGTCTGCTTCGAGACGAGCGCGACCGCGAAATCCAACGTGCCTTCGCGGATCCACGAAATCATCATGCGTGAAGTGCCGGTGCGCAGATGCACGGCGACGCGCCCGAAGCGCGCACGAAATTCCATCAGCACCGGCGCGAACGCGTCGACGAGCGGCTCGGTCGTCATGCCGAACGTGACCTCGCCGACGTAGTCGCCGCGCAGTTGCCGCACGTCATCCTCGGCACGCTCGCATTCACCGAGGATCGCGCCGGCCCGCTGCAGCAGCCGCTGGCCCAGCGCGGTCAGCGCAATGCCGCGATTCGTGCGCGTGAACAACGTCGCGCCGAGCATCGATTCGAGGTTCTGCAACTGCTGCGTGATGCCGCTTTGCGCGATGCCGAGCGCGCGCGACGCGGCGCGGATGCTGCCATGCTCGGCGACCGCCGTGAACGCGCGCAGCTGCGAAATCGTCAATGCCATGGCGTCAGAGTCTGGTGATCGGGAAAAGTGATCATGATAGTCCGAACGGGACTTCTTTGAGGCGCGGCGGCAGCTTACGATCACGCTGTCCTGATCCACTCCCCGTCGCCGTCCATGAAAACTCCGCTGATGATTCTCTGCGCCGCGCTGGCTTTCAGCAGCGGCGCGTTCGCCGCCGACGCCAATACGTTGCGCCTCGGCATCGACCCGACCTATCCACCGATGGACTCGAAGGCGCCCGACGGCAGCCTGAAGGGCTTCGACGTCGATCTCGGCAACGAGATTTGCCGGCGCATCCACGCGCATTGCCAGTGGGTCGAACTCGAGTTTTCGGGCATGATTCCGGCGCTGCAGGCACGCAAGATTGACGCGGTGCTGTCGTCGATGGCGATCACCGAAAAGCGTGAACAGCAGATTCTGTTTTCGTCGAAGCTGTTCCAGTTCAAGTCGCGGCTGATCGCGCGGCGAGGCTCATCGCTCGCGCCTACGGCGAGCGGACTGGCAGGCAAGCAGATCGGCGTGCAGTCGGGCACGCAGTTCGAGGGTTACGCGCTGAAGAACTGGACGCCGCTCGGTGCGAACGTGGTCGCCTACAAGAGCCAGGACGAGGTGTTCGCCGATCTGCGGAACGGGCGGCTCGACGGCGCGCTGCTCGGCACCGTCGAGGCCGACTACGGCTTCCTGCGCACGCCCGCGGGCAAGGGCTTCGCGTTTGTCGGCGAGCCGCTTTCGATGGGCGATCGCGGCGTCGGCATCGGCTTGCGCAAGGATGAAACCGGGGTGCAGGCATCGATCAACGCGGCGATCGCGTCGATGCGCGAGGACGGTACGTATGCGCAGATTGCGAAGAAGTACTTCGACTTCGATCCGTACGGCAATTGATCCGGATTTCCCACTTATCTTCACGGCTTTCCATTCATGAACAGGCAATCGATTCCGCTTCTGTCGCCGGCTATCGGCACGCACCGCGAGCTGGTGTCGTTTCATTTCGGCCCGGCCAACAGCGGGCAGAAGATTTATATCCAGGCGTCGCTGCATGCCGACGAAACGCCGTCGATGCTGACCACGGTGCTGCTGAAACGGCGTTTGCTGGAACTCGAGCAGGCCGGCGCACTGAATGCGGAAATCGTGCTCGTGCCGGTGTCGAATCCGGTCGGGCTTAGTCAATACGTGCTCGGTCAGTTCGTCGGCCGCTTCGATCTCGGCAGCGGCAAGAACTTCAACCGGCATTTCGTGCAGTTCACGAAGCTCGTCGCGGATGCGAAAGAGGCGCTCGGCGCCGACGCGAACGAGAACCGCCGCATCGTGCGCGCACTGCTCGCGGCCGAACTCGCGCAACAGAAGCCGCTGACCGAATTCGATTCGCTGCAACTGGCGCTGCTGAAACTGTCATACGACGCGGACATCGTGATCGATCTGCATTGCTCGCTCGAAGCGGCGATGCATGTGTACACGAGCGAGGCTGCGTGGGCCGAGTTCGAGCCGCTGTCGCGCTACCTCGGCGCCGAGGCCTCGTTGCTCGCGACGGATTCGGGCGGCGGCGCGTTCGACGAAACGCATAGCTTGCTGTGGTGGACGTTGCAGCAGCAGCTGCCGGCGAGCAAGCCGGTGCCGACCGGCACGATCGCGGTGACGGTCGAATGCCGCGGCCAGCGCGACGTGTCGTACGAAGTCGCGCAGCGGGATGCCGACGCGCTCGTCGACTATCTGGTGTGGCGCGGTGCGATTCGCGGTGAGGCCAGGCCGTTGCCGCCGCTGCTGTCGCCGGCGACGCCGCTCGCGGGCAGCGAGCAGTTCTATGCGCCGGTAAGCGGGATTCTCGTGCACCGCGCGAAGATCGGCGACACGATCCGCGTCGGCCAGCCGCTGTTCGATATCGTCGATCCGCTGACCGACGAGACGACCACGATCGTCAGTCAGACCGAAGGGGTGCTTTATATGCGGCGCGCGATCCGCTTCGTGACGACCGGTGCGCCGCTCGGACGCGTGACCGGCACGCGGCCGATCAGAACTGGCGTGTTGCTGGGCGCCTGATCGATTGACGGAGGGCCCGCGCTCTTCGTCGCACCGCCTCCGCGCCGGTGGCACGAGCCACGACGCATCGGGTGCCGCTATGCCGGACTCGGCACCCAGGTCCGAGTCAATGCCTCGCGCGACGGCCCTCTCATGCGCCGCTGCCGCGTTGCCGTGAAGTTGAATGGCGCGACCCGACGCGGCCATTCCCCGTCTCGCCGATTGTGCGGATTTAATCTCTTTCAGCCGCGAAAAAGCCCAAGCCCGCTTGCGGACAAAGGCCGATACTCGTCGTCATACTCTACGTGTGTCGGCGCGGCCGGCTTTTTGAAGGAGACGGACAAAGTGAGCAAGGCTATCCAATGGAGCGGGGTGTTTCCCGCCGTCAGCACCCAGTTCAAGCCGGATTTCTCGCTCGACATCGACGGGACGCACCGCGTGGTCAGCAATCTCGTCAAGGACGGCGTGTCGGGTATGGTGGTCTGCGGCACGGTCGGCGAAAACACTTCGCTGAGCACGTCGGAAAAGCTGCAGGTGATCGAGGCCGCGCGCGACGCGTCCGGTGGCCAGGTGCCCGTCGTCGCGGGCGTCGCCGAGTTCACGACCGAGTTCGCGCGGCAGACGGTGCGTGAAGCGGCGCGAGTCGGCGTGGACGGCGTGATGGTGATGCCGGCGCTCGTCTATTCCGCGAAGCCGCACGAAACCGCCGCGCATTTCCGCTCGGTCGCGACCAGCACCGACCTGCCGGTGATGATCTACAACAACCCGCCGATCTACAAGAACGACGTGACGCCGGACGTGCTGATCGCGCTGCAGGACTGCGAGAACATCGTCTGCTTCAAGGATTCGTCGGGCGATACGCGGCGCTTCATCGATCTGCGCAACGCGGTGGGCGACCGCTTCGTGCTGTTCGCCGGCCTCGACGACGTGGTGGTCGAAAGCATCGCGGTCGGTGCGGAAGGGTGGGTGTCGGGGATGTCCAACGCGTTCCCGAAGGAAGGCGAGACGCTGTTTCGCCTCGCCACCCAGAAGCGTTTCGACGAGGCGCTCGCGCTGTATAGCTGGTTCATGCCGCTGTTGCACCTCGACGCGCGCCCCGACCTCGTGCAATGCATCAAGCTGTGCGAGGAATTGCTCGGCCGCGGCAGCGCCGTTACGCGTCCGCCGCGCCTTGCATTGCAAGGCGATACGCTTGCCGAAGTCAAAGATATCGTCGCGAAGGCGCTCGCTACGCGTCCGATGCTGCCGGATGTTGGTCTTTGACCGCCTGAAAGGCATCGGCATCTTGTCCGCCTGGTAGGCTGACGCGACGTTGGTGTGTTTCGTTGTCGGTGACACGTTGCTCTTGCCGATCAGTTGCGAGCTAATCGTCGGTTGATCGAAGGAAAATGGAAAGTAGTGGGAAGCTCGATGCTCATGGCACTGCCATCTGCGCTATGTTTGCTGCATTACGGTTCGCGCGTGAGCACGATTCAATGACTCGCATCGATTCACCCATCGACATCTCGCAGCTCGAAGACGAATGGCTCGAAGCCGACGGCTTCGGCGGCTTTGCGTCGGGCACGGTCGGTATGTTGCGCACGCGCCGCTACCATGCGCTGCTGCTTGCCGCGACGCGCGCGCCGGGCGGGCGCATGGTGCTGGTCAACGGCATCGAGGCGTGGGTCGAGGCGGGCGGCGAGCGCTTCCCGTTGACCATGCAACGCTATGGGCCTGACGTGATCTATCCGGATCTGCGCGGCAACCTGCTCTGTTTCGATACCGCGCCGTGGCCGACCTGGCGCGTTCAACTCGATACGCGTACTGCGATGATCGCCGACGTGTTCGTCAGCAAAGCGAAGTTCGAAACGGTTTTGCGCTGGCGGCTCGAAGGCGGCGAACTCGATGCGCCGGTGCTGAAGGTCAGACCGCTGTTGTCGGGCCGCGATTATCACGCGCTGCATCACGAGAATCCGGCTTTCAACTTCGGCGCGCAGGTCAGCGCCGATCAATCGTGCGCGAGCTGGCAACCATATGGCGGACTGCCGGTCGTGCGGGCGGCGACCAACGGCACCTATTCGCATGCGCCCGATTGGTATCGCAACTTCTGCTACGTGCGCGAGCAGGAGCGCGGTCTCGATTGCAACGAAGACCTCGCGGCGCCCGGCGTGTTCAGCTTCGATCTCGCCCAGGGCGAAGCGGTGATGATTCTGAGTGCATCGAGCGCGGCCGTCACCCCAAGCACCAACGACAATCCCCAAACCACCGCCCACGCCGCCCAACTCGCCGACAGCGAACAACAACGCCGCGCCGCACTCGGCTCGCGCCTGCAACGCTCGGCCGACGCCTACGTCGTCACGCGCAACGAGGGCCGCACGATTCTCGCGGGCTTTCCGTGGTTCACCGACTGGGGCCGCGACACCTTCATCGCGATGCGCGGCCTGCTGATCGCATCGAACCGTCTCGACGACGCCGAAGCGATCCTGCTCGAATGGTCGGGCGCGCTGTCCGACGGCATGCTGCCGAACCGCTTTCCCGACTACGGCGACTTGCCCGAATACAACTCGGTCGATGCGTCGCTATGGTTCATCGTCGCGGTTCACGACTATCTGGCGACGCCGCATGCAAGCGCGCAGACGCGCGAGCACCTGCAGCAAGCCGCGGAAACGATCCTGACCGGCTACACGAACGGCACGCGCTTCAACATCGGCTGCTGTCCCGACGACGGTCTGCTGCGCGCCGGCATCCCCGGCGTGCAACTGACGTGGATGGACGCGAAAGTCGGCGACTGGATCGTCACACCGCGCATCGGCAAGCCGGTCGAAGTGCAGGCGCTCTGGATCAACGCGCTGCGAATCGCATCGGCATGGAACCCGCAGTGGCGGCAGGCTGCCGAGCGCGCGGCGCTCGCATTTCGCCGGCGTTTCGTCGATCCGGATACGCAGACGCTGTTCGATAACGTCGACGTCGATCATGCGCCGGGCACGATCGACCGCTCGATCCGGCCGAACCAGATCTTCGCGGTCGGTGGCCTGCCGTTTCCGCTGCTGGAAGGCGCGGCGGCGGGCGCGGTGGTGGCTCAGGTCGAAGCGCAATTGCTGACGCCGCTCGGCCTGCGCTCGCTCGCGCCGTCCGATCCGGCCTATCGCGGCCACTACGGCGGCGCGCAGCTCGAACGCGACGGCGCCTATCATCAGGGGACCGTGTGGGTGTGGCTGATCGGCCCGTTCGTCGAAGCGTGGCTGCGAGTGAATGGCGCAAGCGCCACGAATCTCGCGCAGGTGAGGACGCGTTTTCTCGCCCCGCTGTACGTGCATCTCGATCACGCGGGCCTCGACCACCTGTCCGAGATCGCCGACGGCGACGCGCCGCACGCGCCCGCCGGCACGCCGTTCCAGGCATGGTCGCTCGGCGAATTGCTGCGTATTGAAAGTCTGCTTGCCCGATTCGAGCGCGACGGCGCGTAAACCGCGCTACGATGTTGGGTCCTACCGCCAGGCTTGTTGCAAGGACGTCCTCATGCCACCGCTGCGCGCTGCCAATCTGCTTGCCACGATCGAAGGTTCCCGGCTGCATTCGCCCGAATGCGGCCACTGGCAGCGCTGGGGGCCGTATCTGAGCGAGCGCCAGTGGGGCACGGTGCGCGAGGACTACAGCGCGAACGGCACCGCGTGGGACTCCTTTCCGCACGACCATGCGCGCAGCCGCGCCTACCGCTGGGGCGAAGACGGCATCGCCGGGTTCGGCGACGACCGGCTCAGCTGGTGCGTGTCGCTTGCGCTGTGGAACCGCAAGGACCCGATCATCAAGGAGCGCCTGTTCGGCCTGACGAACTCGCAGGGCAATCACGGCGAGGACGTGAAGGAGTTGTACTTCTATCTCGACGGCACGCCCACGCACTCCTACATGCGCATGCTGTACAAGTACCCGCATGCTGCCTATCCGTACCAGGACCTGATCGAAGAAAACGCGCGCCGCGGCGGCGACATGCCGGAGTACGAAGTGCTCGATACCGGCGTGTTCGACGATCTGCGTTATTTCGACGTGCACGTCGAATACGCGAAGCACACGCCCGACGACATCGTGATGCGCGTGACGATCGAGAATCGCGCGGACGAGGCGGCGTCGCTCGATGTGCTGCCGCAGATCTGGGCGCGCAACTCGTGGTCGTGGAAGGAGAACAAGGACAAACCGAAGCTCGTCGCCGGTACCGACCATGACGGCGCGGTGCGTCTGCTTGGCCATCATCATGTGCATGAGCCGATCGTCGTGACCGCGTGGTCGAAGGACGCGCCGCAACTCGCGTGGCTGTTCTGCGAGAACGACACCAACGTGAAGCGGCTGTTCGGCATGGACGGCGCGGGCCCGTTCAAGGACGGCTTCAACGATTACCTCGTGCACGGCGACGCGAACGCGATCCGCCGCGACGCGGGCACCAAGGCCGCCGCGCATGCACCGCTGGAACTCGGACCGCACGGACGCGCGGTCGTGTATCTGCGCTGGCACCCGCAATCGGCGACCGATGAAGCGCCATTCGATGCCGACGCGTTGATCGCCCGCCGCCTCGCCGAAGCCGACGAATTCTATGGCGCGTTGCAGCATGAGATCACCGACCCCGATGCGCGCCTCGTGCAACGTCAGGCGCTCGCCGGCATGCTGTGGTCGAAGCAGTACTACCAGTACGACGTGCAACGCTGGCTCGACGGCGATCCGCTGCAGCCGAGTCCGCCCGCCGCGCGCAAGCAGGGCCGCAACAGGGACTGGCGACATCTGTGCAATGCGGACATCGTATCGATGCCGGATAAGTGGGAGTACCCGTGGTACGCGTCGTGGGACCTCGCATTTCATGCGGCCGCGTTCGCGCTGATCGATCCGGCGTTCGCGAAAAAGCAATTGCTGTTGCTCGTGAAGGACCGCTATCAGCATCCGAACGGCCAGTTGCCCGCTTACGAATGGGCGTTGAGCGACGCGAACCCGCCTGTCCATGCATGGGCCGCATGGCGCGTGTACGAGATCGATCGCGCGCTGACCGGCAAGGCGGACCGCGATTTTCTGGAACTCGTGTTTCACAAGCTGCTGCTGAATTTCTCGTGGTGGGTGAACCGCAAGGACGCCGACGGCCACAATATTTTTCAGGGCGGTTTTCTCGGGCTCGACAACGTCGGCATCTTCGACCGCTCGTCGCCGCTGCCGACCGGCGGCCATATCGATCAGGCCGACGGCACCGCCTGGATGGCCGCGTATGCGCTCGACCTGATGCGGATCGCGCTCGAACTCGCGTACGCGAACCACGTGTTCGTCGATATCGGCGTGAAGTTCTTCGAGCACTTCCTGTACATCGCGGAAGCGGTCAGTTGCGACGACGGCTGCGACACGGGCCTGTGGGACAGCGCGGACGAATTCTTCTACGACAAGCTGCGCTTGCCCGATGGCAGCAACATGCCGATGCGCGTTCGCTCGATCGTCGGACTGATACCGCTGTTCGCTGTGCATGTGCTCGAAGAGCGTTTGCATGGCGGCTTGCCGGGCTTGCGCGAGCGCCTCGTATGGTTCCTCGAGCATCGGCCCGATCTCGCGAAGCTGGTGTCGCGCTGGAACGAGCCCGGCAAGGGCAACGCGCTGCTACTGTCGCTGCTGCGCGGACATCGGATGAAGGCGCTGTTGCGGCGCGCGCTCGACGAAAGCGAATTTCTTTCCGATCACGGCGTGCGGGCGTTGTCGCGTTGTCATCGCGAGCATCCGTTCGTGTTCGAGCACAACGGCAACAGCTTCTGTGTGAAGTATCTGCCGGCCGAATCCGATACCCGTGTGTTCGGCGGCAATTCGAACTGGCGCGGGCCGGTGTGGATGCCGGTCAACTATCTGCTGATCGAATCGCTGTACGAGTTTCATCGCTATTACGGCGATGAATTCCGCGTTGAGTATCCGACCGGGTCGGGCCAGAAGTTCTCGTTGAGCGAAATCGGCGACGAACTCGCGCGCCGCGCGACCACGCTGTTCCTGAAGGACAAGAACGGCGAGCGGCCAGTGATGGGCGCTTATCCGCTGTTGCAGGCGGACCCGCGTTCGCACGATCTGATCCTGTTCCACGAGTATTTTCATGGCGACAACGGTCGTGGCGTTGGGGCTTCGCATCAGACCGGCTGGACCGGGCTCGTCGCGTTGCTGTTGCAGCCGCGCGCGATGGCGGCCTCGGGCAACGTGCCGCTTGCCGGGGAACCGGCGCCGGCGCCCGCGCCGATTCCGGTGAAAGAACCGGTGCCGTCGCTCGCGGCCGCGACGACGAAGTAAGCACGCCGCGCGCTCGCGCGCGAAGGCGATTGAACTGTGCGGCAGCGCCCGTGGTCTTTCATCTATCGCCACGTTCGTTCTATCGGCTTACCAAGTTCCGGGTGAATCCCATGTCGACTACACCGAACGCTTCCGCCTCTTCCGATCAACCCAACGCAACGTCCGCCTTGAGCTGCAAGCTCAGCTCGAACCGATACGGCACGCTGTCGTCGCCGGCCGGCAAGAAGCCCGCGCCGCCGTGCACGCTCGTGATTTTCGGTGCGGGGGGCGATCTGACCAAACGTCTGTTGATGCCGGCCCTGTACAACCTCTCGGTCGATGGCCTGCTCGATGACAGCATGAAGATCATCGGCGTCAATCACGGCGAGCGCGAAACGCGCGAATGGTGCGACGAACTGCATACGTCGCTGCAGAAATTCGCCGCCGACAAGGCGAGCACCTTCCACGCCGGCAAGCTCGACGACAACGCGTGGAACTGGGTCGCGCAGCGCCTCGAATACATGGCGGGCGAGTTCGAATCCGACGACACGTTCGCGAAGCTGAAGCAGAAGCTCGATCAGTCGAAGGGCGGCAACGTGATCTTCTACCTCGCGGTCGGCGCGCGCTTTTTCAAACCGATCGCCGAGCGGCTCGGCAAAGCCGGCCTGCTGAAAGAAGACGACGGCGCGAACGGCGGCTTTCGGCGTCTGGTGATCGAGAAGCCGTTCGGCACCGATCTCGCATCGGCGCGCGATCTGAACGCGCACATCCTGTCGTATGCGCGGGAATCGCAGGTGTACCGCATCGATCATTTTCTCGGCAAGGACACCGTGCAGAGCATCCTCGCGGTGCGCTTCGCGAATGCGATGTTCGAGCCGGTCTGGCGGCGCGAGTACATCGACTGCGTGCAGATCACGGCGGCGGAAACGATCGGCGTCGAAGGGCGCGGCAGATTCTACGAGCAGACCGGCGCGTTTCGCGACATGGTGCCGAACCATCTGTTCCAACTGCTCGGCATCGTGGCGATGGAGCCGCCGAATTCATTCGACGCCGAAGCCGTGCGCGACAAGAAGGTCGAGCTGTTCGACGCAATCCAGCCGCTGACGCCCGACGACGTCGTATTCGGCCAGTACGAAAAGGGGCCGGCCGGTGTTGGCTATCGCGAGGAGCCCGACGTTGCGCCCGGCAGCGCGACGGAAACCTACGCGGCGGCGCGTGTGTTCGTCGAGAACTGGCGTTGGGCGGGCGTGCCGTTCTATCTGCGTACCGGCAAGCGGCTCTCGGTGCGCCGCACCGAAATTTCGGTGCAGTTGAAGCCGGTGCCGTTCCGCCTGTTCCGCGACACGCCGGTCGACGCATTGACGCCGAACGTGCTGACGTTGCGCATCGATCCCGAGCACGGCTCGAGTTTCGATTTCAACGTGAAGGCGCCGGGACCGGTGATGCAGGTCGGTGCGGTGCAGTCGTCATTCAACTATGGCGACTTCTTCGACGAGCGCGCGAACGTCGGGTACGAGACGCTGCTGTACGACTGCATGCTTGGCGACGCGACGTTGTTCCAGCGCGCCGACGGCATCGAGACGGCCTGGTGTGCGGTCGACGACGTGCTGCATCCGAAGAGCGGCGGCGCTCTGCGCGCGCACGGTTATGCGGCCGGCAGCGACGGGCCGGCCGAAGCCGACGCGCTGCTCGCGCGCGATGGCCACGCATGGCGGCCGTTGCAGCAGAAAGGGCCCAGTCGCAACGCGTAGCGCCAGCTTTGAACCAACCCGCAGACACGTATCACAACCGCCTCACACAATCGGGACACATCGTGCCAACACGCAACAAGAACGCAGTGAAACGGAATGCGCCGAAAAGCGGCAGCGAGCATATCCTCGCGATCGACGTCGGCGGCACCGGCCTGAAGGCCGCGATCATCGACGCCAACGGGCAGATGAAGACCGAGCGCGTGCGCGTTGCGACGCCGCATCCGTGCACGCCCGATCAATTGGTGGACGCGCTCGCGCAACTCGTGGCTCCGCTCATCGAGCAGGTGCAGCCTGTTTGTATCTCGATCGGCTTTCCGGGTGTCGTGCGCAATAACCGCATTCTGACCGCGCCGCATTTCGGCATCGAAGGCTGGCACGACATTGCGCTCGCGGATTCGCTCGCGCGGCGCCTGGGCGGTCTGCCGGTGCGGATGATCAACGACGCCGAGATGCAGGGCTTCGCGGCAATCGAAGGCCGCGGCCTCGAATTCGTGCTGACGCTCGGCACCGGCGCCGGCACTGCGATGTTTCGCGATGGCGAGTTGATGCCGCACCTGGAGCTCGCGCATCATCCGGTCAGCAAGAAGGGCGTCGCGTACGACGAATACATCGGCGAGGCCGCGCGCGAGCAGGTCGGCAACAAGCGTTGGAACCGGCGTGTCGAGAAAGTGATCGGCATTCTCGAGTCGCTGGTCAATTACGACAAGCTGTGGATCGGCGGCGGCAACGCGGCACGCATCAAGTTTGCGCTGCCGGCGAACGTGGCGACCGTTTCGAACGACGCGGGGATCGAAGGCGGCGCGAAATTGTGGCATCCGCTGTCGGTGCGCGAGACGCGGCAGTATCCGGAGGCGACGGAGAAGACGGGGCGGTTTGAGCCGAAGTGAGGGGGGCGGTTGCTGCCATTGCTATGTCCAGCGCTTAGGCGCTGGACAGTGCTCATAGTTACTTCGGTTTTGCTGGCAACGGATTATCTTGCCTGTAGGTGCGCTTGGGCTTAATGACCAAACGCTTTACCTGTGCGTCCAATTCCTTACTGTGATACAGGTCCAGGCACTTCAGGAAGTCGAATCGGACACCTTCAATTTCCGATTCGACCAGCGGGTTTTGATAATCTCGCGCCAAATAACTGTCCACCAAGGCTTTGATCGCGTCTGGAGCCTTCTCCAAGTCATAGTAAGTCCAGTCTCGCAATACATTGACGCTGCTTCCGGCATCTATAGCGGCATCTTTGTCGTTCTTGTAGGCGTTCGCGATACAAGTAGCCAGAACCATGTCTTTGTAATTCTGTGCATAAGAACGCGCTCCAGCTTGTGGAGTCGCACGTTGGTCCGCTTTCGCATAGCAAGCTGACGTACCGAAGATGAGGGAAGAAGCCGTTAGGATGCCAACCAAAACCTTCTTCACGGCAAACTCCAGAAGTTCGCACGGTCAGTGTGATACTTCGCCTCAGGTTGATTGAAATAGCAGTGGTCGTAACAGGTTCTGCCGTCGAACAGTGTCGCATGTCCTTGAGCGTCCGACCAACCTGAGACCTCGAAAAGAATCAGTCCCTTCCTACCAGCAAGCATCCCGCCCCCGGATGGCGGATACTTAACAACTTCAGTTTTCCCCACCGCTGCCGAAGGAAGGCACTCAAATCTTTGACGCGGAAAAATACTGCCGCTTGTCTGCTCCGGATACTGTCTGTCCTGGAAGATTCGGAATAACCAAACCCGCTTGGTTCAGGATGTAACTCATCCGTACTGCGCAGGTATTGTTCCAGCGTTGATTTGGATCAGGGTTATTGATGTTCTTCTCAACGTACCCGCCAATTACTTTTGCAACCTTGGCGCCTGAATTTGCAGGCTCGAAGATTCGCTGCGAAGCGGCCCAGGCAGCAGAGAAATGAGGTCGAGTCATTTACTATCCTTGATTTCGGCTTCAGTAAGATCGTCGTTGCGCGGTTGCCGATGACCGTTTCAGCCTACGAGCTATCTGTTTGATTCGCGCAACTCCATGCGCAATATGCCGCCTCTTCCATCTCAAAACAACATTCTCGCTATAGTTGATGCATTGATCTTCAACGGAGACTCCCCTTGAGTCGCATCCACCTGGCCCTCGCGCCACGCCTCCTCTCCACTGTCGCGTGCGCGCTGCTCGCTTACGCGAGCGCACATGCCTACGCGGCACCGGCCTTCGCAGTGTCGTCACCAGGACTGGCAGACGGCGGCACGCTCAACGCGAGCCACGCGGCGAGCGCGAACAACTGCGGCGGCGGCAACGTGTCGCCAGCATTGCAATGGCATAACGCGCCGGCCGGCACGAAGAGTTTCGCGGTGACGATCTTCGATCCCGACGGCGCGAAAGGCCTCGGCATCGTGCACTGGATCGTGTACGGCATCGCACCGGGTACGACCGGACTCGCCGAGGGCGAAGCCGCGCCGGCGGGCAGCGTCGCCGGCACGAATCGCACCGGCGGCCCCGGCTATTACGGCCCGTGTCCGCCAGTCGGCGATGTGCCGCATCACTACGTCGCGCAGGTCTATGCGCTCGATCTGCCGCCCGACGCGTTGTCGGCCGGCTTGACGCGCGACGCGTTCCTCGCCGCGATCAAGGATCACGTGCTCGCCGCGACGAGCACCGTGCTGCGCTACGGACGATGAAAACGTGCGGCCGAACGCCAGGCCGCGCTTGATCTGCCGGGCGGGTGCTCAGCGCGCCGCATCCCCCCAGCGATACTGCACGCTCGCTTCATCGAGCTGAGTCTTGATGGCGTCGTCGAGCGTGAACCCGGCCGCCGCGAGCGTATCGCTCAACTGCTCCGCGCGGCTCGCCCCAATGATCGCAGACGTGATCAGCGGATTCGCGAGCACCCACGCAAGCGATACCTTCGCCAACGACTCGCCGGTCGGCGCGGCGATCGCCTTCAGTCGTTCGATCGTGTCGAACTCGCGCTCGTGCCAGTAGCGCTCTTGATACATCGCGCCAGCCTTGCCGACGCTTTCGGTGAAGCGCCCTTCGGCGGGCTTCGCATCGAGCTGGTGCTTGCCCGTCAGCAGTCCGCCCGCAAGCGGGTTATACGGCATCACGGCTAGCTGCTCCTCGGCGGCCAGCGGCAGCAGCTCACGCTCGATCTGACGAAACAGCAGGTTGTAGCGCGGCTGAATCGACACGAAGCGCGCGACGCGCAGCACGTCCGCGCGTCCCAAAGCTCGCGCGAGCCGGTACGCAAGAAAGTTCGACACGCCGATATAGCGGGCCTTGCCCGAGCGCACGATCGTATCGAGTGCTTCGAGCGTTTCGTCGAGCGGGGTTTTCGCGTCGTCGGAATGGAGCTGGTACAGGTCGACGTAGTCGGTGCCGAGGCGCTGCAAGGACGCATCGATCGCATCGAGCAGGTGTTTGCGCGATGCGCCCTGATCCCACGCGGCGGGCCCCATCTTGCCGACCGCCTTCGTCGCGACGATGAAGCGCTCGCGCTTGCCCTTCAGCCAGCGTCCGACGATTTCCTCGGTGCGTCCGGCCAGGTCTTCGCCGGCGCCGAGCGGGTAGACGTTTGCGGTATCGATGAAATTGACGCCCGCGTCCGCGGCCATGTCGAGGATGCGGTGCGATGCGGCTTCGTCGGTTTGCAGGCCGAAAGTCATGGTGCCGAGACACAGGCGCGAAACGGTCAGGCCGGTGCGGCCGAATTGGCGATATTGCATAAGTCGACTCCAGAGGGGACGAAAGCGTTTGCCGGAAGGGCGGGACTTTAATGTTGTGCGGTGTTGTAAAAAGGATAAACGTACTTGCGGTTCGATGTGCGCGACCGCCGCTATAAGACGTTATCTAAATGAAAGAAATCACGTAAGGCTGAATGGGCTCTTGAGCGCTTCACTTATAAGCCTTTGGCAGGAAAAGAATTACAAGTAGTAATAAATCTGCGTGAATAACGGCCCTGTGTTTACGGCTAGCTTTCGATAGTAAAAAATAAAAACAAATCCCTTGCGCGAAGTAAGGCACGTCGCGATTGATGCCTTCGTATCCGTGTGAAATGATAGCGATTCTCATTTAAACCTAGCCAGCCATCCCGTCATCTCCATCTCACACAACGGAGAGCGGCAGCCAGCCATTTGCGGTTTTGTCATGAATTCGACGTCATTGATGCGAATTCGACAAACGCATTTCTGACGGGATTTCCATGCTCAATCACACGCCGCTGGCGACAGCGCTAGCGCTCGCTTTTGCCATTCCTGTCGCGACGCCTGCGCTCGCGCAAAGCGCACCGCAAAGCGCGTCGCAACCGGCCGCCTCCAGCGCGCCGCAGAACGCACAATCCAACGCACAGAACAACGCACCGGCCGCCGCGCAGACGCTGCCGACCATCGGCGTGCAGGCTCAGGCCGTTCAGCAGGACTTCCAGGCCGAGCGCGCGACCGTCGGCGCGAAGACCCCGACCGCGCTGCGCGACATTCCCCAGACCGTCACCGTGATCAATCGCGATCTGCTCGCGTCGCAGGGCGCGACGTCGTTTACGGACGCGCTGCGCAACGCACCCGGCGTGACGATCGGCGCGGCCGAGGGCGGCCAGATCGGCAACAACATCAACCTGCGCGGCTTCACCGCGCAGAACGACATCTATCTGGACGGCTTTCGCGACCGCAACCAGTACTACCGCGACACGTTCGACCTCGAAGCGCTCGAAGTGCTATATGGTCCGTCGTCGATGCTGTTCGGCCGCGGCTCGACTGGCGGCGTGATCAACCAGGTCAGCAAGAAGGCGAACCTGACGGACTCGGCGGAAGTTTCCGGCATGATCGGCACCAATGACCGCTATCGCTCCACCGTCGACGTGAACCACAAGCTCACCGACACCTCGGCGATCCGCCTGAACGCATTCGGTCAAAGCCTCGGCTCGACGCGCGATGTGATGAAGAACAAGGACTTCGGCGTCGCGCCGGAGCTGCGCTTCGGTATCGGCACGCCGACCGAGATCACGCTGTCGGCGCTGATCCAGCGCAACAACGACATGCCCGACTACGGCATCCAGGCGCTGAACGGCCGCCCGTCGCCGGTGCCGAAAAACACGTTCTACGGTTTGACCAGCGACCGCACGATCCAGAACGTGCAGATCTTCACCGGGGCGATCAAGCACAAGTTCTCCGACGACCTTACGCTGACGAACCAGACGCAGATCTCGCACTCGATGACCGATGCGCGCGAAACCGCGCCGCAAGCGGTGCTGACAGGTCCGTTGGCGTCGAGCCCGGCGCTCAGCAACGGCAACTTCACGACGCTGTCGCCGTCGCAGCTGTTCATCAAGCTGCAGAGTCATGACCGCGTGATCCAGAATCACGCGGTCTACAACGACACGATGGTCGAATACAAATTCGACACAGGGCCGATCAAGCACGACGTGATCGCCGGTGTCGAAGTGGGCCACGACAGCTATACGAACCAGGCGTACACACGCAACAACCTGCCGATCGTGCCGATGCTCAATCCGCCGATCATGGGCACGCCGTCGAACGTGACGACGGCGGTCGGCAACTACGCCGATTCGAGCGCCAACGAAATCGCCGCCTACCTGAACGATACGGTCACGCTGACGCCGCACTGGAAGCTGATCGGCGGTCTGCGCTGGGATCGCTTCTCGGCCAGTATCCACAACACCGTCAGCGCGCCGGCGTACGCGAGCCAGACCAACTACTTCACGAGCGTGCGCGCGGGCGTCATTTATCAACCGACCGACTGGCAGTCGTACTACGTGTCGTACGGCACGTCGTTCAACCCGTCGCTCGAAAACCTGACGGTCACGAATCGCACGCAGAACCTCGCGCCTGAGTCGACGAAGTCGTATGAAGTCGGCGGCAAGTGGGATCTGTTCGGCGGCAACATCTCGCTGACCTCGGCGTTGTTCCGCCAGGAGAAGGACAACGCGCGCACCCAGGTTTCGCCGACTGAATACGAGCTGGCCGGTGACATTCGCGTCGACGGCTTCCAGGCGAGCGTGGTGGGCCACATCACCGACAAGTGGCAGATTTTCGGCGGCTACACATACATGGACGCGACGATCCTGAAAGCGGCCGACGGCACGCAGGGTCACACGCCGGCCAACACGCCGCGCAACACGCTGACGTTCTGGACCACGTACGCGATCACGCCGCACTGGGAAATCGGCGGCGGTCCGATCTATATGTCGTCGCGTTATGCATCGAATACGAACTTCGTGAAAGTGCCGGGCTACACGCGTTGGGACGCGACCGCGGCCTATCACGCGAAGAAGTACGACGTGCGCCTGAACCTGCTGAACCTGACCAACAAGTACTACTACGACGCGTTGATTCCGTCGGACGGCGGCCGTTCGGTGCCGGGCATCGGCCGTACGTTGCTCGCGACGTTCGATTACCGCTTTTGATGGGCGCTTTTGCGACGCACTAAGCGCATCCGTTAGGCTTGCCGCTTTGCAAACGGCAAGCCGACTCCAAGGACACATTATGCTGCTGCACATTCCGAACGTACTGGACGCCGAGCAACTGCGCTTCGTGCGCGAGCGGCTCGATCAAGCCGGCGACGCGTGGGTGGATGGCCGCGCGACCGCGGGCTATCAGGGCGCGCCGGTCAAGCGCAATCAGCAGATCGCCGAGCACTCCGCGATCGCGCGGGAACTCGGCGACGTGATTGTCGCGGCGATCGAGCGCCATCCGCTGTTCATCAGCGCGGTGCTGCCGAACCAGGTGTATCCGCCGCTGTTCAACCGCTACGAGGGCGGCATGCAGTTCGGCAGCCACGTCGACGGCGCGGTGCGCGTACTGCCGAACGGCGTGAAGCTGCGCACCGACGTGTCGGTGACGCTGTTTCTCAGCGCGCCCGACGAATACGACGGCGGCGAACTCGTGATCGAAGACACCTACGGCGTGCAGCAGGTGAAACTGCCGGCCGGCGACATGATCGTCTATCCGGCGACGAGTCTGCATCAGGTGACGCCCGTTACGCGCGGCGCGCGCGTGGCGAGCTTCTTCTGGGTGCAGAGCCTCGTGCGCAGCGACACGCATCGCGCGCTGCTGTTCGACATGGACACCGCGATTCAACGGCTCAATGCCACCCATGCCGACGAGGCTGCGCGACGCAGTCTCGTTGGTTGCTATCACAATCTGCTGCGTACCTGGAGTGAAACGTGAGCGAATCGGACACCCTCGACATGCAACCGCCGGCGGCCGGCGAAGCTGGCGCGCACGAACTGCGCCGGCTCGATGGCGACGAACTGAAGGCGCGCCAGCAGCGCTCGCGTCGCGCGACCTTCATCAAGTGGCTGCGCAAGGTGCATGGCTGGGTCGGACTGTGGGGCGCGGCCCTCGGTCTGCTGTTCGGCACGACGGGTTTCTTCCTGAATCATCGCGGCGGTCCGCTGCGCGTGTCGACCGGCGAGCCGCAGGTGTCGATGATGCAGGTGCCACTGCCGCAACCTGCACCGGAAACACCGCGCGAACTCGCAAAGTGGCTCAAGCAAGAACTGAAGATCGCCGGCAATCCGGGGCGTGTGCAGAAGGAACCCGAGCATCCGGTGGCATGGGGCGATCGCAGCGTCGTGCAGCCCGAGCACTGGCAGCTGAATTTCGCGTCGCCGAAAGAAAATACCTCGGCCGAATACTGGGTCGGCAATCACACGGTGACGGTCAAGCGCAACGCGAACACCTTTCTCGCGATGCTGACGAACATGCACAAGGGCGTGGGCCTGAGCGTCGGCTGGGTGCTGCTGATCGATACGCTCGCGGGCAGTCTGATCCTGCTGTCGCTGACGGGCGTGCTGTTGTGGACCGAGTTGAACAAGCGCAAGACGGTGGGGCTCGTGCTCGTGGCGGGTTCGATTGCGGCGGCGGTGGCGTTGGGGACGATGTAAGGGCGTAGCGCAACGTTGGACGAAGCCTGCGCGCTGGCGGGCAGGCTTGCAGCAGTACGCGCTAGAATCGTCGCAGATTTACTCCGCCGGCTCTGCCGCCATCTGCCGATGACTTCTCCCGCGAACCCCGTCGACGCCGCGCTGACCACGCGACGAGCGGTGCGCGCCTTCCTGCCGACACCGGTACAGCGCGCCGACATCGAAGCCATTCTCGAAGCCGCCAGCTACGCGCCGTCGGGCACCAACACGCAGCCGTGGAAGGTGTACGTGCTGACGGGCGATTCGCTCGCGCGTCTGTCGCGCGATCTGCTTGCGGCCTACGACGATCCGCAACGCGACGAGCTGTACCAGGAAGAGTACGCGTACTACCCGCGCCAATGGCAGTCGCCGTACATCGACCGGCGCCGCAAGATCGGCTGGGATATGTATGGCCTGCTCGGCATCGGGAAGGGCGACAAGGCGCGCATGCACGAACAGCACTCGCGCAATTTCCGTTTTTTCGGCGCACCCGTCGGCCTTCTGTTCACGATCGATCGCAGCCTCGAGCGCGGCAGCTGGCTCGACTACGGCATGTTCCTGCAAGCGATCATGACGGCCGCGCGCGGACGCGGCCTCGACACCTGTCCGCAGGCCGCGTTCATGCAGTTTCATCGGCTGATTGCCGAACATCTCGGCCTGCCCGAGAACGAGCAGTTCGTGTGCGGCATGTCGCTCGGCTTCGCCGACCCCAACGCGCTGGTCAATACGCTGCGTCCCGAGCGCGAGCCGGTCGAGCGCTTCACGCGCTTTCTCGATTGATCGCAGACCTCAGTCCCCACCCAAAGGCAAACGAAAATGAAAACATCGCGCCGCCATTTCCTGCTGGTCAGCGCGGGCGTCGGCTCGTCGCTCGCGCTGTCTCGCGTCGCGTTCGCCGCGACCGCTCCCAATGCGCTGAGCGAGAGCGATCCGCAGGCGCAGAAGGTCGGCTATACCGAAGATGCGTCGAAGGTCGACAAGGCCAAATTCCCGAACTTCGCGGCCGGGCAATCGTGCGCGAACTGCTCGCTGTTCCAGGGCAAGGCGTCGGATGAGTACGGCGGCTGCACGTTGTTCGGCGCCAAACAGGTCGCATCGCGAGGCTGGTGCAGCGCGTACACGAATATGTGAGCACGCCGGCGCATCGTTCGCGGCTGCTACAGCAGCGCCTTTAGCACGAGCTCGTGCGAGTGCCCGATCCACACGGCGGCGTCGCGATGATCGCGCAGCGCGTCGCCGGTATTCGGATGCAGAAAGACATCGAGCGCGCCGTGATTCAGCGTGAGCCAGCCGACCACGTCGGCGAATAGCGCGTGCGCGAACGCGAGCTGATACGACCACATCGGATGCGGGCCGACCGGCCGTTCGTGGAAGCGCCCGATCTGCAGTTTGTCGCCCCAATGCGCGCCGATCTGCTCGCGAAACGCCCAGGCGGCGTCGCGGCTCGCCGCGTCGAAATAGATGTGCGCGTGCCAGCTTTGTATTGCTGAAGCATCGCGAAAGGTCATATCAGAGTTCATTGCCAGGCTCGTTCCGTATCAGTCTTTATCCGACATTCATTCTGCTTCGTTTTCCGCCGGCGCGCGCGCTGCAAGGCGCATGTGAAACTGTATCTGATCCTCGCCGACGATCTCGAAGCCAAGACGATCGTACAGCCGTTTGGCGGGATTGCCCTTGAGCACCTGCAAGCTGACCGGCAGCGCTTCGGCCGCGGCGGCGCGCAGGATCGTGCGCAGCACCTGCTCGCCGATACCGCGGCCTTGTAGCGCCGGCGCGATCTGCAACTGCACGACGAACCATTCGTCGTCGTTGCGATGTGCCTTCAACAGGCCCGCGGGCGCACCGTCGATGCAGATCACCTGCGCGGCGTCGTAGCGATGCCGCAGGCGCGCGCGATGGGCGTCTTCGTCGGTCGGCTCGCCGGCGCGCGCCAGGTGTTCGGTCATCGTCGCCTTGCGCAGTTCGAGCAGGAAGGGTTCGTCGTCGGGTTGCGCGGGGCGCAAGGTCAACCCGGATTGGTGGTCGGGCAGTTGGGCGGACATGTCGGCAAGATGGTGGCGCGCGATGGCGCACGCGATGATCGTGCGAAGCGCGAGTAAGAATTGTCGTCGATTGTCGCGTCCGCTGCGCTTTTTTACCACGCGGTGCCGCGAGTGCCTGGGGTTGCGTTGGGGCGCCGATTGATCGGCGAGGCGGCGCTTTCCGCTATGTCTGGCATGCGCTTTGCTCAAGCCCGGGCTTGATTCGCTTTTCGCGGGCGCGGTCGTCGACCCATCGCGGCCGCGCTATCCGCGCCACCGTACGAAAGACAAAACGAAGCCTCCGTCGTTTGGTGCGTGAACGTCCACTTCACGCGTCAGCCGATGCGGCGAGCGCCAGATGATTTTCCGGGGACGTTCGCGTCACACGGCGAACGTCGTAATCAACGTTGCGAGGTGGGCTATGACGATGATCGAGGCGGTACCCAGCGTCTCGGCAGATGGACGGGCGGTGATTTTCCAGCTTTCGTCGCGGGGACGAGACCTTGAATGCGCGGTCACGCGCGAGGCGCTCGAACAGCACTTCTGGCTGCAACGCGGCGCGGGTGAGGCGCGCGTTCTGAAGACGTTCGCGGATGGGCGCAAACGCATTACCGCGATCGCCGAACGAAAAATGCTCGCGCGTCCCGGTGAGAAGGTGTTGCTGACCATCGACGATTTCTCCACACGCGGTTGACGCGCGGCGCGGCGGCGCGACGGGCCATAAAGCCCCCGTTGTTACATCGATTCGCCAAATTAACCCGCCAAAGCCCCTCGCTTCGCGCAATTGCATTCGCGCGTGCGCGCCTACACTCTTTTCCATGGAGCGACGAATCTCCGAACTCCATCGATGCGATCTTCCCCTCGTGTCGGATTTGAACCGTACCGTTGATGAAGTAGTCTGCAGTTCGCAGTTCGCAGTTCGCAGTTGACGCAATACAAAGCGCGCAATGCATCGAACACGCGCGCGAAGCAAAAGGGGTAGCGGCCAGCACCAGGAAGTAACGAGGACCGGCCCACATGCAGTGGCATTAGAAGTGGTTTGAATCGGCAGTTTGAAACTGGCTGTCGAGCGGTAGAAATTGCGGGCTAGTACATGTATCCAATAGCATTGCAGGTTAGGTGGTTATAGGTTGGCAGGCACTCCACGCGCCCGCTCGACTGTTCCATCCTGTCAGCCCTGTTCCGTCGCGGAACAGGGCTTTTTTTCGTCGCAACGATGCGGACTTCTTGTTTCTGGCGGGTTCGAGCCGATATGGGGACAGTGCGTTCTTCGATGCATTCGAAGAACCGGCGCGTCGCATAGCGTGAACTGTCGGGCGCGAAATGCGTCGGACGTTTGAGCGCGGCGTTCGCCGCCGTCGCGTGCCGAAGTCCGGGCGCGCTGCCGAAAGAAGGAGGTTGAATCGATGTCCAGCAAATCGCGAGTTCGCAAGCCCGGCCGCACGGCCATGTCCCCGTTGTTGCGTTCCTTGACGCAGAGCCGCACCGCGCACGCGCCGGTCACGCAGACCATGCTGTTGCAGTCCTACGCCGCGCTCGATGCATTCCGCCGCGGCCACGGCGCACGCATGCTGCATACGACGCTGAGCCGGCATCTGCTGGTGTCGCAGGAACTGACGCGCGCCGGACTGGGCGCCGATGCGCGCGCGGACATCGAAAGCGCGCATGCGGCGATGGTGCGGCTCGACGTGCGCGAGCGCGAAACTGGCCGCTGGATACTCGAAGACGACGACTACGCAGATCTTTGCGGGGCGCTCGCGATCTTCGACGGACAGTTGTCGGCGGCGTCGCTGAGCGAGCTGGCGCGCGCGGAAGCGAAAATGATCGGAGGTTTGATGCGCTCTGCGCGGCTGCGGGCGCTGGCGGAAGCGCCAGTTTGAGCGGCCCGCAACGAGCGAAACGCCCCATACCGGGGCGTTTTTCGCATCTGGCGCCGCGCATTTGGAAAGAAAGCGCGCGCGGCAAACGCTGATATCAAGCTTGATGGTCCCGTTGCGTGCTCCGCCCAACTGAGTGAACCGCGACCTCCGGTCGTCAGCGCAGGGGACGGGCGGTTCGTGCAACTTTGCGCGCCGGCCGAATCGACGCCCGCATTCACCCGCTGCCCGAATGGAACCTTCGTGGCACCGCCGATACGACAGAATCCTTGAAAGCGGCATCGATGCGTCGCGCGCGGCCGGCTGATTCAAGCGGCGTGGCTCGCTACGAGTGTCCGTAGAAGTCCCGCCGGGCGCGTTTGCCGCTCAGATTGCCGCTTGCTAGACTGGCTGCGCCTGATTGCCACCTACCTGCCTGCCTACCTGCGATGCCGTCGAGGCCAGGCGTCGCTGGCGTCGTTGCGATGCCCACCCGCGCATACAAACCGAGCCCTATCGGAGACACCATGTCCTACATGCTGCTAATCGTCGAACCCACGGAGCAACGCGAGGAGCGCGGCGAAGCCGCCGGTCGCGACCTCTATGACCAGATGGTGCGGTTCTCCGCGAACCTGAAAGCGCGTGGCAAGCTGCTCGCGGTCGAATCGCTGACTTCGCAGAAGGACGCTGTGCGCGTGCAGGTCCGCAATGGCCAGCGCAAGCTCGTCGACGGGCCGTTCGCCGAGGCGAAGGAGATGATCGGCGGCTTCTTTCTGCTGAACTGCGACAGCCGCGAAGAGGCCGTGGAGATCGCGCAAACCTGCCCGGCGGCGGCGTGGTGCACGGTCGAGGTGCGCAAGCTCGGGCCGTGCTTCATCTAGCCACGCGTGGCTCTCACCTCGTTCGCTTCGGTGTTTTCCCTGGGATACGGGGACTGCGGCGCGTGTCGATCGAACCGCGCATCGCGCGTCGTGTGAGTAAGGGGCTAGCCGGCGTGGCCCCTTCAAGCGATTCACGCGAATCCACTCACGACGAACCACTAAAAACAAGGAGCAACGACATGCGATTCATGATCATCGTCAAAGCCACGGCCGCGAGCGAAGCCGGCGAGATGCCCGAACCGTCGCTGATCGCCGCGATGGGCGCTTACCACGAAGAACTCGCGAAGGCCGGCGTGCTGCTCGACGCAACCGGCCTGCAGCCGAGCTCGAAAGGCTGGCGCGTGCGTTGTAGCGGTGGCAAACGGAGCGTCGTAGACGGGCCGTTCGCGGAGACCAAGGAGCTGATCGCGGGCTACACGTTGATCCAGGTGCGCTCGCGCGACGAAGCGATGGAATGGGCGCGGCGTTTCCCGGCGCCGTTCGGTGAGCACGCCGATGGCGAAATCGAAGTGCGGCAGCTGTTCGAACTCGACGACTTCGAGCCGTGGCCGGAAGTCGAGCGCTTTCGCAAGCTCGAAGAAGATCACCGCTGAGGTGAAGGCTGACACCGTGACGATACAGGCCACCCATCGTGCGATCGACGCTGTCTGGCGGATCGAATCCGCGAAAGTCATCGCCCACGTCGCGCGGGTCGTGCGCGACGTGGGGCTCGCCGAGGAACTCGCGCAGGACGCGCTGGTGGCCGCGCTCGAGCATTGGCCGGAGGCGGGCGTGCCCGACAACCCCGGAGCCTGGCTGATGACGGCCGCCAAAAACCGCGCGCTCGATCGCCTGCGCCAGGAGGCGCTGCATGCGCGCAAGCGCGAGGAACTCGGCCACGATCTCGACGCGATCGAAGCGCACGTGGTGCCCGATTTCGTCGATGCGCTCGATGCCGCGCGCGCCGACGACATCGGCGACGATCTGCTGCGGCTGATCTTCACCGCGTGCCATCCGGTGCTGTCGACCGACGCGCGAGTCGCGCTGACGCTGCGCCTGCTCGGCGGCCTCACCACCGACGAAATCGCCCGCGCGTTTCTCTTGGCGGAGCCGACCATCGCGCAGCGGATCGTGCGCGCGAAGCGCACGCTGTCGGCGGCGCGGGTGCCGTTCGAGGTGCCGCAGGCGGACGAACGTGCGGCGCGGCTCGCGTCGGTGCTGCAGGTGATCTACCTGATTTTCAACGAAGGTTATTCGGCCACCGCCGGCGACGACTGGATGCGCCCGGCGCTATGCGAGGAGGCGTTGCGGCTCGGGCGCGTGTTGAGCGGACTCGTCGCCGACGAAAGCGAGGTCTACGGTCTGGTCGCGCTGATGGAGATTCAGGCGTCGCGTACGCACGCGCGCACCGATGCGCAGGGGCGTCCGGTGCTGCTGCTCGATCAGGATCGCAGCCGCTGGGACCCGCTGCTGATTCGCCGCGGCCTCGCGGCGTTGGACAGCGCGCACGCGCTCGGCGGCGCGAGCGGGCCCTATGCGTTGCAGGCGGCGCTCGCCGCCTGTCATGCGCGCGCACGCCGCGCCGAGGACACCGACTGGGCGCAGATCGTCGCGCTCTACGATGCGTTGGCGCAGGTCGCGCCGTCGCCGGTCGTGGAGTTGAATCGCGCGGTGGCGGTGGGGATGGCGTTCGGGCCGGCGGCCGGACTCGAGATCGTCGACGCGCTTGCCGCCGGATCGGCGCTCGAGAATTATCACTGGCTGCCGAGCGTGCGCGGCGATCTGCTGGTCAAGCTTGGACGTGTCGACGAAGCGCGCGCGGAGTTCGAGCGCGCCGCGGCGATGACACGCAATACGCGCGAGCGCGAGTTGTTGCTGGAGCGTGTGCGCGGGCTTGCGCATTGAATTGCGCGCGCTTCCGAGTGCTACCTCAACGAATCAACTGCCGCACCCCTAACGCAACGATCAACCCGCCGCACACGCGATCGACCCACCTCTTGCCGCGCCGATACGCCGATGCGATTCGAGCATGCGACAACGCCAGCGCGACAAACCCATACCGGCTGCTCGCGACGACGAACACCATACCGAGCATCGCGGCAAAGGTGCCGGTGCTCACATGCGCGGGCGCGGCCGACGAAAACACCGCGGCAAAGAACGCCATCGACTTCGGATTCGCGATGTTGGTCGCGAAGCCCTGCGCGAACGCCTGCCTGAAGCCACCCGCGGGTGCCTTGACGAGCACCGCTTGCCTTGCCGCCGACGCATTGAAGATCAGCCGTCCGCCGAACCACAGCAGATAACACGCGCCGACGATCCTGACCACGAGCGCGAGCCACGGGAACGCGGCGAACACGATGCCGACGCCGAGAATCGCGCAGCTTGCCCAGAACAGATTGACGAGCACGATGCCGGCGACCATCGCGAGCGCTTCGATGCGCGTCGCCGAAGCGGCCTTGTGCGCGACAGCGACGAAGTTAGGCCCCGGACTCACCACGCCCGCGATATACACGGAAAACACGCCGACCACAGCGGACGCATCGATCACGACACACTCCCTGTGGAAAAGCTCTGGCTCGAAGAAGGCAACCGATGCATCCCGCTCATAGCCCGAAAAACGCGGCGCCCGCGGTCAGGACGCCCGCTCCCGCGACGAAGTACGACACATTGCGCAGCCAGTTTTTGCGCGTGAGCAGCGTGATCGCGCACAGCGCAATCGCGACCTGAATCAGCAGCGTCGCCTGAGCCCAGCGATGATGGCCATGCAGCAGCGTTTCGCTGCGCGTGTCGGCGGCGACGACCTGTTTTTCGATCGCTTCGGCGTTCGCGCGGATCGGCTCCTTCTGCTTCTTGTATTTCTCGACGTCGGCCGCGAATTTCGCGTGCGCGTCGCTATTGGGCGCCGACAGCGCCGCGCCGAGTTCGGCGAGGTTTTCCTTCTCGCCCTTCGCCTGGTAGTAGCTCCACTGGTTCGACGCTTCGGTCTTCTTGATCGCGGCTTCGTTCTTGAAGAACAGCGCGAGGTTTTCGGCGTTGCCGCTCTGGTACGCGCACAGCGCGCCGATCGTCGCGAGGATCGCGGTCATCACGGCCATCCGGCTCGCGAACGGGTCGGCGTCGCGATGCCCGGCGTGGCCGGCGTGTTCGACGGCGTGGTCGTGCGGACCGTGCACTTCATATTCTTCAGACATCAGATTCTCCGAGGCAATGCTTTTGTCGTTCTCGCCGGACGGCGGGGGCGCCCGGCGGCCTCAATCTTAGCGTGTTGCGGGCGGCCTGAGGCCGCGGCTTCAACGCGACGCCGAAGCGGGCCGGTTGCGGAGACCTGTGTCAGACGACGGTCATTGCATGCGAATCACGACGCGCCCGCGCGTACCGGCGGCGACCGCCTCGTAGGCTTCGCGCGCGCGGGCGAGCGGAAATTCCTGCGCGATCGCGGGGCCGCTCAGCTTGCCGCTGTCGAAGCCATCGACTAGCGCCGTCATCAGCGGCGCCGATTGCGCGACGCCGAGCTTCGCGCTGTCGACACCGAGCAACTGCGTCTCGTTGTGATAGAAATCGATCAGATCGAACTCGACCCGACGCTTGCCGGTCGCGCTGATTTCGAGTACGCGGCCGCGCCGCTTCGCGAGACTCAGCGCGGTCTCGAACGCGACACCGCCGACCGTGTCGTAGACGACTTCCGCGCCCGCGCCGCCGGTCAGCTCGCGCACGCGTTCGGCCGCGTGTTCGTCGAACGGCACGTAGGCGTCGATCAGACGGCCCGCGGGCGTGGCCGGATCGAGCGGCCGGCGGTCGACGGCGATCACGCGCGCGCCGCGCGCCTTCGCGATCTGCGCGACCGCGCCGCCGACACCGCCGCCCGCGCCAAGCACCGCGACGGTCTCGCCGGCCTGCAAGCTTGCGTATTCGACGGTGCCGAGCCACGCGACCACGAAGTTCACGCCGATTGCCGCCGCCTCGACATGGCTCAACGCAACTGGCTTGCGCGACAGCGCCGCGACCGGAATGCTGAGGTACTCGGCGTGCGTGCCGTCGCGCGTGAAGCCGATGTCGCCGCCGGTGCCCCACACTTCGGCGTCACGCCACGCGGCCGGGCCATCCACCACCACGCCGCTGAAGTCGCGGCCCGGTATGCGCGGCAGCACCGTATGTTCGAAACGGCCGGCCACGTTCTTCACGTCGCTCGGATTGACCGAGGCCGCCATGACCCGCACGAGCGCATGCTCCGCGTCGGCCTGCGGCGTCGGTAGATCGACGTATTCGAGCACTTCGGGGTTGCCAAAAGATCTGAACTGGATCGCTTTCATCGTGCATGGCTCCGGTTGGTCTTGCGCCGCGTTGCGCAGCGAATGCACCGTAGTCTAGATGATGGACACGCGCCGGGTACGCGAACACCCAGGCCCTAACCCGCCTGACCCGCCTCATCGGCCTTCGGCGCCTGAGCACGCCGCTGATGATCGGCGGCAAGAAACATGTACATCGCCGGCACCACGAACAACGTGAACAGCGTGCCGATCGACATCCCCGTGAAGATCACGAGCCCCATCGCGTTGCGGCCCGCCGCGCCCGCGCCCGACGCTATCACGAGCGGCACCACGCCGAGCACCATCGCCGCGGTCGTCATCAGGATCGGACGCAGCCGCACGCCGGCGGCTTCCTCGACCGCTTCGCGCTTGCCGCGGCCCGCGCGCTGCAATTCGTTGGCGAACTGCACGATCAGAATGCCGTGCTTGCTGACGAGCCCCATCAGCGTGACGAGGCCGACCTGCGTGTAGATGTTCAGCGTCGTCAGACCGATGTTGATGAAGATCAGCGCGCCGAACAGCGCCATCGGTACCGAGATCAGAATCACGATCGGATCGCGGAAGCTCTCGAACTGCGCCGCGAGCGCGAGGAACACGATGATCGTCGCGAGCAGCAGCGTAATGACGAAGCCGCCCGACTCCTGCACGAATTGGCGCGACTCGCCCGAGTAATCGGCCGAATAGCCGGCCGGCGCGACCTGTGCGGTCGCCTTGCGAAGGAAATCGAGCACCTGGCCTTGCGACACGCCCGGCACGATCACGCCGGAGATCGTCGCCGAGTTCAACTGCTGGAAGTGGTTGATCGATTCGGGCACGACGCTGTGCCGCAGATGCGCGACCGTCGACGCCGGAATCACGCTGCCGTCCGGCGTGCGCAGATAGTAGTCGAGCACCTGCGACGGATTGAGCCGGTCGGTCTGCAGCACCTGCGGAATCACCTTGTACGAGCGCCCCGCAATCGAGAAGTAGTTGACGTAGCCGCCGCCCAGCGCCGAACCGAGCGCCTGTCCGACGTCGCTTTGCGACAGCCCGAGCGAGGCCACCTTGTCGCGATCGACCACCAGCACCGCTTCCGGCTTGTCGATTTTCAGGTCGCTATCGACGAAGAAGAACATGCCGCTCTCGCGCGCTTTTTCGAGCACCGCTTGCGACACCTCGTTGAGATTTTCGAACGGCTCGGTCGTGCTGATCACGAACTGCACCGGCAAGCCCTGCGAGCCCGGCAGCGGCGGAAACTGGAACGCCGCGACGCGTGCGCCCGCGATCTGATTCCACTTCTGCTGCAACTCCTGCTGCAGTACCGTCGCGTTCTTGCCGCGCTGGTCCCAGGTCTTGAACAGCACGCCGCCGATGCCCTGGTTGATGGTCGGCGAACCCGTCAGCTGGAACATCTGCGAGTACTCGGGCAGCGACTTCGATGCATCGAACACCTGGTCCGCGTAGGTCTGCATCTGCTGGATCGTCGCGTTGGGCGGCCCGATGATCTGCGACAGCACGACGCCCTGGTCTTCCTGCGGCGCGAGTTCCGACTGCGAGGTCATGAACAGATACACGGTGCCGCACAGCAACAGCGCGCCCATGATCACGAACACGGGCCAGGTATCGAGCGTCGCATGCAACAGGCGGCCGTAGCCGCGATGCACACGCTCGAACTGGCGGTCGACGAAACGCGCGAAACGTCCCGACTCCTGCTCGGCGCGGAAGAAGCGCGAGCACATCATCGGCGACAACGTGAGGGCGATCACGCCCGATACGGTCACCGCGCCCGCGAGCGTGAACGCGAACTCGGTGAAGAGCGCACCCGTCAGTCCGCCCTGGAAGCCGATCGGCGCGTACACGGCGATCAGCACGACGGTCATCGCGACGATCGGACCGCCGAGTTCGCGCGCGGCGATCAGCGCGGCGTCGAACGGCGTCTTGCCTTCGTGCTTCATGTGCCGGTCGACGTTCTCGACGACGATAATCGCGTCGTCCACGACGAGCCCGATCGCGAGCACGAGCGCGAGCAGCGTCAGCAGATTGATTGAATAGCCGAGCGCCTGCATCACGAAGAACGTGCCGATCAGCGACAGCGGCATCGCGATCAACGGCACGATCACCGCGCGGAAACTGCCGAGAAACAGGAAGATCACGATCGTGACGATCACGAGCGCTTCGACGAGCGTCTTGATCACTTCCCTGATCGCGGTGTTTACGAAGTCGGTCGCGTCATACACGATGTCGCCCGTCATGCCGGTCGGGAACTGCTTCTGCAGATCCGGAAACACGGTCTTCACGCGGCTGGCCACATCGAGAATGTTCGCGTCCGGCGCGACCTTGATACCGATGAACACCGAGCGCTTGCCGCTGAACGCGACGTTGAAGTCGTAGCTGTCAGCGCCGAGCACGACGTTCGCGACATCCTCGAGACGCACGATCGAGCCGTTCTTCTGCTTGACGACGAGTTGCTTGAAATCGTCGACGGTATGCAGGTCCGTGCCCGCTTCGAGGTCGACGCTGACCATCTGCCCCTTCGTCGTACCGAGCGTCGCGAGATAGTTGTTGTTGCCGAGCGCCGTGAACACGTCGCTCGCGCTGACACCGTGCGCAGCGAGCTGCGCCGAATCCAGCCACGCGCGCATCGCGAACTGCCGGCCGCCGAGCACTTCGGCGGTCTGCACGCCCTGGATCGAATCGAGCTTCGGCTTGACTACGCGCAACAGGTAGTCAGTGACGTTGTTGCTCGGCAGCACGCTGCTGTAGAAGCCCATGTACATCGCGTCGGTGGTCTGCCCGGTCTGCACCGTCAGCACCGGCTGCTGCGCCTGCGGCGGCAACTGGTTGCGCACCGAGCCGATCTGCGTGTTGATCTCCGTCAGCGCGCGGTTCGCGTCGTAGTTCAGGCGCAGCGTCGCGACGATCGTCGACACGCCCGTGATGCTCGTCGACGACATGTAGTCGATGCCCTGCGCCTGCGCGATCGCGGCTTCCAGCGGCTGCGTGATGAAGCCGGCGATGGTGTCCGGGTTCGCGCCATAGTAGGCCGTCGTGATCGTGACGACCGCGTTCTCGGTCTGCGGATACTGGCTGACCTTCAGCACCGCGAGCGCGCGCAACCCGAGCACGAGGATCAGCAGGCTCACGACCGAAGCGAGTACCGGCCGGCGGATGAAGATGTCCGTGAACATGATCGGGCGGCCTCGCTTATTGTTCCTGCGGCGTCGGATTCGGACTGTCCGACGGCTGGACGCGGTTATCGATGATCAGCGGCGTGCCATTTTTCAGCTTGAGCTGGCCGCTCGTCACGACCTGCGTGCCGTCGTCGACGCCCTTCAGGATCGCCACCTGGTCGCCGCGCGTCGGGCCCGGTGTCACGAACACCTGCTGCGCGACGGGCAGCGTCTTGCCCTGCGCGTTGGGCTTCGTGCCCGGCTTCACGATGAACACGGTCGCGCCATACGGGTTGTAGGTGATCGCCGTTTGCGGCAGCGTCAGGTGGCGCTCCTCGGCGCCCGAGTCGATCTTCACGTTCGCGTACATGCCGGGCAGCAGCTTGCGCTCGCGATTGTCGACGCTCGCCTCGATCTGCACGTTGCGCGTCGCGCTGTCGACTTTCGGGCTCATCGACTGGATCTTGCCGGTGAAGCTTTGTCCGCTGTACGCGTTGGTATCGACGCTGACGGTCGCGCCGATCGCGAGCTGGCCGAGCTGCTGTTGCGGCACGGAGAAGTCGGCGTAGATCGGATCGATGGCTTGCAGCGTGACGATCGTATCGCCGGGATTCAGGTATTGCCCCGGATTGATCGTCGTGATGCCGAGGCGCCCCGCGAACGGCGCGCGAATCGTCTTCTTGTCGACCAGCGCCTGCTGTTGCGCGACCTGCGCCTTCTTGCCCTTCAGGTCGGCCGCGTCGGCGTCGAGCTGCGCCTTCGCGATTGCCTTGATGTCGTACTGCGCGCGATCGCGCTCGTAGACGGTCTGCGCGAGTTGGGCCGCCGCCTGCAGCGATTGCAGCAGCGCGACGTCGCTGTCGTCGTTGAGTCGTACGAGGATCTGTCCGGCTTTCGCTTCCTGCCCCGACACGAACGCAACCTGGCGCACGAGGCCGGCGACTTCGGTCGTCACATCGACGCCGCGCACCGCGCGCAGGCTGCCGACCGCCGCGAGCTGCGGCTGCCACGACTGATAGTGGACCACCACCGCCGACACCGTCGCCGGCGGCGTGGTGTTGGCCGCCATGAACTTCGCGAACATGTGCGCGCGGAACAGGTTGAAGCCGACCAGCGCGGCGAGCAGCAGGCCGACGCAGATCAACATGATCACCATCCGCTTCTTCATCGGTTTTCTTTCGGCCATCGTGATGTCCTTGCTCGGCTTGGGGCGAGGGCTGAAGGTTGCGTCAGTGCATGGTCAATGTGGCGTTGCAGCGGCCGGCGCGGCCGCGGACTCGGGCGCGCCGGCGTTCCACCAGCCGCCGCCGAGCGCCTGGAACAGCGCGGCCGTGTCGGCGTAACGCGCGGCCTGCGCCTGCGCGAGACTCACCACTGTCTGCTGATACTGGCGTTGCGCGTCGAGCAGCGCGAGGTAGCTCACGCCGCCGACGCGATACTGCCCGCGCGTCAGTTCGAGCGAATCGCTCGCGGCGCGCGACGCGTCGGTTTGCGCCTTGAGGCCGGTCGCGTCGTGTTCGAGCGCGCGTAGCGTGTCTGCGACGTTCTGGAACGCGAGCAGCACCGTCTCGCGGTATTGCGCGCCGGCCTGCTCGTAGGCGGCCTCGGCGGCGCGCTTCTGCGCGCTCAACTGGCCACCGTGAAAGACCGGTTGCAGCAAGCCCGCGCCGATGCTCCAGATCGTGCTGCCGGCCCGGAGCACTTGCGCGGGCGTCAGCGCCTCGGCGCCGTAGCTCGCGGACAGCGTGATCTGCGGATACATCGCCGCGGTCGCGACGCCGACCTGCGCGCTCGCCTGATGCAGCGTGGCGTCGGCGGCGAGGATGTCAGGGCGCTGGCGCACCAGCGACGACGGCAGACTCACGGGCAGCGTGTCGGGCAGCGAGAACATGTCGAGCGTGAATTCGGGCACGCCCGTGTCGCTCGGCAGCTTGCCGGCGAGCACCGCAAGCTGGTGGCGCGCCTGATCGAGCTGCTGATAGAGCGGCGGCAGCGTCGCGCGGGTTTGCGCGAGCAGCGTTTCCTGCGCGAGCACTGCCGCGCGGCTCACGCCGCCGAGTGAGAGTTGCTGGTCGAGCACGTTCAGCTGCTGCTCTTCCTCGGTGGCGATCCGCTCGGTCGCGTCGATCTGCGCGCGCACCGACGCTTCCTTGACCGCCGCGGTCACGATGTTGGCCGATATGGTCAGATAGGCGGCCTGTAGCTGGAAGCGCTGATAGTCGATCTGCGCATGCAGCGCTTCGAGTTCGCGCCGCGCGCCGCCGAACACGTCGAGCTTGTACGAGACATTGACCGACGCGTTGTAGAGATTGAATTCTTCGACGAGGCCGGGCTCGCCGAACGCGATGCCGTTGATCTTTTCGCGCGTGGCGCTCAGTTGCGCGTCGACGCTTGGCAGCAAGGTGCCGCCCGCCTGCGCGGTGTAATTCTCGCGGGCCTGGCGTAGCGCGGCCTGGGCCGCGGTCATGTTCGGACTATTGGCGATGGCCTCGCGGATCAGCGCGTCGAGCGGCTCGCAATGAAACAGCGTCCACCACGCCGCGGGAATGTCCTGGGCCGGCGCGAAGCGCTGCGGCAGGCCGGCGGGGCCGGGTGCGGAGGCGGTCTGATCGGGCAGCGGCCTGGCGGTGAAGATGTCGGTAGCCGGCGCGGGCGGCGGGTGGTAGTCGGGGCCGACCATGCAGCCGGCCAGCGCGACGTAGCTGCACAGCGCAACGAAGAGGCGCCGCCAGACAATACGCTGACTCACGTCGATCATCGATCTACCTTGTACGCCAGTGGCGGGTGGACCGGACGAAGATGTTCAGGGCACCCGAACGTTCTTGGAGTTGTCTTGCCGACGCTGGAATTTACCACGCACGGCGCGAAACGCGCTTGGCCTCGCGTTCGTTGGCCGACAAAGGCGGATACGAGATCACGTAGGAGGGCGATGACAGCGTGCGGCGTTACCCGCTGGCTGTCACGGCCGGCGCGGCATTCATGCAAATTTCACGGATGGGGCATTCGCTCTAACCGACGCCGGCGGCCGTCTTGTCTGGTGTGATAAATCTGATTGGCGCGCGCTGGTCGGCGGCATGTCGCGGATCGATACGCAGCCCGCATACTGTATGGCCCTCAGCTTCGATGCCCATCACCATCAGCAGCACCGACAGCGTCACTATCGACCCCACCGTCGACAACAGGATCGTGCGCGACGCAATGTGCGCTTCGCGTTGATAAAACTCGGCGAGCATGGGCATGTGCCATCGTGTCGAACAGCAGTGCGGGCAGCGCGAGCCACACGACGAAGCGATTCAGTTCGGACGCGGCGTTCGGTCCGAGGACGCCGCGACGGCGGCATGCGAAGCCGCATCGGAAGAAGTCGCGCCGAGCCTGCGCGCGACGATCCTCGAACACTGCCGCTCGGGCGGTTTCGAGCCCGACATCCGCTTCGAGGTGCAGTTGCAACAGACGGCGCTGAGTCTCGTCGACGAAGGCGTGGGCGTCGCGCAGGTGCCGTCGTCGATGCGCAAGGCGCAGTTGGCGGGCGTGGTGTTCCGCCCGCTTGCCGACGCGCCGCTGATCGAGCAGGTGCTCGCCTGGTCGCCGGCGAACCGGAATCCTTGTTTTGCGAGGTTTCTGGAGCTGGCGTGAACGGACCGCCGGCGCAGTCGATCACGCACCAGCCGTCGAACTCTCCGCCGCCGGCTCGTCGGCCGGATAGCGCTGCGCGTCCCGCTTGATGCGCCGGCGAATCAGGATCGTCCACAGCGTCAGCATCACGTACACACCATAACGCAGCACGGTAGATGCGAGCGCCGAGCGCGGGTCGTTCGGCCAATGCAGCACGATCGCACTGCGCACGATGTTCTCGCCGATCATGCCGATCCCCCACACGAGCGTCATCAGGCGGATATAGGTGGCGAGCATCGGACGATCACGCCAATGTCGCTCGAACAATTCCACGCTGCGATGGTCTTCGCGCGACATCGTCGAGCGCGCCAGATAGAACACCATCGGCTTGCGCAGCGTGAGCGACGCGAGGAACGCGATGCCGATAAAGCCCGACACCATCGGATCTTCGATCAATAGCAGACGCGCGTCGCTGAAAACGAGGCTCGTCGCGAGCGCTGGCAGCACGCCCGCGAGCACGAGTGCGGTCAGCGCGTCGAAATGCCGGTAACGCAGCAGATCGACCGTCATCCATGCGATCAGCGGCAACGCCGACGCGGCGAGCGCGCCCGCCTGCCCCCAGTGCGGATACGCGAGCCGGTAGGCAAGCAAGGGCAGCGCGAGATTGACGAGCAATGCGCTCAGGTAGCGCAGGCGGGATTTCATCGGCTGGGCTGTAACGGCTGGAGCGAGGTACGCGTGGCACGTGCTGGTGCTGCTGTGACAATCGCGCTTCAACAGCGGCGCACAAACTTATGGAGGCAGTGTAGGCGAAGCTGCTTCGGTTGCCGAGCTTGGCGGCCCGCAGCGAAGGGCTGGCGGAAGCGCGCCGCGTGCGGGTGTATCGGCGGCGCGCTGATGCGATCGTCTGGTTTTACCGGGACTCGTCCGCCGCTCGCTGCTGCGCGATCAGATCGGCGAGCCGTTCGACCTGCTGCCCTTGCGCATCGAAATTGCCCGCGTCGAGCCACCGCTGATAGCACGAGCGCAGTGCCGGCCATTCGCTGTCGATGATCGAATACCACGCCGTGTCGCGATTGCGCTCGCGGTAGACGATCGCCTGCCGGAAGATCCCTTCGAACGTGAATCCGTAGCGCAGCGCGGCCTTGCGCGACGGCTCGTTCAGCGAATCGCATTTCCATTCGAAACGGCGGTAGCCGAGCTTGTCGAACACTTCGCCGAGCAGCAGGTACATCGCATCGGTCGCGATGCGCGTGCGCTTGAGCCGCGGCGAATACGTGACGTGGCCGACTTCGATCACGCCGTTGGCCGGATCGATCCGCATCAGCGACAGCGTGCCGACCGGCTTGCCCGTCGCGAGGTCGATCACCGCGTAGTGCAGCGGATCTTTCGATGCCGCCATCCGCGTCAGGTGTTCGCGATAGGCCGCGAGGCTGTCGAAGGGGCCGACCGCCAGATAGGTCCAGTCGCGGCCGTCGGTGGCCGAGCGGTACGCGTCGAACAGCTCGGCCGCGTGGCGTTCGACGTCGACCGCTTCGAGCCGGCAATAGCGGCCGCTCAACGGCTCGCGGCCCGGCGGCAGTGCGCCGTGCCAGCCGGGCACGGGCTTGCCGATCGGCTGGCCGTAGGCGTTACGTGTGGGTTCCATGTCTGTTCTCCTGTCGTCGATGCAGGAACGATACGGCAAACGTGGTATGTTCAAAAGATCCAAGACACGCTTATTCGATAGGTCCAGCTCCATGATCGAAATTATCGGACCGCTCGTCCATGCTGACGACGTGTTCACCGCGAGCGTTGCCAGCGGGGCCACACGGCCTGCGCCTCTGCAAAAGCAGCTGATCGAACGTCTGCAGCAGGCGATTCTCGCGGGCCGTCTGCCGGCCGGGTCGTTGCTGCCGTCGTCGCGGCTGCTCGCCGCCGAGATGGGCGTGTCGCGCAACACGGTCGTGATCGCTTACGAACATCTCGCCGCGGTCGGCTACGTCGTCGCCGATCGCCAGGGCACGCGCGTGAGCTCACTGTCGAGCCCCGCCGCGCGCGCCGAGCGGGTAGCGGCGTCGGCCGCGCCGGAAGTCGTGTACGCGACGCGCGTCGAGCAGTTCGCGGCGTCGCACCAGCACGCCGACAACGCGTACGCGCTGACCCCCGGCACGCCCGCGCTCGATCGCTTCCCGCTGGCCGCATGGCGGCGCGCGCTCGAACGTGCGATGGAGCGCGCCTTACCGCACGCGCTCGGCTACGGCACGCCGGCCGGCGAGCCGGCGCTGCGCGACGCGATTGCCGCGCATCTGCGGATGGCGCGCGGAGTGCGCTGCGACGGCTCGCAGGTCGTGATCACCGAGGGCGCGCAGGAGGCGCTGAACCTGTGCGTGCGGCTGCTGACCAATCCCGGCGATATCGCATGGATCGAGGACCCCGGCTACCGCGGCGCGAAGGCCGCCTTCAACGCGGGCGATTTGCGCATGCTGCCGATTCCCGTCGACGCCGAAGGCGTGGCCGTGCCGGCTGACGCGTGGCGCACGCATCCGCCGAAGCTGATCTACACGTCGCCCGCGCATCAGTATCCGACCGGCGCGGTGCTGTCGGTGGCGCGGCGGCTCCAGCTGATTGCAAAGGCGCGGCGCTGCGGCGCGTGGCTGATCGAGGACGATTACGACGGCGAGGTGCGCCACACCGGCGAGCCGATCGCGAGCATGCAGGGCCTCGTCGACGAGGCGCCCGTGCTGTACGTCGGCTCGTTCAGCAAGACGATGTTTCCGGCGCTGCGCATCGGCTTCGTCGTGCTGCCTCGGGCGATCGCCGCGCATGCCGCTGTTGCGCTGCAAGAGATGCTGCGCGGCGGGCATCGGCTGGAGCAGTTGGCGCTCGCGCATTTCCTCGAAAGCGGCGAGTTCGGGCGGCATCTCGGGCGGATGCGGCGGCTGTACCGTGAGCGCCAGCAGGCGCTGCGCGACGCGCTGGCCGAACATTTTCCGGCGGCGACGATTCTTGGCGGCGATTGCGGCATGCATCTGACGTTGCGGCTGCCCGCGTCGCTCGACGATCGCGCGCTGACGGCGCGGGCGCAGACCTTGGGGCTCAGTCCGCGCGCGCTGTCGGGGTTTGCGATCGAGGCGTCGGAGCAGACCAACGGCCTTGTGATCGGGTATGGCAATACGGAGGCGCAGCGCTTGGGGCCGGCGGTGAAATTGCTGGCGGAGTTGGTGCGGGAGATGGAGAGCGCGGCGCGCCCGGCTGCGAAGGGCGCGCCAAAACCGGCCGGAAAATCCGCCGTCCGGCCCGGCAAAACGCCGACCGCGCAACGCCGCACACTCGCTACCCCGGACATGTAAGTTTTACGTTTGTCCGCCCGGCCCATGTCGCGCTATCGTGTCGTATGCGCGGCGACTTCGCTCCGAAATGCCGGTCTGCCCGCATGTGCCGCCGTTGCCCGGCCCGCCGTGCCGCGGGCGCGGCGCCGGCGATGGGCACGAACAATGCATTGACTGTGGTTATCGATGACGATTTATCCGACCGGAGACGATATGAAGGAAATCGAACCGACCCCGTGGTTTGACCTGGCCATCCATACGCCTGTACGCGAAGGCTGGTACGAGGTGCAGTTGGCGAGCGGGGACACGGCGTTTGCGAAATTTGGCGACGGCGTGTGGACCGAAAAGCCGTTGCTCGTATTCACGCATTGGCGCGGACTGTCCGCCGATCCGTCGAAAGCCGCGGACGGCGCGGCCGACTCGGTCAGCGCCGAAGCCACCGCGGCGCAGGGCGTGCGCGCCGCCTGGAACGCGTTCTTCCCGGGACTCGGCGAAGAGCAGCATAAGCCGCTCAATGTGGTGCCGAACGGCAAGGCGCCGCATTGAGGGTCCATTGAAATTCGCTTGAAGCCTGCTCGGGCGGCGGCTCGCTTGCTGCCGCCCGGCAGCTCGATTCGCCCGCCGCGTGGTTCGAATCGCCCGCCCATCGCCGCGCACCGCGGCCCGCACTGCACGCACCGCGTTTCTCCCGCGCCGCTACAATCAGCGTCATCCTTCGACGCCATCACGATGCTATGAACGCCACCCGAGAACCCGTGGAATTGTCGCGCGCGACTCAACTGCTCAATCACGGGCCCGTCACGCTGATCACTAGCGCGCACGCAGGTCGATCGAACGTGATGGCCGCCTCATGGGCGATGCCGCTCGACTTCAATCCGCCGAAGGTGGTGGTGGTCGTCGATAGCCGCACGTTGACGCGTAGCCTGATCGAAGCGAGCGGCGTGTTCGGGCTGCAACTGCCGAGCCGCGGTTTCGCCACGCAAACGCTCGCGGTCGGCACTCACGCGGGCGTCGAACTCGACAAGTTCTCCGCGTTCGATCTCGAGACCTTCCGCGCGCAAAAAATCGACGTGCCGATGCTGGCCGGCTGCATTACGTGGATGGAATGCAAGGTGATTCCGGACGACAGCCAGCGCCACGATCTGATCATCGGCGAGGTGGTCGCCGCGTATGCGGATAGCCGCGTGTATTCGCACAACCGCTGGCATTTCGGTGACGATCCGGACCTGCGCACATGCCATTACGTGGCAGGCGGCACTTTCTTCGCGACGGGCGATGCATTCGAGGTGGCGCCCGTCGCGGCCTCCGCGCAATGACCGCGCTTAGGTGTTCGGTTCGGTTTCGCCTTCGGCGAATGCTTTGAGCGCGTCGCCGGCGAGACGGTAACGCACCCATTCGCTTTGCGGATTCGCGCCGATCGATTTGTAGAAGCCGATGGCCGGCTCGTTCCAGTCGAGCACGCTCCATTCGAAGCGGCCGCAGCCCGTTTCGCAGGCGATTTGCGCGAGATGGCGCAGCATCTGTTTGCCTGCGCCGCTGCCACGCGATGCAGGCGACACGTATAGGTCTTCCAGATAAAGCCCCTGCTTGCCGAGCCACGTCGAATACGAAAAGAAGTACACGCAAAAGCCGACGGGCTCGCCGTTCATTTCGCAGATCAGCGCTTTCGCGGGCACGCCCTCGGAAAACAGGCTCTTCTCGATGTCTTTGACGCCGGCGACGACTTCGTGCTCGGCTTTCTCGTAGATCGCGAGTTCGGTGATGAAGCGCAGGATCAGGGGAGCGTCGGATGCGGTGGCGGGGCGGATGTGGATCGTCAAGGTCTGGTGCTCGGTGAGTTCGGTGGTGATTCCGGTCCGGCTGACGGTATGCGTCAAATGCGCCGGCTTCGGAACAGACTCACATCGTAGCAAAGTGCCGAAGGCACCGCCGTGAGAGGGCGAGGCCTCGGGCGTTTCCTACAGACCGAACGCGAACAATTTTTGCCGCCCCGGGCCGTTCGTTGGGCCAGGGCCCCAGAACACCACGCCGTCCGCAACGGCCAGTCCGGCATTGCACGCGCCGCCGCCATCGAATGACCACCGTACTTTTCCGTTGGAAGAATCGAGCGCGTACATCGTGCCTTTCGTGTAGTCGAGATTGCATCCGAAGACCACGCCATTCGCGACAGAAGATCGTCGATGCGAGGGAAAAGCGGGTGCCTTTTCTCCTTGTCGTGGGGAAGAGGGAGGCGGCGGACAGGACGGTTAGTGTGCGATGGTCGAAGGATGGCGCACAGCGGGAGTTTGATCTCGCGGAGGGAGTGGGGCACCTGAAAGGCAAAGGAGCCTTGCCGGGTTCGCCGACGAGAGTCTGACCCGCTTCAACCGTGCGGCAATACCGACTTTCCGCGCCGCTTTTTCGGCTTAGGCTCCACCCCTACTCGCGGGTCTCGCTCCAGTACGAGCGCCGTCAACTGCTCGACGGTGTCTTCAAACGCAGGGTCCTCCTGCGGCACATAGAGCCACTTTCCGAGTACCGGGTGAGGCCGCAACGCGGGCAGATCGGTAATCAGAGCAGCATGGCGTTCCTGCGATGTACAGACGAGCAGCCCATTCCACGGCTTGTCGCGATCGGCGGCAACCAGACACAATAGGCCGTCGATATACGCGGCATCGCTACCAAACATTCGCCGGCGCAGGTAAGTCGGATCGCGTTCGAACGCGTCGAAGATCCAGAGGAGCGAATTGCTGATCGAAGAGGGCATCGGCGGAAATTCTCACGAAGCGAGGGCGAGTGAATAAGCTTACGCACATTCTCCAGGCTCGGCAGCGAGCCGATAGAAGAGAGAGCAAGTCCGGCTAGGTAAGATGTGTCCAACCTCGGCGACCATATCGGGACTCGCACGATTCCAGACCATGCTAACTCACACAGACGCCACCGCCGCTTACGCTAAACGCTTCGAAGCCGTTCTCGCCTATATCGACGCAAACCTCGAAGGCGATCTGTCGGTCGACGCGCTAAGCCGTATCGCAAACTTCTCGATGTTCCATTTCCATCGACAGTTTGTCGCGTATGTCGGCGTGCCCGTCGCACGCTACGTGCAGTTGATGCGCTTGCGCCGCGCGGCTCACCGCCTCGCGTCGCAGGAGTCGTGCTCGGTTCTCGATGCCGCGCTCGACGCTGGCTTCGACAGTCCCGAAGCCTTCAGCCGCGCGTTCAAGCGTGCGTTCGGCATGGCGCCGAGCGCGTTTCGACGGCATCCAACATGGCAATTCTGGAGTGCGAGTTTTATTGTTCCCTATCTTTCGAGGAAACTGACCATGCAAGTGAAAATCGTCGATTTTGCGGAAACCCGGGTTGCCGCGCTGGAGCATTGTGGTTCACCTGGACTTGTCAACGAGAGTGCGCGCAAATTCATCGATTGGCGCATTCAAAGCGGACAATCGCCGGTAGAGTCGAGCAGGACCTTCGGTATCCCGCGCGGCAATCCGGACACGGTGCCAGCGGGGGAATTCCGCTTCGATATCTGCGGAGAGATCGATGAGCCGGTCGCGCCGAATCAATATGGTGTGCGCGAACTCGTAATGCCGGGAGGGCGATTCGCGGTGGTGCGGCACACGGGATCAACCGACCACATCGGCGAGACGATCTACCCAATCTTTCGCGACTGGCTGCCTTCGAGTGGGGAAGAGTTGCGGAATCAACCGCTATTTTTCCACTACCTGAGCGTTTATCCTGAGACGCCGCTCGATCAGTGGCAGACGGATATCTACATTCCGTTGGTGTGATTGGAGGGAATGGGGGACGCTGAGCATATGGAATGCCTGCCAGGGCAAAACGAGTCGCTCCCATTCTCCGCGAAATCTCAATGTCCGAAGTCGCGGCTCCGATCCATTTTGACATCGGCATCAATTGCATTGAAGCGATGATTGCCGGATCGTTCATTCGGGAAAAAATGCAATTGCGAAATGTATCCTTGGAATAAAGCGCCAATCTCTGCGAATAGTGCTTCAGCTACGGGTTTTTATCGATTCCGGCTTCCCGCCAAGACAGTAGCGCGAAAGGCGGCTCCGCTTTCGGCATCCCGCGTGATCGCCGGAACCACCCAATATCCGCAGTGTCAACTCAGGATGTCACCCGTCCATTTTGGGGAGATATCAAATGGCTGCCACGCAATCTGGGGCTATGCCCCTCTCCGAAGAGGAGGCACGGCGCCAGTTGCGCCGCGCTGTCATCGCCAGCACGATTGGTACCACGATCGAATGGTATGACTTCTTCCTGTATAGCACGGTCACTGGTCTGGTATTCGCGAAGCTGTTTTTTCCTGAATCGGACCCGCTCGTCGGCACACTCCAGGCTTTTCTGATTTACGCCGTCGGCTTTGTCGCGCGGCCGGTGGGTGCGGCGATTTTTGGTCACTATGGCGATCGCATCGGACGTAAAGCAACGTTGATTGTCACGCTATTGCTGATGGGACTCGCGACATTCGCCGTCGGCTTTGTTCCGACCTACGCGTCGATCGGCATCTGGGGGGCCATTGCGCTCACGGCGCTGCGCTTCATTCAGGGTGTGGGCGTTGGCGGCGAGTGGGGCGGTTCGGTGCTGATGTCGATGGAATGGGCGCGCACCAACAAGCATCGCGGTTTCGTCGCGTCGTGGCCGCAGTTCGGCGTACCGGCGGGATTGTTCGTCGCGAATCTGGTGGTGCTGGCCACGAGTCAGATCTCCGGCAGCGCATTTCTCACGTGGGGCTGGCGGGTACCGTTTTTCCTCAGTATTGCGCTGGTCGGGATCGGCCTTTATATCCGCTTGAGTATTCTCGAGACGCCGGTCTTCGCGAAGCTCCTCGCTGAGCGCAGGATCGAAAAGGCGCCGATGCGTGAAGTGCTACGCCGGCAGCCGAAAGACATTCTCCTATCGGCTCTTGCGCGTATGGCCGAACAGGCGCCTTTCTATATTTTCACGGCCTTTATCTTCACCTATGGTGTGATGAGTCTGGGCGTCACACGTGATCTGTTACTCACGGCGGTGCTGGCCGCGTCGGTGCTGGAATTCTTCACGATTCCGCTGTTTGGTCACGTGTCCGATCTGATCGGACGTCGACGCATGTATGTGATCGGTGCCGCTGCTGTCGGGCTATTCGGTTTCCTGTACTTCTTCATGGTCGGAACTCATAACCCCGGATGGATCTTCGCGGCCATCGTGCTTTCGCTGGTGCCGCACGCAATGATGTACGGTCCCCAAGCCGCGTTGATCGCCGAATCGTTCACGGGGCGCTTGCGCTACAGCGGCGCGTCGATGGGATACCAGTTGGCTTCCGTCATCGCTGGCGGTCCGGCACCGTTGATTGCAACCGCGCTTTATGCCTACTTCCATTCTGGATTCGCGGTGGCGTGGTATGTCTTCGCGTGTGCGGTGATTAGCGTGGCCGCCGCTATGCGACTGGGCGATTACACGAATAAGGACATTTCGCGCGAATACGACGACGTGCATGCATTGCATGACCACGGACATGCCACGTGATCGATCAGGCGGATGGCCGGCCGCAGCGGCCATCCGCCGAATCAACCATCAGCTTTTCAACGGCAACCAGACTTCCACTCCACCCATTCCCGTCACCGGATCGAATTGCTCGCCATACCGTTCGAAATGCGGTGCATCGGCAGGCACGTGCCCTGATGCGGGCAACCAATGATTCCAGATCGTATTCATGGTGCGACGAATTGCCGAGATATGCTCGCGATGACTGAATACCGCGTAGCGTTGCGCGGCGATGCGCACACGACTCAACTCCGGCGGCAATGCGGAGAAATCGCTGACTTCGACGCCGCACATATAGTCGAAGTTACCCAGTTCATCGGCGTTATAGCCAACGCCATAAGCCACCTTGCCGACCTGTCCCGGCACCCTGCCGTACCAGGCGCCAAAGCGCTGCCATTGGGATGGAATCGCCTTGCTGGTCTCGCACGTATAGCGCTCGCTCAGTCCAGCGATGAGAAACGGCTCGCCGTCTTCGAAGCGCGGCGGCTCCAGATGAGTCAGAAGGGTTTCGTCCATTTTGATCGGCTCCACGATGCTCAGGTTGTCGAGATGACCCCGCGCGCGCAACGCATCAGGCGTGAGCCCGAACTGTTCGCGAAACGCGCGCGTGAATGCTTCGTGAGAGCCGTAACCCGCGTCGAGGGCGACCGCGAGAATGTCGGGCGCGCCATCAGCGAGACGCCGTGCAGCCTCGCTCAAACGCCGTGCGCGAACATAGCGCATCACCGGCATCCCGGTGGCCGCTTCGAACGCGCGGGCGAGGTGAAAGCGCGATACGCAGCCACAGCGGGCGATGTCGTCGAGCGTCAATTCGCCCGCGAAGTGGCTTTCGATATACCAGAGCGCTTTTCCGACCGGGTTCATCTCAGCTCTCATGTCAGCATGAAGCCAGCATAGTCAGCGGCGCACTCACGCATTTGATCGCGCTTGCGGTTTTGCAGTCGCGGCGGAGGGCGGAGCCGACTGCGACACGTCACTATGCTCGCCCGTAGCCCGACCCGCTTGCCCCGGCCTCAGCAACAGTCCACCCAGCACGCCGGCCGCCGCCGCAAAAACCGCCCCAAACAGAAACGCGACGTGATACCCGCTGTTCAGCACGGCCGCCGCGCCCGACGACGCCTGCATTGCCTCGCTACGCGCCGCGGCAAGACTCGCGAGCACCGCGAGCCCGAGCGCCCCGCCCATCATGAACGACGTGTTGACGATGCCCGACGCGAGGCCCGAATCGGCGGGATCGACGTCGCTCATCGCGGCGAGCAGCAGCGGATTGAACGCGATGCCCGCGCCAAAGCCGAGCAGCAACATGCCGGGCAACACGTCGGGCACGAAGCTGCCGTCGACGGGCGCACGCGCGAACAGCGCGAGCCCGCATGCCGCGATCAGCAGGCCCGCCGCGAGCGGCCGGCGCAGCCCGAAGCGCATCACCACACGCGCCGACAATCCCAGCGAAAAGAGTCCCATGATCAGGTTCGCGGGCAGAAACGCGAGCCCGACCTGCAACGGCCGATAGCCGAGCACGCGCTGCAAATAAAGCGCCGAAATAAAGAACCACGCGAACATCGCGGCTGCCCACAACACGCCGACCACGTTGGCGGTCGCGACATTGCGCAAACGCAGCAGACCGAGCGGCATCAACGGATGTTCGACTCTGGCCTCGATTGCCAGGAACACGGCAAGCAGCGCGAGCGCGACGCACAGCAGGCCGAGCGTCTGCGCCGAAGTCCAGCCCGCTTCGTTGCCGTTGACGATCGCATAGACCGCCAGCATCAGCGATGCGGTCACGCTGAGCGCACCGGCCACGTCGAGCCGTTCGCCATGCGCGTGGCCGCGCGCGGCGGGCAGTAGCGCGAGGCACAGCGCGTACACCGCAATGCCGATCGGCAGATTGACCAGGAAGATCCAGTGCCAGCTCAGAAGATTGGTGAGCAGTCCGCCGAGCAGCACGCCGATGCTGCCGCCGCCCGCGCAGACGAAGCCATACACGCCCATCGCTTTCGCGCGTTCGCCGGGTTCGGTGAACAGATTCATGATCAGCGACAACGAGACCGCCGAGACGATCGCACCACCCAGGCCTTGGACCGCACGCGCGGCGACCAGCAGCACTTGCGAATTCGCGAGGCCGCAGGCGAGCGAAGCGAGCGTGAAGAGCGTAATGCCGGACAGGAACAGCTTGCGGTGTCCGTACAGATCGCCAAGCCGTCCCCCCAGCAGCAGACAGCCACCGAACGTCAGCATGTAGGCGTTGACGACCCATACGAGCGAAGTTTCGCTAAAGCCGAGATCGGCGGCGATGGACGGCAGCGCGACGTTCACGATGGTGGTGTCGAGCACGATCATCAGCACGCCGAGGCAGAGCACGATCAGTGCGAGCCAACGTTGTTTGCCGTGGAGGGAGTGGGTCATGCGGGTGCCCCTTTACGCGGATTCTGTCGATCACCGACGATGGGCTTTCGAGTCTAGCACCCGCGCATTTCGCGTCCAACTACGAAATCCTGGGCGGCGGCGCCGCGCGAACCGGCGCGCGGTTCCGCTTCAATTGCCGGTGAGAATTTCGTATTTGCCGCCGCGTTCGAGCGCGCGCTGATACGCGGGCCGCGCGTGAATGCGCTGCAAAAACGCGCTTATCGCGGGCAACTGAGCAGTGATGCCGCGCGCGGTGGCGGCTTCGAGCGGGAAGCTCATTTGCACCAGCGTCGGTAATGACGGGCGACTTGCCGAGCGGATGGACCGCACGCAGTTCGGGCGGCGCGAGCATCGTCTTTGGATCGCGCTCGTAGCGCTTGATCTCGTACGGAACGCCGAGTTCTTCGAGCAGCCACAGCACGCGTTGCGAGCGGGAGTTGTTCAGATGATGGACGGTGAGCATGAATGGCGCGCGGTGATGGTTGGCAACGTGTACTACCCGGTTCACAATAAGGACTTCAGAGAGTGGGCAATAAAACACCAACGAGGAGGTGACTTCGTGATCTATTCAGATCGAAAGTTTGTTCGAATCGACCCACCGATCAAGGTGTACTTGAAACACGGGCGATGGATCGGGTCGGCCGCAGTAGTGCTTGCAATGATGTTTTTCGTACTTCTCGTCGCGACGCACACCGATACCAGGAATGCGAGCGAATGCATCAAAAGCACGTCAAAGAACGGCCGCTACATTGCGGAGCGGTGTCTGCTCCAATGGCGAGGCGGCAACGACCCGAACTATCGCGGTCAGGTCTACGACGCCGCGTCAGGCAAACTGCTGGTGCGCAGAACCTTCAGCACACCTGTTCCTGAATTGATTTGGCTAACCGACGAAGGCGTTTCATTTTCCCGTGGCGGCGACGACGCGTCGTTCATAAAACTGCCGCCGTCATTCTATGACCGGATGATCGCCAGATTTTCACTAAGGGAATGATGAGCTATTTCAGCCTCGCACGCCGCCATTAATACGCGCTGCCGGCGCGAGTCATTCGGATGATACTCAGCGACGGCAGCACCACATCCTCAAACCTTCGACTTACCCCCCATCAACCCATTCGACGGCAACGTCTCATCCAGCAACTTCCTCGCACTCTCAATCCCCGCCACCGGCAAGCCCTTCGGATCGAGCAGCCCCACCTGCACGAGCACTGAAGCCTGATCCCAATAGATGTGCTCGTTATAAAGCTTGTCACCGCGGAAGCACACCACGGCGAGCATCGGCACCTCGAAGTACTTGCCGGTCGGCGCGACGCCCGGCAGCAGCCAGTCGATCTCGCAGCTATGCGTGCAGCTGAAAATAAATTCATCGACGACGCGATCCGAACCGATCGTGCGCGAAATCGGAATCAGCTTCGTGTCGGGCGGATTCGAGTTGACGAAATGATGCGTGTAAAAGCGCTTCAGATTGTCGTGCCCGACACCGCCTGTCATCGTCGGCACGTGATTGACATAGGGCTCGGCGACCATCGTCGGCATCACCGCATCGACGTCACGGGTCGCGAACTCGTGATAGCAATGCGCTTCCCACAGCGCGTTCAGATCGTAGACCGGACCGAGCACCTTGCGCAGCAGCGCCAGCGTGCGCGAGTACGCCATCATCGCGGCCGGCTTGTCGTACTGCTTGCGCTGCGGCGCGGCGAACGCGTGATCGCAACCGGGGTACACGTATTGCTCGATCTGCGGCCGCGTGCGCAGTGCGGCGCCGATGCGTTCGCGCATTTCCGGCGGGCAGTGCGCGTCGTTTTCAGGGAAGTGAAACACCATCGGACAGTTGATTGCCGATACTTCGCCGAGATGCGCGTCAAGCCCCACGCCGTAGTAGCTGACCGCGCAATCGACGTCGGTGCGCGCCGCGCTCAGAAACGCGAGCTTGCCGCCGAGGCAGTAGCCCACCACGCCTACCTTGCCGGCCTGCTCGGGCAGTTCGCGCAACGTGGCGATCGTGGCGGCGATGTCTTTCACGGCGACATCCGCATCGAACTGCCCCAGATAGCCGAGCGCCTCGTTCATATCGGCGTCGCCGTAGCCAAGCGAAATGCCCGGCCTGATGCGCCAGAACAGATCGGGCACGAGCACGACGTAGCCTTCTTCGGCGTAGCGATCGGCGGTCTCCTTCATCGTGTCATTGACGCCGAAGATTTCCTGCAGCAGCACGAGCCCCGGGCCCGAGCCCTGCGCGGGGCGCGCGACGTAAGCGTTGAAACGGCCGCCATCGTGGGCGACGACTTCGATGAAAGAGCCGGCCATGCAGTCTGTCTCCAGTCTCGTGTTGGTATGGGTTACGTCATCATGCGCAACTCGAAACGTTTGAGCTTGCCGGTTTCGGTGCGCGGCAGCGCGCCGATGAACGTGATGACGCGGGGGTATTTATACGGCGCGACGTTATTCTTAACGAAATCCTGCAGTTGCGCGACCAGTTTATCGTCGGCCGTGTAGCCGGGGTTCACCACGACGAAGGCCCGCACGATCTGCCCGCGCGTTTCGTCGGGCACGCCGATCACGCCGCATTCGGCCACCGCCTCGTGCTGCATCAGCACGCTTTCCACTTCGGGACCGGAGATGTTATAGCCGGCCGACACGATCATGTCGTCGGCGCGCGCCTGATAGAACACGTAGCCGTCCGCGTCCAGATAGATCGAATCGCCCGGCAGGTTCCAGCCGTCGCGCACGAAGCGCAGTTGTCGTTCGTCGGCCAGATAACGGCAGCCGGTCGGGCCGCGCACCGCGAGCTTGCCGATCGTGCCGGGCGGCACGGGTTGCATGTCGTCGTCGACGGCTTGCACCACGTAGCCCGGCACCGCGCGGCCGATCGCGTGCGGCCGGATCTCCGCGCCTTGCGACGAAACGAAGATGTGGATCAGCTCGGTGCCGCCGATGCCGTCGATCATGTCGATGCCGGTCGCCGCGCGCCACAGACTCCGCGTCGAATCGGGCAGCGCCTCGCCGGCCGACACGGTCTTCTTCAGCGACGACACGTCATGTTGCGCGACGAGCGGCGCCATCTGCCGATAGAACGTCGGCGCGGTGAACATCACGGTCGCGTGAAAACGTTCGACTACGTCGAGCAAGGTCTGCGGCGTGAGCTTTTCGACGAGCACCGTCGACGCACCGACGCGCAGCGGAAAGCACAGCAGGCCGCCGAGCCCGAACGTGAACGCGAGCGGTGGCGTGCCGCAGAAGATGTCGCTCGATGATGGCTTCAGCACATGACGCGGGAACAGATCGCACATCGCGATCATGTCGCGATGGAAATGCATGCAGCCTTTCGGCGCGCCGGTCGTGCCGCTCGTGAACGCGATCAGGCAGACGTCGTCGGCGGCGGTGTCGCATGCGGTGAAGTGCTCGGGCTTGTTGACGGCGAGCGTCTCGAGCGAATCGGCGGAATCGTCGTGAAAGCGGCGCGTCTGCTTCAGCAGCGCGCAGTAGAACTCGTCGCGCGGATTCGTGCAGCGCTCGAGTTCCGTGGTCAGGCGCGCATCGCAAAGCGCTGCGCTGACCTGCGCTTTCTCGATGATCTGCTTGAGCTCCTTCGCGCGCAGCAGCGGCATGGTCGGCACGATGACGAGCCCGGCCTTCAGCGCCGCGAGCGTGGCGACGGCCATCTGCAACGTGTTCGGTCCACGCAGCAGCACGCGGTTGCCGGGCCGTAAGCCCATTTCATCGACGAGCACATGCGCGCTGCGGTTGACCATTGCGAGCAGTTCGCCATACGTGGTCGCTTGAGGCTTGCCATCCACGTCGGACCAGATCGCCGGCCGGTCGCGATGTCCCGCCTCGATGGTCCGCTCCAGCAGTTCGGTCGCGCAGTTCAGTCGCGGCGGATAGGCGACGTCCCGATTGTCGAGGAGAAAGACGGGCCATTGATCCTGCGGCGGAAGATTGTCGCGCGCGAAAGTATCGACGTGTGCTGACGGTTCCATCGTGGTCTCCCGGGGCGTTGAGCCGTTCAGTGCGGAATCACCGCGGTGGCTTCGATCTCGACCTTCGCGCGGTCTTCCATCAGCGCGACGACCTGCACCGCGCTCATCGCGATGTCGTAGTCGCCGATCAGTTCGCGGAACACGCGGCCGATGTCCTTCAGCGACGCGAGGTACTCGCGCTTGTCGGTCACGTACCACGTGAGGCGCACCAGATGTTCGGGCTTGCCGCCCGCTTCGCGCAGCACGGCGAGCAGATTCTTCAGTGCCTGCTCGGACTGCTGCGCGAAGTCGTCGGAATGAAACTGCGCCTGTTCGTCCCAGCCGATCTGGCCGGCGATGAACACCTGCGTGCCGCTCGCCGCGACGCCGTTCGCATAGCCGCGCGGCTTGACCCAGCCGGCGGGAAGGAGAGCTTTTTTCATCAGCGATGAGCCTCGATGGAGGAGGGCGATGGCGCGTACGCCGCGAGCGCGCTCGCGATGTCGCCGGGAATGTCGATCGATTGGCCGCTGTCGAACGACATGAACACGAGCACCTGTTCCGAGCGGAATCGCGTTTCGCCGTTGCAATGCCCGTGAATCTCGATGCCGACAGAACTGCGGCCGATGGTGCGGACTTCGAGCGTGAGCAGGATCGTTTCGCCCATCTGGCTCGGCCGCGAGAACTCGCAGTCGAGTTTCACGATCGGCAGGCCGATGCGGCGCCGCGCGATCATGTGCGCATAGTCGATGCGCAGGCCCTCGTTGAACCAGTCTTCGACGAGCACGTTGGTCATCACGAGGTACTGCGGAAAATACACGATGCCCGCGGGATCGCAGTGCGAGAAACGGACGCGTACGGGCCGCTCGAACGATGCGCTCATTGTGCGTTCCCGTTCGCGGCCGCATGCGCCTTCAACAGATCGCGGCCGACGATCAGCTGCTGCACCTCGGTCGCGCCTTCGTAGATACGCAGTGCGCGAATCTCGCGGTACAGCATCTCGACCGCGCTGCCGCTTTGCACGCCCATGCCGCCATAAAGCTGCACGGCTGCGTCGATCACCTGCTGCGCGCCTTCGCTCGCGTGCCACTTCGCCATCGCGGCTTCACGTGTGACGCTTTCGCCCTGGTCGCGCAGCCACGCGGCGCGATAGACGAGCAGCGCGCTGCTGTCGATCGTCAGCGCCATCTGCGCGAGCTTCGCCTGTGTCAACTGGAAATCGCCGAGCGTCTGGCCGAACATCTTGCGCGACGCCGCGCGCGCGAGACCTTCGGCCATCGCATGACGCGCAAAGCCGAGCGATGCGGCCGCCACCGACGTGCGGAAAACATCGAGCGTGCGCATTGCGATCTTGAAGCCTTCGCCGGGCACGCCGAGCATCCGGCTCTTCGGCACGCGCGCGTTCGTGAAGCGCAGACGAGCGAGCGGATGCGGCGCGATCACGTCGATGCGCTCGGCGATGTCGAGGCCCGGCGTTTCTGCATCCACGATGAACGCGCTGATGCCGCGCGCGCCTGGTGCCTCGCCGGTGCGCGCGAACACCACATAGAAGTCCGCGATGCCGCCATTGGATATCCACGTCTTTTCGCCGTCGAGCACGTAGTGGTCGCCTTCTTCGCGAGCCGCCAGCGCCATCGCCGCGACGTCCGAGCCTGCTTGCGGCTCCGACAGCGCGAACGCGGCGATCGCCGTGCCGCTCGCAACGCGCGGCAGATAGCGCGATTTCTGCTCATGCGTGCCAGCGAGCGAGATCGCGCCCGAGCCGAGGCCTTGCATTGCCAGTGCGAAGTCGGCGAGGCCCGAATAGCGCGCGAGCGTTTCGCGCAGCAGGCACACCGCGCGCGTGTCGATCGTGTCGCCGTGGCCGCCATAAGCGACACCGCCGACGCCGTATTTCAGCCAGCCGGCCTGGCCGAGTTCGCGCACCAGCAGGCGGCAGATCGCATCGGTGTCGCCATGTTCTTGATGCTTGAGATTCGCGCGGCACCACGCGTCGATGCCGGCCGCGAGTTCGCGATGACGCGGTTCGAAAAACGGCCACGCGAGCGGACTGTGCAAATCGATCGACGTGTTGTGATGGTCGGCGCTCAACTCAGTCTCCTTCGAACACCGGACGCGTCTTCGCCGCGAACGCGTCGTACGCGCGCTCGAAATCGCGCGTGCCCATGCAGATTGCCTGCGCCTGCGCTTCGGATTCGATCGCTTCGTCGATGCTCATGCTCCATTCCTGGTGCAGCATCTTCTTCGTCATGCCGTGCGCGAAGGTCGGGCCGGACGCGAGATCGGCGGCGAGCTTCTGCGCTTCTTCGATGAGCGCGGCCGGGTCGCACAGGCGGTTGTAAAAGCCCCATGCGTGAGCTTCATCGCCGCTTGCCGAACGGCCGGTGAACAGCAGCTCGGCGGCGCGTCCCTGGCCGATGATGCGTGGCAGCATCGCGCACGCGCCCATGTCACAACCGGCAAGGCCGACGCGCGTGAACAGAAACGCGAGCTTGCTGCGCGCGGTGCCGAGGCGCAGATCGGAAGCCATCGCGAGGATTGCGCCGGCGCCCGCGCAAACGCCGTCGACGGCCGCGATGATCGGCTGCGGGCAATGGCGCATGGCCTTCACGAGATCGCCTGTCATGCGCGTGAACAGCAATAGCTCGGGCATCGGCAGATCGATCAGCGGCGCGATGATGTCGTGCACGTCGCCGCCCGAGCAGAAGTTTTCGCCCGCGCCGTGCAGCACGACGGTCTTCACGTCGGTCGCGTACGCGAGGTCGCGAAACAGGTCGCGCAACTCCGCATACGATTCGAAGGTCAGCGGGTTCTTGCGTTCGGGGCGGTTCAGCGTGATCGTCGCAACCTTGTTGGTCACCGACCAGCCGAAGTGCTTCGCCTCATAGCCTGCCAGGGTCAGGCGGTTGCCGGCCAACAGTGCGTCGGTGTTGGATCGTGTCATGTATTCCTCCGGTGCGAAGTCAGCTTTTCAGGCTGTCGAGCAGATGCCGCTTGAGTTTGCCGAGGTCCTGATGGGTCTTCATCTTTTCGTCGATGCTCAGGCCGCCGAACATTTCGACGACCCATTGCTCGTGGGCGACGGCCATTTTGTCGAACGCCTTGCGGCCAGCGGGCGTCAGGCACACGCTGATCGAGCGGCGGTCGTTCGGATCGGTATCGCGCGTGACGAGCCCCTCTTTTTCGAGCTGATCGGTGATACCGGTGACGTTGCCGCCCGTCACCATCAAACGACGCGACAGCTCGGTCATCTTCAGGCCTTCCGGATGTCGTTCGAGTTGCGCCATCAGATCGAAACGCGGCAACGTGGTGTCGAATTCGGCGCGCAGACGTTTGCGCAATTCGGCCTGCACGAGGTTGGTGGTGGTCAGCATGCGCAACCACAGACGCAGGCCCATGTGGCTGTCCGCACCGGTGCTCATTTCGAGGTCCACGACGTTCTCCGCGGGTTGGGCGACGCCTTTGCGCGACGGCTTTGCATCCAGCGCCGACTTTTTTGCTTGCGTTGATTTGCTCACGTTACTTCCCCACCCGAAATGGAAATGGATTGCCCGGTGATCGCATCCGAGCCGGGGCGACACAGCCACAACACCGCGTTAGCGACCTGTTCCGGACTCACGAAGCGTCGCTGCGGATTCGAGCGCAGCAGCGTTTCGCGCGCGTCAGCTTCGGTGCGCGACGTCTTGTTCGTGATCTGTTCGAGCGACGCATGCAGTAGCTCGGTTTCGGTGTAGCCGGGGCACACCGCGTTGACGGTGATGCCGCGCGTCGCGGTTTCGAGCGCGAGCGAACGCGTGAGACCGATCACGCCATGCTTCGCGGCGCAATACGCGGCGACGTACGCATAGCCGATCTGCCCCGCGGTGCTCGCGACGTTGACGATGCGGCCATAGCCACGCTCGAGCATGCCCGGCAGTACGGCGCGGGTGCCGAGAAACGCGCCGGTCAGATTCACGTCGAGCATGCGTTGCCACAGTGCGATATCGGTGTGTGTGAACGGCGCGGCCTGCGCCTGGCCCGCGTTGTTGACGAGGATATCGACGGCGCCCGCCTGGTCGAATGCGCGCGCGACCGAATCTTCTCGCGTGACGTCCACACTGATGCACGCGACATCGCCGAGCGCCGCGCATTGTTCGCGCTGCGTTTCGAGGCGTTGTGCGTTGCGGCCCATCAGCGTGACGCGCGCGCCGGCGCGCAGCAGCGCCTGCGCGATGGCCGCGCCGATGCCGCTGCCGCCGCCGGTGACGGCAGCGTGTTGTCCGGCGAGAGAGGTGTCTGACGTGTTCACACAGTTCCTTCGGCGCGTTGCGCGCGTTGTTGCGCCGTCAGGCCGGCGTTGGCGATGGCTTGCGCGCGCTCGCGTTCGAGATTGCGTTCGAGCTGCATCTTCGCGGCGGTGTAGGGCTTCGGCCACGCGATGTCGAGGTAGCCGATCTTCGCCGCTTCATTCAAGGTCCACGACGGATTCGCCAGATGCGGACGCGCGATCGCGCACAGGTCCGCGCGACCCGCCGCGATGATGCTGTTCACGTGGTCCGCTTCGGAAATCGCGCCGACTGCGATCGTCGCGATGCCGGCTTCGTTGCGCACGCGATCGGCGAACGGCGTCTGGAACATGCGGCCGAACACGGGCTTTTCTTCCTTGCTGACCTGGCCCGACGATACGTCGATCATGTCCGCGCCGGCCGCCTTGAGCGCTTGCGCGATCTTCACGGCGTCGTCGGGCGTGTTGCCGCCTTCGACCCAGTCGTGCGCGGAAATCCGTACCGAGATCGGCTTGTCTTGCGGCCACACCGCGCGGATCGCGCTGAATACCTGCAGCGGATAACGCAGACGGTTTTCGAGCGAGCCGCCGTATTCGTCGGTACGGTGATTCGTCAGCGGCGACAGGAAGCTCGACAGGAAGTAGCCGTGCGCGCAGTGCAATTCGAGCCAATCGAAACCTGCTTCGATCGACATGCGCGTCGCCTTCACGAACTGCTGCTCGATTGCGCGCAGCTCGTCATGCGTGGCTTCGCGCGAATGCTGGCTGATACCTTGCAGATACTGCTGCGGCGACGCCGAAACGAGTGGCCAGTTGCCTTCGTCGAGGGGCTGGTCGATGCCTTCCCACGCGACGCGCGTCGAACCCTTCGCGCCCGAGTGGCCGAGCTGGATGCCGATCTTCGCATCCGATTGCAGATGCACCAGATCGACGATGCGTTTCCACGCGGCCAGATGCTCGGGCACGTACATGCCCGGGCATCCCGGCGTGATGCGCGCTTCGGGCGACACGCAGGTCATCTCCGTCATCACGAGCGCGGCGCCGCCCATTGCGCGCGAGCCGAGATGCATCAGGTGATAGTCGCCGGCCACGCCGTCTACCGCCGAGTACTGCGCCATCGGCGACACCATCACGCGATTTTTCAGCGTGACGCCGCGCACCTTGAAGGGCGTGAACATCGGCGGAATCGAATGTTTGTCCGCCGCGCGCTCCACGCCCGCGCGCTTCGCGAGCCAGTCTTCGAAGCCGGACAGATACCGCGCATCGCGCTCGCGCAGGTTCTCGTGCGAGATGCGCTGCGAGCGCGTGAGCAGCGAATACGCGAACTGTTCCGGCTCGAACGACGTATAGCGATCGACGTGCTCGAACCATTCGGTCGAATTGCGCGCGGCGTTCTGGATGCGCAGCACGTCGACGCTGCGCACTTCGGTGTAATGCTTCAACGCTGCGGCCAGATCGTCCGGATGCGAACCCGGATGCGCGCTGATGCTGTTCGCGAGTTCGATCGCGTCTTCGAGCGCGAGCTTGGTGCCCGAGCCGATCGAGAAGTGCGCGGTATGCGCGGCGTCGCCCATCAGCACGATCGGCGTTCGCGTTCCGTTGGCGTTGTTGCGCCAATGCACCCACTCCTTGTTGACGACGCGCGGAAAACGGATCCATTGCGACGAGCCTCGCAGATGCGCCGCGTTCGACATCAGCCCATGGCCGTCGAGGTACTTGGCGAACAGCTTTTCGCAGAACGCGATGCTGTCTTCCTTGCTCATTTCGTCGAGACCGGCGGCCCGCCATACGCGTTCCGGGGTTTCGACGATGAACGTCGAGGTTTGATCGTCGAAGCGGTAGGCGTGCGCCTGGAACCAGCCGAATTCGGTTTCCTCGAACGCGAACGTGAACGCGTCGAACAGCTTCTTCGTGCCGAGCCACACGAAGCGGCAGTCGCGCACGTCGATGTCGGGCTGATAGGTATGCGCGTATTTCTGGCGCACGGCGCTGTTCAGGCCGTCGCTCGCGATGATCAGGTCCGCGTCGTATGCGCTGTCGTCGACGACTTGGGTTTCGAACACGAGCTTCACGCCGAGTTCTTCGCAACGCGCCTGCAGGATATTCAGCAGGCGTTTGCGACCGATGCCGCAAAAGCCGTGGCCCGACGAGCGCACGCTGCGGCCGCGGAAGTGGATCTCGATGTCGTCCCAGTGATTGAACGCGTCGAGAATCGCGTCGGCGCTCGGGGCGTCGGCGGCGCGCAGATTGCCGAGCGTCTGGTCGGAGAACACGACGCCCCAGCCGAAGGTGTCGTAGGGGCGATTGCGCTCGATCACCGTGACGTCATGGCCGGGGTTGCGTTTTTTCATCAACAGACCGAAGTACAAACCGGCCGGACCGCCCCCGATACAGACTATGCGCATGCTGGTTCCCCAAAATGAACTCCGCGGTCAGATTAATTTAGGTTTTGATAGTTTAGATGTCAAGTAAATATCGGGAATGGAGTGGGGAAAATAATTCGGAGATCGGTCGCTCATCGGCGCGTGGCGGCTTCGGGCGAGCCAGGATCTTGCCGGACGGTGAAGGCCGTCGCCTATCTGCGCCACGCCAGTGAGATCATTCTGGTTGGGTATGCGAACGCAGTCGGCACGCGCCACGTCAACATATGAGCCGAGCGTGGCGCTCTCCGAGCCGAAGATCAGCGTTCACATCGGCGGTACCACGCCGTCCTTTTCGACCACGACACGTTGCGCAACGTAACTTCCCTGCGACGCGGGCGTTGCGACAATGAACACCTTCTTGCCGGTCGTAAGATCGCTGCGCTCCGCGGGCGTGAACGTGACGATGGGCACGTTTGGCGGCACCGTCACCACATTGCTGCCGCCTTTGTACGACAGCTTCAGGTCGCGGCCGTTAGTGCTCTGCACGACGGAGTCGACGTTCGCGTTGGTCATCGAACTCTTCGGGCCCAGGTCCCACGCGTAATGCCCTTCACCCGTGCCGCGCGCGGACTCGGGGAACACCACCACTTCCGTTGCTGTCAGCTTGCCGTCGTTGCCGGTAGTTGCAGCCGTGCCAATGAACGTACCCGGCTTGATATCCGATAGCTGCATCGTTTTCACAGCCGAAACGCGCACATCCGGCTTCACATCGACCGACACGGTATCGCCGCTGCGACGATGGACCTTGAGCGTGTCACCGTTTTGCGACACGATTTCGCCACGGATGCGCGTGGGCGTCGTGGCGGGCGCCTGTGCGAAAGCAGCGCTCGCGAACGCTGCAGCCATAAAGGCTGCGCCAAGTTTGATGCGGAGTGTCATAGAACCTCCCAACTAGATGGTTGAAGGACGGGGGGAAGACATCATTGCCTCACGAGCCGCTGAACCAGTTGTAGCCCTGGTTCTCCCAATAGCCGCCCGGATACCGGTTCGTGATTTCGATAGCGACGACATGCTTGGGATTCTTGAAGCCGAGCTTGGTCGGCACGCGCAGCTTCATCGGAAAGCCATACTTCGGAGGCAGCACGTCACCGTCGTAAGTCAGCGTGAGCAGCGTCTGCGGGTGGAGCGCTGTGGGCATGTCGATGCTGGTCCAGTAGTTGTAGTCCGCGCAATGCAGCGACACGTACTTCGCGCTCGTGTCCGCCCCCGCGCGACGCAGGAATTCGGAAAAGCGCACGCCGCCCCAGCGGCCGATCGCGCTCCATCCTTCGACGCAGACAAGACGCGTGATCTGGCTTTCCTGCGGCAGCGCGTGCAGTTCGTCGAGCGACCAGGTGCGCTTGCGGTGCGCGAGACCGTTGACCTGCAGACGGTAGGTCGCGGCATCGATCTCGGGTACATCGTCGATCTCATAGAACGCGTTGAACGGAAACGGCCGCGTGATCATCGACTCGGGATACGTGGGCGCCAGCTTGTTCGGATCGAACAGCAGCGCCTGCACGCGGTCGTTGAAGAACGAGATGCGGCGCAGCGCGGTGTCCACCGATTTGTCGTTGGTCAGATCGCATCCGGACAGCATCGCGATGCCGCCCAGCGTCAGCAGCCGCCGGCCGAACAGGCGGCGCGCGGGCGATTTGAGTTCGCGCTGTGCGTCATGGATGATCGATTCGCCATGCGTCGCGAGAAAAGTGACTGGTTGCGCGGTGCGTTTTCGGATCGTCATGATTTACCGTCCCCGTATCATCAGCAGCAGCGAGCGCGGCACGAGCGCGACCATCGCGACGTGAACGATGAAAAACGCCACCAGTACGCTCATGCATACGAAGTGCACGACGCGCGCATTGTCATATCCGCCCATCAGCGTGCGCAGCAGCGGGAACTGCACCGACTTCCATATGACGAGCCCCGACAACACGATCAGCACGATGTCGGCGATCACGACGAGATAAGCGAGCTTCTGCACCGAGTTGTAGTGCGCGAGGTCGTCGTGTTTCAGGCGCCCGCGCAGCGCGGCGACCAGATCGGCGGCCAGCTCTTTCGGCCTGACGGGCAGCAGCTTGCGTCGAAAGCGTCCGGACGCCAGATTCAGCGCGAGATAGATCAGGAAATTGGCGACCAGCAGCCACATCACGGCGAAATGCCATAGCAGCGCTCCGGCGAGCCAACCGCCAAGTGTGATCGAAGGTGGAAACTGAATGGCTGGAAAGATTGGCGACGCATCGTAAATCTGCCAGCCGCTCATGACCATCAGCACGACCGCGACAGCATTGATCCAGTGTGTGATCCGTACCCAGCCGGGTTGAACCATGTTGTGACTCAAAATCACTCCAGCTTCGGTGGCATTCATTCCAGTAGCGCCGAATCGCGCACCGATCGTCAGGCTGCCACTGCAACACAAGGGCTAACGCGATTGATCGACCTTTATTCCGTCGCGCCTGAAGATTTTTCCCTTGCAATCCACTTTCAATGGCGACACCCGCCGCGCGCGAAAACCGTCCAGCCCCAGAGCATTCGCAGCATCCCGCATGCCCTATTGCGTCGGGCAAATGCGCTTCGGCGCAAAGACATGCTTCGGCTCCCCGCGCCTTCCGTCCGACGTCTCCTATCGGGGTATACAAAATTCGCCGCGGCTGCACTCGTCGCCGTTTCCGTCCTCGGTCATGCCGCGCGGGCCGAGACCTTGCTGGTCGCCTGCGACACGGCCTTCGTGCCCATCGCGAAGGACCTGAAGCTCGACTACAAGCTGCAGCCGATGGACTTCAGCAGCATCCTGCCGGCGCTGCAAACCCATAACGTCGACGTCGCGCTCGCGGGCATCACGATCAAGGACGAGCGCAAGAAAGTGATCGATTTCCCCGATGGCTGCTACGACAGCGGCTTCACGCTGATGGTCCCGGCCACCAGCGCGATCAGGGGCCAGGACGACCTGAAGGGCAAGTCGCTCGCAATCAAGACGGGGACGTCGGCGGCGGATTACGCGAAGGCACACTTCGCGGGCACCGGTCTGCGCCAGTTCCCGACCATCGACAACGCGTATCTGGAGTTGCAGACAGGACGCGTCGATGCGGCGATGCACGATGATGCGCGCTCACGGGAGCGCATTCATGCAGAAGATCGAGATCATGCACGGCTTGCGGCAGTTCAGCGCGCTCGCAGGCGGGCGCCGAAAGGGGGTTGCTGATCCTGTCGGATGGGCGTACGCATCGGGTTGCTGCGGAAGCCACCACGGCCGGCGATGCGGTCCGTCTGCAGCTATCCGACGCGCCGGTCAACGCGACGATGTTGCCGGAGTCGGTCCTGTACCACGTGTTGCGTACGGGCGAGACTACGATTCTCGACGACGCTTCAGCCGAGCCGATGTCTGCCACAGACCCCTATGTCGGCGAACATCGCGCGCGTTCCATTCTGTGCCTGCCCCTGAGGAATGGCGCAAAGCCGATGGGTGCGCTCTACCTCGAGAACAATCGCATTGCCCGCGGGTTCAGTCCCGGCGGGATCGCTGTGCTGAAGATCATGGCCTCGCAGGCTGCAGTTTCGCTCGAAAATGCCCGTTTGTATCGCGACGTCGCGGAGAGCGAGGCAAAGATGCGGCGTCTGGTCGATGCCAACATCATCGGATTCAATGTCTGGGATGCCGATGGGAACATCCTCGAAGCCAATGACGTGTTTCTGCGCATGGTGGGCTACGGGCGCGACGATCTCGTCGCGGGCCGCGTGCGCTGTGTGGATCTGACGGCGCCGGAAAAGCATGACGACGCCATCCGCGCGCGGATCGAATTGGCAGAAACCGGTCGCACCAAGCCATTCGAGATGGAATACGTCAGGAAGGACGGCGGCCGCGTACCCGTCATCGTCGGCTTTGCCGCCTCCGACGCAAACGGCCGGAAAGGCGTCGCCTTTGTGCTCGACCTGACCGAGCAGAAGCAGGCGGAAAAGAAAGTCCGCGAGAGCGAAGAGCGCTATCGCGAGGTGCAGGCCGAACTGGCGCATGCGAACCGCGTTGCGACCATGGGGCAACTCGCGGCCTCGATTGCTCATGAACTCAGTCAGCCGATCGCCTCGACGGTGATCAGCGCCGAGGCCGCGTTGCGATGGCTCGACCGCGAGCCCGCCGACATCGACGAGGCCAGCCGCGCGCTCGACAGTATCGTCGGCGGCGCCAATCGCGCCGCGGACGTGCTCGGCCGAATCCGACAGCTGGTGAGGAAGGCGCCACGGAGAAAGGAGCCGGTGGATATCAACGAGGTCATCCGTGAGATCGCCGACCTGGTCCAGGGCGAAGCAAGAAAGAGTGGTGCCCAGCTGGAGACGCAACTCGCGGAGGGGTTGCCGTTCGTTGAAGGCGACCGGGTGGAATTGCAGCAGGTCTTGCTCAATCTGATTATCAATGCGCTGGAAGCATTGAACGGTATCGATGGGGTACGGCAGGTTTGCATCAGCACGACCGAGACCGAAGGCGCCTGCGTGCTCGTGACCGTGCGCGACTCGGGACCGGGCTTTGGCCCGAACGGTACCGAACACGCGTTCACGGCGTTCTACACCACGAAGGCGACCGGCTTGGGGATGGGACTTTCGATCTGCCGTTCGATCATCGACGCCCATGGCGGGCGGTTGTGGGCTACTGAATCTTCGCCGCGCGGCGCGGTCATTCAGTTTACGGTGCCCCAGCGACCTGCCGTTTCGTCGCGGGAGGCTCAATCGACTGATGCGACAGACGCAGATTAAATTTAATTAATAACGCTTCAGTTGCCGACAGGGTGCATTCGGGCAAACATTCTTCACCGCGCAAGCTTGCGTAACCGATAAAACCGAAACCCGAAGGAGCCAACATGGCCACGATCCTCCAAATCAATTCCGCCGCCCGCTCGCAAGGCGCCCAGTCGACGCTGCTCGTCAACGAACTGACGGCGCGTCTGCAACAGTCGAACGCAGGCGCGACCGTCGTCACGCGCAACCTGCAAGCGGAGCCGCTGCCGCACCTGGACGACGCCATCCTCGGTACGTTCTTCACGCCGGCCGACCAGCGTAACCCCGAGCAGGAGGCGATCAACGCGCGCAGCGAAGGGCTGATCGCGGAACTGCAGGCCGCGGATATCATCGTGATCGGTGCACCGCTGTATAACTTTGGCATCTCGTCGCAGTTGAAGACTTACTTCGACTGGATCGCTCGCGCCGGCATCACGTTCCGCTACACCGAGAACGGTCCGGAAGGTCTGGTGAAGGGCAAGAAAGTGTTCGTGGTTTCGGCGCGTGGCGGCAAGTATCAAGGCACGCCGAACGATACCCAGACGCCGTATCTGAAGTCGTTTCTCGGCTTCCTCGGCATGACCGACGTGAGCTTCATCTATGCCGAAGGCCTGGCGATGGGTCCGGATGCGGCCGGCGCCGCGCTCGCGAGCGCACGTGAGGCGATTGCGGCAGTGTAAGTCTCACTCGATGCGTCGTCGCCCCGGTAGGGCAACGCGCACAAGGTACAAAGAGAAACGCCACGAAAAGCGATTTCCGTGGCGTTTTGTCATTGGTGCGCTGCCAGGGCGGCCCTGGCGAAGCGCGCGTGGGTCTAGCGCTTGTTGAGAGCGTACGGCCGTCCGATCAGCAGGAAGTGGACGAACGCAACCAGCGGGAATGCAAGGGCAACGCCAGCGACCAGCGGCCACCCACCGCGCTCGTAGAGCGTGCTCGCAAGCGCGGACCCGATCGCGCCGCCAACGAAGATGCTCGTCATGTACAGCGCGTTGAGGCGGTTGCGGCTTGCCGCGTGCAGCGCGTAGATCTCTCGCTGGCCGAGCACCATGTTCATCTGCACAGCGAAGTCGAGTGCAATCCCGGTAACCACGAGGCCGAAAACTCCGGACGCGGGATGAACGAGTGCCGGCAGATAACACAACGCGGCCACGATCAGCGCCACAGAAGTAGCGCGAATGGAGTGTCCCGCGTCCGCGAGGCGGCCTGCGACGGGTGCCGATGTCGCACCGATTGCGCCAACCAGTGAGAACAGCGCGATCGCCGTCTGTGACAGGCCGTACTGGCGCGTGAGCTCAACCGGAACCGCAGTCCAGAAAAGGCTGAACGACGCGAACATCAAACCTTGATAGAGCGCACGATGGCGCAGTACAGGCATGGTTCGCACCAGCACCAGCAGCGAGCCGATCAGCTCGAAATACGTGGCGCTATGGTCCGGTTGCCGGCGCGGAATCGTCAGCGCGAGCACGGTCGTCACGAGCGCCATCACGACTGCGGCCGCGGCAAACACGACGCGCCAGCCGAAGTGATCCGCGACGATGCTCGACAGCGGTCGGGACAGCAGGATGCCGAGAAGCAGACCGCCCATGATCGTACCGACGATACGGCCGCGGGAATGATCAGGGGCAAGGTGTGCCGCGAGCGGGATCAGGATCTGCACGGCCACGGAACTGAAGCCGATCAGCAGCGACATTAGCAGAAACCAGCTGGGCGTGTTCATCAGCGATGCGGCGGCGAGACTCGCGATCGACACGACTGCAGTCGTAATCATCAGCTTGCGGTTCTCGAGCAGGTCGCCCAAGGGCACGATGAAAAACAGACCAAGTGCGTAGCCGATCTGCGTGAGCGAAACGATCAGGCTCGCCGTGCCACCGGACATGTGCAGCGCCGGACCGATCAGCTCGGTAATCGGCTGCGCGTAGTACAGGTTTGCAACGATCGCGCCGCAACTGAATGCGAATAGTGCAATGAGTCCCTGGGTGAGCTTGACGGGCCGCTCGTTGCCGCCGAGCGTGCGCGAGGGAGTGGACATGATGGCTCCTTGAGCGAGGAAAGTATTTAACGACTGGGTTTTTCAACTTGCTATGCAGTCCGCGAATTGGCGTCCGGTTGTGCGACAGCGAAACTGGTGTTCGCGACTGCACCAAGGTTAGGCGCGAGCCGGTGCATGCGGAATACGATCGGCGCGCAATCCCCCGTTGCGCGCCACGCAACGCGAGGAGCGGCGCTCGACAGCCAAGGTCGTGATGACGGTAGGCTGCCATCACGCACCTGAAAAGTCCTGAGCCCGCCATTAAGCCTTGTGCTTTATGAAGGCGCGCAGAGTGCGAACTGCCCGATTCCCGCTGGCATAATCCCCCGCATGGACAAATTGCTCGCCCTCAACACCCTGCTCGAAGTGGCTGATGCCGGCGGCTTCGCGAAAGCCGCCCAGCGTCTGGGCGTGGCAACCTCGTCGGTCACGCGTTTGATGGACGCACTCGAAGACTCGCTCGGCACCGCGCTGCTGACGCGAACACCGCGGCGTGTCAGCCTGACCGATGCTGGCGCGACGTATGTCGAACAGATTTCCAGGCTGCTCGACGAGCTTGCCGAGGCCGACGAAAGCGTGCTGGACAGCGGCGCGGCGCCGGTTGGCGCATTGCGCGTAACGGTGCCGTCCACGTACAACCGCATCGTGCTTGCGCCGCATCTCGCCGCTTTCCTGCGTGAATATCCTCGCGTTGCGCTGGACGTCGTGGTTGCGGATCATTTCGTGGATCTCGCGCTCGATCGCATCGACGTGGCTGTGCGGATCGGGCTGCCCAGCGGCGATCCGAATCTCATCGTCAGGAAGATGGCCGACAACCCGCGCTTCGTGGTTGCGGCCCACGAGTACCTGAAAAAGGCGGGAATGCCCGAGGAGCCAGCCGACCTCGCCGAACACGAATGTCTGCGCATCGCCTATGGCGGAAGCTATCGGGCACGCCAGATCTGGACGTTCACGCGCGGGGAGGAAATTGAAAAGGTCAACGTGCGCGGGCGACTGATATCGAACAGTCTCGATATGCTCCTTCAAGCAGTCCTGGCGGAGCAGGGGTTCGCACTATTGCCCGACTGGCTGGTGAACGAACACATCGATTCCGGCCGCCTGATGCGATGCTTCGCTGACTGGAAGGTGACGCCGCAGAGCGGCGATGTCGTGGTCCATGCGGCATACCTGCCCAATCGCAGGCATTCGACGAAAGTGCGGGCCTTGTTGCAGTTTCTTGAAGCGCGCATCGGGCAGCACCCCGTCTAGCCGCACCGGTGGTGAGTTCACAGCCGCCAGTCGGCTCTCACCCGCAAAAATATTTCCATGCGATGACAAAAGTTAGAGTCGTCGCACCTTCGATGCATTCTCCGCGCGTCTTCGCATTTTCAGAACTCTTCAGATCGCCACAAGGACTTTGAAGAGTCGCGTTCTTAAGCTTCGTCCTGCATGCGGCGCTCCTCGACCCAGTCAGGTCCGCGCCGCGTCGCTTTCCACGCAAATGCGAACCTCATCGCTAACCACACGCCTAGCGATGCAACGACGGAGAAGCACCATGAATACGCAGAACATCGAACAGTCCATTCCTTCGGCCACACGCCGCCGCCTGCTTTCCGCCGGCGCCGGCATGGCGGGTGCCGCGGCGGCCATGGCCAGCTTTTCCGCCAACGCGGCTGGCGCGGCAAGCAACGCGGGTGCGGCGGGCGCATCGCACGCTCATGGCACGGGCCATCATCATGGCGGCGGCTATGTGAATGCCAAGGACGGCACGCCGATCTACTTCAAGGACTGGGGCACCGGTACGCCGGTGGTCTTCTCGCACGGCTGGCCGCTGAGCGCCGACGCGTGGGACGCCCAGATGCTGTTCCTGGTGAATCAGGGCTACCGCGTGATCGCGCACGACCGCCGCGGCCATGGCCGCTCGGGCCAGCCCTCCGAGGGCAACGACATGGACACCTACGCCGATGATCTGGCCGCCGTGCTCGACGCGCTCGATGTGAAGGGCGCGATGCTGGTCGGTCACTCCACGGGCGGCGGCGAAGTGGCGCACTACATCGGTCGCCATGGCGAGAAGCGTGTTGCCAAAGCTGTGCTGATCGGCGCGGTGCCGCCGCAGATGGTGAAGTCCGCGAACAACCCGAACGGTCTGCCGATGTCGGTGTTCGACGGCATCCGCGCGGGCGTGGCCGCGAACCGCTCGCAGTTCTATCTGGACCTGGCCACGCCGTTCTACGGCTTTAACCGTCCCAACGCAAAGGTCTCGCAAGGCCTCGTGCAGGACTTCTGGCGCCAGGGCATGGCCGGTTCGATCAAAGGCCAGTACGAGTGCATCAAGCAGTTCTCGGAAGTCGACTACACCGAAGACCTGAAGAAGATCAGCGTGCCCACGCTGATCCTGCACGGCGATGACGACCAGATCGTGCCGATCGACGATTCCGCGAAGCTCTCCGCGAAGATCGTCAAGAACGCCACGCTGAAGGTCTATGCGGGCGCTCCGCACGGCATGTGCAGCACGCACGTCGACCAGGTCAACGCCGACCTGCTCGCCTTCCTCAAGGGCTGAAGCCCACTCTCGCGCGCTCGCCTCGGCTGACCTGAAGCGTTCATAACGCTTCAGGTTTTCCCAAGGACTTTAAGGCGCGCGATCCGTAATCTGCACGCGTTCGATGACCGCTGCGCGCGGCATCGCGTGTCCATACCCGTACCTCACTGGAGCAACCATGGCTTTTGAACTGCTGACCCCCGAGAACTGCGCGCTCGCGCTGATCGACCACCAGCCGCAGATGTTCTTCGGCACGCACTCGCACGAGCGCACCACCGTGCTGCACAACGTGCAGATCCTCGCGAAGGCCGCCAGGCTGTTCAAGGTGCCGACGGTCCTCACGACGATCGCCGCGGACTCGTTCAGCGGCCACCTGCTGCCCGAAGTGCAGCAGGTGTTCCCGCAGATCAAGCCGGTCGATCGCACCTCGATGAACTCGTGGGAAGACGCGGGTTTCCGCGCGGCGATCAAGGCCACGGGCCGCAAGAAGATCGTGATCGCCGGTCTGTGGACGGAAGTGTGCGTGGCATTCCCGACCGTTCAGATGCTCGCGGAAGGCTTTGAGATCTACGTGCCGACCGACGCTTGCGGCGACATCACCGAAGAAGCGCACGAGCGCGCGATTCAACGCGTGATCCAGGCCGGCGCGGTGCCGATGACCTCGCTGCAGTTCATGTGCGAACTGCAACGCGACTGGGCCCGCGGCGAGACCTACGAAGGCTGCATGGACATCTTCAAGGCGCACAGCGCGTACGGCATCGGCGTGCGTTACGCGAAGCAGATCCTCGGCGAACACGCGAGCGAAGCGGCTTGAGCTGCTTCGCGTTCCGGGCCGCGCAGACCTGCGATGAAAACTACGATGAAACGTCCTGATACTTCCAACGCCGCCGATGTCGCGCTGCTGTTTTTGCGCGTTAGCGCGAGCGTGCTTCTGCTGATCGTGCACGGCTTGCCAAAGATGTTGCACATCAGGGCGCAGCTCGGCGTGATCGAGGACCCGCTGCACCTGGGCAGCGCCTTCACGCTGGCCTTCGCGATCTTCGCGGAGGTCGTGTGTCCGGTGCTGATGATCGTCGGCCTTTTCACGCGGCTCGCCGCACTGCCGGTTCTGGTCGTCACCGTGGTGGCGCTCACGCTCGTACATCCGGATTGGAGTCTCGAGCAGGCTCAGTTCGCGTGGATGCTGCTGATCCTGTTCGCCACGGTCGCGATCGGCGGACCGGGGCGCTACCGGATCACGTTGAACCGGGACGTTCCCGCGGACGCGCGCACGTCAAACTTTTAGCGGCGGACCACGGGTTCGCCAAACAACAAGGAGATCGACTCGATGAAACTGCATTCGAAACTCAAGCCGGCCGCGGCGCTCGCCGCCATCGTTCTGTTCGCGGGCTACGCGGGCAGCGTGTTCGCCGACGATGCGGGAATCGCCTACGTACCGCCTGTTCAGGCGCATCCCGCCGCGCCGAAAGATCCGGCCAAGGCACAGCGCAAGGCCGAAAAGAAGGCCGAGCGTGCCGCCGACCGCCATCTCGCCACCAACGTGCGCAAGGCGATCGTCAAGGCAGGCGGCGTGGACGCTTCGCACATGACGGTTGTCGCGAAGTCCGGCGCCATCACGCTGGAAGGTTCGGTGCCTGAGGCGGCGCAGATCGACCTCGCGCAGCAGCAGGCGCAGCAGGTCGCGGGCGTCACCGGCGTGACGAACCGTCTGAGCATCGCGACCGCGGGTCATTGAGCCGACGGCTGTATAGCATGCGTCCGCCTCGCGCGGACGCGAAGCACGAGGAACGCAACATGACATATCTGATCTCGCTGGGAGCGGGCCTCGTGGTCGGTCTGCTCTATTACTTCGCGCGCGTGCAGTCGCCCGCACCGCCGCTGATCGCGCTGGCCGGCCTGCTCGGCATCGTGATCGGTGAACACGCGATTCCATTCGTACAGGCGCAATGGCGCGCACCGCAGGCGCAAACTTCGAGCGCGCCGCACGAGGCTGCCGCCACGTGTGCCAACAAGGTCGACTCGTCATGCAGCAAGCAGCCATAGAGGCGGGCTCGGCGTCCGCGAAGGCGGCGCTCGAGCCGCTGCGCGGCGAAAACGCCGTGCTCGCTTTCGTAGCCGGATATGTCGACACGCTCGGATTCGTCGCGCTGTTCGGGCTGTTCACGGCGCACGTCACCGGCAATTTCATTCTGATTGGTTCGGGGCTCGCGGGCGCGGGCAGCGGACTGCTGATCAAGTGGCTCGCGTTTCCCGCCTTCGTGGCGGGCATCGTCGGCGCGCGCCTGCTCGATGACAGGCTGCGTCAGCGCACGCATGGCGTGCGCGTGGGCGTGCTTTATTTTCTGCAAATCGTCTTGCTCGCGGCGTTCATGGGCGCGGGTCTCTTTGCCGTACCCATCGTCAACGCAGACGCGCCGCTGACGATCGCCTGCGGCCTGCTCGGCGCGGCCTCGATGGGCGTGCAGAACGCGCACGGCCGGCTGACCGCGCGCAGCGTGGTCGCCAATACCGTGATGACCGGCAATGTCACGCAGGCCGTGATCGACGTGTTCGATCTGTTCGCGCCGGGCACCAGTCAGGCCGAACGCGCGATCGCGCGGGGCCGCCTCGCGACCACGCTGCCGCCGGTGCTCGCCTTCGCGGCCGGTGCGGGCGCAGGGGCGGCGGGCTGGCTCGCCGCGTCGTTCTGGGCGCTGTTGCTGCCGCTCGCGCTGCTTGCTCTGGTCGCGGCGCTGGCATGCCGCAAGGCCGATTCGAAAGACACGCTCTGAGCCCGCGGGCTGATCGCATTCTTTTTCAACAGGAACCTCACGTGAAACTCATTCGTCTCGATCGTCCCTTGAGATCCCTAACCATTGCGCTCGCGATGCTCGGCGCAGCGCTGCCCGGTGCGCCGGCTTTCGCCGATGACGGCCAGTATCCGCTCGCTTCACCGGCGACGGCGGTTGCGCCGGTGGTGTCGGTCGGTCCGCAATACGACACCACGCACGTCTATGTGTCGAACGAAGACATCGACGCATTCGTCAGCAGCTTCGTCGCGACCTTCGGCGGCAAGGCCTCGCCGCGCGCGGTGTTCACGGTCACGCCCACGCCGAGCAAAACCGCTTCGCAATACGTGCAGACGCCGGTGGGCATGCTGTCGGTATTCGCGTTCCAGACGGCGGTTCCTTACCCGTTCGGCAACGAACGCACGGGCTACCTCGTGACCGATATCGACAAGGCCGTGCGTGCCGCGCACGCAGCTGGCGCGGACGTGGTCGTCGAACCGTTCGACGATCCGATCGGCAAGGACGCGATCATTCAGTGGCCGGGCGGTCTGACGATGCAGCTGTACTGGCACACCAAGGCGCCATCGTATGCGCCGCTCGAACACGTGCCGGACAATCGCGTCTATGTGTCGAAGTACCAGGCGCAGGACTTCATCAAGCGCTTCGTGCGCTTCTCGCACGGCAAGATCGTTTCCGATAACCGCCATGCGGATGGCGCGGAGATCGGCAAGCCGGGCGAGACGATCCGCCGGGCGCGAATCCGGTCAGGCTTCGGCAACATGCTGGTGTTCGTGACCGACGGCAAGTTGCCGTACCCGTATGGCCGAGAAACCACCGGCTACGAGGTGGACGATCTCGACGCCACGCTCGCAAAGGCGCAGGCAGCCAACGTGAAGGTGCTACAGGCGTCGGCACAAAACGTCGAAGGCCGCACGGCGATGGTCGAGTTTCCGGGCGGCTATGTCGCGGAACTGCATCAGCGCGCGAAGTGAGTGGCATGAGGACTCGCGAGTTATCACGCGCCAAACGCAGCACGGCGCTCGCGCGTGCGGTCCGCGCGAACGTCATGTTCGCCGCGTTCGCCACGTGCGCAGGCTTGCAGGCGGGCGCGGCGCATGCGCAGACCGCGCAGGCGGTGGCCGCATCGTCCGTCGCCTGCAATGCGCAACGCCCGGTTCCCTCGTTCAATCGCTGGCAGGAGGACTGGGGTGCGCTCGCGAATCCGTGCGTGCCGCGCAAGCCGCTCGATGCGTTGAAGTACATTCCGCTGTCGAGCGACCCCAGCTGGTATCTGTCGCTCGGCGCCAATCTGCGCGAGCGCTTCGAGTTGAACAACACGCCGTTGTTCGGCCTCGGGAGCCAGACGCCGGACAGTTGGGTGATCCAGCGTGCCGAGGTGCATGCGGACGCGCGCTTCGGCTCGCACGTGCAGGCCTTCTTCCAGCTCGTCGATGCGCGGCCGTTCGGCAAGGATTCGGTCACGCCCGTCGACCGCAATCCGCTCGACACCGAGCAGGCGTTCATCGCGTTCGTCGGTGGAGTGGGGCCCGGTACCTTCAAGGCGCGCGTCGGTCGTCAGGAAATGGCGTTCGACTTGCAGCGTTTCGTTTCGGTGCGCGACGGTCCGAACGTGCGCCAGGCGTTCGATGCGCTGTGGGCCGACTACGAGCTCGGCAAGTGGCGCTTCATCGGTTATCTGACGCAACCGGTCCAGTATCGCGACGAGCGGGTTTTCGACGACGTGTCGAACGGTCACCTGACCTTCAGTGGCGTGCGGGTTGAGCGCGCGAGCGTGGGGCCGGGCGATCTGTCCGCTTACTGGTCGCTTTACACGCGCGACAACGCACGGTTTCTCGACGCGGCCGGCACCGAGCGGCGCGATGTGTTCGATGCGCGCTACACGGGCAAAAACGCGTCGCTCGACTGGGACGTGGAAGCGATGCTGCAAACCGGCCACGTGGGCACCGACACGATCGGCGCGTGGGCATTCGGCGCGCTGGGCGGCTACACGTTCGCCGCGTTGCCGGGCAAGCCGCGCATCGGCCTGCAGGTCGACGGCGCGTCGGGCGACCGGCATCCCGGCGACGGCCGCGTCGAGACCTTCAATCCGCTCTTTCCCAACGGCTACTACTTCACGCTGGCGGGCTACACCGGATACAGCAACCTGATCCACGTGAAGCCGTCGGTCACCTTCAGGCTGGCGCCGAAGGTGACGCTGCTCACCGCGCTCGGTTTCCAGTGGCGCGATACCACGGCCGACGCGATTTACGGCCAGGGCATGGCGACGGTGCCAGGCACGGCAGGCAAGGGCAATCTCTGGACCGGCATGTACGCACAGGTGCGAGCGGACTGGAGCGTCAACGACAACGTCGCGCTCGCGCTCGAAGCCGTGCACTTCGAAGTCGGCGATTCGATCCGCGCGCTCGGCGCGCGCAACGCGGACTACGTCGGCGTCGAAGCAAAGTTTGGCTGGTAAGCGCACGGCTCGCGCGCAGCTTGCCGCGAGCACGTTCAAACGAATGAGGAAACGCATATGAAATTCATCGACACGCCCGACGGCACGTCGCTCTACTACAAGGATTGGGGCGTGGGACGTCCCGTGGTGTTCATTCACGGCTGGCCGATCAATGCCGACATGTGGGACCCGCAAATGCTGCATCTCGCCGCGCACGGGTTTCGTGCCGTGGCTTACGACCGCCGCGGCTTCGGCCGCTCGGCTCAGCCGTGGACAGGGTATGACTACGACACGCTCGCCGACGATCTTCACGCTGTGCTGGAGACGCTCGCGCTCGAGGATGCGGTGCTGGTCGGATTTTCGATGGGCGGTGGCGAAGTGGCGCGTTACATCGCAAGACATGGGACCCGCCGCGTCTCGCGAGCGGTGTTCATCGGATCGGTGACGCCGGGCCTGCAGCGTGGCGAGAACAACCCGGAGGGCGTCGACCCTGCGGTATTCGAAGGCATGCGCGACGCGCTGCGCCGCGACCGCGCGAGTTTCGTCGATGCCTTCAACCCGCTCGTCACGGGCGCCAACCGGCCTGATTCGGCGGTAACGAAGCCGGTGCACGACTGGCTCTCGAACATGGCGATGCAGGCTTCTCTGAAGGCGACGATCGACTGCGTGACGGCATTTTCGGCCACGGATTTCCACGCCGATCTCGCGCGAATCGATATTCCCACGTGGTTCGTTCATGGCGGCGACGATCAGACCGCGCCACTCGATCTGACTTCGCGCGCGGCGGCGCGGCTCGTCAAAGGCGCCACGCTCGACGTCTATGATGGCGCTCCGCATGCGTTGATGCTGACCCATGCGGAACGCCTGAACCGCGATCTGCTCGCATTTGCGGCGACCGCCTGAGCTGGCGGCCTGGTTCAGCCGCGCATTTCATCCCCCGGTAGACGTTCAGAGACGGAGTGACGACGATGTTCGTAGAAATGGAAGTACAGGACACGTGGGCTCGAATCGTAGGATCGCTGGCGAGAGCCGAGCAGACCGACGATGAACAGCAGATGTCTCTCTCAAAGAAGCTTCGCCATGCCGATCGCTCGGCCACGCGAGCCGGGGGCGGTCACGCGACCATCATCGTTGTCGAACGGCCCACCAGGACGAGCGCCACGATCGAGTGGCGCGATTCGACGAATTGTTATTACGGCGCACAGCTGTGGCGTCTGGTGCGCGCCCGCAAGTCGGGCGTTTGCGCGCTGAGCGGCGAGCCGATCAGCCGTGGCGACGAAATCTTCAAACCGTGCGGTCGCACCGGCGCGGTCAATGCGGACGCGATGATCCGCACCTCCGCGATGCGTGCTTGCCCGGCGCAATAGCTGAGCGCCGCGCGCCGGGCGCTGTTGCCAGCGTCCCCGGCGCTTTCTCTGACGCGCGCTCGCGCGTCTACTTCAGGGCGCCGCCTTGACGGCGGTCGCGGCGTGGCTTGCCGGGTCCGCATCGTAATTCAGCGGAATCCACACGTAGCTGCCGCCCTCCTTGCGCACATGCCCGAGACCCGGAAACGAAATATGCGCGGCCGCGATCACGTCATGTTCGCGCGCCGCACGGTCGAGCAACGCGAGGCGGGACTGCCTGGCCGCGGCGGCGTCCGAGTCGTACTCGACGGAAGCCCTCGGGTCGCGCAACTGGATGGCCGCGACGTGGATGATGTCACCCCAGACGATCAGCGTCTGCTGCCCGCTTTTCACGACATAGCCCGTATGTGCCGGCGTGTGACCCGGCGTGGCGAGTGCGCTGACACCGGGCGCGATCGTGGCGTCGCCGTCGAACGGCCGGAAACGTCCCGCCGCGATATAGGGGGCCACCGATTGCGCCGCCGAATCGAAGAACGAACTCAGAAACGACGGCGCGGTTTTCTTGTTGCCGGCGTCGAGCCAGTAATCGGCCTCCCGTTGCGACACGCGCAGCACCGCGTTGGGAAATGCCATCTGGCCGGCGCGAATCACGCCGCCAACGTGGTCCTTGTGCATATGCGTGAGCAGCACCTGGTCCACCTGTTCAGGCTGATAGCCGGCGGCTCGCAGGTTCGCGAGCAGATGGCCGCAGCAATCGCCGTAAAGCACGCCCGCGCCGGTATCGATCAGGATCAGCTGGCTGCCGGTGTTGATCAGAAACGCGTTGATCGAACCTTGTAGCGGCAACGCGAGATCATCTTCCGCGAGATCCTGGTCGATCACTCGGCGCGGCACGTCCGTCATCACGGTGTCGACGGGAAACGGATGTGTGCCGTCGAGCAGCGCCGTGATTTCGTAGGAGCCCAGCATCATGCGATAGAAGCCGGGGCCTTGCGTGCCGACCTGCGGTGCGGCCGCATGTGCGAGCGCGGCGTGAAGGGAAACCAGCAGTGCGGCGAGCCCTGCGAAGAAGGTCAGCGCCGTGCACGAACGCTCGCGGTGTGGAACAGCAGGGAAGACTGAAGATTGGGTATGCATAGTGGTTGCTTCGGGTGGTTGGAAGGTTGCGCAACGTGCGCCTCACTCATTCTCGAATTCGAACCGGCTCGATGCCTAATGAAGCGTTCTTAAAGTTTCGTCGCGGGCAGGACGTTTAAGCTGCCGTTCAGAACTCTTCAGGTTTTGGACTGGACTGCGCTTCGGAATTGAACCCGACTGGCATAATGCCGTCGACATTCCCGAAGACCATTCGGCACGACACTTTCCCGATCGCACCCGATCGAGTGCGTGAGCTTCCCTCGGTAAGGTGCGAGAGTCCGTTGATGAGCCCGTCCTTTTTTTTCAATTCCGGCGACAAGGTGTATTTGCAGTTCGTGCTCGAAGAGGGCGATCGCGCGCTTGGCCGCGGCTGGCATCTCGCGCCCGACGGTCGCCGCGAAGCGGTGCTGGCCGTGTGGATTTCCGCATCGCGCGCCGATCCTGCGAGCGCCGCGCGCCTGACGCACGAGTACAAACTCAGGGACGAACTGGTCGGCGCTTGGGCCGCCACGCCACTGAAGCTGCTGCGAGAACAGGGCCACACCGTGCTGCTGCTGAAGGACCCGGGTGGTCAGCCGCTCACGGCGCTGCTGGGCGCCGCCATGGAAACAGACCGGTTTCTGGACCGTGCGATCGGCATCGCTTCGGCGCTGAGCCAGATTCATCAGCGCGGGCTCATCCACAGGGATCTGAAGCCCGCACATATCTTCACGGACGCGTCGGCGGGGACGACAGCCATCACCGGCTTTGGCGTCGCGTCGCGGATTTCCCGCGGTGTCGAAGCGCATTCACAGGTCAGTGCGGTCACGGGCAACCTCGCTTACATGGCGCCGGAGCAAACGGGGCGCATGAACCGGCCGGTGGACGCTCGCAGTGATCTGTACGCGCTCGGCGTGATGTTCTACGAGATGCTGACGGGCGTATTGCCCTTCAGCGCCGGCGATACGGCGGATTGGGTGCACAGCCATCTCGCCCGACAGCCGGTCTCGCCAGTCGAACGTCTGCCGACGATTCCCGTCGCTCTGTCGGACATCGTGCTGAAGCTTCTCGCCAAGACGCCCGATGAACGCTATCAAAGCGCGGCGGGTCTTGAAGCCGATCTGCGCCGCTGCCGCGCGAGCCAGAGCGCCGATGGAGGCATCGAAACCTTTGCGCTCGGACAACAGGATTTCGCGCATCGCCTGATGGCTCCCACGCGCCTTTATGGACGCGAGTCGGAAATCGCAGCGCTGCTCACGGCTTTCGAACGCGTCGAGCAGCAAGGCAAGCCGGAACTCGTTCTGATTTCGGGCTATGCGGGAGTCGGCAAGACGGCGGTGGTGACCGAATTTCAACGGCAGATCGGCATGCAACGCGTGCGGTTTGCCAGCGGGAAAGTGGACCAGTACCGCAGTGAAATACCCTATTCGACGCTCGCGTTAGCGCTGCAGACGCTGATCCGCCCGCTGCTCGCGCGCAGCGAAACCGAACTGGCTCCGTGGCGCGCCGGGCTCGACGACGCGCTGGGACCCAACGCGAGTCTGCTGGCCACGCTGATCCCCGAAATCGGACTGATCCTCGGGCAACAGCCGGTCGTCAACGATCTGCCTTTGCAGGACGCCCGCCATCGTTTTCAGCTTGCGTTCCGCAGCCTGATTGGCGCGTTCGCGCGTGCCGAGTCTCCGCTGGTTCTCTTTCTCGACGATGTGCAGTGGCTCGACGCGGCGACCCTCGATCTTATCGAGCACCTTGCGACGCATCCGGAACTGAGGCACGTGCTGTTCGTTTGCGCATACCGTGACAACGAAATTGCAGCGGGCCATCCTTTGCCACGATGCCTGGCCTCGATTCGCCGGGCTGGAACCCGAGTCAGCGCCATCGCGCTCGAAGGCCTTCGCAGCGATCAGATGAGCCAGATTGTCGCGGATGTTCTTCGTTGCGACCTGCAAAGCAGCGCGGCGCTGACGGAATTGATGCAGCAAAAGACGGCCGGTAATCCGTTCTTTGCGATTCATTTTCTGAACACGCTGCTGGACGAGGACATGCTCGTGTTCGATCACCGGACCGCCCGCTGGTCATGGGATCTCGACCAGATCCGCGCGAAGGGATTCACCGACAACGTCGTCGACCTGATGCTGACCCGGTTGGGACGTCTTCCCGAGCAAACCCAGGACGTGTTGAAGCTGATGGCGTGCGTTGGCAACGAAGTGCCGGTCGACGTTCTCGTCATCGCGCGTCACGGGACGCTCGCGGATCTCGATGAGGCGCTGCGACCGGCGGTTACCGCGGGGCTCGTGTTGCGCAAAGACGCGTCCTATCGATTCCTGCACGACCGCGTGCACGAGGCGGCCTACGCATTGATTGCGCCATGGGCGCGCGCCGAGGCGCATCTCGCGATCGGCCGGCGCCTCGTGACGGAGTTGTCGCCCGACCACGCGCGGGAGCTGGTGTTCGATATCGTGGGCCAGTTGAACCGGGGCGCAGCATTGATCACCGAGGTCGGTGAGCGGGAACGGCTCGCCGAACTGAATCTTCTCGCTGGCAGCCGCGCAATGGCATCCGCGGCTTACCTCGCGGCGTTGACGCATTTCACCACCGGCAGCGCGCTGTTGCGGGAAAACGCGTGGGAAACCCGCCCTGAACTCGTCTTCATGCTGGAGTTGCGGCGCGCGGAGAGTGAGTTCCTGACGGGTGCTTCCGACGCGGCGGAAGGGCGGCTTCACGCGCTTTCCCAGAGGGCAATCGGGCTACCCGATCTCGCCGCGGTCACGCAGTTGCGACTCGAACTGTTGATGGCGTTGGGGCGGCGCGAGCGCGCGGTCGAGGTGGGCCTCGAATATCTGCGGCGTGCCGGCGTTGCATGGGATTCGCAGCCGTCCGCGGGCGAAGTGCAACGAGAGTACGACAGTATCTGGAGCCGGCTCGGCGAGCGGCCGATCGAGTCTCTGCTCGATTTGCCGAAGATGACCGATCCCGTTGCCGCCGGCACCATGGCGGTCTTGACCGCGCTGATGCCGCCCGCCTGGTACACGGACGCATCACTGCGCGCGCTGGTCATTGGGCGGATGGTCAACCTCAGTCTGGAATACGGCAATGGCGAGGCGTCATGCCTCGGGTACGCCTGGCTGAGCATGATTCTGGTCCCGCAACGCGAGCACAGCGAGGCGGGTTTCCGGTTCGGCCGGCTCGGTTTCCAGCTCGCCGAGCGGGACGGCGAGGATCGTATCCGCGCGCGTGTCTATCAGGTGTTCGGCGGGCACGTGATGCAATGGACCGAGCCGATCCGAAACGCCCGTGACATCCTGCAGCGTGCGATCGATGTGGCCGAGAAGCTCGCGGACCGAACCTTTGCGTGCTTCATACGCAACAACTTGCTGACTCATTCGCTGGCAAGCGGCGAGCCGCTCCGAGAGGTGCAACGCGAAGCGGAGGCGAGCGTCGAATTCGCGCGTCAGACGGCTTTCGGTCTCGGCGTCGATCGAATGATTCCGCAACTCCAACTGGTGCGGACGCTGGCGGGCCTCACGCCGACATTCGGTGTGTTCGACGACGCGAGTTTCAGCGAGGCGGAGTTCGAGAGCCGGGTCGGCAGCAATCCGAGTCTGTCTTTTGCGTTCTGCTGGTACTGGATTCGCAAGTTGCAGGCGCGATACTTCGCGGGCGATGCGATTTCGGCTCGCGACGCGGCCGAACGCGCCGAGGCTCTGCTTTGGACGTCACCGTCGTTTTACGAGCAGGCCGAGTATCAGTTCTATGCGGCACTCGCGCGTGCAGCCTTTTGCCACGCCGAACTTCAGCAGCCCGGGTCCGACAACCTGCGGATTCTGGCGGCCCATCATCAGCAATTGTGTTTGTGGGCGGAACATTGCAAGCCGAACTTCGGCAGCCAGGCCGCGCTGGTCGGCGCGGAGATCGCTCGCCTCGAGCAGCGTTCCGCCGACGCGATGCAGCTCTACGAAGAGGCAATCGGTCTCGCGCGCGACCATGACCTGATCCATCATCAGGCGCTTGCCAATGAACTCGCGGCGCTGTTCTATGCCGAGCGCGGCTTCGAAAAGATCGCCCGCGTCTATATGCGGGATGCCCGGCAGGGGTATCTATGCTGGGGAGCGCTCGGGAAAGTCCAGCAGCTGGAAGCCCGCTACCCCTATCTGCGGGAGACCGAGCGGATCGGCACCGCGGGCGGCACGATCGGCGCGCCGGTCGAACATCTCGATCTGGCGACGGTCATTGCCGTCTCGCAGGCGGTATCTAAAGAGGTGATCCTCGAAAACCTGCTCAATACGCTGATGCGTACCGCGATCGAGCAGGCCGGCGCACAGCGCGGGCTGCTGCTTCTGATCCGCGACGGCGAGCCGCGCGTCGCGGCCGAGGCGACCACGGCCGGCGATGCCGTGATCGTGTCCTTGCGCGACGGCCCGATCGAACCCGATACGGTACCCGTGGCTATTCTCAACTACGTGGTGCGGACCGACGAGAACATCATCCTCGACGACGCGTCGGTCGAAGGCCTGTTCGTCGGCGATCCGTACATCCGCCGGCATCGTGCCCGATCCGTGCTGTGCCTGCCGCTTCTGACGCAAGCCAAGCTGATCGGCGTGCTCTACCTCGAGAACAATCTCGCGGCGCGGCTTTTCGTACCAGCGAGGACGGCCGTGCTGAAGCTGCTTGCTTCACAGGCCGCGATCGCAGTCGAAAATACCCGGCTATACCGGGATCTGGGGCAACGCGAAGCGCGGATTCATCGCCTTGTCGAGGCGAACATCATCGGCATCTGGATCTGGCATCTGGACGGCCGGATTCTCGAAGCCAACGACCTGTTTCTGCGCATGGTGGGCTACGAGCGCGACGATCTGCTGTCGCAGCGTCTGCGCTGGACCGACCTGACCGCGCCGGGGTGGCTGAACGGCGACACGCGCATCGCGGAGGCGTTCAAGCTGAACGGTACCGTGCCTCCGTTCGAGACCGAGTTCCTTCACCGCGATGGCAGCCATGTACCGGTTCTTCTAGGCTCGGCCAATTTCGATGAGAGCGGCGAGCAAGGCGTGTCCTTCGTGCTGGATCTGACGGAGCGCAAGCGCGCTCAGGAAGACCTGCAGCAGGTGCAGGCGGATCTGGCGCACGTCACGCGCGTGACCACGCTGAATGCGCTCACCGCCTCCATCGCGCACGACGTCAATCAGCCGCTTGCGTCGATCATCACGGACGCGAAGGCGGCGCTGCGCTGGCTGGCCCGCACGCCGCCCGATCTCGGCGAATTGAAGGAGACGGTGGAGCGGATCGTCGAGGGCGGTCACCGCGCCAGTGCGGTGATCGCCGGCGTGCGCGCGCTGCTGAAGAAGAGCTCGCCGGACGCCACGCTGGTGGATCTGAATGATCTGATCGAGCAATCGCTGGTACTGCTTCAAGGCGAAATAGTCCGACACCACGTTCAGCTTCGTATCGAGCTGCAACCGTCGATGCCGTTGGTAACAGGAGACCGGGTGCAACTGCAGCAGGTGCTGATCAATCTGCTGATGAACGGAATCGAGGCGATGAAGGACATGATGTATACGCCGCGCCAACTGTGGATTCGATCCCGAACCGACAGTGCCGGTTCGGTGCTGATCGCGGTGCGGGATTCGGGACCGGGTCTGTCACCTGAAATTAGCGAGCGGGTATTCGAGCCTTTTTACACCAGCAAGGCCGAAGGTCTCGGCATGGGGCTCGCGATTTGCCGGTTGATCATCGGCGCGCATCACGGACGGTTGTGGGCGAGTACCGATCAGCGAGGCGGTGCGTTGTTCCAGTTCTCTCTGCCCGCGGAGATATGCCATCCCGTCACGGCCGGAGCATGATCCGGCCGATGCGGCGCTGAACGCGCCCGGCCGTCAGAAAGTCTTTTCCGCAGGCTCGATGCCAAGCGCTTCGGCCATGCGAACGAGATCCGGCAATGTTCTCGCCTTCATCTTCTTCATGACCTGGCTGCGATGAACCTTCACCGTAATTTCCTGAAGGTTCAGGGTTGCGGCGATCTGTTTGTTCATCAGGCCGGAAATGACGAGAGTCATCACTTCGCGCTCTCTTGGCGTCAGCGACTCATGAGCACGCGATACCTCCGCGAGCGAGCGCTCGCGTTCGAGGCGTTGTTTGTCGATCGCGAACGCGCGCTGGATCGCATCCAGTAGTTCGTGGTCCTCGAACGGCTTGGTCAGGAAGTCCAACGCTCCGCCTTTCATCGCGGTCACCGAGCTTGCCACGTCGCCGTAGCCGGTAATGAAGACCACGGGAATTCCGAGCCCCGCGTTGCCGATCTTCTGCTGCACCGTCAGTCCGTCCTCGTCTTCGAGTTGCATGTCCAGGATCAGGCAGCTCTGCACAGCGGGGCGGGGAAATTCGAGGAACTCGCGGGACGTCGCGAAAGTTTCGACGCGAAGGTCGTACGAGCGCAATAGCGAACTCAGCGAGCGCCGCAGGATTGCGTCGTCGTCGATAACATAAACGATGGATTCGGCGCTTTGCTTCACGTGGTCAGTTCGCGCGGCAGATTCGGAAACGCCCATAGTCGTATTGCCCGAGAGGACGGACCGGTTATCACAGTGCGCCAGACATCCGCTCACGATGGGCTCGCAGCGGAGCGTTGGCGCGTTCCGATTTCATCAATCAACGCCAATATCCTGTCGACCGAAAACGGCTTGTGGAAGAAGGCGATTGCCCCTTGCCGGAGCGCTTTGTCGACCACTTCCTCTTCGCCGTGCGACGATATAAAAATGACAGGGATCGCCGTTCCACGCTCGATCAGCGCCCGTTGCACGTCGAGGCCGTTCATGCCGCCGAGCTTGAGGTCGAGAAGAATGCAGCAGGCCTGCGCGACGGTCTCCGACGCGAGGAAGGCTTCTCCCGACTCGAAACACGTTGCCGTATGACCGGCGGACTTCAGCAAGCCCGCCAGACTTCTACGTATCAACGCATCGTCGTCGACGAGGTACACAATGGCCATGAATTATAGAGGTTCGAGCCCATTTAATAGGCGGAAAAAACAGCGGATTTCACTTCGGCGCCATTATCCTATGGTTTGGTTGTGTTCTTGTGTTCCGGCGGCTCGGGAAGCGAAATTGGCGGGTGCGTTGTCTTTCGAGGACACGTAGCGGGAACGGAAGCAGGGCCATTCGCCGGATTCCATCAGCCGCTCGATCGCATAGGCCCTCTCGACCGGCAACAGCGAGTAACTCTTGACCGGACCCTCGGTATGCAACGTCAGCAATGATTTTTTCGCGAGGCTAAGGACGCTGGTCAGTGCGGCGTCCCGTCCAATGTCCGCACAGGAAATGACGTCGCAGGCACCCGCGAGATTGAAGGTGCGAGGGAATACGGCGAGCCGGCGCAACACCGCGCACTCGGGCTCGCTGAGCAGCGAGTAGCTCCACTCGACCGTTGCGCGTAGCGTCTTTTGACGCGGATGCGCGGTCCTGAGTCCGCCCGAGAGCCACAGTATCGATTTCTCGAGTTCGCGAAGGAGTCCTTGCACGCCCAGCAGCGCGGCCCGCGCGACGGCCAGCTCGATCGCGAGCGGCAAGCCGCCGAGACGCCGGCAAATGTCGGCGATCACATTGAGCGTTCCCGGGTCGGCGGGAAAGCGGATTCCGGAGGCCTGCGCATGTTCGAAGAACATGCTGATAGCGCCGCTCGCGAGCGTCTCCGCTTCGCCGGCGTTTTCCTCGGGCAGTGTCAATGGCGAGATCGAGTGGACACGTTCGCCCATTGCGCGCAACGGTTCGCGGCTCGTCGTCAGAACGACGGCATGGCCGTTCGATGCCGCGATGCATTCGCATAGCGAGGCTACAGCCTGAAGGACTCTTTCGCAGTTGTCGAATACGAGTACGATTTGCCGGTCGCCCACCGTCTGCACGACATCGGCGATCGTCGGCGCATTACTGCCCGGAGCGCCGCCAAGTTTCTCGAGTACCGCGAGAAGACACGAGTGCTGGGTGCTGTGACCGGCGAAGTCGACGTGGCATACCTGGAAATGGTTGCTGTCGGCCCATGCTCTCGCGACACTCAACGCGAGCCGCGTTTTTCCAACGCCGCCCGGGCCGCTTACCGTCACGAGCGATCCGCGCTGCAGCATCTCGTACAGCGTGTTGGCGTCGTCATCGCGGCCAACGAGCGGCCACGACCGCTGCGTGACGACACTGGCGACCGCTTTTGCTGCTGCAAGCTCCTGGCTCGGTGCATGGGGCGCAGTCATCTGGGACGGCGTGCGGAGCTGGTAGCCCCGTCCCGGTACAGTGCGAATCCAACCGTCGCCAAAGAGCTTGCGTAGCGCCGAAATATGAACCTGTATGTTGTTCTCGACAACGAACGTGGTCGGCCAGACGAGACGCATGATCTCGTCTTTCGTGACCAGCTTCCCGGCGGACCGGATCAGCAGTTCGAGGATATCGAACGCTCGCGCGCCGATCGGCTGAGCCTGGCCGTCGCGAAACACCTGGCGTCCATCGAGGGAGACCGCAACTCGATCAAAAACGTACATGATGCGTCTCCCCTCCAGCAAGCCCGGATGGCGCATCTGGCCAAACCGCGGTGAACTACAGATTTGCGCGTGATCGTGGAAATCACGCTGCTCTCGAACGTCGCACCGAATCGTAGGGCGGCACCGGGAAAGACGCCATTATCTATAGGTATAAACGATCGGCGACAGGCCGTCGCGGCCGCTCGGCGTTGTTCTGAAGCCTGGTTGAATTCTCTCTGATAGCGCGCCCGGGCTATCCGGTTAGTGGCGCCGATGGTTTCCTAGACGGCGCGATTACGCCACGCTCCGGGCGTTGTGCCGACTAGCTTGACGAACACACGGCTCAGATGGCTTTGATCTGCAAACCCGCAAATCGCGGCGATTTCCGATAGCGTCATATCGGTCTCTTCCAGCAGTTGGCGCGCCTGCTCCGTGCGTTGTTCCAGCAACCACTGGTGTGGCGTGCGGCCCGTGGACTTGGCAAACGCCCGGATGAAATAGCCGCGCGACAGGTTGCATTCACGCGCAATGTCGGCAATGGAGATTTCGCCGCGGTTGCTGTCGAGCAAAAGCTCCTTGGCACGAGCCTCGATGGCGCTGGATAGCCCGCGGCTGACGCGCACGTCAGCTGACGCAAAGTTTCCGTACCGCCTCGCGATATGCGTGCCGAGGCCAAGCCCCACCTGCTCGACGAAAAGTCGGCTGAGCGGGTCGTTCGCTTCGAGACTTGCCGTGAGTGCGCGCGAAAGATGCCCTAATACGGGATCTTTCTGCCCATTGGCGCAGATTAAGCCCGAGATACCCGGCGCGTGATGCTCATCTTCGAGTCGAGTAAAAAACGAGCGTGACAATTCGACGAGCACGAAATCGAAATTGCCATACATATCCGCTTGATAGTCTTCAGAAAAATCCCGGATATATATGGAGTCGATTTCAAACCGTCTGACGAACGAGCGTGCGCCTCGAAGAATCCTTCTCTGATGACCGTTGCCGAGCGACACCCCTACCAGAAAGCCTCGCTCGCTTGCCGGCATGGCGATGCGGCTCAAGTCAGGCTCGGCCATGCACTTGCGGTAGAAGGAGATATCGTTGCCGACTGCTTCGAAGTCTTTGCTGAGTTTACCCGCGACGCAACCCAGATTGTCCTTTGGCAGTTTCGGAACGCTGGCGGGCGATTCGCGCGAAATCATAGGAGGCGAGTAGATAGCAATAGAACCTGGGCAAGATGATCCGTGAAAACGCCAATCGGGTTCCGTCGAATCCATCAAAAGGGTGACATTTATACCATGACAAAACGCGCCGGCAATGCACATCGGATCGGCGGCTTTGGGGGGATTCGCTGCGTCGACCGGTGTTTTGGCGGCGGCCGGAGTACCCGTTCCGATCGGCGCGCAGACGATTCGTCGAGATCTAAGCGCTCAAAAGACAGGGATCGGAGTGGATTATTGTTCAATACGTATGCATGACGATTGATTACAATTTATTGGCGAAAATGCAGAGAGCACGGGTACGGACTGGTTTCGAAGCCTATGTGTTTGTTGTTCCCCGGAATGGAAATTCAACCTGATGCGAGTCATCCAGCGCTTAGCCACGACAATACTGCCTGGAGATGACCATGATTGAGATCGGCACTTTGAGTGTCGATTTCGACCAGCGCGAAATCAGACAGAACGGGCAGCCTGTACGGTTGGGCGCACGCGCGTTTGCGATTCTCGAAGAGTTGTACCGGGCCCGCGGCGCGGTCCTCTCCAAGGATGAAATCATGGACGCCGTCTGGCCAGGCGTCATCGTCGAGGAGAATCGCCTTCAGGTTCATATGGCTGCGCTGCGCAAGCTGCTGGGTGCCGATCGCGATCTGATCAAAACGGTACCCGGCCGCGGCTATGTGCTTGTTCGGCCGACCGAGGTTATTCCGGCCCGCGGCACGGACAGTCTTGCGGTCGCTGGGAAGGCGGCGCCAGCGCGCGGTGAATTTCCCATCGGGCGTGAAGGCGAGGTTGCACGAATAATCGAACAGGTCGGCTCGACGGCCGTCATCACCGTGGTGGGTGCGGGCGGTATTGGCAAGACCTGCCTCGCCCGCTGCGTGGCGAGTGAGATGGAAAGCCGATACGGACGTCATGTATGTTTCGTCGAGCTGTGGAAGGCATCATCGCGCGATACGGTGCTCGCGACGCTGGCCGAAGCGCTTGGCGTAATCATGGGCCCGGACGATACCTACGACGATGCCATCGCGACCGCCATCGCGGCGTCCAATTGCCTTGTCATCCTGGACAACGCGGAGCACGTAATCGATGTGGTCGCGAGCCTCGTCGATGCGCTGGTAGCGCGCAACCCAATGGCGCGTTTTGTGGTGACCAGTCGCGAGCCTCTGCATATCTGGGGTGAAACCGTGCTGCGCCTCGAGCCGCTTGCCGTCCCAGCGAGCGGAGAAATGACCGATGCGATACTCGGTTACTCGGCCGTCGTACTGTTTCTGCGTCGCGCGTTCAGCCTCGCACCCGAGTGCGCGCACGACGAGGCGAGCATTGCGCTCGTCGCCGAGATTTGCCGCCGGCTTGGCGGGCTGCCGCTCGCAATCGAACTCGCTGCAGCCCGGGTGGCGACGCTCGGCCTCGAAGGTGTCGCCTCTCGGCTCGATGACCGATTGAACCTGCTCACCGGCGGGTTGCGATCCGGTTTGCCGCGCCATCAGACCTTGCGGGCAACCTTCGATTGGAGCTACATGATGCTCGACAGCGCGTCGCAGGCGCTGTTTCGCAGAACCGGTTGCTTTTTCAGCACGTTCAGTTTCGAGGCGGTATGTGCAGTCGCGGCTGAACCTGATATGTCGGTTGCGGTGATCATCTCGAGCCTGTCGGAGCTGGCAGCCAAGTCTTTGCTGAACGTCGAGTTTCGAGGGGCCATCGCATTTTATCGGCTCACCGAAAGTACCCGCGCCTATGCGCTCGAGAAGCTGCGTGACGAAGGCGAGTCCCAGATCATTGCAGCGCGTCACGTGCGCTATATGCGCAGCTATATCGAAGGGAGCGGGCCGTTCGTTGCGGGCGGCGACGACGAGGGGCCTGGCGCGAGCCCACGATTTTCACTAGATGACGCACGCAGCGCATACGACTGGGCCTTTTCCGCGGAAGGCGACCCGGCGCTCGGCGTGGCGCTCGCTGGCGCACTTGTCGGCCGGTTGCTCGGGGCGTCGCACGTCAGAGAGTGCTGCGAGCGGGCGCGACGCGCGTTGACGGTACTGGATGGACTGCCTGCCGGCTCCGTCGATGCGGAGTGCGAGATGAAATTGTGCGCGGCCTACGCGGCGTCGTTGATCCACACCGACGAGGACGTCGCTCGGGCGCCATTGTTGTGGGAGCGTGTATTGCGGCTCGCACGCGCGACCGGCAATGACGAATTTGCCATCGATGCGCTTTGGGGCCTGTGGAATACCATGCTCACGACCGGCGACATCCACACCTCGATGCGCTACGCATTGCGCTATCAGCATGCGGTCTCGGGCGGTGACTCACGCTGGCGGCAGTCCCTCGCGGAGCAGATGATTGCAATTTCGTTGCACTACCTGGGCGAGCAGGAACAGGCCGGTGAGCGATTGGAGCAGGCAATCGAAGCTATCGCCGGACTGAGCCTGCCGATCTCGGCGGGAACATGGCTGACCATCGACCCGCTGATCTGGGCGACCGGCACCGCGGCACGGATCGCCTTGCTGCAGTGCAAGCCCGAGCGCGCGATGCGACTCGTTGAACGCTCGCTGGACCGGATTCGCGGCGATATGCTCGAGCCGTCGCTCAATCACGTACTCGCACTCATTGCCGTACCCGTCGCGCTCGAATCTGGAGAGCAACAGGCGGCGTCGAACTATCTGGCGTTGTTGCGCTCGCAAGCGGCAAGTCATCGACTCGATAACTGGCGAGATTATGCGGAGTATCTCGCCGTCAAGGCAGACGTGATGGCAGGGCGAGAAGACAACGTGCTCGAACGGTTGGAGCCCGTACTGCAGCGGCTCGTTTCTCGCGGATTCCAGCGGGTGGTCATGCCAATCTATGTGCTATATGCGGAAGCGCTGGGCCGGGTTGGGCGCATAGAAGAGGCGCGGGTGCGGCTGGATGAGGCGCTCGCATTTGCCAAGGCGAATGGCAATCGCTTTAACGTGCCTGAATTGTCGCGTGTTCGGGGCTGGCTCGAATTGCAGTGTGCAGCACTCGGCGAAGCTCCCGCAGCCGAAATCGCCCAACGCCAACAGAAAGGTGAACGCCTGCTCAGAGCTGCGATCGAGCAGGCGGATTCCGACGGCGCACCGCTTTGGGCAATGCGCGCCGAATATCAGCTTGCGGAACACCTGCTCGATCGGGGAGAAGTTGCCGCTGCCAGAAATCTGCTTAATGAACGGATCAAGCAGATCGACGTTGCATCGAAGGCGCCTGATTTTCAGCGTCTCGTGAGTCTGGCCGAACGTCTTCAGGGGTACGCGGCCTGATCGGCGCATCGCTCGTGACTCAGGCTCAGTCGCGGGCTGACCCGGTAGTTTGCTACTCAGCGAAATCGTGCAGCACGCACGTCGGCAAGATCAACGCCGACCTGCTCCCCTTCCTCCCGGACTGACGTCCACTCTTGCGCGCTCGCTTCAGGCGAGCTGAGCCGTTCATAACGCTTCAGGTTTTCCCAAGGACTTTAAGGCGCGCGATCCGTAATCTGCACGCGTTCGATGACCGCTGCGCGCGGCATCGCGTGTCCACACCCGTACCTCACTGGAGCAACCATGGCTTTTGAACTGCTGACCCCCGAGAACTGCGCGCTCGCGCTGATCGACCACCAGCCGCAGATGTTCTTCGGCACGCACTCGCACGAGCGCACCACCGTGCTGCACAACGTGCAGATCCTCGCGAAGGCCGCCAGGCTGTTCAAGGTGCCGACGGTCCTCACGACGATCGCCGCGGACTCGTTCAGCGGCCACCTGCTGCCCGAAGTGCAGCAGGTGTTCCCGCAGATCAAGCCGGTCGATCGCACCTCGATGAACTCGTGGGAAGACGCGGGTTTCCGCGCGGCGATCAAGGCCACGGGCCGCAAGAAGATCGTGATCGCCGGTCTGTGGACGGAAGTGTGCGTGGCATTCCCGACCGTTCAGATGCTCGCGGAAGGCTTTGAGATCTACGTGCCGACCGACGCGTGCGGCGACATCACCGAAGAAGCGCACGAGCGCGCGATTCAACGCGTGATCCAGGCCGGCGCGGTGCCGATGACCTCGCTGCAGTTCATGTGTGAACTGCAACGCGACTGGGCCCGCGGCGAGACCTACGAAGGCTGCATGGACATCTTCAAGGCGCACAGCGCGTACGGCATCGGCGTGCGTTACGCGAAGCAGATCCTCGGCGAACACGCGAGCGAAGCGGCCTGACGTTGAATCTGGGCCGCAGGTGCGCAAATCGCGCGCTAGCCCGCATCTCACACTCTTTGCGCCGTCGTCAGGCGCAAAGGGCAAATCGAATAGAGCACATAGGAGGGCGTCGATGAGCGCACCCAATCAACCTGTCCGCATCGCCGACCTGGTGATCTACAACGGCAAGATTGCGACCCAGGACGAGCGTCGTTCGTTCGTCACGGCGCTGGCCGTCGCTGACGGCAAAATCGTAGCGACCGGCAGTGAGCGCGACGTCATGCAATGGACGCGTGACGATGCGCGCCGTATCGATCTGAACGGCCGCACCGTGATTCCCGGTCTGAACGACTCGCATCTGCACGTGATCCGCGGCGGCCTGAACTTCAACATGGAATTGCGCTGGGACGGGGTTCCGTCGCTTGCCGACGCGCTCGAGATGTTGCGCGCGCAAGTCGCGCGCACGCCGGCGCCGCAATGGGTGCGCGTGGTCGGCGGCTGGAACGAATTTCAGTTCGCGGAAAAGCGCGGGCCCACGCTCGATGAAATCAACGCGATCGCACCTGACACGCCGGTTTTCATTTTGCATCTGTATGACAGCGCGCTGCTCAACGCGGCGGCGTTGCGTGCGGTCGGCTACACGCGTGACACGCCGAATCCTCCCGGCGGCGAGATCCAGCGCGACCGGCGCGGCAATCCCACCGGCATGCTGATCGCGCGCCCGAATGCGGGCTTGCTCTACGCGACGCTCGCGAAGGGGCCGAAGCTGCCTTTCGACGATCAGATGAATTCGTCGCGCCAGTTCATGCGCGAACTGAACCGCCTCGGCGTGACGAGCGCGATCGACGCGGGCGGCGGCTATCAGGCCTATCCCGACGACTACGCGGTGATCATGGAACTCGCGAAGCGCGATCAGCTCACCGTGCGCATCGCCTACAACCTTTTCACTCAGAACGCGAAGCGCGAGATCGAGGACTTCGCGAAGTGGGTGAAAGCCACCCGTCCCGGCGACGGTGACGACTTCCTGAAGGTCAACGGCGCGGGCGAAATGCTGGTGTTCTCGGCGGCGGACTTCGAAGACTTTCTCGAGCCGCGTCCCGACCTGCCGGAAGGCATGGAGAAGGAACTCGAAGACGTCGTGCGCCTGCTGGTGCGCAACCGCTGGCCGTGGCGTCTGCACGCGACCTACGACGAGTCGATCGAGCGCTTCCTGAACGTGTTCGAGCGCGTGAACGCCGACACGCCGTTCGACGGCCTGCGCTGGTTCTTCGACCACTGTGAGACGATTTCGGAGCGCAACATCGAGCGCATCGCGGCGCTCGGAGGCGGCATCGCGATCCAGCATCGGATGGCGTATCAGGGCGAATACTTCATCGCGCGTTACGGTGCCGAGGCCGCGGCGCGCACGCCGCCCGTGCGCAAGATGCTCGAAGCCGGGTTGCCTGTCGGCGCGGGCACCGACGCCACCCGGGTGGCGAGCTTCAACCCCTTTGTGTCGCTGTACTGGCTCGTGTCCGGGCGCACCGTGGGCGGCACGCCGATGTACGCGCAGCGTGACCGTCTCGAACGCATGGAAGCGTTGCGCCGCTACACGGTGGGCAGCGCGTGGTTCTCCAGCGACGAAACGAAGAAGGGCGCGCTGGTGCCCGGCCAGTACGCCGACTTTGCGGTCCTGAGCGACGACTTCTTCACGATCGACGAAGAGTCGATCAAACATCTCGAGTCGGTGCTGACGGTCGTGAACGGCCGCGTCGTGTATGCCGACGCGGAATTCGACTCGCTGAACCCGCCGGCGCTGCCGGTGAGCCCCGTGTGGTCGCCGGTCGCAGAGTTCGGTGGCTATGCGCGCTACAAGCCCGTCGTGACGAACGCCGTTCTCGCGCAGTCGTGCAACGACGCCTGCGTGAACCTTTGCGGCGTGCACAACCATGCGCACGGTTGGGCATGGCGCAGCAATGTGCCCGCCAGCGACGCCAACACATTCTGGGGCGCGCTCGGCTGTAGCTGCTTCGCGTTCTGAGCGGGCAGCGCGCGACACCTCATATCGACGCAAAGGAAATGGACATGCGACCAGGCTCATTCGGAGCGGACGCAGATATCGTGGGCATCCGCATTCCGCGCACATCGGTCGCGATCGCCGCTGCCGAGAGCGCTCATGCAGCGTTGCCGGCCGTATTGCTCGGCCATGCGCACCGTGTGTTCGTCTTCGCGGCGCTGAACGCCCGCCGAGGCGGCATCGTGTGCGATATGGACTCGCTCTACGTGAGCTCGATGTACGCGAACATGGGACTGAGTGCGGCGTATGCCCATTCTAGCGCGCGTTATGAATTGGACGGCGCCGATGCGGCGCGTGGGCTTCTGCGTTATTACGGTGCGAGCGTTCAGGCGCAGGACGATGCGTGGAACGCCATCGCGTTGCACACATCGCCGGGCATCCCGGAGCGCGTGTCGCCACTCGCGAAAGTGCTGGCAGCCGCAGTGTGTACGGATCTCGTCGCAGCGCATTTCGAAACCCATACGGATGGAGAGCGCGCGGGGGTGCTGGCCGCTTATCCGCGCGGCAAGCACTTCAGGCACGAGATCATCGGTGCGATCGGGCGTGGCGTTGCTCACCGTCCGGAGACGACCTTCGGTACGCGGAGCGCAGACATTCTCGATCGCCTCGATCCGGAATATTGCAGGGGAAATTACTGCGGGCAGATTCTCGGCTCACGGTGGCAGGACTAGCAGACACTGCGCGGCCGTCTAAAAACTAATCAACCAAAGCAGGAAGATTCATGTCGAACAAAGGCAAGTGTCCGTTCAATCACTCCGCCGGCGGTGGTACGACCAACCGTGACTGGTGGCCCAAGCAGCTTCGGCTCGACCTACTGAGCCAGCATTCGCACAAATCCAATCCTCTCGACCCCGGCTTCAACTACGCCGAAGCATTCAAGACGCTCGATCTCGCGGCGCTCAAGAAGGACCTCGCCGCGCTGATGACCGACTCGCAGGACTGGTGGCCGGCTGACTTTGGTCACTACGGACCGCTGTTCGTCCGCATGGCATGGCATAGCGCGGGCACGTATCGCACGAACGACGGTCGCGGCGGTGGCGGCCGCGGACAGCAACGCTTCGCGCCGCTGAACAGCTGGCCCGACAACGTAAGCCTCGACAAGGCCCGGCGCCTCCTTTGGCCAGTCAAGCAGAAGTACGGCCAGAAAATTTCGTGGGCCGATCTGCTGATCCTTACCGGTAACGTCGCGCTGGAGACCATGGGCTTCAAGACCTTCGGTTTCGCCGGCGGCCGCGAGGACACGTGGGAACCCGATCAGGACGTGTACTGGGGCAACGAAAAGACGTGGCTGAATGGCGACGTGCGCTATGGCAAGGGCGCGCTGGCCAATGACGCTGAAGGCGTGGTCGTGGCCGCCACGGCGTCGCGCGACCAGGAAACGAGCCGTACCGACAACGACCGCGATCTCGAGAATCCGCTCGCCGCGGTGCAGATGGGTCTCATCTACGTGAACCCGGAAGGTCCGGATGGCAACCCCGATCCTGTCGCAGCCGCGCGCGACATTCGGGAAACCTTCGCCCGAATGGCCATGAACGACGAGGAAACCGTCGCGTTGATCGCGGGTGGCCATACGTTCGGTAAGACGCACGGCGCGGGCCCTGCCGGCAACGTCGGGCCCGAGCCCGAAGCCGCCGGTCTGGAGAACATGGGGCTCGGCTGGAACAGCAGCTTCGGAACCGGCGCGGGCGCGGACGCGATCTCGAGCGGCCTCGAAGTCACCTGGACCAGCACGCCGACCCAATGGGGCACAGGCTTCTTCCACAACCTTTTCGCTTACGAATGGGAACTGACGAAGAGTCCGGCTGGCGCGCACCAATGGACTGCAAAAAACGCGGCGGAAACCATTCCTCACGCGCACGACGCCACGAAGAAGCTCAAGCCGACGATGCTGACGACCGATCTGTCGCTTCGCTTCGACCCGGCCTACGAGAAGATCTCCCGGCGCTTCATGGAGCATCCCGATGAGTTTGCCGATGCATTCGCGCGTGCCTGGTTCAAGCTGACGCACCGCGATATGGGGCCGCGCGCCCGCTACCTCGGTCCCGAAGTGCCTGCCGAGGAGCTGATCTGGCAAGACCCGATTCCGGCCGTCGATCACCCGCTCGTGACAGAACAGGACGTCGTCTCGCTGAAGCAAAGGATTCTCGACTCGGGGCTGTCGATCGCTGAACTCGTGCAGACTGCGTGGGCTTCGGCATCGACGTTCCGTGGTTCGGACAAGCGCGGTGGTGCGAACGGTGCCCGCATCCGCCTCGCTCCGCAAAAGGAGTGGGCGGTGAACGAGCCCGCGAAACTCGCGAAGGTGCTCGATACGCTCGAAGGCATTCAGGCCGAATTCAATCGTTCACAGTCGAACGGAAAGAAGATTTCGCTCGCTGACCTGATCGTGCTCGCGGGCGGTGCCGGCATCGAGGAGGCCGCGAAAAAAGCGGGTCACGAAGTCACGGTGCCGTTTTCGGCGGGTCGCATGGACGCGTCGCAGGAGCAGACCGACGTCGAATCCGTCGGTATGCTCGAACCGCTCGCCGATGGTTTCCGCAACTTCGTGAAAGGCAGCTATCGTGTGCCGGCCGAGGTACTGCTCGTCGATAAGGCGCAACAGCTCACGCTTACGGCACCCGAAATGACGGTACTGGTGGGTGGCCTGCGCGTGCTGGGCGTACAGGCAGGCGATGAACCACGCGGCGTTCTCACCGATCGCCCGGGCGCGCTGACGAACGATTTTTTCCGCAACCTGCTCGACATGGGCACGCAGTGGAAGCCGCTGACGGTTGCCGGCGACGTGTTCGAGGGGAGTGAACGCAAGACCGGCAAGCTGAAATGGATCGGCACGCGCGTGGACCTGGTGTTCGGCGCGAACTCCGTTCTGCGCGCGCTGAGTGAAGTCTACGCGAGCGAGGATGGCCAGCAGAAGTTCGTGCGCGACTTCGTCGCTGCCTGGGTCAAGGTGATGAATCTGGATCGGTTCGATCTCGTTTGACGATGGAGCGCTGTCGGACCCTCACAGCCGGAAAGGAACCATTGGCGGGGGCGGATACACCCGCATCCACGATCTCGGTCAACGGTTGCCAGATATCGAGGAATCGCGAGACGACACGCACGCCCGCATTCGTGGCGAGCGTCGCATATCGCGCATCGCCGCGCTGGTTTGTCGCAATCGTGTCGACGAACGCGGGCACGTCGGGGATTGCGGCGTTGTCGATATAACCGGGGTCGGCTGAGGGCGCCGGGATCGAGGCCGTCGCGGTTGCCGTCGTGTTGCGCCCTTTTTTTGCAGGCAAGGGGACATGCATTGCAGACGTCTGAGCGCGGACAGAGAGAAAGCCAACCCCTAAAGCCAACCCTTTACCGTCGCCACTCGCCAGACGACAAACACGACGAGGCCCACCGACGCGGCGGTCAACAGAATGAAGTCAAGCGAGCGCACTAGCATTTTCATATCAAAGTTGGATCGGACGTGCGACGTCCGCGTGTGACTAGGGAGTAAGGACCGACGGGGCGCCCGGCAATCAGCGTGTGTATGAAGTTACGCCCTGCAAGCTTAAAAGCCGCTTATCCCGTGTTCGAAGTCGGTTCCCTCGACGACCCGGGTTCGCCCCGGTCGCGCCGGCACTGCGGACTGACGCGCCGCAATGGCGAGTTCCGCACCGGCCGGCAAACCGTGCCATCATGGCGAGCATTCAGCAGATGTTTGCGAGCGGACGGAAGCCGCGTTTGTTGCAAGCGCTTCATCAGTGCCGCACGCTCCGACGCGCAGCACTGGCCAGCCGAAGCGGGACGCCCAGCCGGCGGCATCCGGCCATGTCATACAGCCGTGCTGCTCCGTCTACCAGCCGGACGAGGAGGTCATCATGCTCGCAGTTCACAAGGCGGTGTTTCCGGTGGCGGGAATCGACACGCGCTTTCTGCCGGCCACGAAGGCGAGTCCGAAGGAGATGCTGCCGGTCATCGACAAACCGCTGATTCAATACGCGGTCGAAGAAGCTGTTGCCGCGGGTATCACCGAGCTGATCTTCATCACGGGTCGCGGTAAACGCGTGATCGAAGATCATTTCGACAAATCCTACGAAGTCGAACACGTGCTGCGGGCGCGCGGGCTGCAGAGCCTCGCCGAACTCGTGCAAAGCATCAAACCGCCCAACGTCAACTGCATCTATGTTCGGCAAGCCGAGCCGCTCGGACTCGGGCACGCAGTGTTGTGCGCGCAAAAGCTGATCGGCGACGACCCGTTCGCGGTCGTTCTCGCCGACGATCTGCTCGAGGGCGAGCCGCCCGTTCTCGAGCAGATGGTGCACATCTTCAGTCATTACGATTCGTCGGTGATCGGGGTCGAGGAATTCGAAGCGGACGGCGCTTGCTCGCATGGTGTGGTCGGTGGACGACATTGGGACGAGCGCGTGATCAACGTGTCGAGCATCGTCGAAAAGCCCGCGCCGGAAAAAGCGCCTTCATGCTTCGGTGTCGCGGGGCGCTATGTGTTGATGCCAGCGGTGTTCGATCATTTGCGCGCGCTGCAGCCAGGCCCGCACGGCGAAATTCAACTGACACCCGCCATTCATTCGATGCTCGAGGAGGAGCAAGTGCTTGCGTATGAATTCATCGGCAAACGCTATGACTGCGGGACCAAACTCGGTTACCTGCAGGCGACCGTCGACTTCGCCCTGCGGCATAACGAAGTACACGATGCATTCGGTGCCTGGTTGCGCAAGCGCGTACACGGCGAGGCGGCCGCGCCGGGCACCGCGCGTTAGCGCCGCGAATTGGACGATGGAACGGTCTGGTCAAACCAGCGCCCGGTAAATCGCACCCACGCCGGCGCATCGAATGTCCATGATTTACCGATAAACGTCATTCCTGGCAGCCGTCCCGGGGAGTGGCCAACCGGGCTGGTTCCGATGGGTGTCACTATGGGCTTGCGCGTAACGCGCTATATTTGAATTCTCACTGCGCGATGCGGCGATGCGCTACTTGCCGCGCGAGTATGCGCCGCGAAAGCTTCATCTATCGTTGTGAGCCTTGGTGATTTTCCAATCCCCGAGATTAACCGGGCTCGTGTTGGACCGTTGCAGACAGGCCTCGCTCGGGTCTTCCGCTTAACCACGACTTCACAGGACGGCAATATGTCACTTCGTATCAATGACACCGCGCCCAACTTCACCGCGCGGACCACGCAGGGCACCATCGATTTCCACGACTGGATCGGCGACCAATGGGCGGTCCTGTTCTCTCATCCGAAAGACTTCACGCCGGTTTGCACGACTGAACTGGGCTACATGGCGAAGATCGAGCCGGAGTTCACAAAGCGCAACGCGAAGCTGATCGGGCTGTCGGTCGATCCGGTCGAAGACCATGAAAAATGGGCCAAGGACATCGAGGAAACGCAGGGCGCCGCCGTCAAGTACCCGATGATCGGCGACACTGATCTCTCGATCGCCAAGCTGTACAACATGCTGCCGGCTGACGCGGGCGATACCAGCGAGGGCCGCACCGCCGCGACCAACGCGACCGTGCGCTCGGTTTTCATCATCGGTCCCGACAAGAAGATCAAGCTGACGCTGACCTACCCGATGAGCACCGGGCGCAACTTCGACGAAATCCTGCGCGTGCTCGATTCGATCCAACTGACCGCCAAACATAGGGTTGCGACGCCGGTCAACTGGAAGCAGGGCGAAGACGTGATCATCACGTCCGCGGTCAGCAACGAAGAGGCGCAGCAGCTGTTCCCTGGTTTCAAGACCATCAAACCGTATCTGCGCACCACCAGGCAACCGGGCTGATCGGTGTGGCGCGGCGGCCGTTCGCGGCCGCCGCGCCGATCTTCATAAGAGATACAGATGATTTTTCGCCAGTTGTTCGATCCTGTTTCGTCGACCTACACGTACCTGCTCGGCGACAGCGGCGAGGCGGTGCTGATCGACCCCGTCTACGAGCAGGTGCCGCGCGATCAGGCACTGCTGCGCGAACTGGGCCTATGGCTGCTCACTACGCTCGATACCCACGTGCATGCCGATCACGTAACCGGCGCATGGCGCATGCGTTTGCGTTGCGGCAGCGAGATCGCGCTTGCCGCGGTCGTCGAGGCGAAAGGCGTGACGCGGCCGCTCGCGCATGGCGATCGGATCGACTTCGGCACGCGTCATCTGACCGTGCGCGCGACGCCTGGCCATACGAATGGCTGCCTGACCTATGTGCTCGACGATCAGAGCATGGCCTTTACCGGCGACAGCCTGCTGATTCGCGGCTGTGGCCGCACCGATTTCCAGCAGGGTAGTCCGCAGCAGTTGTTCGCGTCCGTGCGCGAGCAGATCCTGTCGCTGCCGGACGGCTGCCTCCTGTATCCCGCGCACGATTATCGCGGCATCACGGTGACGAGCGTGACCGAGGAGCGGCGCTTCAATCCGCGTCTGGGCGGCGACGTCGACGTCGGCGATTTTGCCGGGTACATGAACAACCTGAATTTGCCGCATCCGAAGCAGATGGCAATCGCGGTGCCCGCAAACATGCGTTGCGGGCAGCCGGAAGGCGGCGCCGAACTCGCGACCGAAACGCCGGATTGGGCACCGTTGACGCTGCGCTTTAGCGGCGTGTGGGAAATCGAGCCGATGGCGCTGCTCGAGCATGGCGCTAAGTTTCAGATCGTCGATGTACGCGAGGCGCCCGAGTTCATCGATCGCTTGGGTCATCTGCCGGACGCGAAGCTGGTGCCGCTGTCGCAATTGACAGGGCGGCTCGAAGAACTGGATCGCGAGCGGCCGGTAGTCACGGTGTGCCGGTCCGGCGTGCGCTCGGCGCAGGCGAGCGTGTTGCTGACGAAGGCGGGGTTCGGCAAGGTGGCGAATCTTGCCGGGGGCATGCTGCGGTGGCGGACAGAGGGGTTGCCGGTTGCGTCGGACAGCGTTTGACAGGAAGCCGACGCGACCGAACCCCGCAAACTCAGCCTCGACCCTGAGGGCGCACAGCGACACCACCCTTCGAATAACCGGCGCTCCGTTGCGCCGACCGCGTAACCAGCCAGATCCCCCCACATACCAGCACCAGCGCGACGAGATTCTTCAATTCCATGATGTTCTCGTTCAGACAAATCGCGGACAGCACGGTGCCGAACACCGGCACCAGGAAATTGAAAACGGTAACTTTGCCGACCTGGTTATATTTGAGCAGAAGACTCCATAACGTGAAGGCCGCCGCGGACAGCAACGCCAGATAGGCCAGCAATGCCGTCGATCCCAGTGTGAACGCGTGCAACGAACCACCGGTCGCGTACCCCGCCGCGAGCAGAACGACGCCGCCAAACCCTAGCTGATAACCCGTCATGACCATGACGTCCATGCTCTGCGAAATACGCTTTCCGTAAATCGATGCGGCGGACAGCACGAATGCGGCAATCACGATAAAACCTTCGCCGAGCAAGGTGAACGCAAATTCAAACAGCCCGTCGCCGAAATTGACGACCATTACGCCGACGAATCCCAGCAGGCATCCAAGCGCTTTGCGTGGCGAGACCTTATCGTTCTTGTAGATGAAATGGGCAAGCAGCACGCTGAAGAAGGTCGTCGTCGAGTTCAGGATCGAACCGCGCACGCCGGTCGTGTAGGCGAGACCGATATAGAAGAAAACGTATTGAATGGCGGTTTGCGTGAAGCCCAATAGCATCAGCTGTCCGCTATTGCGTCGATTTAATTCGAAAACAGGCTTTTTAGAAAAGGCCGCGAGAATCAATAATAACAATCCGGCGAGCACGAACCGGTAGCCTGCGAAGATCAGCTTCGAGGGAATATCGTTTTGTGTGATTCCGAGCACCGCGTAGCCGATTTTAATTGCCGGGTATGAGCTGCCCCAAAGCAGGCAGCATAGCGTCGCCACGATGATCTGCACTTTCGGTTGGGTGAAAAACCGCGCGGAATCGCGCGATCCGGTTGTGGCTGAAGGCACGGACATATTTCAAGTGATGTTGTCTTTGTGCACTATGTGGGCAGGCCACAGCAGTGCTTTTTATTGCGGTATCGATTATTTGCTTTTCAGTAATACCGTATGAAGGCTTCGCGAAATTATACGCAAATGCAATTGTAATGTCAGGAACGAGCGACTGCGTCGCGTCTCGCCATGCGTCGCACGTCAACGCGAATGAGGGCCGCTAATACCCATCGGCCATCGCACGAAAGGCCACGGGCGACCGGACGTTACGCCGGCTGCTATGTCCGCATCACTGTGTCGGGCGATCTTCCGACCATACGCTGGCGAGTGGTGCGCACCTTCACACCTGCGGCGCAGGCACCCGTGGGTCCAGTCATTCTGCGCCGATCGCGCGATGCTCGCTTGCGCGGCTTCACGCAGTCCGCGCGCCGATTGTCGCTCCGCGTGCGAGTCGCTCGTCGTAGAGATAAACCGAACAGGTTCATCGGTGTTCGAGTAAGCGCGAAGCTTCCGAACAACGCGTCCGAACAATGCCTATTTCTTCTTCACGTCCCGCGCTCGCCTGCCACTCGTCGCCGTATCCGCGAACAGGTCGATTACGACCTCGCGCAGCCAGCGATTGCCTTCGTCCTGATGGACCCGTTCGTGCCACAACAAATGGATCGGCGCGGCGGGCAGCGTCATCGGCAGCGCGCGCAGGCTGAGCGAGAACGGCGTGGCCAACTCCAGAGCGAGGCGCTCGGGCACCGTGGCGATCAGGTCGGTACGTTGCAGGATGTAGCCCACGCTCATGAAGTGCGGCACTGTCAGTCGCACCTGACGCCGCACGCCGCGCCGTTTCAACCACTCGTCGACCTGACCGTGGCCGGTGCCGGCCGACACCACCACCAGATGCTCGGCTTCGCGCCACGCGGAAAGCGTGAGCGGCGCGTCCTCGAGTGGGTGACCGCGTCTGAACAGACAGACATAGCGCTGATCGAACAGACGCCGCTGATAGAAGCCACCCTTCAACTGCGGCAACAGTCCGATCGCCAGATCGACGCGGCCATCGGCCATCTCGTTGCTCAGATTGACGCTCGTATTGCGGACCGTATTCATCGCGACGCCGGGCGCGACGCGCGACAATCGTTCCAGCAATGCGGGCAAAAACACGACTTCGCCGATGTCGGTCATACCGATCGTCATCGTTCGCATTGCGCGCAGCGGATCGAAGCCCGTCACCGGATTGAGCGCGGCGTGCAAGGTGGCCAGCGCCTGCGAGACCGGTTCCGCGAGACGCAGCGCGAACGGGGTAGGCACCACACCGCCCGGCGCACGCACGAACAGCGGATCACCCAGCAGGCGGCGCAGCTTCGCGAGCGCGTTGCTGACGCCCGGCTGGCTCATGTTCATCTGCTCGGCGACGCTCGCCACGCGGCGCTCCTGCATCAGCCGCTGGAATAGCAGCAGCAGGTTGAGGTCGATATCGCTCAGTTCCATGACTTCGGCATGACGTAAGGCTCATTCATTCTGGTGATGAAGAAGATTCATTTCATCTTATTGAGCAATGAAGGTCTAGTGCTGAAAATACCGACACGGCATCCGCATGCGACGCGCCGAGCGCGCGTCCAGAGCGACCGAATCGATAAACCCGCATATCGGAGACACAATCATGACCCGGACGGATCTGAGCATCGCGATCGTCGGCGCCGGCGTCGGCGGCCTTACGCTGGCGCTCGCGCTACGCGAGCATGGCATCGATGCGCAACTTTACGAACAGACCGACGAGTTGCGCGAAGTGGGCGCGGCCGTTGCGCTGTCGGCCAACGCGACGCGCTTTTACGAGCGCATGGGACTACGCTCCGCGTTCGACGACGTATGCGCCGAAGTGCCCGGGCTCATCTATCGTGACGGCCGCAGCGGCAGCGTGATTGGTCATCATCGCGGCCTGCCCAGCTATCGCGAGCAGTTCGGCGGCTCGTATTGGGGCGTTCATCGCGCCGATCTGCAGGCGGTGCTGTCGAAGGCGGTCGGTCTCGAGCACATCAAGCTCAGCCATCGGCTGGTCGATCTCGTGCAGCATGCCGATCGCGTTAGCCTCGCGTTCGACAACGGTCGGCGCATCGATGCCGATCTGGTGATCGGCGCTGACGGCGCACGCTCGATCACGCGACGCTGGATGCTCGGCTACGACGACGTGCTGTATTCCGGTTGCTCGGGCTTTCGTGGCATCGTGCCGGCCGAGCGCATGGACCTGTTGCCCGATCCGGAGACGATCCAGTTCTGGGTCGGGCCCGGCGGCCATCTGCTGCATTATCCGATCGGCGACAAGGGCGATCAGAATTTCCTGCTGGTCGAGCGTCATCCATCGCCGTGGCCGTCGCGCGACTGGGTCATGCCGTCGACCGAAGGCGAGCAACTGCGCCTGTTCAAGGACTGGCATCCAGCCGTCGTGCAGATGATCACGGCGGTGCCGATCAGTCAGCGCTGGGGCCTGTTTCATCGTCCGCCGCTCGGCCGCTGGAGCAAGGGTCGCGTGACGCTGATCGGCGATGCCGCGCATGCGCTCGTGCCGCATCACGGCCAGGGCGCAAATCAGTCGATCGAAGATGCCGTGGTGCTGGCCGCGCAACTGGCCAAAGCGGGCCCAGGCAATTGGCGGGAAGCGCAGGAAGCCTACGAGCGTCTGCGCCGGGGCCGCACGCGCAAGGTGCAGTACGCGTCGATCAGCACTGCGGACGTGCTGCATCTGCCGGACGGCCCCGCCGCGCAGGAACGCAACGCGCGGCTCGGGGTGCGCGATAGCATGCTGCATCACCTCGACTGGATTCACGACTTCGATGCGCTCGCGCAAGAGCCGAGTGAGCGGCAAGGGGGTACGTGGCTTTGAGTCTGTCCTTTAGGCTGCGGTAGCGACGCGGTTGGCCGCGTGTGACGGACATACGCCCGGCATCGAGTATCAGGCAACGCGCGACCTATCGGCTCCGCGGCTTTTGGATGCGAGCCGTAAATCCGGAGTTCACGCGTTGCCTCGAAACCCGGCGTAATTCCCAATAGAGAATAGCGACAGCATTGAACCGCGTAGATCGGTCGTATTAGCTCGCCTTTGCTATTCGAGAAACTGGGCGCCGGTCGCAATTACACCTATGCCGCTGCGACTGGAGCGTTTGTTCTGCACCGGTTCGCACTTGACGGTCATTTTTGCCAGCCGTCAATGGCTAGGAGCGGCTGGCGACACCACGCTCGGGGTCGCTAGCGTGTTATTGCTCTTGGGCGCGGGGGTGTCGGACGTCGAGCCGGTGTTGTTGCTCGGCAGGCCGGAGTTTGGCGCCTTGGCGCCCATGCCGCTGTCCGAGTTGGTGTTGCCCGGCATGCCGTAGCCGCCCGACGGTGTGCCGTTCATCTGATTCGACGGACTAGCCGTGCTGCCCGCGGTGCCGGTCGAACCGCCGCCGCTCTGACCTCCGGCCATCTGCGCAAAAGCGCCGCCCGAAAGCGAGAGTGCGGCGACGGCCGCGACTAGTGTGATGGTTGCCTTGTTCATGATCCGCCCCTCCTTGATTGGACTGGAAGATAGACGCAGACAGTTGTCGCCCGCGCTATAGGAATGTCGCAATCAGCGTGCCGCGTGCTTTCTGCCGCGAAATAAGCCCCTCCGCCGGAATAAACCCTATGCGGTTGTCGTTCATTGACTGTTAGGTCCTTTTGGGCAGAACAAGGAGTGCGGTCATGAAGTCTCTACTCGCTATATTCAGCGTCGTTGCATGCGTCGCGGCCGTCGCGACTCTGGTCTCATGCGGCGGCGGGGGCGGCGGTAGCTCGAATTCGAGCAGCACGAGCCCGCCCGTGCAGTCGTCGTTCGCAGCGACGGCGCTCGTATCCGATGGCGCGGTGCCGGCCGCACACACCGACGCAAATCTGAAAAACCCTTGGGGCGTCGCCTTCAATCCCAAAGGTTTCGCCTGGGTCGCGGACAACGGCACCAATGTCGCGACGCTCTATGACGGCAATGGCGTGCCGCAATCGCTGGTCGTCACGATACCCGATGGCAAGAACGGCTCGGCATCGCCGACGGGCATCGTCTTCAACGGAACGCAGAGCTTCCTCGTCACGGAAAACGGCAAGTCGGGAGTCGCTGCTTTCATCTTCACGGGCGAAGGCGGCACCATCACCGCATGGGCCCCCGCCGTCGGGCCGACCAATGCGTTCGTCATGTACGACGATGGTGCCGGTGGCGCCGTCTATAAGGGCCTCGCGCTCGCGGCAATGAACAACGGCAACTTCCTCTACGCGACGGACTTCCATAACAACAAGATCGACGTCTTCGATACCACGTTCACGAAGGTGTCGATGCCAGGCGCCTTCACGGACCCGGCGATGCCAGCCGGCTTCGCGCCGTTCGGCATTCAGGCGATCGGCTCGAATCTGTTCGTCACCTACGCGATGCAAGACGCGGACAAACACGACGATGTCGCGGGCGCGGGGCTCGGCATGGTCGATGTGTACGATACCGCGGGCAACCTGAAGCAACGCTTTGCGACAGGCGGTCCGTTGAACGCGCCGTGGGGCATTGCGCAGGCGCCCGCGAGTTTCGGCTCGATGAGCGGCGCAATCATAATCGGCAATTTCGGCGATGGCATGATCAATGCGTTCAACGCATCGAGCGGTCAGTCGATGGGACCGATCAGCGGACCGAACAACAGCCCGATCGTGGAGCACGGCGTATGGGGCATCGCGTTCGGCAACGACCTCAGCAATCAGCCTTCCAGCACGCTCTTCTTCGCCGCGGGTCCGAATGACGAAGCCGATGGCGTCTACGGAAGAATCGATCTGAATACAACAACGTCGAGTTCGGGCACGGGCACGGGCACAAGCGCGGGCGGAGGGGTGAGCGTTGGAATGTAGCGCCAAACGCGCAGAAGACTAGCGCCGCTCTTGATGCGAGAGCGGCGGTATTCCTTATCCTCGACCCGCGAGAGCGGGATCAATCTCGTTGCGTGTCAGGCCTAATGCCGCCACGCACGCACGATGGTCCGGCGAGCCCAGATATGAACGAAGCGCCAGGTTTACCGCCTGAATCAGATCGCTGTTACTTCTATTGAACGAGAATGCTCCGAGCGGCGGTTTCTGCTGCGGGCCCTTCGTTCCCCGTTCGTGCTCGACGGCCTCGAGCATCGAACCTCCGGTCCGGCTCGCCACTATCCGATTTCCCAAGGCCGTGCTCGCATATGCATCGATGGCGCCACAGAGAACTGCTTGGATAGCGTCGGCCTGATGCTCGAAGACGGTGATCTGATCCTCGCTTACGCCAGATGCTCTCGCTGAGTCGTGCTGAACCTGTCCGGCCATGATGCCGAGGCGCGCATCGGCGCGTTTGGCGAGTGACGCGTAGCTGTCGAGCGCTTTCGGGTTTCCAGTCCGAACCAGAAAGCCGTCGGCGATTCCCCATACCGGGACGCTGAACGCGACTCTATCGGCACGTTCGCGCGTGACGAACAGCGGAACGTTCATATCCCACCTGCCTGCTTCGACGCCGGGCAGGAGTTCACTAAACGATGTCAGATGATGTTCGATCCGGGTGACACCGATCGCCCGAAGCACCGTGTCGGCCAGAGCGATGTCAGCACCTGTGGCAGTACCATTTGTTTCCGTCCAACCGAACGGAGGCTCTTCGATGTACGCAATCGTGACCTTCATCGCTGGGTCTCCCATTTCTTGCTGTTACGTAATGGTCACAAACCTGTTACGCACTGCATCGCGCGAATCGGCAGTTTCTCAGCGAAAAGATTTTCGCGCTCGCCACAATATTCGCGCTTCTGAAACGTCTTCAGGTGCATGGAACCGCCACCCACCTCGCAGCCGATGACCGACCGAGACAGCGACATCGCCGCGACCGTGGTGCGCGAGCGCACGAGGCTCGTCAATTTTATCCGGCGTCGAATACGCGACCCGGACGATGCCGAGGACATTCTGCAGGATGTGTTCCACGAGTTCGTGCAGGCTTACCGGCTTCCCGCTCCGATCGAACAGGCGAGCGCGTGGCTTTTTCGCGCGGCGCGCAATCGCATCATCGATCGCTTTCGCAAGAAGAAAGAGCAACCGCTGACAGATCTGTTTGAGGCCGACGAAGATGCCAGCAGTGAGTACCGCCTCGACCTCGCGCTACCGGCGCACGAAGCAGGTCCTGAAGCCCTCTACGCTCGCGCTGTATTGCTCAAGGCTCTGCAGGACGCGCTCGACGAGTTGCCGCCGAATCAACGTGAGGTATTTATCGCGCACGAACTGGAGGGGCGGTCCTTCAAAGACATGGTGGCGGAAAGCGGCGTCGCGCTCAATACGCTGCTCGCGCGCAAGCGCTATGCGGTCTTGCATCTGCGCGCCCGACTGCAGGCCATTTATGACGAACTGGATATTTAGAGGAGTCGACGGATGAAGTTTCGAATCAGATGCGTGGGCAAAGCGCTGCTCGTGGTGGTCGCCATAGCCGTGCTCGGGTTGGTGGTCATGATGCTATGGAATTGGGTAGTTCCGGCGCTATTCGTTGGCGCCCGCGCGATCGACTTCGCGCATGCGTTGGGCTTGCTGGTTTTGAGCCGCATCCTGTTTGGCGGATTCCGCGGACACGGCGGCTGGCGCGGACGGCGTCACTGGCGAAAATGGGAGGCAATGACGCCTGAAGAACGCGAGCATTTTCAGGCGGCATGGCGATCGGGTCGCGACCGGCGCGCGGGAGATTGAACATGCGCGAGAAATCGACGGACGACTGCAAACAGCAGCCGGGCGCGATTGCGCCGGTTATCGACATGAAGCGTTGCGAAGGCAAGGGCGATTGCCTGGAGGTCTGCCCAGAGAATGTGTTCGAGATCCGGCGCATCGATGCCGTCGACTATCGCGGCCTCGATTGGATGCATCGCCTCAAGCTAAGCGTGCATGGAATGAAAGTCGCCTACACACCGAACGCGCACGCCTGCCGGTCGTGCGGTCTTTGTGTGGCGGCGTGCCCTGAAGGCGCGATCAAGCTCGTCAAAACGGCATAGCGGTATTCGGCAAGGAGCGCACATGGTTTCATCAAGCACAGATCTTCTGCGACGGCTTCACGAACAGAGTCAGACGGAAGTGATAGCCCGCGCACGTGCGCAATTCCAGGGATCGAGTGAGGAGTTTCTGACTCTGTCGGAAGATTACGAAACTCTCGCACCGCGACTTCGTGGACGGTTTCTCGAAACGCTCGGACTATCCAGCGAAGATTTCGAATCGTCGCAAGGCACGCCGTTATCGTTAGCCGTGTCGGCGGAAACGGGAAGGTTTTTGCGCAACATGGTGCTTTCGCACAAACCAGCTCGAATCCTCGAACTCGGCAGTTCCTGCGGGGTGTCCACGCTGTATTTCGCCGAGGCTCTTCGCATTTTGGGCAGTGGCTCGGTTGTCGCGACTGAACTCGATGCTGGCAAGTGCGCGCAACTTCGGGCCCACGTCGAAATGGCGGGCGTACACGCTTATGTCGACGTGCGGGAGGGCGATGTGTTCGAGACCGTTGCCGGACTGGACGGCACTTTCGACATGGTGTTCATCGACGTATGGGCCGACAGCTATCTAAATCTGTTCAAGCAGATCGAGCGCCTGCTGCGGCCAGGGTCGATCGTTCTCGCCGACAATATGTACACAGCCGAAGACGCCGTTCGGCCATACAAGCACTACCTCGACGACGATCCGCGTTTTTCGACCACGACGCTGAACTTCGAATCAGGGGTCGAATTTACAGTCGTCGTGTCTTAGCGAAGCGGCCACGCGCAGGCTCGCAATGCGTCTCGGCGTCGGATGACTGGATCGCCTTTACGCTTCTTTTCGTCCTCGGTGCGCGGCTCAAAGTCAGCGGCCCATTACTTCTGATTATTGGCACTTGGCGGATTTGCTATAGCCGTTGTCCGGCGCGCAGAGTCGTGCCGTTTGCCGAAGACATGGAGGCGGACCCGATGATGCGGCATGTGTCGCGCGACCGCTCTTGACGTTGGCTTCTTGCCGAATGCATCATAACCCGTGATGCAGGCATCGAAGTTCTGTCAGTCGCAGCTTCAGGAATGTTGATACCCGTGCGTAGTCATTGTTGGGAGACGTGCAATGCACCATCCGTCCCAAGCCGTTGTTCAATGGACGAAAGACAGCGCGAAGCAGCTTCTTCCTGATGCGGTTTTCCTCAGCTTGCTACATCGGAAGCGAATCGGGCGCTTCCCCAACCTCTTTCACCCCACAACCTACAACGAGAAGATCCTGCTACGTTGCTTGCGGCCAGACTCTCGATACAGCGCGTTGACCGACAAACTGACCGTGCGCGATTACGTCAGAGAAAAAATCGGTGAGAAGTACCTTATTCCCATGATCTCCGCGCCCTCGGACTTTACGCAAAAGGAATTCGACATGTTGCCGAATTCCTTTGTCATGAAGGCAAATCATGGAAACAATTTTGTGGAAATCGTCCGGGACAAGTCGCAGCAGAGTTTCGAACATCTCCAATTTCTTGCCAGCCAATGGTTATCCACCAATTTCTACCGAAATGCGCGGGAACGGCACTACCGAGGAATTCAACCACGCATTTACTTCGAGAGTCTGCTTCTCGACGAACACGGCATGATTCCAGCTGACTACAAGATTCACTGCTTTGCGAACGGGTCGGGGCGACCTGTGATGTTTATCTTCGTAATTTCAGACCGTTTTGGAAGTAACACTCGCGGCGACACATACGACGCACAATGGAACCCTATCGACCTCGAGTTTGCTCCCTACCTTCGCAGCACGAAGCCGCCACCGCGGCCGAACAATCTGGATCTGTTGCTTGATACCGCGGCACTGCTGTCCGAGGGTTTCGATTATGTTCGCGTCGACCTATACGCACCATCTAACCGGGTGTTCTTCGGCGAACTCACTTTTACGCCCGGGGCCGGCGTAAGTCCCATGCTACCCGATCGTGTCGATTATGAATGGGGACGTCTTCTGACATGAGGTATCTGGGATAGCTGGAACCGCTCCCTGATCTGCGTCAACGTTCTTCAACGGGAAGTAGTGTGGTGTTTCGCGGCATCGACGCCGACGGCATGTGTATGCGTTCCCCAAAGTGCTGACACGTGGGGCTCGCCGCCCACGTCAAAAGACTCAGAGACACGCCTCGTCAATCCGATCGATAACAGTGTCGGTGACGGATCTTCCCAGGCCAGCGGACTTCTGGAATAAGCCTTCCGCCGCACACGTTTACTGCATGTATCGCGCAATGCACGAAGCGCTCATGCCGTTGCACAGGCAGGGGTGTTTGCTTGTCCGATGAATTGGCCGCGGCAATCGCTCGACGTAGGGCACGCGCGATAGGTCGATGCAAAGGAGGCCATCATGTATGCCACTTACAGAATCACCATCCTCGCCGGTGTGATCGCGCTCGGGATGACATCGCAGGCAAGCTGGGCGGAGCAAACCGATAACGCGACATTGCTATCGGACTCGATCCAGCTCGGCACGCACACCGTCAAGGCGGGCCGCATCACACTTGAAGTCAAGAATGCCGCGGACAACAACATGGAACACGAACTCGTCGTGCTCAAGACAGATCTCTCGGACGATGCACTTCCGGTCAGCAAAGGGCAGGTGCTGGAGCGCAGGCTGAACAAAATCGGCGAAGTCGAAGACATCGCGCCGGGCAAGAGCAAGCGCGTGTCGTTCAAGCTCGCGCCTGGCCACTACGCGCTAATCTGCAACAAGGCGGGACACTATGCAGCGGGAATGCACACGGTGCTCGTCGTCACGCCGTAATCTCTCGGCGCGGCGCCCCGAAAATTCCGCTTGAGGTTCGCCGATCACTGCCGAATGCGGATGTAGCTGTCCGACTCCATCACAGACATCCGGTCACGCGGAATCAACGTCGTCATCACGCTCGAGCCCAACGGCACATTTTCCCTAGCGCAATAGCTCGACTATCACGACATCGGTGTCGTCTCGCGCCACCAACGTAAGCTGCGATTGATCGCGTACGGCAACTCCATCGCGTGGCGCGAGCCGGACTTTGCCGACATCGAGGCGACCATGATCGGCAACCAGATACGCCCGGCGTGACGGCGGTAGCACGTGGTCCAGCGTCGTGCCTTCGCGTAACGTCGCGATACGCACGCGCGCGTCCGCATGGATGGGCAGCGCGCCCGCGCACACATCGTCGGGATCGCCGCTCGCCAGCGTGACGAAGCGGCCTTCGCGACATCCGCGCGAACAGATACGCGTCGCCCAACGGGGCGTGCCGCCCGGCTTGCGCGGGTGCAGCCAGATCTGGAATAGCCGCGCAGGCACATCTTCTTCGTTACGCTCGGAATGGTGGAGCGCGGTGCCCGCACTCATCGCCTGTACGGAATCGGCGACCAGTCGCGCGCGATTGCCCGCGTCGTCTTCGTACGTGATCGCGCCCGAGCGCACCCATGTGACGATCTCGACGTCGCGGTGAGCATGCAGATCGAAGCCCGAGCGCGGCGCGAACTCATCGTCGTTCCACACGTAGAGCGCGCCGAGCGGCGCATGGTCGGTTCGTCCGCATTGGCCGACCCGGATATGCGCTCGCGTGTTGAGCCAGTCCCGCCTGACTGCGCCACACGCAAGGTAAAGACGATGTGCGATCATGATGTGCTTGCGCTCGAATGCCGTATGCGCCGGGCGCGAGTGCGATCGTCGAAGACCGCATCCACGCGCCCGGGCTACGTTTAGATCTGCTGCTGGCCGCCATCGACGAACAACTCGATGCCATTCACGAAGCTGGCATCATCCGAGGCAAGGAACAGCGCAGCGCTCGCGATTTCGGCGGGCTCGCCAAGACGTCCCATCGGGATCTGCGCGGCCAGGTAATTGGCAAGACCCTGGCGCTGGGCGGCGTCGTCACCGGCCAGATCGAGCAGGCCAGGCGTGCGCGTTGCGCCCGGGCTGATCGTGTTCACCCGGATCTGGCGCTCCTTGAGGTCCAGAATCCAGTTGCGTGCGAACGAGCGCACCGCAGCCTTCGAAGCCGAATACACGCTGAATGCCGCCGTGCCCGCGCTACCTGCGGTCGAACCCGTGAGAATCACCGACGCTCCCTTGGCCAGCAGCGGTAGCGCCTTTTGCACCGTGAACAGCACGCCTTTCACGTTGCGATTGAAGGTGTCGTCGAAGTGCTCTTCGGTGATGTTGCCAAACGGCAGCATCGAACCGCCACCGGCATTCGCGAACAGCACGTCGAGATGCCCCTGTTCTTCCTTGATCTGCGCATACAGCGCGTCGAGCTCGGCAAGCTTGGTGGAGTCGACGCGGGCGCCGGTTGCCTTGCCGCCCGCTTCGCGGATGCCCTTCACGGCGGCATCGAGTTCGGCCTGACGGCGGCCCGTGAGGTAGACGTGCGCGCCTTCGGCTGCGAAGCGCTGGGCGGTGGCAAGGCCGATGCCGCTGGTTGCGCCGGTAACGAGTGCGATCTTGTTGTCGAGTTTGCGTGCCATGGTGTTGCTCCTTTCGTTGTCGTTCAGTGGAAGTTGAGGTTCGGTGTTGCGTGCTGCGATGTGAGGAGAATATCGACGACCCGGGCTTTTCGAAATAGAATTGGTTGCAATCTAACGTTGCAAAAATGAAAAGATGAGGGGAAATGGCGAAGCTGCCTGATTTCGAAGGACTCGCGATGTTCGCGAAGGTCGCCGAGGAAGGGTCGTTCGCGGCCGCTGCGCGCGCGATGGGGGTGTCGGTGGCTACGGTCTCGCGTGGCGTCGCTCGTCTGGAAGACCGGCTGGGCGCACGGCTTTTCAACCGTACATCGCGCCAGCTTTCGCTTACCGAGTTCGGCCGGACCATCTGCGAGAAGGCCGGGGAGATCTACCGTCAGGCCGAAGAAGCAGAAAGCGCGGCGCGCGAGATGTCGGTGCAGCCGCGCGGACTGGTGCGTCTGGCCGTGCCGATGTCGTTCGGGCTGCGCTGGGTCGCGCCGCTGCTGCCCGGATTCTTTCGCGCGTACCCGGAGGTGTCGATCGACCTGCATCTTTCGGATGCGTCGGTCGATCTGGTCGCCGATGGCTTCGACGCCGCGCTGCGTATCGCTGCGCTGCCGGATTCGTCGCTGGTCGCGCGACGGCTGTGCGCGGTCACACAGTTCGTGGTCGCGTCGCCGGCGTATCTGAAGCGCGAACGGCGGCCTGCGCACCCGCGCGAACTGGTGGGGCGGCCGTGCCTTTCATACGCGTACCGCGCGCGCAGCGATGTGTGGCGCTTCACGAACGCCGCGGGCGAGGAGGAGCCGGTCATGCCGACCGGCCCGCTGCGCGTGACGAATTCCGATGCGCTGCTGCCCACGCTGCTCGACGGCCTCGCGATTGCCGAGCTGCCCGAATTCATCGCTGGCGAATATCTGGCCGATGGCCGCCTCGAAGCGATCCTCACCGACTGGTCGCTGACGAAGGGCGGTCTTTACTTCGTCACGCCGTCGGCGCGCGCGCGTCCTGCGAAGGTGGCTGCGCTGTCCGATTATTTTGCGGAGCATCTGTCCGAGCCGTCATGGCGATGGCCGAAGTAATGCGTTCGACGTGACGCGCACCGCTTGATTGTGCATGGATGAAAGGCCGCTTTGTCGATCGAAGCGGCCTGACGATCTTTCGTGGGAATGGCCGCTCATGGCCGCCGGATTCAACCCGTCGCTCGCCAGCAATTCGAGGCGAATGACCGCTGCCGAGTTCAACGAATGCGTACTAGCGGCCCTGAACCGACGTTGGACCCAGCAGCACATATTCGGCGGCTTCCAAACTACAGCGTCCATTCACTCCTGCCAGTCGCTCGGCGGGTCATCGGCCGAAGTGGCCATGGCCGAGATTGACCGCGAGTCACGGCTAACGTCCGCTCCTAAGAGACGGTTCCATAAGACCGCTGAACGCGCTGAAGCATGTCCAGCAGATCAGGCAACAGCCGAGTTTGAGGAACGCTTCGTGAATGTCAGCGCGACGCGATCGGTGGGGTTCGGACCAGTTTTTCGCCCGCCCCAACCGCGCGAATCGAGGTCGAATACACGATCACGCGCGAGAAGTCGATTTTGTCCATCGCTCGCAACCTTGCCAGAAGCGTTGCGTGCAATCGATCCCACACGCCGGCTTGTTGCCAATCGCGTAGCCTTCGCCAGCAACTGACGCCCGAGCCGCATCCCATCTCTGCCGGCAAATCTCGCCACCGTGCCGGTCAGCGCAGCGCAATCCGGACAGGCTTGCGGCACGGATACTTGAAGCGGCGTGGCTTCGCTGGTGGTCGCAGTGGCTCGATCAGCACCCACAGTTCGTCGTCGATGATTGGTTTGCCCAACTCCTCGATCCTGTTGTCACGACGATTGAGGTTAACAGGTTGTTTTATGCGTAACAGCCCCTACCAAGCCTTTTTGAAACCGTTTCTAAACCGCTATCATCGATGTTCGCCCAAAAGGAGAACAACCGATGAGCCGACCAGATTTCATCAAACACTGGACTGAACTCGAAGAACCGGATGCGCATTCCTATCGCGGCGATACCGAGCCAATGGCGCTAGACGCGCCGCTTTCCGCCGCACTCGGCATTACGCGTATTGGCATTCATCATGTGAGGCTTCTGCCCGGCCGGCGAACGTCATATCCGCACGCCGAAAGTACCGAGCAGGAGTTTGTGTACGTGCTCGAGGGCAAGCCCGACGTCTGGATCGACGGCGTGCTGCATCCCATTGCTGAAGGCGATTGCGTCGCGTTTCCGGCAGGCACCGGAATCTGCCACACCTTCATCAACAATACGAACGACGAAGTCAGGCTGATGGTGATCGGCGAACGTCCGCGCGACGACAACCGTATTCGTTACCCGCTCAACGAAGCGTACGAACTTACCCGCGAGGACCGCTGGGTGGACTGGCCCGCTAGACCACTCGGCGACCATAACGGGATGCCGGACTGAGGCTTACGCGGATGACCCCAATGGCGATTAAGCATGATTCGTCCACGCGAATTGAATGGCCGCTTGCTGGGTGGATCCGACTTCTGACCGTCCGCGCAACGGTGCGGGCGAATGACGCTTCATGGCCGCACTCAGTCCGACAGCGTCCGGCTCAGGTCGACCCACAACTGCCTTTCGACCCGACGCGAGGCCTATGGCCGGTTGCAAATTGGAACGGCCATTCGCGCGGCATATCGGCCGGCAAGTCGTCGGCCATTGCAGACGTTCAAGTGATGGCTCTGATCGGTCGGCTTGACGGCACTTCCGGCCGTTCGCACCTCCGCAGTCGTAAGCGACGCGTCCGGACCGTTCAGTCAAAGTTTGCTAAGAAGCGTTAGCCGCAGGTGCAAACCCGGCAGCGCGCCCGCCTCAGGCGCCGCCGCGAGTCCCATCCGTGCAAGGTGCGGGTCATTGCACGCTTGAGCGCGCGTGTTCACGAAGCGTCTCGCTCACCCAGCACGGCTCTGCAACCCGATCCGCCAGAATCAGCGCATTCATGGAGGCTTTGCACCCGGCGCTGGCAAACGCTTCCAGTTGCGGAACGGTTGCTCGGGAAAGGGCTATCGGCTTGCCGCCAAGGATGTTCTCGAATCCTTCGCCGTAGACGTCCCAATGCGCCAATCCGCGCCGGCTCGTGCACTCGCGAAGCATGCGCGTGAACTGCCGGGCGGAGTCATGCTCGCCGGCCCAGATCATGATGGGTATCGAACCGAGGGCGAGGCCGTAGACGATCGACAGGTCGTGCCCGATCGAAGCGACGAGTTCGGCACAGTCCCTTGCCAACCTGACAGCGCGCTCAGTCTCACCTTGCAGCCAGAGAATTCGCATGTACACCGTCATGCTCGCGATCCGGCCATCCATCTGCGCGTCGTTCGCCTTTGCAAGATTTTCCCGCGTGGGACCAGCTTCGAGGGCGATGACCCTCTCGATCAGCGTACGCGCTTTCGCCTGGTCACCCAGGTAATGGTGCGCATAGGCGAGATTGCGGCCCGACATCTGACTGAGCGTCAAGTCTGCGGAACGATCCGCGAACGCCTGCATCGCCTCGGCCAGTGCGACACCTTCCAGGTATCGACCTGTCACAAGCCGATGTGCAAATACACCCCACAGAATGCGGAACTCTAGCGCCTCGTCACCCAGTCGGCGGCTCAGCGCGTAGGCACGTTCAAAAGCGCGTGCCATTTCGATGGTTGGCCCACGCGTATGCCAGAGCGAGTGTCCGTAGGCCACCAGCAGTTCGGCGTGCCGCGTGCTGCCGGCCTGCTCGGAGCGCCCAACCGCTGCAATGGCATGCTCGGCCATGCTGAGGAACTCGTGTGGCAGCGACAGATGGAGCCAAAGCGGCGCCGTGGCGATAACGAGGTCGATTTCGAGCTCCGGATCCCCCTCCTGATCGGAGGCCCACTCGAACGCCGCGCGGATATCGTCAATTCGCTTGCTGAGCTGGGCCAGCCATTGGGGTTTTGCCTTGCCGTCCCAGGCGGCGCCCAGGTCCGCGAAAGTCTCGCAGCAATGTATGGTATGGAGGCGCCTGGTCGCGTTCGCTTCGCCGGCTTCCAGCAATCGAAGGTGTGCGTATTGGCGCGTCGTATCGAGAAGCCGATAAGGGTTGTCGGCGTCACCCATATCACGTGCTACAAGCGACTTGGCGACAAGGCCGCTGATTGCGTCGAATACCGCCATTTCGTCGATCTGCCCGGAGCGTGCCACCGCAACGGCTTCACGCATGCCAAACGAAGAGCGCATCACCGACAGCCGGCGCAGGACGTGCTGCTCACGCGGGTCCAACAGCTCGTAGCTCCAGTCAAGCGTAGCTTTCAACGTCTGATGCCGCGGCAGTGCGGTTCGGCGCCCTTGTGTGAGCAGCGCAAAGCGGTCGTCCAGGCGCGCGGCGAGCGCACGCACGTCCATGTGCGCGACGCGCGCCGCGGCAAATTCGATTGCCAAAGGAATTCCGTCCAGGCGTCGGCAAATGTCGGCCACGGCGCCGATGTTCGAAACCGTGAACTGAAAAGCGTCGTCGGCAGCCTTTGCCCGGTCGTGAAACAACGAGATGGCTGGATAGCTTCCGGCCGCCTCGATGCCGACCCGCGCACCGACGTCGGGAAACGGCAGGGCCGAAAGCCGATGAACCGACTCGCCATCCGCGCGCAACGGCTCCCGACTTGTTACCAAAAGGTGCACGCCTGACGCGCCTTGCAGCAATTGTTCCGCGACCTGCGCAACCGCCTCGACGACATGCTCACAATTGTCGAGGACCAGTAGTATTGGGGTGTCGCCCAGTGAGGCAATCAGATCGGGGACTGGATTGCCGCTGAATACGGCGACGCCGAGCGTCGACGCCACGGTACTGGCGACGCTCGCCTTGTCGGAAACGGGGGCGAAGTTGACGAATAGTGCGCGGATACCGGTACGCCCGCAAAATCGATGCGCGATAGCCACGGCGACCGTGGTTTTGCCAATGCCGCCGGGACCGGCGATGGTCAATAGCCTGCGTTCGGGAAGCTGGTCGGTCAGGCCGTCAATGACATCCTCCCGGCCGATGACCCGGGTGAGGGTCACGGGCAACGCTCGCGCACTTTCATCGGGGGTACTGGTCGGCGCAGTCGGCGCGGGGGCGGTGACTTGCGTAGCCCTCGTGGAATGGACCGGTGCCGCGAGCCGATAGCCGCGTCCATTGTCGTTCACGATGTACCGGCTTTCCGATTGTCCATCGCTCAGCGCTTTCCGAAGGGTGGACACGTGCACACGAAGCGCGCCATCGTCGACCACGCTTTCTTTCCAGACCTGGTCGCGCAGTTGACGAGTCGAGACCAGTTCGCCACCGCGCTCGGCTAGCACGATAAGAATATCAAGCGCACGGCTGCCGATGCGGACTTCGTCACCATTTCTGGTGAGGACACGCTGCGGGAAATCGATGCGGAACGGGCCGAAAGTCAGGCTATACCGGGTTACCATCAAAGCACCATGCGGGTCAACGATACGATTATCCGTTGCGGTCAAAATAAGCCGTCCGGCAAATCCGATCCCTGCAAAGTCGGATACACGCGGGTGATCAGAATCGTTCTATCCCCGTGGCTTCGGTCGTGGACTGGCGTCCTGGATCGACGGCGCGATTCTGCCCATTCATATCCTGGCGAAAAACTGCGGCTAGCGAGAAAGATATTTGAAAAAAGATCAAATATTGGCGGTCGGCGTGTCAGAATCTCAGCCCTAAACCCGTTCAAAAAACGGCTCGATTTTATTCCGAAAACAAGTATGAAGAGTACGTTCGATGAGTTAGAGGCATTCGTTTCCGTGGTCGACACGGGATCCATCACGGCAGCCGCGAATCAGCTAAATCTAACCATTTCGGCAACGAGCCGAACGTTGGGGCGGCTCGAAGACAAGCTCGGGACGACTTTGTTGCGCCGGACGACACGCCGGCTGGAATTGACGGAAGAAGGACAAGCGTTTCTCCGCGACGCGAGGGCGATTATTTCGCTTCTGGAGAATGCGGAGGAGCAGATGGCAATCCGCCGCGAGCGACCGTCGGGGCGCTTGCGTGTCGACGCAGCGACGCCATTCATGCTGCACGTCATCGTGCCGAACGTGCCGGGTTATCGAGCTCGCTTTCCGCAAGTGGAATTGGAGCTCAATAGCAATGAAGGGATCATCGATCTGCTCGAGCATCGCACCGATGTTGCCATCCGGATCGGCCAGTTGAAGGACTCGACCCTGCACAGCAGACTGGTGGGCCGCAGCCGTATGCGCATTCTCGCGAGCCCGGCATACCTGGACGCGCATGGCCAGCCGAGGCAGGCGGAGGATCTAAGGAAACATTCACTGCTGGGGTTCACTAAACCAGAAGGGTTGAATGTCTGGCCCATCCTCGGGCCCGACAATGAGCCTTACCGCATCTCGCCCGCCGTTCACTCCTCGAGTGGCGAGACACTTCGGCAGTTGGCCCTTGCGGGTGCCGGCATTGTGTGTCTATCCGACTTCATGACGGCGCGCGACCGTCGCGAAGGGACGTTGGTGCAGATTCTGCTTCGCCAGACGCTGGATCTCCGGCAGCCGATCAACGCGGTGTACTACCGCAATACTGCGACTTCGTCGCGCATCGGGTCGTTCGTCGATTATCTGGTGGAGTCAGTGCGTGGTTCGGAATTCGAATGCTAGCGAGGCCCGCGTGACCTTGAGGCGGTTAGCAGCCGCAATGGCTCGGTAATGGCCTGCGCAGCCAGTAACCGCTCAAACGGATCGCGGTGAATATTGGCCAGATCGCGAACTGCCGCAGCGTGCGCCGCCGTCACGGGGAAGTCGCGAAAGCCGGCTTCTTCCATGCGGGCGGACTAGCTCGTTCACATTTGCGTCCAGCTTCCCGATTCCTGACTTCATTGCGATTTCCCAAACGCTCGCGTCGCTGACCAAACGGTTGCTGCTCTCTTCAGAACTATTCAGCGTCGCGACAAGAACTTTTAGGCTCTCTATCGCTAACATTCTGACTCTAAGTCAACGTGGTCGACAGGCGAGGCAAATATGATCGACGCAGGTAATTCGGACGCAGGCCCAGTCGACGCTGAACCTCCATTTTCGTCCCTTGAGTATCGGCAGCACCAAATGTTTCCGCGCCTTTCTGATGCGGAGATCCGTAGTGCGAGCCGCTATGGCCGCCCCAAGGCGTTCAAGGCTGGCGATTCGATTTTCCGGACGGGGCGCGTTGCCGAAGGGCTATTCATCTTGCTGCACGGGAGTGTCCGGGTCTATTCGTGCGATCCGCAAGGACGCACCACGGTCGTGACAGACCATCATGACGGCCATTTCATGGCCGAAATGGCGCAACTCACCGGCAAACCGTCGCTGGTGGACGCAATTGCGCTGACTGACTGCGAGACGCTCGTCCTGAACTCGGAGCGGTTGCGGGCGCTGATCATCGCGGACGCCCAGTTGGGCGAGCACATCATGCGCGCGTTGATCCTGAGGCGTCTCGGGCTCATCGAGCAGGGGCTCGGTCCGATTATCGTCGGCAAGGGTGACGACGCGAGGGTGGTCCGCCTGCAAGGCTTTTTGCGGCGCAATGCCTATCCGGCTGCGGTGATCGACGCACACAAGGATTCGGACGCCGTGCAACTGCTTGCCGGCCTCACCTCGAAGGCTGAGGACTTTCCGCTTGTTTTCTGCCCGGATGGGTCGGTCCTGAGGGCGCCCGACGAAGCGGAACTCGCCACCCGGCTCGGCCTCGTGCCGACGTTCAGTGCGTCGCAGCGTTACGACATCGCAATCATCGGCGCGGGTCCGGCGGGCCTCGCGGCGGCCGTTTACGCTGCCTCGGAAGGGCTTTCGGTCGTCGTTTTCGATCGGCGCGCGCCGGGTGGTCAGGCTGGTGCGAGCGCACGTATCGAAAACTATCTCGGCTTTCCGACCGGCATATCGGGGCAAGCCCTTGCAGCACGCGCGTTTCAGCAGGCATTGAAATTTGGTGTTCACGTGGCCATTCCCACTGCGGTCGATCAGGTCCAGGGCGCGGCGGGCAACTTCATGCTCGCGCTGTCCGATCGACAGTGCGTTCGTGCGCGGACGGTCGTGGTCGCGAGCGGAGCGGTGTATCGAAAGCCTTCCGTGACGGGCTTTGAACGCTTCGAGGGCAGAGGGATCTACTATTGGGCGTCGCCCATCGAGGCGCGGCTCGTCAGCGGGAAAGACGTTGTGCTGATCGGTGGCGGTAACTCGGCTGGGCAGGCTGTCGTCTTTCTCGCCAACTTTGCGAAAAGCATACGCGTTCTGATACGTGGAGACGGTCTCGGAGCGACCATGTCCCGTTACCTTATAGACCGGCTCAGCGCTCTGCCAAACGTGTCGATTTGCGCAAGATGCACGCTCGAATCACTGGAAGCGAGCGACGGTGGTCTTGAGCGAATTCGCGTCTTTCATCACGACAAGGGCAGCGAGCTCATAGAGGCGCGGCATCTTTTCCTGTTCATCGGCGCGGATCCAAAAACGGACTGGTTGACATCGTTGGGCGTTCGGCTGGACGAGCGCGGCTTTGTCGAAACGGGATCGTCCGATGCGAGCGCAGACACTCGGGGCCTCCCGCTCGAGACAAATGTGCCGGGGCTCTTCGCGATCGGTGACGTCCGTTCAGGCGCGCCGAAGCGGGTGGCCGCGGCGGTAGGGGACGGCGCAGCGGTTGTCAGCCAGATTCATCAGTGGCTCAGCCGAGAACAGGCGCGCGTCAAGGCTGCTTGAGGCCGCAACGAGTGGCGTTACGCGGAAAACGCGGTCGCTTCCCAGCCCCTGCTCAATGTGCGCCACGCTCGGGCTGGGGCGTCCACTCATTCTCTTCGCCCGGCACTTTGCCGAAGGTCTGCGCAGCCCAAGCTTGCCTCGCAGCCACAATCTTCTCGCGCGAAGCGGACACGAAATTCCACTCGATGAAGCGTTCGCCCGGCAGGTGCGCGCCGCCGACGAGCATTACGCGCGCGCCATGCGCGCTGGCGAGTTCGGCCGTTGCACGCGGCTCCAGCACGGCCATCGTGGTTGGCGGCAATGGCGTCCCGTCGATGCTCAGATCTCCATCGACGAGATAGACGCCGCGCTCCTCGTGCTCGGCATCGAGTGCGAGGCGGCCGGCAGCCGCGAATTCGGCGTGGACGTAGAGCATGGGTGAAAAGACTTCGACCGGCGAGGTCTTGCCGAAAGCCGTGCCTGCGATCACGTGTACGGTGGCCCCGTCGCGCGTGAACGTCGGCAGCGTATTGGCCGGGTGATGAATGAACGCGGGCGCGACGTCTTCGTGTTCGAGCGGCAGCGCGACCCAGGTCTGAATGCCGTGGATGGCCTGAGCAACCGGCCGGTCCTCGAGCGGCGTGCGTTCTGAATGGACGATGCCGCGCCCGGCCGTCATCCAGTTCACATCGCCGGGTACGATTTTCTGCCGGTAGCCGAGGCTGTCGTGATGCATGAACGAGCCTTCGAACAGGTACGTGACGGTCGCGAGGCCGATATGCGGATGCGGAAGCACATCCACGCCGCTGCCAGCGGGCAGCACTGCCGGGCCCATCTGGTCGAAGAAAATGAATGGTCCGATGAGTCGCGCGGCACGTGCGGGAAGCACGCGACGCACGATCAGGTTGCCGATGTCGCTTTCACGCGGCGTGAGCAGAGCTTTGATCGTAGTGTGCATGATGAATACCTTTTGTTAAGGGCCGATCTGGCTGCAAGCCGTTACGGTTCGAGCAGCCGCAACAGCCGCAGTTCCTCGAAATCAAGCTCTGATTCGATGCGATGCAGGACCGCGTCGTCCACCTTGCCGTCGCGGTGCAGGCCGAGCAATGCCTCGCGCGATACGCCGACGAGTCCGAGTTCGATCCGCAGGAAGTGCGCACGGTGTTCGATTCGCTCCGCACCCAACTGGTATGCGCTTTCGTTCGCGGTAACGCGAATCCGGTATTCGGCGAGTAGCCGTTCGAAGGTCGCGCGTTCGATGCCGGACGAGCGCTCGTCGAGTTCCTCGAGCGCGGCGAGCGAGGCGCCGAACGTATGGGCACGCGCCTCATGTTCGGACATGGTGTGACGGGCGGTCGGGCGCAGTTTCAGCAGCCGGATCAGAGGCCCGAGACTGCCGCCCTGCACGACGAGCGTCGCGATGATCACCAGAAATGTGCTGAAGACGATGAGGTCGCGGCCGGGAAAACTGGCGGGCAGCGCGATCGCGGCCGCCAGACTGACGACGCCGCGCATACCCGCCCAGCCGAGGACGACCGCTTCCTTGAAGGTCCACGGCTGGAGACCCGAGCGTCTGGCGCGCAACTGGTCGGGCAGCCAGATCGCGGCGAACACCCATGCGAGGCGCGCAACGATCGCTGCGGCGGTTGCCGGCAACGCGACACGCAGCCCGGCCGTCAACACGGCCGATTCGTGATTCACCCGTGAGAGGAGCGCGTGCAGTGTGAGACCGATCAGGATGAACACCAGCGCCTCGAGCACGAACACGACCGCTTCCCAGGTCGCCTTGGCCTTTATGCGCATATCGGCGTCGAATACCCGATGCTGGCGGATGCCGAGCACGAGACCGCAGGTCACGACAGACAGCACACCCGATCCGCCGACGGCCTCCGCGATACCGTAGCTGGCCCATGCCATCACGAAGGTCACGACGATGCCGAGCATCGGATCGCGCAGACGTGGCAACACCCAACACATGGCCTGGCCGCACACGATGCCGACCGCGACGCCGATGACGGTAAGCGTGAAGAACAGCGCGGTTCCGTTCGTGACGGTAATCGTCGCGGCTAGCGCCGCCGAGACCGCGATCTGATAGAGCAGCAGGCCCGACGCGTCGTTCACGAGGCTTTCGCCTTCCAGCACGGCCACGAGCCTGGCGGGTAGCGGGTGGCGCTGAAGGATCGCCTTGGCGGCGACCGCGTCGGGCGGCGAGACGATCGCACCGAGCGTGAAGCATGCCGCCCACGGCAGGTTCGTATTGAAGGCATGCACGGCGACAGCGACCGCGACGGTGGTGAACGTCACGGCCCCGAGCACGAGCGAAACGATCGTGCCGATGCCACGTTGAAATTCCTTCCACGTCGTATAGAACGAACTCGACATCAGCAGCGGCGGCAGCACGGCCGCGAGCAGCAGGTTCGGGTCCACATCGGGTACGCGCCTGCCGGCGACTGCGATCACACAGCCGCCGAGCAGCAGAACGACGGCAGGCGGAATCGCGATACGCTCCGCGAGCCAGGTCAGGGCGCCCGCGCCGCAGATCAACAGCAGCAGGTAGTGAAAAAACTCGACGTTGTTCATCCGCTAGAGCCCCGGGGATGGCAGGTCGATCACACCGTGGACGACGCCGCCGAGAACACCGGCAAACAGCGAAAGGATGGACGGTCTCATGATGCGGGTTTTGGTTGGTGAGCGTGGCAAGACAGGAGCAGCAACTACGCGAAAAGGCTCGCGGAAAAAGTATAGGTTTGTCTGGATCAGCAAGAGTCGGATTAAGAACATTTAATCTCTGGCACATGCCGCATATCCGTTCGATCGAGCTTGGGGACGTGCGTAAGCGCGACGACGGCGCCGAATCGTAGCGCAAAGCTTTTAGGTCTCTCTGGGCGCAAAAGGAATGACGGCTTCATTTCAGGACTTTTTAGTTTGCGCCAAGGACTTTGGCCGCTTGCGTTATTAGAGTGCCAGCCGGCATGTGGCGCTATTCAGCGAGTTCTCGCTCGTCGCCGCATCGCTGTCCAACTCAACACGCAAGGTCGTCGCCAGCAGTTCTCTGAAGTCGACTACACCGACGACCTCAAGAAGATCAGTGTGTCCACTCTGATCCTGCACGGCGACGATGACCAGATCGTGCCGATCGACGATTCGGCGAAGCTCTCGGTGAAGATCGTCAGGTACGCGACGCTCAAGGTCTACAAAGGCGCGCCGCACGGCATGTGCAGCACGCACGTCGATCAGGTCAATGCCGACCTGCCCGAGTTCCTCAAGTCCTGAGGCGCTACGACCAAATCTGCGCGACTCGCTTGCGAGGCAACGCGCGTCGGTTAGGAACTCTTCGGCCTGTCACAAGGACCTTCAGCCGCGCGCCGCCTTAGCTCGATGCCAATCGCGCCACCATGCCCCGCCGTGCGGCGGGGCATACATGAGTTCGCCCCGCTGCGGTTCATGCGCGCACTGCAGCGCGCGACCCTGTCGGGCATACGCCGGCACGCGCACGGCTTGGCATGGCGCAGCAACGTGCCTGCGTCGGACCTGAACGGTTGGATGGGGCGCTCCCGGCAGTAGCCGCTTCGCGTTTGGAACGAACGCGAAATAGGCCTTTTGCGCCTGGCGCCCGGTTTTGAATGGCTTCGAAAAGGGAATGAAATGGGTTTGAAACTGCAAGGCTCGCACCCGCATAGCCTCGAGATCACGCGTCTGGCTGCCGCCGTTCGCGCGAATGCTGACGATGCGCGCGTCTGGCGCTGGTACGCCGACCTCATGGAAGACGGGCGCGTGAGTTGCACGCGTACGCGCAAGGGATGGCTGATCACCGTAGACGGTCGCTGCACGGTGGAAGATGAGTCGTTCGATTGCGCCGTGCGTCGAGCGGAGCAGACATGGAGTGATATCGCGCAGTCTCAGGTTAAGCTGCTCCGCCGCGGCAAGACCGCTGTGAAGACGATCGGCTCGAGTTTGCCGCAGCTTAGGTGAAGCGGCGAGGCAGGGTGCATGCCGCATGCACGGCGGGAGTCCAGGGCATGGTTGCTCACGCTGAGCGCGCCGGAGATGACGGCGTTGATTGGCGGCCTGCGCGTGCTCAACGTCCACAAGGGCCGGGACGCGCACGGTGTCTTCACAGAGCCGTCCCGAAACGCTCACCGACGACTTCTTTCGCAACATCCTCGACATGAGCACCGGATGGCAGCCGGTCTCGGCGGCGAAGGACGTGTTCGAGGGCCGCGACCGCAACACCGGCAAGCTCAAGTGGACGGGCACGCGCGTCGACCTGATCTTCGGTGCGCACTCGGTGTTGCGCGCGCAGAGCGAGGTCTATGCAAGCGCGGACGGCGAGCAGAAGTTGGTGCGCGACTTCGTGGCCGCGTGGGTCAAGGTGATGAACCTCGACCGTTTCGAGCTCGCGTGAAGGAGGCACGGGTCACGCGACGAAAGACGTATGTCGTCAGCGGGTGACTCGAGGGATCGGGCGAGGTAACCCACGTGTTCTCTCGCGCATTCGAGGCCGACGCCCGAGAGATGCCGATCAGAGTGAGGATGACTGCGGGTCCTTGGCGGCTGCGTTGGAGCCGTGAGCACCCGGCAGCGAGCCGAACATGTGTTGGCTGCATTTCGCCTCGCGCCATGCGGCACCCAACCTGGAACCAGACAGCACCCTGCGCGCGAGCGGAAGTATCTGCTCACCGGCAAGCATGCCTAGCAGGCCCATCAGCGCAATGGTAGGCGGCGCCGGCGACTGCACGCCGATCACACCGTAGACGACCCCGGCAAGGATGCCGGCCAACATGGAAAAGATATACGGTTTCATAGTGCGAGTCTCATTAAAGACCTGTTCCATTACAGGATTTACCCAGCGAATTCGTGAAAAGACTACCGGCTACTCTGCATTAAGAAAATCCCAATTAAGCGTTTTTAAGATTAATTATTTGGGGAATAAAATTTGATCCCTTTTTAGTTGTTGCTCCCCCGTCTGCGCGTGTCAAATAACCGCAGCTGGATGCCGGATTGCCCAGCGCCAATGCACATCGGACGCCCGCCGGCCGTGCCGGCATGGCGACTTCCTCCTCACTCCGATTCAAAGGACCTACCCGTCATGAACAATTCGAAGCTTGAAGTTCTCACCCCGCAGAACAGCCAACTGATCATCATCGATCACCAACCGCAAATGGCGTTCGGCGTGCAGTCGATTGACCGCCAGGTGTTGAAGAATAACGTCGTCGGTCTGGCCAAGGCGGCCAAGGTGTTCGACATTCCGACCACGATCACCACGGTCGAGTCGCAAAGCTTTTCGGGTTACACGTATCCGGAACTGCTCGACGTGTTCCCGGAGCATAAGGTGCTCGAACGCACGTCGATGAATTCGTGGGACGACCAGAAGGTGCGCGACGCGCTCGCGGCGAACCGCCGCAAGAAGGTGGTCGTGGCGGGTCTGTGGACCGAGGTCTGCAACACCACGTTCGCGCTGTGCGCGATGCTCGAAGGCGACTACGAGATTTACATGGTGGCCGACGCATCGGGCGGCACGTCGAAAGACGCGCACGATTTCGCGATGCAGCGCATGGTCCAGGCGGGCGCCGTGCCGGTCACGTGGCAGCAGGTCCTGCTCGAATGGCAGCGCGACTGGGCTCACCGCGCGACCTACGACGCGGTGATGGCGATCGCGAAGGAACACTCGGGCGCGTACGGCATGGGCGTCGACTACGCCTACACGATGGTCCACAAGGCAGCACAGCGCACGGCTACGCCGCACGAGGTGCTGCCGGCTGCACCGGCACGCTGATCGCCTCGTCGCAATCGTCGAAACCGGGGCGATGCGCTCCGCGTGAAGGCGGCGGCAGCGCATGCGATCTACCGATCTCTGCGCTGCAGTGCATCTCCCGCGAGGTACTCGGTTGGAACCGCGAGGTCTCGCATCAGCATTCCAACCTCACAGAGAGACTGATCGTATGGAATCTTATCTGCTGTCCCTCGCTGCAGGGATGCTGATAGGCGTGATCTACAGCGTGATCAAGGTCCGCTCACCCGCGCCTCCGCTCGTTGCCCTCATCGGCCTGCTTGGCATGTTGATCGGCGCGCAGGCCGTGCCATCCCTGAGGCAGTTGTTGGGCTTTTAATCGAACTGATAGAAACGAGGAAACGCAAATGGGCGCAACCGCTACCCATCCCGATCTGATTTTGCATAACGGACGGTTCACGACACTGGATCGTTCGAACCCGGTCGCCAATGCCGTGGCGATTGCCGACGGCCGCTTCGTCGCGGTCGGCAGCGATGCGGAGGTCATGCCGCTCGCGGGCCGCGCGACCAAAGTTATCGATCTCGGTGGCCGGCCGGTGCTGCCTGGCCTCATCGACAATCACCTGCATCTGATCCGCGGCGGTCTGAACTACAACATGGAGCTGCGCTGGGACGGCGTGCGTTCGCTCGCCGTTGCGATGGAGATGCTCAAGCAGCAGGTTGCGGTCACGCCGGCGCCGCAATGGGTGCGCGTGGTCGGCGGCTTCACCGAGCACCAATTCGAAGAGAAGCGGCTGCCGACGCTCGACGAGCTGAACGCCGTCGCGCCCGATACGCCCGTGTTCATCCTGCATCTGTACGACCGGGCGCTGCTCAATGCCGCCGCATTGCGCGTCGTCGGCTATACGAAGGACACGCCGGAGCCGCCGGGCGGCACGATCATGCGCGACAGCGCGGGCAACCCCACCGGGCTGCTGCTGGCGAACCCCAATGCGTCGATCCTCTACGCGACACTCGCGAAAGGCCCGAAGCTGCCGCTGGAGTATCAATACAATTCGACGCGCCATTTCATGCGCGAACTCAACCGCCTTGGCGTGACCGGCGCGATCGATGCCGGCGGCGGCTCGCAAAACTATCCCGACGACTACGAAGTCATCCGCAAGCTCCATGATGCCGGCGAAATGACGGTGCGCATCGCGTACAACCTGTTCACGCAAAAGCCGCAGGCCGAAAAGGAAGACTTCGTGAAGTGGACCGGCTCGGTCAAGTATCACGATGGTTCGGACTATTTCCGCCACAACGGCGCGGGTGAAATGCTGGTGTTTTCGGCGGCCGACTTCGAGGACTTCCGTGTCGCGCGCCCGGAACTGCCGCCCGGAATGGAAGGCGAACTCGAAGGCGTGGTGCGCGTGCTCGCACAGAACCGCTGGCCGTGGCGCCTGCATGCGACCTACGACGAAACCATCAGCCGTGCGCTCGATGTGTTCGAGAAGGTCAACGAGGACATTCCGCTCGACGGCATCAACTGGTTCTTCGACCACGCGGAAACCGTTTCGGAGCGCTCGATGGATCGTATCGCAGCGCTCGGTGGCGGCATCGCGGTTCAGCATCGGATGGCCTACCAGGGCGAGTATTTCGTCGAGCGCTACGGCGCGCAGGCGGCACAAGCCACGCCGCCGGTCGCGACAATGCTTGAAAAGGGTATCAAGGTTTCGGCCGGCACCGATGCGACGCGCGTCGCGTCGTACAACCCGTGGGTGTCGCTCGCATGGCTCGTGAGCGGCAAGACGGTTGGCGGTCTGCGGATGTATCCGCAACGTAACCTGCTCGATCGCGATACGGCGCTTCGCATGTGGACGGAGTACGTCACCTGGTTCTCGAACGAAGAGGGCAAGAAGGGGCGCATCGTGGCCGGGCAACTCGCCGACCTGATGGTTCCGGACCGTGACTTCTTCTCGTGCGCCGAGGACGACATTGCCGGCACCACCGCATTGCTGACGGTGGTCGGCGGCAAGATCGTCTGGGGCGCGGGCCCATTCTCGCAACACGATCGGCCGATCCCGCCTGCGATGCCGGACTGGTCGCCGGTGCGCCAATACGGCGGCTATGGCGGCTGGGGCGCGACGCAGCCCGACGGCGCGCCGCTCGCAGATGCCGCCGCCGCCGCGATGTGCGCCTGCGCGAGCGCCTGCGGCTTGCACGGCCATGCGCACGCGAGCGCGTGGGCCAGTGCATTGCCGACTTCGGATGCAAAGGGCTTCTGGGGCGCATTCGGCTGCTCATGCTGGGCGATCTGACATGACGATATGGAACGGCCGCGGCAACCCCGCATGGGTTCGCGCGGCGCTATCGCGGCCTTGGGTTGGGCCGCTCGTGCGTCTTGCGCTCGTGTCCGCCTACCTTATCGGCGGTGTCAGCAAAGCGCTGAACTTCGAGGGCGCGATTGCGGAGCAGGCGCATTTCGGCCTGCACCCGGCCGCGCTGTGGGCAGTTCTCGCGGTGGCGGTCGAGATCGTCGGCTCGCTGTGCGTGGTATTGCGCCGCTTCACGTGGATCGGCGCAGGCGGCCTCGGCATGCTTACCGTCGTTGCGATGCTGGTTGCCAACGACTTCTGGAACCATGCCGGTGTCGAGCGCTTCATGGCGCTCAACAGTTTCTTCGAGCATCTGGGACTGATCGCGGGGCTCGTGCTCGCGACCCTGCTCGACGATACACAGCATCCGGTCGGCGAGAGCCGCGCCTGACAGATTAACCAGTACGATGAAATATCAAGGAAATTCCGCTATGAAAGCCATTCGCACTGCTTTAGTTGCCCTGATGATCGCGGGCGGTCTCGCCGCCGCACCCGTTGCTTTAGCGAAGCCGCCCGTCATGCCGACTGAATCGCCGTCGGTCGCCGTCGGTCCGCAGTACGACACGACACACGTATACGTGGCACCGGAGGACTTCGACCGCTTCACCGACAGCTTCGTGGCGACGTTCGGCGGCAGCAAGTCGAAGCAGGGCGTGTTCCAGGTCACGCCGACACCGAGCCAGACGATGTCCCAACTCGTATTTACCCCCGCAGGCACGATCTCCGTGTTCGGCTTCAAGACGCCCATGCCGTATCCGTTCGGCGCGGAGCGCACGGGCTACCTCGTGACGGACATGGACGCGGCGGTGAAGTCGGCGCGTGCACTCGGTGCGGATGTGATCGTCGATACGTTCCCCGACCCGATCGGCCGCGACGCGATCATCGCATGGCCGGGCGGCACCAACATGCAGCTTTACTGGCACACCGAGGCCCCGCATTACGACAAGCTGCAGACCATTCCCGAGAATCGGGTGTACGTGTCACCGCAAAGCGTGCACAAGCTGGTTCACGATTTCGTCAAATTCTCGCACGGCAAGGTGGTGTCCGATGACCTGAAGGCGCCGGGTGTCGAGATCGGCAGGCCTCAAGACAGCTATCGCCGCATTCGAATCGAATCGCCGTTCGGCAAGATGACCGTGCTCGTGACGGACGGTCATCTGCCTTACCCGTTCGGGCGCGAAGTGACCGGCTACGAAGTAGCGAATCTGACCGATACGCTTCAAAAGGCGAAGGCCGCTGGCGTCAATGTGCTCGTGCCGCCATTCACCTCGGCCGGCCGTGATGCCGCGATCGTGCAGTTCCCGGGCGGCTATATCGCCGAAATTCACACGGGCGCGGCGCAATGAAATCCGAGGACACGATCCTTGCCGCGATCGCCGGCTTCGTCGACACGCTGAGCTTCGTTGCTCTGTTCGGTTTGTTTACCGCGCACGTGACGGGCAACTTCGTGTTGATCGGTGCCGGCATCGCCGGCTCCGGTCAGGGCGTTCTGCTCAAGCTGATCGTGTTCCCCGCGTTTATCGGCGGGGTCGTTCTCAGCAGCCTGCTCGTGCGTTGGCTCCCGCAGGAACATGCGCGTCAGGGCGCACGCTTGCTCTATGCGGTGCAGGCTGTGCTGACAGTCGGCTTTTGCCTCGTCGGCGTATGGGCGACGCCGGTCAGCCGGCCCGACAGCTTGCCCGTCATCCTGGCTGGCGTCGTGGGTGCGTTCGCGATGGGTGTGCAGAATGCGCATCCGCGCCTGATCCAGCATCCTGGCGTGCCGAATACCGTGATGACGGGCAATGTCACGCAAGCCGTTCTGGACGTGATCAACATGCTGTCGCCGGGCACGCTCGACAGCGAGCGCGCCGCGGCGCGCTCGCGCTTCGGCTCGATGATGCCGGCGATTGTCGCGTTTGCGGTTGGCGCGGTAGCCGGCGCACTAGGGGTGGTCTATATGGGCTTCTGGGCGCTGCTTGCGCCGGCGTGTGCTCTCGCCGGGCTCGCGGTGACCACGGGAGAACACGAGCGCGCGATTGCACCGGGGCACTCGTGAATCCAGGCGGCGCAGGGAATCATCCCGCTCAGGCTCGGCGCGTGAGCGGGACGGGCAAACATAAACACAAGCCGACAAAGGCAAGGAAATCCATGGTATCGAGTACGATGCGGGCGCGCCGATGCGCGAAGGCCGCACGGATGACGGTCATCGCCGGGCTGTTGCTGGCGGGCGCCGACGCAGCGTTCGCGCTAGCGGCTGCGCAACCGCTTGCAGATGCGAGCCTCGCTGCTGGCTCGGCCGGTGCGACCGCTGGCACTGCGGTGAACGGCGCCACATCCAGCGGCGCGTGTAACGTCAAACGTCCTGCCGTGATGTTCAACCGCTGGCAGGAGGACTGGTCGGTGCTTGCGAACCCCTGCGTTCCGCGCAAGCCGCTCGACGGCCTCAAGTACATTCCGCTCGGCGGCGACCCGGCCTCCTATCTGTCGCTTGGCGCGAACCTGCGTGAGCGTATCGAAACCAATGACGCACCGCTGTTCGGTATCGGCACCGCGCGCTCGGATACCTATCTGATTCAGCGAATCGAAGTGCATGCCGATGCGCGTCTCGCCGAGCACTGGCAATTTTTCGTGCAACTGGTGGATGCGCGGGCGTTTGGCAAGAACGTGGTGACACCGGTGGACAAGAATCCGCTCGATCTCGAGCAGGCGTTCGCGGCCTACACCGGAGCGGTCGGCGGCGGTACGTTCAAGTTTCGCGTTGGCCGCCAGGAAATGGCATTCGACTTGCAGCGCTTCATTGCCGTGCGCGATGGCCCGAACGTACGACAGGCGTTCGACGCCATCTGGGCGGACTACGAATACCAGAAGTGGCGCTTTATCGCCTACGCAACGCAGCCCGTGCAGTACCGCAACGCGACCGTGTTCGACGATGTGTCGAACCGCAATCTCACTTTCAGCGGCGTGCGTTTCGAGCGCCAATCTGTCGGGCCGGGTGACATGTCCGGCTACTGGTCCCGCTATAACAATACCAACGCGCGATATCTCGACGCTCAGGGTTCCGAGCACCGCGACGTGTGGGACCTGCATTATTTCGGTACGCGCGGCGGTGTCGATTGGGACGCCGAGGCGATGTTGCAGACGGGAACGGTCGGTAATAGTACGGTTCTCGCGTGGGCGGTCGGCTCGATCGCGGGGTACAAATTCGATTTGCCGTGGACGCCGCGTATCGCACTGCAACTAGACGCGGCGTCTGGCGACCGGCACTCGCATGATGGTCGGCTCGAGACCTTCAATCCGCTATTTCCGAACGGCTATTACTTCACGCTAGCAGGCTACACGGGCTACGCGAACCTTATCCATATCAAACCGTCGATCACGCTCAAGCCTTCGGCCAGTCTCACACTGCTTGGCGCCCTGGGCTTCCAGTGGCGCGAGACGACAGCCGACGCCGTTTACCAGCAGCCGAATCAGCCCGTGCCGGGCACGGCGGGCAAGGGCAGTCTATGGACAGGCATGTACGTGCAATTGCGCGCGGACTGGACGATTGCGGCAAACCTGGTAGGTTCGGTCGAAGCGGTGCACTTCCAGGTGGGAAACTCGATTCGTGAGGCGGGCGGCCGCAATGCCGATTACGCGGGCGTCGAACTCAAGTACGGGTGGTAGGACTTGTCGGCTATCGTGCCGATCCCGGTGGCGTCAGGAGCGTTGACGGGATCGCGCCATTGGTCTACGTCGTTCAGGCTTTGACCACTGCTTGCCAGATGGACGAAAGGGGTCGTTGTTCAAGCGCTCAAGGCTAACAACTCGCCGAGAAAGCGAACATCGCCTTCGAGAGGTCTTTGGACTGCCCGCCTGGCGGCGTGCTCATCCGACGCGCATTGGAACTTCTCCGCGACGTACGTCCGGGTGCATTCGAACAGGCTATACATCGCCTCCGGCCCGTCGATACAGACGTTGACAAGCGACTTCGAGACAAGCTCATCGATGTTTTCAATCAAGCTGTCTGTCGTCACTGCCATGTCGTTGACGACTCCACGCACCGAATCGAAGCTAAACGGTCCGACGAACCGGGAAAGTTGAACGAGCAAGGACTGGGCCGGGTCGCTCAACAGGTCGAAGCTGACATCGAGGGCTGCCCGTAGACAGCGATGCCGCGCCGTCGCAGTGCGGTATCCCCCGGATAGGAACGACAGTCCATCGCTCAGCAGGCGTCGCACGCCTTCGACGCCCAACAATTCCGCCCTGCCGGCGGCCAATTCGATTGCGAGTGGAATACCATCCAGGCGCTGACAAATCTTTGCGATGCTCGCTATCTCGCCGATGCGAGGGACAAACCTCGGATGCATCTGCTGCGCACGGCGGACAAAGAGCTGGACAGCGGGGCTGTCCAACATCTCGTCGCAACGGTCCGTAAGTTTGGGAACGCCAAGCGGGTTCACCCGGAAAACCGTCTCGGCGCGAATCTTCAGCGGCTCCCGGCTCGTCACCAGGAACTGGATATTCAGGCTTGCCGCCAACAATGCTTCCACGATTTGTGCAACCACTGAGATGACGTGCTCCGCACCATCGAGTATCAACAACCACGGCGCATTCGACAGCGCTGCGCCCAGACGCTCGGAACAGACGACGTCCTCCGGCATGTCGACACCGCAACCGTACTCAATCGCACTCAGCACCTCGTCGATCGTGGCTGCGGATGAAAGATCGACAAAGGCCACCGTCGCCGGGCATGACGGCGCTATCCGATAGGCGAGTTCAAGTGCAAGACTCGATTTTCCGACACCACCTGTGCCCGTCAAGGTAAGCACCTGGGAGCCGACCAATGCCTCGGCTGCCTTGGCCACCGCCACGTCTGTCCCGACGAGATTCCCTACGCGGCGCGGGAGCGGCCGCGGACTGGCGGCAGTACGGAGTTTCGGCTGTATGTGCCGAGACGGGGCCAACTGGTAGCCACGGCGTGCGACCGTGACTATGAGGTCCCGGTCATCACCCAGCGCCTTGCGCAGCGCAGAGATGTTGACGTCGATATTGCAGTCTTCGACGACGGTGCCGGGCCAGACCGTCTGCATCAGCTCGGACCTCGACACCACTCGACCGTTTGCGGAGGCGAGCGTCGCCAGCAGGTCGAAGGCGCGCGAGCCCAGCCGCAGGTCCTGGCCATCGCGCCGCACGCATCGCGCGTTCATGTCGAGTTCGATCCGGCCGATTTTCATAAGGTCGCCTCCAGCAAGGGAAATAGACGCGCGTGTCTTCGCCAGCGGTCAGTGGTGAAGATATGCCGGCTACCGACGGAGTGCGCGCTTTATAACGCTGCTGGCGTGTCTGAACGCAGCGTCTGTCGGGCAGGTGTCAGCCAACCCATCGAAAACCATGAAGTCATGAATCGTGCCGATATAGCGAGCAGCGTTCACTCTGACGCCTGCGCGCAGGAGCTTGCGGGCATATTCTTCGGCGTCGTCTCGCGTAATGTCGTTCTCTGCCGTGATGACGAGTGCGGCGGGCAGGTCTTCGAGTTCGAAAGGTTTCGACTTTATCGGCATCGCCGCCGCGAGTGACCGCGATCTCTCAGGAAACTGTGACTCGATGAAGCGCTCCAGCGCCCTGGCCGTCATACCGGGCCCCGTCGCAAACTGACGATATGACTGCGTGGTGGCGTCTGCCGACAGGATGGGGCAAAACAGCGCTTGCAGGTGCAGACTCGGGCCATGCCGGTCTCTCGCCCATCGCGCCACGACTGCAGCGATGTTTCCGCCTGCACCATCGCCGGCCACCGCGACCGCGCGACCATCGAGCTGCAGCACTTCGGCATGTGCAACGACGTATTGCAGCGCGGCGTATGCCTCTTCGTTCTGTGTCGGGAACACGGCCTGAGGCGCGGGCGAACAACGAACGAAGACAACCGCCACCTCTGCTTCAGCGGAAAGGCGTGAGACGAGCCTGCGGTGGGTTGCGAAGCTCGCCATGCGCCAGCCGCCGCCCGGATAGTAGACCACGACGGGCAGCGAGCCCGGCGCGCCGGCCGGTCGCACGATGTGCACGTCAATGGCGCCCGTCGGTCCGGTCTTGAAGGTCAGCGCTTCGGTAGTGACGGCATACTCGTCTGCGCAACTGTCGTCACTGTCGGCGCAGCCGGGGAATGATGGCTGTTGGGCGAGCAGCGAATCCGGATGCATGCCGGCTTCGGAGACCAGATCGAGAAACTGCTGCGTGTCGGGGTCCAGCACCGGGTGGGACGACCACGGCGTCGCGAGACGCGGTGACGCGGAATCGGGGGTACTTGCAGGCTGAACGTGGTCCATAAAAGCCGACGTAGGAGAGTTGAGCGGTTGGCGGGGACTCTCGCTCGTGCCACACACAGTGCCGAGCGCACCTGCTGAGCCTGAAACGATGCCGAGTCCCAATAACAGCTATTGTCCAGGCGATGGGGCCGGACTGCTCAGTTAAAGTTTGCTAAGAAGCGTTAGCCGCAGGTGCAAAACCCGGCAGCACACCCGCATCAGGCGCCGCCGGGAGCCACACCAGCGTAAGCAGCAGGCCACTGCACGCTTGAGCGCGCACCCGCTCATGAAAGACGCTGCCCCTGCAACGCCGGAATGCCCGCGCAGAGCGCCGAGAGCCATTCGATGAACACCTTCAGTTTGGGCGGCATATGGTGAATGGGCGGAGACACCACGGAAACCGGCCGAGGCGGCGTGTCGGCCAGCACTTCCAGCAACCGGCCGACGCCTTCGATCTGGTTGCGGATCCCCGTCGGGAAGGCCTCATGGTTTGGCGAGGCGGGGTCCGGTCACCTCGTATTCGCGGCCGCCGAACACTGGCGCGGATGAAGGGCGACACTTGTCAGATCGGAAGGTTAGAAGAGGCGCCTGCCCTCCGGAAGCCGGACGCCACGCAACCCCACGTTGCAGAAATCGCAATGGAATGAGGGTCTCGGGCGGTGTGTGCGCGTGCCGGAAAGCCGGTGACTTGCGGCTGGTGGGCCCATTTTCGGATTCGCACGCTGTCGGTTCTGGACCGGTAAGTGGCACGGCGACGGAAGGACCGTCACCGTGCAGATCATGTCCGTAGCGAGCGTGGAACACGTTCGCGGCGAATCCGAACGGGCATGCGCTGCCCCAGGCGCACGCACGCGAAAATCGGGTTGCCGCCGGCGAGCAGCTCGCGGCGGCTCCGGGGCTTGTCGGGATCGGCACTGCTGCTGGCGAGACGTTCTTCACGCACTTCGATCAGCGTGCCGATCGAGAGGAGCCGCGCCTTCGCGTGGTCGCCCAAGCGGACTGTGGAAAGCTTCGTCTCCTCGAGTAGCCATACATCTCGCGCTTCGCGTCACACGCTATGCAGATGGCGGCTTAATGTCCCGCAGTTGCCAGGCTCAGCCGGTTCGTCACGCCGGTGACGCCCGCGACTTGCTGCGCGTGTTGCTGCGCGAGATCGATCTACGCCGCTGCGGGCACGGAGCCTTCCAGCGTGATGGCGCCCGACTTGGCGACGACCGACATATGCGAAGCGTCCACCCCGCCTGCCTTGATGATTGCTTTACGAACGTTGGTGGCGAAATGACGGTCGGCAGCACGCTCGGCCTTCTGCTCTGTCTTACGCTGCGCCTTGATCGGATCCTTCGGCACGGCGGGATGCGCCTGAACGGGCGGCAAGTATGAGACCGCCGCGTCGTCGGCGAACACGCTGCCAGCGTAGCCCGTCAACAGAACGATGGCAGCGAGTGCTGCGACCGGTTTGAGCTTCGAATGCAGTTTCATCGGGTCGATCTCCTTGTTTGGCGGACCTTTTGTCCGCCGTTAAAAATTTGAAGCTCGCGCGTCCGCGCGAATGATGCCGCGTCAGAGCGGTAATCGAACTCTTGCAGCTCATGGATCGCGCACCTTAACGTCCTTGATAAAACCTGAAGTGTTATGAATAGCTCAGATCATCCCAATGCGAGTACGCTGGAATGCACAGCAGTGCCGAAGGGGGTAAGCAGATCTGCGTTGGCTTCGTCGACATACGTGCCTGACATGCCATGTGGGGGCCCAGCTTAGCCGTTCAGCGGCGTCTTTGACGATCTTCGTGGCTAGCTTGGCGGAACCGTCGATCGGTACGATCTGGTCCGTCGCCGTGAGGACGAGCGGGCGCGCGCTGATGTTTTTCCGGTCGTCTGTGTAGTGGATTTCTCAACGCTGCTTTGTACGCTCCTACCTGACATTCGAGGCTACGACGGAGCGAACGGCGGCAAAGCGCCTCCCAGCTGCCTCTGAGTAGCCGGCACTCCAACGTCCGCAACGGCCGACAACTGCGCATTGAGCATGGGGCGGGTTTCGGAGTGGACCGGTCGTTCAAACGACCGCCGCATGACTCAGGCGAGCGGCAGAAAGTGGCCGAACCCGGTCTGACGTAGACCGGCGGGGCTGGTCGGCCATAGATCGGCCGCGTCGGGCAGCAGTCGACCCGGTTCGGTCCCTCATCTTTCTCCAAAGCGGACGCTCCGGTCGCTCACCTAAGGTCGCGAGAGCGAAACGTTACAAAGTGTTCATCTTTTGTCACAACGCAGAAGCCGAGCTTCTGATAGAACCTCATCGCGCCTTGATTGCACAAAAAACATGACAGGGTCAATGAGAGGTTCGACCCGGCAGCGCGTGACATCAACGTTTGCACCACCCTTCGACCGATCCCTAGATTTCGAAATTCTGGCTGCAGAAGCAACAGCGACAGGTGGACTGCCTCTACCTCATTCCTTAGCGCAACATACCCCACCGTTACCGATCCGAGGGTGATCGAAGTGAATTCTGGATCGTGATACGACGTGTTGAAACGCTCTTGTTGGAAGTTCTCGTCCCAACCGAATGTCTGATCGATGTATTCGTGCAGCGAGAGTTTGTAGAGCGCGAATATCGCTTGCCTGTCAACTCCGCCTTCAGACATTGGGATCAATCGAACTGCGCTGGGATCGTCAGAGCCCCGCCTTGGTGTGGTATTCAGCATGTGGGATTGGCTCGATGTGCTCTGCGGAGAGCAATTGTTAACGATCTTGGCCAAGCTGTCGACGGACCGCTTGTGGCCGGGTCCTGCCTGCTGGCGAGCGCTGGCGCCCGGCCGACGCCGTCGCGCCGGCGAACACACCAAACCGACCCACAGCGGTCTTTAGGCTTCTGCGAAAGCGGCCTCTCAAGTAAGACTCCGAGCTTATGTTGACGCGTCGCTCCCTTTCGTCATCCGGCCCGCTCAGGGCCGCAATAGTATTGAGCCACTTGTTTCGCCGGTTTCCAGTCGGCGATGTGCAACAGCCGCCTGTGCCAGAGGAATTACTGCTCCAACCTTCGCTCTCAAGCCGCTCCGCAATTGCTGGAACGTGGCCAATGCTCCTTCCCGGTAGCGCACCGGATCGGCCATGAAGCGAAATACGCTGGGGCGAGAAATCGCAATCGAGCGAGCCGGCCCAAGCAGAGACAGGTCGATCGGCTCGAGATCTCCACTGACCTGTCCAATGCTGGCGACCATTCCGAAGGGACGCACAGTACCGAGCGTCTCAATGAGTGTCTTGCCTCCGATACCGTCAATTGCGTAGTCGACTCCCTGACCTTTTGTCAGTGCCTTTATCTCCGTGACGAGGTCATGTTCGCGATAAAGAATCGCTTCGTCCAGGCCGTGCTCTTTCGCCAGTTCCGCCTTCGAGACCGAACCAACCGTGCCGATAACGCGGGCGCCCAGCGCTTTCGCCCATTGCGTCACGACGAGGCCAAGACCACCGGCAGCCGCATGGACCAATACCGTGTCGCAGGCTTTGACGCGGTAGACATAAGAGCAAAGCATATGGGCCGTGATGCCGCGCAGCAGCACGCTGGCGGCTGTGTCGTCGGCGACGTCGTCGGGAAGAGGAAGGACGCGGTCGGCGGAAATATTCCGGGCACTGGCGTAACTGCCGACAGGTGGGCCAGCGTAGGCGACGCGCTGACCCAGGTGCAGTGATTCGGCGCCGGCGCCAACCGCATCAATGACGCCGGCGGCCTCCACGCCTAGGACTGCGGGCAACGCCTGCAGGTGATAAACGCCGGTACGGTGATAGATGTCGACGAAATTCACGCCGATAGCCGTGTGGCGAATCCGAACCTCCCCGGCCGCGGGAGCGGGAAGCGTAGCCTCGCGCAGTCTCAACGTCGAAGCGTCGCCGTATTGCTCGATTGCGATCTGGACTGCTTGAAGCGACGGAGTATCGGACGCGGAACTGAAACTCATGCTGTTCTCCTGGTAGCTGATCTGGCAAGCTCATGTTGCACTGGGCAAATTCACCAAACAATTCCGGATAAATCGTCAATGAGTGTGCAAAAAAACACAGGGAAGATGCCGTTGGAAAGCCAGCGTCTGCAATGGGACGACATTCGGTATTTCCTCGAACTGGCGCGGGTTGGAAGCCTTTCGGGGGCTGCACGCAGTCTGTCTGTCGAGCATTCCACTGTCGCCCGGCGGGTCGAAGCGCTGGAGCAGTCACTGGAGGTCAAACTGTTTGACCGCTTGCCGAAGGGCTGGTCGCTCACGCTGGAAGGTGAAACATTGGCGAGGCAGGCGAGCCGTCTTGATGACGAAGCGCAGGCCTTTTCCCGAGCGGCTGTGGGCGTATCGTCCTTGAACGGTACCGTTCGCATCTCCGCTCCGCCCGTGCTGGCCAGTCATCTGCTGGTGCCTCGCCTGGCTGAGATTCGATCCCAGTGGATGAACATCGACCTTGAAGTGATTGGGGAATCACGTGACGCAAATCTAAGTCGTGGCGAGGCCGATCTGGCGATACGCATGTCGAGGCCAACCGCGCAAGGCCTTGTCGCGCGACGCATAGGCGAGATGGGGTATGGCCTCTATGCTGCCAACGGGTATGCGGATCGACCTCGGCCCGAATGGGAATTCGTGGGGTATGACGAGAATCTCAGTCAGGTGCCTCAGCAGCATTGGCTCAACCAGATCGCGGGCGCCCGTCGCTTTGTTTTTCGAAGCAATGATCTGGCCGCATTGCTCCATGCCGCCCGAGCAGGACTAGGGATAGCAGCACTTCCCCGCTTTCTTGCCGCGCATGATCCAGCGCTATGCCTGCTGTCGGATCACCCTTGCTCGACGGTTCGGCAGTTGTGGCTCGTGATGCATCCGGACGTCAAACGCTCGCCACGTGTTCGGCTGGTCGCCGATCTGCTTGTCAAGCTGGTCGGCACAACCCCGGGGTTATCGATGAGAGAAAATTGACCGTGATCGCTCAAGCGCCGCATGGTGCAACAATCTGCTTTCGAGCGGTCTGATGAGGCCGCCATTGTCTCTTCCTGGCTGACCACTTCCTGATGCGGTTGCCCGAAATCGGAACCCATTGAGTCACCCAGTTAGCATCCAAGCCAGTCTGCTGGCTCACCGATATGAGACATTCGCACGCAGCAATGTGTCATCACTCAGGTTCGCTTGCCAGCGTGACATCTCCGAGCTTCAGAAGCTTAAGCTGAGATCTTGTCGTCTGCTTTTGCGAGGTAGTCACGGGAGAAGCGGGTCAGAGGATGGTTAGGGAATTCGTCGACGACACGACGGTGGATAGCTTGGAGAAAGGCCTTGCGCGCGGCAGGCTGCAGCGAATCGGGGAACTCTGATCGCTTCCACCCGAGGCGGAATTGACTGTCTGAATAGATCGCAAGGCCATTCAGACCATTGACATGAAGTCCGATGAGGCCGGCGAAGGCGTCGAAATGACGCGCGATCTGAGCTGGCGTCGACATCGGCCTACTCCGCGCGGTAGCCGACGGGGTCCGCCAGCCAGCGATGAACGTCTGCGTTGTTCCGGACGGTGCAGCGCAGGCTCAGTTTGGCGGCTTTGGGGGCGCGGCCGTTGAGGCACAGCTTCCGCCACGTCTCACGGCGCACCGGGATGAAGGGTTTCAGATCCGCCCAGCGCGAGCACCCGTTTCGTGGGAGCGCCTGTGGGCGAGGATCATCGGGGTTGTTGGTTGCCATACTTCGTTCCTTGGTGAACGTTGATATGGCTTCTTATTATTGTTATCTGGGAATCAAACTGAAGTCATAAATTTGGGCCGTTTTCTTTCCGGAAAGAAATTTGGCAAAAAACTCTCCGCTAGTAGTGTATGTTGCCCTGATTGCGAAGCTGATCTAGGCAGCCTTGTGTCATGACCACCTTCTCCAGCGGCTTCGTGTTCTTGCGGAACATGCCATCTATGTCCCCCTGCAAATCCCCGAATAGGGCTTTGACGTAAAGATAGTCAGGGATGCGCACGTCCTTCGACGCAGCCCATAGCTTGAGGTCGAAATACGGAAGAACCGCATATTTGTGCCATCGCTTGAAGTCCAGATCCGAGAAGCGTGATTTTTCGTGAAAAGGGATTCCACGGTCTGACTTGATCTTCTGTACCCAGTCGCGAAATGACTCCACGAGATCATCTAATGGCGCGTGAATGTCTATCTCAGCGTAGACAAAATTGCCTGTGGCAGGGAATTTCAAGTTCATATAGTCCGCCGCGGCGTCCTGGAGAGCTTCGTCTTCTTTCCCTTTGAGGCGCTCTTGGATCCATTCATTTGAGGTAGTCATACCCCAGTTGAATGCCTCCCAGGCGGCCACGTATTTCTCATCCTTATGAAATTCCTCCGCCATGGACATCACCTGCACCACCGAAAGGTCCATTACAATTCCCCTCGCGGTTTTGTTATCGTATGTCCGCTTGCGATCGGGCGGCGTTTTCCTTGCCGGGTTTTCCAACAACCCTCTCAAACATCGACGAATAAAAGTGATCGTCTACCGACGCCACTTGCAATCCCCTTTCCTCCATCAGTGAGCGGAGTCTTTCAACTTCCCCATTGTCCACGCCAGACCGTAACATTATTCGAATGTTAATGTTATAGAATCAATCGAAGATATCGAATTCCGCCACTGCAGCGTACTTCTTTAGATCGAACCAGTCAGGGAAGGACGGGGGAGAGTCTGCTTTTTCATTTTCTTGCTTATCAGTTTGGTTTTAGGTGTCAATAGACGACAACCAATACCGGTTCACGGCCGCGTACAGCAAAGCAGTGTCCAAAAAATCGTCGACGATTTCAACCGGGTCGTCGACTGACCGTTGTTGGCGGACCGCTGTCCGATGCGGTCGGCAGGCAGGAGTCGACCCACAACTGACGTTCAATTCGCGCGATCGCAGTCATTTGAAATGCCACACGTGAATGAGACAGGGCGCCCCGTCCCTTACCACTTGTAGCGAAACCCGACGTCGCCCCAGACGCCCTTCTGGCTGCCGGTCGCCGAGGCATTGATCGAGAACTGGTAGCCGAACTGGCCATACAGGCTCCAACGCGTGTCAAGCTTAGCCGTCACCCCGGCCGCGACATCCATGCGCGTGAATTGCTGTGCGAGCAGGACCTGTTCGGTCCCGGCATAGGTCGTCGTTGCACGTGCACCCCAGTCGCGCCAGATGTTTGCCCGCACGTACGGCTGCCACACTTGCCCGTTGCCACGCTCGATAGTCCACTGACCGCGCACGCCGAGTCGCCCGGTCACACCTGACGTCGAGCCCGGATCGACCGGACCCAGCCCGTCATTGGCGTCGTTGATCCCGACGTGCTGCCAGATGAGCTGCGCCTGAGGTTCGAGCACGAAGTTCGGCCCGAGCGGAAGGTGAAACGGATAGCCCGCCTCGAGTGACGTGACGATCCCCGAACCCGAGACTGGTAGGCGCGCAAACTGGGTCGTCGCCTCGCCGTCGTAGTAGGTGCCCTGCAATATCGCGTCGACATACCATCCGCTCGGTCCGTAATGGGTCCAGTACGCACCGCCCGAATACGCGTTCAGGTTCACCGAGCCGGTATGGTTCAACACATAGCCAGTCGCCTGCCCATTGGTGACAAGTCCGTCCACGTCGACGTTGGCGTTGCCGTATGCGAAATAGACACCGCTGGCGTCATGATGGCCCGGCAGGAAACTGCCGCGCCAGAGGTCGAGGCCGGCCTGCACGCCGACCACGGAGCCGGCCGCGCGCGCATCGGTGAAGGTCTGGTAGCGATTGTCGACCTGCTGGCCGAACACGCGCGCCCAAGCTGACCGAGAGAGCCCGTTCGCGTTCGCGCTGTTGCCGCCACCCGCATCGGTGAGCGTGTCGCCGATGCGCTCGTGCATCGTGCCGAGCATCTCGAGGCCCAGTTGCCGCGCCATCGGCTGCACGACTCCATAGGTCGCGAGTTCCGGGCCAATGATGGGCCATTGGCCTGGTGGCAGGTGGTCGGGCGGTGGCTCAAGGCCGATGATCTGCTCTTCAACCTCCGTTCCTGTCCCGTTTCCGTTTCCGTTTCCGTTGCCGCCGTTGCCGATTCCGCCGTTGCCGTTGCCGCCGTTGCCGTTTCCGCCGTTGCCGTTGCCGCCGTTGCCGTTGCCGCCGTTGCCGCCGTTGCCGTTGCCGTTGCCGTTGCCGTTGCCGCCGTTGCCGTTGCCGTTCCCATTGCCGCCGTTGCCATTCCCATTGCCGTTCTCCGACGGTACTTCGAACGATGTACGAAGGAACCAGTCCTGTGGATTGCTGCCGTTCAAACCGCCGCGAAACAGAAAATAGGTGAACGCGCCACCGCGCACTTCGCCTGCGAGCGCGAACGCGCCACTCGCCGTCGCTGTGCCGCTGCCAATCGTAGTAACCACCGCGATACCGTTGCCCATAGTCCTTGCACCAGGTCCTCCGGCATTGGCGACGTGCAGCAGAGTGTTTCCGGTCGCGGTTCCCCCGTTGATGACAAGCTGGTCCGACGGCGAACCGTCGGCACCAAGAAATGTGTTTAGCCGGATGGTGCCGTTAACGCCAGTGTAGGTCCCCATCATCAGCGCTTTGAACGCGCCGCCAGGGGCAAAAACAATCTGGCTGGCATTGTTGGTAAGCGTGGTGACGTTGGAACTGCCAGTCATGTTCCAGGTGGTGCCATTCGTCAGCGTGAGAGCTGAAAGTCCGCCGCTGTTGGTGATAGCCGCACCGTCTAACGTCGCCGCTGATGCGTTGATGGTGACAGCCGAGCCGCTCAGCACATTCAGCCAGCGTCCGTCGGTGCCCGCGAGAACGGTGGTCCCGGTCAGACCAATCGTGCCGCCGAGGGCACTGATGACCGCACCTCCCTCGCTCTCGAGAGTACTGTCTGTGAAGCTCGCCATCGATCCGCTCGCGCCCATGTAAACGGCACTGGCACCCGATCCCCCGGTCGTCACCGTCACATTCGTCGCGGCCATACGGGTGTTCGGATTCTGGAAAATTATTCCATGAGCATTCTGACCAGAGGTCGTGACGAGAACGCCATTCAGTTCAACGGTATGTCCGGCAGCTTGGTCGCTGATGCCGTAGGATCCGATGCCTGTAGTGGTAATGACGGTTCCAAAGTGGTTGGAAGAACCTGGTGAAGGGGGGAGGACCGTGAATTGTCCATTGCCTTGGACCACAACACCGGGGGTATTGTTGGCGCTCGTAGTGACGGTAATCTGCGCATTACCAGGATTGAAAATGTAAGTGCTGGTGCTGGTGCCGACGACGATGGTGGAGGTAAACGCGCTCGGCCCGTTGATGGTTAGCGAACGGGCGGACTCTGGCGCCAGAAAAACGGACATCAGCACTATCAAGAAGGGATGCCATCCTGGCAGTTGGGACGAGGCCAAACCCGGCCACGTCAGCCTACAGCGGAAGTGTCGTCCCGGTTCGGGTCCTGATACCTCGTGTTGTTGCCGTTGCGCTCCGCGTACGATTGCCCTCATCTTCATCGGTTGTCTCCCTTTGACGTATTGCATGAATGCGACAGGGGTGGGACATGCTGACGGCTAGACGACTGGTTAATGTTAGATCAAACGCGGCGGCTCGATTGTTGACGACCGTGCACCTCGGGCGAATGTCCGCGACTGGCCGATCAGCGTCCCGTCGCTAACCGGCCAACCCATCCTACACCTCGGTCTGTTCGGCCATTTCAAGCGCGTCATCTACCTCGATGCCGAGATACCGGACTGTGCTTTCGAGCTTCGTGTGGCCAAGCAGCAACTGGACGGCCCGCAGGTTCTTCGTGCGGCGATAGATCAACGATGCCTTGGTCCGGCGCATCCTGTGAGTACCGTAGGCGCTGTCGTCCAGGCCGATTGAGGCGATCCACCGATGAACCAGCCGAGCATATTGTCGCGTCGACAAGTGCGGAGAGCCGTGAATTCGGCTCGGGAACAGGAAGTCGGTTGCATGCAATCCCGCATGCCTTATCCATGCCGCCAGGCTGTCGCGGGTCTGCTCCGCAATTTCGAACTGTACGGGCCGTTGCGTCTTCTGCTGCATGATCGTCGCGCGGCTGGCAATGTGCTCCCCGTGACAGACGTCCCGCACGCGCAGCTTCGTCAGGTCGCACGCCCGAAGCTTGCTGTCGATGGCGAGATTGAACATGGCCAGATCCCGCACGCGGGACGAAAGCTGGAGGCGCACGCGGATCGCCCAAATCTCCTTGAGCTTCAGCGGGGGCTTCTGGCCGGTCCAATCTCCCTTTGTTCCGCGGGACTCGCGACGAACCGGTGTTGGCTTGCCTGCTCATAACAATCTCCTTTCAGTTGAAGGCAGATCCAGTCTGTGTCCGAAGTAATGGGCGCTGCACGACCCCGAGCGGACGACTCCGCTGCCAGATAACAGCCATTCGAATTGCGGTAAGCCACGCAAGAATGAATGCCGCCTGCCGGGATTGGGGCGATGCCCCGACCTTGCTGACGATTGCCCGATGTGGCACGCTCGGGGCTGAAGCGAAGCACGTGGGCCAGACCCAGCCCGACATTGGACGCAGGTTGCGTGCACTCAAAGAAGCGCCCGGGCACACGCCGTTGCAGCCCACGAGCGACGGCCTTGTTCTGGCTGTGATGGTGATGATTCGTCTTGTCATGCGAAAGGTCGCATCTGAGTTCAAGGCAGTGCTAACGCATCCGTCCGGAGACATACAGCATGGCTCAAGGAGCTTACGGCGAACGGCTGGGCCGCAGTTTTAATCTTGAAACACCCCCCACGCTCGGCAGTCGGACCGAGCGCGGACACCTGATCGTGACCGAGCTCCTGCGCGACAAGCCGGGTTTCGGGTTTACTGAGCCCATTGCACCCGAAAGCGCCTATCTCCTAGGCCTTCAACTGCGTGGCATTACTCACCACGAATTATGGGTGGATGGCCGCTCAATTCCGGTGAGCCCGATCGCCCCGAATACCACGCACCTGTTCGACCTGGAATGCAATCCGGTCTGTTACACCAATGAACCGTTTCACGATCTGTTTTTCTACGTGCCGCGCGAAGCCCTTGCGGAATTGGGCGGGGATGACGGCAAGTCTGCGCCGCGTGACCTGCATTGGCCTCGCGGCGCTTTCCTCGGCGACGAGGTGATACGCCACATCGGTTACGCGCTGCTGCCAGCACTGCATGCGCAACAGCACACCAATCAGACGTTTGTCGATCATGTGCTGCTTGCATTGCGCAGCCATCTGGTTACTACCTATGGCGGGTTCAGGGCAGCCACGGCGATCCGGTCTCAAGGTGGGCTCGCGCCGTGGCAGGAGCGTCGCGTCAAGGAGTTGATGCGCACACGCCTGGCTGACGGCGTCCCGCTCATTGAGCTGGCTCGCGAATGTAATCTGTCGACCAGCACTTTCGTCCGCGCGTTCCGGCGAAGCACGGGCATGTCGCCGCACCAATGGCTGATGGCGCGACGGATCGATAGCGCGGTGGCGTTGATGGGCGACCATTCCCGCTCGTTGGCCGATATCGCGCTGCTCTGCGGTTTCGCGGATCAGAGCCACTTTACGCGCGTGTTCACCGCTCGCCTGGGCGTTCGGCCGGGCGTCTATCGCGCCAACCTGCCGAAGTCGCAGCCCTAGCGCGTGCACACGCATGCTGAAGGGTGCGAGCGTTGCAACCCAGCGTGCTCGCCCAAAGCAATAGCACGTTTGAACAATGCCCGCCTCGATCATTCAAGACCACCTAGCCCGAAGACTTGACAATGCTCCGCAGACCAACAACGGAGCGAACACGTCATGTCACAAGATTCTTCATCGTCTGGGATGCCGCGCCGTCGGGCATCAGTCCATCGCTTGACTCGGCCGTGTCTGGCACTGGGCCTCGCGCTGGCACTCATGGGTCCTGTCGTCGCGCAGGAATCGGCACCTCCGGGTGGACCTGCGAAGGAAACGCCGCTGAGCATGGTCAATGCCCTTCACACGGCGTTTGGCGAACATCATGCGCGAGCGGTGCATACGAAGGGCGTCATGCTGGAAGGAACATTCGAGCCGGCGCCCGAAGCGCGAGCGCTGACCAAAGAGCCCATTTTTACCGGCGGTACGTTGCCAGTGGTAGCGCGGTTTTCGCTCTTTGCCGGTGTGCCCGATCTTCCTGATAACGCGGATGGTGCTTCACCGGCCGGTTTCGCGGTGAAGATCAAGGCGCCTGACGGTGATGACTTCGACATCGAGTGCAATCAGCACAACGGCTTCATCACGGCCACCTTCGACGAATTCGCCGTGTTCCTTCGCGCGCTTGGTGCGAGCGGACCCGACGTACCCCATCCCACGCCGGTGGAGAAGTACGTCGGCGCGCATCCACAGGTGAAGGCTTTTCTCGAAAGTCGTACTTATCCCGCCTCGTATGCCGAGGCAACATACTTTGGGATCAACGCGCTCAGGTTCACCAATGCCCGGGGAGAGTCGTTGTATGTGCGCTACCGGATGGTGCCGCACGCGGAAGAACGCTATCTGACGCCGGCGGAGCGCAAGGCGAAGAGCGGAACGTATCTGCAGGACGAGCTCGCACAACGCATCGCCAACGAGCCAGTCGTATTCGACTGGTATGCGCAGATCGCTGGCAAGGGCGACAAAATCGACGATCCTTCCATCGCCTGGCCAGACAGCCGAAAACTGGTGAAGCTGGGTACGTTCACATTGTCGCGGCCGCCAGTCGATCCCGAGACGGCGCAGCGCTTGCTGTTGTTCCAGCCGGGGCAGCCGCACCCGGGGGTGGAGGCCGCCGATCCCATGCTTGTTCTGCGGAACACCGCGTATCCGATTTCGTTGGGCCAAAGACAGTAGAGCATCGTGCAAGCGACATCAACGTCAATCGAGGAGCATTGTATGCGACCCACCATCACTACCATCGGCACCGAGCACGTCGACCTGCTTTCGAGCAAGGATTTTGACGAGACCGTCAAGGATCTCACCGCCGAACTCGGGAAAGTCAGCACCGAAAAGCTGATGGACAGACTTTACTCGAGCCGCACCTGGGACGACTACGCCAACGAATGCAGGGAAATTGCAGGAAGAAGTAGCCTCATCGAAGTGGGCTACCTCAACTGGGGCGGGGTTTTATCGCTGTCAGGAACACCGATGAAAGCGGCATGTTTCATCGTCGGCAATCCATTGACGGCTCAGAAGCTCTTGTCGGCCGGAGGTGCGCAGGTGGGGCTGTATCTGCCCACGAAAATGCTGGTGTTCGAGGATGCGGAAGGAGCGACCCACGTGTCCTATGACAAGTTCCTGCCGATCATGGCGACGTTCGGAGATGCAGCGCTCAACCAGGTTGCAGGGGCGATCGACGTTGTGCTCGACAAGCTCGCGACGGTCGCCGTCAACTGATGTCTGAGTCTGCTCGACGTCTAGCCACGCGGAGATTCAAATGCACGGCGATAGCAGGTATCGAATAAACCGATATGACTCGTCGGCTGGCGACAACTTGCTCGATGAGCGTGGAGAATGAGGAGCAACTCACCTTTGTCAGTAAGCTCTTCATCGGCAAGCCAGTACCGGCTATTGGCATCGATTCGTTCCCGGGATCGAAGTCAGATGAGAATGGGCGAAACCGCCGGGCAAGAATCGGCCTTAAGACCAGCCACCCGTCACCATGACATCCTCCGACGTGATCATGCGGCTGTCGTCGGCCGCGAGGAAGAGCGCCATGCGCGCGAGATCGCCGGGCTGCATTTCCTCGTCGATACACTGGCCGCGCCGTATCTCTTCGCGGCCTTCGTCGGTGAGCCACAGGTTGCGCTGTTTCTCGGTCAACACCCAGCCCGGCACGAGAGTGTTCACGCGGATGCCATACGCGCCGAGCTCCTTGGCGAACCCGCGCGTCAGACCCTGTACGGCCGCCTTGCTCATCGCGTAAACCGGGAACTGGCTGCTCTTGAGCATCCAGCAATGCGAGCCGAGATTAATGATCGACCCCGCGCGCGCGGCCTTCATATCCTCGACCACGGCCTGCACTGCGAACAACTGATGCCGCACATTGACTGCAACGCCTGCATCGAACGACTCGGGCGTAACGTCGGCGAGCGCATGGCGGCGATCGTTCGCCGCGTTGTTCACGAGCACCTCGATCGGTCCGAATGCAGCCCGCACCTCGGCGATGGCCGCGTGCAACGCGGCAATGTCGGTGACGTCGCAGGCAACGAACAGCGGTTTATGGTGCGCGTCACCGAGCGATTGGGCAAGAGCTGTTCCAGCGTTCATGTCGATGTCGAGAAAGCCCACACGTGCGCCTTGCGCAACGAAGTGCTCGACGAACGAAGCGCCAATGCCACTCGCGCCGCCCGTGATGAGCACGACCCGGTCGACCAGGCTGGGATAGCTCGCGTAACGTGCTTGTCCAGAAGATTTTTCGATAGAAGTTGCCATTTACTTTCCGTATTGATGAATCGCGTACACAGCGATTTTTTTAATCGATCGAGCAGCACCGCCGCGGGCAGGATCATGCGGTGGACGAGGTACTGACAGAACGCCTCGATGTTAAGCAGATCGGTCACGTTGTCTTCGATGCACCGCCGTGCGACGTCGCGCTCGATGGCACGGCGGCGTTCTTTTCTGCCGCCGATGATCTGGGCGACATTTCGGAGGCGCTGTCGAACGGGAAGTGGGCCACGCTTGACCAGTTCCGGGACGATGGCCACGATGGCCTGGTGAAGCTGGACTTGGTCGTCGAGGCCGCACGTCCAGGGTTCTTGAGCTTCACATTGGCACACCCATCACCTGCCTTGCACCAATGCGTTCGGCCGACGCGACTGCTTTTCGACCTATTCGTCGACCAGCGGGCCGATCTCTCCAGCCACCTGTACAAGGTGCAGGGAAAATCAGACGCACAACTACGCGCTACATTAGCCAGTAGAACTTCAGGTTCAAGGCACCGAGTCGGCATCAGGCGGCGGCTCGGATTTTACGCCCAAATCCGCAAAGACGTGCTCGTCGTCGTGCGTTTCGAATACAACGCCGCCGAGCAAGCGGCACGGGGCCAGTGATCAAGCTGATGGACGACCCGATGCGTCTCGGGGCCAGCCGGCAGCCCGGGAAGGATTGATTTTCAACACGGAGCGGCCTTTGTAGGCTCTGCCGCAATAAGAAATGCCTAGCTATCCAAGAAACCGCGTCGCGTCTTGCGCACTTGCGCGGTGTCCAGTGAGAGCACCGCAGCGTTGTCATGAGGTCGTCCCTTGGCGACCAGTGGCGGCGTTTGAACGCGTTGTTCATTTTTTGGCATCGTCTGCCGTCTAACGTCCATGGGCACTCGTATTGCCGCAGTGCCGGATAGACCACTATGAGGGGGTCGTCATGAAGTCGACTAAGCAGGCATTTGCGAAAACTGTCGCTTACCTTTTGGTCGTATGCTCAGCATTGCTGGCTGCACCTGCTTTCGCAGGCGCCTACGTACCTTGTCGCTCGGGCAGCGCAGCGACAGCAACGCAAAGCGGTAAAACGATGCCGTTGCACCACGCCAGCGTGGTTCACAAGAACAATGGCGGCGTCAACGGCGGCGTGCCGACCCCGTCGCAGTCCGGCAAACGCATCCCGGGGGGCGACTCCATCGATCCTATGTATCGAGGAGGTTGATGTGCGCGAGGCAGCACCCGAGAAAACCGGCACACGGATCAGATCTTTCCGAAGCACGCTACGGCCGGGAACGGTGATCGTGCTTTCGTGAGGAGGTCGTATGCACAGGTTCAAACCCGTAGTTGCCCTCACACTCGTCGCAGTGCTGCTGGGAGGCTGTCTGGCGAATTACGTCAGTCCGGCACACAACTGGCCGCCAGACCCGATTTTCGTCCGTAACGCTGAGCCGGGGCCTGTCCTGATAAAGGACGTTCTTGACTTTCTGGTCATCGTACATGGGCACCCGTATCGCCGCAGTGCCGGATAGAGCAGTAGGGCTTGCGGCTGCGATTCGCGCCGATTGCCTTCGCTCACCGCGGCAATCGTCATCCTGACCGGCATTACCGGCGCGACCCTGAGTAGCGCGATCCTGGATACCGTTGGCGTGCGGCGTGACGACGTGCGTGGCTTTGCGATGGGTGTTGCTTCCCACGGCATAGGTACCGCCAAGGCTTTTCAGGTCAGTGAAGAAGCCGGCGCCTGGCAGATGCTCAACCGCGACTATACGAGGAACGTACGGTACAAAAATCCACGCGGACCTGCTTGGAATCCCTCCGCGCGGATCCGCCCCCCCGATAACCTCGTGTACAGGTGCATCAGAAGAGACTCGGGGATGCCAGGTTGGGTTGCGAGAGTTACGATAAATGGGGTATCCGTATTCCGCGGTTGACTCGTCATGTGCGGCGCAGTGAAAGCAGTGAGATGCATACTGACACGCTCATGCACGACGGTCGGTTATCTGAGTGGATGGGACGTTCGAGCGTCCACATGGAAGTGCAGGCCACCGTCCGTAGTTGGCCGACCAGCGTCCCACGACCGAGCGCGGCGACCGCCTCGTCGGGCGCGCGATGCAAAAGGCGTAAAGCGACCCGCAATCGTCCTTCGATCCCTCGGACCGTTAACGACGGCTTCCAGGCAACAACGGCCGTTTCATCCGCAGATGAAGCGGCCTTCGTCCTCGCCGATCGAACGCTTGACCGGCCGCTAGTGGTCGGCTTCCTGCCTGTCCTGCCACGTCAAGTTGTACGTGCATCTATGTACACAAATGATGACGTCGCGACGGAGCGCACCTGTATACTCACGGATAACCTGCATCCGCGGGAGTCGTCGATTTCTTCGCAGCACCGATGGATAACAAAGAAAAAAATGTTTTGTGGGACGGTGGCGATCGCGTCCTGTGGCGAGAACGGTCCTCGGCAGCAGCCGGCCAGAATGTGCTGTTCGCGCGGCTTGCCGCTGAACAACCCATGCCCGCCAGTCTCGATCGGCTTGCCCACGAGTTCGCGCTGAAGGACGAGCTTGACAGTGCGTGGGCCGTGCGCCCGCTGAGACTGGTGCGTGAGAACGGACAGGTCTCACTGGCATTCGAGGACCCTGGTGGTGAATCGCTCGCGCGTCTGCTCGGCATGCCATTGCAGATCGGGTACTTCCTCGAAATCGCCAGTGGCATTGCGGCCGCGCTCGGTAAGCTTCATCAGCGCGGTCTGGTCCATAAGGATCTGAAGCCCGCGCATGTCCTCGTGCATTGCGCCGATGGACAGCCGCGACTGACCGGCTTCGGCCTGGCCTCGCGCCTGCCCCGCGAGCGGCAGGCGCCTGAAGCCCCCGAAACCATCGCCGGAACGCTCGCCTACATGGCGCCCGAGCAGACCGGCCGGATGAATCGCTCGATCGATTCGCGCAGCGACCTGTATGCGCTCGGCGTCACTTTCTACCAGATGCTGACGGGTGTCCTGCCGTTTGCCGCCACGGACGCGATGGAATGGGTGCACTGCCATATCGCCAGAACGCCATTGGCACCCAACGCGCGGGTGGAAGCCATCCCCGCCGTCATCTCCCGCATCGTCATGAAGCTGCTCGCCAAGACAGCCGAGGAGCGTTACCAGACTGCCGCCGGTGTCGAGCATGATCTGCGGCGGTGCCTCGCGGACTGGCAGCGTCAGCGCCATATCGACGACTTTCCGCTGGACGGGCACGGCACCCCCGACCGGCTGATGATCCCCGAGAAGCTTTACGGACGTGAGCGCGAAATCGAGACCCTGGTCGCCGCTTTCGACCGGATTCTGGATAGCGGCGTGCCCGAGCTCGTGCTGGTGTCCGGTTATTCGGGCATCGGCAAATCGTCGGTGGTCAATGAACTGCACAAGGTCCTGGTGCCGCCACGTGGACTGTTTGCATCCGGCAAGTTCGACCAGTACAAACGCGACATCCCCTATGCGACGCTGATCCAGGCATTTCAAAGCCTGGTGCGCATGCTGCTGGGCAAATCCGACACGGAACTGGCAGGCTGGCGCACAAGACTGGTCGAGGCGCTCTCGCCCAATGCAGCGCTCATCAGCGACCTGATCCCCGAACTGGAGCTGATCATCGGCGAGCCGTCCCCGGTCCCGGAACTCGAACCACAACAGGCGAAACAGCGCTTCCTGCAGGTGTTCCGGCGCTTCATCGGCGTATTCGCGCAGGCCGGGCATCCGCTGGCACTGTTTCTCGACGACCTGCAGTGGCTCGATGCAGCGACCCTGGACCTGCTCGCGGATCTGCTGATCCAGCCGGACCTGCGCTACCTGATGGTCATCGGCGCCTATCGCGACAACGAGGTGGATGCCGCCCATCCACTGACCGCCCGGCTCCAGGCTATCCGCAGCGCGGGCGCGACGGTCGGGGAAATCCGGCTCGCGCCGCTGACCGGTACGCACATCGGGAGTCTGATCGCGGACGCGCTGCACTGTGCGCCTGACAACATTGCGCCCCTGGCGCGCCTCGTGCACGACAGGACGGGTGGCAACCCGTTCTTCGTGATCCAGTTCCTGCTGGCACTCGCCGAAGGCAATCTTCTCGTTTTCGATCACGATGCACGGCAGTGGCGCTGGGATACCGAACGCATCCATGCCAGCAGTTACACCGACAACGTCGTGGACCTGATGGCCGGCAAGCTGACGCGGCTGCCGCCCGCGACACAGCACGCGCTGCAGCAGCTTGCCTGCCTCGGGAACGTAGCGACCATCGCGACATTATCCGCCGTGCTCGGCACACCCGAAGCCCAGGTTCACGCCGTGCTGTGGGAAGCGGTTCGCCAGGAACTGGCCCTGCGGCTGGACGGCGCTTACGCGTTCGTTCACGACCGGGTTCATCAGGCCGCCTATTCCCTGATTCCTGAATCTTCGCGCGCCGAGGCCCATCTGCGCATCGGCCGGCTGCTCGTCGCGCAGACCCCTGCGGAAAAGCGCGAAGAAGCGATCTTCGAGATCGTCGGGCAGCTCAATCGCGGTGCCGCGCTGATCACCGAGCCGGACGAACGCGAGCAACTGGCCGAACTCAATCTGCTCGCTGGCCAGCGCGCCAAGGCGTCGATGGCCCACACCTCGGCGCTAGCCTATTTCACCACTGGCGCGGGGCTATTGAGTGATGATTGCTGGCAGCGTCGGCATCAGTTGACCTTTGCACTGGAGCAGAATCGGGCCGAATGCGAATTCCTGACGGGACAACTGCTCGCCGCCGAGACGCGACTTGCGGCGCTATCGAGGCGTGCCACGACCACGCTCGAACGCGCCCAGGTCACATGCTGGCAGATGGATGCCTACCTGATGCTCGACCAGAGTGAAAACGCGATCGCCGTTGGCCTCGCCTTCCTTCGGCATGTGGGCATCGACTGGTCACCCCACCCGGATGACGAGACGGTGCGCCGCGAATACGAGCGCATCTGGTCACTGCTTGGCGACCGCAGAATCGAGGAACTCATCGATCTGCCGCCGATGGACAATCCCATCGCGCTGGCAACCGTCGAGGTTCTGACCAGGCTTTTCGGGCCGGCCTTGTTTACCGATGGGAACCTCAATTGCCTGACGATCTGCAAGGCAATCAGTCTCAGCCTCGAGCAAGGCAATGCCGATGCGTCGTGCGTGGCCTATGCCCAGTTCCCCTGATTCGCCGGACGACTTTTCGGCGACTACCAGCCCGGATTCGAATTCGGCCGGCTCGGCTGCAAGCTCGTCGAACGACGCGGCCTCGTACGCTTCGAAGCCCGCACGCATCTTGCGTTCTCCGTTTATGTCGCCCGCTGGGTGCACCCTGCGCGGCAGACTTGCGGCGACCACTTCCGCCGCATTTTCGACGCTTTGGAACGCACCGGCGATCTTCCATTCGGCGCGTTCGCGTCCAGCCACCTGGTCTCGAACCTGCTTTTCATCGGCGAGCCACTGGTTGAGGTGCAACGAGAGGGTGAAACCGGCCTGGCGTATGCCACAAAATTGCAATTCGCGCTGGCCATTCACTTTATCGAAGACCAGCTTGCGGTCATCCGGACGCTGCGCGGCTTGACGCCGCTATTCGGCTGCCTCGACGACGCGCAGTTCAACGAAGCTCGCACCGAACAGCAATATCGGGCAAAGCCGTCCCTGTCGGCCGCTGCATGCTGGTACTGGATCCGGAAACTCCAGGTGCGCTATCTCGCGGGCGACCACGAGGCGGCCATGACTGCTGCCTCGGAGGCACAACGGCTGCTCTGGACCTCGCACTCGTTTCTCGACGAGGCCGAATATCACTTCTATGCGGCGCTGGCGCGGGCTGCGCTGTGCGACTCCGTCGCCGCCGGCGATCTCCAGCAGCACCTCGAAGCGCTGATTGCCCGCCACAACCAGCTGCGCATCTGGACGGATCTCTGCGCAGAGAACTTTGCAAGTCATACTGCACTGGTCGGCGCCGAGATCGCGCGCATCGAAGGCCGAGTGGTCGAGGCCGAGATGCTCTACGAGCAGGCCATCGATTCGGCGCAGGATAGCGGATTCGTCCACGTCGAGGCGCTGGCCAGCGAACTCGCGTCCCGCTTTTATGCGGCTCGCGGTCTTCGAAGAATTGCGCGTACGTATATGCAGGACGCCCGCTATGGCTATCTGCGTTGGGGCGCCACCGGCAAGGTGCGTCAACTCGAGGAACAGTACCCGTATCTGAGGACCGAAGAGACGGTGCCCGGACCAACCAATACGATGGCAGCGCCCATCGAGCACCTCGAGCTGGCAACCGTGATCAAGGTGTCGCAGGCGGCGTCAGGCGAGATCCACCTGGAAAAGCTGATCGGGATGGTCATGCGCACGGCCATCGAACAGGCGGGCGCCGAACGGGGCCTGCTGATCCTGTCGGATGCGGGCGACCTGCGGATCGCCGCGAGAGCCACCACCGCCGGCGACGGGCTCCACGTGCAGCTATCCGACACACCGCTCAATGGCGCAATGTTGCCGGAGTCGGTCCTCAACCAGGTCCTGCGTACGCGCGAGAACATTTTCCTCGACGACGCCGCAACGGACCCTATGGCCGACACGGATCCCTACGTCCGTCAGCATCGCGCACGTTCCATTCTGTGCCTGCCGCTGATGAATGGCGCCAAACTGATGGGCGTGCTCTACCTCGAAAACAATCTCGCCGCCCGCGTGTTCAGCCCCGCGCGGATCGCCGTGCTGAAGCTGGTGGCCTCGCAGGCTGCAATTTCGCTAGAAAATGCCCGTTTGTATCGCGACGTCGCGCAACGCGAAGCAAGAATCCGACGCCTCGTCGACGCTAATCTCATTGGGATCGTCATCTGGGGCCGGGACGGACGACTCATCGACGCCAACGATTCATTTCTTCACATGCTCCAGTACGAGCGTGAGGATTTGAAGGCCGGGCTTCGATGGTATGACATGATGCCTCCCGAATGGCAAGAACGCGTCCCGCGCGAGTTCGAAGAGCTCGAGGCGACCGGCGCCATGCAAGCCTGCGAAAAGGAGTTCTTCAGGAAAGACGGCAGCCGGATACCTGTCCTGATCGGCGGCGCGGCATTCGAAGATCAGCCGAGCCAGGGGGTGGCTTACATTCTCGATCTGACCCAGCAAAAGCAGGCGGAAAAGAGAATCCGGGAGAGCGAAAAGCGCTATCGCGACGTGCAGGCCGAATTGGCGCATGCGAACCGCGTCGCGACCATGGGGCAACTCGCCGCCTCGATTGCTCATGAACTCAGTCAGCCCATCGCTTCGACGGTGATCGACGCTCGGGCCGCGTTGCGGTGGCTCGACCGCGAGCCCGCCAATGTCGACGAGGCCAGCCGTGCGCTCGGCAGTATCGTCAGCGGCGCCAATCGCGCCGCGGACGTGCTCGGCCGCATCCGGCAACTGGTCAGGAAGGCGCCACGTAGGAAGGAGCCGGTGGACCTCAACGAGGCGATCCACGAGGTTGCCGAACTGGTCCAGGGCGAAGCAAGAAAGAGCGGGGCCCGGCTGGAGATGCAACTCGCGGATGGCTTGCCGCTCATTGAAGGCGACCGGGTGGAAATGCAGCAGGTGCTACTCAATCTGATCATCAATGCGCTGGAGGCATTGAGAGGCATCGATGGGGTACGGCAGGTGCACCTCAGCACAGCGGAAGCCGAAGGCGCCTGCGTGCTCGTGACCGTGCGCGACTCAGGGCCAGGTTTTGGCCCGAACGGTACCGAACACGCATTCACGGCGTTCTACACCACGAAGGCGACCGGCCTGGGGATGGGACTTTCGATCTGCCGTTCGATCATCGACGCTCATGGCGGACGGTTGTGGGCGATTGACTCATCGCCGCGCGGCGCGGTCGTTCAGTTTACGGTGCCTCGGCATGCCGCTGTTTCGTCTTGATGGTCGGGATTGCGCTGTGTTCAATCAACTGATGCGATAGACGCAGATTAATTTAATTTGATAACGGTCCGGTTGCCGACAGGGTGCTCTCGGGCAAACATATTGACCGCGCAACCAAAGGAAGAATTGAAAAAACCGATCGCGCAGGTGCGCCGCCAAGGTTGGGCGATCGTCGACCAGGAGCTCGAAGGCGGATTGTTTCCGCTGTCCACGCAGATTCACGATCGTCATGGCCGGGTGATCGCTGCGATGAACATCAGCGGCAACGCACAGCTTTATTCGGCTGAGCATCGGCCGAAGAAGGAGCGTTCATCTTCGACAATCCGATGACCGGTCACCGGGGCGGAGCCGACGCCTGAACGTCTGACCGACGACCCATGTGAGCGGCGGTTTTTGGCCGAACTGAACCGGCCGATCTGCATCGTCCGTCCTATCCAGTCCAGAGTTTCACGTCTGAATCGTGGGAACGAAGTTTGAAAATGCCTTAAAAATCAGTGGGCAATTTTCGGCTTGCGTTCCGACTTATCGGCCTCAAACCCGTGTCGGCACAGGACGGAGTTAGTCCGAAGATCGAGTACCGGCTGTGCGAGTTTGGATACTTCCCCGCATCAGCTCGCGGACCCCGCTCCCATAAGCTCGCTGACGCGCTGCTTAAAGCTTGGCAACAGAAGCCTGTTCGCATAGCCGCTGAGGTGATCGCCATCGAAGACGAGCGGCCGGCCGTCGGCGGTGTGCGTTAAGCAGACCGAATCTGGGCACAGTGGTGGCAACGGGTCCCATACGCTAACTGCGGGGACCGCCTGCACGATGTGCGCATAGGATTCGAGCACCGGCGCCCGCAACGTTTCCAGATCCGCCCGGGCGATGCTGTCGCCGCCGGAACAGATGGGATTGTCGCGATTGAACCAGTCCGAACATCGGAACGGCTGGCTCCGGAACTCGGGTGTCGGCCCCTCCAGGATGACCTTCGCCCCTTTGGCTGCCAGTTTCTGCAAGATTGGAATGGCCTCTCGCACGCCGTCTACCCGGCTTTGCACGGCCTCTGGACCAAACATATAGTCCCTGGCGCTCGAGTCGTCGAAGCGGGCCCACTCGTCGGAGAAACGCGGCAGCCGCAGCGAAGGCAGGAAGATCACGTCACCGGGCCTGATCTGCGCCTCGATCTGAGCGATTGCCGCATCCGTCCCCGGTGCACAGCTCGCCACCTCATCTTGTTTGCGGGGCAGCAAAACCATGAACGGACAGCCACCATTGTTGTACGCGAAGACCTTCACGCCAGTATCCCGGGCGAATTCGCGCAACATCCTGTTGTAGGCCATCGCGTGCGAATCGCCGATCACGTACAGGCGCCCGCGATAGGTCGCCGGAAGCGAACATCCCGAACGTGAATATGTCCATACGCGCCCCCCGTTGAGCTTCGTCCTATCCCACGTGTCCAGACATCCGTCATTGCGGGCCTCGAGGGGGCGGCTCGGATACCAGTCGTCGGCACGTTGTGACACCACGCTCAGCGACAGATTCAGCTGGGCTACCTGAATGCCTACCCACAATAGCGCTCCGCACGTCAACGTAGCTACGCCCGCGCCTACGAGAGCCGGACGCCGCATGCCTTTCAGGACCGCCGAGCGCCGCACAGGATTCTCGACGTAGTACCAGGACGCTGTCGCCAGCGCAAAGCTCAGTACGGCCGCAAGCACGCGCCAGACAGGCGCATCGATCCCCGTCGTCCACCGCAGCAGCACGATCACAGACCAGTGCCAGAGATAAAGCGAATATGAAATCTTGCCGACGAAAACCATCGCTGGTGAAATGAGCAGCCTGTGCAGCCAATCCCGCGGCGCTCTTCCGTGCAGCGCGTACAGTACGCCAAGCGTGCCGGCAACCGGCAGCAGAGCTCCCGGAAAAGGAAGCAGTTGCGCGCGCAAGACTATGAAACCGGCCGCAAGCAGCACCAGCGAACCACCGAGTAATGCCATCGAACCCAGCGTACCATTGCGGTCGGTCACGCCGAGCGGGCGCTTCGCGAGCGCGAGCAACTGGTATAGCAGGATGCCGGATGCCAATTCCCAGAAACGCCCTGGAATCAGGTAAAAGTTGAGCCCGTCATTTCGCCTCGAAAGCCACCATGCGCTCAACACGGACAGAGCGAGAGCGCCGGCGAACAGAACAACGCAAAGCGTCTTTCTCGGACGTTTGCTCACCCACATGAAGAAAAGCAACGGAAAGATCAGATAAAACTGCTCTTCTACGCCAAGCGACCAGGTATGCAGGTACGGGTTGAATTCGGCGCGTGGCGAAAAATAGTCATCGCCGATGAACGCGAGCACCACATTGCTCAACCCAAAGAAAGCAAAGAAGCCGGTGTATTTGTTGGTATCGCTCAGCCACGCGTTTGGAATGAACAGTGCTGAAAACAGGCCGGTCACCAGCAGGCACACCACGAGCGCTGGCACGATCCGCTGCACTCGACGCGAATAGAAATAGAACACGAAGCGCGAAAACTGCATCGATTCGAGGTTTCCAACGGATGCACTTACAACAAAGCCGGAAACCACGAAAAAGATGTCGACCCCTGCAAGCCCGCCAGGTAACCACCGCGCGGACAGGTGATAGACGATGACCGACAATACTGCGACCGCACGCAAACCGTCGATGTATGCCGCGTGCGCAGGACGGGCGAGTTGCGGCGCAGTAGTCGCGCTATGGCGTGGATTCATGGCATGAGAGTTAATGAGGTCGGTCGGAATCCGTGGACGCCAACGGGTTTCGCAGCGATCCTGCTCAAGTAGAAACGCTGCATGAAAACCGCGGGAGACAGACAGTCAAGCTGTTGCCATTTCTCTCGTTTGCTTTTACGTACGAGTGTGACGTAAAAAGTTTGGGGAAATGTATAGGCCCGCGACGTGTTTCGTGCGCTGCCCCTCAGAAGCGATAAGAAATGTCGACTTCATCGTCGAGGAACTTCATCGGCGCTATGGATTCCTCGCTGAACGCGAGGCCAAGGCTGATGAATGCAAATGCGAGTGCCAGCGCGAGCTGCAACTGGCTTAATAGCTGGGGGTCAAGGCCCTCGCAGAGAGATGGTTGCTGGCAACGGCGGTAGCCGCGCTCACCAGTTTTGCGCAGGCAACATCTGTAATCGCGAAATCGAATCTCGCCCTCGCGCGCAGCAGCTTTCAAAACTCCAAAGCGATGCTTTCGAAACACCACCGTACGGCTTTCTGATAGCGCGACACCACTTGCTATGGCATGACTGCTCTGTTCGAAATCACACAAACGCCCGCGGAAGACCGCCGTTGAGGTGCCGGTCTATTTGAGCCCCAAACGCTGTCTGACCAACCTATGCAACTCAGGAAGCGCTTTCTGGCGTATGAAGGATTCCGGGTCCTCTATATCGATTTCGTGAAGTGTTTGATTGGGTCCGGCTACGGGGGCTGAAATCGGCACCCCGGATATTGCGCTTTGCGGCGGTATCCAGGTTCCTACCAATCTGCCATTTTGACTGATGACCGAGATTTTCGACATTTCAGTTCCAGTCCTGGATATTCAAATTGTGCGGAACCGGACGAGGACCGGGATTGGTGATCGTAATCGTGTAATTCAGACCGTTATTAGTCGCGATCACACCCTGATTGACGGTCACAAGCACGTCGCTGCCGATCACATCGTCGATGATGTTTGGAGCCTGAACAACGACGCCTCCGTCGAGCCCACTGCCGATTGTCGTGGTCCAGGTGACCGTTTGCTCCGGCTCCAAAGTGAAAAGCCCGCCGACTGAACGATATTGAGCCATGGTGTTGGGACCTCCAATGCTCGCCTTGCGAACATGCAAAGATCATAGTCCATTCCAGCAGCAATAGATGTCGAACGCGCGCTCCTGGCCGAACCGATTCTGGAGCAGCATCTCGCGGGCCGGGATTGGCTCGTCGGCGACGAGGTCACCTATGCCGATTTTCGTCTCGCGTGCGTGCTTCCGTTCGCCGAACTCGCCGGCCTGCCGCTTGCCGATTTTCGCGCATAGCAGCGTGGCACGCGCCGCTCATGGAGATCCCCGCCTGGAAGGACCCATTCGCCGGGCTCGACGCGCCTGAACTGCCCCCGGTCGGGACATCTTGACAGGACGATACCGTTCGCGGCAGCGAGCGCAAAGTTAAGGTCGTCATCAGGCGGGGCTCTTGCCAGCCAGTCTCGTGCGTCGGCGGATTACGTTTGCCTCTTCCGGTGTAGGAGCGCGCGAGCCCTACCTCGCGAGCCAGTCGTCCGAGAGTCAGTGGTGTCATGACGGCAACGGAAGTCGATCGGGTGGCAGAAAGCGAGAGCGCGCATCTGCGCGGTCCAGCAAACCGGGCGAATAGTGCGCGGCGATCAGGGTGCGGCAATCGCCTGAAAAAGCCGGTGCGTACGCGAGAAAGTCGTCAAACGATCGCGATTGATCCGAAGCCCCAGCGCGTTCCATGAGCCGGATCAGCGCTTCTGTCATTGTACGGTGGTATCGATCTGGTACGCCGAGGTGTGCAGCGTATCGCGCGATGCCGGCACAGGTCCGCTCAATGGCCTCGTCCAGTGGGAAGCGCTGCAAATGAATCCAGGCCACGCGCAGATGGTTGCGGTGATCGAATGCAGACGGTGGCAGCCGGCAGGCGAGGAAGGCTTCGAGGAAGATGTCGTCGGTGAAGTCGCGGGTAGTGTCCATCTGCATCGAAAGGATGTCTGTTGAACATGATCTCGATCGTGAATGTGACTACGATAGTAGGGTCAAGCAACGCCGCAGCAAGCGGCCCGACACGTTAGCGTTTCTTATTTCAACTTAGCTAAATTAGCTTTTCTCGTTTCACTGTTGGCCGCACACTTGCGCCATCGGACTCTTCATGTCCCCGATCCGACGTCGCAATTCAATGTGATCCAGTGGGCCATCCCGTCGGCCCGTCTTTGCACGATGCAAAGTGAGGAGGCAGTCATGGCTATCTATACCGGGAAGTTTGCCAGGTTCTATGGTGCAATTCATCATCGTCGTGAACCGGTCATCTACGCACCCACGATAGATGCCAGCAATAGATTGGCACTCTTTGCAGCGCTGGCTGAAAATCCGTCGTCGGCAGAACAGCTTGCAGACATAACCGAAACAGAAGTCCGCTGCGTGCGCGAGTGGTTGGCCGACCTCGCTGCTGCTGGCTATCTCCAGTACGACGGGGCTAGACAGCGGTACTGGATGACCGAACAGCAGGCATATGCGCTCGCCGACAAACCCGGCAATGTGTACATCAAAGACGCATTTGCAACCTGGCGCAAAACGAAGCTATTCGGCAGATGACGCAAAGCGATCAATGCCCCGCGCGTTTCGCCTGCGCGGCCAATCAATGAGCGGATTCGCGCCCGTCTCAGTTAGAGATAGCCCGAACCTGTCGCGATGCCGCCTGCATCCGTTGGGACTTCTCTTTTACCAACCATTGCAGCGATTCCTGCACGACCTCGGGCGGAACTTCATTGAAGGACGCGTTGCGAATTAGCGCCTCGCTTGCGGCAATGTCGTTGAACTGCCCCAGCTTGTTCTGCACGGATGTCAGTTCCTTGATGGTGCGACCGTGTCCGCCTTTAATCACGGATTGAAAAAACTCCAGCAGGTACCTGAGCTTTTTGCCTGCCTTTCTGACATCGTGGAGATGCTCTTCGTGGGGGGGCTCGCTGCGTGCGGCGCGTCTGCTGCGCTTTTGAAGCGCACGCTGCGCCAGACGGACACGCTTCTCGGCGAACGCCCGAATCGGTAGACCGTCGCAGCGCGACAGCAGTGTGGTTTGCGCGCGAAGCAGGGCGTCGTTCAGGAACGCCTCGACATCGTCGCTTTTGATCATCGTCTGGCTATGCACCACCGCCTGCGCGCGCTTCTCGCGCGCCGCGGCCATCAGCGGTTCGATCGAGACACCGGACTGCTGCGCGGCTTTCAGCAGATCGCCTGCTATGTCCCAGTCACGCGTTCCGCCCGCGACGGCCGCAAGACGCTTGAATTCCTCGGTGGCGTGCGCGGTCGACTCGTCGCCGAGGTATGGGGAGTACGCCCAGTACAAAGCACGAAGCTTTCTGAAAGCGACGCGAAGCTGATGAAAACCTTCTGCATCGCTCTTCGTAGATAGCTCTTTCGCCCTTTGCACGGCTTCGGCCACCACTGGCGCCGCGAGTGACGAGAAGGTACTGGCAATGGAACTCGATTTTGACAGCGATGGACCGGCCGTCCGGCGGTTGACCTTGAAGAGCGAATTTGGCCGTGGCAAGGACCAGTCACCATCCATATCCATTGCAGCCTCAAGTCGGGTAAAAATACGCACTGCCCAGACCTTACCATAGGGAGCTTCGGCCGCCGAGATTGTGACGCGCCGATGACACGCTTTAAGATTCCGCGCGCGCTTACCGTCCTCGCTTCGAAAACATCACCGCATTCTGCGGTTCTGTATTAGCATGCTCAACTATGTCTGATACCGCCCGATACGCCGCCGCGTCGTGCACGTCTTGAGAGCATCCAGGGCATAAGTGGGAGTTCGGTTTGAAGAAACGCGCCACCGTGATCTGTCGCAGAGGTAAGCGAATCCTTCTGGTCGCACGTAGTGCATCAAAGTGGGCTTTGCCGGGCGGAATTCTCAAGCGCGGCGAACACCGAACGGACGCCGCACTTCGGGAGCTCAAGGAAGAAACACAACTCTCCGGGAAGTCAGCCAAGCACCTGTTCGACTTCCGTGGCAAGCAGAAACACCACCACGTGTTTTCCTGCGAAATATCGAATCGCGCAAAAGCTCGTCCGAGTAACGAAATATCCAGGTGTCGCTGGTTTCATCTGGATGATATCCCTCGCCTCGTGACCAGCGGGCCGACGACCGATATCGTGAAACTGATGAATCAGCGGCGCAGGAAGTAGCCCTGCCCGCAGCCACGCGAGCGAGACCGGCGCACCAGCCTCGCTCCAGCTTCAAAGTCCCGCAAACTATGCCGCCAACTTCAGCGCCTGCGCAAAATCGGCTATCAGATCGTCGATATCCTCGATGCCCGCCGAAAGCCGCAGCATGCCGTCCGAAATCCCCATCGCCTTGCGCGTTTCCGGCCCGGCTTCGAAAAAGATCGTCGGCGCGACGGGAATGATCAGCGTGCGCGTGTCGCCGAGACCGGTCGCCTTGACCGGCAGCTTCAGCGCGTTGACGACTTCGATCATGCGATCCACGTTGAGCAATTCGAACGACAACAGCCACGACGCGCCCTTGAACAGCGTCTGAGCGATGTCGTATTGCGGATGGCTCTTCAGGCCAGGATAGAACACTTTGCCGATCGCTTCATGCCCTTCGAGAAACTGTGCGAGCGCGAGCGCATTGTCGCTGCTTTGCCTGACGCGCAATGCGAGCGTTTCCGCGCCCATCGCGATCGAGTGCGCCTGCTCGGACGACAATGACGCTCCCATGTCTCGCAGGCCCTTCTTGCGGATCTGCAGAAGCCCTTGGTCTTTCGCCCCCGAGCGCCGATAGTCGTCGGCGATATTCGGATACGCGCTCCAGTCGAACAGGCCCGTATCCGTGACCGCGCCGCCGAGCGCGGCGCCATGACCCGCGATAGTCTTCGTCAGCGAGTTGATGACGAGGCTCGCGCCGACCGCCTTCGGCTTGAACAATGCAGGCGAGGTGATCGTATTGTCGACGACGTACGCGATGCCGCGCTCGCGGCACACGTCACCGATACCTTGGAGGTCCGGAATCTGCGTACCCGGATTCGCGATGGTTTCGACGAACACCATGCGCGTATTCGGCCGGATTGCGTTCTTCACGTCGTCGAGCCTGCACGCGTCGACGGTCGTGACTTCGACGCCGAGCGCCCGCAATGTGCCGAACAGACTATTGGTGTTGCCGAACACATAGCGGCTCGACACGAGATGATCGCCCGCGCGCAGCAGCGTGAGGAACGTCGCGGTGATGCCGGCCATGCCGGTGCTGAAGCAGACCGTGCCGACGCCTTCTTCGAGGCTGGTGATCTTGCGCTCGAGCGCGGCGGTGGTGGGGGTGCCCTGCCGTGCGTAATTGAAGCCGCCTTTCTTCGTGCCCTGGAACACGCCGATCAGGTCCTCGACGCGCTCGAAACCATATTGCACGGACGTATGAACTGGCTGACGCAAGGCGCCGTGCTCAGTGCCCGCGGTTCTGTCGCCGTGAACGATGCCAGTGGTGAAACCTTGCTTGTCCATTCCTTCTCCGCCTTTTCAGATCGATTGCTTGCGACCGATTATCGCCTGTAACCGTCCGCCGGCGAAGTCTTTAGCGTCCCGCCCGCCGGCACCGGACACTCCGAATGGGCAAAACGCGCTCCGCGATGTTGCGCTGGGGGTTGACTAGCCTCGGTGGCACGCACAGGCTCTAAGTCTCCATCGACCACTACGGGAGGGAGCGTGGCCAAGCCGGATCATCCAGGCAGCAAGCCGAATACGGCGCGCATCATTGCCGCGCAGGCGAGTCCGTGCGACGAACTCGTCATCCGCACCCAGCCCCTCACGATTGACCGCCCGTGCCCGCGCAAGCGGCTCGCGCTCGCCGCGACCGTCGCTGGTTCGAGCATGGCGTTCATCGATGGCTCCGTCGTCAACGTCGCGCTGCCGTCCATTCAGAGTGAACTCGGCGCGAGCGTCGCGGCGATGCAGTGGGTCGTCAACGCGTATCTGCTGTTTCTCGGCTCGCTCGTGCTGGTCGGCGGATCGATGGGCGACAAACTCGGCCGGCGCACGGTGTTCGTGGCGGGCGTCGCGCTGTTCACGCTGGCGTCGGCTGCTTGCGGGTTTGCACCGAATGCGCCGGCGCTGGTCGCCGCGCGAGCGGTTCAAGGCATCGGCGCGTCACTGCTGGTACCCAGCAGTCTCGCGATTATCGGCGCGGTGTTCGACGACACCGCGCGCGGACGGGCGATTGGCACCTGGGCGGGCGTCGGCGCGATCACGTCGGCCGTGGGGCCGGTGGCCGGCGGCTGGCTCGTCGACGCGTGGTCGTGGCGTGCGATCTTCTTCCTGAACGTCCCGCTTGCGGCGCTGACGATCGCGCTCGCCATTCTGGCGGTGCCCAACAGCCACAGGGCCGATGCGCCTCGACAGCTCGACTGGCCCGGGGCACTGAGCGCGGCCACCGGACTTGCGGCGCTGACGTTCGGCCTGACCGAGGCGTCGGCGCGTGGCTTCGGGCATCCGCTCGTATTCTGTGCGATTGGCGCCGGCGTACTGATGCTCGCGGTATTCGTGATCATCGAGGCGCGCAGCCCGAACCCGATGGTGCCGCTCGACCTGTTTCGCTCGCGCGACTTCACGGGTGCCAACCTCGTCACACTGCTGCTTTACTTCGGCCTTGGCGGCGCGTTCTTCTTCCTGCCGTTCACGCTGATCCGCGCGCATGACTACACCGCGACCCAAGCGGGCGCGGCGCTGTTGCCGGTGCCGGTCATCATCGGATTGCTATCGCGCTTCACCGGCGGTCTGACGAGCCGCTTCGGTTCGCGCGCGCTGCTGACCGTTGGCCCGGGCGTTGCCGGAATCGGGTTCGCGCTGCTGGCGCTGCCGTTCGTGCGCGGCAGCTACCTGACTGGATTTTTCCCCGCGCTCGTCGTGCTCGGGCTCGGCATGACGATCACCGTCGCGCCGCTCACCACGACTGTGATGGGCGCAGTGCCGAGCGACCGTACAGGTGTGGCGTCCGGCATCAACAACGCCGTTGCGCGCGTGGCGGGCCTGCTGGCGATTGCGGTGCTCGGCATCGTCTTCGTGTGGTCGCATCACGCGGCGCTATCGGCCCGCCTCGACGAACTGCATGTACCGCAAGATGTACGCCAGCGCGGGCAACTGCTGGCGCCGGTCGAGCAAGCGGGAGCGGCAGCGGGCGCCTCGCCTACGCCGCGAGAGGCAGCCGTGGCGCGCGCGCAAGCCGAGTCGATGACCGACGCGCTGCGCGCCGTCGCGCTCGTCTGCGCCGCGTGTGCGTTCGCTGGAGCGGGGCTTGCGATGGCCACGCTGCAGCCGCTGAAACGTCCGGCGGTAGCGCGCCCGCAGTGAGCTACGAAACTCAGTGGTGAACGGGACGCACCGGCGAGCCCGTCGGCCGGATCACCGCAGCCTCTCGCGCCTCGATTCTTTCCGCGGACGAAATCGGTTGATGCGGAATGGTGGCGCTGTCGTACCCGTGCAGTTGCTCATCGATGACGAAGTCCGCGACTCTCATCGCATCCATCGTGTTGCCGTCCACGTCGTTCCACTCGCGAATCGCGCGATTGACCTTGGTTAGCGAGGTGACCGCGAGCAGGATGGCGTCGGTCTCGGTGATCTTGCCTTCGAGATCATCGACGAGGTAATCCGCAACACGCAGCGCCGCGCCGATCAGATTGCTGTCGTCGCTCAAGTCCGTCAATACCGCATGAACCACTGCGAGGCAAGCATCTTTGCGTGCAAGTGCGATGTCTGTCATGAGGTTCTCCAGAGTCGAGATGCCAACACAATTTACTCCGAGTGCTCGCTGCATGTCGAATGCGCGGGCGGCGAAGCCGCCACCGCGTTGCCGTTACCAGCGCTGGTGGACGTGGGGCGCGATATGGTGCTGATAGACGTCCCGGACCCGTTGCATGACCTCGTCGGACAGCGGCGCGAGGTTTGCGGCCGACACGTTCGACGCCGCCTGGGCCGCGTTTTTACTGCCAGGGATGATGACGGAGACGGCCTCCTCCATCAGGATCCAGCGCAGGGCCAGCTGCGCCATGGAGGCGTCCACGGGGACGAGGCCGCGCAGTTCGTCGACCGCTTTCAACGCGACGTCGTAGGGCACGCCGGAGAACGTTTCGCCGACGTCGAACGCCTCGCCATGCCGATTGAATGCACGATGATCGTCCGACGCGAAAACCGATTCCGCGGACATCTTGCCCGTGAGCATGCCGCTAGCCAGAGGCACGCGCGCGATGACCGCAACGTCTTTCTGTTGCGCCTGCCTGAAGAACAGATCGGCGGGGCGCTGACGGAACATGTTGTAGATGATCTGCACCGAAACCACGTTCGGGTATTCGATCGCCTTCAGCGCTTCTTCGACTTTTTCGACCGACACGCCGTAGTAGCGGATCTTGCCGGCGGCGACGAAGTCGTCCATTGCGTCGAACACTTCGGGACGGTAATAGACCTCGGTGGGCGGGCAATGCAGCTGCACCAGGTCGAGCGTGTCGACGCCGAGGTTCGAGCGGCTCCGGTCGATGAAGGCCTCGAGCTCGCGCTTGTTCAGATAGCCGCTGGTCACATGCGGATCGAGTCGGCGCCCGAGCTTCGTGGCGACGATGGGACGTTCGCCGCCTCGTTGCCGCAGCACGTCGCGGATGATCCGTTCCGAGCGGCCGTCGCCGTAGACATCGGCGGTGTCGAGGAACGTGACACCGTTATCGAGCGCGGCGTTCAGCGCGGCCTTGGCGTCCTCTTCCGCAACGCTGCCCCACGAGCCGCCGATCGCCCATGCCCCGAAACCGATTTCCGACACATTCCAGCCGGTACGACCAAATTTTCTCGTCGAAAGCGTCATTTGGATGCTCATCCTCTGTTTTTGCGAAGTTACGTCGCAGGTGCTTCATTACCCTTGCGGGAGTGCCGGCGACCTCGGTTCGTAGTGTAGCAAGCGGGCGGCGCCGTTGAAGTAGGTGGAATAGGCATTGGGCGGAGCCGATGCTCGCTCCCGCGATGCGATGAAGTATGATTTCCACGGCATCGAAACGGCCGCTTTGACAACAGGACGTGGAACCGGGACAAAGGTGGCGTATGACAACCAGCACAGGTTCTGACGGCATCGCGAACGAGACCATCGCACCATCGCGAACCGCGCTTATCGTGATGCACTACCAGACCGACATTCTCGGACTGTTTCCATCGGTCGCGCCGGCGTTGCTCGCCAATACGCGCAGGTTGTGCGACGCGGCGAGGGCCAAAGGCGTCAGCGTCTATTTCGCCAATCTCCGGTTCAGTCCGGGCTATCCGGAAGTCAGCCCGTTGAACAGGAATGGGCAGGGAATCAAAAGCCTCGGCCTGTTCCTCGAAGACCGGACCGCGCCGGAGTTGGGCCAGCAGGCCAACGAACCGCTCGTCATCGCGCATCGTGCGAGCGTGTTCTTCGGCACCGATCTGGAGGCGCGACTCTCCGCGCAAGGTATCGATTCGCTGATCATGGTCGGCATCGCGTCGACCGGAGTCGTGCTCTCCTCGGTCGCGTACGCGAGCGACGCGGACTTCCGCTTGTACTCGGTCAAGGATTGCTGTTACGACCCGGACCAGGTGGTTCATGAACATCTGTTTGCTACGGCATTCGATTCACGCACAACGGTGCTGTCGCTCGCGGATGCGTTACGACTGCTCGCATAGACCGATATCAACGACTCGACTCGTTATCGCACCGGCGCTTTCGGCCCGCCTGACGTGACCGAATAGCCGTCGTTCAGCGTCTGCAGGAATGCGATGACGTCGCGAATCTGCGTGTCGTTCGGCGCGGGCTTGCCGCCGAGCTTCCGATCCATCGGCGCGTCCGCGAGGTCGACGTTGTCGCGATAGCGCGGCGGCAGATCGTCGAATTTGTCGACCTTGCCGTGGGCTCCGTTCGGATACTACTTTCCCGGCTTGGTATCGCGCTCGACATAGAAGCGCAGCACGTCCTCCAGCTTATGAAAGCGGCCGTTGTGAAAAAACACCGAGCGCGTCGCGACGTTGCGCAGCGTCGGTGACTTGAACATGCCGCAGAAGCCGGTTTCCTTCGCCAGATCCGAGCGATAGGGGCCGCACAGCCCGAGGTCGAAATACTTCGGATCGCGATTGGCCGGAATTTCGGGATTGCGCGGCACGCCCAGCGCGATGAACGAAAAGTCGGCGAACTGCGCCGGCCGTCCGCCGGGCCCCGGCGCGTCCAGATGGCACTTCGCGCAATTGCCCTTGTCGGGGTTGTGTCGGCATAGGCGCTGTGCTGCAGCTTCGCGACGACTTCGGCCGCGCTGTGGTTGGCCATCTCGTTGGGATTGAGCATCGGCATCGATGCCTGATCCCGATGCCATATGACAGGGACGTGATGACGTCCCGCGGCCCGACCGACGGTTCGCTCTAATGCGTGATAACGGGCGGTCGCCTCGGCATGTGATTTGCTGACTAGAACCGGAAGACAAACCCACCAGGCGACAAACCATGGCGCCGAAAGCAACGCACATCACCTCGTTTCAGATTTTCGAGAGCGTCGTCATCCGCTTGTACGACGGTGGGGTGCTGTCGCCTGCTGTGCTCGAACGTGTCGTCGGCGGTTTCGCGCAGGCGAATGTCGACTGGCATGGCACCGTGCAGGGCCGTTCCGTCGATGGCCGTTCACTGCACGAGATCGTCACGCTGACGATGCTGCCCGGACAGCCGGTTCGATCGGCATCGGCATCCTTCATGTCCGTGATCGAACATATCGCGGACGTCGCCTCGCACGCCGAACCAAAGCCCACGAGACGCGGCAGAAAAGCCGTACCGCCGGTGGACGACGCGGAATCGCAAGCGGAATCGCAAGAACTGCTTGCGCAATTGTCCGGCAACGAACGACCCGGCAAGCGCCGCCGCGCGAATCAGCAATCGGATCGGCCGGCGAGCCCGCACGGCTACAACCCGTTCGTCAACGCCCAGCCCCCGCGCTCGAAGAAGCCGTGAACCCGGTCGCGGCTCGCTTCGCAAGCGCCTGACGCTGGCAACTCCGCCGGTCCCGCTTCCGACGCTGCCGTACACTATCCGCTGGCCGCATCGCCCGCGGCGGTCAGCTCCAATTCATGCCCACTCCACTCAATCCCGCCAACTGGCTAACCGCCCGCCGCGATGCCGAAACCGGCATCGAGAGCCTGCGCGCGCATTTCAGCGGCCACGCGTACGATCCGCACGATCACGACGACATGTTGATCGGCTACACGGAGCAGGGCGTGCAACGCTTCCAGTGCCATCGGTCGTTGCACACGAGCGTGCCGGGCCGCGCGATCCTGATCGAGCCCGGCGCGCTGCACGACGGCCACGCGCCCGAGGCGGGCGGCTTCACGTACGCGATGCTGTATCTGCCGCAAGCCTGGGTCGAGCGCGCGGCGCGCCGGCTCGAGCTGCCGGGGCTGGCCGGCGTCGAAGCGGTGTTCGGCCATACGCTCGTCGATGACCGTGCGCTCGTCGAGACGATCCGCCGGGCCTTCATCGCGATTCACGGCAACGAGGGCCGGCTCGCGCGCGATCAGATGCTCGATCGTCTGCTGCTGCGACTCGGCGCGCAGTTGCGCGACGCGCCGCTCACCGGCGACCCCGCCGCGTCCCCCGCGATCGCGCGGGTGCGCGATCTGTTGCACGAACACATGGACGGCAATCTCGGGCTCGACGAGCTCGCCGAAGTTGCCGGCATCGACCGGTTCAGGTTGACGCGTCTGTTTCAGCGCGCGTTTGGCACGTCGCCGCACGCGTATCTGGTGCGCTTGCGCCTGCGTGCCGCGCGGCGCCTGCTCGCAACCGGCCGCACGCCCGCGCAGGTCGCCGCCGAAGTCGGCTTCGCCGACCAAAGCCATCTCGGCCGCTGGTTTCGTCGCGCGTACCGGATGACGCCAGCCGCGTATCGGCAGATGTGCACAAACGTTCCAGACTGATCGCGCGGCATCGTCGATCATGAGCGGCTCAACGAGGAGTCATCATGTTCGATACCAAAGTGGCGCTGATCGTGCGCAGCGATCTCGCGGTCTGGCAGAAGCTCAATGTGGTCGCGTTTCTCGCGACCGGCGTGGCGGCCGCGGCGCCCGATGCGCTGGGCGAGCCGTACGAAGATGCCGCCGGGCACCGCTACGGCCGCATGCTTGGCCAGCCGATGATGGTGTTCGCCGCCGACCGGTCCGGTCTGCAGGGCGCGCATCGGCAGGCGCTGTCGCGCGAGCTCAGAATCGTGCCGTATGTGCACGCGATGTTTTCGACGGGGCATGACGCGGCGAACCGCGCAGTGTTTCGCGCCGAGGACGCGGCGAATCTCGACCTCGTCGGACTCGCACTGCACGGACCGAAGAAAGCCGTCGACAAGGCCGTGAAAGGTTTGGCCTTGCACGAATGACTCAACGAGTACGAGCGCCGCTCGATGGTCGGCGGCACTCGCGTCGAAGTTGAAAGAGAAACGTTTGCCGCGCCGGACGCGAATTGCGTTAAAACAAAAAAAGCTTATTCGGCGAATGCACGAGGCATCAATTGCGGTTTCATTTCACATCGTTTCGAGTCTCGAAACGGTATTGCGTCAAAGCGTCAGTCTACCCAAAGGGCATAGATCAGAAACGCACAAGTAACGCACCCCCTCTATAGCGGATCGTGTCGCCGCCGTGGTAATGCGATTGCAAGTCTTTGTCGAGAAACGAATTGTCGGCGATTGCGCCCGCGCGGTCGCCAACTCGTTCCAAACTATTCTTTGCAAAAATGGTTTTCTATAGCATGGACATGCTCGCAAGAAAACCTTGCGTACACGTTTCAACCTGAATTTAACCTCAGTGAGAATTGAATCTGTTGATGTTACACTGCAAGCCGCTGGAGCCATTCTGGCAAAGGGCTTTGGTGTTTCCAGCTCAATTTTGGTCTGAAACGCGTCCACGACTTGTCGCTGGTGTCGTGCGTGCGGCAGCCATTCACTGGACTTCTCCAACACCCTGCTGCGTTCCCGGATTCCTCAGGTACTAATACCGTGTACTCTCAAACGCAAATCGACCCGGTGGTCAGCTTCCGCAACTCGCAGCGCGAGCATGTGCGTGGGACGATCATTAACCTCCAGAGAAAGTCTTTGGTCATGGAGGTCTATAACCCCTATTCCATCGTGCAGGTCAGCGAGGTGTTAAGCGAGCTGAGCGTGCGCATGGGCACCAAGAATGCCTATCTCGGCAAGGCGGTGGTGGTGAGTCTGGTGAACACCGGTCTGACCGCGGTGGTTTCACTGGCACTTATCGACGAATGGCGCGAACTTAGCGTTCTGCCTAATGAGGCGAAGTCGGTCGGGCGGGAAGCAGAACTCTTTATTAGCGACTGGGACGCGCGCTTCAATATCCGCCGCGATTATCAGATCGTCGTGAACGAGATGCGCGCGTTCCTGTCGGAAGTGTCGCGCTGGGTGGAGCAGGTCGACCTGACCGAGAGCTTGCCGAAGACCGAAGGCGGCAGGCTGCGCGAGGACCTGTTCTACGAGCTCGCCACGCCGATCATGCTCAAGATCAAGTTCTTCCTCGACCGTCTCGAGGAAGAGGCCGAGCGCGTCGACGCGGAGATCGCACCCGTGCATCGCACGTATGCGCAATCGGCACTGCATCCGTTGCTGCTGCGCGCGCCGTTCGTCTACCGCACGTTCACCAAGCCGCTCGGCTATGCCGGCGACTACGAAATGGTCAACCAGATCCTCAGCGATCCGCAGCAGGGGCCGACCACTTACTTCCAGATCGTCAATACCGCATTCCTGCAGGCGGCGGTCGCGACCGCGCACCGCAACCGCATTACGCTGCTGATCGACTTCCTGAAGCGGCAGGCCGAGGCGGCGCGCGCGGCCGGCAGGCCGTTCCGCATCCTCAACGTCGGTTGCGGGCCCGCTTTCGAGATCCAGCGCTTCGTGCGTGAATATCCGCATCCGGAGTTGCTGTCGTTCGAACTGGTGGACTTCAGCGAGGAAACGCTGGCGTTCACGAAGGACGCGATCGAGAGTTCGGCGCACGCCGCGGGCCATAGAGTCTCGGTGCAAATGGTGCATCAGTCGGTGCACGACCTGCTCAAGCGTAAGATTTCAACCGACCCGTCCGCGCGCGAATTCGACGCGGTGTACTGCGCCGGTCTGTTCGACTATCTGTCGGACAAGGTCTGCGCACGTCTGCTCAGTTACTTCGCCGCTCGCACGCGACCCGGCGGCCAGTTGCTGGTCACCAACGTCCATTCCGCGAATCCGGAGAAGTATGGGATGGAGCATCTGCTCGAGTGGTACCTGATTTATCGGAACGAGAGCGGCATGAGCTCGCTGCTTCCCCCCAACTCCACTGACCAGAAGCTCTACGTCGACGAGACCGGGGTGAATGTGTTCGCGGAAGCAACGATCCTCTGAAACCGTGTCGACATCCCTGTCCATGACTACCAGTCCCCTGCAGAGCGGCTATCAAACCGAGCTGGCCGACTTTCGCGTCACGTTCAGCCGGGGCGGCGCGTGCACCGCGATTGCGCTCGTGCTGCTCGGCGTGGGGCTGGATTACGCGCAGTATCCGCAGTATCAGACGTCGTTCGCGCTCGCGCGTCTGCTCGTGTCGTTGATGATCGGCGGTATCGTCGCCTTGCTCGACACCGACATGGGGCGACGGCTCACTCCATGGCTGACGCTGTCCTGGCTGCTGCTGCCGCAGGCGATGATTTCATGGATGATCTGGCGCACCGACGGTGTTCTGTCGCCCTACTACATGGGCCTGAATCTGGCCATCTTCGCGTCCGGGATTGCGTTGCCGTTCGGCTTGTGGCAAAACCTCGTGTTCGGCGTGCTGTCCTGCTTTCTGTATCTGCTGGCCTGCCTGTTGCCTCCGCATGGCGGTGTGCCGCTCGGCACGATGACCGTCAATGTTCTGCTGCTTCTGTTCGCCGCGGCCGCGAGCGCGGTCTACACGTTCTTCAATGAACGCGTGCGCTTCATGCTGTTTCGCCTGAAGGCCGAGGTGTCCGAGAAAAACGCGGAGGTCTCCGCGAAGAACGCCGAGCTCGAAGTGATCAATCGGCAGTTGCTCGACATCAAGGGCCAACTGCTGCAGCAGGAAAAAATGGCCGCGATCGGTACGCTCGCGGCGGGCCTGCTGCATGAAGTGAACAACCCGGTGAACTTCTGCCTGATGGCGATCGAGGTTGCGCTGGAAGAGCCGATCTCGAAGAAGGAGCCGACGCTGCAAGAGTGTCTGGTCGATGCACGGCAGGGCATGCAGCGCATCCAGCACATCGTGTCGGACCTGAAGACGTTCGCGTATCGCAAGCCCGGCGCCGAGGCGGAACTGGGCACGCCGTTCCTGTTCGAAAAGGCGCTCGATTCGGCGATCCGGCTCGTCGGGCATGAATTGCGCGGCGTCACGGTGACGCGCGAGCTGCCCGCGGATACGCTGGTGCAGGGCGACGAGGCGGCCATCATCGGCGTGCTGATCAACCTGCTGTCGAACGCGGTGCTGGCGATGCGCAAGGCGGGCACGCCCGCGCCGGCGATTCACGTCAACGTCAGATGGACGGAAGAGCGCCTGCATGTGACGGTAAAAGACAACGGGCCGGGCATCGCGCCGGAGAACATCGCGCGCGTGTTCGAGCCGTTCTTTACCACCCGCGAAGTGGGACAGGGCCTGGGCCTCGGACTGTCGATCAGCTATGCGGTGATCGAGCGCCATGGCGGCCTGCTGTTTGCTGAGAGCGAGCTGGGAAGTTGGGCGGCATTCAGTTTCGATCTGTCGCCCGCGCCCTGACAAACACCATGAATGACATCCGACAGACGCAGCCCACTCTTCTCTACGTCGATGACGAAGAGTTGGCGTGCAAATATTTCGCGCGCACCGTCGGTGCCGATTACGAGGTCCTGCTCGCGACGAGCAGCGACGAGGCCATCGCTATTCTCGAGCAGGACAGTGCCCGTATCGCAGTGCTGGTCACGGACTTCCGCATGCCGGGGCGCGACGGTGGCGACCTGCTGCGCCAGGTGGCGCTGGAGTATCCGCACATCGTGCGGATTCTGGTCACTGCTTACGCAGACGTCGAGATGCTGTTGCAGACGGTCAACACCGGCGAGGTGTTCCGCATCCTCGAAAAGCCGCTGAAGCCGGCGGCGGTGCGCGATACGCTGCAACTGGCATTTGACCGCTACCACGAACGCGCGATGCAGAATCAGCGTCTGATCGCGATCGACGAAACCCTCGCGTTCATTGCGCACGAACTGAACACGCCGCTCGCTGCGATCGCGTTGAACGCGCACAGCATCGAAGATCGCACCGACGCGGAGCGCGATGCCGAAGGCGAAATTCTCGGCGCCGCGAAATCGATGCGCGAAAGCGCGCAGTACTGCATGGCGGTAGTGTCGTCGTTCTGGCGCTCGGTCCACAACGGTCGTCGCCGGCAACAGGAGGGCGACGAGGCGCGCATCGAGAGCACCGCGCATGGGCTGATCTCGGCGTTGCTCGATACGTATCCGTTTACGACCGCGCAGCGCTCGTGGGTGCAGGTCGACGTCGAAAGCGACTTTGCCGTGCTCACGCAGCCGAATTGCGTGGCGCTCGTGCTGTCGTCGCTGTTGTCCAACGCGTTGCGCGCGCTCGCGGATGTGCCGTCGCCGTCGGTACGCTTTACCGTAACAACGGAACCCCACCCGAGCATCGGCATCTGCGACAACGGGCCTGGAATTCCGCCCGAGATCAAAGACCGCCTGTTGACGGACCCAATTACAACGCACGCGAAATCCGGTGGGAACGGCTTGGGCCTGATTCTATGCAACCGTGTCATGCAGTCCTGTGGCGGCGGACTCAGGATCGAGTCCACGTCGGGGGGAGGCACCACCGTAGTGCTGGATTTCCCCCATATCAAAGGTCAAACGCACAGGAGTTGTTGATGAACGAAGCAAAAGCCACAGAGGAGTTGGCGCCGGCGATCATCTTCGTCGATGACGAAGCTACCGCCGTAAAGTACTTCCAGCGTGCCATCGGAAGCCTGGCGCCGGTCCTGACTGGCGGCTCGGTGGAAGAGGGCAAGGCGTTGCTCGACGAGCACGGCGACAGGGTCGGAGTCCTCGTCTCCGACCAGCGCATGCCGGGCGAGTTCGGCAACGAGCTGCTGCGCTATGCGAGCGAGCGCTTTCCGCATGTCGTGCGGATTCTGACCACCGCGTATTCGGAAATCGATCAGACCGTCGCGGCCGTCAACCTCGGTCATATCCATCGCTACATCAAGAAGCCGTGGGACATCACGGCGCTGCGCATGGAGCTGAAGCAGGCGCTCGAACTGGCCGAGCTGCGCAAGGAGCGCGACACGCTGGTGCGCGAGAAGCTCGGCGTGCTGCAAAAGCAGGTGGTCGCCACGCGGATTGGTCTGGTGCGTTCGCTGTCGGCTACGCTGATCGGGCCCGAGCGCTTCCAGCCGGTCGAGACGTATCTCGCCGCGGCGGTGCTCGCCGAAGTGCCGAACTCCGAGCCGGACTGGCTGCTGCAGGACTACTCCGATCTGATCGCGGCCGAGAGTGCCCGCAGCGGCGCGTTCGGTCATGCCGTGGCGGCGCATCTCGCCACGCTGCGTAACCGCCACGGCGGCGCGAGCGTGACCGCGAGCGACGCGCTGACGGTGCTGGCCGCGGCGCTTTCGGAGGCGGGCATCAATGTGCGCCGCGCAGGCGATGGTCTCGTGTGCGACCAGCCGGCCACGCTCGCGGAGTTTCTCGCGGAGCCGGGCAACAACGCGGTGTCGGGCGGACACGCGGCGTGGCTGGCGAGCCTGCTGTGGCTCGACGGCACTGACGGTGCATTGCAGCCGGCACGCGAAGGCAATGCGATCGCGTTCCGGCCGGCGCAGCGCGGTAGCGAGTTCGCCGCTGACCGCCTCGCCACGTGGATCGAGCAGTTCTGATCACCTTGCTTCGAGGGCGCGGCGTCTGACGCGCCTCTACTCGCGCTGGCTTCGCGCCGCAGCCCGCCTCGGCTAGCAGCGCGAAGCTGACCAAGGCTCGCGCGAGCCGTCCCGACTTCGGTCGATCCTTCTCAAGCCTGAACGCGCGGCACAAACCGCCGCGTGCGAATCCATTTGGTCGCCACCCACTTGTCGCCCGTGCGCAGCGGCGTGCTCGCGTGCAGCGAGCTCGGATCGCACATTCCGTAGCGATTGCCGTATTCGAAGTAGAGCGCATGCCCACGCTGCGGCACGATCGACCACCCGACCTGCGGAAACACCGTCTCACCGCCGCCTTCCACGTCTTTCAGATACATCAGCAGCGTGCCCATGCGCTGGCCGCTGCGGGCGATCGACTCGCGATTCGCTTCGTTGCCCGTCATCAGATAGTCGACGTGCGGCGTCGACTCGGCGCCTTCCTCATAGTGCAGCATCTGCAAGCCCTCGCCGTTCTCGACCGGCGTTGCCGTCAGTTCCGCGATGCGTGCCTCGATGCGCGCGATCAACGGCGTCTCGCCCAAACGGAAAAACATCCCGTGACTGCTGCGATGAGTGGCGATCACGTCGCGGCCGGTCACCGGATCGACGACGGCCGAGCGGTCGAGCCGCGGCTGTGCCAGTGCGATCAGCTGCTCGCATTCATCGGCACTCAGGAAGTTGGCAAGGTGCACGGCGGCCGGCCGCTGCAGCCGCGACAGCACGCGCACCTTGCGCTCGCCGAGCTGGATCAGCGGACCGTCGGGCACGCGCAGCGGCTCCGGCTGGTAGCTGAGCGGCGCGCCGCCGACTTCGAGCTTGTCGCCGGGCAGCGCCATGCCGTGCACGAACGCCGACGCGACCGCCTCGACCATCGCCGCGGCGAGTTCGGGCGCGTTGTTGCGGCTCACCAGTTCGTTGACGATCGCTTGCGGCGCGACACCGCGCGAAAGGTTGGAGGCGATCCAGTCGCGGACTTCGGCGGGGAAATTGACTGTGATGGACATCGGGGCGAGGTTGTGGGGTGACGTGACAGTCGCGGCGCGCGCAACGCTGGCTCGCGATCATATCGGACGATTGTGACGATTCTGGGCGGACGGTCCGGTTTTCATTTGGCTGTCGTCTGTTACCGCATGTTGCGATGTCTCGGCGCGCTCAAAACTCGGCCCATGCGGATGTCCGCCGCCCACGTGCCGCCTGATCGACACCCCGATCCTTCCACCCGCCAACATGTTGCACCCCTGGAACTCAGGCCCGACGCAAGCCGGCTACATTCACGCATGCCCCACATCGAAGTCGCGTCCCGCTTTCTTACGTCTTCATAACAACAGGACCCGAGGGCTTCGACTGATGACAACGCGCGCGAACCGTGTCACTTTTGCGCAGTCCCGTCAGAGGACGAGCTTCCAGCCGAATCTCGACACCAATATCCGATCCCGGAGATCAACATGAGCGAAACCGTGTCCCCGCCGCCAAAGCGCTCCCGACGCGGGCTCATCATCTTCGCGGTTGTCCTGCTCGTGCTGGTGGCGCTCGTCGTGGTTCATCTGCTGACGCGCAAGAAGCCGGCGCGCGAGAACGCGGCGATCGTCGTCACCGTCGCGCAGGCAACGCTCGGTTCGATGCCGGTCACATTGAGCGAACTCGGCACCGTCATTCCGATCGCGACCGTGACCGTGCTGCCGCAGCTGAGCGGCTATCTGACCGAGGTCGGCTATCACGAAGGCCAGGAGGTGCAAAAAGGCCAGTTCCTCGCGCAGATCGATCCGCGCCAGTATCAGATCAGCAAGCAGCAGGCGGAGGCGACGCTCGCGAAAGACCGCGCGTCGCTCGCGCAGGCCCGCGCCGATCTCGAGCGCTATACGCAGCTGAACGAGCGCAAGTCGATCGCGCAGCAGACCTACGCGGATCAGCAGTTCCTCGTGCAGCAAGACGAAGCGGCGGTGAAGGTCGATCTCGCCAACATCGCCCAATTCGATCTCGACCTCGCGTATTGCCGCATCACCGCGCCGATCGCGGGCAAGGTCGGCTTGCGGCTCGTCGATCCGGGCAACTACGTGACCGCGTCGTCGACGACCGGCATCGTCGTCATCACGACCGTGAAGCCGACCACGGTGCAGTTCACAGTGCCGCAGGATTCGCTCGCGTCGATCGTGCAGCGTCTGTCCACCGGTGCGAAGCTGCCGGTTACCGCCTATTCGAGCGACAACTCGCGCGAGATCGCGACCGGCACGCTGTACGCGGTCAGCAACCAGATGGCGACCGCGACCGGCACCGTCACGTTGCGCGCGACCTTCGCGAACGACGACGAAGCGCTGTTCCCCAACGAGTTCGTCAACGTGAAGCTGCTGGTCGACACGATGCAGAATGCGGTGCTCGTGCCGACCGCCGCGGTGCAGTCCGGCGCGCCGGGCGACTTCGTCTATCTGGTCAATCCGGATAGCACGGTGTCCGTGCACAAGGTCAAGCTGGGCCCAAGCGACGGCAGGAATACGGTGATCGAGTCGGGTCTCGCGGCCGGCAACCAGGTCGTGACGGACGGCACGGATCGTCTGAACGACGGCGCGAAAATCCAGCCGGCGCATCCGAAGTCCGCCGCCGCGGCAAGCGGCGCGGCCGCCACCGGCCCGAAGGCGCCCGCGGCGGCGTCCGAAGCAGCGCCGGCGTCGAGCGCGCCTGCGCCGGCCGCACCTGTGCCGGCCGCGCCTGTGCCGGCCGCGTCAGAAGCCGCTTCGTCGTAACGGACCGCCGCGCCGATGAACATTTCCCGCCTGTTCATTCTTCGCCCGGTCGCGACGCTGCTGTTGATGATCGCGCTCGTGCTCGTCGGTCTGATCGCGATGCGCGTGCTGCCGGTGTCGTCGCTGCCGAACGTCGACTATCCGACGATTCAGGTGCAGACGTTCTACCCGGGCGCGAGCCCGACGGTGATGGCGACCACCGTCACCGCGCCGCTCGAGGTGCAGCTCGGCGAGATTCCGGGCCTGCAGCAGATGACCTCGTACAGCTCGGACGGCGCGTCGGTGATCACGCTGCAGTTCGATCTGTCGCTGAACCTCGACATCGCCGAGCAGAACGTGCAGCAGGCGATCAACGCGGCGAACAGCTACTTGCCATCTGGCCTGCCGGCGCCGCCGACCTACGCGAAAGTCAATCCCGCCGATCAGCCCATTCTGACGCTCGCGGTCACGTCGAAGTCGATGTCGCTGACGCAGCTCGAAGACGTCGCCAACAACCGCCTCGGCACGAAGATTTCGGAGGTGTCAGGCGTCGGCGTCGTGACGACGAGCGGCGGCAACGTGCCCGCGATCCGCGTCGAGGCCGACCCGCACAAGCTCGCCGCCTACGGCCTCAATATCGACGATCTGCGCACGCTGCTCAGCTATGTGAATGTGAGCCAGCCGAAGGGCAATTTCGACGGCCCCGATCTCGACTACACGATCAACGGCAACGACCAGATCACCGACCCGAAGGACTATCTGGACACGGTGATCGCGTATCAGAACGGCTCGCCGGTCTACATGCGCGACGTCGCGCGCGTGAGCCAGGCCGCGCAGGACGTCGAGCGCGGCGCCTGGTACAACGGCTCGCCCGCGATCGTGCTGAACGTGCAGCGCCAGCCGGGCGCGAACGTGATCCAGACGGTCAACCAGATCATGAAGGTGCTGCCGCAGCTCGAATCTACGCTGCCGGCCGGCATGAAAGTGACGGTGGTGTCGGACAGCACGGGTGTGATCCGTGCGTCGGTCGCGGATGCCGCGTTCGAGCTGATCCTCGCGATCGTGCTGGTCGTCGCGGTGATCTTCGTGTTCCTGCGCAACGTGCCCGCCACGGTGATACCGAGTATCTCGGTGCCGGTCTCGCTGATCGGCACGCTCGCGGTGATGTACCAGCTCAACTACTCGATCGACAACCTGTCACTGATGGCGTTGATCATCGCGACCGGATTCGTGGTCGACGACTCGATCGTGATGATCGAGAACATCGTGCGCTATCTGGAAGAGGGCATGTCGCCGCTCGAAGCCGCGCTCGAAGGCGCGGGGCAGATCGGCTTCACGATTCTGTCGCTGACCATTTCGCTGATCGCGGTGCTGATTCCGCTGCTGTTCATGGGCGGCGTGATCGGGCGCCTGTTCAGCGAGTTCGCGGTGACGCTCGCGGTCACGATCGTGATTTCGGCGGTCGTGTCGCTGACCGTGGTGCCGATGCTGTGCGCGCGGATGCTGCGCGCGCAGGCCGAGCGGCATCCGAGCCGCTTCGAGCGCATCAGCGAGCGCCTGTTCGACAAGACGCTGGCCGCCTACGAGCGTGGCCTGCGCTGGGTGCTCGACCATCAGACGCTGACGCTGATGGTCGCGCTCGCCACCGTCGTGCTGACCGGCATCCTGTATGTGGTGATTCCGAAGGGCCTGTTTCCGGTGCAGGACGTCGGTGTGATCCAGGGCATCAGCGTGGCCGACAACTCGGTGTCGTACGCGGCGATGGTGAAGCGGCAGAGCGCGCTCGCCGATGCGGTTCTGAAGGACCCCGACGTGGTGTCGCTGACATCGTACGTGGGCATCGACGGCACCAACGCGACGCTGAACAACGGCCGCTTCCTGATCAATCTGCGCGACCGCGACAAGCGTTCCGACACCGCGCAGGAAATCGCCCGCCGGCTCGCGCAGGAAGTCGCACACGTGCCGGGCGTGAAGCTTTTCATGCAGCCCGAACAGGACCTGACGCTCGACACGACCGTGTCGCCGAACCAGTACAGCTTCGTGTTGCGCGGACCGAGTCAGCAGGCGTTCCAGAAGTACGTGCCGGAACTCGTCGCGCGTCTGAAGCAGATTCCGTCATTGTCCGACGTGCAGAGCGATCTCAACACCGACGGCCTCAGCGTGAACGTCGAAGTGAACCGGCATTTGGCCGCGCGCTTCGGCATTACGCCCGCGACGATCGACAACGCGCTGTACGACGCGCTCGGCCAGCGCATCGTGTCGACGATCTTCGAGCAGTCGAGCCAGTACCGCGTGATTCTGGTCGCGAAGCCGGAGTCTATGCCGACCGTGCAATCGATCGGCAATCTGTATCTGCCGAGCCAGACCAGCAGTTCGGGTCAAGTGCCACTGTCCGGCATCGCGAAGATCGAGATCAGGAAGGCGCCGCTCGTGATCAGTCACCTCGCGCAGTTTCCGTCGGTGACGGTGTCGTTCAATCTCGCGAAGGGCGCGTCGCTGAGCACCGCGGTCAAGGATATTCACCAGGCCGAGCAGGCGATCGACCTGCCGCCGTCGATCACGTCGTCGCTGCAAGGCGCGACCGCGGCGTTCGAGGATTCGCTGTCGAGCGAGGTGTATCTGCTGATCGCCGCGCTCGTCGCCGTGTATATCGTGCTCGGCGTGCTGTACGAGAGCTTCATCCATCCGGTCACGATCCTGTCGACGCTGCCGTCGGCCGGCATCGGCGCATTGCTGTCGCTGATGCTCGCGGGGATGGATCTCGACGTGATCGGCATCATCGGCATCGTGCTGCTGATCGGCATCGTCAAGAAGAACGCGATCATGATGGTCGACTTCGCGCTCGACGCCGAACGCAATCACGGCAAGGCGCCGCGCGAGGCGATCTTCGAGGCGTCGCTGCTGCGTTTCCGGCCGATCCTGATGACGACGCTCGCGGCGATGCTCGGCGCACTGCCGATGCTGCTCGGCACCGGCACCGGCTCGGAACTGCGCCGCCCGCTCGGTCTCGCGATCATCGGCGGTCTGACGCTGAGCCAGGTGCTGACGCTGTTCACGACGCCGGTGATCTATCTGTTCTTCGACCGGATGGCGACGCGCGTGAACCGCTGGCGCGCCGAGCGCGCTAAGAGCAACGGCGGGCACCCGCCGGAGGGCGGCGCGGAGGGCACGCGGTGAACATCCCGGCGATCTTCATCCGGCGGCCGGTCGCGACGACGCTGCTCGCGATCGCGATCCTGATCTCCGGCACGCTCGCGTATTTCCGCATGCCGGTCGCGCCGCTGCCGAACATCGCGTTTCCGGTGATCGTCGTGCAGGCCAATATGGCCGGCGCGAGCCCGAACATCATGGCGTCGACGGTGGCCGAGCCGCTGGAGCGCCGGCTCGGTACGATCGCCGATGTCGAGGAGCTGACCTCGATCAGCTACGTCGGCTCGTCGATGATCATCGTCGAGTTCGGTCTGAAGCGCGACATCAACGGCGCCGCGCGCGACGTCGAGGCGGCGATCCAGGCCGCCCGCGCCGATCTGCCCACCACGCTGCGCAGCAATCCGAGCTACCGCCAGTACAACCCGGCCGACGCGCCGATCATGGTGCTGTCGCTGACCTCGGACACGCTGACCAAGGCGCAGCTCTATGACTCCGCCGATTCGGTGATCCAGCAGCAGCTGTCGCAGGTGCAGGGCGTCGGCCAGATCACGCTCGGCGGCGGCGCGTTGCCGAGCGTGCGCGTCGAGTTGCAGCCGGGCAAGCTCAATAGCTACGGCATCGGCATGGAAGACGTGCGCGCGGCGATCAGCGCGGCCAATGCCGACAGCGCGAAAGGGCACATCGACGTCGATGATCAGCGCTATGTGGTCACCTCGAACGATCAGATCACGCACGCGGCGCCGTATCGCGATCTGGTGGTCGCGTATCGAGACGGCGCGCCGGTCAAGTTGCGCGATGTCGCGCAGGTGCGCGACTCGAACGAAAACATCCGCAATGCGGGGCTCTTCAACGGCAAGTCGGCGATTCTGGTGATCGTCTATCCGATGCCGGGCAGCAACGTGGTCAGCACCGTGGCGCAGATACGCAACGTGCTGCCGGCGATCGAAGCGACGTTGCCGAGCAGCGTGCACGTGGACGTCGCGATCGATCGCTCGCAGTCGGTCACGTCGTCGGTCAGCGATACCGAGCGCACGCTGTTCATCGCGGTGCTGCTGGTGGTCGGCGTCGTGTTCATCTTCCTGCAGTCGCCGCGCGCGACGCTGATTCCGGCGGTCGCGTTGCCGCTGTCGATCGTCGGTACCTTCGGGCCGATGTATCTGCTCGGCTATAGCATCGACAACCTGTCGCTGATGGCGCTGACCATTGGCACCGGCTTCGTCGTCGACGACGCGGTCGTCGTGCTCGAAAATGTCGTGCGGCACATGGAGCTGGGCTTGAGTCCGAAAGAGGCCGCGGTGAAGGGCGCCGGCGAAGTCGGCTTCACGGTGATTTCGATGAGCCTGTCGCTGATCGCGGTGTTTCTGCCGATCATCCTGTTTCCGGGCATCGTCGGACTGATGTTTCATGAGTTCGCGATCACGCTGTCGATCGCGATCCTGATCTCGCTGGTGATCTCGCTGACGGTCACCCCCGCGATGTGCGCATACGTGCTGAGCCGGAACAACGCAGGTCATTCGAAAGCGCGCTGGGCGCAGTGGGTCGAGCGGCAGTTCGATCGCTTCAAGGATGCCTACGCGCGCTCGCTGACGGCCGTGCTCGATCATTCGCTGCTGGTGATCCTGCTGCTGTTCGCGCTGCTGGTCGGCAACGTGTTCATGCTGAAGCTGGTGCCCGCCACCTTCTTTCCCGAGCAGGACACCGGCATCGTGATCGGGCAGATCATCGCCGACCAGAGCATTTCGTTTACGGCGATGCAGAAGAAGCTCGTGCAGTTGCAGTCGATCGTGCAGAGAGACCCGGCGGTGCAGTCGGTCGCGGGCTTTACCGGCGGGCGCGCGCTCAATACCGCGAACGTGTTCATCGAATTGAAGCCGCTGTCGCAGCGGCACGCAACGGCCACCCAGGTCGTGAACCGGTTGCGTCCAAAGCTCGACGAAGTGTCGGGCGCGCGGCTCTTTCTGCAAGCGCAGCAGGACTTGCGCATCGGCGGCCGGCAATCGGCGGCCGAGTATCAGTACACGCTGACGAGCGACGATTCCGCCGCACTGTTCGCGTGGACGCCGAAGCTCGTCGCCGCATTGTCGAAGGAGCGCGGACAGTTGCTCGACGTGAACTCCGACTTGCAGCAGAACGGCCTGCAGACCTACCTGACGATCAATCGCGCGACCGCCGCGCGCTTTGGCTTCGCGCCGAACCAGATCGACAATGTGCTGTACGACGCGTTCGGCCAGCGCACCGTGTCGACGATCTACAACCCGCTGAACCAGTACTTCGTCGTGATGGAGGTCGCGCCCGAGTACTGGCAGTATCCAGAGACGCTGAGCCAGATTTATCTGAGCACGTCCGCGGGGAATCCGACCGGCACGGCCGCGACGCAGATGCCGCACGGCACGGTGTCGGCGACTAGCCCGACCACGGCCAGCGCGTCGAACACGAACTCGCGCAACTCGGACGCGCAGTCGAACGCGACCAACAACAGCATCGCCAACAGCAAGGGCGGCAGCTCGACCGGCAGCGCGGATAGTACGGCCGCCGAAACGATGGTGCCGCTTTCGGTGCTGACGTCGTACAAGAACAGCCATACGTCGACGCAGGTGAACCACCAGAGCGGGCTCGTCGCCGCGACGATCTCGTTTAACCTGCCGGCCGGCGGGTCGCTGAGCCAGGCCGGCGCGGCGATCAACGAGACGATTCGCGAGATCGGCATGCCCGCGAGCATCCACGGTTCGTTCGCGGGCGCGGCGGCGGCCTATTCGCAATCGATGGGCGTGGTGCCGCTGCTGATTCTCGCGGCGCTCGGCGTCGTCTACATCGTGCTCGGCGTGCTGTACGAAAGCTCGATCCACCCGCTGACGATCCTGTCGACGCTGCCGTCCGCGGGCATCGGCGCGACGCTCGCGCTGCTGATCTTCGGCACGCCGTTCTCGGTGATCGCGATGATCGGCATCATCCTGCTGATCGGCATCGTCAAGAAGAACGGCATCATGATGGTCGACGTCGCGATCCAGTTGCAGCGCCAGGAACAGATGCCCGCGCGCGACGCGATCCACGCGGCCGCGCTGATCCGTCTGCGGCCGATCATGATGACGACGTTCGCGGCCGTGCTCGGCGCGGTGCCGCTTGCGATCGGCATCGGCCAGGGCGGCTCGCTGCGCCAGCCGCTCGGTATCACGGTGATGGGCGGGCTGATTCTGAGCCAGATGTTCACGCTCTATACGACGCCGGTGATTTATCTGTATCTCGACCGTCTGCGCTCACGGCTCGTCAGATGGTCCGCGGGGCTGCGCTGGAACCGCGACGCGACGCCGGGACAACCGGATACGAAGGCATGACGATGAAAATTTCCACTGAACGAATGACGGGGCCGCGCGCCGGCTTGCCCAGCGCCGCGCCGCTCGCCGTCGCGCTGCTCGCGCTATTCAACGCCGGCTGCATGGTCGGCCCGGACTATCACCGGCCGCAGGTTCGCGTGCCAGCCAGTTACTCGGAGCTGCCCGGCTGGACCCAGGCCGAGCCGAATGCGACCGGCCCGAAGGGCACGTGGTGGACTGCGTTCAACGATCCGCTGATCGACGAACTCGAACCGCTCGTCGCGGTGTCGAACCAGACCGTGCGCGCGGACTACGCGAACTACCAGCAGGCACTCGCCGAAGTGCGCGCCGCGCATTCGGCGTTGTTCCCGACGATCGGCGCGACCGGTTCGGCGACGCGCGAACGAGCGGGCAGCGGTTCGGTCAGTGCATCGGGAAGCTTCGTCAATGGTACGTCGACGCGCATCGTCAATTCGGGTTCGCTGGAAGGCAGCGTGAGCTGGGCGCCGGACCTGTGGGGCCAGGTACGCCGCACCGTCGAGGAAAACGCCGCCAGCGCGCAGTCGAGCGAAGCGACGCTCGCGAACGCGACGCTCTCCGAGCAGGTCGCGCTCGCGACGGCGATCATCGAGCTGCGCACCAGCGACGCGAACATCGACCTGCTGCAGCAGACGGTCGTCGCGTATCAGCATTTTCTCGACGTCGTCACCGAGCAGGATCGTGCGGGCACGATTCCGCCGAGCGACGTGATCACCGCGCGCAGCCAGTTGAATACCGCGAAGTCCGATCTGATCGCGCTCGGCGTCGCGCGCGCTCAGCAAGCGCATGCGATCGCGGTGCTGGTCGGCAAGAACCCGGAGGAGCTGTCAGTCACGCATAGCACCGCGATGCCGGCGCTGCCGTCGGTGCCGGTCGGCGTGCCGTCGACGCTGCTCGAACGGCGGCCCGACATCGCCGCCGCCGAGCGCAAGATGGCCGCGCAGAATGCGGCGATCGGCGTCGAGGTGGCCGCGTATTACCCAGACATCTCGCTGTCGGCCGCAGCCGGTTTCACGCAGTCGCCGCTGTCCGGTCTGCTGAAGGTCGCGAACTACGTGTGGTCGCTGGGAGGCAGCGCGACCCAGACGCTGTTCGACGGCGGCCTGCGCAGCGCCGACGTCGACGCGGCAAAGGCGGCCTACGACTCGGCCGTCGCCAACTATCGCGGCACGGTGCTGGGCGCGTTCCAGAACGTCGAGGACGATCTGTCCGGCCTGCGCATTCTCGCCGAGCAGGCGGTCGTGCTCGAAACGGCGGTGCGCGACGCGGACCGAGGCGTGGAGATCGCGTTCAACGAGTATCAGGCGGGCACCGTCGATTACACGACGGTTGCGACTTCGCAAGCGACGCAGCTGACCACGCGACAGACCGCGCTGAACGTGCAGGAATCGCGCTTGCTACATGCGGCGTCGCTGTTTGGCGATCTGGGCGGCGGGTGGTCGACCGATGATCTGCATGATCCGCGGCATCCGGCGGCTGCTTCTGCGGCTTCCTCGCCTTCGGCTGCGTCTGCTCCATCGGCTACGTCACCCGCGACGTCTGCGGCTATCATGCCGGGCGCGCGGCAAGCGCGGCACGATCAAAACGACTAAGGACGAGCATTGGCCAAAGGCATCCACGGGCACCACGTCGGCGACCCGGTATCGACACCCGAAGACGACGCGCCACACCCCACGCCGCCTCGCGAAGTGACCTCGCTGGGCCTCTTTCTGATCTTCGCGCGCATCGGTCTGACGAGTTTCGGCGGCGGCCTGAGCGGCTGGTTCATGCGTGAGTTCGTGCACGACCGGCACTGGATGAGCGAAGACGAATTTCTCAACGGCCTCGCGTTGTCGCAGGCGCTGCCCGGCGTCAACGTGAAGAATCTGGCGATCTGGATCGGCTACCGGCTGCTCGGCTGGCGCGGCGCCGTCGCGGGATTCTGCGGCATCATTTTTCCGGCGGCCGTCGTGATCATTCTGCTCGGCGCGTTCTTCTCGGCGATCGCGTCGTTTCCGCTCACGCATATCGGGCTCGCTGGCGCCGCGGCCGGTGCGATCGGGTTGTCGCTGTCGATGGCGATCACCGCCGCGCGCCGCCTGCCGCGCCGCGTGTTTCCGTATCTGGTGCTGCTCGCGACGTTCGCGGCCGCCGCGGTGTTTCGCGTGTCGCTGGTGTGGACCGTGCTGATCGCCGGTGCGTTGAGCGTTGGCTATGAATACGTGCGCGAGGCGCGCCAGCCCTGATCGGCTTTTACCGCCGCAAGTCAAACTCCACAAAAAGCTTCTGCCGTGCTCAGAACTCTTATCGCGCTGTTTTCGGTTTTCGCGCCGCTGTCCATCGTCACCGTCGGTGGCGGGCAGGGGATCATCCCCGAAGTTCAGCGCCAGGTCGTCGACGTGCATCACTGGATGACCCATGCGCAATTTCTCAGCGACTTCGCGATCGCGCGGCTCGCGCCCGGTCCCGGCTCATTGCTCGCGACGCTGATTGGCTATCAGGTCGGCGGCGTCGGCGGCGCGCTCGTCGCGACCGTCGCGCTATTCGGGCCGACCGCGTTTCTGATGTATGGCGTCGTGCACGTCTGGAATCGGCACGAAGGCGCGCGCTGGCTGAATGCGTTGCAGGCTGGTCTGCGCCCCGTGGCCGCCGGGCTGATTCTCGCGGCGGTCTATGTGCTGATCAAGGAGCTCGAAGGCGGGTGGATTGCGTGGCTCACCGCGGCCATCGCGACCGTGCTCGTGATGCGGACGCGTATCAATGCATTGGTGCTGATCGCGGGCGGGGCGATCGTGTTCGTGCTGGTGCACTTTGCGGGGTTGCTGTAGCGCGCGGAGTGGGGACGGTGAAATGGCGCATTCCACCAGAATTTTTCTACTTATGTGTAATTCGCCTGATCGTACTAGTCACGAGGTCCACGTAGAACAGATCGCCGTCCTGGCCTGCCTTCAGATCCACCGGTCCCCCCGGCAGACCTTTTGCAAAGGTCTGAGGCACGTTGTTCGGAGGTTGCATGGTCCAGATGCATTGGCGCAGAAGATCCCCAAAGTACAGTGCGTTTTTGAATTGGGCAGGATAGGTTGTGCTCGTATCGTCGGTAAACCCGATTGCAGAGATGACACTGCCGTTCTGGTCAGGTCCTCCGCCGGACGGCTTCGCGCCGCAAGTTTTTCCGTGACTGTCATCGACCGAAACGTAGCTCGTGTGAGCATACGCGAAGAACGGCGCCGTGGCGCCCACGAACTTTCCGCAGTAGCCCGTGTTTCGATAGTCGGGCTCGGGCGCCGCAGCGAAGTTATTACTGGGGCTCCACCCTTCGTAGCACGGCCAGCCGAAGTCCTGGCCGGCGACAGTGACATGATCGATAGCCTCCCAACTGTTCCATCCCACATTGCCGATATACAGCTCGTCCGTACCTGGCAGGCGAGCGAACCGGAACGGATTGCGCAACCCTTGTGCAACCACGGCAACGCTTTGAGTTGTCGTACCCGGGTTCGTTATCCGGAGAATAGCGCCGTCGCTATAGGGTGAAACGCCCTGACTGCGAAATGCGCCCTGCGGCAAATTCGTGCGATCACCGCACGCGGTATCCAACTGTCCGTAGTCCACCTGGTCGAAGCTCGCGCCGTCGCCAGCGCTAACGTAAAGCGTTCTATTGTCAGATCCGAAGACGAGTCCGCCAATACTGTGAGACCCGTAAAAGAAACACCATGTCTGATTGCCGGACCCTGCTGGCGGCAGGATTTTCGTTTCGCCCGTGCCCGCTCCGGACGCTGTCAACAGCGAAAGCTGGCCATGGGTCACAACGTTACCGCTGCAAGCGCCGGTAGCCGGAGGCGTCGTGTAAAGCACGTAAATTTTGCCGTCGTTCAGAGGATCGACCGCTATTCCGAGAAGTCCCCGGTCGCCATCGTTGCAGACCTCACTGCTGAGGTCGGTAATGAGCGTACATGTAGGTGTCGACAAATCACAATTCCAAATCCTGCCACCTTTTTCGGCGACGAAGACCCGGGTCTGCCTTGAGTTGAAACTAATTGCTGTTGGCTGATTGAGACAACCGCTGTACATAACCCGCTCCGTAAAGCCCTTGGGCAAGATCGGCTGCGGCCGGGGCGTGGAAGTGGGCTGACAGGTGATCGACTGCCCAACGGCGACGGAGCCCGGTACAGCGGGGGGCTCCGGAGCGCGGGCGTGCGCCGCATCGGAGAAACGCACCACCACCAGCAGAGCTGCAAGTACGACCATCACGCGGGTCTGAGTTGCCCGCCAAATAATGCGAGGCGTCACCTTGTCCTCCAGTTCGCGAGTTGAATACGAAGACACCGGCGGACGTACAACCAGTGACCGTTGTAAGCGCATCGCGATTCGCGAATTGTGAATGGTTGAATGATAGGACTGACGCCTTGCGATGGCGGCCAATTCTCTGCCACCGCACGCCACCTCGCGGAAACCGCGCGACATACCCGACCGCAGAAGCTGAGACGAACTTTTCGCCGCGATTGAGCAATATTCCTGCCCTCCTTACACGATGGAACTTCCTATCCCGCCTCCGATTTTTTCGCCCCAATTGCTCTAGGACAATTATTTTTCGCCCCGTTTTTGCCTCACTATGGAAGATCAGGCAACACGACACGACTTCGAACGGAGCCGGCGTCACCATAAACGGAGGAGTAGCGGTGATCGACGAGTGGCGCGAGGCCGTGCGCGCGGTGCACGGCGTGGAATCGAAATACAAGCGGCTGGTCAAGGCGATTGCCGGCGACATCGAGAGCACGTCGCTGCCGCCGGGCGCGCGCCTGCCGCCGCAGCGCGACGTCGCGGCCGAACTCGCGATCAGCGTGCAGACCGTGACCAACGCGTACAAGGAATTGGAGCGGCAAGGGCTGATCCGCTGCGAGGTGGGGCGCGGCAGCTTCGTCGCGGCGCGCGTCACCGAAACGATGTCGAGCTACATGCTCGATACGGCCGAGCGCTCGGTGGTCGATTTTTCGATCGCGCGCATCATTCACACCTCGGAACACGATGCGATGTGGCGCAAGATCTGCGCGACGCTGTCGACGCTCGACGATCAGCCGTGGATTCGCGCGTTCCGGCCGATCGCCGGCTTCGAGCATCATCGCCAGGCAGGCATTGCGTGGCTCGCGTCGCTCGGCATGCCGGCTTCGGCCGATACGCTGCTCGTCACCAACGGCGCCGCGCACGGCATCTTTCTCGCGCTCGCTTCGCTGGTAGGACCGGGCGATACCGTGCTGTGCGAGAGCCTGACGGATCACGGCGTGATAGGTTCGGCCAACGTGCTCGGCTTCACGCTGAAGGGCCTCGAAATCGACGAGTACGGCATTCACCCCGAACACTTCGAGGAGATGTGCGACAGCGAGCGCATCTCCGCGCTCGTCTGCACGCCGACGCTGAACAATCCGACCGTCGCGTTGATGCCTGATTCGCGGCGTCGCGCAATTGCGAAAATCGCCGAGCGCTATGGCGTCTACGTGATCGAGGACGACGTGTACGGGCCCTTGCCCGCCAAACATTCCACGCCGATTTCGAGCCTGATTCCCGATCTGTCGTTCTACTGCACGAGCTTTACGAAGTCGGTGATGGCCGGTTTGCGCATCGGCTATATGACGACGCCGCGCCGGCTCGCGCTGCGCGCCGAGAGCGTGCTGCGCGTGAGCAGCTGGATGGCGACGCCGCCGATGGCGGAGGTCGCCACGCGTTGGATCGTAGACGGCACCGCGGCGCGGCTCGTCGAAATTCAGCGCGAACGGCTCGGGCGGCGTCAGGCGCAATTGCAGCAGACGCTCGGTAAATATGTCCTGGGCGCGCATCCGCAGGCACTATCGGCATGGCTGCGGGTGCCCGACCACTGGCGCACCGACCGGCTGGTGCGCGAACTGCGCAACCGCGACATCGCGGTGACGTCGCCCGATCCGTTTCTCGTGCGCGACGCGGATCGGCCTAATGCAGTGCGGGTTTGCGTCGGCGCGGAAGTCAGCGAGGACACCTATAAAGGCGCGCTCGAAACGATGCGCGATGTGTTCGAGCAGTACCCGCAGGTGCACGATTTCACCTGATCAGGAAGGTGCGCAGATTGCGCAGCGCGCCGGACCGAAATGAACTAGGACAATAAAAATCCTTTTTTAGAACACTAGACTGGGCTGCATGGAAAGCGATGCGGCCGCGAATCACTGCGTTTATCTGCGACAGCCGTGCCCGCATCGAATAGCGAATCGACCTCTTTGATGCAGGGCCTCATGCATGTCCGTTCCATCGTCAGCCGATCTGTCGTTAGCCGACATTTACCGCGCGCGCAGCCGAATCGACGGTCGCGTGTGCCGTACGCCGCTCGTCGAATCACCGAGCCTGTCGGCACACACCGGCACGCCGGTCTATCTGAAGCTCGAAACCGTGCAGCCGACCGGCAGCTTCAAGCTGCGCGGCGCGACCAATGCGCTCGCGCAACTGGCCGAGCAAGGCTGCACTCGCGTGGTGACCGCATCGACCGGTAATCATGGCCGCGCGGTCGCGCATGCGGCGCGCGCGCTCGGCATCGACGCGACCGTGTGTCTGTCGCGCCTCGTGCCCGCTAACAAGGTCGATGCGGTGCGCGCACTCGGCGCGCACGTGCGGATAGCCGGCCAAAGCCAGGACGAGGCCGAGCACGAAGCATTGCGGCTCGCAAGCGAAGAAGGTTATGCCTACGTGCCGCCATTCGACGATCCGCGCGTGATCGCCGGACAGGGAACGATCGGGCTCGAAATCGTCGAGGCCTTGCCCGATGTCGCGAACATCGTCGTGCCGTTGTCGGGCGGCGGGCTGTTCGCCGGCATCGCGCTGGCCGCGAAAAGCACGAGTCCCACGATCGGCTTGACCGGCGTGACGATGGCGCGTGGCGCCGCGATGCACGCGAGTCTCGCGGTCGGTCAGCCGGTGCTGGTCGAGGAAGTCGATACGCTCGCCGATTCGCTCGGCGGCGGCATCGGACTCGAAAACCGCTACACGTATGCGCTGACGCGCGATCTGATCGACGAAACCGTGCTGCTCGATGAGGCGTCGATCGCGCGCGGCATCGCGCATGCGTACCGGCAGGAACGGCTCGTCGTCGAAGGCGCGGCGGCGGTGGGGATTGCGGCGGTGCTCGATCGCGCGCTGCCCGCTGAGCGCATCGCGCGCGGGCCGCTCGTGCTCGTCGTGACGGGCGCGAACATCGATATGGATCTGCATCGGCGGATCGTCGGCAACGAAACGACGCAAGCCGCGCCGTCACTGAACTCACACATCGCATCATGACCTCGATCACGCTACTTGGCGAAGCCGAGCTTCGCAAACTCGTGCCGCTCGATCTCGCGGCCATCGACCAGATCGAAGCCGCCTTCGTCGCGCTCGCGACCGAAGCGGTTGCGATGCCGCCGATCCTGCGGCTCGATCTGCCCGCGCATAACGGCGAAGTCGACGTGAAGACGGCCTGGCTGCCGCGCCTCGACAGCTTCGCAATCAAGGTCAGTCCTGGCTTTTTCGATAACCCGTCGCTCGGTTTGCCGAGCCTGAACGGCCTGATGCTGGTGCTGTCGGCGAAGACCGGGCTAACTGAAGCGGTGCTGCTCGACAACGGCTATCTGACCGCGATACGCACGGCGGCCGCCGGCGCGGTCGCGGCGCGCTGGCTCGCGAAAGCGCACACGCGGCACGTCGCGGTGATCGGCGCGGGCGAGCAGGCGCGCCTGCAACTGCGCGCCCTGATGCTGGTGCGCCGCGTCGAATACGTGCGCGTGTGGGCACGCGACGCGGCAAGCGCGCTACGTTTCTCCGCGGACGTGAACAACACGCTCGGCGTGCGATGCGATGTCGCGGCCAGCGTTCACGACGCGCTCGCCGAAGCCGACGTCGCGATCACGACGACGCCGAGCCGCACGCCGCTCATCGAAGCCGCCGATCTGCATCCGGGCCTGCACATCACCGCGATGGGTTCGGACGCCGAGCACAAGAACGAAATCGCGCCGGCCGCACTCGCGGCGGCGCGCTACGTGTGCGACCGCGCGCAGCAAACGCGGGTGCTCGGCGAACTGCATCACGCGATTGCCGCGGGCACGATGCGTGACGATGCCGCGATCGTCGAATTGGGGCAGGTGATCGCAAAACAGGCGGCGGGCCGCACGAGCGACGCCGAAGTGACGATCTGCGATCTGACCGGAACCGGCGCGCAGGACACCGCGATTGCCGCGCTCGCGCTGCAGCGGGCGCGTGCCGCGAAGGCGGGAACGATATTCGGCAACGGCGCGCCGCTGAAATGACGCGCGATCAACGGTAAAACGCCGCACAAGCGGCTCACGAAGGAGTAGCACAGATGCGGGCATCCCCGATTCAACCGACGGTCGATTTCAACGCCGACGGCGAACAGCATGGTTTCCTGAAGCTGCCTCATTCTCACGACGTCTCCGCATGGGGCGCGGAGATGATCCCCATCACCGTGATCCGTAACGGCGAGGGACCTACCGCGCTGCTAACGGGCGGCAATCACGGTGACGAATACGAAGGACCGATCGCGCTGTCGAAGCTTGCCGCCACCTTGAAGGCGAGTGACATAAGCGGGCGCGTGATCATCGTGCCGTTCATGAACTTTCCGGCGTTTCGCGCGGGCACGCGCACGTCGCCGATCGATCGCGGCAATCTGAATCGCAGCTTTCCGGGCAAGCCGGACGGCACCGTGACCGAAAAGATCGCCGATTATTTTCAGCGTTATCTGCTGCCGCTCGCCGACTATGTGCTCGATCTGCACGCGGGCGGCCGCACGCTCGACTTCGTGCCGTTCGCGGCGATTCACGTGCTGCCCGATGCGACGCAGCAGGCGCGCTGCGAAGCGGCGATGCGCGCGTTCGGCGCGCCGTACTCGATGCGGATGCTCGAACTCGATAGCGTCGGCCTGTACGACACGGCCGTCGAGGAAGCGGGCAAGGTGTTCGTGTCGACCGAGCTTGGCGGCGGTGGCACGGCAACGGTGCAGAGCGTGGCGATTACCGAGCGTGGTGTGCGCGGCTTTCTGCAGCATGCGCGCATCATCGAGCACGAGGAGTCGAGTCGTAACGCACCGCGCACGACCACGCTGCTCGATATGCCCGACGGCACCTGCTACACGACGAGCGAGCACGATGGCCTGCTCGAATTGTGCAAGGACCTCGGCGAGATGGTCGACAGCGGCGAGGTGATCGCGCGGATTTACGATGCGAAGCGCACCGGCGCGGCGCCGATCGAATATCGCGCGCGACGCGCGGGCATGCTCGCCGCGCGGCATTTCCCGGGGCTCGTGCGGATCGGCGACACGGTTGCGGTAGTCGCCGACGTGCTCGAACGTGGCATACCGGTAACGGTCTGAACGCACGATGAAATTCGACCGCTACGATCTCGCGATTCTGCGCATCCTCGCGCGCGACGGACGCATCACGAAGTCGCGCCTCGCCGAAGAAATCAATCTGTCGATCTCGCCGGCATGGGAGCGCGTGAAGCGCCTCGAAGAAGAGGGCGTAATTCGCGGGTATCGCGCGGATATCGATTGGGTGCGCGCGTTCAAAGGCAGCCGCGTGGTGGTCGAGGTCACGCTCGCGCGTCATACCGCCCCGGACATGCGGCGCTTCGAGGAGCGCATCGCGGCGGCGCCCGAAGTCGTGCAATGCCTCGCGACGGGCGGCGGCGTCGACTATGTGATGCACGTGCTGTCGCGCGATATCGACCACTATCAGCGCTTCATCGATACGTTGCTCACCGACGAATTGGGTATCGAAAAGTACTTCACCTATATCGTCACGAAAGTGGTGAAAAGCGGCGCCGAAGGACTGCCTGATTGGGCGGAACAATCGATTGGCGAGAACGGTTGAATGGCGCGATAAGTGCGGTCCAAATACGGTCAAAAGTCCCGCCCGAAAAAAACATCAATCACGCGGCGAATTGCAGAAAAAACGCAGTCTTCCAACCGCGACAACAAAAAAATCCGCAGTGCCTGAGGACCTACAGTGATAGCAGAGACATCGCACACAGGAGGTCGTCATGTTGCTGGGTCATCCGGTCCTATTCAAATCGCTGTGCTACGTGGATGGACGCTGGGTTCATAGCGCGAGCGCCGCCAGCGTCGCAGTGCAGAACCCCGCGAATCAGGAAGTACTCGGCCATGTGCCGATGCTCGACGCGGCGCAGATCACTGCCGCGGTCGATGCCGCTCAGCGCGCGTTCGACACGTGGCGTTGGGTGCCGGTCGCCAAACGTTCGGCGCTGCTATTGCGCTGGCATGAGCTGATCCTGCGTCATCAGCAGGATCTCGGTGCGATTCTGTCGCTCGAACAGGGCAAGCCGCTTGCCGAAGCGCACGGCGAAATCGCGTATGGCGCGAGCTTCGTCGAATGGTTCGCGCATGAAGTGCGGCGTTTGAATGGGCGCACGATTCCGACGCATATCGATGGTGCGCATCTTGGCACGATCATCGAGCCGGTCGGCGTGGCCGCACTGATCACGCCGTGGAATTTCCCGTGCGCGATGCTCACGCGCAAGGCCGCTGCCGCGCTCGCCGCAGGTTGCACGGTGGTCGCAAAGCCCGCGCACGAGACGCCGTTCTCCGCGCTCGCGCTCGCGCAACTCGCCGAAGAAGCCGGCTTTCCGGCAGGCGTGTTCAACGTGGTGCTCGGCGAGCCGCAAATGGCGATGGAAACGCTGGTCTCGGATAGCCGCGTACGCTCGGTCAGCTTCACCGGATCGACGCGCGTCGGTGCGCTGGTGATGCAAACGGCGGCGCAGGCAGGCATCAAGAAGACCGCGCTCGAACTGGGCGGCAACGCGCCTTTCATCGTGACCGAAGATGCGGACCTCGCACAGGCCGTGCGCGTGGCGGTTGCTGCGAAGTTCCAGACTTCGGGCCAGGACTGCTGCGCGGCGAACCGGATCTTCGTCGCGCGTCCGTTGTATGAAGCATTCGTCGCGCGATACAGCGATGCCGTGAAGGCGTTGAAAGTGGGCAGCGCATTCGACCCGCACGTGGACGTGGGCCCGCTGATGCACCAGGCCGCATTCGACTCGACCGTGCAGCGCGTCGCCGACGCGCGTGAGAAAGGCGCGCGTATCACGGTAGGTGGCGCGGCGCACGAGCGCGGCGGCTGGTTCTTCGAGCCGACCGTGGTGGCCGATGCAGCGCCCGGCATGCGCATCTACGACGAAGAGAACTTCGCGCCGATCTCGGCGGTAACGCCGTTCGACTCACTCGACGAAGTGGTCGAACGCGCGAACGATACCGAATATGGACTTGCCGCCTACGTGTGCGCGAAAGATCTGAACACCGTGTTTCAACTGATCCGCCGGCTCGACTTTGCAATGGTGTCCATCAACGGCGCGAAGTTTACCGGCGCGCCGATTCCGTTCGGCGGCATCAAGTCGTCGGGGCTTGGACGTGAAGGCGGCGTCGAAGGGTTCGAGCCGTTCGTCGAGACACGTTATTTCTGCCTTGGCCAGCTTGGCTTGCCGGTCAGCGACAGCGCCCCCGCTCGTGCCGCGGCACACGCGATGGCGACGGACGCAACGGCCTGAATCTATTGATTCATTCATCCAGACATCACACGAAGGAGCGACCCATGACTATATTCGATCAACTGCTGAGCGCCGATCGCGCGCACTTCATGCATCCGTCGACGCACGCGCACGATCACGCGAGCGGCGCGCTACCGGGACGGATCGTGACCGGCGCGAAAGGCATCCGTATCGAGGACCATCAAGGCAAGTCGTTTATCGATGCATTTGCCGGCCTTTACTGCGTGAACATCGGCTACGGCCGCGCCGAAGTGGCAGACGCGATTTACGAGCAGGCGAAGAAGCTCGCGTATTACCACACGTATGTCGGCCACTCGACCGATACGATCATCGAGTTGTCGTCGCGCATCATCGACTGGTCGCCGAAGGGCATGAAGAAGGTGTACTACGGCTTATCGGGTTCGGACGCGAACGAAACGCAGATCAAGCTCGTCTGGTACTACAACAACGTGAAGGGCCGCCCGAACAAGAAGAAGATCATTTCGCGCGACCGCGGCTATCACGGCTCGGGTATCGTCACCGGCAGTCTCACGGGCTTGCCGAGCTTCCATCAGTTCTTCGATCTGCCGGTCGAGCGCGTCAAGCACACCGTGTGTCCGCACTGGTATCGTCGCGCGCCGGCGGGCATGAACGAAACGCAGTTCGTCGCGTACTGCGTCGACGAGCTCGAAAAGCTGATCGCGCGGGAAGGCGCCGATACGATCGCGGCCTTTATCGGCGAACCGGTGATGGGCACGGGCGGCATCGTACCGCCGCCGGCCGGTTACTGGCCCGCGATCCAGCAGGTGCTGAAGAAGCACGACATCCTGCTGATCTGCGACGAGGTGGTGTGCGGTTTCGGCCGGCTGGGCTCGAAGATGGGCGCGCAGCACTACGGCATTCAGCCGGATCTGATCACCGTCGCGAAGGGTTTGACGAGTGCGTATGCGCCGCTGTCGGGCGTGATCGTCAGCGAAGGCGTGTGGGATGTGATCGATAAGGCATCGCAGGAATCAGGCGCGTTGGGACATGGCTGGACGTATTCGGGCCATCCGATCTGTGCGGCCGCGGCGCTCGCCAACCTCGACATTCTGGAGCGCGAGAACCTGACGCAGAACGCGGCGCAAACCGGTGCTTATCTGCTCCAGCAATTGCATGCGGCGTTCGACTCTCATCCGCTCGTCGGCGAAGTGCGCGGCGAGGGCATGCTGGCCGCGCTGGAGTTCATGGCCGACAAGGATCTTCGCACGCCGTTCGATGCGGCGCTGAAGGTCGGGCCGCGGGTGTCGGCTGCGGCGATGCAGCGTGGATTGATCGCGCGGGCGATGCCGCATGGCGACATTCTTGGCTTTGCGCCTCCGCTGGTGACGTCGCGCAGTGATGTCGACGAGATCGTCAAGTTGACGCGCGAGGCGGTGGATGAGGTGGCGTCGCAGGTGTTTGCGCCGGCTGCCTCGCTTTGATGAACTGAGGTGTGAGAAAGCCCCGGCTGCTGTTATGCGGTAGGTGGTCGGGGCTTTTGTTTGCTTCGGGTGGTGGTGGCGCTATTGCTTCATGATCGCCCACGGCGCTAGAGCCGCCGCGATAGGATTCATCGCGACCATCGCCTACGATGAGCAAGAGGAAGAAATATCGGTAATCTGCATCGTAGGAACGCGTTCCCCGGTAGTAACAAGCCTCAGACACTTACCTTTCTTCGCATAGTTGAAAATACATATTGGCCGATCTATCGCACAGCTTTCCACTTCTTTGATGCCATTGCGTATTAAAATATTTCCTACACCGATATGTTCGCCGGGCGTTTTTGATTGAACAGGATGCCAACCCTTTTGGATTAGAAGTTTCCTGGCGTTCAAAAAATTCATGGCGACTTTTACCTGATCGGCATGAGCGATCACGGAAAACACAACCAATAGCCCTGCTGCAATCGAAAGTCTAGTCAATTGCGCCACCGTAATTTTTGTATGACCATGAAAAAACCTCATAGGTAACGTAGGGCTGCTTATAACGGCCCGGCAACTCTTTACCCTGCGGTAAAGCCGCCTATCTGCGCGACGCGGCTGACAACGCAGTGTTGATATCCCCCGATTTGACCGAGCCAATTACTCCAATTGAACGAAGAATCTCGATCGCGAAAATGTCTTGGATATGAGGGCTGAAATCCTTTAGCCCATTTTTTCGCTCATTTCGCGCCACGTATCAATGTTTATTTGATATCGACTCGCGGCGGTTGTGTGACCGTCGTATCCTGCTCCGGGGTGTGTCGAATAATCGCTAAAAGTCCATTTTTCATGCACCTTCCCTTTGATTCCGCCGTACTTCAGGTGGTAGTCGCCACCTTCGGCGTCACCAATTGAGTAAATAAAAGCTTTCACCCTAGCGCTTTGATTATGTCGTACCCGGTTGCTAGCGAACGCCGCCGATCAAAAGGAAAGAACTCTCCGGTTTCCGCATTCATAGCCTGTGCCGACGGCATCGGCGGGAAGTTGGCGTAGATCGAATAGGTAATGCGACAAAGGTCGCAGACCTCCTCGTCCGGCGTCTTCTTTCCAGTGCCATCCTGATTCCGTTTCTCCATTGGATTCCTCATGAACTTTCAGGCGATGTCGGATACTTAACCATCGAGAGGAACCACGTCAACAGCCTTAAATCGAGATAAGCCAGTCTTGAAAAACATTGACGGCGACTGCTACGAAGAACCTTTCATTTACTTCGGGCGGAATTGGTGTGAGGCGGTTCAATTTCGATAGAATCCAAGGTTTCGCTGACCGATCGTGTTTCGCGCAGATCACCGCCCACGATTTCGTGCTGGTGTCTGTCGAGAAATCGGATCTTCGTGTCGATTATCAACGTAACCGGGACGTCGCCGTGGGAGCTATGCCACACGGCTTGAAATTTATACGGTCCGATCCGAGCGCCGCCCATATGCGGCATTGTCGCGCTATCTATCCTGTCTCCCCATCCCGTATCCGTAACTGAAAAGTTTTCAGTTATGAACTGTTCAAATTGAGCGCGCGCCTTGAGCATTGGAACAATGTCGCCGTGAAAACTGACCGATCCATCCGCATGAGCGGTCGGAATCAATAGCGCTCCGACGAGCGTAGCCATATATCTTTGAGCACAGATCCTTTTATTCACGATTCAAGATCCAGAAGATCTGGACGAGCATGCCTTTAAATCTATGCCGTGCTTTAGTCCTCCCGGAACGGACTCCGGTTGCCCTTGTTCCGCAGGTCGTATCGTCACACTATCGATATGCTCTTCAATGCGGACTGCCGTAGGCAAATTTCCATTGACCTTCCTGCCGCGCGAGTCGATGAAATCTATACGCGTGTTTATCGTCAGAACTACTGGTTTTGAACCTGAATTCCCGCGCCAGTTTGCCCACATCGAGTAAGGCCCGATTCTGGAACCCCCTAAAGCTTTCGATTGGACGTCTCCAATTCGCGTTCCCATTGGATCGCTGACGATATCGAAGTTGCAGAGAACGAGTTCTCTTAAGTCTGCGTTCTGATTTAATAGCGGCATGATAGATGAATCGAAATCGACTGAGCCCGTACCATCTAGTGCGAAAGCGGTAAGCGGGAGACACGACAAGAGCGGAAGCAGTCTTTTCATTTCATAGCCCAGAAAATTTGACCCGGCGAGAGCCGATAGCGTTGTGACGATGCATTGGCACGCTCCTCCTCGGATGGCGGCGGCTTCGCGCCGCCTTGTCACTGACGGCTATAGGTACATGGACCCGCATCAGAACCGCTGGAAATTGTGCTTGCTCGGCAAGATGCTGCTTCGTAGCGACCGCTTCTCTGATTGAAGCGAAACTGGGTTGTGTAACACGTTATCGCCGTACAAGCCGTCTCTGCGATGTCTCGCATTCCACCATGCTCCACTTGCAAGATCTGAAAAACATCAGCGTTTCCTTCATGCAGGATGCGCCCGTTAGAAACAAGCCAGTGCTGGAATTGATGGGCGCCATAGAAAGGTGCGAAATATGGGTCCAAGGTGGGCCGCACGAATCGGATTTCCCGCCCCCTAAGGCTAATTGGGACGGTCTTCCATACGAGCCTTGTGCTTGGGTCCTTCGGTATCTCGCCCGCTTGTGCATAGCCAGTTAAATCCTGCGCTCGCTCTTCGTGTTTCATCAATGCGCTTGCGAACGCATGAGTGACGTGATCCCATCCGCTCGTTGAGTCTTCAGTTCGATTCTCGAACACGATTTCTGAGGCAACTGCATGACCAGTCGTAAGGCCTGCGAGTAGTAGCGCGATAGCAGTATTTTTCATTTTGGTGTCCCACCGCCCGCAATAAACCACGCCTTTAGAGTCGCAAATTCATGAACCTGAAAGGACACCCATTCATGAGGCTTTAGCTTCTCAATGGCATGCTTAATGTCCCCGGCTATCACCGAGTCAATTACATTGTGGACGCGAACGTCTTCAACCGCGATAAGGTCCTGAGTGTGCGGGGAAAAATCGTCGAGACCCATCGCCTTCTTGCCATGTTCGGTCCACGCGGCTCTGTTAATCTGGTACAGACCGGCAGCGGTAGTGTGCCCATCTTTACCCGGCCCCGGGTGAGTTGACTCGTCAGCAAAGGTCCACGTCGTATTTCCGGGATACCAACCGTACTTCGCGTGATAGTCGCCGCCTTCAGATTTTCCAATCATATAGAGGAACGCCTTGACATTGGTATTCTTGAAATAATCCTCGTTCTCTTCGAGGCGCGTCTTCTGTCGTGACGCAATGCGAACCTGTTTCGCGGCGCTGTCGGCGGTAGTCGTCGTCGTTCTTCGCGCGGCATGGGCGAGATGCTTGCCCGAAGGGGATGTTACTGTCTTAGGCATGTTTCGCCCCGTTGCAATAGATATTGATTTCTTCAGCCGAACTGGTCATGGAAAGACGGTGTGTATAGCCGCTCGCGTCAGTCATTCCATGTTCTATATCGCCGCTTGCCCGTTCGACGGCATATTCAACGTTGACTAATGGCTTACCCGTGTGAGTGTCGAAAAGTTGGAATTGCTCGTTGTAGTTGATACGCCTGGTCACCGGGGAGCGTCCGCGACAATCACACGCCCACGCGTAACCTAGCGCTTTGATCATGTCGTATCCGGTTGCTAGCGAACGCAGGCGATCAAAAGGAAAGAACTCTCCGGTTTCCGCATTCATAGCCTGTGCCGACGGCATCGGCGGGAAGTTGGCGTAGATCGAATAGGTAATGCGACAAAGGTCGCAGACGTCCTCGTCCGGCGTCTTCTTTCCAGTGCCATCCTGATTCCGTTTCTCCATTGGATTCCTCATGAACTTTCAGGCGATGTCGGATACTTAACCATCGAAAGGAACCACGTCAACAGCTTTAAATCGAGATAAGACCGTCTTGAAAAACATTGACGACGACTACTACGCGCGAAAAAAAGCCCGCCATGAGGGGCGGGCTTGCAAGGTGACGTGTGCGCAACCAGGGCTGAGATGGGCCGTAATGCATCGGCCAGTGTTTTAATCGCAATGAGAGTTATTGCGAAACTTCGTCTCCGTAATGCCGATCCGGAATAACAACGATATTCCCCACGAAGCGCTTCTCCATAAACCGCGTCTGCGCATCATGAAACTTCGAAAGCGGATAAGTCGCCGCGAGAACCGGTCGAATCGTACCGCTCTGAATATAGTCGAGCACACGTTTGAACGCGCCGCGCGTGCCCTGCGACGATCCATTCAACTGCAACTGCTTCAAATACATCGTGCGCAAGTCGAGTTGCACGACCGGCCCGGCGATCGCGCCCGCGGTCGTATATCGCCCCTCGGGCCTCAGCACGTTCAACAGCTTGCCGAACAGCGCCCCGCCAACGAGATCGGCAACCACATCGACGGGCCGGCCACCGGTCATCCGTTCGACGTCCGCGATGAAATCGCCGCTGTCGCGCAGCATCACGCCTTGCGCGCCGAGCGCGAGCACGGCTTCTTCCTTGCCTTTGCTGACCACCGCATACGGAATTGCGCCGCGTGCGCGGCATAGCTGGATGATGGCCGAGCCGACGCCGCCGGACGCACCGGTAATCAGCACTGCTTCGCCGCGCTTGACGCCTGCGCGTTCGATCATCTGCTCGCCGGTGTGATAAGCGCACCAGAACGTGGCGAGCTCGGCGTCGGAATAGGTGGAGTCGACACGATGCGCGTTTTCGGATGGCACGGCCGTATATTCAGCGTACCCGCCGTCGCGGCCATGGCCGATGTAATCGATATCGGCGAGGCTGTCGTCGTCGCGGTTGTAGATCGACGCGTCGACGATCACGCGCTCGCCGATACGCGCATCGCTGACGCCGCGACCCACCGCAACCACACGTCCGACGATATCCGCGCCCTGAATGCGCGGAAACGTCAGCGTCGAGCGGCCGCGTCGCCACGTCGATACCGCTTGCGGGTCGTCGTCGGTGCCGTAGGCGCCCTGGCGGACCCACACGTCGGTATTGTTGAGACCGCATGCGGTCACATCGATCAGTACCTCGCCGGCCGCACAGGCCGGCACCGGCACGTCGTCGCGATAGACCAGGTTGTCGAGGCCGCCGTGCCCGGTCAGCACGACGGCCTTCATCGTTTTCGGAAGCATGTTTCCCTCTTGTTGGAGCGGGCATCGTGCTTCGCGAGTGGATGCGGGCACGACGCCCGTGCGATTACGGTTTGACGAACAGCTTGCGTGGCGTGCGGCAGAAGGTCTCGACACCGGTCTTGGTAATCAGGATGCTCTCGGTGATTTCGAGGCCCCAGTCGTCGAGCCACAGGCCCGGCATGAAGTGGAACGTCATGCCGGGTTCGAGGACGGTCTTGTCCCCGGGACGCAGACTCATCGTGCGCTCGCCCCAGTCAGGCGGATAGCTCGCGCCGATCGGATAGCCACAGCGGCTGTTCTTCTCGATGCCGTATTTATGCAGCACCGCGAAGAACGCATTGGCGATGTCCTCGCAGGTATTGCCAGGTTTCGCCGCGGCAAGTCCCGCCTCGATCCCTTCGACCACCGCGCGCTCGCCCTCGATGAAATGCTTCGGCGGCTTGCCCAGATACACGGTGCGCGACTGCGGGCAGTGATAGCGCTTGAAGCAGCCGGCGATTTCGAAGAACGTGCCGGCGTCCTTCGCGAACGGCGTGTCGTCCCAGGTCAGATGCGGCGCGGCCGCGTCGGCGCCGGTCGGCAGCAGCGGCACGATCGCCGGATAGTCGCCGCCATGACCGTCGATGCCGGTAATGCCTGCCGAGTAGATCTCCGCGACGAGGTCGTTCTTGCGCATGCCCGGCTCGATTCGCTCGACGATATGCGCGTGCATCTTCTCGACGATGCGCGCGGCCACGCGCATGTACTCGATCTCGCGTAGCGATTTGACCGCGCGCTGCCAGTTGACGAGGCCAGTCGCGTCCTGCCATTTCGCGTCCGGCAGATGCGCGACGAGCGAGCGATAAGCGGCGGCGCTGAAATAGTAGTTATCCATTTCGACGCCGATCTTCGCGTTGGCCCAACCGCGCGCCGCGATCACGTCGCGCGCGAGATAGTCCATCGGATGACGCGCGGTGGATTGCACGTAGTGATCCGGATAGCCGACGATCTGATCGTGCTGCATAAAGACGGTGCGTTTTGCACCATTCGCGTCCTGACCGCGGCCGAACCAGACCGGCTCGCCATCGAGCGCGAGCAGCACGCACTGATGCACGTAAAACGACCAGCCGTCGTAGCCGGTGAGCCAAGCCATATTGGTCGGGTCCGACACGATCAATAGCTCGATGCCGGCCGCCTGCATCGCCTTGCGCGTCTTGGCAAGACGCGCGGCGTATTCGTCGCGTTCGAACGGCAGGCGCACGACGGGCACCTCAATTCGCGATTCCTGTTGCGTCGTATCTGACATCTTCCCCTCTCTCTGAGCGTGACGTCGTTGCGGGAAGTGGCGCGCGGTGCACGTGAATGCGGCGCCACGGGTATTTCTCGCCGCAGTCTAATGCCGCGAAAAAACGCCTCCGAATGTGCTAGTTCAATGTTGGTGACGTTATCGACGGATGCGGTGTGCTTGTTGCAGTGCACCCTTCGCCTACCTTTGCCCGTGCGGAAAAAAGAATTGTTCTAGAGCAATCTGGTTTGCAAATATGGCTGCGTATTCTGGTTCGCATTACCGGCGTTTCCGGCGCCGCAGCCGCATTCCATTGACTCAAGTCACGTACGACGAACGGGATCGAATCGATATGAACACTGCGCGAGTTACCGATCTATTGAGCGCTTCAGGCATCGCCCCGGCAAGTCTTTCCTCCGAGCGCACTGCCGCGCCTGCAAGCACTCGGGCGCGCCGCGACGAAGGCCCGGCGAACACGCCATTGATCCGACTCGACCGGATCACGAAACGATACGGCGCGCTGACCGTGCTCGACGAACTATCGCTCGATGTGATGCCCGGCGAGAAGCTGGCGCTGATCGGTCCGTCGGGATCGGGCAAGACGACGATCCTGCGCATCCTGATGACGCTCGAGACGATCGACGGCGGCCATATCGAGGTGGACGGCGAACAACTGTTTCATATGCCGCGCGGTGGCCAGATGGTGCCCGCGAACGAAAGGCATCTGCAGAAGATGCGCGAGAAGATCGGCATGGTGTTTCAGCACTTCAATCTGTTTCCGCACAAGAGCGTGCTCGACAACGTGACGCTCGCGCCGATGCTGACCAAGGGCGAGAGTCGCGAGTCGGCGGAGAAGCGCGCGCTGGAACTGCTCGACATGGTCGGCATGGCCGATAAGGCAAAGAGCCGTCCCGCGCAACTGTCGGGCGGGCAGAAGCAGCGCGTGGCGATCGCGCGGGCGCTCGCGCTCGCGCCGCGAATCATGCTGTTCGATGAAGTAACGTCCGCGCTCGATCCTGAACTCGTGGAAGAAGTCCTGAACGTGATGCAGCGGCTCGCGCGCGAAACCGATATGACGATGCTGCTCGTCACGCATGAAATGGGCTTCGCGCACGACTTCGCGGACCGCGTGTTGTTCTTCGATCGCGGCAGGATCGTCGAGGAAGGCAAGCCCGAGGACATCTTCACGCATCCGACCCACGAGCGAACCCAGACCTTCCTGCGCAAGATCCTCGCCGCGGGTCATCGAATCTGAGGCGGCCCGCAAGAGGTTGTTTTTCCGACGCTGAACATCACCCACTACTACGTCATACCACTACGCCATAGGAGCCAGAGATCATGAAGCTGAAGGGGATTCTGATTGCAGGAGGGTTGTCGCTGCTGACGCTCGCGAGCCTCGCATACGCCGCCGACGATAAGCTCACGCAGATGCGCCAGCAAGGTTTCGCTCGCATCGCGATCGCGAACGAACCGCCGTTCACCGCAGTCGGCGCCGACGGCAAAGTGACGGGCGCGGCGCCCGATGTCGCGCGCGCCGGGTTCAAGAAGCTGGGCGTCAACGACGTCGTCGCGTCGGTCTCCGAGTATGGCGCGATGATTCCGGGCCTCGCGGCCGGACGGCATGACGCGATTGCGGCGGGGCTCTTCATGACGCCGCAGCGTTGCGCGGCCGTCGCCTATTCGCAGCCGGTGCTGTGCGCGGTCGAAGCGTTCGCGGTCAAGAAAGGCAATACGAAGAGCATCAAGACCTACGAGGAAATCGCGAAAGATCCGAAAGCGGTGATCGGTGTGGAAGGCGGCACGACCGAGCAGAAGCTCGCGACCGCCGCGAATATTCCGACCGACCGCGTGGTCATCGTGCCGGACGGGCAAAGCGGTCTGAAGATGCTGCAGGACGGCCGCATCGACGTATTCGCGTTGCCGCTTCTTTCGATCACCGATCTGCTTTCAAAGGCGAAAGACCCGAACCTCGATTCGATCGCGCCGGTGCAGAACACGCCGGTGCAATGCGACGGCGTCGCGTTTCGCAAGCAGGACACCGCGCTGCGCGATGCGTTCGATGTCGAGCTGAAGAAGATGAAGGATTCCGGCGAGTTCGCGAAGCTCGTCGAGCCCTATGGCTTCTCGGCGAAGGCGGCGATGTCGGCGAGCCGCGAACAACTGTGCGCGGCGAAGAACTGAGGCCGCGATAGCACGCCATGCGCGCGGCACGGTCGCGCGCATGGCCCCCGATACATTGCGCGTGAGGTGCGTCGATGAACCACTGGTCCGGTTATTTGGAGCTGATTTTGCAGGGGGCGCGGACAACCGTCGAACTGACGCTGATGGGCGCGGTACTCGCGCTCGTAATGGCGTTCGTCGCGGGGCTCGGGCGTCTGTCGCGCTTCTTCGTGGTGCGCGCGTTGGCCACGTCGTATATCGAGTTCTTTCGGGGCACGTCGATATTCGTGCAGCTGTTCTGGGCGTACTTCGTGTTGCCGATGGCCGGCCTCACGCTGACGCCGCTGCAGGCCGGCGTGCTCGCGCTCGGTTTGAACGTCGGCGCGTATGGCGCTGAAGTGGTGCGGGGCGCGGTTGCCGCGATCGGCCACGAACAGCGCAGCGCCTGCATCGCGTTGAATCTTTCCCGCTATCAGCGCATGCGGCACGTGATCCTGCCCCAGGCCTTGCCGCTGATGCTGCCCACCTTCGGCAACAATGCGATCGAGCTGCTGAAGGGCACGGCCGTCGTGTCGCTGATATCACTCGGCGACATGACCTTCCAGGCGCAAGTGGTGCGCTCGCAAACCGGCAATACGTTGATCCCGTTCGCGACGATTCTCGCGCTGTACTTCGGCATGGCCTGTCTGATCTCGTTCGGTATGCGCAAACTGGAAAGCCGGATGAGCTTCGGTCTCGACCGCATCAGGAGATAGACGAATGGAATGGGACTGGAGCTTCGTGCGCGAGATTCTGCCAATCCTGCTGCAAGGCTTGGAGATCACCGTGCTCGCTACATTGCTCGGCGCGGTGGTGGCGGCCGTGGTCGGCATGGTGATTGCCATTTTGCGGCTGGCGCCGAATCGCGTGGTGTCGCATGGCACGTCGGCGGTCGCGGGTTTTATTCGTGGCACGCCGCTGCTCGTGCAGTTGTATTTCGTGTTTTACGTGCTGCCCGACATCGGCATCAGGATGCCTGCGCTCGCGGCGGGTGTGCTCGCGATCGGCGTGCATTACGCGACATATGCGGCCGAGGTTTATCGCGCCGGCATCGAAAGCATTCCGCGCGGGCAATGGGAAGCCGCGAAGGCCTGCAATCTGAGCCCCGCGCAAGCCTGGCAGCACGTGATCCTGCCCGAAGCGGTGCCGCCGATGGTGCCCGCGCTCGCCAATTACCTGATCTCGATGTTCAAGGAAACGCCATTGCTATCGGCGATCACGGTCCTCGAATTGATGAATCAGGCGAAGATCATCGCGAATACGGACTACCGCTATCTGGAGCCGATGACGTTGGTCGGCGTGCTGTTCCTGATCATCAGCCTGATCGCGGTGGCCTGTGTGCGCCTCCTTGAGAAGCGTTTTCCGGCTCCGGGGCATTGAACGATGCAAATAACTATTCGGCAGTTCGAGCGCGCGCCGCATCTGATCGAACGCGCTTTCGACAAACGTATCGGCCTCGTGATTCTCGCGACCGATCACACCACCGAGCCGGATTTCGCGGCACTCGTTGCGAACGAGCGTATCGGCATTTACGTGAATCGCGTGCCGTATGCGAACCCTGTCACGCCCGACAATCTGCGCGCGATGCAACCGTCACTGACCGCGGGTGCTGCACTGATATTGCCCGACGAAACGCTCGACGTCGTGATGTATTCGTGCACGTCGGCATCCGTGATGATCGGTGATGCGCAGATCGAGCGGGCTATTCATGCGGCGAAGCCATCGGCCAGAGTGGTCGCTCCAACGGCTGCCGCGGTCACTGCGCTCAACACGCTCGGCGCGCGGCGTATCAGCGTGCTGACGCCGTACACCGCCGAAACGAGTCGGCCGATGGCCGAGTACTTTGCCGCGCAAGGATTCGCGATAGATCGCTTCTCATGCCTGGGTCTGACCGACGACCGGGAGATGGCACGGATTTCGCACGACGATATCGTAGCCTTTGCGCGCGAGGCGACGGCGCGGGACTCCGATGCGCTGTTTATCTCGTGCACCGCGGTGCGAGCCGCGCGGATCATCGCGCGAATCGAAGAGGCCACCGGCAAGCCGGTGGTCAGCAGCAATCTCGCGACCGCATGGATGTGTTTGCGGCTGTGCGGCGAGAATGAGCCGAGGCCGGAACAGGGACGTTTGATGACGCTGCCGTTGCTGATGCGCTGATGCGAATGACGTTTGGCTTTCAGCCATTCAATGGCTTGCGCCCGACGTCAACTGTCCGATCATGTTGCGGATCGCGCGCATCTGAACGCCTTGCCGATCGGCGAAATGACGGCCGGTATATCCCCACCAGTCCCAGCATCCGTTCGGGTTGATTGCTGGAATCGATACCGCTTGCGGATATAACACGACGATCCGGTTGTTGTCCGCCCACTGCGTATAGCCAGCATGTCGGACGAACGTGGTGCCGTAGGGGAGACCAGTCGGTGAGTCGGGCGGGACATACGCCTGTCCCTGCCGGCAGCCGTGCAGCGCAATGTGCAGCCGGCATGGTGCACCCGAATCGCATGTGTTCGGTACATACAGCCATCCGCTGGTGTCCATGCCCGTCGTCCGCAAAAAGCTCGCTAGCCGGCTGGCCGGTAGATAACGGCTCTGATCGAAGCGGACGAAGCGCCCCGGTGGCGTTGCCGGGGCAGGCGGCGCGAGCGGAGCAGGTCCGTAGATCCAGCCCAGCATCTGCTTCGCGCCATCGACATTGCACTTGCCGATGAAAGGCGATTCGCTTTTTGCGCAGGCCACGCCATAGTCGATGGTGGGCATCGTGTGGCCCGCATCGGCGATGCCGGTTTGAGTCATGTTCCGTGCCGGCACGCCGAGTGCCGCATAGAACGCCTGCAACTGAGCGACGATGGGCGTAGGCACGGTCGCATCTTTCGCCCCCGAGATCGTGACGATGCGTTGGCCCGGGATTCTGGCGATATCGTCGATCAGGCGATTGGCCGAAAACGTCCTGGCCATCGAAACGAGCCGCGGCACATTGGTACTGTCAGGCGAGACCCGGCAGGCGCTCGCAGGTCGGATCGTGCATGAGCATCGGGTCGTGGCGATCAGAAGGCTGTTTCGCGAGCAATAGTACGGACCGGCCGCAACGACGCCCACGCCCTTGATGATCGACGAGTACGCGACAGCCAGTTGCACTGCCATGAACCCTCCGGCCGAGAGGCCGGAGACGGAGGTCTGCGAGATATCGATGTTGAGCGCCGGCAATGGCGGATAGCTGGCTGCTTCGGCGCAACAGTCTGCCGACAGCATCGACAAAGCGGTGACACATATGCAGAGCGCTGCTTTCACCGGTTGGCCTCGCACTCGAATGCTTATCGGTAGAACGGACGACGGCTTGAAATTTTACAGCGTGCGGTGCACCCAAATCGTGTTGTTTTTCCCGATCGCGCGCGACGCGTCGCCGACGCACGCGTACGGATTACCGCATCGGTTGCCGGCTTTATGGAAAACCCCGATGCCTGCATCGTCCTAGAACATCGTTGCAGAAGCGCGCCGCCGGTATCTTGGATCCGGGCGACGTTGCCTGTGTCGCATAGAGACATCCCAGGAGGAGACATGCATTACGCACATTCATGGACCGCGCAGAGCGCGCAACCGCAAGCGCAAGCGCGCAGCTTGCTGCGACGCGCGATCGCCGCATCGGCGCTCGGCAACGCAACCGAGTGGTTCGACTACGGTATCTACGCCTATGGCCTCAGCTACATATCGGCCGCGCTGTTCCCCGGCAGCACTTCGCAGGCTACGTTATTCGCACTCGCGACGTTCGCCATTTCGTTTCTCGTGCGTCCGTTAGGCGGCCTGTTCTGGGGGCCGCTCGGCGATCGCCTCGTCCGCAAGCACGTGCTGGCGTTGACGATCATCCTGATGTCGGTCGCGACGCTGCTGGTCGGACTCGTGCCGACTTACGCAAGCATTGGCTGGTGGGCGCCGACGATCCTCGTCGTGCTGCGAATGATCCAGGGCTTTTCGACGGGCGGCGAATATGGCGGCGCGGCGACTTTCATGGCCGAATACGCGCCCGACAAGAAGCGCGGCTTTTGCGGCAGCTTCCTCGAATTCGCGACGCTGTCGGGATTCTCGCTCGGCGCGTTTCTAATGCTCGGTTGCTCGGTCGCGCTCGGCAATACGGCGATGCATGCATGGGGATGGCGTTTGCCGTTTCTGATTGCGGCACCGCTCGGCCTGATCGGTTTCTATCTGCGCTCCAAGCTCGAAGACACGCCGGTCTTTCGCGAGCTCGAAGAAACGATGCACAAGGAGCAGCATAGCTGCGTCACGCTGAAGGCATTGCTGGGCGACTATTGGAAGCCGCTGATCCAGCTCGGCGGACTCGTGGTTGCTTTGAATGTCGTCAACTACGTGCTGCTCGCCTATATGCCGACGTTCATGCAGAAGCAGCTTGGCATGAGCGACAACATGTCCCTGCTCGTGCCGCTGATCGGCATGCTCGCGATGATGGTGTTTCTGCCGTTTGCGGGCACGTTCTCGGATCGCGTCGGCCGCAAGAACGTGTGGTGGTTTTCGCTGATCGGCCTGTTCGTCGCGGCGATTCCGATGTTCCTGCTGATGAAGCTCAGCGTGACCGGTGCGTTCATCGGCTTTGCGGTGCTCGGGCTGTTGTACGTGCCGCAACTCGCGAGCATCTCGGCGATGTTCCCCGCAATGTTCCCGACTCAGGTCCGTTACGCGGGGATGGCGATTGCGTATAACGTGTCGACGTCGATTTTCGGCGGCACCGCGCCGATGGCTAACGAATGGCTGGTCGCGCACACGGGCAATGCGCTGGTGCCCGCTTATTACATGATGGCCGCGTGCGTCGTTGGTGCGATTGCGCTGGTCTTCGTGCCTGAAACGCGCGGGTGTTCGTTGCGCGGGCAGGGCATTCCGGGGAAGCAGGAAGTGGTTGGTTGAAGTCGGCTAGCGTGGCCGGCCGAGTATCGATGCGGTTTGGCCACGCGTGTTTGATTGGACGCTTACTTCAACCGGCTTTCCGCGAGCCTCGACTTCAGCAGTTCATATTTCTGCCGCGACGTATCCGCGAACGCCGCCTCACGACTCGAACGCGTATCGTCGAATGGAATCGGCTCGGCGAACTGCCTTCGAGCGCGGGAGGCGTCAACTGCGCCGATATGCTTCAACGCAATTCAACCACCGGACAGAACCCTGTCTTCGATTTCATAGCGTTCATTGCCGACTGAAATCAGATTGATGCCGGCATGTTTGCGCGTCAGCGTATCGCCGGGCATCGGCTGATCGTCCGCGGACGCCGCCGTGCCCATCACACGGCCGTTGACGCCGAAGAGAATCGCCCGCGTCGTGCCGTCGGGCCAGTAGACCACGACCGTTGTGGATCGATCGCTGTGATGCGCGACGCCGAACTTGCACATCGTTCTGGTCTGTCCGTTGCCGCGCTCGCAAGGCAGCGTGCCGCTCGCGGCGATCGGGGATTCCTTCACGGGCGCGTGACCATTCGGCGAGCTGGTCTGAGCGCTTTCCGTCGATATGGAAATCAGCGTCACGCCGTCCGCTTCGCCGACCACGCGCGCGCGCCGCTGATGCCCGACGATCGCGCGGACGGCGGCGCCGTCGCGCGGACCAGGGCAGCCCACCAGCATCGCCATATGGTCCAAATAGTTCGCGGTCGCGGCCGACTCGCCGAGCCGCCGGCAGACATCGCCCGAGTGCGGATAACCATCGCCGAGCACGACGAACGACGCGGGCCATTTGAACGGCTTCTGCGTGCCAGCGGCCTGCGCGGAAGTCGAGGCCCCGCCGCTACCGAAAGCCATCGCCGCAATCGCGGCATATAGCGCCAAAGCGAAAGACCGGGTTGCGCGTCGCATGGATGTTCTCCTCGGCATGCTCACGTTCGAGCCGCGCCGGCCGCCAACGCGGCCTGCGCCCGCTGCAGCCACTCGCGATTGTGTTCACGCGCGTGACGCGGCCAATGCTTGGCATCCTGCACGATTTCCGCGTAGAGGGCGCCGGCGCGGCGGCGGTCCGCGTCTTCCGGTTGCGCGGCGAGCCAGTCGGCGAACAGGCAGCGCGGCGCGACATCGGTTGCGCAGGTCAGCGAGTGTTCGAATGCCGCGCGCGCACCCGGCGCGTTCAGCGCGGCCAGCGTGCGCGCGTACAGCAGCGCCGGCTCGCCCTGATTGCGCGCGTGCGGATTGATCGAGAACAGATTCGCCAACGTCGTATCGGCGGCCGTGTAGTTGCCGAGCGCGAACTGCGAGCGCGCGAGACCTAGCAGTAGCGCGGGATCGTTCGCAAATGGGCCGTTCGCCGCGGCCTGGAAATGTTCGAGTGCTTCACGCGGATTGCCGGCCGCGAGCAAGGCCTCGCCGAGCCGCATCCGATGCTGCACGGTCGGCGAGCGCTCGAAAGCGGCGCGTGCTTCACGCAGCGCGCGATTCGGATCGACGAATTGCGTGATGGCCTGCGTGGCCACTCGCGCGCCGCGCGTATGGCGCAGACCCGGCAGATAGATCGCGAAGAAGTACACGACGCTGCCGAGCAGCGGAAAGGCAAACAGAATGAATAGCCAGTAGATGCCCTGGTTATTGCGCATCGCGTGGATGGCGAAGAAGATCGCAATAAAAACGTGAAGACCAATTCCAAAGAAGTAGGGCATATCGAGTCAACCTTCGAGCATGAGAAAAAGCGACGAAACTGTAGCGCTCGGAATGGTAGCGGATGCGCGGCACCTTCAGTTCGCCGAGCGTCAACGAGTCCCAGGTCTTGCCGCCGTACAGTAGCACGAGCGGACTGCATCGGTGCTTGTCCATACCGGGTTCCGTGGCCGCGGTCGGGCTTTTCAGTCCACGTTCAGACGCAGGTGGTGAGCAGCAGCGCGGGCCCGAATGTGATCACGCTCGCGACCAGCGCCGCGATCAGAGTCCAGACGACGACGGTATGCATGAACGAACTGATACGTTCGGGTCCGGGGTCGCGGGTCGCGGCGCGATAGCGCCATAGCCAGCCGAGTGCGACTAAATGCAGCAGCAGAATGATCGCTAGACTCACGCGCAGCGGGCCGGCCGGCCACGCGAACGCGCAGCCGATCGCATGCAGCGCATACAGGATCACGAACGCGAGACACCAGATCGTGAAGCCGACGGCGAGCCACCACAACCGCCGTGGCGAAAGCGGACGCGCATTCATGGTCGGGCTCCCAGCATGGCGACGAGGCTCGGCAGCGCGAGTACCAGTCCGAGCGCGATGACGCCCGTCGCCAGCGTGTAATCGACCCACAGGCGCGTCAGGCGCAGATCGGTCAGGCGTCGCGCGGAAACGAAGCCCGCGCCGACACGCAGCACGTTGCTGATCAGCAACAGCAGCCCGACGCCCGCGTGAACGGCGATATACGTGAGCAGCGCCGCGGCCGTCGCGCCGAGCGCATGCTCGCGCGGATTCGGCGTCACGCCGTCGATCAGCATCACAGAGGCGCCGAGCGCGACGATCAGCGCGACCGCGGAAAGCCCGATCGCGCCGTGCGGTTTGCGCCCGGCGGCGGCCGCGCGCAACGAGCCACGCGTGGCGGCTGTGGCCACCGCGAGTGCGACGACCGCAACGAGCGCCAGCAGACGGTTCGGATGCGGCGCGGCCGCGGCCGGCCAGTTCGGCGCGGCGATCCACAGATAGAACGTACCGAAGACCAGCGACGTGAACAGCGTGCCGTCCGCGACCAGCGCACAGATCATCGAAAGCCATGACGGCGCACCGGCTACCTCGGTATGCGGCGGCACGCTGACGCCGCGGCCGATCGGCAGCGCGCCGTAATCGCGCGCGTGGCCCGCGCTCTGGCCCGCGTAGATGAAGAGGCCAAACGTCACGAACGCGAATGCGGCCGATAGCAGATAGAACTTGAACAGCATCGCGAGCACCGCCGCGCCGGTCGCGAGCGCGGTGACAAGCGGCAGATACGTCGAATTCGGCAGCACGATCAGCTGTTCGGGCTCGCCCGAGGTCATGTGCACGCCTAGCGCCTCCTGCCAGCCGTTGCGCGTGAAGCCGAGGTAACCTTCGCCGCGTGCGAGCGAGGTCGCGAGCTGGCCCGGTGGCACTTTTTCGGTTTCGGCGTCGATGTGCGGGATCGACGCGAATGCGTACGGCGCGGGCGGAATCGGCATCGCCCATTCGAGCGTGGTCGATTGCCACGGGTTACGCCGCACGCGTTGGCCGAAACGCAATTGCACGATGATGTCGATCACGACGAGCGCAAAGCCGATCGTCATCACGAAACTGCCCACCGACGACAGCAGATTGAGCCAGTTCCAGCCTTCGTCGCCGCTGTACGTGAAGACTCGCCGCGGCATGCCGAGCAGGCCGGTCACGTGCATCATGAAGAACGTCATGTTGAAGCCGATGAACACGAGCCAGAACGCCGGCACGGAAAGCTTATGCACGGCGGTGCGCCCGGTCAGCAGCGGCAGCCAGTAATAGAACGCGGCGAGCATCGGAAACGCGAGCGCGCCGGCCACCACGTAGTGCATGTGCGCGACGACGAAGTAGGTGTCGTGTGCTTGCCAGTCGAACGGCACGATCGCGAGCATCACGCCGGTCAGCCCGCCGCACGTGAACACGAAAAAGAAGCCGAAGATGTACAGCATCGGCACATCCCAGCGCGGGCGGCCGTGCGACAGCGTGGCGAGCCACGCGAAGAACTGGATCGCGGTGGGCACCGCCACGATCGCCGAGCCCGCCGAGAAGAACGCGAGCGCCAGATGCGGAATGCCCACCGTGAACATGTGGTGCACCCAGATGCCGAAGCTCAGGAACGCGAGCGCGATGATCGCGACGACGATCGCGCGATAGCCGATCAGGCGGCGTCGTGCGAACACGGGGATCATCGTCGACAGCACGCCGGCCATCGGCAGGAAGATGACGTACACGTCGGGGTGGCCGAACAGCCAGAAAAGGTGCTGCCACAGCAGCGGATCGCCGCCGCGCGTCGGATCGAAGAACGGCAGGTTGAACGCGCGCTCCACCTCGAGCAGGATCGAGCCGAGAATCAGCGGCGGAAACGCGACGATCATCATCATCGCGGTAACGAGGATGTACCACGCGAAGATCGGCATGCGATCGAGCGACATGCCCGGCGCGCGCATCTTCAGGATCGACACGACGATTTCCATCGCGAGCGACAGCGCCGAAATCTCGACGAACGTGATGCCGAGCAGCCAGACGTCGGCGTTCAGTCCGGGCGTGTACACGTTGGAGCTGAGCGGCGTGTACATGAACCAGCCGCCGTCGGGCGCGCTGCGCAGAATCAGCGACACGGTCAGGATCGTGCCGCCGAACAGATAGCACCAGTAGCCGTAAGCGGTCAGGCGCGGAAACGCGAAGTCGCGCGTGCCGAGAATCTTCGGCGTCAAATAGACCGCGAAGCTTTCTACCATCGGGATCGCGAACAGGAACAGCATCATCGATCCATGCATCGTGAAGACCTGGTTATAGGTCTCGACGTCCATGAAGGCCGCATGCGGTGTGGCGAGTTGTACGCGCGTGAGCATGCCGAGAATCCCGGCGATCGCGAAGAACACGAACGACGTGATCATCATGCGCATGCCGAGGACCGTATGGTTGACCGCGGCGAGCTTCTGCATACCAGGCCCGGTGCCCCAGATCGCGGCAAGCTGGCGATGCAGTCGCAACGCAGTGATGGCCTGTGATGGCGGCTCGACGGGCACACTCATTTCTTCACCTCCCCGTTGGCGGCGGCACTTTTGACGGCAGCCGGGAAATCTTCCGGACGATCGACGATCACGGTGAAGCGCATCCCCGCATGACCGATGCCGCAAAACTCGTTGCATTGTCCGGCGTACTGGCCCGGCACGTCGGCTTCGATGCGCAGCAGGTTCTGATGGCCCGGCACGGCGTCGATCTTGCCCGCGAAGCGCGGAATCCAGAACGCGTGCACGACGTCCATGCTGGTCACGGAGATGTCGACCGGCGTGCGCGCCGGCAGATGCAGCACGTTGTCGGTTTCGACGTTGCCGAGTTCCGGATAGCGGAAGGTCCAGCGCCATTGCTGCGCGATCGCCTCGATGCGTGCGGGCGCATGCGCGCGGAGCGGCAGCAGCAACTCGCCCGCGTACAGTGCGTAGCAGATCAACGGAATCAGGATCACCGCAGGCAGCACGAGGCCACCGAACACGATCCAGCGCGCGGGCGACACATGCGAGCCCCAGCCGGGCCGGAACACCGTCAGCAGAAACAGTACGAGCACCATCGCGAACAGGATCGCCGCGCCCGCGAGCATCACCCACCACAGCCCGGCGATCGATGCGGCGGCCGGACCCGATGGCTCGAGCGTCGACAATGGCCCAGTGCAGCCGGACAGCGCGGCGAGCGATCCGGCTTGGACCGCCAGACACAAGCAGCTATGATGGTTTGCACCACCGGGCGTTCGATGCGAGGGCACACCACCATGGCAAACAAAGGCAATGCTGGAAGCGAGACGCGAAGCGAAGTGATGCTCGAGCTGTTGCGGCTCGACAAGGGCTCGGTGGTGGCGCTCGTCGGTCATCCGATTCACGTGATGATGGTGCATTTCCCGATCGCGTTCGTCGTCGCGACGTTGGGCGTCGACGTGATCTACTGGTGGACGGGCGACCCGTTCTGGATTCGCGCCGGCTTGTGGGCCGCCGGCTTTGCATTCTGGAGCGGCGTGGCCGCGAGCGTGGTCGGTACCGCCGAACTGCTGCTGGTGCGCGGCATCCGCCTGAAGGAAGCGAGCTGGTCGCATGCGGTCGCCGCGATGACGCTCGTCGCGCTCGCGGGCGCGAACTGGGGTGTGCGCCTCTATTACCTCGATGAGATCCTGCCGCATGGGCTCGTGCTGTCGGTGCTCAGCTCGGTGATGACGGGCTTCGCCGGCTGGCATGGGGGCAAGCTCGTGTTCGATCATGGCGTGGGGATTCTCGTTTCGCCGAAGGAGTGATGCAGCCAGCGGCCAAGTCCGCCGGGCTCGAACAGATGCGGGGCCAGCAGGTTCGAGTCGATGTGGGGCTTGGCCAGCACGATCCAGATGATCGCGACGATCACGATCAGATAAGCGATGGTCAGCGCGATCGCCGAGGCACGGCTGAAGCGGCCGTCGGGCAGATACAGATCGTGCAGTACGAGGCCGGCCAGCACGTGCAGCATCGCCATGATGCCGACGAACACCATTTTCGCCGTGAACCATTCGACGAAGGTGGCCTGCAGAAAAATCAGCGCGGTGCCGGTCGCAATCGCGACGAAAGCGGCGGGCGAAGTCAGTTCCACGAACACGAGACGCGTGATGCGGTGAAGACGGTCGAGCTCGGTGCCGGCCGCCAGCCCGCGACGCTGCCAGAACAGATACGGCAGCACGAGCAAACCGCCAGACCAGATCGCGATCGCGGCCAGATGAATGAACTTCAGAAGGGTTGTCACAGCGCGGGCTCTCTGATGCGCAGGCTCGACCAGACGAGCGAAAGTCCTGCCGCGAGATAAGGGATCATCGCCAGTACCCACATCAACAGTCCGGCGAGTTGCTGGTCGGCGAGCGGCGTGAGCCCCCACGCGGCGGTGGTCGCGAAGTGCGCGACGTAGAGCGGCACCGGCGCGAACACGATCAACGCGCCGAGCATACCCATATGCCCGATCGTCGCGACGAGCGCCATCAGCGCGGGGCCGGTCGGCAGCGACGGTGAGAAGATGCTGCGCCACATGAGCCATGCACTGCCAAGCAAAGTGATCTGCATCAGCCAGTAGCCGGGCAGCGTCGCGAGTCCCCACGCATAGGGCCCGGGCGCATGCCACAGCCAGATGATCACCGCATGCGCTGCGACCACCGGCGCAAGCGGCGGACGTGCGAGGCGCGTCAGCGGAAACGCAAGGGCGAGCAGGGGAGCCACTGCAGCGATCAGCATGACGTGATGAGTGACGCGCGCGGAGAACAATGCAGAGGACAACGCGCAGAGCGGCGACACGAACACGACGGCAATCAACGCGACGGCGCCCCATCCCGCCCGTGGATTCGCCGAGCGGCCGCTCGCCACGACCCATGCGAGCGCCGCGAGCGCGACCAGCAATGGCGGATCCGTATTCCAGCGCAACCACAAGCTTTCAGGGACAGCCGCGGGACCACAGTAAGCGACAGGAAAATATGGCATGGCGCGATGTCTTCAACGAGTCCAGGTGCCTCTTTAGTACACGAGAGCAATAGCGTGACGGATAGCACCTTTGAATTGTCGGGACGGCTCACGATCCAACTGATCGCTTGTGTACTCTAGCGCAAATAATCTGTTTAGGGACGGCTATCCGAATCATGAAACTTTTTTGCGTGACAGAATGTTTTCATTTCGTCACTCGCGCTTTTTTTGCCGGCAGGATAAAGGCTGTTGTAATGGCGGCGATAAGACTGCGATGGTGCGGCGCAATACTTCAGGCGCAGCTTACCCGGCATACTATGATGAAATCATGTGACGGAGGCCCGCCATGTTTCATGATCCCATTCGAATTCCCGCAATTATCGAATTGTCGGTGCTTGCAATCGTGCTGATTGTTGTCAGCATCCTACGCGTGAGGCAGCAAAGAGAGCGGGCGCGAAATCGGGCACTGACGGAGAAGCGACGGTCTGATAAAACGGGAATGTAATATTCGCTTTTACTGCATCTTTTAATGCTTCTCTAATCAGATATGTTGCTCGTCGTTGCCAGTTCTATTGACGATCAATGCGAGGTCCGTATCGGCGATACACCACTCGCCGAACAGAGTCGACGAATTGGGTGGAAGCAATGCATCGGTGGCGGCGAAGAGTTTTGAGCCGCTTCCTGAACGGTCTTCGCGAATCGGCAGCAGATCGCTGCTCTTGAATCGGCCGCCGGAGAGCGATAGTGCGTCGACGCCTCATCGTTTCTTCGACCGGTATCTCAGCCGCCAAACAAAATCACGCGAGGGGCTTCAAAAAAAAAATTTAGCTGATACAATGGCGCCCCTCTGCCCAGGTGGCGAAATTGGTAGACGCACTATCTTGAGGGGGTAGCGCCGAAAGGCGTGTGGGTTCAAATCCCGCCCTGGGCACCATTTCGAATTGTCGATTCGAATCTTCAAGCGCTTCGCGCTTTCTTCAGACAACGGCGGCCCGTATCAGACCATCGCGTTGTCTCTGCTTCTTCTGCGGCTCACTTTCGCCCGCGCTTCATCGCTCAGAACTCGTTCCGATAGGCAAATAGCCCCGGAAGCCCGCCGCTCATCACGAATAGAATCTTCTGTCCCGCGGAATACTTGCCGGTACTCACGTTTTCGACGAGACCCGCAAATGCTTTGCCGCTATACACGGGATCGAGCAGCAAACCTTCAGTCGATGCCATCAGCCGAACCGCAGTGCGCATGTTATCGGTCGGAATGCCATAGCCGGGACCAAGCTGAGCTTCGTCGATCGAGATGTCGTCATCGCTCACGCTTAGGCCAGGGTCGATCAGTCGAACCGTTTGATTCGCTTTATCCAAAGTAACCGTGCGCGCGTGGCCGGCATTCCCATACACCGTGAATGCGGCAATACGTGACGGATCGAGGCCCAGCGCAACCAAACCCGCAACCAGTCCCGCATGCATGCCGCCGCTTCCGTTCGGCACCACGATGCGATCGAAAGCGACGTTTTGCGCTTGCGATTGCGCGACGATTTCAGCGGCACAGTCCGCATAGCCCAGGCAGCCGACCGGGCTCGAACCGCCCAACGGACACACATACACGTTACGGCCCTGCGCTCGCAACTCGTTCGCGCGTTCCTCGGCGAATTGCAGTGCGTTGGCCGTGCCGGGAAGATCATGCACGCGCGCATCGAATAGCGCATCGAGCAGCACGTTGCCGTTCTCCATGTAGTCGTGGTCGGAACGGGGCACGGTTCTCGTCAGCACCAACTCGCATTGAAGTCCGACGCGAGCCGCCGCGGCCGCCGTCAGGCGCGCATGATTCGATTGACGTGCGCCGACGGTAATGATGGTGTCCGCGCCACGCTCGAGCGCTTCGCCAATCAGGAATTCGAGCTTGCGCAACTTGTTGCCGCCGCCACCCAGTCCCGTCAGATCTTCTCGTTTGACGTAGATGTCCGCGCCGCCGAGGCGGGCGCTCAGACGCGCAAGGTGCTGAATTGGCGTCGGGCCTTCGAGCAGCGCGTGGCGCGGAAACTTTGATAAATCGAAGTGGTGCGATGAGGCGGAATTCATGGTCGTGTGCAGGCGATTGAGTTGAAAGAGACGCTTGTATTCAATTGACTGACGCAAAATTCGCTTTGACACGAGTACTCAATGCGTCAACGTCCGTATCCCGGTCAGCAATTTATCAACTTCGGCGTCGGTGGTCAGATAGCTGACCGATGCGCGGGCGATTTGCGTCAGCCCTCTGACCGTCATATCGAACGGTGTATATGCGACGCCATTCGAGCTGATCGTGATGCCCTGTGCCGCCAAGGCGCGTCGCACCGACATGGCGTCGAGTCCGGCGACGTTGAACGACACCAGACCGGATCGTTCGACACCCTGGTCGAGTACGGACACGCCCGGCATCGCGGCCAACCGCTCGCGCAATGTCTGCGCGGTCCGATCGATCTGTGCGCGGATAGTGTCGATGCCGATTTCCAGCGCTTCGTCCAATGCATTCGCCAATCCGCAATGCAGTGCAATCGACGCTTCCGATGATTCGAGACGTGCGGCATCGTCGCGCAGTGCCGGATCGCCATTGGGGTCGAGCGGCGCGGAATAGGTGTCGACGAAGGCCGGCGTCAAACGGGGCAGAAAATCCCGCCGCACGTATAACAGCCCGGTGCCGCGCGGTCCTCGCAGTGCCTTGCGGCCCACGCCCGCCAGCACATCGCAGCCGACTTCGACGACGTCGATCGGCAGTTGTCCGATGGCCTGCGCCGCATCGATGAAATACGGGATGCCGTGACGGCGCGCTATCTGCCCAATCGCGGCGGCCGGATTGATCAGTCCGCCATTGGCCGGCAGCCAGGTGAGCGCAATCAGTCGAACCCGATCGTCGAGCATCGCTTCGAGCGCGCGAGGATCGACCCTGCCGCTGGCATCGGAAGGAATCGTCTCGATCGATGCGCCCGCGCGCTGCGCCAGAAGGCGCATCGTCGCGAGATTGCCGCCCCATTCGTGCCGCGCAACGAGGATGCGTTGCCCCTCGCGCCACGGACCCAATGCCGCGAAAGCTGCGCCCCATCCCGGCGAGTTGCCGGTCGTCAGCGCGATCTCGGCGGGCTGAGCGTTCAGCAGTCGCGCGGCGAGCGTGCGCGCTCGCTCGGTCTGTTCGCCGGCAGCCGCGCCCGCTTCCATGGGCCCCATCGACGCTTCGCGCAACAGATGCGCGTGAATCGCTTCGAGCGTGGCGGCCGACGGCAGCGACGCGCCCGCATGATTGAAATGCGTGGTACTGAGAACACCGGGTGTGCGGGCGCGTATTGCGTCGATGACTGCGGGCGACAGCGGAGAAGACATTGGCGGCTCCGAGTGTATGAGTGGAATTCAGGCGTTTTTCAATGCGACAACCGCTTCGACTTCGACGGCGACTCCCGCCGGAAGCGACGCGACGCCGACCGCGCTGCGCGCGTGACGGCCGGCGTCGCCGAAGATCTGCACCATCACGTCCGACGCGCCATTGGCAACCGTGCTGTGCGCACTGAATGCCGGCGTGCTCGCGATGAACACGTTCAGGCGCACGACGCGTGCCACGCGCTCGAGCCGGTCGCCTGTCGCCGCGACGATCTGCGCAACCACGCCTAGCGCCGACAGCCGCGCGGCCTGCGTGCCTTCGGCGTCGCTGATATTGTCGCCGAGACGCCCGAGATATGCAGGCTGTCCGTGGTTGCGTGAAATCTGACCGGAAACATAGAGCAGACCGGCTTCTTGTACGAAGGGCACGTAATTGGCGGCGGCCGCTGACGCGGTTTCGAGTGTAAGGCCAAGGCCGGCGGCGCGGGAGGTGATCGAAGAGGTCATCGGAGGTACCGTTTTGGTGACGGGAAAGCTTCGATGCTATTGATTCGCGCTGCACACGACCAACGAATTATCGTAGCCCGACGCATGAGCCAGACTAATGCGTTCAGCCGAGCCGGTCCTGCTGTGCCGTTTGCATGATCCACGAGCGGAATGCGTTTGCTGCGGCGTCGAGCTTGCCCTTGCGCGTGACGAGCCACCAGCCGATGCGCGCATCGTCGAGCACCGCGTCGGGCAACGCCGGCACCAGCGAACCTTGCGCGAGCTGCTGCGCGATCAGCCGATGACGGCCCATTGCGATGCCCTGTCCGGCGAGCGCCGCTTCTACGACGATGTTGTAGTCGTGCAATTGCAAGCGTTGCGCCTCGCCGAGATCGAGACCGGCATGACGCGACCATGCTTCCCATTCGAACGAATGCGTCGAATAGGAAATCAGCAACGGGAAACGCAGCAGATCCAGTGCTTTGCGCGGACGCTTTCTGCCGGCAAGCAGCGACGGACTGCACACCGGCGAAAGACGCTCGGACATCAGCCTTTGCGAAGCGACACCCGGCCAGCCGCCGCGTCCATAGCGAATCGCCACGTCGACTTCGCCGCCGGGCACATCGGCGAGTGCGATGTCGGGCCGCAATTGCAGTTCGATATCCGGATGCGCGAGCGGGAACGTATGCAGACGCGATGCGAGCCAGCGACTCGCGAATGAAGACAGCAGGCCAACGTTCAGCGTTTTGCGCTTGGTGGAGAATGCGCGCACTTCGCTGGTGCCGAGCCGCAGCAGTTCGAAAGCCGCGTGGACTTTCGCATAGTACGCGCGGCCCGTCTCGGTGAGTTCAATGGCGCGCGTTTGGCGCTCGAATAGCGCGATGCCCAGATCGGCTTCGAGCTTCTGGATATGGTGGCTGACCGCGCCTTGCGTGACGAACAGTTCTTGCGCCGCGCGGCTGAAACTCAGGTGGCGCGCGGCGGCTTCGAAGGCGCGCAGCGAAAGCAGAGGCGGTAAGGGGCGGGCGGTGCGCATCGAATCGGGCGGTAAGAGCGTGAGCGAAGTCTGCCGTTATACGCCTGATGCGACGCATATAGAACGCTTACCGTTCAGCTTCATTCCTGCCACGCAGCTCCTTCCGGATACCAGTACTTGTCCAACGTACCTTCCAGCATCTCGATGCTATAGCCCGGCCGTTGCGGCGGCATGTAGTGCCCGTTGCGGATCACCACGGGGTCCACGAAATGCTCGTGCAGATGATCGACATACTCGAGCACCCGGTTCTCGAGCGACCCCGACACGCAGATATAGTCGAACAGCGAAATATGCTGCACGTACTCGCACAATCCGACACCACCAGCATGCGGGCACACCGGTACACCGAACTTTGCAGCCATCAGCAGTACGACGATCACTTCGTTGAGTCCGCCGAGCCGGCAACTGTCGATCTGGCAGAAGTCGATCGCTTGTGCTTGCAGCAGTTGCTTGAACATCACGCGATTGTGGCAATGCTCGCCGGTTGCGACGCCGATCGAACCGAGCCGCCGGCGAATCGCCGCATGACCGAGGATGTCGTCGGGACTGGTGGGCTCCTCGATCCACCACGGGTCGAACTCGGCGAGACGACGCATGTTTGCGATCGCCTCATCGACGTCCCACACCTGGTTCGCGTCCATCATCAGCTTCAGGTTCTCGCCGATCTCTTCGCGCAGAATGCGCGCACGCCGCACGTCTTCTTCCAGGTCGCCGCCGACCTTCTGCTTGAAGTGCGTCCATCCCTGCGCGACCCCTTCGCGCGCGAGACGGCGAATCTTGTCGTCGTCGTAACCGAGCCAGCCTGCCGAGGTGGTGTAGGCCGGATAGCCGTGCTCGAGCATTTCCTTTTCACGCTCGCCTTTGGTTTTCGCATGACGATGCAGCATCGCGAGTGCTTCGTGCGGCGTGATCGCATCGGTTACATAGCGAAAGTCGAGGCAGCGCACGAGTTCTTCCGGACTCATGTCGGCCAGCAGCTTCCAGACCGGCTTGCCGACGGATTTCGCCCACAGGTCCCACACCGCGTTGACGACCGCCGCGGTGGCAAGATGAATCGCGCCTTTGTCCGGGCCGATCCAGCGCAGTTGGCTATCCGAAGTAAAGGCGCGCCAGAAACCGCCCATATTCGCGGCGATATCTTCGAGCTTCTTGCCGACGATCAACGGCGTGAGTGCATTCACGGCAGTCACGCAGATTTCATTGCCGCGGCCAATCGTGAACGTGAGGCCGTGGCCGGTTAGATTCGGCGTGTCGGTTTCGAGCGTGACGTAGGTGGCGGAGTAGTCCGGCGCGGCATTCATCGCGTCGGAGCCGTCCAGCGAACGTGAAGTGGGGAACCGGATGTCCCGTACGGACAGCCTTGTGATCGTCGTCATCTGCGCACCCTCCGGGGCTATGGCTATCGGCTTGTCGTCTGCGGACGCAGACGGAACGGTTTCGTGCGCACGCTCTCTGTGTGCGCGGATCTGCTGCGCGTACGGGTAAGCCCGTAGTTTTCATACCAGGCATACCTAGGGATTTCCAGGCATTTGTACGCGTTGACAACACGGCATTCGCTTTCTAGCATGCTAGCATGTTCTCTCGAAATCAAGGCCTCCGTGAATTCCTCAGCCGAACTGGAGAATGCCGCTGGTAATCCTTATGTCGCACTGCAAAAAGTTCGCGGCGGCGAGCGCGGCAGTTTGACCGACGCGGTTGAGGCAGCGTTGCGAGAAGCGATTGTTACGTTGGCGTTGGAACCCGGCATGATGATCGACAAGATGGCCGTGTGCGAACGGATGGGCGTGTCGCGCTTTCCGGTGTCGTCCGCGTTGGCAAGGCTTGCGCATGCGGGTCTCGTCGAGGTATTGCCGCAGCGCGGCACGCGCGTCAAACCGATCGCGCTCGACGACATCCGCCAGCATTTGTTCATCCGCAGCGCACTGGAGGTCGAGACGGTGCGTGGCGTGGCGCGAATGCACGACCGGGCGACGCTCGACGCGTTGGCGAGCAATCTCGACCAGCAGCGCAGTCTGGCTGGAAGTGGTGAACGTCTGGCGTTTCATGCGCTCGATCTGGCTTTCCATGAAATCCTGCTCGACGCGGTGAAGCTGCCGCGCGTGAAGGAAATCGTCGCGGTGTCGCGCAATGCGCTGGACCGCGCGCGGCAATTGCTCGCAAGTCCGGAACGGCTCGTGCATACGCTGGAAGAGCACGAGAGCATTTTCAAGGCTCTTTGCGCGGGAGACGGCGATGCGGCCGCGAAAGCGATGCATGACCATCTCGACCAGGTGGTCGCCGAATTGCACCGGTCCGCGAAAGAGCGCCCCGACCTGTTTGCGCCTTGAATGAAAGCTGCAATGAAAGCCGTTGTCGAGTCGTAAAAAGCTCCATCGTAAAAGCGTTGGTGATATAGGCAGCCGTCGACAGATCAGCACATGAACCCACTCATTTCCGTCAACAAGCTTTGCAAGAGCTTTCCGGGCGTTAGAGCACTTCATGACGTCCGCTTCGAACTCATGGCCGGTGAGGTCCATGCGCTGATGGGCGAGAACGGCGCGGGCAAGTCGACGCTGATGAAGATTCTTGCCGGCGTCTATACACGCGATTCCGGCGACATTCTCTTCGACGGCAAGCCGGTCGACTTTCAAGGTCCGCGCGACGCGCAAGCGGTCGGCATCGGCATCATTCATCAGGAACTGCAACTGATGAATCATCTGAGCATCGCGCAGAACATCTTTATCGGCCGTGAGCCGCGCAAGGGTCTCGGTCTCTTTCTCGACGAAGACAAACTGAATGCGCAGGCACGCGAGATCCTGGCTCGCATGCACGTGAAGCTCGATCCGCGCACGATAGTCGGCACATTGACCGTCGCGAGTCAGCAGATGGTCGAGATCGCGAAAGCCCTGTCTTTCGATTCGCGCGTGCTGATCATGGACGAACCCACCTCCGCGCTCAACGATGCCGAGATCGCCGAGCTGTTCCGGATCATCCGTCAATTGAGAGCGCGCGGCGTCGGCGTCGTCTATATCTCGCACAAGATGGACGAGCTGAAGCAGATCACCGATCGCGTCACCGTGATGCGCGACGGCGAGTATGTGGCCACCGTGCCGACCGAGGGCACCAGCGTCCAGACGATCATCGGCATGATGGTCGGACGCACGTTGGGCGACATGACGCCGGCCGAGAGCGCGCCGGTAAAAGGCGAAGTCGCGCTCGAAGTGAAAAATCTCGTCGCGGGTCCGCTCGTGCGCGACGTCAGTTTCGAATTGCGCAAGGGCGAAATACTCGGCTTTGCCGGCTTGATGGGCGCGGGCCGCACGGAAGTCGCGCGTGCGGTGTTCGGCGCCGATCCGATCGAATCGGGCGAGATTTTTGTGAAGGGCGTTAAGGCGTCGATCAAAAGGCCCAGTGATGCGGTCAAGCGCGGCATCGGCTACTTGTCGGAAGATCGCAAGCGCTTCGGTCTGGCTACGGGAATGGATGTCGAATCGAACATCGTGATGTCCGATCTCGGCAAGTTCCTGTCGCTCAATATGTTCCTGCGCGGCGGACAGATTCGCAAAAGAGCGCAGCACTTCATCAAGCTGCTTGCGATTCGCACGCCTTCGGCGACGCAGCAGGTTCGGCTCCTGTCGGGCGGCAATCAGCAGAAGATCGTGATTGCGAAATGGCTCGAGCGCGATTGCGATGTACTGTTCTTCGACGAACCGACGCGCGGCATCGACGTCGGCGCGAAAAGCGAAATCTACAAGCTGCTGCGCGCGCTGGCGGCGCAAGGCAAGGCGATCGTGATGATCTCCTCCGAGCTGCCCGAAGTTCTGCGCATGAGCGACCGCATCGTCGTGATGTGCGAAGGGCGCATTACCGGCGAACTGTCCGCCAGCGAAGCGACGCAGGAGCGAATCATGCATCTCGCGACGCAGCGCGAATCCCTGAAAACGGCACAAGCCTGAAGAGGTCTATGACATGACAATGCAAACGGATACCGCGGCGCTGGACAACGAACGGCGCACTTCCGGGCTGAAAGCCCGAATTTTTGCGCCGACCGCCGTGCAAAAGATGCTCGCGTTCGCGAGCCTCATTCTGCTGCTGGTGTTCTTCAGCTTCGCGTCACCGGCCTTCATGCAGATGGACAACATCCTCGGCATTTTGCAGGCGACTGCCGTGAACGGCGTGCTGGCGATCGCGGCCACGTTCGTGATCATCACCGGCGGTATCGATCTGTCGGTCGGTACGTTGATGACGTTCACCGCCGTGATTTGCGGGGTGTTTCTCACTTACTGGCATCTACCGATGTGGATGGGCGTACTCGCGGCATTGGCGACTGGCGCGGTATGCGGCACGATATCGGGCACGCTGACCGCGAAAATGAAGATCCCGCCGTTCATCGCGACGCTCGGCATGATGATGCTGCTCAAAGGACTTTCGCTCGTCGTGTCGGCCGACAAGCCGATCTATTTCACCGATACCGAGAACTTCTACCGTATTTCCCAGGACTCGCTGATCGGCTATTTTCTGCCGAGCGTGCCGATTCCGAATGCGGTACTGATCCTGTTCTTTCTCGCGATCGTCAGTTCCATTACGCTCAATCGCACCGCGCTCGGCCGCTATACGTTCGCACTCGGCAGCAATGAAGAGGCGGTGCGGCTCTCGGGCGTCAATGTCGATCGCTGGAAGATCGCGATTTACGGCGTGGGCGGCGCGATCTGCGGCATCGCGGGTCTGTTGATCGCATCGCGGCTCAATTCCGCGCAGCCGGCGCTCGGTCAGGGCTACGAGCTCGATGCGATCGCGGCAGTCGTGATCGGCGGCACGTCGTTGAGCGGCGGTTCGGGCACGATACTCGGAACCATCATCGGCGCTTTCATCATGAGCGTGCTGACCAACGGACTGCGCATCATGTCGGTCGCGCAGGAGTGGCAGATCGTCGTGACGGGTTTGATCATCATTCTGGCGGTGTACGCGGACATCCTGCGGCGCAGCCGGGGAAGTTGATGTAGGTGCAAGGAAGCAGCAAATAAGCAGGGAACGCAGGAGCAGCAGAGGGCACGTGAAGGCTCCCTCGAAAGCTCGATAGCGGCTTGATAGCCCAACCATTGGAGGAGGCCCCATGTTGAAGAGAAGACTAATAGGTATCGTGGTCGGTGTCGGTGCGCTCGTTGGCGGAAGCAGTCTCGCGTATGCGGATGAGCCGTATATTCCGCTTATTTCGAAAGGCTTCCAGCATCAGTTCTGGCAAGCCGTCAAATCGGGTGCCGAGCAGTCCGCGAAAGCGAACAACGTCAGGATCACGTTCGAGGGACCGGAAACGGAAGCGATGGTCGACAAGCAGATCGACATGCTGTCAGCCGCGCTCGCGAAGAAGCCGCAGGCGCTCGGTATCGCGGCGCTCGACAGCAAAGCGGCCATCCCCTTGCTCAAGCGCGCCCAGAACGACAAGATTGCGGTGATCGCATTCGACTCTGGCGTCGACAGCGATATTCCGTTGACGACCTGCGCAACGGACAACGTCGCCGCCGCCGCGCTCGCCGCCGACAAGATGGCCGGGTTCATCGGCAATTCCGGCGAAGTCGGCGTGATCGTGCACGACCAGACCAGCCGCACCGGTGTCGATCGTCGCGACGGTTTCGTCAATCAGATCAAGTCGAAGCATCCGAACATCAAGATCGTATCCGTGCAATACGGCGCCGGCGACCACCTGAAGTCGGCGGAAATCGCCAAGGCCATGATCCAGGCGAATCCGAACCTGAAGGGCATCTTCGGCGCGAACGAAGGTTCCGCGGATGGCGCAGCGATTGGCATCAAGGAGTCGGGCAAGAAACTCGTGCTGATCGGCTTCGACTCCGGCAAGGAGCAGAAGGACAACATCATGTCGGGCTTGATGGCCGGCGCGATTACGCAGAACCCGGTCGGTATCGGCAAGTGCACGGTCGACTCGGCGGTCAAGGCGCTGCATGGCGAGAAGCTGCCGAAGAAGATCGATACCGGTTTCTACTGGTACGATAAGACCAACATAAACGATCCGAAGATCGTAGCCGTGCTGTACGACTAAGCAAGGCCGGCGATCGCGACTCGGGAAGCCGGGAACGCGGAAATCATCAAGGAGGAAGAGCCACGCTCTTCCTCTTTTTTATTGCCTTTGAGCAAACATCGGAAAGACGCCGCGCCGAGCAGAAGCGCGGCTAATAGTCATTTCACGCCATTGCCCGCATTAATCTGATATTTTATGTTTATGTAATCGTTGCACGAGCCGTCCATTCGCATGCCGATTCGGACCCACTAACCGTCGAATGCGCAGGTCATGGCTTTTACCGAACCAAGGTCTCCATTTTTCAAATGGCTCGTGTCCTCTGCTCAGAACCTGAGTCCGGACAACCGGCAGATTCTGCTGGCCAACCTGTTTACGCGAACCGCTTCGATCATATTCGCATCGATTTGCGAAATCAGCGTTTGCGCGACTGCGTATTATCTTTATCCGATTCCGCTGTATGCCGCATGGGGGATTGCGGTCGTCGCATTGCTGATCGTGCGGCTCCTGTTGATCTGGCTATGCCGCGCGCGCGCCGCGAAAGGGCTGCCCACACCGACTTCCGCGTTTATTTTCGCGAGTCTGTTGTGGAGCGCGCTATTCGGTTTCGGCACATTTCTGTGCAATATCAGCGGGAGTCCCACGCTTTTTCTGCTTGGAAACGTTTGCGCGGTCGGTGTGATTGGCGGATTGGCGGGACGTAATGCGGGCACGCCGCGGCTTGCGTTATTGCAGATCGTTTTCATTCTGAGCTTTCTGAGTATCGGCGCGGCAATGTCGCCGGGCAATGGCAAGCTCGTGTTGCTATTTCAGGTACCGTTTTGCGCGGCCGGCTTCTTCACGGTTGCGCTGCGCAGCAATCGCGATACCGTCGCGTTGCTGCTCGCGCGCGAAAACAGTCATCGCCTCGCTCGCCAGGACAGCCTGACCGGTCTGCCGAATCGCGCGCGCATCAGCGAACTGCTGCTCGAGCGCACCGGCGAGAGTTCGACCGGGCAGGGCGGTGCGTTCGCGGTGCTGCTGATCGACCTCGATGGCTTTAAGGCGATCAACGACAGTCTCGGCCATGCGGCCGGCGACCAGATTCTGCAGGAAGCCGCGACGCGTTTGCGCGACCTGCTGCCAAGCGGCGACCAGGTTGGCCGCCTCGCCGGCGACGAGTTCGTGGCGATTTCGGACGACACCGGGCAGCTTCGCGACGTGCGCGTGCTGGCCGATCGCATCGTCAGAACGCTGGCGCGGCCGTTCGTGCTGAGCGAAGCGCTCGTGCATATCGGCGCGAGCGTCGGCATCGCGCTGTACCCTGAACATGCGAAAACGGGTCCGCAATTGCTGATCTGCGCCGACCGCGCGCTGTATGGGGTCAAGCGCAGCGGTAAAAGCGCGTTTGCGATTTTCGATGCCGAGAAGCACGTATCCGACGAAAGCCTGAGCCTGCTGCGCAGCGACCTCGAAGGCGCGCTGAAATCGTTCGATGGTTTGCGTATGGAGTATCAGCCGATCATCGATCTGCACACCGGCGCGGTAGCGGGCCGCGAGGCGCTGCTTCGCTGGGCTCATCCGACGCGCGGCGAGTTGTCGCCGTCGGCGTTCATTCCGACCGCCGAGCGCACCGGCCTGATTCTCCTGTTGGGCGAATGGGTGCTGCTGCAATCGTGCATGGCGGCGTCGACGTGGCGCGACAAGGTGATCGTCGCGGTCAATGTATCGCCGGTGCAGTTGCGCGAGGAATCGTTCGCATCGACGGTGACGGCCATACTTCGGAAGACGAGGCTGCCGCCCACGCGGCTCAATCTCGAGGTTACGGAAACGGCACTGCTGAACGACGATGAAGTGACTCGCCGCAATATCACCCGGTTGCGCGCATTGGGTATCGCGCTGGCGCTCGACGACTTCGGCACCGGCTTTTCGACGATGTCGACGTTGGTGCGCTTCTCGTTCGACAAGCTGAAGATCGACAGCTCGTTCGTGCGCGAGGCCGTGCATGGTCGCGAATCGGCGGCCGTGGTGCGCGGCATCGTCGCGCTTGCGCGCGAGATCGGCATGCCGACCACGGCCGAGGGCATCGAAACCCAGGAGCAGCTCAATTTCGTACGCGTATGCGGTTGCACGCATGCGCAGGGTTATCTGCTTGGCAAGCCGATGAGCAACGATGAAATCGAGCAGTGTGAAGCGGTGCTCGACGCGCGTATTGCCGACAAGGCCGCGCCCGCGGACTTTTGACAACCGTTACCGACGCGATCGAGGTCGTGATGTCGTCTCCCTTGCAATTCCAGCTACGAATCACCGCATCGGCGGAACTCGCCAACTCGCTGCGCGCGGACCCTTCGTGCGCCGCGCATCCAGCACTTCGTACTCTTTTGCAAACGCATCACGCCACGCTCAAATGCCAATTCGATGCATTCGCTGACTACGTGAGCGAAGCGGAAAGAATGGGCGCCGAGAACTACCCGCTTTATCAATGGACACGGCAGACCATCGAGAATCCGGAGAAGAAAGCGAAATACCTGCAATCGTTCACGCTATATGTGAATGGCGACGAAGTGTATGACAAGGATATCGCCGATGCGCTCGAAGTCGGCTTGTCGAAGCTGATCGACGCGAATGGCATTGTTCGTGTGTCGAGGTTCGACACAAATCCCGCAACCAATCCGCAGCCGCCCGCGCGCACGTGACGCGACTGTTTAGATTTCACTCTTGAAAGCAAACCTGAGCGGCGCTCAGGCGGATTGCCGATTGCCGGTTGCATGCGCGTAATCGAATCGCGCGCCGCACCGGCAATTCGTTTTTATGCGCTTTTCAATCTCAATCCGCACCGTCCGCTGTTCTTCCGATGTTTTCATCGGTCTGTCATCGCCGTCCGGCTACGATCATCCATCACTTTCCGTCCGCGCTCGCCCCGCGGGGCGTTGTTTTGCGCTGGCATTCTTCCACCTGAACAACCGTACCGGACATGTCGACCAGAAAAATCGTCAAGACAACGCCTGCCGATGAGCAAGGCGCATCGATCGTCTCGCGCCGTGGCTTTCTGAAGTTCGCCGGCGCATCGAGTCTCGCAACGGCGGCGGGCGCGCTCGCATCGACCGCGCGCGCCGCCAATAGCGGCGCACCCGATGGCACGCCCGAGCAGATCCACCTGACCTGGGGCAGCGACCCGACTAGCGAAGTTACCGTGTCGTGGTCGTCGCTCGCACCTGCGGTCAATCCGCAGGTGCGCATCAGCGGCATCAATCACGGCGACCACGCGAAACATACGGTGCACGCGGTGCAAAGCACTTATACCGACGGCATCAACGGCGAGATCGTGTTCAACTATCACGCGCGCGTGCGCGACCTGAAGGCCGACACGATCTATCAATACGAAGCTTCGGCAACAACGCGTGGGTAGAAGAGTAGATTCAGACCGCTAATCGGCATTCACTCCAGGGGGCCGCTCACCAAGAGCGGCCCTTGTTTTTCACGGTCACCGCAAAAAACAATACCCCATTCATTTTGTTACACGTCTTACCGTGATCGACTGTCGCAGTTACAAAGGCCTTTCGAAAGCCCCGCTATACTCGGCGCCGTCTCACTAAAACAAAGACCCGATATGTCCAAGAAGATCGTCCAGATGGTTGCCGTGGCTGCATTGAGCGCTGCGGCGTCGTTGCCGGCCCTCGCCGGTGATATGAACAACATGCTCGGCGGCGCGCTCGGTGGTGTGGCCGGCGCGGCAGTCGGCGGCGCGGTGGGCGGCAGCACCGGCGCGGTGATCGGTGGCGCGGTGGGCGGTGGTGCGGGCGGCGCGGTCACGTCGAATCGTCGCGAACGTACCGGCGCGATCATCGGCGGCGCGCTCGGTGGCGGCGCGGGCACCGCGGCCGGCAATGCGATGGGCGGCCGTACTGGCGGCCTCGTCGGCGCGGCGCTCGGCGGCGGCGCGGGTTCGGCGCTCGGCGGCAACATCTCGCGCTCGAACTCGTACGCCGACGACTACTCGCGCGGCTACCATTCGGGCAAGCGCCATCACAAGCATCGCCATTACGACTGAGATGGCTTGACATCGACGGGACCGGTCCGCGTCCGCATCAAAAGCGAACGCGCCGGCCCTCGTCCATCACGCATGCAAGACCAGTTTCTGAACACGCCAGTTCAGCAACTCGGCCACGAATAAGACGTTTTCCGAAGGGCACGCCATCTCGTGAATCCAGCCGAACTGTTTCGGCTGTTTGCCCGCTTTGCCGAGTACGCCGAGCACTTTGCCATCGAGCGTCATCTTGTAGATGCGGCCCGGAAACGCGTCGGCGCTATAGAGCACCTGATTCGGTCCCGGCGAAATACAGATCGCCCAGGGTGAGCCCGGCGCGAACGTGCCCGCGGCGAGCTCCGCTTCGCTCGGCATATTGCCGATCGCGGGGCGCGCGTCCGGCGGCACCGGCACGTCGATCGTGAACTGGCGCAGGAACGTGCCCTCGGTATCGAACACCTGGATGCGCCGGTTGCTGCGATCGGCCACGTACACGTGGTCGTGCGCATCGACCGCGATGCTATGCGGCGTATGGAACTGCCCCGGTCCCGTGCCACGATCGCCCCATGACTTCAGCCAGTTGCCGTCGCGATCGACCTTCGCGACGCGCGAGTTGATGTATCCGTCGCTGATGTAGGTGTTGCCCGCCTTGTCCCACGCGACGTCGGTCACCTGGCGAAAGCGTCCGGGTTCGGACGGCAGCGGCGGATTCGGATGCTTGAGCGGCGCGGTTTCTTCGTCCGAGGCTTCCTGCTTGCGGCCGAACACCATCGCGACGCGTCCTTCCGGCGTGAACTTGATCACCATGTCCGAGCCCTTGTCGGTGACCCAGATGTTGTCGTGCCGGTCCACCTTCACCGTGTGCGCGAACGACCACGCATACAGGTTGTGGCCGATCTCACGCACGAAACGTCCATCCGGCGCGAACTCGAGCAATTGCGCGGCGGCCGCGCCATACGCGGGGCCGGTGGTGTTGCCGCGCGACAGCACGAAGATATGGCCACGCGAATTGAGTGCGACGCCCGAGCATTCGCCGAAGTACGTGTCGTTCGGCAAACGTACGGGGTTGGCAATCGAGTCAAAAGCGATCGTGGGCACGTCGGGTGTGTCCGCGGCGAACGCGGACGGCATCGCGAGTCCGGCGGCGCTGCCCGCAAGCAGGCTCATGAAAGTCCGACGGCTCATCGCCCGGTGATCGGGGCTGCCGCAGCACGCACAAAACGGCTCGTATCGCTCGCTCATTCGTTGTCTCCTTTGATCCATCGCTTGAAGTGTGCAAAGGCAAGCCTAGTGCACAAAACGCTTAATAGCTAAGTCGTTTTGCGATGCTGGAAGAGACAGTTCCCGTTATGCGCGTCAGATGCTCTTTGGGGCGCGTCCCGTCGATTTCGCCGCGCCACGTACGAACTCGACGAAACGCGCGGTCACCGGATCGTCGCGCGCAGGCTCCCATGCGAGTCCGACGCGCCAGCGCGCCGCGACATCGCGTAGCGGTATGACGGTCGCATCGCGAAGCAGGGATTGCACCCGCGACGGCACGAACGCCGCGCCGACGCCAGCGGCGACGGTCGCGAGCACCGTCTGGATGTCGTCGGCTTGCTGGATCACGCGCGGCACGAAACCATGCGCGCCACACCACCGATCGATCTGCGCGGCCAGTCCCGGCCCGCGTCCGCGCGCGAGCGCAATGAATCCCGTCTCGTTCAGCCGGTCCAGATTGGCAGGCAGGCGCTTGACGCTCGCGTTTCGCGGCAACGCGAGCGCCAGTTGTTCATCGAGCACGGCGAACGATGCCAGTCCGGCCTCCGCGGGCAAGCGTAGAAAACCGACGTCGAGCTTGCCGGCAAGCAAGCGTCTGCTTTGCTCGGCCGACGACAGATCGTTGAGCGTGACGGATACGTTCGGATTGAGCCGCCGGAATTGGGCGATCAGCGGTGGCGCGAAGTCGAGGGCGGAGAGCCCGAGACCGATGCGCAATGCACCGCGTTTGCCGCTGCCCGCCTCGCGTGCGCGCGCGAGAACCTCATCGGCATCCCGGATCAGCGCGATGGCATCGGCCAGAAACGCTTCGCCGAACGCGGTCAGTTCGGCGCCATGCCGGCCGCGCACGAACAGGCGCGCGCCGAGACTCGACTCGAGCGCAACGATCTGCTTGCTCAGTGCGGGCTGGCTCACGCACAGGTGGTCGGCGGCGTGACCGAAGTGGCGCTGTTCGGCCACGGTCACGAAAGCACGCAACAACTTCAGTTCCATTCTCTTAGCCTATCGAACGGATCGAAATATTCATTTTACTTATCGATGCACGGCGGGTCCAATGAGGCTATCCGAATCGCCGTTTATGAGGTGTTTGCCGTGTCTACTTCGATGCTGCGGGTTGCCGCCGTTCCGCTGGAATTATCGGGCGCGGGGATCTCGCCACCGGTCAATCGCGTTTCGCTTATCGCGGAGCGGCTTGCGCGTGCCGCGCACGATGGGATCGGGCTCGCGGTGTTTCCCGAAGCGTGTCTGGTCGAGTGCGCGAGTGTGGCGAAGCTGGGTCGGCGCGAGTTCCAGGCGCTGCCCGAGCCGCTCGATGGACCGTCGGTCAGCGCGATCGCCGACGCGGTCGAAGCGACGGGTGTCGGCGCCGGTGTCGGCCTGTTCGAGCGTGCCCCGGACGGGCGTATCTTCAACAGCTACGTGATTTGCATGCCTGGCGGCATCCGTCATTGTCATCGCAAGCTGTATGCGTTCGAGCATCGGCGCATCGAATGCGGCGACCGCTTCACCGTCTTCGACACGGCGTGGGGCGTTCGCATCGGCGTGCTGATCGGCGCCGACAACTATCTGATCGAAAACGTTCGCATCACCGCGCTGATGGGTGCAACGCTGCTGGTCGCACCGCACCGGCGCTATCTGAGCGCGAGTCAATGCGCCAAGCGCGACCCGATTGGCGCGCTGAGCCGCTGGTTGCCAGCACGCGCGGCCGATAACGGCATGTTCGTCGCATTCAGCGCAGCGACCGAGGGCGGCAGCGAGAAAGGCAACGCGCACGCCGGCGAAATGGACTCCGCATTGATTGTCGACCCGTGCGGCCGCGTTCTAGCCGACAGCGCCGGCGGTGAAAGCGCATTCGTGTCCGCCGAACTCGATACGGCGTTGATCGCTGAGAGCGTCGGGCGCCGGTGGCTCGCAAGGCGCCGCCCGGAACTCTACGGTCCGCTGGCGCGAACGGGGGGCGCGGCGCGGGCGATGCAGCATACCGAAGTCGTGGCCCGCGGCGGCGCGGTGCCACTGAGCGTCGCCGTGGTGGGCCGCGACCGGGTGACAGTCAGATGGAATGTGCGGTGACGGCAGGGCATCGCGAGCCAGCCCGCTTTGTTACCATGCAGGACAGCGACCGATATGGTCCGCTTTCGTTCCGCGTTGTTCCATCACACAAGGAGATTCGAATGAGCAAAGGTTATTGGGTGACGTCGTACCGCAAGACGAACGATCCGCAGAAACTGGCCGCGTACGCGCAACTCGCCCCGGCCGCGGTAGCGGCGGCGGGTGGCAAATTTCTCGTGCGGGGCGTGGCGGACGAGGCGCGCGAGCAGGGCCTCAAGGAGCGCACGGTCGTGATCGAATTCCCGACCTACGAAGCAGCCGTCGCCGCTTACGAAAGCGAGCAGTACAAGAAGGCGCTGGCCGCATTGGGCGATGGTGTCGAGCGCGATCTGCGCATCGTGCGCGGCGCCGACTGACGCGCGAGCCGCATTCCCACGCTGCGCGGCACGCGCCGCGCAGCTGCTTATTTCACCGCGCCGAGCGCGAGCCCCTTCACCATATAACGCTGCAACCACGCAAACACAATCGAAACCGGCAACGTCGCACCCAAAGTCGCGGCCATCACCAGATGCCATTCGACCACGTACTTGCCCGCCACCATATCGGTCACCTGCACGGTCAGCGTCTTGTTTTCCGGCGAGCGGATCAACGTATAGACGACCGCGAACTCGTTCCACGCATTGATGAACGTGAAGATCGCGGTCACGACGATCGCCGGCACCGCGAGCGGCAGAAACACCTTGAATACCGCGCGCGTACGGCTGCAGCCTTCGAGCCACGCGGATTCCTCGAGATCCTGCGGCACGGTCTGAAAGTACGACGACAGCATCCACACCGCGAACGCGATATTGAACGCCGCGTACGACACGATCACGCCGATTCTCGAATCGACCAGGTTGCCGTCGCCCCATGGAATCATCGCCGCGAGCCGGAACAGGCCGACCACCAGCAGGATCGGCGACAGCATCTGCGTGACGAGCAGGAACTGCCGATACAGACCGCGTCCGCGAAACGGGAAGCGCGCGAGCGCGTAAGCGGCGGGCAGGCTCACCGCGAGTGCGAGCGCGGTGGACAGGCAACTGATGATCGTGCTGTTGCGCAGCGCGACGCCGAAGTTGGCCGCGTCCCACATGTCGACGAAATTGCGCCACTGCCACTGCACCGGCAGCCAGCGCGCCGGATAGACGAAGATCTCCGACGCGGGCTTGACCGATGTGAAGAACATCACCGCGAACGGAAACAGTATGACGATCACGAGCGGCGTCAGCGCGATCCAGCACCACAGCGAGCGTTTGGTCTTCGCGCTCAGACTCATGACGGCACTCCTTCTTTCGTGCGTTGCAGACGCAGATAAGCGATCGAGAACACGAACAGCATCACGAGCATGATCAGCGAAACGGCGGCCGCTTCACCGGGACGTCCGAGCCGAAAGCCGAGTTCGTACAGATAGGTGACGAGGATGTGCGTGCTGTTGTCGGGCCCGCCTTGCGTCATCACCCAGATGATCGGAAACGAGTTGAACACGTAGATCACGTTCAGCAGGATCGCCATGTTGATGAACGGGCGCAGCAGCGGCATCGTCAATTGACGGAACTGCTGCCAGGCGCTCGCGCCGTCGATACGCGCGGCTTCGTAGATATCGCCTGGAACCGAAGACAGGCCGCCAAGAAAAATCGTCACCGTGAACGGAATCGACACCAGAATGCCAACCGCGATTTCGACGGGAAATGCGAATTCGGGCGTCGCGAGCCAGTGAATCGGGCCGCTGATCAGGCCGAGCCGCTGCAGCGTGACGTTGACCATGCCGTAGTCGTCGTTGAAGGCCCAGCGCCAGACGACGGCGGTCATCGTCAGCGACACGGACCACGGCAGCATCACGATCGTGCGCGCCACACCGCGGCCGTGAAAGTCCTGATTCAGAATCAGCGCGACAGGTACCGAGATCAGCACCGTGCCGCCCACCACGCACACGGTCCAGATGATCGTGCGGCGTACCGAAGCGAGAAACACCGGGTCCTCGAATACGTTGATGAAATTCTGCGCGCCGGTGAAGTCGCGAATCGCGCCGAAGCGCGACACCTCGTGCAGCGATTGCCACACGATGTTGAAAATCGGATAGCTGATGATGAACAGCGCCAGAACGAGGCTCGGCGCAATCAGCAACCAGGGCGCATGCGCGCGCGGAGAAACGGAACGGCTCATGCTTGCTCGATCGTAAGACGCGCCCGCTTTCTGGCGGCGGGCGCGACGGAATGGGCCGGTGGGTGCGTCGTGCTGCATAGGCTCGAATGGTGGGGGGGCGTGGCGCAACGCGCGGCGCTTTAGCTACGGCGCCGCGCGTCCCCTGTTCGTCTCGTTACTGCCGCAAGCCGAGTATCAATGACCGAGCGACTTGTTCGCCTGCGCAGCCGCCGTGTTCAACGCGTCAGCCGGTTGCGCCTTGTTCAGATAGATCGCTTGCATCGAGTCGGTCACGGCCTTCGCGGTGTCTTCCCAGCCTGTCACGGTCGGCGCGAAGTGAGCCGTGGGCAGCAACGCGACGAACGCCTTGATGTCCGGATCGTTGAACGCCGGGTCCGCCGCTTCGGCCTTTGTGGTCGGCAGGAAGCCTTCGGTCGTCGTGAACTCGACGCGCGGTTCCTTCGTGAACAGATAGTCGAGGAACTTCCACGCGGTCTTCTTCGCCTTCGAGTTCTTGAACATCACGATCGAGTCGGTGACCGCGTAGGTGGCGTGCGTCGTGCCCATCGGTACCGGATCGATGCCGTACTTCAGGTTCGGTGCTTCCTTCTTGATCTGCTTCGCGAGAAACGGCGCGGAGATCACCATCGCGACACGACCCTGCTTGAACAGGTTCTGCACGTCTTCGCGGCTATAGCCGGTGACGCCCGGTTGCGTGAGACCCTGGTCGATCATCTGCTTGTACATCGTCGCGGCCTTCACGCCCGCCGGCGAATTGAACGCGGCCTTGCCGTCCTTGCCGACCACGTCGCCGCCCGCCGTCCACAGCGCGTAGTAATAGTAGACGTCGGTTTCGATTTCCTTGCCTTGCAGACCGAAGCCGGCGATGCCTTGCGCCTTCAGCTTCTTCGATGCATCGATCACGTCGTTCCAGGTCTTCGGGCCGTCGGGGTAGCCGACCTTCGCGAGCATGTCCTTGTTGTAGTACAGCGCGCGCGCGGAAGCGGCGATCGGCAGCCCGTAGGTCTTGCCGTTGATCTGGCCAGGTGCAAGGAAGGGGCCGATGAAGCGGGCCTTGAAGTTCGCGTCCATATAGCCGTCGAGCGGCTCGGCGACGTCGTCCTTCACGAAGTCGAGCAGCCACCGCGTGCCGACGATCGCGAGGTCCGCGTTGGCGCCGCCGGAGATGTCTGTTTGCAGCTTCTGTTGCAGCGTGTCCCAGTTCACGTCTTCGATCTTGATGGTCGTGCCGGGGTTTGCCTTCTCGAAGTTGCGGGCCATTTTCTCGAAGTACGGCGCGGTCGCGTCGCTGTAGTGAGCGACCGTCACGCGGACCGTTTCGGCACGGGCCGACACGGCGATACCTGCAAACGCGAGCGCCACGGCGACTTTGCCTAGCGCGAGGGAAGCACGGGCATGCAACGACATTTTTCTCTCTCCTGTGGGTGGTTTGCTGCCGTCGCCGGCCGCCTTGGGTAAATTGTTTGAAAAAATCCTACATGACGCAAAATAGCTTGTCACGTAGGGTCTGCGATATTTTTTCCTCGGTGATTTTGTGCATAAGATGCTGGAAAGCATGGGGTATTCTGCATTGCGCGATGGTTTGAAAACCCACTCTTCGGGATGACCGGGCAGTCGCCGAAAAACGCTTTTGTAAGAAATTTACAGCGTTGCGCGCTACGCAAGCCGGGTGGCGCAAGGCGACGGCAAGACGGCCGAATCGGCCGGGCGAACGAGCGAGGAACACATGGATCGTGTCGTATTGGTAACGGGCGCATGCGGCGGTATCGGCAGCGTGTTGTGCGAGCGCTTCGTCGAGGCGGGCGACACCGTGCTCGCGCTCGACATCGACGCGGCCGCGCTGCAAGCGCTGAGCGCGCGTCTCGGCGCACGCCAGGGCGCAGACAGGATCGTGCCGGTCGCGGTCGATCTCGGCGACGCCGCCGCGGTGCAGCAAGCGGTGGCCGCGGCGGTCGCGCAGCGCGGACCGGTCGACGTGCTGGTCGCGAACGCGGGCGCGGCGCTCGGCGCGTCGCTCGCAACCACCGACGCCGCGAGCTGGCAGCGCGACATCCATCTGAATCTGAACGGCACGTATCACACGGTCGAGGCGGTGCGCGCGTCGATGATCGAACGGCAGCGCGGCGCGCTCGTGCTGATCGGCTCGGTGAACGGTCTCGCCGCGCTCGGTCATCCCGCGTATAGCGCCGCGAAGGCCGGCTTGATCAGCTATACGAAGGCGCTCGCGATCGAGCTGGGCCGCCACGGCATTCGCGCGAACATCGTGTGTCCGGGTACCGTGAAGACGCAGGCGTGGCAGGCGCGGGTCGACAAGAATCCGCAGGTGTTCGAGGACCTTAAGAAGTGGTACCCGTTGCGCGACTTCGCGACGCCCGACGACATCGCCGACGCGGTGCTGTTTCTCGCGTCGCCGCAAGCGCGCGTGATCACCGGAGTCGCGTTGCCGGTCGATGGCGGCTTGATGGCGGGCAACCGGCTAATGGCGCAGGAGTTGACGCTCGAATCGTTCTGAGCCGCGCGCCGCGCGCGCACTACGACACCCGCAATACAACACGCAGCAAGACAATGAGGACAGCATGGCAGCAGTGCAACTGAGCGGCATCTTCAAACGCTATGGCGATACCCAGGTCGTGCACGGCATCGATCTCGACATCGACGACGGCGAGTTCGTCGTGCTGGTCGGTCCGTCGGGCTGCGGCAAGAGCACGCTGATGCGGATGGTGGCCGGGCTGGAGGAAATCAGCGGCGGCGATCTGATGATCGGCGGCACGCGCGCGAATACGCTCGCGCCGCAGCAGCGCAATATCTCGATGGTGTTCCAGAGCTACGCGCTGTATCCGCATCTGTCGGTGTATGAAAACATCGCGTTCGGTCCGAGAATCCGCAAGGAATCCGCGGAGAAATTCAAGCCGCGCATCGATGCCGCCGCGAAGATGCTGAACCTCAGCGGCTATCTGGACCGTTTGCCGCGCGCGCTGTCGGGCGGTCAGCGGCAACGCGTCGCGATGGGCCGCGCGGTGGTGCGCGAGCCGTCGCTGTTCCTGTTCGACGAGCCGCTGTCGAATCTCGACGCGAAGCTGCGCGTGCAGATGCGCACCGAAATCAAGGCGCTGCATCAGCGCCTGAAGAACACGGTGATCTACGTCACGCACGATCAGATCGAAGCGATGACGATGGCCGATCGCATCGTCGTGATGAACGCGGGACGGATCGAGCAGATCGGCCGTCCGCTCGAACTCTATGACCGGCCGGCGAATCTGTTCGTCGCGAGCTTCCTCGGCTCGCCGTCGATGAATTTCGTCGAGGGCGTGATCGTCAATCGCACCCCGGGTGAGGGCCTCGCGTTGAAACTCGCGGACGGCAGCGAGGTCGCGCTCGAACGCACGCCCGCGTCGGCCGTGGTCGGTGCGCAGGCCACGCTCGGCGTGCGGCCCGAGCACATCGAGATCACGACGCAGATACCGGATGCCGCGCTCGACGTCGAAGTGATCGAGCCAACTGGCGCCGAGACGCACTTGTACGGGAAAATAGGCGGCTCCGCGTGGTGCGTGACGACGCGCGAACGCTCGAAGATCGAGCCCGGTCAGCGCGTTGCGTTGCGTCTGCCGGCCGAACATATTCATCTGTTCGATACGGAGAGTGGGCGCAGGCTGGTCTGAACCGCGTGATTCGAACCCGGTTCGATCAGGCCGATTGAAGCCGAAGAAGCTGCGAGCGACGCGGATCCATATGAAACAGCCCCTAAGGAACACCGGGTGTCCGCACCGAACTTGATTCCCCATATCCGCAACGCACTCGCGAGTCTGCGGCCCGCCGAGCGCAAGGTCGCCGACATGGTGCTCGCCGACGTCGACTTCGCGATGCGCGCGAGCATCACCGATCTCGCGCAGCGCGCCGAAGTGTCCGAGCCTTCCGTCACGCGTTTTTGCCGCGCGATCGGTGCGCACGGTCTGCGCGACTTCAAGATGCAGCTCGCGCAGAGTGTGGCCGGCGGATTGCCGTATGCGTCGACCGCGGTTGCGCGCGACGACGACGTGCAGACCTTAATGGACAAGGTCGGCGAAGCGGCGATCGACGGCATTACGCATGCGCGCGGCGCGCTCGATCCCGCGGTGGTCGAAAGCGCGATCGCGGCGCTTGTGAGCGCCCGGCGCGTGTTTTTCTTCGGTGTGGGTTCAGGTTCGGGGCTCGTCGCGCAGGATGCGGCGCTGCGGTTTTTGCGCATCGACATCGCGGCGGCCGCGTTCACCGATGGTCATTTGCAGCGGCTTTACGCGGGCCTGATGGAGCCCGGCGACGTCGCGTTTGCGATCTCGCATTCGGGGCGCAGCGTCGAAGTCAACGAAAGCATCCAGATCGCGAAGGAGCGCGGCGCGACGACGATCGCGCTGACCAACGTCGGCTCGCGGCTCGCATGGCTGGTCGATATTCCGCTGCTGCTGCGCGTGGCGGCTCCGATCGATCCGAATACGCCGGGCGTGTCGCGGCTCGTGCATCTGTGCATCATGGATGCGCTCGCGATCGGCGTCGCGCTGAAGGCCGGGCCCGAGACACTGGAAAAGATGCGCCACGCGAAAGCGCGGCTCGTGCCGCATGAGCCGGAAGGGGCGGGCGGGTAGAGCGCGCTGGAAGCGCTAGTGTGCAGTCCTTTTCGGTCAGCCGATCATCGATACCTTGTCCACCGATGCGCGACCGTTGCCGCCGCGCGAACCTTGCCCCCCATCGGCAGATCGATCAACTGCCACGTGCCGTGCCTCGCGGGTTCGAGCGAGAAGCTCGCGGCGAAACGTCTCTCCCGGCTATCATGGCAATCTGCCGCATACGTCCAACTCATCGTCCGATCAGAACCGGCTCGCAGCGTTCTCGTTCAGGTCCGTCCGCCCATGTCCTCCCGTTCCGCCGACACCGCATCGCACGCTCCAACCACGATACCCGCCCAACGTCTGCCGACACTGCTGCTGGCCGCCGCGCTATCGCTCGGCAGCGCGGCAGCGCTCGGTTTCGCGCGCTTCGCCTACGCGCTACTGTTGCCGGCGATGAAGCTGGACCTCGGCTGGAGCTTCGCGCAGGCCGGCGCGATGAATACCGCGAACGCCCTCGGCTATCTGCTCGGCGCGCTGGTGTTTCCGCGCCTCGCGCGCCGTTGGTCGGCGGGGGCGCTGTTCGCGGCCGGTTGCGTGCTGACCGCGCTGTTGATGGCGGGCAGCGGCCTCACCGCCAGCACGGATGCGCTGCTGACACTGCGCGTGATCACCGGCGCGAGCAGCGCGGCGATCTTCATCGGCGGCGGCGTGCTCGCGGCGCGGCTCGCGTCGGCGCGTCCGCGCGACGCGGGGCTCGTGCTGGGCCTGTATTACGGCGGCACCGGCTGGGGGATCGTCGCGTCGTCGGTGCTGGTGCCGGTGACGATCCTTGATGCCGTCCACGGCTGGCAGTTCGCGTGGTTCGCGCTCGCGGCGGCCTGCGCGTTGTTCGCCGCGGTCGCGATCGGCGCGTCGCGCAGAATCGAGCGTGCACATATGAGCGCGGCGGCTGCCGCGCATGCAGCCGGCGCCACCTCCGCGCCGGGTTGGCCGCATTACGCGGCCGCGCTCGCGGGCTACGGACTGTTCGGCGTCGGCTATATCGGCTACATGACCTTCATCGTCGCGCTGCTGCGCAACGCCGGCATGAGCGCGGCGGTCGTCACCGGCTTTTATCTGCTGCTCGGCGCGGCGACCGTAGTGTCGGCGCGGATCTGGTCGACGCTGCTCGATCGCATGCGCGGCGGCCAGGCGCTCGCCGTGCTCAACGCGCTGCTAGCGATCGCGACACTGCTGCCTGCGCTCTTCACCCAGCCGTGGGTCGCGTTCGTTTCGGGCACGCTGTTCGGCGCGACGTTCCTGTCGGCGGTCGCATCGACGACCGCGTTCGTGCGCCACAATCTGCCCGCGAGCCACTGGGCGAAGGGCATCAGCGCCTTCACGATCGTGTTCGCGTTCGGACAGATCGTCGGGCCGGTCGTGATCGGCTGGGTATCGGATGGCGCCGGGCTCGCGCGCGGGCTCGTGTATTCGGCGTTGCTGCTGGGGGGCGGCGCGGTACTCGCGGCGTGTCAGAAGGCGTTGCGCACGGCGTGAGCCGCGTTACGTGTGCTTCGTATTCAGCGATACGTCCAGCACCGATGCGCAATGAACGTGAGCGGCGGCACCACGCACACGACGAGCGCGATACCGAGCATGGGCGGGCCGCCCGCGAGCTGCGTCAGCCGCGATACGAGCGCGGTCAACGTCAGGCCGCCCAGCGATACGAGCATGAACCGCCCAGCGTTCATCAACGCGGGCAGCGCCGAAAAACTCCAGAACGTGTTCAACAGATACGAGGCCGCCGTCGCCCATGTAAACGCGATCGCGTTGGCCCACGCCGGCGACATGCCCGCGTCCGCGATCAGCGTCAGCGCAATGCACACGTGCAGGCCGGTCGCGATGACGCCGCTCGCGCCAAAGCGCATCAGCTTGACCCGTTCCACCGGCATCATCGCGACGCTCCCTCGCGCTTGCGTAGGACCGCGAACAGCGATACGCCATAAGGCAGCGGCGCATGCGCGAGCCAGTGGCGCTCGGCGCTGAAAACGCGGTACAGCGCCGCGTTGAGCGGCCACGGTGGGATCGCGTCGCCGCTCGAATGCTTGCGATGCAGCAGCCGATCGGCCCAACGCGCGACCACCGCGATCGGATACAGCAACGTGTTGAAATAGCTGATGCGTTCGACTTCGTAGCCCGCCGCAGCCGCGCAGCGCATCAGCGAGACGCGGCTATAGCGGCGATAGTGGTGCAGGAAAACATCGTGCGCACTCCACAGATGTTGTCCGGCCGGCACCGTCACGACGATGCGGCCTCCAGGCGTCAGCAGGTCGCGCATGCGCGCGAGCGAGCCGGCGTCGTCGGCGATATGTTCGAGGCAGTCGAAGAAGCAGATCAGGTCGAAGCGTTCGCCGTTGAACGGCACGTCGTCGGGGCAGTGGCCGGCGCGGATGTCGAACTGCTTGCCGGTCTTGCGCGCGCTCAGCGCCCGAGCGGTCGGGTCCATCTCGAGGCCGCTGACGGTGCCGAAGCCGGCGAGCATGTCGAGGTTGCCGCCGGTGCCGGAGCCCACTTCGAGCACGCGTGCGCGGCGCGGTAACGCGAGCCGTTCGAGCAGCGTGCGCAGCACGTCGCGCCGCGCGCGAAACCACCAGTGCCCGGCTTCGGTCTCGGCCATTTCGAGATATGCATCGGGAGACATGATGAAGTCCTCCGCTTTCAGTGGCCGACTACGCGAAACCGCGGCGCGGCACGCCTGCGTGTCAGCTCGACGCGCCCCACATGGGCCGCGCGCGCATCCTGGCGCACGCCCGGCAACATGCTGACCTTGCTCTTCGCCTGATAGCGACGCCGTACCAGATAAACGGGCCGTTCCTTCGACTCGTAGTAAATGCGGCCGACGTATTCGCCGATCACGCCGATGCCGATCAGCTCGATGCCGCCCATGAACAGCATCACCGAGATCGTCGACGCGTAACCGGGCACCGGATTGCCCGACCACAGCGTGCGGCCGATGACGAACCCACCGTAGACGAACGCAAGCGTCGCGATGGACAGTCCGATATAAGTCCAGCTGCGCAACGGCACCGTGCTGAAGCTCGTGATGCCTTCGAGCGCGAAGTTCCACAGCCGCCAGCCGGAGAACTTCGAGTGACCGGCGCTGCGCGGTTCGCGTTCGTATTCGACGATCACAGTGCGATAGCCGACCCACGCGAACAGGCCCTTCATGAAGCGGCGGCGCTCTGGCAGGCTGCGCAGCGCATTGACCACCTGACGATCGATCAGCCGGAAGTCGCCGACATTCTCCGGCAGCTTCACTTCGGACAGCGCGTTGTGCACGCGATAGTAGAGCGCGGCCGCCGTGCGTTTGGCGAACGTATCGCACAGCCGGTTCGTGCGTTTGGCGGCGACCACTTCGGCGCCAGCGCGCCAATGCTCGACCATCACCGGGATCAGGCTCGGCGGGTCCTGAAGGTCCGCGTCGATTGGAATCACCGCATCGCCGAATGCTTCGTCAATGCCGGCGGTCAGCGCCGCTTCCTTGCCGAAGTTGCGCGTCAGGTCGATCACGCGAATGCGCCGGTCGCGGCTGCTCTGCGCGATCAGCCGATCGAGCGTCGCGTCGCTGCTGCCGTCGTTGATGCAGACGATCTCGAAGCGCGTGCCGTCGATCGATTCGAGCACCGGCACGACTGCCGCGAAGAAGCGTTCGACCGCGTCCTGCTCGTTGTAGAACGGCACGACGAGCGAGATCAGTGGCGTAGTTGTATGAGTTGGCATCACGCTTCCCCGTTTATCGAATGATTCGAGCCGCGTGCGAATAGGCGAGGGCGGCGCGCTCGTCGCGTTCTTCGTCCTTTACGCGCACGCGGCGCACGACGATCAGCAGCACCAGCAGCAGAACGATCGGGCCGATCTGCGGCAACTCGGCCGTGCGGTTGAAAAGTTCGTAGACCGGCAACAGCCACGCGAGTGCAATCACGCTCTGCTCACCGCGCAGCCAGCCTTTGTCGAGGCCGAGCGCGATCAGGCTGGCCGTCGCGATGCCGAGCCACGCGAGTTCGTAGTGCCACACGTATGGGTTCGTCAGCAACGTAGCGACGACGAGGCTCGACGCGCGCAGCCGCGTGTCGCGCGTGTTTCGCCACACGTGCCATGCGGCCGCCGCGGCTATGAGTCCAACGCAGGCCTGGGCCGCAAAGGCCGCGACGATCGGCGCGCCGCCCTCGCGCAGCACAGCGAACACGGTCGGCGACGCGAGCCAGTAGCCGCGGCATTGTTCGAGCAGCGTCTCGCGCGCAATGCCGGTGTTGACGAAGAAGAGCCGCACCGATTGCACGCCGCAGACCAGCACGCTGACCACGCCGAACAGCGCCGCGCTGAACGCGGCGGCCGCCAGCGTGCGCCATGCACGCGCGGCAATCAGCACGAGCGGAAATAGCACGGCCATCTGCGGCTTGATCGCGAGCAGGCCGAGGCACAGCCCCGCGCGTACCGGATGGCGACGCAGCCAATGCAGTGTCAGCGCGGCGATGCCCGCGGTCAGCAGCGAGTTCTGGCCGAAGAGGGCTGTCACGAACACGCACGGCGAGACCGCGACGACGAACCATGCGAAGCGCGATCCTCTGAAGCTGTCGGCAAGGCCCGACACACGCAACGTGCCCGCACTGAGCAGCGCGATGCCGCCGCCGACGAACACGAAGTACATCACGAGCCGCGGCAAGAGCGCGAGCGGCGAGATCAACACGAGGAACGTCGGTGGATAGAGCCACGGCATCACGCTGTCGTGGCTGACGTTCGTGAAGAGCAGCCGCTGAAGCTTGTCGAACGATGCATGGTCGTAGACCTGCATCGCCGAACCGTGCAGCAGTCCATACGAGGCCGACCAGAAAATCGAAAAGTCCTCACCGGGACGCGTGAGGCGCTGGTCGGTGAAGCCGTGACTCGCATAGGCCCACAACCCGATGATCACCACGTACAACACGCACATCCCGCTGCAGTAGAAGACGATGCGCTCATGCGTGAGCCAGCCGTGAATCTCGCTGTCGCCGCTGCGCATGCGTAGCTGTGATGCGTACATGATCCCCGCCCCCGTGTGGTCCGGATCGGGTCTGTCGACCCTCCGTTCGTTCTGTTTATCGATTCCGTCTTGTATGTGTCTGCGCGTGACATCGAATCAAAATCTGTGTCGTTGCGCTGAACCGGTCAGCTCATTGTTGGCGGAAATTTATGCGACTTTCAAGCTCGCGTTTTCCTCGCCGCGAGTCGTGCCCTGCCGATTCACCCAAATAGCGGGCCAAACGGTCAGCTTTATGTGCGCCAACGCACCAAGCCGTCTCAGCGATGAGACGCTTTGGACCAGAGCGCCATTCGGCAAGGCCGATTTCTCAGCGATATTTCGTTTTTACCGGCTCAGGGAAAGTCCTGGCCAAAAAATGCCGAGCCTTGCCGGGCGGGACTTTACGCGTTCCGCGAAGTGTTCGACGGGCCATACAAAACGTTGCGGATTCGGACATTCCGGACGCGAAGAGGGCGCGAGGCTGGAGGCCAGTCGGCTCGAACTCGCGTCGTTACGCTGTTTTCGCCAAGCTGGTCTCGTCCTTGCAATGGGGAGTGCGCGGAAGTCGACGACACGATGCTGCGGACCTGAACAGACAGCATCGGCGCCAAGAAAAAAATCACGAAAGACGGGGGATGTATGCACAACAAGTTCACGCGACTGCGCGGCGATAACAAGCCCATCAGCGGCGTACATCGTGCGGCCATGCTGCGTCAGCGGCACGCGGCCGCCATGCTGCGGCTTGCCCGGCAGCTGCCCCTTCACTTCCCGCGTTTCCTCCAGTTCGTGTCGCCAAACAGCGTTGCGACCACGCGGGCCAAACACCGCGCAACGCCGACCGTGCGGCGAGACTAACCAGCAGTTTTCCGCAGTTCCCTGCAGTGCCCGTAGTGCCATCGCCCACGCCAATCCTGGTAACGGGTTCCATTAGTTAGTCTTCCACAGGAGTCGAATCATGAAGAACATCATCGCCACCGCAGCCCGTTTCGTTCGTGACGAAGACGGCGTGACCGCCATCGAATATGGGCTGCTCGCCGGCCTGATCGCGCTGTTGATCATCGGTGGCGTCACGCTGCTCGGCCAGCATCTGCAGACGATATTCAACAACCTCGCGGACTCGGTCTGAGTCGCGGTGCCGACGGACGGGCCTGGCGCTTCGTCCGTCGCCTTTCCCACTCGAAAAAGGAGATCTGACATGAAGAACCTGTTGGCTCGCGCGGCACTTTTCATGCACGACGAAGACGGCGTGACCGCCATCGAATACGGTCTGCTCGCCGGCCTGATTGCACTGCTGATCATCGGCGGCGTGACCACGCTCGGCACCAACCTCAGCGCGATTTTCAACAATCTCGCCGACTCGGTCTGACGCGGCTCGATCATCCATCACGAGGTCATCATGACGCTGCCACTTCTGCCGCCACATCCTGTACCGCTGTGCGTGATCGTGCTGGCGATCGTGGCAGCGAGCACGGACCTCACCGCGCGGCGCATTCCGAATCGCCTGATCGTACTCGGACTCTCCGTCGCGCTTGCCGTGCAGATGTCGATTCACGGGCCGCTCGCCGGCGCGCTCGACTGGCTGAGCGGCGCCGCCTGCGGCTTCGCTTTGCTGATGCCGTTCTATCTGCTGCGCGGCATGGCTGCCGGCGACGTGAAGCTGCTGATGATGATCGGCGCATGGGTTGGGCCCGCGCTGACCTGGCGGATCGCGCTCGCTACTTTTCTGATCGGCGGACTCTGGTCGCTGCTGATCGTGCTGTGCCGCGGCAGATTCGCGCGCTTGCTCGCGAATCTGCGGCAACTGATCGGCGGGCTCGCCGTCGCGCCGCTCAGACGACCGAGCCTGATCGATGCGCGGTCCGGATCGGTCGGGTCGATTCCCTACGGCGTTGCGATTGCGGCCGGCACCCTCGGAATGCTGTTCGCGGCCGCGCCGTAGCCGGACGTTTCCACTGAACGATGCGGGAGTGTTGCCATGAAAAACAGTCGGGCTTTAGTGATGCTGACGATCGCCGTGCTGGCGGGCCTCGCGGCCGTGAGTTTCGCCTCGCGCTGGTTGCTGCAGACATCGTCGGCCGCGGTGACATCGGTTGCGGTGGCGTCGTCGGACATCAGTCTCGGCCAGCCGCTGAACCAGAACCTGATCCACATGGTCAGCTGGCCGACTTCGAGCGTGCCGCCCGGTGCGTTCGCCGACAGCAAGGCGCTCGAAGGACGCGTGCTGCTGACGAGTCTCGCGCCCGGCGAGCCGGTGCTCGAATCGAAGCTTGCGCCGCAGGGCACCAAGGGTGGCCTGTCCGCGGTGATCGGCGAAGGCCATCGCGCGATCACGGTGCGCGTCAATGACGTGGTCGGCGTCGCGGGCTTCGCGTTGCCGGGCAACTACGTCGACGTGATCGTCAACACGCAGCAGGCGAACAAGACCGACGCGTCGCAAAGCATCTCGAAGATCGTGCTCGAAAAGATCCTCGTGCTTGCGGTCGCGCAGCGGGTGAGCCGCGACGACACCGCGCCGAAAGTGGTCAACGCGGTGACGCTCGAAGTGACGCCCGAGCAGGCCGAGAAGCTCGACCTCGCGCGCAGCGTCGGCACGCTGTCGCTGGTGCTGCGCAACCAGGTCGACAAGCAGACCCCGAGCACCGGCGGCGCGACCAAGCTGACCTTGCTCGACGTGCCGGTGCCGGCTTCGGCTCCGGCTGCACCCGAAGTGCATCCAGTGCGCACGCACTATGCAGCACGTCCGGCGCCCAAGCGCGATTGCGTCGGCGTGCTGTCAGGGGTGACGGGCAGCGTCGAATGTTTCTAGCGCGGTCGCGGCGTGCCGGTTTTTGAGTGACGCCGCGATCTGAATCAGAAGTCAATCAAGAGACGTCTCGGTTCACCTATCGAGCGACGGGGGCAGCAACATGAAAACACAACAACGGTTCTCATCCGGTGGCGGCAAGCATTGCCGCTCGCTTGGCGGCACGGTGCTCGCCGCGGCGCTATGCGCCGGATTGACGGCTGCGCACGACAGCGCGGCACAAACGATGGCCGCCGCGCAAATGCCGCCGGGCTGGGGCGCGCAGGCCGCGCCGCTACCGGTCGGCCGGGGCGCCGTGCCGATGCTGGTCAGCAACACGCCAATGCCGACCGGCGCGACGAGCGGCCGGATGGTCGCCCCCGCGCAGCTGACCGGGCCGAACTGCACCGGCGAGATTCGCGACGAGTCGAACGTGTCGGTGGCGGTCGGCAAGTCGATCCTGGTTCCGCTCGTCGAGCCCGCGCGCAACCGCACGCTCGGCAATCCGGTCGTCGCGCAGGCGACGCTCGTGTCGCAACGCACGCTGTACGTGGTCGGCATGAGCGTCGGCACCACCAACATGATCGTGCAGGGCCGCAGCGGCGCTTGCCAGATCATCGACGTGAGCGTCGGCGTCGATGCCGAAGGGCTGCAACGCACACTCGCGCAATTGTTGCCGAACGAGCGCGGCATCCGCGTGTCGAGCGCGGCCGGCAACCTCGTGCTCGCGGGCCGCGTATCGAGCGGGCAAGCCGCGCAGCAGGCGATGAGCATCGCCGGCGCTTACGCGGGTGCGCAACCGACGCAGCAAGATCAGTCGAGCACCGCGAGCTTTGGTAACGGCGGCTCGATCTCGCAGCAAAGCTCGAGTGTTAGCAAGGGCTCCGAAGTCATCAACATGATGACGGTCGATTCGCCGCAACAGGTGATGCTCGAAGTGAAGGTCGCCGAGGTATCGAAGACGCTGCTCAATCAGTTGGGCGCGGCGGTCAACATCCAGGGCGGTTTCGGTTCGTGGACCGGCGCGCTGGTGAGCAGCCTGCTCGCCGGTGTCAGCAGCGGGGTCGCGGTGAGCAAGGCGAACAACCGGCCGTTCAATATCGCCGTGGACGCGCAGAAGAGCGACAGCCTCGGCAAGATTCTCGCGGAGCCGAACCTCGTCACGCTGAGCGGCCAGGAGGCGTCGTTCCTCGCGGGCGGCCGGGTCTTCATTCCGGTGCCGCAAAGCAACGGCACGGGTGGCTCGACGATCACCCTGCAGGAAGAAGAGTTCGGCGTCGGCCTCAAGTTCACGCCGACCGTGCTCGCCGGTAGCCGCGTGAATCTGAAGGTCGCGCCGGAAGTGTCGGAGTTGTCGCCGACCGGCGTCACCGTGCAGGCGACCGGCACGAGCAGCACCGCGATCCTGCCGCTGATCACGACACGGCGCGCGTCGACGACGGTGCAGATGAACGACGGCGAGAGCTTCGCGATCGGCGGGTTGATCCAGAACAACATCACCGGCGCGTTGAAGGCGCTGCCCGGCATCGGCGAAGTGCCGGTGCTCGGGGCGCTGTTTCGCAGCACGTCGTTCCAGCAGGATCGCACCGAGCTGATCTTCATCGTCACCGTGCATCTGGTGAAGCCGCTGCCGCCGGGCGACTATCCGCTGCCGACCGATAGCTTCACCGGCGTGTCGGACGGCACGGTCTACGCGACCGGCAACATGGAAGGCCGCCGGCCCACTGCGAGCCCGAACGCGCCGCAGATGCCCGCGCAACCGCAAACGCAACCGGCGGCGCCCGCACCGGCTCCGACGCCGGCACCGGCGGAAGGCTCGGCCGCACCCGCCGCGCTGCTGCCGCGCGACACCCAGGCGGACCGGCCGGCACCGTCGGCGGCGATGCCACCGACCGACAAGACGACAACCGCGGCAACCCCGGCAGCAACGGCAACGCAAGCGCAAACCAACGCCGAACCCACGCTCGCCAAAGTCGATGCCGCGAGCCCAGGCAACCCGACGCTCAAGGCCACCCGGCTCAACCCGTAACGCGCCGCGAAGGAGACTCTCATGAAACTCGAACATCTTCTGATCACGCGCCGCGCGGCGTTGCTGCTGACGGTGTGCGCCACGCTGAGCGGTTCGTTGAGCGGCTGCATGTCGAGCTCGCCGATCTGGGACGCGCACGTCGGCGACGCCGTGCGCACCGTAACGCAGATGCAGATCATCGATCCGCATGCGGGCGAGCACACGCCGTCGACGCCAGGCGTCGACGGCAAGGCCGCGGTCGCCGCGCAGCAGCAGTACGACAAGTCGTTCCAGACGCCGGCCACGACGTTCAATCCGTTCGTGATCGGCATCGGCAGCAGCGGCGGCAGTCAGTGATGGCGGACGCGGGGGAACATCATGATCAACATCCTGGCTCTCTCTGAAGACGGCGCACGGCTCGCTCAGATCGCGCATCTGAGCGGCGAAGCCGGCGACTACCGGATCACGCGCGCGATGGGCACGCCGTCGCTGCTCGGCGAACGCGGCGACACGCTCGATGCGTTCGACGTGCTGATCGTCGACGCCGCGTCGCTGAAGGACGCGGAACTCGCGGTGGTGGAGCGGCTGCATCGCGAGCATGGGCGGCTCACCTGCATCCTGCTGATTCCCGACGCGTCGCCGCAGACGCTGATCGCCGCGATGCGCGCGGGCTTTCGCGATGTGTTGAACTGGCCGCTCGATTCGCGCCAGTTCGGCGACGCGTTGCAGCGCGCACAGGCGCAGTGCCTGCAAGGCGGCGCGCGCGACACGCGGATTCTGTCGTTCGTGTCGTGCAAGGGCGGCGCGGGCACCAGCTTCGTCGCCGCGAACGTCGCCCATGCGATCGCGACTCTGCCGCAGAAAAAGCGCGTCTTGCTGATCGATCTGAACCAGCAGTTCGCCGATGCCGCTTTCCTGGTCTCCGACCAGACGCCGCCGTCGACGCTGCCGCAAATCTGCGCGCAGATCGAACGCATGGATGCAGCGTTCTTCGACACGAGCCTCGTGCACGTGAGCGACAGCTTCCATATCCTCGCCGGCGCGGGCGACCCGGTGAAGGCGGCCGAGGTCAAGGAAGACCGTCTCGAGTGGCTGCTCGGTGTCGCCGCACCGCATTACGACTTCGTGCTGTTCGATCTCGGCCAGACGCTGAACCGGCTATCGATGCTCGCGCTAGATCGCAGCGACCAGATTCATCTCGTGCTGCAGGCGAGCATGCCGCACGTGCGCGCCGGCCGCCGGCTGCAGGAGATTCTGTGCTCGCTCGGCTACGCACAGGAGCAGATGCGGCTGATCCTGAACCGCTATACGCGGCATGGCGAGCGGCCGCGCGCGGCGCTCGAATCGGTGCTCGGCATGAGCGCGTTTCAGGTGATCCCCGAGGATGCCGAAACGGTGACCGATGCGATGAACCAGGGACTGCCGGTGTCGAAGACCGCGCGCGGCAGCGGGGTTGCGCGCAGCCTGCAGACGCTCGCCGAAAACATCGCGGCACGCGCGACCCAACCGGGCCGTTCGCGCGCGAAGGGCGAGTCGCTGTTCGGGCGGCTGCTCGGCCGTCAGCCGTCGCCGAAACTCGAAACGCTTTAACGCTCCAACGCCACACGATCAGAACAGGGGAACGTCATGTCGCTTCGTGAGCAGATTTCCGCGCAACGCGTGCAGCCGCTGGGCGAACGTCAGGACCCGGCGGGCGCCGGCATGTTGCGCGGCGCTTACCAGAAACTGAAACGCGAAATTCATCAGGCCGTGCTCGAACGCGTCGAGCTCGAACGGCTGTCGAGGTTGCCGCCCGAGCAGGTCCGCCAGGAGATCGCGACGCTGATCGGCCGCATTCTCGAAGACCAGAAGGCGCCCGCCAACGATCTCGAACGCCGGCAACTCGTCGGCGACGTGCACGACGAAATGTTCGGCTTCGGTCCGCTCGAAGTGCTGCTGCGCGACCCGACCGTGTCCGACATTCTGGTGAACACGCATCGTCATACCTACGTCGAGCGGCGTGGCCGGCTGGAGCCGACCGACGTGACCTTCTACGACGACGCGCATCTGATGAAGGTGATCGAGAAGATCGTCTCCGGCGTCGGCCGCCATATCGACGAATCGAGCCCGATGGTCGACGCGCGTTTGCCGGACGGCTCGCGCGTGAACGCGATCATCCGGCCCTGCGCGATCGATGGTCCGTTGCTGTCGATTCGCCGTTTCGCCGCCAATCCGTTGCAGGTTGCCGACCTGATCGAATTGCAGAGCCTGACGCCGCCGATGGCCGAAGTGCTCGACGCGCTCGCGCGCGCGAAGGTGAACATCCTCGTGTCGGGCGGCACGGGCAGCGGCAAGACCACGCTGCTGAACGTGCTATCGGGATTCATTCCGGGCGACGAGCGCATCGTCACGATCGAGGACGCGGCCGAACTGCAGCTGCGCCAGCAACACGTGCTGCGGCTGGAGACGCGTTCACCGAACATCGAGGGACGCGGCGAGATCACGCAGCGCACGCTGGTGCGCAACGCGCTGCGGATGCGCCCCGACCGCATCATTCTCGGCGAGGTGCGCGGCGCCGAAGCGCTCGACATGCTGAACGCGATGAACACCGGCCACGAAGGCTCGCTGTCGACGATCCACGCCAACACACCGCGCGACGCGCTGACGCGGCTCGAAAACATGATGACGCTCGGCGGCCTGTCGCTGCCGACGCGCACGATGCGCCAGCAGATTTCGTCGGCGATTTCGGTGGTCGTGCAAGCCACGCGTTTGACCGACGGGCGCCGCAAGATCGTCAGCATTTCGGAGCTGACCGGCATGGAGGGCGACATGATCAACATGCAGGAGATCTTCGTGTTCCGCCGCTCAGGCGTCGATACGAAGGGCAACGTGCGCGGCCATTTCTGCGCGACCGGCGTGCGGCCGAAATTCGCGGAGCGTTTGCAGGCATTCGGCGTGGCGCCGTCGGAACAGATCTACGATCCGGCGCGGCGCTTCGAGACGACATGACGTGCAAGGGCAACGCGCACAGACCCCTTGCCCGGTGTTTCAGGAGACTTGCATGAGCCCGATTTTCTACGCGTCGATCATTCTGTTGTTCGCGGCCGTGGTGCTCGCGACGGGCGGCGTCTACGAGTATTGGAACAGCCGGCACGGCCCGGTCGCGCGCCGCGTCGATTCGCGGATTCGCGCGGTATCGGCCGGCGGCCCGATGAGCCGGCAGCGTCTGTCGATTCTGAAGACGCGCACGATGGCCGAGTCGGCAGTGCTCGCGCGGCTGCTGCTGCGTATTCCGCGCGTGCATGCGCTCGATCTGTTTCTGCAGCAGTCGGGGCTGTCGTGGTCGGTCGGTCGATTCTTCGGCACCTGCGCGGTGTTGCCGCCGTTTGTGCTGATCGTGGGTGCAAGCCTGAGGGTGCCTTGGGTCTTCACGGCTGGCGCCGCCGCTTTATGCACGTTGCTGCCGATCGTCTACGTGCAGCGGCGTCGCCACCGGCGGATTCGTCAGCTCGAACGGCAACTGCCGGACGTTTGCGACATGCTGTCGCGAGCATTGCGCTCGGGCCATGCGTTCACCGGCGCGATCGATATGGTCGGCGCCGAGTTCACCGAGCCGATGAGCGGCGAGTTCCGCATCGTGTTCGACGAGATCAACTACGGCGTGTCGATCAGCGAGGCGCTGACGAATCTCGCGACTCGTGTGCCGATTCGCGATCTGCGCTACTTCGTGATCGCCGTCGTGATCCAGCGAGAGACGGGCGGAAATCTCGCCGAAGTGCTCGACGGCATCACCGCGCTGATCCGCGACCGCTTCAAGCTGTTCGACAAGGTTCGCGTGCTTTCCGCCGAAGGCAGGATGTCCGCCTGGGTGCTCGGCCTGCTGCCATTCGGCGTCGGCGGCGCGATGATGGCGATCAACCCCGGGTTCCTGAACGTGCTGTGGCGGGACCCGGCGGGCGTCAGAATGATCGCGGCGGCGAGCGTCGCCATGCTGTTCGGCATTCTGTGGATGCGGCACATCGTGAAGATTCGCGTTTGAGCGGGCTTGAGGTCATCGGAGAAGGACCATGCAAACACTGAACATCACGCAGATTCTGTTGCTCGCCGGCGTATTCGCGATCGTTTTCGCGGCCGTGTTCGGCGCGATGCATCTGAGCACGCCGCGCGACATGAGCCGCCGCATCGAGCAGGCGGGCGGTGCGAACGCCGTGCCGGCGCCGGAGCAACTCGACGCCGCCGCGCAGACGCCGTGGTACGAAAAGCTCGTCGAAATCTCGCAGCCGATCTCGAAGCTGTCGGTGCCGAAGGACGGCTGGGAGCAATCCGCGCTGCGCGTGCAGTTGATGAACGCCGGCTGGCGCTCGGCCAACGCCGTGCCGGTCTATCTAGCCGCGAAGACCGCGCTCGCGCTGACGTTGCCGCTGCTGGCGATGCTCGCGCTGTACGGCTCGTCGTTCGCGAGCTCGCTGCTCGAACGCGCGATCGTGCTCGTCGTGCTGGCCGCGTTCGGCTACTACCTGCCGAACGTCGTGCTGTCGCGCCGCACCGCAGCGCGCCAGCGCAGCCTCGTCGAGGACTTTCCCGATGCGCTCGATCTGCTGACCGTGTGTGTCGAAGCGGGTCTGGGCCTCGATGCGTCGCTGATGAAAGTCGGTGAGGAAATCCGCCTGCGCAGCGCGGTGGTGGCGAGCGAGCTCGAACTGATGCTGCTCGAAATGCGCTCGGGTTTCTCGAAGGAAAAGGCACTGCGCAATTTTTCGCTGCGCACCGGCGTGGAAGACATCGACTCGTTCAGCGCGATGCTGATCCAGGCCGAGCGCTTCGGCACCAGCATCGGCGCGTCGTTGCGCGTGCTGTCCGATACGCTGCGCACGCGCCGCCGGATGCGCGCCGAGGAGCGGGCCGCGAAGATTGCGCTGAAGCTGCTGTTTCCGTTGATGTTCTGCATTTTTCCGGCGCTGCTCGTCGTGCTGATGGGGCCCGCGATGATTCATATCTATCGCGATCTGCTGCCGAGCATGGCGGGCGGCGCATGACCGCTGATTCCGCAAACCTCGAACCGCAAGCTGAAGCGCGGAGAGCCCGTGATCAATTGTCGCGCGTCTCGGCCGCGCGTCTGCCCTGGAAGACCGGTAGCCGCCAGCCGTAGCGCAGCGACGCGAGCCGCACCAACACGCAAGCCAATGTCGCGAACCACGGCGTCCACCAGTCCGTCCAGCCGGCATACGCAAAGCCGACCTGCACCGCCGCGCCGAACAGCGCGGCAGACGCATAGATCTCGCGCTCGAGAATCGCGGGCACGCGAGAGAGCACGACATCGCGCATCACACCGCCCCCCACCGCGCTGACCACGCCAAGCAGAATCGCGAGTTCGGCATTGTGGCCATACGTGAGCGCTTTCTGCGCGCCCGACACCGCGAACAGACCGAGCCCGATCGCATCGAAGAACAGCACCGGCTGACGCAGCCGGCGCACCTGCGGATACGCGAGAATCGTCACCGCGGACGCGGCGAGCGTGGTGGCCAGATAGCGCCAGTTCGACAGCCCCGCCGGTGGGATCGCGCCGATGCACACGTCGCGCACGATGCCGCCGCCGCACGCGACCATAAAGGCGATCACGACGATGCCGAACAGGTCGAGCCGGCGTTGACGCGCGGCGACCGCGCCGCTGATCGCGAATACGAAGGTGCCGATCAGATCGAGAATGGTATAGACGGCGTGTGAATTCACTGAGTGGTTTCGTGTTGGTCGAGCGAGGCGCCGGCCGGGCACAGTATGGCTTCGAGACCCGTGCGCAAGGCCGGGTCGAGCACCGGTGCGAAATTCGGCGAGTGATTGCTCGGGATTTCGTTGAGTTTTTTCACGGCGAGCGCCTCGCGCAGCGCGCCGATCGCGCTCGACATCGTTTCGATCAGCTTCGACATTGGAGGTCTCCTTGTTGGCGTGAACGCCAGGGAAGGCGCGGCGAAGTGGGCACCGCCGGTCAGGATCTCGCGGGCGGTGCGCTTGCGGACTCGCTTTCGAGCAGGCTGTGCGAAAGCTTGCCGAGCAGACGTTCGAGCGTTTTACGTTCGTTCGCGCTCAGCGCCTTCGCGAGTTCGACTTCGAGCTCGGTGCCTACCGCCTCGGATGCCTGCGCAACTTCGAGGCCATGATCGGTGGCGCGTAACGCGATGCTACGGCGGTCCGACGCATGCATGTTGCGCTCGATCAGGCCGCGCGTTTCCAACTCGGCGAGGACTTTGGAAAGCAGCGTTTTCTCGATCAGCGCGCGCTGCGAAACAGCCTTGGGCGTGATGTCCGGCTCCGCGCAGACGAGGCGCAGCACGCGCAGCGCACGCACGTCGAGATCCCAGCGCGCGCGATAGACCATGTTCGCGCGGTTGGTCAGCAACGCGCTGGTCAGATCGAGCCTGAAAGTCAGGAAGTCCGAATACAAGAATTTGCTCCGCTGTCGGCCGTCGTGCGCAGTGCGCAGTGCTGGCATTATAGGTAAGTAGTTGAAATTTTCAAATACTTGCCCGGAGCGGACCGCGTGCGCAGTCAGAGCTGTTTGCAATAGAACGTGGTGGCGCAGAAGGCGCCGTCGGGCATCAGCGCGTAGTTCGGCACGCTGCCGACGAGTTGCCAGCCGGCGCGCTGATAGAGTCGCTCGGCGTCGCCGCCGGTTACGGTGTCGAGCACGAGAACCGATTTTTTCTCGTCCCGCGCGACTCGATCGAGTTCGCTCATCAGAGCGTGCGCGACGCCGCGGCGGCGTGCTTTCCTGTGCACGAGCATCTTCGCGACGTCGGCGCGATGCGGCTGATTTTCGGGTTGCGCGGTGATCAACTGCACGGTGCCGACGATGCTGCCGTCTCGGTCTTCGGCGATCAACAATGCGCGTTCTCCGCGCGCGACGCCCTCCGCGACGTTGCGCCAGAACGCGAGCGCGGTGTCGCGCGAGATCGGCAGCATGAAACTGACCGATGCTCCGCCTTCGACGCAGTCGATCAGCACGTCGGCGAGCGCATCGACGCACGCCGCCGCTTCGTTGGGGCCGACGCGCCGTATGGTCACGTTATCGCTCATTCGTTTCTCCGATCGTTGACTGGCGATGTGCTCAGCGCGACGAGATAGCGCGCGCGTTTGCGAGTGGAGTTGCGGAACACGATCGGACTGTCGAGCCGCATCGCCAGGCAGTCGCCTGTATTGAGCCGCCAACTGGTGTCGCCGATCGTGATTTCCATCGACCCTTCGAGCATCCATACCTGTTGATGGATGTCTGCGTCGCGCGCGCCGGTTTCGTAACTGACCCGCTGACCCGCGGGGAAGTTGACCTCGACCAACTGGATCGCCGAGCGCGCGGTGGGCGACAGATGACGCCGCACATAACCGGAGCTCGGGTCGGTCCATACCGGCTGCTCGGCCGCGCGACTGACCGGCGATGGCTCGGCGGCGGGTGTGCCTTCCCGCTCGAATAGCGACGCGAGCGGCACGTTCAACGCGGTTGCAAGTTTGTCGAGCACGGTCGCGGTGGGGCTGCTCTGCCCGCGCTCGATCAGCGAGATGTTCGAGCGGCTGACCTTGCTGCGTTCGGCCAGTGCGTCCAGCGACCAGTTCTGAGCGTCGCGTAGCGCTTTGACTCGCCGTGCGATCAGAGCGTTGATGTCCATGTCGTCCAGTTTAAGAGATCACGCGTCTAGTAAACTAGAGAACGCCATCTTTGTTGTCAATACCGGGCCATGACGTCGTACTTCAAGTCAACGAGCTCTTCTGCCTTTCAGCAGGATTCGGCGTGCTTTCAGCATTCGACGCCATCCGGTTCGCCGGAGTATCGAGAGGCAATGCCGCTAGTTGTTCGCGCAGAGCGCCCGTCATGCTGTCGAACGCGATCCGCTGACTGGTCGTGAGTTGCGCAGTGTCGGTTCGGCGTGTCAATGTGAGCGGATCGATCGGTTGATCATATTCACGCACCTCAAAATGCAGATGATGCCCCGTAGCCGTGCCAGTACTGCCTACCGCGCCGAGTGGTTGTCCTTCGGTCACCGGTTTGCCGATGCGCAAGTCGCGGGCAAAGGCGGACAGGTGCGCATAGTGCGTCGTGAAGCCTCGCGGATGTCTGAGTACGACGATTTTGCCGTATCCGGGTTTGAAGCCAATGAACCGCACGGTTCCTGAGGCGGCCGCGACGACAGGTGTTCCCTTCGGTGCGGCAAAGTCCACGCCAGTGTGCATCAGATGTTTGCCCTTGACCGGATGGGTCCGGTAACCGAATGGCGAACTGAGCCTAACGTAGTCGAGAGGCATGGAAAATGGCTTGGCCGCAAGCCTACCCCCGTCGAATGAATAGTAGTGTCCATCGGTGCGCCCCGGGGCGATAAACCACACGGCCTGATAGAACTCGCCGCCCGATCGGATTTCGACGGCCGTTAGACGCTTGCGCCGTGCGTCTGTAGCGTCGCGTCCATAGAGAACATGATAAGTGTCGCCCTTGCGTGCAGGCGCGGCGAGGTCAAGGCGCGGAGCAAAAAGATGCTCGATCTGCTCCCGTACATCCACCGGCACGCTAGCCCTGACCAGGGTGTCGCGCAACGTGCCTTCGATCCGCCCCGCGGATGAACCGTTGTTGGTCTCCGACATGACAAGTGGTGCAGCGTCAGATAGCCGACCGTGACTGGTTCCGCTAACAGATGCATTGACAGCCGGCGCAGTCGCTGCCTGGGCCAAAGAGGGTTCGCTTGCGCTTGATTCGTTCATGCGCCCGACGATCTCCAGTTCCGAAATCCCATCCGACGTACCCAGCATCGCAATCATGCCGCACAGCAATACGGCAGCCGCTGGATACTTGAATCGGCAATACCCCGAATGACTCAGCTTGGTGGAAGTGGTCTGAGCGCAGAAACAGGCGGGACGCAAATAGCGAAAGCGCATCATTTAAAAACTCGCAGTAAAAAAAGGGCTGCAAGGATGAATGACATCGCTTCAAACGCAGCGAAAACCCGATAAATCGACAGATGGTTCTCTTTCGCGCTTTACAACCCGGTGGGAGGAGCCTTTAGTCTACGGAGGGCGGGTAGTTGCCAGTATCGGGAGAATCTGATTTTTGAGATTAGCTCGGTGTGGACACGGGCAATTGCATGAACGTAGTCCCACCATTTTGCAGCGCAAGGCCAATCGAGCGTGTTCGGGGATGGTTTCTGCGCCGGGTATGCCGGGTTCTCGACCCTTTTGGTTGGTGCAGACCTGCGCCTGCCTGACCGCGAAGGCCCTCGATGTTCCCGTGTTTTCCGCATTCATGAAATGCCACTCAAACATCGATAACAATTTCCGTTTTTTTATTCAATTTGATTCGATAACTTTCAATTAGATAATGTAAGAAAAGCCTTGCACGCCATTACGCATAAAATCACGCATATCAGTAGAATTACCGATGCTGTAGTCAGACTACATTCATACATTACTCACCACGGAGAGTCGCTACAACCCATCCAGTTGCGCCGATTCTTCTTCCAGCAGGCAAACGTTTGCAGTCATCACTGCATGCCTGTTTTCGCGTCCGCTTTCCACCCACTCGACGCGCTCCGTTGTCCCAGAAGAGCACAATTTCGGAGAGACACCTATGCAGAAGAAACTATGGCCGGCCGTCGCGATAGCGGCGGCCGTGAGCGCTGCTGCGCACGCGGAAATGCCCCCTCCTGGTCTCGACTTCGCGCCCATGTCGACAGTGCTGAATGCGTTCGCGTCGGCAGCCGCGCATCGGCGCGCGGAAACGCTCGTCAACAAGATGACGATCGACGAAAAGCTGCAGTTCATTCATTCGGAGTACGCGATGTCCGCCGTGCCGGGCGGCGGCGCGGGCTACATTCAGGGTGTGCCGCGGCTCGGCATTCCCGACCTGAACATGGTCGACTCCGCCACCGGTTCGGGCAGCACCAACCAGCCATCGACGACCTTCCCTGCGACCCTCGCGGTGGCGGCGAGCTGGGACCGCGCGCTGTCGTGGAACTTCGGCAAGCAGATCGCGATCCAGTTGCGTCATCAGGGCTTCGGCATGGGGCTCGGCGGTGGCACCAACCTCGCGCGTGAGCCGCGCGGTGGCCGGCTCTTCGAGTATCTCGGTGAAGATCCGGTGCTTGCCGGCGAGATGCTCGCCGAGCGCACCGACGGCACGCAAAGCCAGAAGGTCATCGCGACGATCAAGCACTACATGGGCAACGAGCAGGAACACAACCGCGGCGGCGGCAACAGCCAGATCGACGAGCGCACGATGCGCGAACTCTATCTGCTGCCGTTCGAAATCGCCGCGCGCCGCGCGCAGCCCGGCAGCGTCATGTGCAGCTACAACGAGGTGAATGGCACCTATGCCTGCGAGAACTCGCACATTCTCAACGACGTGCTGAAGAACGACTGGCACTTCGAAGGTCAGGTGCAGTCGGACTGGGGCGCGGCGCATAGCACGGCACCGGCGATCAATGCCGGTCTCGACGAGGAAGAAGACGTCGGTTCGACCGTCTATCTGACGCCCACGCTGGTCAAGCAGGCGATTGCGAACGGCTCGGTGTCGACCGCGCGCCTCGACGACATGGTCGAGCGCAAGCTGTACGTGATGATCCGCACGGGCGTGATGGACGATCCGCCGAAGGGTGGCGCGACCATCGACTTCTCGGCCGCGAGAGCCTTCACCCAGTCGGTCGAAGAGCAGTCGATGGTATTGCTGAAGAACGCCAGCAACCAGCTGCCGCTCTCCGCCGGTTCGCTGTCGCGGATCGCGGTGATCGGCGGTCACGCCGACGCGGCGGTGCTGACGGGCGGCGGTTCCGGCAACACGCGCGATCCGGTGACGGGCGCGTTCGCCGGTTGCGGCGGCTTGACGTTCGGCACGTCGACGGGCTGCAGTTGGTGGACCAACCCGTGGCTGAAGCTGAACACGCCGCTCGTGTCGGCGATCAAGGCGCTGGCGCCGCAGGCTACGGTGACCTTCGCCGGCAACAGCGATCAGCAGTCGCCGTTTGCCGCCTATACGCAGCAGCAGATCTCCCAGGCTGCAACGCTGGCGGCCAATTCCGATGTTGCGATCGTCGTGGTCGCGCAACCGGCCGGCGAGGACATCGGCGATCTGCCGAGCCTGGGCCTCGCGAATCCGACCAACCAGGATGCACTGGTCGAAGCGGTTGCGGCAGCCAATCCGCATACGATCGTCGTCGTCGAAAGCGGCAACCCGGTGCTGATGCCGTGGAAGGACAGCGTGTCGGCGATCGTCGAAGCATGGTATCCGGGTGAAGGCGGCGGCAACGCGATTGCGAACGTGCTGTTCGGCAAGGTCAATCCTTCCGGCAAGCTGCCCGTCACGTTCCCGGTGCGCGACCAGGATACGCCGACGTGGGGCACGAATGGCGCGTTTGCGGCGAACCCGGTGTATTCCGAGAAGCTCGATATGGGCTATCGCTGGTACGACTCGCAGAACATCACGCCGATGTTCGAGTTCGGCTATGGCCTGTCGTACACGCACTTCGCATACTCGGGTCTATCGGTTCAGCATCTGCCGGGCGGTCTGATCGACGTGTCGTTCAACGTGCGCAACGATGGTCGCGTCGCCGGTGCGGAAGTGCCGCAGGTGTACCTCGGTGTGCCGTATCAGGGTGAGCCGCCGCGTCGTCTCGTCGGTTGGGACAAGGTTGGTCTGAACCCGGGCGAATCGCGTCGCGTGCACGTGGTCGTGACGCAGCGGATGCAGAGCGTGTGGGATACCACGAGCAACCGTTGGCGCTATGTGCCGGGCAGCTCGGTGTACGTCGGTGCATCGTCGCGCGACATCCGTCTGCAGGGGCACGGCTAAATCGTGTGACGGTGTAGCGAGCGCGGGCGCGAAGTTGCGCGCCCGCTTGTATTACCGATTACGCTTTCAGCGTGTTCTTGTAGAACTTTCCATCCTTCATCACGATTCGCAGGTTCTGCTCCGGGTTCGCGATCAGGTCGAGGTTCTCGAGCGGATTGCCATCGACGAGCAGCAGATCGGCGTATGCACCTTCTTCGAGTACGCCGAGCTTGCGCCGATACGGATTGCGGTGCCCGGACAGCGTCAGTAGTTGGCCATTGGTACCCGTTGCCATCGTCAACGCCTCGGCTCCGCTGTACCAACGCTTCATATGCGTGAGCATCCTGCCTTGGCCCGCGGCCACGGTCTGCGAAAAGATCAGGTCAGTACCGAATGCGACCTTGATGCCGTGCTTGCGCGCGAGTTTGAAAGCGCGATCGGTGCCCGCGATCACCTCAAGAAATTTCTCGCGACTCTGTGGGGCGAGCGGGCCCACGTCGTCTTCGTTGACGAACGGCTGCGTGCTCAACCACGTGCCGTTCTTCGCCATCAACGCCGCGGTCTTGTCGTCCATCAGATGACCGTGCTCGATGCACTGCACGCCTGCCGTAACGGAGCGCTGAACCGCTTCGGGCGTGTACGCATGCGAGAGGACATAGGTACCCCAGTCGGCCGCTGTTTCGACGGCCGCGCGCAACTGCTTTTCGGTAAAGGTGAGCATGTCGAGCGGACTGCGCGGCGTCGATACGCCACCGGAGCCGACCAGCTTGATCTGCGTTGCGCCCTGGATGAACTGCTCGCGCACGCGCAAGCGGATTTCGTCTTCAGTGTCGGCGATCGCGAAGCCACCGTCCCGTTCCATTTGGGTGACCTGGCTGCTGGTGCGCGGCATTTCGCTCAGTGCGCGAAAATCGCCGTGACCGCCGGTGGTCGTGATCATCGCGCCAGACGGATAGATGCGCGGTCCGGAAATCATGCCGCTATCGATCGCCTGCTTCAGCGCGAATGACGGACCGCCCGCGTCGCGTATCGTCGTGAAGCCGCGCAGTAGCGTGCGTTCGGCTTCAGCGCTTGCCGCAAGATGGACGAATGCAATGTCGGATTGAAGGATGACCTGAACCGGCACCGCCGCGAGCAGTGCATGCCAGTGCATGTCGATCATGCCGGGCATCATCACCTTGCCACCGCAATCGATGAGCGTTTTGCCGTCGCTCGAAGCCGGTTGCCCTCGACCCACCTGGCTGATGCTGTCACCCTCGACAACCATATAGAGGCCGTCACGCAACGTCGACGATTTGCCGTCGAACAAACGGAAGTTGGTGAACAGCACCGGTTTCGCGGGCGGTGCTGGCGGCACGGTGGTTTGGGCATTGCTGAGTCCGGGCAGTACCAGACTCAGCATCGAGGCGGCGAGACCAGTGACAAAGCCGCGGCGCGACAGGTCGGCACTAATACGGCGGTTCGCAAATTGCACTTGAGACTTGTCACAAAGACATGACGAAGATGGACTGACTGTTCTATTGCCAAGGTACTTTCCTGAAGGCATAGCTCACCCCGTTACGTGGATCACTGTGCATCGAAAGCCGCCGTCTGACTACAGTTCACAATTGGCGACGTGAGAGTCAAGCCAGCACAGAGTATCCGCTGCGAACGAGGATGGCAAATGCAGGCGCGGTGTGCGGAAATGATCGGTCGAACTAAGACCGCGATGCGACGAGCGGGCGTGGCGTGGCCGGCCCGCCTAACGGGTGGATAGGCATTCTTCGAGCATCAGTGCCGGCGCTGAAATTCCCAATTGTCCGAACCGGACCGACAGAATCGCGGAGTGAGATGCATCGTTTGCCCTCTCGCACTGAGGTCGATCGCCGCGACGCGGCACGTTCGCGCCTCTTCCTTGACCGTGTGGGAAGGCGTGATCGTCGCGTGGACCCGGGGTCTGTTGCGCGTAGCGTCGTTTGTCCAGTTGAGTGTCTCTCCATCCTGCTTCGTATCGAGTGCCTGGTTCACCGCGGACTGGATCGATTCAATGTCCGCTTGCCGCATGAGACTGATCGGCGTATCGCTCAGGAATCCAAGGTTGATGGCCGCGTGAGCGCCCATTGTTCCCAGTACGAGAAAGCTACCAATAACCACTTTGTACAGCCGCGACGGTACTGACATGGGTTGGTTCTCCCGAGAAGAGATCATGCGGAGATTGATGGGCCGGAAGGACAATAACGGCAATGACAGCCGATAGTACCACTTGAAAAGTCTTCACGAATGCGCTCGTGCGGCCCGGGCGCGAAAGGTCCCTTTACACCTTGAAAGAGTCGCCAGCAGCGAATCTGGAGCAGGTTTTCGCGGTCGAAGAGAAGCCCGCCTGATCCGAACGGTTCGGGTCAGGCGGGCTTGCGCGATCACATCTAGCGTCGCTCGATACGGTCTGATCGTTGGAGATCAGCGTCATCGCGATGGAATGCGTGGTCAGTTCTTCTGCGCGAGCAACGCCTGAATCCTGGCTTCGGTCTGCGCGTAGTCGCCTTCTCCAAAGTGCGTGTAGACGATATGACCTTGCTTGTCGATCAGATAGAACGCCGGCCAGTACTGGTTGTTATAAGCATTCCAGGTCGCGTACTGATTGTCCTGCGCAACCGGATAGGTGATGCCGAGCCGTTTGATCGCAGTCTTCACATTGCCGGTGTCGCGTTCGAACGGATATTCGGGCGTATGCACGCCGATCACGGTGAGACCCTGATCCTTGTACTTCTGATTCCAGCTTTTCACGTAAGGCAGCGTGTTGGCGCAATTGATGCAACTATAGGTCCAGAAGTCGACCAGTACCACCTTGCCGCGCAATTGCTGCAATTTGAGCGGCTCGCTATTGAGCCATTGCGCGATGCCTGTGAGCTCGGGTGCGGGCGGCCCGCTTTCCTGCGGTGCGGCGATGGCGGCCGTACTCGCCGTGATCAACGCGCAGGCGGCAAACGCGGTGGACAGTGCGAAGGTTTTCAATCGGGTAGTCATGTCAAAGTCCTTTGAGTGAGGGAAAAAGGCCGGCGAGCCGCGCGTACAGCAGCACGTCGTACTGCAAATAGATGGCGAGTGCGGTCAGCATCACCAGTACGCCGAATACCTGTTGCAGGCGCTCTGCATGACGTGAGACGACACGTACATGACGCGTTACGTAATGTCCGCCGTAGATGATCGCGAGCATTGGAATCGCCGCGCCGATCGCATACAGCGTGAGCAGCAGGGCCGACCAGCCGAGATCCTGGGCCTTCACGACGAGCACGAGAATCGACGCGAGCACGGGGCCGGCGCAGGGCGTCCATACCGCGCCGAGCGACATGCCGAGCACGAAGCCGCCCGCGTTGCCGCTGCCCGGCTGCGTGCCCGGCGCCATGGCCGCGCCGATCCGATCGAGCGGACCTTGCAGTTGCGCGACGAGCCAGTCATAGGGGCGCGGCCAGATACGCAGAAGTCCGGACAGTGCGAGCAACGCGATGCCGGTATTGCGCAGCACCTGTTGCGCGACGTGTACGGTGCTCGACACCGCGCCCAATAGCAGCGCGAAAGACGCGAAAGTCAGAATGAAGCCGGCAACGATGAACAGTGGCCGCGTGCGGCTCGGTCGTTCGACGGACGTGCCGAGCAGGATCGGCATCACCGGCAGCACGCAGGGAGAGGCAATCGTCAGCAGCCCGGCGAGCAGGGCGAGCGGAGTTTCGAGGGTACTGTGCATGATGGGCGTTCCGTTGGCTGGTGTGACCGTATTGGAACGCCCGGGCGTATCTGGTTTATGTCGCGGATCAGGCGCGCTTGCAATGTTGTGTGTCTGCGCACGGCGCAGATACATTGCGACACAAATCGGCTGCGACCCGATGCGCGCGGCGGTGCAGGAGCGCGTGATCAGCGCGTCCTGCGCTTGCGCAGCGCGGTTCCCGTGACGGCAGCGATTCTATTCGCGCCGGACGTGGAGAACATCGGCATACGCTCCTCGCTTCTCAGCAACAACACGACCGGCTTCGTTGAATGGGGAAGGCGTTGCTGGTGGATCTCGGGCATGTGACCAGTCGATGGTTCGTGTGTTGCCCACAAAGCAACGATATGTGAACTTAGTTGCTCTTGCCGGTGACAGCGTGTGCTGCCACTATTCATCTCAAGCGGTGTTCGATTCGTTTCATCCCATTGCCAATGAAGTCCGCTGTGTTCGCATGCGGCTGCGCGACATCGCGCGCAAGCGGACCCGATCAATTCCGTATCAAAGCCTTGCCTGAAGGAGAACAACCATGTCGGATCAGATCAATAGCCGTCGCCGCCGCTTTCTCGGAACGGCGGTTGCGGGTATCAGCCTGCTCGAATTGGGACTGAGCGGGCTCGCGCATGCGCAATCGGCCGACACGGCCGGCAATGCGAAGGCAGGCGCGCGCGTGGCGTCGTTCGAAAACATTCGCTCGATCAATGCTGGCACGCTGAGCATCAGCTACGCGGAAGCGGGCCCGCAGAACGGACCGGTGGTCATTCTTCTGCACGGCTGGCCTTACGACATCCACAGCTTCGCCGAAGTAACACCGTTGCTGACGGCGGCCGGTTATCGCGTGATCGTGCCTTATCTGCGCGGCTACGGCGGTACGCGTTTTCTGTCGGCGGATACGCCGCGCAACGGTCAACAGGCAGTGGTCGCGGTCGACATCATCAACCTGATGGACGCGCTGAAAATCGACAAGGCCGTGCTCGGTGGCTTCGACTGGGGCGCGCGCACGGTGAACATCGTCGCCGCGTTGTGGCCGCAACGCGTGAAGGCGATGGTTTCGGTGAGCGGCTATCTGATCGGCAGCCAGGAGGCTAACCGCGCGCCGTTGCCGCCGAAGGCCGAGCTCACATGGTGGTACCAATTCTATTTCGCCACCGAGCGTGGCCGTGCCGGTTATGAAGCGAACCGTCATGACTTTAACAAGCTGATATGGCATACCGCCTCGCCGAAATGGAATTTCGACGACGCCACGTTCGAACGCTCCGCCGAATCGTTCAATAACCCGGACCATGTTGCCGTAGTGATTCACAACTACCGCTGGCGTCTGGGACTCGCGCAGGGCGAGTCGCAATACGACGAACTCGAAAAGCGCCTTGCCACCGGACCGACGATCGCGGTGCCCACCATCACGCTCGAAGGCGATGCGAACGGCGCCGCGCATCCCGAGCCCGCTGCATACGCGAAGAAGTTTACCGGCAAGTATCAGCACCGCAACATCAGCGGCGGCATCGGGCACAACTTGCCGCAGGAAGCGCCGAAAGCTTTCGCGGATGCGATTCTCGACGTCACGCGCCTTTGATCGAGCTCGCGTTCGCCGGCTTCTCTCTTCTGAACGGAACCCCAGCAGCCGAACGCACGGCTGCTGGGGTTTTTTCATGGGCGGACCATTTGCAGCACACCTGTAACTCGCACGACGCATGCGACGCCGGTCCTGCGCCGCATGTTCGGAAGCGGGTTTTGTATCGCAATGTATCAACGGCGTACGCAGACAAACACGCTTGCAGAAATGGGGGGTGACGAAAACATTGCAGATACGTTGGGGCGTTCTAATGTCTTCACGCAAGGTTGATTCACAACGTTGCGTGTGAATCAGGCGGGGCATCACAGTGAATCTCGTTGATGCCTTTGTGTCCCGCTCAATCCTTATCCCTGATGGTTTGATACCCGGAGAAGACTCATGAAACTCGTTCAATCGCTGATCGTCGCTGCACTCGTCGCTGCTCCTGTCGTTTCGTTCGCACAATCGCAACCGCAACAGGCGCTCACTCGTGCTGAAGTTCGCGCGCAGGTGGTCCAGTTGCAGAAGGCCGGCTATAGCCCGGCTAGTGACAACGCGCAATACCCGCAGAACATCGAGGCAGCAGAAGCGCGTGTCAGCGCGGGCAACGACGCTACCGCTTACGGCGGTGTCGAGAATGGAAGCTCGGCTTCCAGCTCGCATGTGCCGATGAAGCATGCGGCCGCGCACCGCGCTAACGACGGCTCGAACGTCGTCGGCCTTGGCTCGCTCTACGCGCACTCCTGATTCGTTGATCCCTGAATGTTCTGATACCCGGAGAAGACTCATGAAACTCGTTCAATCGCTGCTCGTCGCCGCACTCGTTGCTGTTCCCGTTGTTTCGTTTGCGCAATCGCAACCGCAACACGCGCTCACTCGTGCTGAAGTCCGCGCGGAGCTGGTTCAATTGAAAAAGGCCGGCTACAACCCGGCCAGCGATAACACCCAGTACCCGCAGAACATCGAGGCGGCCGAGGCGCGCATCAACGCGGGCCATGACGCAGCCGCCTACGGTGGCGTCGCGAACGGCAGTTCGGCTTCGGGCTCGCACGTGCCGATGAAGCATGCGTCGGATGGCGTGTATGACGGCTCCAACGTCGTCGGCCTCGGTCCCATCTACGCGCATTCGTGATCGATGCAAACGAGCAAGGCGTCCGCGCGCACCGATTCACGTCGACGCGCGGACGCCTTGTTTAACCCACCTGACGAGATAAAAACGATGACCACGCTGCTGAAAAAAATTCTCGGTTCCGTTCTGTTGCTGGGCGGACTGTTCGCATTGCAGGCCACGGAATTCGCGCAGGCTGCGCCGTCCGATGACCTGAAAGGCAAGAACGTCGTGCTCGTACATGGCGCTTTCGCTGACGGGTCCAGCTGGGACAAAGTGATCCCGTTGCTCGAAGCGCGCGGCCTGCATGTCGTGGCCGTGCAGAATCCACTGAGTTCGCTCGCCGACGACGTGGCGGCAACCCGGCGCGTGATCGCGCAGCAGAACGGGCCTGTGATTCTCGTCGGCCATTCATGGGGCGGCGTAGTGGTCAGCGAGGCCGGCAACGACGACAGGGTGAAGAGCCTCGTATACGTCGCGGCATTTGCGCCGGACAACAGTCAGTCCATCGCCGACATCACGAAAGACAAACCCGCCCCGGTCTGGGCTAGCGAGTTGCGCAAGGACTCGGCCGGCTATCTGACGCTATCGACCCACGCGGTGCTCGACGACTTCGCGCAGGACCTGCCGCTGCCGCAGAAGCGCCTGATCGCGGCGACCCAGCAGCCGTGGGCCGCCGGCTGTATCGACGACAAGGTGACGAACGCCGCGTGGCATGACAAGCCGTCGTACTTCGTGGTGTCAGGCCGCGACCGCATGATCGATCCTGCCTTGCAACTGGAGATGGCGAAGCACATCGACGCGAAGATCACGCGTGTCGACACGAGCCATGTTGCGATGCTGAGCCAGCCGCAAGCGGTGGCCGACGCGATCATCGCCGCGTCGCGGGCCGCGCATTGAAGCGCGCGCAGCCTGATTGCCAATCAGATTGCAATCGACGGAATGCTCTTCATGCAGCGCAGCGCGAACATCGAGCGGCTATGGCGAATGCCTGCGATCTTGTAGAGCTTTTCTCGCAGGAAGCGTTCGTAGCCAGCGGTGCCGTCTACCGCGACCTTGACCAGGTAGTCGTAATCGCCGGACACCAGGTACGCTTCGAGCACTTCGCTGAGCGTGGCGAGCTCGGCGCCGAAGCGCGCGAGCGCGTCTTCGTCGTGGCGGTCCAGCGTGACTTCGAGCAGCACGACGTCCGCGAAACCGAGCTTTTGCTGGTCGAGCAAGGCGACATAGCCGCGGATATACCCTTCGTTTTCGAGCTGCCGCGTGCGATTCCAGCACGCGGTGGTCGACATGCCGACCAGTTCGGCAAGATCCGCATTACTGAGCCGGGCGTTCTTCTGAAGCTCGCGCATGATTTTGCGATCGAGGGCGTCGAGCGGGCGGTTTCGGGTGTTCATCAACGATCTGGGAAGAATATTTTGCAAAACGATATTGTAAGTGAAGATCGTTCCGAATTGGCGACATCGGCTGATGAGTTTAAGAAGCCTATCCAGCGGGGCTCACAGTATATTTTCCGCATGCATTCATGCCCGGGACAACCGCCTGGATCGCAGGCCTCGCGCCGGCGATCCTCCGTGGCCACAAGCCACTTTTTCGGTGTCTCGCCGCCATCACGGTAAGGCGGCACGCGGGCGAATTCCGGCGTTACCCACGCCGGAAGGCGCGCTCGCCGGGCATGGACGCATGTCGCCGCATGTGTCTATCGCAACTCTCTTTTGCCCGCTGATTCGCCGATGCCGATCCAGTTGTATGTTTCGTTTCTTCTCGCGTCCGCCGTACTCGTTTATTCGCCCGGCCCGGTCAATGTTCTTACGATGAGTCAGGCGCTCAGCGCCGGATGGCGCGCCGCATTGCCCTGTGTATGGGGTGGCACCTGCGCGGTATTGCTGCAACTCGCTTTTACCGCGTTGTGTCTGAACTCGCTATTGCTGATCGATGAGCGCGCGCTAATCGTGTTGCGCTGGGCCGGCGCGATTTATCTGCTTTATCTGGGCTTCAAACAATGGCGAAGCGGCACATTCGCGGCTTCGCCGCTTTGGTCCGATAGCGCCGGACAACGCGGTTTGTTTTGGCGCGGCTTCGCGACGTCGGGCCTGAATCCGAAAACGCTACTGTTCTTTCCGTCTTTCTTTCCGCAGTTCATCAGTACTTCGTCGAATGAAGCGCATTGGTCGGCCAACCATCAGTACCTTTTGCTGGCCAGTACTTTTGCGCTGATATTCGCGTTGGGCGTCGCATCGACGGCAATCTTCTCGCATCGTCTGCGCACGGTTCTGCAGCGGCCGACGCGGCTGCGCATCGTGAACCGTCTGATGGGTAGCTTGCTGGTAGGGATGGGCGCGCTGATGGCGGCGGTACGCTGACTACGCAACTAGTCGCATACCGCCGCCGCGGGAACAACGTCACCCTTATCGTCTGTACCGCCCGATATCAATGGAAAATCAAGTACAGGATGATCAGTACGATCAACGGAACGCCGAGTAGCCAGCCAATCAGGTAAGGCATGATGTCATCTCCTTTCGTATTAAAGTTCGAATACGCAGGACTTTCAGCAGGCGGCGTGCCTGAGTCGGAACGCACTACGCTGCGACGCATGGAGACGGTCGTATTTCATGACCATATGGTTCTTTAGCCGTTATTCGAAAAGCCCGGATACAGCGTCATTCCGCCATCGACGAAAAGCGTCGTGCCGACGACGTAGTCGCTTTCATCGGACGCAAGCCACACCGCCGCCTTGCCGATATCTTCCACGGCACCGACGCGCCCGTAGGGGATCAACTGCAGTAGCTTGTCGAGTACCGCTTGGGAATCCCACGCGTCCTGATTGATCCGCGTGCGGATCGCGCCCGGCGCAATCGAATTGACGCGAATGCGCTCGGGCGCGACTTCCTGCGCCAACGATTTCATGAACATCTGAATGCCGCCTTTCGACGCGGCGTAATTGACGTGCCCCGCCCACGGAATGACCTCGTGAACGGAACTCATGCAAATGATCTTGCCGAGTGCTTTCGATACCGTCGTCGGGCCGCGTCGGCGGAATTCTTTTACCGCGGCCTGGCAGGTTAGAAACTGGCCGGTCAGATTCGTCGACAGCACGAGTTGCCAATCGTCGAGCGTCATGTCGGCGAATGCGCTGTCCTTTTGCAGTCCGGCATTCGCGACCACGATATCGATGCCGCCAAAGCGCGCGCGACTCGCCTCGAAGAGGTTCGCGACCTGAGCGGGATTCGACACGTCGGCGTGAATCGCGATTGCCGATCCGCCGGCTTTTTCTATTTCGTCGGCGAGCTTTTCATCAGGTTCCGCGTGCGAATGATAGTTGAGCACGACCGCCGCGCCAGCATCCGCGAGTGCTTTGGCGACGCCATAGCCGATTCCCGAACTCGCGCCGGTAATCAGCGCGACCTGATTGGCTAGTAACTTTTCCATTGAGTGCTCCGGCAACGACGAAAAGGCGCAGCCGCCACCTACCGGCACACGAGATCGCGCGGATAGACGGCGGCCCGCCTGGTGTTCCAGTCCACGACGCGTGGCCTATATCACGCCGGCAACCAGCAGAACGATTACCACGATCAGTACGATGCCAAGTCCGCCGGTCGGACCATAGCCCCACGCCCGGCTGTGTGGCCACGCCGGAAAAGCACCGATCAGCAGCAGAATCAGCACGATGAGAAGAATGGTTCCTAGCATGTTATGACCTCCGCCTGGTTGAAGGGGACCTGCTGTACCTAGGTTGGCCAAGAGGCCGCAGGGTAATCCCTAGAGAGCAAGCCATGTGCCCACGGCCGATCTTTTAAGAGGATCACAGTGGCAGCGCACGCCGCGTGCGGAGATTCGCGAGTCAACCAAAACGGCACCCTTCGCGCTCAGAAACGTGAGCAGGGTGCCGTTTTTCTAATTGCGGACACGTCGCGCGTCCTATAGAAGGTAGGGTCCGTTGATGCGGCCTTCGAAGATCGCGGTGTTGATGTCCCAATCGTCGACGGTACCCGTGCCGCCACCGTCCACCTTGACGACTGCCGAACGGCCGCCGCGCAGCGTCTTCATCTGTTCGGCGCTCAGCGTTTTGTCGTTGGATGGCTCGCCCGCGCCGGGCGGCAGGTCTTTGATGATCACAGTGGCTTTCATGGCATTGCTCCTTGACGTGGAAAGGCGAGCGCAGTGCGGCGCCCGCGCCGATTTCTGCAAGGCCTATGCCAATGTTGTGGGAAGTGAGCCGGAAACGGCAGCGGGGGCCGCGATGCGAAGCCTGGCAAGGATCCGCGCGATAGCCGCATTGAATCGCACTGGACACGACCGCGATTGCGAGTCGAAGTGTTTGCGCGCATCGCACGGGTCGTATGCGAATGGTTGGGACGCAGCGCAGCGTTGCGCGTCGCGAACACAGGCGTCCAACAGTCAATCGCAAGCACAAACGGAAACGGCACGCGCCATGTGCGCGTGCCGTGATGGTGAAACGCCGTCGCGAGCAAGGCTACCGACGTCGCCCTTTGCGCGGCGAGGCGGCTTCCGCGATACGCAGATGCGCGGCCGGGAAGCCCGGCGGATATTCGACGACGCGCGTTGCGGCCGGCACCAGCGGTGCGGCGAGACTCGAGCGCGCGCCGACCCGGGCGCCGCCGACGATTGCAGCCATCGCCTCACGGTCCAGTTGGACGCTTTCGGTCAGATCCTTGATGCTCAGCTTGGCCATGACGGCTCCAGAAAAACGCGCCGGCGGCCAGACCCGTTCGGGTTCCGGCCGCCGTGCTCGGAATGTGTTCAGTGCGCTATTCGCTGTACTGAGGTCGCAACGCACTATCAGTATAGGAAATCCGTTCGCGGCTTTCCTGGCCTTGCTGTCGAGTTGTTCGGTAACGGACGGGTCTTTGATGATCAGCATTTTCACGGTGAGTCGCCTGAAGGAAGTTTTCGCCGTGTTGCGAGTGGTTTCGAGCAATTCGTTTGCTCGGACATCACTAACGTACAGGCTTTGCCAGTCTTAATGAAGTATCCTGAGGAAAGCGACGAAACCTTGTCATTTAAGGGCTTTGCGCGTGGTTCGGCCGCCGTGCCGCTCAGGTCGAACCACGTTGATTCGCTCCAGGCGGTGGGGGCCGTCCGACATCGCGGCGACCCCTGTTGGATGGCGCACGACATTGCGCGAACCGGCACGCTGCGCGGCGCGCGGCTCATGCCTGGTTTGCCTGGTTTGCGAAAGCGCGGACCGGGAGCTAGTATCGAAACGGCACATGTAACTGGATACGACAGCTTTTCTATCGACCCGCGTCGTGTCGGTCGCATGCGACACGGTCTAGCGGCAACGGCGGTGCTTCGCAAAAATGGCTAGCCTTGCGCGTGTGATTCTCGACTTCCAGAGCGGCGAGCTGTCGCGTGACGAGTTCGTCGCGCAGCTCGACAGCGCGTTGTCGACCGAGCAACTCGGTCCGACGCGGCTGCTGGAGACGCTGTACGCCGCGCATCATCAGTCGCCGTTGCCCGACGATCTCTATCTGGAAGTGCGGCGGCGCATCGAGCTGCTGCGCGTGTCGAACGTTGCGGCGGGTGGCGAGGAAACCGGCATACAGACCACAGTCGATCTGCCGTCGCTACGGTCGTCTAGCGCTGGCAGCGCGGGCACCGCGAGTTCTGCCGGAAGCACCGCCCAAGAGACCATCAAAGGCATCGGCGATACGCTGAACAACCGCTTCGTGCTCGAGGAGTGTCTCGGCGTGGGCGGCATGGGCACCGTGTACAAGGCGCTCGATCTGCGCAAGCTCGAAGCGTCGGACCGCAAGCCTTATCTCGCGATCAAGGTGCTGAACGTCCAGTTTCGCGGCAATCCGAATTCGCTGGTCGCGTTGCAGCGCGAGGCACGCAAGGCGCAGGTGCTCGCGCATCGCAACATCATCACCGTCTACGACTTCGACCGCGACGGGCCAATCGTCTATCTGACGATGGAGTACCTGAGCGGCAAACCGCTGAGCCAGCTGCTGCGCACGCCTGGATATCAGGGCATGCCGGTGCGGGCCGCGCTGCCGATCGTGCGCGGCATGTGCGCGGCGCTCGCATACGCGCACGAGCGCGGCTTCGTCCATTGCGATTTCAAACCCGCGAACGTATTTCTGACCACGAATGCCGAAGTAAAGGTGATCGACTTCGGCATCGCGCGTGTATTCCAGCGGCCGGAAGAGGAGAGCGACGCGACGGTGTTCGATCCCGGCAGTCTCGGCGCGTTGACGCCGGCGTATGCGAGCCCGGAGATGATCGAGCATCGCGAGCCTGACCCGCGCGACGATATCTACGCGCTTGGCTGCATCACATACGAGCTGCTGACCGGACATCATCCGTTCGATCGCCTGTCGGCCACCCAGGCGCGCAATGCCGACTTCAAGCCGCAGCGTCCGCCGAATCTCGACGCGCGCCAATGGCGCGCGTTGCGTGCGGCGTTGTCGTTCGATCGCGATACGCGGATGCCGAGCGTCGTGCGCTTTATCGCCGAGTTCGACAATGAAGCTCGCGCGGAGAAGTCCGGGACGCTCGCGTGGACCGGGCTCGCTACTCTGGCCGTCGTGTGCGCGGTCACGGTGGGCGTGTTCGCTTTTCGCTCGGGGTCCAGCCGGCTGCAGGCCGCGCGATCCGAGGCGGCGGGACCGCTAGGCGATCAGGTCGATCGGGCGGCTGCGGCGTCCGCGGTCGCGCCTGCAACGAATGCCGCACAGACAGCGCCTCCTTCCGCTGGCGCGAATGAAGGAAGTACAACAACGGGCGGCGCGGCCGCAACCGCAACTCCGGCGCCCGCGCCGAAGCCCGCGTTGACGCTTGCCGCGATCGCGCCCACGCTTGCCCAGGTACCGTGTTCGGCTTTATCGGGCGCGGTGCAGGACCACGCATTGACGGTGCGCGGTTTCCTGTCGCAGCGGTACGGCGCCGCGCGTCTGAAGGAGACCTTGGCGACGCTGCCCGGCGTCGATACCGTTTCGCTCGACGTGCGGCCGCTCGCCGACGATAAATGCGATTTCGTCAAAACGCTTGCGCCGTTTCTGGTGCGCAACTGGCAGACGGGACGGGCGGCGTCGCTGCACATGCGACCGCCAAGCGGTTTGCTGACCGAGAACGACTCGCTGGTGGTGGACCTGAAAGCGCCCCCGTTCGATTCCTTCGCGACCGTCGACTACTACCAGCTGGACGGCCACGTCGTGCACATGGTGCCGAGCCGTCTGTGGCCGGACAATCAGATGCAGGCGAATGGCGGTCCGTACACGATCGGCAGCACTGCGGGCGATTGGACCGTATCGAAGCCGTTCGGCTCGGAGATGGTGGTGCTGGTGGTGACGCCGGTGCCGCTGTTCGACAAGCTGCGCCCGGAAAGCGAAGCGCGCGCCGATTATCTGCGCGCGCTGGAGACGCGGCTCAAGCAGATCGGCGGCCAATACGGGCAGGATCGTCTATTGGCGGATTTCGCGCCGATTACGACCAAACCCGCCAAGCCATGATCCGTCAGAGGGCCAATGGAAACGGCCCTCAGCGCAGATCTTTGACGACGCGAAAACCGTTCTGCGATTGACGCACGCCCGCGCTGTACTTGAAGCGCGTCGCGCTGAGCATGTAGTCGCCCCCCTCGCGCCATGAGCCGCCGCGAATCGCGCGCATCTCGCAGCCGGGCGTGTCCCACGCATGGCCGTCGACCGGTGCGCCCTGGTAGGAGTTGTGCCAGCAGTCGGCGGTCCATTCCCAGACGCCGCCGTTCATGTCGTACAAGCCGAGCGGATTCGCGGCGAACGTGCCGACGTTTTCCGGCCCTTCCTTGTGCCACGGGTCGCCGCAGTCCTTGCAATTGGCGTTGCCCTTGCGCATCTGCTCGCCCCACCAGTACGCGGTCGTGGTGCCGGCGCGATCCGCATATTCCCATTCGGCTTCGGTCGGCAGACGGTACGGTTTGCCGGTCGTCTTGCTGAGCCATTTGACGTACTGCTGCGCGTCGTCCCAACTCAGATCGCGCGCGGGTGCGGTCTTGATGCTATTGCTCTCCGGCGTCAGCTTCTGGCATGCGCCGGCGGCGACGCAGACATTCCATTGCTCGACCGTCACGGGGAATTTGCCGATCGCGAAGGGTGCGCCAATGCTCACGTGATGCACGGGCTTTTCCGACGGGTCGTCGGTATTGCTGCCCATTGCGAACGAGCCTGCAGGTACCGCGACCATGATCGGACAGGCGGCGCAGTCGCGGATTTCACCGGCGGTCGGCGGATGCGCGACGGTCTTTTCGGCGAATGGCGCGGCGGCGGCGGGCGGCGTCGGCGCTGGCGCTGGCACTGGCGCCGCAGCGGCGCGCGGTGGCGGCGCGGCTGCGCTGGCTTGCGCCGCGGGATGCGCGACCTGCGCAGGTGGCGCGGGTGGCGCGATGTGACCGCTCTGCGCCGCGGGCGCGGCTGGCGGCGCAGCATTCACCGCGGGAGCCGATGCCGCCGCGCGCAATCGATCGATACGCGCATGCGCGAGTGTGGCGAAGCGGCCATTCGGATAGGCCTTCAGATAAGCCTCGTAATCGGCTGGGTAGTTGCTGTCCTTGATCGACTCCCAGAACGTGATTTCGTATTGTTCGCCGCTTTCCTTCGGCATGATGCCGCGACTGCGCGGCGTGATGGAGCGATCGTCCGACGTAATCGACGACGCGACAGCGCGTTCGCCACTAGCCGGAATGGAAGAACGCGCCACGGAGAGCCACGGTTGCTGCGCGCCGCGTGTGGCGGCGCGCACTTCGGCGGCGACGTGCCGGAACAGCGCGGCGAGCGATTCAGACGATGCGTCGGCATCATTGAGCGCCTGCAGCAAGGCACCGGTGTAGACGCCATGCCGCGGACCATCCGCCGCGAAGCCGCCCGGCGCGGTTGCGTAGGCAATCACGGTGTTGGATGCGACCTTCGATTTGTCGATCCCAATCTCGGCGGGCGTAAATGGATTGTCGAGGCACGTATCGAGAATCACCAGATTGAGCCCGCCAGCGCGAGCGGATTGCATCGCATGCAAGACGGTATTCAGTTCGACGCCGTTATTCAGTAGCGACACCGGTGCGCGGTTATCGGCTCGAGCATCGAGTCCGGCCGGCACAAGCAGCGTTTGTCCGGCCACCTGCATGCCGTGTCCGGCGAAATAGAACAGCCCGATATCGCCTGTTTTCAAACGCCGTTGAAATTCGTCGATCGCCGCGCGCATTTGCGGCGGCGCCGCATTCGTACGCGTGATGACTTCGAAGCCTCGCGCACGAAGTGCTGCGCCGATCGATTCGGCGTCGCGCGGCGCGTTAGCGCGAATCGGGGTAGGGGCGCCACCGTACTCGCCATTTCCGATCACGAGCGCGATACGCCGCGAATGGGTGTCGTCGCGTGACGAAACAAAGGGTGAACGCAGCCAAGCGGTATCCGCCGGCAGCCCCGGCGCACTCGTCACCGAAGCCGCCGCGCTCTGCTCGATCAATTGACGTTGCGTCGCGGCACCGGCACTGTCCCACTGCGCCTGGATTGCCCCAACCACGCACACCAGCAGGAATCGTCGCCACATCGTTTTATCCTGTTTGTACCGGACAGAATTCAGGCATTCGTGCACCACGATCGCGCTGTCTGCGCGCATTATTAACGATAGCACGCGCTTCGCGTCATCACTGTCCGGGAGTCCTGAACGCGTCATACGGTTAACGAGCATTGCGTATCTTTTTGGCAAGTTACGTTCTAAGCTGATTCACAAAGTCACCTCAGACGGCCGTTTTAACTAGGTGGCTGTCTGCTGGTTTCAATCCGCGACAAGCCGCTCGAACACCCGGATGGCCATCGATAAGCCGGGCCCAGCCATGACTCCTGTTCGGGAGAGTGCGCTATGCGAAGAACCCGTGTTTCCTCTCTTTTCGGCAGACGTGATCCGGCGCATGCGCATTGCGGCGGATTGCGCGCGGCGGTGTGCGCGACGCTCGTCGCGGTGTGCCTCGGTATAGGAGCTGGCGGTGTCGCGCGCGCCGAGCAGACGGCGTCACCGCCGGGGGCGGAGGAGTACATCATCTGGCCGTCGGATGGCGCGGTGATTCACGGCGGCAAGCTGTGGGTGCGCATGGGGCTGCGCAATATGGGCGTGTGTCCGAAGGGCATCGCGTTTCCGAATACCGGCCACCATCATCTGCTGATCGACACGGATTTGCCCGCGCTCGACCAGGAGATTCCATCGGATCGCCAACACCTGCATTTCGGCGCGGGCGAAACCGACGCGCGCATCGAGCTGCCGCCCGGCAAGCACACGCTGCAGCTGATTCTCGGCGACCATCATCACGTGCCGCACAACCCGCCGGTGTATTCGAAGAAGATCACCATCACTGTGGTGAAAGACTAACGCGATCCGTTGGTTCGAACTGGCCAAGCCGGAACGGAGAGTCCTGATGAACAAGATCATTGCGGCCGCGGCATTCGTCGCAGCGGCGCTGGCGGCATCGACAGCGCCGCAGGGTGGGTGGGCAGACACACCGTCGCCGCCCAGCGCATACGCATACATCGGCTATCCGAACGATGGCCAGGTGGTGCCCGCCAATAAGCCGTTTCGCGTGTGGTTCGGCCTGCGCTTCATGGGCGTCGCGCCGAAAGGCGTGAAGTACCCGAACACCGGTCACCACCATCTTCTGATCGATAGCGAGCTGCCGCCGATGGATCAGGAGATACCCTCGGATCGCCATCATCTGCATTTCGGCGCGGGCGAAACGGAAACGATGATTTCATTGCCGCCGGGCCGGCATACATTGCAGCTGTTGATGGGCGACGACATGCATATACCGCACAACCCGCCGGTGTATTCGAAGAAGATCACGGTGATCGCGCGCTGACTGTCATCACGCAGCCAACAATGCCGCACGCGCTGTTGGCTGCGATCCACCATTTGCGAGCCTCGCTCCGTCGGTCGCTAGCGACGGCACTGCGGGTGCGTTCTTCCAGGCCTTTGCTGCAAGGCCTTCAGGACGCGAATGACGAAAGCAAAGCACTCTTGGCATATCCCATGCATCAGTAGCGCCCGAGCAGACAAGTTGCTCGAAGCCGACGCACAACGATGCGCTTTCCCTTTCCCAGGAGTTTTGCCATGAAATCGCTGATGATCAAGGACCTGTCCAGCACCGAACGACTCGACAGCAAGGCGATGAGCGCCGTGCGCGGCGGCAACAGCTACTACTGCCCGATGCCGTCGTACCTCAGTATTCCGCCCGTCTATGCGCCGACCAGCATCAAGAACATCTGCCCGACGCAGTCGATCAACACGGAAATGTACATCCAAAGCGACAACGGCAACGGCTCGGCGCTGGTCAGCGGTACGACGACCTACATTGCACCGACCGTGTACAACGTGAACAACGCGAAGTGAGTGGCGCGCGTACGCGCGCCCCGAGCGGCCGCGTGTGCGTCCCCAGCAGGTGCGTCGCTCAAAACGACCGCTCATTCGATCGTCCTTTCCACGCAACCTTCGCGTATCCGCCGCTCCCCGCATCGATATTTCCGCCGCTTCATCGCTGAAGCAGCGCGGAAGCGGCTCGGCCCGAAAAGCCGGCATCTCGCGCGAAACGGGCGGGTGCAACTGGAGACAACCGTGTCAGCATCACCAGAATCGTCGTTCGGTTTGTCGTGTGATTCGCCGGACCTTCAGCGGGATTGCGCCGCAATCGCGGCGCCGCGCCGCATGGGCCGTGTGCTGCGCGGCCTCGGCGCCACTGCGATGTGCGCGTTGGCGTTGAGTGCCTGCGTCGACGTCAGGATGCCGGCTTATCAACGCCCCGACACGCCGGTCAAGACATCGTGGTCCGATCGGCAGGGCGCGCCGGTATCGGCTGCGGAGACGATCGAGCGCGACTGGTGGAAGGGCTTTCAGGACCCGTATCTGGATACGCTGATCGACAAGGCGATCGACGGCAACTTCGATATCCGGGTGCTAGCCGCGCGTATCGAAGTCGCGCACACGCAGATCAGCGAGGCGGGCGCGGCCGCATTGCCGACGGTGGACCTGGGTGCCGGCGCCGACTTCACGAAGACGACAGGCCAGCCTTTGACGAGGACCTACAACGTCGCGCTGCAGGTGAACTGGGACATCGACATCTGGGGCAAGGTCGAAAAAGGCGTCCAGGCGCAAAAGGCCGAATTCCACGCGACCGAGGCGGATTGGCGCGCGGGGTATCTCGAACTCGTCGCGAATGTGGCCAGTACCTATTTCCAGATCCTGCAATTCGACGACCAGATCGCACAGCAGCAAAAGACCATCGCCACGAACAAGCAAATCCTGACGATCTACGAAGGCCAGGCGCGCAACGGGATCGTGCCGCAAACGCAGGTGTTGCGTCAGCAGGCGGAGATCAACCGCCTCACCAACGATCTGTACGATCTGCGCCGCTCGCGGGCGGTTTCCGACAACGCATTGTGCACGTTGCTCGGCGTGCCGGCCGGCGAATTCCATGTGCCGCAGGGCCATTTGCAGGAGCGCGTGAAATTGCCAGGCGTGCCCGATGGCTTGCCCGCGCAGTTGCTGTCGCGTCGCCCCGACGTGGTGGCGGCCGAATTCAGGGTGCTCGAAGCCTATGACCTCGTCGGTCAGTCGAAGCTCGCGCAATTGCCGAGCATCGGCCTGACCGCGCAGGGCGGCACCGCAAGCGTCGCGCTTAACCAGTTGCTGAAGTCGTTCACGTTCGGCCTGATGCCGAGCATCAACTTTCCGCTGTTCGATCCGGGCGTGCGCGCACATGTAAAGGTGAGCGAGGCGCAATCGAAAGTCGCCGAACAGCAATATCGGGTGGCCGTGATGGGGGCGTTCGAGGAAGTGGAGAACGCGCTCGTCAATCTGAGTGCGCATAAGGCGCAGCACGAAGAATTGCAGCAGCAGGTGGCGCGCTTGCAGATCGTCGCGGATCAGATCCAGTCGCAACTGCACCTTGGCGTCGTGTCGCAACTCGAGGTGTTCGAAGACGAGCGGACCCTGCTGCAGGCGCAACAGGCGTTGCTGGAAAACCACCAATTGATTCTGTCCGACACGGTAACGCTTTATAAGGCGCTCGGCGGTGGATGGCCGGGTGTCGACGTGCAGGCGCAGGCCAAAGAGAAGTAACGAAGCATTGAGCTAATCCACGAGTTGGCGTACCACGCGGGTATTTCGTCGGTTGACGACTTAGCCGCTGTCTTCTCATCCGGCGATATCCAAATTGACACTCTCGATGCGTGACTTAAAATCCTTTAGGGGTCAGCGTTTGCGTGGCTCTTCGCGACAATTTCGTTGGGCCGTCGTTCTTTGTCCAGTTCGCCCCGCGTTCCCGCCGCGGCAGGTAAACGCTTAGCGTTCCAGAGAAAATGGCCACCGGCGAAGCTCCGATTGCTGAAATGCGCACGACACCGGACGCTGCCTTCGACGTGGTGTTGTCGCCGGTTGCGTGCGCGCAGCGCCCCGCGCTCGACGCCATTCGCATCGTCGACAGCCTGTTCGCGATCGGCCGCAGCGAAGCGCCGTTCAGCGACTATCCCGCGCAATGGACCGCCGGTCTGTCGCGCCGGCATGCGCGCGTCTTCATCGAGCATGGCGCGATTTATGTCGCCGATCTCGGCAGCAAGAACGGCACGACGGTCAACGGCATTGCGGTGCGGCAAACTCCCGCTCGCGTGCGCGCCGGCGATGAACTCTGCTTTGGCGGCGAACTGTGCTATCGCGTCGGCGTCGAACCGCGCGCGCGTGTCGTCACGGGTGGAAGCGCTTCTCACCTCGCTCATCTATTGCTGGTGCCGCAGCGCGACGATCTGGGTCTGCAACCGGTCGACGTGCTGGCATTTCCGTTCCTGGTCAGCAAAACGGACGAGATCTTCTCGCGGTACAAAGACCGTTATCCGCACCAGGTCAATTACATCTCGCGGCGCCATGCGCACCTGTTTCTGAAGGGCGGCCAGCTCTATGTCGAGGATCTCGGCAGCACCAACGGCACGTTCGTGAATGGGCAGCGGATCGGTGAATCGGCGCTTGCGCTGGTGGATGGCGACGTCGTTGCATTTGGCGGCGACCACTTCGTCTACCGGGTGTCGCTACAGAACTCCGCCGACGCCGAACCCACCGTGACCCAGCTTTCTCTTCGTCCCGCTGCCGACAATGCCGCCGATGCCGACAAGACGACCTTCGTCGGCGCGGCGCACTCGTTTCTCGACATCTTTTGCGTCGATCCGGCGCTGCAACGCGAAGACGAAGTCAATGAGGCGGCGCAGCCGGGCTCCGCGCGCATGAAGCGTGACGGAGCAGGCACCGCAGGCGCGCAAGGCGCGAAGAGCGCGCAGGGGGCGCATCCGGCCGAGACGAAAGACGGTGCCAATGAAAGAAGCGGCAAGGGCAGAAGCGCGGCAAAAAGTAAGCCGCGTCGCTGGAAGATGGTCGCCGGCGAACTCCACAAGGCGTTAGCGGACGGCGAGCGCACCAATGTGCGCCGCGCGGCGGCATGGGGCGGTGCGGGTGTCGCGCTCGTGGTTGCGCTTGGGGTGGGCCTCTATCTGCACGGTTCATCGGAACGCGAGTTGAAGAGCCTGCTCGCGAACGGTGATTACTCGAGCGCCCTGACGGTGGCGCGTGGCTATCTGGCCACGCACCCGGCGGACACCAGGATCGGCGCGCTTGCCAGCGAGGCGTTGCTGAAAGCGAACTTGCCGGGCTGGATCGAAGCGGTGCAAAAAGCGCGGTTCGATCAGGCCGACGCGCTGCTGAAGAACATGAGGGCGTTGAGCGCGACGGGCTCCGATGCCGCGTCGCTGGTCGGCGAATTGCAGTGGGTCGGCGATCTCGAACGCTTCGTCGCGGCGCGCGGCGGCGTCGACGCGCCGATCCGCATGTATACGGACGAAGCGACCATCAACGGCCTGCTGCACCGCTGGGACGACGACGCGACGAGCCATCAGCGCGCGCTCGACCGGATCGCGAGCTACGTGCCGGCCTTCGCGGAACCCTACGCGCACACGCTCAGCCATCTGCGCAAGCTCGAAAGCGACGATTCGGTGTACGTCGCTGCGATAGAGCGGCTCAATGGCGTGATCCAAACCGAACTCTCGCGCGACAAACCCGACGCGCTGCCGCCGGTATTCGACGATTACGCACAGCGTTACCCACGGCTCGCGGGGCTCGATAGGGTGCGCGACGATTTGCGCCAATACACCGCATTGCTGAATGCCGCGTTGAGCCGTCAATTGACGTCATTGCTCGCGATGATGAAAACGGCGCGCTTCAGCACGCCGCCTTTCCAGGCGCAATACCAGCAGCTTGCAGCCACGCGTTTGCCGTCGGCGGACATCGTTCAACGTCAGGACGCGGTCGATGCCGCGTGGCAGCGCGGCGACGCGCAGCAGGCGCTGAGCGATTTGCAATTGATGCCGGCGAGCCCATGGTCCGACGTGCTCGCGGCGGAAGCGGCGCACAAGAAGGCGCTATCCGATCAATACAACGATCTGCAGAAAACGCGTGGCGGGAAAGATTACGACCAGCGTCTGCTGTCGTTCTACGCAAGCCTCGATCCGCGGACCGACGCATGGTTCGTGCAGGCGATCCAGAAAGACGTCGCCGCGTTGCATGACAACGCACTCGCGCATGCGCAGGATCTGTTGCTGCGCGCGCAAAGCCTGTGGAAAGAGTACCGCGCGAACGGCCCGATCGGCGGCACGCAGCGGCTCGAAGCCGGCATCTCGCCGGGCTTTCGCAGCGAGGCGCGTCTGCTTAGCGACGCGCAAACGGCGGCACGGCAGGGCATGCGCATCTATACGCAGCTGAAGGCCGATCATCCCGCCGACTTCGATCGCCTGCTCGCGGATATCGACGCCGAGGCGAGTTTGCAGCGCCGCTCGTTGACCGAGTTGCGCATGGTGCTGGACCCCGGGCTCCTGAAAGCGAAGCTCGCGTTGATTGGAGGCGATCAGAGTGAAACGCGATCCGCACCCTAGACCGTTGTCGGAGGCGCTCGAAGATCATAGCGTCGAAGGCATCGCGATACTGACTTCCGAGCCGGTGCGGATTGCCCGTGCGCTGATCTGGGCGATGGTTGCACTGGTCGTGTCGGGCTTGTTGTGGTCGTTCGTCGGCCGCGCGGATGTGATCGTCAGTGCGCCCGGCACGTTGTCGCCGGAATCGGAAGTGCGGCGCATCTATGCGCCGATCGACGGCGAACTCGCGGATCTGTATATCGCCGAGGGTCAACCGGTGTCGAAAGGCGACGTGCTCGCGCGGCTCAATGCGCGCGGCGCGATCGAGGCTGCGAGCAACGCGTTACAGGCGCAACTGAAACTCGAAGACGCCGAGCGGGAATGGAAGCAGTTTCCGGAGAAGAAGGCGTTGATGGAACGCAAGGCTGCGTCGTTGAAGGCGCAACTCGAAGTCGAAGAGCGCCTGCACGAGAATCGCGTTTCAGAAGGCACGACGAAGCTTGCCGAAGGGCAGAAGGCCGAACTCGACGAAGCACGCAGCTCGCTCGACAACGCGCGCCGCGCGCGCGAAGCGGCGAATCAGGAACTGGATCGCTATTCGCGGCTGTTCGCGCAGCCGGGCGGCGGCGGCATTGCCGAATTGCAGGTCGAGCAGAAGCGCACGGCCGCGCTCGAAGCGGATAACGCTTACCGTGTCGCGCAGTCGAAGCTGGCCGAGCTGGACTTTCGCCTGAGCCACGAATACGCGCAGGCGAATGCGCAACTCGCGACGAGCGGCCAGCAAAGCACCGATCTGCAACTGCAATACGATCAGGCGGTGCGCGATGTCACCGATGCGGAAGACAAACTGCGCGTGCAATTGCAAAGCGCGCGTCTCGAAGCCGATGCGGCCGCGCGCGTGCGCTTCGAGAACATCGACAAAGACAACTTTCTGCTGATTCTGGCGCCGGTTTCTGGCGTGATTACCGACGTCACGTCGACGCAGCGCGGCGACAAGATTCAGGCGAATGCACCGCTAGGCGGGATTGCGCCTAAAGACGCGCGGCCCGTGCTGAAGATCGAAATCTCCGAACACGACCGCGCCTTTCTGCACGTGGGGTTGCCGGTCAAACTGAAGTTCAATGCGTTTCCTTACCAGCGCTACGGATTGATCAGCGGCACGCTCGCGTATATCTCGCCGGCCACGAAGCCGTCCGCGCAGGACAAGCAACCGGTCTACGAAGGCCGCGTCACGCTCGACAAGGATTACTACCAGGTGGCCGGCACGCGCTATCCACTGCGTTACGGCATGACGGCCAGTGCGGAAATCGTCGTGCGCGAGCGGCGCCTGATCGACCTCGGTCTCGATCCGTTCAGAGAGGTGGCGGGTTGAGCGCGCGAATCAAACATCCAAGGAAGGAGCAGAACAAATGACCGCGATAGTGCGTATCGATGACGAAGTCGTGGACGTCGACGAGTTCATTCGTCTTCTGAAACTGACCGGCCAGTTCGAGAGCCTGATCGAGCAGATCGTGCGCGACAAGCTTACCGTCCATGCGGCGAAAAAGCAGGGCGTCACCGTCAGCGCCGACGAGATCCAGCAGCGCGCCGACCAGTTTCGCCGCGTGCGCGGGCTGCATCGCGCGGCGGACATGAATCATTATCTCGACGCGCTGCACGTGAGCCTCGACGAATTCGAGGTGTTCATTACCGACGGGCTCTATCAGGAGAAGATGCTCGATGACATCGGTAACGACGCGGCGATCCGTGATTACTTCGCGTTGAATTCACCAAAGTTCGACGCGATCGAAGTCAGCCATATCGTGCTCGATAGCGAAGGCAAGGCGAAGGAAATGATCTCGTACCTGCACGATGACCCCGACGCGTTCGCCGACATGGCGCGGGAGCATTCGATTGCCGACACGCGCGAGTCCGGCGGCGTGATCGGCAAGGTACTGCGGGGTTCGCTGAAGCCCGATATCGAGGCGAAGATCTTCAATGCGGCGGTCGGCGATCTGCTTGGGCCGTTTCCGTCGGCCGACCGTTCGTGTTTCGAGATCTTCGCGGTGACGGCCAAATATCCGGCCACGCTCGATGCCGACGTGGCCACCGAAATCCGCCGTTTGCTGCGCGAGAGCTGGCTGATTGCCCGCGCCCAGGAACACGTGATCGAAGCGCGCTAGTACCCGACTAGCGCCCGATAAAGCGAGGCTCACCGATACATGGACGCTCCCCAGACCGCGCCATCCGCGCCTTCCACCGCCGAATTTCTGGCCTCGGTGGAGATCCTGTCGCCATTCTCGCGCGACGAATTGGAACGGCTTGCCGAATACGCGCAGGCAAAGTTCTATTCGTTCGGCGAAACGGTGTGCTCGGCTGGTGAAGTGGCCGATGGTCTCTATGTAATCCGCTCGGGCACGGTGCGTATCTTTACCGAGGAGCACGGCAAGGAAACCAGCATGGGCGTGCGCAAGTCGGGCGAGTTCTTTGCCGACATTGCGATGTTGCGCTCGTACGTTCACGAAGCGTCGGTACGGTCGTCGGGCAAGACCGAAGTGCTGTTCATTCCGCGCAGCGCGATCGAACCGGTGATGGCGGGCAACGCCGCCGCGCTGGCGTTCGTCGCCAGCTATGTCGCGATCAATTCGGCCGGCGGCTTCGTCGCGCAACTGTTCGATCTGCGCGGCAAGCTGAACAAGGCGGAACTCGAAGAGTACGTGCGCAGCGTCGGCGCAAAACGGGTGGCTGCCGGCAAAGAGATTCTGAAACAGGACGGCCGCGAGGACCGGCGGCTTTATGTGGTGCGGCAAGGCCAGGTGCGCATCGTGCGGCACGAGGAGGGTCACGACTACACGCTCGCGACGCTCGGCGAAGGCGAGATCTTCGGCGAGAAGGCGTGCCTGATGCGCCAGGAACAGATGGCATCGGTGGTTGCGACCACCGACACGCGGCTACTGGTGATCCCCGAGCGCACCGTTCATTTCATTCTCGAACGCAATCCGAAACTGCGCGAAGTACTCGACGAGCGCATCCGCTACGGCGACCGCGAATTGCAGCGCCAAAAGCGGCTCGAACAGCGGCGCAAGCTGCCGTTGATGCTCGACCTGCAGAGCAAGCCGGAACTCGGCGAGAAGATCATCCGGCGTTTCGCGCTCGTCGAGCAGGCCGAGGAAATGGATTGCGGCGCCGCGTGTCTCGCGATGATCTGCCGCCATTACGGCATTCCGATGACGCTCGGCAAATTGCGCGAACTCGCGAACGTGACGACGCAAGGCGCGACGCTCGACAGCCTCGCGCGCGCGGGCGAGTCGCTCGGCTTCACGACGCGCGGCGTGCAATGCACGTTCGATTCGCTGCGCGGCTTCGATCTGCCGTTCATCGTGCATTGGGAGGGCTACCACTATGTGATCGTGTATGGGCTGTCGAAAGAGTATGTCTGGGTGGCGGACCCGGCACTCGGTTTCAGAAAACTGAGCGTCGAAGATTTCGAACGCGGCTGGAGCGGCACTTGCCTATTGTTTACCGGCGGATCGCAACTGCTGCAGATGTCGGCCGAGCGCTCGCCGTGGATTCGTTTTGTCGGATACCTGAAGCCGTACCGCAAGATACTCGGCTATCTGTTTCTGGCGACCTTCGTGATCCAGGTGCTCGGCGTGATTCCACCGCTGATCATTCAGAACATTCTCGACGGCGTGATCGTGCATCAGAACGTCAGTCTGCTGCATTTGCTGATCGGCGGGCTCATCATCTCCAACCTCTTTACGCAGTTGATGTCGACGATACGCGCGTATCTGGCGAACTTCATGGTGCGCAACATGGACTTTGCGATGATGTCGCAGTTCTTCAAGCACACGTTGTCGCTGCCGTTCTCGTTCTTCGCGAAGCGCAAGACCGGCGATATCTTCGCGCGCTTTCAGGAGAACCAGACGATCCGCGCGTTCCTGACCGAATCCACGGTGACGACCGCGCTGAACCTGCTGATGATCTTCATCTACTTCACGATTATGTTCGTGTACAACGTGAAGATGACGCTGGTGTTGATCGCGTTCGTGATTCCGATCATGGGACTCACGGTGATCGCGACGCCGAAGATCAAGGGCTATGCCCGCGAGGTGTTCACGGCGTCGACCAACGCGAAGTCGTTCCTGATGGAGGCGCTCGCTGGCGTCGAGACCGTCAAGGGCATGGGCATCGAGCGGCCGGTGCGCTTGCGCTGGGAAAAGAAATATGCGAAGGCGCTCGAATTGCAGTATCGTGCGCACGCATTCAACATTCTGGTCAGCTTTGGCAGTCAATTGCTGAATGCGGCCACGACGATCGCGATCCTTTGGGTCGGCGCGAATCTGGTACTCGCACGCGAATTGACGATCGGTCAGTTGATAGCGTTCAATGCATTCATGGGCAGCGTATTGAGTCCGCTGATGGGTCTCGTTGGTTTGTGGAGCATGCTCAACGATGCGGGTGTCGCGATGGAACGGCTCGGCGATGTGCTCGATATCGAGCCCGAGCAGAGGCCGCAGGATTTACCTTCCCGCGTGATGCTGCCGGAGCTGCAAGGCGAAATCAGCCTGCAAGGCGTGTATTTCCGCTATGGCGAAGAGGATTCCGGTTATGTGCTCGAGAACATCAGCTTCGATATCAAGCCCGGTGAGCTGGTCGCGATCGTCGGGCGCAGCGGCTCGGGCAAAACCACGCTCGCGAAGCTGCTGGTCGGGTTCTATCAACCGAGCGAAGGAAAAATGACGATTGACGGCTATGACTCCGGCGTGATCGACAAGGCTTATTTCCGCGCGCAAATCGGCTACGTGATGCAAAGCAATCTGCTGTTTTCGGGCACGATTGCCGAGAACATCGCGAGCGGCGACGACGCGCCGGACCGCCGGCGCATCGAGGAGGTCGCGAAAACGGCCGACGCGCATGGCTTCATCAGCAAGATGCCGCTCGGCTATGAGCAGGTCGTCGGCGAGCGCGGCATCGGCTTGTCGGGCGGTCAAATCCAGCGTTTGTGCATTGCGCGCGCGTTGTATCACGATCCGCGTCTGCTCGTATTCGACGAGGCGACATCGGCGCTCGACTCGCAATCGGAAAGCAATATTCTCGGCAACATGCACGACATCCTGAAGGGCCGCACGGCGGTGATCATCGCGCATCGGCTCAGCACGATCATGCGCGCGGACAAGATTCTGGTCCTGTATGAAGGCGCGATCGTCGAACAGGGCCGTCACGAGGAGCTGATCCAGCGCGGCGGGATGTACTATCAGCTCGTGCAGAAACAGTTGAGTGCATCATGATGAAGATACTCGACCAGATTGAAGAGGCGAGTCCCGCGATATCGTACGCGGGACTGATCGAGCGGATCGAGATTCTGCGCTCCACGTTGCGCTGGTCGTCGCGGCTCGAACGCGCCGATATCGACAAGCTGCTCAGGCAGGCCACGTCGTTGCGCGATGAAGTGATGCAGCTTTCGCACAAGGAGCGCTTCGTGCAGGCTGCCAGCGCGGGCGAGCCGCAGACGAGCGCGGAGCAATCGCGTGGCGCGCGCCGCAAGGCGCTGCTCGAGCGCAGCTTTATTTTCGAGGGCACGTTCGGCGACAATCCGCGGCTGCTCGAATCGCTCGAAATAGCGGAGAAAGCGGCGCCGACCGATTTGCCGGTGTTAATCGATGGAGAGAGCGGCACCGGCAAGGAACTGATGGCGAAAGTGATTCACGCGAATGGCGCGCGCGCGGACAAGCCGTTCATTTCGGTGAACTGCGGCGCGATTCCGGACAATCTGCTGGAGTCGGAACTATTCGGGCATCGCAAGGGTGCATTCACCGGCGCGTCGAACGACCGCAAGGGGAAATTCGAAAGCGCGCATACGGGCACGATCTTTCTCGACGAAATCGGCGAGTTGCCGCTAGCGGGCCAGGTCAAGTTGCTGCGTGTGCTCGAAGCGCACGAGATTCAACGCGTCGGCTCCGACGAAACGATCGCGGTCGATACGCGCATCGTCGCGGCGACCAATCGCAATCTGCGCAAGCTCAGCGAGGAAGGCCGGTTTCGCGAGGATCTGTTCTACCGGCTCAGCGTGATTCACGTGACGCTGCCGCCGCTGCGCGAACGGCGCGACGAAATTCCGTTGCTGATTGCGTGGTTCGGCGACGAAGCGGCGGGCACGCTGAAACGCCGGCCGGTCAGATTGACGCCGCGTTTGCGCGACTTTCTGTTGAGCTATGCGTATCCGGGCAATATCCGCGAATTGCGCAACGTGATGTACCGCATCTCATGTCTGGCGGCAGACATGGCGGACATCGAGCATTTGCCGCTCGATATGCGACCGGCCGCACCCGGTTCAGCGGCGGTGCAGGCGGAGGGGGGGCAGGCGAGCGGCGAGCAGCCGATCAGCGTGGCGAATCTGATGTCGTTGAGCGACGCGAAGCGGGCGGCCAGCGACGACGCCGAGAAAGCGTTTCTCGAACGCGGACTGCGTGAAGTCAGCGGGACGGTCGCCGAACTGGCGCGGCGCATCGATATGAATCGCTCACACTTGCAGATGCTGCTGAAAAAGCACGGCCTGCACTCGAAGGATTTCCGCAATCGCAACGCGCCGCCCACGAAAAACGGCACGAACGAGCGCGATGAGGAAGACGAAGAAGGCTGAGTGAAGAACCACGGAAGGCTCGCTGAAACGCGCGCCTGAAGGTCATCAAGGCGCCGGATTCAGCAAGGTCTTGTCCGCCGCATTCGGGTCTTGCGCTTCGACGACCACCGCCGTGATGTTGTCGCGTCCGCCGCGCGCGAGCGCGAGATCGACGAGTTCGCCACATGCGTTTTCGCGCTCCGCCGAGGTCAGCACGCCGGCGATCTCGTCGTCGCTCAGTTCGTTGCTCAGACCGTCGCTGCACAACAGGAACACGTCGCCGTCGGCGACTTCTATCGCGTCGTCGTCGAGTTCGAGCAGATCTGTTGCCCCAACCGCGCGCGTGATCATGTGTTGCGCCGGATGATTGCGCGCTTCTTCGTCGGTGATGACGCCGAGCGAGCGCAGCTCCTCGACCTGGCTGTGATCGCGCGTCAGTTGCCGCAGCTGTCCGTCGCGGTACAGGTAGATGCGGCTGTCGCCGGCCCACACATAGCCGCAGAAGCGATCGCAGGCAAGCAGCACGACCACGGTGCTGCCGATGCGCTGCACCTGGCGGCGCGCGGCCTCGTCGCGCAATTGACGGTTCGCGAATTGCAGACGCGCGCGTACATCGGCGATCAGCATTCTGAGGCCGTGCGGCGCCGCCAGTTGAGTCAACGCGTCGATCACGGTGCGGCTGGCAACGTCACCGACCGCGTGACCGCCCATCCCATCGGCGACAGCCCAGCGTCCCGCCTCGGGCTCGTTGAGGCAGGCATCTTCGTTGATTTCGCGGACCCGTCCCGTGTCGGAACGCGCGGACGACGTCCAGCGAAATTGGCTCTCGCAGGTCACAACGGCTACACCATCTCGTTTCGGTTGCGTGCGTCCGGAGACACGGTGAGGGTCGCGTTCGCGCCGGTGTTGCGTACGTCGACCGACTGGAACTGGTTGATCATCTGGTTAGCATAGAAGTTGTTGGAGACCTCGTACAGATTGACCACCGGCCCAATGCTAGGTGTTTGCGGCACGTACGGCTGAATCCAGCCATAGATCCACGGCGCGCCGCCGCCGCCGCGAATCGCCGCCATCGCTTTGCGATCGAGCGCGAGATTCAGCGAGAGGTCGTTCAATTTGATGCAGGACATGTCGTTCTCCGGTTGGCCGCGTGTGCAATGTGCGCGGCTGAATGGATGCTGCACCAGATGGTGCAAAGGCCATGCCAATCGGGGGCGGATTCGCCGCGAAGCCCGCAGCGCTTTGACTGGCGTGCGTTTCGCGGGCTTTACCACGAACCCGGCCGACGCAATCGGTCGGCTCGCGGCCAACAAGCTCGCCTTCGAACAGGCGTAGGACCCAACACATTCGGGTGGGTCCGCTTACGTTCTCCATTCATGTGAATCGGCGCGCGGCACGGCTCGCAAATGAGCGTCGCACGCCAACAGATCAGCCCGATTTCTGTTGGTCCCGTACTGACATCTGCCTCTTCGGGAAGCCGATCGATCAGCCGTCAGGCCCGTAAACACGGGCTTTCCGGCGGCTGGCCCGGATGATGCAAAAGCTGTCGCAACAGTGTTGGAAATGCGAACGAGGCCAGCCATGAACACCCAAACGCTCGATACCCGCGACGACGAACCGCAATCCGCAGCCGCTTGCGACACCACATCATCGACGATCGATCTGCCGATCGGCGCGCATCTGGTTACGCAACGCAATGGCTACGAACATCACGGCATCTATGTCGGCAACGGCCGGGTCGTGCACTACTCGGGCTTTGCGGGCTCCGCGCATCCCGGCCCGGTCGAAGAAGTTGAACTGGCGCGCTTCGCCGCCGGCCATGCGATGTCGGTTCGCGCGACTCCGAGCGCGCTCTACGTCGGCGCCGAAGCGGTGCGCCGCGCGCGCTCCCGCCTCGGCGAAAACCGTTATCGCCTGCTGACCAACAACTGCGAACACTTCTGCGCGTGGTGCCTGCTCGGCGAAAGCCGCAGCGAACAGGTGGATTGCTGCCTGCGCCATCCGAGCACTGGCGTGCGCGCACTGCTGTGCCTCGTGAAGGCGTTTGTCGAGAGTGGAGCGAGGAACGATCACCGCGTGGCGCAACTCGCGCAAGTTGCGTGAATGCAGCGCGCCGGGAACGGGACGATTCGAGGAGAACATCATGGTTGCCGCAGAAAAGAGCTTGCACTGGGCCGTCGATAAATGGCTCGCGCCCACGCCGTCGATGCCCGCGCGTGTCGTGCGGTTCTGCCATCGCGCGTCGCAACAGCAACGCTATGTGTGTGTGCAGGCGTCGAGGCCGGAAGGATTGCTGTCGATTTTCTTCTTCCGCCACGGTGACGGTTCGTGGAACGTGTTCCCGCCGCAGGCCGAACGGCCCGCGATGAACGGGTACGGCCGTACGGCCGCGTAGCAACTCAGGCGTGACCCGCGGTGGCCGCTTCCTTGGCGAGCCACTGGCTGAACAGCAACATCGCCGGCGTCATCGGCTTGCCCTTCAGGCATGTCAGCCAGTAGCTGCCCGCCTTCACCTCGACGTCGAACGGGCGCACCAGCCGCCCGGTATTGATCTCACGTTCGAACATCAACGCAGGCGCGAGCGCGATGCCCGCACCCTGTATCGCCGCCTCCACCATCAGCCGCGACGAATCGAACACCGGCCCGCGCACCGGCCGCGGCGCGATGCCCGCGGCCGCGAACCAGTTCATCCAGTCGTCCATGCGGTATGAGCGCAGCAGCGTTTCGTTGGCGAGATCGTCGGGCCGCGTGAGGCGCGCGGCGGTCTCGGGCGTGCAGAGCAGCGCGAGCGGCGCGTCGAGCAGCCTGGTGGCGAGCGAGCCGGGCCACGTGCCGTCGCCGAAACGGATCGCGAAATCGAGGCCTTCGGTCGCGAGGTCGACGAGGTTGTTGTTGGTCAGGAGCCGCAGTTCGACGAACGGATGCGCTTCGCGAAACGACTTCAGGCGCGGCATCAGCCAGCCGACCGCGAACGTGCCGACCACACCGACCGTCAGCACCTCGTGGAAATGCCCGCCGTCGAACTGCTTGAGCACCGCCTCGATACGATCGAACGCCTCGGACAGCACCGGCCGCAGCGCGAGCCCTTCGTCGGTCATCGCGAGGCCGCGCGGCAAACGCTTGAATAGCGCGGTGCCGAGCCGCTCCTCCAGCGAGCGGACCTGCTGGCTGACCGCGGCCTGGGTCACGTTCAGCTCTTGCGCGGCGCGCGTGAAGCTCAGATGCCGCGCGGACGATTCGAACGCGCGCAGCGCGTTCAGCGGGAGATACGGTCTCATGGCGCAGATACAAGATTTTCTTGTGAGTGGGCTAACTTATCACCATCCGCCCGCTTCGCCGACTCCCTGTCTGTTATTCGCCAGTCGAATTGTGCGACACTAGGGCCACATCGACGGGGGCAATCGCACGCCCGCCGCCGCGCCCGACGCGCGGCGGCGAGTCGGCAATCAAGGGCCGAAAATTGTGAGCAACGGTGAACGGCCGCTGCGGATTGCCTCGATGTAGGTAGTGAGAAGTTGACTGTCCAGATGGAATGCTCGACATGTTCTGCCGACGTTCGTCCAGGTAAGCCGTCGGCTCGTGCAACCTTGCATCATTGCCCTCGATCGGGAGTCCGCTATGTCCGTGTATGTTCTGGCCTTGCTCATCGGCGTCGTCGCCGGCCTTCGCGCGATGATCGCACCAACCGCCGTCAGCTGGGCAGCGCGTCTGGGATGGCTGCCGCTGCAAGGCACGTCGCTCGCGTTCCTCGGCGCCGCGGCCACGCCGTATATCTTCACCGTGCTGGCGGTCATCGAACTGATCACGGATCAATTGCCCGAAACGCCGAGCCGCAAGGTGCCGCTGCAGTTCGGCGCGCGCGTCGTGCTCGGTGCGCTGAGCGGCGCGGCGATCAGCGGCGCGCATGGCGGTCTTGCGGGCGGCGTGATCGTCGGGGTGCTGGGCGCCGTGGTTGGCGCGGTTGGCGCGGTGATCGGCACGCTCGGCGGCGCGAAGGTGCGCAGTTCGCTCGCGAACATGTTCGGACGCGATGCGCCCGCGGCGCTGATCGAGGACGTGGTGGCGATCGTCGCGGCCGCGTTGATCGTCGTGTCGATGCACGGCTTCTGACACGAACGCAAACACAAACGCGAACGCGGCGGGACGCTTTGCGCGTCGCCGCCGCGTTCGATCGCTAGCTGCCGCTCATTGAACCCGGGCGATTCGCGCGGCGGTCGTGATTTGCTTGACCGGCGCAGCAGCCGCCGTCGAACTCGCCGCCACGGGCGGGACCAGCTTGCCTTGCACGAGCAACTGAAGCGTCTTCACGACCAGAATCGCGATGATCGCGTTCGCCACCACGAACAGAACCGGTGCCGCGTATTCGATCGGACCCGTCGCGCCGCGTTCGACCAGACGCAGCGCCATCGTCGGCAATGCCGCTATGCCGAAGCTGAACGCCCAGTAGCCGGGCACGAACGCCTGTTGGCGAATCCACCGCAGCAAACGCAGCAGCATCAGCGCCTGAAACAGACCGTAGCCGAGCAGCGCGAAGGCGAACAGATCGGGCGTGCCGCTCGTGAGGCTCAGATACGCGACACCACCGACGACCGGCGGCGCGAGCTGCACGCCGAGGGTCGGGCGCAGCGCTTCGGGCAGCGGTTCATGCACGGCGGCGCGATGCAGGATCATCGATTCGAGCGCGAGCCAGGCCAGCATGCCGCCGCCGAAAAACAGCTCGCCCAGTTGATGGAAGCCGAATGCGGCCGAGCTCGTCGCCGCGACGAAACCCGCTCCGACCGTCGGCAGATAGATCGCCGGCGTGGTCAGTTCGGGCTTGCGGCCGCCTTGCCACAGCCGGCCATGTAGATAGACGCCGAGCCCAAGTTGCGCGACCGCCGCGATGCCGTATAGCGTCAGCGCGACGGTGTGCGCGTACGGCTGCAACAGTTGCGCGGCGAGCAGCGTCGAGATCGGCGCGAGCGCGACGAACGACGACTGCACCGGGTGGTCCAGTTCGGCGCGTGCGTCGGCGGTCTGCGCGAACCACTTGTGCGCGTAGGCGAACAGAATCACGACCCAGACGGCGAGCGCCGCGACCGTCACCACGCTGCCCGCGACGGCCGGCAAATGCCACAGGCGGATTGCCACGCGCCACAGGTTGGCAAGCGCCAACGAGCCCACCGCGATACTGAAGAACCCAGCGGGAACTGCACCACGATTGCTGCTCATGACGACCTCCGAAAGTTGCATCGCGCGGCGGGTTGCTGGCTTTGCGCGATCGATGGCGTACTGTAAAAGGCCGCGGAGAATCGTAGAACGCTGCAAACGCTCGACAAATGGCGCGAGCGTCTCAAGCTGCGTTTTTAGCGGGGAAAAGAGGGAGAAAGCGCGGCGAGGGAAGGCAGCCGTCAACCGCCCATGCGCACCAGCATCGCCAGCAGCTGGTCGAATGACAGCGGCTTGCGCGCGTACGCGATATGCGGATTGGGCTGCGTCGGAATGTCCGATGCGGCACTGCACAGGATGATCGGAATGTCGCGCAGTTCGGGGTCCTCGTACAGCGCCGCGCACAACTGGATGCCCGACATGACCGGCATCATGCAATCGGACACGATGATGCCCGGCCGGCTCGAGCGGACCAGTTCGAGCGCAACGGCGCCGTTCGACGCGGTCCGCACCGCATAGCCGTGTCGTTCCAGCAGCAGCCGCCACACTGTGAGGATGTCGAACTCGTCGTCCACCACCAGAATGGTTTTCATGGCGGCTAGGTTTTTCGCCGCGATTGCAGCGTGGCCGATAGGCCCGGCGTCGATTGGATGCCGGCGGCGCCGGGCGAGCCCTCGATCACGTCGAGTCCTTGCGACGAAATCGACAGTTCGTGCAGTGACGTGTCGTGCGCGCTTTCGCGTTGCTTGACCACCGAGATCATGCGTCGCAGTCCTCCTTCGGTCTCGGCGTAGCGCAGCAGCACGAGGTTCTCGGTCAACGCCGACACGCGTACGGCCTTCGCGTGGCCCGGCTCGCTGTACAGCGGCAGTTCCTCAGTGATGAGCGTCGTGATGGCCGCTTCGCGCAACTGATGCAGCAGTGCATTGAGGAACAGGCCGAAGCGCTCGGTGCGCAGCGCCGAATCGCGAAAGCCTTCGACGCCGTCGATCACGATGCGCGTCGCGCCGGTCTGCTTGACGGTGACGAGCGCTTTCGCCGCGATTTCGTCGATGGCGAGTTCGATCGCCGGCTGCCAAAGCACGACCAGACGGCCGTCCTGCCACGCATCGGCAAGCGGGATCGACACCGCTTCGGCTTTGCCGATCAGGCGCTGCGGACCCTCGTAGAAGCCGAGATACACGCAGCGTTCGCTGCGCGCGAGGCCGGCCGCGAGGAACTGCAGGCACAGCAGCGTCTTGCCGACGCCCGACGGGCCGATCAGCGTGGTCGTCGAGCCTTGCGCGAAGCCGCCGCCGAGCAGATTGTCCAGGTGCGGCAAGCCGAAGCCGAGCCGTGCTTTCAGATCGACGGGGCCCGGTTGCTGCGCGCAATGCGCTTCGAGGCGCGGGAACATCAACAGCCCGCTGCCGGCGATGCGGAAGAAGTGCTTGCCCATCTGATGATCGCGCGCGCGCATCTTGTGCACTTCGATCTCGCGCGCGCGGCGCATGCCGTCGTGATAGCGGTTCAGCTCGATCAGACCATCCACTAGCGTGTGCTCGGGATGCGGCTCGTTGCCCGACAGCGGCGCGAGCAGCAGCGTCGTGCAGTCCATCGCGGCGACTAGCGCGTTCAGCTCGTGGATGAACTTCGACAGCGACAGCTCGGTTTCGCTGAATTCGCGCGCGCTGCGAAAGCCGTCGATGATCATCAGGCTCGGCCGGTAGTCGTAGATGCTCGACGCGATCAGCTTCAGGAAACCGTCGAGGCCGTCCTGCATCAGCTCGTGATAGCCGGACACGAACAGCATCTGCTGCGCGACCGCGGTTTCGTCGAAAAAGCTCAGGCCTTTCAGGTGACCGAGCAGCTTGTCGTGCGATTCGGCGATCAGCGTCATGTACAGCACTTTTTCGCCTTGCCGTACCCGGTGAAAACCGATCTGGCTCGACAGGATCGTCTTGCCGGCGCCGGCCATGCCCTCCAGTAGATAGACACCGCCGCTCACCAGACCGCCACCGAGGATCTCGTCGAAACCGGGCACGCCTGTTTCGACATTGCGTCGCGCGGCGTCGGGCCGGGCCGCGTCAGGCCGGGGCGCGTCAGGTCGGGCCGCGTCGGACTGGCGGGAGTTGCTGGATGCGTCGGTAGCCATTGTCGATATGTCTTTCAAAGTGCAAGCGACGGTCTGGTCATGACCGTCCTGTGCTCAACCTCGACGTCGTAGCAATCACCGTTCCCGATCGCGAGTGGCGCTGTCTCGCGGCGCGGGAGCCCGTCGCACGCGACATGGGGGACAGCACGTATACAATTCGGCAGCGCCTGATCCTCGCGGGCTTTCACCCGCCTATTTGTCAATCAATCCAACCCATGCCGAATCCCACCCGGGCCTTTCTTCTCGGCCCGCTCCTAAAAGGCGTTTCACGCTCTTTCTATCTGACGCTGCGCGTGCTGCCCATCGGCATGCGCGATCCGATCGGCCTTGCGTATCTGCTCGCGCGCGCCGCGGATACGATTGCCGACACCTCGCTGATCGCGCCGGGCCAACGCCTCGAATTGCTGCTTGCGTTGCGCGATCAGGTCAATGGCGTGGCCGTCGAAAGTGCGCCGTTCCAGCGCATCGCCGCCGAAGTCGCGGGTCAGCAGGCGCAATCGGATGAAAAGCTGCTGCTCGAATCGTTGAACCCCGCGCTCGACGTGCTCGCGCAACTGAGCGAGTCCGACCGGCACGCGGTACGCGCGATCGTCACGACGCTGACCGAGGGCATGGAATTCGATTTGCGCACGTTCCCCGACGAACGCTCCGGCCAGATCGCGGCGCTGCGCGAATATGACGAACTCGATCGCTATACGTATCTGGTCGCGGGCTGCGTCGGCGAGTTCTGGACCACGATGACTTACGCGCACATGCCCGGAACGCTGAAGGAACAGCCCGATACGATGAAGCAACGCGGCGTGCGTTTCGGCAAGGCATTGCAGATGACCAACGTGCTGCGCGATTGCGGAAAAGACTTGCGCATTGGTCGCTGCTACCTGCCGCAGAGCATGCTCGAGCGCCACGCTTTGAGCGCGCGCGATCTGCTGCAACCGGCCATTTCGATCCGCGCGCGGCCGTTGCTCATCGAGCTTCTGTGCAAGACGCTCGATCATTTCCGCGCGGCGCTCGACTACACGCTCGCGATTCCGGCGAGCGCGGTACGCTTGCGGCTCGCCTGCCTATGGCCGATCCTGATCGGCCTCGACACCTTGCTGCTGCTCGCGGATAACGACGCGTGGCTCGATCCGGCGAACGTATCGAAGGTGACGCGCGGTGACGTGTATCGGATCATCGCGTCGTCGCTGCTGCTGGTGCCGTCGAATGCGCTGGTGCGCAACGCGATCAATAGCCGCATCGCGCGAATCGAGGCTCGGCTGTAGGCGCAAACGATTTATTCTGGATCATTGAAACGTCAACAATCGGGAAAGCCCTAAGCCACTGCATTCGCGCTTCGCGTTAGTCTTTTCGAAAAGGAGACGACCCATGCGGCAAGCGTTCAATATTGCGTTGGTGCTTTTGCTTGGCTATTTGATGGCGGATCGGGCGTTGATGCGTGCGCAGGCGGGCGAGGTCGGCACGATTACGTGTCACCAGGGCGCGGCGCTCGTTAAATCGGACGCGTTGAAAAAGGGCTTCGGTGACGCTGGCGCGAGCGCGCAGAGCGAGAGCTTTCTGTCGGGTTGCCTCGTGACCGGGCGTGGCCAGGTCGGCGATCTGATCGCGCGCGAGTGAGCGCCGGCAGCTGAGGATTCGTCGCGGCGCACGCACAGCGCCGCGAAAAAGCGCCCAGACCGTGAAGGCCCGGGCGAAGTCACCGGGAGCCCGATGACGGAGGTAACACATATGAACTGGCCCGCGCTCGGAGATACCCGAGCAGCGGGCCAGTTCATTTGAATCAGGGTGCGCGTCGCAAGGACGCGCCTTTCGGACGTGCTCGCGGTTCGTTTCGCCTTAGGGCTTCGCAGCCACACAGCTGAGCTCGACGAACCGCCTGGTGCCTACCGCTTACCGCTTACTGACCGAAGTAGACCGACTTCGGGCCACTCGTCGGAGCCGCACGGCTCGTTTGGGTCGTACCGCTCACCACACCACCGAAGCCGGTAGCGGCTTGGCCGACGCCGTTTTGCGCGTCGACGCGGGCTTGCGCAGCCTGGATGTCAGCCGGGTAGTGCGGGTCGGCGAGACCAGGTTGATAACCAGCCTTTTCCAGTTGGACCAGCTCGGCGCGCACTTGAGCGCGGGTTACGGGCTGGTTGGTTTGCGCGAAAGCAGCGACGGGAGCGGCGACAGCGACGGCGATGACAACGGCTTGAATCAGCGATTTCATGATACTTACCTCCAGTTCAGGTTTTATCTTGCTGCGAACTTGCTTGTTCGTAGTCAGTGATTGCATTGTAATTTGGTGAGTTCGGCAGAGTAAGTGGAGATTCAGGTAATGTTTGTTGCCAAAATTGATACAAAGTCCCGAAATCTTCGGGGTTAACACGTATCGCTGCCGCCGCGGTGCCGAGTGCTACTTCTCCGCTACCGGACTGACCGGCGAGGGCGTTGCCGTCGCCGGCGCGTCGCTGCGCGCGATGCCCGGCGTCGCGTCACGCACCGATTGCCGCAAGCGCGTGAACGCCTGGCTCGTGCGCGCATCGCGCTGGTCGCGTGCGTCGTAGAAGTCCTTGCTGAGCCACTGGCCGAGACTCATCATCAGCGAGCCCAACGCGCTCTTGAAGCGCACCCACGCATTGCCGGTGCGCGCCAGTTGCGCGGCCCCCTCGACCGCCTCGGCGGCGAGCCGGTCCAGTTCCGCGTGCAGAAAGTCGGCGAAATGATGCAGGCCATGCTGATTGCCATTCGACGATTTGCGCTCCAGTTCCACGTGCTCGGCAATCAGCGATTGGTTGGGCACGCGAATAAACGGCGGGGTATCGGAGCGCGCGACGCCGTCACGGCGAATCGCCACACCGAGGTTCGCGGACGCCGCGGTGCGCTTGCCGAGCGGTGGCATTTGCCACTTGTCGCACAGGTACTTCAACAGGCTGCAATGATCGAATCGTTCGTTGCATGCGCCGGCTTCGCACCACGGCGACACGAGGATCGCGGGAACGCGTACGCCGAGACGTTTGAAATCGAAGCTCGTGGTGTGGTCGTCGGGTGCGACTGCGTCGGCAGGCGGCGATACATGGTCGTAGAAGCCGCCGTGCTCATCGTAGAGGACCACCAATAACGTGCGCTCCCACAGCGCCGGATTCGAGCGCAGCGCATTGTAGGTATCCGCGATCAGCTTTTCCGCCTTCATGATGTTGTGCGGCGGATGATCGTCGTTCTGCGCTTCGCCGAAGTACTTCGGCTCGATCAGCACGAATTGCGGGAACTGGCTGGCGGGTCCCGCTGCGTCCTCGAAGAACTTGTCGAAAGAGCGGTAATTCGCTAGGTTTTCCGCGCGTCGCTGGTTCTTCAGCAGCAGTGACGCGGGGAAGTCGTAGAAATAGACACTCCATGTTTTGCGCGCGGCGTTCAACCGATCGAAAATCGTGTCTTGATCCTGCTCGGTGTACCAGCGTGGATTGAGCCCGTCGAGTCCCGAAGGCATGTCGATCTCGCCTTTCGATGTACCCGTCAGCGCAAAAAAACGGTTCGGCCATGTCGGCCCCGGCAATGAAGAGAACCACCGGTCGCACACGGTGAATTGCGAGCCGAGCGTGTGCAGCGCGGGCAGAAAGCCGAGCGGGTAATAGCCCATCACGTCTTGCCGCGCGGCGAGGCTGCTCTTCGGGTAGTCGTTCACGAACGAACGCACGAAGCCGCCGTTGTCGGCGGCGATCTGATCCATCACGGCCTTGTGCTCGTGATTCGGATCCTGCTTCATCTGCCGCTCGCGCGTCGCACGTGGATAGAAGGTGTGGCCTTGACCGTCGGCGTTCGATTTGCCGGCCGCGTTGCGCACGCCGTCCAGATTGTCGTGCACGGCGTCGAGGCAGCCGAGCATCTGGTCGAACGAGTGATTCTCCATCAGCAGCAGCACGACGTGTTCGATCGGATCGTTCTGCGCGTTCGGCTCGACGTCACTCATCTTTATCGCTCCACTTGGGACGGGACGGACTTCGCGTTGCCAACTTAGCGCAAAACGCGTGCTGGCGAAAGAGCGCTACTTTGAAACGGACCTGCACGCGACGCTCGGCGTATCTCGTCGCGTGCATGATTCGCTCAACCTGGCATCGACTCAACTGCCGCCAGAGAAGATCGGACCTTGCCCGCCCGGCGCGAACGACGGAAAGTGGTCGCCGGACGGCGCGGCCGCCGCCGGTGCGTGCGGTCCCGACTGCGACGCCGGTTCGCGCAACGTCAAGGCGCTATCGGCCGTGATCGGTACACTTGGCTTCGCGAGCAGCTCGGTCTTGCGCATCGAGCCGACCGACGTGCCGAAGTAATAGCCGATGATGCTGATCCACGCAGTTCCCAACGCGCCGACGATCACGTTGACGAGATCCTTGTTGGTGCCCGGCAGAGGCTGGAACGCCATCAGCAGCAAGATGCCGAAGAAGCCGGTGGTGACGGCCATCGCGAGCACCTTCGGGACCCAGTCGCGATTGGCGACACCCATCGCGCGCGCATTCGCGGTGTCGCTCGTCGCGATGCGGGCCATGTCGGCGTCGTGCGCGAGGCTCGACTGCGCGGCCGTCACCATCAGCTGCTGCAATTGCAGCGAATTCGCGGTTTCGGCCTGGCGAAGTTTTTCGAGCGCGCCGGGGTCGTTCAACGCGGGTTCCACGAAGGCCGGGTCGCTCGGCGTGCCGAGCGCGTGCGAGATGATCGCGGCCGCGGCGGTCACGCCGAGGCCGACCGGACCGCCCACGAGCCCGGCGAGAAGCGGGGCGGTGCTGCTGATGTTCGTCGCTACTTTAGTCCAGTCCATCATGCTGCTCCCAGGAGAAGATTCGCTGCCATGCGTTCGGTCCAGCCGCGGCTGAAACTCGGCCACGAGTGCAGGTTGCGAAGGTACCGCAGACGATAGGCGGCGAAGCGCATCACGAACTTCATCGGATCGGCGTTCTTGACCGCATCGAGCGTGTCGGGGCCGAACTTGCCATCTTCCTTGGCGCCCGACGCTTTCTGCATCCACAGCACGACGAGGCCGCCGTTGTAGTTCGCATCGAAAATCTGGAAGGCCACACGCGGATCGAGTTCGTCGAGATGCAACGGGTCCCAGTACCTGCGCTTGGCGATCTGATGGGCGGTTTCGAGCGGCAGGTCTTTCATCGCGCCGTTATAGCCCTCACTGCGCGCGACGCGCGCCGTCACACCCCACATCGTTTCGCCGCCCGGATCGGCGGGATTGAAGCTGTACCCGCCTTCGTTTCCGATCAAGGCTTTGAATGCATCTTCGAAACTGTCCATCGAACTGTCTCCTGTTCGGCTGTGTTGCCAACTCAAATGGCGATGCGCGCGGCTCAGGCCGCTCGCATCGCCTGTCCTACGGCGTCGCGTACCGTGTCGAGCGAGGCCCGCAGCGGATACGACGTCATCGGATTCGAAACGGGCTTGACGCGCGGGTCAGGCCTCGATGTTTGGGTGTCGGCTTCGTCGGGCGATGCGTCCGTCGAGAGCGCCAGATCGCGTTCGCGCGCCGACAGCGTGCCGGCGTCGAGTTGCAATGCCTGTGCGTACTTGCGCGCGGCCTCGCGCAAAGCGCCTTTGTGTTCCAGCGCGCGGCCCCATTCCGCATAGGATGGCGCGAGGTCGGGACGCAACGCAACGGCGCGCGAGAGCTTTTCGATCGCTTCGTCTTCGTGGCCGGTTTTGACGAGCGCCTCGGCCCAGTCGTGCAGCGTGTCGACGGATTCGGGGTTCATGTCGGCGGCCTGCCTGAATGCTTCGAGTGCTTCGCGATCGTGCTGGTCCGTATGCAACAGCACATCGCCGAGCAGCCGAAGGTTTTCAGCGGTGCGCGACTTTTCGTTCGCGCCGGCACGCAGTTCCGTGAGCGCATCGTCGATGCGGTTCTGCTGTTCGAGCGCGATGCCGAGACTCGCACGTAGCACCGCCGAGTCCTTGTACTGAGTCAAGGCTTCGCGGATCTGCTGCTCGGCCTCTTTCGAACGCTGCTGACTGTCGAGCAACCACGCCTTGCCCGCGACTGCCCATTGGGCCTGCTCGGATGAGGGCAGCGCCAGGACTTCGTCATAGATCCCGACGATGTCGCGATAGTCGCATTGCGCGAGCGAACATTTGGTCTTCTGCACCTGCGTGAACAGATGACTGGCGAGGATGTTAGGTTCGGCGAGGCGCATCGCCATGGTTGCGATGTCGTGCACGAACTTTTCGAGGTCGCGCCCTTCGAACGGCACCGTGCGTTCGCGGCCGTTGAACGGGCCATGTTCTATCTGCACGTGAGCCACATACGAATCCGCGCTGTTGTTCGTCTTCGTGATGCCGACGTGCACGGCGACATCTTCGCGGTGGAGCAGGCCTTTGATGAAGCGCACCGTCGTTGCATACGACAACTCCTGACCCGGGATCTGGATGTCCTGCTGCGCGTCGTTGCTAGTCATCGTGTCGTGCGGAATCGATTGGGCGTCCCGCCCGATCTCCTTCATCGCCGACATGATCCGCTCGGCGACAAAGTTCGACGTATAGCCGCGCTCGGTCAACGATTGCGGCGTCTCCACCGGCGGCACCAGCAATTGACGCGTGAGCACGCCGCGCGCGACGAGGCAGATGGAACCGATCGTCAGCAAGATGACCAACCACGGCAACACATACGGCCAGAGCCGCTTCGGCCCGCGACCGATCACACCGGCGGTATGCAAGCCGAACAGCACGAATCCGCTGGAATGATGACGACGGCGGCGATTCGCGGCGTTGGCGCGTATGACCGCACCGCTGAACCCGTTCATCGACCGACGTTGACCCTGTGCACTCGACATGACCCACCTCGCTTCGATCGGCGATCAATGTTGGCGATCGCCTGACTTGCGCGGTGGGTATGCATCGAGCGTGCCATGGCGCGGGAAGCGGCCGGGCAGGCGGCTGTTGACTTCAGGTGAGGGGATTGAAAGAAAGAAGTGTTGCGGACCGGCCAACGTATCAGGAAAAACAGTTTGCTGGCGGGAGACAGGATGGGAGTTAGCGAATAAAAATGCCGCTCAGTCCAGAAGACCGAGCGGCATCGGTGAAGCGAACTACTGTTTGAGGATTTGCGCTGCGGTGGCTTAAACCGAACTCGGCCGCCACTTCAACAATCGATGCTCCACCGCGGTCAACAGGTAGTCGGCCGCAAGCGCGACCACCGCCAGCACGATCATCGCCGCGAACACGCCGCTCGCATTGAATGCGCCCTGCGCGGTGGAGATCAGCAGACCAATACCCTGCTTCGAGCCGAGAAACTCGCCGACCACCGCGCCGACCAGCGCGAAGCCGAAGCTCACGTGCAGGCTCGCGAGAATCCAGCTCAGCGCCGACGGAATCACGACCGAGGTCGTCACCTGGCGGCGCGACGCGCCGAGGATCTGCGCATTCGCGATCATGTAGCGGTCCGCTTCGCGCACGCCCTGGAATGCGTTGGCGAACACCACGAAGAACACCATCACGACCGCGAGCGCGACTTTCGACGCCATGCCGAGCCCGAGCGCGATCACGAACACCGAGCCGAGCACGACGCGCGGAATCGAGTTAGCGATCTTGATGTACAGGCTGAACACATCGGAGAGCAGCTTGTTGCGGCCGAGCACGATGCCGCAGACGATGCCCGCGACCGAACCGATGATGAAGCCGAGGCCTGTCTCTTCGAGCGTGACCCACACCTGCGTGAGCAGCGGACCTTGCGACGTGCCGTTCACGAACCAGTCGACGATCTGTTCGAAGATCGCGCTCGGCATCGAGAAGAAGAACGGGTCGATCCACTTCAGGCGCGCGGACAGTTCCCAGCCGCCGAGCACGACCACGAGCACCAGAATGCGCAGCGAAATCACCAGAACCTGGCGCTGGCGGATCTTCTTCTGCGCGACACGCTCGACGTGAGCGAGCGACGCGGCGTCGATGCCCGCGGGCATCATCTGTTGAGAGGGTGTAGACATGTTTGCCGTTCCTTGATTAACCGATCTGCACTTCTTCGCGCAGGTCATGCCAGATATCGCGCGAAATCTCGATGAAACGTGAGTCGTAGCGAATCTCCGACGTAATACGCGGTCGCGGCAGATCGATTTCGTAGACTTTCTTCAGCGTGGCGGGGCGTGCGGTCAGCACGAACACGCGGTCGGCGAGCGCAATCGCTTCTTCGAGGTCGTGCGTGACGAACACGACCGAGCCGACGCCGCCCCACAATTGCAGCAGCTCGTCCTGCATCAGCGTGCGCGTCTGCATGTCGAGCGCCGAGAACGGCTCGTCCATCAGCAGGATTTCCGGCTTGTTGATGAAGGTCTGCGCAAGCGCGACGCGCTTGCGCATGCCGCCGGACAGTTGATGCGGATAGTGCTTGCCGAACTTGTCGAGGCCCACGCGGCGCAGCCATTCGTTCGCTTCGTCGTAGGCGGCCGATTTCGAACGGCCGCGATAGAGCGGACCCGCCGCGACGTTGTCGAGCACCGAGCGCCACGGAAACACCGCATCGGCCTGGAACACGAAACCGATGCGCGGATCGATACCGTCCACCGGCGCGCCCATCACGCGCACTTCGCCGGTGGTCGGCTTCAGCAAGCCGGTGATCATGCTGAGCGTGGTGGACTTGCCGCAGCCGGTCGGACCGACCACCGCGACGAATTCGCCGCGTGCCACCGACATGCTGAAGTCGCGCAGCGCGATCGTGGCCTTGCCGTCCGGGGAAATGAAACGGCACGACACGTTGCGCATTTCGATCGCTGGCGTCTCGCGTGACATAGGTTGATTCATCGGCGGGTGCCTCGCAGTTCTGTGAAGATGAATGAAGCGTTACTTCGACGCGGTCTTGACCGGCGCCGACAGGAAGTCGTTGGTGTAGGTCTTGGCGAGATCGATATGCTTGCCCTTCACCGACGGATTGAATGCGGACAGCACCTTCAGCACCGTGTCGGGGCCGTCGGCGGGCATCTTGCCGTCCTTCGTGAACATCGGCAGCGACGCCTTCAGCGCATTCACGTACAGGTCTTTGTTGTTGCCGTAGTAGTCCTTCGGCATCTTCGCGGCGATGTCCTCGGCGCTATGCGTCGCGATGAAGTTCAGCGTCTTCGCGAACGCGTGCGACAGCTTCGCGGCGTCGTCCTTGTGCGATTCGGCCCACGCGCGCTGCACGTAGAAGCTCGACGCGGGGTAGGTGCCGCCGAGCGCGGCGCGCGTGCCGTCCACCGTGCGCATATCGACCAGCACCTTCGCGTCGCCGGTCTTCAGCAGTTGCGAAACGGTCGGCTCCGTGGTCATGCCGGCGTCGATGCGGCTTTGCTTGACGGCGGCGATGAAGCTGTTGTCCGCGCCGACCGGCAACATCGTGTATTGCGTCGACGGCACACCCGCGCGCTGCGCGAGATACTGCGTGAGGAAGCTCGTCGACGAACCGAGGCCGGTCACGCCGAGCGTCTTGCCCTTGACGTCGGCCATGCTCTTCAGCGAATCGGCCGCCTTGGTCGAGACCATTTCGACTTCGCCCGGCACCTGGCCGAAGACGACCAGCGCCTGCACTTCCTTGCCCTTGCTCTGCAGATCGATCGTGTGATCGTAGAAGCCGACCACGCCTTGCACCGCACCCGCGAGCAGTTCGTTCTCCGCGTCGACACCGGCCGGTTGCGACAGGATTTCGACGTCGAGGCCTTCGTCCTTGAAGTAGCCGAGCTGCTCGGTGAGCTTGGCCGGCAGATAGATGATCTTGGTGGCGCCGCCGACCATGATCGTGATCTTCTCGGCATGTGCTGCGGCCGAAGCGGCGGCAACGGCGAACGCAACTCCTGACACAACGGCAAGCTGGCGCAAGGTACGCATGAAGCAGTCTCCTTAGGTGGGTCGCCGCGATGGTCGTGCGCGGCGTTTTTCTGGGTGAATGGCAGCGATTATAGAAACGCGAAACCTTCTGGCAGCTTTCGGGGTTTGGCGCAAAACATGGGTGTTAACCCGACGATGGGCCGACGCCGCGCCGAAATTGCCAGCGAATCGCCGCCGCGCTCGCGGCAGCCACTGGACGTATGCTGTAGACCACACTGCACGCGCGCAGACCCCTTGTTTTAAGGCACAATCGACGACCTGACTTTTGCCGTTCCCGCCATGAAGCTGCTGCTGATCGAAGACAACCCCACGCTTGCGCACTGGCTCGCGAAGATGCTGGAGCAGGAAGCCTTCGCGCTCGACGCCGTGCAGGACGGCGATGAAGCCGACCGCCTGCTGCGCACCAATCACTACGACGTGATCCTGCTCGACCTGAACCTGCCGAAGCTGTCAGGCAAGAACGTGCTGCGCCGGCTGCGTCAGCGTGGCGACGCGACGCCGGTGCTGATCCTGACCGCGAGCGGCTCGATCGACGAGAAGGTGGAACTGCTCGGCGCCGGCGCCGACGACTACCTGGTGAAGCCGTTCGAGGTGCGCGAGCTGATCGCGCGCATCAAGGTGGCGATCCGGCGGCAGTCGCCGTCGAAAGCGAGCGAGGTGGTGTGCGGCGACCTGTCGTTCGACATCGACACCCGTCAGTTCACGCTGAAGGGCGCGCCACTGAACGTGACGCCGCGCGAGCGTTCGGTGCTCGAAGCGCTGATCCTGCGCCTCGGCAAGACGGTGACGAAGCCCGCGCTCGTCGATGCGATCTTCACGCTCGCCGACGAGCCGAGCGAAGACGCGGTCGAGATCTACATTTCGCGTCTGCGCAAGAAGCTCGATGGCAGCTCGGCTGCGATCGTCACGCTGCGCGGGCTCGGCTATCTGCTGCGCAAGCGGGAAGACGACCAGTAACGATGTCCAATAGTCTGCGCATACGCCTGCTGTGGTGGCTGCTGGTGCCGCTCGCGCTCTATGTGTTCGTGACCGGCAAAACCGAGTACGACAACGCGCGGCACACCGCGAATCTGGTGCAGGACAACCAGCTGGTCGCGTCGGCGCGGATGATCGCGGGCGAGGTCGAATGGAGCGACGGCTTTCTGCGCGTCGATGTACCGCCCGCCGCGCTCGAGATCTTCGCGTCGCCATATCGCGACCAGGTGTTCTACAGCGTGCGTGTCGACGATGGGCGGCTGCTCGCGGGTACGCCTGATTTTCCGCCGCGTCCGCTGCGCGCGCCCGACGTGCCCGATTCGTACTACACCGAGTTGCACGGCCAGCAGGTGCGCGCGGTCGACATCGTGCGGTTCATGTACGACAACGGCGCGACGCGCCCTGTGCGCGTGACGGTCGGCAAGACCGTGCGCTCGCGCGACGCGATGACGCAACAGCTGTGGCGGCCGCAACTCGTGCGCCAGCTCGAAATGATCGCGCTGGCGGTCGCACTCGTTTGCATCGGGCTCACGTTCGAGCTGCGCCCGTTGATGAAGGTGAAAGACGAGGTGGCCGACCGCGATCCGATGCAGCTCGAACCGATCCGCGTCGAGCGTCTGCATTCGGAACTGCGGCCGATCGTCGACGCGATCAATCAGTGCATCGCGCGGCTCGGCGTGCAGGTGGCGGCGCAGCGGCGCTTCATCGCGGACGCCGCGCATCAGTTGCGCACGCCGCTCACGCTGCTCGGCACGCAACTGCAGTTCGCGCGGCAGCAGGAAGGCCTCAATCCCGCGCTCGACGAAGCGCTTGCCGCGATGCATCGAAGCAATCGCTCGATGGTCGGTCTGACCAACAAGCTGCTGTTGCTCGCGCAGGCCGAGGCCGCCGACAACTCGCAACTCGCAATGGAACGCGTCGATCTGGTGCCGCTCGCGATGGAGGTCGTCGAAGATCTCGGGCTGCTCGCGCAGGCGCGCGAAATCGATCTGGGCGCGGAATTGCACGGCGCGGCGCCAGTGCTCGGACATCGCGGCCTGTTGCAGGCACTGATCGCGAACCTCGCCGAGAACGCGATTCGCTATACGGGCAGCGGCGGTCACGTGACGGTCGCCGTGAGCGCGGATACGGAGGCCAATACGGTGACGGTCGGCGTGACCGACAACGGCCCCGGCATTCCGGCCGAAGCGCGCAGCCGCGTGTTCGAGCCGTTCTTTCGCGCGTCGACGGATACGGAAGGCACGGGCCTCGGTCTGGCGATCGTGCGCGAAATCGCGGACGCGCATCACGGCGAGATCGTGCTGAAGACGGGCGAGGGCGGCAAGGGCGTGGATATCGCCGTGACCTTTCCGCGCGCGACGCCGAAGTGATCGGGACACCCGAGGTTCGCGCAACAGGTACCGCCCTGAAAGCATCGGGAAGGGTTCGTCCCTTCAGAATCACGGGCAGGCGATCCGCGCGGCGCCCGGATGCAAGATAACGGAGACACCCGCAATGAAGCTTTCCTCGACGCGTTTCTCGCGCGCGGCCTATGCCGCGGTCGCGGCGTCGCTCGCATTTTGCGCGCTCGCGAGGGTTGCGACGCCTGCGCAAGCCGCCGCGCCGGAGAAACTCGCGATCATGGTGGGCGGCACCAACAAGCTCATCTATCTGCCGGCGCGTCTTGCCGAACAGCTCGGCTATTTCAAGGCGGAAGGGCTCGACGTCGAACTGCTGTCGCAGCCGACTGGAATAGAAGGCGAGAACGAAATGCTCGCCGGCGCGGTGCAGGGCGTGGTCGGCTTTTACGATCACACGATCGATCTGCAAACACGCGGCAAGGAAGTGAAGACGATCGTCGTGTTCAGTCAGGTGCCCGGCGAAGTGCAACTGGTCGCGGCGAAGTCGGTCGCTTCGATCCGGAGCATGGCCGACGTGCGCGGCAAAACGCTCGGCGTGACAGGGCTCGGCTCCTCGACGAGTTTTCTGACGCAATACCTGGCGCAGCGCGCGGGCGTGCCGTCCACGCAATACACACTGCTGCCGGTCGGCGCGGACAGCAGTTTCATCGACGCGATGCGGCAAGGACGTATTCACGCGGGAATGACGACCGAGCCGACCGTCACTCAGCTATTGAAAGCGGGCGACGCCAAAGTACTCGTCGATATGCGCAATGTCGACGGCACGCGCGCCGCGCTCGGCGGCATGTATCCGGCGTCGAGCCTCTACGTGCAAAGCACGTGGCTCGACGCGCATCCCGACGAAGCTGCGAAACTCGCGCGCGCATTCGTCAAGACACTGCGCTATATGCATACCCACAGCGCGGAACAGATCGCCGCGCTGATGCCAAAAGAAGACGTCGGCAACGACAGGGCGCTGTATATCAGCGCGTTGCAGGCTTCGCTGCCGATGTACACCGTCGACGGCAAGATGCCCGCCGACGGTCCGCAGACGGTGCTGAAGGTACTGTCGAGTTTCAATCCGGCGGTGAAGGGGCGGTACATCGATCTGTCGCGCACGTTTACCAATCAGTTCGTCTCTGACGTGAAGCCTTGAAAGCGGGCTGACCGGGTGGGTCGCATCGAGCACAAGAGGATCGGCACATCGTGTTTTCAGGCAGTTTGCGCGGACGCTTGTTGTGGTGGCTGTTGTTGCCGCTGGCCGCGTTCGTCTCCATTTCCGTCGTCATTTCGTACCGTTTCGCGCAGAACACCGCGGACCTGGTGCAGGACAATGCGCTGCCTGAGATGACCGCGCGATAAAAGCGCATTCGCACGCGGTTCCAAGATGCCAGACGGCTTACGAATACCTTTATCGGATCGATCTCTTAACATCTCGATAAGGTTTCGAAAGCGGCCTCACGACTTCCGCTCGCGCGCCGCGCGCGTTTTACCCGCTCCGCTCTTCGCGTTGGTCTGCACCGCGAGTTCCTCGACCATCTCACGCGCGGCCGTCTGCAACTCGGGCACATAGCGCCGCTTCGCTTCCGCGAGCGACACCGCGCGCGACAGAAACACCACGTTCAAGCTCGCTAGCACCCGCTCCTCGAACACGATCGCGACGGCCACCGCGCCGATCTTCCCCTGGTCCGCCCAGTCGCCGTGATTCGAGCCAAACCCATCCGAGCGCACGCGTCTCACCAGACTGCGGATCAACGCGTCGTTCGACGCGAGCGCCTTCTGCTCCTCGCCACCGGCGCCCGCGCGCAGCAGATCGAGAATGTCCTCGCGCTCTTCATCGGGGCACATCGCGAAGTACGCGCGGCCCGCCGCGGTGAGCAGCATCGGCAAACGGCGGCCGACCATCGCGCGATGAAACGACAGCGTACTGAAGCGGTGGGTGGTCTCGCGGATGATCATCGCGTCGCCGTCGGGCGTGGTCAGATCGGACGGCCACGCGACGCGTTGCAGCAGACGCCCCATGACCGGCGGCGCGATCGTCGCGATGCGTTCGTCGTCCGTGAAGCCTTCGCTCAGGGCGCGCACTTTCAGCGTGAGCCGAAAGCTGTCGTCCGACGCGCTGCGCCGCACGAAGCCATCCTCCATCAACGTCTCGAGCAGCCGCCGCGCGGTGGTGCGATGCAGGCCGGTCAGCTCGCTGATCTGCTGGCTCGTCGCGCGGCCGCTGTCCATCGAGTTGAGTGCTTGCAGCACCTGCAAGCCACGCGACAGACCTCGCACATTCGTGTACCTGGTCACTTAAAACCTCAATCAAATCAACTGTGTGCATTCTATGCACATTTTCCACATTTTGTTGAGCGGGCAGGTGGGCGGTCCTAGACTGCCAACAAATCAACGATTTCATGGAGACGCGAGCCGTTGCCCGCAGGCGATTTTTTCGCTGTGGGCACCGCTGGTTCCCGCCTGCCGCGCTCCGTGAATAGCTCGACCCGGTCACCCTGGTCGACATACGGAGACACCATGCCCCAATCGCTCGACCCGGTGGCCGCGCAAGGCCACAGCGTAACCGTCACCACCGACGTCGCGATCATCGGCGCCGGCCCGGTCGGTTTGATGATCGCCAACTATCTCGGCCTGCAGGGCGTACGCGTCGTGCTGATCGAAAAGCTCGACAAGATCATCGACTATCCGCGCGCCATTGGCCTCGATGACGAAGCACTGCGCGTGTTCCAGACCGTCGGCCTTGCCGATGCATTACTGCCGCACACAACTCCCGATCACTGGATGCGCTTCGTCACCAGCAACGGTCACTGCTTCGCATCGATCGAACCGCGCACCGACGAATTCGGCTGGTCGCGCCGCAATGCATTCATTCAGCCGCTGGCCGATCGCGTGCTGTACGACGGCCTGCAACGCTTCCCGCACGTCGAGGTGCTGTTCGGCCACACCGTCAACTCGTTCACCCAGGACGGCAGCGGCGTCACGATCGAAGCGGAACATGCGCAGAGCGGCCGCCGCACGATCCGCGCGTCGTACATGGTCGGTGCGGACGGCGGTAACAGCTTCGTGCGCCGCACGCTCGACGTGCCGTTCGAGGGCCGTACGAAGCCGAATCAGTGGATCGTCGTCGATGTGCGCAACGATCCGATCGGCTCACCGCACGTGTACATGCACTGCGATCCGCGGCGACCGTATGTGTCGGCCGCGCTGCCGCACGGCATTCGCCGATTCGAATTCATGGTGATGCCGGGCGAGACCGAGGAAGAGCTGTCGAAGCCGGAGAACATGGCCGCGCTGATCCGCAAGGTCGTCGCCGAGCCGGACAAGGTCGACTACATCCGCAAGCGCGTCTACACGCACAACGCACGCCTCGCGAGCAGCTTCCGCGTGAACCGCGTGCTGCTCGCCGGCGACGCCGCGCACATCATGCCGGTGTGGCAGGGGCAGGGCTACAACAGCGGCATTCGCGACGCGAGCAACCTCAGCTGGAAACTCGCGATGGTGGTCAAGGGTGTCGCCGGCGATGCGCTGCTCGATACCTACACCGCCGAGCGCCGTTCGCATGCGCGCTCGATGATTCACCTGTCCGAAGTGGCGGGCGACATCTTCGCGCCGACGAGCCGCTTCGGCATCAAGTTCCGCGACGCGTTCGTGCGTACGTTCAACTGGTTTCCGGCGGTCAAGCGCTACTTCGTCGAAATGCGTTTCAAGCCGATGCCGCGCTATGAAAGCGGCGTCGTGCTGCTCGCGCACACGCCGCGCAAGCGTGGCCGGCTCGCGCGAGTGCTCGAACGCTCGGGCCATTCGGCGCCGGGCCGCCTGCTAGGTTTGATGAGCGAGAAGCGCGAATCGCGCCTCGGACGTCTCGTGTATGGGCGCGACCCGCATTGTCATTCGCCGGTCGGCCGCATGTTCATTCAGCCGCGCGTACGGACGGCGAGCGGCGAGGTCGTGCGGCTCGACGATGTGCTCGGCAACCGCTTCGCGATCGTCGGCTGGGGCGCGGAACCGACCTTCGGTTTGTCGGAGGAAGCGCGCGCGATCTGGCAGCGGCTCGGCGGCTGCTTCGTGGTCGCGAAGCCGGACACGCAACTGTCTTTTCATGACGACGTGCCGGAGGACGTGATTGCCATCGGCGATGTGAACACGCGGCTGAAGGACTGGTTCACGCGAGTGCCGGAATCGGTCGTGCTGTTGCGTCCCGATCGTTTCGTCGCGGGCATGGGCTCGCCGCAGCAGGTGTCGCAACTGGTCGTCGAACTCGCGCAGAAGCTGCATCTCGACGCGGCAATGCGTGCTGAGGTGGCGGATGCCAGCAACGCAGCAGCGTTCGCGCGCGATGCCGTTGCCGCTTTCGCAACCGCCGGAGCCTGATATGCCGATGCTGCTCGAATGCCTGTCGCACACGCCGTTGCACGGCTATTACGATCCCGCGCCCGAAGTCGTCGCCGAAGTCGAGCGTGTGCATGCGGCGGCGCGTGCGCGCGTCGTCGAGTTCGATCCCCAACTGGTCGTCGTGTTCGCGCCCGATCATTACAACGGCTTTTTCTATGACGTGATGCCGCCGTTCTGCATCGGCGCATCGGCGAGCGCGATCGGCGACTTCAAGAGCCTCGCCGGTCCGCTGAACGTGCCCGCCGATACCGCGCTCGAACTGGCCGAAGCGGTGCTCGCGAGCGACGTCGACGTCGCGGTCTCCTACCGCATGCAGGTTGATCACGGTTGCGCGCAAGCGCTGGAGATTCTGACCGGCGGACTCGATCGATATCCGGTCGTGCCGGTGTTCATCAACTCGGTGGCCGCGCCGATGGCTTCCTGCCGCCGCGCGCGTCTGCTCGGCGATGCGTTGGGCCGCGCGCTCGCACGCTCGGATCGACGCGTGCTCGTGATCGGCTCGGGCGGCATCTCACACGAGCCCCCAGTGCCGGAACTTGCGGGCGCGAGCGAGGAAGTCGCCGAGCGTCTGATCGCGGGCCGCAATCCGTCGGCCGAGTCGCGCGCGGCGCGGCAGGCACGCACGATCGCGGCGGCGCGCGCGTTCACCGCGGGCGACAGCCGTCTGCATCTGCTCAATCCCGAATGGGACCGCGCGTTCCTGAAGCTGCTTGAAGACGGTGAACTCACCGCGCTCGACGGCCTGACCAACAACGCGATCACGCGCGATGGCGGTAAATCGGCGCACGAAATCCGCACGTGGATCGCCGCGTTCGGCGCGCTGAACGCGAGCGGCCCGTATCGCGCGTCGCTCGATTACTACCGTCCGATCCCCGAATGGATCGCGGGCTTCGGCGCGATGCACGCGCAACCCGTGACTGCCCACGTCTAACTCAATCAGGAACCGCTATGAGCACTCAAAGCAATCTCGACGCGCTGGCCCTGCGCCTGCGCGAATCGGAACGTACGCGCGTGACCATCGCGCCACTGCGCGAGGACGCGCGTTTCGTCGAACTGTCGAACCCCGCCGATGCCGAGCAGCTCGCGTACGCGGTGCAGCAGGCCAACGTGGCCGCGCGCGTCGCGGCGGGCGAACGCATCGTCGGCCGCAAGATCGGACTCACGTCGCCGGCGGTGCAGCGTCAACTCGGTGTCGATCAGCCCGATTTTGGCGCGCTGTTCGCATCGATGGCGTATGGCGATAGCCAGCCGATTCCGCTTGGCGAGCTGATCCAGCCGAAGGTCGAGGCGGAGATCGCGCTCGTGCTCGAACACGATCTGCTGCACGAGCGCCACACGTATGCCGATCTGATGCGCGCAACCGCGTATGCGGTCGCGGCGATCGAAGTGGTGGACAGCCGCATCGAGGGCTGGAACATCCGTTTCGTCGACACGGTCGCGGACAACGCGTCGAGCGCGCGCTTCGTGCTCGGCGGCCGCCCGGTGCTGCTGCGCGATATCGATCTCGCGGCCTGCGCGATGACGCTGTCAAAGGATGCCGAAGTCCTGTCGCGCGGCAATGGCGCCGCGTGTCTCGGCAATCCGCTGAACGCCGCTGCCTGGCTCGCGGATCGCATGGTCCGGCTCGGCACGCCGCTGCGTGCCGGCGACGTGCTGATGACGGGCGCTTTAGGCCCGATGGTCGCGGTCGCGCAGCCGGGCACCTTCAGCGCGCAGATCGACGGCCTCGGCAGCGTCCGCGCGACTTTCGCGTAATACAGCAAGCACTCGATTGGGGACACATATGGCATCCGAAAAACTCAAGGCCGCGATCATCGGCTCGGGCAACATCGGCACCGATCTGATGATCAAGATCCTGCGTCACGGCAAGCATCTCGAAGTCGCGGCGATGGTCGGCATCGATCCGAACTCCGACGGTCTCGCGCGCGCCGCGCGGCTTGGCGTTGCTACCACGCATGAAGGCGTCGAAGGTCTGACGCGTCTGCCCGTGTTCGAAGACATCGATTTCGTGTTCGACGCGACCTCGGCCGGCGCACACGTGAAGAACGATGCGTTCCTGCGCGCTTGCAAGCCTGGCATTCGCCTGATCGACTTGACGCCCGCGGCGATCGGGCCGTACTGCGTGCCGGTCGTCAATCTCGACACACACCTCGCCGCGCCGAACGTGAACATGGTCACCTGCGGCGGTCAGGCAACGATCCCGATGGTCGCAGCCGTGTCTCGCGTCGCGAACGTGCATTACGGGGAGATCGTCGCGTCGATCAGCAGCAAGTCGGCGGGCCCAGGCACGCGCGCGAATATCGACGAGTTCACCGAGACGACTTCGAAGGCGATCGAAGTGGTCGGCGGCGCGGCAAAAGGCAAGGCGATCATCGTACTCAACCCGGCCGAACCGCCGGTGATGATGCGCGACACCGTCTACACGCTGTCGGAGATGGCCGACCTCGACAAGGTCGAGCAGTCGATCCAGGCGATGGTCGCGAAGGTTCACGCCTATGTGCCCGGCTATCGCCTGAAGCAGAAGGTGCAGTTCGACGAAATCCCCGCTAACGCGCCGCTCAATATTCCGGGCCTCGGCAAGTTCAGTGGTCTGAAGACTTCGGTGTTCCTCGAAGTGGAAGGCGCCGCGCACTACCTGCCCGCCTATGCCGGCAATCTCGACATCATGACTTCGGCCGCGCTCGCGACCGCCGAGCGCATGGCGCAGGCGCTCGTGCAGGCATCAGAGGCATAAGAGGATCAAGGAGACTTCCCGCATGGACAAGAAACTGTATATCTCCGACGTGACGCTGCGCGATGGCAGCCACGCCATTCGCCACCAGTACTCGATCCAGAACGTGCAGGACATCGCGCGCGCATTGGACAAGGCGAAAGTCGATTCGATTGAAGTCGCGCACGGCGATGGCCTGCAAGGTTCAAGCTTCAACTACGGCTTCGGCGCGCATAGCGACCTCGAATGGATCGAAGCGGTCGCCGACGTGGTCAAGCACGCGAAGATCGCGACACTGCTGCTGCCCGGCATCGGCACGATCCACGATCTGAAGGCTGCGTATAACGCGGGCGCACGCGTGGTCCGCGTGGCGACGCACTGCACGGAAGCGGACATTTCCAGGCAGCACATCGAATACGCACGCGAACTCGGCATGGACACCGTCGGCTTCCTGATGATGAGCCACATGACCACGCCGGAGAACCTCGCCATCGAAGCGAAGAAGATGGAGAGCTACGGCGCGACCTGCATCTATGTGGTCGATTCAGGCGGCGCGCTGACGATGAACGACGTGCGCGACCGCTTCCGCGCGGTGAAGGCCGTGCTGAAACCCGAAACGCAAACGGGCATGCACGCGCACCACAACCTGTCGCTGGGTGTGGCCAATTCCATCGTCGCGGTGGAAGAAGGCTGCGATCGCATCGATGCATCGCTCGCGGGCATGGGCGCGGGCGCGGGCAATGCGCCGCTCGAAGTGTTCATCGCGGCCGCCGAGCGCATGGGCTGGAATCACGGCACCGACCTCTACACGCTGATGGACGCCGCCGACGACATCGTGCGTCCGCTGCAGGACCGGCCGGTGCGCGTGGACCGCGAAACGCTCGCGCTCGGTTATGCGGGTGTGTATTCGAGCTTCCTGCGTCATTCGGAAGTGGCCGCGAAGAAGTACGGCCTGAAGACCGTCGACATTCTGGTCGAGCTGGGCAAGCGCCGTATGGTCGGCGGCCAGGAAGACATGATCGTCGACGTCGCACTGGATCTGAAGCGCGCACGCGCAACCGACGCAGCGGCTTCATGACTCAGACGCTGCGCGGCGGCGCCGCATGCCGCCCGCGGCGTTCATTTCATCCAGCAAGGTCGCCGCAAGAGCGACGCTGATTCAACATTGGAGACATTCATGCGGCAGTCAACACAAGCAACGCAAACATCGCAGTCGACGAAACCGTTCGCCAACGGCGCGCTGACGATCGGGCTCTGCCTGATCGTCGCGCTGCTCGAAGGCGTGGACCTGCAAGCGACCGGCCTCGCTGCACCGCGCATGGCGCGCGAATTCCATCTCGCGGTCGCGCAGATGGGCTGGGCGTTCAGCATCGGCGCATTCGGGCTGCTGCCCGGAGCCGCGATCGGCGGACGTCTCGCCGACCGGCTCGGGCGCAAGCGCGTGCTGATGTGGTCGGTCGCGCTGTTCGGTCTCTTCTCGCTCGCGACCGCGCAGGTGTGGGACCTGAACAGTCTGCTCGCGGCGCGCTTTCTGACCGGGCTCGGTCTGGGCGCGGCGATGCCGAATCTGATCGCGCTGTGTTCGGAAGCGGCGCCGCCGCATCAGCGCAACACCGCGGTCGGTGCGATGTACTGCGGCATGCCGTTCGGCGCGGCGCTCGCGGCGGTGGTCGGGATCATCAGCCCGGGCGATGAGGGCTGGCGGCATATCTTCTACGTCGGCGGGTTCGGGCCGTTGCTGGTGCTGCCGTTGCTTGCGCTGTTCCTGCGCGAGTCGGCGCAGTTCGTCGCGGCGCGTGCAACCACGGACGCGCGGCGCGATGCAGCCGCTAGCGTGACGCGCGCACTGTGGCAGGAAGGACGCGCGAGCACGACGATCGCGTTGTGGATCAGCTATCTCGGCACGCTGATCGTGCTGTATTTCCTGATCAACTGGCTGCCGTCGCTCGTGTTGACGCGCGGTCTGACGCGCGTGCAGTCGGGGGTCGTGCAGATGATGTTCAACATCGGCGGCGGCATCGGCGCAATCGTGATCGCCGGCATGATGGACCGGATGGGCCGGCGCCGCACGGTCGCGGGCATGTATGTCGGCATCGTGGTTGCGCTTGGCGCGTTGCTGAGCGCGAACGGCGGCACGTCGATGGCGTGGGGCGGTCTGCTCGCGGGGCTGTTCCTGGTCGGCGGCCAGTCGGTGTTGTACGCGCTGGCAAGCAGCCTGTATCCGACCGAAGTGCGTGGCACCGGTGTCGGCGCGGCCGTGGCGGTGGGCCGTCTCGGCTCGATCCTCGGACCTTTGATCGCGGGGCAACTGCTCGCGATCGGTCAGGGCGCGAGCGTGCTGCTCGGCGCGAGCATTCCGCTGATCGCGCTTGCCGCGATTGGCGCATGGCTCGTCGTGAATCGCTCGACGCTTCGATATACCGCGGCGGCCGCGCAGTAGTTTTTGCGGCGTGAAATACCGGGCGGGTCTGCCGTCGGCCGCGGCCCGCAGTCACTTAACTCGTGAAAGAAAGGAATTCGACATGAGCAATACCAACACGCAAGCCGTGGCGATCAGTGAAGAAGCGACCAGCAGATTCGTCCGGATCACGGAAGATGGCCGCGAGATGCAACTGCACTACAACGACGTGGGGCAGGGCAAGGAGACGGTCGTGATGCTGCACGGCTCCGGAGCGGGCGCGACCGGCTGGGCCAACTTCAATCGCAACGTCGAGCCGCTCGTCGCGGCGGGCTATCGCGTGATCCTGATGGACTGCCTCGGTTGGGGCAAGAGCGACCCGATCGTCTGCAAGGGTTCTCGCTCGGAACTCAACGCGCGCTGCCTGAAAGCGTTGCTCGATGCGCTCGATATCGAACGCGCGCATCTCATCGGCAACTCGATGGGCGGGCATAGCGCGGTCGCGTTCGCACTGCTGGAACCTAAGCGCGTCGGCAAGCTCGTGCTGATGGGCGGCGGCACCGGCGGCCCGAGCCAGTTCGTGCCGATGCCGACCGAAGGCATCAAGCTTCTGCAGGGGCTGTACCGCAACCCGACTATCGAGAATCTGCAGCGGATGATGAGCGTCTTCGTGTTCGACACCAAAGCGTTGACCGAAGACCTGATGCAGGCGCGTCTCGCGAATATGTTGGCGCGGCGCGACCACCTCGAAAATTTCGTCGCGAGCCTCGCCGCGAATCCGAAGCAGTTCAACGACTACGGGCCGCGCCTTGGCGAAGTGGCCGCGCCGACGCTCGTGATCTGGGGTCGCGACGATCGCTTCGTGCCGATGGACGTCGGCCTGCGGCTCGTCGCCGGGATGCCCAACGCCGATCTGCATGTGTTCGGCCGCTGCGGGCATTGGGCGCAGTGGGAGCATGCGGACAAGTTCAACCGGATGGTGGTTGAGTTCCTGGGACGCGAGGGGTAAGGCGATCACGCAAGGCGGTGAGTTCGCTCGATACGCCGGGTTCGCAGTACCGCTCTCGGGTTCAGGAACAGAAACTCAGGGGGTCGCTCTGGCGAACATGGTTCGCACTCTGGACCTCGAGCAATGCGGCGCACGCAAAGTCGAGCGCGCTCCCGCCGAGGTGGTCGAGCACGCGCTTGCTCGCCTTCAAACGATTCTGGAATGACGGCAAAGACGATATGACCCAGGCCGCGTGCGCGGCGAGTGACCCAATCACTCCGCCGCCCGCATCCCACTCATACTCTTTCGCGTGCGAGCATCCTCGTCCACTGCCTCCCCCACCTGCCGCCTAACCGTCGACTCCCGCACCACCAGATGCGGATCGAGCATCGAATAACCGGCGTTTGCTTCGCTCTTGCCGTGCAGTTCGTCGAGCAGCTTCATCATCGCCAGCTCACCCATCCTCTCGCTCTGAAAGTCCACCGAGGTCAGCGCCGGCGACGCGTACTCGCCATACGGCACGTTATCGAACCCGGCGATCGAAACATCGCGCGGCAACGAGAAGCCCAGCTCGCGCGCTTCCTTGATAAAGCCGAGCGCGATCAGATCGTTGTAGCAGATCACGGCATCCGGTCGTTTCGGGCCGAGCATCAGGCCCGAACACGCGCGCTCGCCGGCCGCGGCCGACGGACTTTGCGCATCGTAAACGTCGAGCGACAGCCCGTATTCGTCGAGACAATTGCGAATGCCGCGAATGCGCTCGTCGTTCCAGCGCGAGCGGCCAAAGCCGAGATACGCAATGCGCTTGTGACCGAGCTTGAGCAGATGGTTCGCGAGCATATAGCCGGCGAGATTGCTGTCGGTGCCGACGCTCGAAATCTGAAAGCGCGAGCTGCGCCCGAACAGCACGACCGGCTTGCCGAGATCGAGCAGCCATTGCACCGAATCGTCGGGCATCCGTGAGCTGACGATCATGCCGTCGACGCGTTGCGCGAGCGACTCGATCAGCGTCTGTTCGCGCTCCTGGCTCTCTTCGGTATCGACTAGCAGCAGCGTGTAGTCGTGCTGAAGCGCGACCCGATTGGCGCCCTTCACGATGTTGGTGAAATGCGGATTGCGGATATCGAGAATCGCGAGACCGATGGTGCGCGTGCGCCCGGTGATCATCGAACGCGCGAGCGGATTCGAACGGTAGCCGAGCTGCTCGATCGCCTCCTTCAGGCGCGCCTCGACCGCGGGGGTAAAGCGCTGGGTCCCATTCATGTACTTCGATACGGTCGCGACCGACACGCCCGCGGCGGCCGCGACGTCGCGGATGGTGGCACCCTTCTTCATCGGTAGAGGATAACGTTTTCCTATGATTTTTTAATAGTATCGGCTATCGCAAAACGCGTAAAGACGAACGCCTTGCAGTGCCGCGTTGCACTGGCTGGAACCGTATGCGGCTGGCAAACTGCCGCACGAAGAATTCGTGCGCGGCACGGCGCGCTTCGACGGCAGACGCACGACGCACGGAGGAGACAAGGCACCGATGACTATCAAGGTTAAAGGCCTGCGCTGGTGGATGATCGGGCTGCTGACGCTCGGCACGATCACCAACTATCTCGCGCGCAGCTCGCTGAGCGTCGCGGCGCCGACGGTGCTGCAGCATCTGAACATTTCGACGCACGAATACGGCTGGATCACGGGCGCGTTTCTCGTCATGTATCCGATCGGCGCGCCGCTGACCGGCTATCTGATGGATCGGGTCGGCTTGCGCATGGGCTTTGCGCTGTGCGGCGTCGCGTGGTCGCTGATCTGCGCCGCGCATGGTTTCGCCTCGGGCTGGATCGGGCTCTTCGTGCTGCGCGGCATGCTCGGTCTTGTAGAAGCGGCGTTCATTCCGGGCGGCATGCGCGCGGCCGCGTCCTGGTTTCCGTCGCACGAGCGCGGCACCGCCGCCGGCGTGTTCAACCTCGGCACCTCCACCGGCGCGATTCTCGCGCCCCCGCTGATCGCGTGGTCGATCCTGCACTACAGCTGGAACGTGGGGTTCATGATCGTCGGCGGGCTGGGACTCGCGTGGGCCGTGCTGTGGCTGTGGCTCTATCGGCATCCGGACCGTCATCCGGCGCTGTCGCGCGAGGAGGCGGGCTACATCGGCGTGACGCAGGAAGCCGGTTCGCGCGCCGCGAAAAGTGCGGGCCCGAGGGTGTTCGAGATCCTGAAACAGCGCAATTTCTGGGGCATCGCGCTGCCGCGTTTCTGCGCCGATCCGGTGTGGGGCACGCTCGTCTACTGGATGCCGCTCTACCTGTACCAGGCGCGCGGCTTCGATCTGAAGGCGATCGCGCTGACCGCGTGGCTGCCGTTCGTCGCGGCCGACCTCGGCTGCATGGTCGGTGGTCCGCTGTCGGCGTGGCTGAAGCGCCGCTTCGACGTGCCGATCGTCAACGGCAAGCGCATCGCATTCTCGTTGGCCGCGGTCCTGATGATCGGCATGGCCGGCGTCGGCTTCGTCCACGATCCGGGGATGGCGGTGTTTCTGCTGTGCCTCGGCGGCTTCGCGCATCAGGCGCTGTCGATCACCGTGATCTCGATGTCGGCCGATCTGTTCCCGCGCCGCGAAGTCGGCACGGTGACCGGACTCGCCGCGCTCGTCGCGGGGCTCGGCAACTTCGCGTTCACGATGACGATGGGCTGGTTCGTGAGTCGCGTCGGCTATACGCCGTTTTTCGTCGCGCTCGGTTTCGGCGATCTGATCGGCGCGACGCTGCTGTGGACGCTGGTGCGCCGTCCGTCGACGGCGCCGGCACGGGACGTCGGAGCGCACGAAGCGCGGACCTGCGGGAACGGCGGCCGCTGAAGCGAGCGTGATTTGCGGCTCCTCAATGCGATCCATTCGCATTTAGCCAAAAATAATATGCCGCAAGTCATCTATAAGATATCTGTCTTAAGACCTAGGTAATCGGCCGCAAACCCTTGTCAGTCGGGGATCGAGCCTTTTCGGCAGGGTCCCTCGACCTGTTTGTTTACCCACATTTAGTGGAAAACGCGCATATACTCTCGGTCGTATCGCAAAACGAAGGTCGCGGGGTTGCGTCGTGCCGGACCGACGCCGTCGCCGTCGCGCGGATTTGCGCTGGCCTCGAATGCCAACGCTCTGTCTATCACTTCCTAGCAAAGCATTAATCATGTCCACACCGCCGAAGATCATCTACACCCTGACCGACGAAGCGCCCGCACTGGCGACGTACTCGCTGCTGCCGATCGTCAAGGCGTTCACGCGCTCGTCCGACGTGCTCGTCGAAACGCGTGACATCTCGCTCGCCGGCCGGATCATTGCCGCATTTCCCGACTACCTGAGCGCGGAACAGAAGGCTTCCGACGATCTGGCGGAGCTCGGTGGACTCACCACGCGCCCGGAAGCGAACATCATCAAGCTGCCGAACATCAGCGCGTCGGTGCCGCAGCTGAAGGCCGCGATCGCCGAACTGCGCGACCAGGGCTACAAGCTGCCGTCGTACCCGGACGTCGCGACGACCGACGCCGAGAAGGACGTCAAGGCCCGCTACGACAAGATCAAGGGCAGCGCGGTGAACCCGGTGCTGCGCGAAGGCAACTCGGACCGCCGCGCGCCGCTGTCGGTGAAGAACTACGCGCGCAAGCATCCGCACAAGATGGGCGCATGGAGCGCGGACTCGAAGTCGCACGTCTCGCACATGAGCGGCGGCGATTTCTACGGCAGCGAGAAGTCGGCGCTGATCGCGCAAGCCGGTAGCGTGAAGATCGAGCTGGCCGCCGCTGACGGCACGACCACGGTCCTGAAGGCGAAGACGCCGGTGCTGGCAGGCGAAATCATCGACGCGTCGGTGCTGAGCAAGAACGCGCTGCGCAGCTTCATCGAAGCGCAGATCGCCGACGCGAAGTCGAACGGCGTGCTGTTCTCGGTGCACCTGAAGGCCACGATGATGAAGGTCTCGGACCCGATCATCTTCGGCCACGTGGTGTCGGTGTTTTACAAGGACGTGCTCGCGAAGCACGCTGACGCGCTCGCCAAGGTCGGCTTCAACCCGAACAACGGTATCGGCGACCTGTACGCGCGTCTGAAGGATCTGCCGGCTGAAACGGCAGCGGCGATCGAAGCCGACATCAAGGCGCAGTACGAACAGCGTCCGCCGCTCGCGATGGTCAACTCGGACAAGGGCATCACGAGCCTGCACGTGCCGAGCGACGTGATCGTCGACGCGTCGATGCCGGCGATGATCCGCGAGTCGGGCAAGATGTGGGGCGCCGACGGCGCGCTGCACGACGCGAAGGCGGTGATTCCGGACCGTTGCTACGCCGGTGTGTACCAGGCTGTGATCGAAGATTGCAAGAAGCACGGCGCGTTCGATCCGGTCACGATGGGCACGGTGCCGAACGTCGGCCTGATGGCGCAAGCCGCAGAAGAATACGGTTCACACGACAAGACGTTCCAGATCGCGGCGAACGGCGTGGTCCGCGTGACCGACGAAGCCGGCGCGGTGCTGCTGGAGCAGCCGGTCGAAGAAGGCGACATCTTCCGTATGTGCCAGACCAAGGACGCGCCGATCCGCGACTGGGTCAAGCTGGCGGTGAACCGTGCCCGCGCGACCAACACGCCGGCCGTGTTCTGGCTCGACCCGGTGCGCGCCCACGATGCGCAGATCATCAAGAAGGTCGAGCAGTACCTGAAGGATCACGACACCAACGGTCTCGACATCCGCGTGATGACCCCGGTCGACGCGACGAAGTTCTCGATCGAGCGTATCCGCGCGGGCAAGGACACGATCTCGGTCACCGGCAACGTGCTGCGCGACTACCTGACCGACCTGTTCCCGATCATGGAACTGGGCACCAGCGCGAAGATGCTGTCTATCGTTCCGCTGATGGCCGGTGGCGGCATGTTCGAAACCGGCGCGGGCGGTTCGGCGCCGAAGCACGTGCAGCAGCTGGTCGAGGAAGGCTTCCTGCGCTGGGATTCGCTCGGTGAGTTCCTGGCGCTGGCGGCATCGCTCGAACATCTGAGCAGCGCGTATCACAACCCGAAGGCGCAGGTTCTTGCGAAGACGCTCGATCAGGCGACCGGCAAGTTCCTCGACAACGACAAGTCGCCGGCGCGCAAGGTCGGCGGCATCGACAATCGCGGCAGCCACTTCTACCTCGCGATGTACTGGGCCGAAGCACTGGCCGCGCAAACCGACGACGCGGCGCTGCAAGCGCAGTTCGCGGGCGTCGCGAAGGCGATGGCCGACAACGAGGCGAAGATCGTCGCGGAACTCGGCGCGGCGCAGGGCAAGCCGGTGGATATCGGCGGCTACTACCGTCCGAACGTCGAGCTGACCAGCAAGGCGATGCGCCCGAGCGCGACGCTGAACGCGATCGTCGATTCGGTGGCTTGAGGCCGCGCGGGCGATTGATGCGGTAGCGTTGCGGCCGCAACTGCGCTTGGCCGGAAAAGCCACGCGGTAAGCACGCAGCGCAACCGCGGTCAAAGCCGCATGCAGGACCGCAAATACGACAATGGCGCCTTCGGGCGCCATTGTCGTTTCTGCTTTCACTGCTACGTCGCCGTCGGTCATATCCGTCCTTATACGTGAACGATTTCCCAGTCGGCGAGCTTCTCCGGAATTTCGAGCGTCGACGTGTCGAGCTCGGACAGATGCTCGCAGCTCAGGCCGCGCGCGAGGTCGTCGGCGGCCTGTTGCGGGCTCGAGAATTCTCCGAGCGTTTCGTTGCCGTAGGTGGCTTCCCAGCCGTCCTGACCCGGCAGAATGTAGAACGCTCCCTGCGTCGAACCAAAGCGAAAGCCTTTCATTTTTAGTCTCCCAGTTACCAATAAAAAAGCCGCGATTCGTGATGGCTTCTGCGCAATCTCTGGGATTTTGGTGGCCATGTCGCGAGGCCTCTCGAATCCGACTGCGTGAAGCGCGTGCTCTTGTGAAAGAGTCTACGTCAGCGAGTCGGCTGGCAAGCGGGCGTCCAACCGTTCTTTATCTTAAAAATATTTTCGTAAAAACAATGGGTTGCGGGTTTCATTTTGCGATGTGCAACGACGCCGGACATCGTGAAACGGCTCGTTTGTGCCACGCACCATGGTTTTTTACGACGCGCGGCATCGTTTCGTATCGTGAAAATTAGGGGCTGCGTGCGCCCGGGTGCAAAACGGCCGTGATGGCGCTACGTGCGCTTGACTGCGCGGTGTGCTGATGCCCGAGCGCGTCAACGCATAACTGCGCGATGTGATGCGCGGTGGCGATCTAGAAGTGGGGAGTGAGTGGGTGTTGCTGGCTATGTGGCGAGTCGCGGGGCGGACGATCAGCCCCGCATAGCGTCACACGCCAGCCTTGGTCAAGTCATGCGCGCGACGCAGACGCTCGCGGCTGTTGCTCAGATGCATGCGCATCGCGGCGCGCGCGTCGTCGGCGTCCTGACGCTCGATCGCGCGATAGATCATCAAGTGCTCGCCGAGCACGCTACGCAATACCTCGATATGGTCGAGCTCCGCGATCTCGGCCGAACCGAGCCGCGTGCGCGGACTGACCGAGCGGCCGAGCTGGCTCAGCACGTCGAAGAAATAGCGGTTGCCGCTCGCGCGTGCGATCTGCAGATGGAACTCGATGTCGTGTGCGAGCGTGTCGGTGCTGCCGCGCTCGAGTTCAGCCTCGAAGCGGTCGAGCGCGGTGCGAATCTGCTTCAGGTTCTGTTCGGTGCGCCGCGATGCCGCGAGCGCGGCCGCGGCCGCTTCGACGTCGATCCGGAATTCGATGATCGCCATCACGTCGAGCATGCTGGTGAGATCGGCGGCGGGAAGCTGCATCGGCTTTTCCGCGGCGGGCGCGAGCACGAACGTGCCGATACCGTGACGCGTCTCGACGATCCTCGCTGCCTGCAGACGCGAGATCGCCTCGCGGACCACGGAGCGGCTCACGGACAACTGCTTCATCATCGCGACTTCGGTGGGGATGCGATCGCCTGGCCTTAGCGCCCCGCGGCGAATTTCATCGGAAAGGGTGGCCACCACCTTTTCAGTTAGGCTGCTCATTTTTGTGGCTGGTTGACTGATCCAACAAAGTATCGCACAGGACTGTACTCGAATCTGCCGGGTTCGGCGGCATCGTCGCGGGCTATTTTTTCCGTGCGGCCGCGCGATGGAGCGAGGATGAGGCGGGGCGTTTGCGCAAGCGCATGAGCTACTGCTAGCGAGCGGGCAATTAAGACATCAGACGTCTTAGTTCGACTGAGATCCCGGAACAGGACTATTACCTGCGAAGCTTGAGTCTCCCGTTACTTCAAGGGAGCTGTCTAATACCGGCAGGGTAAACACCCAACTGGCTTTGAAAAAAATAACGCGGTAGACTGTCGTCAGACAACGTATCAGACGCATCGGCGGGTCTCGCATCCAATTGTCGCGTCGTACTGCGTTCCACCAGGCCACAGCGCCGACAGGGGAGACAAATCTTGACATCAGTTCTGACTACCGCGCTCGACCCGCTGGAATCGGCGGTCGCAAAGGTGAAGCGCAACGTGTTGCCGCTTTTCCTGATCATGTTCATCGCGAACTATATCGACCGCGTGAACATCGGCTTCGTCAACGCGCACATGAAGACCGATCTCGGCATCGGCGCGGCCGCCTACGGGCTCGGCAGCGGGCTGTTCTTCATCGGCTACGCGCTGTTCGAAGTGCCGTCGAACGTGCTGATGCAGAAGTTCGGCGCACGCGCGTGGCTCACGCGCATCATGGGCACGTGGGGGCTGGTGGCGGGCGCGATGGCGTTCGTGTGGAACGATACGTCGTTTTACGTGCTGCGGTTCCTGCTCGGCGTCGCCGAGGCGGGCTTCTTTCCCGGCGTCGTCTTTTACTTCACGCAGTGGCTGCCGCAAAAAGAGCGCGGCAAGGCGATGGCGATCTTTCTGTCGGGTTCGGCGCTCGCGTCGGTGCTGTCCGGTCCGATCACCGGTTCGCTGCTGTCGATTCGCGGCCTCGGCCTGCAAGGCTGGCAGTGGATGTTCCTGATCGAAGGCGGGTTCTCGATCGTGCTGTGCGTGGTCAGCTGGTTGCTGCTGAAGTCGCACATCCGCGACGCGCACTGGCTCACCGCCGAAGAACAGCGCGTGCTCGAACGATCGATCGCGGCCGAACAGGCCGAGCGCGAAGCGCAGGGCGGCGCGCATCTACCGACGATGAAGCTGCTGAAGGACCCGCAGATCGCGCTGTTCTGCTTCCTGTACTTCGCGATCCAGCTGACGATCTACGCGGCCACTTTCTGGCTGCCGACGATCATCCGCAAGATGGGCGGCCTGTCCGACTTCGAGGTCGGCATGTTCAACGCGATTCCGTGGCTGATCGCGATGGTCGCGATGTATGGCTTCGCGGTTGTGTCGGCGAAATGGCGTCATCAGCAGGGCTGGCTCGCGGTCGCGCTCGTCATCGCCGCGGTTGGCCTGTTCGCGTCGACGTCGGGCAACCCGGTGTTCTCGTTCGTCGCGATCTGTTTCTCGGCGATCGGCTTCAAGGCCGCGTCGTCGCTGTTCTGGCCGATTCCGCAGGGCTACCTCGATGCGCGCGTCGCCGCCGGCGTGCTCGCGTTGATCAACTCGCTCGGCAATCTCGGCGGCTTCTTCGCTCCGGCCACGTTCGGCTATCTGCAACAGCACACGGGCTCGATCACGGGCGGTTTGTACGGCCTCGGCGTCGCGTCGCTGCTCGCGGCGGCGGCCGGCTTCCTGACGCGCAACAAGCCCGGCAATCGCGAGCCTTCGCCCGAGTCGTTGCGCGGCAACGCGCATTGACTACACTGACGGCTCGTATGCGGCCGTCAGTTTTTCTGTATTCGAGTTTTCATCCGGGCCGGTCGAACGCGCACGCAGCGCGCGGCGGCTTCCGCCGGCCGGCTTACTTCATCACACAGGTGCTTTTCCCATGTCCACCAAACCTACCGAATCGAACGCCACGCCGGTCGTCACCGAACTGCGCGTCGTGCCCGTCGCTGGCCGCGACAGCATGCTGATGAATCTGAGCGGCGCGCATGGTCCGTTCTTCACGCGCAACATCGTGATCTTGCGCGACAGCGCGGGCCATACCGGTGTCGGCGAAGTGCCGGGCGGCGAGAACATCCGCAAGACGATCGACGACGCGCGGCCGTTCGTGGTCGGTCAGTCGATCGGCAATCTGCAGTCGATCCTGAACAAGGTGCGCACGCAGTTCGCCGATCGCGATGCGGGCGGCCGCGGCCTGCAGACTTTCGATTTACGCACGACGATTCATGCGGTCACCGCGCTGGAAGCGGCTCTGCTCGACCTGCTCGGTCAGCATCTCGGCGTGCCCGTCGCGGCACTGCTCGGCGAAGGCCAGCAGCGCGACGAAGTGGAAATGCTCGGCTACCTGTTCTATATCGGCGATCGCAACAAGACGGATCTGCCGTACGCGAACAACGCCGGCGCGCGTGACGACTGGGAGCGCGTGCGCACCGAAGAAGCGATGACGCCGGAAACGGTCGTGCGTCTCGCCGAGGCCGCGAAGGCGCGCTACGGCTTCAACGACTTCAAGCTGAAGGGCGGCGTGCTGCAAGGCGACGCGGAAATCGAAGCGGTGACTGCGCTGGCCGAGCGCTTCCCTGAAGCGCGCGTGACGCTCGACCCGAACGGCGCGTGGTCGCTCGCCGAAGCGGTGCGCCTGTGCCGTGACAAGCACGACGTGCTCGCCTACGCGGAAGATCCGTGCGGCGCGGAAAACGGCTATTCGGGCCGCGAAGTGATGGCCGAATTCCGCCGCGCGACCGGCCTGCCGACGGCGACCAACATGATCGCGACCGACTGGCGTCAGATGGGTCACGCCATCCAGCTGCAATCGGTCGATATTCCGCTCGCCGATCCGCATTTCTGGACCATGCAGGGCTCGGTGCGCGTCGCGCAGATGTGCAATGACTGGGGCCTCACGTGGGGTTCGCATTCGAACAACCACTTCGACATTTCGCTCGCGATGTTCACGCACGTCGCGGCCGCGGCGCCTGGCAAGATCACCGCGATCGATACGCACTGGATCTGGCAGGACGGTCAGTTCCTGACGCGCGATCCGCTGCAGATCGTCGGCGGCAAGGTCAAGGTGCCGCAGAAGCCGGGCCTCGGCATCGAGCTCGATATGGATGAGCTCGAGAAGGCGCACGCGCTGTATCAGCAGCACGGCCTCGGTGCACGCGACGACGGCGTTGCCATGCAATATCTGATTCCGAACTGGAAGTTCGATAACAAGCGCCCGTGTCTCGTGCGTTAAAGAAGCTTTAACTCAATCAAAAGCCTGGCGGGCTGCACGAACGGTGCGGCCCACCAGGCTTTTTTGTTGTCCGGCCGCTGACAGTCTCGCTCGCCTCTTACTACTCATCAGACGTCCGTGCATGGCAACTAAGTCATTGTTTTTATGGATATAACGTAAACCATAGTCGTCTGATGACGGTTAAATCATTACGATGGCTTCACTGGCGAGCAGATCGTGCCCGTATCGATGGCCAACGCACTTCTGGCCTTGATGTGAGCGTCGGGCGCGAGAAGTTTCCAGCCAGGCCTGCATGTCTGCTTGATTCGGGCCTCGGAGTAGCAGCAAGCGGAAAACCAGCAATAGATCGAATTGCAATCCTTCACATTAAAACGACCGATGCGCGTCTCGCATTTGTGCATATAACAATTGAGGAAAGACATGTCTGTGAAATTCACTCAGAGGAGAACGGCCGCTGCCGCAAGTTTCGTATTCATTCTGGCGGCGTGCGGTGGCAGCGATAGTCCGAACACAACGGCGGCTTCGACCCCAGCCCCGACGCAGACGTCCACCATGCCATGGATGAATACGTCACTTTCTCCCGAAGCACGCGCGGCACTGCTGGTCCCCGCGATGGCGCTTGCCGACAAGGAAGAGCAATTGGCCGGTTCAAATCCCGGCATCCTGCCTGAATTGCCGCAGTGCTACGGGGCGCGGCACATTCTCGGCCTGACGAAGTACGCTATTCCGACATTGCGGATCACCAACGGGCCCGTGGGTATCGGCCAGAACGACTGCGTTTCTCCGTCCGTATCAGGCTTTGCCGCTTATACGGATTCCAGCTCCGCCAAGGCGACTGCTCTACCTTCAGCCATCGCGATGGCGGCGTCGTTCGATCCTTCCGTTGCAACCCAGTTTGGCAACGTGGTGGGCATCGAAGGAGGAAATCTGGCTCTGCACGTATTCGAAGCGCCGGGTATGAACCTGGCAAGATTGCCCGTGGGCGGACGCAACTTCGAGTACATGGGCGAGGACCCGTATCTCACCGGCACGATGGGGGTCGCTGAAATTCAGGCGGTGCAAGCCCACGGCATGATCGCGATGGCGAAGCACCTGGTGGCGAATGAGCAGGAAACGAATCGCATGACGATTCAGGAGAGCATCGACGATCAGACATTGCACGAACTCTATATGCTGCCGTTCGAAATGACGGTGAAGGCAGGCAACGTCGGCGCCGTCATGTGTTCGTACAACTCGGTGAACGGTTTTTCGATGTGCGAGCAAAAGCACATCCTGTCCGATGTGCTTCGCGGACAATGGGGCTTCAAGGGCTACGTGCAGTCGGACTTCTTTGCGGCGCACAGTACCGCGCCGACCCTTCTCGCAGGCATGGATAACGAAATGCCGCTGCCGCAGAACTGGTCGCCGGCGAACCTGAATGCGGCTTTGGCCTCGGGACAGATTCAGACCTCGGATATCGACAATGCGCTGCTGCGCCGATACACGCAGATGTTCCGCGCGGGCATCTTCGATCGACCCATCGCTCAGACTGCCATCAACGCAACGGCTGACGGCACGGTCGCGAAACAGATCGGCGAACAGTCGGCCGTGCTGCTGCAGAACAACGGGACTTTGCCGCTGAAAAAGACGGTTCGAAATGTCCTCGTGGTCGGCAAGACGACCCAGGTCTATGCGCAGCAAGCTGTTGCTGGCGGCAGCTCGGTCGGCCACCCGATGGGTTCGGGCGGCGGCAGCTCCGACGTCGTCGCCTTGTACACCGTTACGCCAGTGCAGGGCATCAAGGACACGCTATCCAACCTCGGCAATACCGGTGCTCAGGTCCATCTGGCGCTCGTCGACGATAACAATTCGACCGGCACGATCGACGGCGCGGCCGCCACCATCTCCGACGTCAAGACAGCTGCGACCGGCGCCGACGCCGTGATCTTCATGGCCGGCTCCATGTCGGAGGAAGGCGCGGACCAGGCGACCTTTACCGACTCGACGGGCCTGACGCTCGACACTGGCAAATACTTGAATACGCTCGACTGGTATTCGCCGAAGGCGAGCTCGATCACCACCTCGAGTACCGCCAGGAACAGCAACACGCTCGCGTTGCTGCAGACCATCGTCGCGGCAAACAGCAACACCGTGCTCGTACTGAAGGACAGCGCCGCCGAAGCGCTCGATCCGTCGATCCTCACCGGAGGGACATCCGCCGCGAGCGCGATTCTCGAGACGTGGTTCCCCGGCCAGGAAGACGGGCACATCGTGGCGGATCTGCTGTGGGGTGTCGCGAATCCGTCCGGCAAGCTACCTGTGACGTTCCCGCAGGTCGGCCAGGGCTTCATGGACTCGATTACGCCCTACCAATACCCGGGCGTGTCGATCAACGGAAGCGCGACGGTCACCTACTCCGAAGCGCTGAATGTCGGCTACCGCTGGTATGACGCAATGGGCAAAACTCCGGCATTCCCGTTCGGTCATGGTCTTTCGTACACGACCTTCACGATTACCAATCCGACCGTCAGTACCGGAGCAAACGGGACTTACACGGTTAGCGCGGTGGTGAAAAACACGGGTTCCGTCGCGGGCGCGGAAGTTCCGCAGGTGTACGTTGCGTTGCCTACCTCGGCGGGAGAGCCGCCCAGGCGTCTGGTGGGATTCCAGAAGGTCAGTCTGAATGCAGGCGCAACGCAGACGGTGTCGATCACGATCGATCCCGCCGCGCCGAATCATCCGCTCAGCACCTGGAGTAAAGATGCGCAGCAGTGGACGACGCCGACCGGTTCCTACTCGGTGTATATCGGGAACTCGTCACGCAGCCTGACTCTCGCGGGAACTATCACTAAATAAAGTCGAGTAATGCGCCAGAGTCGGATCAGGATCCGACCCGGCGTTACACACACATCAACGAAAGTGGTCCGCTTAATGAAAGTACTATCACGACGGATGCTGGCACTTGTTATCGGTGCAACGCTCTCGCTGGCGACGAGTGCGACAGAGAAGCCCTTCGTCACGGTCAACGGCAAACCGGTTTCTCAGGCCGACGCCGATTTGTACATCGGACAGGCGCATGCGCAAGGATTTTCCGATTCCCCACAATTGACGGACCATGTCCGCGACGAACTGATTCGGCGCGAAGTTCTGTTCCAGCAGGCGCAGAAAACTGGCTTCGACCGCAACCCCGAAGTCGCGGCACGCGCCGAAGCGGCGCGGCAAAAGATTCTCGCGCAGGCGCAGGCGACGTGGGAGATCGAGATCGTCAGAGCGTACATGCAGGACTTTCTGAAAAAGAATCCTGTCAGCGACGATCAATTGAAGGCGATGTACAACGACATGAAAGCGAAAGGCGGAAGCACGCAATATAAAGTCCGCCATATCCTCGTCAAGGATCAGGGCGAGGCGAAAGACATCATTGCGAAGCTGAACAAGGGTGCGTCATTCGGCGACCTCGCGAAGGAATCGATCGATGCCGACACTCGATATAACGGCGGAGATCTGGGCTGGATAACTTCCAGTAAGGTGGTCAAACCGTTTGCCGACGCGGTTTCGCATTTGCACAAGGGCGAATACACGCGGATGCCGGTCAAGACCGGATACGGTTTTCATGTGATCGAAGTCGATGACACTCGCCCTTTGCAGGTTCCGTCGTTCGAAGACATGAAGCCGATGCTGTACCAGCAGGCCCAAGCGGAACTCGTCGACAGGATGGTGAAAAATCTCAGAGCGAAAGCCACCATTCAATAAGCTGCCGAATCACGTTCGTCATCCTTGGGATGCGATTGAGAGCCTGATGTGATGGCATTGGGTCTCTACGTCCACCCATTTGCTCCCCGGTCTTCCATCCGGATCGGGGAGCTTTTTTATTTGCCGCTCTTTTTCTCGCACTCAGCTCTTGCGAAATACCACGTGCGAGATCCGCTGCACGAGCAGCGCGGCCGCGAGCGATGCCACCGCCGTCAGCCACACGCCCATATGAATCGACTGCACGAGCGCGTCGCGTGCGCTATCGATCAGCGCGAGCGTATCGAGTCCCGACGACTTCATATCCGCAATTAACTGGGTGCGCGACGCATCGTCGATCAGGATGCGCAGATCGACGAAACGCGGCCGCCATTGCGATGAGGCCGGCTCGCCGAGCACGCTCATCGTGCGCGTGACGACGTCGCGATAGTGATGCTGCACGACAGTCGCGACGATGCTGGTGCCGAGCATGCCGCCGACCATGCGGGTCGATTGAAGCAGCGCGGTCGTGATGCCGAAGCGCTCCCGTCCGGCGATTTCCTGGCCGAACACGTTCAAATTGTTCAGGATGAAGCCGAGGCCGATGCCGACCGCGCCCATCGGTAGCACGATGCGCAAGTGCGGTGTGTCGGGATTCGCGAATGCGAGCGCGATCGACGCGAACATCAGCAGGCCGAAACCGATCGTCAGAATGCGCGTGGGCTTCTTCATGTGAATCACGATGCGCGTGTTCAGCAGACTGCCGAGCGCGATGCACGCGGCGATCGGCGTCGCGAGCAAGCCGGCCTGCTGCGGCGACAGACCGAAGCCGCCTTGCAGCAGCAAAGGCGCGAAGAAGATCAGCGAGAACATCACGAAGCCGGACAGCATGCCGAGCGTGAATAGCGTGACGAGCTGCGCGTCCTTGAACAGATCGAGCGGAATGATCGGATGCGTGGCGCGTTTTTCGCACTTGAAGAGCGCGACAGCGCCGATGATCACGCACGCGCCGAGCACGAGGTTACCCACCGTGAGGCCACTCTTCGGCACTGCTTCGATGAACGCCTGCAAGCCGCCGAGCACGCCCGCGACGAGTGCCGCGCCGAGCCAGTCGATCTTTACTTCGCCTTCGTGCGGACGGCGGAAGTTCGGCAGATGCATCCAGACGAAATAGAGCGCGGCCGCGCCGACCGGCAGATTGATGAGAAACGTCGAGCGCCAGCCGAGGTGCTCGCTCATCCAGCCGCCGAGCGACGGACCCGTCGCCGTGCCGATGCCGTAGGTTGCGGCCAGCACGACCTGCCAGCGCACGCGGGTGCGCGGATCGGGGAACAGATCGGGGATCGACGCGAACGCGGTGCCGACCATCATGCCGCCGCCGACGCCTTGCAGTCCGCGCGCGATCGCGAGAAACAGCATGCTGTTGGCAAGGCCGCACAACACCGACGCGACCGTGAACGTGATCACCGCGGCGATCACGAAGCGCTTGCGGCCGAAGTAGTCGCCGAGCCGCCCGAACACCGGCACCGTGACGACCGACGCGAGCAGGTACGCGCTCGCGATCCATGCGAAAAATTCGAAGCCGTGCAACTCGGCGACGATCGACGGCAGCGCGGTGCTGACGACGGTCTGGTCTAGCGCGACCAGCATATTGACGAGGCCGATGCCGAGCATCGCATAAAGCGCGTGGCGAAACGGCAGCGCGGGGGCGGGGGCGGCGGTCGAACTGGCGGCAGGGGCGGTGGAATTCACGGATCGGGCAGAAGGCGGTTCGGGTTGGACGCTGCACGGCGTATCGCGGTCAGGGACCCGGCGATTGTACGCAAGTTGTCTGACGTCTTGCGGATTATACGGGTTTTCCCTAGGTAAAACTATTTTTCGCGCGAAAGGCCACACGGCGACCGACGCTGCCGCGCGCATGCACCATGGTTGGGATGTGCGCCAGCGTACTGGACGGCCCGCATGGGCTCGCTCGAACGTGGTAAGTTCGCTCGCGGAATATCCGATCGATGCGTTTTGGGGGACCTCATCCTGCGTCACGTCATGGCTTGCCTGCTGAACACCGTCCGCGAAGCCTTGACGATCAGCGTCGGCGTGACAGCGGCTTGGATAGGTGGCGCGCTGCTGTTCTATGCGCACGGCGCGGCCGCCGTCACCGACATCGATACCGGCGCCGGCGCCGCCTCCGGAATCCACACAGGCTTCGTCTCGCTGTATGGCGTGATCGATACGAGCGTCGAAATCACCGACCCCGGTTCGGGCTGGGTCGCGCGCATGGATTCCGGGGCATATCGCGGCTCGCGCGTCGGGCTGCATGGCGCGGAGCCGCTCGGCGGCGGCAACGCGATCGTGTTCACGTTGGAAAACGGCTTCAGCTCGACCGATGGCAGCCTGCAGGTGCCCGGCTCGATTTTCAATCGCCAGGCATGGATCGGCGCGAGCGGGGGCTGGGGTGAACTGCGCTTCGGCCGTCAGTATTCGCCGATCTATATCCCGTTCAAGGGCGATCTCGACGCGTTCGGCGCCGGCACGATCGCTTCGGGGCTCAACAACCTGTCGAAGATCACGCCATACGCGAACAACGCGGTTGCATATCTGTCGCCGCGCATCGCCGGCTTTAGCGCGACGTTGATGATGGCGATGCGCGATCCGTCCGGGAAGGACGGCAACGGCATCGACGGCTACTACGTGACCGCGTCGTATCGGCTCGACCGCTTGCATCTGCTGTACGCGCGCCAGCAGACCCACGGTGCGGGCGCACTGCGCGCGAATCTGGGCGGCGCGAACTACGCCTTCGGCAAGCTGCGCGTATGGCTGTCTTTTTTCAATGGCGACGGCGGCGCGCCGGTCTATCACGGCGCGGGCGGTTCGCTGTCGGCGCAGTACAGTTTTTCGACCAACGCGCGTGCGTCGCTCGGCTATGCGCACGTGCGCGACTACACGACGCCCGGCGGCAGCGCGGACCAGTTCAGCGCGGCACTCGAATACAGCATGTCGCCCACGCTGCTGCTGTACTTCAGCGCCGCGTATCTCGCGAACCACGACGACTCGAGCTTCACTCTGCGCGGTGTCAACGTGACCGGGCTGCCGGTCGCCTATCCGGGTGCGCCTGTGGCGGGTGTTCAATTCGGTGTGATCGAGCGTTTCTAGCGCGCATCGCAATACGTGATTAATTGGTATATGTCGAAAGCACTTTTGATGCGGCTGTGAATTGACGAGAGTCGCGCGAGTCGGAATCGCAAAAGCGTCGCGAATAAAAAAAAGCCGACACAGTGTGTCGGCCTAAAGATTCTGGCATCCGAGGATGATGGCCAGAACCTGAGAGACATGGACCCGCAGAGCAGCCCCAGTGCGGTATTTCGGGCCGCCGCGACGCGGGTCGATCTGCGTCGTACTTTAACGTTAGCTTTCAGCGCGAGAAGATTGAGAGCGCGTTCCGCTGATTGCTCTCCGTTCGAATGCCGATCCAGAAAGCATGGCGTGGAGTATAGCGTCGTCAATCGACTTTGTGGAACCACACTTCGGCGAATGGGTTAATGAGTTTTTCCCGATGTTTAACGTCGTATGGTTGGATTTACATAATGCGCAGATTCAACCGGAGCACGACCGCGCCGACACGGTTCCGATAGAACAGGAAACGGGGTAGTAGCGCTATGCTAGCGGTTTCGTCTACTCGAGGAGCGACCGATGACCCAACATGCAGGTTCGATGATCACGTTCAACCGTCCCGACGGCAAGCAGCTACAAGGCTATCTCGCGAAGCCGGAAAAAACCGCGGGCGCGCCCGCAGTCGTCGTGATCCAGGAATGGTGGGGCTTGAACGACCAGATTCGCGGCGTCGCCGATCGCCTCGCGAAAGCCGGCTACTTTGCACTCATGCCCGATCTGTATCGCGGCAAGTCGACGGTCGAAGAGGACGAGGCGCACCATCTGATGAGCGGCCTCGATTTCGGCGATGCCGCAACGCAGGACGTGCGAGGCGCGGTCCAGTATTTGCAGCAGCACGCGGCGAAGGTCGGCGTGACCGGCTATTGCATGGGCGGCGCGCTGACGTTCCTCGCGCTGTGCAACGTGCCCGAAGTGGCGGCCGGCGTCGTCTGGTACGGCTTCCCGCCGCTCGACTATATCGACGCGTCGAAAATCAAGGTTCCGGTGATGGGCCACTGGGGTCTGCAAGACGAGTTCTTCGCCGCCGACACCGTCGACGCGCTCGAAAAGAAACTCACCGACGCGAAGGTCGACATCGAGTTTCATCGTTATCTGGCGCGTCACGCGTTTGCGAACGAAACGGCGGTTGGGTCGGGCCGCATCGCGAGGACACAATACGATCCGGTCTGGGCGCAACAGGCGTGGGACCGCACGCTGACGTTCTTTGGCCGCACGCTGTGGAACTGAACCGGTGAATGGCGGAAGCGGACGGCTCGTCCGCTTGTTAAGAGTGCCGGCGGTCGTGGCCTTTCGTGATGTGGCCGCGCTGTTTTTGCAGCGCGGCCGTTTTGTTATGCAGCCTGTTCCGAATTTTCGAGGTGCGCTTGCAACCCTGCGTATTCAATGGCGTTGCGGATGTGAACTACTTGATTTGGCGCAAACGTAGCTTTCCTTATCGGATGCGTCTCTCATGAATTGCATTTGAAAGCAAAGCCAACATAAAATGCTAAACGGTATTGGAATCCTCGGTTAAGTTGTAGACAGCAGCACTTAACTCGGCAGACGGTGTCGGTTCATTTCGTTGTTCTCGACTTGAACGCTTCATTCCCCAAGGTGAACGGGGCGACATCTCCGCAGACATTGTCTGACCGGTCGAGTAATACAGTTAAGTATCAACCTAATACCCCAAATGAAATTCGCGAGCCCGAGGCAATACGCAGGGCGGCGAGCGTCGGGGGCCCAAGGGCCGGGCCACGGCGTGTCGTTGACGTTGATGTTGACGTTTGCGTCGGAATATTCTGAGATATAATACGAAAATGAATATGATTGCGATCCCAGGCCGAGTGACTTCCGGCGAACTTCTGGAACTGGACGGCAGTGATTTCCCGGCTCAGGTGGCGGCAGAGACACGCAAACTGATCAACCGGGGAGTGCTTGCACCCGGCTTCCAACTACGACAGTCAGATCTTGCCGAGCGCTTCGGGATTAGCCGAGTGCCCGTGCGTGAGGCGCTGAAACTGCTGGCCGCTGAAGGCATCATTGAGCACGATCCAAATCGTGGGTTCTTTGTCGCCCAACTGTCGAGCGACGAGGCACGGCAACTCTATCGGATGCGGCAACTGCTTGAAGCGGAATTGCTGATGACCATCGAGTGGCCGACGCCCGCGCAGATGAAGCAACTCAAGGCAATGCTCACGGATCTGGAGCATTTGCTCGGTGCGGGTAATCGCGAAGGCTGGATCGAGCAACACCGCGCGTTCCACGACATGATTTTCGATCTGTCGCCGAACAAGGTGCTTAAGCGCGAAGTGCTGCGATTGATGCGATTGACCGATCGCTATCGTGCATTGGCCGCAGATATCTCAGCGAACCCTGAACACCGCAGTGCGAATATCGAGGCGCGATTGGTGAAGGCGCTGCAGAGTAAGGATAAAGACTTGCTGCTCGCAACTTACGAAAAGGGGCGCTCAATCGTTTTGAGCGGCTTGATGGCGGTGCTTGCGGCCAGAGAGACCTGATCAACAGAGGGGCACCCACGGTGCCCCTTTTTCACATCAACAGTCGGTATCGCGCAACCTGTTTGTCATTTGACGCCCACGCGAATACTCCTGCCAATGCGCTAATTAGTCGGACCCCCAGTTCGAAATCCAAAGCATGTCGTGGAAATCGACGGCCTTATTGGTTTGAAATTCACCGTAGGAACCCTGCGAATACAATAGCGGAGTCTTCGCGTCCGTATTAATAGCGGTTGCCTCCACGTGGCCAAAAATTACGGCATGCGTGCTGATTTCGACGATACGTTCGACGCTGCAATCGAAATTCACCATGGCTGTGGCCAGCGCCGGGGCGCCGGTCTTAATGCGATTCCACGTGCCGGCCTGGAATTTCTCCTCAGGCGCGATAGGGCGAGAAAACCGTTGTGCCAATTCCTGCTCGCTGCGCGCCAGCACATTGACGACGAAATGACCGGTCGCCTGCACGTGTGCCAACGAGGAATTCGCGCGATTGATGCAGACGAGCAGGATAGGGGGCGCGGCACTCACGGAGGTCACGGCGGTTGCCGTCATGCCAGCAAGTGGACCATTGGCGTCGGAACCGGTGGTGATCAAACAAACGTGCCCGGTGAGACTGCGCATGGCGCGCCTAAATTCAGATTCTTCGATGCTCAATTGCGCCCCCAGGTTATGAAAATTTGGTGACACCAAAAGAAACACGGGTGGCGTCCCAAAGACGGCCGCCCCGTGAGAGAGACTCGAACGTCTCCGCCAGTTACTGATCCCAGCCGAAGATACTGAGCGTGCTTTCGCCTGCCTCGAGCCGTTTCAACTGCTGTGCTTCTGCTGCCTCACGTGTTTCCGACGCTGCGATAGCAGTTGCGACTTGCTCGCGCGGAATGCAGACGACACCATCTTCGTCGCCAACGATCAGGTCACCTGCATTAACAGTCACGTCGTCGAGGCGGATCGGTGCGTTGATCCAGCCACGGGCGCCAAAATCCTTTCCAGTGCCGCGGATACAAAGCCCGCGTGCGAAAACCGGGAACCCGATCTCGGACAGCAGTCGCTGATCACGAACACACCCGTTAATGACGAGACCTGCGAGCCCGCGAACCTTCGAGGCCGTTGACATGATCTCGCCCCAGTACCCATGCTCATACGCTTCGCTTACAGAGACGACCAGCACGTCGCCCGGCTGTGCGGCGTAGATCGCCCGATGCAACCACAGGTTGTCACCACCCGGTGAATGGACGGTCACAGCAGGGCCGCATACCTGGAAACCGGGTGCCACAGGCTGGATCGCTGCCGGCAGCGCACCGATCTTTCCGGCCGCTTCATGCAGCGTGGCAGAGGGTAGTTTGCCAGCCGCCTTGATCAGTGCGGTGTCCGGACGCTGAATATCGAGGCGGGTCGTCTCTGCCGGGTTGAAGCGCGGGCCGGTCATGCTTTGCTCCCAGTGGCGCGCGTTTGCAATTGATGGTACTTGAACTGTTTGCGCGCTTCGTCGAGGCGCATGCCGGACGCGACTGCTGCACGAATGGCTCTTTCTGCTGCGTCGATTTCTTCCGCAGCGGCGAGCACACGTTCTTCGTGTTCTTTAGGAATCGAAATAACGCCGTCGGCATCACCGCGTAGCAGGTCACCCGGAGCAACACGTACGTCGCCGATGTTGACCGGCACGTTCGTGGCTTCGACTTGCACGCGATCCTTGCCCGTGCGCATCCAGTTGTCCCTGGAGAATACCGGATAACCGAGCGACAGGCAGAGATGGACGTCGCGGTTGATGCCGTCGATCACCGTGCCTGCGATGCCACGACGGTGTGCGATTTCGGTCAGGATGTCGCCCCAAACGGTTGCATCGGTGCGACCGCCGTTGTCGAGAACAATCACGCTGCCGGGCGGCACGTCGTCGATGAAGTCGCCGACCGTGCCTGCGGGAGAAGCCGCCGGGCCGTAGAGGATCGTGAATGCACGGCCGGCCATCCGGAAGGACGGATCACGGGGCTTGATACGGCTGCACTGACCGTTGAGGCCCAGACGATCGAGAGCGTCGCTCAGCGTCGCCGTTTCGAGTTTCGCTGCACGTGCGACGTTCTTGTCTTGTTCTATTTCGGACATGACTAATCCTTAAGCATGAATTCGTAGTTGCCGCCCATCACTTCGTGGATGGGGGTCCCTGCCAGTACAGCCTTCGCCATCAGGGCTTCACGAGCCACGATCGACTCGGCGGTCTCGACCACGCGCGCAACATTGGCGGCGCTGATGAAGATCACGGCGCTGCTGTCGGCGATCACATAATCACCGGCTTCGACGGCGGTGCCGAAGACTTCGACTGGAACGTTGACGCCCTTCTCGACGATGCGACCTCGGGCAGTGCGGGCGGTGAACGCATTGGCGAAGACCGGCAGATCCATCTCGCGGGATTCGTCGATATCACGGACAGGACCGTCGGCGATCACGCCAGCGATGCCGCGAACCTTGGCGCCCAACGACAGGATGCCGCCCCACGAACCGGCTTCGATGCCAGTGCGCTGCTCGACAACGATCACGTCGTCGGTGCCGCCGAGTTCGATAGCGGTGGTGCCGAGGTGCCGCGGCGGGCCCGGCGGCGGATCACCGACACCGAGTTTCATCGTGATCACGCGACCCGCGATACGCTTGGTGCCCGAAGCCTGCTGCACACCGCTGACGACGCCGGTCAAACCGAGTTTGTCCAGCGCATCCGAGACGGCACAGCAGTCCAGTCGCCGAAGGCGGTGGACGTATTCGTCTTTGCTCTTCATATCTTTGCTAATCCTTATTCCTGGTCTGGCGACTTCCAGTAGACGAAACCCATCGCGTTGCCGGTACCGGCTTCACTGCGATAGCACGGCACGTAATCGACCACCGTCATGTCGAAGCCGATTTCGTCCATCACGCCAGCGACCGGAATCCAGTTCTTGATTTCCGACGTGCCTGCCTGGAAGATCGCTTCGTCAAGTTCGAAGACCGGCGAAAAATCATGGTTCTTCATCGCGCTGAGGACCAATTGGTCAACGCGCTCGTCGATCACGAAGTGCGTCAGACCACCCGAGGCGATGACGGCGACGCGTGCATCCGTGTCCCACGACTGGATAGCACGACCAATCGAGCGGCCGAACGCGTGGCAGCGGGCAACGGTCGGTTGATTCGGCGGGTAGAACGTGTTGACGAGCACCGGCACGGTCGGGATCACCTGATCCTTCATCAACTGACGGAACACAAAGCCGAACGCATGCGGCGTTTCCGTTTCCGACAGACACTGAAGGGCTGCGACGTCGAACTGATCGTTCATCGCGGTCTTGATGATGTGCTTCGCGAGTTCGGGTACGGCGGAGTAAGTCGCGGTATCCGGCATATAGCCAGGCATCGCGTGACGCACACCCGGGGGCATCGTCTGAAGCTTCTCGTGGCTGATCATGTTGTTCACGATCGTCGGGCCACACATGACGCTGAGTGCGGGGATGCAGTCGGTATCGAAGATTTCCATCTGATCGTTGCCGACGATCACAACGACGTCCGGCTTCGCCTCAGCGAGAACCCGCGCCATCTCCTCGATAGCCGCGAGACATTGGGCGTGCCGGGTTTTCCATACGTCGAGCGTGATCTGTTCCCCGAGGTTCTCGGCACGCCGATAATCGACGAGTTCGTCGAAGGACCACTCACGGCCCTCGAAGTGATGCTTACTCAGTCGATCATCGGGTACACGAGCGCCCCAGGTTTCAGGCGGCGTCACGAGCATGGGACCGTGTGATGTCCCCATTCCCAGTACGATTTTTGCCATGATTTCGAGTCCTGTGAGCGCCCGGGATTATTTGTAATCCGCGAGGTCGAGCTTGAAGAAGTCGCGAGCGTTGCCGAAGAAGATCTTGTCTTTCTCTTCCTGCGACAGCCAGTCGAAGCCCTGGATAAACGGTTTGATGTCGTCGAACGTGCGACCCGTATCCGGATTGATAGCCGAGCCGACACCCGGGCACTCGGCGCCGAACAGGCAGCGATCGGCACCCACGGTCTTGATCAGCAGGCGCAGCGACTCTTCCGAGTAGAGCACGGTGTCGTAATAGAGGTTACGCATACCCTCGAGGAAGTTGCGGCCCGCGCGAGCCGCACCCGACTGGAAGCGACCGATCTGATACGGGATCGAGCCGCCGCCGTGCGAGATCATGATCTTCAGCTTCGGGAAGTCCTTGAACACGTTCGAATTGACGAGGTTGAACACCGCGATCGTTTCTTCATTGATGAAGTGAACGGTGTAGGGCGAGCGAGCCGAGTGTGAACCCGTAGCGTGGATATGCGCCGGGATGTCCAGTTCGCACAGCTTCTCGTACAGCGGGTACCAGTAGCGGTCACCCAGCCCCGGAGCTTCGCTGCCGCTGTTTTCGAACGGATCGGGGTTGAGCAGCACGCCCTTGAAGCCGAGTTCCTTCACGCCGCGTTCGAGTTCCGGCAGCACGGTTTCGATCGGGTCACCCGCGACTTGCGGCAGGCCGCCGACACCGATGAAGCGCTTCGGCAGCAGCTTGACCGTGCGCGAGATGATGTTGTTCGTTTCTTCGGTGAACCAGTGCACGAGTTTGCCCGGCTTCTGGCTGTGCATCATCTGGAACGGACGCGGCGACAGCAGCTGGACGTTCGTGCCCACGCGATCGAGCATGTCGATGTGGCCGACCGGCGCCATTTCCTTCTTGTTCGCGTAGTGCAGGATCTCTTCGTCCGTCACTTCCGGCATCTTGCGACCATGCTCGCCGCGATGCGAGAGGATGTGTGCCTTGTAGACCCAGAGTTCGGCGGGCGCGCTGACGTGACCGTGGCAATCGATAATCACTTACTTGTCTCCTTGACTTAACGTGAGATGAGGGCGACTTCGTCGCCCGTTGTTCTACTTACAGATCGAGGACGAGACGGTCGCCCTTACAGCCAGAACAGCAGATGATCATCGTGTTGTTCGCAGCCTTTTCGGGCTCGGACAGAATGGCATCGCGGTGATCGGGCTGGCCTTCGAGCACGCGGACTTCACACGCGCCGCACACGCCTTCTTCACAGGAATAGGAAATGGGGATTCCCGCGTCGCGCACGACGTTGAGAATCGTCTTGCCTTGCGGGACCGTCAGGGTTTTTCCGCTCTTGCGCAATTCGATAACGAAGTTCCCATCGAGCGCGGCTTCCTGCTTGGCGGAGAAGTATTCGACGTGAACTTGTTGCTGGGGCAGCGATGCGCACGCGGCTTCGAATGCTTCGAGCATCGGGCCGGGGCCGCAGCAGTAGAAGTGAGCGGTAGACGGTTCGTTCTTGACGACGTCCGCGATGTTGAGGAAGGTGCCGGCCTCGGCATCGACGTGAACGAGCGCGCCTTCGAAGGTTTTCAATTCGTCGGCGAATGCGACGTCAACCCGTTCACGACACGAGTAATAGATACGCGGCGATTGTCCGAGCTCTTTCAGACGACGCGCCATACACAGAATAGGTGTAATCCCGATGCCGCCCGCCACCAGGACGGTGTGCCCGGCATCTTCGTTGAGCGGGAAATTGTTGCGGGGCGCTTCGATCTGGATCAGATCGCCAACCCGCATCGTTTCGTGCATATAGCGCGAACCGCCGCGCGATTGAGGATCGAGCTTGACGCCGACCACGTACGAGCGCTGTGTCAGGCTGTTGCTGTATTCCAATAGCGAGTACTGACGGGTCAGGCCGTTCGGCAAAATGACTCCGACGTGAGCGCCCGGTTCCGCCCCGGGCAGCAGGTTGCCCTCAGGGTCTTCGAACGTGAAGGCCAGCGTGTTTCGGGCCAGGTAGTTGATCGCCGTCAAACGCAGGGTCATCACTTCATTCAGTTGTTCACTCATGTCACCTCCAAAATCGTAGAACGCGGGGAACCGCGCAAACGGCGCGCAAGAATTACACATCACGCTTCCTTGTTTAAAAACTTCTAACGTCAGAATCACGGGGCACCGAAAGTTCCGTGGGCCGTTTGACGCGTAATTCTTTTTTGCATATTATTTGGCCTGACCAGAAAAAAGTCAAAGCTTCTTCGGCGCAAGGTCTGGCGGAAGCTGTAGCGGCTACGTTTCTGAGGAAAACAGGCGACATCACACGGGGTATTCCCCTAGGGAGGAGAAATGATCGCAGTTCTGACCACCAACGGTGGAACCGTCACGCACGGTGAGGGTGCGGCAACGACGCTGTTGGTCGCCACTATTCGCGGCATGCTCGTGTTCGAGCGTGCTGACGCCAATGCGCCGTGGAATCTCACGCGCAAGGCGCTGGAAGATCGTCACGTGAGCGCGCTGCTCTATGTGCCGAAAGCGGGTCTGTTGTTCGCGGGCGCACACGGCCAAGGCAGCCTCTCGGTCAGCAAGGACCTCGGGCTGACGTGGGAACCGGCCAACAACGGGCTGAACAGCACGCATATCTACACGATGGCGCAACAGGAGCGCGATGGCCGTACCGTTCTGTTCCTGGGCACGGAGCCGTCCGCGCTTTATCGCAGCGACGATCTGGGTGCCACCTGGGTCGAAATCCCCGAGATGATGACGGTGCCGGACCAGGACAAGTGGACGTTCCCGCCGCCTCCGCACGTCGCGCACGTGAAGAACATCGCGTTCCATCCGGCCGAACCGGAGACGCTCTATATCTGTATCGAACAGGGCGCGCTGCTCAAGACGGTCGATGACGGCAAGACGTGGACCGAGCCGCGTAGCTACGAATCGGAAAACGACAAGTTCTACCACGACAACCACCGTGTGCTGGTTCGTCCGTCCAATCCCAAACAGATGTTCATGTGCGGCGGCGAAGGCCTGCACTACAGCGCAGACGCAGGCGAGACGTGGGTTCACCTGATGACGCGCCAAGACCTCATCGGTTATCCCGACGCGATGTTCATCGATCCCCGCAACGAAAACGTGCTGTATCTCGGTGGCCCGGGCAACGCGCCGCGTGACTGGGGTGCACGGAAGTCGGCGAATGCCACGGTTCTCAAGAGCGCCGATGGTGGCGTCACCTGGGACCATATGCGTAATGGTATGCCCGAGGAAATCATCGGCAACATCGAGGGCATGGGTCTGTATCACTGGGACGACAAGATCATGCTCATCGCCGGTACCGCGACGGGCGAGATTTACGCGACCGAGAACGACGGCGAAAGCTGGTACGTCATCTCGGCAGACGTGCCGCCGATCTCGAAGGGTGGCCACTATCGCTGGTTCCTCGATGCGAAGGAACGCATGAACGTCGAAGGTCGTTACGGCCGCAACGAACACTGACCCGGCCACAGCAGCTAAACAAAAACTATTCTGCGCGCCGGTTCCTCGAGCGCGGCGCAGCAAGCCCTAACAGGAGAACGCCTTGAGTCGTATTGCTAGTCACGAGGACGCCCTCGCTATCGCTCGCGGTTTGCACGACGTGATTCGTTCACGTGTCAAACAGACCGAAAGCGATCGCGTGGTGCCGAAAGAAACCATCGACGCACTACGTGAGTCGGGTCTTTTCAACATCATCACGCCGAAGTCGTTTGGTGGTTCCGAGTTGGGCTTCACGACGCTCGTCGAAGTCACGGCGGAAATCGCGTCGGCTTGCGGTTCGACCGGTTGGGTGTTCGGCGTGCTCGCCGGCCACAGCTGGATGCTGAACCTGTTCCCGTTGAAAGCACAGCAAGATGTGCTGGGCAAAGGCCACGCTCTGACGGCCACGGTGTTCCGCCTCGGCGGCACGATTACCGAAGTCGAAGGTGGCTACAAGCTCGTGAACGGTGAAGGCCGTTTCTGCTCCGGTATCGATCACGTGGAGTGGGTCATCGTCGGTAATGCCGTGCAGCGCGAAGACGGGCCGCCCGAACCGCGTTTCTTCGTGATCCCGCGCTCGGATATCCAGATCGTCGATGACTGGTATACCGCAGGCTTGCGTGGCACCGGTAGCCGCACGATCAAGGTCGCCGAAGCGTTCATCCCGGCACACCGCTCGGTGTCCGTGAAGGAAATGATGACGGGCAACGTCGAAGGCGCCGATGCCCTGCGCGCTCCGATCTACCGCATGCCGTTCCACAACGTCACGCCGTTCTCGCTGATCGGTGCGCCCTTGGGCATGGCACGGGCGGCAATCAAATCGTTCACCGAAGGTCTGGCGCCACGTTTGAAGGCAATGCCGGCCGACCAGATGGCAGAGCAGTCGGCAACGATCGAACGTCTTGCACACGCGACGGCGGATCTCGACGCTGCCTATGCGTTGATTCTCGAAGACACACGCCGCATCGACACAGCAGAAAGCGCAAAGTCGTTGACGCCGCTCGAGTGGTCGCGCATCTCCCGCGATTGGGCATATTCGGCGCAAACGGCTCGTCGTGCGGCCAACAGTCTGTTCGAAGCCGCGGGCGGCACCAGCATCTATAACGCGTCGGACCTTCAGCGCATCTGGCGCGACGTCAATTCGGCCGCGCAGCACTTCGCATTCACGTGGGACAGCGCACTGACGAGTTACGGACGTCAGGCACTCGATCTGCCGCCTTCGAACTTCGGCCCTGGTCCTAAGAAATAGGAGTTAGCAATGAACGTGGATGATCTTCATTCAATCGAGGATTACTCGCCGGAAACGCTGCGTCAGATTATCGAACGGGTGGAGAACTCGCGCACGTTCGAACAGATGATTTATCGCGAGTCCGAACTGGACGAAGTCTGGCGGCTGCTCGACAACGATATCGCCGTAGCTGCACGGAATGCCGCGAACTCGGCCGAAGGGCAGAACCTCGTGGCACTGCGCAATCTGATCATCGAGGCGCACGACTTGATCGGTAACGAAAGTAACACCGTAGACGCTCGCGAACGACTGCTGAGAGCCGTCGCACTCGTTTAAGGCCGACGGGGGATTTCGGTCTCCCACGCAAATTCACATATAAGAGATTAGGAGCAAACATGCTTTCCCGCGAAGACAACGACGTTCTGACTCAAGTAGGAAAAGGCACCCCGAACGGCGACATGATCCGTCAATTCTGGATTCCGGCGCTGCTCTCATCGGAAATTCAGGAGCCGGGTGGTGCGCCCAAGCGTGTGCGTCTGCTGGGCGAAGATCTCGTGGCGTTCCGCGACAGCGACGGCAAGGTCGGCCTGCTCGAAGAACAGTGCCCGCACCGTCGTGCGTCGCTCGCGCTGGGCGACAACTCGGAAGGCGGTCTGCGTTGTCTGTACCACGGCTGGAAGTTCGCCGTCGATGGCCAGTGCATGGACACCCCGACCGAGCCGGAAGATTCGAAGCTGTGCTCGCGCATCAAGGCGGTCGCCTATCCGGTGCGCGAAGTCGCTGGCGTGATCTGGACGTACATGGGCGACCCGGCAAAGGTTCCGCAGTTCCCCGACTTCGATTTCCTGTCGTACCCGGCAGAAAAGGTCGCAGCGTTCAAGGTTCTCGAAGACTGTAACTACGCTCAAGCCGTCGAAGGCACGATCGACTCGGCACACGCGGGTGTCCTTCACCGCGAGCAGCCGTGGTCGGCGCCGGCGAAGTACGAGCACGAGCGTGATCTGCGTCCGAAGATCGAAGTCGAATACACGCTGTACGGTCTGCGCTACGCCGGCGTCCGCAATTTCCGTGAAGAAGGCAAGCTGCACGCCCGCGTCACGGAAGTGATTCTGCCGTTCTTCACGCTGATCCCGCCCGATGGCTTCGGCGTCCGCAAGAACCGTCGCATGGCCAACGCGTTCGTTCCGCGCGACGACGAATCGACGTGGCACATCCAGTGGTTCTTCGACGAAACGCAGCCGGTCGATATCGAATATCGCATTCAGGAAGGCGGTCACTGGGTCGATGAAAACTTCCGCAAGGAACTCAACATCGACAACTGGTACAAGCAGGACCGGGAAGCGATGAAGACGTCGTCGATGTCCGGCATCAAGGGCATCCTGACGCAAGACCACGCGGTCAGCGAAACGCAGGGCCGCATCCTCGATCGCACGAAGGAACACCTCGGCACATCGGACGTCGCGGTCGTCGCATGGCGTCGCCAGATGATTCGTTCGGCACGCGCGTATGCGCAAAGCGGCGAACTGCCGAGCGTGCTGACGAACACGATCCCGTGGAATCAGATTCACGCTTCGACGGTGATCTTCCCGAACGACCGCACGTGGAAGGAGGAAGTGCCCCTCAATCCGGACGTCGCTCTGAAGGCCTGAGGCTCGCATGATCGTTGATAGCCACGCTCACGTATCGCCTCATTGGTATGAGCCCGTCGAGATGCTGCTCGATCAGATGAATGAATACGGTGTTGGTCATGCCGTGCTCACGCAGATGATTGGACAGACGGATAACCGGTATCAGCAGGAATGCGTTACACGATTTCCGGGCCGTCTGTCGAGCGTGGCCTGGGTCGATGCCGAGGACCCGGACGTTGCGAAGACGATCGAATCGCTGGCACGCGCTGGTGCCGGCGGTATTCGATTGAGACCATCGGCATGTCTCGACGACAATCGCCTTCCCGAGGCCTGGCGCGGTGTTCAGGCCTCGGGATTGCCAGTGAGCTGCGTTGGATCTGCCGAAACGTTCAACGCACCGGGCTTTATCGAATTGATCGCCAAATTGCCGGGTACGACGATTGTCCTCGAGCATCTTGGCGGCACCAGCGCGCCGGCTGTAACGGATGAAGCGCTGGCCCTGCGCCGCCAGGTGTTCAAACTTGCGGCGTTTCCCAATGTGATGATGAAAGTGCCGGGTCTTGGCGAACTATTGCCTCGCGATTCGAAAACATGGCACCAGGGCCGGCCGTTTGGTGATGCCCATCCTACGCTCCTACACGAGGCAGTTGACGCGTTTGGCGCTGATCGTTTGATGTGGGGCTCTGACTTCCCTGTCGTGAGTTCACGCGAGGGATATGGTCTGGCGTTGAAACTCACGCGTCAGGCGCTCGCTGGACTGACGAATCACGATCTCGACGCGATCTTTGGCGGCAACGCCCTGCGCGTATTTTCGAAAGCCTGAGATTGAAAAACTAGCAGGAGACAGACATGACGAAGAAGGTATTGGCCGCAGTCAAGACGGATGTCGAGACCACCGAATTACGTGAATTCGACTATCCGCAAGTGCGCCCTGAGACCGGCATTCTGCGCATCGAAGCCAGCGGCGTCGGTGGCAGCGATCCCGAGTTGTATCGCAAGGCGGGTCACGTTCCCGTGATCATGGGCCACGAGAACGTCGGCACGATTGAAGAAGTTGGCGAGATTGCGGCCAAACGGTGGGGCGTCAAGCCCGGCGACCGCGTTGCTCTGCACGAATACCTGCCGTGCTGGAATTGCGAGTGGTGCATGAAGGGCGATTTCCGCCTGTGCATGGAAGTCGATTTCTTCAACGTGAAGGATCGTCTGAACACCGATCGATTCGGTATGTCCACCGCCAACAAGGCGCCGCATTTGTGGGGTGGTTACGCGCAATACATGCACATGCCACTCAACACGGTGATGCATAAGATTCCGCAAGACATGCGGGCGACCCACGCGACGCTGGCCGTGCCGTTCGGCAACGGCGTGCAGTGGGCGTGTCTGGACGGTGGCGCAGGCCCCGGCAAGGTCGTGCTCGTCTTCGGTCCTGGCCAGCAGGGTTTGGGCTGCGTGCTGGCAGCAAAGGCCGCGGGCTCGTACACGGTCATTCTCGCGGGTATGACACGTGATCAGACTCGTCTCGATCTGTCGCTGCGCCTGGGCGCCGACTACGCGATCAATGTGGAGACGCAAGGCCTCGAAGCCGAAGTAATGCGCATCACGAAGGGTCGTGGCGTGGACGTCGTCGTCGATACGACGGGCGATCCTAAAGGCGAAATCGTCAAGCAGGCGATCGCGCTGGCAGCGAAGGGCGCCTACCTGAGCCTGAACGGCCTGGAACAGCACGTCCCCATCGGCGAGATCAAGAAGCGCTATCTGACGGTGCGGGCACCGCGTGGCCGTAGCTACGCTGCTGTCGAACTGGCGCTGCGCTATATCGGTTCCGGCCGCTATCCGATCGACGAGGTGTGCTCGCACACGTTCGGACTCGCACAGACGCACGAAGCGATCCTCGCGACGGCCGGGCGTGGCGTCGAAGGCGCTATCCACGTCTGTGTTGATCCGTGGAAGTGAAGTAACGGCCTACCGTTTGTTGATATCGAATTTTACAGAGAAGGGAACGTCATGATCGACAGTCACGCCCACCTGATTTCCACGAACGTGGAGAAGTATCCGCCGTCGCCGTTGAGCGGCACGCTCGAAGCCAACGCATTCGACAACCCGGTGACGGCCGAACGCCTGATCGACCTGCTCGACGCTGATGGTGTCGAGAAGGCGCTCGCGGTCCAGCGCGCTCACCTCTACGGCTTCCACAACGACTATGTCGTGGACTCCGCAGAGCAATATCCCGAGCGTCTGCGTTCGCTGTGCATGATCGATGCACTGGCCGACAACGTGGAAGAAACCGTGCGCTACTGGGTCGGCCAGCGTGGCTCGGTCGGCATTCGTTTGACGGAGCCGAACAAGGGCGCGGACTCGAGCTGGTTCGCGTCGAAGCAAGCGCTGCGCGCATGGTCGGCCGTGTCGGAGCTCGGAGGGTCGGTGCGTCTGCACTTCTATCGCTGGAATCGCGTCGCCGCCCTCGAAGCGCTTCAAGACGTCGTCAAGCAATTCCCGAACACGCCGGTCGTTCTCGACCACTTCTCGAACATCGTCGGCGAATCGGGTGCGCCGGACTACGGCGTGGACGAAGCGCTGCTCAAGTTCGTTGATTCGTCGAACGTCTACCTGCTGTATTCGATGATCAACCTCGGCAAACTGAAGGCGCTCGAGCTGCCGGCAGCGCCAGTCGTCGAGCGTGTCGTCCGGTCGTTCGGCGCCGACCGCGTGATGTGGGGTTCGGACATCGCGCAGTCGAAGGGCGAGTACAAGGACATGGTCCAGTTGGCCAAGGACTCAGTGTCTTCCCTCTCCGAAGCAGATCAGCGGAAGGTCCTGCACACGACTGCTAAACGCGTGTACTTCAGCTGATATCCGCATCCGTAAATGCGGCGTTCCAATCAGAAAAAGCGGGACGCCGCTTTTCGCCTTTAAGGGTATCCCCGAGTCTTGTCGAGCGGTGCTACAAGATAAGATAAAGAATACCCAATTGAATACTTTCGAGGAACGGGCGGGGTAGATCCGATCCGGGACAACGGGGGGGCGGCTGTACCGCACGTGTCAGGCAATCCGCTCGATTTGTCCGTTCTCGATTCTCTCTGAGGAGACATCAAATGAAATTCCTTCGGAACTGTTGGTACATGGTTGGCTGGTCGAGCGAGTTCTCGGCGACTGACATCGTCCCGTTCACCGTGATGGACGAACCGCTGGCGCTCTATCGCAAGGACGACGGCACGCTCGTCGCGCTGGAAGACCTGTGCCCGCATCGTTTGGCGCCGCTGACGGTTGGTCGCAAGGAAGGCGACGAACTGCGCTGCATGTATCACGGCCTGAAGTTCGCTGCCGATGGTCGCTGCACCGAAATCCCGGGCCAGGAGCGCATTTCGTCGAAGGTCTGCGTGCGCAGCTATCCGATCGAAGAAAAGCACGGTGCCGCGTGGGTTTGGATGGGCGACCCGGCAAAGGCCGACGTCGCGCTGATTCCGCCGATCGAAGGTCCGGATAGCGACACGTACTCGATGGTCTGCTCGAAGTTCGTGATGAACGGCAATGCAGAACTCGTGGCCGACAACCTGCTCGATCTGTCGCACGCACCGTTCATTCACGAATCGACGTTCGGTGCGAACAACAAGGTCTCGCTGAAAGTTCAGAAGGATGGCGAGACCAGGCGCGGCACGACGGTTCTCGAACGTGGCGTCGTCGCCGATCGTTGGCACATGGGCCGTCCGACGAACCCCTATTTCGATCTTCCTTCCGACGATAACGTGGTCAGCACCTTCCTGGTGCCGGGCGTCTTCATTCTGAAGATCAACTCCTTCGCACCGGGCGTTCAACATCGTTTCGTCGACGGTAAGCCTAACGAGGAACCGATCTTCCGTCGCTGCACGTGCCAGATGATTACGCCGATCAACGATACGCAATCGATGTTCTTCTACAACTTCGGTCCGGATCATGAGCACGCCGATCTGAAGGAACACGCGTTCGGAATCGCCGACGCGGCATTCGCCGAAGACAAGGCAATCATCGAAGCGCAGCAGGCAATGATCAAGAAGGTACCGGGCCGCAAGATGATCATGCTGGCGATGGATCAGCCGGTGCTGCGTTACAACGAGATCTATGACGGCCTTCGCACGAAGGAAGAAGCCGAGCAGGCAGCAGCTCCCGCAGCCTAAGTAGCTCAAACCGCGCAGGTATGTTTAGAGACACGATGGATAACGAAAAGATGGAAGTGAACTGGACCGAGCCCCGATGGGATGAACATGCCGATATGGTTGTGGTCGGCTATGGTGGTGCGGGTGCAACGTTCGCGTTTGCTGCCGCCGAACAGGGCGCTGACGTGCTCATCCTCGAAAAGGGTGCGCAGGGTGGCGGTAACTCGGTCTGTGTGGCGGGTGGTCTGATCATGACCTCCGTCGATGAAGAAGAGTCCTTCAAGTATCTGAACTGGTTGTGTGCAGGTCAGACCGAAGAGAGCGTTCTTCGTCATTTCGTTGCAAGTCTCAAAGACATACCTGCGTTCCAGCACAAACTGGAATTGCCGCTCAAAGACAACCCGCAACCGTTCTCGGCCCCGGGTTTCTTCCCCGAGTTCGCGGGCGCGCCGGGTGCAGAGAGCATCAAGGGCATGAGCGTGGTGGCCGCACCGGGCGGTGCAGGTCTCTATAACGCGATCTCGGCTCAAGCAGAGAAGGCGGGTGCGCGTGTCAAGTACAGCACGCGAGTCACGCGTCTGATTCAGCATCCGGTGACGCGTGCGATTCTCGGTGTCGAAGCCGAACGCGAAGATGGTACGACGATCACGATTCGCGGTCGCAAGGCGACGGTGCTCGCCAGCGGTGGTTTCGAAGCGAACGCGGCCATGTGTAAGCAGTTCCTCACCGCATGCCCGATCTATTTCCTGGGAAGCCCGAATCTGACCGGCGACGGCATCCGCATGGCACAGGAAGTCGGTGCCCAGCTGTGGCACATGAACGCCGTGGCAGGCCCGCTGAACATGGGCATCAAGACTAAGGAAGGCTACGTTTACGTCACCTACGACCTTAACAAGGTTGCAGGCTTCGGTTACAAGTCGGGCGCGTTCAAGGACGGCGGCAGTCTGCTGTGGGTGAACCGGCAGGCGAAGCGCTTTCACAACGAGACGGTTGACACGTCGGTCGTTCAACACGGGTTGGCGAATCGCGACACGTGGCTAGCGACGACGCCGGGCATTCCGGAATTCACCAACGTGCCGGCATTCCACATCTTCGACGAAAAGGTTCGGGCCGGTGGTGCGGCGATGACCACGCTGAATTCGCGCGTGCCGCCGTGGAGCCAGGACAATCTCAAGGAACTCGAAGAAGGTCTGATCATCAAGGCCGATACGCTCGAAGAGCTGGCATTGAAATGCCAGTGGCCGGAAATCCCGGGCGTGACCAGGTCGGGTCACCTCGATCCCCAGGCACTTCGTGAGACGGTCGAGCGCTATAACGAGCAGTGCCGTCTGAATGCCGATCCCGAGTTCGGACGCGAGACGTTCCTGGTGCCGCTTGACGACGAGGGACCGTACTACGCGATCGGACCCATGCTGCCGACGTACCTCAATACCCACGGTGGACCGAAACATGATGCGGGACAGCGTGTTCTCGATCATCAGGACAAGCCGATTCCCGGTCTCTATGCAGTTGGGGAGTGTGGATCTTTGTGGGGTCCGTTTTATAACTCGATGGGCGATATTGCGGAGTTCATCGTATCAGGCATAACAGCGGCGAAGACGGCACTTTCCGATAGCGAGGATCGGAAGATTCGCTGATTGACTACACGTATAACTAAACCAGGAGACAGAAAGCAATGAGTGAGACCGCAGAGGTGCGGGCGACGTTCGCACCCGTCGAAGCCGCTTCGGATTCGAAAACGTCGAAGGGAGCATGGTGGATGCTCGTCATTTTGACGGCGACATACGTGATCTCCTTCATCGACCGGGGTGCGATTTCCCTCGTCGTCGGACCGATCAAGGAAGACCTCGGGATTTCCGATCTCGAAGTCAGTTGGCTTCTCGGGCTCTCATTCATGCTTCTGTACAGCGTGCTTGGCGTCCCCATGGGTGCGCTGGTCGATAAGTACGAGCGCCGGCGCCTGCTCGGTGGCGCGATCATGGCATGGTCCGCTGTTCAGGTTTTGTGCGGTCTGAGTCAGACGTACGTCCAGTTGTTCCTGACGCGTGTGGGTCTCGGTGTTGGTGAGTCCGCTCTGTCGCCTGGCGCCGCGTCGATGATTCGCGATGCGTTTCCGCCGCAACGCCGCAGCCTCGCGTTCGGGATCTATAACATCGGGCCGCTTCTCGGTACCGGTCTGGCTCTCGGGCTCGGTGGTTTTCTTCTGAAAGCGGCATCGGCAGGTGCATTTGCGGGCCTGCCGCTGGTTGGCGGGCTCAAACCATGGCATTTCGTGCTGCTGGTGCCGGGTCTTATCGGTATTCCGTTCGCCGTGCTTCTGTGGCTCGTACGTGAACCGGCACGCCGCGACGTCAACGCAGGCGGTGGGGTCACGTATCGTGAAGCGCTTTGTTTCGCGTGGACCAACAAGGCCGTCTACGTTCAACTCTGGATTGCGATCTGCTTGTATGGCATTGCGGTTGGTTCGCAGATGGCCTGGCTCCCGGAAATCATCGCGCGCACGCTGAACGTCCCGCGTCCGGAGATCGGTAAGGCGTTGGGCGGCGTGGCACTGTTGGCGTCGCCTGCGGGCCTGTTGATCCTGGGCCGTATCGCCGACTGGCTGCGTGAACGCGGCATGATCGACGCACCGGTTCGCGTGGCGGCTGTCACGACGGCAATCGCTGCAATCGTTACTGCGTGCTTCCCGCTGATTCACTCGATGAATGTCGGGTTGATCGCTTATTTCGTGCAGACGTTCATGTTCTCGATGTTTGCGGTAGCTGGCGGCGCAACGATGGCCAACTTCACGCCGGGCAACATGATGGGCAAACTGACGGCGGTCTACTACCTGATCACCAACCTGCTCGGCCTGGCACTCGGGCCCACGGTGGTCGCGCTCGTTGCCAAACTGTTCTCGGGGCCGAATGCACTCGGCGCTTCCTTCGTCGTTTGCTATGTGATCTCGGTTGCACTGGCAGTCGTTCTGTTGATCCGTGTCTGTGGTGCGCTGCGTCGTGCGGCGGCGAATAGCTGATATCCGCTTCGGGAGTGTCCGATGTCGGCACTCCTCTCTCGAGTTCCTATAGGTTCAATCCAGTGAAAATTACCCGCGTTGAGTGCGTTCCGGTTTCGATGCCGCTTAAGAAGCCCCTGAAGCTTCCGAACGTCACGATCACCTGTCTGAATACACTCGTGGTGCGTATTTACGCCGATAACGGTTTGGTGGGCGTCGCTGAATCCGGCGACACTTCGTCGTGGTATCGCGGCGAAAGCCAGGCCTCGATGACGGCGATGATTTCCGATATTTTCGCTCCGCGAATCCTGCTCGGCGAAGATCCGTGCAATATCGAAAAAATCGTCGGCATGATGGATCAGCTCGCGCGCGACAACAATCAGGCGAAAGCGCTCGTCGATTGCGCGTTGCATGACCTGAAGGGTAAAGCACTAGGTCGCCCGGTTTACGATCTTCTGGGCGGCCGTACACGCGAGTCAGTTCCCCTGGGTTGGGTTCTATCAGCCGGCGATCCGGAAAAAGTGGCTGAGGCAGCAGTCCAGGTTCGGGAGGCAGGTTTCTCGGCCTTCAAACTCAAGGTTGGACGTCACACATTCGACAACGATGTGGCGACGGCCCGTGAAGTGCGTAAAGCCCTCGGCCCGGACGCGATGATCACGCTCGACGCGAATGGGTCGTGGAATTACGAGCAGGCCCTGAAAACGGTGCGTCGTCTGGATCAATACAACCTCGCTTTCATGGAGCAGCCGCTGGCGCATCAATACCGCGACAGCATGTCCAAACTCCGCGAGCGCGTGAACACGCCGATTTACGCAGACGAGGGCGCGCAGGAACTGGGCGACCTGCGCGAAATCGCCGAACGCCGCTCGGCTGACGGCGTGATTCTGAAGATTCAAAAAGTAGGCGGTCTACTCAAGGCGCAACGATTCCTGGCCGCATGTCGGATCTACGATATCCCCGTGTTCTGCTCCACCTTGATTGGCGGCGGTATCGAGTCGGGCCCGAGCACGCATTTGATGGTCTCGGATCATTGGGCGTGCCAGTTCATGAGCGAAAGCATGGGGCCTCTCGCGGTGCATTCGGTATTCAACAGCGACCAGATTCCGGCAGGCGAAGATCTGGCAATCGGCGGTCAGCGGTTTGCTCAGGGTCACGCATATCCGAGCGAAGGCCCGGGCTTCGGATTCGAGGTCGATGAAAAGCTCCTGAACAAGATCATCACGCCGGGCGCCGCCCATCGGGTCGTCCAGGCGTAAACGGGCACTCAGCGGCTGACTCGATTCCGCCGCGTTGCGAAAACAGAAACCAACAACGGAGACATCTGATGCAAGGTATTAATTCGCCGCCGTGGAAGTACGCTGTCCTTTGGCTCCGGATTTATTTCGGCGCAGATTTGCTGTGGTCGGGCTTCCGTTATATCTCCACCGGGTGGGTTCCATTCATTCCGGGCACTGCAGGTGCATACGTGCAAGCGCTGGATGCGATTCACATGTTTCCGGTAGTCAAGTATATGGAATGCGTGCTCGGTATCCTGATGCTGAGCAACCGTTTCGTGCTGCTTGCGGCGATTTTCGAGTTTCCGACTTCGGTTTCGATTTTCTGGATTAATACCTTCATCGTTGCGACTCCGCGCCAATTGTTCTCGGGCCCGAATCAGCTGCTGATGAATGGTCTATTGATTTTGGCCTACAGTGGTTACATGGCTTCGGTATTTAAGCCAAAACTCACGCCTCTGGCATTGTGGGAGGGGTTCAAGGTCGATGTCTGGAAAGAGTCTGTCAAGTTGAAGAAGACACCTGAAATGCGAAGGGGCATCGTCGAATCGGGAGAACTGCGATGAAGAGCAACCGAAACCTTTATATCGGTCTCGCCGTTTGTCTTGTCATGACGTGCTGGGTCTTCTTCGGATCGACCGGATTGGGTTACACGGAATACCGTCCTCTGCGTGCGCGTGACATGTTTGGCCTCGCAATTCCGTGGATCTGCGTCATTACTGTGCTGATTCGCGATCGCCGTAAAGGCATCGTATAAAACGGCTCTTAGGTGATGGGGAAGATCCCATCACCTTCGAGATATCCTGTCGTATTGAAATTTGTGCGGCACCATATTTCAACGTTGTACTGCAAGAACCTTTACGGAAATGCCCCTCCCATGAAAAGCGCAAATTCTTCCCCGTGGAAGTATGTAATTACGTGGTTGCGTCTGTATTTTGGCGCTCACCTTTTCTTCTCAGGTATCCGATTCGTAATCGACGGCTATGTGCCAATGATTCCAGGTCTCGCCGGCCAGTATGTGGCGGGTGCCGATGCGATCGGTATGTATCACTGGGTTAAGTACATGGAAGCTGTTTACGGCGCATTGCTGCTGATGAACCGTTTCGTGTTCCTGACGCTGATTCTCGAGATGCCGACGACGGTCACGATTTTCTGGCTGAACACTTTCATCTCGGCGACGCCACGTCAATTGTTCTCTGGTCCGCAAGAACTCTTGATGAACGGCATCCTGCTTTTGGCGTACAGCGGCTACATGGCGGTTTGCTTCCGTCCGACGCTCAACCCGATGTGGTTGTGGCACGGCTGGAAGGGTTTCAGCCTGAAGGGCAAAGGTGGGAGCCTCGTGGGTGTACCCGCCGTCGAACAGCAGCAAAATGTGGCCGGCTTCGAACAGCGGCAAAAAGAATTGGCTTAAGGAGCACACGCGATGAAAAAGAATACCTGGATCGCAATCGCCATCTGTATCGTCCTGACGCTGGCGGCCGTCGACGGCTCGACGGGTTGGGGCTGGACGGAATACCGTCCGCTACGTAATTTCGACTACTTCGGCCTCGGCGTCTCCTGGCTGCTCTTCATCTTCGTGCTCGTGCGCGACAAGATCAAGGGCGAAGCATAAGGCTTCGGCCATCGCAGTTGTAGATTCAAGAAAGTCCGGGGAGAATTCTCTCTCCGGACTTTTTGCTTGTATACGGGCTTGGAGTTTTCATCTAATTTGGGGTTCAGCATGAGCAATCTGCTGGTGGCGTAGGGTGCCATTTACGCACGATCCTAGTCATAGGCTCTTCGTGTCTGAACTGTCGAACGATGGAACATCGACGCTTATACCGATCTCGCTTTGTCCCCGAGTGCATCCGAAAGTCGTGAGACAGACGGACGGGGTCTGGTTGGACTGACGGAGAGGCACCTGTCATTTTTGGCTGGATGGCACCCGCTTTCAGGGGGCGAGAAGGCTCAGCTCGAGAACAGGGTGATGACCACGTTGGACCGACTGGACCGAGAAGAGAGCATGCATGTATTGATCGATGGGGGGAGTCTATGAACACGGAGACCATCGATGTTTTGATATGCAGAGGACTATGAATAGAAAAAGCCCGCGCGGGGCGGGCTCTTCTTCAAAATAGGTAGGCTTAGAAGCGCGTTGCCAGACCCAGACCGATTGCCGTGACGTTGGCGTGGTTGCCAGTCGGGGCCGGGAGCCCACCGGGCGGGTAGATCGTCTGGTGAGCGATGCCGCTGTTCCAGAGCTTCTTGAAGAAGCCGTACAGCATCGTCGCCTTCGAGAGTTGATACGTATAACCGATAGCAGCCGAGCGAATCGCCCAGTTACCCGTTTGCGGACCGGTTGTGCCGAGGTAGGTAATGTTCTGGTCGCTCAGTCCACCGTAAGAAGCACGAATGGTGCCGAACGGGCTGGTCGGAATCGTGACACCGGCTTGCCAGCCCTTATCGCTACGGCCCGGATCGTTCAGACGCACCTGGTACGAACCGTAGAGCGCTACAAAGCTGAGGTCGTATCTGACACCCAGCACGTGTTCGTACGTGTTGCGTGCAATGGTCGCTGACGGTTGCAGGCTGTGGCCGAAGCCGTAGCTCGTGAGCAACGGGCCGTTGGCGTAGGTGAGCGTCGCGAGTTGGTAGTGGGTCGCGTTCTGCAGACCTTGATTGTTGCCCCACGAATAGGCCGCCGTGCCGTTCAGACCATGCCACGTCGGCGACGAGTACTGGATCGTATTATCTTGGCGAGCCGGATCCTGCAGCATGTTGAAAATCCATGGACGCGGTTCCTCGCCACCGATCGAGCCGAGCGGCGACGCTGCAGCCAGCAGCATCGGGTCGAAGGTGCCGCCCCACTCGTAGCCGGCCGTTTGCAGGCGACCTGCAATGATCTGGCCGAAGTCGCGACTGTCGATGCCAACGTAGGCGCGACGACCGAACAAACGGCCACTCTGGCCGGACGTACCGTTGTTGATGTTGAAGCCGCTTTCGAGCACGGCGATCGCTGACAAACCGCCGCCGAGGTCTTCCTTCGCGCGAATGCCCCAACGCGACCCACCGGCGCCGCCGCTGTTCATGCTGACGACGTGTTGGCCTTCGGAGTTTCCGAAGTAGCCGACGAACGCATCGGCAACGCCATACAGCGTCACGCTGGTCTGTGCCTGTGCCATCACAGGCGCGATTGCTGCCGCAACGGCGCAGCTAACGAGCAGTTTACGCAATTCCAGTGTCTCCTACATGTGGTGTTAATTCGTAGAGTGGCCGACGTTGCGCACGAGAGAAGCGATGCACAACAGTACGAATGCAAAAGAATATACTATGTTGAATATGACTGATAGGGATTTCAAAGGTGTTGTGTTCGAGGGTATTCCCTGGATGACATCTGATGCCCGTTCTTCTCCATTGTGTTCATTGCTTGGGATTGCAAAGGAAAGAGCGATGGTGCGGATCGATTCTCCAAAAAAGAATAAAGCACCATTGGTTAATCGACTTACCTGCTGTCACGCGCGGGAGCCATGGCGCGCAAACTGGACATGTCCAGGCAACCGCTGCGCAACTGGTTCAAGGCGTCTTATGCCGGCGTTGTGAATGGCCGCGGGGCGAACATTTTCGGCGGAACAGAAGGCGCTCGCAGCCAGAGGCTTCCGGCGCCTTTTTATCGAAAATTGCGGCGCACCTCGATGCTGCGCGATCTATCGAACGCTTCGTCTGGCGATGGCCGTGTCCTCGAAATTCCTCCGCCCCCTTGTCTGTGCAGTACGCGAGAAGTGAATATGTTTCGATTTGCCTTTCGTTTGTCAAGACAGCGCCTATACTTTCAGCGATAACCCCGATAAGAAAGGCCTTGCCATGAACTCCCTTCCGCGTATAGCGCTCGGCGTCCTTGCCGCGGCGTGCTGCTTCGCGCCGGTTGCGGCGCTGGCCCAACCGTACGATTCGACGGTGCCGCTCACACGAGCCAAAGTGCGCGCCGATCTGATTGAATGGCGGAAGGCGGGCTACGATCAGTCCGACGACTGGTTCGACTACCCCGATAGCGCGATACGTGCAGGCGCGATCGTCGCGCAATGGCGTGCGGCTGCCGGCACTCCAAGCGGTCAGATGCCCCAGTAATAACGAACCGCAACACCCCAACCATCCGGCATCGGGCGCCGCAAGGGCCAACTGCCGGTGGTGGATCGTGTTCGCTGACGGATTGAATATTCCTGTCTACCCTTCGGGTGAGGACTGGGGCATTGCGGGCGGCCTAGCATGGCAAAGGCTTCTGCCACCATGCCGGGTTAAGTATCCCGGCCTACGGGTTCCTCGTCTCTGACCGACTCACTGCTGGCGCGTCCGTCAGCGCCTAAACCAACCTTGCCGCCGGCCCAGCGCCTTCGCTTCGCGCGGATTACATTCCGCGCGAAGGAAATGTCGCAAACATCAAATAGCACCTATCCGCCAACAACGGAAATAGGGAAACCCCGACGTTTACATACGATCTGTCGGCCTATACGATTCCGTAGGCTAAATTAAATACAAAAACGCCGGACCGAACCATCTCAAGCCGAAGCGTTTCACTCTTCACAATGCTTTCAAGGAGGCAGGATGTCGAATAACCAAGGAGTTCTCTCCTCGGGGGGTATGGCCACACGCATCAACGTGTGGATGGACAGTATGACTGGACGTGTGGTCACGGCACTCGTGGGCTTCCTGTTCATCGCGCAGATCGCTCACGGTCTGCATTCGGATCCGCGTTGGCACTGGCATGCAGGCACCGGAAAACTGCCGCATGACATCGTTCAGGAGTTCATGGACCTGGCGTATACGGAGGGCAAGGGCGCCGAGGCGTACAAAACTTACTTTTCGGAAAAGGCTGTCGATAACGCGCCGAACACGATCGATCATCAGGATGGCGAACCCATTCCCCACCAAGTGAAGAAGGTCATCGTCCAAGGCATGGACGTCGCGGTTTATCAGACCATCGGCGCCACCCGCGGCCAACCGGCGCAAGACGTCGTCGATGTCTACGAGATCAGCGGATCTGGCTGGATCATTCGCCATGATCGCATTACGCAACAGAAGGCTGCGCCGGTGCAGGCTGGGAACTAAACAGCAAAGGATGAAAGCACACTATGGACAACGATGATCGCAAAACGATGCCGCAACTCATCGGCAAAGTCATCCTGACGTTCTGCCGGCTGTATCTCGGCGGCTGGATGGTCGTCAGCGGTACCAGCTACTGGCGCACGGCTCTCGGCATGTCGCCGATCTTCCCGCAACCGTTCGGCACGCTACCCGCGTCGAATGAGCTGCTGGTCACGATGGTTCACACGCAGTTTTTCCATATCGTGAAGACGTGCGAAATTCTGGGTGGCCTTTCGCTCATTCTCGGTATCTTCGTCCCGGTTGGCCTGCTTATGCTTTTGCCGGTGTCGTTCGTCGTTTGGTACAACGCGATCATATTGAACCATCGCTTTGACAAGATGTTCACGCCATACATGGGCGTCGGTTGCCTGTATATGAACCTGATCCTGATGGTTTGGTACATCAAGTATTACCTGCCGATGATGACGTTCAAAACGACGATCGGCCGCATCAGCGACTGGAAGAAGTTGCCCAGAATTTTCAAATCGGACACCGTTGATTTGATCTGACTTCGGATGTGAAGTGAGGGATTTGGCTACGTTGCTTCGGTAACGTAGCTTTTTTTGTTTAGGCATTTGGCGATTTTTCCGAAAACATGACAAAAAGATTTTCAAGTCTTAAATCGGGTTGGTCATTGAGCCGGGTTTGTAGCGATATCAGGGGTGTGGTATTTGGCATGCTGTTGATCGTGCAGCCGTTGGTCGGGCATGGGCAGCCCGTTCAAACGCTTACGATCGTAGAGTATCGATCGCATATGTCGCCGGACCAGCCGACAATGCGCGGCATGGCCAGGTTCGCGGATATCGTGAACCGGGACTCGCACGGTCGTCTGGTGGTGAGCGTGAGCGCGGATACAGTTCCGGGTTCGCCGGGTGAGCAGATCAAGACATTCCAGGCAGGAGGCCCAGGCGCGCCGGATTTGATGCTGCTGGTGACGCCTGCACTGCGTCATCTCGAATCCGAATTCGAAATCATGGATCTGCCGTTTGTTGTCCGCGGTGAACGTCAGGCACACGCGCTGCTCGATGGTCCGTTCGGACGAGCTCTGTTGTCGCGCCTCGAGGGTCACGGCCTGACGGGTCTCGCCTGGTGGGAGAACGGCTTCCGACAGATCACGACGTCGGGCCAGCCGTTCCGGCACGCGCTGGACCTGGCGAACCGGCCGGTTCGTGTGATCCCGGAACCCGCGTTTGTGGAGACGTTCAAAGTCTTGGGCGCTGACGTCGTCGGACTCCCTTATTCTGAACTATACGAAGCGTTGAAGAGTGGGCGTATCGTTGCAGAAGATAACTTCTATTCCCAAATCCTTGCCGGCCACCTTTATGATGTTCAATCGGCCGTCTCGGTCACGAATCACTCATACAGCGCAATTGCAGTGGTCGCCAATTCGGCGGTCTGGCAGAAGTTGACGGTTCAGGATAGAAACGTTTTACAACACGCTGCGCTGGAAGCTGGGCGCTTTGAGCGCGACCTGATTCGAGAACAGGTGAAGACCAATCGTGCTGAGCTTGAGCGTCACGGAATGACGGTTTATACCTTCACCACCGACGAGATCGCAAAACTGGTCAGCCTGACGGATCCCGTCAGACAGCAATTTTTCCTCAACTACGATCCCACGATTGTCGACACCTATCGACGTGAAATCGCAAAGCGCTAGCCAATCCGGTGATTGAGAAAAACTTAACTGTCGAAGAAGTGCGAGACCGCACTTCGGAGTCTCGTTCTGCATCCAGGCGTACGCGACTGATCCCGATGATCGTCGCGGTGCCGATGTTCTTGCAGAGTCTCGATACCTCGATATTGGGCACGGCTCTCCAGTCGATTGCCACTTCCCTGGATGTCGAGATACTTCATCTCAACTTCGCGATTACCGCATATCTGTTGAGCCTCGCACTGTTCCTTCCGGCAAGTGGGTGGCTCACCGACAGGTTCGGAACGCGACGCGTTTTCTGTTCGGCAGTTGCCATCTTCTCGCTGGCATCGGCGCTATGCGGCGTAGCCACTTCGATCACTCAAATCGTTCTATTCCGGGTCTTGCAAGGTCTGGGCGGCGCCATGATGGTGCCGGTAGGGCGGCTGATTCTGCTGCGAAGTATTCCGGCAGCGCAGCTGGTGGCCGCGATGGTTTGGTTTACCGTTCCAGGTACCATTGGGCGTGTGATTGGGCCGCTTCTCGGAGGACTGATCGTCACGATGGGCTCCTGGCGATGGATCTTTCTGCTCAACATTCCATTCGGTGTGTTGGGCATCCTGCTGTCGTTAAAGTTTGTGCCGGATTCGCGCCCGGAGAAATCTGCGCGGTTCGACATGACGGGATTCATCCTGATGGCGATAGGGCTTTCCGGCATCGTGTGTGGTCTGGAAACCGTCGGTCGTAATTTCGTCCCAGTGAACGTAACGATCGGAATCACGGCCATTGGAGTACTGGCAATGATCGCATACGGACTTTATAGCCGGGGACGTCTCGATGTCATCATCCCTCTCAAGATTTTTGGATATAAAGCTTTTAGCATCACGACGATTGGCGGCATGCCGCTCAGACTCGCGGTGGGCTCGGCTCCAATCTTTGTACCGCTGCTCTTGCAGGTCGGTTTGGGATTAACGCCCGTTCAATCTGGCTTGATGAGCGCCTGGCTCTCTGTCGGCGCATTCGGTGTACGTCCCATCATGGATCGTGCAATCAGGAAGTTCGGATTCAGGCCGATCATGATGCTGGGCGCCGCGATGACCGGCGCGACATTCGCTTGCTATGGATTGTTCAGACCAACCACGTCGATTGGTCTTATGTGCTTCGTGCTTTTCGTTGCGGGTATCGTCAATTCTCTGGCGATGATAACCATGAATACGGTCGGCTATTCTGGCATTCCCAAGACCCTGATGAGTAAGGCCACGGCACTTTCGACGATGATGCAGCAAACGTCGATCAGCTTTGGTGTCGCAGTCTGCGCGTCATGCCTGACGATCACAGCGCAGGTTCATGGGCACGGCGCAGATCATCTGGTAATCGATGACTTCCCGATGACATTTTTCGTCGTCGGGACCTTTACCCTGCTGTCTGTCGTGGCATTCGCCGGTCTTCCCAAGGAGGAAGGCCAGGAACTGCGATAGATAAAAGGGAAAGTAACGTTATAGCGAGCGAATCTGGGCCGCCGTTGCACCAACTTGCCCGTCGATCATGGCATTCGCTCGACTGGCTAAATTGCGATAAACGATATGAGCTATTCCTTCAAGTCCCACGCAAACACACATCCGGGCCCAAGTGACTACGGTCGAGACCTGGCGGATCACTTCGGTGCTTTCGATGCAGAATTTTACGACCGGCGCGTGACCGATCAAGCAGCCGAACGGCAGGAAATGCTGCGAGATGAAGCGCAGGAGAGTCCGCGAGGGGAGTAAAGTTCGAATTTGACGTCGAATAGAGCGGCACGCGGGCTGCATCACCACGACAGCGTCGATATTCCATGAGCGTAGTTGCGGGTAGCGTGAGAAGGGCCGCTATACCACAGTCGAGAATGGGCATCATACCGGTGGGCGAGCGATCAATAAAATCAGGCCTTGATCACTTTCGAGACCGCAAAGCCAACGCGTAACCGTTGGCTGCGGAGCGCCCCAGTTGCCACAAGCGATTGATGAGCGACAGAAGAAAAAAACTCGATGCCTTTTCAGAACATCGAGTTCCTGTCGTTACCGACGCAACCGAACAACGTTACTTTGCGGGCTGGCTCAGCTTGTCGTGGTCAGTGGCGATAATCTTCGCATAGTCAGCGGATGCGAGATAGGCAGCCTGGTGACCGTTGACGTTCAGCGCTTTTTGGACGTTGGGGTCCTGCACTGCGGTCTTCACAGCATCCGCGATCTTATCGCGGACCGGCGCCGGCAGATCCTTCGGCGCCAACACGCCCGTGTGCGACGCGAAATTGAAGCCTGGGAACATTTCGCCGAGTGCGGGAACGTTCTGAATCTCGGGAATACGGCGCGAACCCAGAACCGCTAGCGCACGCATCTTCCCGGCCTTGATCTGCGGCACAGCCATTTCGTACGGAATCTCAATCATTTGCACCTTGCCGCTCAAGAGCGCCTGAGTCTGTTCAGCGTCGCTCTTGTAGGCGGTATGAATCAATTTGACGCCCGCACGCTTCTGGAACGCCACCATCGCCAGGTATTCACGCGACGTGGTGCCTGTCGATCCAAACATATAGCAGTTCGGATTGTCCTTCAGACGGCTGATTAGATCGGCGTAGTCCTTGATGTCGGTGCCGCTCAAACCGGCGCCGTTGCCGGCGACCAAAAGGAGACCCGGGTGACCGGTGACTTGTGCCACGGGAGTCAAATCCTGGCGTGCGGCGTCCACTTGGTCGGTATCGCCGACGAGAAGCGTCAGCCCGTCAGCCGGCGCTGCTTTTGCAACCGACACCGCAGCTGCATCCCCCTGGTTTTCGACGACAACGTCGGTACCCAGCGCCTTGCTCAATGCCGGCGCCAATGCGCGGGCAACCATGTCCGAATTCTGGTTCGGTCCGGCGGCGATCAGTTTGACCGGGGCCGACTTCACCGGTGCTTTGGCGACCGATGCTTTGGCGGGTGCCGTCTGTGCCGCGAACCCACGACTCGACATCGTGATACCGGCGACTGTGGCGAAAGCGAGTGCCGCACCAACGAAGATTTTTCGATTCGTGTTCAAGTAGCGTCTCCTTTGTGCTGGGTTAAAGATGCGATGGTCGCAATTTTGTATGCAAAAAAGACTACCATTGTACCAGGGCAAACGCGAACCTTCCGGACGCGATCATCATTGGTCTTTCTTGCCAAACAGCATGAGGCCAAGTTCTTCTCGTGCTGGTTTGTTCGGATGGGCTGCCGCGCTGCGGTCGCCGGTCTTGCGAATTCATAACGCTCGACTCAATAGAGGCGCTCTGATAAGCATAGGGTTTTCACCGGAGTATGGTTCGTTGACATTGTAGGCTGACGTAAATACTATTTTGACTGATTATAAAGAATGCTAACCATGGCACGATGGTACAGGGGTGTAGTGCGAATCCGGTTGGGGTTTGTCGCGCAGCTCGAATTTGGTGGGGTATTGCTAGCGCGGCCCGCGCCAAGATTTGAGCGGCCCGGCAGTTCACCGCAAATGTATCGCAGTGGGGCAGCGCCCGATCTGACCAATCGATTCGCCGGCCCGATACCGCTGGAGGAGAAATTCGCGAAGGGCGGCTGGCAAGGTGGGCGAGACCGGGCTGCCAGTCTTTCGCCAACGCCTTCGCAACGTTTGAATGCCAGATAGGGCAAGTCATCGAAGCCGGCGTGAGCACAGCAGCTTGATCGCCAACGTAGTGAGCTCGCTCGTCCGTCAGGCCGAGATCGGCTTCCTTCTCTATTCGGCCGGTGCCTCCGGACAGCTGGCGCCAGCCACGGCTCGCACGATTCACGAGTTGCTTCGGGTGTCCAACTGGGATCCCGACGCCCGCATCGGATGCTGCACGGCTTCAGGAGGACAACCGACCAGCGAAACAAATTCAGGTAGTCGTGTTTTCAAACTCACCAGCAGTCAGGTTCAGAGATCACATATAACAATCAGGAGAATGTATGAATCACCAGGGGGCCGGGAGGAAGCACCGATGGGCCACGGTACCGTTGGCATGTGCATCAGTTTGCATGAGCATGACGGCCGCGCATGCGCAAAGTAGCGTCACACTTGGAGGATTCCTTGACGAGGGTGTCGCTACCTATCGTGATTCACATGGGTCACGTTTGTTTCAAATGCAGGATTCCGCTATTTTTCCCACCAAGTTCTTCTTCCGCGGGAGCGAGGACATGGGGGGCGGCCTGCGTGCCAACTTCAGCCTCGACTCGATGATCAGCCTGAGCACAGGGGCTCTTGATCCGCAGTCGCGCGGCGCGATGTTCGAGAACTCGTCTTGGGTCGGACTCAGTCAAGCAGGAATTGGCAGCTTCCGCCTCGGGCGGCAGAACGACTTCGCCTTTGATTACTACCTGCTCGGCGGTATCGATCCGGCAACGGGCATCGCTGGCGGTATGCTCAATTTCCGTACCGGTAGTTTCGGTGCCGACCTGCTCGGCGTTTCGGGTCCAGCCCAGATTGCCGGTGCCGTTGCAGGCGGGCCGTTCGCACCTATCACGACGAACGGCCAGATTACTGGGTTGGCGGCCATCAACTGGGATCGTGTCGGCGGCAAACGGATGTCGAATGCCGTCAAGGTCGTCTCTGAGGAATATGCGGGGCTGTCGGTTGGCTTGATGTATAGCTTCGGCGGCACGGCGGGGGACTTCAACAACGGGGCCGGAAAGAGCGCCGCGATCAACTACAGGAACGGGGAAACGCGTGCCGCCGTTGTTTACACTGAGCAGAACTACGCGCCGGTCAACAACGGACATAGCGGCATCGCCAACCTGCTTGCCGGCGCAAGGACGAAGTACGCCCATTTCACGGTCTCGGGCATGTACAGCCAGGCGCGCAACACCCATACGGGTGCCAGGATTTACGCGCTAGCAGGTGGTGTCGGGTACGACTTCTCACCGGCCTGGAATCTCGGCGGCGCCTACACCTACCAAAATGGTAACGAGTTGCTGAAGAACGTGACGATCAACCAGGCCGCATTGCAGTTGACATACACGTTGTCGAGACGCACCTCGCTCTATGCCGCTGGCGTATATCAACGCACCAATGGCGCATATGCCGCGGAAATCGGCAACATCGTGGCAAGCGGCAATATCCAGTCAGTTTTTCAGCTTGGCATGATGCATCGATTCTGATGCCTGGTTGAGAAACGGCAGCGATGAGTATGTTTTTCGTCATCGCTGCCGTGGTCGCCACGGGAATGCAGCAGTAAAATCACCACGCCGATAGTATACAATTTAGAATTAGATAGTGAAGTCAAGCGACGTCGGCGAGATTCGGGACCCGCAAGCTGAGAGCAATTTGGTGCGCTGGGCGCGCGGTAGCGGCGTCGGACCGGATGATCACCCATAGTACGAGGAGGTGTTCAGACGATAGGCGCATACGAACTACTGGTTCCGATCACATTTGAGGAGCAGCAGATATGAGGAGCGAAGAGGGTCTACCTCTGAGCCATGCGGCTGAAGCGCTAGCTTTGGATTGGCAAATTCGTTTTGTTGAAATCGACAAGGCGATCTCCGAGTCTGCTGATCGACATCTGAAGTCATCGCTTGGGATTTCATTTGCACAGGCTAAGGTCGTCGCATGCCTCGCTGGACGGCAATTCATGACGCAGGTTCAACTCGCCCGCCGGCTGAATTACGACATGGGGTCGCTATCCAGAATCATTCCGCGCCTCATCGACGCGGGAATTGTAATGAGGTCTCGGCATCCAGACGACTGTCGCTGCTGGTCTGTTCAGCTTACGGGAAGCGGCGTGGCAATGGTCGCGAAAATTACAGCGTTTCTCGGGGCAACCGACAAGAAATTGATTAGCCTCCTAACGGAGGACGAAGCGGATGTTTTCATTGTGTTGCTCAAGCGCTTACTCGTCAATTCCGCAACTGATGGACCAGCCGATGTGTCGGCCGTCGCCCTGACGGGGAGCCCAAGATTCTCCTGCGCCATGGGCGCACCGGCGTGAACGAAACCGCTCCCTCTTTCGCACTACAACGTGGCCGGCGCATTTTCTATCCCGCGCGTCCTTGTCTTCGCCCTTATCGTCGATCGCCTTCACGCGCGTGCGTCCGATGATCGTCGCGGTCGATGCCGCTGTCCGGGGGCCGCATCGACGGGCAGGAAAGGCGTGCACCGCGGCCATCGATAGATCTCGCGAGGCCCGGCACTAACACACAAATCCGGATTTCGCAATCATGCTTGCCCCCTATCCATAGTCAGGGGGTTTGTGCCGAAATCAAAGGTTATACAATAAATGTAGGCAAAAGAACATGCTAACGCTTCTTCGCAATCTCAAAGTACGCAACCGGCTGTTTGTTAGCTTCGCAATCGTTGTCCTGCTGCTATGCAGTGCAGTGGGTTTTGCGCTGTTCCAGGCGCATCGGATTGAATCGCATCTACTGGATATCAAACAGAATTGGATGGAGTCGATCAAAACGATTGCTGACCTTCGTCTGGCCCTCAGTACAGACCGCCGCGCCACGCTGGGTCTGGTCCTGTCTGATTCCAAACAAGCCAAAGATACCAATGCTGCGATCCGGGCCCAAGCCTTGGATCAGCTGAGAATGGGTGTCAATCGCTACGAGAAAAATGCGTTGCCGGGCGAAGATCGTCAATATTTCGAGAACGATAAGAAAGCAATCGGCGAGTACGCGGTGATCAACAAGGAACTCTACACGCTCGCAATGTCTGATAATCCAGATTTTGCTACCGAGCAGGCGCTTGCCAACTCCAAGATCTTTGCTGTTTTCAAGTCCACGGAAAACACGCTCACCGCCCATATGAACTTCATTCAGAAGCAGGCGGATCAAGCTGCGGAAAAGGCCATTCATGACTATGAGATCGCTCTGATGCTGACATTTACCGTGATCTGTATCGCTATCATTGCGACGATATATGTCTGCAACACGGTTGCCACGTCAATCGTCTTCCCGTTAAATGACGCCGTCAGAATTGCGGAGGCAGTTGCGTCGGGCGATTTGACGTCACAGGTCAGGGTGCATTCCGATACTGAACTCGGCCAATTGATGCGTGCGCTTCGCAGCATGAATGAGAGTCTCGTGGATATCGTGAAGCAGGTTCGGTCCGGCAGCGAGGCCGTATTGACCGGCGCATCCGAAATCGCCGCAGGTAACGAGAACCTGAGCCAGCGCACTGAGGAACAGGCGGCGTCTCTCGAACAGACGGTAGCTTCGATCCAGCAGTTGACGGCGACCGTGGAGAACAACGCGGCGAATGCCAGACAGGGCCTCAAACTCGCGCAGACTACTTCCGATCTGGCAAACGGCGGTGGAGAGGTCATGAAAGTGGTCGTGACCACCATGACAGGCATTGCCGATCAATCCAGGAAAGTCGCCGACATCATTGCGACGATCGAGGGTATCGCTTTTCAGACCAATATCCTGGCCCTTAACGCGGCGGTTGAAGCCGCCCGTGCTGGCAACGAAGGTCGTGGCTTCGCCGTCGTTGCGCAAGAGGTCCGCACGCTGGCTCAACGTTCGGCGTCGGCCGCCAAAGAAATCAAGGAATTGGTCAGCAATTCGGTCACCCGCGTCGACCAGGGGTCTCAGCTGGTGAACGATGCCGGGTCCAAGATCAACGAGGTGGTGAATGAGTTCGCCCACGTATCGACCCTGATGGAGGAGATCACCCATGCATCCGATGACGGTCACCGGGGCATCATGGAGATAAACAAGGCGATCGGCGAAATCGATACGGTGACCCAGCACAACGCAGCCTTGGTCGAAGAGGCAGCTGCGGCTGCCCGTGGAGTTCATGCAGAAGCTGAACGCCTGCAGACACTGGTTACTAACTTCAAGATCGCACGCGCCATTTAAATCACGGTCTCCGGACTGATCGAGGGGGAGTCTCTCCCCTGAGACCCCCGATCGTCGAGTGAGTAAAAGGCCGATGGCAGAATTTCTAATCCGCAAAAAGGATAAAAAGCGATGAAAATGGCAAATGAATCACCTTGGAAGTTCGTGGTCATGTGGATGAGGCTATATTTCGCTTTCCACTATCTCTCTTCCGGTCTGAATTTTGTGGTTTTCAGATACATTCCGGATTTCAGTCACGCAGGAAAAGTGGGCTCCTACATAGGGGCTATGGCGGATGTCGGCTTCTACCAAATGGTCAAGTATCTGGAAGTTGTACTTGGATCTATGCTGCTGCTAAACATCGGGGTGCCGCTCGCATTGATCATAATGGCTGGCATCAGCGTCACGATTGTCTTCCTCAACCTTTTCGTTTCGCCCGATCCGCGCGAGCTGTTCACCGGCTTCCAGGAGTTGCTGTTGACCGGAGGGCTGTTGCTGGCGTACGGAGGGTACTATGCAAATTTTTGTCGCGTCAAAGCAGAGCCTTTTTGGTTTTGGGACGGAATGCGGAAGCGGGAAAATTCGACGCAAAGGAGCCAATCGTGAATAAAGATTTTCTGGTGGTTTTTTTCCTTATTGCCGCTGTAGTTTTGATAGTGATTTCGACTTCCACCATTTTCTTTGCGCGGCACGTGCGTTTTTACGACTACGGACCTCCTTTGGGGGCGGGGCTAATTACGTTGGCAGCAATGCTTCGAGCCGCCATGACGAAACGATAGCCGCTGGGTGCGCTTTTATCTGAAACGATTTACGTTTCGAATCGATTCGTTAAAAATAGAATGGCCTCTGTCTAGAGGCCATTTTTTATGCTGTTTCGATGTTGAGGGGGCCGGTGCCGCCGGGCGGGACTGGGCGAGCGCCTCGGACCTCAACGAAGGCGAGCTCGAGCGGTGGCTCGAGGCCTTGCGCAAAGAAAAAAGACTTTGTAGGCTCGTGTTCATGCCTGTCAGGGATGGCCGGAGCGGAGGCGCATGAGCTTCGACGGCCGTGGCATCGACGCACTAGCAACAGGCTCATGACGTTTTCGCCAACCGCGGCCATCATGCCGCGCACACTACAAAACCGGCGGGGAGACCTTGACGACCGATCAGGCAGCCAACCGCACCGCGACCGCGGCCGCAGCAATGCCGGCGGCTTTCGACTACACCCACTTCGACACCTATTCCATGGCGCCGCGCGGGCAATTACCTATGTGGCGCGAGCGCGTCAGCCATTTTCTCGACGTGCCGATCTCGCGCCGGCAACTCGCCGACGGCTTTCGCGGCAGCATCGATACCTATCGCGCCGGCGGCATGGCCTTCACGGATTGCCGCACCGATCCGGTCGCGCAAACGCGCTCGGTTGCGCGCATTTCGACCGACAACGTGCGCCAGATCGTGTTTCATGTAGCTGTCGAAGGCACCTTCGAAACCACCACCGGCCTCTATCCGAAGCGCGTCGCGCTGCAAACGCGGCCGAGCGTCCTCGCGCTCGACATGAATCAGCCGATGCAGATGACGCTGGGGCCGTGCCGCCTGGTCGCGCTGTTTTTGCCGCGCCATCTGATCGATCCGGTGCTGCCGGAAGCGGAGTCGATACATGGCCGCATGATCGAATATCAAACGCCGCTTGCGCGGCTGATTCCCGCGCATCTGGACGATCTATGCCGCAGGTTGCCCACGATGGACGCGCGCGCAGCTCAGGAAGCGCTCCACACCTGCGGGCTGTTGATGGCGGCGGCGTTCGGCAAGGAGACGGGCTTGACCGGCGGTGCGCGCGCGGTGGCACGCACCGCGATGTTTGCGGCGGCGCGCCGCTATATCGACGCGAATCTCGGCCAACCTGATCTGACCGTCGACAGCGTGCTGGCCATGTCGCAGCTGTCGCGGCCCACGCTGTATCGATTGTTCGAGCCGGAGGGCGGGCTCCACGCGTATATTCGCAACCGGCGCCTGCGCGAAGCGGCCGACGAACTGCATCGCCACCCGCGCAGGCCGGTGATCGACGTCGCGTACGGCTGGGGCTTCAATAGCGCGTCGGACTTCAATCGCGCGTTCAGACGTGCGTACGATATGTCGCCGGGCGATTTTCGCGCGGCGGCATCCGCAATCAATTCATGGAGATGACAACGTGGTAAAGATCGATCCGGACCGGCTGATGGCCGACCTCAAACGGCTGCGCGGATTCGGCGCGGCCGGCCCGGGCGCGAGCGGTCCCGGCGTGGTCCGGCTCGCGCTGTCGCCGGTCGATCTGGCGGCACGCGAATGGCTGGTCGGCAGGATGACGGACGCGGGGCTCGACGCGCGTATCGACGGCGTGGGCACCGTGTTCGGACGCTCGCGCAATAGCGGTCCCGCGCTCGTGATCGGTTCGCACACGGATACGCAGCCGACCGGCGGCTGGCTCGACGGCGCAATGGGCGTGATCTACGGGCTCGAAATCGCCCGTGCGCTCGCGGAGAACGACGCGACGCGGCACCTCGCCGTCGACGTCGCGTCGTGGATCGACGAGGAGGGCACGTTCTCGGGCCTGCTCGGTAGCCGCAGCTTCGTCGGCGAGGCAGTCGACGAATCGATTCGCGGCGCGACCAACCGGCAGGGCGAACGTCTCACCGACGTGCTCGACGCCGCGGGCCTTGCGGGCCGGCCGCGTGCGCGTTTCGAAGCAGGGCGCCAGGTCGCGTATCTGGAGCCGCATATCGAGCAGGGCGGACGGCTCGAAGCGATCGGCAAATCGATCGGGGTCGTCACGACGATCGTCGGGCTGCGCGAATCGCGCCTGCGCTTCACGGGTCAGCGCAACCATGCGGGCACGACGCCAATGGCGATCCGCCGCGACGCGGGCGCGGCGCTCGTCGCATTCATCGCGCGGATGAACGATGCGTTCACACAACTGGCCGATGCGGACACCGTCTGGACCGTGGGCCGCATCGATCTCGATCCGGGCTCGATGAGCGTCGTACCCGGCGCGGCCGACATGTACCTGCAATTCCGCGACGCGAACCCCGCGCGGCTCCAGGCAATGGATCACGCGCTCGCGGAACTGGTGCGCGACTTCAGCGCGCACAACGCGGTGAGCGTCGAATTGCAGTCGATCGACGAGCCGATCGAGCCCGTCAGCATGGACGCCGCGCTCGCGGAGCACATCGCGAGAGCCGCCGAAGCGATCGCGCCGGGCCAGTGGCTGCGCATGCCGAGCGGTGCCGCGCACGACGCGCAGGTGATCGCGCGTTGCATGCCGGCCTGCATGATGTTCGTGCCGAGCATCGGCGGCGTGAGTCACGACTTCATCGAGGACACGGCCGAGGAGCATATCGTGCTCGGTTGCCAGGTCGCCGCGACGGCCGCGGCTTCGATGCTGCTGCAGCTATCGGCCGGGCATTCCTGAGGACCGCTACTTCCACTTGTCGCCGAGCGCGTCGAGGCCAGCTTTCATCAGATCCTCGGGCAGCATCGCGATGCGCAGCTCGCACTCGGCGTCGAGCTTCAGGAACCACGGTTCGGCGAGCGCGGGAATCGCCGATGCATCGGCGACATCGACGACCGCCACCGCGCCGCGTTTGCCCTGCTGTTCGGTGAAGTAGATGGCCTCCGGCTTCATGTCCTCGAGGATCTTTTGCATCAGCTCGCCGATTCGGCCGTCGCGCACGAGTGTGCCGAACGGTTCGTTCGGTATTTGTATGTTGAGAAGCATGCGCATGTCATCCTCCTGTTCGATACCTCAACGGGCATCTTAAGGATAGGTGTTGCATGCGCGGCCGATGGCGTTGATCGCGGACGAAGCATCGGCGATTACGGCCGATGGGTGGCGCGTTGTGCCGAATGTGCGCTGCTTCAGCTACCGAACAGCGAACCCTGCGTTCCCCGGCCGGGTGGGTGATGCGCTGGTTTCAAGGGGGCCTCGTCCTTGGCCCGTCGCACCGCTTTTCCCTCCGGCGCGGGGCGTTGCGCGTCATCCGCGGCTGCTTCGAGCGAGGTCTGCCCCGCCTCCAGCGAAAGCAGCAGCATCTTGTTGGCGAGGCCGCCTGCGAACCCCGTCAGCTCACCCGACGCGCCAATCACGCGATGACACGGCGCGACGATCGAAATCGGATTCCGGCCGTTTGCCGCGCCCACCGCGCGCACTGCATTGAGCTTGCCGATCTGCTGTGCGATCTCGGAGTAGCTGCGCGTCTGGCCGAATGGAATGGTCAGAAGCGCGCGCCAGACCTGCTTCTGGAACTCGGTGCCGTGAAAATCCAGCGGCAGATCGAAGGCCTGGCGCGTGCCCGCGAAGTACTCGCGCAATTGCCGCTCGGTTTCGACGAGCACCGCCAGCTCGTTCGCTTCGCTCATTTCGCCGAGTCGCACGCGGTTCGGCTTGTCGTGTTCCCATAGAATCGCGGCAAGGCATTCGCCTTTCGCCACGAGCTTCAACTGACCGACCGGCGAATCGATCAACTTGTATGCGTACGTCACTTTCACGGGCTCCTGACAGGGTGGAGGCGCAAGGTTCGCGACGCGGAAGTGCTTGAACGACCGGACGCGGAAAGCTGTATGAAGGCTGCGCCGATACTCGGTAGTGTCCCGCTGGCGTCGCCTGAACGCCCTCCAGATATTGCTGTCTCATTCGCATTCGACATGACCGCGACGATCGTGACCATTGCGGCGATCACGCCACTGTACCGCAGAGAACCCCGGATGGCCTTTGACTCAGTAAAATCGATAGCTTCGGTACGACGCGCTGCGCGCGCTACCCGATCTTCTTTCCCACGACTGTGACCACGACTTTAGAACAACTGCGGGCCGGGCAACTGGCGGGCGCGCGCGAACTCAAACTCGCATGCGGCCTGAGCGAATTTCCGCGCGAGATTTTCGATCTCGCCGATACGCTCGAAGTGCTCGACCTGTCGAACAATGCACTGACGACGCTGCCCGACGATCTGCCGCGTCTGCGCAAACTGCGCATCCTGTTCGCGTCCAACAACCCGTTCACCGAACTGCCCGGCGTGCTCGGCGAATGCGCGCAACTGAGCATGATCGGCTTCAAGTCGAATCGCATCCGCGAGGTGCCGGCGAGCGCGCTGCCGCCGCTGTTGCGTTGGCTGATTCTGACCGACAACGACATCGAAAGTTTGCCTGCGGAGCTCGGCCGCTGCGCGCAACTGCAGAAGCTGATGCTCGCCGGAAACCGGCTGCGCGCGCTGCCCGAGGAACTGGCCGCATGCACGCGGCTCGAACTGCTGCGGCTCGCGGCTAATCGTTTCGACGCATTGCCGCGCTGGTTGCTGCGTCTGCCGCGGCTTGCGTGGCTCGCGTATGGGGGCAATCCGTTCAACGCGGCGCTCGAACAGGCAGCGCTCATCGACACACCGATCAGCGGCATTCGCTGGGATGCGTTGCGGCTCGAACGGCCGTTGGGCGAGGGCGCGTCGGGCGTCATCTATCGCGCGGCGCTGCACGCGGACCACGAACCCGCGCCGCGTGCGGTCGCCGTCAAGCTGTTCAAGGGCGCTGTGACGAACGACGGTTCGCCCGACTGCGAAATGGCTGCTTGCATTCGCGGCGGCGAACATGCGAACCTGATCCCCGTGCTCGGCAAGGTGATCGGGCATCCGTCGGACACGCATGGTCTCGTGATGGGATTGATCGATCCACGCTTCGCCAACCTGGCCGGTCCGCCGAGCCTCGCATCGTGCACGCGCGATATCTATCGCGACGACGCGCGCTTCGACCTTGAGACGGTGCTCGGTATCGCGAGCGGCATCGCGAAGGTCGCAAGTCATCTGCATCGGCGTGGCGTGATGCATGGCGATCTGTACGCGCACAATATCCTGCACGGCGGCGTAGGGCGCGCGCTGCTCGGCGATTTCGGCGCGGCGTCGTTTTTCGATGCCAGCGATCGCGAGCTCGCTATCGCGTTGCAGCGGCTCGAAGTCAGGGCGTACGGTTGTCTGCTCGAAGAACTGCTGGAGCGTTGCGACGCGCAAGCGGACATCGCCGGGCAACTCGCCGCGTTGAAGACGCGTTGTCTGGGCGAAGACATCGACAGCCGGCCGTTGTTCGACGAAATCACCGCGAGCGTCTCGTCGTTCAATCAGCCCCGCCGCAACAAGCACGTCCGCGAAGGAGTCAAGCCATGACGCAGAACATGCGCCGCCGCGTGCTGCTCGCGGGCGCGCTGGCCGCAACCGGGCTCAGCGGCGTCGCGCGGTTCGCGGCCGATGCCCGTGCCCAGGTACCGCCCGGCACGAAACCGAAGATCGCGCTCGTGCTCAAATCGATGTCGGACCCGTTCACGGTCGCGATGGTAGACGCCGCACGCAATTACCAGCAGCACTTCTCGTCGCAATTCAGCCTGACGATTCGCGGCACGGCCAAGCAGACCGACACCGCCGCGCAGATCCGCATGGTCGAAGAAATGATCAGGGCGAAGACGAACGCGATCGTGATTGCGCCGACCGATTCGAAGGCACTGATCCCGGTGGTCGCGCGCGCGATCAAGGCCGGCATCATCACGATCACGATCGACAACCCGCTCGACGACGCCGCGCAAGCGGCCGCCGGCATCTCGGTGCCGTTCGTCGGGCCGAACAATCGCAGCGGCGCGAAGCAGGTCGGCCAATATCTGGCCACGCGGCTGAAGCCCGGCGATCAAGTTGGCATCATCGAAGGCATTTCCGTGAGCAGCAATGCGCAGCAGCGCACGGCCGGCAGCCGTGACGCGATGGATGCCGCGAACGTGCGGGTCGTCGCGGTCGAGTCGGGTAACTGGGAGTACGGCAAGGGCCGCGACGTTGCCGCGAAGATGCTGGCCGAGCATCCGCAGCTTCGCGCGCTGTTATGCGGCAACGACAACATGGCGATGGGCGCGGTCGACGCGATTCGCGACGCGGGCCGCGGCGGCGGCGTCTACGTCACCGGCTACAACGCGATCGAGGCGATCAAGCCGCTGCTCGCCGACGGCCGCGTGCTCGCGACGATGAACCAGTTCGCCGACCGCCAGGCCGTGTTCGGCATCGACTTCGCGTTGAAGGCGGTGACCGAGCGGCGCAAGCAGCGCGAGTTGTCGAGGGTGATCGAGACGCCGCTGCAACTGGTGACGGCGTCGAAACGTTGAGGCGGGGCGCGCGATTGCGCCCGGCCGCCGCCGTGCGTCGAACAACGACAGCAGATCGCGTGCGCGGTCCGCGCCGCGACTTGATGCGCTTTCGGAATGCTGCAAGGCGCGACCACCACGCTCTATATCTCGGCGATCTCGATTGCGCTCGCATTCGTCCTCGCGCTAATTGGCGCACTGGCGAAGCTTTCATCGAACGGCTGCGCGTGATCATTCCGCCGACCGGCAACCAGTTCATCGCGATGCTGAAGGATAGCTCGCTGGTGTCCGTCGTCGGCGTGTGGGAACTGACCTATGTCGCGACCACCGAAGGGCAGCGCGAATTTCGTCACATGGAGATGCTGATCAGCGCGTCGGTGATCTCCTAGCTGCTGTCGATGGTGCTCGAAGTGATCCAGTCGCGTATCGAACGCCGCTTCAGGAGGTCCGCGCGATGAGGTCGGTCGCGGCGGTTTTTTTCCGTGGCATCATGTCTGGTCTGCTGGAATCCAATCACAACGAACTCCCGGACCTGCCATGTCCTTCCATACCTGGTTGCTTTTCGCCGCTGCCTATCTGCTCACCACCATTTCGCCGGGACCGAACGTTCTGCTAGTGATCCGCAACTCGGTTCGCTATGGAAGCCGCGGCGCGGCGGCGAGCGTTGCCGGTAATTTGCTCGCGCAAGGAGTCGTCGTCGCGCTCGTGGCGCTCGGTGTCGGGGCGGTATTGACGACGCTGCCGCCGCTCTTCGTCGCGATGAAAGTGCTCGGCGCGGGTTATTTGATGTATCTCGGCATCAGGCAACTGTGCGGCGGCGGCAACAGGCAGGTATCGCAGCCCGCGCAGCCCACGGGCGTCGCATCGCCCGCTCATACGTTCGAGCGCAACAAAGTATTCCGCGAAGCCTTGCTCGTGTCCGGCAGCAATCCGAAGACGATGATCTTTCTTTCGGCGTTCATGCCGCAATTCATCGATCACGAGCGCGGCCTGCCGGAGCAGTTCATCGTGATGTATCTGACGATCGCGGTCACTGTCGCGCTCGTGCACACCATTTATTCGTTCGGCGTGCGCGGTATCCATAGGCGCGTCGGCGCCAGCCGTTGGATCGCGGCTCTCAAACGCGGCAGCGGGCTCGTCTTCGTCGCGCTCGGCATCAAGCTGCTGACCGTGCAACGCGCCTGGTCCGTCGCGATGACTGCAAGAAAATGAGCCGAATGCAAAGCGTCGTCGATGTGAACGTGCTGTTTCTGAATGAACAGGGCGAGTGCCTTTTCATGCAGCGAGCGAATACCGGTTTCAGGGACGGCCAGTACGCGCTGATTGCAGGCCATCTCGAACCGGGCGAATCGATCGAAGAGTGCGCGATTCGCGAATCGAAAGAAGAAGCAGGCGTGACGATTGCGCCTGGCGAACTCGAATTCACGCTCGTGATGCGGCGCGACTCGGACACGAACCGCATCAGCTTCTTTTTCGCGTGTCATTCATGGCAAGGCGAACCGGTGAACATGGAGCCGCACAAGTGCTCAGGCTTCGTGTGGGCGAAGCCGGACCATCCTCCGGCGCCGATCGTCGACTACGTGGCGGCCGCCCTCGCGCATATCCGCGCGGGCGAGATGCTGGCCGATTTCAAGCCTTGATTGCGCCGTTCCGTTTCCGAAGAATAAGCGCGGTATTCAACTTTATTGGCTGAGTTGCTGCATATTTCGTCACTTTTGCTGACGATTCCCTCAGCGAATCAATCGCGTGAAATGCCGATTAATGCAGCGGCGAAACGGCCGCTAATTGACGCCGCGCCAATCCCCATTGCCCGGGAATTTGTCGCTTGCGCCGGTTTTGCGTTATCGTGCTGCACCAAAAATGCGGAGCTGGCGAATTGCTGGCTTGGCCGTATTTCAACTCATCCTGAATGGATGAATGGCAATGTCTGATCAGTGGCAGGAATCCCCAACCATCCGGTTGGCAAGGTAAGTAAAGAGGAGATGTGTTGTATGTCGTTCAAGCTTCACAAACTGCTGCCGCTTAGCGCGGCAGTCGTCGCATTCGCGGGCATTGCCGGCACGGCCAATGCGGATCAGGTCGTCAAGATCGGTCACGTGGGTCCGTTGACGGGCGGCTCCGCCCACCTCGGCAAGGACAATGAAAACGGCGCACGCCTCGCGATCGAGGAAATCAACGCGAAGGGTCTGACGATCGATGGCCAGAAGGTCACGCTCGTGCTCGACGCGCAAGACGACGCGGGCGACCCGCGCCAGGCGACCCAGGTCGCGCAGAAACTCGTCGACGACAAGGTCGTCGCGGTGGTCGGCCACCTGAACTCGGGCGCGTCGATTCCGGCATCGAAGATCTATAGCGACGCGGGCATCGTGCAAATTTCGCCGTCGTCGACGAACCCGGCCTACACGCAGCAGGGCTTCAAGACGACCTACCGCGTCGTCGCGACCGATGCACAGCAAGGTCCGGCACTTGCCGCCTACGCCGCGAAGACCCTGAACGTGAAGACCGTGGCCGTGGTCGACGATTCGACCGCCTATGGCCAGGGTCTCGCGAATGAATTCGAAAAGACCGCGAAGTCGCTCGGCCTGAAGGTCGTCTCGCACGACGCGACCAACGACAAGGCCGTCGATTTCCGCGCGATCCTGACCAAGATCAAGGGCGAGAATCCCGACGCGATCATGTACGGCGGCATGGACGCGACCGGCGGTCCGTTCGCGAAGCAGGCGCGTCAGCTGGGCTTGCGCGCGAAGATGCTGTCGGGCGACGGCGTGTGCACCGAAAGCCTCGCGGACCTCGCCGGTCCGGCGGCGGGCAACGTGGTGTGCTCGCAGGCCGGCATGGCTGTCGAGCGCATGAACGGCGGCGCGCAATTCGCGGCGAAGTACACGAAGCGCTTCGGTCATCCGATCGAATTCGACGCACCGTTCACGTACGACGCGGTGTATATCGTCGTCGACGCAATGAAGCGCGCGAACTCGACCGACCCGGCGAAGGTGCTGGCCAAGGTGTCGGGGACCAACTACAAGGGCGTGACCGGTGAAACGACGTTCGACGCGAAAGGCGACCTTCAGCACGGCGTGATCTCGCTGTACGACTACAAGGACGGCAAGAAGACGCTGCTAGACGTCGTGAAGATGTAAGAGCGCAGACGCGCCCAAAGCGTTGCAAGCACGAAGGGCCGATGAAGCATCGCTTCACCGGCCCTTTGCTTTGACGGTAGTGGCCCCGTTCGACTCAGGCCATTGCAGTTGCGGCACGAGCGGCGCAAAGCGGCTGAACGGTCGCGGCACCGGTTAATATCTTTTGCGACCTAATCGTGCCGAAAAAATATATTGGACGTCTTACTGGCGTTCTTGCACTATTCGTTCCCAGCGCCCACACTGCGCTGCGATCCCCACGCCCGCGCGGGCGCTCATCAAAACCGATAACAGCAATACCTGAGGATACAGATGCCTAACTATCGCTCACGCACTTCGACTCATGGCCGCAACATGGCCGGCGCCCGCGCGCTGTGGCGCGCCACCGGCATGAAGGACGACGATTTCGGCAAGCCGATTATCGCGGTCGTGAACTCGTTCACGCAGTTCGTACCGGGCCACGTGCATCTGCGCGACCTGGGCGCGCTGGTCGCGAAGCAGATCGAAGCGGCCGGCGGCGTGGCGAAGGAATTCAACACGATCGCCGTCGACGACGGCATCGCGATGGGTCACGGCGGCATGCTGTATTCGCTGCCGTCGCGCGAACTGATCGCGGACTCGGTCGAGTACATGGTCAACGCGCATTGCGCGGACGCGATGGTCTGCATCTCGAACTGCGACAAGATCACCCCGGGCATGCTGATGGCCGCGATGCGCCTGAACATCCCGGTCGTGTTCGTGTCGGGCGGTCCGATGGAAGCGGGCAAGGTGAAGTCGCCGACCGATGGCCAGGTGATCGCGAAGATCGACCTGATCGACGCGATGATCAAGGCCGCCGATCCGAAGATCAGCGACGCCGAAGTCGCCGAAGTCGAGCGCAGCGCGTGCCCGACCTGCGGTTCGTGCTCGGGCATGTTCACCGCGAATTCGATGAACTGCCTGACCGAGGCCATCGGCCTCGCGCTGCCGGGCAACGGTACGGTCGTCGCGACGCACGCATGGCGCAAGGGCCTGTTCGAGCAGGCGGGCAGCCTGGTCGTCGATCTGTGCCGCCGCTACTATCAGGAAGAGGACGTCTCGGTCCTGCCGCGCAGCATAGCCACCAAGCAGGCGTTCGAAAACGCGATGACGCTCGACGTCGCGATGGGCGGCTCGACCAACACCGTGCTGCACCTGCTGGCTGCCGCCCAGGAAGCGGGCGTCGATTTCACGATGTCGGACATCGACCGCATCTCGCGCAAGGTGCCGTGCCTGTGCAAGGCCGCGCCCATGACCGACAAGTACCACATCGAGGACGTGCACCGCGCGGGCGGCATCATCGGTATTCTCGGCGAGCTCGCACGTGCGGACCTGCTCGATCTGTCGTGCGGCAACGTGCATAGCGGCACGCTCGGCAACGCGATCGCGAAGTGGGACATCGCCGGCGGCGCGGGCGAGGAAGCCCAGAAGTTCTTCCGCGCGGCGCCGGGCGGCATTCCGACCACGGTCGCGTTCAGCCAGGAAGCCACCTACGCGACGCTCGACACGGATCGCAAGAGCGGCTGTATCCGCAGCAAGGAAAACGCGTATTCGAAGGACGGTGGCCTCGCGGTGCTGTACGGCAACCTCGCGGAGAAAGGCTGCATCGTGAAGACCGCGGGTGTCGACGAATCGCAGTGGCTGTTCTCGGGCCGCGCGCGCGTGTTCGAAAGCCAGGACGACGCGGTCGAGGCGATTCTCGGTGACAAGGTCGTGCCGGGCGACGTTGTGGTGATCCGCTATGAAGGTCCGAAGGGCGGTCCGGGCATGCAGGAAATGCTGTACCCGACTTCGTATCTGAAGTCGAAGGGCCTCGGCAAGAGCTGCGCGCTGTTTACCGATGGCCGTTTCTCGGGCGGCTCGTCGGGTCTCGTGATCGGCCATGCGTCGCCGGAAGCGGCGGAAGGCGGCACGATCGGTCTGGTCGAAGACGGTGACGTGATCGAGATCGACATTCCGCAGCGCAAGATGCATCTGGCGGTGTCGAATGAAGAGCTCGCACGCCGTCGCGCGGCAATGGAAGCGCGCGGCGCCGACGCATGGCAGCCGACCAATCGCGAGCGCGTGGTGTCGCAGGCATTGCAGGCGTATGCGGCGCTCGCAACCTCGGCCGATCGCGGCGCGGTGCGGGATATTTCGCAGTTGAAGCGCAAGTAAAGCGCGGATCAGCGCGGCGGCCCTGTTCGCGGTGACGCGACGGGCCGAACAGAGACCGGCATGCGGGCGACTGCATGCCGGTTTCTTTTTTGCAGTGGCAGGGCCCACCGCTAAGCCTTCCTTAAGCCGGAAAGCTGGAAACGAGGGCATCGGCGGGCTGCGAAGACCCCGCCGTCATCACGCAGTTTCTGCCGTTGGCTTTCGCCGCATAGAGCGCCGTGTCGGCTCTTGCCATCACCGAGGCAACGGTATCGCCATCACCGAATTCGTCGACGCCAGCGCTGAGTGTGCATGCGACGTCGCCGGTCGGAGCGCGCGCAACAGACGCCGCGACGAGTGTGCGCAACCGGTTGGTGAGACGGGCCGCTTCCTCTTTGCCGGTCAGTGGCATCAGCAGCGCAAATTCCTCACCGCCGATGCGGCCAAGGACGTCGGTTTGCCGTAGTTCGCGCGATATCGTCAAGGCAACATGCGCAAGGGCCTGGTCGCCGGCTGCATGCCCGAATCTGTCATTGATGCTCTTGAAGTTATCGATGTCCAGGATCGCGATGGACAGCTTCGACTTCGCCACCTTCGCCAGCTCGAACAGCGCCTCTGTCCGCGCGATGAAAGCGCGCCTCCCGAGCGCGCCCGTCAGATCGTCGATGGTGGCGAGGCGCTCCATCCGCTCCGCCAGCCGGTCATGAGTCAGCATCACCATGCCGACCGACAGGCATGGCAAAGTCAGTATGGCCATGCCGAGAAACGCGACGTTTAGCGGCGTTTCCTCCAGAAAGACCGATTCATGTGCTAGCCCCGACCCATATACGACACAACGGACTGCGTGGACGACCGCCCCCAACACTGCGGCAATTGCCACGAAGTGGTAGGCGTATTTCGGTCTGCCCGCCGGCCGGTACCGCTGCACGACCCACGCGATGACAAAGCGGATGTAGGCGAGAAATCCCGAGATCATCGCGCCCCGGGCACTGACGTCAGGCGACACGTAAGTCCAATAAACGAGTCCGGCCAGGATCGCGCACAGCGCGCCGTATTCCCAGACTACCGATGGCGGCCGATGAAAGAATTGGCGAAAACCGTGGATCGCGAGGAGCGAGGCGACGATCAGCAAGACGCTCGCGCCCAGTACGACGAGATCCGACCTACGGAACAGCAGGAGCGTGGCCGTGACGGCCAGCAGACCACTTGCCACACACCAACGACGTATGCCCGGAACCTGAGTGCGAAACAACGAGCCTAGAACGGCGACGCTCATCACGCAGGACAGAATCGCAATGCCGATTAGAGCGTTTGGGATGGACATGGCAGCGTCACAATGGGTGTGATCCATGAAGGCGCCTGGCGCAATACGGGTCGCGCCGGTTACATCCGCTGCCTTCGTGCAAAGCGCATATCGTACCGGAAGAATTTTTCGCTTCAGACCGATTTTTCAACGATTTTCGCCCGGCGTTTTCCTTTCGAATTGCTGACCACACTCATCGGACGTTGACGCAGTGGGGGCAGTCGCATGCCCGGGCCGGAGTTCTGGCCTACGCGAACTTCGCGTAACGGCCGGCTTGCGTCTATGCTTGACTCACTTGTTTGGCTGTCGACAACGCCGACGAGGTCTTCTGCAGTCTTCAATAATCGCCCGTTCAGCAAGGGCAAACCCAACAGGAGAAAACCAGATGTCACAATCCATCACGCGGCGCGCTTTCATGGTGTTCGGTGGTTTGGCCTTAGCGGGTACGCTGAGCCTGGCGCAAGCGGCGCCCGTCTCGTTCGAGGTGCCTTTGACGGGCGCTCAACAGGTTCCGCCGGTGCAGACTCCAGGCAGCGGCAACGCCAAGCTCACGTACGACTCCAGCACACGGGTCGTCACTTGGAACATCACCTTCAGCGGATTGACGAGTCCGACCACGATGGCGCATTTCCACGGACCCGCGCCGGCCGGTAAAAACGCCGGCGTAAAGGTCTGGATCTCGCAGAAAGGCTCCACGGAGGTGACGAGCCCGATCACCGGTCAGGCCACGCTATCTCCGGACGAAGCCAAGATGTTCGAAGCGGGCGACATGTATATCAACGTTCACACGAAGAACAATCCGAACGGCGAGATTCGCGGCCAGGTGACACCGCCGAAGGGCGGCTGAAGCAGGCACGGCAGCCGCGCGCCGCGATCGGGTGCGCGGCTTGCTCACAGATAGGCCGCGAGCAGCATCACGACGGCAACGCCGACGCCGAGTGGCAGCAGCGCCAGCAGCGCTGGCTCCTGCCGCGGCGCGTGCACGGACGAGGGCAGCAGTTTGTAGCCGGTCAGCATCGGGCGCAACAGGTTGTGTCCCTTCGCTACCGCGTAGACGGCGATGACGAGCACGTGCAGCGCCACCGCGGCGAGCAGCACGTCCCACACGAGCCCATGCAACGCCGAGATTGCGTTGGCGAGCCACGCGGGCACCAGTTCGCTCAACGGTCCTTCGTCGGCGATGTCGTTGTTGACGTAGAGGCCGCTCAGCGTCTCGATCAGCAGCAAGGCGAGCAGAAACAGAACCATCCAGCCGCCGGCCGCATTGTGGCCGACCTGCACATCCGGTTCGCGATGAAACAGGCGGCGCAAATGACGAAGCGCAGCCGCGGGCGAAGCCACGAAACTGCGAAAGCGCGCGGTCTCGCTGCCAAAGCAGCCCCATAGCAGCCGGAAAATAACCAGGGCGAGCAGCGTCTCGCCGACGCGCACGTGCCAGTCGATCCAGTTCAGCTTCAGAGTGATATAAGCCGCAGTGACCAGTACGACCACCAGCCAGTGAAATAGTCGCACCGGCGCGTCCCAGACCAGCACCGGGCGAGGCACTGGCTGTGTCGGCCGCGTGACGGGTTTGTGTGCATCCATGTGTTGGGCCTACGTGCGCAATCGGCGGTTTGGCGAGGCGTGGTCTGGCAGTAGCGGGCGACTAAGCATATCTCTCGCTGATCTTAACGTGCCGCGCTCCGAATGCGCTCGAGCTGAACTTCCCGCCCGCTTTGATGCCAACCGTGTTGAAACGATGATCGGCGTCGACAGCAGCGTTCAAGTCGACGTGAATCGATCGGCTCTGGCAAGCGTCCTTTCGAACCTGATGGACAACGCGGCGCGCCACACCGACCGGGTCACGTGCGCTTTTCGTATGCAGAAGTCTGGCTGCCGGCCCGGCAGCGGCGTGAACGCGGAACAGCCGTAAAGCATGCCGCATTCCTGAGCGATCAAATCTGATTTCGATCCGCGGAGCAGCTGTCGGCGGCGAGCGCAGCCCTTGACGTCTGTTCGAGCCGATTGCCGCCTAGCGACTTGGCTCGATACAACGCCTGGTCGGCGGCTGAGAGCAGGTCGGTGAGGGAAGTCGTTTCGCGATTCGACTCGGCGAGTCCAATGCTGACGGTGGCGCGAATCCGGTCGCCGTCTGCGCCATGGGACATCGCAGCGAACCGGCTGGCGACGGTCTCGCCCACTTTTTTTGCGCGTTCGGTGTCGTGGCCCGGCAGTAGGGCGGCAAATTCTTCGCCGCCGATGCGGGCAAGAATCGCATCAGTGCCCGTCTCGGCTCGAACGGTTTCGGCAAATGATCTCAAGACCTCGTCGCCGGTCTTGTGCCCATAGCGGTCGTTGATTCTCTTGAAGTGGTCGAGGTCGAAAGCGAGGAGCGCGACAGGCCGTCGATGCATCTGGTGCTCGCTGATAACCTGCTCTCCCTGTTCGAAAAACAACTTTCGATTGCCGAGGCGAGTCAGGTAATCGGTGCGGGACTCCCGCAAAAGCTCGCCATGAATTTCTTCCCGGGTCATCCGCAGCAAGGTCATCGGCAAAATGACCGAGTAGAGAACCCCTTCGTACATCGTGATTTCGCTGGAGACGGCCAGCACGCGCGGCCCGAAGATCGACGCCATCCATGGCAGCACGAAAGCCCGGGCGATATAAAACAGCGCGTGGATGCCCGTTAAGACCACGGCTACGCGGCGGGATTGAACCGCCGGCATGCCGTCGCCTCGCAACAGTTCGAGCGACGTCATGGTGGAGGCCAACGCGATCGGGATAGCGCTGACATACATCCAGACGGCAGCCTGCCAACGCACGCCGGCGACCGCCCACGTGAGCGCCATCAGCACAAGCAAACCGATCGAACTCGCGAGATAGCGCCGGCCGTTGAACATCGCCACACCGTCGAGCACGAGCAGATAGCCGGTGAGAATCACGAGATTGCTCACTGCGGGGCCAGCGGCGCCGAGCAGCTGAACCCGAAACGAGGCCGCCGCGCAACCCAGTCCGAGGGTGGCATAGCCGATCGCCAGCATTCGCAATTCCTTGCTGCGCTTCGGATGAGACAGGTGTTCCCAATACATCATCGCGGAACTGGCCAATAAGGTTCCGATCACGAGTAGGTAAAGGGTTGCTAGATCGACTTTCATCGCTGACTTCAGAGCGCGTCCCCGCAATGACGGGGAAAGGTTAGAGACCACATACGGGATAACGGCAAATGCCGAGCAAGTTTGCGAAATGATAACGGAATGGGTCGCAGGGAGACTCGAAGCCGGGGAGGCGGGCCTGCGACAACGGCGGCAGCGTCGTCAATCACGGCACGCTCAACTGGTCGAAAAGCACGGGCGCGCTGAGCGCTTTCTACGACATGAACGGCACGTACGTCGCCGGTACCCAGCTGAGCAACCCGGCGTGGACGCCCCCGGCATTCAGCGGCCTGATGACGCAGATCACCGCGTACAGGCTGGTGAACTCGCTGACCAATCTGGCGAACGTCGCCAGCGATCTCGGCGGTAACTATGCACTCGGCAGGAATATCGATGCGAGCGCGACGGGCAACACGCCCTTCGTTCCGATCGGTAACTCCGATACACCATTCACTGGGCAGTTCGACGCACAGGGCGATACGATCAGTTCGCTGACGCTCCAGCAGGTGGCGGCTGGCCAGTTCTTGAGGCTGATGGGTATATTCGGCGTGATCGGCGCCCGGGGCATCGTGCGCAACGTCGACATTTCGGGCACGGCCAGCGCGGCTCCGAGCCAGATGGCTGTCGCCTATATGGGCTTGCTGGCCGGCACGAACAACGGCACGGTCTTGCGGGTGAACACGTCCGGCACGGTTCTTAGCGGTGGATCATTCGCTATGCTCGACTTTTCGGTTGCCGGTGGGCTCGTGGGCAACAATACCGGCTCGATCCTGCGTTCTTCGAGCAGCGCAGCCGTGACCTCGGGCGGCGCGCTCGGCGGTCTGGGGGGCGTGAATAGCGGCCTGATCAACCAGTCCTTCGCCACGGGTCCGGTCGTATCGTCGGGTTATATCGCTGAGGGCGGTGGCGGTCTCGTCGGTGGTAACAGCGGCACGATCAACCAGTCTTATGCGACCGGCCCGACCACGTTTGAGGGATTTTGCCGAGGCGGTGCCGGTACGCCATGCGGCGGCGCGGGCCTCGTCGTCAGTAACTCGGGAACGATCACCCAGTCATTCGCAACGGGTCTCGTGACTCAGCCGGCCTATGGGGCGATCGGTGTCGCGAGGGCCAATACAGGCACGATCGGGAACGATGTGTACTGGAACGCCGATACTACGACCGCCACAGTCGGCGTCGTATTCGGCACGCCGATGCCCGCGGCGAACGGGCTGAGCACCGCTCAGATGAGCACGCCGGCATCGTTCGTGGGGTATGACTTCAGTCCGACGGGCGTGTGGGCAATGCCTGCGGGCGCGACGCATCCGGTGCTGCGCTGGCACTTGGCGCAATGACAGATCGCGAAACGGCGCATACCTCACCGTGTCGAAAACGAGCCACACATAAGGACATCCATCGGTACTTGATCGATGGGAGCCGCCCATATATGCATGGCAGTGGTTTAAAAAAACCGCCACGAGTCTTGTGAACTCGTGGCGGTTTTCTGACCATCACCACGCGATACGACGATGATTCAAAGTCGAGACACCAATCAGTAGTCCCACTGCACCGGCACGAAACGGAAACCGTCACCGTGCTTTGCAATGTGACCGATAGACGGGAACGCGACATGCGTTGCGGCCAGCAGAGCGCCGGTTTCAGCGGCTTCGTTGAGCAGCGCGACACGCACGTCTACAGCCACTTCGGGTTCGTGCTCGAAGCCGTTTTGCCAAGCGGGATTGTCGAAGCCGACTTCGAAAATCGCGTCGCCTACGAACGTCAGCTTCTCGCCATTCGATGCGACGTCCACGACGCAGTGGCCCGGCGTGTGTCCACCCGTCACGCGTGCCGACACGCCTGCTGCGACTTCCACGGTCTGATCGAACCGCACGATGTTTTCGCTGTAGAGTTCCACGAACTTCGCAGCGGCCTTGCGAAGCGCGGGAGGAACTGCTTCCGGCATCACCGTCTTGCTGAAGTCCGGATTTTTCCAGAACTCCACTTCCTTGGCCGACACGTGAATACGCACGTCGGGGCGCAGCTTGGCCTTGACGCCGGCAACGTTCAACCCGCCGACATGATCCATGTGCATATGCGTAATCACGATGTCGGTAATCGCAGCCAGGTCGATGCCGGCCGATTCCAGGCGCATCACCGACCGACCAGCGCGCGAGAAGTATTCGAAACCGTCGCCCACGCCCGAGTCGATCAGGATCAGGCGGTTGCCGCTGCGCACGAGCGCGATATTCAGCGCCCAGTCGAACATGTCACGTTGCAGGAAACGACCATCGAACCATTCGTTGCGGTCCGATTCGCTCACGTTAGTGGACATGGTAGAGGTAGGCAGCGGAAGAATACCGTCGCTGATCAGCACGACGTCGACGTCACCCACGCGCACGGCGTAGCGGGAAGGCACGAGTTCGCCTGAACCTTCTTTGCCAAGGCTGGCGATAACCGGCTGCACATTGCGGGTAGTTGCGCTCATCTTCAATAGTCCTGTTAATTAAGTGGGGTAAGCCGCATTGGGCGGCGCGGGTGCACGAGCACGACCATGAGTTTCGCGCGCTTCGTTGTGCTCGCGTTTCGACTGATCGTGGGACCGATTTTAGTTAGGCGGGCGAACGTCGGTAGTATCGCCAATGCATTCAGCGTGTTGTCTTAACGGCAACAGTCGACGCGGTTCCAGCGAACCCGTCGACGCGTCTGTTGATTGATGTTCAACACGCAACACTGTGAGTCCGGGCAACCACCTACCGCAGCAAACAGCGCTTACGTACGATCGCTCGTGGATGGACCGCCGTTGCCGCGCGCGCCGAAACTGGCGTCACACCCGGCGGCAACCTGTAAAGGCAATATCGATCGCACGGAGAAACATCATGAAGATCATCGTCATTGGCGGTACGGGACTAATCGGCAGCAAGGTGGTGAAGAACCTGCGTGAGCGCGGTCATATTGCCGTCGCGGCTTCGCCGGCCACGGGCGTGAACACGCTCACGAACGAAGGACTGCGCGAGGCGCTCGCAGGAGCCGACGTCGTAGTTGATCTCGCCAATTCTCCTTCGTTCGAGGACAACGCAGTGTTGGCCTTCTTCGAAACGTCGGGCCGCAATCTGTTCGCCGCGGAAATCGAGGCAGGTGTCCGGCATCACGTCGCGCTTTCCGTCGTTGGTACCGACCGGCTCGCGCAAAGCGGCTATTTCCGCGCGAAAATCGCGCAGGAAAAGCTCATTCGCGATTCGGGCGTGCCATACACGATCGTGCATTCCACACAGTTCTTCGAGTTCCTTGGTGGCATTGCGCAATCGGGTACCGAGGGCGACAGCGTCCGGCTCTCGCCCGCTTTCTTCCAGCCAATTTCGTCCGACGACGTGGCGGCGTCCGTGACGGACTTCGCGATTGGCGAGCCACGCAATGGCATCGTGGAAATTGCCGGACCGGAGCGCGTGCGCCTTGCGGTAATGGTGCGACGCTACCTACAGGCAACGAAAGACAACCGTACGGTCATCGAAGATGCCGACGCGCGTTACTTCGGCGCGCAACTACAGGACGATACGCTTGTGCCAGGCCCGCATGCGCGGCTGGGCGGAGTCGATTTCGATGCGTGGTTCCGGCAGATCCAGGCGGCGAAGTAACCGCGACCCAAGAAGGCGCCGCGTTATCAGAGGCCTTTGCGTCGAGCTATCCCACTCGTCGATTAGCCCCCCTCTTTTCCCGTCTAATAAGGCGGGCTTTTTTTTTTGTTCATATCCGTAGTGCCCAATTGCTTCGCAACTTCGGAGCATTAGCCTATGAGAATTGATACGCACGATCAGATGTCGCGCGTGCGTGGAATAACCACCGCCTGGCCGTGCAGTGTGCCGTCCGCGTCGAGTAACTGCCATAGTGTGGCTTGCTCGATGATGAATCGCTCGCCAGACTTGGTAACACGCACGCCCTTGTAGTCCGTCTCGTAGCCGAGCCGCTGCACGCGTTCGAGGAATTGCTGTCGTTCCTCCCGATTCGGGGCCTCGGCGGAAAGCCGGGACGGCAGCGTGGTGATTTCACTCCAGCTATATCCGAAGCGGCGCTGTGCGGCTTTGTTGCCGTAGATAAAGACCGGGTCGGGATCGGTATTGTGCGCGAGTACCGCGAACGGGGCACTCTCATACAGCCATTCGGTCGCTTCAGCAACGGGCATGACGTGCGGAACCAGGCGCTGGCCGACCAGCCGGGCGTAGCTGTCGGAAAGAAGTTGGTAAAAAGACGGATTACGGTGGAGTGGAATCATCGGCTTATCTCGACGTAGAACATTGGGGCACTGGATGGCGGAATCCTGATCCAGATTGTCCATGATTGGTGCATCCGAGTCGAACAACTGGCAACTGGCCGGTCGAAACCATTGCCTCAACGGAAATCCCGCCGAAGCGGGCCTGTGCTAAACGCTACATGCGCACGAACGCGAGCAGATCCTCGTTGAGGACCTCTGCGTTCACTGTCAACATGCCATGCGGAAAAGCAGGGTACGTCTTCAGAGTCCCGTTTTTTAACAGCTTGATCGACTTCAGCGCGGCATCGGCGATCGGTACGATCTGGTCGTCGTCTCCATGCAGTACCAGCGTCGGGACGGTAATCGCCTTGAGATCTTCCGTCTGGTCAGTTTCAGAGAAGGCTTTGATGCCCTCATAGTGCGCTTCCGCACTACCCATCATTGCCTGCCGCCACCAGTTCTGGATCACGCCTTGGTACACGGTCGCGCCGGGACGGTTGAAGCCGTAGAACGGGCCGGCTGCGACGTCGAGGAAGAACTGGGCTCGATTGTCTGCAAGCGCTTTCCGGAAACCGTCGAAGACTTCGATCGGCAAGCCTTCTGGATTTGCCTCGGTCTTCAGCATGAGCGGAGGCACGGCGCTGACCAGGACCGCTTTGGCTACTCGTCCCGCCGGCTGCCCGTGTTTCGCTACATACCGGGTTGCCTCGCCGCCGCCCGTCGAATGGCCGATATGCACCGCGTGATGCAGATCGAGTGCTTCAACAACAGCAAAGGCATCGGCAGCGTAATGGTCCATGTCATGACCGTCCGAAACCTGCGACGAACGACCATGGCCGCGTCGATCATGCGCGACTACGCGGTAGCCTTTCCGGACGAAGAAAAGCATCTGCGTATCCCAATCGTCGGAAGATAACGGCCAACCGTGATGGAAGACGATGGGCTGGGCGTCCTTTGGACCCCAGTCTTTGTAGAAGATCTCGACATTGTCCTTAGTCCTGACGTACGGCATGGTCATGCTCCTTTGACGTTATCCGCGCAAAGAGACGGATCATCATGATCCGGCGTCCGCGCAACAGAAGTCACCGCTTCGGCACGAACGCTCGCAAAACGCGGACGAAACAAAGCGATGAGAAGACAGGCATTGGGACGGAACGAAACGTACCGTCTGAAACATCGTAGCAGTCGAAAGGGTAAGCGAACCATGGTTAGTGTTGCCGGATATGCAACACGGTGAGCTATGCACCGGGCTTGCCAGTTCGCCGCGGGCTATCCGATGTACTTTCATGGCGCGACGTTGTGCAAGACACGGACGGAGCCTGCACACCTCGCCGTCCTCGAGCTACATGGCAATCGTCTCCTGTTCGAGATCCTCCGTCCGCTCGCCTAGCATAGACCGAAGATCGCGCTCGATGTGCGCGCACAGCGTCGAAATCGGCACGTCGTTCGCGCTTCCTTCAAACGGATTTTCCGTGCTGTCGCCCACTTGTTCGAGCGATGTGTACATCCACGACACGGCCACGCTGAACGGCACGACGAGCCATATCATGTTTCCGTGCATAAAGCCGCTCACACTGTCGTTGAGCCTGTCGAATTCTCGCAGCAAGCCAAACGGAAAAAGCAGGCAAAAGAAGCGGATGAATAGCGCGCACACCGTTGCGTATTGACGCGGATAGGGAAAGTCCTTCAACTGTTCTGCCTTTGCTTGCAACTCAATGAAATCGCCCAAGGCGCGTTGAAGTTCCAGATAGAACGACGCATGCAGTTTTCCCGCCGCGTGAAGCTTCTGCAGACATGCGCCCTGGGTGCTTAGCAAGCTTGTCGGGGCGCTCGGGGAGTCGAGCGTGTGCTCGGTCTCCAGCACAGTCAAATATTTGCGCAGCGCTTCTTCGAGACTCCTTTCCCATTCGGGCACCCGATAGTAACGACGGTATTCGGTATTGAACCGCTTGCTCATGCTTTCCCACACGCGCGGGCGGCGCAGCGAATAACGCAATGCGGTGAGCCAGGCGAGATGACGGTCGATCAACTGCCGGCTGGTGCTTTCGTCGTCCAGAAAATCGCGGGCAAGCTGGCCCCAACGTCGGCTCGCACTCACAATGCCTGTCCAGATCTCCTGAGCATCCATCGCCCTGTTATAGGTTTGAACATTCTTGAAGCCGACAATGAACGACGTGGCGGTGCCAAGCAGCACGACGATCGTGAGCGGCACTGATAGCCACGTCATGTTGCAAAATTTGAAGAGGATGACGGGCAACGTGCCCCAGATTATGAGGGCATAGATTTGCCTTCTCGTCCAGAACAGGAATTCCGATAACTTATAGGATTTGCCGAGGTGCATGGCGTGAATACCTCGTGACGCGGTGAGGGGGTAGGTTCGTGACTAAGCCGCTTGACGCATTCCCGATGCACGAACTTGTGCCTTCATCAGGTCGCACGCGTGCGTGTTGCGACATCGCACTTGCAGTTTCCTGTTGGCGGAATGCGCGACCACCACTGGCGCAAAAATGACAGCACCGAATGGAGCCGCGCATGGCCTACCGCGATGCGCCGCGTTCGTCTGCGATTGACTCATGCGTGGACAGTCGCTTGAGGCCTCAAGCAGTCGCTGACCGACATTCATCTACGCCAAAATAAGCGTATGACGCAGCGTTTCAACTACATCCAGCAGTCGACCGACGGCGAGCAGGTTCGATGCGTCGATTCCCGACCTTCTCTAGATTCGCGCTTCACCGACCACCGGAGGAAGCTTTTCGACGTGCGCGTGAGAGATGCAAGCATGCATGGAGAGCACGAACTGTGCATCCATCACCTGACGACCCGTGGAGTTGCCTCGGACGCGAGGCGGAACTCGCACGCCGCGCTCATTCTCGTGGGCGACGAAGTAACTTCGTCAGCGGCATCGATTTGCGTATCGACGGCCGCATGTCGCTGACGTGAATCCGCGCGGCACGGAGTTCAGTTCGGGGCACTCTGGTACGTTGCGACGTAGCGCGCCTGTGCGACGATCTTGCCGTGCATCTGAAACGCAACGAGCGCCGGACTCGACGCAGCACTGACGTCGATATGTGGCACGTCAAGTGCGTAGGCAGTGACCACGTAGCGATGCGGCTTGCCTTGCGGCGGACAGGGCCCACCGTACTTTGATATGCCAAAGTCAGTCAGCGTTTCGATGGCGCCAGCCGGCAGCAACTGTGCGTTTCCGGAGGCGCCTTTCTGAAGCGACGTCTGCGAGGGCGGTATGTTGGCAACCGCCCAGTGAGTCCAGCCCAGACCGCCCGTTGGCGCATCGGGATCGTGGATGGTCACGACGACGCTGCGGGCTCCGGCCGGCAGGTTCGCCCAGGACACACGAGGCGACACGTTCTCGCCGTGACAACCGAATCCGCTGTACACCTGTTCATTCGTGAAGCGGCCATGATCGAGGTCGGCGACTCTGAGGGAAAATGGTTCAGCGGCGGCGACCGCGGGCAGCGTTGCGAGTAGCGCGCAAACGCAAACAGCTTTTCGTGGCAGGACAAAGAGTCCCATGTCAGCCTCCTGTGAGTTGAGGAAAGTCCAGTGACTTTGCTGCCAGACGGTATCGCGCGCCGGTGCACGGCGGAAGCCCGTCCACGGAAACCACTGTGTTGCCTCGTACGCAACAAGCACTATTCCGTGGGTGTGGTGCAATTCGAGAGGGTGCCCGCTCAGTGCGGGATCTGGTCAACGAGGCCACGGGGCGAGGGCCGATTTCGTTGAATGTGTGCGTATGCGCGCGATCACGCAAGCTGTGCGCGGCTTGAAGGAACGATGTTCGGTTATCTGACGTTCGTATCGCTAACTGGAACGCTTGCTCGTCACCGCTTCGATGGCAGCTGTCAGGTCTTTGGCACTCAAAGGCTTGGTCAGAAACGCCCAAGCGCCGGTGACTAGCGCTTCCTGCTGCAGTTCAGGCTTCGGGTAGGCGGAGATGAACACCGTGGGTATGCGCCGTCCGGTTTCGATCAGGCGCAGAGTCAATTCGAAGCCCGACATTCCCGGCATCTGTACGTCCGAAACGATGCAGTCGGGCTCCGTTTCTCCGGTGCGGGCCATCAGATCTGCTCCACACTCGAAGGTCAAGACAACGTAATCGAGCGATCTGAGCAAGCTTGAGAGTCCCGAACGAAACGAGGGATCGTCATCAACGACCCAAATTACCTGTGGCGAGCGCAATTATCTTTCTCCCAGTCCGCGCCGGCTGCGGCGGTTTGGCCGCCCTGTCGTGTCTGCGTAAACGAAGAATACCCAACGTAGAGCCCGGTTGAAAGCATACGCAGGTATATGGAGGGGTTCGTGCGGGTCGTCGTTGAAATGTCGGAGGCGAGTAAGGTTTGTGCTTCAGTCGGCGGCGGCGATGTCGGCCTGGCCTCGCCAGAGTCATACATTTACATTACACTTTGGGAGATAGTCTAAATCTTGGTGCGCGACGATGCGTTGTGCACACCAGTACAGGAAAGGAACGCGAATGGAGAAAAATACCTTTCCAGCCGTGGCTAACACCGACGGAGCAATTGTCTATGTAATCGACGACGATGCGTCGCTTCGCTCGTCGCTGTCGAGTTTGCTGCGTTCGTGCGGATATTCGGTGCGAACGTTTGAGGGGACCCGGGATTTCATTTCGGCTGAAAAACCAGGTGTTCCAAGCTGCCTGCTACTGGACGTTCGCCTGCAGGGGGAGAGTGGCTTGACGTTCCAGTTGAGTGCGAGAAGGCATCAGGTCGACATGCCAATTATCGTCATGACTGCCCATGGTGATATTGAAATGTCGGTGGAGACCATGAAAGCTGGCGCCATTGATTTCCTGACCAAACCTGTTCGAGAGCAACGTGTTATCGACGCTGTTTCATCAGCGATCGGTCGTCATGCTGAGCAACTAGAGAAATCTCTGACCAGGGTTTCGCTTATGGCGCGTTATGACACGCTGACGGTGCGGGAGCGCGAAGTGATCTGGTACGTCGTGAAGGGATTTTTGAACAAGCAGATCGCCGCTGAAATGAACCTGAGCGAAATCACCATCAAGATGTACCGGGGCTCCGCGATGAAGAAGCTTGAAGCGCTATCGCTTCCCGATCTGATCAGAAAGACGGACATAATCAAGGGTTGTGTCTCGACAAAACAGGAATGGTGAGCAAGCCACGAAGCAGCGGGATTACTCAAGGCAACGCTGACCAAGCCGTTGTATTCATCGGCACGGCGAACAGCGCGACCAGGGCACGGTTGGCGTTCTTCGGCAAAGCTCGATAGCGCACGCTCGTGAAGCCCACAAGTGCTTGACGACAGCAAGCACGCGCTCAACCCCGAGCACGGATCTTCGACATACCAGCGCACGCCAGGCAGGATCACGTCCATCGAAACACCTCGTCGATGCTCGGCAGCAACCTCGTGAGAGTGAGTTGTCCGACTTGCCCTTTCGGCTCGCCGGAGCGCGGGGCGCTGTCATCCGCTGGCGGCGATCGGTTTCGCATGACGAATTCTAGTGAATCGCCTTCCTCGTATTTATGACATCGCGTACAAACAGTTGATCCAGTTTTTCATCAAACAGATCGTCCTGATCGATTTAGTATTTCATTTCTGTCGCTCTGTATTTTTCATCACGTTTGATATGGGTATCTAACTAGCCGATCTTGTGGAGGAAGTAAAATAATTCATATTCGTAGGAATTGTGTGATCTCGATCATCATGCGTTGAATTTAGATTTGGTGCTTTACCGCTATTGCCATGGTTTTCTAGAGGAGCAATTTGTCCTACAGAAAAACTGCCGCCAGGAAGGGAAGAACGATGCTTAAGGATTTTGAAGGTCGTCTTGCTGTCGTCACGGGAGCGAGTTCCGGAATTGGGCTTGCTACTACCCGCCGCTTACTAAAGAATGGGGCGCGCGTGCTGGCGATGAGTCGTACGAAAGGGGGTTTGGTCGCATTGCAGTCGACATTCGACGAGAGGCTCATATGGATCAAAGGGGACGTCACACGAAGTGACGATCTCGAGTTGCTTTCTTCGGAGGCCCAGCGGCTCGGTCCGATTGACTTTCTGGTGCCGAATGCGGGCATCGCTTTATTGGACGGCGATACCGAGGCCGCGGCCTTCGAGCGTCAATGGGCAGTGAACGGGGCGGGTGCGCTGAACACGCTTTCAGTGGTGCGAGAACAGTTGGCGAAGCCTGCGTCGGTTGTGTTCATCGGGACGTTTCTGTCGCAGACAACATTTCCGGGTCTCGGCGCGTATATAGCATCAAAGGCGGCGGTCAAGGCGCATGCGAGGACACTCGCAGTGGAACTGGCAGCAGAGGGCATTCGAATCAATCTGGTCTCGCCAGGACCAACGGCTACAGCAATCTGGTCCTCGTTGGGCTTGCCCGAAGATCAGCTTTCCGCGATAGCGGAACGTGTCAATCGGCGTTTGCTTCCTGGACGCTTCCTTGAGGCCGATGCGGTAGCCGACACGATCATGTTCTTGCTGTCGCCGGCGTCTCGCGGGCTATATGGTCAGGACTTGATAGTCGATCATGGGTATACGTTGAGCTAGCACATTTGTCTTTCGCCGCGCGTCTGTAGTCTGACGGCTGTTTCGCCGAAGTACTTGAGGCCCAACATCGCATTCAAACTGAACGCGATGTTGGGTTGCTTTCTATCGGTCGGCTTGTTCGAGCGCGCCGAGAATCGATTGAACATATCCCGACGCACCAGCCCTCCGCCTTCGTCTCGCACACCACAAGGTGTACGGACGTATTGCCATCCATGCGTCAACGTCTTCGTAGCGAACCTCCGTTTCTTGATCTCTTTCGTGAAGTGAACTGCGGCAGCGGCCTTTCCAGGGTGCTTCAAACCTGTGGCGAGCGTGAGCGCGAAGCAGTAACCTCGATGCATGTCTGTTACTTGCGCTAGTGTGGTCGGAACTCCGATATTGTCTCGGCCAGGCGTGGAAGCTGCGTCTTCAGAGAACGGGCGGTCGCACGCAGACAATAACCAGCCGATCGACATGTGGGCCGTCGAGCCTGCGCTCGATACTCCGACGCCTGCCCATGCGTCGCCCTCCACCCGTTAGGCTACGCTCCACCTCTGCTTCATTCGCACGAGAGACCGTAATGACTGCACCGTTACCGGCACTGTCTATCGAAGTTGACCCGCAACATGAGTTGCCGATCTATCTGCAAATTTGCGAGCGCTTCCGAACTGCGATCGCCGCGGGGAATCTGCGCCCGGGAGACAGAGTGCCGGCATTACGCGGTCTGGCCACACAGCTGAATACCGCACTCGGCACGGTTGAACGGGCATACGCGACCCTCGTCGACGAGGGCTACCTGCAGGTGCGCGGTGCGGCGGGCACGTTCGTCTCGCCAGAGCTTCCGGCGGCGGCGATCCTATCGTCAAGGCTGCAAACCATTCGGCACTCGCTCGACGGGCCTCGCGCGGTTGCAGGCGGAGTGCCGACTGAGCCGGTCGCGCCGCGCGGCAGTCAAGCGACGTTGCATCGACCGATCGTCCCGTTCAGCGGCGAACCACGGCCGTTACAACCCGGCCTGCCTGCGCTCGACGCCTTTCCGCGCAAGGTCTGGAATCGGCTCTTCTCGTTTCGCGTACGCAGCGGCGAACGTGCGGCACTCGCTTATCCAGCGCCGGCCGGCTACCAGCCGCTGCGCGAACACATCGCTACCCATGTCGGGCTGTCGCGCGGCGTTACCTGCCTGCCCGAACAGGTTTTCGTGACGGGGAGTTACCGCGCGTCGCTCGAACTTGTGATACGGAGTCTCGCATCCGCGGGCGATCGCATGTGGTTCGAGGACCCCGGCTATCTGCTCGCACGCAGCTTTCTGGCCGATGCCGGCGTGCGGCTCGTGCCGGTGCCGGTCGATGGCGAAGGGATCGACGTCGAGCGTGGCATACAGCTGGACGCCCACGCACGCTTTGCACTCGTTACCCCGTCGCATCAGAGTCCGCTCGGACACACTCTGTCACTCGAGAGGCGGATCGCTCTGCTTGACTGGGCGGAGAACGCCTCCAGCTGGATCGTGGAAGACGACTACGACAGCGAGTTCCGTTACACGGGTCGGCCCTTGCCGGCCTTGAAGAGCATCGACCGGCACGGTCGCGTGATCTATTGCGGCACCTTCAGCAAGGTGATTTTTCCAGGCTTACGGCTCGCGTACGTGGTCGTGTCGGAACGGGCGATCGAGAGCGTTGAGCGAGTGACGCACAGCATGAACGCAGGCGCTTCGACACTGCTGCAGGCGGTTGCTTCGGATTTCATCGGGCAGGGCCATTTCGCGCGCCATCTGAAGCGGATGCGCGCGTTGTACGGGGAGCGTCGCATGCTGATCGTGCACGCGTTGCAGCGGGCGTTCGGAGAACGACTGATTGTTGATCCGCCATCGGGCGGAGTCCAATTCGCGACGCGATTCGCCGAAGGCCCCAATGGCGCAATCGACGATGTCGCAGTAGCCACCCGTGCTCGCGAGGCCGGACTTGCGGTTCTGCCACTTTCGAGTTGGTACGCGGATAGCCGCGCACCACACACTCCGCGCGGTCTGGTGATGGGGTTTGCGAACATTGCCGATGCGCAGGAGGCGGAGCGTCTCGCGCAATTGTTGCGAGCCTGTTTGGACGGCTGACTTTCCGGGCTCGCGGTCGCGGTAAGCGATCTCTATCGAAGAGTTACGTGGACACGTTGGAAGAAGGCGAGTAGTTCCGCGTTGGATCTGCGGGTCGCTGGCCCCAGATAGCGAGCAACCCTATCGCCGGTCGGACACTACGCGGGCATCGTCGCAATGCGAGTCATAGCCTCGACCGCATTGACGCGGTTCAGGCCATTCAGATCGAGTGCCCGGATCTGCTCGGTCATGAAATCGATAAAGACGCGGACCCGGATCGGCAAGTGTTCACGGCAAAGGTAGCAAATGTAGTAGCTGCGCTCGTTCGACACATGCTGGTTCAACGTCATCACAAGCTCCCGGCGTCTCGCGTAATCCCAGATCTGATGTGCCGGCATCTGCGCAATGCCGCGACCACGGAGGACGGCCTCGCGTACGAGATCCGCGTCATTGAACGTCAACTTGGAGGGCGGCAGGAGTTTTTGAGTCCGGCCATCCACCATGAACTCCCACTCGAGGACTCGTCCTGTTGAATGTCTCATGTTGATGCACTCGTGCTGTCCAAGCTCGCCGAGGCTGGAAGGAAGTCCGTGCCTCTCGGCATAGCTCCGCGACGCGCAAACGATGAGTTGCATCGGAATCAGCCGCTTCGCGACGATGCGGGAGTCTGCGAGATGTCCATCGCGAAACGCAACATCGATCTGGCCACCTGCAAAATCCACCGGCTTGTCATCGAGGAGAAGTTCGACTGAGATGTCCGGGTAGAGCTCGGAGAACTTCAACAACAACGGCGCGACTACATTGCGCCCGAATCCGATGCCCGATGAGACCCGCAGCAAGCCACGAGGCGGACCGTGGCGGAGGTCAAGCATGTCGTTGACCGCCCCGACGATATGAGCCACGCCAAGATTGCAGTGCTCGAAGAAGCGCTCCCCCTCGCGCGTCAGGCGCGTGGTTCTCGTCGTTCGAAGGAAAAGGCGTGTACTGAGCTGCTTCTCGAGCCGCTGGACACTGCGCGAGACGCTCGATCGCCCGACTCCAAGTCGCTCGCCCGCTTTGGCAAAACTCCCTTCTTTGGCGACCGCCATGAACGTAACGATGCCTGCATAGCTGCTCGCAAAGCAGTTTAAGAAAGGATCGGCATGATTTAGAAAATCGGTGGGAAAGGCGGGCTGCGATATGTTCAATTGATTCATTAGACGCTCCAAAGCTATTCGACTTGCAGACGTTGAGACGCGTGGGCATATCCTCCCTTGCGAACGGGAGACAGCGGCACAGCGATCGTTTCACCAAGTCAAGTTACTTCGCACGCGTTCCTCATACCAGTCTACGATCGTACGAACCTCGCATACCTTTGTTTAGTCAAGCTTTTCGATTCAAAATCGACCGTCACTAATTAATTCTCGAAAGAATGAGCGAGGCAGAAATCCGGAGCCGCATTCGATAAAACGCTGCGTTGCGCATTGGCCTGGTGGCCATCCTGCAGCTATATCGAGGTGCCGGCGAAGGCGCCGTAATGCTGCGAACGACAATGGACCGTTCTCGATACGTACGATGAGATAGGAGCACGGTGGTCTCCACTATACGAAGGTATGAGTGTCACAATCTGGTAAGTAACTTCTGCCAATTCAAAGTAGGGTGGCGACGCGGGTCTTTCAGGGATACCGTTGACCATGACGAATCCACCTGCTCGATGCCGAGCTGCTTCGCAGGGGCGGCACCGCTTCCGAAAAAGCCGAGTGGCGTAATCGAATTCGTCGTTTCGCCTCTCACAGAACCTGGCGGTTCGGCCGAACTGGACGACATAGCCGGACACACATGCATGCATTTGCCGCACGGTGCCGCCTGACGAGCAGCAATCATTCGTAATCGGAGGAATCCAGATGATATTGGAACAACCAGATATTTGCGATCCATGGGCGAGGACCGTCGGATTGCTGGGGCAATTGTCGGGCGAGCTACCCGTGAACGGCGACACGAGCGTTACTCCGTTGTTCAAGCCGGAAATGCACAACTTATCAACGGCACCGGTCGCGGGCGTCACGGTACGGCTGCTAGAGCGTTCGACTGCCACACGAGTGACGCTCGCCTGGAGTGATCCATCACGTTGTGCATACCATGACCAGGAGTGGCAGCTGACCCGCGCACGCCACTCGGGAGTTTGCGCGATCAGTGGAATGAAAATCCGCCGGGGAGAGGTCGTTTATCGCCCTCGCGCAACGCGCCCGAGGATGCCGCTCAACGCGGATGCGATGATCCATCCTATTGCGTTACAGGGCGATCAGTGAAGTGATCGGTATGGGAAAAGATCTCCATCACGACCCATACGTTGGCGCTGATGCAAAGCATGCTGCGATTGTTGTCTTACTGGAAACTCAGAAGCATTCGCTGCTGGTCTTCTATCGGGGACAAAGCATTCATATGATGGTGGTCAGATCCGATCCGCCCAGTAGATGGTTCGGTTAAACGCGGCGCTGTGCCGGCAGCACGGCAGTATGCACGCGGACGACTCGGTCGTCGTTTTCAACTCAAACCACGGAGATAAAAGTGCCCAACGACGAATCCGATACCCTGAGAAGACGTTCCTTTATGACCAAACTCGCCGGCGTCACTGCTGCCACCGCTGCATCCGCAGTGGGTATGCGTCAAGCCCAGGCTGCGCCGACGTTGGACCCTTACGCTGATCCAGCCAATCCGGCGCTCACAAAAGGGAACATGAAGCTGGACGTTTCACGGGCGGCCCTAGTCGTCATCGACCCGCAGGTCGACTTCATGAGTCCAAAGGGTCTGGCATGGCCAGTGGTCGGCGAGAGTGTCACCGAACACAAGGTCGTGCCCAACCTGGTGCGCCTCTTCGAAGAATCCAAAAAGGCGGGAATCACCGTAGCAATCTCCCCTCACTACTACTACCACTGGGATCACACGTGGAAGATTCAGGCGCCGTTGGAGATTTTTCAACACAAGATTGGCATTTTCGACCGCAAGGGGCCGCTCTCACTCGACGGCTTCCAGAGGTCCGGCGCCGATTTTATGCCGGAATTCAAAAAGTACATCGAAGACGGCCATACCATCATCTGCTCGCCGCACAAGCTCTACGGTCCGCAGGCCAACGACTTGCCGTTGCAACTCCGCAAGCAGCGGGTCGATCAGATCATTCTTGCCGGCATGCTTGCCAATATGTGCGTCGAATCGCATTTGCGGGAATTTCTCGAGCTCGGCTTCGAGGTTGCCATCGTGCGTGATGCGGTGGCGGCGCCCAAGATTCCCGAGGGAGATGGGTATCTGTCCGCGCTGATCAACTTCAGATACATGGCAAATGGTCTTTGGACCACTGACGAAACGGTCGACATGCTTCGACAAAAGGTGTGAGCAAGTGTCGTGAGCGGCCGAATAGGTAAATACCTGTGAGTTTTTTGTACTTTGCAATGCGCTACTTGCCTATGTGAATGCAAGCAACATACGCCTCGCGCACAGAGATCTCTGAACCTTTTTTATTCTTCCGTGGGGCTTGTCGTGCATCGCGCATTTATTACCGCGTCGCTCCTCGTGTTGCTATGCCTCGCACCGGTGCGCGTTTTCGCCCAGTCACCGGCCTCGTCGTCCGCGATGGACGAGCGTATGCGCGCCTGCACGTCGTGCCATGGCGTACAGGGGCAGGGGCGCAGCAACGACTACTTCCCCCGCATTGCTGGCAAGGCTGCTGATTATCTGTTTAACCAACTGTCCGCGTTTCGCGACGGCGGCCGGACCTATCCGCCGATGAGTTACCTGCTCGCGTTCCTGACCGATGAAGATCTGCGCAGGATCGCCCAGTACTTCGCTGGCTTCCAGCCTCCGTATCCGGATGCCGATACTGCTGCGGTACCGCCCGATGTGCTCGACCACGGCAAGCAACTCGTGATGATCGGCGACGCGTCACGCAAGCTGCCCGCGTGCGCGGCGTGTCACGGAACCCGGCTGACCGGCGCGAAGCCCGGCGTGCCCGGCCTGCTCGGTCTCCATGCGAGCTATATCGCCGGACAGATGGGGACGTGGCGCTCGGGCACGCGACACGCACTCGCGCCCGACTGCATGCACGAGATTGCCGTCAAGCTGAATGATCGCGATATCTATGCGGTTTCTAGCTGGCTCGCACGGCAGCCGCGGCCCGACGACCCGTGGCCGTCGCCGCCAGGCGATTTGAAACTGCCGTTAGCATGCGGGAGCCAAATGCAATGAGGAATCGAATATCCCCTCCCGCGGTGTGCGTCATGGAGCTGCGTTCGTTGCACGTGAGCTGGCGCCGCGGGTTTGCACGCGCTACGGCCGTGGTGAGGTTCACCGCTGGTATAGCCGCGTCGATGTTCGTTTGCAGCATTGCGAGCGCGGAAACTCCGCAGGCAGCGTCCGCCAATGGCAGTCCACGGTCCGTGATCATTGCGCGCGGCGAATATCTCGCGCGCGCAGGCGACTGTATCGCTTGCCATACCGCGCCGCGTGGCAAGCTCTTCGCGGGCGGTCTCGCGATGGAAACACCGTTCGGCACGCTCTACTCGCCCAACATCACGCCCGATGCGCAGCACGGAATCGGCCGCTGGAGCAAGGACGAGTTCTTCAGAATGATGCGCACGGGCAAGTCACCGGACGGCAAGCTGATCTATCCAGCCATGCCGATCGCGCAGTACACGAAGGTCACGCGTGAGGACTCGGATGCGATCTACGCGTACCTGCAATCGATTCTGACGGTACCGCAGCCGAATCGTCCGCATGAACTGAAATTTCCGTTCAACCAGCGCGAGCTGCTTATCGGGTGGCGCACGCTTTACTTCCGCGAGGGAGCCTATCAGCCGAATCCGACGCGGTCAGTCGAGTGGAATCGCGGCGCATACCTGGTCGAAGGCCTCGGCCACTGCACGATGTGCCATACGCGGATCAACATGCTCGGCGGTTCCTCGCGCAGCGAAGAGTTCGCGGGCGGCCTGATCCCGGTGCAGCAGTGGTATGCCCCGTCGCTGACCTCCGACAAGGACGGTGGCCTTGGCGACTGGAGCATCAAGGACATCGTCGATCTGCTGCAGGCGGGCCTCTCGGAGCGTGGCGCGGTGTATGGCCCGATGGCGGAGGTGACCTACCACAGCCTCCAGTACCTGAGCGACGACGACGTCAAGGCGATGGCGGTCTACCTCAAGGCGCTGCCGGACAACACGGGCCGCAAGAACGGGCCCTCCGCGGCGACGGATACGAAGGTATTCGGGCGCGGCGCACAGGTGTACAGCGACAAATGCGCGGTGTGTCACGGCAGCGATGGCAAGGGGAACGTGCCGAAGTATCCGCCGCTGGCCAGCAACCAGTCGATCGAAATGGATTCGGCGGTCAATCCGATTCGCATCGTGCTCAATGGCGGCTTCCCGCCGGGTACGCGGCGCAACCCTGAGCCGTACGGTATGCCGCCGTTCGCGCAGGAATTGAACGACGACGACGCAGCCGCGGTCGTGACTTACATCCGGACCGCGTGGGGCAACCACGGCCTGCCGGTCACGGCGAAAGAGGTCAACGAACTGCGGAAGGCGCCATTGCGCTAGACGAACGCGACGACGCGCGGTATCCGGGCATCGTTTCGTATCACCACCTCCTCACTGAGAACCCCATGATGGAGATCAACGACAACCGCGAAGGTCCGGCGCTGGACCCGGCGATCGAACTCATCGTCGCTGCCGGACCGCGTGGCGCGATCGCGCTGGCCGGTGCGGCCACCGTGATCGTGTTCGCGCTCTGGTTCGCCTTCTATTTCCTCGCATTCCTGCCGCGCGGCCCTATCAGCTGATCATGTCGACCGAAACCTCGCACCAACCCAATCGCGATGGCCACTCACTCGCGATGCGCGTCGAGCGCCGCGGGGCCATCTTCGCCGGCGGGCTGATCCTGCTGCTCCTGGTCGTGATGATCTACATAGGCATGCACTCGGCGATGACATCACCGTCGCGCGTGGAAACGATCGACCCGAGCCGACTGCAGATGTCGGGTGAATTCGTCGAGAGCAACCTGGGCAGCGCGGTCGAGCCGGATGGCTCCGTCACGGTGCGCTTCATTGCCCAGCAATACTCGTTCACGCCGCAATGCCTGCTGATGCCGGCCGATACACCGATGACGCTGCGCATGACGAGCGCCGATGTCGTGCACGGCCTCGAGATCATGGGAACCAATGTCAACGCCATGATCGAGCCTGGCTATGTCTCGACGCTCACCACCGTTTTCCCGAAGCCGGCCGAACACCTGATGCCGTGTCACGAATACTGTGGCTTCGGCCATCAAACCATGTGGGCTCACGTGAAAGTCATCGACAAGGCCACGTTCTTCGAGGCCGCCCGCCACTCCAGGAGGCTCAGCTGTGTTTCTCGCTAAGCGGCTCGTTCTCGCGCATTTCTGGCTCGCCTTTGTCTCGTTCCTTGTCGCGCTCGTGCTTGGCGCGTGGCAGATGCTCGTGCGCAGTCCACTGCTCGCATGGGTGGGCAATCCCGAGATCTACTACCGTTCGGTGACGGCGCATGGAACCGTCATGGCCTATGCGCTGCCGACGCTCGTCGCAATGGGGTTCGGCTACGCAATCTGCGAGCTCGCACTCAGACAGCGGCTGATCGGACTCAAATGGGCATGGGCGGCCTTCATCCTGCTCGCAGTGGGTGCCTTGATGGCACTCGCGCCCGTTGCGACGGGCCGTGCTTCGCTGCTGTTCACCTTCTATCCGCCGATGATCGGTAGTGTTTTCTACTACCTCGGTATCGTGCTGGTGGTAGTCGGCTCGTGGATATGGGTCGCGCTGATGTACGTGAATCTGCGTGCATGGAGGCGCGTCAATCCCGGCAAGCCGATTCCGCTCGCCATGTTCGCCAATGTGGCGGGCGCCTATCTCTGGGCGTGGACGGCGGTAGGTGCGGCACTTGAAATCCTGTTCCAGATCCTGCCTGTGGCGCTTGGGCTGAAGTCGACCATCGATGTAGGTCTCGCGCGCGTGCTGTTCTCGTGGACACTGCACGCCATCGTTTACTTCTGGCTCATCCCGGCCTACACCGCGTACTACACACTGGTGCCGCGCGCCATCGGCGGGCGGCTCTACAGCGATTCGATGGCCCGCATCGCGTTCGTGATGTTCCTGGTGTTCGCGATGCCTATCGGCATTCACCATCTGTATACCGATCCGCAGGTGGGCACCGGGTTCAAGTTCATACATCAGGTGTTCACGGCGATGGTCTCGGTGCCGACACTGCTGACCGTGTTTACGATTTGCGCGTCGGTCGAGATCGCGGGTCGCCTGCGCGGTGGCACGGGGCTGTTCGGCTGGCTCGCGGCGCTGCCGTGGCGCAATCCGATGATGCTCGCGATTGCGTTCTCGTTCGTCATGCTCGGATTCGGCGGCGCCGGCGGGCTCATCAACATGAGCTACCACCTTGATTCGACGATCCACAACACGCAGTGGATTACTGGCCACTTCCATCTGATCTTCGGTGGCGCGGTCGTGATCATGTACTTTGCGATCGCCTACGACCTCTGGCCGCAACTCACGGGACGCAAGCCCGATGAGGGCTTGATCCGCAAGCAGCTGTGGCTGTGGTTCATTGGCATGCTGGTGGTGACGTTCCCCTGGCACTATGTCGGTCTTCTTGGCGCGCCGCGTCGCATGGCGTATTACGACTACACGAACCCCGCGATCGCGCCGCAGGCAATATGGGTGGCAGTTTCCGCCTTCGGCGGCGTCGTGCTGCTGATTTCCGGTGCGCTCTTTGTCTACATTCTCGCGAAGGCCCAGTTTGCTTCGTCGCGCCGTACGGATGAAATGCCCGCGCCGTTCGAGTTCAGCGCCTGTGTGCATCCGGTCGTGCGCGTGCCGGTAGCGCTCAACAGCTTCAGGCTGTGGATTGCCCTGATGATCGGCCTCACCGTCGTCAACTACTCGGTGCCGATCGCGCAGCTGCTGCGTCTGCCGAACACTTCGGTTCCGGCCGTTGCCGTGGGAGCACAGCGATGAAACAGGAACGCGTGTTCAGCCTCCGGAACCGGTGGTTTGTCATGAGCGCCGGCGGGACACTTCTCGTCGCTGTCCTCGCGATTCTCATTGGCTTCGTCTGGTTGCCGTCGATGCATCGCGGCTTCACGGCGAACGAGCTGTGGAGCGCGATCTGCAGCGCGGCGGGTGTGCCGTCCACAGGGTCCAGGGGCAGCGACAACGTGCCTGACGCACCGCCGAGCAATGTCGTCGTGCTGCCGCCGCTGCGCACCGTGCGCATCAATGCGGTCTCGAGCGGACGCGGTGCCACGCTCGCCACGCAGCGTTGCTCGATGTGCCACGGCGCACAGAGTCCGGCCGGGATAGCGGCTCCGGCGCTTGCCGGCCAGTATGCCGATGCGATCTACAAGGAACTGCGCGACTTTCAGAGCGGGGCGCGGGAGAGCGCGATCATGCAGCCGATCATCGCGAACCTGGGTGACCAGGATCTGCTCGATGTCGCCGGATACTATTCGAGTCAGCCACGCGTTACGCAGGTGCAGGAAGCGGGCAGCCGCGACGACGGCGCGGCTCACGCGCTTGCGATGCAAGGCGCGCCGATCCGCAACATCGCCCCTTGTGCCGCGTGCCACGGCACGATCGACCGCAAGGGCGCGGCGCCCTCGCTCGACGGGCAGTCGGCCTCGTATCTTGCAACGCAGATGCGCGCGTTTGCCGGTGGCACCCGGCGTAACGACATCGGCGAGCAAATGCGCAACGTCGCGCGACAACTTCGACCCGAAGAGATCGACGGTCTCGCAAAGTATTACGCGGCTCAGCCGTGAATGCGCGCCGCGTGGAGAGCACTCACTCACCCACAGTCGGCCACGGTGCGCATCGATGATCGAACGGCAAATCGAAAGTCCCATGCCAAGGCCCGTGGACTTCGTGGTGTAGAAGGCGGTGAACACGTGGTCGACACCGTTAGGACCAAAGCCCGGTCCCGAGTCGCGCACGGTCACGAGCACGCAGCCGCCGTCGGCCTCATCTGTACTGACGTGTACCTGTCGCACACCATCGATGCCGCTCATCGCTTCCAGCGCGTTGATGATCAGGTTGAGCGAGCGCGAGGCTGACCTCGGCGAGGTTGGCGGGCTCGCGGTGCAGCCATCGCAATGCGGCTTCGGCGTGGGCAGTCGAATCGAACGTTCTGTGAATGCATTGGGTGTGAGCTGGTTGAATGTCGGCTAGTTTTCCTCGTCTGGCACTTGACGAACTCAACCTCCTGTTCACCGGCACGACGCGCACCGATCACGCGGTATTGGTGGCCATTGATTGCAAGAGGGTTGCCGAACGCGAGCCAGTCGACAGTCCGACTGCCGATGTCGCGAAGCGTCGTCGCAACAGACGGCCCGAGGTCTTGCTTTGGCGCGGCGTCCTGAACTGAAATCCGCGTAACGAGACTGGACGTGCGACTTCATGGCGTGTCGGGATATTCACGCGTGGATTCGGGGGGCGAGACCATGGTTTGCCATCGATCAATACTGGAGTGACCGAGCCGACGCGAGTGTCGACGGTGACGTTCTGCCCATTGAGCGCTTTGATTTGTAACGTGATCTGCGGAAAGGAAAGTGGAAGCACGCATTCGAAAAAATAGTCTCGCGGTCGTTCGCCTGATCAATCCTAAGCGCTCTGTTGGCAGGTCGGAAGTGCTGAGGATGCCTGTATTGCAACAATGAAAGTGCCTGTCACCGGGCCAATGGATAACGAGGTCACCCGCTTTAGCAGCAGCGCGTTCGGGGACTAGCCTGGAGCGCGTGCGTCCAGACTTAACCGCGCGTGTGCAGACGAAATGCCGGCGGCGACGCGGATCTGCTCAGCGTGAACACTTCACGCCGGGAGTGCCAGCGCGCGACACACCGGCTCACGCGAAAAGGTTACGCAGGCCGATTGGTGCTGGCCGAGCAACATCGTGAGCCGGGTGCCGGATCTACCGGCCGGTGTCATGGGGTCATAAGATGCCTTCGTGCGGGCCCGATGCTGCCGAACGCATCCCCCACGCCCCAAATCTTTTCATTCCAACCCGGAGGCATCATGTCGCAGCGTATCAACTACATCCAGCAATCGCCGGAACTATTCAAGAAGTTTCTGGAGTTCAGCAATCTGTTGAAAGAGAGCGCGATCGAAGAATCGGTTCGCGATCTCGTATCGATTCGCGCTTCGCAACTCAATGGTTGTGCGTTTTGTCTCGACATGCACGTAAAGGAAGCGAAGATTCACGACGAGCGCGAATTGCGTATTCATCATCTGCCGGCCTGGCGCGAATCGACGCTGTTCGCTCCGCGTGAACGCGCCGCGCTCGCTTGGACCGAAGTGCTCACGAAGCTTCCCGAGCAAGGCGTGCCTGACGATATCTACGAGCGCGTGCGCACGCAGTTCAGCGAAAAGGAACTGTCGGACCTGACGTACGACATCATGGCGATCAACGCGTGGAATCGCGTGAACGTTGCGTTCAGGACCGTTCCGGGTTCGGCCGACAAAGCGTACGGCCTCGACAAGGCGAATCTGACCTGAGCGCATCCACTACACGATTCTTTGGCGCCGGTCCGCACGCACGGGCCGGCTCATACTGGAGCACACGAATATGCTTCGCCTGAAAAAAGCCCCACTCGTGACGTTGCTTGCCGTGGGCGCGTCGCTGGGCATCGCTCACGCTGACACGCCCGCTGAGGCCATTGTCACTCCACTGATGACGCAACGGCTTGGCGATTATCCGGGCAAAGAAGCCTTGATGATTTCCGTCGAATATCCACCGGGCGCCGCGGACCCCGTGCATCGCCATCACGCGCACGGCTTCATTTATGTGCAGGAAGGATCAATCATCATGCAGGTCAAGGGTGGCAAGGAAGTGACGCTGACGCCCGGCCAAACCTTCTACGAAGGTCCGAACGACGTGCACACGGTGGGGCGCAACGCCAGTCAGACGCAGCCGGCCAAGTTCGTCGTGCTGCTGCTCAAGAATCAGGGCGCGCCGGTTCTGGTTCCGGAGAAACAGGGCCATTGACTGTTGCGACGGCGGCATCCGCCAAAACGTTCGCACGGGTGATACGCGTCCGCGCACGCGTATCACCCGTTCGTCAGTTGCGTCGTATACGGCCCGGGTTGCGGCCGGCGCAGGCCTGCTTTGTCTGGCCCACGCCGCAGATCGATGGAGTGCGGATCAACACCGTTGACCGCATCAATTAAGCTGCCAAGTATGTCGGGACTCAGCAGCCTGCCACCACGTGATGGTCTTTGCATCCCTCTCGACCCGGGCATTCGGCCGTTATGTCGTAGCGCCGCTGCCGAGCGACTTTCATACACGATATCCCAAGATGCTGCCCGAACTGCTGTTGGGCGAGCCACGGTTCGCCCCGTCATGTCGATGACCTGACCATCGCTGCCTCGACTTGCAGACCACGTCCGGTCGGATCGGGGAGTGGGAGTTCAAAATTGAGGCGGGGGTTCGAGCGCCGCCGCATCGTCCAATGGCCCGCGACCGAACCACACAAAGGCTCGAACGCCACGAAGTGCAGCGCCGCCATACGGCGTTCGCAATAGCTCTTCATGACCTAATCAGATTGTCATTTCTTGTACCTTCCGATTTCGCCGTCGAATTTATAAAGTTATCTTTTTCAAGGCGAATCGTGGCGGTGTCAAACGGTCATTTGAGTCACGCGATCCGCGATAAAGACTGTATGTCGTAGTTTCAGGTATGCGCGAGCTCGATTTCTGAAACAAGGGTTCCGATTCGGCGCGGGAAAAATGCGCCACCTTTCCGGGCGGATTTCGTCGACGCGTGGCTTGCCGGTGTCGCGCGTTACCCGACCCGGTCCGGGATGAGTTCGAACGCCCTGTCGTTAGCGGTACTCGGGGGTACGGCGGGTGCCGCCGCGTTCTCTGCCGCGTCGCCCACAGCGCACGGGCGTAAATCCTGGATTATGAGTGTTTGAGCACGCGATCCTACTTAACCGGGGAACCGTAGGGTGGACACATTAGGTACTCTCAGCATATTTGTACATGCAGCAGAGACACGCAACTTCACGCGAACTGCTCAACGGCTCGGCCTCTCGGCGTCAGCGATAGCAAAATCGATCGCCCGTCTCGAAGACCGGATGGGCATCCGCCTGTTTCATCGCAGCACGAGAAACGTAATGCTTACCCACGAGGGCGAAATGCTCCTGGAAAGCTGTCGACGCATCATCGAAGAAGTAGAGATGATCGAGGAGCGCTTTACCAGGCGAGGAAAGGCTCCCAGCGGCAGGCTACGCGTGATTGCGCAGATTCCCAGTGCCTATATCGCCCCGGTACTCCGTAAGTTCATCGTTGCGTTTCCGGAAATAGAACTCGATATGGAGTGGGGGACTGGCGCTGCTGGTTTGATAGAAAGCGGATTCGATGTTGCAATCTGTCCCGGCCTCGACACAGACTCTCGACTAATGTCGAAGCACCTTGGGTACTCGAGGATTTGCATTGCGGGTGCGGCGTCCTATTTTGAGCGCTGCGGAACACCCGTGACACCGCAAGACCTCGCGCATCACGTCTGCCTTCATCTGAAAGATGGCGGAAAGCTGATCCGATGGCCACTCGGGCTCGGCGAATCGGACGCCGGCGAGCCGCCTGTCTCGATGGCGGTTTCGATGCTTGGCGCACTGGTTAACCTGGTGGAGTGCGGATCCGGTATCGCATGCCTGCCGGAATTCGCGATCGAGCGGCAATTGAAGGATGGCTCCATGCGGCGCGTGCTGGGAGACCATGTCTCTGGTAGTTACCAGTGCGTGGCAGTGTGGCCATCCAGTCGACACATGGCGACGAAAATACGTGCATTCGTGGACTTCGTGGCTAATAACCTATTCAGCGAGGCAAAGGGCGACGAAGCCTAACGCTCGCCCTTGGCATGCTAGCGCGGTGTAGGCGACAAGCGAGATGCGAATAGCGGGGACCGGCGATCGGTTCCTTCAGGAAACCTTTCCCATCGACACTGCTATCGAGCGGCGCAAGCTCGCGGAAACACCCAACTTTCCGCTCAAGGCGATTGCGAGGGAGCGGTTCGGTTTCACGAACCCGCTCCGTTATGTCCGGTAAGACCCGCACTATCCGACCGGGGCTTCACATCTTGATCAACGACTTCAGATGTTCGATTCACCCAGAAAAGTACGCATTACTTGTGCATTTGCAGCTTCGATCGGGTTGCGGCTTCATCCGATGCATCCAGCACGTCGAGCGCCTTTCGAACACCCGCGCCATACATCGGATCTGCCTTGGTGCAGTGATCTATGTGCAACTCCCGGATCGGGCGTGAAACGCCGCGCATTGCGCGTGCGGTGTTCTCGAACAGGACTTGCTGTTGTGCTGGCGACATTAAACGGAACAGATCGCCAGGCTGGGAATAGTAGTCCTCGTCGACTCTATGGTTCCAGTGGGCGGCCGTCCCCTCAATGGACAGCGGAGGTTCGCTATAGTCGGGCTGATCGAGCCAGGCTCCGCGCGTATTCGGGTTATAGGAAGTCGTTCCGCCTTGATTGCCGTCGACACGAAGCAAGCCGTCTCGATGATAACTGTTGTAATGCCTGGTACCGCGCGGAGAATTCACCGGGATCTGATGATGGTTCACTGTTAGTCGATATCGCTGCGCATCTCCGTAAGAGAACAACCGCCCCTGCAACATCCTATCCGGGGAGAAACCGATGCCCGGCACAACGTTTGCGGGATTGAACGCCGCCTGTTCGACATCCGCGAACCAGTTTTCCGCATTTCGGTTGAGTTCGAACTCGCCAACTTCAATTAGCGGGTAATCCTTTTTCGACCAGACTTTCGTGAGATCGAACGGATTAACCTTGTAGGTGGCAGCCTCCTTTTCCGGCATGATCTGGAAGTACACCTTCCAGCGCGGAAGTTCTCCTCGCTCGATGGCCTCGTAAAGATCACGATGATGCGTCTCGCGGTCGGCCCCGACCAGTGCGGTCGCCTCCTCGTCGGTTATGTTCTCGATGCCTTGCTGTGTCAACATATGAAATTTGACCCAGAACCGCTCGTTATTCGCATTGAGGAGGCTGAATGTATGACTCCCGAATCCATGCATATGCCGGAAGCTGCGCGGAATACCACGATCGCTCATCACAATCGTGACTTGATGCAGTGCTTCGGGGAGCTGGGTCCAAAAGTCCCAGTTGCTGTCGGCATTGCGAAGGCCGGTTCGCGGATCACGCTTGACGGCGTGGTTGAGGTCCGGGAATTTAAGCGGATCACGCAGGAAAAAGACAGGTGTGTTATTGCCAACGAGATCCCAGTTTCCTTCTTCCGTGTAGAACTTCAGGGCAAATCCACGAATGTCGCGTTCTGCATCGGCCGCGCCGCGTTCGCCCGCAACGGTCGAGAATCGCGCAAACATTTCAGTCTTCTTGCCGACGGACGAGAAGATTTTTGCGCGTGTGTATTTCGTGACGTCATGCGTCACGGTGAAAGTACCGAATGCCCCGGATCCCTTTGCGTGCATGCGACGCTCCGGAATCACTTCCCGGTCAAAATGCGCGAGTTTTTCAATGAGCCAGACATCCTGAAGCAGGGCAGGACCTCTTGGTCCCGCGGTCTGCGTGTTCTGGTTATCCGGCACCGGTGCGCCAAATGCCGTCGTGAGCTTGCCCATTGTGAAATCTCCAGTGATGGGTTATTTGTGGGGATAGGAGGAACTAAGCGTGCGAACAGGGCCTGGATTCAGCGCAATTGCGTTGTCCGCCATTGCAGGCATCATGCGACGCAATACTGCATAAACCGAACGATTTAATTGAATCGCGGCTATTACGTGCCCGTCCTCGAGCATGATAATTTGAGCAGCGAGGTTCACGCGCTGGAGCTGTGTCGTAAGAATGCAACGAAGATAATCACAGCCCGATCTCTACCAGCGTCGGAAAGATGAAATAAAAGGCGCAACGGGCGGCGGCACTGGCGCAAACGTTGGCGCGTCAGCTCTATTTGATGAAGCAGAACCCGTGAAGGCCGATCCGTTGAAATACGTCGAGGGTTCTATAACCGCATCACGACAAAACCGCGCGTTGCCGGGGTAGCGTGAACTGAACGGCCGCGCCGCGTGGAGAGCACTCACTCACCCACAGTCGGCCACGGTGCGCATCGATGATCGAACGGCAGATCGAAAGTCCCATGCCAAGGCCCGTGGACTTCGTGGTGTAGAACGCGGTGAACGCGTGGTCGGCACCGTTAGGACCAAAGCCCGGTCCTGAGTCGCGCACGGTCACGAGCACGCAGCCGCCGTCGGCCTCGCCGGTACTGACGTGCACCTGTCGCAAACCATCGATGCCGCTCATTGCCTCCAGCGCATTGATGATCAGGTTGAGCATGACCTGTTGCAGTTCCACACGGTCGCCTTCGACGAACGGCAAACACTCTGCGAGCTGCATCGCCAGCAGGGCGCCGCATTTCCTTGCTTCTCCCTGGACGAGTTCGACGATCTCGCGGATCGCCTCGTTGATGTTCACCAGCTCCTTTTTCCGTGGCGCCTTCCTGATCAGTTGCCGGAGCCGCGCGAGCACGTCGCCGGCGCGATTGCCGTCCCTGAGGATACCGTCGAGCGCGAGGCTGACCTCGGTGAGGTTGGCGGGCTCGCGGTGCAGCCATCGCAATGCGGCTTCGGCATGGGTCACCGTCGCGGCAATCGGTTGATAGACTTCGTGGGCAATCGAGGCCGCGAGCTGCCCCATGGTCGCCACACGGTTCGCGTGCGCCAGATCGGTCTGCACCTCGCGGTAGCGCTGCTCGCTCTCGCGAATTTTCTTTTCCGCCTGCTTCTGCTCGGTGAGATCGAGCACGAACGCCAGGCCTTCCCGGCCGCTTGCGTCGAACGCAGCGAGGCCCAGAATGATCGGTACGCGACTGCCGTCCTTCCTGATGTATTCCATTTCGAACGGCTTGGTGCGGCCAGTTTCAGTTAACTCGATGCGCGCGCGGATCGCGTCGTCATGCCTTTCCGGTGGCGTCAGATCCAGCCAGCGGACGCGGCCAGAGAAAAGATCGTCGCGGTCATAGCCCACCATGCGCAGAAACACGTCGTTGGCTTCGAGGATATTCCCGCCGGCCTCCCAGACATTGATGCCGATGATGTTGGCATCGACAAGACGCCGGATCTTTGCTTCGCTTTGCGCGACATCGCGGTACAAACGGGCAATTTCGAGCGAAATCTCAGCTTGCGACGCGACGAGCTTCAGCACGGCGATCCGCGCGGGGCTGAACACGCGGGCAGTGAGATTGTTATCGAGGTAGAGCGCACCCATGAGCCTGGTTGCGTTCATCAAGGGCAGGCACAGAATGGAACGGGCGCGATGCTGACGGACGTAGGGGTCCGCGGCAGCCAAGGGGTCAGCTGCGGCATCGTCCAGAAAGATAGTCTCGCGGGTCCGCAAGACCTGGTTGAGGATCGACACCGGCAACATCGCTGCGGTGACCGGCGCGTCGAAGATCTGCACGTGGACCGCGTCGCCGGCGGTGGTGGCTTCCGCCGCAATCCGATGGCCGCCCGCACCCGACAGGATCAGCAGACCCCGTTCCGCGCCCGCCTGCTCGATCGACGTGCGCATGACCATCCCGATCAGCTTATCCAGGTGGATCTCGCCAGAAGCCGCCTGCGACACCTTGATCACGGTCGCCAGGTCGAGGTGCTCGATTGGCGCTGCGATCGTATTCGTTGGTCCGGGCGCCGTCGCCTCGTCGGTTCTCAAGTAAGGATACTGTTCCTCGAGTTGCCGCACCTTTCCATTGGCGCCCCAACGCAGATAGCCATTGTGGGCGTCCTTCATGCAAACACGCGCAAACTTTCGAAGATCGCGTGCGGCATAAAAACGGGACGCGAGTTCGTTGGCCAGTGCCTCGACGTGCGCGAAATCGCTATGCTGCGCCGAGCGGATGGCTTGTTCGTAGAGCATTTCGGCGTCGACCACGCGGCCTTCGATGCGGGCGATCTCGGCGCCGACCAGCGCGGTATGGCTTGCGAAGTTCTCCGCGCAGAGATCCGCCCAGATAGTCAGTTGCTTATGATGGGCGCGCAGCGTGCCCAGGTGCTGTGTACGCTCGCCGGCCGGGATGGCGTCGCACCGGCCAGCGCACGCCAGCGCGGCATAGAAGTAATATTCCGCTTCCTCGGTAAACGAGTACATGACCCAGCTTAGCTCATTCGCCCGTGCAGCCGCGCGCGTGGCTGCCTCATAGTCGCCGGCAAAATAGCGTGCCTGCAGTTTCCGGATCCAATACATGCACACGTACGACACAGAGGTTTGAGACAGGTGACGTTCTGTGCGAAGCTCGTCGAACTCAGCGCAATCGAGGCTGCCGAACACCGGTGTCAGGCCGCGGAGCGTCCGGATCAGTGCGAGCTGCAGTTCACTAAAGGCTGTGACCATGGAAAACCGCACTCTGTCGCAGTATGCAATGCCGGATTCTGTCTCTCGGTGCGCCTCGGATAGTGGTGCGCCGGTTGCCAGCATGGTCGAGACGATGTGGTTGCGCGAGAACGCCCCCCACGGAATATCGCCGGTCCGATTGGCCATGTCGAAAACGCGGCGCATCTGCTCTGCGCAATTACGCATCGGTTGAACCAGGCGCGCGACATACATGTAGTAGGACAGATACGTGCGGGCCTCGTAGCGTTCCAGGCCACGTCGCTCGACGAGTTTGCAGCCGAGTTCGCCGAACCGGAATCCGGCCTGATAGTCGCCAAAAACTCGTCCGGCGAACCTCGGAAAATTAGCGTAGGCCACGGACGAGGCGTCGCTATTGCCGTGCTCTAAGCTGAGCGTGATTGCCTTGCAGATCGTCAGGCAAGCGAGGTTCCCGTCACTGTGGAGGGCAGGCGGGACTAGCGAGATCACCGCATCGATGGTTGCGAGAGCGAGCGCGTCCTGCATCGGCGGCAGATCGATGAGTTCCTCGATGGCCCGCTCGCCAAGCAGCGGCCAGATGCGCTCGTATTCACTGCGCACGGTTGCGTCGTCCGGATGGGCTGACCACTCGATGCCCACCTGACGAAGGAAGGCGAGGCACACAGCGACCCCAATCTCGCGCTGGCCGAGCATCAGGAAAACATCCATCTGCAAGCACGCAACCCGGGCGCGCTCGACGGTGGTCGTAGCACGCTTCGATAACTCCGCAAGGCGCGTTTCGGCGACCGGCAACTGTCCCGTCAGGAGTTCGCATTCGGCCCGGTTCAGCTCCAGTGCAAAGGTCAACTGATGCCGCCGCTGCCAGCAATCGTCGCTCAACAAGCCCGCGCCAGTGGTGAAATAGGCGAGCGCCGACGTGTAGGCTGCCGACGCCCTGGCGCGCTGGCCGGCGTGCAGATTGAGTTCGGCCAGTTGCTCGCGTTCGTCCGGCTCGGTGATCAGTGCGGCACCGCGATTGAGCTGCCCGACGATCTCGAAGATCGCTTCTTCGCGCTTTTCCGCAGGGGTCTGCGCGACGAGCAGCCGGCCGATGCGCAGATGAGCCTCGGCGCGCGATGCTTCAAGGATCAGTGAATAGGCGGCTTCGTGGATCCTGTCATGAACGAACGCGTAAGCGCCCTCCAGTCGCACGGCCAGTTCCTGGCGAACCGCCTCCCACAGCACGGCGTGAACCTGGGCTTCGGGTGTGCCGAGCACGGCGGATAATGTCGTGATGTTCGCGACGTTCCCGAGACAGGCAAGCTGCTGCAGCGCGTGTTGCGTCGCGGGCGGCAGGCGGGTCAGCTTGCCGGCCATCAGGTCCACGACGTTGTCGGTGTAACTGCTGGCATGGATGCGTTCGGTATCCCAGCGCCACTGCCGTGCATCGTGATCGAAAGCGAGAAGATTGCCTTCGGCGAGTGCCAGCAGGAACTGGATCACGAAGAACGGGTTGCCACCCGTCCTGTCGTGCACGAGGCGCGCCAGGGGCGCAATGTTGTCAGGCGCACAGTGCAGCGCGTCCGCGATCAGACTCCCGATGTGCGTACCGGTCAGCGGCGCGAGCCGGATTTCCCCGACCGTCGCGCCCGCGCTGCGGATAGCCTGGAGCCGGGCGGTCAGTGGATGGGCGGCATCCACCTCGTTGTCGCGATAGGCGCCGATGACCATCAGGTAGCGCAGGTCCGGCTGGATCAGCAGATCCGCGAGCAGGTCGAGGGTCGCTGCATCGAGCCACTGCAGGTCGTCGAGAAACAGTGCCAGCGGATGCTCGGCCTGCGCGAATACGCCGATGAAGCGCCGGAACACCTGCAGGAAGCGCTGTTTCGCCTGTTGTGGTTCGAGCTGCGGGACCGGGGGCGGCTCGCCGATGATCAGCTCCAGTTCGGGGATCAGGTCGCTGATGAGCGCCGCATTGGGCGCGAGCGCGTCCAGCAATGCGGCACGCCAGCCCGCCAGCTCGGTGTCGGACTTGCCCAGCAGCATGCGCACCAGGCTTTGAAATGCCTGGATCAGCGTCGCATAGGGGATGTCGCGCTTGTACTGGTCGAACTTGCCGGAGGCAAACAGTCCACGTGACGGCACGAGGATCTTGTGCAGTTCATTGACCACCGATGATTTGCCGATTCCCGAATAACCGGACACCAGCACGAGCTCGGGCACGCCGCTATCCAGAATCCGGTCGAAAGTGGCGACCAGGGTCTCGACTTCGCGCTCACGTCCGTAAAGCTTCTCGGGGATCATCAGCCGGTCGGGGGTGCCGTGCTCGTCCAGCGTAAAGTCGTCGATACGGCGCCGACGTTGCCAGTCCGCGAGGCACCGCCGCAGATCATGCTCGACACCGGCGGCAGTCTGGTAACGCTCCTCGGCGGTCTTGGCGAGCAGCTTCATGACGATGCGGGAGATCACCGCAGGGACAGCTTCCACCCGCGTGTTAGGCGGCAACGGTGTTCTGGCGATATGGCAGTGCACCCATTCCATTGCGTCCGTGGCCGCAAACGGCAGCACACCCGTCAACATCTGGTAGAACGTGACGCCGAGCGCATACAGATCGCTGCGCGAATCGATCGAACGATTCATCCGGCCGGTCTGCTCGGGTGCCATATAGGCGAGCGTTCCGGCGATGGTTTCGGGAGGTTCGGGCGCCTGCCGCTCACGCGGCAGGCGCGAGGCCAGGCCGAAGCCGGTGAGCCGCGCCTGTTCGTCGGCGCAATGCACGAGGACATGCGCGGGCTTCAGATCCTTATGGACCAGACCGCGCTGATGAAGCTTGCCGAGCGCGGCGGCAATGCCAATCGCGAGTTCCAAAAAATAACCGATCTCCATTGGTGCGCCGAGCAGCCTCGCCAGCGGCTCGCCGCCAGGGTCCTCGAGTGCCAGCACGGTCTGGCTGCCTTCGCGCACCAGTCTCAGCGGGCGCACGGCCCAGGCACTGTCAAGCTCGTCCTTCAGCGCGAACTCGTGGGCAAGACGATCGAGACTGGCGGGCATCGGCTGTTCACGGGCAAGCCGCGCCAGCAGCACATTCTGGCCGGCTGGCGCCGAGGACTGTTCTCGCGAGAAAACGCGCTCGCCGTCGTCCCATAGAATTTTTCTTTTCTGATCCATCGGAGTCGCAACGAGATAGGTCAAATCCTGCGGATACAGGCACTACGCAAGAATACACGTTCCTTATGGCGGCGTCGTTGGTAATGCGGATCATTGTCAATGCGGGTGCAAGTAGCAGCATCATGCGTGAACCTTTGACAGCGCCATCAGGTTCTTTTTGATCTCACTTTCAGGTGCGAACGTGTTGCAGTGACAGCGACGGACCCGGCAGGCGAGGCCTTCCATCCAACCAGTTGTGCCGTGACGAAATCCATGAATACCCTTGCGCGCATTGGAATGTTCCGTCCGAAGGCATGAAGCGCGTGCACGGGCACGGACGCCATCGCGTGGCCCTGCAGCACGGTGCATAACCGTCCGGCAGCGAGGTCATCTCGCACGGCGATCGCCAGGATCTGTGCAATACCCAGTCCATTCAACGCTGCCACCCGCATTGCGTCGCCACTGTCCGCGTCAAACACGCCATCGACAGCGACAGTCGTTCCATCCGCGAAGATCACGGGATACGCGCGCCCGCTAAGCCGATAGCGCACGTGTCGATGCGCGGCGAGATCAGCGATCCTCCGCGGTGTTCCGTGTTCACGCAGATAATCCGGCGCAGCCACCAGCACCAGCGGCAACTCTGCAATGGTGTGCGCATGCAGACCGCTATCTCCTAGCCATCCTGCTCTGATCGCGATATCGAAGCCATCGCGGATCAGATCGACATGGCGATCGCTGACGCTCACATCGAGCGCGAGTTCCGGATGTTTCGTCATCAGGTGCCGCGTGACGGGGTCCAGCAAAAGGCGCCCCAGCTCGCCTGGCAGGCTCACACGCAATCTTCCCGAGACAGTTGCGGGCGAACGCAGAACCTCGTCTGCACGCTCCAGGCCGCGCACGAGCGGAGCCACTTGCTCGTAGTACGCTTGTCCTTCCACGCTCAGGAGGAAGGCGCGCGTCGACCGTTGAAACAGCCTGACGCCCAGACGTTTTTCGAGCCTCGCGATGCTTTTGGACACCGCGGAAGGGGTGGTGCCCAACGAATGGGCTGCACTCGTGAACGAGCCAGTCTCGACGGCGCGGACGAATGCGGCAAGACCATTGAGATTTTCGGCAGACATGATGACAGATCGGAACAAGTGAAATGGCCATCGTGTGACTTTAGCGCCTTCGCGGCCGTTGCTACATTCCGGCAGTACGCCAGATCGGCGAAATACGACGAGGAAAGAAAATGAATCGGCTCGCAAATAAGGTCGCTGTCGTCACAGGCGCGAATAGCGGAATTGGGTTGGCGACGGCCCGGCTGTTGGTCGAGGAGGGTGCGAATGTGATCGTGGTCGGCCGCCGGGCAGATGCGGTCAATGCGACCGTATCCGAACTTGGAGATAGGGCGATCGGGTTGACGGGCGACCTCGCGAACCCTCAAACGCACGACGAGGTCGCCTCGCTGGTTTCTCGCCGCTTTGGCGGGCTCGATATCTACTTCGCCAATGCGGGAATCAATACCATTGCGCCCTCGAGCGAAGTGAGCCACGAATCGTACGACCTTCACTTCACGACCAACACCAAAGCCATCTTTTTTGGCGTCCAGAAAATCGCGCCGTTGATGCGCGAACACGGCGCCATTCTGTTGACCAGTTCGATTGCGAGTTCGAAGGTGTTCGAGGGGCACGCCGTCTATGCCGGCACCAAGGCCGCAATCGAGGCATTTGCGCGGAGTTGGGCGCTCGAATTCCAGGCACGTGGCATTCGCGTGAATGTCATCAGTCCCGGACCGGTCGATACGCCTATCCTCGGCAAGCTCGGCATCGGGAGCGCCGAACGGCCCGCATTCGAGGCAGCCGTTGCAGGCCGCATTCCACTGGGTCGCCTCGGTCAGCCCGAAGAACTGGCGCGCGCCGCGCTCTTCCTTGTCAGCGACGAAAGCAGCTTCATCAGCGGCATCAATCTGAACGTCGATGGCGGTATGTCGCTGATATGAGTTCTCGCTACGCTTGACTACAGGGGAAAGATTGCGCGAACTACCGACCCCGGTGGTCGACGATTGCCTGCTACCGGAGGTGCTTGCCGCAACGACTCCGTTGCCTGCGGGCGCATCTTCATGAAGCGAGACGCGCGCGGGCGATGCGCGTCCAAACGTCCTGGCAGCACCCACCGTGATCTCGCCGTGTGCGAAGCCGCTTTTTTACGGCGATCACCTTGAGCGCGCCTTTAAAGCAGGCGGGGTAGCTGGCTGGGAACAACTGCACTGGATTCGTGCCGCCGCCAGGACCATGCGCTTCTGGCAACCGCATTGAACCCGGCATTGCCGTCGTCGGAGCGAATGACGCGGAATGCACTGCCGCAGTGTCAAGGGCGGTGTGGTCCGGCCAGAACATCTCGTATCGTCTTTGCGGCGTCAGTGTCCGTTCGCACGGTTCGCCGGCCGCGGACGCTGGCCGCCGCGACCCATGGATCTATTAACGAATCGTGAAATGAACGGCAAACAGCACATGCTCGTCTCGACCGGCGTGACGAATTCTCTCCGGGCTTCGAGCGACGACTCGCTCGCATCCAGTTTCGCCACCAGCTATGTGGGCGTGATCTCCTTCCTCGCGGTAGTGAGCGAAGGCAGCTTCGCCAAGGCTGCCAGTCGGCTCGGCATCGGCCGCTCGGCTGTGAGCCGCAATGTCCAGAAACTCGAAGCGCAGATCGATGCGCGGCTCCTGCTGAGGACCACGCGCAGTATGGCATTGACACGCGAAGGCGAACTTTTCTATCAGAACTGCAACCCTGGTGTCGAGCGCATCGTCCGCGCGCTCGCGGATATGCGCGAACTTCGCCAGGGTCCGCCGCGCGGCCAGTTGCGCATCTGCTCGACGACGGGCTTCGGCCGCAGGATCGTCGCGCCGCTGCTCAGCGGCTTCTATACGGCGTACCCCGACATTGCGCTCGATTTCATGCTCAAGGACGGCCCGATCGAATTCACAACGGACCGTATCGACGTCGCGTTTCGTGACGGCAAGCTGGACGACAGCCAGGTCATCGCAAAACAACTGTTCCCGATGCAGATGATCGTGTGTGCCTCGCCGGAATACGCGCGCGCTCACGGCTTGCCGCGCTCCGTCGAGGACCTCGGGATGCATCGCTGCATCAATCTCCGTCTCGTTTCGGGCCGTATCGCCGAATGGGAATTCAAGGTGGGCGGCGCGAGCCGCAAAGTCGTGCCGAAGGCCGTGCACGTTCTCAACGATGCGGATCTCGTGTTGCAGGCAGTGCTTGCGGGCCACGGCATTGCCCAGCTCGCAGCCTACCAGGTGAGCGAACTGCTGCGCGCAAACCGTCTGTACGCGTGCCTTGTACAGTATGCGCCCGACGACCGCGGTCATTACGCGTGTTATCTGAGCCGCAAGCACTTGCCATCGCGCATTCGAGTATTTATCGATTACATGACCGAGCAGATCCGCGCGCTCGATCTGCAATGTCCAACCGAGGTCGTGCCTCTGGCCGGTTGCCCTTGATTGTTGATGCGATGACAACACGGTGAGGCCGTGCTCGGGGCTACTGCCGCCCGCGTATTCCGCCTAGGATTTCACCTGACGGTGGCCCCGCAGGGGGAGGAGAAGATCGTAAAGAACACGCAACAATGGAAGAGGAGCCCGAATATGGAGGCGCAGTCGAATATTCTCGATCCGTGGCTGATGACCATCGGCATCCTTGGACAACTGTCGGGTGAGAAGAGCTCGAATAGCAACGTTGCACCAGATTGGGCGCAAGGGTTTGAAAGCTCGCCAGGAAAGCGTGCAGACGGACCCACCATACGCTTTTTGGAGCGTGCCACGACAACGAGCGTTACGCTCGCCTGGCTGGACCCGTTGCGATGTGTATACGGAAACCAGGAATGGCATCTGGTTCGTGCTCGTCATTCAGGAGTATGTGCAGTCAGTGGTCGCCAGATCCAGTGCGACGAGTACGTTTACAGGCCCCAACGTAGGCGTCCTCAGGCCGTGAACGCAGATGCGATGATCCTCAGAGATGAATTGGAGAAGCGCTTGTGAACGGCCCTGATCGCCGCATAGTCCCCGGATGCCGCATTGGCCGTCAGATAGCCTATTCAGTGACTCTGAAGGTTATGACGCTGGCGCTGGTCCCTGACGTGCCAGCGCCAAGGAATTAATTCTTCACGGTCGTCGGAACGCAGGCTACGACGTCGATTGTGACGCTCGTGATTAGCGGGGGGCGTGGGATCTTTGTGCTTCCCCCTCCAGCAATCTGGAAGGCGATAAGGAGACGACTCGACGTCGAGAGCCGGTATGCAGAAACGTCGAATTGCAGTGCACGGGGCATTCGTTGCCCGAAATATCTCAGGTCCAGGCTGCCAACGGGGTGGTCCAGTCCATCAAAGACATACCCAGTTGCCTGTACCGGGTATGGAGCGTCATTTTGGATCGTCACGTTAAAGGTAAGCGTTGAGATGATCTGCTCATCTTCAATTTGATACGGGGAAAAGTAAGCGGCTGCAAAGTCGACGTTCCAGTCGTCAGGACAGACGCAACACTCCTGGAAGCCGGACCATCCCTTGGAGGTAGCGGCTAGCGTGGAGGGCTTGAGTCGGGTGGCCTTGACTATCGGAATCTCCGTCAGCGAATCTCCAGCTTCCCCCGTCACACAAAACGGCCTGAAGACGGAGGGAGCAGATACGACCAGGGTACTGTCCATATGTTTTTGGGGGCTGTGGTGACCGCTAGCAGCGCAGCTAGCGCCACACGAAGTACTGGAGGGATCAGGTGAGGGCGAAGGCAGGACGTCACCTGCCTTGTCCTGGCTATATATTGATAAGCGATTGGTCGACGGCTTGTTGGGTCTTGATCGTTTGAGCGTTGGCTTGATAGTTTCGTTGCGCCGTAATGAGCGCTACAAGCTGGTCAGTCAGATCGACGTTCGAACTTTCTTCCTGGAGCAGCCCCACGTATCTGAGGACACAAGGACTCTCTTAAAATAAGGGATAGTCTTGTGCCTAACAGTAAGCCTAGTCATTACGTGGAACCCATCGAAATTCTGAGTGAGCCGGAGCGCCGTCGGCGGCGCACGGCGCAGGAAAAAATCGCCATCGTCCAGGAGACGCTGATATCTGGCGCATCGGTATCAGCCGTTGCCCGGCGGCATGGCGTGAACCCGAACCAAGTGTTCGGCTGGCGCAAGCAATACCAGGAAGGCAGTCTGGCGGCAGTGAAAGCGGGCGAGACCGTCGTGCCGGCATCAGAGCTCGCCGCAGCCATCAAGGAAATCAAGGAACTGCAACGACTACTCGGGAAGAAGACGATGGAAGTCGAAATCCTGAAGGAAGCCGTGGAATGGGGCCGCTCAAAAAACCTGATTGCGCGCTCGCCCTTGCTGCCGGGGGACGACCATTGAAAACGGTCTGTGAAGTTCTCGGCGTGGCGCGCTCTGGCGTAGCAGCGAAACTGGCTCGCTCGTCTGACTGGCAAGATGGTCGTAGCGCCAGACGGACCGACGACACGAAGCTGGTGGAGGAAATTCAGGCCCATGTCGCGCACCTACCGACCTACGGCTACCGACGCATCTGGGCACTGCTGCGCCGCAGTCGGGAACAGACCGGCGCGCAGTGCGTCAACCACAAGCGCGTGTATCGGGTTATGCGCGAGCACCAGTTGCTGCTGCGTCGTCCCGGCGTGCGGCGAGACAAGCGGCGGCATGACGGTCGCGTCGCCGTGGACCGCAGCGATACCCGCTGGTGCTCCGATGGCTTTGAGTTCCGGTGCGACGATGGCACGCCGCTGCGCGTAACGTTCGCGCTGGATTGCTGCGACCGGGAGGCGATTAGCTGGGCTGCGACCACTGGAGGCCATAGCGGCGACGTGGTGCGCGACGTGATGCTCGCTGCCGTCGAACAGCGCTTCGGCACTACGCAGGCCGCGCAGCCCATCGAATGGCTGACGGACAACGGCTCGGCCTACATCGACCATCGCACGCGCAGCTTTGCGCGCGAGCTGGGCCTGCAGCCGCTGACCACGCCCGTGCGCTCGCCGCAAAGCAATGGTATGGCTGAGTCGTTCGTGAAGACCATGAAGCACAATTACGTCGCCTATATGGATAAGCCTGACGCGCCAACGGCCCTCTCGCGTCTGGCCGTTGCCTTTGAACACTACAATGAGCGCCACCCGCACAAAGCATTGAAATATCGCTCGCCTCGCGAGTTCAGGCGTGCAGCGGAGTCATCAATCTAACGGTGTCCGCGTGTCCTCAGTTACAGGGGCAACTCCACTTCCATAAATCCTTGTAGCGCGCCATGGTTGAAAGTGCCCGGCGTGCCGATTTGCGCAGACCCTGACGCCTGGGTTGCGTAGAACAGGTTGCCGCTTTGACTTTCAAGCCCATTCGGATTGGCGAAAGTCGCCGTCGCCACTTGCCCAATGACGAGGGTCTCCCCGTTCGTGTAACCGGCAGTGATGGTGCCGTCGTCAGCCACGGAAAGTGTGCCGTTGTAGGCGGCCGCGGCATATCCGTCGGGGTGATACCGGGTCACGCTGTCTGTCGTCGCAGCATACTGCGTGGTGTTGCCGAGATCGATGGCAATCGTTTGCGGGCTCGCGCTGCCGTTTGTCATGCTCATCTCGAACGAGAGCGAACTTGAACTGGTCAGCCTGCCGGAGGAATCGAAAGTCAGTGTTCCGATTTGTGTGTACGAGGAAGGCGCCCCGGTTCCATTGTCAACGGTGACATCCGAACCTTGGGGCGCTATATAGGCACTCCATTGATTGGGGGTAGCCGGATCTTTCACAAGATAAATGCTGATCTGATGCTGGTTACCTTCTGAATCGTACGTAGTAGCCGTGGTAGCGAAGTTGTAGCTCTGGTTGTTGGTAGGGTCGAACGGCGTGACCTTCGGGGTGTCATCTCCCGCGTTCAGATTGAAGGACCACGCGATCGCGCTGGTCGGCATCGGGGGCAGATTTGCCACGGTTGCGGTCGTTAATTGAACCAGGCGTGAAGTGTCGACGACGCCATTCGGACCTTCTGCGTATCCCATCAACGGAAGGCCATTACCGCTGCTAATAATATTTCCGTCACTGTCTTGTTGAAATTGACCGTTTCTCGAGTAGACCGGAGTACCGTTCTGAGATAGCAGAAAAAAGCCATTTCCTCTAATGTCGAGATCGAGAGGATTGCCGGTTTGGGTGGGCGTTCCTTCCGAGAAGTCCCGGACAATCGCAGAAGTTGCAACGCCGATGCCGATCTGGTTATTCGTCGCGCCGAGCATTGCGTTAGCGTACATGTCGGAAAAAACCGCCGTGCCTTGCTTGAATCCCACTGTGTGGGCGTTTGCAATATTATTGCCGATGACATCGAGATCGTTTGAGGCGGCATGCAAGCCGCTTAGCCCCGTTTGATAACTCATGTGGTCTTCCTTGGTCGAACATCAGAGTGTGTTGCGATGTAATACCGCCGGAGGCAGGCGGTTTCGCCCGAGGAATTCTAAGTGATATGTTTTCCCCTGATTTATGAAGCCGCGTCCGAATATTTATTCCATATATTCATAAAATCGGACGGCTATTTTGGAATTGATGTTCTCTGCCTGCGGCGAAATACATGACATCGACCGACCCGATTTTTACTGCACTCTCATGTGAACGCAGGCGCTTCGACACACTGAAGGCGGTTGCTGCGGATTTCATCGGGCAGGTACATTCCGCGCGCCATTCGAAGCGTATGCGCGCGTTGTACGGGGAGCGTCGCACGTCCTTGCAAGGGCGGAAAGAGCGCTTTGTTGGTGCCGGTCAAGCCGGACTGTAGCGACTGGACGAGTTATCAGACGCACGCGAGTGGCAACCCACATGCAAAAGAGGGCAAGGACGAAAGTACTTGCCCTTGTGATCAGTGAAGTTTTCCGCAGCGCTTAGCTTTGGATGAATGCGAGTAGATCCGCGTTGAATTTGTCTTTATGCGTGTCGGTCAAGCCATGAGGCGCGCCCGGGTAGACAATCAGCTTCGAGTTCTTGATCAGATTTGCCGATGCACGGCCAGCTGCGTCGATAGGCACGATCTGATCGTCTTCTCCATGAATAATCAGCGTCGGGACGTCGATTTTCTTCAGGTCTTCGGTAAAGTCGGTTTCGGAGAATGCCTTGATCGAATCGTACGTGTTTTTGTGGCCACCCTGCATGCCCTGCGCCCACCACGAATCGATCAAACCCTGCGACGGCTTGACGCCCGGGCGGTTGAAGCCATAGAACGGTCCGGATGGCACGTCTTTGTAGAATTGCGAGCGATTCGCCAGTTGAGCGGCACGCAGACCGTCAAATACCTCGATCGGCAATCCACCGACGTTAGTGGAAGTTTTCAGCATCAGCGGCGGAACGGCTGAAACGAGCACAACTTTGGACACACGTCGCGTGCCGTGACGGCCCAGATAGCGTGCAACCTCGCCGCCGCCGGTCGAAAAGCCAACAAGTACGGCATCTTTGAGACCGAGCGTTTCGAATACCGTCGCTAGATCGTCGGCATAAGTATCCATTTCATTGCCGTTCCACGGTTGGCTCGAACGTCCGTGGCCTCTGCGGTCGTGCGCCACGGCGCGAAAGCCGTGCGACGCCACTAGCATCATCTGCGATTCCCAACTATCGGAACTAAGGGGCCAGCCGTGACAGAACACCACGGGGCGTCCTGTACCCCAATCCTTGTAGTACAGCTGAGTGCCGTCTTTCGACGATATGTAACTCGAGAAGTGTCGGTGGTCCGCTTTCGTTGCCTGCGGTGAAGCGACGGCTGTGCTTGCCTGAACCGTACCCGGGAGCATGGCGGCCGCCAGGCCACCTGCGGCCGCGGCACCGCCGATCAATAACTTTCGACGTGTGGGTTGTTCATTCACCTTACTGCGTTTCATATTCATCCTCGTTGTTGAGCCTCTGCTCTGAGCGGGTGTGGTTTCGATTCGTTGCACGCCACCAGCATCACATGGCTCGCTCGCCATTCGATATGGATATTGCACAAAACGCTGACCATGGCGATCGCACGGAGTCATGCTTCAGCAGCGCAAGAGGAATGTTAGGAGGGCATCAGGATGAAAAGAAGGCGCAAAGCAGGCAACGTCGAGTTGCATCCAGAAACATCAATCGACACGACGTTAATCGGTTCTTGTGATGACGGGCCACCGAATTCGGCTTGAAATTAATCGGTTTTCGTCAGGTAGTCGTCCGTCGACGACACGTGTGGTCGAAATGTCGGCCTGGCCGGGAAATTCCGCGTCAGTCTAATGAGGGGGGGCGATAGTCGCTAATAAAAAACATATCGATCTGCAAGCGTGGCGGACGTATCTGACTTCGCAACGCTAACCGGATCGCATGCTCGTCGCAGCCGCGATGGCACCTGCCAGGTCGCTGGCACCCAAAGGCTTAATCAGAAGGGCACAGGCGCCGTTAGCAAAAGCTTGACGATGCAGTTCGGGCGTCGGATATGCGGTGATAAATATCGTTGGTATGCGCCACCCGTTTTCGATCAGGCCCAGAGACAGTTCAATGCCCGACATTCCTGGCATCTGAACATCTGAAACGATGCAGTCGGGCTGCGTCTCGCCGATGTGTGCCAACACCTCGGCTGCCGATTCGAAGGTCACAACATCGTAGTCAAACGATCTGAGCAAGGTTGATAGACCCGATCGAACCGAGGGATCGTCATCAACGACCCAAATTACCTGTGACGCGCGCAATTGACTTTCTCCCTGTCCGCGCAGATTGCGCGGAGTGGCCATCGCGTCCAGCGGATGATTACGATCATACTCGACGTGGGGCCTACTTAAAATCATACGCAAGTATATATAGAGATAGCGCTGTTTATCGGTAGAATGTTAGCAGCCAGAAAGCTATGCGCTTTCGTCGACGCTGCGTGTGATACCGGCTCCAACGCCATCATTAGCTTACAATTGCATCACATTCCGACAGAGCGACTATTCCCAGTGACGGACCCATGCGTTGCATACACTTGTACGGGGAAGGGAATGCGAATGGAGAAAAACATTTTTCCAGCCGTGGCTAGCACGGACGGTGCAATCGTCTATGTAATTGACGACGATGCGTCAATGCTCTCGGCACTATCTAGCTTGCTGCGCTCGTGCGGCTATTCGGTCCGAACCTTTGAGCGAATCCGGGATTTCATTTCGGCTGAAAAGCCAAGTGTTCCAAGCTGTCTGCTACTGGACGTTCGCCTGCAGGGGGAGAGTGGCTTGACGTTCCAGTTGAGTGCGAGAAGGCATCAGGTCGACATGCCAATTATCGTCATGACTGCCCATGGTGACATTGAAATGTCGGTGGAGGCCATGAAAGCCGGCGCCGTTGATTTCCTGACCAAACCTGTTCGAGAGCAACGTGTTATCGACGCTGTTTCATCGGCGATCGGTCGTCATGCCGAGCAACTGGAGAAATCTCTGACCAGGGTTTCGCTTCTGGCGCGTTATGACACGCTGACCGTGCGGGAGCGTGAAGTGATCTGGTACGTTGTGAAGGGATTTTTGAATAAGCAGATCGCTGCTGAAATGAACCTGAGCGAAATTACCATCAAGATGTACCGTGGCGCTGCGATGAAGAAGCTTGAAGCACTATCGCTTGCCGATCTGGTGAGAAAGATGGAGATCGTCAGGTCGGCGGAACGGGGACGATATTGACGTTAGCGTCCAGGCGGTGAAGTCGATTGGCCGCGGCCGAGTCGGTCCTGGCCAAGAGGACCCGGCCGTAGCGTAATGTAACTGCCTGGCGAATGCGGCAATGCGCGGAAGTTTGAAAATTTCCTGCCGATGTAGTTGAAGGTCAACGGCTCGCCAGATTCTTGATCCGACTGTTTGCGAGCGCACAATCTCTCAAGCCGTCGTGTGCGTACTCCGTTACGTCGCTCCCATGGCCGGGACACCACAAGCACTAGTCGAGACCATCGTCGAGGCGATGCCTCAGAAATACGCGCCACTTCTGTTTCATTTGCCGGGTGACTCGCAGCTTTGCCGCCACCGAGTTCCAGTTGATCCTCAAATTCGTTTCCGCAAGGGCCCACCGCAAGCAACGTCGATTGATGTTCCTCGATGCAACACCGTGTTGCCATCTTTCCGCCTTCTTCTCGCGGGGACGTCCCCCTAACATTCGTTTTGCGCTGCTGAAGCATGACTTCTTGAAACAGCAACTGCCAGCGCTCTGTGCAATCTCCGCAGCGAATGGCAAACCAGTTGTGCGATCCAGATTTCTCGCGGTGAATTGAAACCGGCCGTGGGGCACGGGCGCCGTGTCTGTCGGACTGCGTGAACCATCGCGTATATTTTTTCTATCCGCGTTTCCGAGCAGCTTTTTACCGATCAACGGCGTACACCACGGAGAACATTGATGTCTGAACACGGCCCGAATCCCGAACGCTGGTTGGTCATTTCTGGGCCGACATCCTCGATTGCCGGATGGTTTCCTCGGTTGTCCACAATGCATGAGCGAGGAACCGATAGTTAATGATCGCTGCCAGATAGCCGTCGCCTTCCGGCACGCGTGGTCCCGCCGTTGCATCGCGCACGACCGCTACCTCGAATCCTTGTTCGATCAACTCGCGCAGGTGCGACTCGATGCACAGGTTCGCGGCCATCCCCGCAAGCAGAATCTGCGAGACGCCCTGCTTGCGTAGTTGCAGGACGAGATCGTTGGTTTCCGGCCCATAGACCTTGTGAGGGGAAGCGATAATCGTCTTGCCGTCGAGAAGGTACTGTTTGTATTGATCGAGGAAGTCGGCGCCGGAGCCTTCGAAGGCCTCCAGCGTGGTGGGCCCCTTGCGCTCGAACATGTTGATGTCGTGCATCACTTTCTCCAGCGGGCCGCCGAAGTGCCAATGGTGGTCCACCGGATAGTAGTAGTGCGGCGACACGGCAACCACAAGCCCCAACTCCGTGGCAGCCTTGAAGAGCTGACCGATGTGCCCGACAGTGTTGTTCTCCGTGATGCTCTGGCCGAAGAATGGCCAGCTCGCGCCGCCAGGACTCAGAAAATCGTTTTGCGGGTCGATCACAACCAGTGCGGCTTTTGACCGGTCGAGTCCGAACCCCGTCTTTGGGAGTGCGGGGTCGGCGGGATCGGCGTACGGACTCACTTGGTGCGCCAGTTTGGAGGAACTCATCGAATGTCACTTTCCATTTGGTGGGCTACGATATAAATGACCGGTCGCGTTACATACGAATCAAAAAAAATCAGGCAAGGAGCAGAGGCAGCATGACCTTCTCAAAACGTTCGCAAGCTTGACCGCTTTGTTCGATCTTCCCCCGCATGACAGCGCCTTCATAAGCCTCGACCATCATTGCCGCGAGTTCGTCCGCGTTGCGTCGTTTGTCCAGTTCGCCTCTTTGCTGCGCTTCGCGAAGGCATACCGCAAGGGCTTCTTCCCAACGGCGTATCAGAGTTGACGCTCGTTGTCGTGTTTGCTCGCTGGCGTTCGAGAGCTCCAGCGACAGATTACCGATGAGGCACCCGAGCGTGAAATCCTCACGTCCATGGTCGTCGCTGATCGCGTGGAAAAACCGTGCAATGCGAGAAAGTGGCTTGACGCGCGCGTCATAAAGAATGGAGCCATGCCGGTCCTCGATGGACTGCCAGTACGCCTCCAGAATTTCTGCGGCGAATTCTTCTTTGTTCTCGAAGTAGTTGTAGAACGAGCCTTTCGGGACGCCCGCCGCCTCGGTGATATCCGCGACGCCACAGCCGTTGAACCCCAGGCTGAGAACGACGTCGCGTCCGCACGTCAGCAATCCTCCGACGGCCGGGCGGTCGGAAGCGTTTCGGGGGGCTGTTTCAGTGGGTTTCGACGCCGCTCAAGCAACTGTGTGCGTCAGCGTGTTGAGCGAACATTGAAGAGAGGAGCATACGCAAAAAATTAACGGATAGATGAGCGGGCGACAGTAAAGCGATAGTCAAGATTTCGCGTCAGCTATCGCTTTATCGATCAACCCCGCACACACCGAAACCCCGCATACACATACTGATAGTGCGGCTGAAACCAGTTGCGAAATTCCGGCCGCAACATGCACAGCGCGGTTCGCGCCGAGCCGCCCTTCAGCACGTAATGCTGCCCATCGAAGAAGTTGGCCGAATATCCGGGATAGAACGGAAACGCTTCGAAGCCCGGCAGCGCTTCGAATAGCGTCGAGGTCCATTCCCAACCGTTGCCGAACTGACCTTCCGCACCGAAGATGCTGACGTTGTCCGGATGCGCATCGACGGGCCGGGGGTCCCAGCTACGGAAATCGAAGTTCCCCGATGCCGCGTGCGGCGCGCCGTGCGCCGCGCGCTGCCATTGCGCCTCCGTCGGCAGGGCTTTGCCGGCCCAGCGCGCGTAGGCGCTCGCTTCGGCGTGGCTCACATAGACGGGCCAGTCGAGCGGCAACGGCACCTCGTCGAACATCGTGCGCAGTGTCCATGCGGTGCGGCCGTCACGCGCCGTGCGTTGCTGCGACCAGCCGGCCGGATGCTCGATGCGCTCCGCTTCCTTCCACGCCCAGTCCTTCGGCGACCACCACTTCGGCTCGCGATAACCGCCGTCTTCGAGGAACTCGAGGAACGCACCGTTGGTGACCATGTATCGATCGATCTCGAATGCGGGCACTTCCACGCCCATCTCGCCGAATTCATTGTCCCAGCCGAAGCGGCCAGCCTCGCGCGGCATGCCGAGCACGGTGGTGCCGGCGGGCACGCTGACCATCGACGACAACGCGTCGCGCTGCTCCGCGCGTGTCACCACCGGCTCGCGCAACGCGGTGTTTTTCTGCGCGAGCGGCAGCTGATGGAGCATGTATGCGAGCGTTTCCGCATGCATCAACCGATGCTCGATCGCGACGTTCAGCAACTGCACGGCCGCCTCGTCGTGCGCCGGGTTGCCGAGTTCGTCGAGCGCGGCGTCGATCTGCCGGCGCGCGCGTGTCGCATACTCGCGCACGGCGTCGAGCGACGGCCAATCGCTGGGCTGATCGGTGGGAAAGCCGCCGTCTACCGGATCGATGCCGAATGCGAATAGCTGGTCGAGTTCCGGTGCGAAAGCCGGCAGATCGAACAGACGCTGGTCGAACAGATTGCGATCGAACGCTTCGAGATGGCCGATATAGAACACGACGCGGTGACGCTCGCGGATCGGCCGTTCATAGAGGTAGTTGGGCTTGACGATTGCAAACAGGTCGTCGGTGACTTGACGGGCGTCGTGCAGGCGCTGCACGAGCGGACGATGCGGGGCAGGGTCGCGATTCATTGGGGCCGGGTCTCCATGCAACACGGTTGCCGTGGGGGGACGATCTGAAAACTTTACCCCCTCGCAGACGGCGTGCCAAGACGAACCGCGCGACCGTCCAGCCCCGCCCGGTCGCTCAGACCTGGCGCAACCCTTCGAGATCGACGATGTGAATATGCTTGCCCCGCGTGTCGATCAGGCCACGCTTTTGAAATCTTGACAGCGTGCGGCTGACCGTTTCGAGCGTCATGCCGAGGTAGCTGCCCATGTCCTCGCGCGTCATGCGCAGGTTGAACTCCGACCACGAGTAGCCGCGCTGCGCATTGCGCTGCGACACATCGAGCAGGAAGGCGGCGACGCGTTCGTCGGCGGACAGCGAGCCGAGCACCATCATCTGCGCGGCCTCGCTGACGATCTGCGCGCCCAGCAGCTTGTGCATGCGCTCCTGGATCGAACCGATTTCGCGGCATAGCTGCTTCAGCGCACTGTATGGAACGATGCACACCGTGCTGTCTTCCAGCGCGACGGCGCTGCACGCATGGATGTCCGCGCTGATGCCGTCGAGCCCGAGCGGCTCGCCTGCAAGACGCAGGCCGGTGACCTGCTCGCGGCCGTCGCGGTGGACCATCACGGTCTTCATCGAGCCGGAACGCAGCGCATAGATGCTGTCGAAGCGGTCGCCGCTGCGATACAGCGCTTCGCCGCGCGGCACCGAGCGCGCCGAGCAGATCAGCGTTTCGAGTTTCGGCAGTTCGTCCGCCGACAGCCCCTGCGGCATGCAGATCTGACGCATCGAACAGCTCGAGCAGCGTGCGGCGGTGCGTGCGGTTGCGCGTCCCGCCACGGCCTCGCGGCTGCCGCGGGCGAGAGAGCCGGCGGCGCGCTCGGCATCGCCGGCGGAGCGGGTCGAGGAATGGGTCACAGCGGTAGGATTCAGCATGTTCTGCGCGCGATTCTTGGTAGTGTTGAAATTGTCCCACCCGTTATGTCCCTCAACAGGTGGCAAAGTGACGCGTTCGCTGCTCCGCTTGCCGAGCGACGGCGGTGCTCCGGGCGAAGGTAGGAAGTTGAGCCGCCGCGGCTTATGTCGACGTCGTGGCTCACCGCCTTGCGCATGATGACAGTGTCAGGCGGGTTCCTTGTCGGCGCCCGCGGCGGACGGTACCAGCAGAACCGGCAGCGTCGCCTGGCGCACGCAGCGTTCGGCGACGCTGCCGAGAATCAGCCGCTGGAAGCCACGCCGGCCGTGCGTGCCCATCACGAGCAGGTCGGCGTTGAATTCGGCGGCGGCATGCAGCACGATCTCGGCGACATCGCCGAGCGACGAAGCCTCGGAGACTCCCGGGTCGCCCTTCACGCCTTGCTCGGCCATCACTTTCGAAAACTCCGCGCGCAGCTCCTGGCCTTCCTCGATCAGGCGGTTACGCAGGATCGACGGGTCGTAGCCGGGCGCCTCGAAGTACATCGGCGTGTTTTCGACGACATAAAATGGCCGCAGCACGGCGCCATTCGATTTGGCAAGATCGAGCGCCGCTTCGAACGCGCGGCGCGAGGTATTGCTGCCGTCGACCGCTACAAGGATGCGTTTGTACATATCGGCTCCGCGTCAAAAAAGCGTCTGCCACATTGCTGGCCGCGGCAGGGTTTATTGATCTTTTATACCAACGAAGCTTAGTAGATTGCCTGAAAAGATGCAGCCCACCAGGATGTAAATCAAACATTTGCCAAATATTCAGGTCGGCGCGGACAAAATCGCGGGCGCGGCGGTGCGCGCAGTGGCCTTGCATGCTTACAAACCGCATAAGTTTGGTGAAGGTGAAACAAGATTGGCCTTACAATCAGGCCATATTCAGACAAGCTGGCCAGTGCGCTGATGAACGATCGAAAAACCAAGGGCTTACCCGACCAGATCTACGGCGACATCCTCAACCGCATCCTCGAAGGCGAGTACAAGGAAGGCGAACGATTGCCGACCGAGCATGCGCTGGCGGAGCGTTTCGCCACGTCCCGGCCGACCGTGCGCGAAGCGCTCGCGCGATTGCGGGCCGACGGCATCATCTCAACGCGGCACGGCTCTGGCACGACCGTCGCGCGGCGGCCCGACCCGGACGTGCGCCGCTTCGCGCCGCTCGAAACGCTGTCCGATATCCGCCGCTGCTATGAATTTCGCATCGTGACCGAGGCGGGCGCGGCCGCGCAGGCAGCGCTGAAGGCCGACGCCAACGACATCGCCGCGATCCAGCATGCGTGGGACGAACTCGAGCGCATCATCGAGGCGCAGGGGATCGGAGCGAAGGACGACTTCCTGTTCCACCAGGCGGTCGCTCGCGCGTCGAAGAATCCGTTTTTCATCACGGTGATGTCGTTCATCGAGGAACAGATCCTGTTCAGCATGAACCTGTCGCGCAATCTGTCGCTGGTCAAAACGGTCGAGCGACAGCGGCTGGTGCAGGCCGAGCACATGGCGGTGCTCGACGCGATCCGCCGCAAGGACTCGGCAGGCGCGGGCGCCGCCATGCGCGCGCATCTCGAGAACGCGCTGGAACGGATGTTCGGTTCCTGAGTCGCGCGCGGGTGAACGGGGCGCGACTTCGGTGAGGCCACGCTCCGGCGCGGCTCAAGCGGCGTCGGCGACCGGTCCGAACAGCGAGGTCAGCGTTTTCGCGCTTACCGCGACATCGAGCGCGACAGCCCGCTCGACGCCGATCTGCAGCGGCGGCCCGAGTCGGCTGATGTCGAGCCCGGCGCGGCGCAGCATGCGCTCGATCGGCGTGGTGGTCACCGTGACGTAATGCGTGATGCCCATGCGCTGTGCGAAGCGCATCACTTCCTGAATTGCGCGGATTGTCATATCCGTGAAACCATAAGACTGTTCCTCCCCGTCGGTTTCGATCGCCCAGCGGCTCAGTTCCCAGATATGTCTCCCGACCGGCGCGGCCGCGCCATGCAGCAGTTGCGGGAAGGTGTCTTTCAGCATGTTCGGACCTTCGGTCGGCATCAGGCGCCAACAGCCGCGCAACCGTTCGTCTTCGCCCTGAATCAGCATGTAGTACGGCCCGAGCGCGTCGTAGCCGTCTATCTCCATCCCCGCGATGGTCGGAATTTCCCAGCCGAGCCGGCCGTGAAAGACCCGGGCGCGCAGCCGGTACATCTCGTTGATCAGTTCGTTGTCGAATTCCTGCCGAAGTCCAATTCGGATCGTGGTTTGCATGTCGTTCTCCTGTGCGTGTTGGGGGGCCAGATACGCAGGAAAACTTATGCATTCTGAATCTTTGCGCCACCTACCTACCTGGATAGGTGTGGATGCTTATCGGGTATCGCAAAATTCAGACACGTATCCGCCCCCAACCTACAAGGGTCCAAAATGGAACTCCTCGACAATCACTGGCAACCGCAAACCCACCTCCAGGCACGTCCTTCGGAGGTCTCTTCGGCAGTGGATCGTGTTCTGATCATTGCCTACCGGAAGAAGAAAAAAGAGAGCCAGCGTCGTTTCTGGGCTCGCTTCGGCGTCACGCAGTCGCGCGGCAGCCGCTTCGAGTCGGGTGCGGAGATCCCGGCGCCGGTGTCGATCCTGCTTGGCCTTTACTTCATGAAAACCGTGTCGGACGCCGATCTGGGTCGCGCCGAGCGCGTGATGTACAGCCGCGACGCGGCCGCGCTGCTCAACCCGGGTCAATAAGCCCAAGCTGGGCCGCTATCACGGCGGCCGCACGCCGCGAATTCACGCCGAACTTCGCCCTGATGTTTTTCATGTGGAAGTTCACCACGGCTTCCGAGCAACTCAGGATGTGGGAGATCTCCCACGTGGATTTGCCGCGTGCCGTCCATTTCAGGCATTCGCGCTCGCGCGGAGTCAGCTTCGGCATCAAGCTCTGCGCATGCGAATCCAGATGCTGTTTGCTGGTGTCGATCACCAGGTCGCGCAACAGAACGAGGTTCGGCAATGCGGCGTTCACATGACGCCTGAACCCGTCTGCCGGCTTGTCGTCATTGACGAAGCACATCATGCCGGCTTCCTGATTCGGCCCATGAATCGGTAGCGTCACCCCCGCTCCCAAGCCGTACGAGCGTGCTTCCTCATACAGGGATTGCTGCGCCGGGGTGGCGAAGATTTCTGGCGTCCAGATCAGCGGCGCGGAGCGTGACAGGCAGTGCGCGACCGTCGGGTCGATATGCACCATGCCCTGTTCGTCATACGTCTGCCGCCATGCCGGCGCGTAAGTGCTGCGCAGGTAAGCGTCCTCGAGACGCATGGTGGGCCGCGGCAACATCGCGACCAGTATCCTGTCGAAGCCCCACGTTTCGGCGAGGCCCGTAATCACGCCGAACCATTCCGCCTCGTCGGCGGCGTTCAATAGCGGTGCCATCTGCTCGATAAAGTGTAGCGACAATTTTTTGGCTCTCTCAGGCTCGCAAACATCCCATTCGTGGTTATTGGCAGACAAACTTCGGTCCGCTCTTTTGGTCCGCATAATCTATCACTAAAAACTCGAAAGCAATGCGCTGGTGCTCCGCGGGGTAAACGATAGCAGCCATGTGATAGCAAGGGCGGCGTTGCCTATTATTATGCTGATTGAAATAGATCTTTAACCCGCCCGGGTCTCGGGCGGGAAACGTGGCTAATCGGCATCCGGCGACCGCATTTTAATGTGATTGATTGACAGCATTATTTCTTCCTGCTTCGGAATTAATCGCATTTACTCGATTATTTGGGAAATCTGGTTATTTCGCGTCGCGTCCGCCTTGTCAAAAAAGCGCCTGCGCCGTTTCCATGTGGGCTGCAGCTCTTGTTAACCAAAGGAAATTTCATGAGCGGGTTCGGGCAATTCGCCACCGACGGCATGCCAGGGCGATCGCCACTCGCAGGTTGTTTGACAACATCGTGACGCCGATGCTACCGTGAAACCTCCGCCCAGCACGTTTCCGCTTCAACCATCATGAACGAATCTCCGCTTCGAGACGGCGAGTTCACCGCGTCGGTCATGGCCGTGCCGCCGCTCGCGCGCCGCGCCGACTATACGCTCGACCCTGCCCAGAATCTCGCGCTGATTCGCCATCTCGAAGCGGGCGGCGTACGCACGCTACTGTATGGCGGCAACGCGAATCTCTATCACGTCGCGGTCAGCGAATACCGCGAGTTGCTGGATCTGCTTGCCGACGCCGCGAGTTCCGGGACACGCGTGATTCCGGCGCTCGGTCCCGACTACGGCAAGATGCTCGATCAGGCGCGCATCCTCGCGCAGACGCGTTACCGCACCGCGATGGTGCTGCCGCTCGGCGGCTTTACGACGTCCGAAGGCGTCGAGACGGGCCTCACGCGAGTTGCCGACACGGCCGGCATGCCGCTCACGCTGTATATCAAGAGCGAAAACTACGTCGCAGTCGATACGCTCGCGCGACTCGTCGAGCGTGGCACGTTGAGCGCGGTCAAATACGCGATCCCGCGCGACGATCCCGATGACGATCCGTATCTGCGCCGGCTGCTGCAACGCGTGCCGGCCGCGAAGATCGTATCGGGCATGGGTGAGCGGCCGGCGCTCGTGCATCTGCGCGAATTCGGGCTGGCGGCGTGGACGACCGGTAGCGGCTGCATCGCGCCGAGCATGGTGATGGCGCTGCTGCGCGCGGTGCAACGCGGCCGGAGCGCCGATAGCACCGATAGTGCCGATAGCGCTGACAACGACACCGCCCAACGTCTTTACGATGCGTTCATGCCGCTCGAAACATTGCGCCACGACATCTCGTTGATCCGCGTGCTGCACGATGCAATCACGTTCACGGGCCTCGCCGACATGGGGCCGCTGCTGCCGCTGCTCAGTTCGACACCGCGCGAGCATCATGCGAAGATCGCGCAGACCGCGCGCACGCTGCTCGCTCTCGAGCGCGAGTTCGCATCCACCCAATCGAACCGCTCCGACACGCAGGCAAGCACATGACCGATCACAGCCGACGCTATCCCGATCCCTCCATCCGCGTGTTCGATCCGCGCTTCAAGTCGTTGATCATCGCGTCGGCGTCGGTCGAATGCTTGTATCAGGGCACGCGCTGGTCGGAGGGACCGGTGTGGTTCGGCGACGGCCGCTATCTGCTGTGGAGCGATATTCCGAACGACCGCATGCTGCGCTGGGATGAAACGACGGGCGCGGTCAGCACGTTTCGGCAATCGTCGAACAACGCGAACGGCCATACGCGTGATCGCGAAGGGCGTCTCGTCAGTTGCGAGCACCTGACGCGGCGAGTGACGCGTACCGAGTACGACGGCTCGATCACCGTGCTCGCCGACCGCTATCAGGGCAAGCGCTTCAATTCGCCGAACGACGTGGTCGTCAAATCGGACGGCTCGATCTGGTTTACCGACCCGACCTTCGGCATCGAAGGTTTCTACGAGGGCGAGCAGCAGCAGTCCGAACTGAAGCCGTGCGTGTATCGGATCGACGGTCAGTCGGGCGAGGTACAGATGGTCATCGACGACGTGCTCGCCCCGAACGGTCTGGCGTTTTCGCCGGACGAGTCGCTGCTGTACGTGGTCCAATCGCGCGGCGAGCCGCGCAAGATCCGCGTATTCGATGTCGAGGCCAATGGCAAAGGCACGACGGTGTCGAACAACCGCGTGCTGATCGACGCGGGTCCGGGCACGCCCGACGGCTTTCGGGTGGACGTGCACGGCAATCTGTGGTGCGGCTGGGGCATGGGCACCGACGAACTCGACGGCGTGCGCGTCTTCACCGCGCAAGGCGAGCCGCTCGGCCATATCGCGCTACCGGAGCGTTGCGCGAACGTTTGCTTCGGCGGACGGCATCGCAACCGTCTGTTCATGGCGGCGAGCCACGGCTTGTATTCGCTGTTCGTCAATACACAGGGCGTGCGGGGAGGTTGAGCGGTTGTCCGCTAACTAGACAACCCGTGTTTCCGCTACAGCGGATGCTCGGGTTTGCACTTAATTCGCGTTGCCAGGCGTTGAACGGCAAGGATTTCACGTAATTCAAGCCGTTTCTTCCAGGCCCCGCGCTCTCGACTATTTGCTTGACATCGGCTGTTGCGCTTCGCTATGTTCCCTTGGTAGAAAGATACCGCCCGCACACAACCCATCGACCAGTGGGCTTTCATACCAAGAAGCGAGGAGACGCAATGACTGTTTCGCACAGGCTGTCGTTCAAGCTGGTATCCGTCTGTATCGCCGCGAGCGCGGCGTTCACCGTTGCCGCGCACGCGGCCGATCCGGTCACGATCAACATCGTCGACGTGGCCGGCGATCTTCAACTCACGCAGAAGGGCTTCGAGGCGTTCAAGGCGAAGAATCCGAATCTCGTCGCGAACATCACGTTCACGAACGCTCCGTCGCCGCAATTGCCCGGCAAGATCAAGGCAATGCAGGCCGCGGGCCGCTCCGACATCGACCTCGTGCTGACCGGCACCGACGCGCTCGCGGCCGGCATCGAACAGAACCTGTGGATCAAGCTGCTGCCCGACAACGCGGCGCAGTTCCCCGGTGTGCTCGACAAGTACGCGTCGGGCCCGCGCAAGATGCAGGATCTCGCGCAGGGCTACGGGCTCGAGGTCGCGTATATGCCGGCTGGTCCCCTGCTCGAATACAACCCGGCCAAGGTCAGCGATCCGCCGAAGACACCCGAGCAACTGCTGCAATGGTGTAAGGCCCACCCCGACAAGCTGATCTACGCGCGGCCGGCCAATTCCGGTCCTGGCCGCACGTTCCTGATGGGCTTGCCCTACGTGCTCGGCGACAAGGACCCGCAGGACCCGGTGCACGGCTGGGACAAGACGTGGGCGTACCTGAAGCAGTTGAACGACTGCATTCCGTACTATCCGGGCGGCACCTCGGCGGTGATGAAGGAACTGGGCGAAGGCACGCGCGACATGACCGTGACCGTGACCGGCTGGGACATCAATCCGCGCGCGCTCGGCATCGTGCCGGCCGAATTCCGCGTACAGCCGTTCGACAACATGACGTGGGTCAACGACGCGCACTACATGGTGGTGCCGAAGGGCGTGCCGAAGGAAAAGCTCGACGTGCTGTACAAGATGATGAACTTCATGCTGGAGCCCGCGCAGCAGGCGTTGACCTACGACGACGGCTACTTCTATCCGGGCCCCGCGATCAAGGGCGTCACCATCGAGCAGGCGCCCGCGCATAGCCAGGAGGTGCTGCAAAAGTATGGCCGTCCCGAATACGCGAAGATGCTGAGCGATCGTCCGCATGCGTTGCCGCTGAATGCAGCGGCGATGGTTGCGGCCTTCAAGAAGTGGGATACCGACATCGGCGCGCAGAAGACCCGTTAGGCCGTCACCATTGCGCCGGAAAACGAGGCAAAACGCAGCGCGGCGTGAGGTAGCGCCGCGCTGCGTGTTTGCGTCAATCACGCGCGCCTCGGCTTGATTGCCTGATGCGCCGCGCGCACCGCACGCGCGGCACTTCACTTGCGACACCCGTCGTCTCACGCGGATCAGGAAACCGTATGAAGCATCACTTTGAGCAGTTGCGGCTCGACTCGGTAAGCCGCAGTTTCACGAACGCGCAAGGTCACGCGATCGCCGCGCTGCAGGGTCTCGATCTGACGATCCGGCGCGGCGAGTTCATCGCGCTGCTGGGACCGTCGGGTTGTGGCAAATCGACGGCGCTGAACTGCATCGCCGGATTGCAGCCGCTCACCGGCGGCGGCATCTGGCTCGACGAGCGCCGCATCGACGTGCTGCCGCCGGAAAAGCGCGGCTTCGGCATGGTGTTCCAGAACTATGCGCTGTTCCCGCACATGAGCGTGCTCGACAACGTCGGTTTCGGGCTGAAGATGCGCGGCGTCGGCAAGAGCGAGATCGCGCGCCGTGCACGCGAGGCGTTGAAACTGGTGCAACTGACAGGGCACGAGCAGAAACTGCCCGGCCAATTGTCCGGTGGCCAGCAGCAGCGGGTCGCGATCGCGCGTGCGATCGTGATCGAGCCGCCGCTGATCCTGATGGACGAGCCGCTGTCGAATCTCGATACCAAGCTGCGCATCGAAATGCGCGCCGAGATTCGCCGCATCCATACGCAGCTCGAACGCGCGACACTGTACGTGACGCATGATCAGGACGAAGCGCTGTCGATGGCCGATCGCATCGTCGTGATGAGGGAGGGCGTCGTGCAGCAGGTCGCGACGCCGAAAGAGGTCTATACGCGGCCGCGCAATCTGCATGTCGCGCGCTTCATGGGCTATCGCAACGTCGCGGAGTTCACGCTGGAGGACATGCAAGGCGAGGGCGTCGTAGTCAGTGCGAACGGCGTGCGGCTGATCGGCACGCCGATGGCCGGCTTCGACGGCAAGCGCGTGAGCGTCGCGTTGCGCCCCGAAGACATGGAGCGCGCCGCGCCCGGCGCCGACAACGCGTTCGAGGCGCTGATCGACGCGGTCGAATACGGCGGCCATGATTCGCTGCTGCGCGTGAAGACCGCGTTCGGCGACGTGTGGGCGCGCGTGACCGGTGAATGCGCGGAGGGCGAGCGCATCATGCTGCGCGTGCGGCCGTCGTGCGTGCTCGTCTACGACGCAGAGGCCGCATGAACACGCCGACGCTCGTCCCCCCGCTTGCTCCCCGCGCGCCGCGCGATGCCAAGGCCTGGCTCGTCGCGCCGGCGCTGCTCTTTATCGTCGCGCTGTTCATTTATCCGTTCGCATACGGTCTCGCGCTGTCGTTCCGGCCGATGAACGGCGGCGGCCTATGGGCCAACTATCTGACGTTCTTCACCGACACGTCGATGTGGCCGACGATCATCGTCACGCTGAAGCTGTCGGTGCCGGCCACGCTGATCAACGTCGGCGTGTCGGTGCCGGTCGCATTCGCGCTGCGCCGTTACTCGCGGTATCAGAAGATCGTCACGACACTGCTGGTGATTCCGGTGACGCTCGGCACCGTGCTGATCGCCGACGGCATGCTCACGTATTTCGGTCCGCACGGCTGGCTGCCGCAAGCGTTGCAGGCGCTGCATCTGTACACGCAAGAGGTGCGGCTCACGCACAACTTCACGGGCGTGCTGCTGTCGCTGATCGTGTCGGGCTTTCCGTTCGCGTTTCTGTTGACGCTGTCGTACGTGACCGGTATCGACCCGACGCTCGCGAGCGCGGCCGCGACGCTCGGCGCGAGTCCGTGGCAGCAGTTTCGCCGCATCTATTTCCCGTTGCTCGTGCCGGGGCTCACGATGGCCGCGTGCCTGTCGTTCGTGCAGGCGTTCTCGGTATTTCCGTCGGCGGTGCTGCTCGGCGCGCCCGCGGGCCCAACGCGCGTGATGTCGATTGCGGCGGCCGAAGCCGCGTTCGAGAGCTATGACTATTCGCTCGCTTCGGCGATCGCGATGGTGATGGGCTTCGTGCAACTGCTGGTGGTCGCGGCGCTGCTCGGCGCGCGCCGCTGGTTCTATCGTGGTCCCGTTACGGGAGGCAAAGGCTGATGACGACCGATCGTCGCGCGACGCAGCCCGACTGGCCCGCGTCCACCTCCGCTTCCGCATCCGCGGCGCCGCAGCCGGGCGATGGCGCCCGCGAGCCCGCGCAACACGCGCGTCAGCGCGCGAACCTGCCAGGCCGCATCTGGCAGGTGCTGGTGTGGGCCGTGATGGCGTTCTTCCTGATCAACGTCGTGCTGCTGATTGCAACCGTCGCGGTGAATTCGATCGCGACGCGCTGGTTCGGTACCGCGTTGCCGCAAGGCTTCACGCTGCACTGGTATGCGCAGGCGTGGCGCGACTTCCAGCTCGCGAGCGTGCTGTGGGTGACCGTGCAGGTGGTCGGCGCGGTCGTGCTGTTGTCGGTGCTGCTCGGCGTGCCCGCCGCGTATGCCCTCGCGCGCGTGCAATTCCGCGGCAAGCGCCTTGCGATGCTGATCTTTCTGCTGCCGTTGATGGTGCCGCCCGTCACCTACGGCATTCCGATGGCGACCGTGATGTACAAGGTCGGCCTCGCCGGCACGCTATGGGGCGTGATTCTTGCGAACCTCGTACCGGCGCTGCCATTCGTGATTCTGGTGATGACGCCGTTCATCGAGCAGATCGATCCGAATCTCGAAGCGGCCGCGCGCATTTTCGGCGCGAACACTTTCCGCTACTTCCGTTACGTGCTGCTGCCGCTGCTCGTGCCGGGCATGCTGGCCGCAGGGCTGCTGGTGCTGGTGCGCACGATCGGCATGTTCGAGCTGACGTTCTTTACGGCCGGTCCCGCCACGCAAACGCTGGTGGTCGCGTTGTACTACGCTGTGTTTTCGACCGGCGTGCGCGCGCCGCAATCGATCGATGCGATGGCGATGATCTATATGGCGATCACGTTGATCTGGGTGTTGATCGCACTACAATTCGTGAGCCCGACGCAGATCGTGTCTCGCGTAAAAGAACAGCGGCGCTGACGCGTGGTCGGCGTCAATCGTGGAGTAGACGTTGACGAAGAGAAAAACCGCCGAGGAATTGCGCAGTCATCGCTGGTACGGCGCGAACGATCTGCGTTCGTTCGGCCACCGCTCGCGCACCGCGCAGATGGGCTACAACCGGGAGGAATACGCGGGCAAGCCGGTCATCGCGATTCTCAACACGTGGAGCGAGATCAATCCGTGCCACACGCATTTCAAGCAGCGCGTCGAGGAAGTGAAACGCGGCATCTGGCAGGCCGGCGGCTTCCCGATCGAGCTGCCGGTGCAGACGCTGTCCGAGCCGTTCCAGAAGCCCACCACGATGCTGTACCGCAATTTCCTCGCGATGGAAGCCGAGGAGATGCTGCGCTCGTATCCCGCCGATGGCGTCGTGCTGATGGGCGGCTGCGACAAGACCACCCCCGCGCTGCTGATGGGCGCGATCTCGATGGATCTGCCCGCCATCTTTCTGCCTGCCGGCCCGATGCTGCGCGGCAACTGGAACGGTGTGACGCTCGGCTCCGGTTCCGACTCATGGCGATACTGGGCCGAACTGCGCGCGGGCACGCTGACGCCGGAAGACTGGCAGGGCGTCGAAGGTAGCATCGCGCGCTCGCCGGGGCACTGCATGACGATGGGCACCGCGTCGACGATGACCAGCGCGGCCGAAGCACTGGGCTTCACGCTGCCCGGCTTCGCATCGATTCCCGCGGCTGATTCGCGTCATGCGCAAATGGCCGCGAAAACCGGCATGCGTATCGTCGAGATGGTGTGGGAGGATCTAAAGCCGTCGGACCTGCTCACGGCGGCCTCGGTCGATAACGCGGTGACGACCTGCGTCGCGCTGTCCGGCTCGACCAATTCGGTCGTGCATATGATCGCGCTTGCGCGGCGCGCGGGCATCGCGTTGACGCTCGATCGCTTCGACCAGATCGCGCGCCGCACGCCCGTGCTGGCGAACATCCGGCCGACCGGCGCCTATCTGATGGAGGACTTTTTCTACGCGGGCGGCTTGCGCGGGGTGCTCGCTGAACTGGGCGAGCTGATCGACGGTTCGCAGAAAACCGTGAACGGCCGCACGCTCGGCGAGAACCTGGCGGGCGCGCAGATTTTCAACGACGACGTGATCCGCCGCCGCACGAATCCGCTACTGCGCGACAGCAGTCTCGCGGTGCTGCGCGGCAATCTCGCGCCCGACGGCGCCGTGATCAAGCCGGGCGCGGCCGAACCGCATCTACTCGTGCATACGGGCCGCGCGGTCGTGTTCAGCGACTACACCGACATGGCCGCGCGCATCGACGACGACGCGCTGGACATCGACGAAAGCTGTGTGCTGGTGCTACAGCACGCGGGGCCGGTCGGCGCTGGCATGCCCGAGTGGGGCCAACTGCCGATCCCACGCAAGCTGCTGCAAAAGGGCGTGCGTGACATGGTGCGCATCTCCGACGCGCGGATGAGCGGCACGAGCTATGGCGCGTGCGTGCTGCACGTGGCACCCGAGGCGTTCGTCGGCGGGCCGCTGGCGTTGGTGCGAAGCGGCGATCTGATCGAACTCGATGTGCCGCGCCGCAGACTGAATCTGCTGATATCGGACGAAGAGTTCGCGCGCCGCAAGGCCGCGTGGGTCAAACCGGCGGCGCGCTTCGAGCGCGGCTATGGCGCCCTGCATCAGGCGCATGTGATGCAGGCGGACCAGGGCTGCGATTTCGACTTCCTGCAGCGCGGGGGCGTGAGTCCCGAGAGTTCGGGCGAGCCGGAAATTCACTGACGCTCAATACCCCACGCGATACACGCGCCCCGTCTGCGCGCCTTCCACGCTGCGCAGATAAGCCAGCGCCGCACGTTGCGCGCTGACGGGCTCGAAGCCGCGAAAGAACGGCGCGTAAGCCTCCATCGACTCGCTCAGCACGGTCGGGCTCACGACGTTGATGCGCAGTCCGCGCGGCAGTTCGATCGCCGCGCCACGCACGAAGCCTTCCAGCGCGAGATTGACGGTCGTCGCGCTCGCGCCCTGTGCGATCGGCTCGTCGCCCAGAATGCCGCTCGTCAGCGTGAACGAACCGCCGTCGTTCACATAGGGCAGCGCCGCGAACACGACATTGATCTGACCCATCAGCTTGTCGCGCAGCCCGACCCAGAACTGCTCGATGCTCATCTGCGCGAGCGGACCGAAATGCACGTGGCCGGTCGCGGTGACGACGCCATCCACCTTGCCGATGTCGCGAAACAGCCGCTCGACGCTCGCCGGGTCCGTGCTGTCGACGTGATATTGCCCGCGCGTCGCGCCCACCTCGATCACTTCGTGACGCGCCTTCAGCTCCGCGCTGACGGCCTGGCCCAGCGTGCCCGTGGCACCGATGACGACGATTTTTTTCATCCGCAACTCCGTTAAACGAACCAACGTTAAACAAAGCAAAGCACGCACCAGAATAAAACGGTGCGTGCTACGTGAATGCCTGATTTAATCGGAATAAACGCGGTAATTCAAACGCGCGCGTATAAAGGGATGATACGCGCGTCCGCCTATTTCACGCGGTGTAATTCGATAACGCGTGCGGGCCGCAAATGATTGAGCGCGTAGTGAATGCGGCCGCGATCCTGGCGCTGTCCGACCGGACGCGGGTCGTTGTACTGGTTGTCGGCCGAGTAGACGGCGAGCGGTTCTACCATGCCCTTGTCGATTACCGCGTAGCCGGGCTCGAGCGCGAGCAGCAGATGGTTGCCGCCGAGCCGGCTGTCGAAGCCCGCCATGCCGTCGAGCGCCTCGGGCACGCTGTTCTCGAGCGTCGCATTGCTGGTTGTGATTTCGTCGGGCGAGATCGCGCCGTGGCCCGCCAGACGGGCCGCTTCATGGTTCTTGCCGTCGGTGTCGACGGTGCTGTCGTGCGTGCGATCGTTGTGCAGGTCCGTGGTTGGTGGGTCCTTCGGGTCTGGTTTCGTGCCGGCGTTTTCGGGTTTGCTGATCGCGCTGTTCATCGTGCATCTCCTAAGAGGACAGTCGAAGAAAAGAGCAAAAGCCGTTCCGACTGACACGGCGCCGCTGTGCGCGGGAGTCGCTATGCGTTGTCCGCCATGATTCGATGCGAGTGGCGTTGCCCTCACGATTGAATGGCGATGACGTCCGCGATTCATTTCGTTTTTTTTAATGGACGCGTATTTTCTACAGAGTATGATTCTACTCCTGCGATCGACGCGCGGATAAATTGGCGGCATGTTCCGGCTGTTCCGCATGGTCGGAAAAAATTAACAAACAAATGGCCGCGCGACTGCGAAAATGTTACGGGGCTTCAGGGGCGGGTGACTCATGCACTTCGATGCTGCATTCACACATCGCGGCTATCTATTGAATTGCGAACCGGCGCGCTCGGGCGACGGCTCCTGGCAACCGTATGTGGTGATTTCGCGCTCGAGCGACGGCGAGCTGGTCGCCAACCGTTTCTTCCCCACGGAGCTGCGCTTCTCCGACGAAGCCGCCGCGATCGCACACGCGCGCGATTGGGCAGTGCGCTGGATCGACGCGAGCAGTCTGACGATCTGAAGTCAGGGAACGATGCGCGCCAACGCGCGTCGACGCCATGAATCCGAGCCGATCTCCGCGCTGCCGGGCGGGCAGCGTTAAAACGCGGTAATCTCTGCTTGATAACCACTTTGAACCGTGCACACTGCACGGCGCCGTCCCTTATGCCCAACGAGCCTTCCCAAAACTGGGGCCTTGAACAGATCGTCGCCGACCTGCGCGCCTCGCGCGAGCAATTGCATCGCACGCGGCATCCGCTCGGCATTCGCGAATTGCCATCGCGCGAAGCGGTGGTCAGTATCGTGACCGGTCTGCGTGCCGCGATGTTTCCGACGCACTACGGCGCGCCCGATCTGACCGACGAAACGGTCGACTACTACGTCGGCCATACGCTCGAAAGCACGTTGCGGCTGCTCGCCGAACAGATTCGCCGCGCGCTGCGTTTCCTGCCCGAGTTCGGCGCGACGTCCGACGCCGAGTTGCGCGAGCGCGCGTTCGCGGTGGCGCGCGAGTTCGCGACGCAGCTGGCGGGCATCCGCGCGCTGCTCGTCAGCGACATCCAGGCTGCGTACACCGGCGACCCCGCCGCGCAGCACATCACCGAAATCCTGCTGTGTTATCCGGGCGTGTGGGCGATGACGCATCACCGGCTCGCGCATGCGCTGCATCGGCTCGGCGTGCCGCTGCTCGCGCGCTTCATCAACGAGATCGCACACTCGGCGACCGGCATCGACATTCACCCTGGCGCGACGATCGGGCCGAGCTTCTTCATCGATCACGGCACCGGCGTGGTGATCGGCGAGACCGCGATCATCGGTGAGCGCGTGCGCGTGTACCAGGCGGTCACGCTCGGCGCGAAGAGCTTCGCGGCCGACGAAGACGGCACGCTGATCAAGGGCAACGCGCGGCATCCGATCGTCGAGGACGACGTCGTGATCTACGCGGGCGCGACGATTCTCGGACGCGTGACGATCGGGCGCGGATCGGTGATCGGCGGCAACGTGTGGCTCACGCATAGCGTGCCGCCGGGCAGCAGCGTATCGCAAGGCAAGGTCCGCGAAGGAGAGCGCACCGACAATGGGCGGCGGTGATGCCCGCCTCGCCGCGGCCGGCGCATCACTGCGCCTAACTGATCGGCCAATGGCGTAACGAGGGCAACGCATGCATGCCATGCAGCCACACATGCTCGCCGATGAACCACGCGGCCGCCCACGACGCCGCGACGACGATCAGATCGCAGTGCCCGCTATTCCATAGATTCAACGAATGCCGTCCGGCGATCCACGGCACGCCGAGCGGATTCGGCCAGTCGGCGAGCAGATGCATCAGACCGCCGCACGCGAAGCCGAACGCGGGCGCCGCGTAGATCGAATGACCGAGCATGTGATACGACGCCGCGAGCAGCGCGAACCAGCCGATGCCCCAATGCGTCAACGTGCGATGCGTGATCCACAGCCGCCGCGCGCGCGACCACCATGCGACTTCGAGCCAGTCCGGCGCGGTGCTGCCGGCCACGCCGGCGATGAAGCTCAGCAGCACGCCGGCATGAAACGGACCGCCGCCGCTGCGCGCGACGATCGACGCGGCGATGATGCCGGCTGCGAACCCGGTCGCATGATGCGCTTTGCTGGATGCCATCGACATTCGCGGCACAGGTGCCGCGCGAAAAACAAAGGGCGGCTATGTTCGCAGATGAGCGCGTAAAAAAATAGCCGACGCGCGAGTTAAAAATTCGCGCATCGCCTTCCGTGGATGACGCGCACGGCGTTCAAGTGCGCCGCGCCGCTCAGGTCTTGCAGCGCGCGATATCGAAGCGCATTTCCTCTTCGGGCGGATCGTCGGGCGCATTGGCCGGATGCATGACCTTGATGACCGTGCTGCCGTTGAGCGGGGTCAGCGTGACGAAGTACGAGTTGTGCGAATCTGCGCCGACCGCGAGTTCGGTCGCGGCGCCAGTGCGCGAAGTACGCACGCGCGGCAGACGTTCTTCGAGGCAGGCGGCGATGGACGCAGGCGTGCGTGACGACGACACGTACACGAGCGGCGCGGACGCATCGCGCGCGGGGCCGCCCGACGAACCGCAAGCGGCGAGGGTGGCAGTGAGGGCGACAGCGGGGGCAAGCAGGAGAAGTCTTTTCATGGTCCGATCGTCGGCATTCCCGGTCATGCATGGGAAGGTGAGGCGTGGGCGAAGCGCGATGCGCTGGCGGACAGCGCGATGCTTCGCGACGAAGCTACCGTGCAGGCTGCGCGCTTTCGCGACGTCGCACGGCGGCCGGGGCAGTATACCGAGCATGCGTCGACGTCGTCAGAATCGGCTTTCCAGCGAAAGATGCTGCTCGTGTCCGTTGACTGCCGATTTCCAGCGGAGTGTAATTGCCGCTATGCAGATATTTAATTGCGCGCCTTACAACAGTTTATTTTCGAATCGTGGATTATATGAATTAATGGTGTAAGTGCAGATCCCTAAAAGGAAAATATTTTTAACGACGAATGGGCGGTCGCGCTGTCAAGCCCCGGGAGGGCTACGGCACAAGGCCTCGCGAAAGCATCGGAGGCCCCTCGTTCGCGCCGATTCCCACCGTTTTGCGCAACGCAGTCTTACGCAGAAACGGTTAAATCGAGGTGGGATGCCACTTATAATTTCAATAGACCCCTTCGACCAAAGGGCGTCTTTTTCATTTTTACGCGCGGCTTTCGGGCCGCGTTTTTTTATCTGACATTTAAAGCGGTTTTATAAATTGTCGCGTAAGGGTGAATAGAATTTTCGCCGTTCGAGCGGCCTCGCAGTTCCGAACGCGCCTTGTCCGTTCGTCAGAGCGGGCAGGGCGAAGCGGGCCGGGCAGGTAGAATCGCGGGTTCGAAATCTGTTTGTGCGCCCCGCGAAGTGAGTGAACCTGTGATGAACGACACGCCCTTTCCCTCGACCGACACGAATGCCGAGTTCTTGACCGACGACTCGTCCGGACCAGACGACAGCGTGCATGAAGAACGTCTGTGGCGCGATAACGGCTGGACCGCGCGCATCATCAAGAACGAAGACGACGAAGGCTGGGCCGTCGAAATGATCAAGGACGGCGAGGCGGAGCCCGCGCTCGTCGGACCTTGGACGATGGGTCGCAACAAGAAGGATCCGAAGCCGCTCGACGTATCGGCGTTCAATACGCTCGTGAAAACGGCGGCGGAAGTGCTGCGTCGCCACGAGCAGCAACTGCGCGCGCAACTGCACAAGGCGGTGCGCGTGCCGAGCGCGGACGGCAGCGACGAACTCGACATCACGCTCGATATCGTTCCGGACGAAGACGAGCCGTACGCACTATTGAGCGCGCTCGATATGTTCGGCGAGCAGATCGCGCAGGTGCAGGTAGCGCCGACATTCAAGCTCAGCAAGGCGAGCGCCGCGGCGTGGGTGGCGAACCAGTTTCGCCGGCCGGGGTAAGTCGTCGCCAGGGCGTCGCTGGTTTGGATGGGCCGGCTTGGCCCGACTTTGCGAGCACAACTCGGATGGATCGAATCGCGACGTTAGGCGTGTCGCCAACCCCTAGTTGCGCTTGCAAAAAATCGCGGTGATCAGCGGCGCGACGTGATGCACGATCGCCGTGCTGCCGGCGTTCTCGAGCGCGCTTTTGACCTTGTCGTCGCCGCCGAACACGACGGCGCCATACGCGGATTGTGCGACCGGTTCGCCGTCGCCAACCCGGAACATCGGGTCGTCCTTTTCGAAGCCCACCACCGCGAATACGCGGAAACCGAACGCGGTCAGATGCGCATCGGGCGTCGGCGAGAACGCGTTGATCGAGTTGCTTTCGACGTGACTCGGCTTCGGGTTGATCAATTGCTGCTGCATCAGATCAGCAATGAACTGGTGGCCGCTCTCATTGCATACCAGTGGCGCGTCGAGCGCCACGGCGAAAGAGGACAGCGGCAGCGCGGTGGCTGCGGCAAACAGCAAAGGGGCGAGAAGACGGTTCATGAGTGTAGGCGGGCGTCCACAGTCGATGTCGTGGATTAGCAACCACTGCGCCATCCCTCGGAGGGTGCAAGCGGTGCTGCACATCGAACTGATTCCGGGTGACTGGCGCAACTGGATTCGCACTTTACAGCGATTCGGTAAATTCCGCTTTGTGACGGCCACAGGAACGGCATCTGCACAAGTGCAACAGAAACATACGACACAACAGCAAGCTTTCAGAATCCCGTATATATTTCCGCCTTATGACTTCGCAACCCCGACCTCCAATAAACGTCCCGCCGCCACGTACGTGGGATGCCCGGCTCGCGCGCCGGCTCGTGACACCGCTAATCGATACCTGGGTCACCCCGAATCATTTGACCACGCTGCGCCTGCTGATCGGCGTGGCAGGCGCGCTGTGCCTTGCACACGGGGGATTCGCGTGGGCCAATGCGGGCGCACTGCTGATCGTTTTGTCGAATTTCGTCGATCATACGGACGGTGAACTCGCGCGCGTCGGCGGCAAGTCGAGCCGTATCGGTCATTTTTACGACCTCGCCTGCGATGCACTCGTGACCGTGATGCTGTTCGTCGGCATGGGTATCGGTGCCGGCGGCGCGCAGATCGACGCTTTGAAGCTCGCGCCCGGCGTGCTCGGCGCGGTGGCGGGTGTCGCGGTTGCCCTGATCTTCTTTTTGCGCATGCGGATCGAGGAGATGGTCGGCAAGGCCGGCACGAAGCAGGCGTCGGTGGGTGGCTTCGAAACCGAAGATGTGCTCTACCTGTTGCCCATCGTCACGCTGACTAGTGTCGTTGCGCCGTTCGTGGTGGTCGCGTCGATCGGCGCGCCGCTGTTCGCGGCGTGGGTGGTGATCGACTATTGGCGCGTCGCTCGCCGTAGCGTTCACCTGACGGCGAAGGCCCCCAGCGCTTCTGAAACCAGTCAACAGTGGGCCAGCAAATGAATCTGCACGCCGAAGACGACGTGATCGCGCCCGTGTCGACAGGCACGTCCGTGGCGGCGCTCACGCCCGCGCCCGACGCCGACCGCGCGGTCGCGAGCCGTACCCGCAAGTTCGACAACGCGCGTCTGCGTAAAGACTTCGTCGCGCAGGATGCGTTTCTGTATCTGGAAGATTTCCTCGCGCCGGAAGTCACCGCGCAGCTGGTTCACAGCGCGCGCTCGCTGCTCGACGAAGTGAACCGCAACTATCTGCCGGGCCACAAGCAGGGCGGCAGTGTCAGCCGCCATACGATCGACCGTCTCGCGCCGTTCATCGCCGAGCTGTACCGCTCGAAGGAGTTGATCGGCTGGCTCGAGCAGCTGAGCGGCGACCAGTTGCAGGTGTCGCCCGCCGACGATCCGCACGCCTACGCGCTCTACTACTACACGCGTCCTGGCGACCATATCGGCTGGCACTACGATACTTCGTATTACGACGGGCGCCGGTACACGCTGCTGCTCGGCGTGATCGACGAATCGTCGTGCCGGCTCGACTACGAGCTGCATACGCGCAATCCCGAGGTGCCGGACCAGCCGGGGTCGGTGCAGATTCCGCCGGGCGGTCTCGTGTTTTTCGACGGCGACAAGCTGCGTCATCGCATCACGCCGGCGGGCCCGAACGAGATGCGTGTGTCGCTGACGTTCGAATACGTCACCGATCCGAACATGCGGCCGTGGCGCCGCTTCGTTTCCAACATGAAGGACGCGATCGCGTATTTCGGTTTCCGTCAGGTGTTCCGTCAGATGGCCTCGCGCCGCAAGGACGCCGCATGAGTCGCGCGGCGCTGCTTCTGCTGTCGATCGGCTCGGCGCTGTTCGTCGGCCTGCTCGCGTGGCAGGGATTCGGCTCGGTGGCGTCGACCCTGCTCGCAGCCGGCTGGGGGCTCGCGGTCGTCGCCGCGTTCCACCTGGTGCCGCTCGTGATCGACGCGGGTGCGATCGCGGTGCTGTTCAAACGCGGCCACCCGTCGCGTGACCGCGCGCATGAAGGTCCGGCAAGCGGCGCGCGAGCCGGACTCTCGCTGCGCGATGCGCTGTCCGCGCGCTGGATCGGCGAATCGGTGAATAGCCTGCTGCCCGCCGGACAGATCGGCGGTCCGGTGGTGATGGTGCGGCGACTGTCGCAGCGCGGCATGCTGCTGCGCGACGCGGCCGCCGGGATCACCGTCAGCACGACCTGGCAGGCGCTCGCGCAAATCGTGTTCGCGCTCGGCGGTCTCGCGATGTTCGGCGCCTACGCCGCGCACGGCACGCTGCACGACCTGCGCACCGCAACGCTGATCGCGACCTGCGTGCTCGGCACGCTGATCGCCGCGTTCTACTTCGCGCAGCGGCGCGGCTTGTTCGGCCGGCTGCTCGGCGTGGTGTCGAAAGTGTTCGGCAAGCGCGACTGGTCGTCTCTGATGACGCGCGCGGAAGCCGTCGATGCCGCGGTGCAGTCGCTGTACCGCGAGCGCGGCCGCGTGGCGGCGAGCTTTGCGCTGAGCCTCGTCGGCTGGGTCGTCGGCACGGTCGAGGTATGGCTCGCGCTGCGTTTTCTCGGCCATCCGGTCGGCTGGATCGACGCACTGCTGCTGGAGAGCATCGGCCAGGCGATTCGCGGCGCGGCCTTCATGATTCCGGGCTCGCTCGGCGTGCAGGAGGGCGGCTATCTGCTGCTCGCGCCGCTGGTCGGTTTGCCGCCCGACGCGGCGCTGGCGTTGTCGCTCGCCAAGCGCGCGCGTGAAATCCTGCTGGGCCTGCCGGGCCTGCTGGTATTGCACTTCAGCGAACGAAGCTGGCAACGTCGGCGCGCCCCGCGGCGTGTGCCGGTTGCCGATTGACCTCCGTACTTTTTTCAAAGGACCGCGCATGCGCGCCATCATTCTCGCAGCGGGCCTCGGCCTGCGTCTCCAGCAGCCGCCGCAAGCCCAGTTTCCGAAATGCCTGTTGCAGTTCGACGGCATGAGCCTGCTCGAACGGCATCTGCAGATGCTCGAAACCGCCGGCGTGACCGACGTCGTGCTTGCGCTCGGTTTCCAGCCGGAATCCGTGCAGGCGGAACTCGCGCGCATCAACTGGCCGCACAAGGTCGAGACCGTGCTCAATCCGCGTTTCGATCTGGGTAGCGTGCTGACCGTGCATACCGTTGCCGACGCGTTGACGCGCGGCGGCGACGTGCTGCTGATGGACGCCGACGTGCTGTACGACGAGCGCATCCTGAACGCGCTGGTGGCGGGCGAGTCGGTCAACCGTCTGCTGATCGACCGCGATTTCGAAGCGGGCGACGAACCGGTCAAGCTGTGCCTGAAGGACGGCGTGCCGGTCGAGTTGCGCAAGCAGCTCGCGGTCAATCTGGAGTTCGACACGATCGGCGAGTCGGTCGGCTTCTTCCGCTTCCGCGAGGAAACCGCGCGGCGCTTTACGCAGATCGTCGCCGGCTATATCGACAGCGGCCGCGCGAACATGCCGCACGAAGAGGCGGTGCGCGACCTGCTGCTCGAGCGCAGCCAGGTATTCGACACGGCCGACGTGACCGGCGCGCCGTGGATCGAGATCGACTTCCCGAACGACGTCGCGCGCGCGGCCGACGAAATCCTGCCGCAGTTGCAGCCGCTCGTCAGCGCATCGCGCTAAGGCGCGAGTGCCGCGCGCCAGCACACATGACGGCGCGCGGCAAGACCCCTCGCGCGACAACATTTGTTGTCGGCGCAATGCCATAATCGGCAGTTTCCATTGATGGCGGGCCGCCCGTCGCCACGACAATGCTGCTCGCTTTAGGCGCTTTCATCGTTCCGCTGATCGTCGCGTGCGCGATGTTCATGGAAAACGTGGACGGCACGGTCATCGTGACATCGCTGCCGGTTCTAGCGCGCGACCTCGGTCATGATCCGATCACGCTGAAGCTTGCGGTTACCGCGTACGTGATCGGCCTTGGCGTCTTTATCCCGATCTGCGGCTGGGTCGCCGACCGCTTCGGTTCGCGCACCGTGTTCCGCACCGCGATCGGCATCTTCATGGCGGGCTCGCTGCTGTGCGCGGCCTCCACTTCGCTCGATACCTTCGTGCTCGCGCGCTTCGTGCAGGGCATCGGCGGCGCGCTGATGGTGCCGGTGGGGCGCATCATCATCTTCCGTTCGCTGCCGAAGTCGGAGTTCATTCGCGCGATCAACTATCTAACGGTGCCGGCGTTGCTCGGCCCGGTGGTCGGGCCGCCGCTCGGCGGCTTTATCACGACCTATCTGCACTGGCGGCTGATCTTCGTGATCAATGTGCCGATCGGGCTGCTCGGCATCTGGCTCACCAACAAGTACATCGCCAATACGCGCGAGCCCCATCCGGGCCGGCTCGACTGGCTCGGCTTCGTGTTGTCGGCGAGTGGCGCGTCGTTGTTCATGCTCGGACTCTCGCTCGTTGGCGGCGAACTGGTGTCGACGGGAGAATCGGTCGGCATGTGCGTGACCGGCATCGCGCTGCTGCTGGTTTATGTGCTGTACGCGAGCCGCGTCGCGCTGCCGGTGCTCGATCTGCGTTTGCTGCGCATTCCGAGTTTTCATGCGAGCGTGATCGGCGGTTCGCTGTTCCGTATCGGTCTTGGCGCGGTGCCGTTCCTGTTGCCGCTCGCGTTGCAGGAAGGGCTCGGCATGACCGCGTTCAGAGCCGGCGCGATCACGTGCGCGTCCGCGTTCGGCTCGATCTTCATGAAGACGGTGGCGTCGCGCATTCTCGAACGCTTCGGCTTTCGCACCGTGCTGATGGTCAACGCCGCGTGCGCGGGTGTGGCGATCGCCGTGTATGGGTCGTTCTTTCCCGGCACGCCGCATTGGGTGATCTGGTGCATCGTGCTGGTGGGCGGCTTCTTTCCCTCGCTGCAATTCACGTCGCTCAATACGCTGGCCTATGCGGATATTCCGAGCAGCGACGTCGGCCGCGCAACGAGTGTTGCGAGCGTGATCCAGCAGATGTCGCTCGGCCTCGGCGTGACGATCTCGGGCATCGTGCTGCTGATTTCGCATCGTCTGCAAGGGCATCCGAACATCGTGTTCTCCGATTTCTGGCCGGCGTTTCTGGTCGTCGGCCTGTTCTCGTGCCTGTCGATTCCGATTACCCGGCGGCTGCCGCGAGACGCGGGTGATGAGATCGCGCGCGGCAGCCGCGGGCGCGCGTAAGTCAAGATACGGGCGCAGTCTTCTTACCCCGCCTGCTCCACCGGCGTCACCGTCAACTCCACGCGCTGCGCGCCGCGCAACACCGTCACGCTGACCGGCTTGTCGATACGCGAAGCATCGAGCGTGCGTTGCAGACCATCCACATCCTGCACCGGCTGTGCGTCGATCGCGACGATCGTGTCGTCGGTGCGCAAGCCGCCGAGCGCGGCCGGACTGCCTTTGACGATCTCCATGACGTGCACGCCGCTTTGCGTGCCGAGCCCAAAGTAGCGCTGCACGCGCCGCGACAGCGGCGTCGTCGTGCCGGCCACGCCGATATACGCGCGTCGCACGCGGCCGTGCGCGAAGATCTGCATGATGACCCACTTCGCGGTATCGATCGCGGTCGCAAAACAGATGGCTTGCGCGCCAGGAATGATCGCGGTATTCACGCCGATCACCTGACCCGCCGAATTGATCAGCGGTCCGCCGGAGTTGCCCGGATTCAACGCCGCGTCGGTCTGGATCACGTCGTAGATCATGCGGCCGGAGTTCGAGCGCAGCGACCGGCCCAGCGCCGAAACGACGCCAGTCGTCACGGTCTGCTGCAGCCCGAGCGGGTTGCCGACCGCAATGGCGATCTGCCCGACGCGCAGCTTCGACGATTCGCCGAGTTCGACATGCGGCAGTGGCTCCGGCGAACCGATGCGCAGCACTGCGAGATCGCTGCCGGGATCGTCGCCGATCAGATCGGCGTCGAACTTCGCGCCGTCGGCCAGCGTCACCTGGATATGCGTTGCGCCATGCACGACGTGGCTATTGGTCAGCAGGTAGCCGTCGGGCGTGAACAGAAAGCCCGAGCCGGTGCCGCCGCGCGCGCCGCGCCCATGCGCGGACGGGTCGCCGGGCAGCCGGCGTTCGACGGCGATAAACGCGACCGCCTGTTGCACGCGCTCCAGTGCGCCGATCACGGTGCGGGAGTAGGCGTCCAGCAGCGCGTCGTCGTCGTCGGTCAACAGGTCGATGGATTGGGGCCCGGGGGCGTCGGATGCGGCGCTCGACAGGTCATCGATGAAGCGTGGACGGCTTCCCATAACGATGCTCCGGATAGACGGGTTGCGAGATGCGGGGCGTCGCGCGGGATTTCAAGGGCATCCCTGGCGCCCGCAGCCGTCCCGGGCGCAGCGCCGCACTGGCTGTCACCGCCTGTGAGACACTTTTCCCGGCGGGCCGTCGCTCGCCGCTCGCTCGCGCCCACGGAGACCCTCTTCATGTCCGCATCTACCGCTTCAGCGCCGCACCCCCCGCAGTCGCAGCCACGCATCGAGTCTTTGAGCGCGATCACGCTCGCCACCAGCGACATGCTGCGCGCGGTCGCGTTCTACCAAGCGCTCGGCTTTCCGCTCAAGTACGGCGGTCCGCGCGAGGCCTTCACGTCGTTCGCGTTCGGCAGCTCGTATCTGAACCTGATCGCCGATGCGCGCGCGCCGGTCAACTGGTGGGGGCGCGTGATCATCTACGTGTCGGACGTCGACGCGATCTATGCCAAGGCGTTGGCGGCGGGCTTGCGGCCGTCGTTAGCGCCGTCGGATGCGCCGTGGGGCGAACGCTATTTTCATATCACCGATCCGGACGGCCACGAACTGAGCTTCGCGCGGCCGCTGCCCTAGCGGCGGAAGTCGAGGCAAAACTCGCTATCATGGGTGTTACCACGCATCCGCGGCGCCCGCCTACGCGGTAACACGGCTGACACCTCGCGCTTCGATAATCGAACGCGACCGCGTCGCGCTAGCCGCCGCGCGCCATCCCATTCCTGTTGCGAGGAGAGCCGCAATGAAAGAGCCGGACCCGAGACCCGATTTCGAATTGATGGCGGAGCGGCAACGCCGTTTCGAGGAAGACCTCATCGATGCCTACGACGAAGAACTCGAAATGGAGGTCGACGACCGCATCATCGACGGTCCTGCCGGCTTTACGCCCGAGCATCGCGAGGCGCGCAAGCAGTACTTCCGCGAACTGTTCCGGCTGCAGGGAGAACTGGTCAAACTGCAGGACTGGATCGTCGCGACCGGACATCGGCTCGTCGTGATCTTTGAGGGGCGCGACGCGGCCGGCAAGGGCGGCGCGATCAAGCGCATCACCCAGCGACTCAATCCGCGCGTGTGCCGCGTGGCCGCATTGCCCGCGCCGAACAATCGCGAGCGCACGCAATGGTATTTCCAGCGCTATGTATCGCATCTGCCGGCGGGCGGCGAGATGGTGCTATTCGATCGCAGTTGGTACAACCGCGCGGGCGTCGAGCGCGTGATGAACTTCTGCACCGACGAGGAATACGAAGAATTTTTCCGCTCGGTGCCGGAGTTCGAAAAGATGCTGGCGCGCAGCGGCGTGCAGATCCTCAAGTACTGGTTTTCGATCACCGACGAAGAGCAGGAAATCCGCTTCCAGAACCGCATTCACGATCCGCTGAAGCAGTGGAAGCTGAGCCCGATGGATCTGGAAAGCCGGCGCCGCTGGGAAGCGTATACGCTGGCGAAAGAAGTGATGCTGCAGCGCTCGCATATCCCCGAGGCGCCGTGGTGGGTCGTGCAGGCCGTCGACAAGAAACGCGCGCGCCTGAACTGCATTCACCATCTGCTGAGCCAGGTCCCGTATCACGAGATCGAGCACCCGCACATCGAATTGCCGTCGCGTGTCTATCACGAGGACTATAGCCGCCAGCCGGTGCCTGAAGCGATGGTCGTGCCCGAGGTGTACTAAAACGCGGATCGTATGCACTCGCTGGCCAACGAAAAAGCGCGATACGTATAGAACGTACCGCGCCTTTTTTCGTGCTGGATTCCGCCGGATCGGCGAACTCAGAACACTGAACGGAATAGCCAGTACAACCCGCCGGCGAGCGCGATCGACGCGGGCAGCGTCAGCACCCATGCAAGGATCAGGCTGCGCACGGTGGCCCATTGCAGACCCGAGCCGTTGGCCGCCATCGTGCCGGCCACGCCGGAAGAGAGCACGTGGGTCGTCGACACCGGCAGACCGTAGACGTCGGCGGCACCGATCGTGACCATCGCGACGAGTTCAGCCGACGCGCCCTGGCCGTATGTCAGATGCTGTTTGCCGATCTTCTCGCCCACCGTAACGACGATGCGCTTCCAGCCGACCATCGTGCCGAGACCGAGCGCAATCGCGACCGCCACCTTGACCCATGGCGGAATGAACTTGGTCGCGTGATCGATCTGCGTTCTGAAGTTGGCGATGACTTTCGCGTCCTCGGCCGAGAACTGCGGCTGATTGGCCTTCTGCAACAGACGGATCGCCTCGGACGTGACATACATGTTGTTGCGCACGTTATCGACGATGCCTTGCGGCACCGCGGCCATCGAGCCAAATTCGCCGACCTGCCGGCCGATCTGCTCGGTCAGTTGCTGCAGCGCCGGCAGCGTGGCGGGTGCCAGCTGACGGGTGCGCACGAAGGCCTCGACGTCGGCGCGCGGATCCGCGGAAGGCGCCGCGCCCTGCGTGTAGCGCGATAGCGTCGCCGCGGTTTGGTGCGCGACCGCGACAAAATTCTGAGTTTGCTCGGGCGTGACCGCTCTGTTCAGTGCGTACGCAGTGGGCACCGTGCCGATCAGGATCAGCATGATCAGACCCATGCCCTTCTGGCCATCGTTCGAGCCATGCGCGAACGACACCCCCGTGCAGGTCAGAATCAGCAGGCAGCGAATCCAGAACGGCGGGGGCTCCTTGCCCTTCGGCTCGGCGTACAGCGCGGGCACGCGCACGACGGCCTTAAGGATCAGCAGCAGCAGGCCCGCGAGCAGAAAGCCGACGATCGGCGAAAACAGCAGCGACTTGCCGACGCCGAGCGCCTGAGTCCAGTCGACGCCGCTGGTGCCATTCGCACCATGCATCATCTGATTCATCAGGCCTACGCCGATGATTGAGCCGATCAGCGTGTGCGAGCTCGAGGACGGCAGGCCCAGGGACCACGTGCCGAGGTTCCAGATGATCGCGGCGATCAGCAGCGCGAATACCATCGAGAACCCGGCGCTGCTGCCGACCTGCAGGATTAGCTCGACAGGCAGCAGTTGCAGCACGCCGAAGGCGACCGCTCCGCTCGACAACAGCACGCCGAGGAAATTCCACGCGCCGGACCAGACGACAGCGATATTCGGCGTCAGCGAGTGGGTATAGATGACGGTGGCGACCGCATTGGCCGTATCGTGAAAGCCGTTGACAAACTCGAATCCGAGCGCGATCAGCAGTGCGACGCCGAGCAACAGATAGGGCAGCACGGAGCTTTCGCGGACGGGCTGCAGATCATCTATCAGATGAACGCCGCAGTACACGGCGCCGGCGATGAGCAGGCCGGCGAAAATAACCAGGCCTGCGCTACGGCCTTTGCCGCTGGCGGCGCCTGGTTGCGGATACGAAAGTTCCGGCATGACGTGAGCCCCAAAAGTGGTCGCAGAGTGTTCGATGCTGCTTTCGCTGCGTGTCGCAATGATGACAACTGCGTGACGGCAAATGGGGGGCAGAAAATAGACGCGGCGCCGCTTATGCTGCGCCGCGCATGCCGGTAAATACTGCGCGCAAGGGCGGGTGTGAATGCAGAGACGTCCGAAGCGGACTAAGCAAGTGATGAATAAAACCAGCCGGTGGACGCACCGCAGTTGCGCCTACGATGCGCTGACCACTTCGCCGCTGGCGCTGCCACCGAGGGTGCGTTTATAGGCTTGCGCGACGATTTCCGCCGGTATCCCTTGCGACGGATCGCGGCCCATCGATTCGAGCGTTTCGGCGACCCACCCCGGGCTCACCACATTGACGCGGGCCTTGCCGCGCAATTCGAGCGCGGCCGAGCGCGCGAACGCTTCGACACCCGCATTGACGATGCTGACGGCGGCGCTGCCTTCCATCGGCTGTTGCGCGAGCACGCCGCTAGTCAGCGTGAACGAGCCGCCTTGCGAGACATGGTCCACGCCGCAGCGCACAACATTGACCTGCCCCATCAGTTTGTTCGCAAGACTGAAAGAGAAGTCTTCGTCGCCAAGCGCCGCGAGCGGCGCGAATTTCGCCGAGCCGGCTGCGCAGATGATCGCGTCGAAGCTGCCGGCTTGCGCATACATCGCTTCGATGCTGCGTTTGTCGGACAGGTCCACGTGCAGATCGGAGCCTTTGCGGCTGGCGCCGACCACATCATGTTCGGTGGCGAGCAGCTTTACGATGTGCGAGCCGAGCAGGCCGGTCGCACCGACAACGAGTATTCGCATACATCCTCCTGGGGTCTGTTTGCGGCATTTGCCGCGCTGCACACTGCATCGTCAAGCCGGAGCATTCGCCGGACCGCGCAATGCGTGGTCCCATCGGTCGAGCATAGGCGCTGCCGACACGACGCGCCAACGCGTGACGGCAAAGCCTGTTGACATGCGCGGCGAATCCCTCGTGAGCATCAATTTTGCTACGTTGGAAGTACCGTCATGTTTCCCGGGAGCATCAATGAAGCAAGACAGTGAGACAGCCAACGAGCCGGTACCCGAAGAATCGGCACAGCGAGCCTTTACTTCCTACGCCGCGCCATTGGTCGATCAGGCGATCAGACTCGCCAAAGGCATACACGACGACCCGTCGCCCGAAACGCTGCACAAACTGCGTGTGTCACTGCGGCGGTTGCGTTCGTTGTGGTGGGCGTTCGCACCGCTGCTCGACAAGGGCGAAAATTCTCGCCAGCGCGCGGTCTACAAGTTCCTCGCCACCGCGGCGGGTAAAACGCGCGATTGGGACATCCTGATCGAGTTGCTCAAGCAGAAAGGCGGCGATGCACGAGCGTTGATGCCGAAGCTCGAACAGGCGCGCGGTGACACGCTGGCGACCAGTCGTGAGACATTGCTGAATGCCGACGTCAAACATCTGTTGCGCGACGCCCTGGCCACCACGTCGGGGGAACTGCACGCCAAGCACGATGCGGATATTGTGCTGCGCAAATTTGCCGCTCGCCGCATAGGGGCATCGGAGCGCTCGTTGAAAAAGCGCATCAAACGCGCGCGCCATGCAAAACGCTCGAATTACGCAGCCTTTCACGATGTCAGAAAAGCGGGCAAGAAACTGCGCTATTTGTTCGAGTTTTTCGGGCCGGTGCTTAAAATCAGTCATAAGCGCACGCTCAAGCGGCTGAAAAAGCTTCAGAAGCGCTTCGGCTTGCTCAACGATACCGTCGCCAGCGAAGCGCTGTTGCGCGACAATGCGGCGTCGCTTGCCGACGCGGACCACCTCGAGGCCGCGTTGGATTGGCTCGACAGGAAACGCAAACGCCGCTTGCGCGCGGCGTCGGAGCTACTGGGCTGAGCGAGCGCGGCTCCCGTCTCGCTAGCGCGGAGGACCCGCAGCCCAACATGCACGGCGCACCGCGCTGCTGGTCCGAAAGAATCGTCCGCGAAAGGAGGCGAGGAGCGTGGCACAGCATGGGCTTTCGCTGCGTCATCGGCTGCGCCTGACGTTGCATGCCGTCCGGGCCGGGATGACCCGCTTCGTGGGTAACCGGCCGTGGGTGGCCGGCGTCGCCGGTACGCTCGTCGCGTTGGCGATGTCGATCCTGACGGCGGTGGAGGTCGGCGAGGGCCGTCGCGAAATGCTCGAACATGCGCGCCAGACCTCGCAAAACCTCGTGTCGATCATTTCCGCTGATCTCGCGCGCAACGTCGAAATTTACAGTCTGTCGTTGCAGTCGATGGTGGATGCCGCGCGCAATCCCGACACCTGGACGCTGCCGGTCCCCGCACGCCAGGCGATGCTGTTCGATCGCGCGACCACCGCCGCCTTTCTCGGCGGTGCGTATGTCGTCGGCCCCGACGGCGAAGTGGCGGCCGCACAGTACGATGACGCGAACACCACGGTCCATCTCGACGACCGCGAATACTTTCAGGTGCAGCAGCGCAATCCGGCGGCGGGCCTGTATTTCTCGCATCCGTTCATGTCGCGGCTGCGCGGCGCCAAACCGTCGATCGCGCTGACGCGGCGCATCGACGATGCGCAGGGCAACTTCGCCGGCATCGCGCTGCTGGCGATTCGCATCGAGTACTTCCAGCACCTGCTGGACAGCATCGACACCGGCGAGCAGGGTTCGGTTTTCATCGGGATGGCGGACGGCACGCTGCTCGCGCACAAGCCGGTCGACGGGCGCGATATCGGCGGGAGCGTCGCAAAGTCGCCGACCTTCTTACCGATGACCGCGCACGACTCCGGTAGCTACGTATCGGTTTCGCCGGTCGACGGTGTGCGTCGCATCTTCACGTACGCGCACGTACCCGGCACGCCGCTGATCGTGGCGATCGCGCCCGCCGTCGACGACGTCCTCGCGCCGTGGCAGCGTCGCAGCCACGTGGCCGCTGCGCTGACCATCGCGTTCGGGGCGGTGTTCGTGGTCGTGTCGTGGCTGCTCGCGTTCGCGCTGCGCGACAAACAGCGCGCGCAGGCCGCTCTGCTGCGTCTCGCCTCGACCGATCCGCTGACCGGGCTCAGCAATCGCCGCGTGCTCGATAAGCGGCTCGACGACGAATGGATGCGCGCGCGACGCGACAACAGGCCGCTGTCGGTGCTGTTCATCGATATCGACCACTTCAAACGGTTCAACGATACCTACGGCCATGAGAGCGGCGACGAGGTGTTGGTCGCGGTGGCCGATTGCATTGCGTCCGTGGCGCGGCGCTCGGTCGATCTGGTCGCGCGCTACGGCGGTGAAGAGTTCGCGGTGGTGTTGCCGGATACAACGGCGCAGGGCGCGTTCGCGGTCGCGGAGCAGATTCGCCGCAAGGTGGAAAGCCGGGTCATCGTGCGTGGACACGAGGCGCCGCAGGCGGTGACGGTGAGCGTCGGCTGCGCGACGGCGCGGCCCAGCACTGCGGATTTCGCCAACGGGCTCGAGCTGCTGGCAGCCGCTGACGCGCAGCTGTATGTGGCGAAAAACGAAGGGCGCAATCGTACCCGGTCGGCCCAGTGGGACGAGTACTCGACCGCGCAGGGGGCGTCGAGTACGGGCGCGGCGCTTTGACGCCAGCTGTTCGATCGCGTGAGCGTGGGCGCTTTTTCGGTCAGATGGTCGCGACCCGGCGCGATTCAGGCGCGCTCCACACCGCGCGGCGCGAAACCGCGCAACGTCACCGCCGCTGGCGTTTCGTCCCGCCACGCCGAGCGCGGCCGGTCGGCCGCCGGACCGTCCGCGTAAGCCAGCGAGCCCACCGGGAAGCCGCGCCGCTGCCATGCATCGAGCCCGCCGCGCAGTGCGCGAATCCGTGTGTAGCCGTTACGGCGCATATGTTGCGAGACTTCGAGCGCGGTCGCGCTGTCCGGACAGATGCAATAGATGACCACGTCGTGCGTGCGCAGCGCGCCGTCGATCAGTTCGGGCGAATGCGGATCGAGCGCGAGCGCGTCGGGAATCTGGCGTCGCAGATCGAGCAGCGGTGCGCCGGGACGCGCATCGAGCACCCGGGACTGCGCCATGCGGCTCAGGCGCCCGGAGTGCCGCCAGCTCCACGGCATTTTCGACGCGTCGCTCGCCGGTGACGCGTGCGTCGGCGCGGCCAGCATCGGCGTGGCTGGGGCCGACGCGGCGCGCGTGAAGCGACGCCGTTCGACATATCGCAGATACAGCCGGTAGAGCAGATAGACGAGCGCCACCACGAGAATAATGTCGGCGAGTGTGCCGCCGCGCCGTTCGACGAATGCGCGCAGCATATGGACCTCGCGCTCCACCGCCGCGCCGCCGAGCAGCCAGAAAGCCGCCCACGTGATCACGCTCGCCAACTCCCATGTTGCGTAGATGCGGATGTCGACGGCGGTCGTGCCCATCAGCGGCGGCGTGATCAGGCCGAGCCCAGGCACGAACTTCGAAATCGACACGAGCGGCATGCCATAGCGTTCGAATAGCGAGCGCGCCATTTCGAGCCTCGTATCGACAACGGGCGACAGGCGGCCGAGCCATGCAAGCAGCTTGCGGCCATACAGCCGGCCGGCCGTGAACCAAGTGGCGTCGCCGATCAATGCGCCTAGCACCGCGGCGCCGAGGGTCGGCCAGAACGACAGGGTGCCCGCGGCGATCGCCGAGCCCGCGAACAGCAGCATCGGCACGGCCGGAATCGGTACGCCGAGGCGCGTCAGCAGAACGTTGACGAAGACGATCGCGCTGCCCCAGGTTGAAACCGCCGACAACGGAAACTCGACCAATTGAGCCGCTCCTGTTGCTGCTGTTGGGCCGGCGCATACGTGCGCAAGGAGTCGCGCGGATGGTGCGCCTGCAGCGGATTGCAAAGGGCGTTCTCACCGCACCGTGGATTCAGCATAGCCGATGGCTTGTGCGCGGTGCGCGTGGTGCGAAGGGGGCGGTATCGATTGGGGCGGCGTGGCGATCAATGAGGGACGAACGCGCGTCGACGGCCGGCGTCGAGCATTGGCCTCCATCGCCGAGACGCAACTAACTGTCAACCCCGCCTGCACACTACGACGTTGCCGGCGAGCGTGAAGAGAGTGCGCGCGGTGGCGCACGCTGGATTCGCAGGGGCGGGGGCCGCATCGTCAGCGAACCCCAAACAGCCCCTGCGTCGACCGCATCAGGCATTCGGCATGGCCACCACGCCCGGATTCCCGACGATCGCCAGAAACTCCCGCCGGGTCGACGGATCGGTGCGGAACGTGCCGAGCATGCGCGACGTGACCATCGTGACACCCGCCTTATGCACGCCACGCGTCGACATGCACTGATGCGCGGCTTCGAGAATCACGCCGACGCCCGCCGGCTGCAGCACGTCGTTCAGCGTATCGGCGATCTGGACAGTCATCTTTTCCTGGATCTGCAGCCGTTTCGCGAACGCATCGACGAGACGCGCGAGCTTCGAAATGCCGACCACGCGATGATTCGGCAGATACGCGACGTGCGCGCGTCCGATGATCGGCACCATATGATGCTCGCAGTAGCTTTCGAAGCGGATGTCCTTCAGCACGATCATTTCGTCGTAGCCGTCCACTTCGGAGAAGGTACGCGCGAGGATTTCGCGCGGATCGACCTGATAGCCGGCGAAGAACTCCTCGTAAGCGCGCGTCACGCGCGCCGGCGTGTCGATCAGGCCTTCGCGCCGTGGATCGTCGCCGGCCCAGCGCAGCAGCACGCGCACGGCTGCCTCAGCTTCTTCGCGGCTCGGGCGTTCGACGGCCGCTGCGGGTTTGGTTTTCTTTGCCTTGCTGCTGGTCATGCGTCGTCCTCCTGGATCGCGCGTCGACGCTGCGCGGCGCGCGGGGTCAGTAACTCCGGTGATTGTTCCATGTTTTGCGCCCGAAGATGCCGATGCCCCTTTCGTCGGGGCGGTCGCGGGCTTGCTTCAAGCGGCTACTTCGGCCATTCGTCCATTGCGTCGTTGAACAGTTCGGCGACCACGCCGCGCAGCCAACTGAGGCGCGGATCGTTATGAAACTTGCGATGCCAGTGCTGCCTCAGGTCGAAGCGCGGCAGCGGCAGCGGCGGCTCGACGAGCATGATCGACGCGTGCTCCGACACGTACGCGAAGCCGATCGCGTGCGGTACGGTCGCGAGCAGATCGGTGCGCGCGAGGATGAAAGGCAGGCTCATGAAGTGCGGCGTTTCGAGCACCGCGCGCCGCTTGATGCGCTTCTTTTCGAGGTACTGCTCGAGCACTTCCTGGCTGCGTCCCTCGGCGCGCACGACCGCATGCCCCGACGCCACGTATTGTTCGAGGGTAAGCGGCCCCTTCGACAGCGGATGTCCGCTGCGCATCAGGCAGATGAAGCGGTGCGTGAAGAGCCGCTGCTGAAAGAAGTTGTTGCCCGCCAGGTCCGGAAAATAGCCGACGGCGAGATCGACATCGCCCGATTCGAGCCCGCGCTCCACCTGCGACGGCGACAGCGTGACCGAGCGCAGATTCGCGGACGGCGCGCGCTCGGCGAACAGCTGCAAAAGACGCGGCAGAAACACAATCTCGCCGACGTCGGACAGCGCGATCGAGAACGTGTGCGTGCTCGTCGCCGGATCGAAGTCCTGCACGTCGAGCATGCCTTTCTCGATGCGCAGCAGCGCGTCGCGTGCGGCAGGCAGGATCGCGAGCGCGCGCGGTGTCGGCTCCATGCCTTTCGACGTGCGCACGAACAGCGGATCGTCGAAGTATTCGCGCAGGCGGCCAAGCGCGGTGCTCACGCGCGGCTGGCTCACGCCGAGCTGCTCGGCGGCGCGGCTCACGTTGCGCGTGTCTTCCATCGCGACCAGATAGGGGATCAGATTCAGATCCAGATGTGTCTCGGACATACTAGTTATGGCTCGCGGCGCGGGCGAGGCAAGGCGGTGCCTATACCGTATCGCTATAGAGCCTAGTTGAAAAATCGCCCGTAAGCATAGTGGGATTTTGCGCGATCGGCTTTTTCGCGCGCACGGCAGGCACTGGACGAGGGCAACCGCGGACCTTCGCCGCCGCGAGCGGCGACCTATGATGAAGGGGGTTTCCCTGCCTTGACAACCCGCCCACAGGACAACCATAATCGCCGAAGCGTTCGCTAAACGAATCACTGTTCATGTAACGAACAAATTCAGCGGCGAATCAATCGAAGGCGCCAGCCCGCTCTTCCCCTCGCGAGCCGTCGCCAGCATGCCCGGAGACTGTTTCCGCGCGAGCTTTGCAGCGAGCCAGGTCGGCGAGGGCTGTCAGCCCAGCGGCACGTAGCGCCCCCAAAGGAAATTCGACATGATCAACAAGATTTTCGAGACACTTCAATCGGCGGTCGCCGATGTCCACGACGGCGCGACCGTCATGATCGGCGGCTTCGGCACGGCCGGCATGCCGTCCGAACTGATCGACGCGCTGATCGAGCAGGGCGCGCGCGACCTGACCATCGTCAACAACAACGCCGGTAACGGCGACATCGGCCTCGCGGCGCTGCTGAAGGCCAAGCGCGTGCGCAAGATCATCTGCTCGTTCCCGCGCCAGACCGACTCGTATGTGTTCGACGCGCTCTATCGCGCCGGCGAAATCGAACTCGAACTCGTGCCGCAAGGCAATCTCGCCGAGCGCATCCGCGCGGCGGGCGCGGGCATCGGCGGCTTCTTCACGCCGACCGCGTACGGCACCAAGCTCGCCGAAGGCAAGGAAACGCGCCTGATCGACGGCCGTCACTACGTGCTCGAAGCGCCGCTGCACGCAGACTTCGCGCTGATCAAGGCGTACAAGGGCGACCGCTGGGGCAACCTGGTCTATCGCAAGACCGCGCGTAACTTCGGGCCGATCATGGCGAGCGCCGCGAAGACCGCAATCGTGCAGGTGTCGGAAGTGGTGCCGCTCGGCGGCCTCGATCCGGAAGAAATCGTCACGCCCGGCATTTTCGTGCAACGCGTGATCGAAGTGCCGCAAGCGGCGCATCTTCCCACGCCCAATCCTCACGACGCTGCTGCCTGACCCGGAGACCGACATGAAGAAACTGACCCGCGATGAAATGGCCAAGCGCGTTGCCCAGGACATCCCTGAAGGCGCTTATGTGAACCTCGGCATCGGCGTGCCGACGCTGGTGGCGAACCACCTCGGCGCCGACAAGGAAATTTTTCTGCACAGCGAAAACGGTCTGCTCGGCATGGGGCCGGCACCGGCGAAGGGCGAAGAAGACGACGAACTGATCAACGCCGGCAAGCAGCACGTCACGCTGCTGACGGGCGGCGCCTACTTCCATCACGCGGATTCGTTCGCGATGATGCGCGGCGGCCATCTGGACTTCTGCGTGCTCGGCGCGTTCCAGGTGTCGGCGAAGGGCGACCTTGCGAACTGGCACACCGGCGCGCCCGACGCGATTCCGGCGGTCGGCGGCGCGATGGACCTCGCGATCGGCGCGAAGCAGGTCTACGTGATGATGGAGCACCTGACCAAGCAAGGCGAAAGCAAGATCACCGCCGAGTGCTCGTATCCGGTCACCGGTATCGGCTGCGTGACCCGTATCTATACGGACCTCGCGATGATCGACGTGACGAAGGAGGGCCTCGTCGTGCGCGAGATTTTCACGGACATCGGCTTCGACGAACTGCTAAAGCTGACCGGCGTGCCGATGACCGACGGCACGCAGGCCGCGCGCGCGGCCTGATGGTTGGCTGAGGCGTCGCGGCGGCGGCCCGCTTTGCGGCCGCGTCGATGGCGCCTCGTCTGAAGGCAGCATTGCACGAACGGGCCAGCGCTGACGGGGCAAACTCTTCGTCAGCGCTGGCCTGGCAACATCAGCGACAGCCTGGCCGCGTTTGGCGCACAATACGCAGCACAAAGCGCGGCACGCATATGGCACGAGCGCGCTACAAGCGCTGGTCCACCGCGGTGTCTGCTTCGAACCGCTGCGCGCCGCGCCGCTGCTTCATTTCCGATTCCCTCAAACATCGTCGTCACCATGCTCGACTCCAGCGCCCGTCTGACTGGCCTTCTTTGCGGCACACAGCCGATGAACGACATCTGGGCGCCGCGTGCCACGCTGCAGCGGATGCTCGACGTCGAAGCCGCGCTCGCACGTGCCTCTGCCGCGCACAAAGTCATTCCCGAATCCGCCGTCCCCGCGATCGAAGCGGCCTGCCAGGCCGACCAGCTCGACGCTGACGCGCTCGCACGCGACGCCGCGCTCGGCGGCAACCTCGCGATTCCGCTCGTCAAGCAACTGACCGCACGTGTCAAAGCCGCCGATGCCGAAGCGGGCAAATACGTGCATTGGGGAGCGACGAGCCAGGACATCATCGATACCGGGACGGTGCTGCAACTGCGCGACACCTTCGACCTGCTCGACAACGGCCTGCAAGCCACCTGCGACGCGATCGCGAAACTCGCGGCCACCCATCGCGCGACGCCGATGATCGGCCGCACATGGCTGCAACAGGCGCTGCCAATCACGCTGGGTCTGAAGTTCGCGCAATGGCTCGACGCGCTGTTGCGTCATCGCGAGCGGCTCGATGCGTTGCGCGAGCGCGTGCTGGTGCTGCAATTCGGCGGTGCGGCCGGCACGCTCGCGAGTCTGCGCGAGGCGGCGCCGCTGGTCACGCAGTCGCTCGCCCAGGAACTCGGCCTCGCGGTGCCGACCTTGCCGTGGCATACGCAGCGCGATCGCATCGCCGAGACGGCGTCGCTGTTCGGCATGCTGATCGGCACGCTCGGCAAGATCGCGCGCGATGTGTCGCTGCAGATGCAAACCGAAATCGACGAACTCGCCGAACCGGCGGCGGCCGGGAAGGGCGGATCGTCGACGATGCCGCACAAGCGCAACCCGGTCGGTTGCGCGGCGGTGCTGACGGCCGCGACGCGCGCGCCCGGCCTCGTGGCGACCGTGTTCGCCGGCATGGTGCAAGAGCACGAACGCGCGCTCGGCGGCTGGCAAGCCGAATGGGACGCGTTGCCGGACCTCGCGCGTCTCGCGGGCGGCGCGCTCGCGAACATCGAACAGATCGCGTCCGGCTTGAACGTGAACGTGCCGCGGCTCGCGAAGAATCTCGACGTCACGCACGGCCTGATCCTTGGCGAAGCGGTGATGCTCGCGCTCGGCGACAGCATTGGCCGGCTCGACGCGCATCATCTGATCGAGCGCGCGTCGAAGGCGGCGATTCGCGACGGCAAGACGCTGTACGACGTGCTTGCCGCCGATGCGGGCGTCACCGAACATCTTTCGATCGAGCGCCTGAAGCAGCTGCTCGATCCCGCTCAATACGTCGGCCAGGCGCACGCATATGTCGACGCCGCGCTGACGCTTCACACCACGCGCGCGCAGCGCGCCCATTCCAAGGAGTAACCGGCATGCCCTACGCCGCAGTCAACGGCACCGAGCTTCACTATCGCATCGACGGCGACCGTCACGGCCACGCGCCGTGGCTCGTGCTGTCGAATTCGCTCGGCTGCGATATGTCCATGTGGACGCCGCAGGTCGCGGCGTTGTCGAAGCACTTCCGCGTGCTGCGCTACGATACGCGCGGTCACGGCCATTCGGAAGCGCCGAAGGGCCCGTACACGATCGAGCAACTGACCGGCGACGTGCTCGGTCTGATGGATACGCTGAAGATCGCGCGCGCGAATTTCTGCGGCATTTCAATGGGCGGCCTGACCGGCATCGGGCTCGCCGCGCGTCACGGCGACCGCTTCGAGCGCGTCGTGCTGTGCAATACGGCCGCGCGCATCGGCTCGCCGGAAGTCTGGGTGCCGCGCGCCGCGAAGGCGCGCTCCGAAGGCATGCTCGCACTCGCCGACGCGGTGCTGCCGCGCTGGTTCACGGCAGACTTCATCGAGCGCGAGCCGGTCGTGCTGGCGATGATCCGCGACGTGTTCGTGCACACCGACAAGGAAGGCTACGCGTCGAACTGCGACGCGATCGACGCGGCCGATCTGCGTCCCGAAACGCCGGGCATCAAGCTGCCGACGCTCGTGATCAGCGGCACGCACGACCTTGCCGCCACGCCCGCGCAGGGCCGCGAACTCGCACAGTCGATTCCGGGCGCACGCTACGTCGAGCTCGACGCCTCGCATATCTCAAACATCGAAAAGGTCGACGAGTTCACGAAGACCGTGCTCGACTTCCTGACGGAGGCAAAATGAACGATGAAGACCGTTACGAAGCCGGAATGGGCGTACGTCGCGCGGTGCTGGGCAACGCACACGTCGACCGTTCGCTCGCGAACCGCACCGAGCTGACCGAGGAGTTCCAGAACCTGATCACGCGCTATGCGTGGGGCGAGATCTGGACGCGTGAAGGTCTGCCGCGTCATACGCGCAGCCTGCTGACGATCGCGATGATGGTTGCGTTGAATCGCAGCGAAGAACTCGCGCTGCACCTGCGCGCCGCGAAGAACAACGGCGTCACGCGCGAACAGATCAAGGAAGTGCTGCTGCAGACCGCGATTTACGTCGGCGTGCCGGCGGCCAACTCGGCGTTCCATCTGGCCGACAAGCTGTTCCGTGAGGATGATGCGGCGGCCGCGGCGGCGAAGTCGTAAAGACCGCGCGTAGTTTTCAGAGCCAATCAGCATACGCGCGACGGATATCTCCGTCGCGCGTTTTTTTATGCGGCGGTCGTCGCTACGATGCTTGCCGGCACCTGCACGAACGCCGCGCACAGTCTTCTTGATCCCCTCGCGAGAGCAGGCGTGCTCACGGTAGGAACGCTTGCGTTAGCGGCCGGCCATTTCAGTTCGTCCATTCAGACCGGACGCGACAGGTCAGGACTGTCTTGAGTTCAATGCAGGCCAGCGGGCCAGGGCAATGAACCACAGTAGAACGACGTTCACCACCGGAATGAAGGCAAGCAGTGACCAGGCTCCCGCATATCCCGCCTTCTTCAGGATCAGCCATAGCGGGATAATCTCCGCGATGACGACAATAAGAACAAACACCAGCCAGTGCCAAATGGAAAGAGCGCCCACGCCTACCTCCATTTTTTGAAGTTGACGGACAGAGCTAAGTTATAACGACGCAAGGCCGATTCCTTGCTCAATGTAAAAAAGACCCACGCGAAGCGGGTCCGCCTCCGAACCGGCGCGGGTCACTCGATCTGCCTGTACCGAGTGTCCCCGCTGACACGCTGCAACTGTTTTGAGACGATAAGAAACTGTTCGTCAGTAATCATGCACTCCAGTTCGCCTATCTCATACACAGCAACCAGTTTGATCTTATTTCCATTTCGCTCCTCAAAGGTAATCTGATAGACCCCGCGCCACATTGGCTCGCCATCCTCATATTTGCCGATTTTCTCGGACGCCAGCCGCACGGCTTTTGTTTTCATAGCATCGAAATCCAAGGAGAGGATGTCAGTTTTTCTTACCGCCATCTGGGCCACATAGGCCGGAAATCGGTCGCCGCATGGGGGGTATGGGCCGGTTTCGGCCAGGCATAGCGCGGGAAAGGATAGCAGCAGGACTGCAAAAGCGTGTTTCATGGGTTCAAAGGGCCTCACTCTATCTGCTTGAAAATTCTGTCGTTCTCGACTCCTGGCAGCAAATGCTTCGAAACGACAAAGACCTCTACGGAACTCATCGAACATTCAAATTCGCCGGCGTCGTCCACAGTAATTACCTTGACCTTATTGCCGTTTTTTTCATAGAAGGTAATGTGATAGACCTCACGCCACAGTTGTTCGCCATCCTCATATTTTCCTATTTTTTCGGACGCGAGTTGCACGGCTTCGGTTTTCGTGTAGTCGATGCTGCCAAGCATGCCAGCGCTTTTTAGTCTCCCTTCTGCGATGTTGGTCGGCCACCTGTCGCATGGCGGGTTCGGTCTACCTTGCGCCAGGCATAACGCGGGAAGGGATAGCAGCAGGACTGCAAGAGCGCGTTTCATGGATGTTCCACCCTAAGCATTCTGTCGCCACTGTTCCAGATTTGCTGGCGGTATGGCAAGTGCAGAACAATACATCCATTTGACGCGTTGCCGGGTTCTTTAATGCTGTCGCCGTGGATCATGAAGCCGTCGCGCCCGCCCAGGCTCGTTCCCGCAACGGGGTTGAGCCGCATCGAATGCCGTCCAGTCTTGGGGTGCGGAAAAGGTGCCGTAATTTCATACAGGCCAACGGGGATCGGTCCTTTGTCGCGGACATACTGGCTACTGTGTCTGTCCTTGTGCTCGCCCTTACCGGAATATCCAGTATCTGTGATGTATTCGTCGTCGTGATACAACTTGTGGCTCTCATGCTTGTAAATCCAGACCATCGTCTTTTTCTCATTGGTTGTACGAACCAACGATTAAACCAGACCATCTGGTTGAACACAATTTTTAAGATATGCGTCAGTTTGATCTGCATCCCCATATATCGCGTGACGTCACCACCGGTCTCCCGAAGTTCACTTCGGGCGTAGAACGGTCAAAATCATAGTTATTCGATTTCGACGTTGCAGTGGGCCGATTCGACGGGAAAAGAAAGAACCACGCCGCAACGACTGACGGCGCAACACAACGCAAAGAATGCGCAACATGGCAACGAAGAAGAACGCGAGGAAATACAGCCGCGACGAACGTTCAAAATGCAGACGTGCAAAAGCCGGACGTTAAGAACGTCGGTGCAGTCAAGCCTCAAGGATGGCTTGCGCTGAAACTGAAGCGGTGCGCACCAACTCACAGCAAACCGCAATGCAACGAATCTCGGAGAGCGGAAATGGCGATCAGGCTTCGCAAGCTGATCGTGCAGCCAGACCGTCGAGCCGTCCGCGTGCCGTGCGGTCGCGATCGCCGTGATCGATAATGCGTATGCGGGCCGCTACGAGGTGAAGCTCGACGCGCTGATCGAAGCCGCCGAGCAACTCGGCGCGCTGCTCGGCAAGCGCTGCATCGAAGCGATCGGCATCGCGCCCGGCGAGGCGCAACGCTACGGCAAGTTGGCGATCGTCGGCGAGGCGGGCGAGCTCGAACATGCGGCCGCGATCCCGCATCCGAAGCTTGGCGCGCCGTTGCGCGCGGCGGTCGAGAAAGGCGCCGTTCTGGTGCCGTCGGCGAAGAAGATCGGCACGCTCGGCACCGCGATCGACGTGCCGCTCGGCCACAAGGACGCACTCCGCTTGTTGCGCGGGTGATTTCGCTGGTAGTGTCCTGCCTTTGACGCGGGCGCGCATGGTGCCGCCCGCGCTGCAACGTCCGTCGATCGGGCCGCAGCGCATGTTGCGCGCGCCGTTCGGCGAGCTGGCGAGGGTCACGATGCTTTCGAATCTGCTGGTACAACTGGTCAATGGACTCGCCGACGCGTCGACGCTGTTTCTGGTCGCCGCCGGTTTGTCGTTGATCTTCGGCGTGACGCGCATCGTCAACTTTGCGCATGGCTCGTTCTATATGTTCGGCATCTACGTCGCGTACAGCATCGCGAGCCGGTTTGGCCAAACGGCGGGCGGCTTCTGGCTGTCGGTGCTGGCCGCCGCGCTCGCAGTCGCGGTGTTGGGCGCGCTCGTCGAAATGGTCGTGCTGCGGCGGATCTATCCGGCGCCCGAGCTGTTCCATCTGCTCGCCACCTTTGCGCTCGTGCTGATCTTTCGCGACGCCGCGCTCTGGCTTTGGGGCCCCGACGACCTGTTCGGTCCGCGCGCGCCGCATCTCGCGGGCGCGGTCGACTTTCTCGGCCATCCGCTGCCCACTTACGACATCGCGCTGATCGTGATCGGTCCCGTCGTCTTGCTGCTGCTGTGGTACGCGTTGACGCGCACGCGTTGGGGCACGCTGGTGCGCGCCGCGACGCAGGATCGCGAGATGCTCGGCGCGCTCGGCATCAATCAGGCGTGGCTGTTTACCGGCGTGTTCTTCGTCGGCGCGTTTCTGGCGGGACTCGGCGGCGCGCTGCAAGGGCCGCGCATGTCGGCGAACCTGTCGCTCGACCTGGAGACGATCGGCAATGCATTCGTGGTCGTGGTGGTCGGCGGCATGGGTTCGATTCCGGGTGCGTTCATCGCGGCGCTGCTGATCGCCGAAATCAAGGCGCTGTGCATCGGCGTCGGGCACGTGACGATCTTCGGCATCGGTTTATCGCTGAGCCGCTTTACACTGGTGGCCGAATTCGTCGTGATGGCGGTCGTGCTGGTGGTGCGGCCGTGGGGCCTGCTCGGCCGCGCAAGCGCCACGGTGCGCGCGATGGGCGCACCGGAAACGCCGTTGCGTCTGGCGGGCAAGCGTCTGAAGTGGCTCGCAGCCTTCGTGTTGCTGGTGCTGGTGCTGGCGCCGCTCGCGGCCAACGCGTTTCCGTACATGCCGGTGCTGCTCGTCGAAATCCTGATCGCGGTGCTGTTCGCGACGAGCCTGCATTTCATCATGGGCCCGGGCGGTCTGCATTCGTTCGGCCATGCCGCGTACTTCGGACTCGGCGCCTACGGCGCGGCGCTGTTTCTCAAAGTGCTGAATCTGCCGATGGAAGCCGCGTTGCTGCTCGGGCCGCTGCTCGCGGTGGTCGGCGCGCTCGTGTTCGGCTGGTTCTGCGTGCGCCTCTCCGGCGTCTATCTCGCGATGCTGACGCTCGCGTTCGCGCAGATCGTCTGGTCGGTCGTGTTCCAGTGGGACGATGTGACGGGCGGCAGCAACGGCATTCTCGGCCTATGGCCGTCGAACTGGCTGTCGTCACCAGTCTCGTTCTACTACCTGACGCTCGCGTGCGCGGTGCTCGGCGTGGGGCTGTTGCGCCGCATGCTGTTTTCGCCGCTCGGCTACGCGATGCGCGCGTCGCGCGATTCCGCGCTGCGCGCCGAGGCGATCGGCATCGACGTGAAGCGGGTGCAGTGGGCGTCGTTCGTGATCGCGGCATTGTTCTGCGGACTCGCCGGATCGCTGTACGCGTTTTCGAAGGGCAATATCTCGCCCGAAGTGATCAGCGTGAGCCGTTCGGTCGATGGCCTCGTGATGGTGCTGCTCGGCGGCTTGCAGACCTTGAGCGGGCCGATCGTCGGCGCGGCCGTGTTCACGTGGCTGCAGGACACGGTTGCGCGACAGACCGACTACTGGCAGGCGCTGCTCGGCCTCGCGATCCTGCTGCTGGTGATTGCCTTTCCGCAGGGCATCGTCGGCTTCATTCGCGTGCGTTTCGGCGACGCGAACGGCGATCAGGCCGACAGGACCAACGGCGGCGCCGCGTCGCCATCGCAACGGACCGCCGCGGTCAAGGAGGGCCTATGAGCCTGCTGCGTGTAAGCGGTCTGTCGCGATCATTCGGAGGGCTGAAGGCGGTCGATGACGTTTCATTCGAGCTCGAGGCCGGTCAACTGCTGGCGCTGCTCGGCCCGAACGGCGCGGGCAAATCGACGTGTTTCAACATGGTCAACGGCCAGTTGCAGCCGTCTTCGGGTTCGATCCTGCTCGACGGTCATGAACTCGTCGGCATGCGGCCGCGCGATATCTGGCGGCGCGGCGTGGGCCGCACGTTCCAGATCGCCGCGACGTTCAACTCGATGACGGTGCTCGAAAACGTGCAGATGGCGCTCGTGTCGCGCGAGAAAAAGACCTTCGGCCTCTGGAGGCCGGCGGGTTCGCACTATGCCGACGAAGCGTTCGCGCTGCTAGAACAGGTCGGCATGAGCGAGCACGCGAAACGCGCGTGCGGCGTGCTCGCGTATGGCGACGTGAAGCGCGTCGAGCTCGCGATCGCGCTGGCGAACCGGCCGAAGCTGCTGTTGATGGATGAACCGACCGCCGGCATGGCGCCGAAGGAACGCAACGAATTGATGGCGTTGACGAAGCGTCTGGTGACCGAACACCAGATTGGCGTGCTGTTTACCGAGCACAGCATGGACGTCGTGTTCGCGTACGCCGACCGGATGATCGTGCTCGCGCGCGGCAAGCTGATCGCCGAGGGCGACGCCGATACGATCCGCAACGACGCCCGTGTGCAGGAGGTCTATTTCGGCACCGGCAAGACGTTCCGGCCGCACGCGTCGCTGCAGGACGCGCAGGCCAACACGCAGAACGGCAAGGGGGCGCTGCAATGAGCGAACCGATGCTGAAAGTCGCCGGCCTCAATGCGTTCTACGGCCGCGCGCACATCCTGTTCGACGTGGGCCTCGAAGTCGGCCGGGGCGAAGTGGTCGCGTTGATGGGCCGCAACGGCGCCGGCAAATCGACGACGATGAAAGCGGTGATGGGATTGCTGCCGCGCCGCCACGGCGAAGTGACGTTTCGCGGCCAGAACATCAGCGCGCTTGCGCCGTACAAGATCGCGCGCATGGGGGTCGGCTTCGTGCCGGAAGACCGCCGCGTGTTCGCGGACCTGACGGTGATGGAGAACCTCGACACGGGCCGCCAGCCGCCGCGCGAAGGCGCGCCGCAATGGACGCCCGACAAGCTGTTCCGCCTGTTTCCGAATCTCGGCGAAATGCCGAAGCGTCCGGGTGGCCAGATGAGCGGCGGCGAGCAGCAGATGCTGACCGTGTCGCGCACGCTGATGGGCAATCCGTATCTGGTGCTGCTCGACGAACCGTCCGAAGGCGTCGCGCCGGTGATCGTCGAGCAGATGGCAAACATGATTCTCGAACTGAAGCGCGAAGGGTTGTCCATTCTGTTGTCGGAACAGAATCTGCACTTTGCCGAGCTGGTCAGCGACCGCGCGTATGTGCTCGAAAAAGGGCAGATCCGTTTCAGCGGCACGATCGGCGAACTCGCACGCAACGAAACAGTGAGGCGCGACTATCTGAGCGTGTGAATTCACCGCGACCGCGCGGGAATTCGAGCGGACCGCCACGATGGCGGGCACGCCGGTCACGGCGGGCGCGCGGCGTTTCGACCGTGCGGGGCGTGCCATCACACCGGCAGCCGCCCGCAACTGTTCGGCTTGCATCCGTCGCTCGTGCTGAATACGAGCCTGCACGGCGCGACACCGGGCAACCTGATTCGCGTGATCCTCGACGGCATCGGCTCGCCTGCGCGGCCCGAACTCGGTACGATGCCGGCTTACTGCGATAGTTTCAACGGCGCCCAGGTCGCCGAGCTCGTGTCGTACCTGCGCGTGCAGCTCGCGGGCGGCAAGCCGGCATGGGAGACGTCGCCGCGAACGTGGCCAGAGTCCGCGCGGAACCGCGCGAGCAATGAGCCGCCGGCCGCAGGGGCGCAGGTCCGCGCGCTTGTCCGTCCGCCCGTTCCTACGTCTGACAAAACCATTCTTTTGATTACGGAGTTAACGCATGACCACGCGCGTAGGATGGATCTCTCGGCTCATGGTGTCGACCGTGTGCTCGTTTGCCGCGCTCGGCGCGAGCGCCCAGCAGACCATCAAGATCGGCGAGATCAATAGTTACAAGGCTCAGCCCGCCTTTCTCGGGCCTTACAAGCAAGGCTGGAACCTCGCGCTCGAGCAGGTGAACGCGGCGGGCGGCGTGCTAGGCAAGCAGCTCGAAGTGATTTCGCGTGACGACGGCGGCAACCCCGGCGACACGGTCCGCGTTGCGCAGGAACTGATCGCGCGTGAGCAGGTGCAGCTGCTGTTCGGCGGCTTCCTGTCGAACACGGGCCTCGCGCTCGCCGACTTCGCGAAGCAGAAGAAGATCTTCTTCCTCGCCGCCGAACCGCTGACCGACAAGATCGTCTGGGCCGATGGCAACAAATACACGTACCGTCTACGTCCTTCGACCTACATGCAGGTTGCGATGCTGGTGCCCGAGGCCGCGAAGCTGAAGAAGAAGCGCTGGGCGATCGTGTATCCGAACTACGAGTACGGGCAATCGGCGGTGGCGACCTTCAAGAAGCTGCTGACGGCCGCGCAGCCCGACGTGCAGTTCGTCGTCGAACAGGCGACGCCGCTCGGCAACGTCGACGCGGGCGCGGTGACCCAGGCGATCGCCGACGCGAAGCCCGACGCGATCTTCAACGTGCTGTTCGCCGCCGACCTCGGCAAGTTCGTGCGCGAGGGCAATACACGCGGGCTCTTCAAGGATCGCGCGGTGGTGTCGCTCTTGACCGGCGAGCCCGATTACCTCGATCCGCTCGGCGCCGAAGCGCCGACCGGCTGGATCGTGACCGGCTACCCGTGGTATTCGATCGATACGGCCGCGAACAAGCAGTTCGTCGACGCGTATAAGGCCAGATATCACGACTATCCGCGGGTGGGCTCGGTGGTCGGCTATTCGGCGCTGATGTCGATCGCGGACGGCATCAAGAAGGCGGGTTCGACCGATCCGGACAAGCTCGCCGCCGCGTTCAAGGGGCTCAACGTGCAGACGCCGTTCGGTCCGATCACGTACCGCGCGCAGGACAATCAGTCCACCATGGGCGCGTATGTCGGCGTGACCGGCGTGAAGGACGGCAAGGGTGTGATGACGTCGTACCGCTATGTGGATGGCGCGAGCGTGCAGCCATCGGACGCCGAGGTGAAGAAACTGCGGCCAGCGGATTGAGGACGCGGCGCGCGGCGCTCCGTCGTGACTGCCGCGCAATGGCCGCGTGAGTGCTGGTGAATGCGCTTGCGCAGCGGCTTTTGCCGCCGGCGAAACCTACTCTTCCGCGTCGTGCTCCGTGACGAACCGCTTCAGATAAGCGAGCACGGCCGCTTCCATCGCGCGATGATCGGCGGTGTTTTTCGAGCCCGCGTTTTCTTCATCGCCGAACAGCGTGGACGGCGCGTTGTGCACGTCCACTTCCTGCCCCTCGCGAAACACGCGAATTTCGTGGACGTCTTCGACGTACTCGGCGATCCAGTGCACGCCCTCGATATGTGCGCCAGCGCGAACCGTAACTATCTTCATGGCTGTCTCCATGCAAGCGGTCGAATTGAGTTGGCGCCTCGGCGCTTACTCCCGTCCCATGTCCACAACCATACGCCGTCCCGCCGATGCACGCGAGTCCCGCCGCGCAACGACCGCCGGGCCATGGCGCGGATAGGCGCTCCGGCACGCTCGTTGCTGAACGATAGAGCCTCAACCATAACCGGAGAACCGTCATGCCAGAGCAGAAAACCTTGAAGCGTGCCGCGGCCGATAAACGCGCGGGCAAATCAGCGAGTACCCAAGCGGGAGAGTTCATCAAGGAACAGGTGGACAAGGTCCGCGCCGGCAAGCACGGCGTGCGCTCGCCGAAGCAGGCAATCGCGATCGGGCTGTCCGAGGCGCGACGCGCGGGCGTCGACGTAAAGCCGCCCAAGAAGGGGGCGACGAGCGAGACGACCCGCAAGAAAGCGCAGAAGGACAGTGCGGCGGGCAAGCACGTCGGCGCGAAGAAGAGCGCGAGCAACGAGTCGAGCGCTAAACGCTCGCGTGTGTCGGAGAGCGTGCTCAAGCGCGAGAGCAAGGCCGGCGCGTCGTCGGCGGCGATGTCGAAGCAGGCGAAGTCGGCGGCGGCCGAGCGGCCTGCCGCGAGCCGCTCCGCCGCCGCCAAAAAGGCCGCGGCGACGAAGGGCGCGGCCGGACGCTCCGCTGCCGCGAAAAAGGCCGCGCAAACGCGGGCGTCGCGCGCGCATCACTGAGCTTGCGGCTCGCGCAGCGGCGGCAATAGAAAAGAGCGGCGCACGCATGGGCGTGCCGCCGCTCTTTCGTTGTTGGCCGGGGGCGCGCTGGCGCGCCTTCTTACTGCACCGTCGCCAGCACCTCGCCAACCGTGCGGAAGAGTCGCGCGATCTGCTCTTCGTCGATGATCAGCGGCGGCGAGAACGCGAGGATGTCGCCGGTGAAGCGGATCAGCACGCCCGCCTCGAAGCACTTGACGAACGCCTCGTAAGCGCGCGCGCCCGGCGCACCGTCGCGCGATTCGAGCTCGATGCCCGCGACGAGGCCGAGATTGCGCACGTCCTTCACATGCTTCGCGCCGCGCAGCCCATGCGCGGCGGCTTCGAACGTCGGCGCGAGGCTGGCCGCGCGCTCGAACAGCTGGTCGCGGCGGTACAGATTGAGCGTTGCGATCGCGGCCGCGGCCGCCGCCGGATGCGCCGAGTACGTATAGCCGTGGAACAGCTCGATCGCGCCCGGCGCGCCGCTACCGACGACCGTGTCATGGATCGTGCGGCTCGCCGCGACCGCACCCATCGGAATCGACGCGTTGTTGATCGCCTTCGCCATCGTGATCAGGTCCGGTGTGACACCGAAGTGTTCGCTCGCGGTCGCCTTGCCGAGACGGCCAAAGCCGGTGATCACCTCGTCGAAGATCAGCAGGATGCCGTGCTTCGTGCAGATCTCGCGCAGCTTCTGCAGATAGCCTTGCGGCGGAATCAGCACGCCGGTCGAGCCGGCCACCGGTTCGACGATCACAGCGGCGATCGTCGAAGCGTCGTGCAGCGCGACGATGCGCTCCAATTCCTCGGCCAGATGCGCGCCCCATGCGGGCTGGCCCTTCGAGAACGCGTTGTGTTCGAGGTTGTGGGTGTGCGGCAGATGATCGACCGCCGGCAGCAGCGCGCCCGAAAACGTCTTGCGATTCGGCGCGATGCCGCCGACCGAAATGCCGCCGAAGCCGACGCCGTGATAGCCGCGCTCGCGGCCGATCAGACGCGTGCGCTGGCCTTCGCCGCGCGCCCGATGATAGGCGAGCGCGATTTTTAGCGCGGTGTCGACCGATTCGGAGCCCGAGTTCGTGAAGAAGATGCGGTCGAGCCCTTCCGGCATCAGTTCGGCAACCTTGGTCGCCGCTTCGAACGCGAGCGGGTGGCCCATCTGGAAGGTCGGCGCGAAGTCGAGCGTCGACAGCTGCTGCGTGATCGCGGCGACGATTTCATCGCGGCTATGACCGGCATTCACGCACCACAGCCCGGCGCAGCCGTCGAGAATCTCGCGCCCGTCGGTGCTTCGGTAGTACATGCCCTTCGCCGACTCCAGCAGGCGCGGCGCGGCCTTGAACTGGCGGTTGGCGGTGAAGGGCATCCAGAAGGACGACAGATCGTCGATGACGGGGCGCGAAGTCATGGCATCTCCTCGAAGTGGGTGTCGGTTGAGGGCTTTGAGCGTAGCCAAACTGTAGTCCTCGCGGTTTAATGACGGCATAAACAGTTGACGAAGTGTGCTGCCAACTGTTCTGGCGGATTCGCGCAAACTGTCCCGGTAAGCGGGCGCTCCGCGGTCGGTCTTTTTGCCCCTGGTTTTTGGCCCGAAAACATGATCGAACTGGACCTTCAACGCGACCGGCGTGCGGCGCCGACGCTCGTCGAACAGGTCGTGCAAGGCTTCGCGCGCGCGATCGACGCGCAATCGCTGCGCGCCGGCGCGCTGCTGCCGTCGGTGCGGCAGCTTGCAAAAAGCCACGCGCTGAGCACCTTCACGGTGACCGAGGCGTACAACCGGCTCGTGTCGATGGGGCTGGTGGTCGCGCGGCGCGGCTCCGGCTATCGGGTGGCGGCGCGCTCGCCGTCCACGCGCGCGGCCGTCGCCGACTGGACGCCGCCGAGCCTGACGGCGACGTGGCTGCTATCCGACGTGTTCGCCGATCACTCGGTGCCGATCAAGGCCGGCTGCGGCTGGCTGCCGAGCGAATGGACCAACGAGAGCGGCCTGCAGCACTCGCTGCGCGCGCTGAGCCGGGTGCCGGCCGCGCGACTCGGCGACTACGGCCATCCGTACGGCTTCGCGCCGCTGCGCCAGCGCATCGCCGAACAACTCGACCGGCGCGGGCTACCCGTCGACGTCGCGAACGTGCTGCTCACGCAGGGCGCGACCCAGGGACTCGATCTGATCGTGCGCACGCTGCTGCGTTCGGGCGATGCGGTGATCGTCGAGGACCCCGGCTACTGCAACCTGCTGCAGATCCTGAAGCTCGCCGGGCTGATCGTGCACGGCGTGCCGCGCACGCCGGCCGGCGTCGATACGGAGGTGCTCGAAACGCTGGTCGCGCGGCACAAGCCGAAGGCGATCTTCGTCAACACCACGCTGCAGAATCCGACCGGCGCGACCTTCGGCATGTCGGCCGCGTTCCGCTTGCTGCAGATCGCCGAGCGCGAACGCATCTGGGTCATCGAAGACGACGTGAGCCGCGAACTCGCGCCGGCCGGCGCGCCGCTGCTGGCGGCGATGGAAGGCTTGCAGCGGGTGTTGCACGTCGGCGGCTTTTCGAAGACGGTGACGCCGTCGCTGCGCTGCGGCTACGTGGTGGCCGAGCAGGCGGTGCTGCGCGAACTCGCGCGCACCAAGATGGCGGTGGGGCTGACGTCGTCGGAGGCGATCGAGCGGATCGTCGACAAGGTGCTGGTGGAAGGGCGTTACGCGCGCCACGTCGAGATGGTCAACGAGCGGCTGAAGCTCGCGCACGTGGCACTCGAAGAGCGGCTCGACGCGCTCGGGCTCGAGGTGTTCCACCGGCCGCGCGCCGGGCTCTTCATGCTGGCGCGTCTGCCGATAGAAGCGGAGCGCGCCGCCGAGGTCGCGACCGCCGCGCTCGCGCACGGCATCTGGCTCGCGCCGGGCTCCTACTTCCGTCCCGACGACGCACCAAGCGCGTGGTTCCGCTTCAACGCGCCGTATTCGACCGACGACGCGTTGTGGCGCTTCATCGAGCGGGTCGGGCAGGGGGCGTGGTAGACGCGGCGGCGCGTCGGACGCTCAGCCGCCGTGTCCGAACAGCTTCAGCGCGATCGGATACAACGACCCGACGAGCAGCAGCGCCATCGCGACGTTGAAGATGCGCAGCCGTTTCGGGTTCGACAGCACCTCGCGCATCGCGGTGCCGAAACCGGCCCATACGCAGATGCAGGGAAAGCCGATCACATAGAACACCGCGGCCATTGCAACGGCGTTCATGCCGAAGCTGTTGCTCAGGTGAATCGTCGTCGCGGCGGTCAGCACCATCATCCACGCCTTCGGATTGACCCATTGGAACGCGATCGCCTCGTGAAAGCGCATCGGGCGACGCTCGCCGTTCCTGAGCTTCAGCTCGCCCGACGTGCCGATTTTCCACGCCAGATACAGCAGATAAGCGACGCTGACGACTTCGAGCACCGTGTACAGCACGGGGAAATGCACGAACGCCTCGCCGAGGCCGACGCCGACCGACAACATCAACAGCACCACGCCGACGCTGATGCCGGACAGATGCGGTAGCGTGCGGCGAAACCCGAAATTGACGCCCGACGCAAGCAGCATCGTGTTGTTCGGGCCCGGCGTGATCGAGGTGACGAGCGCGAACAGAATGCCGGCGGGCAGCGCGCTGAGAGTGACGAAAGACATGGGAGCTCCGGTGTCGCCAACAGAAAACGGTGAAGTTCATTCTAGCGAGAGGCTCCGGTACAGTACCTGTACGGTTTTGAAAATGGTCTCCAGTACGGATCTATGATGAGTTGATGAGCGGGAAACGCCGTCGCCGTAAGACGACAGTGTTGTTGAGATTTACGCCGCTATTGATGAGATTCACGACACTGCAAATGAGACTACGACACTTCCCTTGAGACTGATTGAATGACGAATAGCGAATTCGTCGAATAACCTATTTCCGGCACCTGTGAGGTGATAACTTGCCGGAATCGCTAGGTTTTTTCTGCCCCAAGGCCGAACATGTCGCAAGATCGGAAATCGGATCAACGAGTGTCAAAACGAAGGCCATCGGCCACAAACTGCCGGTCACATGGGCAATCGTGCTCTCGACAAGACTTCACCAACCGGCCGTTCTGCGCGTTTTTACACGGCCTCGGCCAGGAAGGGACATTCGACAGCGGCACCTAGATCGCCTTTCGGGCGCGGTTCGGTTCGCGAGCACAGTAGCCACCTTCGGGGTCCATAACTGCTTCGCCCTCCAATAATTTTATTTAAAAAATTCATAAAAAGTGCCGAGTCCTTTTTCGAGGGCCGACTTGTAGAGCATAGCAACCGTCACATTATCTTGTATCGCCATACCAACTGAATCAAATATTGTGATTTCTTCCTGGTTTTCGCGGCCTGCCTTTTTTCCCAATAATATTTCACCAATTTCGGCATGAATATCGGCCTGCTTTATTGAACCTTCTTGAATGGCATGGCATGTATCACCATACTTCACGCAAAGCTCTACAGAGTCGTTTACAATTTTTGCGTTTTTAAAAATATCGACTTCGAGCTCCTGCTTGCCTGGCATATCGGATCCAATCGCCACAATATGCGTACCAGGTTTTAGCCACTGATTTTTTACAACCGGGCCTCTGCGGGCCCTTGTGGCGGTTACAACAACATCAGCCTCCCGTACTGCTTCCTCCGCAGTTCCACATCGGCTGATGGTAAGCCCTGTTTCTGCAGTCATTTCTCGAACATAGTCGTCAAGTGCTTCTGAAGACGCATTCCACACCAGGATCTCGGTAAAATTCCTTACCCTAATCATTGCTCGAAGCTGTCTGCGCGCCTGATTGCCCGCACCTATAATACAGAGTTTTTCTGCATTCTCTCGCGCAAGATACTTTACCGAGATCGCACCTGCAGCGGCCGTGCGACAACCGGTAATCCATGTTCCGTCCATAATACACTTGAGCACACTGGTACTGGCATCAAAAAGCAACACTGTGTTCATGCCCGTGGGCAGTCCTAGTTGCGGGTTTTTTTTGTATCCGCCGGAGGAGGCTTTAATGCTGATATATCCACCATCCATGTCAAGGCCGCCTTTGAAATCGATGCCTTCATGTGTATCTGGTGATACTATGCACATAAAATCCGGCTGAATTACTTTACCGCTATTAAAGGATTTATAGCCGTTCTCGACGGCTTCAAGCACTGCATCCAGGTCAATGAGCATCCCTACTTCATCTTGATTCAGCAGTAAAGTTTTCATAGCCACCTCCTTTTTCAATCGTAGTTATAGGACACCTTCCACACTTTCCTTCTTAAGGATGCTGCCAATCCTATCTATATCCCAATTTCCGGACGTAAGAACTACGCATACTTTTTCATCTGCGCCGGTCCTTACAGCGCCTGACAATAAAGCAGCTATCCCTACGCAGGACGAGGGCTCTGCAACAAGTTTTGCATCATTTGCCACCGTCCGTACTGCTTCCTCAATTGCTTCTTCCGAAACGATAACTATATCGTCCACGTACTTTTCGATGATTGGGTACGGATGATTTCCGGGGAAATTGCATGCGAGGCCATCAGCTATTGTTCGCATGCTTGCGGCCTTGGTTCGCTCTCCGGCCTGCCGGCTCATATAATAAGGACAGCAGGCGGCAGCCTGGACGCCAATTACCTTTATCCTTGCGTTTGACTCTTTTATGGCTATGGAAATCCCAGAGATCAACCCGCCCCCGCCTATCGGAACAAGAACCGTATCTACGTCGGGCAAGTCTTCAATAATTTCCAAACCGATTGTGCCCTGACCAGCCATTACATCGAAGTCTTCATAGTTATGGACGATGGTATAGCCATGTTCCTCAACATCCGCATGAACCTTCTTCCAGCGCTCCTCATAACTGCGATCCCATAAAATTACGTCCGCACCCATTGATTTGGCGTTTTCAACCTTTAACGATGGTGCGTCATTCGGGACTATTACAGTCGTATGAATGCCTAGCAGTTGGCCTGCGTAAGCACACGCTTGACCATGATTGCCTGAGGAGCTTGTGATTATTCCTTTATCCAATTCTTTTCGAGTTAATGACAAGATCTTATTCAAAGCCCCCCGAATCTTGAAGGATCCGGTCACCTGAAGCATTTCCGGTTTGAGATAAACATGGCACCCCAAAGATTTATCCATCTTGCTTTCTCGAAGCAACGGCGTGTGGTTTACGTACGTGCCGATTCGCGCCGCCGCGCTTTTTATATCCTCAAGTGATATCGAAGTTTTCGTCATAAACTTTCCGTGTGTTCTGTGGTTCACGAAAAAATCCCGTATCCGTCGATGAGTGGAATGAACAACAGCTATTGAGGCTGTGCCCGTCGCTGTTCTATCCGGCCGAGCCGCACCACGGTTACACCCGCGCGCAACTGCCTGAGCGACGGCATCACGAGCATGCAGTCGGGATACGGCGTGCGCACGACCTCGCCTTCCGACCATGCGATCACGCTGCCTGCATCGGGAAACACTTCGAGCCCGGTGTAGTCATCGGCGAAGCGGAAGTCGAGGCTCTTCGCGACGACGGGCTCCGTCACGCGCACGATCAGCATCTCGTAGGGCAGCGGCATGAGCCAGCCATCGGGCAGATCCGCTTCATCGACGACACCGGCGAGCAACAGAAAGCGCGCCGTCACACCGCGCGCAACCGACACGGATGCCGTTTCCCAGTGCTGGCCGCATTCGATCAGCAGCGCATTCTTCGCGCTGCGCGGATCGCCGAAGCCTTCGTAATCGCGCATACGGCGGCCTTCGGGATGGCCTTCGTCGCAGATCACCGTAGCGGGCGTGCCGAGCTGTTCCGCCAGCGCGATGCCTTTGTCGAGCGGTCCGGCGACGATCAACGGCTTGCTCTTCTCGTGCATCGAATGCAGATCGAGCAGCAGATCGACGCTATCAATTACTGGCCGCATCGCGCGCGCGCGGCGCAGTTCGCTCGAATCGAGCGCGGCATTGTCGAGCGTTTGCGCCGTCCACACGCGATTGAAGTCCTGATCGACGAAGCGCGCCGCGTCCGGCTTCGACGGATCGAAGCGCGCATACGCATCGACGTTCGCAAACGCGAGCGTCAGCTTGCCGCGCTTCGGAAGCAGCTTCGCGCGCAGCAACGCATCGACGACGATCGCGCCGCACACTTCGTTGCCATGCGTGAGCGCGTTGATCATCACGTGCGGACCCGCGATACCCGAATCGAAGGTATGCACGTACGCGACGCCCGTGTCGCTGCGTTCGTGTACGGCAATGTCGGGAAACGCGAGTTCGATCGGATACGCGTGCGCATTCATTCGAGTCCGCCCTGGCAGAGATATTTGATCGACAGATAATCGTCGAGGCCGTATTTCGAGCCTTCGCGGCCATAGCCCGACTCTTTCACGCCGCCGAACGGCGCGGCCTCGCTCGCGAGCGCGCCCTCGTTGATGCCGACGATGCCCGCTTCGAGCGCCCGCGCCACACGGTCGATGCGCCGCACGTCCTGGCTATAGAAGTACGACGCGAGACCGAACGGCGTGTCGTTGGCGGCGCGGATCGCTTCGGCTTCGTCGTCGAAACGGAACAGCGGCACGACGGGGCCGAAGGTTTCCTCGCAGCTCAGTTGCATGTCGGGCGTCGCGTCGGCGAGCACGGTCGGCGCGTAGTAGTTCGGGCCGAGTTCCGTCAAACGCTTGCCGCCCGTCAGCACGCGCGCGCCGCGGCTCACGGCGTCGTCGACGTGCCGGGCGATCTTGTCGATCGCGCGCGCGTTGATCATGGGGCCGATCTGCGCAGCGGGATCGGTGGCGGGCGCGACCTTGAGCCCGGCGACGCGCGTCGCCAGCAGATCGGCGAACCGCTCGTACACGCCCGACTGCACATACACGCGGTTCGGGCACACGCAGGTTTGCCCGCCGTTGCGGAATTTCGACGCGAGCATGCCCGTCACGGCGGCGTCGAGATCGGCGTCGTCGAACACGATGAAGGGCGCATTGCCGCCCAGTTCCAGCGACAGCTTCTTCAACGTCTCCGCCGATTCGCGCGCCAGATACTTGCCGACGGGCGTCGAGCCCGTGAACGTGATCTTGCGCACGCGGCTGTCGGCGAGCCAGTCGGCGACGGCGGGCACGGCGTTTTCGCGCGAGGCCGAAATCAGGTTCAGCGCGCCTGCCGGCACGCCCGCCTCATGCGCGAGCATCACGAGCGCGAGTGCCGTGAGGGGCGTGTCCTCAGCGGGCTTGCCGACGACCGTGCACCCCGCCGCGAGCGCAGGCGCGATCTTGCGCGCGATCATCGCGAGCGGGAAATTCCACGGCGTGATCGCGGCGACGATGCCGACAGGTTCCTTGATCGCGCTCATCCGCTTGCCGCGCTGCTGCTGCGGAATGAGGTCGCCGTAGATGCGCGTCGCTTCGTCCACGAACCACGCGACATACGACGCGCCATACATCACCTCGCCGCGCCCTTCGGCAAGCGGCTTGCCCTGTTCTAGGGAGATCAGGCGGCCGAGCGCATCGGCGTTCTCGACCATCAGCGCGTGCCAGCGATGCAGCACGGCGGCGCGATCCTTCGGAAGCGTATCGCGCCACGCGGGGAAAGCGCGCGCGGCGGCATCGGTGGCAGCGTGCGCGTCAGCGGCAGTGCTGTCGGCGACCTGCGCGATGACGTTGCCCGTCGCCGGATCGGTGACGTCGAAGCGTTTGCCGCCCGACGCCGCCACCCACTTGCCGTCGATGAAATTGTCGCTGCGGATCAGTTCGCTCAACTCGTATTGCTTTGTCATCAGAACACTCCTTTGCATATCAGCGGCATGAAGTCGCGCGCATCACGCGAGCCGGTGCGCGACTGCGGCGCCCACTTCAGCCGTGTTGGCCTTGCCGCCCAGATCGCCCGTATGCGGGCCTTCCTTGAGCACGGCTTCGATGGCGGCGAGGATCGCGTCGTGCGCTTCGCGCTCTTTGCCCTGACCGTTGCCGAGAAAATCGAGCATCATCGCTGCCGACCAGATCATCGCGATCGGATTGGCGATGCCCTTGCCCGCGATGTCGGGCGCGGAGCCGTGCACGGGTTCAAACAGCGACGGGAATGCGCGATCCGGATTCATGTTCGCCGACGGCGCAATGCCGATCGTGCCCGTGCAGGCCGGGCCGAGGTCCGAGAGGATATCGCCGAACAGATTGGTCGCAACCACCACGTCGAAGCGATCCGGATTCAACACGAAACGTGCACAAAGAATGTCGATGTGCTGCTTGTCCCACTTCACGTCGGGATAGCGCGCGGCCATTTCGGCGGCACGGGCGTCCCACCACGGCATGCTGATCGAGATGCCGTTGCTCTTCGTCGCGACTGTGATCTTCTTCGCGCGGCTTTGCGCGAGATCGAAGGCGAACTTCAGCACGCGCTCCGAGCCCTTGCGAGTGAAGATCGACTGCTGCATCACGACTTCGCGCTCGGTGCCTTCGAACATCGTCCCGCCCACCGACGAGTACTCGCCCTCGGTGTTCTCGCGCACTATCATGAAGTCGATGTCGCCCGGCTTGCGACCGGCGAGCGGCGACGGCACGCCGTCGAACAGACGCGCGGGACGCAGATTGATGTACTGGTCGAATTCTCGGCGGAACTTCAGCAGCGAGCCCCACAGCGAGATGTGATCGGGCACGGTATCGGGCCAGCCGACCGCGCCGAACAGGATCGCATCGGCCAATTGCAGTTGCGCCTTCCAGTCGTCAGGCATCATCTGGCCGTGCTGTGCGTAGTAGTCGCAGCTCGCCCATTCGATATGCGTGTATTCGAGCCCGATGCCAAAACGTTGGCTGACGGCGTCGAGGGCGCGCAATGCTTCGGGCATTACTTCCTTGCCGATGCCGTCGCCGGGAATCACTGCGATACGGTATGGTTTGCGATTCATGCGAGGCTCCGCTTCAAGTCGTAAGAGATCAATTTCAACAAAATCAGGTTCGCGCCTTCGATCAGCATTTCTACGGATCTGTCGAAGGTCATTGCTTGTCGTGAATAGAGTGTCCAAGCGAGCCGATTTGCGCGCCATTCATTTTGTCGCCGACAAGACGAGGGAACAGGGCAAGCGGCGGCTACCCCGCAGCTGCACGCCGAGGCACGCCCTTCGCGAAAGGCTGACGCATGAGCGGTATTGCCGTGCGGCTCGCACGGTCTGTGAGGAATGACGCGGGGTTTCGCAAGGACGGCGCCAGTGGCCCGAACTTTACGCTTTACCGATCTTCGCGCGAAAAGAGCTTCTCGAGCGGGTAGGCCGTCTTCACGAACGGCGACTTGATGACCAGGTAGCTGAAGTACTTCTCGATGCCAATATCGCGCTCTAGCAGTTCTTCGATAACGCTCTGATAATGACTGACGCTGCGCGTCACGAACTTGAGCAGGTAATCGTATCCGCCGCTCACAAGATGGCATTCGACGATCTCGTCGACATTGCGGATTGCCGCCACGAATTCGATGAAGTCCTCGCGATGATGATCCGTCAACGTGACCTCGGTGAACACCACCTGCACGTCGCCGAGCTTTTCCAGCTGGATCCGCGCGCCATATCCAACGATATAACCCGCTTGCTCCAGCCGCTTCACCCGGATGAGGCACGGACTCGGCGATAGACCCACCGCGTCGGCAAGCTCGACGTTGGTGATCCGGCCGCTCTTTTGCAGTTGCGAAAGTATCCGTAAATCGAGGCGATCGAGCTTGCAGCCGGTGCTCATGGTGATGGTCTCTATGCCGCATTTTGAAGTTGTTCCCGATCTTATCACGCAACCGTGCGGGTCGCGGTTTCGGGGCGGGATCGCAATGCGGCACGCACGTCGGGTTGCTCGAGCACGTCGTCGAGCGTTCTCTCGAGCCGCTCGAACATCAGTTCGAAATCGCTTTCCGAATAGCAAAGCGCAGGTGCAAAGCCAAGCACGTTGTCGCCGAACGCGCGGAACACCAGGCGGTTCCTGTAGGCGGCAGCCGCGATCCGGTCAGGCAGGCAGAGGGACGGATCAAACCCCTGCTTCGTCCCCTTGTCCGACACGAGTTCGAGCGCGCCCAGCAGCCCCCGGTGACGCGAGTCGCCGACGAGTGGATGCGCGAGCAGTGCGTCGAGCCCCTGTGCGAAGCGCGGAGCCCGTGCCACGCCGTTGGCGAGCAGGCCGCCCTCGCGGTAGAGCCGTATCACTTCCAGGCCGATCGCGGCGCTCACCGGATGCGCGGAATAGGTATGGCCGTGGCCGATCGCCGCCGACGCATCGCCGCCATCCGCGATGCCCTGGTACACGGCATCGGACATCAGCACCGCGCCCATTGGCGCATAGCCCGCGGTGAGCCCTTTCGCGACTGTCATCAGGTCAGGCTCGACGTCTTCGGCTTCGCACGCGAACAACGGTCCGGTTCGCCCAAATCCGGTGATGACCTCGTCGGCGACGAACAGAATGTCGAGCTCACGGCACGCTTCACGCATCGCCTTGAGCCAGCCGACGGGCGGCACGATCACCCCGCCGGAGCCCTGGATCGGCTCGCAGAAGAACGCCGCGACGTTCTCGGCGCCGAGTGCTGCAACCTTCGCTTCCAGGGCGGCGACTGACGCGGCGATCAGCGCGGCGTCATCCTTGAACGTATTGCGGTACGCATAGGGCGACGGGATGTGATGCTGATTCGGCAGCGGCATATCGAAGTTCCGATGGAAAACCGGCAGCGCAGTCAAGCCCGCACCGATCGACGATGAGCCGTGATAGCCGCGCTTGACCGCGATGATGTGCTTCTTCGATGCACGGCCTGTCGCATTGAAGTAGTGGGTGATGAAACGCAGGGCGGAATCGACGGCGTCGGAGCCACCGAGCGTGAAATACACGTGCTGCAGCGAAGCGGGCGACAGTTCGACGAGCTTGGCGGCCAACTCAATTGCAGGCCTGGAGCCGAAGTGAAAGTATCCGGTCGCATAGGGCAGGCGCGCCATCTGCTCGTTGGCGACTCTCACGATGCTTTCCTGCCCATAACCGACGTTCACGCACCACAGGCCTGAGAACGCATCGAGCAGTTCGTTACCCTGAATATCATGCAGGAACACGCCGTGCGCGGAATCGAGGATGGTTACGCCACGCGCTTCGTGCGCGCGATAGCTGACTACCGGGTGGATCAGATGCTTGCGGTCAGCGTCGATGAGTGATTGAATCGGCATGGTTGGTTCCGTTTTGGGGCGGGCTGTGGAGGATTCCATCATACCGAGTGAGCGCATGCGAACGTGCTGCCAAAACATCGCTGTAAAAGCGCGGATGCCGCGTTTTATGATGCGCTCGCAGCATTTTCTGCTGCGAGCGTGCTGGCGGATCTAATAGCCGCGGCTGCGGTCGATTTCACCCAGAAGCGGCTCGCTGGCGCGATGGCGGCGGATGTTCTCGAGCACCACGTCGACCGCGGTGTCAGGCCGCGTGGCGCTCGCGATGTGCGGCGTGATGCGCACGCGCGGATGCCCCCACAGTGCATGCGTGGCAGGCAACGGCTCGGGGTCGGTGACGTCGAGGATTGCGTTGCGAAGCTGGCCGCTCGCAAGCGCAGCGAGCAGATCGTCCTGGTTCAGATGCGGTCCGCGCCCAACATTCACGAGCGACGCGCCTCGCGGCAACGCAGTGAAGAGCTTCGCGTTCAGAAGACCGCGCGTCGCCTCGGTGAGCGGTAGCAGGCAGACCAGCACATCCGTGCGGGCGAGGAACGCAGTGAGCGCTTCGTTTCCCGCATAGCAATCGATGCCGTCGAGCGAGCGCGGTTTGCGGCTCCAGCCCCAGCCCGCACATGGAAAGCCGAAGAGTCGCAAGCGTTCCAGCACGGCGGTTCCAAGCACGCCCAGCCCGAGCACGCCGATGCGCCGCGAGGCGGCCGCGCGCACCGGCATCTCGCGCCATTCGCGTGCCAACTGGTGCTGCGTGTAGTCGAACAAATCGCGATGGATCGTGAGCACCGCTTGGGTCACATACTCGACCATCCCCTCGACGATGCCCGGCTCGATCATGCGCACGACTGGCAGATGCTGCGGCACACGCGACAGATCGAACTGATCGATGCCTGCGCCGACGGAAAACATCACTTCGAGACTGGGCAACGTGCGTGTCAGATCTTCTGGCGGCTGCCAAGCAGCAAGGTAGCGAATCGAAGCCGGGTCGCCGATGTCGGGCCACAGGCGAAACTCGATTTCCGGCGCTTTCTGCGCAAAGAGTCGCGCCCATTGTTCGCCGCGCGCCGGATCGGCCTTGTAGAGAAACGTCATCGCGTTAGCCGAGCGCCTGATTGATGATCGCGAATTGCCTCACGTCATCATCGGCGCGCGGCGAACCGTTGCGCGCCATCTTCGCCACGGTATCGACACGTATGAGGCCGAGCCCATCAAGCCATTCGGAAAATGTGCTTTCGCCCGGCGTATCGATGCGCACAAACACTCCCTCGTTGCGCGCGAGCCAATGGCTGATGAGGGCCTTCGCGCGGCTCGAATCCTCGGAGTCGGGCGCGACCACTGGCCCGATCACGTAGCCGCGTCCGAAGCGCCGGAACAACGAGAAACCGAGCAGTTCGCCGTCGCGATCCACAGCGATGCCGTCGGAGAGTTCCAGCAGCGACGGCAGCAGCGCACTGCGATCGACGCCGCTCGCACGCGAGGCGAGTGCGATCAGCTGGGGGGTGTCGTTCGCCCCGAGCGGGCGCAGCCGCTCGCCCGGCGGCAGTGAGACCAGTGGTGGCTGAAAGGCGGCGCCCTGGTGCTGATTGATCGTTCCGATCTTCGCGAAGCCAAGTTTTTCGTACAGCGGCTTGCCGGCGTCGGTGGCGTGAAGCAGCGTGGTTCTGTCGCCCAGTGCTTCCAGCAGCAGTTCCATCAGCTTGCGCCCGATGCCGTGCCCCTGGCGTTCAGGCGACACGATCACCATGCCGAGCGAAGCGTGGTCGCCTCCGTATTTCCAGCACAGTGCCGTGCCAACGACACCGCTTGCGTCCTCGGCGACGAACCCCTCGCCCGCCTTCGCGACGAAGCGCCAATCATCCACGCGATGCGGCCAGTTGATCTGGCTCGATAGCGCATAGGCCGCGGCGAGGTCGTTGTCGGTAAAGGGCCGATAGGAGAGCGCGAGCTTCTCCATGGGGGTTTTTGTTGGATCGGACATGCCGGCCTCCTTGCAAAAAATTACGCCGCCACTCTCGCATTCCGATGCGGCATTGTCTACGACCTTGACTTGGTTGGCGCAAATTCGATGCAAAACGCGCTGTTGCTGCATTCAAAACCGTCGCGATCTGCTGAATCGCGCTTTTTGTCAGTGACATATGTGGACCCGCTGGACATATGATTTCTTCAACATTCACAGCATGAATCAAGGGAACGGGAGACTCATATGGACAGTTTCGATCCGGGCAAGATCGTGGTGCGCGGTGGACACTTCATCGACGGGCGATGTGTCGATGAAGGTACTCAGCGGATTGACGTGGCGCGGCCGTCCGATGGCGTCGTCTATGCCACAGTGCCGCTCGCCGATGCCACTATGATCGACCGTGCCGTAGAGAACTCGTGGGCTGCGTTCAAGACGAGCGGCTGGGCCAGCATGGCACCCCGCGAGCGCGCCGGCATCCTGCGCCGCTTCGCGGACCTGGTTGCCGCCGACACTGACATGCTCGCCCCGCTCGAAGCTCTCGGCTCGACACGCCCGGTCCGTGATGCCGTCGCTTGGGACGTGCCGTTCACAGCCGAAGGCATCCGCTTTTTCGCGGAGTTCGCGGACAAGATCGGCGGCGACGTCGCAGCAACCGATCACGACCATCTGGGCATGACGATCGCCGAGCCGTATGGCGTGATCGCCGCGATTGCGCCGTGGAATTTTCCGCTGGTAATGGCGTCGTGGAAGATCGCCCCCGCGCTCGCGGCGGGCAACGCAGTGGTCCTCAAGCCCTCGGAGATGACGCCGTTTTCGGCACTGCGCCTGGCCGAGCTCGCGGTCGCCGCGGGCGTGCCGGCGGGCATCTTCAACGTCGTGCAGGGCAACGGCCGCACCACGGGCGACGCGCTCGTGCGGCATCCGCGCATCGGTAAGGTGACGTTCACCGGCTCCACCCGCACGGGCGCGGCAATCATGGCCGCATGCGCCGAGAGCGGCACCAAGCCGGTTACGCTCGAGCTAGGCGGCAAGAGCCCGCAACTCGTTTTCGCCGACGCGCCGCGCCTTGACGAGGTTGCGCGCCGCATCGCCGGAGCGATCTCGGGCAACGCAGGTCAGGTATGCAATGCGGGCTCGAGGCTGCTGGTCGAACGCTCGATTGCGGACGAACTGACCGGACGAATCCAGCGGGTGTTCGCGCAGTTGAAGGCCGGCGCGACCTGGCGGCCTGACACCACTCTCGCGCCGATCATCTCGGAGTCGCAGGCAGCGCGCGTCGAAGCGATTGTGGAGCGCACCATAAAGCAGGGCGCGACTCTGTGCTACGGCGGTAAGCGCATGGACGGCGGAACGCCCGGCGCGTTCTACTCGCCGACGATCCTTGCCGACGTCGCGCAGCAATCCGAAGCCGTGCGCGAGGAAGTGTTCGGGCCCGTGCTCACGGTGCAAACTTTCGATACGGATGACCAGGCGCTCGAACTCGCCCGGCACGCCGACTACGGTCTCGCGGCTGGCGTGCATACCGCCGACATCGGTCGCGCGCTGCGATTCGTGCGTGGCATCGAAGCGGGCACGGTGTGGGTCAACCGCTACGGAAGAACCAGCGACTTCATCATACCGACGGGCGGCTACAAGCGCTCCGGTATCGGCAAGGATCTCGGTCGGCAGGCTTACGAAGCGAACCTGCGCTTCAAGAGTGTGCTAATCGACATTCGGCCTTCATCCGGTGCCGTGGTTCGAGAGACGGCGGAAAACTAGCAGCCATGGCTCATTCAACGTGATTTGCCCGGGCACACTGCAGTGCGTTCAACGGTCTTGATGGAACCCTCACTCAGTACAAACCCGACACAGCAACCGTCTTGGGCCATTCACCGCAGACTGTGCTGTTAGGGTCACTAATAAAAGATGCGTTGTGCTTTTTGCCCACTCAAATCAGCGACACCCTGACTTTTTGCGCTGGTTAAATACTCGACAGGAAGCAGGTTTCTTCTCGCCACCGAACTTCAATGTTCACCTTACGATAGGACTATCACCATGATCGATTTCGAGCCGAAGTACATCACCTTTGACTGCTATGGCACGCTGACGAAGTTCCGCATGGCCGAGATGGCTCGCGAGATCTACGGGGACCGTTTGCAAGGAGCGCAGCTAGAGCGGTTCGTCACGTTCTTCGCCGGCTATCGGCTCGATGAGGTGCTCGGTGCATGGAAGCCGTATCGCGACGTGGTCGTAAATTCGGTGCGCCGCACGTGTCAGCGGATGGGCGTTGCATTCGACGAGAGTGAGGCCGAGAAGTTCTATCTGGCCGTACCTACCTGGGGCCCACACCCTGACGTCCCGGAAGGTCTGTCGCGGCTCGCTAAGAAGTATAAGCTCGTGGCTCTGTCGAATGCCTCGGACGACCAGATCCAGAGCAACGTCGACAAGCTCGGTGCGCCGTTCCATAAGGTGTTCACCGCGCAGCAGGCTCAGTCGTACAAGCCGCGCATGCAAGGCTTCGAGTACATGTTCGACCAGCTGGATTGCAACCCCGAAGACGTGCTGCATGTGTCGTCTAGCTTGCGCTACGACCTGATGACCGCGCACGACCTGGGTGTGAAGCACAAGGCGTTCATCAACCGCGGCCACGAACCGTCCACGCCGTATTACGACTACTACGAGGTCAACGACATCGGCGGTCTTGCCACGCTGCTTGGTCTCTAAGTACGCAGCCGAGAATGCCACTGCGCACGCCATCGCATACGGAGGTCACACGATGAAGCTCGATTCCTACTGGCTCGACACCGCGCCGGCCTGCCACGGGGTGAGCGAGGGACCGGCCGAAGGTCCCGTCGATGTCGCGGTGATCGGCGGCGGCTTTACGGGCCTCTCGGCGGCGCTGGCGCTCGCGAAGCGCGGTGCGGCGGTTGCCGTGCTCGAGGCGGGCCGTATCGGCGGTGGCGCATCGGGGCGCAACGGCGGCCAGTGCAACACCGGCGTGGCGCAGGATTACGTCGCGCTTCATGCGCAGCTCGGCGCGCAGCGCGCACGTGGCTGTTATCAGGCGTATGCGGCAGCGGTCTCTACGGTGGAGCGTCTGATCCGCGAGGAACAGATCGACTGCGACTACCTCGCTTCAGGCAAGCTGAAACTCGCGTCGAAGCCGCATCATCTGGACCGCCTCGAAAAGACCGCCGAACTTATCCGTCGTGAGGTCGATGCTGATGTCGAACTGATCGGCGGCGATCGCATTCGCAGCGAGGTCGGCTCGGGCAATTTCTACGGCGGCTTGCTGCAAAAGCGCGGCGGCCAGATGCATATGGGCAAGTTCGCGGTGGGGCTCGCGAACGCGGCAGTTCGCAGCGGCGCGCGGCTTTTCGACAATGCAGAAGTGACGCGGATTGAAAAGGAAGGCGGCACGTATCGCATCGTATCGGTGCGTGGCGAACTGCGCGCGAAGCAGGTGCTGGTCGCGACGGGGCCGTCGCGCCACGGGCCGTTCGGATGGTATCGGCGGCGCATGGCGCCGGTTGGTTCGTTCATCGTGGTGACTGAGCCATTGCCGGCGGGGGAGCTCGCGCAGCTTTTGCCAAATCGTCGTTCGTACGTGACGAGCCGCCTGATGCACAACTACTTTCGCGTGACGCCGGACTCACGGCTTCTCTTTGGCGGACGCGCGCGCTTCACGGCATCAGAGCAACCGTCTGACACGAAAAGCGGGCGCATCCTGCAGGCGAACCTCGCGCAGATGTTCCCGAGCTTCGCCAACGCGCGCATCGACTACTGCTGGGGCGGGCTGGTCGATATCACGGCCGACCGCCTGCCGCGCGCAGGCCAGCATGACGGCATCTACTTCTCGATGGGCTACAGCGGGCACGGCACGCAGATGGCGACGCACATGGGCCAGGTGATGGCCGAGGTGATGGCCGGCGATGCAGCAGCGAACCCTTGGCGCGACTTCGACTGGCCGGCGATTCCCGGGCATACGGGCAAGCCGTGGTTTTTGCCGCTCGTGGGTGCTTATTATCAGATCAAAGATGCGTTTTACTAACCAGACAGCCAGCAGTCCAGCTGTCGAGATTCCCCAAGACCGTCCTATCCGGAGGAGATCATGAAAATAGATACATCGCACCAGGTGCAGCTCGAAGAACTGACTCAGCGCGGCGCCTCCCGGCGCGAGGTCCTCCGTGCGCTCGCCGCGGGCGGCGTGATGTCGCTGACCGGCGCGGGACTCCTCGCGAGGACCGGTGCGACCTTCGCGCAGGGCACGCCGAAGCAGGGCGGCAAGATCCGCGTGGCGTCGCAGTCCGCATCGGCCTCCGACACGCTCGATCCCGCGAAGGGCGCAAACAACACTGACTACGTTCGCGCCAACATGGTCTACAACGGGCTAACCGAACTTGACTCACACCTTGACGCGAAGATGGCGCTCGCCGAATCGGTGGAGACGAAGGACGCGGTGGTCTGGGTCGTGACGCTCAGGAAAGGCGTGCAGTTTCACGATGGCAAGCCGCTCGCACCAGCGGACGTGGTCTATTCGATCATGCGCCATAAGGACCCGGCCACGGCATCGAAGGCGAAGACGCTTGCCGACCAGATCAAGGACGTCAAGGCCACCGGCCCGAACCAGGTGACGATCACGCTGGAGGGCGCGAATGCCGACCTGCCCGTCATCCTTGCCACGTCGCACTTCCTGATCATCAAGGACGGCACGAAGGATTTCAAGACGGCTGTCGGTACGGGCCCCTACAAGGTGAAGGAATTCTCGCCCGGCGTGCGTACGGTCGGCGTGCGCAACGCGAACTACTGGAAGAGCGGCCTGCCGCATCTGGACGAGATCGAACTGATCGGCATCGGCGACGAACCGTCGCGCGTGAATGCGCTGCTGTCGGGCGACGTGCAACTGATCAACGCGATCACGCCGAACTCGACCGAGCGCATCAAGAGCACGCCGGGCTATACGGTGCTCGAGACGAAGACGGGCGCCTATACAGACCTGATCATGCGCGACGAAGGCGGCATTACCGGCAACGAGGATTTCCGCCGGGGCATGAAATACCTGCTGGACCGCGAGCAGATCCACCGTGCGGTATTTCGCGGCTTCGGCACGATCGCCAACGACCAGCCGATCGCCCCGAGCAATAAATACTATCTCGCGGGCCTGCCGCAGCGGACGTTCGATCCGGACAAGGCCAGGTTCTATTTCCAGAAGGCCAAGCTCGGCAGCGCGCCGGTGCAGATCTTCGCGTCCCCGGCCGCAGACGGTTCGGTGGAAATGGCGATGCTGCTCCAGCAGGTCGCCCCGCAGGCGGGCCTGAATCTGCAGGTAAGCCGCGTGCCGGCGGATGGCTACTGGTCCAATCACTGGATGAAACATCCGCTGGGCTACGGCAACATCAACGCGCGGCCTAGCGCGGATGTGGTGTTCACGCAGTTCTTCAAGTCCGACGCGCCGTGGAACGAAGCAAACTGGAAGGATCCGAAGTTCGACCAGATGCTGATCGCCGCGCGTGGCGAACCCGACGAGGCCAAGCGCAAGAAGATCTACGGCGACATGCAGGTGCTGGTGCATGAAAGCGGCGGCGTCGGTATTGCGCAGTTCGACAGCTCGCTCGATGCCCACACGACGAAGCTCAAGGGCCTCGGCTCGATTCCGCTGATGGGGTTGATGGGCGGCATGTTCGCCGAGCACGTGTGGCTCGAGGCGTGAAGCGGTTCGTTTGATGCGATGGCGCGTCACGTGTTCGCGCCATCTGTTTTAGCCCAGGAGGCAATCTTGAAAGCACACGCGCAACGACTCATCGCCGCGCGCCTTGGCCTCGCGCTGCTCACACTGCTGATCGTGTCCGCGATGGTGTTCGCCCTCACCGGCCTGTTGCCGGGCGACGCGGCGCAGCAGGCGCTCGGTCAGGCCGCGACGCCCGCGCAGGTCGCGGCGCTGCGTCACCAGTTCGGTCTCGATCAGCCGGCCGTGCAACGCTACGCTCAGTGGCTCGTGCGCGCCGTGAGCGGTAACTTCGGCACTTCGCTGTCGAACAACCTGCCGGTGCGCGAACTGATCGCCACGCGCTTGCCGAACTCGCTGGTGCTGGCCGGACTGACGACGCTGGTGTCGGTGCCCATCGCGCTCGCGATCGGCATTACCTCGGCGATGTTCCGCGGCTCGCTGCTCGACCGCGCGCTCAATGTGCTGACCTTGTCGACTGTCGCGGTGCCCGAGTTCCTGATCGCTACGATTGCCGTCTTGATCTTCGCGGTGAAGCTGCGCTGGCTGCCCGCGCTGTCGTATCTGTCCGACGTGTCGTCGTTCGGGGCGCTGCTGCGCATCTACGCAATGCCCGTGATGACGCTGTGCTGCGTGATCACCGCGCAGATGGCTCGCATGACGCGTGCGGCCGTGCTGGATCAGCTCAACGCGTCGTATGTCGAGATGGCCATCCTGAAGGGCGCATCGCCGATGCGCGTCGTGCTGCGCCATGTGCTGCCCAATACGATCGGGCCGATTGCCAACGCAGTCGCGCTGTCCCTGTCGTACCTGTTCGGCGGCGTGGTGATCGTCGAGTCTATCTTCAACTATCCGGGCCTCGCCAGCCTGATGGTCGATGCCGTCACGAACCGCGACATGCCGCTCGTGCAGGGCTGCGTGATGGTGTTCTGCGTCGCGTATCTGGGGCTCGTGCTAATCGCCGATCTATGTCAAATCGTATCCAACCCGAGGTTGCGTCAACGATGAACCGACCTGCCACCCAATCCCGTACCGGAACCGCGCTTTACGAGGTTACCGGGAACGACGCTCCGCAAGGCGATCCCAGCTTGCAGGAACCGTTGCCCCCAGTCACCGTCAGGCGGCGGGGTGTGCTGCAACGTCTGGTCAGACGCTTCTCGGTGCTCGGCCTGCTCGGCCTCGTGATCGTGATCTTCTGGCTCGCCGTCGCGTTTCTTGGACCGCTCGTCGCGCCGTACAAGGGCGGGGCCATCACGTCGACCGAAATTTTCGGCTCGTATAGCGCCGCGCATCCGCTCGGAACCGACTATCTGGGCCGCGATCTGCTAAGCCGCGTGATCTTCGGCACGCGCTATACGGTGGGACTCGCTCTCGCGTCCGCCGTGCTGGCCAGCTGCATCGGCACCTTTTTCGGCCTGCTCGCCGCCGTGTCGGGACGCGCAGTCGACGAGGTCCTGAGCCGGCTGTTCGACGCGGTGATCTCGATTCCGAGCAAGGTGCTCGCGCTCGTCGTGGTCGCCGCATTCGGCTCGTCGATCCCGATACTGCTGGGCGTCGCTGCGTTCGCCTATATTCCCGGCGCATTTCGTATTTCACGCTCGCTCGCCGTCAACCTCATGACACTCGAATATGTGCAGGTCGCGAGAGCGCGCGGCGAAGGGCTTCTCTACATCGCGCGCGTCGAAGTGTTGCCCAACATGATTCATCCGATGCTCGCCGACTTCGGCCTGCGCTTCGTGTTCATCGTGCTGCTGCTCAGCGGTCTGAGCTTTCTCGGCCTAGGCGTGCAGCCGCCCAATGCCGACTGGGGCTCGCTCGTGCGCGAGAACATCGGCGGCCTCTCGGAAGGTGCGCCGGCCGTGCTGATGCCGGCCGTTGCGATTGCAACGCTGACCGTCGGCGTGAACCTCTTGATCGACAACCTGCGGCGCCGCGGTGGCCGTGGACAGGGAGCCGCGTGATGAACATGATCGAAGTGAAAGGCCTGCGCGTCGTCGCTGGAGCGGCGCCCGACCCGGTTGTCGAGATCGTCAAGGGCGTCGACTTCTCCGTGAAGAAGGGCGAGGTGCTTGCGCTGATCGGCGAGTCCGGTTCGGGCAAGACCACGATCGCGTTGTCGCTGCTCGGTCACGCACGCACGGGCTGTTCGATTGCGGGCGGATCGGTGCGCGTCGGCGACGTCGAAGTGCTGTCGCTCGATGCGCGCGGACGCCGCGCGCTTCGGGCACGCAAGGTGGCCTATGTGGCGCAGAGCGCGTCGGCTGCCTTCAACCCGTCCAGAACGATCATCGATCAGGTCACGGAACCCGCGCTGCTGCACGGGCTGATGAGACCCGCCGACGCGCGCAAGAAAGCTGTCGATCTTTTTCGTTCTCTCGCGCTGCCTTCGCCGGAGACGATCGGTACGCGTTATCCGCATCAGGTCTCGGGTGGGCAGCTGCAGCGTTTGATGGCGGCGATGGCGTTGATCACCGATCCGTCCGTGGTCGTATTCGACGAACCGACGACCGCCCTTGACGTGACCACGCAGGTCGAAGTGCTCGCGGCGTTCAAGAAGGTGATTCGCGAGCTGGGTACGACGGCGGTGTATGTGTCGCACGACCTTGCAGTAGTCGCACAGATGGCGGACCGCATCGTCGTGCTGAACAGCGGCGCCGTGCGCGAGAACGGCACGACGGCGCAGGTGCTCGATGCGCCGGCCGACGACTATACGCGCCAGTTACTGGCCGCGACGCGACGGCAGGAACCGGAGATCGCTCTCGCATCGAAGGAAGCCGCGCTGCCGATCCTCGAAATCCGCGGGCTGCACGCGGGCTACGGGCGTATCGGCCGGGATGGCATTCCGGCCGTGTGCGTGCTGAACGATGTGAGTCTGACGATCCCGCGGGGTGCCGCGCTCGGTGTAATCGGGGAGTCGGGCTCGGGTAAAACCACGCTCGCGCGCGTGGTAGCGGGTCTGGTCGAACGGGCGCGCGGCGAAGTGCTGCTCGACGGTGTGCCGCTGCCGTCGAAGCTGTCCGATCGCACGCTGGATCAATTCCGGCGTGTGCAGATCGTGTTCCAGAATGCCGACACGGCGCTCAACCCGAGCCGCACGATCGCCGACATTCTCGCCCGGCCGATGAACTTTTATCACGGCCTGCGCGGTGCGGCGGCGCAAAAACGCATGTTCGAACTGCTGGATCTGGTGAAACTGCCGGCCGCTATCGCAAAGCGCCAGCCGGGTGGGCTGTCGGGCGGGCAGAAGCAACGCGTGAATCTGGCGCGCGCGCTGGCCGCCGATCCCGCGCTGATCCTCTGCGACGAGGTCACTTCGGCGCTCGATACGGTCGTCGGTGCGGCGGTGCTCGATCTGCTCGCAGAGCTGCGGCGCGAACTGGGCGTGTCGTATATGTTCATCAGCCACGATATCTCGACCGTACGCGCGATCTGTGACGAGGTGATCGTGCTCTACGCCGGACGGCGCGTGGAAGCGGGTCAGCGGGACGTTCTCGCGGCGCCGCCTTATCACCCCTACACCGGCCTGCTGGTCGACTCTGTACCGGCATTGCAACCTGGCTGGCTCGATGCGCGGCGCGCGCTCACGCTTGCCCAGTTACCGGCAATGGGACCGTCGAGCGAAAACAATGAGCTGTGCAGCTTCCGCTCGCGGTGCCGGATGCGCATCGACGGGCAGTGCAACCTCACGCCGCCGCCGCTGAAAAAGCTGCCATCCGGCGCCGAGATTCTTTGTCACCACTCGGCTGCGGAACTCAGCCGCATGCAGACCACCAGGACGGTAGCCGCGTGAGTGCGCGCTTTGCAAGCATGGTGCAGACGGGCCGAAAGATCTTTGCGACTATCCGGCTTAGCGCCCAGATGCCTCCTTCGGCGGATACAAGCGGTAAGGAAGTGGCCGCAAACACGGAAAAAGGCCTCGACGGATGGCTGGAAAACAAGGCGATCCTTGGCTTCCAGGGCCCGAGGCCGAGCGCCTCCAGTACTGGGGTCGAACTTTTCAACGAAATCATCGCGCAACGCGCAGGAGCAAAAAAATGACCGTGGCCTTCGTGCTGCACCGTGCCGACGGCGCACCGCTTTTAACGTCGTTCCGCAGGGCGGCGTTCGGCAAGGACGACCCCTTTGCGCGACATCGCGAAATCGCCTGGGAAGGACCCGATTCGATGATCGCGGGTCGCACCAGCTTTATCGGTGAACTCGACGTGGCGAGCTTTCCCCATATCGAAACCATCGTCGTGGTGGAAGGAGAGCTCAAGCTGGAAGCGGCCGGAGAGGCGCCGCTGGTGCTGGGTCCGCACGCGGGTGCTGTCATCGGGGCGGGCACGGCGCTGCGCGTGATGGCAGAATCGCGCGTTCGCTTCGTGTTTTCCGCGGCCGCTTGCGACAAACCGACGAAGCGCGGCCTCGTCCCACTGCGCGCCGATGCCAACTTCAAGCCGTCCGTTTCGCTACCGGCAGAGGTGCTGCTGGGCCCGGTCCCGCAATGCCGGAGCGACAACGTCTTCACCGACGACGGCGCGGCGTACCTCGCGGGCACGTGGGAGTCGACGCCCTACCACCGGATCGTTCGCGCGCATCGCATGAACGAGTTCATGCATCTTCTCGCCGGCGGCGTGCGCTTCGCGGCGCCTGATGGCAGCGTGCTGTCGCTAGGCGCCGGCGACGCGCTTTTCGTGCCCCAGGGCGCACCGATCGGGTGGGAAAGCAGTGAGCGGGTGGCGAAGTTCTACGTTGTACAAAGCGTCCAGGCTTCAAACGAGCAAAACTAATCATGTCTCCTCCGCTGAACCACATCCAAACTTCGCCCACGTTGCCGACCGCGGCTGACGTGGTCGTGATCGGGGGCGGCATCATCGGCGTGTTTGCCGCCTACTATCTGGCCCGGCGCGGGATCTCGGTCGCCCTCGTCGAGAAGGGGCGGATCGGCGCCGAACAGTCGAGCCGCAATTGGGGCTGGTGTCGGCAGCAGAACCGCGACGCTCGCGAATTGCCGATGGCGAGCAAAAGCCTCGATCTCTGGGAACGATTTGCCGCCGAAAGCGGTGAAGATACTGGCTTTCATCGCTGCGGGCTGTTGTATCTCAGTAACGACGACGCCGAGCTGTCTCGCTGGTCCAGTTGGGGCGACTTTGCGAAGACCGCTGGTGTGACAACCTGCATGCTCGATAGCCGGCAAGCCGCCGAGCGAGGACAGGCGACCGGCCGCGCCTGGAAAGGTGGCGTCTTTTCGCCCAGCGATGGCACCGCCGATCCCGGCAAGGCAGCGCCGGCCGTGGCGGCTGCCCTCATGAAGCTGGGTGGCAGCGTTCACCAGCACTGTGCGGCCCGCGGCCTTGAGCTGGAGGGTGGGCGGGTCAGCGGCGTCGTCACCGAAGCCGGGGTTATCAAGACCAGGACGGCTGTGCTTGCCGGTGGCGCGTGGGCGTCGTCGTTCTGCCGCCAGCTCGGCATCCGTTTTCCCCAGGCCTCGGTCCGCCAATCCATCCTTAGCGTGTCCCCTGTGGAGCATCGTTTGCCGGATGCCCTGTTCACCGCGGGCGTGTCTGTCACACGTCGCAACGACGGGCGCTACGCACTGGCCATCAGCGGCCGCGCACGCGTAGACGTAACGCCACAGTTCATGCGTTTCGCCCCACAGTTCGTGCCCATGTTCGCCAAGCGCTGGCGCAACCTTCTTCCGGGAGGCCTGGAAGGTATTCGTGGTGGCCACGAAACGCTGAGGCGGTGGCGGCTCGATGCGCCGACTCCCATGGAGCGGGTGCGCATTCTGGATCCGAAGCCCGATCCGGCGGCGGTGAAAGAAACCCACCGGCGCGCCGTCGAACTGCTGCCTGACCTTCGCGAGGCAAAGATCACGCACGCGTGGGCTGGCTTCGTCGACAGCACGCCGGACGGTGTTCCCGGTATTGGCGAAGTGCCGGGCACGCCGGGATTGATCCTGGCAGCCGGCTTTTCCGGACACGGTTTTGGCATCGGCCCAGGCGCGGGCCACCTGATAGCGGATCTTGCCACCGGTGCTGAACCGATCGTGGACCCCATCCCGTATCAGCCCAGCCGATTCGACGACTCCGCATGGGGCAAGGTCGCTGATTTCTAGGTCTCACCCAAGATGCGTTGGAGAGTCGAATCGTGCGGACAAAATCCGCTGTTCACGATTCCTGGCCACTTGCGCGATAGCTGCACCAGCGAAAGAAGGTCCGGTGGGGCGCAAAAAGGGGAGGAAACCGGGCTCTTCCAACTGGTGTTTCCGAAGTTCTGGCGCTGGCCATGGGTATGCGGCCAAGCCGCGGATGAAGTGCAAAGTCAGGTTACATCAAATGGCCCCATTCATTACGATTCGAATCAAAGTATGACTACGATTGCCGGGTTTTGTCGCAGTATGGATCGAGGGATGAGCGAAATCGATATACGGAGTACGGGACCGCAAGCGGGTACTAAGGTGTTCTACGCCGTGGCGCCGGACGGTTCGGCGATCGAGTTCATGCAGCCGGGAAATTGAATGCCTCGCTGCCTGGCGCGGCGGTCCGTATTGGGATGGGAGTGATGACAAGCCGGTAACTGTCACGCGTTAGCCTAGCGCTTGCGGTGGGGTACCATCGAGAAGTTTGCATCGGCTGCTGGCACCTCAACTCGATGAATTCGGCCGGATGCGTGACCTCGACGTGCATCGTCACACACATGTAGCCATCGCGGAGGCGTAGCATGTCTACTGCGTTGTAGATGCGCTCAGTGAACGGTGCGTCAATGACCGGAACGCGAATTGGGGGGAGCAGTGAAGGTTAAACGTACCGCTGGAGTACTGTTGCTGCTCCTCGCATCGACGATTTGCGCATTTGGCCAGGAGGCGGGTCTGACCGATGCACAAATCGTCGGCATCATCCTTGTGGCGAATCAGGCGGAAATCGCGGCCGGCCAAACAGCCTTGCGCAGAACGCAGTCGAGAAGCGTACGATTCTTCGCGAATCGGATGATTGACGAGTATGGACAGCTCAACCAGGAAACCGCTGGATTGATGCAGAGACTCGCAGCGACTCCACAACGAAGTGGGATTAGCGATGCGCTCGCGCAGCAGAGCTACGACGACCTTGCGAGGCTCAATGCAGTCGAAACTCACGAGTTCGACCAGGCGTACCTTGATCGCGAGGTGATCTTCGTGCAGCAACTGGTCAAATTGGTAAACACCTTCATTCGGTCCACGACGAACGCGGAATTGAAGACACTGCTCGTCCGGTCTCGCCTGTCTTTTATTTTCCATCTCGACCAAGCTCACCAATTGCAGTTGGCGCTGGAATACCCGAGGTTTGGACGATGATCTGCGTGACAGGTTCACCGTGAGGACGCTCCGATGTGGAGTCGGCGTCCAATGTTCTCGCTCGCCTATTAAATTTCCGCAAGGGTCGCCCGCGTCGGATAAGTACGACGGTAGCCGGGCCAATTGCGGACTCCCCTCCGCGGTACAGTGCAAACGTTCGACGGCCGCCTACAGCTCTATAACGGCCACTCCGGCACGGCCTCGGTCGGCGTTGCCATCGTATGCATGTCGGTATTGTTAGCTCGTCTCAGGTGGCCGCGTCTCGCAAATCTCTAATATGCTGGTAGACGGTGGCACGTCCCATCCCCAACACATTCGCGACGTAGTTTGCAGCGCTTTTCCCCTTGAACGCTCCTTCTTCCCACAACGCTTCGACGATCTCGCGACGATGGTCGCGAGTCAGCGAATTTAGCGCCAACTGACGTTCCTGGAGCCACGTGTGAAGGAACGTGTTGATGCGTTCCTGCCAGTCGTCCTTGAACAGTTCCTCAGGCTGTTTCACCACGCCGGCGCCGGAGATCACACGATCAATCACATGTTTGATGTCTTCGAAGACGGCGATGTTGTAATTCACGCACATCACGCCGAAAGCGCGGGCGGTATCGTCGAACAACACCGTGCTGACGCACCGCATCCGCCTTCCATCCCAATTGACCTTTTCATACGGCCCCACCGTACCGGACTCCGCGGAGTGGTCGATCTCTTCAAGAGCGGAGTCGTCACCGAGTTCCCGTTTCGACAGATTATTGGCGATATAGGCAATCGTTTGACTTTGCAGGTCATGAATCACGATTTCGACGTAAGGGAAAAACAGCAGCGCAATGCCATCGGCGACACGGCTGTAGCGATCCAGAAGTAGCCGGCGTGCGGCCGTTGTCTTGGGCTTTCGCATAGGGGTAGATGCTTGCAGCTTTCTGAAAGTCCACCTGGGTGGGCGGTTTAGAAGGTCCGGGAATGTCCGGCATTTTGCCACGAGCAAAGCGGTACTTCTGCTCGATGACAGGACGACCCGGACGCGAAGCGACTGAATCGGCTCGCCTGGAGATCGAGCACCGCGGCATCCCGGCGAACAGCCTTTGTCATTGCTGCGGCGGCATGGCGTGATCGGCAAGATCGCGGCGATCTCTTACATGCCCGTTCGAGCAGTCAGATGGTTGAACAGCGCATAGGCAATCGCCACGTCTTCAAGACCCAGCCCGATCGAGCGGAAAAACGCATGCTTTCGATAGGACGGTTTGATCGCTTCGCCGCACGTCAGTTCGGCGAGATCGCCTAGCACGGCTTCGGGACGCCAGCCATGGTGCTCCAAAGCCAGCTTCATCTCGCCCGCACTGGCTGGGGTGGTGCGGCGGTAGTCGCAATAGACGTCCATGTCGGCAAGCCATGCGGGCGGAATCTCGTGAGCGTTCGCCACGTTGGTACTAATGGACGTGATGAGCGCTGGCTTGCGGAGCATATTGTCGTGCAGCACCGGGGTGCCGGACGAGGTACACAGTGCAACGACGTCAGCGTCGGCGACACAGTCTTCGATCCTGGAGCAAATGGAGACTCTTTCATCTATCGCCGCGAACTGCGCGTGTTTTTCCGCGTCGTTCGCAAGCCTGGGCGAAAACATCTGAATGGATTGCCACGGCCGCACCGACGCCAGATGGCGCAAATGAGCCTGTCCCACCGCACCCGCGCCGACAATCGCGAGTCGGCTAGCATGATCGGTAGCGAGGTGTTGTACCGCGAGTGCGGTCGCCCCGGCGGTGCGCTCGATCGTCAGCAGATGTGAATCACACCACATCAGCGGTTGCCCCGTTTCCATCGACATCAATGCCGTCCACGCGGTAATGATCGGCTTCGCCTGCGTGACGATGTACGGCGACAGCTTCGCGCCGAACACCTTCGCGTCCGCCATCACGCCCAGATAGGTAATGAAGTCGCCGGCGTCTTGCGGAAACAGCGTCAGCGTCTGTGGCGGTTGCGCCGCCATGTTGCTTCCGAGCGCACGAAACATCTGCGCCAATACGCCGCGCACGTCGAGGTGCGGTAGCGCTTCGCGAACGGCGTGCTGATTGACGATCAGGGGCAACCCTTTTTCTAACTGGCTCATTGAACTGCGCTCCAAAACGTTGCCGGGGTTCGGCGGTGAGGCGATTCTAAGTCAAACTGTCCAATCTGGACATTTATTTTGAAAATTGCTTGCTTTTATATCTGTCCAGAATAGACTGTCAATCCAGAGCAGGTGTGAGGCCGGCGCGTCAGCTGCCTCATGCGATGTCTCGGAGCGCGTCGGTCAGCCGTCGCGCATGCCTTCAACTGTCGTCGCCCAAACACCTGGGGAACCTCTTATGTTTCGGAAGCTTCAACTTTCACTTATCGTCGCTGCTGCGTTGGTGGGCTCGCTCGGGACCGTCGGCGCGCAGGCACAGGACACCTTGCGCTTCGGCATCGAGGCAGCCTACCCGCCGTTCGAAAGCAAGTCGCCGAGCGGGCAATTGCAGGGCTTCGACGTCGACGTCGGCAATGCGGTCTGCTCGAAGCTGGGCGTGAAGTGCGTGTGGGTAGAAAATGCTTTCGATGGACTGATTCCCGCGTTGGAAGCCCGCAAATTCGACGTGATCAATTCCGCGATGAACATCACGGACAAGCGCAAGCAATCGATTGAATTCACGAAGCCGATCTATATCGTGCCGATCGTGATGGTGGCGCGACGTGGCTCCGGCCTGTTGCCCGACGTGAAAAGTCTGCAGGGCAAACGGGTGGGCGTGTTGCAGGGGTCGTCGCAGGAGGATTTCCTCAAAGCTCACTGGGCGAATGCCGGCGTCACGGTCGTCTCGTATCAGGACCAGGATCAGGTTTACGCCGACCTGGTTGGCGGTCGCCTCGACGCCGCCGTTCAGGAAGCGCAAACTGCGCAGGACGGTTTCCTCGGCAAGCCCGCGGGTCACGAGTATGCGATCGTCGGCAAGCCGCTCAGCGATCCGGCAACGCTCGGCGAAGGCACAGGCTGGGGCTTGCGCAAGGGCGACAAGGCGCTGGTCGCGAAAGTCAATGCCGCGCTCGACGCGTTGAAGAAGGACGGCACGTTGAGCGGTCTTTCGCAGAAGTATTTCAACAGCGACATCATCGCGAAGTAACGGATCGACGAGCCGGCGCCAGAGATGTCGCACCGGCTTGCTGCGCAAAATGCGGCAGCCGGCGTCCAGTCCTGACAGAAAAAGCGAAGCGAGTTTATGGATTTCGATGTGATAGTGCTGGGCGCCGGGATTGTCGGCGTATCTTCCGCGCTGCAGTTGCAGGATCGCGGCCGCCGGGTGGCACTGGTGGACCGGCGCGCTCCGGGCGAAGAGACCAGCTTCGGCAACGCTGGTCTGCTTGAAAGGTCCTCGGTCGTTCCCTACGGTTTTCCGCGCGATTTCGGCACGTTGCTGCGCTATGTGAAGAATCGATCGACCGACCTGTATTGGGACTATCGGGCGTTGCCGCACTTTGCGAGCTGGCTGGCGCGCTTCTGGTGGGAATCGTCGCCCGAGCGGTTGATGGCCGCCGCGCGCGACATGTTGCCGTTGATCCAGCAAAGCGTTGCGGAACATGATCGACTCATCGAGCGCGCGCAACTCGGCCATCTCGTTCGCGACAGCGGCTGGATCGACGCCTATCGCACCCCAGCGGAATTTTCGCGGCAGGCGACGGCCGCCGCGATGACTGCGAGGACCTATGGTTTGCGGGTCGCGGTGCTCGATTCGGCGGCGCTGGCCGCGCGCGAGCCGGGCCTCGCGGACGGCTTTTGTGGCGCGATGCATTGGCAGGACCCGAAGAGCATTGTGAATCCCGGGGCACTGACCAAAGGTTATGCGGGTCTTTTCGAAGCAGGCGGCGGGACGGTGTTCACCGGCGACGCGACCACGCTAACGGCGCAAGAGGGCGCGTGGACGGTTCAGACATCGTCGGGCCGGATCAGCGCAAAAGAAGTCGTGGTGGCGCTCGGTTCATGGTCGGACCGCGTTTTCGCGCCGCTTGGTTACCGCATTCCTTTGCGCGCGAAGCGCGGTTATCACATGCACTACCGTCCCACTCGTCAGATGCTGTCGATGCCGTTCGTCGACGCGGAGCAGGGCTACGTGGTGGCACCGATGGAAGGACGCCTGCGGCTGACCACGGGGGTCGAGATCGCACAGCGTGACGCCAGGCCGACGGGCATCCAGCTCGAACGCGCGGAGCGCACCGCCCGGCCGAGCTTCGGTCTGGGTGAGCGACTCGACGCGAGTCCGTGGCTCGGCCTGCGTCCTTGCACGCCAGACATGCGTCCAGTCATTGGGCGCGCGCCGCGTCATCCCGGGTTGTGGTTTGCATTCGGTCACGCCCACCACGGCCTGACCCTGGGGCCCGTGACCGGGCGACTGCTGGCGGAGATGATGACCGGGACACCGACCTGTGCGGATGCGCGTCCGTTTCGCGCTGAACGGTTCCGTAGCTAACGCTGGGAGCGGCCGGCCCCAAAGATCCGGTGGGCGGCCTACGATCGACTTTTGTGGAGGTCGACGGGCCGCGCAAACGCTGGGGTTCCGACGCCCCACCTATGTCCGGCCACTTGCGGTCGTTCGATCGCGCGCTCGGGCGGACACTCGAACGTCATCGATCACGCCGACATCCGCCGGTAGCTGAAGTGGCACTTCCTGCGCGGCCGCCATCGGCCGCTCATCCAGAGGCTCCACTCCTATCCTGGCCAAGGCATTGGGCGATACAAATCAAAACCGGCAAGCTACGAGTTCGCGTCGCGGTGCCGTTTGTCGAAATTCTGCCTCGCTTCCCGGAAGCGGTCCGCATTCTCGACGATCCAGGTCCACAGCGGGACCATGCGAACGAGCAGCTCCATGCCCGTGTCCGACAGATCGTACTCGACTCTAGGGGGTGTCTCTTCGAAATCATGACGGAGCACCAAGCCGTCGCGCTCGAGCTGTCGTAAGGTGCGCGTCAACATACGTTGAGTAACCCGTGCATACGCCTGCCGATTTCTGCATGACGCAGTCTGCCGTAGACGCCAAGCGTGTGGACGACGCCGAGTGACCAACGGTTTCCGGCATGCGCGAGCAGTTCCCGCCGCAACCCATCATCATCGTCTCTCAGGCCGTCACATACGGTCTGCGAATATTTCAGAAGTTCGTCTCGATCCAACTACCTGCCTCCAGTATCACGCATGTGCCTTCTTTCATACACGTCTATGCATTGCTAGACTGCCGCAACCAATTCTAAGCAGGCTAGACGATGAACCAAACGGACCCTAATTCTACGTCCCAAAACGTTCTTGTACTCGGTGCCGGCGAACTCGGCCTCCCGGTGCTGCGCAATCTTGCGCGCCGCGCGAAGGACACTGGTGGCGTGAAGATCAGCGTGCTGCTGCGCGCAAGTGCCGTTGAGTCCAGTGCACCAGGCAAGCGACAAGATATCGCGGAGATTCGAGGTCTTGGGATCGAGATTGTCATAGGCGATCTTGTGAAGAGCTCCATCACCGAGCTTGCCGAAGTATTCGCGCGATATGACACGGTAATCGGTTGCGCGGGCTATGCAGCCGGAATCGACACGCCAATGAAGTTGGCGCGGGCGGCCTTGCAGGCGCGAATTCCGAGATATTTCCCATGGCAGTTCGGGGTCGATTTTGACGTGATCGGTCGCGGCAGTCCGCAGGACATCTTCGACGCACAGTTGGACGTGCGCGAATTGCTGCGCAGTCAGGACCAGACTGAGTGGGTCATCATTTCGACCGGTATGTTCATGAGCTACCTGTTCGAGCCGGACTTCGGTGTCGTTGACCTGCAAAACGACGCAATCCACGCCTTGGGCAGCCTCGGCACCGCTGTGACACTGACGACGCCCGATGATATAGGCGCGCTGACTGCCGCAATCGTGTTCGCCAAGCCCCGTATTCGGAACGAGATCGTGTATCTGGCCGGCGACACCGTGACTTACGGGGAGGTCGCCGACAAGCTGCAAGCGGCGCTCGGCCGCCCCTTCAGCCGTTCAGAGTGGAGCGAGCGGTATTTGCTGGATGAACTGGCGCGCGACCCGAACGATATGATGCGTAAGTATCGTGCGGCTTTTGCTCAAGGGCGGGGCGTCGCATGGGATAAGAGTGGGACGTTCAATCAACACCACGCCATTCCGGTCACCGACGTGGCATCGTGGATCAATGCAAACCTGAATTCGGGCCGCAGCGAGTAACCCTGAGTCCGACCATTCAGGCAAACGGCATCGACAACAGTTTCCCCGAACAGAAAGCCCGCCCCCAGCGATGGGTGCCGGTCCCCCGTACTGACTTCAACCGAATTAAGCTCGGCGAAGTCAGCGTGTGAAAGCAATGTCGCAGCCGGCGGAAATTACCCAAATGCGGCCACTCGACTTTCGGCCCGCCTCAGTGACCGGAGTGGGTCGAGCTTGTGTGAAAACATGCCGATCACCTAAACTGGATTGACTCATTCAGCATGGGTGACCGGATGAAGCGATTCATAGAAGGTGAAGATCGCAAGCAGGTGACGCTACTTCCAGAGTGCCTCGATGACTTCGTTGGAGAGGACAACCCGGTCAGGATAATCGAGGCTTTTGTTGAAGAGTTCGAGCTTGGATCGCTGGGTTTCGATGGAGCAATGCCGTCGACTACAGGCCGCCCGTCCTATCATCCGGCAGTTCTTTTGAAGATCTATATCTACGGCTACCCGAACCGGGTTCAGTCGAGCCGCCGTCTTGAGCGTGAATGTCAACGTAACGTTGAGTTGACCTTGCCCCCGTTTGACGAATCCCATAGCTGGGGGAATTATGCGGCTTCGCCTTGCTGAGCCGCGAACCAGTTCTTCTCGAAATTCATGGGGCTGACGTAGTCGAGTGTCGAGTGTAACCGGCGTTCATTGTAAAAGCCCAGCCAATCAATTACTTCATCCATTGCGGCACGCCGCGTGGCGAAGTGTCGTCCATGCATGCGTGCTACCTTCAGCGAACCCCACAGACTTTCGGTCGGCGCGTTATTCCAACAATCGCCGCGTCGGCTCATCGACGAGCGCATGCCATAAGCCTTCAACGTGTCCTGAAACAGGCCGCCGCAATACTGGCTGCCCCTGTCGCTATGCACGATTACGCCAGCCTCCGGGCGGCGCCGGAACCACGCCATGCGCAACGCGTCCGTGACCAGTTCAGCCTTCATGTGCGGCTGCATCGACCAGCCCACCACCTGTCGGCTGAACAGGTCGATGATGACCGCGAGGTACACCCAGCCCTCGGCTGTCGCGAGATAGGTGATATCGCTCGTCCAGACCTGGTTCGGTGCAGTTGCAGTGAAGTTGCGCTTCAGCAGATTGGGCGCCACCGGCAATTCGTGGTTCGAGTTTGTCGTCGCGATGTATTTGCGCTTGTGGCGGGCTCGGATGCCATGCTGAGCCATCAGCTTGCGAACGCGCTCCTTGCCCACCCGCACGCCGTGCGTGAGCAACTCCTTCCACATGCGAGGCCAGCCGTATTCGCCCTTGACCTGCATGTGAATCGCCTTGATGTGCGCGAGCAGTGCGTCGTCGCTCACGCGGCTTTGGTGCGGCTTGATATCAAGCTAAGCGTTCGGGAAGCGGCGTTGCACGCGATGGCTAGCGGCAGGCGCGTCATAACGATGGCAGATTTCGCGGATGCCTATGATAGGGGCATTACTTCGTCGGTGTCGCTAGTGCCGGGAGGACGCAATCCGTTCAAGATGACCAGTCGCGAAATCAAGTCGATCTATTACAAACAGAGGGGCGTCCTATGACAAGGACAGCGTTGCTAATTCGACCCATAACGATCCCGGACGAGTCCCCTAACGGCGTCCTGTTGAGGGCCGCCTTTTGCAATGGCTGGGACTCACCGACTTTTCTGATGCGAGCCTTCCGGCATGAATACCGGCGGAGCTACCTGACAGTCCCGGCAACTCTCCAACGGGTCTTCGATGACATGGGTATCGCCGCTGATGCATCTGTTGTCACGTTCAGTAGAGGTCGCGATTTTTTTCTCGGCGTGGGCAGGTCTCCTGCGTATCACCTATTGCGTACCGACGCCGCACCAGTGTGTCCTGCTTGCCTTCGCTCCCGTGACTACCTCCGTCGAAAATGGTCACACCGATTGATTTGTTCGTGTACGGAGCATATGGCGTCGCTGGTTTTTGTTTGCCCGGGTTGCAAAGTCATCCTGTCGTGGGATAGACGCGGTCCTTCGAAATGCCGTTGTGGTTTCGACCTGCGAGAGGCTGAAGCCGACGACGCCTCACCGTTTGCGTGCTCGATCGATGAGGCCTTTGAGCGGCGGGACCCGGAGATCGTGATAGCACCGCACGATGCATTTACTTGTGCCGAAGCAGCGGACTTTACTCAATCCTCGAAGGATGCTCTGTGGGCAACCCTCGCGGGCGCCCTCGCTTTTAATGACGAGCGAGCTGTCTACATGCTTGTCGAACTGTTGGACCGCAATCAGGCCATAGAGCCTTGTCGTCGCACGTTGGCTGGTTTTCTGAAGGACCATCATCAGTTCACTCGCACCCGAGCCCAGCAAGCGATGCGATTGTTTCTCAAAAAGCAAAATGCGAAAAGAGCTATCTCGTGTAGTCAGCGACGGACTGGATACGGCTGTTGCAAAGCGGTTCAGTCCAGTTTCTCCTTTCGCGGAGGCGGCTGACGCCCCACAAGGGGTGGCGCCGTGCCACTCCCAACTTGCAATTAATCAAAGCGATCGATTTCTCTTCGTCAATAGAGTCGTCGGTTGACTCGACTATGTGCGATCGATTTGATCCGCAGACATCGCGCCCAAGCACAATTTTGCTGTTGCTCCGGAAAATCTCATTTATATGTTTGAGGCGGTCGGAACAATCTCATTAAGGAGGACGGTAGATCTCAAGAATGCTGTCGCTTTTCTTTGTAAGTCATTGATTGTTCGTATTTTAATCTCAATTTTTGTGGCGTCTTGAGGCCGTCGCACGGCGTGTCGGCACTCGGTAGTTAACATATGTTGCAATTAATTTTTTAATGGCAACATATGTAGACGGCTGGCACAGCAGCCCGCCATCCATCAGGAACCTGCAGCACGATCGGAGATACCCATGAAAGTGACGAATTGGTCCGCTGTTGCCGTGCTCGTGGCGGCAACCTCGGTGAGTCCTGGCGCGTTCGCGCAGGACGCGACGTCCACGCTCGCGAAGATCCAGCAAAGCGGCGTGATCGCGATTGGCCATCGCGAGACCTCCGTGCCGTTTTCCTACGTCGATGCGAACAACGATGTGATCGGCTTTTCGCAGGACCTGTGCAACAAGATCATCGATGCGGTGAAGGCGAAGACGAAGCATCCGGACCTCAAGGTGCGCTTCATCCCGGTCACCTCGCAGAATCGCATCCCGCTCGTACAGAACGGCACGGTCGATCTCGAATGCGGCGTGACAACCAATCTCGCCGCGCGCCAGAGCCAGGTGACGTTCGGTGACACTTTCTTCGTCGCGACGACGCGTCTTCTGACGCGCAAGGACTCCGGCATCAAGGACTTCCCGGATCTCGCGGGCAAGACGGTCGTGACGAATCAGGGCACGACGTCCGAGCGCATCCTGCGCAAGATGAACGAAGACAAGAAGATGAACATGCAGATCATCAGCGCGAAGGATTACGGCGAAGGGCGCCTCACGCTCGAAAGCGGCCGCGCCGTCGCGTACATGATGGATGACGTGTTGCTGGCCGGCACGCGCACGCTGACCGCCAAGCCGTCGGACTGGATCATCACCGGTACGCCGCAATCGTCGGAAGCGTATGGCTTCATGTTGCGCCGCGACGATCCCGAGTTCAGAAAGCTCGTCGACGACACGCTCGAACAGGTGATGAAAGGACCCGAAATCCACACGATGTACGACCGTTGGTTCGTCAAGCCGGTGCCGCCGAAGAACATCAGCTTCGACTTTCCGATGAGCGATTCGCTGAAGCAGCTTTACGCGCAGCCGAACGACAAGGCGCTCGAATAACGGCTTTTGCCGCGATTGCGCGTAGGAACTGGTTTTTGTGTGGCGGTCTTTGCCTCTTTCCTCTATACCTGGCCATAGGGGGCGCGTTTCAGTTGAGCGTCGCCCATAGCGGGAACGGAGGTGCAAAGTGAAGAAGCCGATGGAAACTTCGCAGCGCGGACGGATTTTCCTCAGTGGAATCCTTCCTGCCGCGCTGGCGTTGGCAAGCGGCGTATTCATGGTGTCTGCCAACGCCGACGCGCCAACGCGCGCGATTACGATCGTATCGGGCACTTATGGCGGGAATTGCGGCGCGCCACGCGGCAACCTGACTCGCGAGCTAGAGCGTCATTGCAACGGAAGGGAAACTTGCGATTACCCGCTACCCGGTCTGCACAAAGGCGGCACGACGCTGGCATGCCCACGCGATTTCCACGCCGAATGGCATTGCGACCACGCGGACTTCCACACCGCGGCGCTGGGTCCTGGCGCGAAATCGGGTGACACGCTCGTGCTGGGTTGCGTCGAGTCTCGTGGCGCGGGCAAATAGCTGCCTGCGCGAATAAAAAGGTCGAGGCCCTTTCGGGACTCGGCCTTTGACTATTGCCGCGGTCTTTTAGCTGGTTTTACGAACCGGCGCGAAGCGCCGCTTGACGAGCGACGGCCCGATACGACGGAACCGCTCCCGTTTGTGTTCCTCTTCGAAGTGAGCGAGCGACGGCTTGACCAAGTCGCTGCGCGACACGATTCCGATCAGACGCATGCTGTTGCTATCGGCGACCACCGGCAGGCGTTCGAGCCCCAGCACGGCGAGCCGCGTCGCCACGAGGCGGCAGGTTTCGGATGACAAGGCAAACGCGGTGTTGTGCTGCGCGAACACGTCGGCGAGGGTCATCGCGCGCTTGCGCTCCGGGTCCTCGGCGCAGAAGCGTTCGAGCGACAGGCGGTCGGCCACGCCGATCACGGCGCCGTCGCGCACCACCGGAAACGCGCGGCGCAGCTGGTTCGCGCCGAATAGCGTCTGCAGCGTTGCGCCGACCGTCGTGGCGGCATCGACCGATTCGACCGAGGCGGTCATCACTTCGTCGACATAGTGGCGCTCGAGCGGATCGACGCCGTACTCGCGATAGATGTGATAACCGCGTCGCGCGATTTTCTCGGTCATGATGGAGCGCCGCATCACCACCGTGGAGAAGCCGTGCGCGATCAGCGTTGCTGTCAGCAGAGGCAGCAGCGCATTGGCGTCGTGCGTGAGGCCGAACGCGAACACGATGGCCGTCAGTGGCGCGCCGAGCGTGGCGCCAAGCGTCGCCGCCATGCAGACGAGTGGCCACAGCGCCGGCTCGCTGCCCGGCAGCCAGTGCGCGAGCACCGTGCCGAGTCCGGCGCCGAGCATCAGCAGCGGTGCGAGCACTCCGCCGGACGTGCCCGAGCCGAGCGCGATGACCCACATTACCGCCTTCACGGTGAGCAGCAAAAGCGCGACCTGCACCGCAATATGCTGATGCAGCAGATCGCCGATCACGTCATAACCGACGCCGAGCGCGCGCGGTTCGAGCCAGCCGCCAATACCGACGACGATACCGCCGAGCGCGGGCCACCACATCCAGTGGATCGGCAACTTGCGGAACAGGTCTTCTACCGTGTAGAGCGCGGCGGACAGGCCGGACGCCAGCGCGCCGGACAACACGCCCGCGACCGCGCACGACAGCAGCGACCAGCCATCGGGCGCGGCGGTCTGCAGCGGAAACAGCGGACCTGTACCGAAGAAAATCGCGCGGGCGAAGCCGGCGACCGCGCAGGCCACCGCGACCGCCAGGAAGCTGCGCGGGCGCCATTCGAACAGCAGCAGTTCGACCGCGAGCAGCACGGCTGCGAGCGGCGTGCCGAACACAGCGGTCATGCCGGCCGCGGCGCCGGCCACGAGCAGCGTCTTACGTTCCGCCGACGTGACCTTCACGCACTGCGCGATCAGCGAGCCGAGCGCGCCGCCGGTCATGATGATCGGCCCTTCCGCGCCGAACGGCCCGCCGCTGCCGATCACGATGCCTGACGACAACGGCTTGAGCACGGCCACTTTCGGCGACATCCTGCTCTTGCCGAAGAGGATCGCTTCGATCGCCTCGGGAATGCCATGGCCACGAATCTTTTCTGAGCCGAAGCGCGCCATCAGTCCGACGATCAAGCCGCCGATCACCGGCACGCCGATTACCCAGATGCCGAGCGTATTGGTGGCGGGCGAGCGGTCGACGAACGACAGCGTGCCGAAGAAAAACAGGTTGGTGAACAGGCGAATGAGGTTCAGCAGAACAAAAGCGGCAAACGTACTGACGAGGCCGATGCACGCGGCGAGCGCGAAAATGCCGGGCAGCCGTGCATTCGCCGCGAAGTCGCGTTTGTGGGAATCCATGCTCATGGTTAGTCAAGGTCGATCTGAGGAATCCGGAAGGAGCCTTCGAGCGATCTCAATTCGGCGCGATGCAGTTCAGCGAGCCGCTCGAGTACCCGTTCTCCCGCTTTTTCGATGTGTACTTCAACCTGGCGGCGATCGGTCTGGCTGACCTGGCGGCGCACTAGACTCAGTGCCTCGCAGCGCGATACCAGTGCGACGACGCCGTGATGTTGCGCCTGCAGACGTTCCGCGAGTTCACCGACGGTCGCCCAGTCGCGCTCGGGATAGCCCTTGATATGCAGCAACAACAGGTATTGCAACGGCGTGATGCCCTCGTTCTGCGCGGCTTGCTCCGAGAAGCGCTCGAAGCGCCGCATCTGGTAGCGAAACTCCGACAACTGCTCGAAATCGCTCTTGACGAGCTTGCGAGTCCGTACTTTCATGAGATATCCGCCGATGTGAAGAAACGTAAAAATATATCACATCATGACGTATTTAGGTGGATTGCGGCCGTGGCAACGGCATCGCGCGGCAAGTCTCCTTGCTTTTTTACTGAAAATCAGGCCGCCTTGCGGGCTTGGGTGGCGGTTTGCCGATACAGGCCGGAGATCAGGTCCACCTGCGTGATCATGCCGACCACGCGCCCCACGCGATCGAGCACCGGTACGTGGTGATGGCCGTAGTTCGCGAACATCGGCACGAGCTCCGTGATCGGATCTGAGGCCGCGACGGTGCACACTTCGGTGGTCATCAAGCTGCCGACGTTCGACGTGCGAAGCGCATCGCCGCGCAGCCAGCCGTCGAAGTAGTTCAGGATAGGACCGAGCGCGCCGAAGCTCTTTCTGTCGACGAAATCGGCGCGCGTGACGATGCCGAGCAGCTTTTGCTTCACATCGACGACCGGCAGCGCCTTCACGTTGTGGCGCCTGAACAGCTCCCATGCGGCGGCGGCGCGCGTGCCAGGCGACACCGACACGACATGGCGCGACATCACGTCTTCGCAGCGCAGTTCGTCGAAGCTGCGCGAGAAAGCCTGCAGCTGCGTTTCGCGCAGCAGCGAATAGAGGTCGTCGGTGCCGATGTCGAGCATTTCGTCACGGCGGCGAAGCACGGCTTTGACGTCGTCGCGGGTGAAGCCGACACGCGCGGCTTCGTCGGCGGCCTGGTTCGGCGTCGCGCGGTCCTGGCGTCCCGCATGCGGGTAGCGGTGACCGGTTGCCGCGTGATAGACGAGCGCCGCGAACAGCAGCGCGGCCGACTGGATTGCGATCGGTTCGAGCACGAAGCGGTAGCCGAGCGCATGAATGACCGGGCCGCCCAGTACCGCGGTCAACGCGACCGCGCCCGACGGCGGGTGCACGCAGCGCAACGCGAACATGCCGGAAATCGACAGCGCCACCGCGAGGGCGGCCGCGAGCGTTGGATCACCGATCAGCATCGCGCAGGTCACGCCGACCGTCGCGGACACGAGGTTGCCGCCGATGATCGACCACGGCTGCGCGAGCGGACTCGCGGGCACCGCGAACAGCAGCACGGCGGAGGCGCCCATCGGGGCGACCAGCAGCGGAATGTTGGCGGCGGGACCGAGCAGCAGATACATCAGACCGCCGGTGAACGCGATGCCGAGCAGCGCGCCGAGGCACGAACGCGCGCGCTCGTGCCATTTCACGGTGACCGGTGCGGGGAGAAAGCTGGCGAGCCAGCCGAGAGCAGGAGAGCGGGACAAGATAGGAGCGGAAAGTAGTCGATGATGCCGGGCCCGACATTACCGGGGAAACCCTGGCAACGCGAATACAGTCTGGTCATGATTATATTTCAATATGATATAAAAAGTTCTCCACCCCCGCGCGCGGCTCGAAATCAGTCGCATATCGCAGACAGTCGACAGCGCGCACGACGTCCTTCAGCCTGGCCCTTAATCACCGATGCGCACGTGTTTTTTATCATGTCGTGATATAAAATGATGGCAGACGCGATCGGGCGCGTTCGTTGGCCGTTGCCTGATAGACCGATAAGGGAGCCATCATGATGATCACATTTCAATCGACGGCGTCGCCGGATGTCGTCATGCTCAGGGATCTCGCGCAGTATCTGCTGGGCCTGATCGGCAAGCGACTCGGCGAGCGGGGCGTCATCAGCCACGACGAGCTGGTGCACGCGATCGATCGTCTCGAAGCCGCCATTACCGAAGACGCGGCCGCGGAAACGACCCTCGAAGCATTGCACTGTTCAACGAATAATCAACGCGAGTCGCGCAACCGGCTGTCGCAGCGCGCGTGGCCGTTTCTGGACATGATGCGTGCGGCGCGCGACTCGGACGCGGACATCATCTGGGGGCTGTAGTTCGTCGAGGGAATCGCGATGAAACGACTTGCGTCGCGTCGACGCTTCGCAATCCTCCTTAGTACGGTTTGCGCCGTTCCGCTTGCCTATGGGTTCCCACCTGCAGCGGAAATTGGCCCATACCAGCTGCCGATGCGAGCTCCATGTGCCGCGTCGCGCGACACCGGGGTGCGAAGCAGCGTGATCGGCGTGTATGGCGGCACCGTTGTCGACCAGTTGTCCAGTGGAGCGGTGGTGCTCGTCAAATGGCCGAACGGTTCGCCGCACGAGGCATGGACCGGTAGGTCGCATCACCATGGTTTGCCCGTCGATCCCGCGGCAAACGCTGCTCATGTTTTCTTTCTGTGGCCGGAGTCGTAGCGCGGCGTTCCCGACCGCGGCGCCGAGCGCCCGCGTCGGTTTCAGGTACGGCTAATGCGTGCGCGATGCTGTTACGACGGCACACCAGTTCCCTATCTATCTCGATCCGACCACGAGGAGCGGCAGTGCAGACCAATGCATCAAAAGGCGACTTCGCCACCGATACCCGGCTTCTGCGAATCACGGTGATTGCCGCCGTGGTCGGCTTGTTGAGCACCTTCGCCGCGGACTTCCTGCTGCACCTGATCCGCTTTTTCACCAACCTGTTCTTCTTTCAGACCCTATCTATCGCGGACCGCTCGCCGCGCAGTCATACGCTAGGGCTGTGGGTGATCGTCGTGCCTGTGGTCGGCGGTCTGATCGTCGGGCTCATGGCGCGCTTCGGATCGGAGCAGATTCGCGGGCACGGGATTCCCGAAGCGATCGAGGCGATCCTGTTCGGCAAGAGCAAAATGTCGCCGAAGGTCGCCGTGCTGAAGCCATTGGCGTCGGCGATCGCGATCGGCAGCGGCGGACCGTTCGGCGCAGAAGGGCCGATCATCATGACGGGCGGCGCGCTCGGGTCGTTGATCGCACAGTTCTTCCATCTGTCGAGCAGCGAGCGCAAAACGCTGCTGGTGGCGGGCGCGGTCGCCGGCATGACCGCGGTATTCGGCACGCCCGTCGCCGCCGTGTTGCTCGCGGTCGAGTTGCTGCTGTTCGAATTGCGGCCGCGTAGTCTGCTGCCGGTTGCGGTGTCGTGCGCGGTGGCGGGTTTTTCGCGGCCGCTCTTTCTGGCCAGCGGCCCGTTGTTCCCGCTGCAGACCTTGTCGCTCGGCGCGCTCGGACTCGCATCGTGCGCGCTCGCGGGGCTGATCGCCGGCGCGCTGTCGTGGGGATTGTCGACGTTGCTCTACAAGGTCGAGGATGCGTTCGCGCGGCTGCCGTTTCACTGGATGTGGTGGCCCGCGCTCGGCGGCATCGCGGTCGGCATCGGCGGCTATTTTCAGCCGCGCACGCTGGGTGTCGGTTATGACGTGATCGGCGATCTATTGATGCATCACCTCGCCGTGAAAGTCGTGCTGGCAATCGTGCTGGTCAAGGCGGTGATCTGGGTGATCGCATTGGCCTCGGGAACGTCCGGCGGTGTGCTCGCGCCATTGCTGATGATGGGCGCAGGTGTCGGCGCGGTGCTCGGTCCGGCGATGCCTGGCGGCGACCCCGCGGTCTGGCCGCTGGTGTTCATGGCGGCGGCGCTCGGCGGCATGATGCGCGCGCCGATCATGGCCGTCGTGTTCGCGTTCGAACTGACGCACGACGCGAATGCGTTGCTGCCGCTGTTGACCGCCGCCGCGGTGTCGTACGGCTTCACGGTGCTGTTCATGCGCCGCTCGATTCTGACGGAGAAGATCGCGCGACGCGGATATCACATCTATCGCGAGTACGGCATCGATCCGCTCGAACGTCATCACGTGGATGAGGTGATGACGCGCACGGTGAAGACGATCGATGCGAGCGTCAGCGTCGCTGGCGCGCTCGCGCAATACTTCGGCTCGACGCAGATTCATCGCGCGTACCCGGTGGTGCAGGCGGGGCGGCTCGTCGGCATGGCGGATCGGCAGATGCTGAGCGCGGCGCTAGACGAGGGTCGCGCGACGGCGACGGTCGGCGAACTGTGCGCGAGTGATGCGAACTTCGCGAACGAGCGGCTCGACATCGCGTTGCCGGAAGAGACCTGCCGGCATGTCGCCGCGCGTCTGGCCGCGCGTTCGCTCGATCGCGTGCCGGTCGTTGCCGATACCTCGAGCCATCGGCTGATCGGCATCGTGTCGCGCCACGATCTCGTCAAACCCTCGCTGTCGATCTTCAACGAGGAACGCGAACGGGAACGGTTCCGCCGCATTTCGCTATTCCAGGGTCGGGATTCGGTGGCCACCGAACCTCGCGAATAGTGCCTGTTTAACGGCGTTTCTGTAGGTATTTGCATGCATTGGCGTCGCGCGGTATATGTCACGAACTGACATATAATTAATCGATGACTTGCCGCGCGGCGCAAGGAGGTTCTCATGTCGAGCTTCAGGCGCATTCTTCTCTGTTACGACGGAACACGCGAAGGACAACATGCGTTGAAGGACGGTGCCGCTCTCGCGCAAGACCTGAACGCGGAAGTCCACCTGCTGTCCGTCCTCAACAATACGGCGTGGATGCAAGGCGCGGACATCACGTCCGCGGTGCCGGTCGATTTCATCAACGAATCGGCCAAAGCGCTGCTCAACGAGGGCTTGCAGAAACTCGCCGCACGCGGAATTCGCGCGACCGGTCATCTCGCGATCGGCGAACCGCTCGATGAGATTCCGTTTTTCGCTAACGATCTGAAGGCCGATCTGGTCGTCGTCGGTCATCGTCGCAGTCACGGACTCGCGCGATGGTGGGGTGGCCGGCACGACGGGCTGCTGCTCGATCGTGTGACGTGCAGTGTGCTGGTGACGATGGGCGCGGCGGCCGATGCGCCGGCCGCCGTCGCAGGCACGGGCGAGACCGAGCGGTCCGCCGAACATTCATGAGCGTTGTGTTGTGTTGCGTTGGCACGGAGGCACACCATGAAAGTCGTCGACGAACAGTTCAATCATCCCCAGCCCGTCAAGCACAGCGATAACGAAAAGAGCAAGCTGCCGCAGCGCGCCGCCGATGCGCAGCGGCCGAAGAAGAAACCCGAAGGCGAGCCGCCGGTCGAGTGACGCGGGGCGGCGCAACGCCGTTCAATTCGCGCGTAAATACTAAAACGCTGCCAGGCCCGAAGGCCTGGCAGCGTTTTAGTCATGCGGGAGAGTCGCCCTGCACAGGCGACCGACATCGCGTCAGACGATCAGAAGTCGGTGCTGACCGACAACAGGAACGTACGCGGCGCACCCTGGGTCAGGTACGTCGTCGCGCCGTAGGCCGACACGGCTGACCAGTAAGCCTTGTTCGTCACGTTCTGCACGGTCGCGCGCAATGTCGTCCTCTTGCCGTAGATGGACGTCTCATAACGCGCGCCCAGGTCGAAGCGGTTCCACGACGGGATCGACAGCGTGTTGGCCGCATTCGCTTCCTGCGCGCCGGTATGGATCCAGCGCGCGTTGACCGCGAGTCCCGGCACCATCGGAATGTCGTAATCGGCGCCCAGGTTGAACAGGAAGGTCGGCACGCCCACCGGACGGTTGCCGTTGAAGGTTCCGCCTTGCGTGTTCTCGAGCGTCGCGTCCATCAGCGAAGCGCCGGCCAGCAGACGCAGGCCCTTGAGCGGCTCGCCGTGCACTTCGGCTTCGAGGCCGCGATGGCGTTCGTTGCCGTTCAGGCCATAGATATGCGTGGCCGGGTCGGTGAATGCCGACGGCTGTTCGATCTGGAAAGCGGCAAACGACGCACCGAGTCTTGCGGTGTCGTACTTGACACCCACTTCCCACTGTTTCGTGCGCACCGGCGCCAGTTGCTGACCGTAGTTCAGCGTGCCAGCCGGCGCGATGCTGCCCGCGGCCAGCGCTTCGCTGCGGTTCGCGAAGATTGAGATGTTCTGCGTCGGGCGCAGAACGAGGCCGAACAGTGGCGTCGTGATGCCGTCGCTGTAGTTGCCGCTGCCAATGCCGGTGTTGTCGTAATTGGCCGTCGCGATCTGCTGGCGACGCGCGCCGACCGTGAACAGCACCCGGTCATGCAGGAAGCCGAGCGTGTCGGACGCGGACACGCTGCGGATCACCGTGGTGGCCGTCATGCCCGGATCGGCCAGGTTGCCGCCTGACATCGTCGTGGGCGGGAAGGGCGTTTGCACCGTGTTGTACAGCGAGACTGGGCCCATGAAGGCGTAGGTCCACGCGGAGCTGGTGTTCTGGCTCGTAATGGCGCCGCCCACCGCGACCATGTGCGACACCGGACCGGTGTCGAAGCGGCCGCGCACGCCGACTTCGGCGGAGGTCGAGTTCTGGTTGAACGGCACGCCCAGACGCGCGCCGGTGACGCCGGCCGACGAATAGGTCGGGTTGTAGTATTCGCCCTGTTCGACCGTGCGACGCACGCCGCCGGTCGCATAAGCGGTCCAGCCGGGCAGGAAGTCGTATTCGGCCTTCAGGATGCCGACCGTGTCTTCGAGGTTCGTATACGACCAGTTCTGGCCGTAGTTGTAGGTCGCCGGCGGCACGGCGGGAATCGCGTCGGTGAAGTAGACGACCGGGCGGCCGTCGCTGACGTGCTCGCGCTGATACAGGAAGTCGCCGGACAGCCGCAGCTTTTCGCCGCGCCAGTCGAGCGCGATAGCCGTGGTGTTGTCGCGGCGATGTTCGCCGTCGATGCTCGTCTCACCGTCGCGATTCGCCTGGTTCACGCGAATCCCGAACTGGCCTACGCTGCCGAAGCGTCGGCCGACGTCGACGTGCGCGCCGAACTCGCCGGAGCCGCTGGTTGCGAGCGTCACGTTGGTCGTGGGCGTGTCCTCGGCCCTTTTGAGCTGCACGTTCACGCCGCCGCCGATCGCCGAACCCGTTGGCGAAGCGCCGTTCAGGAACGCGTTGGCGCCCTTGAACACGTCGACCCGCTCGAGCGCAGCGGTCGAGACCAACTGGCGCGGCGTCACACCGTACAGACCGTTGATCGAGATATCGTCGGCATTCAACTGGAAGCCGCGAATCACGAACACTTCCGAGAAGTTGCCGTAGCCGTAAGCGGTCCGCACCGACGGGTCGTTTTCGACCACGTCCGACAGCGTGCGCGCCTGCTGATCCTTGATCAGCCTGGCCGTGTAGGTCGTCATGCTGAACGGCATGTCGATGTTGCGCTGCTTGCCGAGCACGCCGTAGTCGGCGCCGCGCGCGACCTGGCCGCCCGCGTATGTCGGCGACAGATCGCCGGGGAGTTCCTCGACGGCGGCCGCCTGAACCTTGATGGCAGGAAGCGTGCCGTCGGCGGCGGGGGCAGTGTCGGTGGATTGAGCGAGCGCGCAGGCCGGGACACTAAAAGCGACGGCGATGGCGGCGAGGATGGTAGCGCGATGCAGATTGTCTTGTGCAGGCGTGGCCTGCGGGCGATTCCAGCGTGAAACGGACATGAATTGGAAAGTAGGCGTGGTCGTCGATCTTCCGTACCGGGGCGCTAGTTGGAATCCGGGCGGCATTTTTCTTGGTTGCACGCGCGGACGAACCCATTTATGCAAGCGGTCCGCGCGAGGAACGAAAGGTTCGGCCGGATTATAGTGCAAATGCGAATCATTCCCATTGCGGAAATGCAACGATTTACAGAACAGATGGCAAAAGTGGGTGCTTTTGATGGCGTCGGGCCGCCGTGATGGGCGGGTTTGACGGCGCCGCAAGGGCGGTACAGCGTTTGCTACCCGCCCAAAGGTTTAATCGCAGGCCGCCATACATGTCACGAAATTCGACTACCTGCCAGAGATGGAGCGCCCGAGAGGTCCAGATATTGCACGACGTGCCGCGCGTGCTCGTCGTCGACGACAACGAGAGCGCCGCCGAAGCGCTTGCCACCTGGCTTTCCTACGAGGGCGTCGAGGCACGCGCCGCGACCGGCTGTTCGGCGGCGCTGCACTGCGTGCGCAACTGGGTTCCCGACGTCGTCGTTCTCGACATCATGATGCCGGAGCGCGACGGCTATGAAACGGCGAGCGCGCTGCGCCGCTATCTGCCGACGCACAGCCTCGGCATCGTCGCGTTCACGTCGCTGGACGAAGGTCACGTGAGGGAAACCGGCCGCGAGCGCCACAATTTCGACGGCTATTGCCAGAAAGGTACGGCGCCAGCCGCCCTGCTCGCACTGTTGCGAGGGTTGTGGCGCGGATGACGACGGGGCTCGCGCCGACAAAAAAACGCGGCGGCGTGGACATCGATCCACACCGCCGCGTTTGTCATCCGCGCTTTTCAGTCGGGCGGGCAACCCGCCGCGCTCGACCGCTCAGCTCTTCCGCGCGGCCGGCATCCACCCGGCTTCGACGCCGAACTGGGCGATCTGTTTCGCCACCGCATCGGCGAGGCGCTTGGCATCGTCCGACACGCCCGCGCGCTTCGTTTCAGTCACGCCGTGCAGGCCCGCGCCGGCCGCTGCCGCGGTCGCGACGGTGCCGGCCGCCGCGCCGACCCCCGCGGTTTCGACCATGCCAGGCATCTTGCCGCTGTCCGCGTTGGCCGTGAAGCTCTGCACGACGCGCGGCGCGCCCACAGCGGGTTGGTAGACGATCTGAACCGCGCTGCTCACTTCGCTCTTGCCCGCGCCGAGGCCGATCAGCGTGCGGCGGCGGCGATTGCCGGCGTCGATCGTCTCGAAGCTGCCTTGCACGAGCAGCACGTTCTGGCCGGGGGGCACCGGCGCGTCGGTGCGCACCGCGTGCAGACCCATCGCCTGTAGCTGATGGACGATCTCGTCGGCGACCTGCTCGCGCACCTGGGCGGCATCGGCAACCTGCTTCTGCGCGTCCGACGAACCCGACATCTGTGTCTTCAGTTTCTGCAGCAGGCCGCTGTTATCGAGCTTGACCTGCTGCGGATCGGCATCGAACGTGTACACGTAGATCGTGTCCGGATGCATCGTCGACTGCGTGCCTGCGTCGGCCGTCGCGGACGTGCTCGTCGCGCTCAGATTCGTGACGCTGGCGCCGGCGCAGCCGCTCAACAGCGCGCTGCCGCACACGAGTGCCATGCAGGTGAAACGGGCGGCGTTCTTTTTGATGAAGTTCACTGAAGTCAACATGATGGTCCTGTCGTCGGCACGCGGTGCCAGTGGGTTCGAGTCCATCGCCGATGATCGGGCAACCGTGGGATCGTCGATCATCGGCGAAGGGATTCGCACGTGAAGCCTTTCGATCTCATGCGTCTGTGATTCGTCACGCACCGGCAGCGAACGAAGTATGGGCGAGCGGCCCGCCGAACTCCATTCAACAATTATTTCGAGCGATGTCACGGCGACATCAGGACGCGCAGCGCAGGCGCGCGCGGCGAAGCGCGACACGAAACGGCGGAAGAGCAAAACGAAGAAGAGAGAGGGCGCGGACGTCGAGCTGCCGATCAGTTCAAAGCGAGTTTGACGATGCAGCACAGCACGAACACGAGCAGGGCGGCGGCAATGGCCATGTCCATCGGATAGCGCATTCCTTCACCCTGTCCTGACGTTGCGGAGCTCCTATCGTAATGACCTGACGGAAGATGAAAAGCACCAGTGAAGCGCCAATGTGGGACAGGCCACGGAGTCCCGCAAAGCCGCGCGCAGCGGGGCTGCGGGAGCGCTTCCACCGATTGGCGAGACGCGAAGCACCGATCGCTCGATTGCGCTCGCATGCCGAAGCGCGCGTCACGAACTTCGACCCGACGCACGTCACCGCGCACGAATGTCCGTCAGGGTGAGCGCCGCTGGCGCAACGCAGCCGGATAGCGCATGATTGCTGCGATGTGCCGTGCGACCCTCAAAAGCACCTCGCCGTGGCAGCACGCGCGGCACACGCAGCCGCCGGCATCGGCGTCGCGCCTGGTCCGGGCGGCGCAGAGGCGATGAGTCTTCAACCGAAAGGAGGATTTCGCATGGACCGACCCGATGCAGCCAATCCGTTTGGCGATCTGACCAAAATGCTGGAGCAGTTCAAGCTCCCCGGCTTCGACGTGCCCGCCATCATGGAAGCGCGCCGCAAGGACATGGAAGCGCTGGTTCAGGCGAATCAGACAGCATTCCAGGGGATGCAGTCGCTCGCGCAGAAACAGGCCGAGATGCTGCGCAGCACGCTGGGCGAACTGCAGGCGCTGACCGCGCAGCTCACCGCAGCCGGCACCGCGCCGTCGAGCAAAACCGCGGAGCTGATCCAGCAGAGCCTGCACAAATCGCTCGCCGATATGCAGCAGCTCGCGCAAGCCGCGTATCAGACGCAGGCGGAGTCGTATGCGGTGATCGCGAAACGCGTAGAGGAGAATGTGCAGGAACTGAAGTCGCTGCTTCAGCAGCAGAAGAAGTAGCGCACGCCGCGAGTTCGGAACGATCTATGTCGCGGAGGGCCGCCAAGCCCTCCGCGATTTTTTTTGCCCGTCGGATTTGGGTGTCGCAAGCCTCGTGTAGTCGGAGCAATGCACACTCCGCTCGCGGGTTATTCGGCGGGCACTTACATGGGTGAAAAACCGCTGCTCTCACTCGCGGCCATTGCGCGCGGCGGCTGAAGTTTCCGCAGTCGGATGGTTCTAAATGTCGGATGAAAACCGAACGCATTGTTGCTAAAGGACTTTGGCCGCACTGGTCGAACGTGGTCGAACGATTCAGGAACCTCCAAAGGTTTGAATCACGCAGCTAACGATTGCCGCGCGCCATTCCCCTGACTTAAAGTTTCGCCCCGCCCTTCCGTAGACGCATTCACGCAGCCCAACCGGCGTGAAGGCAACCCGCTTAGCCGGTCAGGTGTGCGCCCCTCGTTTCGCGTTTTCACCTCGAAGGAAACCTCTTGAAACCGAAGCTTTTTACCCGCACTGCCTGCGCAGTGCTCGGGGCATGCTGCGCGTTGCCGTTCGCCGCGCACGCGACGCTCGGCCAGAACGCCAGCACCGTCGACGCCGATCAGACGCGCCTGCGCGCAGTCACGCATCAGGCCAGCGCGCAGGGCGCCTATTCGGTGCACGCGCTGACGCTGCCGTCCGGCACCCAGGTGCGCGAATACGTGGCGGCCAACGGCATCGTGTTCGGCGTCGCATGGGATGGCCCGACGCTGCCCGATCTGAAGGCGATGCTCGGCGCATCCTTCGAAACGTACGTCGCCGCCAGCGCGACGCGTCGCGGCGTGCCGCTCGCGGTGTCGAACAGTGATCTCGTGGTGTTCTCGAGCGGCCATCTGCGCGCCTTCACCGGTTACGCGTATCTGCCGCAGGCGGTGCCTGCGGGCGTCGACGTCAGCGTCATTCAATAACGGAGCGAATCATGCGATCCAGGTCTTCGTGGATGACTCTGCTGGGCGCGACGCCCGTGGTGGTTCTGGCGCTGCTGTTGAGCGCGTGCGGCGGCGGGGGCGGTGGCAGCAGCGCGAGCACTACGGCCAATTCGAGCACGTCCGGCAACTCGACCGGCGCATCAGGTTCGACCGTGACCAACACGTCGCCGTCGCCGCAGGTGCTGGCCGCCAACGCGGTGCGCGTGACGGTCGACTCGGGCATCAGCAACGTGCCGAACATGCCGTTCGTCAGCATCACGATCTGCGCGCCCGGCACCAGCAACTGCCGGACGATCGATCACGTGCTCGTCGATACCGGCTCGTGGGGCGTGCGCGTGTTCGCGTCGCAACTGCCCGCGTCCATCAGCCTGCCGCAGCAGAAGGACGGCGCGGGCAATCTCGTCGCCGAATGCATGCAGTTCTTCGACGGCTATACGTGGGGCGCGGTGAAGCTCGCCGATGTGCAGATCGCCGGCGAGAAAGCCGCGTCGCTGCCGATCCAGGTGATCGATCCGGGCTACGCATCGCTGCCGGGCGATTGCGCGGCCGTCGGCGCGCCGCGCAATACGCCGGGCACCTTGCAGGCGAACGGCATTCTCGGCATCGGCGTGTTCAAGTACGACTGCGGCGCGAACTGCGTGCAGCAGGCGATTCCCGCTACCTACTACGGTTGCAGCGGCGCGAGCTGCACGTCGATTCCGCTCGCGGAGACGTATCAGGTCGCCAATCCGGTGCCGTACTTCGCCATCGACAACAACGGCTCGATGCTCAGTCTGCCGACCGTGTCGGGCGGTGCGCAATCGGTGTCGGGACAACTTGTATTCGGCATCGGCACGCAGAGCAACAATGCGCTCGGCGCGGCGCAGGTGATCGGCGTGAGTCCGTCGAACGGCACGTTCACGACGGTGCAGAACGGCACCACGTATCCGCGCAGCATCATGGACAGCGGCTCGACGGGACTCTTCTTTCAGACCACCTTGATGCCGGCCTGCGCGAGCCCGAACAGCGCGTATTACTGCCCGAGCTCGACGCAGCAGTTGAGCGCGATGATCGAAGGCGTGAACGGCACGACGAGCGCGGTGACGTTCAACGTCGGCAATGTGATGTCGATCGCGCAGACTTATAGCGGCGACTCGGCATTGCCGCTGCTGGCGGGACCGGCGTTCGTCACGTCGACGGTGTTCGACTGGGGGCTGCCGTTCTTCTACGGCCGCAATGTCTATGCGGCGATCGAGCAGCAGTCGACGCCGGGGGGAAGGGGCCTTATGTGGCGTACTGAAGCGATGACCGCGTGATGAAAGCCCGCTGCCGGTTGAACCGCCAGCGGGCTTTTTTATGCGCTCATGTGCTTGCGGTCGCCCCGCTTGTCGCGCTTGCCGCCCGCCGCCGCGATCACGCGATGCACGAAGCGCAGCTTGTCGACCACCGGCGCGGCGAGCGTGAACGGATAGCCGTCCGGCATGCCGAGACTGCGGTTCAGGCTGTTCAGCGCATAGGTGAGGGGAAACCAGCGCTTCATCAGATTGCCGAAGCTCGCATCCTCGACCGGCGTGCGGTCGGTCAGCGTCGGCTCGCTCGGATCGTCGGGCAGCAGCGCGAGTCCGTACGACGTCGACGTATCGAGCACATCGACGATCAGCAGATAGTGCGCCCATGTCTCCGCCCAGTCTTCCCACGGATGCATCGTTGCGTAGGCGCTGATGTACGACGCCTGCCAGTCGGCCGGCGCGCCGTCGCGATAGTAGGTGTTCAGCGCTTCGCCGTAGTCGGCCTGCTCGTCGCCGAACAGCTTGCGAAACGGTTCGAGCCAGCGCGGCTCGTTTTCGATCAGCTGGCTGAAGAAGTAGTGGCCGGTCTCGTGGCGGAAGTGTCCGAGCAGCGTGCGGTACGGCTCGCCCATCGCGGTGCGCACCTTCTCGCGATGCGCGTCGTCGGCCTCGGCGATGTTCAGCGTGATCAGCCCGTTGTCGTGACCGGTCATCACGGGCTCGCCATCGCCGCCGTCGGCGAGAAATTCGAAGGCGAGACCGCGCTCGGGGTCCGCGTCGCGCGATTGCACATCGAGGCCGAGCTCGCCCAGTGTGTACAGCAGACGCCGTTTCGCGACTTCGAGCCGGTACCAGTAGAGCCGGTTTTCCGGTTCGCTCAGGTTCGGGATCGTGCGAGTCAACTGACAGGCGCGGCACAGCGTGTCGGGGGAATCGGCGGGGATCATCCAGTTGCAGACGTTTTCGACCGCGTAGTTGTGGCATTGCCGGAACAGCGCGCCGTTCGCCTCGGGATGCAGGCTGCGCCAGCGGCCGTCGCCGGCGTCATCGAACGCACTGATTTCGCCCAGCTCAGGCAGATAGCCGAGCAGCGACTCGCAGCGCTCGCAGCGGACGTTCTCGTAGAACACCAGTTGCGCGCAGCGATTGCAGTGGAAAGTTTTCATCGGGCGGGCCTTGTTGTCGGTGCGATGTCGTTTGCGGTGACGAACGATCGCAATCTTCATGCCGCGATTGCCAGACGTCACCGCTTTAACGCACAGTACGATCATGATCGTGCATCGGTGCTGCGCCGCTTTGGTGCACGGTCCGGCGCGGCCGATCGGCAAGACACCGGATACGTAAAACGCACACCCAATTCGGGCAGCGCCAAACGATTCACGCGGGTTTGTCCAACAACGGCATAGAGCTTGCTTTTTTGGCGGGCTGCACCCTTCGTCGAGGAGTCAGGAGTGTCCATACGCGTCGCGTTGCATCACGTTACTCATTACCGCTACGACAGACTGGTTACGCTGTCGCCCCAAGTGGTGAAGCTGCGGCCCGCGCCGCATTGTCGGACGCCGATTCTGTCGTACTCGATGCGCGTCGAACCCGCGAGGCACTTCATCAACTGGCAGCAGGACGCGTTCGCGAACTATCAGGCGCGGCTCGTGTTTCCCGAGCAGACACGCGAGTTCAAGGTGAGCGTCGATCTGGTCGCCGAAATGGCTGTCTACAACCCGTTCGACTTCTTCCTCGAACCATCGGCCGAGCGGTTTCCGTTCGACTACGCGCCGGAACTCGCGGCCGAGCTCGCGCCCTACTGCGTGAAGCGGCCGATGACGCCGCGTTTCGCCGGGTTCGTCGCGAGCATCGACCGCACGCCGGCCGGCACCGCGAACTTCCTGGTGGCACTGAACCAGCGGCTGCAGCGCGAGATCCGCTATCTGATCCGGATGGAGCCGGGCGTGCAGTCGCCCGAGGAAACCTTGATCAACGCGTCGGGCTCGTGCCGCGATACCGGCTGGCTGCTCGTCGAGACGCTGCGGCAACTGGGTTTCGCGGCGCGCTTCGTGTCCGGCTATCTGCTGCAGCTCACGCCCGACGTCAAATCGATCGACGGCCCGAGCGGCACCGAGGTCGATTTCACCGACCTGCACGCGTGGTGCGAAGTCTATCTGCCAGGGGCGGGCTGGGTCGGGCTCGATCCCACCTCGGGGCTGCTCGCGGGCGAAGGGCATATCCCGGTCGCATGCACGCCGGAGCCGGGCAGTGCGGCGCCGATCTCGGGCGCGGTCGACGAATGCGAGGTCGAGTTCGGACACACGATGTCGATCGAACGCGTGCTGGAGTCGCCGCGCGTCACGAAGCCATACAGCGAAGCCGCGTGGCACGACGTGCTGAGGATGGGCGCGCGGGTCGACTACGAACTTGCCGACATGGATGTGCGACTGACGATGGGCGGCGAGCCGACCTTCGTATCGGTGCGCGATCGCGACGCCGCCGAATGGAACACCGACGCGCTTGGACCCACCAAGCGCGGCTACGCGGTCGCGCTGATGGACCGGCTGCGCGAACGCTACGGCGCGAACGGTTTCCTGCATATCGGCCAGGGCAAGTGGTATCCGGGCGAGCAACTGCCGCGCTGGGCGATGTCGCTGTACTGGCGCGCCGACGGCGAGCCATGCTGGCACAACCCGGCTCTGTTCGCCGATGAACGGGAGCCGGGCCGCTACACGGCCGGCGACGCGCAACGCTTCATCGCGCATCTGGCGGCGAAGCTGTCGCTCGACGCGGACTGCATCCAACCCGGCTACGAGGACACCTGGTACTACCTGTGGCGCGAGCGTCGCCTGCCGGTTAACGTCGATCCCTTCGATGCGCGCCTCGACGACGAGCTCGAACGCGTGCGGCTGCGCCGCGTGTTCGATGCCGGGCTCGCGAACCCGGCCGGCTACGTGTTGCCGATCGGCCGCGAGCGCGGCACGCCGGGTATCGCGCCGACGTGGATCACGGGCCGCTGGTTCTTCCGCGACGAACGCATGTATCTGATCCCCGGCGATTCGCCGATGGGCTACCGGCTGCCGCTCGATTCGCTGCCGTGGGTGTCGAAGACCGACTATCCGTATCAGCACGCGCACGATCCGTTCGCGCCTCCCCAGCCGCTGCGCACGGCCGCGCAGTTGCGCGTGCAGTACGAAGGAGGGCGCGAGGGCCGGCCGATCGCCGAGGAACATGCGAGCGCGCGGCAGGCGGCCGCGCTGTCGCTGTCGGCCGCCGATCTGTTGAGCGGTATGCCGCACGGCGGCGTGCTCGCATATGCGCCGCCGCGCCATGACGAAGCGCTGCCGGCGCGAGGCGAATCGTCGAAGGACACGCTGCGCACCGCCGTGTGCGTCGAGGCGCGCGACCCGAAGCGCGCGGCCGGCCCGCAAGCCGAAGCCGATGCGTTCGGCAGCGGCCGCACGCTGCTGCACGTGTTCATGCCACCGCTGACCGATCTCGACGATTATCTCGATCTGCTTGCCGCGGTCGAGGCGACGGCCGAGGAGCTGAAGATGCAGATCGTGCTCGAAGGCTATCCGCCGCCGCGCGATCCGCGCCTGAAAGTGCTGCAGGTGACACCGGACCCCGGCGTGATCGAAGTCAACATTCATCCGGCCGCGAACTGGGACGAGCTCGTCGATCACACCGAGTACCTATATCAGTCGGCCGCGCACAGCTACCTGAGCAGCGAGAAGTTCATGCTCGACGGGCGCCACACCGGCACCGGCGGCGGCAATCACTTCGTGCTCGGCGGTGCGACGCCGGCCGACAGTCCGTTCCTGCGGCGGCCCGATCTGCTCGCGAGCCTGATCGCGTATTGGCACAACCATCCGTCGCTGTCGTATCTGTTTTCGGGGCTGTTCATCGGACCGACGAGCCAGGCACCGCGCGTCGACGAAGCGCGCAACGACCAGGTCTACGAACTCGAAATCGCGTTCGCCGAGCTGCAACGGCAGGTCGATCTGCTCGGCGGCCGCGAAAGCAGTAACCTGCCGCCGTGGATGATCGACCGCGCGCTGCGCAACATCCTGATCGACGTGACCGGCAACACGCACCGCGCCGAGTTCTGCATCGACAAACTGTATTCCCCCGATGGACCCGCAGGCCGCCTCGGTCTGGTGGAGCTGCGCGGCTTCGAAATGCCGCCGCACGCGCGCATGAGTCTGGTGCAGCAATTGCTGCTGCGCGCACTGGTCGCGCGATTCTGGCGCATCCCGTACACGCAGCGGCTCACCCGCTGGGGCACCGAGCTGCACGACCGCTTCCTGCTCGGCACCTTCGTGAAGATGGATTTCGACGACGTGCTCGCCGAACTCGGCGAAGCGGGCTTCGCCTTCGATAGCGCGTGGTTCGCGCCGCACTTCGAATTCCGCTTTCCGCTGGTCGGCGAGATGACGTTGAGCGGCATCGATCTGACGATCCGCAACGCGCTCGAACCGTGGCACGTGATGGGCGAGGAGGGTACCGGCGGCGGCACGGTGCGCTATGTCGATTCGTCGGTCGAGCGACTGGAGGTGCGCGCGCTGGGCTTGAACGGTAATCGTCACGTGCTGAGCGTCAACGGTGTGCCGGTGCCGCTGCAGCCGACCGGCCGGGTCAGCGAGTACGTGGCCGGCGTGCGTTTTCGCGCGTGGTCCCAGCCGTCGGCACTGCATCCGACGATCGGCGTACACGCGCCGCTCACGTTCGATCTCGTCGACACATGGAGCGGCCGCTCGCTCGGCGGATGCCAGTATCATGTCGCTCATCCGGGCGGGCGCAACTATCAGACCTTCCCGGTCAACGCCTACGAGGCGGAAAGCCGGCGACGCGCGCGTTTCTTTGCGTCGGGTCATACACCGGGGCCGCTCGCCGTGGACAGACCGCAACGCAGCCTCGAGTTTCCATTCACGCTCGATCTGCGCCACAGTTGAGCAACACGCATCACTGACACCACACGACCTTGGCCTTTCAATCGACCTTGCCCTTCGAAGCTTCCGCGATGCCCGCGGATGCTTCGTCCCTGTTGCGGTTGCTGCCGGGGCATGACGGACATTGGGACGAGCTGCGCGACGCGTCGGGCGCGCTGCGCGAACCGTGGCGGCAGTTCTTCGCGCTGCTCGACGAGGACGGCGTGGCGCGGCTGGCGGACCATCACGCGTCGATCGCGCAGCAGATCCGCGACAACGACATCAGCTACAACGTCTACGCGGACAACGGCAAGTCGCGGCCATGGGCGCTCGACCTGCTGCCATTCCTGATCAGCGAGGCCGAGTGGGCGCGCCTCGAGCGCGGCGTCGCGCAGCGCGCGCATCTGCTCAACGCGATCGTCGCCGATATCTACGGACCGCAGACGCTGCTCGAACATGGCCAACTGCCGCCCGCGCTGGTGTTCGGCCATCCGGGCTATCTGCGTTCGGTGAAGGGCTTCGCGCCGGCCGGTGGCCAGTATCTGCAGGTCGTCGCGCTCGATCTCGCGCGCACGCCGGACGGCGAGTGGAGCGTGATCGCGCATCGCACCGAGGCACCGTCAGGTCTCGGCTACGCGCTCGAAAATCGCCTGATCGTGTCGACGCTGCTTGCCGAACCGTTCCGCTCGCTGCGCGTGAGCCGGCTCGCGCCGATCTATTCGCAACTGATCGCGACGCTCGTGCAGGCCGCGCAAGCGACGATGCGCCACGAGGAAAACGCCGACGCGTCACCGCATATCGCGCTGCTCACGCCGGGGCCGTACAGCGAAACCTATTTCGAGCATGTGTTTCTCGCACGCTATCTCGGCGTCACGCTGGTCGAAGGCAAGGATCTGACCGTGCGCGGCGACCGGCTCTATCTGAAGACCCTGGCAGGCCTCGAACGCGTGCACGTCGTGCTGCGCCGTCTCGACGACGCATTCTGCGACCCGGTCGAGCTGCGCGCCGATTCGACGATCGGCGTGCCGGGGCTGTTACAGGTGATGCGCGCGGGCAATGTGATCGTGTCGAACGTGCCGGGCTCGGGGTTCGCCGAGTCGCCGGCGCTGCACGGTTTCATGCCCGGCATCGCCGAAGCGTTGCTTGGCGAAGAACTGCTGCTGCCCGGCGTGCCGACCTGGTGGTGCGGCGAACAGGCGGCGCGCGAGCATGCGTTCGCGCATCTCGACAACGCGTTCATCGTGCCGACCTGGCCGCTCGCGGGACGCGACGCGCCCGGCACCGAAGGGGGCAGACAGCCGCTCGCGGCATGGCGCGAGCGTATCGACGCATCGCCCGACGCGTTCACGATCCAGCAGGAGGAGCGCTTTTCCTGCACGCCGCGCTACGAGGAGGGCACGATCGGCGGCCGTCCGTCGGTGCTGCGCGTCTATGCGATCGCCGACGTCAACGGCGGCTGGCACGTGATGCCGGGCGGCTTCACGCGCATGGCCGCCGAGCGTCAGACCACGGTATCGATGCAGCATGGCGGCAGCAGCGTCGATACCTGGGTGCTGTCGAGCCAGCCGAGCTCGACGTTCACGCTGCTGCCTTCACCGATGCGGCCCGCCGATCTCACGCGCAAGCATCGGACGGTATCGAGCCGCGCCGCCGAGAACCTGTTCTGGGCGGGCCGCTACGGCGAGCGCGCGGAAAACAACGTGCGTCTGCTGCGGCTGATTCTCGGCTCCCTCGAAGGCAACGACGCCGACGCGATGTTCGCGACGCTGGTCGAACTCGCGACTTGGTGCGGCCTCGTGCAGCCTGGCGACCTGGCGTCGCCGCACGGGCCCGCATCGCCGCAGGGCTTCGAGCGCGCGCTCGTCGCGAATCTCGGCGAAAGCGCGGGCAGTGTCAGCATCAGCCAGAACCTCAGTTGCCAGGCGCGCGCGAACGGCGAAGTGCGCGGGCGGTTGTCGAATGATCATTGGCGCATGATCCTCGCGGCGCGCAACGACTTTCAGGACGCGTTGCAGCTGTTGCTGCCAGCCGTGGGCGCGGGCAATGGCGGCGCGGGTGCTGCGAGCAGCGGCAGTGCGTTCGATCGCTACGATCGCGTGACGCTCGCGAATGCGCTCGAGCATCTGTCGGTGCAGCTATCGGCGATCAGCGGTGCACAGGGCGACCGCATGACGCGCGATGAAGCGTGGCGGCTGCTGTTCGTCGGGCGTCATATCGAACGCGTCGCGACGATGGCCGCGTTCATGCGCGGCGTCGCCGCGAACGGCCAGCTCGCGACGCCGGCCGGCTTCGACCTGCTGTTGCAGATGTTCGACAGCACGCTCACGTATCGGTCGCTGTATCCGGGGCGTTTCGAAGTGCCCGCGCTGCTCGATCTGCTCGTGATCGAGCCGCACAATCCGCGCGGCATTTATGGCGTGTACGAACGGCTGCGCAACAAGCTCGGCGAGATCGCCGTCGCGGCGGGCAGCGTTCGGCATCGGCCGTTCGCGGAGTTGCTGCCGCCGGTCGAGATGTTGCCGTCGCTCGAATCTCTGTGCGAGGTCGACGAACACGGCTCGTATGGCAAGCTGATTGCGTTGTGCGATCAGATCGGCGGCTTCGCCAATGCGGCCGCGCACGAGATCAGCGCGCGCTATTTCAGTCACGCGAGTACGGTCGCCTCGCAGGTGTGGGTATGAAGCACGCGTCGACGGTGCTGTCCGTTTCGCATCGCACTACCTACCACTACTCGACCTATGTCGAAACCGCGCAGCATCTGGCGACGATCAGGCCGCTCGCGTGTCCGTGGCAGCGTGTGATTTCGCGCAGCGAGCGGATCGAGCCGCAGCCGTCGTATCGGCATAACCGCATCGATGCGTTCGGCAACGACGTGCTGTACTTCGCGCTCGATACGCCGCATGAGCGTCTGCAGCTCGTCAGCGAGACCACGGTCGCGCTGACGCCGCGTTGGACCAACCTCGACGCCCAGGCTACCCCGCCGTGGGAGACGGTAGCCGAGGCGCTGCGGTTTCGCGTTGGCGGGGCGTTCCGTCCCGAGGCGGAGTATTGCTTCACGTCGCCGAATATTGCACTGCGGCCGTCGCTGCGCGCGTATGCGTCGCCAAGCTTCACGCCGGGCCGGCCGCTCGTCGCCGGCGCGATCGATCTGATGCATCGCATTCACGAGGACTTCGCGTACAAGCCGTCGGCGACGCTATTCGATACCCCGGCCGAACGCGCATTCGAATTGAAAAGCGGCGTGTGTCAGGATTTCGCGCAGGTGATGATCGGCTGCTTGCGCTCGCTCGGTTTGCCCGCGCGCTACGTGAGCGGCTATCTGCGCAACGATCCGCCGCCGGGCCATCCGCGTCTGATCGGCGCGGATGCTTCGCACGCGTGGGTGTCGGTGCATTGTCCGGGCAGCGGCTGGATCGATCTCGATCCGACCAATGACGTGCTCGCCGATCTCGATCATGTGACGCTCGCGATCGGGCGCGATTACAGCGATGTGTCGTTGCTGCGCGGGACGATTCTCGGGGGCGGCGCGCATCGCATGGAAGTGGGGGTGACGGTGCTTGGGCTAGAATGAGGCAGCCCCTGTCCACGTGCCCGCGATGATTTCCACCCAGTACATCAGCCGGATTTCCCTTTTACGCGAGAAGGTCGACTCGTTCGACCGCTATCCGTTTTGTCTACCCGCGGTCCGTTCGTTCGAATCGCTGACCCCGCACCCGAAGGTCACGTTTCTGATCGGCGAAAACGGCTCGGGAAAATCGACGTTTCTTGAGGCGGTCGCGGTGTCGATGGGATTCAATCCGGAGGGTGGCTCGAAGAACTTCAACTTCGGCACCCGCAATTCGCATTCGAATCTGGCGGATTATCTGCGCATCGCGAAAGGTGTCCGGCGTCCTAAGAATGGTTTCTTTCTTCGCGCTGAAAGCTTTTTCAACGTCGCCACTGAAATCGAAAACCTCGATGAGGAGCCGGGACCCGGGGCTCAGATCATCAGTTCCTACGGCGGCCGCTCGCTGCATGAGCAGTCGCACGGGGAGTCGTTCCTGAGTCTACTGATGAACCGATTCGGCGGCAAAGGACTTTATCTGCTCGACGAACCTGAAGCTGCGTTGTCACCGCAACGGCAGCTTGCCGCGCTTGCCCGCATCCACGATCTGGCGAGCGACGACTCGCAATTTATTATCGCCACGCACTCGCCGATCCTGATGGCTTATCCCGATGCGGCGATCTATCATTTTCATGCAGACGGGGTGTCGCAGGTGGCATACGAGGACACGGAGCATTACCAGGTCATGCGCTCTTTTCTGATGAACCCGCGGCGCGTGCTGGATACTTTGCTGGGCCGCGAGTAGCGCGTGTTTTGCCGCGTGCGGACTATGGCGAAACCAACGTTCGCTGCCATAATGGAAAAAACGTCGCCGGAGTTCACCCGCTCATGAAGTCTCCTTGCTTCGCAGCAATGCTCGTCGTTTTCGCTGCCGGCTGCACGTCGACCTCGCCGCCGGCGAATCCTCAGGCGGGGCATGATACCAACGCGTACATGCTGCATGCTCCCGACGCCGCTACGAGACCACCGCGACTCACCGTCGGCACCAGCTATTCCGACACGCAACTGATTCTGCCGTGGTTCTTGAACGACCTGATCGACTTCGTCAACTATCGCTAGCCACGAGCGACATCACCTCGTGTCAGCCAGAAATCGCCGTACTTCGGCGGCTAACCAGTCGCGCAGCGCGCAGACCTTGGGGTGGTCGCGATTGCCGACGCGATAGACCAGATCATAGCCGCGCTCGACTTTGAGCCGAATGTCGGGAAACGGCGCGACAAGGCGTCCAGCCATGATGTCATCGCCTACCAGCGCACTGCGTCCGAGGGCTACGCCTTCGCCACGAATGGCTGCCTCGATGGCCATGCTTCCATGACTGTACGCGGGCCCTCGACCCCTGCGACCCCTGTTCACGTCTGCATAAGCGAACCACTGTTCCCAATTGGCCAACATCCGGTCTTCATGCAGCAGCGTGCAACGTGTGAGGCTAGCCGGATTCGTCAACCCGCCGACTTCTTCGCGGTAGCTGGGGCTACAAACCGGTGTCACGGTTTCTTCGAGAATCCGTTCGGACTGGACGCGAGGATAGCGACCCCCGCCGTAACGCACCGCTGCATCGACCTGACCATCGTCCAGATCAACATTGCGATCGATCACGTCGAGATGCACATCGAGTTCCGGATGTATCGCCTTGAAGCGATGAAGGCGCGGTGCCAGCCACTTGGTCGCGAACGAAACGCTTGTACTGATCGTCATGCTTGCAAGGCCATCGTGTCCGCGCAGGCTCTCGGCTTCCCTCGTCAGTTCGCCCAGTAGGCGGGCTACAGCAAAGTGAAACTCTGTTCCCGCATCGGTCAGGATGATCCGGCGCGTGAGGCGGCGAAACAGCGGAACACCCAGATGATTCTCGAGCGTCTTGATGTGCCGGCTCACTGCGCCGTGGGTCACGTGCAGTTCCTCGGCGGCCAGCGTCATGCTCAGTAGTCGCGCGGTCGCTTCAAAGGCGCGCAGGGTCTGCAGCGGTGGAAGCCGATCGAACATAGCGGGTCGTTATGTGTGAGTTTCGCTCACGCATTATATGACGACAAATCGTTTGTCAACGATCTGCGCTGCCGTGAAGATCTCCATTCAATGTCTTTTCCGCACCAACGCCAATGTCGAGCCCAAGCCTGAGGGATGCCCGTTCCGGAGCGGTCGTCAATGACCACGCAGCCAAGACGATCACGATGCGGAGTTTCGGCGCATTGTTGATCCTCGCGGTGATGTGGGGACTATCGATACCGGTGACCAAACTGGGACTCGAGTCGCTACCGCCGCTGACACTCACCGCCATGCGCTTTGCCGTAGCCGTGCCACTACTGCTCATCTTCGCGGTAGGCCGGCATCCGTTGCCGCGGCACGCATGGCCGCGCGTCGCCATGTTAGGCGTGCTGGGCATCGGCATCGGACAGGTCGCGCAGACTTTTGGTGTTGCGGGCACTTCGGCGTCTGTCGGCACCATCATTTCCGCGACCATTCCGGTTTTTATCGTGTTCTTTGCGGCGCTGCGCCTCAAACAGCAGGTATCAGGTTGGCAGAAGCTGGGACTTCTCGCGGCATTCGCGGGCATCGCGTTGGTCGCGTTCGCCCGCGAGCACGGCGCAGCGACGCTATCCGATACCACTGCGGGCGGCGTAATTTGCGTGCTGCTGTCCGCGCTCGCGATTGCGTTCTATTACGTCTGGAGCGTCGAGCTCACGACCGCCTATGGCACTGCGACGGTTGCAGCCTGGAGTACGCTGTTCGGCTTCGTTGCGCTGCTGCCGTGGGCGGCGTGGGAGATGTGGCACGTTCCATTTCACGTTACCACGCAGGGTGTATCAGCCGCGGTATATCTCGGGGTGATCGTGACTGTTGCCGGCCTGTTTATGTGGCTCAAGCTGCTACGTATCGTTCCGGCGCGAGTTGCCGCGAGCGTGCAGTTCATTCAGCCGGTCTTCGGTATTGCCGCTGCATCGTTCATGTTCGGCGACAGGGTCGGCCCATCGTTCGTGGTCGGAGTGGCTCTCGTTCTGGTCGGACTCGCCCTCACGATGGTTTCCCGCAACGAGGTGGGTAACCGCGCGTAAAACAGGAACGTCCGCTAGCCAGCGAAGCGGACTTTCGAGTCAGGTGTTCGCAGACAATAGCCTGCGCCGCGTACCGTCACGATCCGTCCTGCGCCAATTTTTCGTCGCAAGCCACACACCTGCACTTCGATGGCATTGCTGGCGATTTCCTCGCGTGGATCGCATATCCTGGCTTCGAGTTCCGAGCGAGTGAAAACGCGCGCAGGGTGTATCGACGACCGGCCCAGCGATCAACTCATCCTTTCCCATCGCCAGCAACTGCATGGCGACAGATCCCTTGAATGCGCGTCGGTTGTTCGTCTTGTCGGTTCGGCGCGATCGTAAGGTAACCGTGCTGACGAATTGCTTAAGAGAAGGAGACTGGCTGGTCGCGAGTAGCGCAAACGTTCGCTATCGCACCGATCGTTCGAAAGTTTTTGCGGACACTAGTAACGAATGGACCCTTTCGATACCGCAATCCAAACTTTCCTGACGCACATGGCGCTGAGTTGCGCCATGTTGAATCGCGCAATAAGAATTATCGCGGACCTCTACACATTCAAGGGTCTGGTGCTCATGCCCGTATTGTGGTGGATATGGTTGAAACCCAGCCAGCGGGGCGATTGGGAGCGTGAGATGGTCGTCGCGACGATCGCGAGCGGCCTTCTTGCGCTCGCGATATTCAGGCTGATTGCCCATTACTTGCCATTCCGTGTACGGCCTCTCTTTAATCCCGAGCTACACCTGAGTTTTCCATCGGGTGGTCTGGAAGCGGCGGTGTTGCCAGCCTGGAGTTCCTTCCCAAGTGATCACGCGATGTTGTGGATTTCGGTCGCAACCGGGATCTTTCTGGTGTCGCGCGGCGCCGGTATGCTCGCGCTTTTATACACCGCGATCTTCATATGTCTGCCGCGCGTTTATCTCGGATGGCACTATCCGACCGACATAATCGCGGGGGCGGCGATTGGAGGGGCCATCACATGGATAATGACTCGGGACGCCGTCAGGACACGTATTTCGGTGCCGATTCTGGCGTGGATGCACAGATTTCCCGGACCGTCTTATACGCTGTCGTTTGTTTTATGTTTTGAACTGGTAACACAGTTCAACGAGTTAATAGTACTTGGGCGGTCGATATTACAAGGCTAATGTGTGGGTAGCGGTTGCCGTCGATCAGGCAATCAGTGTCCATTTTGAGTAATTGCCGTGCGGCTCTTCACATGATCGATGAACGCACGCAGCTTCGGCATGATCTGGCGGCGGCTCGGATAGTAGAGAAATACGCCCGGAATCATCGGCGCATACGCATCCAGAACGCGCACGAGCTTTCCGGTTCGCAACCCCTCGGCGGCCATCGGCTCGGGTAGCTGGGCAAGGCCGATGCCTGCGTTCGCCGCACCCAGCATGCCCAGAAAATCGCTGGCGATGAACGGACCGGTGACGGCGACTTCGATCGGCTGCCCGTTGTCGTTGAACGACCACAAGGCGAGCGCGCCGCCCGAGCGCCGCCAGCGAATGCAGGCATGCGTACGCAGATCGTCGATGTGCTCGGGGCGGTTGCGCGCCACGAAATAGCCAGGACTCCCCACCACGACGAAGCGGAATGGCGCGGTCAACGGCACCGCGACCATGTCGGCGGCAACGAACTGGCCCAGCCGGATGCCGGCGTCGAAGCCTTCCGCCGCGAGATCGATCAGCTCCTTGCTGGCCGAAATCTCTACCTCGACCTCGGGATTGGCCTCGCAGAACGACGCGATCAGCGGTTCCAGCAGGATCGGCACGACCGCGCGAGGCACCGAAAGACGCAACAGGCCGGACGGCCGCTCGCCGAGTCCGCGCGCCACCTCGCTGGCGGCGACGAGTTCCTCGAAAGCGGGCTTGGCCCGCGCCAGAAAGCGCTCGCCGGCTTCGGTCAAGCCGACGCTGCGCGTCGTGCGAATGAAAAGCGTCGCGCCGATGCGCGCTTCGAGCACACGCACCGCCTGACTGACGGCCGACGGCGTCACGCCGAGTGCCGCGGCGGCCCCGCGAAAACTGCGATGCTCGGCCACGCTGAGGAAGACCTCGACGCCGTCGAGTGCACCCTGCCTGACTGTGAAGTTCTGCTTCATAGCCTGTCAACATTGTGAGGAATAGTCGCTCGCGCGAGACGATGGTACACCTATCACCTGCGCATCCAACATTCGATAGGAGGCATCATGCCAGCGCGGCTTCTCTTTCAGATGCATCTCGTTCTGGGCTACGTTGCCTGGTTGTTGTGCTTCGGCACCTACGTGTGGCCGAAGCTCAGGTCGATGACCCCGTTCGACGCGCAACGCGCGATCGCCACCTTGCACAGCTTCCGTTTCTTCGGACTCGCGTTCCTGCTGCCTGGCGTCGTCAGCCCGCAACTGTCCGCGAGCTTCGCCGCGTTCGCCGCGTATGGGGATTTCGCCACCGGCGTGCTGGCGATGCTGGCCCTACTGACTGCGCGGATACGGCCGCTGTTCTGGTCGTTCGTGGTTGCTTTCAATCTGGTCGGTATGGCCGATCTGATTCTCGACTACTACCACGCGACAGCGGCCGATCTGCCCGCGCATTCAGGAGAACTGGGCGCGATGTACGCGATCCCGATCATCTATGTACCGACGCTGGCGATCACGCACGTCGCCGCCTTCTATCTGATGCTGCGCCCCCGGCTCAGGAGACTTCACGCCACGCCTGCCGTGCATCGCGACATATCGAAGGCGTAGCCGGCGTCACCTGCCGCAGTTCGGTAACCTAACGAAGAATCCCGGCAAACATCGAACAGCATATTTCCGCCATCTACCTGCGTTATGCTGTCGGTCGTCGAGTCGATGCTCGCGGCCTGAGCGACGCAGGTGCGCAAACCCGGCGTAATGTGGCCGGGTGGTGACCTTCACTGGCTTTTCCGGCTTTCGAGCATGCGACTTGATGCTCGCGTCCCCTCGCCAGGCGACGCGAGCCAACGCCCGGAACAACCACTGAACTCACCGAGGTGCCGACGTGAAATTCCGCATGCTCCTGCTGCCGCTCGTTCTCGCCGCCTGCGCGCAGACACCCGAAGTGACAGCGCCGGCTCCCGCGGCGACCACGGCCGCGGCGAACCCGGCGGCGCCGACCGGCACCGATCAGCTGACCCGCTACCACTGGCAGCTGAACAACGCGATCGACAGCAACGGCAACCGCATCGATGCGCTGTTCGCCCGCCCGGACAAGCCAGTGCAACTGGACTTCAGTCCGTATCGGATCACCGTCGTCAATAGCTGCAACAACATGGGAGCGGGTTACACGGTGAGGAAGGGGCACCTGCAGATCGGCCCGATGGTTACCACGATGATGGCCTGCAACGACGCGGCGCTTGCCGCACTCGACGATGCGATCTCGCAGCGTGTGCGCGGCAGCGTCAACGTGAACCTGCTCGCGCGCGACAACGGGCCACGCCTGCAACTCGTCACCGATAACGGCGATACGCTGAGCTTTACCGGCGTGCCGACGGCCGAGACCCGCTACGGCGGCCCCGGTCAAATTGCGTTCCTGGAAGTGGCGCCGCAGTCGGTGCCGTGCACGCATCCGTTGATGCCGGACGCGCAATGTCTGCTCGTGCGCGAACGCTTCTTCGACGAGCAGGGACTGGCCACCGGTACACCCGGTCCGTGGCAGCCGTTCAATCAGAATATCGAAGGCTATACGCACACGCCGGGCATTCGTAACGTGGTGCGCGTCAAGCGATTCACGATCAGGAACCCGGCCACCGACGGGCCGTCGGTCGCTTATGTACTGGACCTCGTGGTTGAATCGGAGAAGGTCGGGCAGTGATGCTTCTGCAAGCGTGCCGCCGGTCACGCCGGCGGCACGGCTCATCCCGCCAGCAACATCATCCCTTGTGAATCAGCCGCCCGAGCGGCGCGAGTGGTCCCACCGGCAAATACTCGTACTTCATCAGGCCGTCGGCCACGAGCGGCAAACTGTCGAGTATCGACCTGGCCTCGTCGACCGATGCGACGTTCATCAGGAAAATCGGCCCGGCCTTGTCGCGGAACCAGAACTGCTCGACCTTGCCGTCCAGATAAAGCTGCAGAGTGGCCGGCACCTCGTGGGGCATGTGCTGCTGGAGCTTGTCCGGAGTGAGGGTCGGTTGTGCGGATGCGATGGCGAATACTTTCATCAGTGACCTCCTGGGTCGACGTTCGTTGCGATGTACAACGGGGTTCACTGTAGCCCTCGGCCGGGAAAAGCTGTATCGTCGCAAATGACAACTTTAGGGTCATTTACGCCATGCGCATCGCCATCCTCGCGTTGCAGGGGCTGTTCGACACCGGCCTCACCGTCATGCTCGACGCGTTCTCGCTCGCCAACCGGTTCGCGGCCGCGAAGATGGGCGGGCGGCCGCACTTCGAGCTGTCGATCGTCGGCGTGCGCAAGAAGGTCCAGTCGGGGCAGGGGTTCGCCATTCCCGTGCAAGCGATCACCGCCAACCTGAAGCCGGACTGGGTGATCATTCCCGCGCTCGGGACCGGCACACCGGAGCAACTGGTGCCAGCGCTCGAACGGCCGGACGTGCGCGACGCCACGGAGCAATTGCTGGCGTGGCACGCACAGGGCACGTTGCTTGCCGCGTCGTGCATCGGCACGTTCCTCGTCGCGGAAACCGGACTGCTCGATCATCGCGAAGCGACGACGACCTGGTGGCTGAGTCCATTGTTCCGGCAACGCTATCCGGCGGTGCTGCTCGACGAATCGCGCATGCTGGTGCCAACGGACGTTGGGGTGACGGCGGGGGCGGCGATGGGGCATCTCGATCTCGCGCTGTGGCTGATCCGTCGCGCGAGCCCCGAACTGGCCGCGCTCGTGTCGCGCTACCTGCTCGCGGATCTGCGCTCATCGCAGGCGCCGTACATCATTCCCAACCACCTGGCGCAGGCCGATCCGCTGATTCAGCGTTTCGAGCGATGGGCGCGCGATCATCTGAAGGAAGGGTTCTCGCTGCAGCACGCGGCCGCCGCACTGGCGACGAGCGCGCGTACGTTGCAGCGTCGTTGCCAGGACGTGCTCGGCAAATCGCCGTTGGCCTACTTTCAGGATCTGCGCGTCGAGCATGCGCAGTCGCTGCTCCATGGCAGCGGACTCGGCATCGACGCGATCGCGGCCGAGGTCGGCTATGTCGACGGTGCCACGTTACGCACGCTGTTGCGCCAACGACTCGGCAAAGGTGTGCGGGATCTGCGTGCCGATCTGCGGTGAGGGTTCGCCGCGCACCCGCAGAAAAACTTGACATCGTGCATATGCACACATAAACTTCGCTCCATGAACCGTCCTATCTCCTACGACGAATGCAACTGCTTCGCGCTGCGCCAGGCGGCGCGGCACGTCACGCAGATCTACGAGCGTCACCTCGGCAGCGTCGGGTTGACGGCTGCGCAGTTCACGATCCTGGCAAAGCTCGCGCGCACCCCGAACCTGCCGATGGCGGAGCTCGCGGACGCGATGGTCATGGAGCGCACCACGCTGGTCCGCGCAATGAAGCCACTGCAGCGCGACGGCCTCGTGCTGGCCGAAGCGGCGGACCACGACAACCGCACGCTGCTGTTCAGCCTGACGGAAAAGGGCGAGACCACGTTCGATCAGGCCTCGGTCGCATGGCGCGCCGCGCAGGACGAGTTCGAAAAGAAGTTCGGTCGCGCCCGAGCGAAGACGCTGCGCGCGGAGCTGTTCAGCATCACGGACTAGATCGGCACCGGAACCCGCCTCGGCGGGTTTTATAACGCCGTTTCATGTGCATATGCACTAACGAGCAAAGGAAGTGCAGCGAATGGAAGCGCTCTTAGACGACGACTGCTTTGCGATCCGCCAGGCCGCACGTCACGTATCGCAGATCTACGATCGGCATTTGTCGAATGTCGGCCTGACCATCACGCAGTTTTCGCTGCTGGGGCGTCTGAAGCGCACCGGTCCGATGACGATGAAGCAGATCGCCGAAGCCATGCGCATGCAGCGCACCACGCTGGTCCGCACGATCCAGCCGCTGCGCCGCGACGGGCTCGTGTCGAGCGAGGTGCTGGGCGCGGATGCGCGCACGCTGCTGATCTCGCTGACGGCCGAAGGTGAACAGCGGCTAGCCGCGGGCCGCGCCCACTGGTACGTCGCCCAAGCCGAGTTCGAGCACCGCTTCGGCGAGGAGCGCGCTGCCGCGCTGCGCAACGAGCTATTTGCCATCACCAAAGATTCGCTTTGACATAAACGCTGAAGGTAGCGGAGGACGGCGCTCTGCGCCTTTTTTTTCAACCTGAAAAGTGCATACGCACATATCGACATCATGTCCACAACTCCCTCGACCGTCGCCCCCCCGAGCGCGGTACAACCCGCCCGAGCGGCGCGGCGTATCCCGTGGATGCTGCTCGCGATCCTGTCCGTTCTCGTCGTGCTGGCGCTGGCCACGTCGTACTGGTTCTTCGTCGGCCGCTTCGTCGAGACGACCGATGATGCCTACGTCGGCGGCGACGTCACGGTGATGGCGCCGAAGGTCAACGGCTTCGTCACCGACGTGCTGGTGCGCGACAACGAGTTCGTGCATGCGAACCAGGTGCTCGTGCGTCTCGATGCGCGCGACTACGACGCGCGTCTCGCGCAGGCCAACGCGGAAGTGGAGAGCGCGCAGGCCGCCGTCACCGAGCTCGAAGCGAAGAAATCGCTGCAACTCGCGGCGATCAACGAACAGGCCGCGGAGGTCCGCGCGTCGGGCGCCGAGCTGACGCGCAGCGCGGCCGACCAGATACGTTACCGTGAGCTGGTGAAGGACGACGCGGTGTCGAACCAGGTCGTCGAGAAAGCCGATGCCGATCTGACCAAAGCGCGCGCCGCGGTCGATAAGAGCGGCGCGGCGCTGCTGGCGGCGCAACGCCAGATCGCAGTGCTCGACGCGCAGATCGGCGATGCGAAAGCGCGCATCGCGACCGCACAGGCCGCGCAGCGCGTCGCCGCGTTGAACGTGGAATACACGACGATCCGCTCGCCGATCGACGGCTACGTCGGCAATCGCACCGCGCGCGTCGGTCTGCTCGCGAACACGGGAGTGTCGCTGCTGACCGTCGTGCCCGCGAGCGGTCTGTGGATCGACGCGAACTTCAAGGAAGACCAGCTGCGCAAGATGCGCGCGGGCGACAGCGTCGAGGTCCAGCTCGACGCGTCGAGTACCGCGCTGCACGGCGTGGTCGAAAGCCTTGCGCCCGCGACTGGCGCGACCTTCAGCGTATTGCCGGCGGAAAACGCGACCGGCAACTTCACGAAGATCGTGCAGCGCGTGCCGGTGCGGGTGCGCCTCGACGTGCCGAAGGACATGCAAGGCGTGTTGCGTCCGGGCCTCTCCGCGACGGTGAAAGTGCACGTCGACGCGGGCCATCCGGCCGCGCAAGGATGAACCGATCATGACTCACGATCTCGACAACCCCGCCGACCAGCCGACCCGCACCAAGGTCTTCGCATTCGCGCTGATGTGCGTGGGCTTTTTCATGGCGACGCTCGATATCCAGATCGTCGCGTCGTCGCTGCGCGATATCGGTGGCGGGCTGTCCGCGAGTCAGGATGAACTGTCGTGGGTGCAGACCTCGTATCTGATCGCGGAGATCATCGTGATTCCGATGTCGGGGTGGCTCACGCGCGTGTTCTCGACGCGGTGGCTCTTCACGTTCTCCGCGCTCGGCTTCACGGTGACGAGCATGCTGTGCGGCCTCGCATGGGACATCAACTCGATGATCCTGTTTCGCGGGCTGCAAGGCGCGGCCGGTGCGGCGATGATTCCGACCGTGTTTACGACCGCGTTCGTGCTGTTTCCCGGCAAGCAGCGTTTGATCGCATCGACGACGATCGGCGCGCTCGCGTCGCTGGCACCGACGATCGGTCCGGTGATCGGCGGCTGGATCACGTCGCAATGGTCGTGGCACTGGCTGTTCTATCTGAACCTGGTGCCGGGAGTCGCCGTCACGCTGCTGGTGCCGAAGTACGTGCATATCGACAGGGTCGATCTGTCGCTGCTGAAGAAGGGCGACTACATCGGCATCCTGCTGATGTCGGGTTTTCTCGGCTGCCTCGAATACGTGCTCGAAGAAGGGCCTCGCAAGAACTGGTTCGGCGACGACGTAATCGTGCTGTGCGCGTGGGTCGCGGCGATCTGCGGGTTTCTGTTCCTCGTGCATGCGTTCACCGCGAAGGAACCGATCGTCGACCTGCGCGCGCTGGCGTTGCGCAACTTCGGTATCGGCAGTCTGCTGTCGTTCATCACCGGGATCGGCATCTTCTGCACCGTGTTCCTGACTCCGGTGTTTCTTGCCCGCGTGCGCGGCTTCGATTCGTTGCAGATCGGCCTCGCGTTGCTGTCCGTCGGCTGTTTTCAGTTGCTCGCGCTTGCCGCGTACTCGACGCTCGCGCGCTTCGTCGACATGCGCATGCTGATGGTGTTCGGCCTCGCGCTGTTTGGCATCGGCTGCTATCTGTACGTGCCGCTGACGAACCAATGGGGCTGGCAGCAGTTGCTGATTCCGCAAGCATTGCGCGGAATCGGCCAGCAGTTCTGTATTCCGCCGATCGTGACGATGGCGCTCGGCGCGTTGCCGCCGTCGCGGCTGCGCTCCGCGAGCGGACTGTTCAATCTGATGCGTAACCTCGGCGGCGCGATCGGCATCGCGGTCAGCAGCACGATGTTGAACGACCGTCTGAACCTTCATTACGAACGGCTCGACGAGCATCTGAACGCGGGCCGTCCGGTCGTCGAATCGATCTTGCAGAAGCAGGCCGAATATCTGTCGGCAGTCGGCGGCAACGTGTTGAATGCCGCGAATGCGGGGCTGGCCGAATTGCACGAGGCACTGATGCGCGAAGCGCTGGTGCTCGCGTTTTCCGACGCCTTTCTGGCGGTTGCGCTGTGCTTCGTGGTCGCTTTGCTGAGCGTGCTGTTTTCGCGCCCGTTCGGCCACACCGCGCCCCCGCCCGATGCCCACTAGGAGTCCAACATGAAACGAATGGTGATGAAGTTAGTGGCGAGCGCGGCATTTTTGACGCTCGCGGCCTGCGCGGTGCAACCGGCCACGCACGCGGATTTGCCGCATACGGTGCAGACGCTGGCGCCGGCCGCCTGGAGCGTCGACGCACCGCAAGATAGCGTGAACACCGATGCATGGTGGGCGCAATTCGGCGACCCGGTCATGCATCAGCTGATCGAATCGGTGTTGACCGGCAACCTCGACGTGCAGGCCGCGGCCGAGCGCGTGAAGCAGTCGCAGGATCTGGTGACGCAGAATCGCGCGGCGCTGCTGCCGGAGCTGAATGCGAACGCGGGCGCGTCGACCGCGCGGCAGAATACGCCGCCGCCGCTCGGCTACGTGCGCCAGGCCGGCTTCGGCCTCGCCGCGAGCTGGACGCCTGACGTGTTCGGCGGCGAACGACTCGCGGTGCTGGCGTCGCAGGCGCAGGTGTCGGGTAGCGTTGCGGCGCTGAACCAGTTGCGGCTCGCGCTCGCGGCGAACACGGCGGCTGCGTACATCGATTTGCGCTGGGCGCAGGCGCAATTGCAGATCCTCGACGACAACGAGCAGATCCGCAGCCGCGCGCTGAAGCTCACGCAGGCGCGTCTGCATTATGGACTGTCGACCCAGCTCGACGTCGCCCGTGCGCAGAATCAGTTGCAGGACTTGCAGGCTCAGATTCCGCGCATGCAATCGACGGTCCAGCATCAACTGAGCCTGATCGCCGTGTATTCGGGGCGTACGCCGGAAAGTCTCGATACGCTGCTGCTTTCCAACGCACGCGAGATTCCGGTGCCTGCGCAAAGCGCGCCGCAGGTGTTGCCGTCCGACGCGTTGCTGCATCGGCCGGACGTGCGCACCGCTTATGCGCTCGTCGAACAGCGTGCGGCGGAAGTGGGGGTATCGAAGGCCCAGCGCTATCCGCAGTTCAAGATCAACCTGACCAATGGGCTGCTCGCATCGTCGTACCTTGGCATGCCGACGCTGACCGATAATCTGTTCAGCGCCGCGTTGAATGCAACGAGCCCGATCTTCAACGCCGGGCGCATCACCGCGAACATCGACGCGAGCGAGAGCCGTATGCGCGAATCGCAGCTCGGCTTGCAGCAGACGATGCTGCAAGCGCTGAAGGAGGTCGAGGACAATCGCAGCGATCTCGTCAGCGGCGCGGCGCAGGTGCAGCGTCTGGCCGGTGCGCTCGATGCGTCGAATCATGCGCTGCGTCTGTCGACCGAGTTGTACAAGGGCGGCGCGTCGAGCTTCCTCGATGTGCTCGACGCGCAGCAAGCGTATCTGCGCGACTCGGAGTCGTTGAATCAGGCCCGGCGCGAGCACGCGCTTTCGGCGATCGCGCTGTACCGGTCGCTGGGGGGCGGGTGGGAGCAGGGGGAAACGGTGGCGGCGCAGTGACGGCAGCGGGCGTGTGACGCTGGGTCGTCCAAGCGTCAAGTCGGGGATTCGCGTGGGGGACGTCTAATGTTACTGGAGCGGTGCATGGTGCATGCATTGTGTGCTCGTTCGAGCGCTGCTTCAATGTGACGGATCGTCAAATGTGAGAAGCAAGCGCGGGAGGTCATGTATTCGGCCGGCAAGCGATGGTAAAAGGCCAGTCCTACTCACGATTCAAGGAATCCGTAATCATGAAGATGGCCCTGCATCTTTGGTTCAAGTGCGATCGCGGCGCAGACAGTAGCGATTTGATTTATATGCGCGGACACCAGTGCTGATTGTCCCGGATTTGGTAAGGTCGAAGCGTATTCCGGTCGCGGCGTACAGAGCGGCGATGACTTCGAGCGGCTCCAGCGCTACATCCGCTCACGAAAACCTGATTTGACCATTCCAGGCAGCAACATGAAAGCGTATGGGCGGGTGGAAGTCCGATGAAGCGCATTGCAATCTTTGCTTGGTGTATTGCCGGGTTTGCGTTGTCCTGCTTGGGAGGATTGCATATGACCCGCTTCCTGTTGGCGCATTTCGTCTTCGACATACCGATCTGGCTGTCAATCGCCATTCGACAGGCGCTACTCTGGCTGGACCCCGATTACAGCCCTGACGCGTTGGACGTCGAGGACACATGTACGTTGCTCATGTTCCTCGCATCAACCGTGGTCATTGCGACCGTCATCGCCATTGGCGGCGTCATCGCTTGGCGGCGTTATTGCAAAGCGTCCGTTCCGTCGTAAAACTTGCTGGATTCGCGCGGCGCGCCGGTCTGTTCGGGCTGCTGCGCGCACGCCATGCAACGGGCACCGTGGACCCACGGGCAACGCTCCCCGGAACCGATTCCCAATCTTTGCTACATTCTGCACAACAAGCACATACGCGGCACCATCGGGATGCGTCCACCAGCGACGCGCATGATTCGGCTAACCGAAATCTTTCAAGAGGCGCAAGATGCGAATTCTGGTAGTAGGGGCGGGCGCGGTAGGCGGTTATTTCGGCGGACGTCTGGCGGCGGCGGGGCAGGAGGTAACCTTCCTCGTCCGCGCCGGTCGCGCGGAAAAGCTGCGGCGCGACGGCCTCGTGATCAACAGCCCACGGGGCAATCTCCAGTTGCGCGACGTGAAGACGATACTGGCCGGTGTCGCCAGCGAGCCGTTCGATCTCGTGCTGCTGAGCTGCAAGGCCTACAGTCTCGACGACGCGATCGATTCGTTCACGCCATTCGTCGGCGAAGACACGCTAATTCTGCCGATGCTCAACGGCATGCGCCATATCGAGGTGCTGACCGCGCGCTTCGGCAAGGAGCGCGTGCTCGGGGGCCAGTGCGTGATCGCCGCGACGCTCAATGCGGAGCAGCACATCGTGCATCTGAACGACATGCAGGCGATTACGTTCGGCGAACTCGTGGGCGGCACCTCGGAGCGCACCCAGGCGATCGCCGATGCGATGTCGGGCGCGCAGTTCGACGTCGCGGTCAGCGACAACATCCTGCTGCGCATGTGGGAGAAATGGGTGTTCCTCGCCACCTTGGCGGGGAGTACCTGCTTGATGCGCGGTACGGTCGGCGATATTCTGGCTGCGCCTGACGGCAGGCGCGTGATCGAGAATCTGCTCGGCGAATGCCGCGCGGTGGCCGAACACAACGGCTTCACGATGGACGCGGACTTCGACGCGCGCGCCATCCAGGTGCTGCTGACGCCGTCACCGCTGACCGCGTCGATGCTGCGCGACGTCGAAAACCGCTCGCACACCGAGGCGGATCATATTCTCGGCGACCTGATCACGCGCGGCGGCGACGCACAAAAGGGCGAACACGCCCTGTCGCTGCTGCGCATCGCCTATAGTCATCTGAAGACGTACGAAGCGCGCCAGACCCGCACTTCCTGACGGCTGGCCGCGGCCGGCGCGAACGCGGGTCGGGCGAATGGCGCGCCGCGCGCGAGCGCCGCAGCAATCTGACGATCGGAGGTCAAGCATGCCGACTCCCACTGGATCGGTGCCCGCGCTCAGCGCCGCTTCCGCGACCGTGTTCTCGATCGGCATCGTGTTTCTCGGCTACTGGGGCATGTACGAGCCGACCGCCTGGCACAAGGCCGATGTCGTGGTCTTCGTGCTCGCGCTGGCGGGCTTCGCGTGCCTCGGCCTCGTGCCTTGGATGGCGACGAGTCCCGTCGAGCCGGAGAACAGCGACTCCCGCGTGCGGATCGCGCGGCATCTGTTTCTCGCGGGCGTGACCTCGATCTGGCTCGCGGTGGCGGTTTCCGTGATCTTCTGAGGCCTCGCGACTGCAAAGGCGCGCCGCTTACTCCGGCATCTTCCTGAACGACACCGCAATCCGGTTCCAGCCGTTGATCGCAACGATCAGCAGCGTCAGGTCGCTGATTTCCTGCTCGCTGAAATGCGGCTTCACTGCTTCCCATACCGTATCCGGCACGCGCGTTTGCGCGACCAGCGTCACTGCCTCCGTCGATTCGAGCGCCGCGCGTTCGCGCGCGGTGAAAAACGGCGCTTCGCGCCACGCGGCCACCGCCGCGAGACGCCGCTCGGTTTCGCCGTGCTTGCGCGCATCGGTCACGTGCATGTCGAGGCAGAACGCGCAGCCGTTCAACTGCGACGCGCGAATCCGCACGAGTTCGGCGAGTGTCTTGTCGATCGTGCTTTTGCCGATCGTTTCCTCGAGCGCGAGCATCGCGCGGGTGCCGCTCGGGCAGGCCTTGTAAAAGTCGAGACGTGCTTGCATCAGAGAGTCCTCGTGAATGTGCGAGGGCGTCCAAATGGGCGTCCGTGGAGGTAAGCTTACGTTCGCCAGTGGTCGGTCGAAGTAACCATTTCGCCGTTATTTGAGGTAACCACCCGAATGGACATTCACATCGCGGTCGAAGGCCATCACGATCTGTCCGGACAGATTTATCGGCAGTTGCGCGCGGGCATTCTCGAAGGGCGGCTTGCCGGCGGCACGCGTCTGCCGTCCACGCGCGACCTCGCGACGCAGCTCGGCGTGTCGCGCAAGACCACGCTCGACGTTTTCGAGCGGCTGCTCTCGGAGGGCTATCTGAGCGCGCGCGCCGGTTCGGGCACCTTCGTCGCCGACGGGCTCGAACGGCTGCCCGCCGAGCGCTCCGCGCAGGCGCGCGCGGCGGCTCGTTCGCGCGAGCGGGACGCCGCGCAGGCGAAGGCCGCGGCACGTGCGCAGCCGCTGTGGGAGCAGATGCCCGACAGTCTGCCGTTGCCACGGCCGTCGGTGCCGTCGCCGCTCGACTTCATCGGCGGCGCGACCGACAAATCGCTGTTTCCCTTCGACGTCTGGCGCCGCTGTGTGAATCACGCGCTGCGCGGCCAGGCGCGCAGCCCCGGCACCTATCGCGACGCCGCCGGTGAGCAGCAGCTGCGTCTCGCGATCTCGCGCTACCTTGCCTTCAACCGCGCGGTGTCGAGCAACTGGGAAGACGTGATCGTCACGCAGGGCGCGCAGCACGCGCTCGATCTGATGGCGCGTATCACGCTGCGGCCCGGCGAAATCGTGGCGATCGAAGATCCCGGTTACCCACCCGCGCATGCCTGCTTCACGGTGACGGGCGCGCGCGTGGTGCCGGTTCCGGTCGATAGCGAAGGCCTGATCGTCGGCAAGCTGCCGGACAAGGCACGGCTCGTCTACGTGACGCCTTCGCATCAGTTTCCGCTCGGCATGCCGATGAGCCTCGAGCGTCGCGTCGAACTGCTCGAATGGGCGCAAAAGCGCGGCGCGGTCATCATCGAGGACGACTACGACTGCGAGTACCGTTTCGAAGGCCGGCCGATGGAGCCGCTGAAGAGCCTCGATCGCGCCGGTCTGGTCGCCTACGTCGGCACGTTTTCGAAGACGATCTTCCCCGAGTTGCGCATCGGCTACCTGGTGCCGCCGGCGTCGTTGCACGGCCCGCTGCTGAAGGCGCGGCAGATCGCCGATTGTCACGGCTGCACGCTGACGCAAACGGCGCTCGCGTCGTTCATGCTCAATGGCGACTTCGCGCGCCATCTACGGCGCATGCACAAGGCTTATGCGGCGCGCCGCGCTGTGCTGCTCGAGCATCTGCAAGGCGACCTCGCGCGCTGGTTCGAACCGATCGTGCCGACTGCCGGCATCCATCTGGCGGCGCGGCTGAGGGGGGCGTTGGCGTCGCTCGGCGAAGAGGCGCTCGTCGCCGCCGCGCGTGAAGCGTCGATCGGCCTTTATGGACTCGCGCCATTTCACCATCGCGTGACACCGCAGCCAGGGCTGATGTTCGGCTATGGCAGCATCGCGGCCGAACACATCGACACGGCGCTGACGACGCTCGCCGGCATGCTGCCGCGCATCGCACGCTGAAACGGAACTCGCCGCAAGCGCGGCGTAGGCATCGTCAAAGCGTCGGGGCTGCGTTGCTTGACGCGTCAAGCGAAGAAAACGCCCTGATTCAAGGGGCGAAAACACCAGCTCGCTTCGCCACGACCACCTCGAAACCGCCGCCGAAACGAACTGTAACGAGCGTTACTCCTGCATGTTGAAGACCGTGCCGCGCACGTTTTAGCCGCTAAAACAGGTACTAAAACGTGTTGGACCGTTGGTGCCACGCAAAAAACTTCATCGCAATACATAAAAGAGTCGCGCAAATCGCTTTAGCGCTTGTAGAATCCGGCGTTGAAGCGTGCACATACGGTGTGCGCTTCGAGCAATTCACTGACCACAACAGGTAGGAGAAACATGCCGACTTCCGCAAAAAAGGTGGCCAAGAAGGCTGCTGCCCCGGTACCGACCAAGAAGGTTGCTGCAAAGAAAGTTCCTGCGAAGAAAGCCGTCGCAGCCAAGAAGGTCGCCGTGAAGGCGTCTGGCGCACCGACGCCGATCAAGGACACCTTCACGAAGGCCTCGTTGGCAGCTCACATCGCTGAACGTGCTGCAGTGGAACCGAAGACCGCCAAGGCTGTGCTGGCCGCGCTCGAAGACACGATCCTGGGCACGGTGCACAAGAAGGGCGCTGGCGAATTCACGCTGTCGGGTCTGCTGAAGATCGTCGTGCAGGCTGTGCCGGCGAAGAAGAAGCGCTTCGGCAAGGACCCGTTCACGGGTGAAGAGCGCTGGTTCCCGGCCAAGCCGGCAAGCGTGCGCATCAAGGCCCGCGCGCTGAAGAAGCTGAAGGACGCAGCGGCTGCCTAAGCGCGTTGCTCACGCGGCTCACGCGTCGGCATGGCGCGGTTGTGCTTAACCATGCCTGACGTTTGAGTGCGAGAAAAAGCGCCTGCATGCAGGTGATCGAAGTCCCCGTGGATGAAAATCCACGGGGACTTTTTTATGCGCTCGCTTCGTAGCGCCTCGTTGAATGCATTGGCGAAACGGCAGGCGCACTTCTCATAGTGTGCTCCCTGATGGCGCGCGCGCACCTGACTGGCGCATCATGGTCCACGACAGTACGATCAACGCAATTCGACGCCCTGCGGATGCGCCGACAGCGTGCACGTCAACGCGCATCATCACGACATATTCAATGGCATAACGCTTGCTTGATCAAGGTCGAATCCCGAATGCGCAGCGCATTCGCCTTCTATTCGACAAACAAGACTGGGGCTGACATGCGATGCTATGACGAGATGCGCTATCACGACGATGGCGTACGGCCGCATTACGCGCGCTTTGAGCGATGGTTGGACAGCCAGGGCAACGAAGCAATCGCACGCAAGCGCGCGGAAGCGGACCTGCTGTTCAGGCGCGTCGGCATCACGTTCGCGGTGAACGGCGACCTGTCCGGCACCGAGCGGCTGATTCCCTTCGATCTGATTCCGCGCATCATCCCGCGCGGCGAATGGCAGACGCTCGAAGCCGGTTTGCGACAGCGCGTGCGGGCTCTCAATCTGTTTATCCACGACGTCTATCACGATCGCAACATCGTGCGCGCAGGCATCGTGTCGGCCGAGCAGGTCTATACCAACGCGCAGTATCGTCCGGAGATGCAGGGCGTCGACGTGCCGCTCGGTGTTTACGCGCATATCGCGGGTGTCGACGTGGTGCGCGCCGGCGACGAAGGCGAGTTCTACGTACTCGAAGACAATCTGCGTGTGCCGTCGGGCGTGTCGTACATGCTCGAAAACCGCAAGATGATGATGCGGCTCTTCCCTGAACTGTTCGTGCAGAACCGCATCGCGCCGGTCGCGCATTACCCCGATCTGCTGCTCGATACGCTGCGCTCGGTCGCGCCCGAAGGCGTCGATGATCCGATCGTCGTCGTGTTGACGCCGGGCATGTACAACTCCGCGTATTTCGAGCATACGTTCCTCGCGCAGCAGATGGGCGTCGAGCTCGTCGAAGGCAAGGATCTGTTCGTCGACGACAACTACGTGTTCATGCGCACCACGCAGGGACCGAAGCGCGTCGACGTGATCTACCGGCGCGTCGACGACGACTTTCTCGATCCGCTCGCGTTTCGCGCCGATTCCGCGCTCGGCGTACCGGGTCTGCTGACTGCGTATCGCGCCGGCCGCGTCGCGCTCGCGAACGCGATGGGCACCGGCATTGCCGACGACAAATCGATCTACCCGTACGTGCCCGACATGATCGAGTTCTATCTCGGCGAAAAGCCGATTCTGAACAACGTGCCGACCTATCAGTGCCGCAAGCCCGAGGATCTCGCGTATACGCTCGCGCATCTGCCGGAGCTGGTGGTCAAGGAAGTGCACGGCGCGGGCGGCTACGGGATGCTGGTCGGCCCGGCCTCGACGAAGGCCGAGGTCGAGGCCTTCCGCGAGCGGCTGATCGCGCGTCCGGCTGGTTATATCGCACAGCCCACTCTAGCGCTGTCCGCGTGTCCGACCTTCGTCGAAGCGGGCATCGCGCCGCGCCATATCGACCTGCGGCCGTTCGTGCTATCGGGCAAGTCCACCACGATGGTGGCGGGCGGCCTCACACGCGTTGCGCTGCAGGAGGGCTCGCTCGTCGTCAATTCATCGCAGGGAGGCGGAACCAAGGATACCTGGATGGTCGACTGATGCGCCGCAAGCGGCACGCAATGCGCGATGCGCCGCCGTCGCTCAACGGATAACCAGCGCGGACTTTCGTCGCTGACGAAGGCCTCGCGCGTTCAGATCACAGACATGGAACGCCGTCATGCTTAGCCGAACCGCCGATCACCTCTTCTGGATGGCCCGCTATATGGAGCGCGCGGAGAACACCGCGCGCATGCTCGACATCAACCTGAAGGCGCAACTGCTGCCGCAGACGGCCGAACAGGAGGCGCGCGGACAGCGCTCGGTGCTGCGCATCTCCGAGCTCGAAAGCGCCTTCGCGCAGCGCTACGACGAACCGACGCGCGACCACGTGCTCGACTTCATGGTCGCCGACGCGAGCAATCCGTCGAGCATTCATTCATGCCTGCAGGCCGCGCGTGAAAACGCCCGCGCGGTGCGCGGCACGCTGACGACCGAGTGGTGGGAAACCATCAACGACACGTGGCTCGAATTCAACGAGCGGCTCGCGAGCGGGCAGGCCGCGAGCAGTCCGGGCTCGTTGTTCGAATGGGTCAAGTTCCGCTCGCATCTGTCGCGGGGCGTCACGATCGGCACCGCGCTGCAGGACGACGCGTTCTTCTTCACGCAGCTCGGCACGTATCTGGAGCGCGCCGACAACACCGCGCGGATTCTCGATGTGCGTTTCGCGAACGTCGAACCGAATTCGCGCGACGCCGCGCGCCAGCTCGAGGACTTCTATTACTGGACCTCGATCCTGAGCTCGGTGTCGGCGCTCGAAATCTATCGCAAGGTGTATCGCGACGTCGTGACGCCCGCACGCGTCGTCGAGCTGATGATCCTCAATCAGCAGATGCCGCGCTCGCTGCTCGCCTCGCTCGACGGCGTCTGCACCAATCTCGCGATGCTGCGCACGTCGGGCTCGAACCAGTGCGAGCGCTTCGCCGGCAAGCTGCGCGCCGAGCTGCTGTATGCCGACATCCGACAGATTTTCGAAAGCGGTTTGCACGGCTATCTGACGCAGTTCCTCGCTCGCGTGTTCGAGCTGGGCAACCTGGTGGCGCGTACTTATCTGATGTTGCCAGTGGCCTGACGGAGTTTTCTCATGTACCTGACGATCCGCCACGACACCTCTTACCGCTACGAAGCGACGGTTCATTATTCGATCCAGCAGTTGCGCCTGACGCCCACGAGCGGCGCGGGGCAGACCGTGCGGCGCTGGAGCATCGACGCGCCGGGCAAGCTCGACGCCACGCTCGACGCCTACGGCAACGTGCTGCATACGCTCGTCATCAACAAGCCGCACGACGAGATTCATCTGCGCGTGTCGGGCGAGGTGGACACGATGCCGCTCGTCGACGGCGTGCTGCGCGATCCGCCCGGCCCGATTCCGCTCGAGCATTTCACCTGCGCGACGCGCCTGACCGAACCCGATGGCGCGATCCGCGAACTGGCGGAGTCGGTGGCGAGTCTGGCGAGCCCGGCAAGCCTGATCACGCTTGCCGAGCAGATCGTGCAGCGGGTGCAGTACCGGCCCGGCGTGACCGAGGTCACCAGCACGGCCGCCGAGGCGCTCGCGCTCGGCAACGGCGTGTGCCAGGACCATGCGCATCTGATGCTCGCGTGCTGCCGCGCGCGCGGCGTGCCGGCGCGCTACGTCAGCGGTTATATCGAACCCGGCGACGTGCCGCATGGCGCGAGTCATGCATGGGTCGACGTTTGGCTCGAAGACAAAGGCTGGATTTCGCTCGACGTCACGCATGCCGGGTTTGCCAGCGAGATCTATTGCCGGCTCGCTGTCGCGCGCGATTATGAGGCGGCGGCACCGGTGCGCGGCCGACGCATCGGCGGGCTCGAAGAGGAGCTTCGCGTGGCGGTGGAGGTCAGCACGCAGATGTCGCAGTAGCCGCGTTGCAACGCTAAAGGCCACAAAAAAGTCCGCAAACACGGATAAAAGGCGCCTGTGCGCCGCATTACAATAGCCTCGTTCCCTCGCGTTCCGCGGATTCCTTATGACTTACTGCGTGGCGATGGCCGTCAACGACGGCCTCGTATTCCTGTCCGATACGCGTACCAATGCGGGTGTGGATCACATCAGTACCGCGCGCAAGATGTCGGTGTTCGAGCAGCCCGGCGAACGCATGCTGGTGCTGCTCGGCGCCGGCAATCTGTCGATCACCCAGGCGGTGCTACACGAGCTGTCCGAGCCCGCCGATGCCACCGTGCCCACGCTGTGGAGCGTGCCGACGATGGCCGACGCCGCGCGCGTGGTCGGCAGCGCGGTGCGCCGCGTGCACGAGCGCGAGGCCGCGGCGCTGCAGAAGTTCGGCGTCGACTTCAATTGCAGCTTCATTCTCGGCGGGCAGATCGCGGGCAACCGCATGCGGCTTTTCATGATCTACGCGGCGGGCAATTTCATCGAGGCGTCGGCGGTGAATCCGTATTTCCAGATCGGCGAGGCCAAGTATGGCAAGCCGATCATCGACCGCGTGCTGACGCCGTCCACACCGCTCGACGAGGCCGCGAAGTCCGCGCTGATCTCGATGGACTCGACGCTGCGCTCGAACCTGTCAGTGGGCTTGCCGCTCGATCTGCTGGTGTACGAGAAGGATGCACTGCGCGTTACGCGGTTCGTGTCGATCGATCGCGACAACGCGTACTTCGACATGATTCATCGCACGTGGGGCGAGCGTTTGCGCCAGGTGTTCGCCGAGATTCCCGATCCTGACTGGCAGCAGTCGCTGGATGCGCCGTCGCCGCATCCGGAGCGGGCGCTGGTGCTGTATCGCGCGCCGGTCGGCGCCGATGGCGTCGAGCATGAGCAAGATGTGGCGCCCGCGCAGATTCTCGCGCAAGCCGACAAGGGCAAGGCGCAGCGGCGCTAGCTGCGCACCGAAACCTCAGGACGAAAAAAAACCAGCCAGGGGCATCGCCTCTGGCTGGTTTTTGATAACGCGGCTCGTCAGCCGCGTATCAGGTCCGACTCGAAGTTCGATTAGAACTTGTGACGGATACCCAGGCTGACCATGACCTGGTTGTTGGTGCTCGACTGGTTGCCGTACGAACCGATCGAAGCCGTTGCCGACACGAGGCCGCCGCCCGGAGTACGCTGGTTGCCGCTTGCGTGCTGCCATGCGGCAACCGTGTACACGTCGGTGCGCTTCGAGAGGTTGTAATCGCCGCCCAGCGAAACCTGGTTGTACGTCGCGCTTGCGTCGCCCGAGCCGTGCGTGTACGCATAGCCGAGACCGATCAGCGCTGCCGGCGTGAGCTGATAGCCCAGGTACGCGCGGCCGACGTTGAACTTCTGCGTCGTCGCGAAGCCCGAGTTCGCGTCCGGACGGTACTGTGCGTTGCTGTACGACAGGTTACCCGTCCACGGGCCCGTCACGTACTGAACCGCTGCCGATGCGATGCCGATCGACTTCGACGCAGCGTAAGCCGAGTTGATGCCGGCGAAGGTCGGGAAGTTGGAGTCAAACGTTGCGCCCGGTGCTGCCGTACCTGCCCAGCCGCCAGCAGCCGTACGCGTAGCCACCGAATTCGCATTGCTCGCATGCAGGTAGCCAGCAGCGATGCTGAACGGACCCGTTGCATACGTTGCCGCGCCCGACCACGTCTGGCCCGAACCCGTCGCGCCTGCGACGCCGCCCAGAGCATACAGACCTTCGATCTGGAAGCCCGACCAGACCGGCGACACGTACTTCAACGAGTTGATGACGCGGAAGCTGTTGTCGTTGTTGTCGACGTCGCCCGGCGTAGCGAACGTGCTACCGAAGTAGTTGTCGCCCGTCAGCGGCTGGACCATGTCGACCAGCGGGTCGTACTGACGACCAGCCGTGAACGTGCCCCAGACGTCGCCCGTCAAACCGACGTAAGCCTGACGACCGAACATCGAGCCACCTTGCTGCAGCTTGCCGGTGTTGATGTCAAAGCCATTTTCCAACTGGAAAATTGCCTTCAGGCCGCCGCCCAGGTCTTCCGTGCCCTTCAGGCCGAAACGGTTACCTTGGATGTTGCCGCCAAACAGTTGAACGAGGCTGCCGCCGTGCGGCGTAGCGTTGTTCACGTACTGGATCGATTCATCCAGCACGCCATACAGGGTCACGCTGCTTTGCGCGTGTGCGACACCGGCGACGCCGAGGAGCGCCAGCGAGAGGGTAGACAGTGCGATTCGTTTCATCCATTTCTCCACGCAGATGATTGTTCGTTGTTGCGGAAAGCAGAATAGCTCAGCGCATCCGCCGGGTAGAAACGGAAAAAAAAGAGTGTCGCCAAAAACTGACAATCGATGCAAACCCTTGTATCTAAAGCCCATCAACGATTATTTCTGTTTGCGCAACATTTATTGGTCTGGTGCGCATTATTGTTGATTCGCTGATAGTGACCGGATGACTTAACGCACTTTCGGCATCGATTTGCATGCTAAATGTAATCTGGTCGTCTACACGTCCGCTCAACTTTGTAGTGAAAACATAAAAGAAATAGTCGGCGAAATGACTAGCCAGGCTGGACAGAAGAAGCGCGTTGTGTCCAAGCGCAGTCGAGTGGTTTGACGGCGCAACACGTTTCAGCGCCTATCGGCGCCACGGCGCGCCACGGCCGCGGCCGTGAGTCCCGCGGCGGCCGCGAGCAGCACCGAGGTCCACGGGTTGCGTCGCACGTAGCGGTCGGCGGCCGTCGCCTGGCGGCGTGCTTCGACGATGGCCGACGCCGCGAGACGGGTGGCTTGCGCTTCGACGTCGAGCACCTTGCGCGTAACGTCCACCGCGGTCTCATGCGCGGAGCGCGTTTGCGCGGCCAGGCCGATCCCTGACGGCGGCAGCGGCGCGGTCGTTTGGATGGCAACACGCACAGCCGTGCGAGCCGACGAAACGGCGTTCCCCGCAACGGTCGATGCCGCCAGCACCGACGCGAGCTTCGCGCGGCTGCCCGGCGGCGCTTCCCCCTGCATGCCCCAGCCGCCGCGCGGATCGTGCAGCCTGCCGCGCGCCGCCGAGAACTCCGCGCCGAGCAGCAGCACCAGCGCAGAGAAGTACAGCCACATCAGCAGCACCGCGAGCGAGCCGGCTGCGCCGAACGCGCTGGCCATTCCCGCATGCGCGAGATAGAGCGCGAACAGCTTTCTGCCGCCGGTGAACAGCACGGCCGCTACGACGCCGCCCACCAGCGCATCGCGCCACAGCACCCGAGCGTCGGGCAGGAACTTCAGCAGTGCGGCGAATGCGAACATCAGCACGAGCAGCCCGACGCCGAGCTGCAGCAGATTGCCGATCACGACATAGGGCGAGTCGCCCCACAGCCACTCGCCGATAAAGGCGATGACCGTATCGAGCACCAGCGACACGATCAGCAGGAACGCGACGCCGAGCACGAGTCCGAACGAAATCAGCCGTACCCGCACGAGCGCGAGCCAGCTGGCCGTGCGCGGCCCGGTGTATGGCCACACTATATTGAGCGCGCTGTTCAGCGACGAGAACGTCGCCGACGCGCCGATCGCCAGCAGCGAGAACGAAATGATCGTCGCGATGCCCCCTTTGGCGCCCGCGTGATGCGCGTTCTCGACGATGGTCTGCACGCCGGCCGCGGCCTGGTCGCCGATCAGGCCGTTGATGTGGCCGAACAGTTCGCCGCGCGCGGCCGCCGGGCCGAAGAACCAGCCGGCCACCGCGATCACCATCACGAGCGTCGGCGCGAGCGAAAACGCCGCATAGAACGCGATGCTCGCCGCCATCTCCAGGCAGCGGTTCTCCGTGAATTGCCGCAGTGCGCCCATCGCCCAATTGGCCTGGTGACGCGCGGCCTGCTGGAGGTTCTCGCGAGAAAGGGTATCGATGTCCATGATCGTGTCTGAATCGTGACGGCGCTTTCACGGTGTTTGCCTTGTCGCTTTTCGCAAACCTCGTGCCCGTCACTATACAAGTTAAGCGGCGGGCTTCACGGCCTGTTTTCATGGCCTGCTTCGATGGCCCGTTTCGCGGCCGCCCGCGCGTACCGCTAGAATGCAGCGGATTAATGTCATCTTTCCGCTCATCATGCATTCGCACGAACTCGTACAGCAACTGGACGTCATCGAGCGCGACCAGTGGCGCGCGCATTTGTCCGCGCATGTCATCGAACAATTGCCGGCGCACGGAATCACGGTGTTCGCCGTCACCGACGACGCCTCCGACACCGCCGCATTCAGCGCGCGCTATGGCTTCGGCCTCGAAGACTGCGCGAACACGATCGTGATCCGCTATAAGAAAGACGGTGGCGAGCACTTCGCGGCGCTGGTGTCGCTTGGCTCGCGGCGGCTCGACATCAACGGCGCGGTGAAGGCCGCGCTCGGCGCGCAGCGGCTGTCATTCGCGAAGCGCGAGGCGGCGGTCGAGCATAGCCAGATGGAGTTCGGCGGCATTACCGCCTTCGGTCTGCCGGCCGACTGGCGCGTGCTGGTCGACGCCGCGGTGATGGAGCGCACGCAGATCGTGATGGGCGCCGGCGTGCGCGCGGCCAAGCTGCTGATGTCGCCCGACGTGCTGCGGCAATGGCCGCGCTGCGAGGTGGCGACGCTGACGTTGCCGGCGGACTGAAACCCGCAACCTTGGAGTAGCACTGAAGTTTTCCGCCGTCGCGCCGTTAATCCCGACAACGACATGAAACGTTTGCGGCTGTCCGCTCGCGCCGACCACCGCAAACCACGACAAGGGATACGGAAGATGGAACGGTTTCGCCTGAAAGTGCGACTGTGGCTCGCACTCGCGGTGATGTGCATGGGGATTCTGGCGATCGGCCTGTGGGGCGCGTACAAGACGCGCGACACGATGATCGCCGATCGCGAAGACGAGCTGAAAAACGTGGTCAGCATCGCGTACAGCGTGCTCGATCGCTACAACGCGCTCGCCACGGCCGGCACGATGCCGCTCGCCGACGCGCAGCGCGCCGCGATGGACGACCTGCGCGCAATGCGCTACGACGGTGCCGGCGGCTATCTCGTGCTCGAAGACAGCCGCGCGCACGTGCTGATGCATGCCACGCGCGCCGACCTCGTCGGCAAGGACATGAGCACCGTCACCGATCCTGACGGCCGCCATGTGTTCAAGGAAGGTTCCGAACAGACCCAGCGCGAAGGCGAGGCATTCGTCCATCTGATGTTCCCGAAGCCCGGCACCAACCGGCTCGCGCCGAAGAGCAACTACATGCGCCTTTATAAGCCGTGGGACTGGACCATCGTCACCGGCGTGTTCACGGACGACATCGAGGCGGTGTTCTACCGCACCCTCGCGCAATACGTGATCGCGGCGCTGGTGCTTTGCGCGCTCGTGTCGCTGGTGATCGGCGTGATCGTGCGCAGTATTCTGCGTCAGCTTGGCGGCGAACCGGCGTACGCGGTGCAGATCGCGTCGCGTATCGCGGACGGCGACCTCGACGTGATCGTCGACACGAAGACCGGCGACAGTACCAGTCTGCTCGCCGCGATGAAACGGATGCAGCAGCGTCTCGCGCAGGCGATCGAGCAGATTCGCAGCGGCGCGACGCTGATTTCGTCGGTATCGAACGAGATCGCCGCGGGCAATTCGGACCTGTCGCGCCGCACCGAGCAGCAGGCGGCCGCGCTCGGCGAGACCGCGTCGAGCATGGAGCAGATCACCGCGACCGTGCGTCAGAACGCCGACAACGCGAAGCAGGCGAGCCAGCTCGCGCACAACGCGTCGGAAACCGCGGCGCGCGGCGGCGCGGTGGTCGGTCAGGTGATCGACACGATGCGCGGGATTTCACAGTCGTCGCATCGGATCGGCGACATCATCGGCGTAATCGAAGGGATTGCGTTTCAGACCAATATTCTCGCGTTGAACGCGGCCGTCGAGGCGGCGCGCGCGGGCGAGGAGGGCCGCGGTTTCGCGGTGGTCGCGGGCGAAGTGCGTACGCTCGCGCAACGCAGCGCGGCGGCCGCGAAGGAAATCAAGGCGCTGATCGAGGAATCGGCCGCGCAGATCGCGGGCGGTTCGGAGCACGTCGGACGCGCGGGCGACACGATGCAGGAAGTCGTGCAGGCGGTACGTCGTGTCAACGACATCATGGGCGAGATCAGCGCGGCGTCGGTCGAGCAGACCTCGGGCATCGAGCAGGTCAACATCGCGGTCGCGAGCATGGATCAGACGACGCAGCAGAATGCGGCGCTCGTCGAGGAAGCGAGCGCGTCGGCCGATGTGCTGAAGACGCAGACCGGGCAGTTGTCGGCGGCGATCGCGGTGTTCAAGTTGCCGGAGCAGCGCTAAAGCGCCAGGCCGCGTTGTCGATGCACGCGCGAGTATTCACCGCACGCGCGCTCGCAACGCGCTGCGTATCTCACGCGAAGCCGATTCCCGCGCGGCTCAACAATTGGCGGTTGCGCTCCGACCGGTTCTGCATCCGCAACTCTTTGCCCGCCTTGCGATAGCGTTCGGCCAGCCCCTGCAACGCGGCGAGCGCCGAATGATCGGCGAGCAGCAGGTGACTGCAATCGACGGTCACGCGCGCCGGGTCGCGCGCGGGATCGAACAGCTCGTGAAAACGCGTCGTCGACGCGAAAAACAGCGTACCGCGCGGCACATAGCAGACCCATCAATGGATTCAGATGGGCGACGAGCGCAAAGGCGATGCATTCGGGCACCAGCGCGAACGACGAGGACAGGCCTGCGAGCACATTGCTGCGAATGCCTGACAGCCAGGCGGGCCGACCGGAAGCGGGACTAGCGATGATCATGTTTTACGAGGTGGCGCGCGAGCGCAATGCTGAGGCCCGCATGGGCTGCGCTGAACGGGCTTGGCAACGCGCGCGGCTGCGCAAAGGATGCGTCCGCGGGGCGCGGACGGTTTGCGAAAGGCGTGGATCTTACCGTAGCGCGATGAATGGCGCCTGCGAAGCGGGCGGGAACGCGATGGCTTGAACGCGCGGCGCGGATCTGTCGTGCATTCGCGCGGCGCGCGCGCACCACAAATCCGCACGAGCGGAGGCTCCGCTCAGATACTCAGATAATCAGTCGGGACACCTTCGTGCCTTCGAGCGACACCCCGGCCATCAAACCGCCATTGGTCAGCACGAAAGCCTGCACCGGGCTCGTCGCGGTCGATGAATCGACCGCGCCGTTCGCGCCGACCTTCAGCACGGCGACGGTCGCATTTGCGCCGACCGCCCAGCCCTGGCTGTGCATGAATTCGTCGAGCGCTTCCTGCGTCATGAACAGAAACACGAGCGCCTTCGACTGGGCGCCGATCTGCAAGCCGAATGAGCCTGCGACCGTGCTGAAGTAGCCGACCGTGCGGCCGCCGATGCGCATCGCCCCTTCACCATACTGTGCGCCGACCCAGAAGCCGGCCGAGATCACTGACGGGAACACCAGCACGCCGCGCGCTTTCGCAACGAGGTCGCGCGAACCGTCGACGTTTTCGTAGAGACGTGCGAGCGTCGAGTCGACGCCCGCGTTGATCGTGTCGCGCTTGCCGGCATTGGCCGATGGTGATGCGTTCGAGGACGGCGAAGTCGTCGTGCAACCGGTGAGGCTCAGGCCTGCGACGGCCAATGCAGCGCTGCCGGTCATGATGAATTGTCGTCTGCGCATGACTGTTTTCCTTTGCGTTTCTCACGCATGTTGTACGTTATCGAAGAGTGCGGCGAGTTGCCTGCCTTGCTTTGCTTTGTTCTCATTTGCGCACGAGAGGTTCCGTGCGCGCGATGATTGTCGTTGAGCGGGCATGCCGCGACGTGCGACGCACGCTTCGCGGGCATTTTCAGCCGACAAAGTAGCAGGGAACGTGCCCAAGCGCCGCGCCGCCTTGCGCTAGGGCGGCGCGGCCATTTGCAGTTCGCGGTTTCGCGCGGCTTGCTGTTGCGCGTCGTCGCTACACCGTTGGGCGAATGTTCTGGTTATGGCGGAATAGGTTGTGCGGATCGTAGCGGTTTTTCAGGGCGACGAGGCGCTCATAGTTCGGCCCATAAGCATCCGCGATGCGGCCGCCTTCTTCCTCCGTCATGAAGTTGACGTACACGCTGCCTAGCGCGAACGGGCGCGACGCATTGAAAAAGTCGCGCGCCCATGCGACGCAGCGCTCGTCGTCGCGCGCGTCGTCCCAGCGGCCGTGCACGTTCATCCCGTAGAGCGTCTCGCGGGCCGGGTAAGCGGTCGCGTCGACCGCGACGCGCTGCGTTTGCGCGCCGATCAGCCCGAAGAAAATTTCGCATTGCGCGGACGGCAGCGTGTCGATCGCGCGGATCAGCGCGTCGATCAGACCATCGTCGATGGTGCCGAGGTTGTGCGACTTCCAGTAGTTGCGCGCGCCTGGCGTGAGCAGCGGATCAAAGGCCTGTTGCCACATTTCATAGGGCATCGGACCAAGATGTTCGCCGAGCGGCTTGCCGAAGCCGCGCACGGCTTCCACCGCGGCTGGACCCTTGTCGACCGGCCCGTTGTAGCACATCGCGAACACCAGCACGGGTTTGCCGTGCACCTCGGGCGGCAGGAAGGGCAGCGGCGGCGCGAGTCGCGCGACGGCCCATACGGCGAGCTCGTCGGGCATCGCGGGCGTGGCGTCGCGGTATTTGATCAGTGCTTCCTTCGCGTCGGCGAGCGGCAACACGACAAGGCCGCCATAGACGAGCGGGCCGACCTCATGCAGCGCGAACTCGAATAGCGTAACGACGCCGAAATTGCCGCCGCCGCCGCGAATCGCCCAGAACAGATCGTCGTGCGAGGTCGCGCTCACGTGGCGCAGCTCACCGTCGGCGGTGACGATGTCGGCCGCGACGAGGTTGTCGATCGTCATGCCGTAGCGGCGGCTCAGCCAGCCGAAACCGCCGCCGAGCGTCAGACCCGCGACGCCGGTCGTCGAGTTGATGCCGAGTGGCGTCGCGAGTCCGAATGCCTGCGCTTCGTGATCGAAATCATGCAGCGTCGCGCCAGGTTCGACATACGCGCGCCGTGCTTGCGGGTCGATACGCACCGATTTCATCGTGGATAGATCGAGCACGAGGCCATCGTCGCACACAGCGCTGCCGCCAATGTTGTGGCCGCCGCCGCGAATGGCGAGCGGCAGGCCGTTGTCGCGCGCGAAAGCAACGCCGCTGCGCACGTCGGCAACACCTGCGCACCGCAGGATCATCGCGGGAGTACGGTCGATCATCGCGTTCCAGATGCTGCGCGCCGCGTCGAAGCCCGGCGTGTCGGGCAGCAGAAGCTGGCCGCGCAATGTGGATTTGAATTCGTCGACGGCGCTGCTGGAGATAGTAACCATGTTGTACCTCGTCGGAGAGGGGAGGGCGCTCGCAGAACACTGCTCGGCAGACCAAACAAAATGCGGGCGTGAATGAAAGCGGATCGAGAGGTTCGGCTGCGTGCAGTAAACGGGGCGGCGCGTCGAAGTCAAACAAAGGTTTACCCGCGTACCGAGGCAATCCCGCGCAGGAGCTCGCGGGGACAGGCGTTTGCGGGCCGCGCAACGACGATACGCGGCGGTAGCGCCAAAGATGGTGGGAATGCTCCGGAAAAAACGTGCGCGCCGATGTGTTGGTTATCTGACGCGCTGGTGGTTGCGCCACGACACTTTGGAAACCGTGTGGGTCGCGATCGTGTGCGGCTGAGGCGCACGTTCGACGACCGTGCGAGGCAGCGCGCATCGCCACATCGCTTTTTGCGACGCACACGCGTTATGCAACGACGCGCAATGTTTCGCGCGCGCATTTCGTGATTTTCATTGCGTTGTCTATTGTATTGCTCTCATTCCGATTTTTGAATTTTCATTTTTATGTGCGAATGGCCACATGAATAAACGGACGATGTTAAATGGCCTGAATTCGTCAGATAAAACCACATGTTAATTTTCTTTTTGTCGGTTAAATTGCATCGCGGGTGATAGTTTTCGCTTCCCGTCTGAAGAATCTGGATTAGAGGATTTGACGGGCGCCTCGTCGTTTCCCCCTGCCTGGCAAGCCGTATCGCCAATATCGCATAGCGTGGTCTAACGCACGGTCGCGCGATTGCACTGCGAATAACTTCAACGTCCATCAAGCCTCGCTGTGCGGCTCTCACGATCAGGTGCGCGCACGGCCAGCCCATTCTCTCGAAGCACGCCAAATCGGACCGGGGATTTTCCGTGAGAGAAGTATTTAGTGCGAGCGCATTTTAAATTCGCATTAGGCGAAGTTGCGCAAAGGCTTTGACTTTCGTTTTTTTGACGAGCGGAGATTCACTCGTTAATTGGACCGGTCGCTCAGGGGAAATAATTAGGAGGGTGAAATGAAAAAGCAAAACGGGGACGCGTGGATACTTGGCACGCGGCGGGCGGCTTTGGCGGTCGCGGTCAGTCTTTATGCGGCGATGGCGGGTGCGCAGACGAATTCGGGGAGCACCGCCGCGCCGGCAACCAATCCTGGAGTGATGGTGCTCGCTGAAGCGAGCGTGCACGGCGGATGTCCGTCGGGCGGCGGGCCGGGCTGCACGTCGCAGGGATTCGGACAGCTCGGGGCGGGCGCCCTTGGCATCGCGGCGGCGGGGCTCGGCCCGACGTCGTCGACCGGTTCGTCGCCGGGCAACGGGACGTCGTCGACGGGCGCGGGCAGCAGTGGCGGAAACAGTTCGGCTAATTCCGGCACGGGAGGGCTGGGTTCGGGAGACACCGGCGGCAACAACGGCAACGGCGGATCTGGCAACAACGGCAACGGCGGATCTGGCGGCAACGGTAACGGCGGCGCTGGAAGCGGTGGCGATGGCTCGGGGAATGGCGGCACGGGCGGCGATGGCGGCAACAACGGTGGCGGTGATAACGGCGGGGATGGTGGGGACGGTGGTGGTGGGCATGGGCATGGCCATGGCCATGGCGGTGATGGTGATGGCGGTCATGGCCACGGCCACGGTGGCGATGGTGACGGCGACGGCGGTCACGGCCACGGCCACGGTGGTGATGGTGACGGCGATGGCGGTCATGGACATGGCCATGGTGGTGATGGTGACGGCGATGGCGGTCATGGACATGGCCATGGTGGTGATGGTGACGGCGATGGCGGTGATGGACATGGCCACGGCGGCGATGGCGATGGCGATGGCGATGGCGGTCATGGTCATGGCCACGGTGGTGATGGCGATGGCGATGGCGGTCATGGCCACGGCCACGGTGGCGATGGTGACGGCGACGGCGGTCATGGCCACGGCCACGGTGGTGATGGTGACGGCGATGGCGGTCATGGACATGGCCACGGCGGCGATGGCGACGGCAACGGTGGTCATGGCCACGGCCACGGTGGTGATGGTGACGGCAACGGCGGTCATGGCCACGGTGGTGATGGTGACGGCGACGGCGGTCATGGCCACGGCCACGGCGGTGATGGTGACGGCGACGGCGGTCATGGCCACGGCCACGGTGGTGAGGGTGACGGCGATGGCGGTCATGGCCACGGCCACGGTGGTGACGGCAGTCACGGCGAAAGCGGTCACGGCGACAGCGGTCATGGTGACAGCGGCCATGGCGATGCTGGCCACGGTAGCAGCGGTGGCGAAGGCAAAGGCGGTTCCGGTAACGGCGGCCACGGTGGCGAAGGCGGCGGCCAGGGCAGCGGAGGCTCTGGACATGGTGGCCATGGCGGCGAAGGCGGCGGCCAGGGCAACGGCGGTTCCGGCAACGGTGGCCATGGCGGCGAAGGCGGCGGCCAGGGCAACGGCGGTTCCGGACACGGCGGCCATGGTGGCGAAGGCGGTGGCGGCCAGGGCAACGGCGGTTCCAGCAACGGTGGCCATGGTGGTGAAGGCGGTGGCCAGGGCAGCGGCGGTTCCGGACACGGCGGCCATGGCGGCGAAGGCGGTGGTGGCCAGGGCAGCGGCGGTTCCGGACACGGCGGCCATGGTGGCGAAGGCGGTGGCGGCCAGGGCAGCGGCGGTTCCGGACACGGCGGCCATGGCGGTGAAGGCGGTGGCGGCCAGGGCAACGGTGGTTCCGGCAACGGTGGCCATGGTGGCGAAGGCGGTGGCGGCCAGGGCAACGGTGGTTCCGGCAACGGTGGCCATGGTGGTGAAGGCGGCGGCCAGGGCAACGGCGGTTCCGGACACGGCGGCCATGGCGGCGAAGGCGGTGGCGGCCACGGGAACGGCGGTTCCGGCAACGGTGGCCATGGCGGTGACGGCGGCGGCCAGGGCAACGGAGGCTCCGGACACGGCGGCCATGGCGGCAACGGTGGCGGCTTCGGCAGCGGCGGCTTCGGAAACGGCGGCTTCGGCAGCGGCGGCTTCGGAAACGGCGGCTTCGGCAACGGCGGCTTCGGAAACGGTGGCCACGGAGGTCATGGCGGCTACGGCGGCGGTGGTTCCGGCAATGGTGGCCACGGCGGCAGCAACCACTAAGCAGTCGCAAGAGTCCCGCGAACCTCGCGGGACTCCTTCCAGGAGAGCAGGCCGGCGCCGCCCGGCCCCCACACCAATCCCGCTCGAGCACCGCGGGAAGTTTGCCGCGAAAAACCCAGCAAGAAACCCAGCAAAAAACCCAGCTAGCGAATCAGCAAACCAACCCGCAAACAAAAACCCAATCAGGCAACAAAGTGGACGGCCCCCGCCGTCCACTCAACCCCTCAACTCGATCACCCTCTCCTGCACCACCAGAAAAACCCTCTCCCCCGAAACGCGCCCCGTCTCACGCGCGCCTCCAGTAAAGCTCCCGAACGCCGGCAGCACCCCCCGATCGATCCCAAAGCGAAAGCACGGCACCCGCACTGAATCGGTCCGCGTCGCGATCCGATAGACCGGATGCACATGCCCCGCGAGCACATACGCGCGATCGACCGCATGCGGGTGATGACACAGCGCCCACGCCCCGAAATGCCACGGCTCGCGCACAGACTCGACATCCAACGTAAGCGGCAACGCACCGGCATGCCGATCGTGATTGCCTTCGACTAGCACCACGCGCAGCGACGCATGCCGCGCGCGCCACGCATGCAACGCATCGAGCGTGAGCGCCGACAGCGACTCGCGCGCATGCAGTAGATCGCCGAGGAACACCAGCGTCGCCGGCTCGAACTCGGTGATCAGACGATCGATCCGCAGCAGATTCTCCGCAGTCGAACCAGTCGGCACCGGGATGCCGCGCGCGCGAAACACCGCATCTTTGCCGAAATGCGCATCGGCGATAAAAAGCGCGCGCAGCACCGGATCGAAACACGCGCGCAAGCTCGATAGAACGAGAGGTCGTCCGCCGACGTCGATCGCAAGCGAGGTCGCCGTCATCGTTGCGCCGCCCTTTCGAGTTCTGCCAGCATTCGCTCGACGCGATCCGCGAGCTTCTCGGTGCTGAGTTTTTCGCGCAGGCGTCCGACGATCAATGGAAACGCGAACGGCGTCGGCTTCCTGGGCCGCGTGAGCACGACGCGGCTCGCGTTCATTCGTTCGAGCGCAATACGAATGCGCCGCACGTCGAGTTCCTGCAGCAGTACTTCGGTATCGGCCTGGCCCAACAGCAGATTGCCGCGATCGTGCTGACGAAAGATCTCATAGAAAAGCCCGCTGGATGCCTGCAATTGCCGCGCGCTTTTCTGCTGTCCCGGATGCGCCTGGAATACGAGTCCCGACACCCGCGCAATCTCGCGAAAACGTCGCAAAGAGAGTTCGGACGAATTGAGGCTCGCAAGAATGTCGTGGTCGAGTTCGTCAGGTGAGAGCAGGCCATTGTGCAGTTGCGCGTCCCAGTCGAACGCCTGCGCGCATAGCAATTCGAAACCGTAGTCGTTCATCGAAATCGAAAACGTGCCGGGTTTGTCGCGCGCGACTCGCCACGCGAGCACAGCACCAAGCCCAATATGCGCGGTGCGCCCTGCGAATGGATAGCAGAAGAAGTGGTGACCCTCGCGCGATTTCAGCAACTCGATGACCAGCACGCCCGGCTCGGGCAATGCTGACCACTTCTGCTGCAATTCGAGCAGCGGCCGCACCGCGCGCATTTCCGGTTCGTCGTAGATGTCGTCGGCGGCGCGCGCGAGTATCGTCAGAGTCGCGTCGGCGAGTTCGGACGATAACGGCATGCGGCTGCCGGCCCATTGCGGCATTGCCCCACGCGATGAGCTCGCACGTCGCACCCACGCCGTCATGTCCTGCACGCGGATCAGTTCCAGCGCGCGGCCGCCGAACGTGAACACATCGCCGGGCTTGAGTCGCGAGATGAACGATTCCTCGATGGCACCAATGCGCCCGCCCGATAGATACGCCACATTCAACGTGCCATTCGCGAATCGTGCCTATATTGTTGCGATGCCGGCGCGCGAGATCGTTGCGCGGCACGCGGTACAGGCCGTCGCTATCGCGCGCGACGCGATGGTAGTCGGGATACGCCCGCAGCGTCGCGCCGCCGCCTTCGACGAAATTCAGCGCCCAGTCGAACTCCTGCTGCGTCAAATCGCGATATGCATAGGTATGCAGAAGTTCGTCGTACAGCTCGCGCGCATCGAAGCCGCCGCCGATCGCGACGGTGACGAGATGCTGAACCAGCACGTCGAACGGCTTGTGCGGCGTATCGCGGCTTTCGATCTGCCGTTTGTCGACGGCTTCACGCGCGGCCGCCGCTTCGATCAATTCGAGCGCATGCGTCGGCACGATCGTCACCCGTGACGGCAAACCGGGCGCGTGTCCCGAGCGGCCGGCGCGCTGCATCAAACGCGCAACGCCCTTTGGCGAGCCGATCTGGAACACGCGTTCCACCGGCAGAAAATCGACGCCGAGATCGAGACTCGACGTACACACCACAACCTTTAGCAAGCCGTTCTTCAACCCGCGTTCGACCCACTCGCGTACCTGCTGATCGAGCGAGCCGTGATGCAGCGCGATCACGCCGGCCCATTCGGGGCGCGCGTCGAGCAGCGCCTGATACCACACCTCGCATTGCGAGCGCGTGTTCGTGAAGACAAGCGAGGTGCGCGCTTCGTCGATCGCGCGCGCGACCGCGTCGACCTGACGCATGCCCATATGACCGCCCCACGGAAAGCGCTCGATCGTGTCGGGAATGATCGTATCGACGATCAGCGCCTTCGGCAGCGCGCCATGCACACTGACGCGCGGGGTCGCGACCGGCGCGAGCAGGACTTCGGTCGCGAACGACAGATTGCCGAGCGTCGCCGACAGCCCCCACACCTGCAAGCCGGCCCGCCAATGCGTGAGACGCGCGAGCGCGAGTTGCGTCTGTGTGCCACGTTTGTTGCCGAGCAGTTCGTGCCATTCATCGACGATCACGAGCCGTACCTGAGACAGTACTTCGCGCGCATCGGCGCGCGTCAGGATCAGCGTCAGACTCTCGGGCGTCGTGACGAGCGCGGACGGCATGCGCCGATTCTGCCGCTCGCGTTCGGCGGCCGACGTATCGCCGGTGCGCAGACCGACGCTCCAGGGTACGGCGAGTTCGGCGGCGGAGCTTTGCAACGCGCGCGCGGTGTCGGCCGCGAGCGCGCGCATCGGCGTGATCCAGAGCACCGTCAACGGTTCGGGATGCTTGCGGGGCGTCGACGCAGCGCTAGCGAACGCGGTGAGCGCGCCGAACCACACCGCCCAGGTTTTGCCAGCCCCGGTGCTTGCGTGCAGCACACCGCTCGCGCCAGCGGCGATGTTGCGCCATACCTCGCGCTGAAACTCGAACGGCTGCCAATGGCGCGAAGCGAACCATGCGTCGAGTTTGTCCGCGAATGGGCGGCGCGCTGCGTCAGGTGAATAAGAGGGGAACGGCAGCGGCTCGAAGGCGGGTTCGCGCGCATCGAGCCGCGCCTGTTGGGCGCGGCTGCGCGGAATCCTGCGCGGCCTTGGCGCGCGAACGCGCTCGTCGGAGGGCGCCGGGGCGGCGGTGGAGTTGTCAGCGGGGTCGTCGGAATTGGGCGGCTCGGTCATCGAAAGCGTTCTCAACGGGTGTGGCGGATTCGTGTGCCGGCGACTCGCGCCGCATGTTCATGTGGACCGCGGGGTCGCGCCGCGGTTCAGCGAGGAGCCTCACAGGCGCGCAACGACCCGCGGCATCCGGCAATATTTGGGAGCCTCGGCCGACACCCGATCCGTTACAATCAAACGGACTACCCCACTGGAGATTAGCTTTGAAATCACTCGTTGCTTTGCTGGCCGCAGCCGTTCTGTCCTCGACCGCGATGGCTGCCGCGCCGACCACGGAGAAGCTGCCGTCCGGCGTCATCGTCGAACATCTGACGCAAGGCACGGGCCCGCAACCGTCCGCGACCGACGTGGTAAAAGTCAACTACCGCGGCACTCTGCCCAACGGCACTGAGTTCGATAGCTCGGCCAAGCATGGCGGGCCGGCCACGTTTCCGCTCAATCGCGTGATTCCGTGCTGGACGCAAGGCGTGCAGAAGATGAAAGTCGGCGGCAAGGCGCGACTCACGTGCCCGGCGGCGACCGCATACGGCGATCGCGGCGTCGGCCCGATTCCGCCGAATACCGATCTGACCTTCGAAGTCGAACTGGTCGACATCGTCAAGTGAAGCGCGCGAGCGGCGCTAAAGATGCACTGCCACCGAGCCTCGCTGCGCCAATCGCAGCGGGGCTTTTTTATGGGCACCGAATGGCGCGCCAAGGGGATTCACCATGAAACGTGACAGAAGCATCGTGCAGGTGGCCAGCATTGGATTTACCGGCAAGAGCGCCCAGAAGTTCTTCGGTTTGTTGAAAGACGCCCAGGTGCGCACGGTGCTCGACATTCGCCTCAACAACACGTCGCAACTGGCGGGCTTTGCGAAAAAGCAGGATCTGCCTTTCTTTCTCGAGCAGTTGTGCGATGCGGCGTACGTGGAAATACCGGAGCTGGCTCCCGAGCCGGAACTGCTCAAACGCTACCAGGGCAAGCAGTTGAGCTGGGAGAACTTTCGCGAGGAATATCTCGACCTCATCGCGCGCCGCCGTGTGGAAAGCAATCTGGATATCGCGCTATTTGAATCGAGTTGCCTGCTTTGCAGTGAACATTTACCACATCATTGTCACCGGATGTTCGCGCTCGAGTATCTGAACCAGCACTGGAACAATCGTCTTTCCGTTACACATTTGACCTGACCGCCGGCGGTCGGCCGGGTTACGTTTTCCGCCTCATCGCCCGGCGGCTTTCCGTGCCGGCAGGTTGACCTCGCTGGTACCGCCGGAGTTTTCCATCAGTAGCCCGAATAGTAGGGTGGCGCGAAACGTGGAAAAACACGACCGATACGCACGTTATTTCAAGTCGAGTCCCACTCGCTCGTCTACTATCTACTCACGCGCGGCTCCCTGTATTCGTCTCGCCCTATCGCCGGCCGCAAACCGGACGTGATTACGCGCGCCAGGAGCGCCTGCCATGAATATCGACTTCCATTACGGCGTGGTCTACATTGCCGCGCGCGTCGGCGGCATGACGGCCGGCGATGCGCAAACCGTCGCGCATGCCTGCCAATACGTCGACGACGCAACGACGAGCGGAATACTGCGGTTCAAAGGCGGCGAGACATTCGAGCGATTCGCGACCGCGCACAAGTTATTCGATTACGCCAATACCGAGAACGACCAGAATCGGCTCGTGTGGGCGCCGTTTCATTTTCTGCCGGCCGGGGTGGGTGACAGTCTCGAGGAAAAGGCGGTTTGCCGGCCCGACAGTGAGGTCGCGCGCGAAGTCGTGCGGCGCGCGATCCGGCAGCGCGATTCGGAGACCGCGTTGCACAGGCTCGGCGTGACGCTTCATACATATGTCGACACCTGGGCGCACCAGGGATTCGCGGGCATCGAGAGCCCGTGGAATCGCGTGCATCTTCTCGAAGCGCAGGACTGCACGCGCAAAGGCTGGCTCGCGAGCCTGGAACTGGCGGTCGCGCATCTGACCGAACGCGTCGAGACGGACGTTCTGACAATCGCGTTGCCGGTCGGCCACGGCGCCGCGTTGCACTATCCGGACCAGCCGTGGGCACGCTGGCATTACATCGAAGGCTGCAATCACTTCATCTCACGACATAATTTGCCGGATTTCGTGCAAGCGGCAGACATGAGTTGCCGTGTCGTGCGAGCTTATCTGGCAGGACGTGAAGATTTCGAAAACCAGCCCGGCATGCCGGAGGACGTCAAAGACGCACTGACCCGACTGCTCGATACGAACCGCGAACCCGACGACAATCTGCGTCTGAAAACCGTTTGCGAATGGGTGAGTACCGGCCGTATTCCGGGTTTGAAAGAACTCGTGCCCGGGTATATCGCCAAAGGACACGGTTCGTGGAAGTACCAGGCCACCGGTTTGTTGTGCGATGACGACACCGGGGACAGACCGGAGTGGACGACCACCTTTGAGAAGAGCGACTACCGGCTCTTTCACGACGCGGTCAAACAGCACCGTTTCGTAACCACCCAGGAGATCTTGCCCGCGCGCGGATTACGCATTGCCTGACTGGTCGCCCGCATTCTCCAGTTACTGCATTTTGGCTTGCTGATGCGGCGCGGCCTGAGCCGCCGCCTGCTGTTCTTCCGCGTGCTTTTTGGCCACATGCCGTCCGACGATACAGCCGCCGACGGCGCCGACCACCGCATGATGTCCCGCATAGTGCCCGGCGACACCGCCCACTACCGCTCCTTTCAGGCAACCGGCCGCGTTCGCGGTGCCTGCCATTGCCAACGAGACTGCCAGTGCCCCCAGGGCGGTCCGAATAAAGCCAGCTTTCATCGCAAGTACCATCGTGTTTGAGTGGATCGAAAATAGGGTGGCCCGGCGTCTTTTTCAATAGCCGCCGCGAGCAGGGCGGCTGACAAAGGACTCTCCTTTGGCTATTCATCCGCCGCTGGGCCCGGACACGAAGTGTAAATGGTCTTGAACAGAGCAGGAGCAACAGGTGCTGCAAGATCGGTAACGGCACGTTACCGGAGCAGGGCTTTGCACGCATCGTCAGAGGCGTTTCGCACGAGCTGGAATCCGTTTGCTATAGCGGGCCACCAAAAAAAAGACCGTTTTCAATTAAAAAGTGGGCTACTCTCCTTTGAATATCCAAATGCCGGGCTATAGTAGAAGCGACTAATGCCAGAAAGCATGACGGCGCGCTTTTTCTCGCCGATGCGGATGACGGGGAAACACAAATGACGCCATCGAATGCAGCGATCTATCAGACCAGGACTTGCACGCCGGAGTCGTTGCGTACGCTCGCGGGGTTTCTCGAATTGGCACTCGACGAGGGAAAAAGCGTGGTCGTCATGCGGATCGGCAAGCAGGCGCGCAGCGTTTATGTCGGAAATCCATCCGGTGCATTGGAGGATTTAACGGAATCCGGTGTCGTCGACGCTTTCCAGGCGGATGAAATGCTGGTACTGACCCGCCTCGGCCTGAACCGGATAACGGCGGACGGTCAACACTACCGTTTTATACGGAGTGTGAGGTACATTGCCGATCGCCAGGTCGTCGTTTTTACACCTATCTGAGTGGTGGAACCGAAATGAAAAAGAAGAATCACGAGGGAAGGAAAAGGAAGAAAGCTTCGATGACCCGGTAGAAAACCTGAAAGCTTTGTTATTTTGAAAGCTCAATCGGCGCTCGTATCGATGTACTGAAGCTCAGGATAGGTCAATAGACTGCCTTTCTTCCGTCATTCATGGCATAGTTCGACGATTACCACATAAGGAGCAATCAAATGCCTTCGTTAGAGCAAATCCAAGCAAAGCTTAAGAAGCTCCAGGCGCAAGCTGACGTTCTCATTGCCAGAAAAGCACAAGCCGCGGTCGACCAGATTCGCGAGTTGATGCTCAAGCACGGTCTCACGACTGCCGACATCGAAGCACAGGCAAAGGCACGACGTGTTGCGCGAGGTCTGAATGGCAATGCGGGTACGGGACGGGGAAGACCTGCTGGCGCGAGCAAAGCCGCCAAGTCGGCAACGCCGGCGAAGTACCGCGACCATAGAACCGGCGCGACCTGGACAGGTCACGGCCGCGCGCCCGGCTGGATCGCCGGCGTGAAGGACCGCACGGTGTTCCTGATCGACGCTGCGAGCGCAAGCAAAGCCGCGGCTGCTCCCGTGTCGAAGCGCGGCAAAGGTCAGCCGAAAGGCGCCCAGCCGCCGAAGTACCTGGATCCGAAAACTGGTGCGACCTGGAGCGGTCGCGGTCCGGCGCCGGCATGGCTCGCTTCCGTTAAGGATCGCAGCAAATTCCTGATCGATGGCGCGAGCGCGGCTGCTGCGCCGAAAGCGGCAAAAACGGCGGCCAAGAGCGGCCAGGCGAAAGCGACCGCAAGCGCCGTAGGCAAGAAGACCACGGCCAAAAAAGCAGTGGCGAAAAAAGCAACGCGCAAGACGGCCGTGAAAAAGACCGCGGCCACAAAGGCAACGCCGGCAAGTCGGAAAGCCGCGGTGAAGAAAACCGCCGGCCGCAAAAGCGCGGTGAAGATGGCAAGAAAAGCACCGGCCCGAAAGGCTGCCGCAAAGAGCACGGCCGCGCCCGTCGCAGCGGCTACGCAAACGCCCGAAACGCAGGCAGGCGCGTAATAGCCGCGGAGTCGTGAAGTAGATGGTTAGCACCTTCGATGCATCCCGGCAGGAAGATCAGGTCTTCCTGCTGGACTCCGTTCCTCATCCGGCCGCCGATGCCGCCGAGCCATTCATCGTCGCCAGCGATCGCCGTGTAATCCTCACTTATCCGATCGCGGAGTCGGACTTTGAACGGTTCGGGCCATTCGATCCCGACGACGATCCTTTTTGCGCGGTGTTGTTCGCCGACGCCGTGTTTCATCGTCTTGGTCCGCCGGGCGATGACGATCTCGCCATTCATCCGCTCTCGGCGCAAGGTCTCGCCGGCTACGCGGTGCATGAAGTCGTCAATTCGTCGTTGTGCGCGGAGATTGCCGCCGTCGCGACGGACTCTATCGCCATTGCTGCTGCGGCACCGGCGAGGCGACATTTCGTCATTACGTTTCGGGCATCGACGTTCGAATGCGTGGCGTCGGACTATACGGTCATCGGCGTATTCGGCGCGGGTGAAATAGCAAGTCGCGAGGCATTCGCATTGGTCAGATAAGGCGTTGGAACCGGAAAGCAAGGCGCGGTCCCGATGCGGGCACGCGCCGTGCATGACGGGAAGATCGTGAAAGCCAGGCACGAGTCCGGCACGTTCCTGTCGCACGAGGGGTGCGCGTGCCGTGATCCGCCGCCTGCCATCGAGGCCACGCATGCTGACCATTGTTATTACCGCGTTCGTCACGCTGGTGATCGTTCTCGTGATCGCCAATCTGTCGAGCGGCGAGAAGAAAATAGAACACAAGATCGAGCGGCTCTATAAGAGCGAAGATCCACAATTCCTCCGCTCGATGGGTCTATTGCTCGGTCCACCCGTGGTGGCGGGTAATCGCTTCGAGATGCTGCTCAACGGTGACCAGATCTTTCCGTCGATGCTCGAAGGCATTCGGTCGGCGCGCGAAACCATCACATTTGAAACGTTCATTTACTGGTCCGGCGAGATCGGCGAGCAGATTGCGCGCGCGCTTGCCGATAAGGCGCGTGAAGGCGTCGCCGTGCATGTACTGCTCGACTGGGTCGGTTCGTCGAAAATGGATCGGCGCTATTTGGAACTGCTGCGCGAGGCCGGCGCCGAAGTGGTCAAGTATCACAAGCCGCATTGGACCGGACTCGGTCGCATGAACGATCGTACGCACCGGAAACTCTTGGTGATCGACGGCCGGATCGGTTTTACGGGCGGGGTCGGCATTGCCCCGGAGTGGACTGGCCATGCGCAGGACGAAAAGCATTGGCGCGATACGCATTTCCGCTTGACCGGTCCGGCGGTCGCCCATATGCAGGCCGTATTCATGGATAACTGGATCAAGGCGACTGGCAACGTATTGCACGGTCCCAGGTATTTTCCGCACATCGACGCCGAGCCGAAAGGAGCGGGCGAGGGTTTCGCGCATATGTTCAGCAGTTCGCCGTCGGGCGGCAGCGACGACATGCGGTTGATGTACCTGATGGCCATCACTGCCGCCACGCACAGTTTGCGGCTTGCGAGCGCGTACTTCGTGCCCGACCAGCTCACCATCAACGCGATCGTCGAAGCCGCGAAACGCGGCGTCAAAGTACAGATCGTCACGCCGGGAAAACGCATCGACACGCACACGGTGCGCGAAGCCTCGCGGGCGTGCTGGGGCGATCTATTGGAAGTAGGCGTCGAGATCTACGAGTACCAGCCGACCATGTTCCATTGCAAGCTGCTGGTGGTCGACGAGTACCTGGTGTCGGTCGGCTCGACGAACTTCGATAACCGCTCGTTCAAGCTGAACGACGAAGCGAACCTGAACATCTACGATCGCGATTTCGCCAGGCAGCAGACCGCCGCGTTCAATGACGACATCGCGAAGTCGAAGCGCATCACACTCGAAGCATGGACGCGGCGTTCGATCACCGAGAAGATCGTCGAAAAGTTCGTACGGCTACTGGACACGCAGCTGTGAATACCGGCGCCAACGTGTCGAGGCGCCGACGGATCAGTGAACGGCGCTGCTGAGGTACGCTTCAATGTCGGGCCGCGCGGCCAGTGTGCCGTGGTGTTGCTCAACGGCAGTCACATCGACGAGGCGCGCTTTCGCGTGCCGATACGCATTGGCAAAGCCGCGCAGTTGCTGCGTGACCGGACGATCGTCGAGCCGGCGTCGTGTGAGCGCTTGCGCGATGCTGCAATCGATCAACGCCAACTGGGTGTCGATATAGTCGATGCACAGCTCGCGGCAGCGCGAGGATGCCGCCGCGACGCTCAGCAGTGCCGGCACGAGCGAGATCGTCAGAAAACCCCCCGCTGGGATGCGGGCGAGCGCGGCGGGTGAGCCGAACAGGTCGGCGCGCAGTGCGTCGAATACGGCTTGCGTCCAGATTGCGCGCTCCTGTTCGAGCGCGCGACGCCGCCGCGCGAGCGCATCTTCAGCGTGCGGATCGGCAATGCGGCCTGCGTCGACCAGCAACGCCGCATCGTCGCGTTTGCCTTGCTGTATACACGCGCTGCCGACGTAGATGGCGCTGTCGCCGCGTTCAGCCAGCACCAGATATTGCAGGCTGTCCGGCACGAGCGGGTCGAGCGGCACTACCTCGCAGGTCAGCGGCTTGCCTTGCAGATGAATCGCGCAGCGTCCGTCGTCCGCGAGAGCAGGGCAGCGAGCGAGCGACGGATAGTCGAAGCCCTGGGCGACGATGCTGAAGGTGTCCCCAGCGCGATACAGCAGCGTATCGGCGAGCGCCTCGAACGCCGCGCAGTCGGCGTCGTCGAGCACCGCTTCATGCCGGCCGACACGCAGCCGTTCGCCCGGCCGCCTGCGCGCCACGCGTCCGATCGCGATGCAGCCGATAAACCGGTCGGGATGGCGAAACAACTCAGCCAGCGTCATCGACGGCGGGCTGTTGCAGCATCGACCGCACGCGGAGCAGGAAAACGAAAACGTGTTCACCACGGCCGACGCACCGAGTCCTGATAACGGGTGAGGATGAAATGCGCGACGTCATTCGAATGATAGGCGGCGACCAGTTGCGCGACCCATGCGTGCTGGCGATCGCTGTCGCGCACGGTCAGCACGTTCGCGTACGGCGAGCGCGCGTCTTCGAGACTGAGGCCGTCGCGCGCGGGGCGAAGACCCGAGCGCGCGGCCGTGTCGCTGTCGATCACAGCGAACGCGACGCTGTTCAACGAGTCGTACAGACGCGCGCGCGGCACCTGACGAATCTTCAGACGGAGACGGTTGCTCGTGATGTCGGCGAGCGTCGCGTGCAGGCCCGCGCTGTCGCGGAACGTCAGCAGCGTTTCGTTTTGCAGAAGGATCAGCGCGCGTGCGGTGCCGGCGGGATCGTCGGGAACCGCGATCGTCGAGCCGCGCTGCAATTGGACGAGACTCGTCAGCTTACGTGAATAGAGCGCAACCGGAAACGTGACGGTCGTGGCCACGCTCGTCAGTGCATAGCCATGCAATTTGCGTTGCGCGTCGAGCGCGGGTTCGTCTTCGAAGCTCGCGACGTCGATCTGTTTCGCGACGAGCGCTGCGTCGATCCGCGATGGCTGATCGAACACGACGACGTCGAGCGCCAGACCCTCGGTCGCGGCGACGCGGCGCACTTCGTTCATGATCTCCGCTTGCGCGCCCGAACTCACGCCGACCCTGATCGTCTGCGCGGCAGCATGCGCGGGTTCAGGCAGCCACGCAGTCAGCACCGCGAGCGCTAGCGCGGCAATCGCATGTCGCTTCATGATTGATCCCTCGACACCGTGCGAAAACCGATATGCGAAGCCGGCAAATCGGCTTCCTGCTGCTCGCGCGACGCTGCGCGATACCTGACGCAATAGTCGCGCGCGCACAGGAACGAGCCGCCCTTGATGACCATCGGCGTATCGTGCCGGCGACTGAGCGGCGCCACGGCCGCTGTATCGCCGTTCGTATGCGACTGGTGCGGACCACTGTACACGTCCTTGGTCCATTCCCACGCATTGCCGATCATGTCGTAAAGCCTGAAGTCGTTCGCCGCATAGCAGCCGACCGGTGACAGGCCGACATGACCATCCTCGCTGGTGTTGAGCACCGGAAACACGCCTTGCCAGTAGTTCGCGCTCGGCCTGCCGTGCGCGTCGCGTGGCGCGGTGTCGAGATCCGCGCCTTCATGGCCGGCTTTGCCCGCGTATTCCCATTCGGCTTCGGTCGGCAGATCGCGGCCGAGCCAGTGTGCGTACGCGAGCGCATCGGCCTGCGTGACCATCGTCACCGGTTGATTCATGCGGCCGTCGAGATTGCTGCCGGGGCCGCCCGGATGATTCCACGCGGCTCCTTTGACCCAACTCCACCAGGCGAGATCACGCGCGTTCATTTCCTCGGGCGTCGGCGTGTGAAAAACGACCGCACCGCCCTGGCGCTCCGCATCGCTGACGTAGCCGGTCGCGCGCACGAACGCGGCGAACTGCGCATTCGTGACGTCGGTCTGGTCGATCCAGAAACCCGCAACGTGCGTCTTGCCGTCGCCGGCCGGGCGCTCGTCTTCGTAACCGAGCTTGCTGCCGAACACGAAGTCGCCGCCATGCAGATGCACCATGCCGGCTTGCGGGTCGTCGCGCCAGCGCGCGGGCAGGCCCGAGTAACGCTCGCATTGCTGTTCGGAGCCGAGCGCGGCGAGTGGCCGCGAGCGGTTCAGGCTGTCGAATGCGCTGGACGGGCCGCCGCCGAATACCACCGCGCTCGCCGCACCGATGGAAGGCGCGGCAAACGCGGCGGCGAATGCGACCGCCGCGAGCGCGGCGTATGCGCCATACAGCGCAACGCCGCCTTTGAGCTTGAATGAAAACGCCATCGGGTGCTCAGTAGTAACCGCGCGGACGCAACGGCTCGACGCCGCCGACGCTAGTCATATAGTCGTTCCACTGCTGCACGAGACCATCGATGATCGACGGATTCTGCGCCGACACGTCCTGCGTTTCGCCGCGATCGGCGTTCATGTCGTACAACTGCCAGTGACCGTCGACGGGGCCGAGCGGCGGTTCGGTCCACAGGGCTTTCCAGCGGCCGTCGGCGCTGCGCAGATAACCGCGGCCGTAGGCTTCGTCGCCGAACGACGCACTATGCACGGGCGCCGTGCTCCGATCTTCGAGCTGCGGCAGCAGCGATTTTCCGGTGATCGGATACACATAACGGTTGTTGTAAACCACTTTGCCCTTGTTCTGATCCACGCCGGTCAGCGTATTGATCAGCGCGGGCGCGGGCGTGGTCGGCGGCGCAATCTGCGCGACCGCGAGGAACGTCGCGGTGTTGTCGGTCACGTGCGTGAATTCACGCAGCGTCGGCTTCTGCGAAGTCTGTCCCGGCAGATGCACGATCAACGGCGTCGACACGCCGCCTTCGCCCGAATAACCCTTGGTCAAGCGGAACGGCGCCGCGCTCACTTCGGCCCAACGCAAGCCGTATTGCAGACGTTGCGCGTTCTGCTTGCCGTTGTCGGTGCCGAGTTGCGAGTAGGTCGGATCGGCCGCGTTCGCGATGTCGGTGGCGGTCGGGTCCGCGCCGGAATCGATCGGCCAGCCTTCCGCGCCGTTATCCGACTGGAACACGATGAACGTATTGTCGTATTCGCCGATATCCTTCAGATGCTGGATCAACAGGCCGATGTTGTGATCGAGGTTCTCGACCATACCAGCGTAGATTTCCATATAGCGTGCCTGCGCCTTCTTCTCGGCCGGCGACAGGCTGTCCCACTTCTTGTTCACGAAGCCGGGACCGTAATCGGTGTAGCCCTGCACGGCGCTGTTCACGGCGCTCACGTATTTCGCGTTCGTGGTGCCGTTGTTTGCTGTGGCCGGACTCGCGGCCAGCGTCTCCGTTGCGCCGCCGTACGGCACGAAGTCCTGCGGGATGATGCCGAGCGCTTTCTGCCGGGCGATACGCGCATCGCGGATCGCGTCATAACCGGCATCGTATTTGCCGACGTAATTGTGCAGATAAGGATCGGGCACTTGCAGCGGCCAGTGCGGTGACGTATAGGCCGCGTACGCGAAGAACGGCTTACCGTCGCCCTTGTTCGAATCGATATAGGAGATCAGGCGCTGCGTGTAGAAATCCGTCGAGTAGAACACGGCTGGGCTGCCGCCCGCGCCGCCCGGTTGACCGGGCTGGCCCGGCTGCACGTACTTGCCGTCTTCGGTGTAGTTCTTCGAGCCGGCCAGTTCGTGCGCGAAGTGATTGGACGCGGCGCCGCCGAGCAGCGCGTAGCTGTGCTCGAAGCCCCATTGGTCCGGCGTCTGCCCGCTGCCCGTCGAGCTGCCGACGATGCCCGAGCCGATGTGCCACTTGCCGGCCATGTATGTGTGATAGCCGCCGTCCTTCAGCAACTGCGCAACCGATAGCGCGCGATCGTTCAGGTAGCCTTCGTATCCCGGCAGTCCTTTGCGCTCGTCGGTCGGCGCGCCCATCGTGCCTTCGCCGACCAGATGGTGATCGGTGCCCGAGATCAGCATCGAACGCGTGATTGCGCAGACGGTGCCCGTGTGGTGATTCGTCAGGATGCGGCCGCTTTGCACGAGCGCATCGAGATTGGGCGTGTTGATTTCGCCGCCGAATGCGTGAATGTCGGAGTAGCCGAGGTCATCGGCCATGATGTACAGGATGTTCGGCCGCTTCTGCGCGACGACCGGCGCGGACGCGGGTGCCGCGCTCGACGCGGCGGACGCGCTCGGCAGGTTGTCTTCGCCGCACGACGCGAGCGTGACGAGGCTCGCTACGGCGGCGCCGATCATGCCGAGACGCATTGAAGGGCGATAGCTGGTACGGCGAAATCGAGGTGTTGTCATTGTTATTGCGGACCGTAGGGTAGGGCCGCCGATGTTAGCAATGACGTTATAAAGGCCAAACGAACGATTTCTGCGTTGCTATCGACGTTTGTCGATATAGCAGACAGTAGATGCCAGGGGCGAACATCGCCAGTTGGCGCGCTAATTGCCCGGATTGAGCACGGGCTTATCCGGGTCTGCCTGCGTGCGGTACGGCAACTGCGTGGCGTGAGGATCGGTAATCGTGTTGTCGATCACGCGCTCGACGTCCGCTGTTTTGGCCAGTTCGGTGAGGAAGGTCTTCTTGTCGAAGCCCGGCGCGACGCAGCCTTCGACGTAGACAAAGCGGCGTTGCAGCGTGAGCCATAGCGTCGATTGTTCGCGCCAGTGCGTCGCGACGTTCAGATTCGCGAGACGCCGTTGCACACTGTCGGCGATTTCCGCGTCGTACAGATACGCGTTCGGCAAACGGCAACGGCCTTCTATCCAGCAGCTATTGCCGCGTTCGATCCGGTAATGGCTATCGTCGAGCCATTCCCTTTCGGTTTCGAATGGGCCAAGCGGTGTCGGGCAATCGCCGACAGCTTTGGAGATCTGCAGAAATGGATCGTGGCCGCGATTGACGCGCGCGGGTTCGCCGTAAACGCGAGCCGCGGCCACACAAAGCATCAGGCTGGCGAGACTCAGTTCGAATACGCGTTTCATGCTGTAGTCGCTCCAGGTGTGGACCGCCCATTATCGCGCGCCCGCGAACCTCAACGCTTGTTGCGCCGATTCTCGACCGCGAACTTGATCAACTCGGCCTGTCCTTCGATATCGAGCTTGCGCTTCAGATTCAGCCGATGCGTCTCCACGGTTCGCACCGACAGATCGTTGCGCAGCGCGATCTGCTTGCTCGACAGTCCCTCGGCAAGCGCATCGAGAATGTCGCGCTCGCGGGGCGTCAAACGTTCGACCGGCGATTGCGTCGCCGACGCCTGGATCAACCGGGCACTGATCTCCGCGCTGAAGAACGTCTTGCCGTCGAGTACCGCGCCGATCGCCTGAATGATTTCGAGCGCCGGCGAATCCTTCAGCACGTAACCGCTGGCACCCGCGCGCACCGCCTGGGTTACATATTCGAGGTTGTCGTGCATCGACAGCATCAGCACGCGAATCGCCGGAAAGCGCTCGTGAAAAAGGCCTGCCAACGCAATGCCGTTCATGCCGCTTTTCATGCCGACATCCATCAGCGCCAGATGCGGCGCCTGTCGTTCGGCCAGCGCGAGCGCTTGCTGCGCGTCGCCCGCTTCGCCGACCACTTCGAAGTGGCGCACCGCTTCGAGACGTGCGCGCAGACCGTCGCGCACGAGCGGATGATCGTCGACGAGCAGCAGACGCGCGATCGAAGGAGAGGTCGTGTCGTTCATGATGAGAGCTCCTGCAGGGGCGGCACCGTGGCGTGCGTCGTTGGCAGCGGCACGCGCGCGGTAACGACGGTGTGTCCCGGCTGCGAGTTCAGCGACAGTGTGCCGCCGAGCGCTTCGAGCCGTTCGCGCATGTTGCGCAGGCCGACGCCTTCGAGTCCGCCGACGAATGCGTCGGCCACGTCGAAGCCGCGGCCGTTGTCGGAGATCGTCAGCGTGACCGCATCGCGCGACACTTCGAGCGCAAGCGCCGCGCTCGACGCCTGCGCATGCCGCACGATGTTGGTCAGCGCTTCCTGGGCGATGCGAAATAGCACCGTGTTGACCGTATCGGGCAGAGTGGCCGCATGCGTGTGCGCGATCTGCGTGAAGCCGATCGCGATACCGGACTCGTCGCCGAGTTCGCGCGTCAGCTGTTCGAGCGCGGCGGCGACGCCGAGATCGTCGAGCATCGACGGACGCAGCGCATGAGAAATGCGCCGGACTTCGCGCAGCGTATCGCCGAGCCGCGTGAGTCCGGTGGACAACGCGGCCTCGGCGGCGGGCACGCGCGCGTCGCCGCGTTCAAGCCGCGCGAGCGCCGATTCGAGCAGCAGCTTCACGGACACCATCATCTGGCTGATGCCGTCGTGCAGTTCGCGCGACAGGCGCGCTCGCTCGTTTTCCTGCGACTCGACGACCTGCTGCGCGAGCCGCTTCAGCTTCGCGTCGGCGCTGCGATATTCGGTGACGTTCAGCACCAGCGCGCACAGCGCGATGACCGCAAGGCCGGCCACCGCGATCGCGTCGATCCACTTCATCGTGCGGGCGATATTGGCCGCGGCCTCGGCGTCGATATGCGCGAGCGCGGCGTCGACGTCGTCGAGATAAATGCCGGTGCCGAGCATCCAGCCCCAGCGTTCGAGCGGCACCACGTAGCCGAGTTTCGACTCTTCTTTGCCGGTCGACGGCCGATGCCACAGATAGCGCACGTAGCCGCCGCCGCGCGCGGCCGCGGCGAGCAGCTGCTGGATCGTCGGCGCGCCGTGGCTATCGCGCAACGACCACAGATCCCGGCCTACCAGGTCCGGCTCGCGCGGATGCATCAGCGTGCGGCCGTGCAGGTCGTACACGAAGAAGTAGCCGTCCTCGCCGAAATTCATCTTTTCCAGCACCGCGAGCGCGCGCGTGCGCAGCAGCGCGTCGTCCCGGGCGTTGTCGCCGCCGGCTTCGTAGAGCGGCGCGACCGCGGTGGTCGCGAGCTCGACGTAGTGCTTGAGCTCGACCTCCTTGCTGGCCATGTAGGCGGCCTGGGTGGTCGCGTGCTGGCGCTCGGCGAGCGCCGTCGCTTCGCGGCGCACGCCGGTCTCGATGCTGGCGATCGCGCCCAGAAAGGGCACGATCGCCAGCAGCACAATCTTTGCTTTGAGTTTCATCGTTGAAAAAACCCAGACAACGGGCTACGTATTATTACGTAGACGGCTTACGTAGTTGCGCGCTTGTAAGGAAATGCGCGAAGGCGAATACTACATGCCCGTCGCATCCCGCGCTGCGCCATGCCTGGCGGGGGAGTGTGCGGCGTTCCCGATTTCCCCGCACGCGCCGTCGCGCGTGCTGTCGATAATACTCAAGGAGACGTTCGTGGAGACCTCCCCGCCGGCCGGCCGTTCATGGCTCTGGCTCATTTTGCTGATCCCTTATATCGCGCTGCTGTGGCTGCCGTTCTATAACGACACGCATCCGTCGCTCGCGGGCTTTCCGTTCTTCTACTGGTATCAGTTTCTGTGGGTGCCGTTGACCTCGCTGCTGATTTACATCGTGTATCGAGGTCTCAAATGAGTGATATCAATCCTGTGAACCCCGTTGCGATGACGGTCTTCATCGCGTTCTTCGTGCTCGTCACGGTAATCGGCTTTTTCGCGGCGCGCTGGAAGCGCGGCGATCTGACGCAGTTGCACGAGTGGGGCCTCGGCGGCCGGCAGTTCGGCACGGTCATTTCGTGGTTCCTGGTCGGCGGCGATTTCTACACCGCTTATACGGTGATCGCAGTGCCCGCGCTCGTTTTTTCGGTGGGCGCGTATGGCTTCTTCGCGCTGCCGTACACGATCATCGTTTATCCGTTCGTGTTCGCGGTGATGCCGAAGCTGTGGAGGGTTGCGCATGCGAAGAACCACATCACCGCGGCCGACTACGTGCACGGCGAATACGGCGGCAAGTGGTTCCCGGCAGCGATCGCGCTGACGGGCATCGTTGCGACGATGCCGTATATCGCGCTGCAGCTGGTCGGCATGCAGGTCGTGATCAAGGGACTCGGCGTCAGCGGTGAATTGCCGTTGATCGTCGCGTTCGTGATCCTCGCGCTCTATACGTATGCGAGCGGCCTGCGCGCGCCGGCGATGATCGCATTCGTCAAGGACATCATGATCTATATCGTCGTGATCGCGGCGGTATGGCTGATTCCGGTGAAGCTCGGCGGCTATGGGCACGTGTTCGAACTGGCCGATGCGCACTTCCAGGCGAAGGGCGGCGCGACCGGCATTCTGCTGAAGCCGAACCAGTACACCGCGTTCGCATCGCTCGCGCTCGGCTCGGCGCTTGCTGCGTTCATGTATCCGCATACGATGACGGCGGTGCTGTCGTCGTCGTCGGCAAAGACGGTTCGCAAGAACGCGATCTTCCTGCCCGCCTACACGGTGCTGCTCGGCCTGATCGCGCTGCTCGGCTATATGGCGATCGCCGCGGGCGTGAACGTGAAGTCGGCAAGCGACGTGGTGCCGACGCTGTTCGGTACGCTGTTCCCGTCGTGGTTCGTCGGCTTCGCGGCCGCCGCGATTGCGATCAGCGCGCTGGTGCCGGCCGCGATCATGTCGATCGGCGCGGCGAATCTGTTCACGCGTAATCTGTGGCGTCCGCTGGTGTCGCCGAACCTCTCGCCTCAAGCGGAAGCGGCCAATGCGAAGATCGTCTCGCTGGTCGTCAAGTTCGGCGCGCTGCTGTTCATCGTGTTCCTGCCGACGCAGTACGCGATCGACCTGCAACTGCTCGGCGGTGTGTGGATTCTGCAGATTTTCCCGGCCATCGTGTTCACGCTGTACACGCGCCGTCTGAACACGCCGGGTCTGTTCCTCGGCTGGCTCGTCGGTATCGTGCTCGGCACCGGGCTCGCGATTTCGCAAGGGCTCAAGCCGGTGTATGGCCTGCATTTCGGCCACGAGAACTATCCGCTGTATATCGGCCTGATCGCGCTGGCCGCGAACATCGTCGTGAGCTTCGTCGTGTCGGCAGTGTCGCCGCGTCGGGTTGCCGCGACGGCCTGATCGACGTTTGTCCGGCTCGATGAAAAACGCCGCGGGGCTGTTGGCCCGCGGCGTTTTTTTATTGCATCGACGGCTGCTGGCTTGGCGCCGATCAGGCGTCGGCCCAGCGACGCAGCAGATTGTGATAGATGCCGGTGAGGCTCACGACGGTCGCGTCGTTCGAGCCTCGTTCGGCCGCGAGCGTCTGCACGTCGTTGTCGAGCTGGAACAGTGTCGCGCGCTGGCCGTCGTCGCGCACCATGCTCTGAATCCAGAAGAACGACGCGACGCGCACGCCGCGCGTGACCGGGCTCACGTGATGCAGACTCGAAGCGGGGTAGAGCACCATGTCGCCGGCCGGCAGTTTCGCACGATGCACGCCGTAGGTGTCCTCGATGCAAAGCTCGCCGCCGTCGTAGGTGTCGGGTTCGGCGAGGAACAGCGTCGCCGACAGGTCGCTGCGGATGCGGAAGTCCGTGCCGCGTAGCTGGCGGATCGCATTGTCGACGTGTGTGCCGAAACCGTCGCCGCCGGTATAACGATTGAAGAGCGGCGGGAAGACTTTCAGCGGCAGCGCGGCGGAAAAGAAGCGCGCGTTGCGGCCGAGCGCGTCCTGGATCGCATCGCCGATCGCGCGCGCGGCGGGCGAGCCTTCGGGCAGCTGCTGGTTGCGCTTGGCTTGCGCCGATTGCTGGCCGGAAGTCGCATTGCCGTCGATCCATTGCGCCGCGTCGAGCATTTCGCGGCATTGCGCGACCTGCTGTTTGCTGAGTACGGCTGGCAAATGCAGCATCATGTGCGCGACCCCTGAGTCAGGTTTGGCGTGGCGCTGATTTGTGTGTTCATGTTGAGGCTCGCATTCGCATTGGCGCTTGCGTCAAGGCTGCGTTCGAGCGCGCGAAACGCGCTAACGGGCGAAGCGTCCAGCCATGCGCGCATCCTTGCGACGAACGCGCCAGTCGCGGTGCGCGGCACACATTGCAACCATTGCAGTGCTTCGGCGATTTCGCCACGCTCCGCAAGCAACCGTGCGTAGTTGAACTGCCCGCGAAAATCGCCGCCTTGCGCGGCGCGTCGATAGTAGTCCAGCGCGATCTCCGCATCGGCATCGACGCTCCAGCCATCCTCGTAAAAGCTGCCGACGAAGTTCAGCGACTTCGCGTGCCCGAGTTCGGCCGCACGCAAGAACCACTGCAATGCCTGCGCGCGATCGCATTCGATGCCATGACCGAGCGCCAACGCCGACGCATAGTTGTACATGCCCCAGTCGAGCCCGGCCTGCGCCGCGAGCCGATACCAGTACACGGCGACCGGCGCGCACGCGGCCGTGCCCCAGCCATGCTCGTAGCAGCGGCCGAGCATGTTCATCGCCATCGGATGATCGCGCTGCGCCGCGTGCCGGAACCAGACGAACGCTTCGTCGACGTCGCGCTCGACGCCGTGACCGTCGAGCAGGTACTGACCGTACACGGCCTGCGCCTCGACGATGCCGTTGCGCGCGGCCGCCGCGACCCACGCGGCGGCACGCTCGGGTGGCCCCGCGAGGATCGCGGCGAATTCATCGCGCGACACGCTCGCGAGCGCCCGCACCGATACCTCGTTCAGCGCGCGCGGCATCAGTAGTGCGCGTTGAGCGTCAGGAACGCGGAGCGTCCCGGCGCGATCGACGCGTAGTGCGACGCGTACGCCTGGTCGTAATAGGTGCGGTTGAAAATGTTCTGCACGTTCAGCTGCAGATCGACGTGCTTGTTCACGCGATACGTCGCCATGCCGTCGAAGCGCCAGTACGACGGCACCGCCCGCAGATTCGCGGTATCGCCATACACCTGCGACATATAGAACGCGCCGCCGCCGATCGTGAACTTCGGCAGCACGTCGTAGTTGGTCCACAGGCTGATGCTGTTCTTCGGCGTGTTCGGGAACTGATGGCCGTTATCCGAAGTGGTCTTGCCGTTGTTGCGCAACTCGCTCTTCAAATAGGTGTAGCCGCCGAACACCTGCCACTTGTTGGTCAACTGACCCGCCACGCCGAACTCGAACCCCTGCACGCGCTTGTTGCCGACCATCGCGTAGGTGTTGTCCGGCAGCGTGACGCGCGCATTGGTCGTGTCGATCTGGAACAGCGCGCCGGTCAGCGACAGCTTGTTGTCGAGGACGTTCCACTTGCTGCCCACTTCGACGCTTCGGTTCTTTTCCGGCGACAACAGCGCCGCGTTCGGACCGACGCCGCGGGACGGAATCAGCGACTGCGTTTCGCTGCCTTGGCCGAGCAGTGCGCCAGCCGGCGTCGACGATGTCGAGATCGACGCATAGATGCTGCCGTTCGATGCCGGCTTGAACACGAGGCCGAACTGGTAGTTGAACAGCGTGTCGTCGCGCGACACACGCGTTGCGCCGTTGGCGACGGTTGTGCGCAGATCGGTCGAGTAATCGTCGACTCGCAGGCCGACGTTGGCCTGCCAGCGCTTCGTCAACTCGATCGTATCGAACGCGTAGATCGATTTAGTGGTGGTGCGCTGCTGGCTCGGGTCGTTGGTTTGCTTGATCGATCCCGCCCATGGATCGTTCGGATTCGGCGTCCAGAGACTCGTGCAGTTATACCCCGACGCTGCGCCAATGCCCTTGGTTGCGCAGATCGCGCCGGTCGCGGCCGCCACCGTGTACGAATCGTTGACGCTGGTTTCGCGCGACAACTCGATGCCGGTCGTGAAGCTGTGCTTCAGGAAGCCAGTCTTGAACTCACCGAACAGTTCGGTCTGGTTCGCGAGGCCGTACACGTTGCTCGCGCGCGTATTCGCGCGGCGCCACACCTTGCCGTTGACGACGTTGCCCTGGCTGTCGTCGGGCTGGGTCCAGATGTAGTCCTGGGTCGACTTCGTGTATCGCGTCGTGTTGCGGATCGTCAGGTCGCCGTTGATGTCGTGTTCGATACGCACGGTGCCGATATCCGAACTCGTCTTGCGGAAATCGCGGTCGATCAGGCCGTAAAAGTTGTGGCGGTCCACCGGCGCCGGGAAGATCGTGCTGACGTTCGCCGGCTTGTTGGTCGTCGTGTAGAAGTACGGAATGCCGCTGTCGGGCAGGTCGTCGGTGGTCAGGTGGTAGTAGCTCGCGGTCACGCGGGTCGGCGTGCCGAGACCGTACGTGAACGAGGGCGCGATGCCCCAGCGCTCGTTGTTGACCGCGTCGCGGCCGGCCACGTCGTTGTTGTGGCTCATCACGTTCAGGCGGAACGCCGCGTGGTCGGCCATCTGCCAGTTGCCGTCGGCGGTGAAGCGGCGATAGCGGTCGGTGCCGAGGCCGACGCTGCCGTCGGCGGTCGTACCCAGATGCGGCGTCTTCGTGATCAGATCGATGCTGCCGCCCGCGCCGCCGCGGCCGCCGAACGCACCGTCCGAACCCTTCGTCACTTCGATGCTTTCGATGTTGAACACTTCGCGCGTGGTCGCGCCGATATCGCGCATGCCGTCGACGAACGTGCTGCCCTGCGCGTCGTAGCCGCGAATGAACGGCCGGTCGCCAAGCGGGTTGCCGCCTTCGCCGGCGCCGAACGTGATGCCGGGCACGGTGCGCAGCGCTTCGGTCAGCGTCGATGCGCCGGTGCTGCGAATCAGTTCCTCGGGAATCACGGTGACCGACTTCGGCGTATCCACGAGCGGCGCGGTGAATTTGACCGACGCGGAGTGATCGGTCTTGAAGCCATCGTCCGACTGGCCTTGCACGGAAATCGGCGCGAGCTGCCCCTCGCGCCCGGGCGGCGCGGCGGCCGTGGTGCCCTGCGCGAGGGCGGGGCCGACGGCCAGTACGCCGCATAGTGTCGTGCTGATTTTGCCGAGCTTCGGATCGTCGGACCACAACTTCATGTTTATCCCCGTCGAGTTCGGGAAGCCGGGGCGGGCGACAGCTTCCTTACCCGGACATTCCATGTTTATTACAAAGTGATTTCGGGACGGATTGTATTCAAACGCCGCGTAATTGAGAAGCGTTCTCAATAGAAATTTTGCCGGGAGCAGCTTTGAAGAGTGCGCGGTGAAGAGGGTTTGGAGTGAGATTCGCGTGAATTACGCGATGATAGCCGGAACTTATCGCCTATATGGCGGATAGTTCATCGGTTGAAGGGTGGGCGCTGCAGGGTGCGCGAGGAGAGGTTGTGAGAGCCGATGTCCTCGCCGCGGGCGCGGAAGAGGGCAAAAACCGGTGGCACAAGAGGCCCATTCGAGGCCCTCTTGCCTGGCGTTTCTTTCATGGAAATAACGAAATCTTGCGCTCGCTAGAGCCGCCCTCAGACCGTCCGGCTAAAACCGCTCGACCCGAAACGGCCGCGGATCGACCAGCGTCGGCTCGCCGGTCATCATCTCGGCCATCAGCCGCCCCGTCACCGGTCCGAGCGTCAGGCCATGATGCGCATGGCCGAACGCGAACCACAGTCCTTGGTGTTTCGTCGCGGGCCCGATGATCGGCATCATGTCCGGCGTGCACGGGCGCCGTCCCATCCACGGTTCCGGGTCCAGACGTTCGCCGAGCGGAAACAGCGTGCGCGCGATGGGCTCGGCCGCATCGAGTTGCACCGGCGTCTTGGCCGCCTCGGGACGCGCGATTTCGACGCCAGTGGTCAACCGGATGCCGCGCGCCATCGGCGCGAGCACATAACCATGGTCGACGTCGAGAATCGGATGGTTGAGGCGCGCGGTCCGACGCGCTGCGTAGTGCATGTGATAGCCACGCTTGACCGCAAGCGGCAGCCGGTACCCAAGCCGCGTGCTCGCGCGATCCGACCACGGCCCGAGCGCGATCACCGCCGAGGCCGCCGAGATTGGCCCGTCCCGCGTATCGACCTGCCAGCCTTCGCGCAGCGTATCGGCATCGCCGATGAAGAACCGGCCGCCGAGCGCTTCGAAGTACCGCGCGTACGCGGTGACGAGCGCGTTCGGATCGCTGACCGAATCGGATTGCGGATAGCGCAGCCCGCCTTGCAGGCGCTTGTCGAGATCGGGTTCGAGCTGTTGCAGGCGCGGGGCGTCGAGCGTTTCGAACTCGACGCCGTATTCGCGATGCCACCGTTCGGCAAGAAGGATTTCGGCATCGCGCGCGGTGGTGTTGCGAAACACCTTGATCCAGCCGATGGGCCGCAGCAGCGCGCTCGCACCGGCGTCCGCGGCGAGCGCGCGATGTTCGCTGACGCAATGCTCGATCAATGTCGCGTACGACTTCGCGATTTCCGCATGCGTCGCTGGATGTGAGTTGCGCCAGTAGCGCCATAGAAACGGTGCAACCTGGAGCATCGCGTCGGCGTGATAGCGCACGTCGGGCGACTGATTGCGCGCGTAGCGCAGCAGCGAGCCGAGCCCGCGCGGAAACGCGTACGGATAGACGCCTTCGCGCTGGATCAGCCCGGCGTTGCCGAACGACGTTTCGTAGCCCGGCTGCTTACGGTCGATCAGCGCAACCGCGCGCCCGCGCTTCTGCAGATGCACGGCGACGCATACCCCGACAATGCCGGCGCCGAGCACCACGGTATCGAATTTCATGCTCCCTGTCCGCCTTGCGTGTGTTCTGTGTGTTGTCGACGCTCCGCAGTGTTCCAGTGCGAGGCGAGGCACCGGCTTTCATCTTATACAGGGATAGGCTCGCTTCGCTATTGGCAAAAAACCGCGCTCGGGAAAACGCGCGAATGCCAGGTTCGATCGGGCAAAACCGTGTCTTTCGACGCACGATCGAGCGTGCGACTTCGGACTCGTTGGCGTCAGCGTGTAAACTGCTGACTTTTTTGCGTCCGGTGGTATGTTGCAAGCCCCTCAGCGCAGCGCCCTCAGCGGGCCCGCGCTCGTTCGCTTACTGGCCCGTCTCGGCGAGGCCGACGTCGCCGAATCGCGCCAATCGCTGGCGGATCGGCTGAGCCAGTGGCTCGGCTGGACCGACGCTATCGCGTTGTCATCGGCGCTCGACGGCAAGCCGCCGGCCGTCGCTGGTGGCGCGCGCGCGTTCGGCCGCGCGGAAGAGGAAGAGTGCACGCGCGTGCGCCGCTCGCTGGTGAACGCAATCGCCAGCGATAGCGTGCTCGCAGGCTCGCGGCGGCGTGGCTCGTCGTCTTTGTCCGGCCGGATGCCGGCGCCGCGCGTGGCCGTCGACACGCAGGCCGACTACGCAGTGTTCCGGCAGCGCTATCTCGCACTTCAGCAGTCGATGGAAACGGCGATCGGCACATTGCGCGGCCGACTGCGCGCGCTGCTGGCGACGCAAGCGCCGGCGCTTGCGCGGCTCGCGGTCGTCGATGCGGTGATGGAGCGTGCGCTCGGCGAGCGCGAGCGGACTTTGCTCGGCGCGGTGCCGGGTCTGCTCGGCGGGCACTTCGAGCGCCTGAAAGAGGGTGAGGCGCGGAGGGTGGCGGAGGCGGAAGCAGCGCCCGAAGTCGAGGCCGATGCCGGCGCTCGAGCCGCGCAGCCCGAGTCAGCCTTGGCTCACGTCAACGCAAGCACCGCAGCCACGCGACTCGCCAAGTCGACCGACGCCAGCAACGCTGCCGCGCCGCTCGCGTCCGATGCGTGGCTCGACGCCTTCCGCAAGGACATGCAAAGCGTTTTGCTGGCCGAGCTAGACGTTCGTTTTCAACCGGTCGAAGGGCTGCTCGCGGCTCTTCGCGCCTGCTAACTGGGACCCCATGTCCAGATATCGTATCGATCTCATTGTATTTCTCGCGGGGCTCGCCGCGGCGTGCTGGATCGCCGTCGGCTACGCCGTCTCCAATCCCCTCGCGTTCGCCGTCACGCTGCTGATCGGCGTCTGCTATGTGCTGGGCGCGCTCGAATTGCGCCGCTATAGCCAGGCGACTACTACGCTGACGGGGGCGCTCGCCGCGCTGTCCGGACCACCACCGAGCCTTGCCGCGTTTCTCGAACCCGTCCATCCGAGTCTGCGCAATAGCGTGCGGCTGCGCGTCGAAGGCGAGCGCGTCGCGTTGCCTGGTCCCGCGCTGACGCCGTATCTGGTCGGCCTGCTGGTGCTGCTCGGCATGCTCGGCACGCTGCTCGGCATGGTGATGACGCTGCGCGGCACCGGCCTCGCGCTGGAGAGCGCGAGCGACCTGCAGGCGATCCGCGCATCGCTGGCCGCGCCGGTCAAGGGGCTGAGCTTCGCGTTCGGCACGTCGATCGCGGGCGTCGCGACCTCGGCGATGCTCGGGCTGCTGTCCGCGCTGTGTCGCCGCGAGCGGCTCGAAGCGGCGCAACAGCTCGACGTGAAGATCGCGACGACTTTGCGCGTGTACTCGCAGAGCCATCAGCGCGACGAAAGCTTCCGGCTGCTGCAGCGCCAGGCCGAAGCGACGCCGCTGCTGGTCGAACGGCTGCAGACGATGATGAGCGAGCTCGAACGGCAAAGCGCCGCGTCGAACGAGCGGCAGATCGCGAGCCTCGACGCCTTTTACGGCCGCACCGAAGCGGCTTATCTGCGTTTGGCCGGGGTGATCGAACAGTCGCTGAAAGACAGCATGGCCGGCAGCGCGCAGGCTGCGGGCAGGGCCCTGCAGCCGGTCGTCGAAGCAACGATGGCCGGCCTCTCGCGCGAGACCGCCGCGTTGCACGACGCGGTGACTCAGGCCGTGCAGCGCCAGCTCGACGGCATGTCGAGCGGCTTCGCGGCGACCAGCGCGAACGTCGCCGAGATTTGCAACAGCGCGCTCGCCGGACATCGGCAGGCGAGCGACGAGTTGGCCGCGCAACAGCGCGCTTCGGTCGAACGCGTTGTCGAAGCGTTCGAACAGCGCTCGGCCGCGTTGCTCGACGGTGTGTCCGCGCGGCTCGAAGCGACGGCGAGCGGCATGTCGCAGGCCTGGGGCGACGCGTTGGCAAAGCAGCAAAGCGCGGGCGACAAACTCGCCGCCAACAACGAACAGGCATTGGCGCGCGCCGCCGCGACGTTCGAACAACATGCCGCGGCGTTGCTGAGTGCTGTCGGTAGCTCGCATGCGAACCTGCAAACGGAACTGACCGCGCGCGACGAGCAGCGTTTGGGCGCATGGGCGCAGGCGCTCGACGCGATGGGTGCCAAGCTCGGCGAACAATGGCGGCAGACGGGTGCGCAAGCCGCCAGCCATCAGCAGCAGATCTGCGACGCGCTCGCACAGACGGCGCGCGAAATCTCCGCCCAGACGCAAACGCATGCGAGCGCGACGATCGCGGAAATCGATCGACTTGTGCAAGCAGCAGCCGAAGCACCGAAGGCCGCTGCAAACCTGCAAGCCGAACTCGCCGCGCGCGACGAACAGCGCTTCGTCGCGTGGACCGAAGCACTCGGCGCGATGACGGCGAAGCTCAACGAACAATGGCAGCAGACGGGTTCGCAAGCTGCAAGCCATCAGCAGCAAATCTGCGATGCGCTTGCGCAAACCGCGCGCGATATCTCCGCGCAGACGCAAACGCATGCCAGCGCGACGATCGCCGAAATCGATAGGCTGGTGCAGGCCGCGGCCGAAGCACCGAAGGCGGCGGCAAACCTGCAAGCCGAACTCGCGGCGCGCGACGAACAGCGCTTCGCCGCATGGACCGAAGCGCTCGGTGCACTGACAGAGAAGCTCAACGAACAATGGCAGCAGACGGGTTCGCAAGCTGCAAGCCATCAGCAGCAAATCTGCGATGCGCTTGCGCAAACCGCGCGCGATATCTCCGCGCAGACGCAATCGCATGCCAGCGCGACGATCGCCGAAATCGATCGACTGGTCCAGGCAGCGGCCGAAGCACCGAAGGCCGCAGCAAACCTGCAAGCCGAACTCGCCGCGCGCGACGAACAGCGCTTCGCCGCATGGACCGAAGCGCTCGGTGCGATGACCGCAAAGCTCAGCGAACAATGGCAGCAAACGGGTTCGCAAACGGCGACCCGTCAGCAGCAGATTTGCGACGCACTCGCGCAAACCGCTCACGATATCTCCGCGCAGACGCAAATGCATGCCAACGCGACGATCGCCGAAATCGAGCGTCTCGTGCAGGCGGCGTCGGAAGCACCGAAGGCCGCCGCCGAAGTCGTCGCGGAGCTGCGCCAGAAGCTCTCCGACAGCATGGTCCGCGATACCGCGATGCTGGAAGAGCGCAGTCGTCTGCTCGCCACGCTGGAAACGCTGCTGGATGCGGTCAACCACGCGTCGACCGAACAGCGCACCGCCGTCGATGCCTTGGTGTCGACGTCGGCGGATCTGCTCGAACGCGTCGGCAATCGCTTCACCGAGCACCTCGCGCACGAGACCGGCAAGCTCGGCACTGTCGCCGCGCAGGTCACCGGCAGCGCGGTCGAGGTCGCGAGCCTCGGCGAAGCATTCGGCGCGGCCGTCGGCATGTTCGGCGAAGCGAACGACAAGCTCGTCGCGCATCTCGAACGCATCGAAGCGGCGCTCGACAAATCGCTTGCGCGCAGCGACGAACAGCTCGCCTACTACGTCGCGCAGGCGCGTGACGTGGTCGACCTCAGCGTGATGTCGCAGAAGCAGATCGTCGAAGACCTGCAGTTGCTGGCCGCGCAGCGCGCGACCGCCGGAGCCGACGCCGTATGAGCGAGGACATCGACGGCGGCGTGGAAACGGCCGCGCCGGTCTGGGCTGCGTTCGGCGATCTGATGTCGGTGCTGGTCGGCGCGTTTGTGCTGATTCTGGTGAGCGTGATCGGCATCCAGCTCGTGCTGTCGAACAAGCTCGAGCACGAGGTCAAGCAGCGTCAGGCCGAAACGCAGCGCCGCAAGACGCTCGAGCAGGCGCTCGCGGGACCGCTCGCGGCGGGGCGGGTGACGCTCGTCAATGGCCGCATCGGCATTAGCGGCAACGTGCTGTTCGCGCTGAACTCCGCGCAGCTGCAGCCCGAGGGCCGCGCGCTGCTGAAGAGCCTCGCCGGTCCGCTGTCCGCGTATCTGCGCGCGAGCGATCAGATCCTGATGGTCAGCGGCTTCACCGACGATCAACGCCTGCGCGAAGGCAATCGACGCTTCGCCGATAACTGGGAGCTGTCGGCGCAGCGCGCGTTGACGGTCACGCGCGCGCTGATCGACGAGGGCCTGCCGGCGTCGTCGGTGTTCGCGGCGGCGTTCGGCTCCGAGCAGCCGGTCAGTTCGAATGCCGACGAATCCGGCCGCGCGAAAAACCGCCGCGTCGAAATCGCGCCGGTGCCGCGGCCGTCGAGCGCGGCGACGGCGGAGAAGTCCGGTGCTTGACGATGCAATCGACGCGGCTCGCGCGACGCTCGATGCATGGCGCGCGAGCGGTGCGGATCGGCTCGATCCGCTGCGCTTTCATCTGCTCGACGCGCTTGCGCGGCGCGCGGCGCAGCACAGTGGCGAGACGCGACGAGTGATCGAGCGACGGTTGGCGGCATTACTGGCCGAATATACGGCCGAGGTCGAGCGTGCGGCTGCGGGCGGGAGCGCGTTGCAAGCCACCTCCGTTGAGGCCAACGCGGCCAGCGACGCCACGCTCGCGGCGCTGATCGAACAGCTCGCCCGCCACCACGCGCGGGCCGACGCTCCGCACGCCGCCGCCTATCCCGAACTCCCCGCGGTCGACTACTTTCGCCAGGTCTGGTCGAAAGTCCGCACCGAAAAGCAGCTGCGCCAGTCGCTCGCGCAGGTGCCCGGCAACGCGGGGCCGCTCAATTCGAGCAGCCTCGTGCATCGCGCGCTGTCGTTGATGCGCGAGCTGTCGCCGGAGTATCTGAAGCAGTTTCTGTCGTACGTCGATACGCTGTCGTGGCTCGAGCAGATGAACGGCGGCGCGCCGGTCGAGAAGGAAGCGCCGCGCGCCGCGGCGACCGGCAAGGGCGCTCGCAGGAAGGCGCGCTGACGCTGCAACGGCGGCTGGACATTGCTCGAGCCGAGCCGCCGGGCATTTCATCACGGCATCACTCCGCGTTGCTTGCCAGACGTTTCGTTTTCGCGCGCCGCGCGAGCATGTTCATTCCCTCGACGAACGCGGAGAACGCCATCGCCGCGTAGATATAGGCCTTCGGCACGTGCGAGCCGAAACCGTCGGCGATCAGTGTCATGCCGATCACGAGCAGGAAGCTCAGCGCCAGCATCACGATGGTCGGATTGCGATCGATGAAGCGCGCGAGCGGCTGCGCCGCGAACAGCATCACCATGATCGAGACGATCACCGCGGCGAACATGATCGGCAGGTGCTCGGTCATGCCGACCGCGGTGATGATGCTGTCGACCGAAAACACGATGTCGAGCAGGATGATCTGACCGATCGCGGCGGCCACCGTCAGTTGTACGGTCGAGCTTGATTTCGCGGTGTCTTCCTCATCGGGGATCATGTGCTGACGGATTTCGGTGGTCGCTTTCCACACGAGGAACAGGCCGCCGGCGACGAGGATCAGATCGCGCCACGAAAAACCATGATCGAACAGCGTGAACGCGACCGCGGTCAGCTTCGCGATCCACGCGACGGTGCTGAGCAGAATCAGCCGCATCGCCAGCGCGAGCAGCAGCCCGGTGCGCTGCGTGCGTGCGCGTTGCGCTTCCGGCAGGCGGTTGCTGAGGATGGAAATGAAGATCAGGTTATCGATGCCGAGCACGATTTCCATCACGATCAGCGTGACCAGCGCGGCCCAGGCGGCGGGATCGGCAACGAGTGCGAACAGGGAGTCCATGATGTGGGGCAAGCGAGTGGGCCGCGAGCGGCGGAACCGCCATCATCGGCTTATTCATGGTTCGAATGAACCAGTGATAACCTGAACGACATTTCGTTTTTTTCGAAGTATCGAATCCGCATGCTCAACTATCGTCACCTGTACTACTTCTGGATCGTCGTGAAGGAGGGCGGCTTCGCGCGCGCGGCCGCCCGGCTCGACATGGCCGTGCAGACGATCAGCGCGCAGGTTCGCGAGCTCGAGAAAGCGCTCGGGCGCCAGCTATTGAAGCCGGCCGGGCGCGGCGTCGCGATGACCGAGGCCGGCGAGCAGGCGTTCAATCGCGCGGAGCAGATATTTCAGCTGGGGGAGGCGTTGCTCGACGAGATGCGCGAGACGAGCGGCGCGGGCTGGATGCGGCTTGCGGTCGGTTTGTCGGATGGGATTTCGAAGCTCGCCGCGCATGCATTGCTCGAGCCGGTGCTGGCCACGCCGTCGCTAAGGCTGCTGTGTCATGAGGGAGAGCCCGCGCAACTGTTGTCGGAGCTCGCGCTGCATCGGCTCGATCTGGTGCTCGCCTGTCAGCCGGCGCCGCACGGCGCGGACTTGCGCGTGCTGAGCCAGCGCGTCGCGGGCTCTCCGGTCGACTGGTACGGGCCCGCGCAGATCGTGCGCAAGTCGGCGCGCGACGGCTTTCCGCACTGTCTCGCGGAACTGCCCGTGCTGCTGCCGACCCGCCACGGCGCATTGCGCGCGCGGCTCGAGCGCTGGTTCGAGGCGCAGGGAATCAGGCCGCGCGTCGTCGGCGAATTCGAGGACAGCGCGTTGATGGCGGTGTTCGCGGCGCGGGGGCTCGGCGTGTTTCCGCTCGCGGAGCTCGGCGCCGACGATCTCACGTTATTGAGGGGCTTGCGCTGGCTCGGCCGCGCGGACGGCGTGATCGAGGAGATTCACGCGATCCGCTCGCGACGCGGCCAGCATCATGCGCTCGCGTCGCAGGTGATCGCGGCGGCGCAGTCGTGAGGGCCTCGCACCGTCGCGGCGCGCCGCGCCCGCGCCCGCGCCAGCTTCAGAACGCGTGGCGCATACCTACCGTGACCGCGACCTGCGAATTCGTCGACGACGGCGACAGCGTGTTGATCATCGCGTGCGACAACACCGAATCGGCCGGCGCGCCGTGCGCGTTCTGGTACACGCCCTCGACGTAGAAGTCGGTGCGCTTGCTGAGCGCATAGTCGGTCTGCAGCATCGCGCTGTTCCATGCCGGCGACGAGCCGTTATAAGCGCCATGCGTGAACGTGTATGCGCCCGATACGCTCCAGGCCGGGCTCAGCGCGTACTTCGCATTGACCTCGTAGTTGTCGAGGCGCAGCGAGCCGCCGAGGGTGCCGGTGGCGTCGCCGGCCGCGCCGAGGTAGCTGCCGGTGCCGAACGAGAACACGCCCGCGACGTTGTCGATCTGCGTGTGGCTCCAGACGAGGCCGACGGTCGCCGGTCCGAACGTGTAGTTGCCGCCGAGCGACCACACGCGCTGGCGTTCGGCGATGAAGTTCGCGCTGGTGTCGGCGGTGGTCACGGCGCCCGCGCCGTTGCCTGCGTTGTTGAACTGCAGGTAGCCGGCCGCCAGGTTCAGCGGGCCCCGCGCGTACGAAAGGCCGAAGCCGTAGGAGCGGTTGTTTGCGAAGCCGCCGGCCTTGTTGCTGAACGAGTACATCGTTTCGAACGTGAGACCGTGGTACAGCGGGCTCGTGTACTTGACCGAGTTGTTGATCACGACCGAGTTCGCGGCGAGGTTGTCGTTTTCGAACGGATGGCCGGCGAGGCTGCCGCCCCACGTGTTATAGCCAGCCGTCAGCGGGCCGACGGCGTCGTTCATCGCGTCGAACTGGCGGCCGACCGTCAGCGTGCCGTACGGATCGCTTTGCAGGCCGACCCATGCCTGCGAGCCGAACGCGCTGCCTGCGAACGCCTGGGCGCCGTTGTTCATCATGAAGCCCTGCTCGAGCTTGAAAACCGCGTGCAAGCCCGCGCCGAGGTCTTCCGAACCCTTCAGGCCGAATACCGTGTTCTGCGTGGTGCCGCTCGCGAGCTGCCAATTGCTGTGGCCGACCTGGTTATTCGTATAGACGATGCCGGCGTCCATCAGGCCGTACAGCGACACGCTGCTTTGGGCGTGCGCCGATATCGTGAAGGCGCCGCCCAGTGCGGCGGCGAGCAGGGTCTTTTTCATTGCGGGTTCCTTGATTGACTAACGTGTATTTGGATTAATGGGCTGGTTGCGCGATTCGCCGGATGCCGTAGCGTGCGTATTCCGCTTGCGATACCGCGTTATTGAGAAGTGATTTCGTGAACCGGCCGGAAGCACGCGGCGTGCTCGGGTCTGACGCGGGGCGCCAAAATCGCACTCTGGTTGTCCAGCGGGGAAATAAAGCGGGGATTTTTCGAAAAACGGTAGACGGCGCAAACAACGAGGCGGCGAAGCTTACCTGTTCCGGTGTGCGCCGGGAGGGGAGACGCCGAAATCGGCGCAAATACCGCGCGAATCTGTGGTAATTCGCGCAAATGTTTTAGATGCCGGAACCTGCTGAAACGCGGTGGCCCGCCCTGGCCGTTTCATCGACACATGGCATAGTGACCGAACCCATCATCACAGGAGGCTCGCATGCGTATCCAGACATCCTTTCTTTTCGACCTCGACGGCACGCTCGTCGACAGCGTCTATCAGCACGTGCTGGCGTGGAAAGAGGCGCTCGACAGCGAGGGTATCCCGCTGTCCGTCTGGCGTATCCATCGCAAGATCGGCATGAGCGGCGGGCTGTTCACGAACCAGTTGCTGCGTGAGACTCACGGCGAGATCAGCGTCGAACGCGCCGAACGGCTGCGGCACGCGCATGCGGCCGCCTATCAGCGGATGCGCGCACAGGTCTGCCCGCTGCCGGGCGCGCGCGAACTGCTCGCCGCGCTGACGCAAGCCGGCACGCCGTGGGCCGTCGCGACGAGCGGGCGGATGGAAACCGCGTCCCTGAATCTGGCGGCGCTCGGCGTCGATCCGGCCAAGGCGGTCGTCGTCACGCGCGACGACGTCAAATACGCGAAGCCCGATCCCGACCTGTTCCTCGCCGCGGCCGAACGGCTCGGCGTGCCGATCGAGCACACGGTCGTGGTTGGCGACAGCATCTGGGACATGCTCGCCGCGCGTCGCTGCCGCTCGCTCGGCGTCGGCCTGCTGTCGGGTGGCTACGGCACCGAGGAACTGGAGCGCGCGGGGGCGTTGCGCGTCTACGACGATCCGGCCGATCTGCTCGCGCATCTCGACGAGGTGGCGTCGCGGCCGTGATCCCGGTGTCGCTCAGGGTTTGGTGAGGATCGGCGGCTCAGCCGGGGGCTGCGTCGGTCCCACTTTCGACGATTCGCGCACGAGCTTATCGGTCATCGCCGACGCGACCGGATTCGTGCTGCCGCGGCCGACACCCGGGCCAGGTCCGGGGCCATTGTCAGACGGCATCGGCACGGTGACGCCGGACGGCATCGGCAGCGACGGGTCAGGTTTGGAAGATTCCTTGACCAGTTGGTCCGTCAGCATCGCGGCGACGGGGTTGGCGCCGTTCGGGTGCGTGTCGTCGCGCCGGCGGCCTTGGGTCGTCTGGTCGATGCGGGGCCCGTACTGCGGCCTCGGTTGTGCTCTTTGCTGGGCGTATGGCTGCAGTTTCGAGCGATCGCGCGCGACCGCGGCGGGCGCTGCGTTATCGACGCGGCCGCTGGCGGTCTGGCCCGCTTCGGGCGTGACGCTCGGCGCGGGGGCGGCCGTTGTTGGAGGCAGGGGCTGGGCGGGAGCGGGTGCCAGAGCTTGCGCCTGAGTTGGAGCCGGTGCCGGAGCTTGAGCCTGAGCCGGTGTCGGTGCCGGAGCAGCCGACTCCGGCTGCGAGGCCGCCGACTGCGGCGCGATCGCGGCGTTGTTCGCGATGTCCGCGCGCGCTGCGGGCGGGCTCACCGGTTGCGCCGGCCGCACACTGCCGCCAATGGCGCGGGTCGTGTCGGTCTGCGGTTGCGATTCCACCGCGCCGGTGACACTGCGAGTCACCGCGCCGGTCACGGCCGGCGCCTGATCGTCCCTGGGGTACAGCAGATAACCGGCGACGCCCGCGTCGACCACGAGCAGCCCGACTATCATCATCTTCCCGGTATTCGTCATATCTAAGCAACAACCATTAAACAACTGCGATTGACTGATGATAAACGACCATTTCGCCATCGACGCTTCTCGTCGGCATATTGCGGCGCATCACGATGGTAGATGTCTGATCGGACCTGGCGCCACAACGCGCATGCCTGCCGTTAGAGGCCCTTGCCGGCCAGACGGAAGCGGGCATTTTTTCCGCGAGCCGCGGTTTTCTTTTCGACCGATCAGTCGCGCCGCATTTGCGCGATAGGCGCCTGCAGGAAAGCGATTTAAGTGGTGCCGCCAATGCCCGGAGCCTGTACTATACGAACCATTGCAGACGACCGGCAGCCAAGGTTCGATTATCCGGCGTGTAAATGTGACTTGCAGCGACTGGCTCGCAATGCACATGCCGGCAGGCCCGCCAAACTGCGCCATCCGAGACGCGCGAACAGCGTCCATAACGGCGACGGCAGGCGGTGACCGGAAGTAGCGACAAGAACCCATTGATCATGCGGACCCGCGGGCGAGACATCGCCCGGCATACCTTGGGCAGTCGCTTTGCGAAACGCCAGATCAACCGACCGACCGGTTGGTCTGAATGTTCGCGGCGGCGTGGGAAACACGTGAAGATATGAACAACTTTATTCGACCTCCCGTTTTTTATCCGTCCACGGTGGTTTTCGTCGACGACAACGACAGCTACCTCGACGCGCTTCGCCGGTTTTTTCCGGGCACTTACACGAACCTGTTTTTCACGCGGCCGCAAGCGGCCCTCAACTATATCCGCCAGCACGCGCGCGAGAATTCGCTCGAATTCGCGGCGGCTTCGGCGTGTCTGAGCGAGCCGGGCGTCGAGCGCTTCGTCGAGACCTCGGCGGAACGCGACATCGTCGCGCGGCCGTCGCGCTTCGAGGAAGTGGCGGCGGTCGTCGTCGACTACGACATGCCGGGCATCGGCGGCGTCGAATTTCTGTCGTCGATCTCGCATCTGCGTTGCGCGAAGGTGTTGCTCACCGGCGTCGCCGATGAAACTGTCGCGGTGAAAGCGTTCAACGCCGGCATCGTCGACCTGTACCTGCGCAAGACCGACGCGGACTCGGCCAATCGTCTCACCCATTTCCTGAAGGACGCGAAGAGCCGCCATTGCGGGGAGTCGGGCTGGCTCGCGCTCGGCGAAAACGGCATGACCTACTGCGATCCGCGTACGCGCAAGGTGATCGACGAAGTGGTGGCCGCGCAGGGCATCGTCGAGTATTACTGGCGGCCCGAGCAGAACGTGATCCTGATGTTCGACGCCGCCGGCAACCCGAGCGTGTTCGTCGCGTGGGCCGAGAACGACTGGATCTCGCAGGGCGAAATCGTCGCCGACGAGGGTGGTCCGTCCGACCTGCTGCGCCAGCTCGCCACGCGCGAGGTGATGCCGCTGTTCTGGCCGGACCTCGCGTATCGTTCCGGCATGAAGTTCCGGTCGCTGAAGCCCGAAAGCATTCCCGGCTGGGACGACGCGTTCTTCGGCTGGACCCGCATCGAGCCGGGCGAAGTCGGCCTCGATCTCGTCACGTTCGCGCAGTGGCGCGCTGACCGCAATCGCTGAGCCGCGGCAGCGCGACGGGCGCGGCGGTCGTGTCGCCGCGCTAATCGCGTGCCTGTTCGCCGAGAAAATCGCATACAGCCCTGTGCATCGCCTGCACGCCGGGGCTCGTTTCAAGCGCTCGCCAACATCCATGCACGAGCCCCGTGCCGATCAGCAGTCGGGCATCCCCACCAGCCTCGCGAATCCGCTCGACGAACACGCGCGCGTCGTCGCGTAGCGGGTCGTGCTCGGCGCCGATGGCAAGCGTCGGCGGCAGTCCGTCGAAGCGGGTTGCGGCGAGCGGGATCGTCCATGCGGGGCCGGGCGTGGGGTCGCCGTATTCTTCGTCTCGTTCTCCGCTGTTTCCCCCAACTGTGCTCCAGTACGCGTTGCGAAACTTATGCACGTCCGCGAGCGTCAGCATCGGCGCGTTGGCCTCGGTGTCGCGCGCGGGTAGTTGCGGCTCGGTGCCGAGCATCGGATATACCAGCGCGATGCCGCGCACCCCGCTGACGCCGTCGTCGCGCAAGCGCAGCGCGACGCTTGCCGCGAGCGTGCCGCCGGCGCTATCGCCGGCGAGTTGCAATCCGGCGTGGTCGGGCAGATCGAACGGCAGGCGGTTGTTCAACGCGGCAAGCGTGATTGCGAGGCAGTCGTCGTGCGCGGCCGGCGCGCGATGCTCGGGCGCGAGCCGGTAGTCGACCGCGATCACGTCGAGACCGGTGTCGGCGGCGAGGCGCGCGGTCACCATCTGATGACTGTTAAGCGAGCCGAGCACGAAACCGCCGCCATGAAAATACAGCACCGTGCCGCGGATCGTGCCGTGTTCGCTTGCTTTCGCTCGATGCCGGTAGAGTCGTAGCGGGATCGCGTGCCCCGCGTCGGTGCGAAAGTTCGCGTCCTGTGTGGTGAGTTCGCTGGGCAGTGGCGGCGTTAAAGTCGCGGCGTAGCGGTCATACAGATCACGCTGCTCGCGCGGCGTCATCGCCGCGTGATGCGACGGGTAGAGCGCACTCGCTCGTTCGATAAACGCGGCGATTTCCGGCTCAAGCATGGTCACTCCGTTCGGGTAGTGTTTCCCGCTGCGTTGCGCAGGGCAATGCGATCACACGTCCCGCGAAACGCGCCGGCGGCAATGCGGCATGGGCCTGCGCGAGTTCGTGTACGCGCGCCTTGACGTCCGGATCGAAAGCGACGCCACGCGGTCCGCTGGTATCGACGTGCAGCAGCATCTGCTCACCCGCGGCGACGGGGCCGCTGCGTTGGCTTTGCGTCGCGTCCAGCGCAAACATTTCGAAGTAGACGTGCATACGTTTCGCGTCGTAGCCGAGCACGCGCATGTCGACGCGCACCGGCGTGCCTTGTTTGATTTCATGCAGATAGTTGAGATGCGCTTCGAGCGTGTAGATCGATCGATGCCGCTCTTTGCGCACCGCATCGGGCAAGCCGATCAGATCGATCAACACATCCGTGGCGAGACTGAAGATCAGCAGGTAGAACGCGTCGCGCATGTGGCCGTTGTAATCGACCCATTCGGCGCGCACGCTGTCAAGGTAAGACGGCAGGGCAACGGGATGCGACATGAGCGTCTATCTCCTCGATCGGATGCGATGGCAGCAGCGCGTCGTTTGGCGTTATCAGTGTAGTTCATCGCGATGACGCCGCGCCGGAGCCAGGTGACCTCGAATTGTGGCCGCTATGGCAACAGTGAATTCATGGTTCAGGGCTTACTACGCGGCCTGACCGGCTCCTAAACTGACTTTGCCGCTGCCGATAGCCGATGGTCGCACGAGGCTCCGCGGCAACCGCATGAAGCCATCTCTGGAGGTTGGAAATCATGAAGTCCATCAAGTCGTTGATTCAAGCAGGGGTTATCGCCGCTCTGATTGCCGCGCCGTTCGCGGTGTTTGCGCAGTCGAATCAGGCCGATCAGCCGCTCCCGCGCGCACAGGTGCACGATTCGTCGAACGCGAACGTGATCGACTATCGGGCACCTATCCAGCCGGTCGAAGCAAAGCTCGCGGCGCAAAAGCAGGCTGCGCAGAATAGCGGGTACGGTGCGCCGTCGAATGGTTCGTCGCAGCGCAGCGGCCGGACCGAGTTCGCGCCGACTTCGTATTCCGTGCCGGTGGTGAACTACACGCGTTGACTACACTTCTTGAAATGCTCGAACTCGGGTCCGTCGCTCAGCATGACTTCGGCGATCGCACCGACCAGCCAAATTTCTGTCGTAGCCGCGGACTTTTGAAGAACGAAGCGTAACTGATGGCACTTAACTGCGTTCCGAGATGGCCGCGCCCCGACTTCCCATCAAATCCGTATCAACACCGCTCCGAGCGTCACGAGTACACATGCCACGATGCGTCGCTTGGTGAGCTTCTCGCGCATGAAGATGCAGCCGATCAACACCGCGAAGATCGAACTCAACTCGCGCAACGCGGAAACCATCGCGATCGGCAGATAGCGGTACGCCTCGATGATCAGGCAGTACGCGCCGAGCGCGATCACGCCCGACGCGATGCCTTTCACCACCAGCGCGCGGCCGATGAACAGCCCCTTCGCGCCGCCGCGCCAATGCCACGCAAACAGGAACTGCGGGATGTTCCAGATCAGATAGACCCACATGATGTAGCTGAGGCCATTGCCCGCGACGCGCGCGCCGACGCCGTCGACGACCGAGTACGTCGCGATGAATAGACCCGTCAGCAGCGCGAACGGCACGCTCTCGCCGGAAAAGCGCATGCCGCGCCGGAACGCGAGCGAGACGATGCCGCACGACACCAGCGCGACGCCGAGCGCGACGCGCGGATCAGCGCGAGCAGATAGCCCCATTCGAGCACCGCCGACGCAACGATATACGGCCACGCGGCCGGTGCCGGCAGCGGCAGCAAAAGCACGCCGATCGCGCTGACCGCGATATACGGCATCGCCATCATGCCGAGCAGCCAGATGCGATCTTCGGAGACATGCAAGAACGCGTTCCAGGTTGCGTGAAGCAGTGCGGAGAACAGCACCAGCAGGACGACAAAGGGTTCCATCGACAGCGGGATCGGACGAAGAGGCAAGGAAAGACCGCAGGGCGGTCGCGAGCCCGTGATTATTCCAGCAGAACGCTGGAATCGCGGAGTGGGTGACTTATGCGAAGGGCCTTTGTGTGGATGGAATCGGCGTTTTGCGGTGTGCAGCGGAAAGGTCGGCTGACGCGGCAAAAAAGAAACGGGCGAACCCGCAGTGCGCCTCGCCCGTTCCTGTTCGCTTCGAATTGACCGGTCCGTGTCCCGCGTACGAAGCAAGTCGTCCTCAGATCACCCGCTCACGCAACCACGCCGAGCCGAGATCGATCACCGTCACGACGAGGATCACCATGATCATCACGGCGGCCGTCTGCGCATAGTTGAACGAGCGGATCCCCTCGTACAACACGACGCCGATGCCGCCCGCGCCGACCATGCCGACCACCATCGCCGAGCGCACGTTCGACTCGAAGCGATACAGCGCGTACGAGATCCACAGCGGCAGCACTTGCGGCAGCACCGCATAGACGATTTCGTCGAGACGCGTCGCGCCGGTTGCGCGCACGCCTTCGGCCGGGCGCGGATCGATTGCCTCGACCGCTTCGGCGAACAGCTTGGCGAGCACGCCGGTCGTATGCACCCACAGCGCGAGCACGCCGGCGAACGGCCCGAGGCCGACCGCGACGATGAACAGCATCGCGAAAACCATCTCATTGATCGCGCGGCACGCATCCATCAGGCGGCGCACCGGTTGCACGACCCACTTTGGCGCGAGATTGTGCGCGGACATCAGGCCCAAAGGCACCGCGCAGACGAGCGATAGCGCGGTACCCCAGATCGCGACCGCCAGCGTCACGTACATCTCGTGCACGTAGGTGCGCCACTCGGTGAAGTCGGGCGGGAAGAAGTCCGCCGCGAACTGACCCATGTTGGCGGAGTCGCTGAGCAGATCCAGCGGACGCATGTCGGCGCCGTGCCACGCGCCGCCGAGCACCGCAAGCACCGCGATCCAGCCGAGCAAGGACCACCAACTGCGCTTGCGGGCACGATCTTTTGCTCGCGCCGCCTGCGCGGCGGCCGCTTCGCTCGCGTGCGCCGGCGACGTGATCAGATCGGCCGTATTCATTGCTTCGACTGTTCGCTGCTGAGCGCGCTCAGCTTCGCGTCGAGCGCGGCCAATTGCGTCTTGCGGTCGCTATCGGACAGATGCGTATCGTTCTCGATCTTCTGCTTCTGCTGGAACAGCACGATCTGGCGGATCGGCAGCAGTTGCTGATCCGAGGATGCCGAGAAGCCGCTGTATCCGGTGATGGCAGCCATCACCGCTTTCTCGTGCGGATCGGTCTTCGCGTAGTTCAGGAAGAATGTGCGCAGCTTGTCCTTCGTCGCTTGAGGCAGATCCTTGCGCCACACGAGCGGGTCCGACGGAATCAGCGGCGAGGTCCACAGCACGCGCACCTGCGCGTACTTGTCCGGGTGCTGTTGCTTCAGCGTGTCCATCATCTCGCTGTTGTTGGTCGCGATGTCGATCTTGTTGTTGACGACGGCCAGCAGATTCGCCTCATGGCTCGACGGCAGCACGCTCTTGAACGACGTATTGACCGGCGCGTTGTGCTTCGCGAACAGGTAGTAGCCCGGCACCAGCGTGCCCGACGTCGACTTCGGATCGCCGAAGCCGAGCGTCACGCTCTTCGTGTCCTTGAACACGTCGTCGAGTGTCTTGAAACGGCTGTTCACATTGGTGATCAGCAGCGAGTAGTAGCCACTTTGGCCGTCCGCGTGCTCGACTTTCGCAAATACTTCGCCATTCGAACGATCGACGGCTTCGATCGCCGATGCGTTGCCGAAATAGCCGACCTGCACCTTGTTGAAGCGCATGCCTTCGATGATGCCTGCGTAATCGGTCGCGAAGAATGCCTTCACGTCCAGGCCGGTCTGTTTCTTCATGTCTTCGATCAGCGGTTCCCAGCGTTGCTTGAGCACCGCCGACGAATCGGTCGAGATGATGCCGAGGTTGATGTCCTCGGCGTGGGCCGCGGCGACACAGGTGAAAGCGGCAGCGCCGGCCGCGAGCATGATCAGGGAGCGCAGGAGTTTCATCGGTTGAGGTCCGGTTGAGTGGATGGAGAGAAACAGGAGGGCGCGACAGCGTGCGCGGTTCAGTTCGACGGCGCGGTGTTCAGCGCGAACGCGTAGCGCGCGGCGGCAGGACCGGTTTCGGGCCGCGCAGGTGCGGCGTGAGTGTCGTCAGCGTCGTGGGGCGCGTCGTCGAGCAGTTCGCGCGCATCGTCGCCGTAGAGTTTCTTTAGCAGCGCCGGCGTCAGCGCATTGGAAGGGCCGTCGTAGACCACCTTGCCGCGACGCAGTGCGACCGTGCGCGGGCAGTACCGCATCGCGATGTCGACCTGATGCAGCGACACCAGCACCGTGATCCGATGCTCGACGTTCAGCGCTTGCAGCATGTCCATCACGCGGCGCGACGACTCGGGATCGAGCGAGGCGATCGGCTCGTCGGCGAGCACGATTTGCGCGCGCTGCACGAGCGCCCGCGCGAGCGCGGCACGTTGCTGCTGACCGCCCGACAGGTTCGCGGCCCGCTCGCGCGCGTGTTCGCCGATCCCGACTTCGTGCAGCGCAGCCAGCGACAGTGCGCGTTCCGCGCGCGGGAAGCGGCCGCAGAGACGCCGCCACCACGGCAGGCGCGCGAGCGCGCCGATCAGCACGTTGGTTTCGACCGACAGCCGGTTCACCAGGTTGAACTGCTGGAACACGAAGCCGATGTCGCGGCGAATGCTGCGCACTTCACGCACGATGCGGCCGTTCTGCTGGATCGGCCGGCCGAGAATCTCGATCTGCGACGGCTGCGCGTCCGACGCGGTAAACCCCGCGATATGCCGCAACAACGTCGATTTTCCCGAGCCCGACGCGCCGATCAGCGCGACCATTTCACCGGGCGCGACGCGCAGATCGATTTCGTCGAGCGCTTTGCGGCCGTTGTCGAACGTCTTGCTCAAACGTTCGATTCGAATAGCTTCACGAATCGCTTCCATCTGTATTCCCTCGATGCAACCGGACACTGCCGGCATGTGTGGGGCTCATTCTAGAAAGCGACTGTGACGGTTGAGTGAAGGCATCGCAACGTCTAGACGACTACATGTTTCTGTGTCGAATTTTCCCGCGGCGTCATGTGTCGTCGGGATGGCAGAACGAAGTCAGCTTGAAGTCGCTGATTTGAACGGAGAGTGACATACGGATGACATGATTTGCGTGCAGACGGGCGAACTCGTTCATGTTGACTCTTGGCGAGGCAACATTGCGTCGTTTGCCGTCGTGCTTAATGCTCCCGATACACGGGTCGCGCCGGCATGGCGACTCCTTTTGATTGGAGCTTTCACGGTCCCTTGCGCTCGACGCCAAGGAGCTTCCACGCCGGCGACTCTCACCGGACGACACGGCGCGAAGCGTGAACGACAGAGTGGCCGTTACGAATCCTTTCAACGAAGCACTGACCGGGTTCGATCCATGACGATAAGGGCGACTCAATGTCGCCATTTCTTTCATCCTGCGCCAGCAGGAATATGCAATAGAAATCGAGATACCGGACACAGTCGTAAATAGTTGTCAAAACGCCCCTATCCCGATTTAAGGCGGTTGACGGCTAAGCATCTTGGATGGTTTATTCGTCGGGTGTCCATCAACCTGAACCATAGCGCGTGGGACACTGGTGCCATTGTTACGCATGGTCGAGGTCTGATGGTCTGAGATCGACAATTAACCTATGGAGGTCCAATGTACGAAAGAATGCGCTCCGCAAAGGAGATCATTGAAGAAATGAAGGCTGGCTTTTCGGATATGTTCGAGGGATCAGATGGCCGGGAATGTCTTGGTTGTCGTATTGCATTCAAGATATACAAAGGATTTACTGATATGCCTCACGCAATGACGACGAACAAGAAAACCGGAGAGTGGATTTCGATTAATGCGATGAGGGCTCTCCCAACCGGTTACGACATGACGCGGGCTTTAGGGCAAGACGACGAATGCCGCTGTCGCAATCGATCTGCGGGCCCGTTCGATGAACAGTTCACGCTTCGCGATGTCAACGGATTGCCACTCGCGACACGGATTACACGATCGAGTGGCGAGGTTTCCTAACGCGCGGTGTCACTGATTCCATGGGACGTACGCAGCGGCACAAGACGAATGGCGCGCAAGCGTTGCGTATCTATCTTGGACACCGGGAGTCTGTCTAACAATTCTCAAGCGAAAATAACTCATACAACGGAGCAAATGTGACTGACCCGCTACACGAATGCATAACCAATACTAATCCAAATTCAAATGTCACTGTATATTCTTCGCGCTTGTGTAAGCCGTGGAAATTTTCCGCGCGGGGAACCGAGTTTCTTAAAGGCTGGGAACAGTTCAGCCCGACGAATACGATCAATAGAAAAATTCGGCTTCCACTGTTTCAATTTGAATACGATGCACTTGTGTGCTTTATGTACAACCTTCAGCATCATGGCGACAGTCTGCTCGATTTTGTTAATACTGGTGACTACAACAAAGTAGGTGATAGGATAAGGCAGTACGCGACGGTTAAGGGGAAACCACTTAGAGGGTTACTGCGGCGTCGGCACCGTGAGGCGGAAATGTTTGAGGCAGGGGTCTATGATTCATCGCACTAGCCTAATACTCGCGTTCATGATCGCTCCGATCATTGCGCCCGCTAAGACCGTGTATTCTGGAAAATTCGATTATCACTATTTCAAGTCACCGGATCAGTATTTTTCAGGTCATAGCGCCGCCGATGTGGCGCATATGTGTGACACTGGGGACCATGCAACCAATGACGACTTGGCGCAGTGTTCGCACCGCAAGTTCGATCATGCGGGTCGTGCACTCGATAAAATCCTGCGATCGGCGAAAATCAAGATTGGAAGCAATGACAGGTCACTTAAAGCAGAAGGCGAACCTTTAGCTCTACCTTACTTTTTGAAGTCACAAGACTCTTGGGCACAGTACCGCGATAACGAGTGCTACACCGAAACCTACATGATGGGTGAGGCTGCCGAGCGCTATATTTACTTTTGGGAGTGTATGGCAAATATCACTCAAGATAGAGTCAAGGAATTGCAGGAAGTATTAAAGGAATAGAGGGTGTTAGGCACTTTCAGTTGGACCTGGTATCCTGGTGTGATGACAGTACGCAAGCCATACCCGACTGATGTGACGGATGAAGAATGGAGCTTCGCCGCTTCGTACTTGATCTTTATGAACGAGGACGCACCGCAACGCCGATACGAACTTCGCGAAATGTTCAACGCGCTGCGCTGGATGGCGCGAGCCGGTGCGTCCTCGCGTATGCTGCCGACCAGCTTACCGCCGTGGGAACTGGTCTATCAGCAAACACAACGGTGGCTGAACGCGGGTTGTTTCGAGGCGATGGTCAGCGATTTGCGTTCGGTACTGCGTGTCGCCCAGGAGCGCCGGGGGCAACCCAGCGCGGTTATCCTGGATGGACGCACGTTGCAGTCCACGTGCGAAAGCGGCCCGCGTGCGGGCTACGATGGCTATAAGCGCAAGCGTGGCAGCAAGGTACACATGGCAGTCGATACGCTGGGCAATCTGTTGGCTGTGCACATTACGCCGGCCAACGAGCAGGAGCGAGCGCAGGTTGCCGAGCTCGCCCGCCAGGTTCAACGGGTAACAGGTCAGACAGTGAAGGTGGCATTCGCTGACCAAGGCTATACAGGTGAGGATGCGGCGCAGGCCGCGCGTGATGAAGGTATTGAACTGCAGGTCATCAAGCTGCCGGAGGCAAAAAAAGGCTTTGTCCTCCTGCCGCGTCGCTGGGTGGTCGAGCGCAGCTTTGGCTGGTTGAATCGGTTCCGGCGGCTTGCACGAGATTACGAGCGACTTCCGCAGACGCTTGCAGGGCTTCATTTCGTCGTCTTCGCAATGTTGATGCTCGTTCATGCTGCGCCGATTATCCAAAGTTGCTAACACCCTCTAACAAATACAGACCCGAATTCGTGTGTTGACGTGCATTGCAGTAGGCACGGCAAACCCTGGCGTCTTTCGAATGATGGATTGGCGTTTATGGCCGTGTGTGAAAGTGGCGTTTTGAACGGAACTTATAAGGGCTTGCCCGTTGTTGATGGGATGATCCTTAAAGTTTATGTTGATGGCAAGGTATATCCTACAGTTGGATTCGGGCATAAGGTTCTTCCCTCAGATCATCTGCACGTTGGCGATGTGATTTCAGTGGAGCGTGCGCGACAACTCGCAAAAACAAATTTTGAAGAATGTGAGTCGGCCATTAATCGCCGGATACGGGTTCCGTTGCTCCAGTACGAATATGATGCACTAGTAAGCATGGCTTTTAACGCCGGACCGGGACACGGAATTGCAGAGCTGGTTGACAAGGTCAACGCCTCAGAATACGGTAAATTACCGGCCTATATTCGCGCGTATCGCGCCCGAGGAATTGAATGGAGGCGTGCACTTGAAGCACGACTTTTTGAAACAGGAAATTATGATGCATAGCACGGGAAAGGCATTGTCATATAGACTTATCAAATGTTTTGTAGTAGTAGTGGCTTTGGGCGGCTTTCATTCAATATATGCCGACGAAGCTATAGATGATTCGAACTGTCTACAATATTTAGGCGGTGGTGGATTCGGAGACTTCGATTGTTACGAAGATCATGCCAGGAGCTTGGAGGCTGATAACAAGAAGGTTTCTAATGCATTTTTAGTCGCGCACGGCGTTTCCGGAACGAACAAGGTCGAATTGATCCGTTATATGCGATTGCAAGATGACGCTGTGAAAGCTTGCGATCTTGCGATTAAAATTGAATATCCGTCAGCAAAGGAAAGAGCAAAAAGAAATCACATAGAACTATATGATGTGATGGCGGCCCGTTGCCACTATTCAATTCGGAAGCAGCAAAACCAGTTCCTGCGCGACCTCGATTCGATCAAAACGGATTGAAGATCATATAGACGCACGTCAGCCATGCCCCCGCTTCGGCGGGGCTTTCATTGCGGGGGTGCGTCGTGGCAGATCGCGCGCCGTGTCACGCGACGAACGGCACCACCAGGACTGAGCATAGCCCACCTTGCCGATGAACTCGATGCGTGTCAGCACGAAGCCGTTCGGCCCCATATGGAGGTCCAATGTACGAAAGAATGCGCTCCGCAAAGGAGATCATTGAAGAAATGAAGGCTGGCTTTTCGGATATGTTCGAGGGATCAGATGGCCGGGAATGTCTTGGTTGTCGTATTGCATTCAAGATATACAAAGGATTTACTGATATGCCTCACGCAATGACGACGAACAAGAAAACCGGAGAGTGGATTTCGATTAATGCGATGAGGGCTCTCCCAACCGGTTACGACATGACGCGGGCTTTAGGGCAAGACGACGAATGCCGCTGTCGCAATCGATCTGCGGGCCCGTTCGATGAACAGTTCACGCTTCGCGATGTCAACGGATTGCCACTCGCGACACGGATTACACGATCGAGTGGCGAGGTTTCCTAACGCGCGGTGTCACTGATTCCATGGGACGTACGCAGCGGCACAAGACGAATGGCGCGCAAGCGTTGCGTTTCTATCTTGGACACCGGGAGTCTGTCTAACAATTCTCACGCGAAAATAACTCATACAACGGAGCAAACGTGACTGACCCGCTACATGAATGCATAATCAATACTGATCCAAATTCAAATGTCACTGTATATTCTTCGCGCTTGTGTAAGCCTGAAAGCTAACGGAGCAAAGGCATACCGATGAAATCCACCGTGATGCTGATGGCGGCTCTGGCCGCCATGTCGAGTAATGCTCACGCGGTCCGATCTTACGACAGCTACGATGCGTTCTATTCCGCCCAGCCGGGCGTGGTGTTTGGTGCCCCGGTCAAGCAACCTGCCGGGCCTCTCCACCTTTATTCAGATCTCGGGGGGCAGGGTAGTTACACGGAACTGAGATCCACTCTGGACGGAAGGGCTTTGCGAATCGAGGTTGCAGAGAATCGCATAACGGTCAATGGCAAAAGCTATCGCTTTGCGCGCGCAACGACGTTTCCGGATGAGTATGCAATAGACATTTATCCGGGCAACGCTCAGGTGTTCTTGGCGGGAGGGACGAGCAATCGTCCTCCGCTTCTGTGTATGGAAGGGTACGGCAGTGGTTCAGGCGAAGCCGACCGGCACCAGCAGATATTCCTTTTGGTGAATCCTCTAGCTCGTAAGCCGACATTCTTGCATCTGCCAAGTCTGCTTTCGTCATGTCTGGCTGTAGTGGCGACGAAGGACGGCAAGCTTGCCTTTCCGAAGAACAGTTACCTGTTCGATGATGCACAAGAATTCCGCGTTGGATTGTTAGTGTCGTACTACACGTTTGAGAATCAGCGCTTTGTCCCGGTACCGGCTCTAAATCAACTTCGGCTCAGATTTGCGCAGCCAGAGATACCGTTTCAATTTTCGGTCCAAGACAAGAACTAAGCGACCGACCATCTCTCCTCACGCCGGCTTACTTACAGAGCCGGTACCATGTCCAGAAAACCAAAGCGGTTCACCATCGTAGGATGCTCACATCATCTGCACGTGACAGTGTCTCTAACCGAGGCACGGCCCACCCATCGACGCGGCGCTACAGCTCGATCCTACGCAACTGCCGATCGGCTCGACGCTCCCGCCCACTGACACACAGCCAGGCTATAGTGCGTGTTTTCCGGCCGCCCTTAAAAATCCCGACACCCCGGTCACGCCGTCATGCCGACTCCTTTGAGCTTTCTTCCGGACAGTTTTGCCGAATATGAAGATCTCAAGTCAATCCTCGATCAGGGCAGGGCGAGCTTCGAAATCCGCGCGGTCTGCGAGACCGAGGTACGTGGCCGGCGCTTTTCCATCTACACCGCGAGCATCGGTTCATCCGATCCGCTCGCGCCGGCCATTGGCTTTTTCGGCGGCATTCACGGGCTCGAGCGAATCGGCTCGCAACTCGTGCTCGACTATATGCGCTCGCTGCTCGCTCGGCTCGAATGGGACGAACTTCTGGTGCGTGAATTGCAATCTATCCGGCTGATCTTTTTACCGATTGCGAATCCCGGTGGCATGTGGGCAGCGACGCGCGCCAATCCGCGCGGTGTCGATCTGATGCGCAACGCACCGCAAGACGCCGACGCGCGTGTGCCGCTGCTTGCGGGCGGCCAGCGCGTCGGCGCGTGGCTACCGTGGTATCGGGGCCGCGCGGGCGAGCCGATGGAGGTCGAGGCGGCCGCGCTGCTGCACGTGGTCGAAACGCAACTCGCCGCGCGGCCGCTGAGCATCGCGCTCGATTGCCATTCCGGCTACGGCTGGAGCGACAGCATCTGGTTTCCATACGCGCGAACCCGCCAGCAGATGCCGCATCTGCCAGAAATGTACATGCTGAAGAGCATGTTCGAACACGCGCATCCGCATCACGGCTACACGTTCGAGCCGCAAAGCCACCAGTATCTGCTGCACGGCGATCTGTGGGACTACGCGTACGACCGCACGCCGGTGCCGAACATCTTCCTGCCGATGACGCTCGAACTCGGCTCGTGGCTGTGGATCAAGAAGAACCCGCGCCAGTTGTTTTCCCGGCAAGGCATGTTCAATCCGGTCATGGAGCATCGCACCGCGCGCGTGCTGCGGCGCCATGCGAACCTGTTCGACTTTCTCGCGCGCGCGGCGTTTTCGTCGCAGCGCTGGCTGCCGCAAGGCAACCAGCGCGAGCAGTTGCTGCAACGCGCGCTCGACCACTGGTACAGGCCGGATCGCGAATGAGCACATGGGTCCTGCTGCGCGGACTGACGCGCGAAACGCGGCATTGGGGGCGCTTGCCGGCGGCGTTGCGTGAATCCCTGGGTCAGATCCCGGACCGCAGCTCGTGCGGTCAGACGACAACCGCCACCTCCAACGCAACGACCACGGCCGGCATACGTTTGCTGCTGCTCGATCTACCCGGCAACGGTGAATACGTGCGGCGGCGCGCGCCCGCGAGCGTCGCGGGCATCGTCGCCTTCGTGCGGCAGGCTGCGCTCGAATCGGGCGTGCCGGGCCCCTACAACATAATCGCGATGTCGCTCGGCGGCATGGTCGCGACCGACTGGGCACAGCGTCATCCCGGCGAAATCGAACGGCTCGTGCTGATCAATACGAGCATGCGGCCGTTCAGTCGCATGCACGAGCGGCTGCGGCCGTCGGCGTGGCCGGGTCTGCTCGGCGTCGCCGCCCACTGGGGCGATGCGGCCGATGCCGAGAGCGGCATCCATCGCCTCACCTGCAACAACCTCGACACCTTGGCCGCGGACCTCGCCGCTTGGACCACGATCCGTCGCAGCGCACCGGTGAGCCGCGCGAATGCGCTGCGGCAATTGTGGGCGGCTGCCCGCTTTAACGCGGCGCCCGCCGCGCCGGGGTGTGCCCTGCTGATTCTGTCGTCGGCGGCCGATGGGCTCGTCAACCCCGTCTGTTCCGGGAAGCTCGCGGCGGCGTGGGGCGCGCCGCATCGCGCGCATCCGTGGGCCGGCCACGATCTGCCGCACGACGATCCAGCGTGGACCGCCGCGCAGATTCGCGCGTGGCTCACTCAGCGCGCCGAGGACAGCGATGCGGCAGCGCCGGGACCCGCACCGGCCAAGCCCGCGCGTTGAGCCGCTCACGACATTGCCGCGCCGCAGCGACGCGCCCCCTTCCAACCCGACTGTGACGATTCTTCGACGAGCCGGCAGCGGGTATTACCTGACCGCGCGAAACGGACGCATCGCGCACGGCAGGCGCATAATTCCAAGTCAGACGTTGCCTGCGAATCACGCGATACTCACCATTGCCGCCAGCCAGGGGAGTCGATCATGCAAGCAAAGAACGAAGAAGCCGTCACGCACCTGCTGAACGATGTCGTCGAATTTGCGCGGGGGCGGTTGCCGGAACCGACCTTCAATATCGTCGAACCCTTCCTGCGGCATTACTACGATTTTGTCGACGCCGGCGATCTGCAAAGCCGCTCGATCGCCGATCTGTACGGCGCGGCGCTCGCCCACTGGCAGACCGCGCAGCGCTTCGTGCCGGGCGAGCAGCGGTTGCGCGTATATAACCCGATCCTCGAACAGCATGGCTGGCATTCCGATCACACGGTGATCGAGATCGTCAACGACGACATGCCGTTCCTCGTCGATTCGGTCTCGATGACGGTCAACCGCCATCGGCTCGCGCTGCATTCGGTCGTGCATCCGGTGTTTCGGATCTGGCGCGCGGCGGACGGCAGCATCGCGCGCGTGAGCCAGGGCGCCGAAGAAGCCGGCGATACGCGCTCGCATCTGACCTCGTGCATCCATTTCGAAGTCGATCGTTGTGGCGATGCCGCAAAACTCGACGCGTTGCGCGACGATATCGCCCGGGTGCTCGGCGACGTGCGCGCGGCGGTCGAGGACTGGCCGAAGATCATCGAACGCGCGAAGCAGACGATTCAGGATATGAAGGCGCGCGAGACCGGTCCCGAGGGCGTCGAAGCGCGCGCGTTCGTCGAATGGATGGTCGCCGATCATTTCACGTTTCTCGGCCAGCGGGATTATGAACTGGTGCAGCACGACGGCGGCTATGGTTTGCGGGCGGTGGCGGGCTCCGGTCTCGGCATTCTGCGCGATGCGCAGGGCACGGGCGGCGCGGCGGAAGTCACGCCGTTGCCGCCGGCGGCCGCGGAGATCATCACGGGCTCGTCGCCGATCTTTCTGACCAAGGCCAATTCGCGCGCCACGGTGCATCGGCCCGGCTATCTCGACTATGTCGGCATCAAGCTGAGCGGCGCCGATGGCAAGGTGACGGGCGAACGTCGCTTCATCGGCCTGTATACGTCGACCGCTTATTTCGTGTCGGCCGCCGAGATTCCGATCGTGCGGCGCAAGTGCGCGAATATCGTCCGACGCGCCGCATTCCTGCCGAAAGGTCATCTGGCGAAATCGCTGGTCACGGTGCTCGAAACCTATCCGCGCGACGAACTGTTCCAGGCCGACGAAGACCAGCTTTACGACACCACCCTCGGCGTGCTGCGTTTGCAGGAACATCAACGCACGCGGCTGTTCGTGCGGCGCGATCGCTTCGATCGCTTCGTGTCGTGCCTCGTGTTCGTGTCGCGCGACAAGTACAACACCGATCTGCGGCAACGCATCGCGAACCTGCTCGCCGACGCATTCAATGGCGAGAACGTCGAATTCACGCCGTTGCTGTCGGAGTCGACGCTCGCGCGAATTCATTTCGTCGTCCATGCCAAAGAGGGCGGCATGCCGAGCGTCGATACGCGCGAGCTCGAAGCGCGCCTCGTGCAGGTCGCGCGACGCTGGCAGGACGATCTGGCCGACGCATTGCTCGACGCGTTCGGCGAAGAACAAGGCAACCGCTTGTTGCAGCACTACACTGATTCGTTTCCGGCCGGCTACCGCGACGACTATCCGGCGCGCACGGCGGTGCGCGATATCGAACTGATCGAGCGCGTGCAGGGCAGCGAGCGGCTCGCAATGAATCTGTACAGGCCGATCGAATCCGGACCGCGCGCGTTCCGCTTCAAGGTGTATCGCGCAGGCATGCCGATCGCGCTGTCGCGCAGCTTGCCGATGCTCGAACATCTGGGCGTGCGCGTCGACGAAGAGCGGCCTTATCTGATCGAGGCGCCGGGCGCGATGCCCGCGTGGATTCACGACTTCGGCCTCGAACTCGCGGACGATGCCGAGTTCGACATCGAGCGGGTCAAGGATCTGTTCGAGCAGGCGTTCGAGCAGGTATGGACCGGCACGATCGAAAGCGACGACTTCAACCGGCTCGTGTTGCGTGCGCAGCTCAATGCGCGCGAGGTGACGATTCTGCGCGCGTACGCGAAGTACTTGCGCCAGGTCGGTTCGACGTTCAGCGACGCGTATATCGAACGCGCGGTGACCGGCAATCCGGCGATTGCGCGCATGCTCGTCGATCTGTTCGTCGCGCGCTTCGATCCGGCGCTCGGCGCGGTACGCGAGGCGCGCGTCAACGCCTGTCTGGAGTCGATCGACAGCGCGCTCGACCAGGTGCCGAATCTCGACGAAGACCGCATCCTGCGGCAGTTCCTCGGCGTGATCAAGGCGACCAAGCGCACCAACTACTACCGCCATGATGCTCAGGGGCAACCGAAGCCGTACCTGTCGTTCAAGTTCGATCCCGCGCAGGTGCCCGGCCTGCCCGAGCCGAAGCCGATGTTCGAGATCTGGGTCTATTCGCCGCGCGTCGAGGGCGTGCATTTGCGCGGCGGGCGCGTCGCGCGCGGCGGCTTGCGCTGGTCGGATCGGCGCGAGGATTTCCGCACGGAAGTGCTCGGCCTGATGAAGGCGCAGATGGTGAAGAACGTCGTGATCGTGCCGGTCGGCTCGAAGGGCGGCTTCGTCGTCAAGAATCCGCCGCCGCAGAGCGAGCGCGATGCGTGGATGCGCGAAGGCGTCGCGTGCTATCAGACCTTCCTGCGCGGCCTGCTCGACGTAACCGACAATCTGGCGGCCACCGACGTCGTGCCACCGCCTGACGTGGTGCGTCACGATCCCGACGACCCGTATCTGGTCGTCGCCGCCGACAAGGGCACGGCCACGTTCTCCGACTACGCGAATGCAATCTCGCAGGAATACGGTTTCTGGCTCGACGACGCGTTCGCGTCGGGCGGCTCGGTCGGCTACGACCACAAGAAGATGGGCATCACCGCGCGCGGCGCGTGGGAGTCGGTCAAGCGGCACTTCCGCGAAATGGGCGTCGACACGCAGAGCCAGGACTTCACGGTGGTCGGTGTCGGCGATATGTCAGGCGACGTGTTCGGCAACGGCATGCTGCTGTCGCCGCATATCAAGCTGCTCGCCGCGTTCGATCACCGCCATATCTTCCTCGATCCGAATCCCGATCCCGCCGCGAGCATGGCCGAGCGCGCGCGGCTCTTCATGCTCGACCGCTCAAGCTGGGCCGATTACGATCCGTCGCTGATCTCGGCGGGCGGCGGCGTGTTCCCGCGCAGCGCGAAGACGATTCCGCTGTCGCCGGCGGTGCAGGCGGCGCTCGGCACCAGCGCGGCGGCGCTGTCGCCGGCCGAGCTGATGCGCGTGATTCTGCAGGCGCCGGTCGATCTGCTTTATAACGGCGGCATCGGCACCTACGTGAAGGCGAGCCGCGAAACCAACCAGCAAGCGGGCGATCGCGCGAACGACGCGATCCGCGTGAACGGTGCCGACCTGCGCTGCAAGGTCGTGGCCGAGGGCGGCAATCTCGGCTTGACGCAACTCGGCCGCATCGAGTTCGCGCAGCACGGCGGCCGCATCAATACCGATGCGATCGATAATTCGGCCGGTGTCGATTGCTCGGATCACGAGGTCAACATCAAGATTCTGCTGGGCCTCGTTGTCGCCGATGGCGAGATGACGGAGAAACAGCGCAATGCACTACTTGCGGAAATGACCGATGAAGTCGGTCTGCTCGTGCTGACGGACAACTACTACCAGACGCAGGCTTTGTCGATCGCGGGCCGCTTCGGCGTCGAGCTGCTCGATGCCGAAACCCGTTTGATGCGCTATCTGGAAAAGGCTGGGCGGCTCAATCGCGTGATCGAGTTTCTGCCCACCGACGAAGATGTCGCCGAGCGCGCAGCCGCGAAACAGGGGCTGACGACACCCGAGCGTGCGGTGCTGCTCGCGTACAGCAAGATGTGGCTCTACGACGCGCTGCTCGAATCGTCGATGCCGGAGGACCCGCTCGTCAGCGACATGTTGATCGAGTACTTTCCGAAGCCGCTGCGGCAGCGTTTCCGCGAACCGATGCAGCGCCATCCGCTGCGCCGTGAAATCCTCGCGACGCATTTGACCAATGCGCTCGTGAATCGGGTCGGCTGCGAGTTCGTGCATCGGCTGATGGAGGAGACCGATGCACAGCCCGGCGACATCGTGCGTGCCTGCATCATGGCGCGCGACGTGTTCGATCTCGATCAGATCTGGCGCAGCATCGACGCGCTCGACAACCGCGTCGCCGACGACGTGCAGGCACGCATGTTCGCGGAGGTCGCGCGGCTCGTCGAACGTTCGGCGCTGTGGTTCCTGCGGCATCTGCAAACGGGCGCGGCCAACGGCGACGTGACCGGCCTGCTCGCGCGCTGTCGCGATGCCGCGCAGCGTCTCGCCCCGCAATGGCCAGCGCTGTTGCCGGCCGCCGATCTCGAAGCGTTGTCGGAGCGGCAGCGGGCGTTCGTCGATGCGGGTGTCGATGGCGATCTCGCGGTGCGGATCGCGAGCGGCGAGGTGTCGGCCGCGCTACTCGATATCGCCGAAGTCGCGTCGACGTGCGAGCGCAATCTAGAACAGGTCGCGGGCGTCTACTTCGCGCTTGGCACGCTGCTGAACTACAGCTGGATCAGCGAGCGCGCCGCTTCATTGCCGGCGCCGACGCATTGGGACATGCTCGCGCGCGCATCGGCGCTTGCCGAACTCGCCCGCCTCAAGCGCGCGCTGACCACGAGCGCATTGGCTGGCGCGACCGATGCGTCGACGCCCGATTCGCTGGTGCAAACGTGGCGCGAGAAACGCGCGGCGCAGCTCGAGCGTTATACGCGTCTGCTGACCGATTTGCGTGCGACGGGTGGCGCGAGTCTTTCGGTGCTGCTGGTGGTCGTGCGGGAGATGGCCGCGCTCGAGCGGGCGTGAGCCGCGCGGATGGTGGAAAGGGCGCTTGGGGTACTGGCGGCACGGCGACGCATCAGGTCCGATTCCTGCGGCCGGGTGTGTCGTTGTCATCCATAATACCGAGTGCTTGCCGACCACTTCGGTCGTGCCATACCCGACAATACCCGACAATACCCAGCCCACTCACGGACGCCCGCCCGCAGATGAAAGAAGAATCGCCGAAAGCTATTTTCTACGCACTCGCCGCCAACCTCGGCATCGCCGTCTGCAAGTTCGTCGCGGCGTCGTTCACCGGCTCCGGCTCGATGTTCGCCGAAGCGATTCACTCCACCGCCGACTGCGGCAATCAACTGCTGCTGCTTTTCGGGCTGCGCGAGGCGCGCAAACCGGTGAGCCCTTTGCATCCGATGGGCAGCGGCCGAGAAATCAACTTCTATTCGCTGCTGGTTGCGTTGCTGCTGTTTTTCGTCGGCGGCGCGTTTTCCGTGTACGAGGGCGTGCATCGGCTGATTGCGCGCGAGCCGTTGCAGTATGCGTTCGTTGCGTTGGCGGTGCTCGGTGTATCGGTGGTGCTCGAAGCGCTATCGCTGTGGGGCGCGATCAAGGAGATTCGCAAGACGTATCCGGACAAAAATCTGTGGCAGTGGTTTCGCGAGACGCGCGAATCGGATCTGCTGGTCGTGGCCGGCGAAGATATCGCCGCGCTCTTCGGTCTCGCGATCGCCTTCGTCGCGGTGCTATTGACGATGATGACCGGCGATCCCGTGTATGACGCGCTCGGCTCGGTCGGAGTCGGCCTTTTGCTGATGACGATCGCGTGGCTCGTCGCGCGTGAAGTGAAGTCGATGATCGTCGGTGAATCGGCGAGCCCGGAAGTGCGCAGCGCCATCGACGCGCATCTGCGCGCGCGTCCGGAGATTCGCAGCATCATCAACATGATCACGCTGCAGTGGGGGCGTCACGTGGTGGTGGCGGTGCAGGCGGAAATGATCGACTATGCGAGCGGCCGCGCGATGGTTGATGCGATCAATCTTATCGAGGCCGACTTGCAGGCCGCGTTTCCTCAGGTGCGCTGGGTGTTCTTCGAACCGGACGTGCCGCGTAGTTAATGAAGAGGAAGCGAAACGGCCTGCGCTGCAAGCGCGGGCCATTCCGCCTGTGTTAACAGGATCCCTGTACGCGTCAAAGCGCTTATTTGAACCCCGCCACCGCATGCGGCACATACAGTTCCTCGAGCCGGTGAATCTCTTCACCGCTGAGCTTCAACGACAGCGCTGCGACCGCATCGTCGAGATGGTGCAGCTTGGTCGCACCGACGATCGGCGCGGTAATCGGTTTCTTCTGCAGCACCCACGCTAGCGCAACCTGCGCGCGCGGCACGCCGCGCTCTTTCGCGATCTCGCTGACCCGCTCGACGATACGCCGATCCGCTTCCTGCGTCTGCGCGTACAGCGTGCGGCCGAACTCATCGGTTTCAGAGCGCGCGCTCTCGGTGTCCCAGTCGCGCGTCAAGCGTCCGCGTGCAAGCGGGCTCCACGGAATCACGCCGATGCCTTCGCTCTCGCACAGCGGCAGCATTTCGCGCTCTTCCTCGCGATACAGCAGATTCACGTAGTTCTGCATCGTCACGAAGCGGGTCCAGCCATTGCGGTCGGCCACCTGCAGCGCCTTGGCAAACTGCCATGCGTACATCGACGACGCGCCGATGTAGCGCGCCTTGCCGGCCTTTACGACGTCGTGCAGCGCTTCCATCGTTTCTTCGATCGGCGTGCCGTAGTCCCAGCGATGGATTTGATACAGGTCGACATAGTCAGTACCGAGCCGCCGCAGGCTGTGATCGATCTCCGCCATGATTGCCTTGCGCGACAGCCCTGCGCCATTCGGGCCCGGATGCATGCGGCTATTGACCTTGGTGGCGAGCACGATCTCATCGCGCTTCGCAAAGTCCTTCAGCGCACGGCCGACGATTTCCTCGCTGGTGCCGTCCGAATAGACGTTGGCGGTATCGAAGAAGTTGATGCCGTGATCGAGCGCCTGCTTGATGAATGGCCGCGCGGCTTCGTCGTCGAGCGTCCAGGTATGCGTGCCGCGCGAGGGCACGCCATAACTCATACAGCCGAGACAGAGACGCGATACATCGAGGCCGGTGCGGCCGAGTTTCACATAATCCATCGTGTTGCTCTCCTATGGTGAAGCGCACAAACCCGCTGCGAGGGAAGGACCTTTGATTATAGGGAAACGACGGCAAGCGCGTCGTTGCCGGAAAAAGTCTGCGAAAGGTGTGGATTTGATGAAGCGTTGGACTTTCTGAAAAAACGCAAGATCCTTTCCCTCAAACTCTGGTTTGCGCTGTCCACTGTCGTACTGCTGGCCTCGTGCGCGCAACCTGTGAAGCACGCGGACTACACGGCCTTCAGGAACAGCCGGCCGCACTCGATCCTGTTGCTGCCCCCGACCAGCGAAACGGCGGACGTACAGGCGACCAACAGCATGCTCTCGCAAATGACGATGCCGCTCGCCGAATCGGGCTACTACGTGATACCCGTGGCGGTGATGGATGAAACGTTCAGGCAGAACGGCCTGACGATGGCGGCGGAGATCGATGCGACCTCGCCCGAGAAGCTGCGCGAAATCTTCGGGGCCGACGCGGCCCTGTATTCGAAGATCACGCAGTACGGCACCGTGTACCACGTCGTCGACGGTGCGACAGTCGTCACGGCATCCGCCCGGCTGGTCGACCTCAAGACCGGTGACGTCTATGGCAGGGTAGTGCGAGCGCCAACAGCAATGAGGGCAACAACGATGCTGGCGGTAGCCTGATCGGCATGCTCGTCACGGCAGCGATCAAGCAGATTGCGGATTCGCTGACGGACAAGGGCCACGATATCGCTGGGGTGACGAGCTATCGGCTTCTGCATGCCGGGCCGCCGAACGGACGGCTGTACGGGCCACGCTCACCCAAATACCGCACCGATTGAACGCTCCTCAGTCAGCAAGAAACGGCTCGCGCTTTCGATCGCTTCAATGCAAATGCGCCCGCGAAGCCACTTCGCGGGCGCATAACGGCGAGTGCCGTGAACGACAGGCAGCTAACGCTCAATGCTGTGCCGGGCGATACGGCGTCCACACGGGCGTATCGGTATCCCAGTTATCGAGTTCCGATGGTGTCATGATGTGCTCCTTGATGAAGAGGCGCGCGCTTCTCGTGCGACAGGTGCGCCGGATTCCGAATCAACTTCTGCTAACTCGTTACTGGCCCTTCGCGACGCGCGTCACTTCGCCGTTCGTCCCTTCCTGCAATGCGATGCGCGCGGCTTGCGTCTGACCGATCAGGCCTTTGTTCGGATACGAGGTGCGGTTCAGCGAGGGCAGCGAGCCGTCGCGATAAGCGGCGACCAGTTCCGCCTTGACCTCGGCGCGGGTCTTCGTGCTCGCGCTCGGCGCCGGTTGCGTGTCATAGGTTCCTGCACGGCCGATACTGCCGCCTTCCGCAAATGCCGGAACGCTGACGAGCAGCGACAGGGCGAGGCCTGCCAAAAGATTGCGTTTCATGATTCACTCCTGTCGATTCATTGGCAGCGCGATGGCGCTGCGACAGGGTGAAATGTAGACGTCGACGCGTGGCGGATAAATCGCGGTTTTGCGAAATGAATTGTCGCGATTCAGGAACAATCGCGACGGAGCCTTGCAGAAGCCACCCGATTGCACAGTTGCCGCGGCATTGGCGCCGCGGCTGGAATTCACTGTTTCAATTAACGTACCTCAGGCGACCCATTCTGACATCACCGGCGTGTCGAGTGCCGGCGCGGACTCGCGCTGCTCGAACGTGCGCTTCGTGCAGGTGGCGTCGAGACTGCCGCGGCCGCTCAGCAATGGGCAACGATCGAACAGCTCCGCAATCCAGTCTACGAAAACGCGGACTTTCGGCGACAGATGACGACTGTGCGGATAGACTGCCGAAATGGGCATCGGCAAAGGCTTCAGTTCCGGCAGTACTTCGACGAGTTGGCCCGAGCGCAGATGCGGCAGCACCATGAAGAGCGCCGGCTGAATCAGGCCGAAGCCTTCGAGTCCGCAGGTCACGTAAGCATCCGCGTCGTTGACCGACACGATGCTCTTCATCTTCACTTCCACCTCGTTGCCGTTCACCAGGAACGCCCAGTCGATCGTGCGTCCTGTGCGGCTCGAGAAGTAATTGACGGCTTTGTGATTTTCGAGATCTTCGAGCGAAGTGGGCATGCCCGCGCGCTTGATGTAGTCAGGTGCCGCGCAGGTCACGCCCTCGAACAGACCGATGCGGCGTGCGACCAGTGACGAATCCTGCAGCGCGCCGACGCGCACCACGCAATCGACGCCTTCCTGCAGCAGATCGACGGGCCGGTCGGTGAGGCCCAGTTGCAGATCGATGTCAGGATAGCGCGTGTGGAATTCGCACAGCGCCGGAATCACGAGCAGACGGCCAATCGAGCCCGGCATGTCGATGCGCAGCTTGCCGTGCGGCTTCTTGTTGCCGCTCTGGAAACTCGCCTCGGTCTCTTCGACGTCAGCGAGGATGCGCACGCAGCGCTCGTAGTACGCGGCGCCATCCGGCGTCAGCGACAGACGGCGGGTGGTCCGGTGCATCAGCCGCGTGCCGAGAAACGCTTCGAGGTTCTGAATGATCGTAGTAACCGACGCGCGCGGCAGATCGAGCGTCTCCGCTGCGCGGGTAAAACTGTTGGTGTCGACGACACGCGTGAACACTTGCATGGCCTGAAGCCGGTCCATTGCAAACCTCCAGTAGGGGCAGGTGCGCAGGCGGGAATGGAGTCCGCGAAAACAATCGCGACGGGATTGTTCAAAGGCACCGAATTGTGTTGCCGGATTATAGGCATTTATTTGCGAGTCTGCTGAACCCACAATTCGCACCATTGAAGTTCTATGCGCATTTGCGCGGCTCGACATGGATGCATTCAAATCGCCGTACCCGTCCGTTTCCATCGGCGTTTCCGCCGAAGACACTGGCGCTGAGGCCACTGACGCAACACTTGAAGTCACCGACGTGGGTATCGATGGGTACGCTCAGCCCATTACGTTACGCCTGTATCGGCTGACGAAAAAAACCGCATTGCCGGTATTGCTTTATTTTCACGGCGGCGGCTTTACGAAAGGTTCGATCGAATGCGCGGACTTCGCCGCGCGGTACTTCGCAGAACACTTACCGGCGCTCGTGGTGTCGGTTGGCTATTCGCTCGCGCCGCGGTTTCCGTTTCCTGCCGCGCCGGAAGACGCGCATCGTGCGGCGCTGTGGGTGCAGACACGGTCGCGGGCGTTTGGCGGCAATAGCAGAAAGATCGGTGTGGCGGGTCATGACGCGGGCGGCCAACTCGCCAATTGTCTCGCGTTCATCGCGCGCGATCGAGGCGACGTGCAGATAAGCGCGCAGGCGCTGTTCGGCCCGATGCTCGATCCGAGCCTGACGCGGCTTGGCGACGAGAAGCGGCTCGGTTCGGACATCACCGCGCGCGAGTGCGCCGCGTGTTATCGCGCGTATCTGCCGCAAGCGTCGCAGCGCATGCATCCGTACGCGGCGCCGCTCGAATCGGCGCGGCTCGCGGGCTTGCCGGCCACGCTGATCGCGACCGCGCAGAACGACGTGCTGCACGTCGAGGCTGAAAAGTATGCAAGCAATCTGATCGACGCGGGCGTGCAGACCCAGGTGGTGCGCTTTCCAAGCGTGTCGCACGCGGCGCTCGCCGATCATCCGCCCGCTTTGCAGGAAGCGGTGCGCTTTTTCCAGTGGCGCTTCGATGCGCGCGCTCATCGATAAACAGAAATTCAATCAACAATACCCGGGAGCTACACATGACTATCCTTCCTCTTTCCCGCCGCCGCGTGGCGCTTGCCGCGCTAGTGGTCGTCGTTCTTGCCGGGCTCGGCACGTTCGGCGCGATCCGTGTGGATGCGAGTTCGCCGGCCGCGCCGACCATCGTGCCGGAAGTCGATGTAGCGACCGTCGTGCAAAAGACCATCACCGACTGGCAGTCCTATTCGGGCCGTCTCGAAGCCGTGCAGAAAGTGGACGTGCGTTCGCAGGTGCCAGGCACGATCGTGTCGGTCAACTTCAAGGACGGCGCGCTGGTGAAGCAGGGTGACACGCTGTTCGTCATCGATCCGCGTCCGTACGCGGCCGAAGTCGATCGCGCGGAAGCGCAGCTCGCGGCCGCGCAGGCGCGTACCGGCTATACGCAGAGCGACTGGGAACGCGCGCAACGGCTGATCGTCGACAACGCGATCGCCAAGCGCGACTACGACGAGAAGCAGAACGCCGCGCGCGAGGCGAGCGCGAACCTGAAGGCCGCGCAAGCCGCGCTCGAAACCGCGCGCATCAATCTCGGTTATACGAAGATCGTCGCGCCGGTGTCGGGCCGCGTGTCGCGCGCGGAGATCACGGTTGGCAACGTCGTGTCGGCTGGCGCCAGCTCGGCGCCGCTGACCACACTTGTGTCGGTGTCGCCGATCTACGCGTCGTTCGACGCGGACGAGCAGACCTATCTGCAATACCTGAGCCGCGCGAAGGACGGCGGCAAGGTGCCGGTCGAACTCGGTCTCGCCGATGAGTCCGGCTATTCGCGCAGCGGCACGATCGAGTCGGTCGACAACCGGCTCGACACGTCGTCGGGCACGATCCGCGTGCGCGCGAAGTTCGACAACGCGGACGGTGCACTGATTCCGGGCCTCTACGCGCGCGTCAAGGTGGGCGGTAGCGCACCGCATCCGGCGCTGTTGATCGACGATGCCGCGGTCGGCACCGACCAGGACAAGAAATTCGTGTTGGTCGTCGATCAAGGCAACCACGTCGTTTATCGCAATATCACGACCGGTTCGATGCAGGGCAATCTGCGCGTCGTCAAGGACGGTTTGAAGGCGGGCGACCGTATCGTCGTCAACGGCATTCAGCGTGTGCGCCCCGGCGATGCGGTGCGCGCGCACATGGTGCCGATGACGACCGACGACGACCCGAACAGCGCAGCGCTCGCGCAGTCGCACGGCAAGGCGGCGGACACCGGCGCGAAAGGCAATTCGTGAACCGCATGTTCCAACGCGCATGTTCCAAAGTTAAGAGCTTCCAATGAACATATCCAAATTCTTCATCGATCGCCCGATCTTTGCAGGCGTGCTATCGGTATTGATCCTGCTTGGGGGCATCATCTCGCTGTTCAAGCTGCCGATCTCCGAGTATCCGGAAGTCGTGCCGCCTTCAGTGGTGGTGCACGCACAGTATCCGGGCGCGAATCCGAAGGTGATCGCGGAGGCGGTCGCAGCTCCGCTCGAAGAGCAGATCAATGGTGTCGAGAACATGCTGTACATGCAGTCGCAGGCGAATAGCGACGGCAATCTGACGCTGACGGTCACGTTCAAGCTCGGCACCAATCCCGACCTCGCGACGCAGCTCGTGCAGAACCGCGTCAATCAGGCGCTGCCGCGTCTGCCGGAAGACGTGCAGCGGCTCGGCGTGACGACGATCAAGAGTTCGCCGACGCTGACGATGGTCGTGCATTTGATCTCGCCGAACGATCGCTACGACATGACGTATCTGCGCAATTACGCGCTGCTGAACGTGAAGGATCGGCTCGCGCGCATTCAGGGCGTCGGCGAAGTGCAACTGTGGGGCTCGGGCGACTACGCGATGCGTATCTGGCTCGATCCGCAGAAAGTCGCGCAACGCGGTCTCACCGCGACCGAAGTCGTCAATTCGATTCGCGAACAGAACATCCAGGTGGCGGCCGGTGTGATCGGTGCATCGCCGTCGGTGCCCGGCACGCAGTTGCAATTGTCGGTGAATGCGCGCGGTCGTTTGAGGACCGAAAGCGAATTCGGCGACATCATCGTGAAGACCGCGGCCGATGGCGGTGTCACGTATCTGCGCGATATCGCGCGGATCGAACTCGCGGCGTCGGAGTACGGCTTGCGTTCGCTGCTCGACAACAAGCCCGCGGTTGCGCTCGCGATCAATCAGGCGCCGGGCGCGAACTCGCTCGCGATTTCCGAGCAGGTGCGCGCGGCGATGAAGGAGCTTGCCCAGGACATGCCGGCCGGCGTCGAATACCGGATCGTCTACGACCCGACGCAGTTCGTTCGTTCGAGTATCGAGGCGGTGATCCATACGCTGCTCGAAGCGATCGCACTGGTCGTGATCGTCGTGATCGTGTTCCTGCAGACGTGGCGCGCGTCGATCATTCCGTTGATCGCGGTGCCGGTGTCGATCGTCGGTACGTTCTCGCTGCTGCTGGCGTTCGGTTTCTCGATCAACGCGTTGTCGTTGTTCGGCATGGTGCTCGCGATCGGTATCGTCGTCGACGATGCGATCGTCGTGGTGGAGAACGTCGAGCGCAACATCGAAAGCGGGCTCAGTGCGCGCGATGCGACTTACAAGGCGATGCGCGAAGTGAGCGGGCCGATCATCGCGATTGCGCTGACGCTGGTCGCCGTGTTCGTGCCGCTCGCATTCATGACGGGTCTCACGGGCCAGTTCTACAAGCAGTTCGCGATGACCATCGCGATCTCGACGGTGATTTCGGCGTTCAATTCGCTGACGCTGTCGCCGGCGTTGTCCGCGCTGCTGTTGCGCAGCCACGGCGAGAAGGAGGACTGGCTGACGCGCGTGATGAACCGTGTGCTCGGCGGCTTCTTCAAGCGTTTCAACAAGGTCTTTCATCGCGGTTCGGAAGCATACGGCCGCGGCGTGAGCGGCGTGCTGCGCCGCAAGGGCGCGATGCTCGCGGTGTACGCGATCCTCGTCGGTGCGACCGTGTTGATGGCGCGGATCGTGCCGGGCGGCTTCGTGCCCGCGCAGGACAAGGAGTATCTGATCGCGTTCGCGCAGTTGCCGAACGGTGCGTCGCTCGATCGCACGGAGAAGGTGATCCGCGATATGAGTTCGATCGCGCTGAAGCAGCAGGGCGTCGAAAGCGCGGTGGCGTTCCCGGGTCTGTCGGTGAATGGCTTCACGAATAGTTCGAGCGCAGGCATCGTGTTCGTCACGCTGAAACCGTTCAAGGAGCGCGGCGACAAGAAGCTGTCGGCGGGCGCGATTGCCGGTGCATTGAACCAGCAGTACGGCGCGATCAAGGACTCGTTCGTCGCGGTGTTCCCGCCGCCGCCGGTGCTCGGGCTCGGCACGCTCGGCGGCTTCAAGATGCAGCTCGAGGATCACGGCGCGGTCGGCTACGCCGAACTGAACAAAGCTGCCGAGGCCTTCGTGAAGCGCGCGGCGCAAACGCCCGAACTGGGGCCGACCTTCTCCAGCTATCAGATCAACGTGCCGCAACTGAACGTCGATCTCGATCGCGTGAAGGCGAAGCAACTCGGCGTGCCGGTCACCGATGTGTTCGACACGATGCAGATCTACCTGGGCTCGCTGTACGTGAACGACTTCAACCGCTTCGGCCGCGTGTATCAGGTGCGCGTGCAGGCGGATGCGCCGTTCCGTCAACGCGCCGACGACATCCTGCAACTGAAGACGCGCAACGCGGCGGGCGAGATGGTGCCGTTGTCGTCGCTCGTCACCGTGACGCCGACCTACGGGCCGGAGATGGTGGTGCGCTACAACGGCTACACCGCAGCCGACATCAACGGCGGCCCGGCGCCTGGCTTCTCGTCGGGACAGGCGCAGGCCGCGGCCGAACGCGTGGCTGCCGAAGTGCTGCCGCGCGGCGTGAAGCTCGAATGGACCGACCTCACGTATCAGCAGATCCTCGCTGGCAACGCAGGCCTGTGGGTGTTCCCGATCAGCGTGCTGCTCGTGTTCCTCGTGCTCGCGGCGTTGTACGAAAGCCTGACGCTGCCGCTGGCGGTGATCCTGATCGTGCCGATGAGCGTGCTGTCGGCGCTGACCGGCGTGTGGCTCACCGGCGGCGACAACAACATCTTCACGCAGATCGGTTTGATGGTGCTGGTGGGCTTATCGGCGAAGAACGCGATTCTGATCGTCGAATTCGCGCGTGAGCTCGAACACGATGGACGCAGTCCGCTGCAAGCGGCAATCGAAGCGAGCCGTCTGCGTCTGCGGCCGATTCTGATGACGTCGATCGCCTTCATCATGGGTGTGGTGCCGCTGGTGCTGTCGAGCGGCGCGGGCTCGGAAATGCGTCACGCGATGGGCGTCGCGGTGTTCTTCGGCATGCTCGGCGTCACGTTGTTCGGTCTGATGCTGACGCCGGTGTTTTATGTGGTGCTGCGTTCGCTCGCCGGCGGGACGATTCACGTCGCGCAGAAAGATGCGCCGCGTTACGGCGCGCCCGTTACGGACGCCTGAGGAGAAAACAACAATGAAACGCTTTGAATCTCGCTTTGTATCCTTGCGCGGATGGGGCCGCGCGGCCGCGAGCGGTTTGTTGATCGCGCTGCTGGCTGCTTGCTCGCTCGAGCCGACATACAAGCGCCCCGACGTCGATACGCCGGCGGCGTTCAAGGAAGCGCCCGCGGTGAAGACGTCGGCTGCTGCGGCGTCGGGCGCGGGGGCTGGTTCGGCCGGGGCGGCACAAAGCAACGGCACGTGGAAACCGGCCGAGCCCGCCGACAGCGCGCTGCGCGGCGAATGGTGGAAGGTATTCGGCGATCCGCAGCTCGACGCGCTCGAAGAGCAGGCCGCCGCCGCGAACCAGGACCTGAAGGCCGCGGCCGCGCGCGTGCAGCAGGCACGGGCGGTCACGCAGGCGGCGAAGTCCGACTGGTTCCCGAAGCTCGACGCGGGCTTCGGCCCGACGCGCGAACGCGCGTCGGCGGCTTCGCAATTCCAGCCGGACAGCGCGGGCGGCACGACCGGCACGATCTGGCGCGCGCAGGTCGGCGCATCGTATGAAGCGGATCTGTTCGGGCGCGTCAGCTCGAACGTGAACGCGGCGCGCTCGGACGAGCAGCAGAGCGAAGCGCTGTTCCGTTCAGTGCAGCTGTCGTTGCAGGCCGACGTCGCGCAGAACTACTTCCAGTTGCGCGAGCTCGACACGGACCAGGATCTGTACCGCCGCACGGTCGCGTTGCGCGAAGACACGCTGAAGCTCGTCCAGCGGCGCTTCAAGGAAGGCGATATCAGCGAGCTGGATCTGTCGCGTGCGCGTAACGAGCTCGCCAGCGCGCGTGCCGATGCGGTCGGCGTCGCGCGGCAGCGGGCGGCCTCTGAGCACAGCCTCGCGATTCTGCTCGGCAAGCCGCCCGCGGATTTCACGTTCGCGGAAGCGCCGCTCGCGCTGGTGACGGTGCGCGTGCCGGCCGGTTTGCCGTCGGCGCTGCTCGAACGCAGGCCTGACATCGCGGCAGCCGAGCGCGCGATGCAGGCAGCGAATGCGCGCGTCGGGCTCGCGAAGTCGGCGTTCTTCCCGAAGCTCGACATCACCGGCGCGTTCGGCTTTGAATCGGCGACGCTCGGCGATCTGTTCATGTGGTCGAGCCGCGCGTTCATCCTCGGTCCGGCCGTGGGTACCGCGCTGACGATGCCGATCTTCGACGGCGGTCGTCGCAAGGCCAATCTCGCGCAGGCGCGTTCGAAGTACGACGAGGACGTCGCGCAATATCGCCAGCAGGTGCTCGTGGCGTTCCGTGAAGTCGAAGACAATCTCGCCGATCTGCGCTTGCTCGACGATCAGATGCGCGAGCAGAACGACGCGGTCGATGCGTCGCAGCGCGCCGCACATCTGTCGCGCACGCAGTACACGGAGGGTGCGGTCAGCTATCTCGACGTGATCGACGGCGAGCGGCAGGTGCTGCAGTCACAATTGCAGGCGAGCCATCTGGCGGGCACGCAGGCTGTCGCGACCGTGAATCTGATTCGCGCGCTCGGTGGTGGTTGGGGCGATGTGACGGCGGGGGGGACGGCGGTGGGCGCGGTGCCGGTTGGTGCTTCTGGCTCCGCGGCTGAAGCTGCAGCCATTTCGGCACAACAGCAAGTGGCGAAGCGCTGAATTCATAACCATGTAGCAAGCGCTTCATCAGCCTCATCAACGACGCCGGGCCGCACGCAAGCGCTGCCCGGCGTTTTTCATGCAAATCGTTTTTCGCGCTTTCCTTGTGCGAATCGCTTCGTAGACCACATGCGCGCGGCTGCCTATCATCGTCCGATTCAGCCAATGACGACCCTAGGGCAAGCCAGTGACTTTCGTGCATGACGGCATCGAGCAGATTCGCGAGCAGCAGCAACAGGATTGCGCGCGCGACCTCACCACATTGCTAGCCGCGTTGCGCGCGAGCGCCGCGCAGCGCGATCGCGAAGGCGGTCACGCAGCGCAACAGAAGCAGTGGATCGCCGACGCGGACCTGCTGACGCTCGCCGTGCCGCGCGAATTCGGCGGCGCTGGCGCGCGCTGGTCCGCGATTTACGACGTGGTGCGTGAGCTCGCGCGCGTCGATAGCGCGCTCGCGCATCTGTTCGGCTTCACCTGCCTGCAGGTGGTCAGCATCGACCTGTGGGGCAATCCACGGCAGCGCGAGAAATATCTGCGCGGCACCGTCGAGCATCGCTGGTGGTGGGGCAATGCGGTGAATCCACTGGATGCGCGTCTCGTTGCGACTTCGACGCACGATGGCGGCTACCTGCTCGACGGCCAGAAAGGCTTTTGCTCCGGAACGCGCGGCTCGCAGATGATGACCGTGTCCGCGCACGATCCATCGACCGGCAAACCCGTATTCGCGGCGGTGCCGACCACGCGCGAAGGCATCACCGTTCACGACGACTGGGACCCGATCGGCCAGCGGCAGACCGACAGCGGCAGCGTGTCGTTCGCGCGCGTCAGGGTCGAGCCGCACGAGGTGCTCCAACGACCGGACACGCCGCACGCGAGCCTGCGCACGCTGATCTCGCAACAGGTGTTGACCAATCTGTTCGTCGGAATCGCGCAGGGCGCGCTCGAAGAGGCGAGAGCGTACGTGCACGAACATGGCCGGCCGTGGATCGCCTCCGGCGTCGCCAAAGCGACCGACGACCCCTACCTGATCCAGCGCTTCGGCGAAATGCATATCCAGACGGTCAGCGCCGCAGCGCTGGCCGCGCGCGCCGCGAACGCGCTCGACGAAGCGTGGCAGCAACGCGCAACGCTCGATGCCGAGAGCCGTGCGCGGGTCGCGCTGGCGACTTCGGAAGCGAAGATCGTCGCGCATCGGGCGGCGCTCGACATCGGCGAAAAACTCTTCGACGCCTGCGGCGCACGCGCGACTCATGCGCCGCTCGCGCTCGACCGTTTCTGGCGCAATGCACGCGTGCACACGCTGCACGATCCGCTCGACTACCGCGTGCGCGACGTCGGCCGCTACGCGCTTAGCGGGACATTGCCGGACGTTTCTCTGTACACTTGAGGCCGTTTGCGACGCCCGCCCGAGGCGTCGCGTCGATTCCTCTCGAGAGATTTCCGGCTTGCTGTTCAAACTACCTACAACCGCCACAGCGCCGTTCTGCCCGTCCGAGGTACAGGGCTCGGTCTCCGTCTCCGCAGGCGCACCGTTCTGGAAGAAGATCCTGCAATTCGCGGGGCCCGGCCTGCTGGTATCGATCGGCTATATGGACCCGGGCAACTGGGCCACCGCGATCGAAGCCGGATCGCGTTTCGGCTACAGTCTGCTGTTCGTCGTGCTGCTGTCGAGCCTGTCGGCGATGGCGCTGCAATGCCTGAGCATGCGCCTCGGCATCGCAACTGGGCGCGACCTCGCGCAACTGTCGAGCGCGCGCTATTCGCCGGGCGTCGCGCGTGCGCTGTGGCTGCTCGCGGAGCTGTCGATCATCGCCTGCGATCTCGCCGAAGTGCTCGGCGGCGCGCTCGCGTTTCATCTGCTGTTCAACTGCTCGCTGACCACCGGGGTGTTGCTCACCGCGTTCGACACGCTGATCGTGCTCGGCCTGAAGGGCAAGAATTTTCGCGACCTCGAAGCGATCATGCTCGGCCTGATCGCGACGATCGGCGTCGGCTACATCATCGAGCTTGCGCTCGTCAGGCCGCATTGGCCGTCGGTCGCGCAAGGGCTGATTCCGTCGTGGCAGGCGTTGAATTCGCGCGAGCCGATGTATCTCGCGATCGGCATTCTCGGCGCGACGGTGATGCCGCACAACCTGTATCTGCACTCGTCGATCGTACAGACCCGCGCGGTGAAGCGCGATTCGGCCAGCATCCGCTCGGCGATCGGCATGTCGCGTATCGACACGATCGCATCGCTCGTGCTCGCGGCGCTGATCAACATGGCGATCCTGATTCTCGCGGCCGCCGCGTTTCATGCGACGGGCCACAACCAGGTCACGCAGATCGAGGACGCCTACCGGCTGCTAGCGCCGATCGTCGGCACCGGCTTCGCCGCGTTCCTGTTCGCGATCACGCTGCTCGCGTCGGGACAAAGCTCGACGTTCACCGGCACGGTGGCGGGGCAGGTCATCATGGAAGGCTTCCTGAAGATGAAGATTCCGTGCTGGCAGCGGCGTTTCATCACGCGCGCGCTCGCGCTGATTCCGGCGCTGATCGGCGTGCGGATGCTCGGCAACGGTGCGGTCGGCCAACTGCTCGTCGCGAGTCAGGTCGTGCTGAGCCTGCAACTGCCGTTCGCGCTTTATCCGCTGATCCGCATGACGAGCGACCGTTCTCTGATGGGCGAATTCGCCAACACGCTGCCGACGCGTCTGCTGGTGTGGACGCTGTTTGTAGCGATCAGTGCGGCGAATCTGTGGCTCGTCGTCCAGACGGTGGGGCTGGCCGGTTGATCCGGTCGGAGGCGGGGATTCATTCGAACGCCGGTTGGCCGGCGTGAAGGCGAAAAAAATCCGCGCAGTTCAAGCACTGCGCGGATTCACGTGAGCTTCGGTTTGAACCGGGTTGGCCGTGCCTCGCGACGGGCGTATCGATCGGTCAGGCGGCCTGGGCGACCTGCGCCGCATCGAGCGCTTCGCGGCGCGCGGCTGCTGCCTTCTTAGTCTTGCCGGCACGCGACGGCGGCTGGCATGCGCCGCACACGACGTTGTGCTGCAGGTCGTGCTTGTGCGCGACGAACTTGCCAGTACAGCGGCAGCACTTGGTCAGTTGCAGGATGTCCGCGTCGAAGAAACGCACGAGCGTCCACGCCCGGGTCAGATCGAGCACCGGTTCGGTTTCGCTGTGCTGACAGTGTTCGAGATACAGCCGGTATCCCTTGGTCAGCGCATCCAGATGCGAGCAGCGCGCTTCGTTCTTCAGGAACAGATACGTGTTGTAGAACAGCGACGCGTGAATGTTCGCGAGCCACGTCATATACCAGTCCGCCGAAAACGGCAGCATGCCCTTGGGCGGCGACACGCCCTTGACCTCGCGATACAGGCGGATCATACGATCGCGCGACAGCGTCAGCTCGCTCTCGAGCACCTGCATGCGGGCCCCGAGTTCGATCAGTGCGATCGCGCGAAATACTTCCTGTGCATCTTCGGTCAGGCTTCGCTTGAGCATTGCAGTCACCTCGGTCAGGCAAATTGCTCGGCGGGCTGGCCTGCAAGCAGGATCGCCGTGTGGGTCGGTGCAACTGCGGCGTGCTTCGTCGTTTGCGTCAACGCCGACAGCATCGTGTGGTCGTTGAAGCGGAAGAAGCACAAAAGCTGGTCGGAAGAGGCCAGCTTGACGATTTGCGCGAGCGACAGCCCGGCAAGCAAATCAGCCAGTTCCGACGACAGTCCCAGCCGGAACATTCCGACCGGTTTGTCCTCGCGCAACATACGTTGCGCGAGCATGATGTAAGACAAATTGATCTCGCGGATTGAATCCAGCGTCTCGCTGCTACGGTCCATTTTCTCTGTTTCCGAAGCCCCGAATTTCTATGTCGGCTTTGCGCCGTTATGTCTTTTCTGCCTCGCCGGAAACGCTGCCTCCGGCTACATGTTGCTACCTGCTAGAAGCAGCGAACATTTGATACAAGACGTTACATTTCGTAACAGCTCGGGACGAATTGTATGAAGGCTAAAACTAGAAATCAATCCCTTCGCAAAAAAATATCTCAAAAAGCTACATCATTTTTCGGTAAGTTTTTCACGTCGTTGTAATGAATGATGCCAAGTGGATTTTTAGCCTTTCGACAGTCACCTCTAATCCATGAAAACCCTTGCTGGGCGGGCGTCAAGCCGCACTTGTCCGCGCCACGCGTGCGCGCCGTGGAGCGATCGGTATATTTGTTTTGAATTAGAAAGGAAATGGAAAGCGCCGGAATGAACGGTAATAAATACTCGTCTTGCAGGGCGGGTCAGGGACGGATGGAGGGTGTAACGGCATGATGCGTCCCCCGTTACAACTATGCAAACTGGGGCGGGATTTGTAACGGCTCGGTGAGGATCGGCAGCCGGGCTGGCGGATGCGTTCCGCCCCGAGACCGAAAAGCGGTCGCAAACGTGTGCCGATTGCGTTGCCGACGAAGACAGCGAGGGGCCAGAGCCGTGCAGGATGCCTGACACGATGTTGCTGCACAGGGCGCCGATTTTACAACCTTGCCGAGGCACCGGAATGGGCGGAGGGGCCCGTTGTCAATGATTTTGGCGCGCTAGGCGAGGAATCGCGCCATCAGATCCTCGTCATGGAATATGCCGTCGACGTTCAATGAGCCGAGTTCGCATCCGTATTTGCGAAAGCCGAGTGATTCATACAGTTTGCGCGCCGCGTCGTTGCGACTTCCCACGGTCAGTTGCACCTGCCGCAAACCGTCGACGCGCGCCGCGCGCGTCAACAACTCGCTGAGCAGCGCACGCCCGACCCCACGCCCAGCCGCTTCCTGTGCGACATACATGCCGACGACGTTCGCCTTGTGCCGCTCCTTGTGGGCTTTGTTCCGCAGCAGACCGACGACGCCGATCAGCGGCGCATCCGCCGACGCATACGCGCCAAGCAGGAACGAGCCTTCCGCCTCGGAGCCCAGCAACGTCGCGTCATGCTGTGCCGCGCCTTTCGCGAGCGCTTCGTCGTAGCTTTGTCCGAACGAAGCGGGGTGCGCCTTCAGCCCGCGCAGACGAAGCTGGAAATAGGCGTCCCGGTCGGCGGGTCCGAGTTGGCGGATGAGCAGGGTGTCGGCGTTGACGGACATATCACTTGTTCGTGGTGAGTCGGGGGACGGGGTACGCGAGGGGCTAGCCGCGCTGGTGTTCGGCAAACTCGCGCAGCGCGGCCGCGGTTTGCTGATCCGCCGGAAAGAACGCCTCGATAGCGAGTTCCGACAGCGTAACGTCCACCGGCGTGCCGAACACCGTGGTGGTGCTGAAAAACGACAGCACGCCAAGCGGCGTGCGCAGCCGCAATGGCACGGCGATCTGGTTGAGGACTGCGTCGTCCGGCATCGAGGCGTCTGCGTCCGGCGGCGCGGGATAGCCGGCCAGTTCGTCGCGCAGTGCGCTCAGCGTGTCGTCGCCGCTGACGTCGATCTGCCGTTGCAGCCGGGCCAGCACATGCTCGCGCCATGCATGCCAGTTGATGATCGACGCGGCGATGCCTTGCGGATGCAGGCTCAACCGCAGCGCGTTGACCGGCGGCTTTAACAACTCGGGACTCGCGCCGCTCAGCAACGGCGCAAGCGCATGGTTGGTCGCGACGATGGTCCAATGCCGGTCGATCGCGATGGCCGGGTAGGGCTCGTGTCCCTTGAGCACCAGTTCGACGGCTTCGCGCGCGGCCGAGAGCTGCGGGTCGGAGAGCGGACGTTCGCGAAACAGCGGCGCGTAACCGGCCGCGACGAGCAGGGCATTGCGCGCGCGTAATGGCACGTCGAGGCGCTCGGCGAGATGCATGACCATTTCCCGGCTCGGTAGCGCGCGCCCCGATTCGACAAAGCTCAGATGGCGCGTCGAAATGTCGGCCTCCGTGGCGAGCAGCAACTGACTCATGCGCCGCCGTTGCCGCCATTCGCGGAGAAGTTCGCCGACCGCCCGAGTGCCTCTCGACGGGGATGACGGTGCCGTTTGTGCGATAGAGAGTGTGTTCATGCCACCGATGATAGTCAAAGCGTGCAAGCAATCGATTACCTGAGAGGTAATGCCCCACCAATTTCAATCAACGTAATGCGCGGCCGATACCGTCGATTCACACCAACGATTGCGCCTGCCTCGGCCGTCATGCGCGAACTCGCGCGACACCGTGGCCAGCGCCGCGCCCGGCTCAGGCGGCAGCCAGGCGCAGCGGCACCGCGGTGAATTTGACGCCAATCGCACTCGCCAGCTTCAGGACCGTGTCCATGCGTGGCTTGGAGCCGGGCGCGAGTGTCTTGTACAGGCTTTCGCGGCCCAGACCCGCTGCGGCGGCGATCTTCGTGATGCCGCGTGCCTTGGCGATGTCCGCGATGGCGGCGAGCAGCAGATCGGAGTCGCCCTGGTCGAGCGCGGCGTTCAGATAGGCCGCGACCATTTCGTCGTTGTCGAGGTACTTCGATGCGTCGAAGCGTGCCGTTTTGATCTTGCTCATGACCGTTCCTTTCTGATGGTTGTCCACATTGCTCCGGCATGCCTGATATCGGCCTGCTGCGTGGACTTGTTACCCCCGCACAGCAGCAGATACGTCACGCGCGACTCCCGTGCGTAGTAGACCCGGTAACCCGGGCCGCAATCGATGCGCATCTGGAACACGCCGTTTTCCAGCAACTTCGCGTCGCCGAAAAGCCCGCGTTCCGCGCGCCGGATTCGCACGAGAATTTGCGCCTTGGCCTTGAGGTCGGTGAGGCCGTGAAGCCAACGATCGAACTCCTCGGTGCAGTTGACCGTGTACACGCGCGGTGTTTCGATCTGCGGATGAGTGTATCTCCTGGGATACGGTCGCGCAAGCGAAAAAAGTGTCTCGATAAAGCGGTCCAAGCCGTCCTCCTGTTCATTGCAGTGCTTGCCTCGCGATGTCATCGGCAGGCTTCGATCAGTCACGTGAGGTTAGCGATGCAAAGGTTTTTTGACGACTCGGCCGAGCGGCCTATTTGGCGTGAAGGACAGCGAAAGACGATGCGTGACAGCGACGCTGCATTCGCTTGATTACCTCTCACGTAATCGACGCAATGCGCGCGAACCGTCAATCTTCATTCCGAGCCCGCCGCATGCGATGCGTGTGAGGCGCGAAGTGCTCAGTCCTACCAATCGAGGAGTTTGAGATGAATGCGCATACCGATTTGATCGACCGTTATTTCGATATCTGGAACGAGACCGATGGCGCGCGTCGTCGCGAGTTGATCGCGGCCACGTGGAGCGCCGACGCCGACTATCGCGACCCGCTGCTGGCGGGGGCGGGCCACGATGGCATCGACGCGATGATCCGCGCGGTGCACGAGCGCTTTCCGCATCACACGTTTCGCCGTACGACCGACGTCGACGGCTTCGCGAATCGCCTGCGCTTCTCGTGGGCGCTGACGACACCCGCGGGCGAGGCGATCGTGAAGGGCTCCGACTTCGGCGTGGTGGACGCGCATGGACGCTTGCAAGCGGTCACCGGTTTCCTCGACGAAACCCCCGGCGCCGCCTGAGGCGCTTTTCACGGAGACGATCATGCACGACCCCGCCGCTGCCAGGCCCGCACAAGTCCATCTCGCGTTGCTGCGCGTCGCGGCCGCGTTCGATGCGTTATCGAGCGCGATCGCCGGTTTTGCGCTGCTCGGCGGCGCGCGGGCGTTCATGTTCATCGCACTGTTCGGTTGGCGCGAGCCGGTGCTCGGCGGCGCGGGGCTCGTGCTGCTCGCCCTGGTCGGATGGCTGCGCTGCCAATGCGGTGCGAGCGCAGCCCCGCAAGACGCGCGACGCGCTTGCTACAATCGATCGTCGTGCTGATGACGCGTGACACGTACGACCTCACCGCCGCGGCATGTTCCCAACCGAACGACCAGGAGACCCCGTGCTGAAAAATCTGGACCCGCTACTGAACGCCGATATCCTCCACGCGCTGCGCTCGATGGGCCACGGCGACGAACTCGTGATCTGCGACGCCAACTTCCCGGCCGACGCGGTCGCGCGCGATACCGTGCTCGGCAAGCCGCTGCGCCTCGACGGCGTCGGTTCGCCGCGCGCGATCCGCGCGGTGCTGTCGGTGCTGCCGCTCGACACCTTCATCGAGCATCCCGCGTCGCGCATGGAAGTGGTGGGCGAGCCGCAGACGATTCCCGCGGTGCAGCGCGAAGCGCAAGCCGAGGTCAACGCGGGAGAGGGGCGCGAGGTGCCGTTCGTGTCGATCGAGCGATTCGCGTTTTACGAGCGTGCGCGCCGCGCATATTGCGTGATCGCGACGGGCGAGGAGCGCGGCTATGGTTGCTTCGTGTTCACGAAGGGCGTGTTGCTCGCACCGGACGCGCCACGCGCATAGTTGCGACCACCTTCCCCGATTCATCACGACAAAACCATGGGCTTCCAGCTAGACAGTCTCGATCATCTCGTTCTGAACGTCGCTGACGTCGAAGTGAGCGCGGCGTGGTACGCGCGGATGCTCGGCATGCGACGCACCGAGGTCATGTCGCGCAGCGGCACGCGCGTGGCAATGACCTACGGCAATCAGAAGATCAATCTGCGTCCCGCGTCGGCCGATACCGTCGCGTGGTTCACGTCGCGCGAGGTGGTGCCGGGCACGGCGGACCTGTGCTTCGTGACCACCGCAAGCCCGGACGACGTCAAGGCGCACTGGCTCGCGCAAGGCGTCGCGATCGAGGCGGGGCCGGTGGAGCGCGACGGCGCGCGCGGCAAGATGACCTCGGTGTATTGCCGCGACCCGGACGGCAACCTGATCGAGGTCGCCACCTATCCGCCAGCCTGAGCGGGCTTGGAAATCGCTGCCATTGCACATATGCTCAGGGGCGAGGCGGGGAACTGAGCCCGCCTATTCGGGTCTGCTGCTTATTCATTACAGGAGTCCCCCCATGTCGCGTCCCGTCGATTTCGGCATTATTTTCATCGCCCGTCTTGCGCTTTCCGTGCTGTTCCTGTGGAGTGGGGTGATGAAGCTGCTGGGCTATGCGGGCTTCGTCGGCTACCTGCATTCGAAGGGCGTGCCGTTCGTGCAGATCGACGCGCCGATCGCAATCGCGGTCGAGGTGCTCGGCGGCCTGCTGCTCGTGGTCGGCTTCAAGGTTCGGCCGCTCGCGCTGATCATGGCGGTGTATACGGTGGCGACAGCGGTGCTCGGCCACGACTTCTGGAATATCACCGACCCTGCGTTGCAGCACGATATGGTGATTCATTTCTGGAAGAACATCGGAATCGCGGGCGGTTTCCTGCTGCTGTTCGTCACCGGCGCGGGGCGTCTGAGCATCGACAATGCGCGCGCGCCGCGCAGCGGACTCGGCGGCCTGTAAAACGCGGCCCGCATCCTGCTAGCAGCAGGGTTTCCAATCCGCGCCAATCAAGGGAGCAGATGATGATTCAGAACTTCGAGCAAATGATCGGCGGCAAGGTCACGCAATTGTGCGCGAGTCTCGGCGAAGGGGCGACGCCGCATCGCGTGATCATCAGCCTCGCCGATTCTGCGAAGACGCTGGTGGTTCTGGATGCGTCCGGATTCATCGGCACGCTGAAGGCGGAGATCGAGGACCCGGAAAAACTGGTCGCCGATGCGATCGCCAAGGCGCGCAACGAAGGGCTGATCGAGCGCGCGATCGATACCGGCACGATTCAGGAGGCGTCGCTGTAGGCGCCTACGTTACACACACCGCTGCGTTACACACACCGTTTACTTACTCGCGGCTCTCGCCCCGCGCCCAGACGATGCCGTCGCGTGCGGCTCCGGATGCACGAAACACGCGAGCGCGAGACCCAGCGCCAGCAATCCCACCGAAATGGCCGTGGCCGCCAGCATCCCCGGCACGATCTCGCTCGCGGCCGCGCCGCCCGCGAGCGCGCCGAACGCCGCCACGCCCACCGCGCCGCCAGCCTGGCGCGCCGTGTTCAATACCGCTGATGCCGTGCCCGCGCGCCGCGCTTCGGTCGATGCGAGCACCGCCGTGGTCATCGCCGGCACCGCGAGTCCCATGCCCGACGGAATCAGCAAAAACGGCAGCATCAGGCCAATCAGCGGCGTGTCGGCATCGACGAGATGGAGCAGGCCGTAGCCGAGACCGGCCGTAATCGCGCCGAGGATCATCGGCACGCGCACCCCCAGGCGGCCGATCACCCAGCCGCTCGCGACGTTCGAGATCAGGAAGCCGCCCGTCAGCGGCAGGAACGCGAGGCCCGCCTGCAACGGCGTGTAGCCGCGCACACGCTGCAGATAAAGGCTCAGCACGAACACCATGCCGTAATACGTCAGGTTCACGCAGATGCCGAACAGCACCGCGGCGCTGAACGTGCGCGTGCCGAACAGCGACAGCGGCAGCATCGGGCTCGCGACGCGCGCCTCGACGAACAGGAACGCAACCGCCGCCAGCAGCGCCAGCACGAAGCCGCCGGCGACCAGCGGATGCGCGAGCCCGAGCGGCCGCCATTCGATCACCGCGGCGACGAACGCGGTCAGCGCGACGATCGCGAGACACTGGCCGCCGAGATCGATGCCGCGAGCGGCGGCGGGCGCGCCGCGCTGCGCGGTTTGCGGACGCGGAATCCACAGCAGCGTCGCGAGCAGGCCGGCTGCGCAGATCGGCAGATTTACCAGAAAGATGCTGCGCCAGCCGAACGCGGCGATCAGCAGACCGCCGGCCACCGGCCCGGCGGCGATCGAAATCGCGCCCGACGCGGTCCACAGGCCGACCGCACGTGCCCGCAGCTTCGGTTCGTGGCCGAATGACTGATTGAGCAGCGCGAGCGAATTCGGCAGCATCGCGGCCGCGCCGATGCCTTGGATCGCGCGCGCGGCGACCAGCATCGGGGCGTCGAGCGCGAGCCCGCAGGCCAGCGACGCGAGCGCGAACAGCACGATCCCGCAGGCGTACATGCGCCGCGCGCCGAAACGGTCGCCGAGCGCGCCGGCCGACAGCATCAGCACGGCGAACGCGAGCGTGTACGCGTCGACGACCCATTGCAGTCCCGCGACGTTCGCGTGCAAGTCCGCGCCGATTCGTGGCAGCGCGATGTTGACGATGGTCACGTCGAGTTGCGTGACCACGAAGCCGACGCTGACGGTCGCCAGAATGCGGCCGAGGGCGGGCGAGAAGGAGGATTTGGATGAGTTCATGACTGCATCGTATGCCCGATGCAGCGTGCCACGTTTCGGCGCGGCGTGAAGTATGGATGTCGCCCGTGCGGGCGACGGCGCGCTGAAAGCCGCGCCGTCGCGGAACGCTTCGTCGACGCGCTACTTGCGGATCGACGAAGCGGGTTCAGTCGGCTCAACGCGCCTGCGGCGCATCCTTGATGAACAGCGTGGTCAGTGCGCCCAGCACGCAGATCGCCGCGACATACAGCGGCGCGGCCAGCGGGTTCGACTTCATCATCAGCGACACGACGATCGGCGTCAGACCGCCGAACACCGCGTACGCGACGTTATACGAGAACGAGATGCCCGAGAAGCGCACCACCGGCGGGAATCCGCGGACCATCACGAGCGGAATCGCGCCGATCACGCCGACGAACAGCCCGGCCAATGCATACAGCGGCACGAGCAGGGACGTATCGGCGGTCAACTGGCGAAACATCACGTAGTACGTGATTGCAAGCGCAATACCGCCGACGAAAATCGTGCGACCCGCACCGATGCGGCCGGCGATCGAACCGGCCATCACGCAGCCGATCGTCAGGCACAGCGTCGCGACGCAGTTCGCGAGCAGCGCGGTGGCCGGCTCGATGTGGAATTGCTTTTGCAGCAGCGTCGGCGTCATCAGGATCACGACGACGATCGCCGCCGATAGCATCCACGTGAGCAGCATCGACACGATCACCGCGCGGCCGTGATCGCGCAGTACGGCCTTCAGCGGCACTTCCGCGGCGATCGCCTTGCGCTGCTTCAGCTCGGCGAACACCGGCGTCTCGTGCAGCCAGCGCCGCAGATACACCGAGAACATGCCGAACACGCCGCCGATGAGGAATGGAATACGCCAGGCAAACCCGGAAATATCGGCCGGCGTGTAATGACGATTCACTGCCGACGCGATCAGCGAGCCGAGCAGAATACCGGCCGTGAGGCCGGCCGTCAGCGTGCCGCACGCATAGCCGACGTGCCGCCCGGGCACATGCTCGGAGACGAACACCCATGCGCCCGGCACTTCGCCGCCTACCGCCGCGCCCTGCATCACGCGGAACAGCAACAGCAGCACCGGCGCGAGCACGCCGATGCTCGCGTAGGTGGGCATCAGGCCCATCAGCAGTGTCGGCACAGACATCAGCAGCACGCTCAGCGTGAACATGCGCTTGCGGCCGAACAGGTCGCCGAAGTGCGCCATGATGATGCCGCCGAGCGGCCGTGCCAGATAACCGGCCGCGAAAATGCCGAAGGTCTGCACCTGACGCAGCCACTCCGGCATCGCCGCAGGGAAGAACAGCTGGCCGATCGCCGGCGCGAAGAAAACGAAGATGATGAAGTCGTAGAACTCGAGCGCTCCGCCGAGCGCGGCGAGACCGAGTGTCTTGTAATCGCCGTGCCCAAGCGGGCGTGGGGTGACAGCCTGTGCTCCACCCAGATTTGTTGCTTGCATTGCCATGTCTTTTGTGGAATTGGGAGCCACGCGCGCCACGCGTGGACATACGGCGGTCGTCGGGCGAGAAGTGTGGCAGGCGCTGGGTAGAGCACGGGACACGGGCGCGCCGTCCGGATAGGGCGGGCGCGCTGACGACGGAGGCCGGCGCGAATTTTACAGGATGAAAGCGGAAGTCCCGCGGAAGCGCCTGATTGGGCGAAGAAAGCGCCGAAATTCGGAATGCTCCGAAGGGAGGGGCCGGGGTGCGCCTCGGAGAATGGCCGGCGAGTCCTTGTCGAGAGTCCATCCCATGCGTGTTGCTGTTCTTCAGCGTGACCCGGTCATGCGTCAGTCCATTGAATCCATGCTGGTGAGAGCCGGCCATTTCTGCGCGGCGTATGAGGACGGCCGCGCGATGTCGAGGTCGCTCGTGCACTCCACGATGGATCTGCTGGTGCTCGACTGGCAGGATACGCGGCCCGCCGGCGCGGACCTGTTGCGCTCGGTGCGCCTCGTGGCAGGCGAGCATGTGCCGATCATGTTCGTGTCGAACGACAGGTCGGAGGAAAGCATGGTGCGCGCGCTCGCCGGCGGCGCCGACGAATACCTCGCGTTGCCGTTGCGGGACGCCGAGTTTCGCGCGCGAGTCGCGGCGCTGCTGCGGCGCGCGTATCCGGTGCGCTTCAGTGCCGCGACCTGTTTCGAGATCGGCCCTTATCGCTTCGACACGGTGCGCCGGGCCGTCACGCTGCGCGGCGAGCCGGTGCCGCTGTCGCCCACGCAGTATCGGATCGCGGTGCTGCTCTTTTCCAACATCGATCGCGTGATGTCGCGCGATCATATCTTCGCGACGGTGTGGGGCCGCGAGATGCGCGAATACACGCGGACCATCGACAGTCACGTGTCGCGGCTGCGTCTGCTGCTCGCTATCGAGCCGCGTAATGGCTTCCGGCTGCAGCCTGTATACAAGAGCGGTTACCGGTTGCTGAGGGTCGGCGACCACGTGCTTAGCGGGTGAAGATCTGCAGTCGGCCGGGTATATGCTGAAATCCGCGTTGCGGACCGTTGCGCTGGCCAGCGCTGTTCGGGACGTTCCGCGCGCCGCGCGCACGGCGGATCGCCCATCGTGCCGGTATGCCGAAATCGTCTCAATCCGCGCGCACGCGCACCAAGACCCACCGGCCCCCGATTCCTACCATGGGCGACATGAAAACCCTCAACATCATCGACTCGCACACCGGCGGTGAGCCCACCCGCCTCGTGGTGTCGGGTGGCCCGGATCTGGGCGGCGGAACGCTCGCGCAACGGCTCGACGTTTTCCGCACCCGCTTCGACGACTGGCGCGCCGGCATCGTCACCGAACCGCGCGGCTCGGACGTGGTGGTCGGCGCGCTGCTTTGCGAGCCGGATGATCCGAGCTGCGCGGCCGGCGTGATCTTCTTCAACAACGTCGGCTATCTCGGCATGTGCGGGCACGGCACGATCGGGCTCGTCGTGTCGCTCGCGCACAGGGGGCGGATCGGACAGGGACGGCACCTTATCGAAACGCCGGTCGGCGTGGTCGAGGCGACGCTAAACGAAGACGGCGGCGTCGCGGTGCGCAACGTGCCCGCGTATCGCCACCGCAAGGCCGTGCAGGTCGACGTGCCAGGCTATGGCGTGCTGACCGGTGACATCGGCTGGGGTGGCAACTGGTTTTTCCTCGTGGCCGAGCATGGGCACGAGCTCGAGGCCGCGAACATCGCGAGCCTGACTGCGTTCAGCTCGGCGATTCGCGACGCGCTGATCGCACAGAACATCACCGGCGCGAACGGCGCGCTGATCGACCATATCGAGCTGTTCGGACCGGGCTCGCGCGACGGCCTCGACAGCCGCAGCTTCGTGCTGTGCCCCGGCAACGCGTACGACCGCTCGCCGTGCGGCACCGGCACAAGCGCGAAGGTCGCGTGTCTCGCGGCCGACGGCAAGCTCGCCGAAGGCGCGGTGTGGCGCCAGGAGAGCATCATCGGCAGCGTGTTCGAGGCGAGCTATCACGCGGCGGGCGACGGCGTTCATGTGATTCCGACCATCACCGGTCACGCGCACATCACGGCCGAGGGGCGTCTTTGTTTCGACGAGCGCGATCCGTTCGCGTGGGGTATCCGGACCGCATGAGCCCGGACGCGCTGATCATCGGAGCGGGTGTCGTCGGTGCAGCGTGCGCGGCGGAACTGGCCGCGCTCGGCATGCGTGTCGACGTGCTCGACGCCGAGCGCATCGGCGGCGGCGCGACGGCGGCCGGCATGGGGCATATCGTCGTGATGAACGACTCGCCCGCCGAATTCGTGCTGAGTCGCTATTCGCGCGAGCTATGGCTCGAGCTCGCGCCGCAGCTGCGCACGCGCGACGCGTTCGCGCGCTGCGGCACGCTGTGGATCGCCGCCGACGACGAGGAATGGCAAGCCGCGCGCGCAATGCATGCGGCGTTTGTGAGCCAGGGCGTCGCCGCGCAACTGGTGGACGCGGCCGACTTACGCGCCTGCGAACCGGCGCTCGCACCGTCGATGGCCGGCGGCTTGCGGATCGAGCACGACAGCATCGTGTATGCGCCGACCGCCGCTGAATGGCTGCTCGCGCGATCGCCACACGCGGCGAACATCAGCGTGCGGCTTGGCGCGTCGGTCGCGTCGATCGATGCGGGTGGCGTCGTGCTGGCGAGCGGCGAGCGCATCAGCGCGGCGCACGTGGTCGTCGCGAACGGCCTCGGCGCGTCGCAATTGCTGCCGTCGCTGCCGATGCAGCCGAAGAAAGGCCACCTGCTGATCACCGACCGCTATCCGGGGCTGATCCGTCATCAACTTCTTGAACTCGGCTATATCAAGAGTGCACATCACGCGACCGGCACGTCGGTCGCATTCAACGCGCAGCCCCGTCCGACCGGGCAATTGCTGATCGGCTCGTCGCGCCAGTTCGAAACAACCGATCCCGCCGTCGAGATGCCAGTGCTCGCGCAGATGCTGCAACGAGCCGCGCAGTATTTGCCGGCATTGCCGACGCTCAGCGGCATCCGCGCGTGGACGGGGTTTCGTGCCGCGTCGCCGGACGGCCTGCCGCTGATCGGACCGGCCGGCGAGTTTGCGCCCGACGTTGGCTCAGGTTCCATGTCCCGCGTATGGCTTGCGGTCGGTCACGAAGGACTGGGCGTAACGACCTCGCTCGCGACCGCAAAACTGCTCGCGGCGCAGATCACGGGCCACGCCGCGCCGATTCCGTTCGAACCTTATCTGCCGGTCCGTTTTGCCGAACAGGTGGCCCATGACTGACACTGACGCGGCCCGCATCCGTTTGACGGTCGACGGCCGCAGCATCGAAGTGAAACCCGGCACGACCGTAGCAGCAGCGCTTGCTATCGCGGGCATCCGCGGCTCGAGTCTGTCGGTCAAAGGCGAGCCGCGTGACGCATTGTGCGGGATGGGCGTGTGCCAGGAGTGCCGCGTGACGATCGACGGTCGAGCGCATGCGCTCGCGTGCCAGACGCTGTGCCGCGATGGCCAGCGCGTGCAGACACGAAACGGGACCGTACACGCATGACTCAGCACTTCGACATCGTGGTGATCGGCGGTGGTCCGGCCGGGCTCAATGCCGCGCGGGCGGCGGCGCAGGCGGGCGCGACGGTCGCGCAGCTCGATGACAACCCGCGCGCCGGCGGCCAGATCTGGCGCCAGGGGCCCGCCGATCCGCCGCAAGCGCCGCTGCATGCGTTGCTCGCGGCATTGCAATCGCAGCAAAACTTCACTTACTGGCCATCGACGCGCGTGATCGCGCCGCTCGGCACGCAAGGTTTGCTGCTCGAATCCGCCGAACACGGCGGGGTGTCGATCAGCTACGACAGACTGATTCTTGCGACCGGCGCGCGCGAGCGTTTTCTGCCGTTTCCCGGCTGGACCTTGCCCGGCGTGACCGGCGTGGGCGCATTGCAGGCGCTGATCAAAGGCGGTATGCCGGTGCGCGACGAACGCATCGTGATCGCCGGCAGCGGCCCGCTGCTGATGGCCGCGCTCGCGACGGCGCGAGAGGCCGGCGCGCATGTGATCGCGGTGGTCGAGCAGGCATCGGCGGCAGAGGTCGCGCGTTTCGCCGTATCGCTGCTGCGTGAGCCCGCGAAGCTGGGTCAGGCGATCAGCCTCACGCGCGGTCTCGCGGGACTGCGCTACTGGACCGGCAGCATCGTGCGCGAAGCCCGCGGCGCCGAGCGCGTGCAGCAGGTGACGATCCGGCGCGGCGAGCGCGACGTGACGCTCGATTGCGACCGCGTCGCGTGCGGCTATGGGCTGCTGCCGAATGTCACGCTTGCCCAGGCGCTCGGCTGCGCGCTCAACGACGCGGGCGAAATCATCGTCGACGACGGGCAGCGCACCTCGCTCGAACGCGTTTATGCGGCGGGCGAGTGCACGGGCGTCGGCGGCGCGGAGCTCGCTTGCGCGGAAGGCGAGATCGCCGGTCTCGTGGCGAGCGGCGAGGCGGCGACCCAACGCGCCGCGCTGGCGGCGCTCGTCACGCAGCGCGCGCGCTGGCGGGGCTTTGGCGCGCGCGTCGCGGCGTCGTTCGCATTGGGCGACGCGGTACGCACGCCGCCTCCCGATGCGACGCTGCTGTGCCGTTGCGAGGATGTGAGCGTCGGCGAGGTGCGCCGCTGCGCGGATTGGCGTGACGCGAAGCTGCAGACGCGTTGCGGCATGGGCCCTTGCCAGGGGCGCATCTGCGGCGCGGCCGCGAGCCTGTACTTCGGCTGGCCGGCCGCCGCGGCGCGTCCGCCATTCAGCCCGGCGCAAATTGGCACGCTGATGAGCGCCGCCGAACCACCGGCAGCGGCGCCATGACGGCTCCCCGCTTACCATCGGTAGATATTGGCGGGCGACGCGCGGCTCTATAATCGATCGCTATCAACCGCACCCGCCGGCTGCCCGGCCGCAGCGGCGCAGCGATCCGCGAACGCAACGCAATCAATCAGGCACGCACCAACGGAACCGCACGATGAACACGCTGGCTCATCCGCTCGAACCGGACGATACGACGCTGTCCGGCATGCTGTCGCATTTCAGGTTGCTCGAGCCGGTATTCGATGCAATGCCGGACGTCGTGTTCTTCGTGAAGGACGCTGACGCGCGCTACGCGCTCGTCAATCGCACACTCGCTTCGCGTTGCGGTTTCAAGGAAAAGGCGGCGCTGCTCGGCAAAACCGCGGAAGACGTGTTTCCGCGCCGCTTCGGGCGCATTTATACCGCGCAGGACAAGGCGATCATCGGCGTCGGCAACCAGATGCTCGATCAGCTCGAATTGCATCTGTATCCGGGCCGTCAACCGGGCTGGTGCCTGACCTGTAAACAGCCTTTGCGCGATGCGAGCGGCAAGGTGGTCGGCCTCGCCGGCATCTCCCGCGATCTGAAAGCCGACGAAAGCAGCCATCCGGCCTACAGCCGGCTTGCCGCCGTCGTGCAGTCGATCCATGAGAATTACGTGCAGCCGCTGAACCTGAAGCAGCTTGCGGCGATGGCGGACATGTCGGTCGCGCAACTGGAGCGCTACTTTCACAAGGTGTTTCATCTGACGCCGCGCCAGGTGTTGCTGAAAACGCGACTCGATGCTGCGACCGCGCTGCTGGTTTCGCACGACAAGGTCACCGACGTCGCCGCGCGTTGCGGCTATACCGATCACAGCGCATTTACGCGGCAATTCAAGGCGACCGTCGGCGTCACACCGACCGAATACCGGATGTTGCTGCACGGTACGCTGCGCGGCTGAGCGGCGTCGGGCGTGTCATGGCGGGTCGCGGGCATCATTATTACGTGTACGTCGTCGCGCTCGACGACAAGGTGTGGAACGAGGCGCGCTTTCGTCGCGCGAATCCCGATTACCGTTTCGACAAGCCGTGCGTGTACGTCGGCATGACGGGGCTCGACCCGGACCTGCGCTTCGATCGGCACAAGGCGGGCATTCAGGCGAATCGGTATGTGCGCGACTACGGCTTGCGTCTGATGCCCGAACTGTACGAAGTGTTCAACCCGATGCCTTACCGCGGCGCACAGGACATGGAAGTGGAACTGGCGATCGGGTTGCGCGAGGCGGGGTATGGGGTGTGGCAGGCCTGAAATGCTTGCATGAAAAAGGCCGCGGCAATGTGAATCATTGCCGCGGCCTCAGACAGTTTCGATGGTCGTGCTTTACTTCACCCCAAGCCCCCGCAACACGGCATTACCCTCGGACGTCAGACGGATATGCGACGTGCCCGCGTCGTTCGAAATGGTCTCGACGAGACCTGCTTCGTAAAGCTGCGGAATTTCGGGTTTTGCGGATGCATCGATCGGCGCGTGCAGCAACAGCAGCAGTGTCGCGAGTTCGTGATGGCTCAACAGACGGCGCAGGATAGTGGGCCGCTTGGCCGGCATTTCGTCGGTATTCGGTTCGGGCTGGTTCATGGAGCGCACCTCGTGCGGGGACATGTCCGGGGATGTTGCGGAGGAAGTCTTAAACGATTCTTAAGACTCCATTGTCCTGTAACACCGTGACATGAACGTTGCAATGGATCAGATTCCGAAGCCTGCAACTTCGCCTTTATGCGCCACAAAGCCTCATGGCGCGCAGGTTTTGGCGGCCGATTCGATCCACAGGTTGCTTACATGACGCTTGCCCGCATAGAAACGGTAAGTTGTCTCGCCGTTGTCGCTGCGTACCTTGATGATGTTCGAGTCGCCGAAGTCGAGCATCTGGCCTTGCGGAATTCCGGTCGACTTGAACGCGGCGTTGTGATGATTGGCCAACTGCGTCAGACAGGCGACCACGTCGTCGACGGAACGCTGCGTCGTCGTGTCCGTGACGGGTTCGCCGGAATCGGGGTCTTTCTGGAAATACGCGCAAGCGTTGAGAAGCAGCGAAAGGGACAGGACTGCAGCGAACTTCTTCATATCTCTCCTGGCGTTGATTCGGCGATTCGGCGTAGGGTCCACGTGTCGCGCGGAGTAGACCCCAAAACAGCCGCCATTATATCGAGGCGGCGAACCTGCCCGAGCGGGGGCGCAAATCGCGTGCCTGAAAAGACGAAATACGTGTCGACGCGGCTTTCCAATGGCGCAGCCCAGCCGCCGTCGTGCCCCGGGGTGTCTGCCCGTTACTTGCGCCGCTGCGCCTGCGCCGCGAGCCGCACCGCCGCGTTGGCCGCGCCGTAGCCGTCATAACCGCCGCGCCGCTCGACAATTTCGAGGAAGAAGCGCTGGTCGAGTTGTTCCGTATAGGCGTGGAAAAACTCGCCGCCGCGTTCGTCGCGGTCGTACAGGATGTCGTTCGCGCGCATCGCTTCCAGCAGCGTGTCGGATAACGCGTAGCGGGCCGCGAGGTCGTCGTAGTAGTTGCGCGGAATGCGCAGGATCGGTACGCCGTCGGCGACAAACTCGGCGATCGCGGTGAAAATGTCGCCGGTACTGAACGCAACGTGGTTCAGTCCCGAGCCGTGATAAGTGTGCAGCGCCTCGGCCACCGCCGTATGGCGATCCACCGATGCATTCAGCGCGATCCGCACCGAGCCGTCCGCGCTGCGCAGTGCGCGGCTGCGCACGAGGCCATACGGATCGGGCACGAGCACCCCCGGCTCGGCCTGGAAGCCGAACGCGGTGCGCAGAAACAGCACCCACGTATCGAGCGCACTCGCCGGCACCGACAGGCACACATGATCGATGCGCTCGAGCGGTCCCACCTCGGTCGGCCCGTTGATGTCAGTCAGCACGAAATCCGCCTCGAACAGCGTGGGCTGATCCGGCGTTTCGTCAACGAAATAGTTGAGGCTGCCGTCCGGTGCCTGCACGGCCGGCAGCACGCGCTCGTTCGGCCCAATCTGGCCGGAGAACGGTGTGTAGCCAAAGCCGGCGGCGCGCTCGAACGCCTGGCTGGCGTCGTCGACACGAAACGCCGACGCGCACAGCGACAAGCCATGCTGCTGAAAAAACGCGTTTGCGAACGAATCGGGCTCGGCATTTAGCACGATCGATGCCGCGCCGTGCTGATATAGCGTCACGTCCTTCGAGCGATGCTGGCCGGCCTGGCGAAAGCGCAGCTTGCCGAGCCAGTCGGCGAGCTGCGCGCGGGTGGTGTGATCGACCGCGAATTCGAGGAACTGATAGCCGACGTGCGCGGGCGCGGCGGGCGAGCGGTACAGGTCGCCAGTCATCTTCTGCGGCTGCTGCTCTTCGAGCAGCGCGCGAGTTTGCTCTTCGAGAAACAACAGCGAGCGATGGCCATCGGCGGCCGTGATCGTGGTGGGGGCGGCGCGAAAGCCGTCGTTGAAAATTTCCAGCGAGAGCGGGCCCTCGTAGCCGGATTTGACGACCTGCGCGGTGAAGTTCGCGAGATCGAAGTCGCCCTGGCCCGGGAAGCAGCGGTAGTGGCGGCTCCATTCGAGCACGTCCATCGCGAGCTTCGGCGCGTCTGCGATCTGCACGAACGCGATGCGCTCGCCGGGAATGTCTGCGATCGCGTCGGGCGTGTCGTCCAGCGACAGCGTATGAAAGCTGTCGAGCACGAGCCCGAGGCTCGGATGGTTCACGGCGTCGACGAGCTTCCACGCGTGGCGGTAGGTTTTCACGTGCTTGCCCCAGGCGAGCGCCTCGTAACCGGCGATCACGCCAGCCGCTTCGGCCGCGCGCGCCAGCGCGCCCAACTGGTCGATCATCAGCGAGTCGTCGCAGATGGTCTCGGGCGACACGTTGCTGCACACGAGGATGCGGTCCGTGCCGAGCTCGTGCATTACGTCGAACTTGCGCTTCGCGCGGTCGAGATTGCGCTCGAGCCGGTCGGGACTGACGCCGTCGAAATCGCGAAACGGCTGGAACAGCATGATCTTCAGGCCGAGGTCGTTGGCGATGCGGCGCACGTCGGCGGGCGAGCCGTCGAAATACAGCAGGTCGTTCTCGAAGATTTCGACACCTTCGAAGCCCGCCGCGCGGATCGCGCTCAGCTTCTCGACGAGGGTGCCGCTAATCGACACGGTGGCTATCGAACGTTGCATGAACGGCTCCTGCAAAAACGGGCAAACGAGGGGGAAACAAGGAGGCAAGCCGCTGCGGCGCGCCCATGAGGCGCGGCCTGCCAAGCTTGCTGCAATGCGCAAAATGAGCTAGTTCGTTACGCACTCCAGCAAGACGCAGACCAGAATATCCCACACTAGCCGAGGAGTTTCGATAGTCTATACAAACTAACTAGATGGTACAAATTCGTAGAAACCCCGAATGACGGCGACGGCCGATGAGCGCACACTTCGCCATGCGTCGAAGAACCGTCGCGGGTGCGTCGGTTCGAGTCGAGCTTTATTTTGCGGGAGTCGTTGTCATGAGCTTTGCCTCCGTACTGGTCCTGAACGGACCGAACCTCAATCTGCTGGGCACGCGCGAGCCGGCCATCTATGGCTCGGAAACGCTCGACGACGTCGCGAAGCTGTGCCGCGACGCGGGCGAGCGCCTCGACCTCGCGATCGACTTCTGCCAGTCGAACGCCGAGCATCAACTGATCGACTGGCTGCACGCGGCGCGCACCAAGGTCGACGGCATCGTGATCAATCCGGCCGCGTACACGCATACGTCGGTTGCAATCGCCGACGCGCTGACGGCGATCGAAAAGCCCGTCATCGAGGTGCATATCTCGAACGTGCATCGGCGTGAAGCGTTCCGGCATCACTCGTACGTGTCGGCGGTGGCGGACGCGATCATCGTCGGCTGCGGCACGCAGGGCTATGTGCTCGCGCTGGAAAGGATGGCGACGATTCTTAAGCATAGGGCGGCGAAATGAACACTCAAGCGAACACTCAGGAAAATCCCCGGTCCGACGCGCAGATCACCGCGTTGGCCAATGCGCAGGCGAGCTTGCGGGCCACGCCTCAGTCCTTTCTGGTCGGTCTGATCGGCTCGGGCATCAGCGGTTCGCTCACGCCCGCAATGCACGAGGAAGAGGGCAGCAGGCTCGGTCTGCATTACGTGTATCGACGCATCGATCTGGATGCGCAGAAGCTCGATACCGCGGCGCTGCCGGAGCTGCTGACCGCGGCCGAACGGATGGGCTACAACGGCCTGAACATCACATATCCGTGCAAGCAGGCGGTGATTCCGCTGCTCGATGAGCTGTCCGACGACGCCCGCGCGCTCGGCGCGGTCAACACCGTGCTGTTCAAGGACGGCAAGCGTATCGGTCACAACACCGACTGGTCCGGTTTCGCGCGCGCGTTCCAGCGCGGCCTGCCGGACGTGTCGCTGGAACGAGTCGTGCAGCTGGGCGCCGGCGGGGCCGGCGCGGCGGTCGCGCACGCGGCGCTAAACATGGGCGCGCAGTCGCTGACGCTGTTCGACGTCGATGCCGCCCGCGCGCAATCGCTCGCCGACGAATTGCAGGCGCGTTTCCCGAAAGCCAAGGTCAGCGCGGGCACATCGCTCGAAGAATCGCTCGCCGCCGCGCAAGGGCTGATTCACGCGACGCCGACCGGCATGGCTAAAATGCCCGGCCTGCCGCTGCCGGCCGAATTGCTGCACCGCGACCTGTGGGTTGCCGACATCGTCTATTTCCCGATTCGCACAGCGCTGCTGCAAGCGGCCGAGGCGCTCGGCTGCCGCACGCTGAGCGGCGGCGGCATGGCGGTCTACCAGGCGGTCGACGCCATGCGCATTTTCACGGGCCTCGAGCCGGACGCCGAGCGGGTCTACACCCATTTTCAATCGCTGTTGCAACGCTAACCGGCCGCGTAGAGACCGGCATCCAAGCTGATCGAGGAGACCAGTACGACATGACGCAATCGTTCCAATCCAGTTCCGCGGGCTCGCCCGCGCACAGCAAGACGGCGAGCCCCGCGCGCCGTTCGAAAGCCCGCTTTCAGATCCTCGGACTGCTCGCAGTCGGCACGATGATCAACTATCTCGACCGCACCATTCTGGGCATCGCGGCGCCGCAGTTGACGAAGGAGCTCGGCATCAACGCCGCGCTGATGGGCCTGCTGTTCTCCGTATTTTCGTGGAGCTACGTGGCTTCGCAGATTCCGGGGGGCCTGTTTCTCGACCGCTTCGGCAGCAAGATCACGTACTTCCTGTCGATGACGTTCTGGTCGCTGTGCACGCTCGCGCAAGGGCTCGTGGGTGGCATCGCCGGCCTGTTCGCGTTCCGTCTCGGCCTTGGCGTTTCGGAAGCACCGTGTTTTCCGACCAATAGCCGGGTGGTTGCCACGTGGTTTCCGCAAAGCGAGCGCGCGATGGCGACCGGCACCTACACGGTCGGCGAATATATCGGTCTCGCGTTTTTCAGCCCGTTCCTGTTCATGCTGATGGGCGCATTCGGGTGGCGCTCGCTGTTCCTCGTGGTCGGCGGTGTCGGTATCGCGTTTGGCGTGGTGTGGTGGCTGATGTATCGCGAGCCGCGCGATCATCCGTCGGCGAATCAGGAAGAGCTCGACTACATCGAGGCGGGCGGCGGTCTCACGCAGCGCCACAAGGATGTCGCGGGTGCAGCCGATACGGCGGCATCGAAGAAGAGCGGCTTCCAATGGCGCACGATCGGCCAGCTGCTCAAGCATCGTCAGCTGACGGGCATCTGTCTCGGCCAGTTCGCGGGCAATTCGACGCTGGTGTTTTTCCTCACGTGGTTCCCGACGTATCTCGCTACTGAGCGTCACATGGCGTGGCTGAAGATCGGCTTCTTCGCGATCATGCCGTTCATTGCGGCGTCGATCGGCGTGATGTTCGGCGGGGTGTTCTCCGACTGGCTGCTGCGTCGTGGCAAATCGCCGAACGTCGCGCGCAAGCTGCCGATCATCGCTGGTCTGCTGCTCGCGTCGACGATCATTCTCGCCAACTATGTCGAGAGCAACGTGGTCGTGATCGCGATTCTGTCGGTGGCGTTCTTCGCGCAAGGTATGGCGGCGCTCGGCTGGACGCTGGTATCGGATATCGCGCCCGAGGGTCTGCTCGGCGTGACCGGCGGCATCTTCAACTTCGCCGCGAATCTGGCGGGTATCGTGACGCCGCTGGTGGTGGGTTTGATCGTCGCGGCGACCGGTTCGTTCGTCGGTGCGCTGGTGTTTATCGGTGTCGTCGCGTTGATCGGCGCGCTGTCGTATATCTTCATCGTCGGCGATATCAAGCGGATCGTGCTGGCGGATTAAGGCTTCCTGTGAGACGTCGCTTCAGGTGACGGGTGTCGAAGCGACAAAAAACGGGATGTGGCTTTCACCACATCCCGTTTTTCATTTCTCAGCCGCTCGCGTCGCCACCGGCCTCAATCGTCCTTCTTCACGAACCGCAAGATCGCATCGACGATCATCGCCCGATGCCGTGCCCGCAGCCGTGGATGCGACGGATCGCGCCCAAACGCGGTGCCGAACGTATGCCGGTTGCCCACGCGATGAAAGCACAGCGAGCTGATCATCAGGTGCAGATCGATCGGATCGATGTCGCTGCGGAATTGGCCGGCCGCGATGCCGCGCGCGAGCAGATCCTCGATCGTGTGAATCACGGTGACGTTGCGTCCTTTGAACGTCTTGACCTGCTCGACATACTTCGCGCCGTGAATGTTTTCGATCGTCACTAGACGCACGAAGTCGCGCTGCCGGTCGTGGTAATCGAACGTGAATTCGACCAGCGCGCGCATGCCCTCGACCGGATCGAGTTCGCTGATGTGCAGGTCCTGTTCGAGCGCACGAATGTCTCCGTACACCTTTTCCAGCACCGCCTGATACAACCCTTCCTTGCTGCCGAAGTAGTAATACAGCATGCGCTTGGTGGTGTTCGTGCGCTCCGCGATCGCGTCGACGCGGGCACCCGCCAGTCCCATCGCGGAGAACTCCTGGGTCGCGACGTCGAGGATGTTGCGCTTCGTCTGCTCGGGATCGTATTTGCGTGGGGCGTCCACACGCCGGGCGTCGGCTCGCTTGGCGTCGGTACGTCGCGCGTCGTCGTGCGGCGCGCCAGACACGATGCCGTTGGTATCAGGCTCGGCGGCCTTGCTTCCCTTTTTCATTGTGGTTTCGAGCGGCAGTGACGGCGCATTCTAGCATGGCGAAATGGGCCTCTGGCGGGGGTCTCGGGCATCGGTGCAGGTATTTCGAAGGAGCCCGGGCGGCGCTTACGCGACCGGTCGCGTGGGCCGGCGGCGTGCGGCGAGGGCATCGCGTGTTTGCATCGCGGTGTACGTGAGCTGCGCGGCCGCGAGACCGAGCGCGCCGTACGTGCGCGTGAGGCCGAAGCTCGCGAATGCATCGGGCACCGGCCGTTCACCGCAGATCGCCGCCGCCAGCAATTCGCCCGACACCGTGGTCGGCGCCATGCCGTGTCCGCCGAAACCGACCGCATACCAGACGCCATCCGTGCTTTGGCCGATCTGCGGCATCTTGTGTCGCGCGTAGCTCATCAGGCCGCCCCATGCGTGCTCGATGCGTACGTCGCGCAGCTGCGGATAGACCTTCAACAGGTCCTGCCGCAACAGACGCGCGATTGCCTCGGGTTCGCGGTCGCGCACCGAGATGCGGCCGCCCCACAGGATGCGCGTATCGGGCAGCGGCCGGTAGTAGTCGAATGCGAAGCGGGTGTCGTAGACCGCGGCGCGCGTCGCGATCGCGTCGTGCAAGCGTTCGCCGAGCGGTTCGGTCGCCATCACGTAGGTAGCGATCGGCAGCACCGCGCGCTCGACGCGCGCGTACACGTTGCGCGCATAGCCGCCGCCCGCCATCACGACGTGACGCGCGTCGAGCGCACCTTGCGACGTCTCGACGACGAAGCCCGCGCCGTCGCGCCGCAAGCCGACGACCGGCGAGCGCTCGTGGATCGTCACACCCGCTTGCGCGGCCGCCGCGGCGACGCCGAGGACATACTTGAGCGGATGAAAATGGAACGCGTTGCGCTCGAACAGTCCGCCGTGATAGCGGCTCGTTTTCAGTTGCGCGGCGAGTTCGTCGGCAACGATCGGTTCCCAGTCGACGCCGAACGAATCGCGCATCAGACGCCGTTGCGCTTCGAGACGCGCGGGTTCGTCGAACCAGTTCGCGAGGATCACGCCGGCATCGGTTGCGTCGCAATCGATCCGGTAGCGCGCAATGCGTTTGCGCATCAGCTCGACTGCGTCGGTGGTCAGCGCATAGAGTTCGCGCGCGCGTGTCGGGCCGAGCGTCTTCAGCAGGTCGGCGCAATCGAGGCTATAGCCGCCGAACACGAACCCGCCGTTGCGTCCCGATGCGCCGAAGCCGACCTGCTGCGCTTCGAGCACGACGACGTCTTCGACGCCGCGCTCTGCGAGTCCCAACGCAGTGGAGAGTCCCGCGAGTCCCCCGCCGATGATGCAGACGTGCGCGCTGCGTCGGCCGTCGAGCGGCGCAAAGGCGGAGGAGCGGGTGACGGTGGCTTCGTAGAAACTTTGCATGGGGCGCAAGCTCGTGGACACGCGCTAGGTTAGCGGCAATCGCGTGTCGCCGTCCAGCCCGCGTGAGCCCGCAGGTCGGCGGGCGCCCCGCTGCATCTCAAAGCGTGTTATCGACCCCAGCGCAACACCAGCGGATCGAGCCGGCGCGCGATTTTCAACAGTCCTTCGCGCGTCGCCGGATGCATCTGCGGCAGCGGATGACGCACCGCGTCCGAAGCGATCACGCCGCCTTCCTTCATCAGCGCCTTGCACGATGCGAGGCCGCCCTGGCGGTTCTCGTAGTTGATCAGCGGCAGCCACTGCTGATAGTGCGCGGCGGCGGCTTCGGTATCGCCGGCCGCATAGGCATCGATGATCAGGCGGATGCCATCGGCATAACCGCCGCCCGTCATCGAGCCGGTCGCGCCAGCATCGAGATCGGCCATCAGCGTAATTGCTTCCTCGCCGTCCCACGGACCGACGATCGCGTCGCCGCCCAGTTCGATCAGCTCGCGCAGCTTGTTGGCAGCCTGCGGCGTTTCGATCTTGAAGTACGACACGTTGTCGATCTCGCGCGCCATGCGGGCGAGGAACGGCGCGGACAACGGCGTGCCGCTGACCGGCGCATCCTGGATCATGATCGGAATCTGGATCGCATCGGACACCGTGCGATAGAACTCGTAGATGCCGCGCTCGCCGATGCGGATCGTCGCGCCGTGATACGGCGGCATCACCATCACCATCGCGGCGCCCGCGGCCTGCGCGGCGCGGCTGCGTTCCGCGCATTGATACGAGCTGAAGTGCGTGGTCGTGACGATCACCGGCACACGGCCCGCGACGTGTTCGAGCGCGACATGCATCAATGTGCTGCGCTCGTCGTCGGACAGCGCGAACTGCTCGGAGAAGTTCGCGAGAATGCACAGGCCGTTCGAGCCGGCGTCGATCATGAAATCGAGGCAGCGCTTCTGGCCCTCGAGGTCGAGGCGGCCGGAATCGTCGAAGATCGTCGGCACGACGGGGAAGACGCCGCGCAGGGCGGGGGAGTGTGACGCTTGGCTCATGGCGATGTGGTCCGTGTTCGGATGGAAGGATTGCGCCCGAGCCCGCAAGGGAGCGGCGCAACTGGATGAATGTCTGCTGCGGCGACTATACGGCGCGGGGCCTCACAGGTATATTGAATTGTTTCCATATCGTGATCGCTTTTACGAATCACCCCCGCAATGAAAGACACACTGAACGTCCTGCTATCAAAGCTGCGCATGAAGCAGCTGCAACTGCTGATCGCGCTCGACGATCACAAATCGCTGCACAAGGCGGCCGGCGTGATGTCGATGACGCAATCGGCGGCGAGCAAGGCGCTGCAGGAGCTCGAATCGATGCTCGACGCGCCGCTTTTCGAGCGCTCGAAAAGCGGCATGATTCCGAACCAGCTCGGCCATTGCGTGATCCGTTATGCGCGCGTTGTGACGTCCGACCTCACCGCGCTCTGTCAGGACGTCGCCGAAATACGTTCCGGGCGCGGCGGCCGGCTCGCTCTCGGCGCGATCATGGGCGCGATTCCCGACTGCGTGGTGCCCGCGCTGAATCAATTGCATGCGGCGCAACCGGGTCTGTCGATCGAGGTGGTCGAGGACACCAGCGCGCGGATGCTCGCGCAGCTCGACGACGGCCGGCTCGATCTGGTGGTCGGCCGCGCGGCGGTCGCGGCCGATCCGTCGAAGTATCAGTATCGCCCGCTCGGCGACGAGCCGTTGGCGGTGGTGGTCGGGTATCAGCATGCACCATTGCTGCGTCGCGAGATGACGTTGAGCGATCTCGCCGGGCATCGCTGGGTCACGTATCCGTCACATATGCCGCTGCATGCGCTGCTCGAACGCGAGATGGATCTCGCCGGCCTCGACATGCCCGACAATCCGATTTCGACGGCTTCCACTTTCGTGACAGTGGCACTGCTGCAAAGCAGCGCCGAACTGATTTCGCTGCTGCCGAGCGCCATTGCGGAGCCGTTCGTGCGGCACAAGATGCTGCGCGTCGTGCCGGTCAGGCTCAAATCGCCGTCGCAGACATTCGGCATCGTCACGCGCAAGGGCGGCGTGCTGTCGCCGCCGGCGGAGCGGTTTATCGCGCTGTTGCGCGCGCAGACGAAAACGCGAACTTAGGCGCGGCGCAACCAGCTTGCTCAGCCGTCCGCCCGTTGCCGGTAAGAATGCCAGCAAAAAAGCGACTTTATTTCGGCAAGGCCCGCCAGAAACGGCAAAACCGTCCGAACAGACGGTTTGGTATTCGGGTGAAAAGATATTCAATATCTCATGCCGGTTCGCGTTTTGTCATTCGACGCCAGCAGGTGTTGTAGCCGCGACACTGTCACGTCAATCTGAGCCGATGAGGGTCTCTCGTTCCGAGCTACACTGGTTTAAATGAACTGAGCCAGGCTCGACATCCTGGCCATCGCTCGGGGAGAGCAGCCATGAATCGGCCACCGCTTCGGTTTCCGCTTCGCGCGACCAGCACCGTGACCGTGCGGAGCTGGCGTTGGCTCAAATGGGGCCTGGCCGCGTTTTTCCTGCTCGCGATGGCGCTAGTTGCGCGGCTCGTGCAGATCGAGGTCGAGACCTCGCGGCTACAGGCGCGCTACCTTTCCGAACTGACTCGCGACGTTGGTTTCTCGGTCGCCGACGGTCCCAGTCATTCCATCCGCTTTCCGCAAGCCGACAAGGGCCCGTACGACGCGCGCCTCGGCTACGCGCTGTTGCCGGCGATCCAGCAGCGTCTGTTGCAGCATGGCTTCGAAATCAGCTCGCAGGCGCGCGATTCAGAACGCATGCTGTCGCTGGCAGATGGCGGCCTGTTCCTGCCTTACGACGAAAAAGACACCGCGGGCCTGCAATTGTTCGACGGCACCGGCGTGCCGCTATACAGCGCCCAGTTTCCGGGCCGCGTGTACGACAGCTTCGACGCGATTCCGCCGCTCGTCGTGAACTCGCTGCTGTTCATCGAGGACCGCTATCTGCTCGATCCGAATCAGCCGAACCGCAATCCGGCGATCGACTGGGGGCGCTTCAGCCGCGCGCTCGCCGACCAGGGCGCGCGCGTGTTCAATCGACATCAGCAGACGCCGGGCGGCAGCACGCTCGCGACGCAGATCGAGAAATTCCGTCACTCGGCGGGCGGCCGCACCGCGACGCCGCCGGAAAAGCTGCGGCAAATCGCGTCCGCGTCGGTGCGCGCCTATCTGAACGGACCGCAAACGCTGCCCGCGCGCGAACAGATCGTCGTGCATTATCTGAACTCGGTGCCGCTTGCCGCGCAGCCCGGCGTCGGCGAAATCAACGGTATCGGCGATGGTCTCGCCGCCTGGTACGGGCGCGATTTCCGCGAGACCAACCGTCTGCTGAAGGCACCGTCGACCGACACGAATCTGCCCGACCAGGGCCTGGCGTTTCGGGAAGTGTTGTCGCTGATGATCGCGCAGCGCGCGCCGTCGTTTTTCCTGCAGCGCGGCTATCCCGAGCTGGAACGGCTGACCGACAGCTATCTGCGGCTGCTCGCGAGTGGCGGCGTGATCACCGCGCAGTTGCGCGACGCGGCGTTGGCGGCGCATGTCGAACTGCATCGCGCGCCGCGCAGCACACCGGATCTCGGTTCGTTCGTGTCGCGCAAGGCGGTCACGTCGATGCGCTCGCATCTGCTCGCCGCGCTCGGCGTGCGCAGTTTCTATGAACTCGACCGCCTGGACATGCAGGCGACGGGCACGCTGAACAATGACGTACAACAGGCCATTGCCGAGCGCCTCGCCGCCGCCGCGACCAAAGACGGCGCGAAGGCCGCGGGGCTGGTGGGCTACGAAATGCTGCGCGGGTCCGACGATCCGACGCATATCGCCTACAGCTTCACGCTGTTCGAGCGGCACGGCGACGCGAATCTCGTGCGCGTGCAGACCGATAGCGTGAACCAGCCGTTCGACATCAATTCGGGCGCGCGCCTGAACCTCGGCTCGACCGCGAAACTGCGCACCGTGATCACGTATCTGCAGATCGTCACCGATTTGCACACCCGTTACGCGTCGCTGAGCAATGCCGAGCTGAAAGCGATCACACCCGATCCGAACGATCGGCTGACGCGCTGGGCGATCGACTATCTGCTGCACACGCGAGATCATTCGCTGCAGCCGATGCTCGACGCCGCCGTCGAGCGTAAATACTCGGCGAGCCCGGGTGAAACCTTCTTTACGGGCGGCGGCGCGCAGACCTTCACGAACTTCGAGTCCGACGACAACAGCCGCATCCTGACCGTGCATCGCGCGTTCCAGCATTCGGTGAATCTCGTGTTCGTGCGGCTGATGCGCGATATCGTGCACTATGAAATGGTGCAGACCACCGGGCCGTCGTCGGAGTGGCTCGGCGATACCGCGACCCGCAAGATGTATCTGACGCGTTTCGCCGATCAGGAAAGCCGCGTGTACATGAAGCGCTTCTACACGAAGTATCACGGCAAGACGCCCGATCAGCAGATCACGCTGTTGCTGCTCGGCGTGCGCAAATCGCCGCCGAAAGTGGCGACCGCTTTGCGCAGCGTGGCGCCGGATCAATCGAACGCGTGGTTCAACAGGATGATGTACGCGGCGCTGAAGAACACGCCGTCGGCTTCGATGCTCGACGACGAAGACCTCGCGAATCTGTACGACAAGTACGGCATAAACCGTTTCAACCTGAACGACCGCGGCTATATCTCCAGCGTGCATCCGCTCGAACTATGGACGCTGAATTATCTGCGCAAGCATCCCGATGCGACGCTCGCGCAGATCGAAACCGCAAGCCAGGACGTGCGACTGTCCACCTACTCGTGGCTCTTCAAGACGCGCTATCACGCGACTCAGGATCGGCGCATCAAGCGCATGGTCGAACTGCGCGCGTTCGACGCGATCGGCAAGTCTTGGCAGGCGCTCGGCTATCCGTTTGCGTCGCTGACGCCGTCGTATGCGGCCGCGATCGGCGCGTCGGGTGATCGTCCGGCGGCGCTCGCGCAACTGATCGGCGTGATCGCGAACGGCGGCAACAAGGTGCCGACCGAAACGCTGACGCAAATCGACTTCGCGAAGGATACGCCGTACGAAACGCATTTCAGGCGCGCGGTGGTTGCGCCGCAGCAGCAGGTGTCGCCGGAGATCGCCGGTGAGGTACGGATGCTGTTGCGTGATGTCGTGACGGGCGGGACCGCGAGGCGTCTCGCGCAGGGCATGACGTTCCCGAACGGCGAAACGCTCGAAGTCTATGGCAAGACCGGCACCGGCGATCAGCGTTTGAACGTTTACGCGAAGGGCGCGCGCCTGATCGAGTCGCGCAAGGTGAATCGCAGCGCGACCTTCGTGTTCGCGCTCGGCGACCGCTTCTACGGCACGCTGACCGCGTGGGTGCACGAGCCGTATGCCGCGCGTTACGACTTCACGAGTGCGCTGGCGGTGCAGTTGCTGAAGTCGATGGCGCCGGCGTTGCAGCCGTTGCTCGATAAACCGGTTCAGAAAACCGTGACGACGGTGCCGGCGCAATCGCCGCCAGCTGCGACGAAGGTCGCCGCGCACTGAAGCGCTTACCGCTCGTCATAACCCACCTCGGTGGCCGCCGGCTTCAGAAACAGTTCATGGACCGGTGCGAAATGCGCGTATAGCGGCAGAATCGCACCGCCCATTGCACGGGCATCGGCGCCGATCGCGCCTTCCAGCAATTGCGGCCGCACCATCCCTTCCCATTCGAAACGATCGAGTACGCGCTCGGTACGGCGAATGATCTCGCGCAGCAATAGCCGGTCGAACTCGCCGTCGATCACGACGGCTTCGAGATCGAGCAGCGCGGCCGCATTGGTTAGCGCGTTTGCGATTGCCGGGCACGCGCTGTCGAGCCATTGCTCGGTATGCCTCCACAACTCGGGCGACAGCGCGCGATGATCGTGCGCCGCGGCGGCCGGCGCGCCCGCATCGCTGAACAGTTGTTCGAGCACGAAGCCCGATGCCGCGTGCAGCAACTGCCGCGCGGGTTTGCGGGCGCTGCCTTCGCGCAGCGGGATCGAACCGACCGCTCCCGCGTTGTCGTGCGGACCGCCATGCAGACGGCCGTCGATCACGAGCCCGCCGCCGATGAATGTGCCGACGAATAGATACAGGAAGTTGTGGATGCCGCGGCCCTGGCCCATCACGAGCTCGGCCGCGCACGCGGCCGTGGTGTCTTTGGCGAACTCGACGGGCAGGCCGGTTATCGTCGCGATGCGCGCGCGTAGATCGATGTCGTTCCAGGCTTCGAGCGCGTCGGGCGGCGCGCCGAGAAAGTCGCGCCAGCCGCCGAGCCACAACGGCGCCGCGACGCCTACGCCGACCACTTTGCCGGCCTTCGCACCGAGCGTCTGGTTCACGCGCGCGAGTTTGCTTTCGAGCGCGGGGAACAGCGTTCTCGGGTCGGGATACGCATACTCGAACACGTCGCGGCACACGATGCGCCCGGCGAAATCCATCGCGAGCACGTCGAGACTGCGGCGTCCGACCTTGATGCCGATCGTGTATGCGCCGTCCGCGCACAACGCGATCGGCACCGACGGCTGGCCGATCTTGCCACGCACGCGCGCCTGCTTTTCGAGCAGACCGTCGGCGATCAGCCGATCGGCGATCATCGACACCGTCTGCATCGAAAGACGCGTGAGGCGGCCGACCTCGGCCTTCGGCAGCGGGCCATGCAAGCGGATCGTTTGCAGCACGATCCGCTCGTTGAATTGCCGCATGCCCACCTGGTTCGAGCCGACCGTGCGTTTGACCGGCGAACGCGTGCTGGTGCTGGAGGTGTCCATTGTCGTGTATCGGCCTCGTGGCTCAGCGGGTTGAGCGGCGCGTCATGCGATCGCCTTCACGTCGGCTTTCTTCGCGCCGGTCATGATCGCGACCGCTTCCGACATGTGCACGTCCTTCGTATTGACGAGCGCCGCGCGCCGGCCGAGCCGTTGAATGTGGATGCGGTCGGCGATCTCGAACACGTGCGGCATGTTGTGGCTGATCAGAATCACCGGCAGACCACGATCGCGCACGCGGCGGATCAGTTCGAGCACCATGTTGCCTTCCTTCACGCCGAGCGCGGCGGTGGGCTCGTCGAGAATCACGACGTGGCGCGCGAACGCCGCGCTGCGTGCCACGGCGACGCCCTGGCGCTGACCGCCCGACAGCGTTTCGACCGCCTGGCGCATCGAGCGGATGCCGATCTGCAGATCTTTCATGGCCGCGGTCGCTTCGTCGAGCATGCGGCGCTTGTCGATCATCTTGAGCAGCGAGCCGCGCCAGCCCGGTTTCAGCAATTCGCGGGCGAGAAACAGGTTTTCGGCGATGCTCATCGCCGGCGCGACCGCGAGTTCCTGGTACACGGTCTCGATGCCCTGAGCGCGCGCATCGAGCGGACTGCGGAACTTGACCGGTTTGCCGTCGAGCAGAATCTCGCCTTCGTCGGGCACCGTCGCGCCCGAGAGCGCCTTGATCAGCGACGATTTGCCCGCGCCGTTGTCGCCGATCACCGCGAGGATTTCGCCGGGCAGCACTTCGAAATCGCAACCGTCGAGCGCGGTCACGTTGCCATAACGTTTGACGAGCCCGCGTGCTTGCAGAACCGGCATCGCAGAGGACGTGGAAGGGGAGGTGGAGGTCAGCATGACAAGGCTCCTGTGCGGGATCAACGGCCGCGGTGCGAGAGTTTATCGGCGGCGACCGCGAGAATCACGAGGATGCCGGTGATCAAGACCTGGTACACCGAGGACACGCCGATCAGCGTCAGGCCGTTACGAAACACGCCGACGATCAGCGCTCCAAGCAAGGTGCCGACGATCGACCCGCGTCCGCCGAACAGACTCGTGCCGCCGAGCACGACCGCGGTGATGCTGTCGAGGTTCTCGGTTTGCCCGGCTTGCGGATCGCCGACGCCGGTGCGCGCTACCGACAGCAGCGCGGCGATGCCATAGATCGCGCCGGCGAGCGTGTAGACGATCAGCAGAATCCGCTGCGACGACAGGCCCATCAGCCGCGCGGCCTCGGCGTTGTTGCCGAGCGCGTACAGATGGCGCCCCGGCACCGTGTCGCGCAGCACGAACCACGTGGCCAGGTACATCAGCAGCGTCAGCACGGTGCCGTACGTGACTTCCGCCGGTCCGAGCTTGAACGTGCTGCCGAAGAACATGATCGCGTCGGGCAGGTTCGACACGCTTTCCGCGTTCGAGTAGATCTGCGTGAGCGCAAACGCGATGTTCAGCGTACCCAGCGTGACGATGAACGCCGGCAACTTGATGCGCGTGATCAACAGACCGTTCAGTAAGCCGAACAAGGTACTGGCGCCGATGCCGCACAGGATTGCGAGAATGGGTGGTACGCCGAGCACGACCGCGAACTTGGTCATGATGATCGAGCCGAAAGCCATCACCATGCCGCAGGACAGATCGATGCCGCCGGTCAGCACGATCAGCGTCTGGCCGATCGCGATGACCGCGACGACCATCGTCTGTTGCAGGATCAGCGACAGGTTCTGGAACGATAGAAAGCGGCTGCTCTGCGAAATAAAGAACCCGCAGGCCAGCACCAGCGCGATCAGCGGTCCGATTTCGGACAGCGACGGAAGGTGCTCGGAGAAAGACGGGCGCGGGCGGCCGGCGGGCGCGGAAGGGGTCGACATGATGGCAGTCCTCGGTACATGAGCGTGACGTGAAGGTCACGCGGCGAATCAGATGGCGGCCCGGTACGACGCGCAACGGGCCGCTGTGCAATGCGCGTTACTTGCCCCAGCAGTTGTCTAGGCCGAACTTCGTGTCCTTGCTATCGACGCCGGACATCGGTTTATCGGTGATCAGCGTGACGCCGGTGTCCTGATACCCGGAGACCTTCTTGCCGGTCTTCGCGTAGTCGACGCCGGCGGTGACGCCGAGCGAGGCCATCTTCAGCGGATACTGCTGCGAGGTCGCCGCGATCGCACCGGCCTTCACGTTGCGCACGCCTTCGCAGCCGCCGTCGATCGACACGATCATCACGCCCTTGTCCTTGCCCGCCGCCTTCAGCGCGCGATACGCGCCGGCCGCGGCCGGTTCGTTGATCGTGTAGACGACGTTGATATCCGGCGCTTTCTGCAGGCAGTTTTCCATCGCGGTCTGGCCTTTCGCCTGATCGCCGCGCGTGTCCTGGCTGCATACGATCGACGCATCGCCTTCCTTGACGCCGAAGCCTTCGAGGAAGCCGTTGTGACGCAGCACGCCGACCGACACGCCCGGCGCGAGATCGAGCGTGGCGATCTTCGCGGGCTTGCCGTTCAGCGCGGCCTTCGCATATTTGCCGATCAGCACGCCGGCCTTGAAGTTGTCGGTGGCGAACAGGGCGTCGGTCGCGTCCTGCGGATCGGTCGGCGTATCGAGCGCGACGACCATCACGCCGGCCGCGCGCGCCTTCTTGATGCTCGGCACGATCGCCTTGGTGTCGCTCGGTGTGATCAGGATCGCCTTCGCGCCGGCCGTCATCATGTTTTCGATCGCGGTGACCTGGCTCGCGTTGTCGCCGTCGAACTTGCCGGCGGCCGTGATCAGTTTCGCGCCGTCTTTCGACGCGGTCGCGTCCGCGCCCTGGCGCATCTTGACGAAGAACGGATTCGTATCGGTCTTCGTGATCAGGCCGATGACGGGCTGGTCGGCGGCCTGACTCGCGCTCGCGCACCACAGCGCCGCTGCCGCGGTGCACATCGACACGATTGTCCTGGCGACAGGACGCCTGTGGGAATTCAGATTCATAAGACGCTCCTCCGGTTATTGGCAACGACGTGTGAGACTGCAGATAGATCGAAACTGCAAAACTGCGGGGTCAACGTTTGGCGATGACGCTTCGATTCGACGTGGTCCGAAGGAAATCGCCTAAATCACTTTGGTTGATTTAGTACAGCAGGCGCGCAGCCGATCGTCAAGGAAATGTGAAAGCAGAATAATTGCCATGCAGCGCCCCGGATGCAGGCTGAGAGCCTTGTGTGGCAAGGCTTTGAAGGAGTGTTGCAGTGCGGAGCAGCGGGTCTCGGCTTCGGGAAAGTCCTGGCTCAACTGAAAGCTTGTTGAAGGCTGAACTAGGGTTTTTCAACGCAATTCGCGCCGCGTAACGCGCTTTTTCGGTATCCGCTGAAACCTGAGAAGAGGTCGCGGCGGAACAGCACTTGCTCGCCTCGACAGGACGTGAACCTGCCGGAGAGACCCATGCCTTCGCATTGGTGGCAGCGACGACTCGGCTCCCGCGCATCGTTGATCGCCGCCGCGCTGGTGATCGGCGTTCTGTACGCGGGCAGCACGATGGTCACGCCGCTTTATCCGCTCTATCAACACCGGTTCGGACTGTCCGATCTGACGATCACGCTCGTGTACGCGACCTACGTGATCGGCAATCTCGGCGCGTTGTTCTTATTCGGTCGCGTGTCCGATCAGGCCGGCCGTCGACCGGTCACTCTGCTGGTGCTCGCAGCCGCGATCGCGAGCACGATGTGCTTTCTATTCGCCACGCATGCGACGTGGCTTTTCGTCGCTCGAGCGGCAAGCGGACTCGCGATCGGCGTGGGTGCCGCCACGGCGACCGCATGGATCGCGGAATTGCACGCCGGCGCCGACAAGGCGCCCGCCAGCCGTCTTGCCGCGGCGGTCAATCTGGCCGGGCTCGGAGTGGGGCCGCTGCTGACCGGTCTGCTCGCGCAATTCGCGCCGTGGCCGTTGCACACGGTGTTCGTCGTTTATCTGTTGACGCTTCTGGTCACCGCGGCGTTGGCGGCGCTCGCATGCGAAACGGTGCAGGAGCGCGCCCGGACCCTGGCGCAGGTGTCGTTCGCGCCACGCATCGGCGTACCCGCACGATTGCGCGTGGCATTCGTCGTGCCTGCCGTCACCGCATTCGCGACCTTCGCGCTGCTCGGTTTTTTCGCGGCGTTGTTGCCCAATCTGATCGCGAACAGCATGCATCTGCATAGCCCCGCGCTGAGCGGGGCGCTCGTCGCCGAACTGTTTGCCGCGAGCACGATCACGGTGATGGTCACGTCGAAACTTGCCGCCCGCACCGCAATGTTTGCCGGACTGTGGCTGTTGCCGCCGAGTCTGGCGTTGCTGTTGTGGGCGCAGGTCGCCGCGTCGATCGTGGTGCTGAGCGCGGCGACGGCGTCGTGTGGCATCGCGGCCGCGCTCGGTTTCCGCGGCAGCTTGCAGGAGGTCAACCGGATCGCGCCCGCGGACCAGCGCGCCGAATTGCTATCGGCGTATCTGCTCTGCTGTTACACCGGCAACTCGTTGCCGGCGGTCGGCATAGCTTTGCTGTCGACCCGGGTCGGGCATTTGTGGGCGAACGTCGCATTCGCCGCGGTTTCCGCGGTATTGGCCTGCATTGCTTTGGCGGTCGGTGCGCGTGTGCCTCGTCACGCGAGTTGATGCGCGGCAAGCTGGCCGAACCTCGTCGGCTGCAACGTTGCGTCGTGGCTGTTACGGCCGCATCAACGCGAGCGGGGCGCGGCCGTCGATGCGCGCACGACCAGTTTCGGCTCGGACGAAATCCGCATCGGCACCTGCGCCCGTACATCCCCCACGGCGCGTCCCGCCTGTCCGTACGACGTCTCGATCAGCTCGCGCAGCAGTTCCACTGCAAGTCCGGCGACCTCGACCGTCGGTACCGCCACCGTCGTCAGCGCGGGACGCGACTCGCGCGCGAGCTGGATGTCGGTGATGCCGATCACCGACAGATCGTGCGGCACGCGCAGGCCGAGGTCTGCCGCCGCGTGCATTGCGCCGAGCGCGGGCAGGTCGTTGGTCACGAAGATCGCGCTCAGTTGCGGATCGGCTTCGAGCAGCGCGCGGGCCGCAAGGTAGCCGCCGTGGATCGTGTCGAGCCCGTGCCGCACGCGATTCTTCGGCACGCCGGCTGCGCGCAATGCGTCGACGAAACCTTCATAGCGCGTCGCGTGAATACCCGACGCCTTGCTGCCGACGATCGCACCAATGCGCCGATGCCCGAGTTCGAGCAGGTGCTCGGCGGCCAGTTTGCCGGCCAGCCGGAAATCGACCGCGACGCACGGCAAACCGGGCGGCTCGCTGGGCCGCTCCCACATGCACAGCACGACCGGTGTGCCGCGCGCTTCGGTCTTGTGCAGATCGGCGAAATCGAGGTTCGCGTTGGTCACGAGCACACCTTCGGACAAGGTGCCGGCAATCTGGTCGAGGTACGCGCGGCCACTCAGCGGGTCCTCGTTGGTATTGCAGATGATCACGAAGTGGCCGCTCGTGCGCGCGGCGCGTTCGACCGCGAGCGCGAACTCCGGATAGAACGGATTCGCGATGCTCGACACCATCAAAGCAAGCGTCGGCGCGCGGCCTTCGGCGAGCGCACGCGCGGCGAGATGCGGGCGATAGCCGAGCGCCGCGACCGCGTCGAGCACGCGTTGCCGGGTCGTTTCGCCGACGCGGCCGCGATTGCGCAGCACGTTGGACACCGTGGCCGGCGTAACGCCGGCATGACGCGCGACTTCGCTGAGTGTAGGCATGATCTGGTCAGTATCTGGGATGGCTGCCCGACATTTGCGTCGCGGCGCAAGGCGCGGCAACATCTGTCGTCGAACCAACGTACAAAACGATATCGGAGACAGACCCAACGATCGCCTTGCGATCGATTTTTCGGTCACGCTGATTAAGCGCTTAATCTCCGACTTCGCGCCGATTAAATCACGGAGTCGAGGCAATGGCGAGCATTTCGTTACGAGGCGTGCAAAAGGCGTATGGCGACGGTGCGCCGGTGATTCGCAACGTCGATCTGGATATCGGCGAAAACGAATTCTGCGTGTTTCTCGGCCCGTCGGGCTGTGGCAAGTCCACGCTGCTGCGCATGATCGCCGGACTCGAGGACGTGACCGACGGCGACCTGTCGATTGGCGGGAAGATCGTCAACGACGTGCCGGCCGCGCAACGCGGCGTCGCGATGGTGTTCCAGAGCTATGCGCTGTTTCCGCACATGAGCGTGTTCGAGAACATGGCGTTCGGTCTGAAACTCGCTAAGACCCCGAAGGATGAAATCGAGCGCAAGGTGCGTGAGGCCGCGCGCATCCTGCAACTCGAGGCACTGCTCGAGCGCAAGCCGAAGGCGCTGTCAGGCGGGCAACGGCAGCGCGTCGCGATCGGCCGGGCGATCGTGCGCGAGCCCGGCGTGTTCCTGTTCGACGAACCGCTGTCCAATCTCGATGCAACCTTGCGCGGACAAACGCGCGTCGAAATCGCGCGCCTGCATAAGCAGTTCGCGAAGGCGAGCGTGGTCTACGTGACGCACGATCAGATCGAAGCGATGACGCTCGCGGACAAGATCGTGCTCCTGCATTCGGGCAAGGACACCGAGCGCTACGGCAGCATCGCGCAGATCGGCGCGCCGCTCGAGCTGTATCACCGCCCGAAAAGCCGCTTCGTGGCCGGCTTTATCGGCTCGCCGCGAATGAATTTCCTGCCGGGCAAGGTGGCGTCGGTCGATACGCAAGGCGTGCTCGTCACGCTCGATCACACCGGCGAGAACGTGCGTGTGCCGGTCAGCAGCGTGGGCTTGCAGTCAGCTCAGCCGGTCACGCTCGGCGTGCGCCCCGAGCATCTGGAGTTCGTCGATGCATCGGCCGCGTCGCAAGAGGGTGTGCTCGCGCGCACCGTATCGCTCGTCGAGCAGCTTGGCGAACACAGCTACGTGCACCTCGATCAACCCGGCGGCGCCGTGCTGATCGCCAAGGCGCCGGGCAACACGCACCTCGCGCCAGGCGATCGCGCGAGCCTGCGGGTGCCGCTTACCGCCTGTCATCTGTTTACCGAGGACGGCTTCGCGGCCGCGTCGCTCGAAACCGTCGAACACTACGCTTGAAGAACATTGGGGACACAGGGATGCGTTTAGGAGTCTGTTATTACCCGGAGCACTGGCCCGAGTCGATGTGGAAAGACGACGCGCGCCGGATCAAAGCGCTCGGCATCGAGCAGGTGCGCATTGCCGAATTCGCGTGGAGCCGGATCGAGCCGACCCCCGGCGAATACGATTGGGGCTGGCTCGATCGCGCCGTCGACGTGCTCGGCGCGGCTGGCCTGAAGGTCGTCATGTGTACGCCGACCGCGACGCCGCCGAAGTGGCTGATCGATCGTCATCCGGACATCCTGCCGGTCGGCGCCGATGGACGTCCGCGCGCGTTCGGCTCGCGGCGTCATTACGACTTCTCGTCGCCCGCGTATTTCGAGGCGTCGCGGCGAATTTGCACGGCGGTGGCCGAGCGCTACGGCAAGCATCCGGCGGTCGCTTTCTGGCAGACCGATAACGAATTCGGCTGTCATTACACGGTGGTCAGCTATTCGCCAGCCGCGGTCGCGCGCTTTCGCGAGTGGCTGAAGGCGCGTTATCGCACGATCCAGGCGTTGAACGACGCGTGGGGCACGGTGTTCTGGAGCATGGAGTACCGCGGTTTCGAAGAAATCGACGCGCCGGTCGGCACCGTGACCGAGGCGCATCCGTCGCATCGGCTCGACTACCGGCGTTTCGCATCCGACGAAGTGGCGCGCTACAACCGCATGCAGGTCGAGATCATTCGCGCGCATTCGCCGGGGCGGCCCGTCGCGCACAACTTCATGCAGCTCTTCACCGAGTTCGATCACTACAAGGTCGCGGCCGATCTCGACGTCGCGACGTGGGACAGCTATCCGCTCGGCGCGCTCGAAGAGCAGTGGTTCGCACCGGACATCAAGGCGCGCTGGTTGCGTACCGGTCATCCGGATTTCGCGTCGTTCAATCACGACGTATATCGCGGCATGTCGAAGCTGCCGCTGTGGGTGATGGAGCAGCAGCCGGGACCGGTGAACTGGGCGCAGTGGAACCCGGCGCCGCTGCCGGGCATGGTGCGGCTGTGGAGTTGGGAAGCGTTCGCGCACGGCGCGGGTTGCGTGTCGTATTTCCGCTGGCGTCAGGCGCCGTTCGCGCAGGAGCAGATGCACGCGGGGCTCAATACGCCCGATAACCGGCTCGACGTCGGCGGCAATGAAGCCTCGCAGGTGGCATCGGAAATTCACACGGTGCTCGCCGCGAATGCCGACGCGAATGCGTCGATCCGTTCGAAAGTCGCGCTCGTCTACGACTACGAAGCGAAGTGGCTGTTCGAGATTCATCCGCAAGGCGCGGACTTTCACTATCCGCGCTTCGCGTTCGAGTACTACTCGGCTCTGCGCGCGCTCGGACTCGACGTCGATGTGGTGCCGGCCAATGCGTCGTTCGATGGCTATAGCCTCGTCGTCGTGCCGCCGCTGCCGGTCGTGCCCGACGATTTCGCCGAACGTCTCGCACGCTCGGGCGCGCAAGTCGTGCTCGGCCCGCGCACCGGATCGAAGACGCGCGACCTGCGGATTCCGGCGAATCTGCCGCCCGGTGCCTTGACGTCGGTGTTGCCGCTGCGCGTGTGGCGCGTCGAATCGATGCGGCCGAACGTGACCGAAGCGGTGGTGCTGGACCAGCAAGGCGGTGCGGCCGACGGCTTCGCGCGACACTGGCGCGATTTCATCGACAGCGATGCATCATCCTCATTCGACGTGCGCGCGCGTTTCGCGGACGGTCATCCCGCGTACGTGCGAAGCGGCGCGTTCCACTACCTCGCGAGCCTGTTCGACGACGCGTTGACAGTGCGCCTGTTCGCGCGGATCGCACAGGAAGCGGGCCTCGAAACGCAGGCACTCGGCGACAGCGTGCGCATCAGCCGTCGCGGCGGACTGACCTATGTGTTCAACTATGGCGATCAAGCCTATACGCTCGAAAACATTTCCGACGACGCTTTCGTGATCGGCTCCCGGGAGGTGGCGCCGCAAGGGGTAGCGGTCTACCGCTCGCAATAGAAGTCTGGCCTTGGCAATTCCACGCAGTCATTCGATACAGAAGCGACAACGACGTAAAAACCATGGAATGAAGGAGACAGTCAGGATGAAACTGAAACCACGCAAGATTCTGGCGGCGCTCGCGCTGGCCGCGGTTGCCGCGGGGACCTCGGTCGTCAGCACCGCGCAGGCGGGCACGCTCGCGATGAACATCGCGTTCAAGGGCGCGAGCCAGCGCGCGGTGTGGCAGCAGGTGGTCGACGAGTTCAAGAAGGCGCAACCCGGGATCGACGTGAAGGTGTCGTTCATCGACGAAGAGGCCTACAAGGTTCAGTTGCCGGGTTGGCTTTCGACTGTCGCACCCGATATCGTCAACTGGCACGACGGCGAGCGTATGGCGTATTACGCGCAGCGTGGCCTGTTCGAAGATCTGACCGGCGACTGGCAGAAGAACGGCTGGAACGACATGTATGCGTCGACGAAGGAAGCGTCGTCGTACAAGGGCAAGCAATACGCCGCGCCGACCGTGTACTACTCGTGGGGGACGTTCTATCGCAAGGACCTGTTCGAGAAGGCCGGCATCAAGGGCGAGCCGAAAACGTGGGACGAGTTTCTCGACGCCGGGAAAAAGCTGAAGGCCGCCGGTATTACGCCGATCGCGGTGGCGGGCCGCGATGCATGGACGCTTGCCGGCTGGTTCGATTACCTCGATCTGCGGCTGAACGGCAATGCGTTCCATCAGAAGCTGATGGCCGGCGAGATTCCGTACACCGATCCGCGCGTGAAGAAGGTTTATACGACGTGGAAGCAGCTGATCGACGACGGCTACTTCATCAACAATTCACTGTCCTACGATCTCGACGCGGTGCAGCCGTTCCTGTTCCAAGGCAAGGCGGCCATGATGCTGATGGGGACGTTCATTGCGGCGGGTTTCCCGGACAACGTAAAGCCGCAAATGGGGTACTTCCAGTTCCCGATCATCGACTCCAAGGTGCCGACCGCCGAGGATGGGCCGGTCGAATCGCTGCATATTCCATCGAAAGCGAAGAACAAGGCCGATGCGCACACGTTCCTCGCTTTCGTCGAGACGCCCGAAATCGGTGCGCAACTCGCAAAGGGGCTCGGCTCGTTATCGGCGAACAGCAAGTCGCCGGAACCTGAAGATCCGATTTCGAAGATCGGCTTCCAGATCCTGTCGAATACGAAGGGCGGCATCGCGCAGTTCTACGATCGCGACATGACCAAGGAGATGGCCGACGAAGGGATGAAGGGGATGCAGCAGTTCGTCTCCGATCCGTCGAAGCTCGACAGCATCCTCGCGCAGCTCGAGCAGACGCGTCAACGCATCTACAAGAAGTGAGCGGCGGCGGCCGCACGGCCGCTGTCCGATGCATCGGGTCGTATCAGATCAGATCGGGAGATTGATCGTGTCGCATTCCGTCAGCCGTCATAGCGTCGACGGTCCTGTTGAATCCGGCGGCCAGGGGTTGCCGGCGTCGGGTGGTGCGCTGGGCGGCGCGCCGCTCGCGTCGCGCCGGCGCGGCCCGACGCCGACCGCGCGGCGGCAGCGGCGCGCCGCGTTCCTGTTTCTCGCACCGGCCTGCTTCATGGTGGCCGTGTACGTGGTGTGGCCGATCCTCTCGACGATCCGCCTGAGCTTCTTCAACTGGGACGGGATGACCGAGCCGACCTTCATCGGCCTCGCGAACTATATCGAGCTCGTTCATACGCCGACGTTCTATACGGCGCTGAGGAACAACCTGATCTGGCTCGTGCTGTTCCTGCTCGCCCCGCCGATGGGCCTCGCCGTCGCGCTGTATCTGAACCAGGCGGTGGCGGGCATCCGTATCGTCAAGTCGCTGTTTTTCGCGCCGTTCGTGTTGTCGGGCGTCGTGGTCGGGCTGATCTTTTCATGGTTCTACGATCCGACCTTCGGCCTGCTCGCGATGATGCTCGGCCACGGCGTGCCAGTGCTCGGCGATCCGCGCTATGCGACGTTCGGCATCGTGTTCGCGGCACTGTGGCCGCAAACCGCGTACTGCATGATTCTCTATCTGACCGGCTTGACCACGTTGAACGCCGAGCAGATCGAAGCCGCGCGAATGGAAGGCGCGCAGGGCTGGTCGATGCTCTGGCATGTGATCCTGCCGCAGTTGCGGCCCACCACGTTCATGGCGATCGTCGTGACGATCATCGGCGCGCTGCGCAGCTTCGATCTGATTTCGGTGATGACGGGCGGCGGTCCGTTCGAAAGCTCGACGGTGCTCGCCTATTTCATGTACGACCAGGCGATCAAGTACTACCGCATCGGCTATTCGGCGGCGATCGCGGTGGTGCTGTTCGGCATCATGCTCGTGTACATCGTCTATCACCTGCGGCGGATGCTGCGCGCCGAGCAATAAGGAGCCGCTGATGTTTCCGATTCCGATCGACAAATGGAAGCCGGCCACGCGCCGCGCATACAAGCTGACGTTGCCAATCGCACTCGTGATCTGGCTGCTGCCGATGATCGCGGTGCTGATCACGTCCGTGCGTTCGACCGAAGAACTGAGCGAGGGCAACTACTGGGGATGGCCGAAGCACTTCGCGATGTTCGATAACTATCGCGAGGCGTTGACGACGTCGCCGATGCGGCATTACTTCTGGAACAGCGTGCTGATCACGGTGCCTGCGGTCGTGGGCTCGATCGCACTCGCGGCGATGGCGGGTTTTGCGTTGGCGATCTATCGCTTTCGCGGCAATTCGATGTTGTTCGCCACGTTCGTCGCGGGCAACTTCGTGCCGATCCAGGTGTTGATGATCCCGGTGCGAGATCTGTCGTTGCAGCTCGGGCTGTTCAATACCGTGAGCGCGCTGATTCTGTTTCATGTGTCGTTCCAGACCGGCTTTTGCGCGCTGTTTCTGCGCAACTTCATCAAGCAGCTGCCATTCGAACTGGTCGAGGCGGCACGCATAGAAGGGGCGAACGAGTGGACCGTGTTCTTCAGGATCGTGCTGCCGCTGATTCGTCCGGCGCTCGCGGCCTTGGCGATCCTCGTGTTCACGTTCGTGTGGAACGACTATTTCTGGGCCCTGTGTCTGACGCAAGGCGATGACGCCGCGCCGATCACGGTGGGTGTAGCCGCGCTGAAAGGGCAGTGGACGACCGCGTGGAATCTCGTTTCGGCGGGATCGATTCTGGCGGCGCTGCCATCGGTGATGATGTTCTTTGCGATGCAGAAGCATTTTGTCGCGGGCCTGACGTTTGGCGCGACGAAGGGGTGAAGATGTTGGCGCGTGGCGATGCTGCGTTGAGAAGGGTTGCCCGCGTAAGCGGGCTTTTTTTCGGCGTGGCGAATGAACGTTCGCTCTCGCATTTCTCCATCAACGCTTTTCGGCGGAAGCCTGCTTGACCCACCGCATAACGGTATTCAACGCCGCGCGCGCCCTATCGAGGGGCCGCTTCCCTTCGCTCGCTTTGCTCGCGAGATCCGCAGCCTGAGCAGAAAGGAAATGCGCATGATTGCCAGCTCGGGTGAAGTTGCCTGAATCGGACTCGTCTTCGGGTTCGCTGCGTTGATGTCGCATTGTTCCGACTCGGAGATTCCTTAACAAGGCAACTTCTGCTACCGGTATTGCTGCTACTCCTATCAGGCCGGATCAGCGTACTTCAGCGTCCAGGACAGCGTACGGCTGGCGCCGCCCGTCAACGCGAACGGATTGGTCGTACAGGCGAAGTTGGAGTGCAACTGTCCGATCGGCGTGGTCGACAACGGGTTCGTCGCACCGTTCACCGTATCGAGCTGCGACAGCGCGCAACTATCGAAACCCACCGCGGCGTAGTTCGTCGCGGGGCTATTCGCGTAGCTGACCGAGTAGCCGTCGCTATTCGCCGTCGTGTTCTGAAAGTCCGCGAACGACGTGTAGTCCGTTTCTACCGCGAGATTGCCCGCCAACGTGCCCGAGCTCAGCGTATCGGTGCGCGTGATCGAGCCCTTGGCGAACGTCATCACCGTATGCACTTGCAGATCGAGATCCGTCGTGTACAACGCGTTCTTGGCCGCTTGCCTGAACTTCGCGGTGTCGAACGTGACGACCACCTGGCCGTTGGTTTCCTGCACGTTCAGATTCTTGTAGTACGTGACCGGAATATAGGTTTTGCCGTTGTACGTGACTTGCGGAATCATCAGCGCATAGGCGAGGTCCGTCGTACCGTGCACAAGATTGTCCGAGGACGGCGCCGGATAGTACGGCGTGTACGAGTTGTAGTCGGGCGCCTGGCTCAGGTTCAGGTTGATCACGCGCCTGCCGTCGCGCACCGTGATCAGCGCGGCGCTATACGGATGCGCGGTATCGCCCGGCTGGTTGTACCAGGTCAGCGTGTAGTGCGGGAACGCGTCGAGATAAGACTGCATGTCGGTATCGGACAGCGGCGCCTTGCCGTTGAAGCCGAGCTTGTCCCACCACGCGTTCACGTACATGTACTGATGCAGCAGGCTGAAGTTTTCGCCCATCACGCGCGGCTTGCCGCGATACGAGTCGGTGCCGCGGCCCTTGACCCACATGTTGACGGACGGCGTCGGCAGCGTTGGGTCGTACCAGAAGTTGCTGTAGCGCAGAGCCGACTTGTAGATGTACGTGTAGGCGACCTTCATTTCCTGATCGGTCAGGATGCCCGCATTGGCGGCGGCGGTCAGCACTTCCATGAATGCCGAGTCGCCATACGGACCGATCGAGCGGCCATAGTTGAAGCCTTGGCCCTTGGTATTGAGCTGCGGAAGAATCAGGTTGACCGAGTTACGCAGATACGATTTCAACTCCGGCGTCAGGTTTGCCTGATTGCCCATTTCCAGCGTGCGCTCGGTCACTTCGCCGATTAGCAGCGTGCTGTAACGGTCGTAGCGCGCCTGATCGTAATAGGTCGTGTGCGTGTTCGACGCTTCGTCGGAGAAGCCGCCGGTCGAATCGTTGCGGATGTGCTTCGTCAGCGTGTACAGCAGCGCGTCGCGCGCGTTCATCGTGGCCACGGTCGGGTCGGTGGTCGACGAGAACGTCGGATTGCTCCAGCCGAGCTTCTGCCGCAGCCCCGCGATGCCATACGACACCGCGTAGTAGTTCTGCGCGGTATTGAGCGATGCGACGTCGATCGGCGTGCCTGCGGCGGGGCAGGTGTCGGTCTTGCCGCTCGCATCGGCGCCGAACATGTCGCAGAAGGTCAGGCGCGCCTGTAGCGTCTTCAGCATCGCGTCGCTGAACACTTCGTTGAGCATGCCGTGCGACTGGAAATTGTTGAGCGCGACGAGATAGTAGTACTCGCCCCAGGACGTATTCGCGTACGTGTAATTGGAGCCGGTCATCTGCGTCATCATCGCCGTCGTGATCTTCTGGTACGTCGCCAGATAGTCGGCGTAGGCCGGATCGCCTTTCGTTTTCATGTCGATCAGGATCCACGACAAACCGAGCGCGAGCTTGCCGGGCAGGAATTTGTCGCCGGTGTTCGTATCGAGCACATGGACTGGGCTGCCGTCGCCGAGATCCATCACCACCTGGGTGAAATCGGACGATTTTCTGATCAGATCGAACAGCGCTCGCATTTGCCCCATCATCGTGATTGGAATGCCTGCGCCGGTCGGCACGCTGGTGTCGGCCGCGCCGTAGACGATTCCATGCAGCGAAATTGCGCCGTTTTTCGACGGATCGGGCGTGGGAGAGGGCGAGTTCGTGGACGGACTGCCGCCGGAAGAGGATGGGCCGTCATTCACACCGCCGCCGCAGGCGGTGAATAAAAGCGCGGTGGCAGCGCTGACGGCAAAGGCAAGCGTCGTTTTCTTCGGGGAAAGCATTTCGTCTCCAGATTTTAGTTGATTGATGGTCTGATTAACTTTTCCGATATTCCTTGATTATTGTTCGTCTCCTTTTAAATGGATTTTGTGATTCAAATAATCTGCGTGCCGAGAAAAAGAATGTCTTGAAGTTAAAAAACATCAGTCATCAGATGACATCCTACGACGGGCAAAGCGCCTCCCTGCATCGAGGAATGTGTATCCTCGTTGCTAGCCTTGCCGTTGGCCATCTTCCTTACTCTGCTTGGCTGTGCCTCAGCCACGCGTCGCTGCAGCGCAGCATGGTGATTACAGACGCCGCTGAATCGCGGCAGATAAATAATCTGTAAGACGTAGGAGATCATATCTCACAGCGGATTGCAAGCGGTCCAAAACGCGAGCAAGCCGCTGTGCGGCGTGGAAAAGGTGGTATTCGATGATTTGATCCGCGGTTTATCGTTTGCAGTTTGAGGTTGATTTTTGTGCGATCGACATCGATTATCGATTTGGTTAATTCCGAGAAAGTTAGTTAGGTTGGCGAAGCATCCGCGCGGCGTGAGGCCGACGCGTTGCTTTCGTCTCCTTGCTGGGTCTTTCGAAAGTGATTACACGGTGGCCGGATTCTTATGGATTGCGCGCTTTAAGTTAAACGTTTTCTCTGGCTTATCGAGCCCTTGATCCGTGCGAAACATTTACTAGGAATACCAGGCATCGGCAGCGCGTGCCGGTTCGCAGCGGCCTCCAATCCACCCGCTCGCCGCCCATCGGATAAGATACGGCCCGCCATGCATTTTTTAGAACGGAAGGAGTGGTTTCAATGATCGAACCGAGCAACGTTTTCAAGGAAAATCTCGCCAGAATGCCGGCAATCGACGGTATCGCGCGCATCGATCTGGTCAACGGCAGCGGTGCCGTGGTCGCTACTATCGAGAACAAACCGGGCAAGCAGGGCTCGCTCGCGGTGTACAACTACCTGCGCGGCGCGTTCGGCACGCTCGACGCGAAGGCGGCCGAACACGGCCTCGCGCTGTTCGCCGAGCATACGGCCGACGCGCGCAACCGTCCGGGCGCCCATCCGAACGTCGACCACCTGCTGGTGATTGCCGCCGGCGGCGAGGCATTGCGCATCGACGTCGTTCCGGCAGATTGAGACCGCTAAAAGTCTTTTTCTGCTTCTGCAAGGTAGACGTTTTCCTGCCATTGCCGCGAACTCCGATGCCCCCGGCGACGGATTTGCGGCCCCCAGCGCGGATTGCTCGGTAAAAACCCTCGTTTTTCTCGAAGACCCCGGATTAGCTTCAGATTCGGCTTCTGTTCGGCGAATTGAAACGCGGGGGGCCGGCGCACACTGAGTTCGTCCCGTCGCGTATATCGCGCTTTTCCGTCAGGAGCCCCGGATGTCCTCCCGTCACAACAAACCCCGCCGGTTCGACACCGACCTGCCGGAACTCACCGCCTCGGAACGGGATCAGCCGACGCTGGGTCCGAACGACCCCGCGATGCGCGAACTGCAACGCGGTTCCGAAGCCATCCTGCGTCTCGCCACGCAGGCGCACGCGGCCGTCGCCCGAAGCGACGAAGCGGGCGCGCAAGCCGCACGTCAATCGCTCGAAACGCAACTGACGTTCACCACCGCCCTGATCGATGAGCTGCTGTTCGGTGCGCCCGAGCGGTCCACGCTGCATTGACGGCGAACGCGGCAGCAACACCGTACCAACCCGTAGTCCCGAAGTTCCGGAAACTGACATGAGCACGTTGACCGTCATTCTTTGCATTTGGGCCATGGTCGCTTTTTGCGCGGTCCTGTTCATTCGCGGCGCGAGTCCGCGCGTCGAGCGTGAGGCAGAACGGCCGCGTGCCCATCCGTCACGCTATTCGATCGCCGAGTAACTCGCACACGCAACGACGCGGAATCAACGGGGTAACATGAGGAGCGCCGGCGCCACTGCCGGCCGGCACCGACGATGTTCCCCCCGGAGGTTCTCGTATGGACACACATTCGATTCTCGGCATGTTGCATGCCGAAGAGGCTTTGCTGGTCTCCATCGTGCGGTCGCTGCCTGACGACATCAAGCGCAGAATCGCCAACGACTTTCACGAGCAGGCGCAACTCGCCGAAAGCTCGCATCTGAATCCCACCACGAACCGCGAAACGAGCGATGCATTCAAGGCCCATGTCCGGCGTCTGTCGAACATGCTTGCTTCGTTGTCTTGAGTCGGCTGACGCCCGCGCAAGCGAGCCGAATATTCCGACTCGTTCTCTCGCCGCATCCCAGCTTCATTTGGGGGCAGCTTAAGGCTGACTTAAGAAAGCGACCCTAGGCTGCCCCGAGCCTCATACAGCGTCTAACGCAGTGCCAGCAGACGCTAATTCAACGAAACCACCTCGTCGTGCGTGCCTTTCGCGCATGCGACGGTCGACAGTCGTTCTTGAACATGCCTCTATCTGTAGCTCGTCTTTTACCGGGACGCGCCAGCAAAATCATTGTCGTATGCGCAATGAGCTCGGTGTGCGCTGCCTATCTCGTCACTCATGAACGCGCCGCGCGCAACGACGAACCCGACGTGTCGCTTCGGAGCAAGGACTCGACGACGGCCGTTGCCCGCGCGCCGGGATCGGCGTCGGCACCCCCGCCGGCCGTGCCGGCTGCGCAAGCCCCTACATTCACCGTGAGGGAAGCGCCGGTCGAGCGCACCTTCGCGGCGGCCGCGCAGAGCCTTGGCATCGATGCGGGCACCACAGCGATTCTGTCGCGTGCGTTTCGCGACGAGCTCGATTTGTCGCGCGATCTGAAAGCTGGCGACCGCGTGAGCGCCGTATTCGACTCCACTAGCGTCACTGGCACAGGCGCAGCGCGCGAACCGCTCGCGGTGCGCATCGTACGAGGCTCGAGCGCGCACGACGTGTTCCTTCACAAGAATCCGCAAGGTCAACCGCACTACTACTCGAAAGACGGCCTCAGCACGGGGCCCGCGTTCGAGCGCTATCCGCTCGACTTCACGCGCGTGTCGTCGGCTTTCTCGTTGCGCCGCTTCGATCCGGTAGTGCATCGTTGGCAAAGTCATGACGGCGTCGACCTTGCGGCGCCGGCCGGCACACCCGTGCGGGCGACCGCGCGTGGCGTGATCCGTTTTATCGGCCGTCAGTCCGGTTATGGCAATGTGGTCGTCATTCAGAACCCCGCACCGTTTTCGACGACGTTCGCGCATCTGTCGCACTTCGCGAAAGGACTGCGCGCAGGCAGCCGTGTCGTGCGCGATCAGGTGATCGGCTATGTGGGCAAGACCGGTTGGACGACCGGACCGCATCTGCATTTCGAGGTTCACGTGGACGATGTGCCGCAGGATCCGCTCAAGGTCGACCTGCCGCAGAAGAAGTCGCTTGCCGCCGATGAATTACGGCAGTTCGAGGTGCGGGTCGCGCAATTGACCGCGCTGCTGTAAGCCATTTGTCGTCTCGACTTTGCGACACGTCGGTCCGCATGACCCAGGTATTGTTTCGTCGCATCATGCGCCGGCGATTCTGGCCGGTACGTGTCGCAAACCATGGCCCGTCAATGCGCGTTCGGGTATTCCCGCGTGCGTCGAACGATGTGTGCGAACCGGCACGAACTCGTCGAAGCATTCATGCGGCGTCTCATTTTCGATGCATCACGTGCGATCAGGCCCGCTTCGAAGCGCATCGGAACGCATCCGTCCTTAACTGGCAACGCTTTGTTCCAGCATGGCATAGCCGTTGCAATAAGACCGGCACAAGAACTACACATGTTGCAGCCGGAATTTCACTCAGTGAATAAATGCCGACGGCAGCAAACGTCTTCGCGATTCGCGCTCGGGGAGCTTGGCGCAACACGCGAAGTACGGCGGGGCCACACCAAACGGATGTCGACAAACAACGACGACGCGCGCGGACGATACGGTTATATCTAACGTCGGCTCGCGATCGTGACGGCGTGAAGCGATGACCCCGCCATTTTTTCCGTGCATGAGGGTCAAGCCGAATGCGCGGCGGCCCGAGCGAAAGGGCGCTTGCGCGCGGACCGGCGGGCTGCGAAGATCATGCTAACGCTCCTCCACACGGTATGCAGCCGCTGCATCAGGGAATGCCATGTTAGCGTCGAGCCCGTTTCCGTCATTGCTGCACCACGCGAGCCTGTGGCTGCAAGGCTATGCGCTCGTGCTGGTCATGATGGGACTCGGCGCGTTGCTCGAGCGTCGCTGGCCGGCCGCATTGCTTCAATCGCGCGCGGGGCAGCGTCTGAACATGGCTTATGCGGGCGTGTATCTGGCGTTGGTGGAGGCCACCAAGCCGCTGACCGCGGCCGCAAGCGTCGCGATCGTAAATGCGCTCGGCGGCGGCATGGTGGTGCTGGTGTCGCACGGGTGGGGCGCGCTCGCTTCGTTCGTGATCGTGCTGCTGACGATCGATTGCCTCGAATACGCGTTTCATCGCTTGCAGCACACGTGGCCCATCCTGTGGAAGCTGCATTCGCTGCACCATAGCGCGGTGGATTTCAACGTGACGATCACGTTGCGGCATCACTGGATCGAAGTGCTCATCAAGGGCTGCCTGCTTTATCCGCTCGTCGGCGTACTGTTCAAGGTCGAGCCGTGGATCGTCGGTGTGACGTCGATCGTATTCATGTTCGGCAACTACTTCGCGCATCTGAATCTGCGCGTGGACCTCGGCCGCTACGTCACGTGGATCAACAATCCGCAGTATCACCGCTTGCATCACTCCATTCGCGCCGAGCATCTCAACCACAACTTCACGCAGCTATTGCCGATGTGGGATCACGTGTTCGGCACGCGCTGGGTGCCCGCGAAACACGAGTGGCCGGCCACCGGTCTCGACGATGGCACGCAGCCGAGCTCGTTGCTCGGCGCGTTCAGCTGGCCGTTGGGTCAGCATGCGGGACGTGATGCGTTACCCGTTCGCAAGCCGCTTGCGGTGCTCGACAAGAAAGCGAAATAGCGCGGGCTAGGCGGGTTGCGCGCCGCGCACCGCCTTGCCGCCCAGCAGCGACACGATCAGCGTGGCCATTACGAGCACGCCCAACGCCGCGCGCAAGCCGAGCACCCCAGCGCCGAAACCGATCAGCGGCGGCCCGACCAGAAAGCCCGCATAGCCGAACGTGGCCGCCATCGACACGCCGATCGCCGGCGTCGCGCTCGACCGGCCCGCTGCGCTGAAAATCACCGGAACGATATTCGCGAGACCGATGCCGACCATCGCGAAGCCGACGCACGCGGTCAGCACCGTCGGCAGGCTCAGCACCAGCGCGAGCCCGGCGAACGCGATCAGACCGCCGAGCGCGACGACCTTGCTCGAGCCGAAGCGTCGCACCGACGCATCGCCTGCGATCCGGCAGGCCGCCATCGAAAACGCGAACGCGGAGTAGCCGATCGCGGCGATGCTCGCTTCCTGGTTCAGCGTGGAGCGCAGGTACACCGCGCTCCAGTCGGCCACCGCGCCTTCTACCAGCATGCACATGAACGCGAGCAGCGCCAGCTTCATCACGCCGCTGTCCGGCCATGCGAAGCCGCTCGACGCGGCGGCCGCGCGCGGACCGATATCGCGCAACGCAAACCATGCAGCGAAAATGATCAGGGCCGCGATGAACAGATCGGGGACGAGCAGCCCGCCCATGACGCCGACGCCGCCCTTCTGCAGCATCGCGCCGCTCGCTGCGCCAAGCAGGCCCCCCGCGCTCCACGCGGCATGAAACGACGACATGATCGGCGCGCGCCAGCGAGTTTCGATCGCGCTCGCATGACCGTTCATCGACACGTCGAGTGCGCCGTTCGACGCGCCGAGCGCAAACAGCACCACGCACAACGACAGCATGCCGGGCGCGACCGCTGGCAGCGGCAGCGCGATCGCGAATGCCGCGCCGAGCAGCGCGGTGGCGCGGCCGCTGCCGACGCGCGGCGCGAGCTGTCCCGCGAGCGGCATCGCAACGATGGCGCCGAGCGCGAAGCAGAACAGCGCGACACCGAGCGAGGTGTCGCTGAGCGCCAGACTTTCCTTGATGCGCGGCACCTCGACCGCCCATGCGCCGATGCCGAAACCGTTGGCGAGAAAGACGGCGAGCGTCGCGATGCGTTCCCTGGCGAATAAGTTCATGGGCGTGCCACCATCACGTTATCGCAGACGGCCTTGAGGCTCGCGACACGCGCGCCCGGTACGTCCGCTTCGACGCACAGATGATCGACCGCCGCAGCCGGCGCTACCGCGAACGGTGCAGCCGTGATCAGCTTTTCCGAAGTCAGCGCGATGGCAATCTGGCCGCTCGCTTTGACCATCGCGCGTTTCAGTTCAGCGTCTTCAGCGTCGAATGCGGCGACGCCTTCGTCGGGATCGAAGGCGCAGGCGCCGAGAAAACAGAGGTCCGCGCGGATCTGCTGGATTTGCAGCAGCGCGGTCGCGCCGAGCGAGCCCGCCGCGCCCCCGGCGATGCGGCCGCCGATCAGTATCACGTCGATTCCCGGCCGGTTCAGCAGCCGTGCGCACGCCTCCGGCGAATTCGTGACGACGGTCAGGCCGGCGTTGTCGGGCAGCGCCGCCGCGATCGCGACGTTCGTCGAGCCCGCGTCGAGCAGCACGATCTGCTTCGGACGAACGATCGATACAGCCGCCGCGGCAAGCCGTGCCTTGCGATCGACGGCCTCGTTCATCCGGAGCGCCGCGGGTTTGTCGGCGGGCGACATCAGCAGCGCGCCGCCGTACACGCGCTTGCAGTGCCCCTGATCGGCGAGATCGCGCAGATGGCGGCGCACGGTGTGCTCGGAGATCTGCAACTCGGCGGCAAGCTCGGCCGCGAGCACCCGACCATGCGAGCGCAATCGCTCCAGAATCAGCGCTTCGCGCTGCTCGGGCAGTAGCCCATTGATCGCTTCTTCCCGGGTTCGCTGCATGGGTCTCGTCTCCGTTTCGGCGCAAACCGATCATAAACGAGCAAAATGTATCGCAAACAGTCGAGGGACGCAAGCGGCACCGACGCGGTTTGCACCGGGTCTCAAGCGACTTCGTTCAATTCCGGTCGTGAGTCACGGCCGAAAGCCAGCCGATCGAGCAGCCATACCGCGACGAGCGTTGCGCCCATCAGCGGGAAAACGACGCCGAGCAGCACGAGGCCGGCTTTCCAGCCACGCATCGGCGGCGCGGCGCGCTCGCGCGACGGCGCGCCGAGCGAGCGTTGCGGCCGGCGTTTCCACCACATCACGAAGCCAGTCCCAGCGAGCGCGGCAAGGCCGAGCGAAATCGCCGCGCAGAGTATCTGATTCGCGACGCCGAAGTAGCGCCCCATATGCAGCGACGTGCCGTACGACACGGCCTTCGCGATCGCGCCGTAATCGCCGTAGCGAATGTCCTTCAGGATCGCGCCGCTGTATTGGTCGACGTACAGCGTGCGTTCATCTCGCGGATCCGCGGGGAACCACGAAAGCGTGTAGACGCCGGTTGCGGAGTTCGGCAGCACGATGCTGTAGCCGTCCGTGATGCCGAGCGACGCGGCGAGCGCGACGATATGGCCGAGCGACAGCGGCTGCGCCGCGTCGCTGGCCGAAGAAGAGGGCACGCTGGAGTTGCCTGCGGCCCACGGCGTCAGCGGCAACGGCAGGTCGTCCATGACCATGCCGGGCATCGACTCCATTTCGGCGTGCGTGGCATGGGCGCCCGTGGCGCTCGCGTGGTCGGCGCGGTCCGGTTGCGCTCCCGGCACGCTGGAGCGCAATGGCAACCCGCCCCACGCGTCCGGCGGCGCGCCTAGCTTCGTCGCGGTCGCGAACGCCTTGAACTGCTTGCCCCACGAGCCGGTCCACGGCAGACCGGTCAAGACGAACGCAAGCGCGCCCAGCGCGAGCCAGATGCCGATTACCGCATGAAGACTTTTCCATAGCGGACGTCCTTTCAGCGCGAGGCGTGGCAGCAGCACAGAGCGCGCAGTCGATTTGCCGCGTGGCCACCATAGCGCGATGCCGGTGCCGATCATCACGAGCGTCCAGCATGCGGCCAGTTCCATCAGCAGTTCGCCGGGCTTGCCGAGCAGCAGCTTGCGATGAATCATGCGATCCACCTGCATCAAGCGACGCTCGACGCTCAGCGTGCCCAACAAATCGCCGTTGTACGGATTCAGATAGACGCTCTGCTGCGTGCCATCTGCGAGTCGAAACACGAATTCGGCGCTGCGTTGCGGATCGCGTGTGATCACCGCGGTCGTCGCGACCGAGCCGGGCGGCATCGCCGCGCGCGCTCGCGCGAGCAGCACGTTGTCGGGCAGTCTCGGCACCGCTTGCGGTGCGACGACCATTTGCTGCCGATACAGCAGCGGCTCGATCGGCGGCTGAAAGCAATACAGCGTGCCGGTGATAGCGAGCACGAGCAGAAACGGCATCACGAAGAGGCCCGCGTAAAAATGCCAGCGCCACAGTGTTCTATAGCCTGGATGTGCCGGGCCGTTCGTCGCGGCAGCGGCCGTACCGTTCTGAGCACGTCCGGGTTCGGCGGTTGGAGTCGTGGACATGAAATCCTCAAATGGGGCGATGGGTTGCTCAGAGATGCAGCTTCGCTTCGACATAAAACGTGCGGCCCGGATACGGGTGGTAGACGAAGTAGTGCGCATCGAACAGGTTGTCGACGCCGATGCCGAGTTCGCTGAGCTTCGTCGGCTTGAACGTGAACTTCGCGTCGGCGACCGTGTAGGTGCTGGTGCCGCCGAACACGTTGGGGTTCGTGTCGGTATTCGTCAGCGTGTTGTACTGACGGCCCGAGTAGCGCGCGGCGAGCGTCAGCGCCGCGCGCGCGTCGAAGTGATACGTCGCGGCAAGATTCGCGCGCCACAGTGGAATGCGGTAAAAGTACTTGCCGACCGAGGCCGGGTTCTGCGCGTTTTCGCGGATCTTCGACTGCGTGTACGCGACGCTCGCGAGCAGATCGAGTCCGCGGGCGAATACGTCCTCGCCTGAATAACTCGTTTCGACGCCGCGCGAGCGAACCTTGCCGATGTTCTGGAAGTTCGTCACGTTCGGAATCACGGTGGTGTCGGTCTGACTGAAGATCGTGTTCTTCACGTCGTCCTGAAACAGCGACAGGCGGAACACGCCATTCCAGTGCGCCCATTCGGCGCTCAGTTCTTTCGACAGATCGTCTTCGGGTTGCAGATGCGGATTGTTGTTGACGATCGCGGAGCCATTGATTTGCCCCTGGAACAGTTCGCTCGCGGTCGGAAAGCGATAAGCGCGCCCGATCGACGCGCGCAAAGTCAGATCGTCGCTGACATCGAACGATAACGACGCCTTCGGCGAAAAGTGACGCTGGCTGGCGTCGCTGTAAGCGATCGTCGTGCCGGGCAGCGACTGTGCACCATCGTAGGCTTGCCAGTCTTCATAGCGCACGCCGTAGACGAGCTTCCAGCGCGGCACAAAACGCCACGCGTCCTGCGCATAAAGAGCTTGCGTCTGCGTCTTGCCGGTGAACGCATTGGCGAACGAGGTCGCGTCGCCGTCGCGCCAGGCCAGCGTGTTGTAGGTCTGGTTGTCGACGAAGTAGTTGTCGTAGTGGTAGCCGAAGCTCAGTGCGTGATTGGCGAGTCCCGCCTCGTTTGCCGCGGGCGTAAAGGTGCCGCGCAGGTCCAGCGTCTTCCAGCCGGTGCCGTCGCCGAACAGCACCGTGCCGGGACCGTTGCCGGGGCCGCCGGCCTTCGCGGTGCGTGCGACGCTATTGCCGATGTCGTAATACGACGCGATTGCCTCGCCGTTCCAGCCGACTGCGTTGCGCGTTTTCAACGACACGCCGTAGAGCCAGTTCTCGCTGTGCCCGAGACTCGGCGCGAATGCGGCAGCCGGAATCGTATAGTGGTAGCCGTTGATCGACACGTTGCCGCTGTACACCGGGTTGCCGTCCGCGTCGCGCAGGAACGTCGATGTTTCGCTGTTGTACGTCTGGTGCCAGTAGCCGAGCGTGAAGCCGCCCTGCAGCGTCGGCGTGAAGTCGTACTGCATCTTCAGCTTGAACTGGTCCTGCACCGTGTGCTCGATGCCTTCGCCGTTCACGCCGAGCACAGCCGTCGGCGCATTAGTCTGGTTGTTGTAGAAATAGGCGCCGGTGACGGGCGTGTCGCCGGCCTTCGCCGGCGTGGTCGACTGCGCGAGCGTCGCGAATTGCAGCGGCTGACTCGTGTTCTCGAGATGATTGACGCCGAGCAGGTATGAGAACTTGCCGATCCGATCGCCGAGCGACGCGCTCACTTCGCTACCGTTGAAACTCTGGTTCACGCCGAACAGGCTGAAGTGCTGCGTGAATGCCTTGACGTCGGCGTTGGCTTCGAACTGCGTCGGCATGCGCGTACTGATCAACACGGTCGCGCCGAGCGAATTGCCAGGGTACAGCGCGGAAAACGGTCCGTAGATTACGTCGACCTGCTGGATTTCGTCGGGATACACCATCGACCAGCGCGGCGGAAACGAATAGCTATTGCCCAGCAGGTTGCTCAGCAGCAAACCGTCCGCATAGACGAGGCCGCGCGCGCTCTGCGTGTTGCTGGTGCCGCGTACCGCGATGATCGAATTCAGGTCGCCGATGAAGCGCTTGCGTACCGCGAGGTTCGGCAGGTACTTGAGCACGTCCTCGGTGTTGACGACGTTCCAGTTCGCGAATTGATCGCGTGTGACGGTTTCGACGGAGGCGGGCAGGTTCGGGTCGACGGCGCGCGATGCGGCGCTCGCGCTTGCGCTGGCATTGACGCTGACGGCGGGCAGCGTCGCATCGGCGTCAGTGGCATGCGCGGGTGTTGCGACCAAAGCCGGCACGAAAGCAGGCACGAGCGCGGGCCAACGAACGGAACGGCGAACCGCGCGATGAGCGGAACAGACAGCGTCACGACGGACGCAAAAAGACAGCCTTCGCAGCGCGAAGTTGAACATGAGCGTTTCCTCGATGCATTGAACAGGCGATCGCAGGTTTCGTCGATATCAGCGACGAAGGCGCGATCAGAACCGGCAGCGATCAGGAAACGGCAGGTGGCGCGCGCGGACGTCCCGACGGGAACGCGCCAAGCGGCGTGAAGCGGGTGGACAGCGTGGGCGGCGCGGTGCCGGCCAGCGGCAGCGCGGCCGGCGGCTCGACGACGGCGAGCGTCGGCATCGCGACGTGATGTTCGAGCAGATGACAGTAGCCGCAGGCGCCGAACGCATCGTCGTGGCTCAGATGCACGGGGGCGGGGCTCGTTTGAGCGACGACGCTCGCATCGCTGATATCGCTTGCGCCGGCCGGGCGAAGCGCCGAACACAGCGCGGCAATCGGCTCGTGGGCGCGGCCCGATTCGAGCAACTGACTCACGAGCGGCGCGAACACGACGAGCCACATGGCGACGAGGCCAAGCCATGCGGTCAGTTGGTTGCGGGAGCGTCGAGTCATGAGCGTCGAAGAAAAGACGGGGCCGATTCTAGCATCACCGCACGATCCTTTCATTCGTAATGACGGGTATAGCGGCGGATTTGACGGTGAAAACGCGCTTATTTCGGGGCGCTGAGGCCGGGGCGAATCACTTATGCTGTGCAATCGCGCGAGGTGCGCGTACCGAATCAACAGCGCAACAGCGGCGCACCCGCCGCACGGCCACGCCGCTGAAACATCGCCACGACACATGACACTCACGCAGACGCCCGCTTCATCGATCGCCGACATCAACCAGCGGGCGGTGGCGCTATGTTCGGCCGGACAGTTCGCCGACGCGTTGCCGCTCGTCGCGCCGCTGCTCGAAAACACCGGTTTGCCGAACGATCAGCGGGCCGATGCGTTCAATATCGCCGGTGCGTGTTCGTTCGCGCTGCGTCAGTGGGCGGACGCGGAGAACTATTGGCGCCAGTGCCTGTATCTGAAGCCTGATTACGCGGACGTCTACGCGAGTCTCGGCTCGCTGTTCAGTTCGCTCGGCCGCCTGTCGGCCGCGAAATCGACGTATCAGCGATTGGTTTCTCTGCGCCCGCTCGACGCGAACGCGCATTGTCAACTCGGCAACGTGCTTTACGGGCTCGGCTATCGCGCCGAAGCGGAGGCGGCGTTTCGGCAGGCGGTGACGATTCACCCCGAGCACGCCGAAGCGCATTACAACCACGGCATCGTGCTGCGCGACCTGCGACGCCCGCAGGAAGCAGAAGCGGCTTATCGTCATGCGTTGCGCGGCTTGCGTGGCCATGCCGAATTGCACAACAACCTCGGCATCGTGCTGACGGAACTGGGGCGTCTCGCGGAAGCGGACGCCGCGTATCGCGAAGCGCTGACGCTGAAACCGCAATATCCGGAGGCGCTCAACAATTTCGCCGGTGTGCTGAAGGCGATGCGGCATCTCGCGGACGCAGAACAGGCTTGCCGACTCGCGATCGCTATCCGGCCCGACTATGCGGAAGCGCATCTCAATCTTGGCGCGATGCTCGTCGATCTCGATCGCGTCAGCGAGGCCGAGGCGGCGTATCGCGAAGCGCTCGCGCATCGGGCGGATTATGCGGAGGCGCATTACAACCTCGGCGTGGCGCTGTTCAGGCAGGAGCGTTACGAGGAAGCCGAGCAGGCTTATCGCGACGCGATTCGCTGCCAACCTCTGCTTGCCCACGCGCACAACAATCTCGGTTGTGTGCTGCGCGTGCTCGAGCGTTTTCCGGAAGCGCTCGACGCGTTCCAGCAAGCGCTCGCGGTGTCGCCGCAACTCGCCGAGGCGCATTCGAACATCGCCAATGCGCTGACCCAGATCGGGCGCTTTGCCGAGGCAGAAAGCGCGTATCGGCAGGCGATTGCATTCAAACCCGACTATACCGAGGCGCGTTTCGGCCTCGGCGTGTTGCTGCTCGGCTTCGGCCGCTTCGACGAGGGCTGGCCTCTCTACGAATGCCGCTATCAGCAGCCGCATTTCGTTCATCGACAGTCGCAGACGATGCTCGGTTGTGCGCAATGGCAAGGCGAGCCGCTCGAGGGCAAGTCCGTGCTGTTGTGGCAGGAAGACGGCCTCGGCGACATGCTGCAATTCAGCCGCTATGTTCCGCTGCTGAAGGCGTTGGGGGCCGCGCATATTGCGTTTGCGTGTGCACCGGCGTTGCATCGGCTGATCGCGAAGGTGGAGGGCGTCGATGCGGTGCTCGACCACCATGGAGCGCTCACACGCGCCGCGACCTACGATTGCTGGACCAGTCCGCTGAGCGTGCCGCTGTATCTGCGCACGACGCTGGATACGATTCCGCGCCCCGCTCGGATGAGCGCGGAACCCGCGCTCATCGAACACTGGCGCCCCACGCTGGACGCGCTGCCGCCCGGCCATCGAGTCGGTCTGGTCTGGAAGGGCAACGCGAAGCATCACAACGATGCGAATCGCTCGATGCCGTCGCTCGCCACGCTCGCGCCACTGTGGACCGTGCCCGGCTTGAATTTCGTGAGCTTGCAGAAGGGGCAGGGCGAGGACGAAGCGCGCAATCCGCCGCTCGCGCAGCCGCTGCTCGATCTCGGTGCGCGCGTGACGGACTTCGCGGACAGTGCGGCGATCGTCGCGCAACTCGATCTGGTGATCTGCGTCGATACGTCGATCGCGCATCTGGCCGCATCGCTCGGCAAGCCGTGCTGGGTGCTGCTGCCCGAAAGAGATGCGGATTGGCGGTGGATGCGCGAGCGCGACGATTCGCCGTGGTATCCGCACGCGCTGCGTCTGTTCCGGCGCGCGCCGGGCGAGGACTGGGCGAGCTCGGTCGAGCGCGTGCGGCAGGCGTGCGTCGAGCGATTCGGCGGCGCGCTATGACGCCTCGGTGAACTGCATGTGATACAGGCCCCACGGCGACAGTTCGAAGCGGTCCTTCAGTGATGGGAACGCTCAGGTCGCGCCGATACTGACCGTGCGCGTCACATCGACGACCGACAGCCGGATCGCGTCGATCAACGCGCGCGCGGCTGGCGACGGCGTACCGGCCGCGCGCATCGTCAGGCCGATCTCGCGCCGCGTGTTGTGCAGCGGTACGTCGAGCACCACCAGTTGCCCGGACTGGACCTCGTGATGCAGCTGCTGCGCCGACAACGCCGCCGCCATGTCGGTGCCGAGCAGCAGACCGCGAATCACCGCGAGGTCGGCGGTCTCGACGGTCGGTAGCGGCGGCTTCACCTTCATCCGCTTGAACTGCGTTTCGAACAACGCACGCGCCGGCGCGTTGCTGCGCGGCAGAATCCATTGCGCGTCGCGCAGATCCATGATGGTCAGATCGTGCGCTCGAGTCAGCGGATGACCGCGGCGCACCAGCACCACCATGTCTTCCGACATCAGCCGCTCGTTTTTCAGGCCACTCGTTGCGTCGTTGTCGCGCAGCGCGCCGAGAATGAAGTCGATGTCGCCGGCGCGCAAACCGGCCACCAGCGTCTCGTATGCGCTTTCGTCGGTGACCACGCGCACGCCCGGATTCTCCGTGGTCATTCGCGCGATCGCCTTCGGCAGGATCAGCGTGCGTCCGAGCGGCAACGCGCCGACCGTCACCGAGCCCTGAATCTTGCCGTGCAATGCGGCGATATCGTCGGGGATGTGGCGCAGTTCGTTCAGCGCGCGGCGTACGTGCAGCAGGAACGTTTCGCCCTCGGCCGTCAGCAGGATGCCGCGCGGGCTGCGATGGAACAGACTCAGTCCCGAGCCGCTTTCCAGTACCCGGATCGCGGTGCTGACCGCGGGCTGACTGATGCCGAAGGCTTTTGCCGCGCTCGGCATATGCCGATGCCGCGCGAGCGCGGCGAACAGTTGCAGCCGCCGCGTGTTGAGCAGATACGCGGGCAATGCGGCTTCCGCGACGGGGCGGCGGCGCGTCTGTCGCGCGGCGCACCATTGCGCGAGTTCTTCGAGTTCGGCGAAGATCCGCTCGCAGCGATGCAGCACCGCGCGGCCAACCGCGGTGGGCAGCATGCCGGAAGGACCGCGATCGAACAGCGGCACGCCGAGCGCCGACTCGAGCTCCTGCACGGAGCGCGTGACCGCCGACTGCGCGCGAAATAGCGCGGCCGCGGCGCGGGTCGCGCTGCCCATATCGGCGACGAGCCGGAAGGCGCGCAGTTGCGCGAGATTGAGCAGGTCCTTGCTGCTGACCGACAGCGGCGCTTTCGCGGCTGCCTGGCTGGTGTCGGCGGAAAGCGTGTCGTTGTTCATGCCGCGCCCGCGATCAGATGCAGCGATGGCAGCGACAGATTCAGACTTTCCTTCGAGATGTGCGTGTGTTCCTTCATCAACGCATCGACGCGCGCGCCTTCGCCTTGTTTCAGCGCGTCGACGATCGCGTGATGCTGGCGGTGCGCGTACATCAGCATCATGAACTGACGCTCGCGCGCGGATTCGTCGAACGCGATCGTGAACGGCGACACGAACGGCACCTTGTCGTTCAGACTGAGCGCGGCCGAGATCGCCTGGTTCTGCGCCGCTTCGACGATCAGCGCATGAAAGCGGCCGTTCATCTGCGCGTAGCGAACGTCGTCTCCCGGCTGCAGATGCTTTTGCTCGAAGATTTCGTCGCCTTCGCGCAAACATTCGTCGAGCGCTGCGGCAAGCGCCGGGCTCACGCCGTTTTCGGCGACCGAGCGCGCGGCGAGTCCTTCGAGCACGCCGCGCACGTCGATCGCATCGAGGACGTCACGCACGCTGAAGCGGCGCACCACATAGCCGCGCGAGCCCGAACGATCGAGCAGCCCTTCCGACGACAGCACGCTCAACGCATAACGCAGCGGCGTGCGCGACACGCCGAGCCATTGTGCAAGCTGCGCTTCGACGAGCCGCTGCCCGGGCGACAATTCGCCCGACAGGATCTTCTCGCGCAAGGTCTGCACAATCGCTTGCTGGGTCGTCTCGTTCATCGTTTCGTCGCTGGTCGGAAGCACCGCAGTATAGCCACCCGTGCAGCACCGCTCCAAGCCTTGAAAAAGTGCGTTGCGAGTTGTTTTCCGGGCCATCTGTTTTATTTATCGTGTGCCGGTGCGCGAGGAGGCCGCGGAAGGCCCGCCGCACGGGCTTGGGATACCGAGAGAGCCCTGCGCAGCTTGGGCTGCGGCGGGGTCATCGGCTCGCCTGGCCCCCGAATACCGGGTTTTTATCCATCACCCCGGCTCAACCTGAGGTATACCCGTGCTTCCCGTATCGAGGCACAATTTCTATCTTTGTATCCCAAGACGGTCGCGGTGACCAGCGCGGTAAGCCAGGCGACCTATCCGATTGGCAGCAGCACGAAGTGACGGAAGAGAACGAATATGGCAAGGATCATTGGTGGCATCGGCACGTCCCACGTACCCACGATCGGGTTGGCATACGACAAGGGCAAACAGAATGAACCGGCATGGGCGCCGATGTTCAAGGGTTATGAACCGGTGGCGCAGTGGCTGGCCGAGCAGAAGCCCGACGTGATGGTGATGTTCTACAACGACCACGCGAACAGCTTTTTCTTCGATTGCTATCCGACCTTCGCGCTCGGCGTGTCGCCCAACCACGAATTCGCCGATGAAGGCGCAGGCAAGCGTCCGCTGCCGGACATCGCCGGCCACCCGGATCTGGCAATTCATATCGTCGAGCAACTGGTCGCCGACGAGTTCGATCTGACCGTCTTCCAGGAGCGGCCGCTCGATCACGGCGTCAATTCGCCGCTGTCGCTGATGCTGCCGCATCAGGGCGGCTGGCCGTTGTCGCTGGTGCCGCTCGAAGTCAACGTGCTGCAGTATCCGCTGCCCACCGCGAATCGCTGCTATCGGCTCGGCCAGGCGCTGCGTCGCGCGATCGAATCGTTCGAGCAGGATCTGAAGGTCGTGGTGGTTGGCACGGGCGGGCTGTCGCACCAGGTGCATGGCGAGCGCAGCGGCTTCAACAACACCGAATGGGACATGGAGTTCCTCGACCTGATCGTCAACGATCCGGAGCGTCTTGCCAGGATGAAGCACGTCGACTACGTGCGCCTCGGCGGCGCGGAAAGCGTCGAGACGATCATGTGGCTCGCGATGCGCGGCGCGCTCGGCCAGAAGGTCCGCGAGCTGCATCGCAGCTACTACCTTGCGACCAGCACCGCGATGGCCGTGACGATCTACGAAGGAGAGGTGGCGTAATGAATCCGCAACTGGTTGGCGTCGAAGAACTGACCGGCACGTATCCGTTCGATATCCGCCAGAGCATGAAGGCGATGCGCCTGAACCGTTTTTTCTGGCAGATGCGCGAAGCGTCGGCGCGTGCTCTGTGGCTCGAAAATCGCACCGCCGCTTACGATGCGGCCGGCCTGACGCCGGAAGAGCGCACGCTGGTCGACAACACCGACTGGATCGGTCTGATCCGTTATGGGGTGTCTTTCTTCGTGCTCGAGAAGTTCGCGCGCGTCGTGAAGATCACCAATCTCGGCGTGTACGCAAGCATGCGTGGTGAAACGCTCGAAGAGTTTCTGAAGACCCGCCAGGTTCCCGACGCCGTTTAAAGGCCGGGCATCGAAGGCGCGCGCACGGAAAAGCAAGCCGGGTTCGTTCGAGCCCGGCTTTTTTCATCTGGATGCCGCGTTGCAACGCTGTCGGCTGCAACTTAGCGTTTGCTTACGTTGCGGGCCGCAACTATATTGATTGCGCAACGCAACTGCTATGTGAGCGCCATCATGGATCTGATCGAAGCCGCCAAGCCTCGCGACACGACGATTCTCGAACTGCGCGAGTTTTCCCGCCGGCTGGTTCGCGAACTCGGCTTCATGCGCACGACGCTCGCCGACAGCGATCTGGCGCCCTCGGCCGTGCATGCGGTCATCGAAATCGGCATGTCGCCGGGCATCAGCGCGAAAGATCTCGCGACCATCCTGCGGCTCGACAAATCGAATACGAGCCGGCAGATCGCAAAGCTCGAAGCGAGCGGGCTGGTCGAGCGCGCGGTCTGCGCCGACGATGCCCGTTCTTCCGAGCTCTACCTGACGGCCGAAGGTCAGAAGCTGCGTAAAAAGATCGACCGGTTCGCGACCGATCGCGTGTCCGGCGCTCTGCGTCGCATGGTTCCCGCCGACCAGCAGGCACTGGTCCGTTCTCTCGCGCTTTATGCGGACGCCCTGGCGCATGGCGAGGTCAGCAAGCTTCCTGCGACGGAAGCGGGGTCCGCGGGAATCGTGGAAGGCTACCAACCCGGCTGTATCGGCGATATCGCGAGTCTGCACGGGCGCTATTACGCGCAACACTGGGGTTTCGGCGCCTTCTTCGAAACGAAGGTCGCGACGGAGCTGGCGGAGTTCGCGGGCGCATTGCCGGCAGAAGGCAAAGGGCTTTGGCTTTACGTCGAAAACGGCCGCACGCTGGCTTCTGTCGTGATCGACGGGGACAACGACACGGGTGTCGCTCATTTGCGCTGGTTCATCGTCGACGATTCCTTGCGCGGCTCCGGGATTGGACGGCAATTGCTGGCGCATGCGATGCGTTTCGTCGACGAGCGCTTTGACGAAACTTATCTATGGACTTTCCAGGGGCTCGACGCGGCGCGCCATCTATACGAGTCATTCGGTTTTCGGCTGAGCGAAGAAGCGGAAGGTGAGCAATGGGGAGCACGCGTCATCGAGCAGCGTTTCAACCGGCGTTCCGCCAAGAAGGGCGGTAGCGGCGCCGCGTGATCGACGCAGCAGCGAGCTCGATACCTTCGGTCAATGCGCGACCACCGACGCCACGATCCGGTCCGCCAGGACGGCGAGAATGCGGCTCAACGCGGCCGCCTGCGCGAGCGCATCGTGTCCGTCGATCGCGGAGTCGAGCGTCACTTGCTGCCGCAGCGGCGCCTGATCCGAATGCCCGTTCAACAACGTCCACTCCGCCTGCAAGGTCAGCGTGCCGCCCGCTTCGGCCGTCGCGTTCAACACGGTGACGACCAGCCTGCGCGTGCCCGGCGGCGCGGGCGCATCCGGTACGACGAACGACCCGGCGGGCAGCCGCGTGAGCAAGTCCTGGGCAAGCGTTTTGCGCATCATCTGAGCGAGCGGTGCGCCCCACCGGTCGCTATCGTCGATCGTCAGGCGGTTCTGTGAAGCCAGCGTGACGACTTCGAGCCGATCGAGCACCGCGGGAATATGCACGGCGGTCAGTTGAATCGGTGGCATCGGCGCCGTGGCTGGCGGCGCGTCGGCGGGCATCGGGTTCAACGTCACATAGCGCGTCGGCATGCTGTGCCCGCATCCGGCAAGCGTCATCGCGGCGACCGAGACGACAAACGCCGCCGTCCAGACGCTCGTCGCGAGCGATGCCGCGACGGCGCATCCGATGCGAAGCGTGGACCTCGTCATCATTGAGTCTCCTGCTGCCTGCCATGGATCAGCGCCTCGGGATGGCGGTCCAGATAGTCGGCCAGCGCCCGAATCGAGCGCGCCGTGTCGGTCAGCTCCTGCATCGCGGCGGGCAGGTCGTTCTGACTCGACGCATCGCCGCCTAGCGTACGGTTAGCCGCCGCAACGGTGCGATCTGCCGCGCTCGCCGTGTCGCGCAGTTGCGCGACGAGCGGACCGATTTGCGGCGAGACCTGCTGCAACGTGTGATCGATCTGCGCGACGGAGTGATCGATGTGGGTCAGGCTGTCCTTGATCTGCGGCGACGAACTGAGCGCGTTGATGTGCGCGGCGATACTGCGGACCTGTTCGCCGGTTTGCCGGATCGGAAGATCGTCGATTTTCTGGATCACCTCGTTGGCCTTGGCCATCGTCGTGTCGAGATTCGCGGCGGCGACGCCAGGAATGACGGGCAGGCCGCCCTCGCTGGCGAGCGTCGCGACCGGCGCGCCCTGCACGAAGTCGAGGTTGATCTTGTCCGCGCCGACGACCGGCGGATCTTGCGATAACCGCGCGCGCAAGCCCGTGGCGACGAGGCGGCCGAGCATGGCGTCGACGAGCGGGCGCCAGTCGCCGTTGGCCGGCGGCGGCGCGCCGACGATGCCGAGCTGCGCCGGGTTCAACGCGATCTCTACCGGGGTGCTCAGCGCGCCCGTGCGTGCGTCGTAGTTCAGGCGCACGCTGGTGACGGTGCCCACGTCGAAACCGCGCAATTGCACATCGGCACCACTCTTCAGGTCGCCGACGGCACCGTCGAAGCGCACGAGATAAGTGACGACCGGGCCGTGCCCCGGTGCGAGCGCGGGGCGGCGATCGACACCGTCGAAGCGCGACGCCGGTTCGCCGGGCCCAGGCTCCATCACGATCTCCGGGCCGGACAGCACGCCTTTGAGCGACGCCGGATCGTTGAGGTCCACATGTGCCCCGCGCAGAAAAAACCTGGTCTCGCTGCGCAGATACTTCTTCTCGGCGCGATCTATCTTGAGCTCGGCCTGCACGTGCTGGCCATCGGGCGCGAGCGTGATCTCCGAGACGGCGCCGACCTTCACGCCGCGCAGCGTGACGATCGTGTCGTCGGGCTTCATGCCGTATGCGTTGTCGAAGGTGACCGTGACCGTCTCGCCCTGTTGCGTCAGCGCGCGAACGCCGAGCCAGCCGGTCATCGCGAAGGCGGCGATCGGCACCGCCCAGATCCAGCCGGGCCACGGGCTGCGCCGCACCTGAGCTTGCGAACGACGGGGACGCGTGCCGCTCATCGCTTGCTCCGCGGGTGGACGTCCCACATCAGGCGGGGGTCGAATGCGCGCGAAGCGGCCATCGTCAGGAACACGACCAGCGCGAACGCGGTGGCGCCGATCGCCGGTCTGGCCGACGCGATGCCGTCGAACTGGATCAGCGGCACGAACGCGGCGATCGTGAACACGTCGACGAACGACCATCGTCCGAGTTCGTCGATCAAGCGATACAGATGCGCCTTGAGCCGCAGATGCCGACGCGAACGGCGCCGGACCGAGACGATGAACCAGCCCATGCCGACAATCTTCGCCAACGGAATGACGATGCTCGTGCAGATGATCAGGATGCCGAGCGGCCACAGTCCCACGTGGAACAGCTGGTAGACGCCGTCGATGATCCGGGTCGACTGGATCTGCCCGAGTTGCATCGAACTGGTCATCGGAAACACGTTGGCCGGGATCGTCAGAACGAGCGCGGCGAGCGACAGCGCAGCCGCGCGCACGACGGCGTCGGTCTTGCGAGCGCGCAACGTCAGCGCGCAGCGAGGGCAGGGACGCCCCTCCTGCGACATCGGCACGACCAGATCGCAAACCGTGCAGGACAGCGGCGCTTCGTGTTCCGGCAACTCGTTGTCCGGGGCGATCGCGCGCCACACGGTTCTTCGGTCGAGCGACGCGCGCGTGAGCATCGACAGCAGCGCCGCGGCGATGAAACAGTAGCCGCCCGGAGCGATCGTGCCGGTCAGATTCTGCGTCACGCGCGCGTAACCGACGAAGCCGCCGACCAGATAGACATCGGGCATGGCCCAGATATCGAGCGAGGTGGTCCAGCGAAACAGCGCGCCGATTGCCCTGGTACGCCAGCCGAGCCGCAGCGCGACGAGGACGGCCACGAGGCCGCCGAAGCGGACGAACGGCAGCACGATACCGAAGGTGCCGAGCAGTACCGCGAGAATGAACCAGCCGTCGTTCCACATCTGCACGATGCCCGACGACAGCACTGACGAGTGCTCGACGCCGAGCATGTGCACGTACATCAGCGGCGCGAGGTTGGCCGGAAACAGCAACACGAAGGTTGCGCTCGCGCAGGCGAGCGCCGCGGTCTGACTTCGGCCGTTACGCCGCTCGAGCGGAAAGTGACAGGCGCGGCAACGTGCGTAAGTGTGTGCGGCGAGCGGCGGGATGTCTTCGAGCGCGCCGCATTCGGGGCAGCCGATCGTCATGCGACGTTCTCCATCGGCTGTCCGCTATCAGGCGGGCAGTGCGTTGCAAATGAGGTTTCGCCGATCATCCCTCGACCCCCGGCGCCGGTTGGCGCGTGAATGCACGGCAGGCGCGCTGGCACGCGCCAGCTCCATCTCCTCCACTAGCATTGCGCGTTCCCGGGCGACCTGCGGGCGCCGGGGAGCGCGGATGGTCGGCGGCTGCGGTATGGCGTCAGTCGGTTGAGCAGTTCCGGTCGGCCTCGCTTTACGAGCCGGGCGGCGTGCCCGCTTGGGTGTCCGGCGCGGCAGATGGAGCGGCGTCGGCAATGATCAGCAATCTCGAAGGCAGCGCGTCCGGATGGCCCGGCTTGAACCAGTTCATCTCGGGGATGCGCGAATCGGTCAGGTAGATCGTGCCATCCGGCCCTTCCGCGAACGTATCCGGCCAGCGCAGGCCGCGCTCGTGCAGCAGCGTCGTCAAGGTCGTGCCGTCCCATACCTTCACCGCATGTTCTTCCACCGCGGTAATCAGCAGGCGTCCCGCGCGGTCGATATGCAGGCCGTCGGCGGGGCGATGCTCGAGCACTTTCTCGACGCGGTTGCCGACTTCGTCGGCCGCGAGCGCGGTATCGCGAAGCGCTTCGGTGGGCACGCGGTAAAGCGTTTTGCCCTTCAACGCCTGCCAGTACAGATACCGTCCATCGCGAGTCAGCGCGATGCCGTCGGCCGAAAATTCGACGCCGCGTCCATCCGGACGCCGCAACGGTGCGCCGCCTGCATGCACGGTGACGCTCGGCTCCATTTGCGTCGATGGATGCCCGTCGAGCACGCGGCGCGCTTGACCCGTGCCGAGATCGACCACGACGATCGCCCCGCGTGTTCCGGAGTCCGTGATGTAGGCGAACTGGCCGTCGGGACTCACGCGCACGTCATTCAGATAACTGCCCTGAGGAGCGATCTCGAGTGCAAACGCGATGCAGCCGACGACGCTATCCGTCGCAAGATCGATGCGGACCAGTTTAGGGGCGCCCGGCACGACGAAGGACTGGGCCGGTGCGCCGGGGTCGAGTATCCACAGGTTGTTTTGCGAATCGCACAGCATTGCCTGCACGCAGACCCAGCGATCCTGCGGGTTCAACTCGTCACGCCTGGCATTGCGCCAGCCGTTCCAGCGATCGTCGGGATAAGGACGAACGTCGCCATCGGACGTGAGTACGCCGACGGAGATCGGCGAGTCTTCTGTCCAGCGCGGGAAGTTGACGAAGATGCGTCCGTCCGCGGCGACGGCGACGCCGGTAACCTGATGCCCGAACGATGCGATCTCGCGCAGATGCGGCCGCGAGCCGTCGTCACCGGCGCTCGATGCAGGCGCGGCGGTCAGCGGAACCCTATCCGCGGCGGGTGGCGTGACGGAGTCTTTCATGGGCTGCCTCCGGGGCAGAATGGAAATGTCCGTATTCAGCAAAGCGAATGCCGCGGGCATAGATAAAACAGATCGTAATCCGCGAATCTTTCGGAAGGTATTCAACTTGAATTGCGGATCGTCCTTTATGCATATTGTTTGAGTTTCGCGCGAGCAGAGAACGGCAGGTCGCGCAATAGGGAAAGCCGAGTTGTCGCGCAGTGCTTGATGCGAACTGGCGCGCTAAAAGGCCGCGTCGGTACCAAGTCATTCATGGCGAAAAGAATTGCTTCGCGGCGGCTTGCGGAGCCGCCGTACCAGGCGGTCCATTTCGGCAACTTTGACTCTCAGGGTTTCTCCTGCCTCGCATTTGGTGCCGCCATGTCAGTCGTGCGCTACACCGCTCATTTGCAAAGAAAAAATAATGCCGGCGTCAAAGGAATGTGCTAGAAAATAACAATTGCACGCGCAGAGAAATAGCCACGCCTGCAAGTAAAAATTTCGGCTTTCAATACTCTTAATCGGCCGTGAGGTGGATCATGAGAACAAGTGCGCTTTGGGGGCTCGGGGTGACGACGGTCGCTTCGGTGCTAACGCTGCAGTGTTATCCAGCGTGGGCCGACGGACCCGAAGCGGCGTATGCGTCCGGCGACGAGGTGCCGGCCGGCTCGCTCAGTCCGAACGAGTACAAGGTCAATGCGGACGGCATGAAAGAAGATCCGAATGCGAAGATGTCGGACGTGGCGCGCGCGTATCGCAATGGCTATATCAATCGCGGCAAGCAGGATCAGGCCGATTACCAGGCAATGATCGACTCGCACAATCACGGTCAGCGGCAACCCGCGAAGACCGACGTCGCGCGGGTCGACGTGCCGCCGCTGCCGCCGGGCGTGCCCGAAGACGATAACTCGAAGTACACGAGTATTCCGCCGCAGCCTCAGAAGCCGCAGCCGGTCCAGTATGCGCAACGTCAGGTACCGCCACCGCCGCCGCAACAGCAATATCAGCAGGTGTACCAGCAGCCGCAATACGCGCCGCCGCCACTGCAATACCAGCAGGCGCCGGCCTACGCGCAGATGCAACCGGTCTACGACAACCAGCCGGTTTATGTGCGGCAGGACTATCCGCAGCCACCCGTGCAGTACGTGCCGGTATATCCGCAGGCGCAATACGAAGAAATGCCGCAGGTCGTGGAAACGGTGATTCAACCGGCCGCGCCTGTTGCTTATCAGGTTTATCATCCGCCGGTCTATTGGGCGCAGCCGCGCGTTTATGCGTATCGTGCGCCGCCGGTGTATGGCTATCGTATGTGGCGTTGAGGGATTGCGGCGAACTCTCGCGCATCGTTTGAAAGTACTCAGCCCGGCGCATTCGTGCCGGGCTGAGTACTTTCTTTTATTCGCTTTGCGCTAATGACCGCTGGCTCCTCTCGTGCGCACGTTCAGATGGTTAATCACCTGTCGGACTCCGCGCACCGATCTCGCGACACTGCCCGCGCGTTGCACCTGGGCGCGCTGCGGCACCCAACCGGTCAGCGTCACGACTCCGCGGCGCGCCTGCACGTGAATCGCCGTTGAATGCAGGTTTGGTGTGCGTGCGAGCGCGCGCCGCACGTCGCGCGCGAGTTCGCTATCGGGTCTGTTGCGAGCCGGCGACGCCGCGATGGACTGGCTTTGCGCGGAAGCATCGGTCGGCATGCCGCCACCAGGTTGTGCATTCGCACAGGTCGCTGTGCCGATCGCAATCGCTGCCGCTGCGATTGCGCCGATTATGATGTTTGCGCTGACTTTACTCACATGTCCTCCTGTACCGGGAATTCGCCGTATATGGGTTCCGGCTAATGCGGTTACCGGTTGCCCAATAGCGCGTCCGTGGTGACGACCGTGCAGTACTCGAGATTCGCCAGCGACATCGCATGGACGTCGTCGGCACTGTGTCGATATGCTTGTGGCAGACTTTACCGTATTGGCGCCATCAATAGCCTGTATGATGGCGGGCTCGCGCCCGGGCCGGAGCCCCGCGCGGGCGGCTTGCGCGGATCGCGCGCCGTCTGCCGCGCCCAACCGGCCGCAACGCATCCATTCACGATGATGACCCAGAGGAAGACCGCCATGACGGCTGCAACGCAATTCGACCAGGTTTCTGTTGTCAAACGAGCCAACGTGTACTTCGATGGCAAGTGCGTATCGCACACCGTGCTGTTCGCCGACGGCACCCGCAAAACGCTCGGCGTGATCCTGCCCGGCACGCTGAACTTCGGCACCGACGCGCCGGAACTGATGGAAGTGCAGGCGGGCAAGTGCCGCATCCGTCTCGACGGCAGCGACGAGTGGAAGACCTATGGCGCGGGCGAATCGTTCTCGGTGCCGGGCAAGAGCCGCTTCGATATCGATGTGGTCGAAACGCTCGACTACGTTTGCAGCTATCTGTAAGCGGTTTTAAGGAGCTCGCGATGGCTTGGGCAATGGGCCCAAGCCATCCTTGCTCACATGTGTTGAAGAGACAACACGCAAGCATTCGCGAGTGCATGCGTGAGCCAGGTGCTTAGAACGGGCCGTCCATTACGCTTCGCTTCGACGATAAACACCGCCGCCAGCACCACCGCACCCAACAGAATCGACACGACCGCACGATCGACGTAACCGTGCATCAGCGTGAACAACGCAATCGACCCCACTGCGGCAACCCGCCACGACAAACGAAAAACGCCGTTAATGAGCCGAATGGGCAGCCATTGCCCGGCGATCGTCTCCAGCAACGGCATCAGAATGACGATAAAGAACAGCTGAACCAGGACCGGTTTATCGGCGAGCGGGATTTTATGCGGCGGTGGCGCGCCCCACAGCGCGTATTGAGCGAATACCAGCGCGATCTGGCCGAAAAACATGAGTGCCGCGCCGCCGATTATCAGCCCACATCGGGGCACCTCGTTCCAGCCTCTTTTCGTTAAAACCGTCAGCGCGTGCAATGTGGGCTCCGTTCGCGATTGGCAGGATCTCAGGCCGTCTCTTTGGCAAGAATCTCCTCGATCACCTGCACGAATTGCTCGACCGGTTGGCCGCCCGTCACCAGATAGCGGCGATTGAAAACGATCGACGGCACCGATTGAATGCCCATTTCCTGATTGTTCTTTTCCGCCTCGCGCACTTCGCTGGCATACGCGTCGCTCGTCAGCACTTCGCGCGCTTCGGCGGCGTCGAGTCCGACCGACTGCGCCGCTTCGACCAGCACGTCATGATTGCCCGGATTCTTGCCGTCGGCGTGATAGGCGCGCAACAGCGCGAGCTTCAGCGGCAACTGTTGGCCCTTCAGGCCCGCCCAATGCAGCAGGCGGTGCGCGTCGAACGTGTTGTAGGTGCGGGTGCGCGGACCGAAATCGAAGCCGACGCTCGCGCCGCGTTCGCGGATCATCGCTTGCGTTTCGGCGATCTGCGCAGCCGTGCGGCCATATTTCTTGCCGAGATACTCGACGATGTCTTCGCCGTCCGGTCCCATCTGCGGATTCAGTTCGAACGGATGCACGACGATGCGCGCGTCGATCTTGTCCTGAAGCCGCGCGAGCGCGAGCTGCAGCGACGACAGGCCGATCGCGCACCACGGGCAGGCGATGTCGGAAACAAAATCGATGGTGAGCTGCTGTTTCATGGTTGTCCCTGGCGAAATGAATTGCGAGGCGGCCGGGCAAATGCGGCCGCAACGGTATCGACAGCGTAGCGTGAATCGTCCGCCCGTGCAGTGCTGCCGAATTTGACCGCAAGACCCGGAGTGTTTTCCCGCCGCCACACTCGTACACTAAGCGCATCGAGCTATCTACTTTCGCGGCGCGGGCAACGAGCCCGGCCGCCCTCTCATCGACGATGAACGCTATCGCTCCCACCCAAACCATCGACCAACGCGTCGACGCACTCGACTGGCCGCGGATCGAACACGATCTGGATCAATACGGCTGCGCCGCCGTGCCGCAACTGTTGACGCCGCGCGAATGCGACGCGCTGAGCGCGCTCTACCCCCGCGACGCGCTGTATCGCAGCCGCATCGTAATGGCGCGCCACGGCTTCGGCCGCGGCGAATACAAGTACTTCGCGTATCCGCTACCGCCGCTCGTCGACGGCTTGCGCGGCGCGCTGTATCCACACCTCGTCCCGGTCGCGAACCGCTGGAACAGGGCGATGGGCATCGACGTGCGCTACCCGCCGAAGCACGCAGAATTCATTCGCCGCTGCCATGATGCCGGCCAGGTGCGGCCGACGCCGCTGATCCTTCAATACGGCGAGGGCGATTACAACTGCCTGCATCAGGATCTGTACGGCGAACACGTATTCCCGCTGCAGGTCGCGGTGCTGCTGTCGGAGCCGGGGCGCGACTTCACCGGCGGCGAGTTCGTGATGACCGAGCAGCGTCCGCGCATGCAGTCGCGCGCCGAAGTCGTGCCGCTCGCGAAGGGCGACGCGGTCGTGTTCACGGTGAACAGCCGGCCGGTGCAGGGCACGCGCGGACCGTATCGCGTGAATCTGCGGCATGGCGTGAGCCGCCTGCGCTCGGGGCATCGGCATACGGTCGGCATCATCTTTCATGATGCGTTGTGAGGTCCGCGGTCGGCGCAATGGCGCAACACCGCGTGCCGTGAGACGATAACGGCCACGATTCCAGTGATCCGCCGCCATTGTCGTCAGACCCGTCGCCTCGTCCCATGGAAAACCTGCTCAAGAAACTCGATCTCACTTCGCTGCGTCTGTTCGTCGCCGTGTGTCAGGAGCGCAATATCGCGCGCGCGGCGGAGCGCGAATTCATCGCATCGTCGGCGGTGAGCCGGCGCATCGCCGAGATCGAGGCGCTGATCGGACTGCCGGTGATTCAGCGGCAGTCGCGCGGCATTACCGTGACGCCGGTCGGCGAAACCGTGCTGCGCTACGCGCTCGCGATCATCGGCAATATCGAGCAGATGAGCGCGGAGTTGTCGCGCTTTTCGACGGGCGTCAAAGGGCGCGTGAGGGTGGTCGCGAATCTGTCGTCGATCGTGCAGTTTCTGCCTGAAGACGTCGCCGCGTTCGGCCGCGCGTTCCCGGACGTATCGATCGAACTCGAAGAGGAAAACAGCGCGGACGTGCTGCGTATCGTCGACGAACACGGTGCGGACTTCGGCATCTGCAATCCGGTTGCGGGGAGCGAGGCGTTCGAGCAGGTGCCATACCGGCAGGACCGGCTCGCGGTACTCGTGCCGGGCGGGCATCGGCTCGCCAGCGCGGCACGGGTGAGCTTCGACGATCTGTTGCACGACAGCTTCGTCGGCTTGCGCAGCGAAAGCGCGCTCACGCGCTTGCTCGCGCAGCAGGCGGCGAGCGCGGGCCGGCAGCTCGACGTGCGGATGCGCGTGAGCAGTCTCGATGCGCTGTGCCGGATGGTGCATGCGGGGCTCGGCATTGCGATCGTCCCCGAGCCGGTCGGCCTGCTGTACGTGAACACGCTCGACGTGCGGCTCCTGCCGCTTGGCGATACCTGGGCCGAGCGTCATCTGATTATCATCTTCAAGGCGCGCGAGCAGTTGAGCGCGAGCGCGGCCGCGCTGGTGTCGTTCCTCGGCAATCAGCCTTAGTCGATTCCCCCACACGGACGTCGCGCCGCGGTTCCTCCATCGAGCATTAGCGAAACGAGACGGCAGCGTTGCCGTATCGGCACTTCGGCATCGGCCTTGCGCGCCGTATAGTGGGCGCAAGGAGAATGCAGTGATGAGCGATACGATTCGTTTGGATGGCCGCGTGCTGTACCTGTCGCAAGACCCGGCCGTGATCGGGGCGCAACTGGCCGGCGAAAACTTCACGCGCGAGACAGCGGGGCCGTTGCGCGACAACGTGTCGACCGACGAGATCACGCCCGTCACCGTGATGCTCACCTACGACGAGCGCCTTGGCCAGTACCCGTACGTCGGCTTCAAGGCGGGGGAATGTCTGCCGATCGGCCGCAACGCGGTGAAGGACGGCGGCTTTCGCGTGACGGTGGCGGGCAAGCGCTATGGCAAGGGCTCGTCGCGCGAATCGAGCCCGCTCGCGGAGTTGTCCGCGGGTATTCGGCTGATCGTTGCCGAGAGCTTCGAGCGTATCTATCAGCAGAACTGCGACAACATCGGCATTCTGACCACCACGGATTTTTCCGTTCTCGATCGCCTGCTCGCGGGTGAAGCGGTCCCGATCGACGAGTTCCTGAAGGGCCGCGACGCGCTCACGCAGCAGATCATCCGCAGCGGCGGGTTGCTCGCGTATAGCAAGTTCGCGGACTGGCCGGCGCCGGCCGAGCGCGCGAACAATGCCGCGACCGACGCGCCGGGCGCCGAGCCGAAAACGCTGGTCGAGAAAATCATCGGCCGTCATCTGCATCCCGGCACCGCGAGCGCGCAGCGCGGCGACGGCGTGTTCATCGCCGCCGACTGGCGCTTCAGCCACGACTATTTCACCGGCATGTGCGCGCATCTGATGCATCGCGCGTTCGGCAAGCCCGCGCCGCTGCATGCGCCCGATCACATCATCGCGTTCCAGGACCATCTGGTGCTCGCGCCGCAAAGCATCCCGCACGTGCGCGACGGTCTGCTGCCGGGCGTCGCGACTCTGATGGAAGGCCACACGTCGTTTTCGCGCGACTACCCGGTGCGCTCGCATGGCGCGCTCGATGGCGCGCCCGGCTCCGAGGGCATCTGTCATGCGTTGATGGCCGAGCAATACGCGCTGCCGGGACAGGTAGCATGCGGCACCGATTCGCACACGCCGCATTCGGGCGCGCTCGGCTGCCTCGCGTTCGGCGCGGGCGCGACCGAAATCGCCAATAGCTGGGTCACCGGCTACGTGCGCTGCAAGGTGCCGGAGACGCTGCGCATCGAGATCGACGGCCAGTTGCGCGAAGGCGTCACCGCGAAGGACGTCGTGCTGCATTTGCTGCGGACGGAAGCAATCCGCTCGGGCGGCGCGATCGGCCTCGTGTTCGAATACGGCGGCGCGGCGGTGCGCGCGATGTCGATCGACGAACGCGCGACGCTGACCAACATGGTCGCGGAGCTCGGCGGCTTCACCGGCATCGTCGAGCCGGACGAGCGCACGGTCGCGTTCCTGAAGGAGCGGCGCGGCGTCGATTTCGTGCTGCAAAACTGGATGAAAAGCGACGCGGGCGCGACCTATCGCGACACGATCCATATCGATGCGAATGCGATCGAACCGATGCTCGCGCGGCCGGGCGACCCCGGCAACGGCGTGCCGGCACCGCGGCTCGAACAGGACGTCGCGATCGATATCGCGTACGGCGGCTCGTGTACCGCGGGCAAGCGCGAGGATTTCGATTTCTATCACGAGGTGCTGCGCTGGGGCGTCGAGCACGGCCTGCGCGTGCCCGAGCGCACGCGTCTGTATCTGCAGTTCGGCACGATGGCGGTGCGCGCGTATTGCGAGGAGCAGGGCTATCTGCCGGTGTTCGAGCGCGCGGGCGTGACGCTCGTGATGCCTGGCTGCGGCTCGTGTGCGAATTGCGGACCGGGACAATCGGCCAACCCGCACGACGTGACGATCAGCGCGATCAACCGCAATTTCCCGGGCCGTTCTGGACCGGGCGACGTGTGGCTCGCGAGCCCGTACACGGTCGCGGCGAGCGCGCTGGCCGGGAAAATCACCACGTTCGAACAATTGCAGCGCTCGCACGGCTAGAATGCTGGCCGAACTCCGGCCGGGGCAACGTGATGCGTGCAACGCGCGACTAAACGCAAGGCCGGCATCGGACCGGCCGCGGCGAGCGATCAGCGCGCCGTAAAAGCAGTTGCAACAGAAGGAGACAGACAACATGGCATCCCCCGATCACGCGGGGTCCGTCGCACGCAGCGGCGGCAATGCGGCGCATTCCACCGACGCGGCCGGCAGTGCCGCCCGCAGCACCACCGCTCAGGCGGCGAGCCACACATCGCTCGACGCCGGCAGCATTTCGGCGCGCCTCGACCGCTTGCCCGCCACACGCTCCATCTGGAAGCTCGTGGTGCTGCTGAGCCTCGGCTTCTTCTTCGAACTCTACGATCTGCTGTACTCGGGCTATGTCGCGCCGGGCCTCGTGAAAAGCGGCCTGCTGACCGCGACCACGCGTGGCCTGTTCGGCTCGACCGGCGTCGCGAGTTTCATCGCCGCGCTGTTTAGCGGCCTGTTTATCGGCACGATCGCGTGCGGTTTCCTCGCGGATCGCTTCGGGCGGCGCGCGGTGTTCACGTGGTCGCTGCTTTGGTATACCGCGGCGAACGTCGTGATGGCATTCCAGGAGACCGCTACGGGCCTCAATTTCTGGCGCTTCGTCGCCGGTGTCGGCATCGGCGTCGAGCTGGTGACGATCGGCACGTACATCTCCGAGCTGGTGCCGAAGCAGATTCGCGGCCGCGCGTTCGCGTGCGAGCAGGCGGTCGGCTTCACGGCGGTGCCGGTGGTCGCGTTTCTGTCGTTTCTGCTGGTGCCGCGTACGCTGTTCGGTCTGGACGGCTGGCGTTGGGTTGTGCTGATCGGCGCGCACGGCGCGCTATTCGTCTGGTGGATTCGCCGCGCGTTGCCGGAGAGTCCGCGTTGGCTTGCGCAGCAAGGACGTCTCCCCGAAGCCGACCGTGTGATGAGTGCGCTCGAGGCGAAGGTACGTCACGAATACGGCCGCGAGTTGCCACCGCCGGCGCCGCCGGTGCCGGTCGCACCACGCGGCAGCTTCCGCGACATGTGGGTGCCGCCGTACCGCAGCCGCACGCTGATGATGGCGATCTTCAATATCTTCCAGACGGTCGGTTTCTATGGCTTCGCGAACTGGGTGCCGACGCTGCTGATCAAGCAGGGCATCACCATTACCACGAGCCTGATGTATTCGAGCGTGATTGCGTTGGCGGCGCCGATAGGTCCGATCATCGGGCTGTTTATCGGCGACCGCTTCGAGCGCAAGACGGTGATCGTCGTGATGGCCGGCGTCAATGTCGTGTGCGGGTTGTGGTTCAGTCAGGCATCGGGCGCGGTGCTGCTTGTGAGCCTCGGGGTGTGCCTGACGCTGGCCGGCAACATCATTTCGTACAGTTATCACGCGTATCAGACGGAACTGTTTCCGACCAGCATCCGGGCGCGCGCGGTCGGCTTCGTCTACTCGTGGAGCCGTTTTTCCGCGATTTTTACGGCCTTTCTGATCGCGGCCGTGTTGCGCTATTTCGGGACGACCGGCGTGTTCGTGTTCATCGCCGGTGCGATGTTCATCGTGATGCTGGCGATCGGTTTGATGGGACCGCGTACAAAAGGACTTGAACTCGAAGCAATCTCCAGATAGAAGGGCATTTGTAGCAGCGCGTGAAGGCGCCCGTCTGGGATTCTTATCGTTTGACCAATCTCTTGACGGGCGGCGTAGCCTCGATTTTTCGGTTCAGCTGACTCGAGCCTAATCTCTCAAAGCCTGATGGCGGAAAAGTCCCTGATCAGTACCTTGGCTTCGCCGACATCCGGTTGGTCCGCTTGGTCGATGGTGTCGGCATTTCGTATCAGAGCGCCGAATTCAAGCCCCGTTTTCTTCTCGATGGCGGTGATTGGGACACGCCAATGATTGACATTGACCACTGGCAGATCGTGCGGTGCACCCAGCGAGCGCCTTGCTTCGGAGAGGAGGTTCAATTGATCCGCCACAAGTCCGACAGCCTTGGTTCCTGCCGCCGATTTCCAGACGACGATCTTGAAGAATGACGATGGTATTTGTACATCATCGGCCCACAGATCGATCTTATCGTCGAAGATGGGGCCCTGAATCACGCACAGCCTGCGCTTCGTTTCGTTGTCCAGTACGCCGTTTTCTAGCACGTAACGCTCGAGGCCTTGCCAATACACGGCGCTTTCATTGAAACGGAAGTGTTGCGGTGAGCAGTTCGAGAAATGAAATGTATCTGCGTTGGGACGCTCGGCTTCATCCGGTGTGCCCCACGTGGGGTCCGATCTACGCGTGAGATGACCTCGGTCGAAGTAGGTCGACCACTGCGAGTAGAACGTCTGATCCAGGAAAAAACTGTTGCTTACGCGTGGGTCCTTAAACCAGACGTCGCCCTCGGACGAGTTCACCTTGCCGGTTTTCCTGTCGACCTCCAGGTAGCGCTGACCGTCGATGTTCGTTGCGGTGAACATCGCCATACGTTTCGATTTGTGGAGTATCAAACTAAAGTGTTCGTACTTCAGCTCTCCCTTTGTCGGGTCGGGCTGGATAACCCCTTGTGTGGTTTGGCGCACATAGTGCTGGACAGCTTGGTATGCAAACCAGGAAGGAGCTTCAACGGGCGAGGGGCAGTTGCGATCTGCTGATGATGGTTAAAAACGGAGGCTAGCCGACAGAAGGTTTTTTTCCTTGCCAAACCATCCAACCGGGGTTCGCTTTTTTAGCAACAAAATTACAACCGGTTGATTAGCACGATTCGACCAGCACTCTGAAAAAATCAGCCGACATGGTATGCCGTGAAGCGGAAGTACTAGACCTTTAACTTTGAAAGACCGATAAAAAGAATGTGTAGAACCAATCGGAGCGCCATGAGCAGATCCGGCTCTTTCCGCCCCGATAATCTCCCATCCCAATGCGTCTATTGCCTTCGGGTAGCGTTCTGCCCGACCGATGTCGCACGCTTGTCTGCAGCAGACCGCGACGTAGGTAAAACAGTGAGGAGGTGGAAGACCATGAAGAACAACAGCAATGCTGGAAAGTCGATCGCCATGGTGATAGGAAGCCTTGTTTGGGTATCGTCCGCATTGGCCCAGACGCTTCCAAAGAGCGGCGTCATCGAAGCGACCTACACGTCGGCAGGTTCAGATGTGAAAGACATAATCGTCACTGGCGACGACGCTGTCTTCCTGTTCGAGTCGACGTTATTGTTAGCTAACAATCCTGTTTCCCCCTTAATGCAGAACGTAACCGCGCGCTGTGCAGGTGCGGGCTTTGCCATCGGATAAGCTACCGGTATTTTTGCCGATGTAGTTGAAAGTTCCTACCAGGCGGCCACGCGTGCGGCGGGTGCGCAAACTGCTATCGGGGATTATCAAAAATTCGTTCCCTGATTCACAACTCCTTGCCGATGCTGGAATGAGCGGCGCCGCGACGCTGTTAAGCAGAGCCGCGAGCTTCGTGGCAGCGCCGGAGCTGGATGCTGCGAAGGCAATGCGTGGAAGAGTGGATGCACGGTGCGACGTAAGAATTGGAGGATCGAAAATGAGCGACCAGGGTAGCAAGGACGCGGAGTCCCACCAATGTTCCCATGATCACCACGCGAATCCGAATGCTTCTGCGCCCGAAAGCCATGCCGGGCACGAGCACAATCATGGCCATGCGACTCCCACCACCGCGACGCAATCGAAGGATCCGGTGTGCGGCATGACGGTTACAGAAGCATCGCAATTCCATAGCGAACACGATGGAGTCCAGTACTTCTTTTGCAGTGAGTCGTGCCGGGGGAAGTTTCAGGCTGAGCCTCTGAAGTACATCGCGCCCGCACCCATGGAAGTTGCAGCCGCCCCAAAAGGCACCATTTACACCTGCCCGATGCACCCCGAAATTCGCCAGGACCGCCCGGGCAATTGCCCGAAGTGCGGCATGGCTCTGGAGCCTCTCATTCCAGGGCTGGACGACGAAGAGAATCCTGAACTCGTTGACTTCCGCCATCGCTTCTGGTGGACGCTGCCACTGACTGCTGTGGTGTTCATCCTGGCCATGTTTGGGCATCGCCTTGGCTGGATGGAGGCGTCTACCCAGAGTTGGGTGGAATTGGTTCTCTCCACTCCCATCGTCCTCTGGGCTGGCCTGCCGTTCTTTCAGCGCTGTGTGCAGTCATTCATCAATCGCAGCCCCAACATGTGGACGTTGATTGGACTGGGCACGGGCGCTGCCTATCTCTACAGCGTCACCGCGACGGTTGCGCCCAATGTCTTTCCGGCAACCTTCACAGCCCACGGGCGAATCGCAGTGTACTTCGAAGCGGCGGCGGTCATCATCTCGCTGACGCTGGTCGGACAGTTGCTGGAATTGAAAGCGCGCTCGCAGACTTCGGCTGCGATCAAGTCGCTGCTCGGCCTGGCACCGAAGACGGCCCGACGCATCAACCGCGACGGCAGCGAGGAAGATGTGCCACTTGCCCACGTACACGTTGGCGACAGTCTTCGAGTCCGGCCGGGCGAAAAGGTGCCGGTCGACGGCGTTGTGACCGAAGGTTCGAGCGCTCTGGATGAGTCGATGATCACCGGCGAGCCGATTCCAGTCACCAGGCGTGTTGGCGATCACGTCATCGGCGCCACGATGAACACCTCGGGGAGCATGGTCATCGAATCTGTGAAAGTCGGCTCTCAAACGGTCCTGTCCCAGATCGTTCAGATGGTCGCCCAGGCACAGCGCTCCAAGGCACCGATGCAGAGGATGGCCGACAAAGTAGCGGGAGTATTCGTTCTGGCGGTGGTTGGTATTTCACTACTCACCTTGTTCGTCTGGGGCTTCTTCGGCCCTGAGCCGAGCTGGGTGTATGGTCTCGTCAACGCGGTGGCCGTCCTCATCATTGCTTGTCCGTGTGCTCTTGGACTTGCAACCCCAATGTCCGTTATGGTGGCGAGTGGCAAAGGTGCATCGAACGGTGTGCTGTTTCGCGATGCTGCGGCCATCGAGCATCTGCGGAAAGTCGATACGCTAATTGTCGACAAGACTGGCACCCTGACCGAGGGGCGGCCGACGTTCGAGCGCGGTATCGGTACGAACGGTTTCGCGCAAGACGAAGTACTACGGCTGGCGGCAAGCCTGGACCAAGGCAGCGAGCATCCTCTCGCGGCAACTATCGTCGAGGCGGCTCGTCAGCGAGGCCTTGCACTCGAGAAGGCGGAGCAGTTCGAGTCTGGAAGCGGCATCGGGGTGCGAGGCATTGTTGGCGGCAGGAAACTCGCACTCGGCAACACGGCATTGATGCAAGCGGAGGGGATTGCGACGGCCTCTCTGGCCAGCGACGGTGACGCGTTACGCGCCGAGGGCGCGAGCGTAATGTATCTGGCCGTTGACGGAGAGCTCGCAGGGATTCTTGCTTTATCAGATCCGGTGAAAGCGACTACGCCGGAAGCGGTCGCCAAACTCAAGGAAGAAGGCATCCATGTCGTGATGGCTACGGGTGATGGCGTCGCGACGGCGAAGGCCGTGGCAGCCAAACTGGGCATCGAGGAATTCCACGGCGAGGTAAAGCCGGCCGATAAGCTGGCTCTCGTGTCGAAGCTCCAACAGGACGGCAAGGTTGTCGCGATGGCCGGTGACGGGATCAATGATGCGCCGGCGCTCGCCAAGGCCGATGTGGGCATTGCCATGGGAACAGGTACAGATGTCGCCATGAGCAGTGCTCAGGTGACCTTGGTGAAGGGCGACCTGCGCGGCATCGCCCGTGCCCGGAACTTGTCGGAGGCGACCATCCGGAACATGAAGCAAAACCTCGGCTTTGCCTTCGTCTACAACGCGTTGGGCGTTCCCCTTGCCGCGGGGGTACTGTACGCACCCACGGGTATGTTGCTGTCGCCCATGGTTGCCGCACTAGCGATGAGCCTGAGTTCCGCATCGGTGGTGGCGAACGCTTTGCGCCTCCGGAAAGTCCGGATTTGACGCTTCGTCCGGGCGGGGCTTAGGCACGAAATGTGTGCACAGCGCTCCTGTTAGGCAGTGAAGGGATGCAGCCAGGCAAAGATTGTTGCGTCGCAATATCGCAAAATCCGCACGCGATGCCGATCAAGCGCTCCGACTGGAGAAGATTTCTACATGGCGGAGGCAGGTTTTGAGCCGGCCTCCGCCATGTTTGCCGCGTTGGCTTACGTCAGGTCCCGACGGGCCGGATCGACAGCGCGTTCTTGACCGAAGTTACACCGGGTACACCTTTTGCCACCTCGGTTGCCCGGTCGCTCTGTGCCTGAAGCGGTACGCTGCCCTGAAGCGTCACGGCACCGTCGCGGGCGCGAACCGTAATATTGGACGTCGAGATGCTCCTGTCTCTCACCAGCGCATTTCGAACCTGACGTTGTAGCGCCCGGTTCGCTGCTTTCATCGACTTGTAATGCGAGCGGGCTTCGGGCGTCGTGGTCGGGGCAGACTCAGGCGCGTTAGCGTTCTGCGCATAGGCGTGAATCGAACCCGAAATCAGAAGGGCGGCACTGACCAGTCTGACGGCTTGGATTGCTTTCATGCATCTTCTCCTGTCGTTGCAGATCGTTGGGCTACAGACTCTGGGATATCGCATAGCGCCCCCGCAGTTTTTCCGGGGCGGATCAAATGGCACTATAGGACAATAAAGGGTTTGGTCAAGAAACAATGGAAATCAGGCCAATTGCGCGGACAAGCAACGATATTAGAATACTTCAAATTATGATGGCGCTCTAATTCCGTTGATAGCGTTACAAATCAAAAACTAAGGATTAGTTTTTTTCCGCCTTTAATCATGGATTACCTATGCCTGATTGACATATTTAGCCATCCGGGATGTGGCGGCAAAGTTACATTTGGGCATAGAGCGCCCGCCGATGAAGAGGCTTAGCCGCCGTCCGTGATGAAGTAGGCAATTCGTCCATGGTTGCAGCCGCGCGCTCGCCGCCACGATCAGAACAACTGTTTCTGCCCAGACATCAGCGTCGTGAAATCGTCGCGCAGCAACGGCAGAATCGCGTCGGCCACCGGCTGCAATTGCCGCGTCAGATAGTGCTCGTAGTCGATCGCCGAGCGCAGCGTTTCGAGCGGCTCGGGGCCGGCCACCGTGATCACGTAGCTGATCCAGCCGCCGTTCTGATATTGCAGCGGACGTCCCTGCTGGCGATTGAACTCATCGGCGACGCGTGCCGCGCGCACATGCGGCGGCACGTTGCGCTCGTAGGCGTCGATCGGTCTGCGCAGCTGCTTGCGATAGACGAGCTGATCGTCGAGCCGGCCTGCGAGGGTATCGCGCACATAGTCGCGCACGTAATCCTGATACGGTTGCTGCTTGAAAATGCGCCGATACAGTTCCTGCTGAAACTGCTGCGCAAGCGGCGTCCAATCGGTGCGCACGGTTTCCAGTCCTTTGTAGACCACGTCCTCGCGTCCGTCAGGCAGTACGGTAAGGCCTGCGTAGCGCTTCTTGCTGCCTTCCTCTGCACCGCGTACCGTCGGCATGAAAAAGCGCCGGTAGTGCCGCTCGAATTGCAGTTCCAACGCACTGTCGATACCGAAGCGCGCCTGCAGCCTCTGGCGCCACGCCGCGTTGATATGTTCGACGAGCGCGCGGCCGATGCGCGCGGCGTCTTCCTCGTCGTGCGCGTGCCTGAGCCAGACGAAGGTCGAGTCGGTGTCGCCGTAGATCACTTCGTAGCCTTGCGCCTCGATCAACTCGCGCGTCGTGTGCATGATCTCGTGGCCGCGCATCGTGATCGACGACGCCAGCCGCGGATCGAAGAAGCGGCAGCCGGTCGAGCCGAGCACGCCATAGAACGCGTTCATGATGATCTTCAGCGCCTGCGACAGCGGCTTGTTGTGCTCCCGCTTGGCCGCTTCGCGTGCCTGCCACACCTGCGCGACGATCGACGGCAAGCAGTGACGCGTGCGTGAGAAGCGCGCGCCGAGAAAGCCCGGCACCGAGTGCGCGTCGTCGGGATGCAGCATGCCTTCGACGAGACCGAGCGGGTCGATCAGAAACGTGCGAATGATCGACGGGTACAGGCTCTTGTAGTCGAGCACGAGCACCGAGTCGTAGAGGCCGGGCCGCGAATCCATCACGAAACCGCCGGGGCTCGCGGCGCCGGCCACGTCGCCGAGATTTGGCGCGACATAGCCCTGCCGATGCATGCGCGGCATGTACAGATGCGTGAATGCCGCGACCGAGCCGCCACTGCGATCGGCGGGCAGGCCGGTCACGGTCGCGCGTTCGAGCAGGAACGGCAGCAGCTCGGTCTTCGCGAAGATGCGCGTGACGAGCTCGCAGTCCTTCAGGTTGTAGCGCGCGAGGGCGGGCTTGTCTTCGTCGAAGCGGCGCTGGATTTCGTCCATGCGCTGATACGGATTGTCGATCGCCTTGCCTTCGCCCAGCACCGAGCGCGACACGTATTCGAGGCTGAACGACGGAAAGCTCCACGTCGCCGACCGCAATGCCTCGATACCGTCGATGACCCAACGACCCGCCACACCCGCGAAAAAGTGATTGCGCGTAACGCCATGTTCGCGCCACTCCATCACCGCGCCGCCGCGGCCGATACGCAGTGGCACGCGATACTGCTCGGCATGTTGTTGCAGTACCTTCAGATCGAACTGCACCAGGTTCCAGCCGATGATCGCATCAGGATCATGCCGCTCCATCCACTCGATCAGTTTTTCGAGCAGTTGTGCGCGGGTTTCGCAGTATTCGAGCTTGAAGTCGAGGGCGTCGGCAGCGTTGCCATTCGACGGTCCGAGCATATACACCTGCCGCTCGCCGCAGCCTTCGAGCGCGATCGAATAAAGCTCGGCATGCGCGCTCGTTTCGATGTCGAGCGATACGAGCTTCAATGGCGGACGATAGCCGTTGGCCGGTTTGAGCTCGCCATCGAGCCATGGGCCGGCGCGCCCCGGACCATCGTTTTGCGGTACGCCGCTGAACCACACCGGTGCGGTGATGAAGCGCTCCATCATGTAGCGCTCGGGCGGCTGGATATCGGCTTCGTAGACATCGACTCCGCCTTCTCTGAGGCGCTTCTCGAAGCCCTTCAATTGCCGGTATTGCGCACAGTAAAGCCCGTTGACCGGCCGATGCTGGAAGTCGCGCAATTCGAGCGGCCGCAAATCGAGCGGCGCGTCGCGGCGAAGAATCGTTTCGGCGCGTTCGCGATGTTCGGCTGGAATGAAGGCGGTGGACGGCTGAGGGCGCAGACGGATGTGGCGCGGCCCGCTGTCCGTCGCCAGCCAGAACTCGATTTCCGTGCCGGCGGGTGTGTCCCGCCAATGTCGGGTCAAAATGAAACCCTGCTCGAACTCAGTCAAACTTCCACCTTTGATGCGGCGCAATCGCCTTGCTCGATTTTACCGCCGCGGGCAGCGGCTGTTGAGCGGGCAAAGAAAAGGGCGCTTCAAATTGAAGCGCCAATACAGCACCGCTCAATCCGCTGCCGGTTCGCTCAGGCTTCGAGTGCCAGCGTCGCGAACGTGGCGAGCCAGTGCTCGCCCATGTAGTCGCCGGCCACATGCGGCAGCGCACAGTGCAGATGACGCTCGGCCGCTTCGAACAGCACGGTGCGACGGACGTCGCCGGCGGGCAGCGCACGCGCGAGCGCACGCTGGCACCACGCGCGGCTCAGATTGAGGCCGTCCAGATGCGCAATCTTGCCGTCGCTGCGATCGGTAACGGTGACGGGCTCGAACAGCGTCGCCGGCTTTTTCGCGCCGAGGTGCGGCAGGAAGCGTCCGAACCAGTCGGCGAACTGCGCGGACGGCAACACGCGCCGCATCAACTCCGCTTCCATTAACGACGGCGACAGGAACTCGTCGCCGGCCGGCTCCCACGCCTGACACGCGACGTCGTCCAGATACCAGCGCTCCGCGGTGCTGACGATCAGCGCCTCGAGCGATTCGCGCGAGGTATGCCGCGCGAAATCGAGTGTCAACGCGAGTGCGAACGCCATGTTGAAGTGCGTGCCGACGCGCAGCGGATAGGTCGCTTTCGGCAGGAACTCCTCGAAGCGTTCGACGAACGTCTCGGTGAGCGGCGTGAACGTCTTGGACCAGCGCGCGGCTTCGGAGATTTTCATCGACTGCAGCTGCGCACTGAGCGCGAGCAGCCACGCCCAGCCATACGGCCGCTCGAAGCCGCGGTTGTGCGGCAGCTCCAGATACGCGAGTTCGCCGGCGACGTTCGCCTCGTTGAAATGCTCGTCGACCACCGCGACGATGCGCGCGGCCTCGGGCAGATCGGGGAAGCGTTCGAGCAGATGCAGGATCAACCAGTAGCCGTGCACGCACGAATGCCAGTCGTAGCTGCCGTAGAAGATCGGATGCAGGGCGCGCGGACCCTGTACGTCCTGCGGCCCTGCGAGCGAGTGCGTGAGCTTGTTCGGGTATTCGCGAGTGAGGTGAGCGAGCGCGACATTGGCGAATCTGGATGCGAATTCGCGGGTGAGCTGAGTGGTCATCGGCGGCTCCTCAGAAGCGGAATACGAACAAGTACAACAGTATGGTGTTGACGATCGGCAATAGTAAAGCTGTCGGCCATTGCGTCTTGATCACGCCGTTCCGCTCCTTCAGTTCGAGCAGCGCGGCGGGGACGATGTCGAAGTTCGCCCATCGGCGTGATCAGCGTGCCGGAAGCGCTCAACCCGTGGCGATTCCGTCCGACGTCAACTGCCGCAACTGCTCCAGCAGCTTGACCGCTGGACTCGGCAGGATGCCCTGGCGCCGCCGGAACGCGGTCAACGTGCGCCGCCCGACCACGCCCGGCACGCCGAGCGTATCGAACACCCCGGCCTTGCTTTCGGTCACGTACATCGTCGACGCCATCCAGCTCAGAAAGCCCGAACGCGCGACCAGACTCTTCAACGCCGTAACCGAGCGCGTTTCGACGACGACATTCGGCAGTCCCAGCCCGCGCTCGGCGAACACGCTCTGCATGTGCTCGAACGGCCCGGTGCCGCGCGGCGGAATCGCCCAGCGCTCGCCCAGCGTGTCGGCGAGCGTGAGGTCGGGCTTACAGCGCAGCGGATGATCGAGCGCGGCGACCACGTAGCTCGCGTCTTCCCAGCGGCAATCGGCGATCGCGGTGATCTCGTCGGTATCGGGTACGGCCATGCTGAGCGCGAGATCGATCTGACGTTTGACGAGCGCATCGGCGAGCCGGTCCCACACGCCCTCGATGATCTCCACGCGCAGGTTAGGCCATCTCGTCAACACGCCGCTGACCGCGAAGGGCAACAACAGACTCGCGATGCTGCCCACCGCGCCGACGCGGATCGTGCCGCGCGCGAGGCCGCGCATCGCGTCGATTTCCTCGCGTGCATGTTCGGCTTCGCGCCGCAGCAGGATTGCGTGCGGCAGCAGCGCCGCGCCGACCGCGGTCAGGTGCATGCCGCGCGAGTGCCGCTCGAACAGCGGCGCGCCGACCTGTTCCTCGAGACGACGGATGGTCCGGCTCAGCGCCGGCTGTGTGATGTGCAGCGCTTCGGCGGCGCGTCCGAGGCTGCCGCTCTCGACGATCACCGCGAATGCCTGCAGTTGTTGAAGGTTGTAAGTCATGCCAAAAGGTAATGCCTTTTAGCGAATTAGGCAATTTTCGGTTACCCCGGCGGCCGTGATAATGGCCTTTCGATTTTTCGCGCTCACCGCGCAGGAGGCCTCGCATGACAGGCAGCGCACCGCAGCACAAGCCGGCACACACAAAAGAGCAGGGCACCCAATGGAGCGTCCGAGACGCAGTCATCGACTTCGCGCGCCGCGTCGGCATGACGTCGATCTTCGCGAACCCAGGCTCGACCGAGCTGCCGATGTTCCGCGATTTCCCCGCGGATTTCCGCTACGTGCTCGGTCTTCAGGAAGCGGTCGTGGTCGGCATGGCCGACGGCTACGCGCAGGCCACCGGCAACGCGGCGCTCGTGAACCTGCATTCGGCGGCGGGCGTCGGCAACGCGATGGGCAATATCTTCACCGCGTTTCGGAACCGCACGCCGCTGGTCGTCACCGCGGGTCAGCAGGCCCGTTCGATCCTGCCGTTCGACCCGTTCCTCGCCGCGACCCAGGCGACCGAATTGCCGAAGCCCTACGTGAAGTGGAGCATCGAGCCGGCCCGCGCGCAGGACGTGCCGCTCGCGATCGCGCGTGCATACGCGATCGCGATGCAGGAGCCGCGCGGCCCGGTGTTCGTGTCGATTCCCGCCGACGACTGGGATCAGCCGGCCGAACGGGTGGCCGAGCGCGAAGTCGCGCACATCATGCGTCCCGATCCGGCGACGCTGGAGCGCATCGGCGCCGTGCTCGATGGGTGCGAGCGGCCTGCATTCGTGGTCGGCGGCGCGGTCGATCGCGCGGATGCGGCGGCGGAAGTCGTCCGGCTCGCGGAGCGGCATGCCGCGCGCGTCTACGTCGCGCCGATGACCGGGCGTTGCAGCTTCCCCGAAACGCATCGGCTGTTCGCGGGCTTTTTGCCGGCGATGCGCGAGCGCATCGTCGAGATGCTCGGCGCGCATGACGCGATCTTCGTGATCGGCGCGCCCGCGTTCACGTATCACGTCGAAGGCAGCGGTCCGCATGTGCCGCCGGGCGCGCGGCTATGCCAGTTGATCGACGATCCGGGCGTCGCGGCATGGACGCCGCAGGGCATCGCCGCGGTCGGCAATATGCGGCTCGGCGTGCAGGAACTGCTCGCGCGCGCCGCGCCCAAAGCGCGCGAGTTGCCCGCGCCACGCGCGGTGGCGCCGCGTGCGCTGCCGCCCGCGCAAGGCGAGCGGATGTCGGTCGCATTCGCGTTGCAGACACTCGCGGAAGTGCGCGATCCAGAATGCGTCGTCGTCGAGGAAGCGCCGAGCTCGCGGCCCGTCATGCAGACCTATTTGCCGATCGCGCGTACCGGCACGTTCCTGACGATGGACAGCGGCGGCCTCGGCTACGGCATGCCGGCGGCGGTCGGCGTCGCGCTGGCGAGGGCGGGAGAGCGCGTGATCGCGCTGATCGGTGACGGTTCGAGCATGTACTCGATCCAGGCGATCTGGAGCGCGGTGCAGATGCGGTTGCCGATCACGTTCGTGGTTCTGAACAACACGCGCTACGCGGCGTTGCAGGATTTCGCGCCGGTGTTCGGCTTCGCGCCGAACGAGACCGTGCAGGGCACGGACCTGCCGGGGCTCGACTTCGTGACGATCGCGGCGGGCATGGGTTGCCCGGGCGTGCGCGTCAGCGAGGCGGCTGAGCTTGCCGGCGTGTTGCGTCGCGCGTTGAACGCAGCTGACGTGAAAAGCGGTCCCACGCTCGTCGAAGCGATCGTCGCTTAATGGCGCTTCCCGTTCACGAACAAGGAGACAAACACATGACGAAAACCGTATCGATGCTGATCGGCGGCGAACAGGTCCAGGCGCGCAACGGCGCGACGCTCGAGCGCCGCAATCCGCTCGACGGCGAAGCCGCGACGCGCGCACCGGCCGCGACCGTCGAAGATGCCGTCGCCGCCGTCGATGCCGCCGCGGCCGCCTCTCCGGTGTGGTCCGCGCTCGGACCCGGCGAGCGCCGCGCGTTGCTGACGAAGGCCGCGCACGCGCTCGAAGCGAAGGCCGACGCGTTCGCCGCCGCCATGGCCGCCGAAACCGGCGCGTCGGGCATCTGGGCCGGCCTCAACGTGCATCTCGCGGCGGCCGGGCTGATCGAAGCGGCCGCGCTGACCACGCAGATCGCCGGCGAACTGATTTCGTCCGACGTGCCCGGCAGTCTCGCGATGGGCGTGCGCCAGCCCGCGGGCGTCGTGCTCGGCATCGCGCCGTGGAATGCGCCGGTGATTCTGGCGGTGCGCGCGACCGTGTTGCCGCTCGCATGCGGCAACACGGTCGTGCTGAAGGGCTCGGAGATCTGCCCGGCCACGCACGGCCTGATCATCGAGGCGATGCAGCAGGCGGGTCTGCCGCGCGGCACCGTGAACTTCGTGACCAATGCGCCGGCCGACGCCGCGCCCATCGTCGATGCGATGATCGAACACCCGGCCGTGCGCCGCGTGAACTTCACGGGCTCGCCGCGCGTGGGCGCGCGTTGCCGCTCGGCGATCCGCGCAAGGGGCCGGTCGTGCTCGGCTCGGTGGTCGACATGAGCACCGTCGAGCGCTGCAATGCGCTGATCGGCGACGCGCTCGCCAAAGGCGCGACGCTCGTGTGCGGCGGCGAGAGCGAGACCACATTGATGCCCGCGACGCTGCTCGATCGCGTGACGGCGAACATGCGCATCTATCACGACGAATCGTTTGGGCCGGTCAAGCCGATCGTGCGCGTGCGCGGCGAAGAAGCCGCGATAGCGTGCGCGAACGACAACGAGTACGGCCTGTCGGCGGCGGTGTTCAGCCGCGATGCGGCGCGCGCGCTGAACGTCGCGAAGCGCATCGAGTCGGGCATTTGTCACGTGAACGGTCCGACCGTGCACGACGAAGCGCAGATGCCGTTCGGCGGCGTGAAGGCGAGTGGCTTCGGCCGCTTCGGCGGCAAGGCGGGGATCGCGGAGTTCACCGATCTGCGCTGGGTCACGCTGCAAACGACGCCGCGTCACTAGCCGTTCTAACTGCCGACAACAAAAAAATCGAACAACGCGCGCGCAGCGCAAACAACGGAGACATGTCGATGAATTACGTTCCTCCGGCTTCGGCCGCACCCTCGACCTCGACCGCGCGCGACGACGTGGCGCTCGCCGGCATCGCGCGCGGCGGCAACACGGTCGACATCGGTCATGCGCTCGACGACGGCCCCTACACGTTGCTGCAGAAAATCGCGGTGGTGCTGGCGGCGCTGTCGATCGTCGTCGACGGTTTCGACAGCCAGCTGATCGGCTTCGCGATTCCGATGCTGATCAAGGAGTGGGGCATCACGCGCAATGCGTTTGCGCCGGTGGTCGCGTCGGGGCTGATCGGCATGGGCATCGGCAGTGCGTTCGCGGGGCTGTTCGCCGATCGCTTCGGCCGCCGCTGGGCCGTGATCGGCAGCGTGTTCGTGTTCGGCCTCGCGACCTGCGCGATCAGTCTGGCGCCGAACGTCGCGGCCATTGCGGCACTGCGCTTTATCGCGGGGCTCGGCATCGGCGGCGCGCTGCCGACGTCGACGACGCTGACCGCCGAATTCACGCCCGCGCGTTTTCGCACCCTCGCGGTGACGGCGACCATTCTGTGCGTGCCGCTCGGTGGCATGGTCGCGGGGTTGTTCGCCGGGCAGGTGCTGCCCGTTTATGGCTGGCGCGGTCTGTTCGTCGCGGGTGGGGTGCTGCCGCTCGTGCTCGGCATCGTCCTCGTCGCCGCGCTGCCGGAATCGCCGCGTTTTATGGCGCGCCGTCCGCATCGCTGGACCGAACTCGCGAAGCTGCTGCGGCGCATGGCGCGCGACGTGCCCGCCGATGCGAGCTTTACCGACGTGCGCGAACAAAGCGCTGAGAAACACGTTGGCTTCACTGCGCTGTTCCGCGATGGCCGTTCGCGCGACACCCTTGCAATCTGGGGCGCGTTCTTCATGTGCCTGCTCGCTGTGTACGCGGCATTCAGCTGGCTGCCGTCGATGCTGACGAGCGAGGGTTTGAGCGTGTCGCTCGCGGGCTATGGCCTGAGCGCATACAACCTCGGCGGCGTAATCGGCGCGGTGCTGTGCGCGCTGGCGATCGGGCGCTACGGCTCGCTCTGGCCGCTGCTGCTGTGCTGCGCGGGCGGCGTCGCGAGCGCATGGATGCTGCTCGGTGTCAGCGCGACGCAGCATACGGCGCTGATGATCGTCGGTCTCGGCTTGCACGGGCTGTTCGTCAATGCGGTGCAATCGACGATGTACGCGCTGTGCGCCTACGTCTACCCGACCAGTGTGCGTGCAACGGGCACTGCGTCGGCACTCGCGTTCGGCCGCGTCGGCGCGATTCTGAGCGCGTTCGCGGGCGCCGCGGTGATCACGGCCGGCGGCGCAGCGGGCTATCTGCTGATGCTCGGTATTGCGATGATCGTCGTGCTGATCGCGCTGGCGGTGGTGCAGCGGCATATTCCACGACGAGGCGCCGCGACCGCGCGCTGACCGATGCGAAGGTCCGTCGCGATGCCCCGGCGTACGTAGCGACGCTATCAACCTCGTTGAATATAAACAGGCAACGCCACCGCATTCGCGGCCGGATCGCCGGCCGCGTTGGTCGGCAAATATTGCGTCTGAAACGCGGTAAAAATCGCGGCGAATCCGTCGGCGCGCTGCACGATCACCGCGCCGTCCTGGAACGCGCCGTTTTCGTCGTAATGCGGGCCGCGCGGATTGCCCTGATTCATGTGGGTTTCGTGAAGACCGTCCTTCTTCGGCAGAAACAGAAAGCCGAACCCATAGACGACGATACCTGCGGTCGTCGGTGTCCAGAAATCGCGTTTATGCAACTGACCGCTGCCGTTGTCGTAAGGCAGGCTTTGCGACGGCTTGCTTTCGTCGATGGTCAGGATTTCGTCGATGATGTCGTTGACGTCGGCGCGATTGCCGTTTTGATCCTCGTAGGGGACCGGCCGCATGCGGTGAATGTCGAGCAGGCTGCTGTCCTGGAAGTAATCGAGCCGCGGAAAGCCGCTGGTGTAGAGGCCGAGGTTCAGGGCCTGCAGTTTCGCGGTGAGTGGATCGGCGAAGTTCAGATCGGCATAGAAGTACACGTCGTCGTTACCGCTTGCGCCCGGTTGCGTCGATGCCGAATTGACGACGATATTGAATGGCGTGTTGTCGTTGCCAGTCACCGTAATCACATAGTGCGGACTGCCCACGTACGAATCCTTGAAAGGCGCCGCGCGCAGCAGTTTTCCCTTGAACATGCAGTATTCGTTCATGACTGAATGACCTTGTCGAAGTTGATGAACGGAAAGCGATTCGCATCCAGGCATACGGTGCCAATCGTCGATAGACAGGATCGTGCCGACCGCGCGGCGAACGGCAAACAGATCAACGAGCCGTTTCGGACCCGGCTGCCCACCGAGCCCATTCGACCAGCACTTCGGTCACATCGTCGGGTCGCTCCATCGTGCACATGTGACCGCTTCGTTCGATCACGCGAAGCTCCGAGCCGCGAATCTGCGCGTGCATCTCCTCATGACGCGCCAGCGGACTCCATTTATCATCGCGTCCGCACACGATCATCGTCGGGCACGCGATGTCGTGAAGCAGCGCCGTCGCATCGGGACGATCGAGCAACGCACGGATCTGCGCCGCGAATTTATCTGGCGTGCTTCGCTCGATCATGTCGAGCACCGCCTCGTAGACGGCGGAATCGTGGCGGTCGGCATTGACCATGCCGGGCGCCCACTCATTGCCCATCGCGCGCATGCCTTTCGCGCGCGCGAGTTCGAGCAGCCTCAACCGCTGCGCGCGCTCGCTTTCGCCGGCCTCGCCAGCAGCGCGCGGAGCGCAACCGGTGTCGAGCAATGCGAGACCGGCGACGCGCGCCGGTGCGCGCCGGAACACTTCTAGCGCGACCCGTCCTCCCATCGAATGACCCGCGACCAGCAGGCGGTCTCCCGAAACCGACTCGAGCACTAACTCGGCCATCGCGCCGAGCGAGTCGCGCATGCCGTAGTCGGGCACGAAGCAGTCGCCGATCGCGCCAAGCGCGCCGCGCTGATCGGCCCACACTGCGTCGTCGCAAAGCAGTCCAGGGAGCAAAACGATTTGGTGGGTCATGGGTGGTCCTGTGATGCGTTGAACGGAGAAATGACACTCGATACGACGCCATCGTCGAGTGGTCATTCGTCCGCCTTACCATAGCATGCCCATCCGCCGCGCGGTCGCATCGATCGCTGCTTTTGCCTTCGAGACGATTTCGTCGATTTCCGGCCGGCTGATCACGAGAGGCGGCGACAGCAACATCCGGTCGCCGCTCGCGCGCATGATCAGATTGCCGTTGAAGCAGAAGTCGCGGCACAGCGCACCGACATCGCCCCCATTCGCAAAGCGCTTGCGCTCGAGTGGCACCTCGGCGAGTTGCACTCCCGCCACGAGGCCCACGCCGCTGATCTCGCCAACGATAGGATGAGCGGCGAACGTCTCACGCAGTCTTTTCTGAAAGTACGGACCGGTATCCGCTTTGACGCGCTCGACGATCTTCCCGTCGCGTAGCAGTTTCAGATTGGCAAGCGCGACGGCCGCCGCGACCGGATGCCCGGAGTAGGTCAGGCCATGATTGAAGTCGCCGTTGTCGATAAGTGCGCGGGCGATGCGATCATGCAGACCCACCGCTCCCATCGGCACGTAACCGCTCGTTAGTCCCTTCGCGAGCGTGATCAGGTCCGGCTCGAAGCCGAAGTGCTGATGCGCGAACCATTCGCCGGTTCGGCCGAAGCCGCCGATCACTTCGTCCGCGACGAGCAGCACGTCGTACTTCCGGCAAATGCGCTCGACCTCCGGCCAATAAGTATCGGCCGGAAAGATCACGCCGCCCGCTCCCTGGAAAGGCTCACCGATAAATGCGGCGACATTGTCCGCTCCGAGTTCGAGAATCTTCGCTTCGAGCTGACGCGCGCGAGCCAGCGCGAATTCTTCCGGCGTCTGATCGCTTGCTGCTTCGCCGAAGAAATAGGGCTGATCGATATGCACGATGTTCTCGACTTTCGACGGCATCTGCTCATGCATATAAGCCATGCCGCCGAGCGTACCGCCCGCGATCGTCGACCCGTGATAAGCGTTCTTGCGTGCGATGACGAACTTCTTCGCTGGCTGGCGTTGCGTCGCCCAGTATTGATGGACGATGCGCAGCACGGTGTCGTTGCCTTCCGAGCCGCTGTTGCAGTAAAAGAAGTGATTGAATGGCGCGGGCGTTAGCTCGGCGAGCAGGGCCGACAGTTCGATCACCGGCGGATGCGTCGTCTTGAAGAACGTGTTGTAGTACGGCAGTTCCTGCATCTGCCGGAAGGCGGCGTCGGCGAGTTCATGGCGTCCGTAGCCGACGTTCACGCACCACAGTCCGGCCATGCCGTCGATGATCTTGTTGCCGTCCGAATCCCACAGGTACACCCCTTGCGCCTTGACGATCACGCGAGAACCCGCGCGGTTGAGCGAGCCCATATCCGAGAACGGGTGGATGTGATGCGCGGCATCCAGCGCGCGGTATTCGGCGGTGCTTCGCGATGTGGCTTGCGAGGTCGGCGCGTCTATCGTGCCGCCACGTTCGGGCGTTTCGTTCTCCGCATACATCAAGTCTTCGGTCTTATAGCTCATACTGCCTCCGTCTTTTCAAGGTTCTGATCGACCGATTGGCCCGCGGCACTCACACGTGCAGCAGCAAATGCCTGCGTTCCCACGAACTGATCACACGGAAAAACGCTTCGTATTCGGTCTCTTTCAACGCGAGATACGCGCGGACGAACTGCTCGCCGAGTACTTCGGCAATCGGCTCGCATGCACTCATCAACGTCAGGCCTTCTTCGAGATTGCGCGGTAATTGGTAGGGCAATGCATAGCCGTCGCTCGCCAGCGGTTCGGTTGCGGCGAGCCGCTGCGTGATGCCCAGATAACCCGCGGCCAAGGTCGCGGCAATCGCCAGATACGGATTGCAATCGACACCCGGAATACGGTTCTCGATGCGGCGCGCGACCGGCGTCGAATGCGGAATCCGGAAACCGACCGTGCGATTGTCGTAACCCCACGCGACGTTGATCGGCGCGGCCATGAAACGCGACAGACGCCGGTACGAATTGATGTACGGCGCGAAGATCGGCATCAGCGCCGGCGTGTATTTCTGCAAGCCGGCGATATAGCTGGTGAAAAGCGATGTCGGTTCGCCGTCGGCGGCGGTGAACAGGTTGCGGCCGGTTTCCATATCGACGAGGCTCTGATGCATGTGCATGGCCGAGCCCGGTTCGCCTTCCATCGGCTTGGCCATGAAGGTCGCGTACATCTTGTGGCGCAACGCCGCTTCGCGCACGGTGCGCTTGAATAGAAACACGCTGTCCGCGAGTTTGAGCGGATCGCCATGCATGAAGTTGATTTCCATCTGCGCGGCGCCCACTTCGTGTATCAGCGTATCGACTTCGAGTTCCTGCACGTCGCAGTACTCGTAGATGTCTTCGAACAACGGATCGAACTCGTTGACCGCCTCGATCGAATACGCCTGGCGTCCGGTTTCCGCGCGGCCTGTACGTCCGACCGGCGGTTGCAGCGGCAGGTCGGGGTCGCGGTTCATATCGACTAAATAGAACTCGAGCTCTGGCGCGATCACGGGTTTCCAGCCACGCGCCTTGTATAGATCGAGCACGCGGCGCAACACGCAGCGCGGCGAGATTTCGACCGGCGTGCCGTCGAAATGAACGCAATCATGAATCACCTGCGCGGTCGGATCGACTGCCCACGGAATCATCCGGATCGTGCTCGCGTCGGGTACGCACACCATGTCGGGATCGGTGACTCCGGTCAGCGAATCGCTTTGCGGATAGTCGCCGGTCACTGTCTGAATCATCACCGCCTGCGGTAGACGCATCGATTCGCCCGATTCGAACTTGCTGCGCGGAATGATCTTGCCGCGCGCGATGCCGGCCATATCCGGAATGATTGCTTCGATTTCGGTGACGTGATGCTTTTTCAGGAAATCGTCGATGTCATGCATGATTGTTCTCTCTGTTTTGATCCGCGACCGGGGGCATGCGTGCAGGGTTTCGTGTATTCATGCGCTGGCGACACGCGTCGCCGAAGGCGCGGAACATCGCGGTCGATAACGCATCGTCCGCATGTCTCCATTCCGGATGCCATTGGACGCCGAGCGCGAATGTGCGGGCGTGGCTGACGCTGATGGCTTCGATCAGGCCGTCCGCCGCGAGGGCTTCGACGTCGAGGCCTACGCCGAGTCGCGCAATGCCCTGAGCGTGCAATGAATTTACCCGCGCTTCGTGGGCGCCGTCCGCGAGGCGCTGTAGCATGCCGCCGCGCGTCAGCACGATCGAATGCGATGTGGCGTATTGCATGTCGAGCGAGTCGTCCTTGTTCTCGCGATGATCGTTCAGTCCACTGACCGAATGAGCGCTTTGATGCAAGGTGCCGCCGAATGCCACGTTCATTTCCTGCAAGCCGCGGCAGATGGCGAGAACCGGTACGCCCGCCGCAACTGCCGCGCGGATCAGCGGCAACGTGGTTGCATCGCGCGCGGGGTCGTGCAATGTGTCGGGCTCGCTCGAAGCGCCGCCGTAACGGCACGGCTCGACGTTCGAATAGCTGCCGGTGAACAGCAAACCGTCGACGGCGGCGAGCACATCGTCGCTGCTCTGACGTTCGCCGAAAGCCGGCACCAGCATCGCGAGCGCGCGCGAGCCCTCGACGATCGCGGCGATGTACTTTTCACCGGCCACGTGCGATGGATGAGCGCCGAGCATCGTTCTATCGGCGGTGATTCCTACTATGGGTTGGTTTCGCATAACGAATAGGCGTGTCGATCCCACGCCGCCCACGAGGCGAGCGGCGTTAAATAGCGCGCGAGGATATGGAAATCGCGAAGGCGAGTCGACGCCAAAGCGAATCCGCGCAATAACGCGCAGCGCTAATCAGATTAAAAGCGGTTCGATCGAATCCGTCGCGATGCGCGGCAATCAGTCAGCGCCGCGCGGACGCAAGCAGAAAGCTCGCGAAAACGCGTGCAAACGGATGAATCGAGCAGCGAAAAGAGACTAAAGAAGAGAGGCGCTACGGCAGCAGCGAAGCGACCTCGTCTGTGCGCACTGCGATGAACGCGCGTGCGGAGAGGACGTTGCGGCGTCGAACGGAACGACGCGACAGGACTGTGATGACGGACAGAAAGCGGCGAAACGCAAGGCTGCCGTTGCTGCCGTCGGCGCTGGCGCCGTCAGCGCAAGTACAACGCGCCTGACTGCGATTCCAATTCACCAAAGGGCCTCGGACTCTCACGATGACACTCGACTGGCGTAGTTGAGGGTATTGAACGGCCTGTTTCGAATCCACAGCGGATATTGAAGAAACAGGACACGGGTCGATCGAGAAGAAACGGTACTAAACGGTAATAGCTTAATTCGCAGCGCCGCGCACGCGATCTCCCGATAGCTAGGATATACGAGCTAAGAATGCCGTCAATTTATTTTTGTTTTTTGACAAAACGGCATCGAGCGTGATGCCGTCTGCTTTGTCGACTGTTGGTTCACTCCGCGAGACGCGCGCGCACCGTGTATTCGCCTTCGTTGCCCTTGTCTTCGAGCATGTGCGCCATCGCCGTATTGAAGTCGGGTGGCAGTGGCTCGACCGGATAACCGCGCTTTTCCCACGCATCGAGTCCGCCCTTCAGCGCGCGCACATGATGAATGTTCTTGCGATGCAATTGCCTGACGATGCGCTTCGCGGTCGCTTCGTTCGGACACACGCAATAGACGACGATCGGCCGCTTCAGATACTCCGGATGAATCGGATCGGGCGACTCGAGATCGAGCGGCCGTGCGCCGGCAATGCGATGCGATTCCTTTTCGCGCACGGTGTGCGGGCGCGCGTCGAGAATCAGCGGTGGTTCGTTCGACTTCATCATCGCGTCGAGCTGATCGGGCGAAATGCGTGCATGCGCGAGCCAGCGGCGAAACTGCAAACGGCGCAGCCAGCGATACAGCAGAACCGCCGCGAAGATCACCGCGAACGTATCGAAGATCGTGCCGCCGTTGTGCCGCACGAACAGCATCAATTGGACGATCTCATCGTGCAAGGCGGCGCCGCCGATGATCCAGACGCTCGCCCACAGCGTCGCACCGACCATGTCCCACAACAAGAATATGCCGACGCCGATCGCGGTCGTGCCGAGCAGCGGCGCGGAAATCAGGCCGAGACCGGGCAGGAACTTCGCGACCGTCAGAATCGGCGCGCCATGGCGCTCATAGGTATTGCGCGCGACGCGCACCGTGGTGTCCAGCGACAGCGAGAAGCGCACGAGGTAATTGAGCAGGCGGCGCCCATACGCGCGTCCGGTGAAAAACCATAGCGAGTCGGCGATCAGCGTCGCACTGACCGCCGCGCAGATCATGTTCAGGTACGAGGCTTCGCCCACCGCGGCCATCGTTCCAGCGAGAATCAGCATCGGCGCGGCCGGAATCGGCATGCCGAGCTGCGTGACGAGCACGCTCATGAAGACGGCCCACACGCCCGCAGACGGTGGAATAGCGACCGGGAAATGCCACACAACCGCGCTCCTGATAAGGCAAAGAAAGGGAAAAAGACATCGTCCGGCCGAGGCCGATACAAGCCTCTAGCGACGCGAAAGACGGATTTAAGCACAGGTGGCGAGACGGCGTTATGAAAGTGCGCCGACGAAGTGGCGCGCGAGCGACGAAAGGGCGCGGGGAAGGGCGAGACCCACCGCGCCATTAAGGCTGCATGCGCCGCGCGGCAAGTCGATCAACACGGACTGGGCAGCGGGATTCGCGTCGCTTCAGGCGAGGTGGTACGGAAAGAGGCCTGTCGCCTTACGCATCTACAGACGGATCATAGGGCACCACGCGCTCATGCTCGTTCGCCTGATTGCGCGCGACGATCGCGCGCGCCGCGGCGTTCGCGTCGAGATTGAACGGCTGATGCGGCACGCCCGGCGGAATGAACAAAAAGTCGCCCGGCCCGGTGATGACCGATTCACGCAAGCCCGGGCCATAGCGCGTCTCGATTCTGCCTTCGAGCATATAGATCGCGGTTTCGTAGTCGGCGTGATAGTGCGGCTCCGCATGGCCGCCAGGCGGGACCACGACCATATACATCGACAGGCTGGTGGTGCCCGCGGTGCGCGCCGAAATGCCGACGAAATAAGGCAGCCGCTGCATCGTCGCCATTTCCCGTTCCGGGCGCACCTTGATCACAGTGGCCCGCGCGTCGTGCGTCAGGTTTGACATGGTTGCTCCTTTCGTCGCCGCCGTGCGGGGCGGCTTCACGCATGCCGAACTGAAAGTCTAGGACGATGCGGGCGGCGATATCGGACGTGATCGAGCGGACCTGGTGAAGCGCGGGCGATCGCGAAAACGCGTTGCTACAATGGTTGGCATACCCCAGACAAAGATCACGGAGACAGCGCATGGCCACGCTTCAGCCCATCAGCCGCTACCCGGTCCCGGAGCCGAGCGAGTGGCCCGAAGACATCAGCGCCCGCATTCTTGAAGTGCAGCAGAAGGCGGGTTTCGTGCCGAACGTGTTTCTGACGCTCGCGCATCGGCCCGACGAATTTCGCGCGTTCTTCGCTTATCACGATGCGTTGATGCTGAAAGAGGGCGGTCTCACGAAAGGCGAGCGCGAGATGATCGTGGTCGCGACGAGCGCGGTCAACGATTGTCTTTACTGTGTGGTCGCGCACGGCGCGCTTCTGCGCATCTACGAGAAGGCGCCGCTGCTCGCCGACCAGGTCGCGGTCAATCATCGCAAGGCCGACCTCACCGAGCGCCAGAAGGCGATGCTCGATTTCGCGCTGAAGGTGTGCCGCGCGTCGGGCACGGTCGACGAAGAGGACTTCCAGACGCTGCGCGGCCACGGCTTCACCGATGAAGACATCTGGGACATCGCGGCAATCACCGCGTTTTTCGGGCTATCGAACCGGATGGCGAACGTGATCTCGATGCGTCCGAACGACGAGTTCTATTTGATGGGGCGTGTGCCGAAAGCCGCGGCGGATGCGCCGAAGAAGTAATCTGCATCAAGCCTGAGCGGGACGCGGTGAACGCCGCGCGGGTGTCGTCACCGCCCTGTCGTCGATCGGGAAATGCAGCAGTGCCGCGATCAATCCCGCCGCGACCGTCGCGACCCAGATCAGCGAGTACGAGCCCGTCAGATCGAACACGAGGCCTCCGAGCCACGCGCCGAGAAACGAGCCGATCTGATGGCTCAGAAAGCACAAGCCGAACAGGCTGCCGAGGTGACGCGTGCCGAACACCTTGGCGACGAGCCCGCTCGTCAGCGGCACGGTACCGAGCCATGTCAGGCCCATCACGGCCGCGAAAATCACCACGGACACCGCGCTTTTCGGCAGCGCGAAGAATGCGGCGATCGTCGCGCTGCGAATCAGATAAAGCCAGCCGAGCACATGGTGCTGGCGGAACCGGCCGCCGAGCCAACCGCAAGCCCAACTGCCCGCCATGTTGAATAGACCGATCAGCGCGAGCGCGGTGGCGCCCAGCCCGATCGGCATATGACACAGCGTCAGATACGCGGGCAGATGCGTCGCGATGAACGCGAGCTGGAAGCCGCAGGTGAAGAAGCCGAGCGTCAGCAGGCGGTAGCCGCGATGGCGCGTCGCTTGTGACAGAACCTCGCGCAGCGAAGTCTCGGGTGCGTCGTCGATCCGGGCCTGTCCTGCCGCATGGATCTGCGCGCGACGGTCGAGCACGATGCCGAGCGGCGCGATCAGCAGCATCACGAAGGCGAGCACGAATAGCGAGGTCGCGATGCCCGCGTGCAGCCGGATGCCTTGCACGAGCGGCACCATCAGCACCTGTCCGGCGGAGCCGCCGGCGCTGACGAGGCCCATCGCGACGCTGCGCTTCTCCGGCGACGCCATGCGGCCGACCGCCGGCAACACGACGCCGAAGGTCGTGCAACTGACGCCGATGCCGACCAGCAGCCCCATGCCGATCACCAGCAGCGCGCCGCTCGGCGCGACCGCGGACAGCCCGAGGCCGGCCGCGAACGTCGAAGCACCGAACGCGACCACCGGCGCCGAGCCATAGCGATCCGCGGCCGCACCAGCGAACGGCTGCGCGAAGCCCCACACCAGGTTGTGCAGCGCGATCGCGAAGGCGATCAGCGTGACCGGCAGACCGCGGTCGAACGAGAACGGGCCGATGAACAGGCCGAAGGTCTGGCGAATGCCCATCGCGGCGCTCAGGATCAGCGCAGCGGCGACGATCACGACCGTCGTGGTGACGGTCGTCGCCGGAGCGAGGGCCGGGGTGGGTTGCTTGCTGTGGGTGGTCGACATGGCGGCTTCTCCTTGGCCACCATCGTCGCAGCCCGCCGCGTGGCCGGCAAAGGAAAAGATTTCGACGACAGGTGAGCGTGGCTCACCTGTGCGCTGCCAGGTCGCCGTCCGCGGCCGCGTCGGCATGCGCGTCGAAGGCCGCCGCCTCGTCGACGAGCCAGCGCCGGAAATCGGCGAGCTCGGGCCGCCGGATCGCGCTGTCCGCGTTCTCCGTGCTGACCAGCCAGTAGGCGGTGGTGGATGCGATGGTGGGCGCGCAAGCCTCGACCAGCACGCCGCTCGCCAGGTCGCCGTCGACCAGCGGCTTGCGGCCGAGCGCGACGCCGAGGCCCATGCTGGCTGCTTCGAAGGCGAGCTGGATCGTGTCGACGTGCAAGCCGCCCGTCGTGTCGATGCCGTCGGTGCCGGTTGCATCGAGCCACATCTGCCAGTCTTCACTCGCGGCGTTCACGTGAATCAGCGTCGCGCATTGCAAGCTCGGGACGCCGCGCTCGTCGCGCAGCGTCGCCAGGTAAGCGGGGCTGCACACGGGCACGAAACGCTCGCCGAACAGTCGCGTCCATGCGGTGCCGGCGACCGGCGCGCGGCTCATGCGGATCGCGAAGTCGAAGCCGTCGACCGGAAAACCGACCTGGCGACGCGATGTATCCACGCTCACGTTGATATTCGGCCAGCGCGCGCGAAATCCCGCGAGGCGCGGCAGCAGCCAGCGCGACGCGAAGGTCGGCGCGCAGCTGAGCGTGACCGACCGATCCGCGCGTTGATTGGGCAGACGCTGCGTGCCGATTGCGATCAGCGAAAACGCCTCCGAGACGTACGACAGATAATCCGCGCCAACCGCGGTCAACGAGATGCCGCGCGGCTCGCGCACGAACAGCTCGACGCCGAGCGCTTCCTCGAGTCCGACGATGCCATGACTGATCGCGCTCGGCGTGACGTTCAACTCGGCGGCGGCGAGCTTGAAACTTTGATGCCTGCCGGCCGCTTCGAAAAAACGGAGCGCGGGCAGGGGTGGCAGACGAAGCGGCATGTGCGTTCCCCAAGGCGGCCGCGTCGTGCGTGGCGCGCGTGCCGCGTGGTGTTGGCGAGTGTAGTGGGCGTGCTGTCTGGCGCAAGCATACCTTGCGGTGGCGCTCGCGAGTGCGTTGTCGAACCGTCCGCAAAACGCTGCAAAAAGGCTGCCGCTCAAAAATCATCGCAAGGCATGTCGATTTTCCGTGGTCTCATTCGTCGTCGCTTATAGGAAGCGCGGTAAAGCGCAGGCAGCCGCCCGTTTTCCGTCCGTTTTTCGCACGACTTCTCACAAGGAGATGGCTGATGAACGACGCAAACACTTCGATGCACACACTGAAACCGGCCCGCGAACTGGCCGACCTGCCTCAACGCTTTCCCGGCGAGAGCCCCGAATATCGACGCGCGCGCAACGCATTGCTCGCCGAGGAGATCGAGTTGCGCCGCCAGATCGAGCGCGTCGCCGCGCAGCGCCGCGCGTTGCCGGCGGGCGGTATCGTGCCGGAGGATTACCGTTTCGACGGCGAAGCGGGCCCGGCCACGCTATCGCAGATGTTCGGCGCGCACGACACGCTCTTGACCTACAACTGGATGTTCGGACCGCAGCGCGAGCGGCCGTGCCCGATGTGCACGTCGCTGCTGAGCGCGTGGGACGGCGAAATGCCCGATATCCTGCAGCGCGTCGCGTTCGCGGTGATCGGCCGCTCGCCGATCGACAAGCTCGTCGCGTTCAAGCAGGAGCGCGGCTGGCGGCATCTGCGGCTCTATTCGTCGGGCGGCAACACGTTCAATCGCGATTACGCAGCCGAAGATCCCGCCGCCGACGACGTTCCCGCGCTCAACGTATTCACGCGCACGGGCGGTGTCGTGCGGCACTTCTGGGCCGAAGAGATGGGGCCATCGACGTCGGACCCCGGGCAGGACCCGCGCGGCGCGCCCGATTTGATGCCGCTATGGACGATCCTCGACATGACCCCCGGCGGCCGCGGCACCGACTGGTATCCGAAGCTGGCGTACTGAGCGGCACTGCCGCGAAGCGATCGAGCGCTAGGAATGCGTCTCCGCCGCGTGGCTCTGCGCGAGCGCGGTCCATAGAAACGTGCCGACCGCGCTTGCCCGCATCGGCAGGCTGAACAGATAGCCTTGCACCGCGCGCGCGCCGAGCGCCTTCACGACCTGGGCCTGCAATGGCGTTTCGAGTCCTTCCACCACGCATTCGAGCCCGAGGTTGCGGCACAGGTCGATCACGGATTTGATGATCTTCTTCGACGCGCTGTTGGTGTCGACGTCGGAGACGAAGCTGCGGTCGATCTTGATCGCGTCGAATGGCAAGCGGTGCACGTAGCTGAGGCTCGAATAGCCGGTGCCGAAATCGTCGAGCGACATCCTGCAGCCGGCCTGCTTGAGCATCGTCATCGCGCTGTGCGCCTGCGCGAAATCGCGCGTCAACGCGGTTTCGGTGATTTCGAACGTCACGCGATGCGGCGACACGCCGCTTGCCGCGACGATGTCGATCAGGCGACGGGCGCGCGCCGACGTCGAGATATCGATCGCGGACAGGTTGAACGACAGATACAGATCGGCCGGCCAGTGTGCGACTTCGGCGAGCGCCTGGCGCAGCAGCACGTCGGTGATGCCGAGAATCAGCTCGGTACGCTCCGCGATCCGAATGAATTCCTCGGGCCTGACCATGCCGAGCCGCGCGTTGTGCCATCGCCCGAGCGCTTCGAGGCCGATTGGCCGGTGGGTGAGCAGATCGTAGATCGGCTGGAACTCCAGGAACAGTTCCGCTTCGAGGTCCGCGTGACGCAACTCCTGCGTGACGAGGCTTAGGCGCCGCATCTGCGTTTCGTGCTCGGTCGAGAAAATCACCGGCATGCCGCGGCGGTTTTCCTTGCCGACATAGAGCGCGGCGTCGGCGCGTTCGAACACCTGCGCGACCGTCGAGCCCGCGTCGGGAAATGCGGCCCAGCCGATCGTGCCCGACAGCTCCGCGACATTGTCGGCGACCTGGTAAGGCTGACTGAGCGCGTCGCAGATCCGCTGCCCCAACTCGACCAGCGCTTCGTTCGACAGCTTGTGACGCACGAGCACGCCGAATTCATCGCCGCCCAGACGCGCGAACATCAGGCCGGTTTCGCTGATCGACACGAGCCGCGTGCCGACTTCCTGCAGCACGAGGTCGCCGCTCGCGTGACCATATATGTCGTTGACCTGCTTGAAGCCGTCCAGATCGATGAGTCCGACGTTGAAGCCGCCGCCGGTTTCGAGCGCCTGCTCCAGGATCGCGCTCAGCGCCGCGAAATAGCTGCGCCGGTTCGGCAGGCCGGTCAGACTGTCGATGTTGGCGAGCCGGTAGTTGTCGTCGCTGAGCCGTTGGGTGTTGTGCTGGCTTGCCTGCAATTCGCGTTGCGCTTGCACCGCGTCCGCAAAGGTACGGCAGTAAAGCTGGATGACCACCGCGAGCGCGACGCCGACCAGCGTCATGTCGACGGCCATCGCGAAGAACACCGGCGAGCCGCTGGAAACGAGGAACCCGAAGAAGCTCAGGATGACGATGCAAAGCAGCAGAAGCGCGGCCTTGCGCAGGTGGATCAGGCAGAACATGCTGCCGACCAGCGTCGTCGCCATATAGAACGCGACCTGCGCCTGCTGGTACGCACCGCCGTACGGGAACAACAGCAGCGACCAGCCGCTGAACGCGACGCCGAATACGCCGACGATCCACGTCACGCTGCGCAATTCGCTGACCACCTGGGCGTCCGTCATCGTCCGGTTGCGTTTGCGCCACCAGCGCACGCAGCGAAGCACACACAGCGCGCCGAGCGCGCCGGGCACATACATCGACAGCCAGGCCGGCGCGCTGTCCAGATGCGTCGCCGCGACCGCCGCCGTGTTGACGAGCAGGATGAAGTAGAGAAGCGGTACCTGGCGGCTGAACGCGTGCAACCGCGCACGCATCAGCGCACGGTCACGGTCGGCGACCGACAGTACATTCTTCAATCTTGCGAGCCAGACCATCACCATCCTTTTAACGTTTGCGCGCTAAACGCAGCTGTTTATATCGGCGCGAAGCTGGTTAACTTGAGCGTTTTGGCGGGTAAAGGCGCATCACAGCGGAGGGTCTGTGATCCGACTGCATGCTTACGAATCGTCGCGCGGTAAGTACTACCTGGCGGCGCCGGAAGCAGACGTTTGTGCCGGATGCCGGTGGCGAGACTCTCGACGAAAGCTCGCTATTGCAAATGCTCAAGGTTGGGGCACGACAGCACCCGCTGCGGCCGCATGGGAGTGCCGGGCTGGCCGGCTGGTGCGGGCGTGCCCCGTGGCGCTGACGAGACGAGCCGGACCGCGTCGGCTCCCGCATTCGCGAGCACGTATTTTTCCGGGCTGTCGTCCGGCTGCCAGTACGCGCGCAACACGTCGCCGTCGCTGAACACGAGCAGCTTGCCGTGCACCGTTTTTCCGCCGCCGACGAAGTCGACCGGTTCGCCATCGCGGAGCGAAAAGCCCTGCGCGGCACTGGAATTGGTTGCGCCGACGAGGGTCGCGCACGCGTTGTCGCCGGCCGCGGCAGCTCCCGATGACAACGCGGCAAGCAGCGCGCATGTTGCAAAGTGGCGAATTCTCACTCTTTTATGTCTTGCCGAAAGTTTTCTTATGACGTGGCTCGCAAATAGCGCGCCCGCGCTTCGCGAAAAGGGCTATCGTCATCGGGGAGGCCGCGCGGGCTCGCGTAACGGGACCTAACGTACTGAAATTGCAACGGATTGTGATGCGCGGCGAACGCTAATAACTCGACGCGCACGCATAAGCCCGCGATTCTTATGGCAGTTTGCGACGGAAAATCGTCAAACCGGCGCTCCGGCCTTGATACAAGCCTTACACCAAGGGTTTGCGCGAAGGTGCGCCTATGCGTTAGTGTGTCGGTCCCGGCGCCTTAGAGTGGCGCCGGTTCCATGATTACCATACGGGAAGTGCTATGAACAAACAGGAACTGATTGATGCAGTCGCCGCAGCGACGGGCGAAAGCAAAGCGGCAACCGGCCAGACCATCGACGCGATCGTCGAGGCAGTGACCAAGGCCGTGGTGAGCGGCGATACGGTGCAACTGGTCGGTTTCGGTTCGTTCTCGACCGGCGCGCGCGCGGCACGCGTGGGCCGCAATCCGTCGACGGGCGAAGAAATCCAGATCGCCGCGGCCAAGACGGTGAAGTTCACCGCGGGCAAGGCGTTCAAGGAAGCCGTCAACGCGTCGTAAGCAACGCGCATCACGCCGGAGCATTCGCGGTGCGCTTTGCAGCTTCCTGTGAGGCGCATGCGTGAATGATGCGATAGGCGTGAGGATCACGCGCTGCCCAACCCGCCTGGCGGTCTGCCCGGCAGCTGGCGCGGCGCGTGTGCCTGGCCCGTTGGGGCCTGGCGTTCTCGTCCTCGATCGGGCTTGATCGGGTCGCGAGTGGAGTCGTCGCCGAACCGCGGTCGCGCGGTCCGTGCGTTGTGCTGTCAGCCCGCGCGACGCTTGCGGGTTGCCTCGGCGAGCGTGGCGAGCACCGGTTCGGTCTGCGCCCAGCTCACACAGGCATCCGTGATGGACACGCCGTAACGCAACGGCACACCGGCCTTCAGATCCTGACGGCCTTCTTCCAGATGACTTTCGAGCATCACACCGATGATGCGGCCTTCGCGCGCCGACAGTTGCCGCGCGATATCGTCCGCGACCTCGATCTGCCGCATATGCGACTTGTTCGAGTTCGCATGCGAGCAGTCGATCATCACCTGTTCACGCAGACCCGCTGAACGCAGCGCTTCACAGGTCGCCTGCACCGACGCGCTGTCGTAGTTCGGTCCTTTCTTGCCGCCGCGCAGGATCACGTGCGCGTCGTCGTTGCCGCGTGTTTCGAAGATCGCGGCCATGCCCATTTTCGTAATGCCCATGAACGCGTGGCTCGCACGCGCCGCGACGATCGCGTCAGCGGCGATCTGCACGCCGCCGTCGGTGCCGTTCTTGAAACCGATCGGGCAACTCAGTCCCGACGCGAGCTGACGATGACTCTGACTCTCGGTCGTGCGCGCGCCGATCGCACCCCACGCGATCAGATCGGCGATGTATTGCGGGCTCAGCAGATCGAGAAATTCGGTCGCGGTGGCAAGCCCCAGACCGTTGATGTCGAGCAGCAACTGCCGCGCGCGGCGCAGCCCTTCGTTGATGCGAAAGCTGCCATCCAGGCGCGGATCGTTGATATAGCCTTTCCAGCCCACAGTCGTGCGCGGCTTCTCGAAGTACACGCGCATCACGATCAGCAGATCGTCGCGGTAGTGATCGGCGGCGGCCTTCAGCTTGCGCGCGTATTCGATTGCCTGGTCGTGGTCATGTATCGAACAGGGGCCGACGATCAGCACGAGCCGGTCATCGCGGCCATGCAGAATGTCGGCGATTTCGACGCGGGTCTTCTCGACCAGCGTCTGCACCGCGGGCGGCACCGGCAGTTCGTCCTGCAGCAGCGCCGGCGAAATCAGCGGACGGACCGCGCCGATGCGCACGTCGTCGATGCGCGTGGTGTCCTGGGTGGCGTCGGCCGAGCCGACTTCCTGATCGTGCAGGGGATTGTCGAGGGCGCTCAAGATGTTCTCCGCAATCGGTTGATGAGGCGGTCTTGCCGCCTGACTATGCGAGCGCCGCCGCGACGAAGGCGCGCGGGCGCTGCGTGGATGTGACGTGGACCGTGCGGATCTGCTGGCTGCGTACCTCGGGCGAGGTTCGACGCAAGATCATGCGCCGGACTTGACGCGACGCCGACGCGACCGCGCACGGATGCGCTGGCGCGATTATGACACTCGCGCCGGTTTGGCGGCTGGCGGATTCAGAGCTTCTTGATCAACGCCATCGCGGCGGCCGGGTTGCGCTCCTTGAAGCCGCTGATCACATACAGATAGACGTCACGCGGGACGGCTTTCGCGGGAGGCTCGGCGCAGGTTTCCAGATCGTCGGGCGTGCTACCCGCGGCGAGCTGGCGCGCGCGTTCGGCCCATGCGTCGAGTTCTTTCGTCGAATAGCCTTTGGCTTGCTTGTCGCTCGTGCCCATGATGCGCGCGTAGACGAACGGCGCGGTGATGTCGGCGATCTGCGGATACTCGCTGTCGGCCGCGAGCACCACCGCGACCTTGTACTTGCGCGCCAGCGCGATGAACTCCGGCGTCCTGAACGAATCATGACGAACCTCGACCGCATGCCGCAGCTTCTGTCCTTCGATGCTCGCCGGCAGCAGCTTCAGAAAGGACTCGAAATCGTCGGCGTCGAATTTCCTGGTCGGCGCGAACTGCCAGTTGACCGGTCCGAGCTTCTGTTTGAGCAACAGCACGCCGCTTGCGAAGAAGCGCTCGATCGTGTCGCCGGCATCGGCCAACACCTTGCGGTTGGTCGCGTAACGCGGCGCCTTCAGGGAGAAGACGAAATCGTCGGGGGTTTCCTGAAACCACTTTTCGTAGCTGGCCGGTTTCTGCAAACCATAGAACGTGCCGTTGATTTCGATCGACGTCAGATGCCGGCTCGCATATTCGAGTTCGCGGCTCTGCGTGAGGTCTTCCGGATAAAACGGCCCGCGCCATGGCGCGTAGGTCCAGCCGCCGATGCCAATGCGAATGCGTGCGGCGGACGCGGACTTCGACGGCGCTTCGGTTGATTTTTTCGTTGGCGCTTTCTTTGCGGCTTGCGGCTTGTCGCCGCGTTCTTCGTCAGGCTTGTCGCTTCGCTTGCTGCTTTCCTTCGCGCTTTTCGCTGCGGGCACTTGAGCTCTCCTTCAGGCTGCGGCGGGAAAGCTCGTAGATTAGCCGCTTTTCTCGCGGCGCGCGGCGCTGGCTTCGTCGAAACGACGGCTCGCTGCGGCCACTTCCACGCGAAAACGCTGCAACGCGCCAAGCGCGAGGTCGGGGGGCGTCAGCGCGGCCCACAGCACGTCGATCAGCTGATCGGCGGTGGCCTCGATATCGATCTGCCGGTTCGCGAGCGTCGCGTCCCACAGCACGTGTTCCATCGGGCCGAACACCATCGAGCGCAACAGTCGCAGCGGCATGTCGACGCGAATCTCGCCGCTTTGCTGGCCCTGCGCGAGCACGCGCATCAACGGCGCGGTGTAGCGGCGTTGCAATTCGGTCAGCGCTTCGCTCAGTTCGTGATGGCGCGCGCGACCTTCGGACAGCACGAGTGCGCATAGGTCGGTACCGTTCACGAGCATCAGCCGCAGATGCATGCGCACGATGAACGCGAACTGCTGGCGCACGTCGCCGTCGCGCGGCAGGCCCGCTTCGATCGCGTCAATGATCTCGTCGTACCAATCGCCGATAACCCGGGCGCACAACTCGCGCTTGCCGCGAAAGTAGCTGAACACCGTCGCCTCGGAAATGCCGAGGCGCTGTGCGATTTCCGCGGTCGTCGCGCGTTCGTAGCCCTTTTCGGAAAACACGTCGCGCCCCGCCTGAAGGATCTCCTTCACGCGCTGCTGCGACTTGCGCCCGGCCGGCTGGCGACGCGAGACGGGTAATCCGGCCTTCTCGACAACCGTCATATGAGTCAGATTCAGATTTTCGATGCAGATTGGGGGCAAACCGGCGTTCGAAGGCCGCGTAGATGCCCGATAAGCGCGATCGTAGCACTGAATAGGCGTGCTGACGCGGTTTTATCAATTTTCTGAGTAAAGCTCAAAAATACCTATTGACGCTTACGTCAATCTGGCGTGAAATGCGCCATGACATGTTTTCGCGCGCCGCGTCGTGTTCCGTCAGCGGCCGCCCACGAACTTAGGAGACACCGCAATGCCCAATCTGCCCGGTTTGCAGTTCCCGCTCGGCGAAGAGATCGAAATGCTGCGCGACAGCATTGCGTCGTTCGCCGCGAAAGAAATCGCGCCGCGCGCGGGAGAAATCGATCGCACCGATCAGTTTCCGATGGACCTGTGGCGCAAGTTCGGCGACCTCGGCGTGCTCGGCATGACGGTTTCCGAAGAGTACGGCGGCGCGAACATGGGTTACACCGCGCACATGGTCGCGATGGAGGAAATTTCGCGGGCGTCGGCATCGGTCGGCCTGTCGTACGGCGCGCATTCGAACCTGTGCGTGAACCAGATTCATCGCAACGGCACCGAGGCGCAGAAGCGCAAGTATCTGCCGAAGCTCGTGTCGGGCGAGCACGTCGGCGCGCTCGCGATGAGCGAGCCGAACGCGGGCTCGGACGTGGTCAGCATGAAGCTGCGCGCCGAGAAGAAGGGCGATCGCTACGTGCTGAACGGCACCAAGATGTGGATCACCAACGGCCCGGATTGCGACACGCTGGTCGTCTATGCGAAGACCGATCCCGAAGCGAATTCGCGCGGCATTACCGCGTTCATCGTCGAGAAGGGCATGAAGGGTTTCTCGGTCGCGCAGAAGCTCGACAAGCTCGGCATGCGCGGCTCGCACACCGGCGAGCTGGTGTTCCAGGACGTCGAGGTGCCGGAGGAAAACATCCTTGGGACATTGAACGGCGGCGTCAAAGTGCTGATGAGCGGTCTCGACTACGAACGCGCGGTGCTCGCGGGCGGCCCGACCGGCATCATGGTCGCTGTAATGGACGCGGTGGTGCCGTATATCCACGACCGCAAGCAGTTCGGCCAGTCGATCGGCGAGTTCCAGCTGATCCAGGGCAAAGTCGCCGATCTGTACACGACGCTGCAGGCATGCCGCGCATATCTGTACGCGGTGGGCCGCCAACTCGACACGCTCGGCAACGACCACGTGCGCCAGGTCCGCAAGGACTGCGCGGGCGTGATCCTGTACACGGCCGAGAAAGCCACGTGGATGGCCGGCGAGGCGATCCAGATTCTCGGCGGCAATGGTTATATCAACGAGTATCCGGTCGGGCGGCTGTGGCGCGATGCGAAGCTCTATGAAATCGGCGCGGGCACGAGCGAGATTCGTCGCATGCTGATCGGCCGCGAGCTGTTTGCCGAAACGCTGTGATGCAAGGGCGCGTGAGCCCTAACAACAGACGGCACTCTGGAGAAGCCACGTCATGCCGATCATCGAATCAAAACTGAACCCACGCTCGGACGACTTCCGCGCAAACGCGGCGGCGCTCGAAGCGCTGGTCGCCGATCTGCGCGCGAAGATCGAGCAGCTCGCGCAGGGCGGCGGCCAGGCCGCGCGCGACAAGCACACGAGCCGCGGCAAACTGCTGCCGCGCGACCGGATCTCGTACCTGCTCGATCCGGGCACGCCGTTTCTCGAACTGTCGCAGCTCGCCGCGTACGGCATGTATAACGACGACGCGCCGGGCGCCGGTGTGATCACCGGCATCGGCCGCATCGCGGGCCAGGAGTGCATGATCGTCTGCAACGATGCGACCGTGAAGGGCGGCACCTATTACCCGGTCACCGTGAAGAAGCACGTGCGCGCGCAGGAAATCGCCAGCGAAAACCGCTTGCCGTGCGTGTACCTCGTCGACTCGGGCGGCGCGAATCTGCCGAATCAGGACGACGTGTTTCCCGATCGCGATCACTTCGGCCGCATCTTCTACAACCAGGCGAATCTGTCGGCCGCGGGCATTCCACAGATCGCGGTCGTGATGGGCTCGTGCACCGCGGGCGGCGCGTATGTGCCGGCGATGAGCGACGAGTCGATCATCGTGAAGAACCAGGGAACGATTTTTCTCGGCGGCCCGCCGCTCGTCAAAGCCGCGACCGGCGAAGTGGTCAGCGCCGAAGATCTCGGCGGCGGTGACGTGCATACGCGTCTGTCGGGCGTCGTCGATCATCTCGCGCAGAACGATGCGCATGCGCTCGGAATCGCGCGCAGCATCGTCGGCAATCTGAATCGTGTGAAGCCGGCGCCGCTCGTGTTGCAGGAGCCGAAGCCGCCGCGCTACGACACGCACAGCATCTACGGCGTGATTCCGGTCGACACCCGCAAGCCGTTCGATATCCGCGAGGTGATCGCGCGTATCGTCGACGATTCCGCGTTCGACGAATTCAAGGCGCGCTACGGCACGACGCTCGTGACGGGCTTCGCGCATATCTGGGGGCATCCGGTCGGCATCGTCGCGAACAACGGCATTCTGTTTTCCGAGTCGGCGCTAAAGGGCACGCACTTCATCGAACTATGCTGCCAGCGCAAGATTCCGCTCGTGTTTCTGCAGAACATCACCGGCTTCATGGTGGGCCGCAAGTACGAGAACGAAGGCATCGCGCGCAACGGCGCGAAGATGGTGACGGCGGTCGCGACCGCGAAGGTGCCGAAGTTCACCGTGATCATCGGCGGCTCGTTCGGCGCGGGCAACTATGGCATGTGCGGCCGTGCGTATTCGCCGCGCTTTCTGTGGATGTGGCCGAACGCGCGCATCTCGGTGATGGGCGGCGAGCAGGCTGCGTCGGTGCTCGCCACCGTCAAGCGCGACGGCATTGAAGCGAAGGGCGGCAACTGGAGCGCGGAGGAAGAGGAAGCGTTCAAGCAGCCGATCCGCGAGCAATACGAGCACCAGGGCCATCCGTACTACGCGAGCGCGCGGCTGTGGGACGACGGCGTGATCGACCCGGCGCAGACCCGCGACGTGCTCGGCCTCGGCCTGTCGGTGGCGATGAATGCGCCGATCGAAGACACGCGCTTCGGCGTGTTCAGAATGTGATGGCGCGCGGCGCCGCGCTGCGAGAAAGCCAGCCAAAGGAGTGCAACGCATGCAATACGAAACGCTGAAGCTCGAGGTTGCCGGCCAGCTCGCGACGGTCACGCTCAATCGTCCGGACGTGCGCAACGCGTTCAACGAAACGATGATCGCCGAGCTGACCGCCGCATTCACCGCGCTCGACACGCGCGACGACGTGCGCGCGGTCGTGCTCGCCGCGAACGGCAAGGCGTTTTGCGCGGGCGCCGACCTGAACTGGATGAAAAAAATGTCCGGCTACTCGGACGACGAGAACCGCGCAGACGCGATGCGTCTCGCGGGCATGCTGTCGGCGGTATATCGCTGCAACAAGCCGGTGATCGCGCGCGTGAATGGCGACGCGTACGCGGGCGGCATGGGCCTGATTGCCGCGTGCGACATTGTCGTCGCGGTCGATAGCGCGCACTTCTGCCTGTCCGAAGCGCGGCTCGGGCTGATTCCCGCGACGATCGCGCCGTACGTGATTCGCGCGCTCGGCGAGCAGGTGTCGCGGCGCTACTTCGTCACCGCCGAAGCGTTCGACTGCGCGACCGCGTTGCGGCTGGGTCTGGTCAGCGAAGCGGTCTCCAGTGTCGAGCAGCTCGATGCGACGGTCGCGCAGCTCGCGCAGACGCTGTGCGCGAACGGCCCGCAAGCGGTGCGCGCCTGCAAGCGGCTCGTGCAGGACATCGCGGGCCGCGACTTGAGCGACGCGCTGATCGAGGACACGGCAGTGCGGATTGCGAAGACGCGGGCGGGCGCCGAAGGCCGCGAAGGCGTCGCGTCGTTCCTCGAAAAACGCACGCCGGGCTGGCGCAACTGACATGCCCCGCTAACAACAACCGCCCCGTACCGCCAATTTCATCGAGACACTCATGTTCAACAAGATCCTGATCGCCAACCGGGGTGAGATTGCATGCCGCGTCGCGGCGACCTGCAAGCGGCTCGGCATCGCGAGCGTGGCCGTCTATTCGGACGCCGACGCCAACGCGAAACATGTCGCCGCCTGCGACGAAGCAGTGCATATCGGCGGCTCGACGGCGGCGCAAAGCTATCTGCGCATCGAGCGCATCATCGAAGCCGCGCGCGCGACCGGCGCGCAGGCCGTGCATCCGGGCTACGGCTTTCTTTCCGAAAACGAAGACTTCGCGCACGCGTGCGAGGCAGCCGGCATCGTCTTTATCGGACCGCCTGTCGAGGCGATCGCCGCGATGGGCTCGAAGGCCGCCGCGAAGGCGCTGATGCACGCGGCCGCGGTACCGCTCGTGCCCGGCTATCACGGAGAGGACCAGGAGCCGCAGTTGTTGCAGGGCGAGGCCGACGCGATCGGCTACCCGGTGTTGCTGAAAGCGAGCGCGGGCGGCGGCGGCAAGGGCATGCGCGTGGTCGAGCGCAGCGCGGACTTCGCGGCCGCGTTGCTGTCGTGCAAGCGTGAGGCGGCGAGCAGCTTCGGCAACGATCGCGTGCTGATCGAGAAGTATCTGACCCGGCCGCGGCACGTCGAAGTCCAGGTGTTCGCCGATCAGCATGGCGGCGCCGTGTATCTGTTCGACCGCGACTGCTCGGTGCAGCGGCGGCATCAGAAAGTGCTTGAGGAAGCGCCCGCGCCGGGGCTGTCGGCCGAGGTCAAACGCGCGATGGGCGAAGCGGCCGTGGCCGCCGCGCGGGCGGTCAATTACGTCGGCGCGGGTACGGTCGAGTTCATCATGACGCCGACCGGCGAGTTCTATTTCATGGAGATGAACACGCGGCTGCAGGTCGAGCATCCGGTCACCGAGATGGTGACGGGGCAGGACCTCGTCGAATGGCAGCTGCGCGTTGCCGCGGGCGAGGCGCTGCCGCTCACGCAGCAGCAGTTGAAGCTCGACGGCCACGCGATCGAGGCGCGCATCTACGCCGAGCATCCGGCGCGCGGTTTCCTGCCGTCCACCGGCACGCTCAAGCATCTGCACATGCCCGAAGGCGTCGAGTTCGCGATCGACGCGGCCGGACTCGGCGAGCCGGGACGCAAGGCGCCGGTGCGTATCGACAGCGGCGTGCGCGAGGGCGACACGATCACGCCGTTCTACGATCCGATGATCGCGAAGCTGATCGTGCACGGCGCGACGCGCGAGGAGGCGTTGGCGCGCCTCTCCCGCGCGTTGCATGCATGCGAGGTGGTCGGGCCGCATACGAACGTCGAGTTTCTGCGGCGCATCGTCGCGAGTGAACCGTTCGCGAGCGGCGATCTCGACACCGGTTTGATCGAGCGTCATCACGACGCGCTGTTCGCGCCGGCACGGAAGCCGTTCAAGGAAGCGCTCGCGCTCGCGTGCGCCGCATTGCTGACCCGCGAGGGCGGCACCGCGCACGGCGCGTCGCCGTGGGACGCGCTGTCGCACTGGCGGCTCAATAGCGGTTACACGCAAACGCTCGGCTGGCGCGTGATCGACGACGGCGCCAACGATGACAGCCCCGAGTCGTTCACGGTCGTTTTCGCGCGCAACGGGGACACGCAAGCGCTCGTGCAAACCCTCGAACACGACGGCCTGCGCGAGGACTTCAGCTGGTCGGTCGGCACGGGCGCCCATGAATTCCGCGCGACGATCGGCGATGCGCGCGTGACGGGGCGTGTATTTGTCGACGGCGACAGGTTCCACGTGTTCTGCCACGGCGAGACGCTTGCATTCGAATGGCAGAACCTGCTCGCGCATGCCGCGGATGCCGAGCATGGCGAAGGCCGTCTGACCGCGCCGATGCCGGGCAAGGTGATCGCGGTGCTGGTCGAACCGGGCGCGGTGGTCGAGAAGGGCGCGCCGCTGATCGTGATGGAGGCGATGAAGATGGAGCACACGATCGGCGCGCCGGCTGCCGGGACCGTCGCCGAGGTGCTGTACGCGGTCGGGGATCAGGTCACCGACGGTGCGCAACTGCTGGTGCTGGACGTGCAGCAGGCGGATGGATAAGCGCGCCGAGCGCCGAGTGGAAAATGAGCGACGGCGTGAATCAGGCGAGCCGCGCGTAGCCTGCGGCGCGTGCCTCGCTTTCGAGTTCGCCGATGCGCGCGTAGTCGGTCAGCGGCAGCGTCGAAAAACCTCTCAAACGCAGACGTTTCGCGCGCTCGGGGCGGATGCTCAACGTCTCGTTCAATGCGTCGCGCAGCGCGGCAATCGTGGCCGGCGGCACATTGGCCGCGGCGATCAGCGGCAAGCCCGGCGAGGCGGCGGTCATGCCGATCGCGCGCACGCGTCGCGCCAGTTCCGGCAGCACATCGCCAACGAAGGCGAAGGTCACGCAGTCGATCGCGGCGACGTCCGCGCGATTGTCGGCAACCGCGCGCAGTGAACCGAGGTGCGAGCCCGTACGCAGCACGGAGCCGAAGAACATGCCGGCGCGAGCGAGCGGCGCGACTGCGTGACGAAACGCGTTCATGCCGCTGTTCGAATCGTCCTGATTGTAGGCGGCGCGCGCGCCGCGGCACGAGGCGAGTGAGTCGAAGCGCGCATCGGCGCGCGTGACCAGCACGCTCGAATAACGCGCGCCGTCGCAGCCGGGCGCGTCGAAGCAGGGTGTCGCGACCAATTGGACCTGCGCGTGCAGCCCGTGCATCAGCGGATAACCGCAAGTCTGCGAGATCAGCAGGTTCGGGCGCCGCCAGAAGCCGTGCAATTCCTCGTCCGGTTCGACGATGCGGCACGCGGGCTTGACCCGGCGCAGCACGTCGTCGAGCCACTCGCGCCATTCGAGGTCGAGCGCGGGTGTCACGTTGTACATCGGCAGGGCGGCGATCCAGCTCATGAAGGCGTTTCTCGCGCGCCTAATGTCTGACCAATTTGAAATCGTCCAGACCGAGCCGCACGGGCTCGCTCGGCGTGTACTGCCATCGCTGCGCGGCCACCGAGAGGATCTCGTCCTGCGCATCCTCGAACGCGATCAGCAGGTCCTGCTTGCGACGGCTCTCGGCGCCGCAGAACTCGACCAGCGCGTCGGCGCTGACTTCAAAAACCTGCGCGCGATCGTCGCAGCACACCCGGAACGCGACCGTCGCGCATTCCGTCACACAGGGCCGAAACCCTTCATCGACATAGACCGACATGGCGAACTCCTTCCAACGCCTGAATCGACAGGATGACAAACCGCGCCTGCCAGGTATGTGGGAGAACCGGCATTGACGGCCAAATGCCCGGCGCCGCGGCAGGCGCGACGGTCCGGAAACTGGCGGAAAGTAAGCCAGAAACTGGCGGCGGACTCGTTCGAGCCCGAGCCAGGGCCCCGGCGTGAACCGTGGCCGGAGGGAAGACTGCGGCGATTCGCCTCGCCACCGGTCCTGCCTCGTGGTGGGCCGCCGTGGGTCGCAATCACGGCGGGCACTGCTCAGAAGACGCTTAAATGGACGCGCTCCAATCCAACGTTGAAACCGGCGTGCGAACAGCTCGCGCCGGCCTCGGACTCTCCTTGGGATTTTCTCACCAACCTCGCGGTGTAGATCCGCGTAGGTATCCACTTTACGATTAGCGCGCGTTTTGTGCAGGAGATGACTCCGGCGGGGCCGGCCGGATTGCGTGAGCGCCCGAGAAATTGAGCCGGCGGATCAGCGGGCCCAATGTAGTCGCTTGAATCAGCAGGCTGAACACGACGACCAGATACGTGACGCCGATGAACATTTCGCGTCCGTGAAACTCGGGCAGCGACAGCGCGAGTGCAATCGAGATGCCGCCGCGCAGTCCGCCCCAAGTCAGCACGACAGTCGAATGCGGACTGAGCCGCCGGAAGTTCTGCAGCGCGAGCAGCGGAATCGCGACGCTGACGCCGCGCGCGAACAGCACGACCGGAATCGCCGCGAGCCCGAGCCAGACAATCTCGAAGCGCAGCGACAGCGCAATGATTTCGAGCCCGATCAGCCCGAACAGCACGAGATTGAGCAACTCGTCGAGCAGGTCCCAGAAGTTGAACAGATGCTCGCGCGTCTTCTCCGACATCGATGTCGACGCGCCGTGATTGCCGATCACGAGCCCCATGATCACGACCGCCAGAGGCGCCGACACGTGCAGCGCTTCCGCGAGACTATAGCCACCGGTCGCAAGCGCGAGCGTAATCAGGATCTCGACCGGATAGCTGTCGATACCTCGCAGCAGCAGCGACGCGCCGAAGCCGAGCGCCGCGCCGAGCACGAGCGCGCCGGCGACTTCGCGCAGCAGATCGAATGCGATCGCCCCCGCGGAGAACTCGTTCGCGCCGGTCGCGAGTCCGACTAGCGTGACGAACGCGACGACGGCCGTGCCGTCGTTGAACAGCGATTCGCCGGTGATCTTGGTTTCGAGGCTTTCGGGCGCCGCGGCGCGCTTGAGCACGCTGAGCACCGCGATCGGATCGGTCGGCGAGATCAGCGCGCCGAACGCGAGGCACCACAACAGGCTGACCGGTTGGCCGAGCCATTGCGCCGCGTAGTAAAAGCCGAAGCCGACCACCGCGATCGAAATCAATACGCCGATCGTCGCGAGCATCAGCACCGCACGCCGCTGCGTGCGCATCTTCGACAGATCGACGTGCAGTGCGCCGGCGAACAGCAGCAGGCTCAGCAGGCCGTGAAACACGATGTCGGCGAAGTCGATCTGCACGACGATCTTGCGCGCGGCGATCGCCATCGCCGGATAGTAGAAGCCGAGCGCCGAAATGCCGACGCACACGACGAGTCCGACCGCGGTGATGCCAAGCGTGTCGGGTAACCTGATGAACCGATAGTTGAGTACGCCGAACAGCGCGACGATGGCGAACAGCGCGCCGGCAATCTGGAAGACGCTCATCTTGTGCGCTCCCGCGCTTCGCGGCGGCGCGAATGGGTGATCACCGCGGTACCGACGTAACTCGCGCGACGGGGCATAAAACGGACAGGCAGAGAAAGCCGCCACGACTGCGATATTGAACCAGCGAGGTGTTTCACGAGAAATTCCTTATTCAGGCTCATTCAATCCGATAAACGATCTACGGTCTGCAATGACACGATCGTTGCCGCTAGCGATAGAGCGACGTACGGCTACAGACGCTTTATTCAAACTCGACGGACGATGCGATCAGACGCAAAGTACTTTTTATCGGACCCACAAGCGGATGACGGCAAACCGGTTGGAACCAGGCTCGCAGGAAAGAACGCCACATTGGGCAATGATAGTGTTCGGACCACTGAAGCGCCGGGCGAGTTCCGGTCTTTATTTTGGGATATAGCTTTTTTATTTCGAGCTCTTCCGCATGGCTTGATTCGTCACGGCGATTCAATTGGAATCTGAATTAGCGTTATCAATTCGTAGTCTGATTTTTCAGTCCGATGACTTCTCTATTGAACAGGATGGGCCCCGGAATTGGCATGTCGAAAACAGGGAAAGCCCTAACCGAAAAGCGCTGAAGATCTGACAATTTTTGACAATCACGAGTCGAGAATGATGCAGCATCGATACATGGCGAAATGCTGTTATGTACAAATGGATGAAGACGGAGAAGGGTATGGAGCAAACCTATCGTTATCGTGAATTCGACATCGTGGTCAGCGCGTTGCACGCGACGGATACGTGTTCACATGTGGGCGGTGTCACTGCACGGCGCGCGTACGTGGCGAACGTCACGTTGAAGACGAGGCTGATCGGCGGCGAGTGGTCGACTGCTTTCCGCGTGGGTCCGTTGCCCGGTCGTTCGGCGACCGATTTGCGGGAAGTACTGGCGGCTGGATTCGCGGCCGCCACTCCGGTCGTCGACGCCGTGGTGAACGTGATGGGCGATGGCGTCGCGCGCAAGGCGGCCTGAGGTTGTGGCGAGTTCGGAAATAACCGCGCATATCCTTGCGATGCGTGTGGGTCCTAGACAGGGCGTACTCGTCTCCTCAGCGTCCTGTTGTTTTAATCCCGCTCCCCCTGTGCGGGATTTTTTTTGCCCAATTGATATAGCGGGCGCTCGATAACGCACTACCACATCGGCATGACAACAGAAAACACGAGAAAAAGCCTCGAACGCGAAGCGCGATCCAGGCTGCCGAAGGACAGACTCTTTGCCCCGTCTGGAAAGGTCGATCGGACCCGGTGATCGACCTTCTCCACTATAGCGAGTTGCCAATAAATCAGAATTGTGTGGGGATGCGCGTAGCATTGATTACTCGCGTCCCTGTATCCTGCGTCGTATATGTAGCCGCCCTGGTGGCTCGAAATACGTGCCGAAGCGGACGAGCCCCGGCTTATTCAAATGACACGTCATTTCGAAGCTGACCAGCACGCCGGGATCATCGTCCTCGAGGATGTCGATGTCGATAGCGCGAATCCGGGGCTCGTATTTCAGCAGCGTCGCTTCCATCTGCTGCTTCAGCGCGTGCGCCGACGATGGCAATGCCTTGTAGATGTTCGTCATGTCCGGCAGCCCGTAGTCGGTCAGGTGTTTTAACGCGCCCGCGCGAGTGTTCAGAATGCGCTGCACGTTCTGCTGGACGCTCAGGCATTCGAGCGTGCGATCGTCATAGGCATCGAGCGGCTCGCCGCCGATCTGGCCGAGCAGCACGTCGTAGAGGGATGGTCCCGCCGGCATCGAGTGGCGCACCGTCAGCCGTTCGCCGCGTGGTCGGCGACGGCTTGTTCGCGATCGAAAAAATCGATCGTCAACTTGCCTTCGGGCGAGCTGGTCAGCAGGATCTTGGCAGGCGCGGTTTCGCATGCCATGCGCGCGAGCAGTTCACGCGACAACGACGGCAGAATGCGCTGATTGAGAAACGCATCGACATTGCGCGCGCCCGTTTCGCGCGCGAGACACAGCTCGGCCATCGCATCGATCAGCGCATCGTCGCAGTTCAGTTCGACGCCGTGCTGACGGTATAGACGTTGCGCGACTTTAGCGAGCTTCAGGCGCACGATCGACGCCAGCGCGCTCGCGTCGAGAGGGCGGTACACGAGCGTCTGGAAACGCGCGAGCAGCGCAGGTTGGAAGTGTCTGACGAGCTGCGGATGGATCGCGTCGAGCAGTTCGTTGTGCGAGACGTCGGGGTTTTCCGCGGTCGTTTCGTCGATTTGAGCACTGCCGAGATTCGACGTCATCAGGACCACGCAGTTGCGAAAGTCGATCTCGCGCCCCTCGCCGTCGCGCATCATGCCGCGATCGAACACCTGATAAAACATGTCGAGCACATCGCGGTGCGCTTTTTCGACTTCGTCGAGCAGCACGACGCTATACGGACGCTGCCGCACCGCCTCGGTCAGAACGCCGCCGCGTCCATATCCGACGTAGCCTGGCGGCGAGCCCTTCAATTGCGACACCGTGTGCGATTCCTGGTACTCGGACATATTGATCGTCGTCAGCGCGGCTTCACCGCCGAACAGCAAATCGGCGAGCGCAAGCGCAGTTTCGGTCTTGCCAACGCCCGATGGTCCAGCAAGCAGAAACACGCCGAGCGGCGCATGTTCATTCTTGAGCCCCGCCTTGGCGGTGCGCAGGCTTTCGGACAGCGCAGCGAGCGCGTCATGCTGCGCGACCACGCGTGTCGCGAGCTGCTTCTCCAGTGTCAGCAGGCTTTGCAGTTCGTCTTCGACGAGGCTGCCAACCGGCACGCCGGTCCACTCGGCGACGACGCGTGCGATTGCCTGGGCGTCGACGTCCCTGAAGATCAACGGGGTCTTGCCTTGCGCGGTCGTGAGTGCGCGACGTGCTTGCGCGAACGCGGTGGCATCGCGGGTTGCGGCCTCGCTGTCGCGTTGGCGGTGCAGCGCCTGGACGAGTTCGAGCTCCTGTTCGTAACGTGTTTGCAGCGCCGCGAGTTCGGTCTTCGCGTTCGCGAGCGCGGCGTCCAGCGCGCCGCGGCGCGCTTCGACATCGTCGATGCCGGCGCGTTCGTCGTCTGCGAGCGTCGCGTGTTCGAGCCCCAGCGCGGCAACCATGGCACGCGCGCGTTGCAATTCGGCCGGCGGTGTGTCGAGCCCCATGCGTACGCGTGCGGCCGCGGTGTCGATCAGATCGACGGCCTTGTCCGGCAACTGCCGTGCCGGTATGTAGCGGCGCGACAGCTTGACTGCGGCGACCAGTGCTTCGTCGCGAATGTGCACGTGATGGTGCTGGGCGTAGCGGGTTTTCAGGCCGCGTAGCATCAGGCAGGCCGCGTCGTCGTCGGGTTCGTCGACTTTGATGATCTGGAAGCGGCGTTCCAGTGCGGCGTCGCGCTCGAAGAATTGCTTGTATTCGGACCACGTGGTCGCCGCGATCGTGCGCAATTCGCCGCGCGCGAGCGCTGGCTTCAGCAGGTTCGCGGCGTCGGCGCCGCCCGCGGCGTTGCCGGCGCCGATCAGCGTGTGAGCTTCGTCGATGAACAGCAGGATCGGCACGGGCGAAGCCTGAACCTCGTCGATCAGGTTCTTCAGGCGTTGCTCAAATTCGCCTTTTACGCCGGCGCCGGCTTGCAGCAAGCCGAGATCGAGCGTGAGGATGCGCACGTCGCGGATCACGTTCGGCACGCTGCCATCTACGACTCGCAACGCGAGCCCTTCGACGAGCGCGGTCTTGCCGACCCCCGGCTCGCCGACGAGGATCGGATTGTTCTTGCGACGGCGCGCGAGCACGTCGACCATCTGCTGGATCTCGCGGTTGCGCCCGAATACCGGATCGATGTCGCCGCGGCGCGCCTTGTCGGTCAGGTCGAACGCGAAGCGGGCGAGGGCGTTGGCGCTGGCGGGTGTGACCTCCTTTGCGCGACAGACGACGTTCGCCGCCGAGGCGGTCGCCGAAGGTTGCGGCCGTTCGGGTTGCCGTTCGTCATCTTCACTTTCGCTTTCGCTTTCACTTTCGCACGACCGATGCGCAATTCGCGGCAGCAAACGCTCGATCTGCGCGCTGCTGACGGCAAGCAATGGCCACGCATGCTGCGCGCGGAGTATGTGGGGCGCATCGACGATCGCCTGCAACAGATTCCCGGAGCGGATTCGCGCGTCGTCGCTCTCCGACGACGCGTGAAGCCATGCATCCGCTAGCAGTGCCGCTAGCTGCGGCGACAGCGCGGGCTTGCCGCGCAGATTGCGCGGCAGGCGATCGATTGCACCGAGTAGCGCATCCCACAGCGCGTCGATATCGATCGTGTAATGCCGCAGGACAGCGAGGATGTCGCCATCGCCGGCTTCGATCAGCTTCAGCAGCCAGTGCTCGACCGTGATCTCGTCAGCCAGCCGCGTCTGGCAAAGACTGGCGGCCGCTTCGAGCGCCCGTGCGCAGTGTGGGTTCAGCCGGCGCAGCAGCTGGGTGGTGTTACAAAAGGCGCTTCTTCGGTCGTTGCGCAAGGTCATCTCGGCAGTCCGGTCACGAAGGGAAGCGGCGCGCACGCGGTGCACTCGCCGATGAAAAGGGACCAGCCCGCCCCGCGGACCGGTAAGGGCGCGTCGACGCGCTGGTCTCGGGTATCACGCGGGAAATCAGGAACGCTCGTTCCACGTATCCTTGTGGATAATGTTGCCGTCCTTGTACGACCACATGATCGTCTCGTAGCGCAGCTCGACGTCTTCGAGGTGGTTGTGCTTCTCGTAGTCGGGGTTCTTGATGTCGAACATCTTGGGCTTGACCGCGACGATCTTCACGTTGTCGAGCTTCGTGTTGAAGTATTCCTTCTCCTTGCCGGCGTCGTCGATCTTGTACCACCTGATCTCGACCGACTTCAGCGTCTGACCGCTGGTGACCGCCTTGTACAAGTACGGCGTCGACGAGTCGGTTTCCTTTGTCAGCGTGATGGGTTTGTGTACGCGGGTGCCGGTCAGCTTGCCGGTGTTGCCGTCGGTCGGGATATGCACGCCGTGATCGAACGCGACGAGCTCGACGCTGCCTTCGCGGCCTTGCACCGTCACCGAACCCTTGATATCAGCGCCGCCGTCGTCCTTGAGCCACATATAGGCCGGAATTGCCATACCTTCCACTCCTCGATTTTTATACTGCGAGAATCGCCCGGAGCAGCCCCCGAGCTTCTAAATCCCGAAGCGCGATGCTTCGGGGGCGAAAGACCGTCGTTTTTATTGGGTGGTGGGTGCGTCGGGCACGAGCGTGATTTCGACACGCCGGTTCCTCGCACGCCCGTCGTCCGACGCGTTGCTTGCGATCGGCCGCGTATCCCCATAGCCCTGAATCGCAAACTGCGTCTCCGCGATTCCCGACACGTCGATCAGCCAGTCGCGCACGGCTTGCGCGCGTGCCGTGGACAACTTCAGATTGCTCTGCGGATTGCCGACGTTGTCGGTGTGCCCGGCGACCAGAATCCGCTTGTCCGGATGCGCCTTGATCATTTCGAGCGCATCGACCATGGCGCGAGTCGAGCCGGGCTTCAGTTGAGCGCGGCCGCTGTCGAATAGCGACATGCTGTCGAGCGTGACGACCGCCGGCGGCGGAGGCGGGGGCGCGTACGATGCGATCGCGGTGTCGAGCGCCGGCAGCAACTGCGCACCGCGATACATGCCGAACGCCAGTCGCAACGGCACACCCACGCGCGCGTAACGGTCGAGCTGATCGCGATCGACGACGAGCGCGTGCAGCGCGTCGCGTTTCGCGTTGTCGTGCGCGGCCGGAATCATTGAATAACCGCCAAGATCGGCGCCGATGCGGTCGAGCAGCGCTTCGTTGTTTTCCGCGGCGGACCACGATGCGACGGCCGCCGCGCTGGCGAGTAGCGTGAGCGCATGCGCGCCGGCGATGCGGCGCGGCGACCTCCAGTAGCGCCGCGGGGTTGCTTCGATCAGCGGTTGCGGCAGCGGCCACGGCAGCGGCGATGCGCCGACGGTGGCGCGTGTCACACAGGTTTTCCTCTGCACGTCGCGCTCCCACGGATCGGCCGAACCGCTTGCCGGGCCGCAATCGATCCAAGCGGCTCCGAACAATTCCCACGGCGTGGCGGGCTGCATCCGGTCGGTCAACGTGCCGATCACGACGCGCCGCGTCCAGCCGACGAGCGACGCGAGCGCCGCCGCGCGCGCGGCACCTATGGCAGTCGTTGTCGCCGTGCAAGTGTCCGCGTCGCCCAGCAGGCGCTGAGTCTCGGCTTCGGCCGCGCGGACCATGAGTTCGAAACGCTCGCCATCGACGATTCGCGTCGCCGACGACACCCCATACCACGCAGGCACCGACAGCCCGGGCGGGCTCATGGTCAGCCGGTGATAGACCGCGACATAGCCGGGCAGGCTCGTGCCTAGCGTGCGGGCGGCATCGGCGACGCGCGACGCGCAGCTTCTGCGTGAGCATGTCGGCCCCGACATGCAGCGCGGGCATCACCGACAGCGCGACGCCATCGGGCGCGCGTCCGTCGCGCCACTGCCTGAGCGCGACCGCGAGACGCGGCAACTGCTGCGGATCATCGACGCGCAACCAGATAGCGCCGTCGCCCACGTGCGCGAAGCGCTCCTCGTCGTTGCGATCGAACAGAGCCGGCAGACCATCGCCGATGACGAGCACGAGCTGCATACAGGTGAGCAGCTTCGGCGGAATCTCGGCGGTCGCGGCGCCGAGGGCAGCCAACACTTGCGCGCTGCGTTCGCGCGCACTGGACAGCCACAGCGTGCGCCATCCGACGAGTATTCCCACGAGCAAGGCGACGGCCGTCGTCAGCGCCGGAGCGACGCCATGTCCGCCCGGCAGCATGAACCAGATCATCGCGAGTGCCAGCATGGCCGCGAACACGAGCATCGCGCGCAATGGATAACCGAGTCCCTCGTACGGACGCTTGGGCGTGCGCGCCGGCGTCGCGGGCAGGATGCGCAGACCGGATTTCACGGCCGCGTGACCTTCGTTTGCACGAGTTGCGCTAGCTGGGCGTCGAGCGCGGTCGACCACACCAGCCAGACGATGGCGGCGACTCCGCATGCGAGCCCCGCGATTGCCCATGGCGAGAGCCGGTAGAACCAGTCGGACAAGCGGCGATCAGAGCGATCGGCAATGAAGGTACTTGCGGGCGCCGGGCGAAGTTTTTGCAGCTGCGCATGCAGCGAGGTCGTCAACGCCGCGCGTTCCGCTTCGCCGTCACGCGCAAACCGGCCGATGAAGCCGAGGCTCAGAATCGCCGCATAGCATTCGAGCAGGTCGACGTGCGGCGACGCTTCATGCATGCGAGCCTCGAGCCGTTCGAACACACGCTCGCCGGCGTCATGCAGGTTGAACAGCTCGACTTGCAGCGGTTTGAGTTCCCACGCCGCTCGGCTCTCTGCCGGCAGATAGCGCAGCGCGACTTCATCGAGCAGCCCGCATTGCGCGAGCAGCGCTTCGCGGCGTATTTCGTCCGCATAGCCGCGCCGCTCGAGTTCCGTCGAGAAGTTCGCGATCAGCAATCCGCAACGATTGCGGAAGTCGGTTGCATGATCCACGTGGCCGCCGGGCGTGAGCGTCGTGACGAGCAGCGCGGTGTCTCGCAGCAGATCGCGAATGCCTGCACGCGTGACCCGGGGCGCGCCCGCCATGCTATCGAGCAACGCCGCTTCAGTGGAATTTCGGGGCAGCGCGTTCATCAGCGTAGTACCGCGTAAAGTTCGAGCGATGCGTCGGGCACCGTCGCCGGCAGATAAATCTGGCAAGCGCGCGCGGCGAGCATCTTCGCGTGCGCGGCATTCGCTGCGTCGAGCGCAAAGTATTGATTGTCGAGGCGCACCGGAATCGCGGCCGGCACGCGCGCTACCGCCTTGAGCGGAATGCCGAGCAGCGCCGAATTGATGATGTGCTCGACGTCGTCGGGCGCGCCGATCTTGCACAGGCGCGGGAACTGCTCGGCGAGTTCGAACGCCGGCATAGGCGCGCTGACCGACAGATACCAGTCGGCCGCGCCTTCGACGATGCGCTCTTCGAGGAACTGACCCGCCCACGTGGTCGCACTCTTGCGCGTGAGGCCGATCGACACGACGCGCGACGGAATGACCGCGTCGAGCAATTCGCGGATCGTGGCCTCGAGCTTCGTGAACACCTCGTCGGCGCGCGCGTGATCGTAGGCGGGAATGTCGGTAAGCTGCGCGCGCGTCGAGAACGTCATCAATGCGCAGACGAGTTGCGCAAGCGTCGTGTACAGCTGCTCGGGCGAGCGGCGCGGATGCGTCGCATAGAGCCGCAATTGAGGCCACGCCGCGTGAATGCAGTGCAAGAGCCAGAACAACTGCACGTCGGCGACACCATATTCGGCGACCTGCTCGAGCCGTTCGTTGCGACGCGCGCCGAGCACGACGCTCTTCGCCTGCAGGATATCGGCTAGACGATTAATGCGTTCGAGATGCAGAGGGTGACTCCCCAGCGTCAGGCACGGCGGCACGAAGCGGTGATCGACCTGGAACTGGCCGCTGGTGGTGGTGCGCGTGAGCCGTGCGATCGCGCAGACCGTGTCGTCGGCATGCGATTCGAAGTCGAACAGCAAGCGCACTGCGTGGCGCTCGGACGCGATCTCGGTTTCGCTGCCGCCGTTCAGATCGACGACCTTGACGAACTCGCGATATGCGCGGCGGGGACGCGCAAGCGACGTTTCGTCGAACCGGCAGTTATTGCCGTTCGCATCCGGCAACGCGAGGGCGGCCAGCACGACGACACTTTGCAGGTCGGCGGGCATGCCTTTTGTCAGATCGCGCGCAGCGGGCAGAGCGTCGCTCAGCGTGGTGTCGATCGGCGTGCCGTCCGCGAAGCGCAACTTGAGCCTCGTGAGCTTCAGACGGCCCGTTGCCAATGCTTCTTCGTCGACCTCGACGCCGAGTGTGCCCCACGGCTCGGCGAGCGCGCAGGTAGCGAACTGCTGTAGCGCGAAACCGGCCCAGCGTTCCTGCTGCTGGAAGTGCTGCTGCGTGAGGATGAGGCCCTCGTGCCAGAGCGGTTTGTCGATCCGCATAGGTGTTTTTGGTCTCTCGCGTGTTGGTCATTTAATCCGGATTGCTCCGGGATCGCGGATTCTATACGTCGTATTTGGAAATCGTATACCTCTATTTCGATCAAAACTAAAAATATCACAAAAGTTCAAACATTTTTATATTGAGATGCGGGATAAATTTATCCTGAGGGGGCGATATTTAATTGAGATGGTGTTAAAAACGGCGCGATATAAATTAACAAATTCGGGCAAATGTTCGATCGCGTTGAAATGGTGGGGCGGCCGTCAGGGCGAGGGTTCCTCGCGGAAAGTGGACAAGGAAGTATATGAGCTGACAGCTGTGTCGTAGTCAGATAATTCCGAATTACAATTGCTTCAACATTTTTCACATTTTTTGTCAGTTTTTGAGTTATCAATAGGCTTTGACGCCGCGACAATAAATCTGCTTTAATATTGATGGCATTAAAAAAGTCGCGCGTCGAAGCCTTGAAGAAGGGTGTCGTCGTAATCCGTCGTGAGTCGCGTATATCTATTTATTCGCGCTCCCGGGTATTCGCGCGAAAGGAGCCGCCGCGTCGGACAGTGCGAGATCTGCGGGCGCATCGAATCGGACTAGATGGGGAATACGTATGGACAGCTTTCAGCGCGAAATACCGAAGAGTCGCGTCTCAATCACGTTGGACCTGCACACGGGCGGCGCCCAGAAGAAGGTCGAGCTGCCTCTGAAGCTGCTGGTCGCCGGTGATTTCAGCGCGGGCCGCGAGCAGGCGCCGCTGGCCGAGCGTACGAAGGTCAACATCGACAGGAACAACTTCGACGCCGTGTTGGCCGATCACGCCCCGGACCTGAAGATCGCCGCCGAGAACACGCTCGCCGGCGACGGTTCAGAGTTGCCTGTCAAGCTCGCGTTCCGCTCGATGAAGGACTTCGAGCCGGAGCAGGTGGCGCGTCAGATTCCCGAGTTGCAGGCGCTCCTGGCGATGCGCAATCTGCTACGCGACCTGAAGTCGAATCTGCTCGACAACGGCACGTTCCGCCGCGAGTTCGAAAAGGTCCTGAAGGACAAGCGTCTGTCGGACAGGCTGCGCGGCGAGCTCGCGCAGATCGCGACGGCCGCGACCCAGCCGGAAGGCCATGCCTGAGCGGGGAGCGGGCGAAGAAGGGCTTCGCTGCCTTGCGCAACTACATCGCTGCAAAAACGCAGACAGGAATACAAATGGAACAGAATGAATCGCGCCAGGGCGCGACCGGGACCGTTGTGCTTGATGCCGCTCAGGACGCGTCCTTCGCCAGCGACAGCGTCTACGCGTCGCTGTGCAACAAGATTAACCTGAAACCCGTTTTAGAGGCGCGCCCGCTCGAGGCGTTCCGCGACAACGACATGCTGTCCGAGGCGTCGGCCGACGAGCGCATCGCGCGCGGCATCGGCGCGTTTCTCGAGCTGGTTGCGCAATCGAGCCAGCCGGTCGAGCGCCTCGACAAATCGCTGCTCGATTTTCATATCGGCCAGCTCGATCGTCAGATCAGCCGCCAGCTCGATGCTGTGTTGCACTCGCCCGAGTTCCAGGCGCTCGAAGGCCGCTGGCGTGGTTTGAAGATGCTGGTGTCGCGCACGGATTTCCGCAAGTACGCGCGTATCGAGGTGCTCGATGTGTCGAAAGATGCACTGCAACGCGACTTCGAAGACACGCCTGAGCTGATCCAGAGCGGCCTGTATCGCCTCACGTACATCGAGGAATACGACACCCCGGGCGGCCAGCCGATCAGCGCGCTGATCAGTGACTTCGAGTTTGCGAATTCGCCGCAGGACGTGGCGTTGTTGCGCAATATCTCGAAGGTCGCGGCGGCGGCGCACATGCCGTTCATCGGCTCGGTCGGCGCGGCGTTCTTCGGCAAGAAGTCGATGGAAGAAGTTGCGGCGATTCAGGATATCGGCAACTACTTCGATCGTGCCGAGTACATCAAGTGGAAGAGCTTCCGCGATACGGACGACGCCCGCTACGTCGGCTTGACGATGCCGCGCGTGCTCGGTCGTCTGCCCTACGGCAAAGACACGACGCCAGTGCGCGCGTTCAACTACGAGGAAGCGGTAAAGGGCCCGGACCACGACCGCTATCTGTGGGTGAACGCGTCGTTCGCGTTTGCGGCGAACATGACTCGCAGCTTCGTGAACAACGGCTGGTGCGTGCAGATTCGTGGTCCGCAGGCGGGCGGCAAAGTCGAGGATCTGCCGGTCCACCTGTATGACCTCGGCACTGGCGTGCAGCCGAAAATCCCGACCGAGGTCCTGATTCCGGAAACGCGTGAGTTCGAGTTTGCGAATCTCGGCTTTATTCCGTTGTCGTTCTACAAGAACCACGACTTCGCGTGTTTCTTCTCGGCGAATTCAACGCAGAAGCCGGCGCTGTATGAGACTAAGGAAGCGACTGCCAATAGCCGCATCAACGCGCGGTTGCCGTACATCTTCCTGCTATCGCGCATCGCACACTACCTGAAGCTGATCCAGCGAGAGAACATTGGGACGACCAAGGATCGACGTCTGCTGGAAATCGAGCTCAACAACTGGATCAAGGGTCTCGTGACCGAGATGAAGGATCCGGGTGATGAGCTGCAGGCGTCGCACCCGCTTCGTGAAGCGAAGGTGACGGTCGAAGACATCGACGACAACCCGGGCTTCTTCCGCATCAAGCTCTTCATCATTCCGCACTTCCAGGTCGAGGGTATGGATATCGGTCTGTCACTGGTGTCGCAGATGCCGAAGGCGAAGAACCGAGCGGGAGTCTTTTAGCAAGAGATTTCGGGGGAGTTGCCGGAGCCGTCGTTAGCGGTTGCCTCCGGCGACCTTGTGACACCTGCGTATTCAAGAGGAATTCCATGTCGATGGTATCGCCGTTGCAGGCTTATGAATTGAAGCTGGCGCCGCACCCGGCGCCGTTCTCCGTCTTGAAATTCGCTGGTGTCGATCAGGTCAGCCAGTTGTACAAGTACGAGATCGAATTCACAAGCCCGGTAGCTGGAATTCCGATGGATCAGGTGCTGGGACGTCCGGCGCGGTTCGCCATAGAACCGGGAGATCCTGATATCGATTATCTGCGCAAGATGTTTGGCGAGAACGCCGGACAGTTCAGCGCGAGGCCACCCGCGCACACGATTCACGGCATCGTGACGCAGTTCGACGAGTTCGACACGTCGGTTGATGAAACGCGCTATCGGGTCGTGCTGGAACCGAAACTCGCCGACCTCGATCGCGGTGTGACGAGCCGGCTGTTTCAGAAACAGTCGGTCGAGGAAATCATTACCGATACGCTACGACACTACGGGTATCGCAGCGGGGTCGACTTCGTGTTTCAGTTGCGTGGGCAGTACAAGCGGTATGAGTACGTCACGCAGTATCACGAGACGACCTTCAGATTTATTCAGAGGCTCTGCGCGCGGGAGGGGATGTGGTTCCGGTGGGAGCAGAAGAAAGACCGCGCGATGATCGTGTTCGGCGACGATCTCGATGCATACGCACGCAAGCAGCGAACGTTGTCGTTGCGGCGCGATTCGGGGCTCGAGAGTGTGGGCGCGGATGCGATCACCTCGCTCGAACGGCGAACGCGGCGTGTGACCGAAGCGGTGCGGCTGCATGACTATAACCATCGCCACGCCGGTGTGTCGTTGCTCGTCGAGGAAAACACTGTACGCGGCGACAGCACCACGAATGGGGTCGACTACCACTGGGGCGAGCACTACGAAACACCTGAAGAGGGGCAGCGAATTGCCCGGTTGCGGCATGAGGCGCATCTGGCAGGTCAGGTTGCTTTTACTGGCACGGGGAATCCGTTCTGGCTCGAGGCGGGTGAGGTCATGTCGATCCATCCGAAAACAGCCGATGCGAGGCACGGAATCTTCGTGACTTCAGTGAAGTCACGCGGCGCTCGGGATCAAGCGTATCAGGTGACATTCGAGGGAATCCCGTCCGATCGAGTGTGGCGGACTTCGATGACGTCGATTTCCCGGCCTGCCATCGATGGGATCTTGCCGGCGCGGGTTACGTCACCCGGCAACTATAAGTATGCGTATCTGACCGAGCAGGGTTGGTATGTGATCGTGCTGCCGTTCGATCTCGACCAGTGGAGTCCGGGTGGAACGAGCCGGCCGGTGCGGTTCGCGAAGCCATATAGCGGAGATGGTTACGGGCATCACTTTCCGTTGATCGATGGGGCGGAAGTGGCGATCGTGTTTACCGCTGGGGATCCGGACCGGCCGGTGATCATCGGGGCGATGCACGACAGTTTGCATCCGGATCTCGTCAATAACCTCAACAACACTCGCAATATCGTTCGGACAGCTGCGCAGAATGAGTTGCGGATGGAGGATAAGGAAGGGGTCGAGCATATCCATCTGGCTACGCCGTTTCAGACTAGTGAGCTCAATCTGGGGCATATGGTTGATGGGGAGAGGAGGGAGCGGGGTCACGGCGCCGAACTGAGGACAGATGGGTATCTGTCAGCCCGGGCGGCCAAAGGCGTGTTGCTTAGCGCCGAAGTACAGCCCGGTGCTACGGGCGAGCAGATCACGATGCCTAACGCGGACGCAACGCTCCAGCAAGCGGAGCAAGTCCTGCGCTCTCTCAATGATTCAGCAAGAGCCGCGCACGCGTTGCTGGCCGACGTCGATCAGCAACGTTCGCTCGTCGAGCAGAAGATCGCAAAACTACGGAAGCCGGTGATCGTGGCGAGCGCACCTGAAGGCATCGGTCTGGTGAGTGGCGAGCACATGCAGTTGGCCGCGGCTAAGCAAATATTCGTTACAGCAGGTGAAGGAATCGACTTTGGCGTGCTCAAGAGGATCACAGCGGCGGCGGGGGAGGCGATTTCGCTGTTTGCCGCGAAGCTTGGCATCCGGTTGTTCGCGGCAAAAGGAAAAGTCCAGATTCAAGCTCAGGGTGATGCGCTCGAATTGATGGCACTTACCAACGTGGCTGTCAGCTCGTCAACAGGCGAAGTGATCATTACTGGGTCGAAGGGCATCACGCTGGGTGATGGGGCAGGCGCGTATCTAAAGATAGCCAACGGGAAGATCGAGATAGCGAGCCCAGGGGAAGTCCAGGTCAAGGGTAGTCTGGATGTCGAAGGCCCCGCGCAGGGCAATTTCACCTTTCCGCGCTGGCCTGGTGCTCCCCTTCAAGACGTCGAGGGAAACTTGAATTTCGGGTTTTCTGAATAAGCACAATCATGGCAAATATGACTCGACCGTCGAATCCACCCAGCACGCCAGTGAAACTGCTTGCTTTTGCGTATCCGTTTCGCAAGAACGCCCAAGGCACGGATGGTCCGCCTGCAGACTTTATAGATGAGCATGAGTTTCACCAACTGTTGAGGCGGGAGCCTTCGGGCGCCTACGCGGTCAGTGGCAAAGGCATGTGGCACGGCGGAATACATGTGACCGAGGCGGGCGCCGGCGCGTCGCTGGATCTGAAAGGCGGAGTGCGCTGTATTGCGGATGGCGAAGTGGTGGCATGGCGCGTCGATCGCATCTATCCGGTAAGTGAAATTCCTGCGCGAAACGGGCAGCCTGCGATCAGTGCATCGTACAGCACGGGTTTTGCGTTGGTGCGTCATTCAATGGAGTTTCCCAAAGACAGGGAACTGACATTTTACAGCCTGTACGCACATCTGCAGGACTTCGCGGACTACGAGAACGACGCGCATCTTCCCAGGCCGAAGTACTGGGCGACGCGCTTCGAGGTGACCACCTACGCGCAGGACCGTCCCACAATCGGGTCAGGTTGCCAGTCGGCACCAGCCGATCAGCGGGGGCTGCGAGTCCGGGTATCAAAGCCGCATGGCAAGGTGCTCTGCATCCTCCCGCACGGGTCGCAGGTTAGCGTTGGAAAACGCGAGGGCAACTGGGGGCAGATAATAGACGCGAGCGGTGTATCGCCCTATCCTGGGATCGCAGGTGGCGTCGCTCATCCGGCGGTGGACGGATGGATGTTTCTTGGGGAAGAACACGGCGGTCCGGTCGTCAAGGAGGTGATGCCAGATTCTTCACTGGACCGGGTAGTGGTGCTCTCTAGGCCGTCTGAAGTGGTCCCGGTGAAGGCAGGGGAACTGATCGGCCATCTTGGGCGCTACGATTCGTTGTCCCAGCAGACTTCTGGCCAGCGGATGGTGCACATCGAAGTCTTTTGTGACGACAGCGTCAAGGCATTCATCGACGCGGGGCGTGCCTGGATCAGGCAGAACGGCGCTCATGTCAGCGCGTGGCAGCAGTTGGTCCTTCCCAACGAGCCAACGATTCAGCGCATCGACAGTGGGACCGCCTTGTACAGGCAGCACGATGAGGAAGGGGCTCAGGCCCAACAAACTGGCGTAATCGAAGTCTTTCCGCTAGCTGCGCTTGCGACGGGAAGCTCAGATCGTCAGTACATCGAGACAGTGGCTGGGAGCGATGGCGAGAAGCGCCACTGGTGGAAGATTGACAGCGCGGATGTCCGTCACCAGCCGATTGATGGGTGGGTGCGGGAACAGAGCTTTGCTGGCGGGACGGTTACGCGGGAGTTTGCCCAGAAATGGGTGGACTTTCAGCCGCTGGACGACGAGCATGAGCCGACGCATACGATGTTTGCAACGACGAACGGGTTTGTCGACTATTCGATCGGTGCAGACGTGCCGGACGCGGGCTCGCTGGGCAAGCTCAGTCCGCTGATGACATCGATTTACCAGGCGCTGAATCTGGCCGGTGACCGCGCGCAGGCGGCCGATGACCTGCGTAACGCATCGAGCGGCCCATGGACGGCGCTGCGCATGTCGAGGTTGATTATTCAGCACGAGAGCGAATGGGCGAATCCGGAGAAGTGGAAGGAGTTGATTGCCGCCATTGAGCAGCGCACAGGGCCGAAGCCGGAGCACATCGAGGAGCAGAAGCGGATCGAGAAGCTGGTCTGGTGGGATGCGGTCAAGGCCGGGCTTACGGACTTCCCTGCATCGAATGTGTTTCATATTCATCCAATTGGGCTGGTGGGGAATTTTTTCCGGAGTGGTTTCCGGTTTACCTCGGCGATGCTGCTGCGGCTTTTTCCGAGTGGAAACAAAGAAGCTCTCCAGGAAGTCGCCGATGAACTTAATGCTCATCTTGAAGCTTACGAACTTGATACGCCTCTTAGAAGGAGCCATTTTTTTGCCCAGGTAATGCAGGAAACAGGTTCTTCCCTTACCCGCGAAGAGGGCTTTTTCTGGAGAGCTAGCTCGTTGATAGGAAGCTTTTCCTATTTTCGTCATCGGCCTGCCGAGGCGAACGCGCACGGCTACCATCAGACAAAGCCAATCAAGGCAGACGGGACAACCATGAGTCAAAGCGACTTTGAAGCCATCGCTAACGGCGCCTACGGTGGTCGCGCCGAGTTAGGAAATGGCGACTACGCCAGCGGCGATGGTTGGCGATACAGGGGGCGAGGACTTAAGCAGCTTACGGGCCGGGCAAACTACAGGTCATTCACCCGATGGCATGCGACCTTGCAACAAGAATGGCCACACGAAGTTATTGACTTTGAAGCAAATCCAGATCTTCTCGTACAACCGAAATACGCCGCCAGATCTGCGGCTTATTTTTGGGTTGATCACAAGTTGGCAGATGAGGCGGATAAAGGGAACACTGCCGTACAGGTGAATTCTATTACTGCGATTGTCAATCTCCATACCGATAGTTACGAGGAGCGTGTCGCCAATTTCAATAAAATATGGGAAATGGGGGAATTCAATTGAAGACTGGCTGCAGTTCGATCTCGTTTGTAGAGGTAATTATCATTGCTGGATTAATGCTGTTTTCCATTGATGTGAAGGCTGACGAGATTACGCTTTGCTATCCTCATGAGGAGGTCTATTTCAGTTGCCCAACCGATGGAAAGATAATGTCGGTCTGTGCATCAGGAAATATATCGCCTGACAACGGATACGTGCAGTATCGATTTGGAAAGATGGATAAAATAGAAATGGAATTTCCGAAGAATCCATTTTCTCCTCGAAAATGGTTTTCATTAAGTGATATCCATGAAGGAAACGTGAGTTTTACACACCTAAAGTTTATGTCTGGGCGCTATCAATATGTGCTGTACCAGGGCTTTCCGAGCGGAATCTATATTAAGAGGGGCGGAAAGACCATTTCAAATCATATCTGTGACGACGGAGCGTATCAACCGATCAACTCTCGAGTATTTAGAGGAATAAAAACAGTCGAGCCGGTCGATGGTATAGACAACTAGGGTTGTGCAGTTGAGCAAAACGATGATGCAGAGATAGCGACTTGATGATGGATATAAATTGTTCTTTTTTGGCCGCGCAGAGATTTGAATTACATATCAGATGCAGGCTATATCGGTGCTGTCACACAGATTGTGAATAGCGATCAGCATCGACTGCTTCTTTGTGCGAGGCGAAAGACGCCAAGGTATTAACATATCGCTACGGAAAAGAGGAAAAAATGGAGCTTGAAATATCCGACGCAGGATTTAAGCGGGGTGCTATATTTCACTTTATTTATCCTCCTTATTCTGGTGGAGGTGAGACGCATATCAGATCTTCTAGGGATGAATATACATATTTATCTATATGATAAAACCGTGAAAACGGAAAGTGGTCCGCAGTTTTCGGTGGAATCGTCATATACCGTGGTATCCGTAGGATCGGCGATCGAACATGCATCAACGATGCGTCGATACGTCAATCTGCATACAGTTAAATTGAAAGAGAAGAGTATAGGGATGTCCGGTCTAAGTAGCTTAATACGTGTGCCGGATGTTATTTTGTTTTTTTCGATATTGAGTGGCTTGTGATTGGTCATGCTTTCGCCGCTTTGGATGGACGCCTAATTTTGATAGTGGAACCGCAGGTCGTCAAAGAGATGGTGGATGTTTTTGCGAAGAATCTCTTCATTCTTTGGATGGCGTCATGCATTGAAGTCTTTGCCTTTGCTGAAACCGCTTTGGGGGCAAAAAGATCGCTGCCGGGCGGCCAGTCGTTTGAGCTCGTGGAACCTTGGCCCGCCAGATAAAGGATCGCTTCGGCGAAGGCTGGTCAACAGCTTTCTTCATTGACAAGAATGGTCAGCGTCTCCCGCTATTTTCCGACGAAAAGTCGAATGGGAGTACGGTAAAGCACGATGATCCGGCCCATGCTGTTCACTCGCTTTCTGCACGTGATAACAACCGTCTGAATTACTTGTTGGATCGAACTGCGTCGGTAGCGTTCGCAATTGCAGAAGATCGACGATACCACTCAGAGAATTGACCCAACTTTGCTTCAATAGGAGCATCGATTGAAAAAATTAGCATACGAAGGCGACAACACGAGTCACGGAGGAAAAATCCTAACCGGCTCGGACCGAATCAGAGTCAAGGGGCGCCGCGCGGCCCGCGTCGGAGATCTCGTCTCCTGTCCAATTCACGGCGACAACGCAATCGTGGAAGGAAGCAGCAGCATCAAGGATGCTGGCACACCGCTTTCACGTGATGGAGACAAGACTCAGTGCGGAAGTGTCCTCATTGCCCTTTCGGATGGTGCAACAGTCAGATAAACGAATGCCAATCGACTTCGCTCGCGTACCGCCGCGGAAGGCAGTACCGCCGCCTCCGCAGCTATCGAAGCGGGTTTGGACTGCGCTTCTAGTCGTCCTCCTTTGTTTTGGTGCTGCGCTAACACTTGTTCTTTGGCCGCAAGGCAGAACAATCAATCCGATCTGGTTTTGGTTCTGTCTAGTCGGCTATCCGATGCTTTCATGGACATTTATGCTGTGCCTTCGGCTTGGTTATCTACATGCGCGACGCAGTGAAGCACTAGCGGTGAATCACGTGAGTGACTGCGAGATGGAAAGATGCCACGCCATTGCCAGCGTGCCACTCGCGCTGATAGGTCATACCTGGCGTTTCTCGGCTAATCGCGATGAAAATGATGTTCAGGGCGTTGTCGATGGCAGCCTTAGGTTGAAAACTCGGACAGGCGGAGCCAAGCCGAACACCGATGTTGACGCACGCTGGATAGAAATCCCGAATCAGGAGGTCCATTCCGGAAACGAACTCACGGAATATTCTCGCCATCGTTTGGTCTGCAACTGGCTTCTGGCCCAGTTGATCGAAGATCTGACGCCGCAGTTCGCAGCTCTTTCTGCCGGTACAACGCTTCATTTTGAAGCAGTTTCGCATTGCGCCCTCAAGAGCATCGACGTTTCCGACAGACTCGAGAAACTCGTCATCGGCAAGTTCCCGGGTTTGCGAATGATCGCAAAACCGTCGATAGAGCCGTCCTCGGTGTTCGGTACGGATGCGCTACTCGACAGCATGAGGCCAGGTGTCGTTCATCTGCTGGTCGCGGTTCAATTGCGCGAAGCTGTAAGCGAGCGCTTGCAGGACGGTGCTGCGGAGGCGGGTGTCGCACTACTGTTGGGACATCCAAGCATCGCTGAGAAGAAGTCGGAAGCCAGTGCGTTGCTGTTACATCGTCCCGCACGTGGTCAGGTCAACACCATAGGGGAGACACTCGACAACGCGATGCGTTGGGGAAAAGCCACGTCGGCGAATGTTGGCGCTCTCTGGAGTCACGGAATTTCACCGGAAATAGAGGTCGCAATCAGGTCATCGTCCCAAGTCGACGGAAAGAAATCCCGGATTGACTTGAGAACCACCGTTGGGGATTGCGGAGTGGCGGGGGGATGGTTTGCCACCGCACTCGCTGCAGAATTCGCCGCGCGAACCGGTGATCCCCAACTCGTTCTTACTCAGGAAGACCGCGACCTGATCGCGCTCGTGTGCAGAAAACAGGCATGAATGAACACAAATCTGAACCCGTAGCCCTTTTTATCGGCATCGGCATTTGCATTCTATTCGTTGCGCTTGGTCTGACCGTCTGGGTAGAAGGTCCGGCGCACGGATGGACGCAAGAGACACGAATCATTATCGAATTGTGCCTGCTCTCGGGCATGCTCATCGCGCTGATGCTCGTGAAGTACTTCGAGGCCGTCGTGCTCTGGATCGCATCGATGCGTGCGACGCAGTGGTTCGCCCGCTACGATTCGAAAAATAAGCGAGCACGAGGCGCGAACGAAGACCCGGCATTAGCGCATTTCACTGCACCGGAAAATATCGTTGCGTTGCGCGAAGCGCTCCACGCCCTCCACGGCCGCCACTGGCGCTACCGCGACCGCTGGCTCCTGCTAACCGGCGACCTCCGCCTGGTAAAACGCCTCGCCCCCGGCCTGGCCGAATCCGGCTACGCCATCACCGGCAACACAGTCCTGCTCTACGCAGCTCAAACCGGCGCGACCCTCGATACCACCTGGCTCACCCAAATCCGCCGCCTGCGCCGCCGCCGGCCAATCGACGCAATCGTCGCAATAACCCGCAACCGCACCTCAGCCAACTCCAACTTCGACGCCGACGCGCTCGCCCAACGCCTCGCGCGCCACGCGCGTGCACTGCGCTGGTCCGCGCCTGCCTATCTGCTCGACGTAACGGACTTCAGCACCGAACCGAAGGGCGACGACGAAGCGATCGGCCTAACGTGGTCGAACGCCCGAGTGCACTCGGCCAACATCGACGACTCGCTACAAAACCTCACCCGCCGCCTCGCGGACACCGGCGTCCTTCGCCTCGGCCACGACAAGCACGATCGCTATCCGGCGGAGTTGTCGCAACATATCGAAAGGCTTTCCAGCGTGTTGTCGGGACTGGTCGCGCAGACCGCGCATTCAAAAAACTGGCGCCAGGCCGTTCACGGCCTTCTGTTCGCGCCGCTCTTCAAGGAGCGCGAACTCGCCCCGCCCGCGACCCCTGACGACGACAAAGACAGCGGAGGTGAAGACGCCGAGGCGAAGCGCATCGCCCCCCAACACCGCACCCTTTGGCAAACCATCGCCGACCACAGTCGCAAGCTCCACGGCCGTCGCATCGGCTTCTGCCTATCGACCGCCGCCGCGTGGACGGTCACAGCGGCGATCGCGCTATGGATTACCGGCACGATGATCTCGGGTGTCGCGAACCGCACAACGATCCATTCCGCCGCCGACACGCTAACAAAGCTCGCGGAAGAACACCACCCGAGCCAATCGATGCAAACGCTCGACACACTCGACAAGCAGATCGACACCCTCGAATCCCATCAGCGTGACGGAGCCCCGCACCTCGCACGCTTCGGCCTGAACCGCGACGCCGCGTTGCTCGACGCCCTATGGCCCCGCTATGAAAACGCCGCCGGCCGCATTCTCGTCGGCCCGATCCGCGAGCAGATGGAGGCGCGGCTGCATCGGCTTGCGTCACTGACCGACGCCGAGATTGCAAGCGGCGGCAGTGGCGAAGTGCGGGCCGCCTACGACACGCTGAAGACATACATGATGCTCGCCAGGCCCGAACGCGCGGTCGCGGCCTTCCTCGCACCGCAACTCACCGCGGCGTCCGCACCCGCGCGTCCCGCCAACTCGCCGCTGTCGGCCGGCGCATGGGAGGACCTGCGTCAGCACACCATCGCCTTCTTCGCGAATCATCGAGGCCGACATGCATCGACAAGCGGCTCGTCGTTCGCGATCGTCGCTGACAACGGACTCATCTCGGCGACACGCCAAACGATCATCGGCGTGCGTGGCATCCAGAACTCGACCGACGCGGTCTATCAGCAGATCCTCGACGACGCCAAAGCCAAATACCCGCCCGTGCCGCTCGCGACGCTGCTCGGCGACACATCGAGCCGTGGTCTGTTCAGCACGACGGCCACGGTCCCCGGCGTCTTCACGCGCGCCGCGTGGGAGGAGCGCATCGCAAAAGCGATCGACGACGCGAGCGAGCAGAGCAAGGTCACAGGCGACTGGGTGCTGTCCGACGTCGAGAACAAAACCGAGCTGCCGTCGTCGCTGAAAGCCGAGCTGCGTCAACGCTATTTCGACGACTACGCGCGCGCATGGGGGCTGTTCCTGAACAGCCTGCGCTGGCAATCGGCACCGACGCTGTCCGCTACCGCCGATCAACTAACGCTGCTCGGCGACCCACAGCGCTCGCCGCTCGTGATGCTGATGAACGCGATCGTCTATCAGGCGGGCACGGGCGCGCGCACGCCATCGCTGTCGGACACGCTGGTCAGCAAAGCGCAGCAACTGGTCGGCGCAGACCAAAAGAATCCGTCGAAGCAAACGCAGCCGCCGCTTGCACCGCTCGCAGTCGCGTTCGGGCCAATCCTGCGGCTTGCCGGAAGCGATCTCGCGTCCAGCGCCACGCGGGCGAACGCAAAGTCCGCCGCGCAACTGGCCGCGACCGGCGACCTTAGCGTCGCGCGTTATCTCGAACGCGTGACCGCGATGCGTCTGAAGATCGAGCAGATCGTGTCGAGTCCCGACACCGACGCGATGTCGCGCATCGCCGCGCAGGCGGTGCTGCAGGGCAAGACCTCGGATATCGCCGACAGCCGCGATCACGCGAGCCGTCTTGCCGCGAGTCTCGGCGAACGGTGGGCCGGCTTCGGCGCGCTGTTCCAGGCGCCGCTCGATCAAACCTGGCGGGTGCTGGTGCAGCCCGCCGCGGCGAGCCTCAACGAAATCTGGCGCACGGCGATCGTCGCTGACTGGAACAGCGCGTTCGGCGGCCGCTATCCGTTCGCGGACTCCGACAACGACGCGTCGCTGCCGGAAATGGCGCGCTTCATGCGCCCCGACAACGGCGTGATTACGCAGTTCGTCACAACGCAACTGGCGGGTGTGGTCGAACGACAGGGCGATCGCTGGATCGCCGCGCAGGGTACGAGCCACGGCCGCGCATTGACGCTCGATCCGGCGTTCCTCGACGGACTGAACGAAATGACCCGTGCATCGACGGTGCTGTTCCCCTTCGGCGACGCCCACGTGCGCTACGAATTGCGCCCGGTGCCGACGCCGGGCGTCACCGACATGCGCTTCATGCTGTCGGGCCGCGAGCTGCATTACTTCAATCAGAAGGAAGAGTGGACGCCCTTCCTGTGGCCGGGCGATTCGCTCGAAAACCTGTCGCATATCGAATGGCAGACCGAGCACGGCGGCCTGCGCTCGGCACTCGACGCCCAAGGCCGCTTTGGCCTGATCCGTCTAATCGAACGCGCGCAGGTGTCGCAACAGGACGCCGCGCGCTATCTGCTGTCGTGGCAGCCCGACCAGGGCGAGGGCATCTCATTGCGCGTGCAACTGCGCAGCGAGGCAGGCTCGGGCCCGCTCGAAGTGCTCTCGCTGCGTCACTTCAAGCTACCCGGCCGAATCTTCGTAACCGGCAACGCAAAGAGCGCGCCGAAGCCATCCGAGGCCAACCCGCCACCACCACTGCCGCCCGCGGCGCTGAACGCGGCGAAAAACGCGGCCGTCGGTCTGCCGCAAGGCTTGCTACCGGAGGTCGAATAAATGCTGGCGAGTCTGTTGAAGACGCTGTTCCCGTCGCGCGACGAAGAACAACGCGTACGCGCGCGTCTCGACACGTGGAGCGCATGGCTGCAGCCGCTACCCGGCGAGCAGGGCTGCGGCCGCGACCCGGGCTATGAGGACCTGTTCTTCGAGTTGCGCGAGGAAACGCAAAAACTCTCCGGCATCGACGACAGCCTGGTCGTCCGTTCGTGCGAGCAGTTGCTGAAGGAGACCGGCAAGGATCTGCGTCTCGCCGGTTACTACGCGTTTGCGCGTCTGCGTGCGGACGGTCCTCTCGGTTTCGCGGACGGGCTTGAACTCGCGGCGTCGCTCGTCGAGCGCTTCGGCGAGAACGTGCTGCCAGCGCGCGCCGAGGCGAAGAAGGGCGCGCTCGACATGCTTGCCACCACACGCGTCATCGAGCTGCTCGACAGTCGCGGCGAGTTCGCGACGGCCGACCTCGAACGCGCGATCGCCGCGCTCGATCTGCTCGTCACGCGTACCGCCACGTGGACCGACGCGGCTCGGCCGAATCTCGCCGCGCTCATCGCGCGTTTCGAGCAGAACGAAGCATCGTCGCGCGGTAATGAACTCGAAGCGGCAACGTTACCCGTATCGTCGGGCCAAGCTTTTGCAGGCAGCGTGAACGTATCGATCGCATCGACCCGCGACCTGCTCGATCAGGCCCGCTCGATGGGGTTGTGGCTACGCGACCAGGAGAACGGCTATCTATCGTCTGTGCGGCTGGTCCGCACCGTTCGCTGGGACACGCTGCACGAAGTGCCGCCCGTCGACGCGACATCACGCACACGTCTGATGCCACCGCGTGGCGAGCTGCGTCAGCAGATGAAGCGGCTCGTGCTGCAAAAGCAGTGGCATGAGCTGCTCGAACGCGTCGAGGGCGCATTCCTCGAGGGCGTCAATCACCTGTGGTTCGATCTGCAGTATTTCCAGCATGTCGCACTCGATCACGTCGGCGCGCCCTACAGCGCATGGCGTGACCAGTTGCGCGCGGATTTCGCGCTGTTTCTCGAACGCTTGCCTGGCATCGAGCGCCTGGCGTTCAACGACGGCACGCCGTTCGCCGACGACGCATCGCTCGAATGGATCGCACGCCACGCGGTAGTGCGCAATCTCGACGCGGGCGAGAGTATCGCGCCGCTGCCGGTAGCGGCCGGCAGCGACGACGAGGCGACCGGCGACTGGCCCGAGATCGAAGCGCAGGCGCGCGACCTCGCGGAACGGGACGGCATCGAGGCGGCATTCGCCTGGCTCGATGCGTTGCCCGGCCTTCGCACCGATCGGCAGCGCTACCTGCAGCGGCTGGTGATGGCGCGCCTCGCCGATCGCGCGGGTCGCGCGGACACGGCGCTCGGACTGCTCACCGAACTCGACACGACCGCACGCTCGCTGCCACTCACGCGCTGGGAACCCGCGCTGGTCTTCGAGGTGAAGCAGCAGTTGTTGCGAACGCTGAAGGCGCTGAGCAACCGTAAGGACGCCGACAAACCCGCGCTCGCGCGCCGCATCGGCGAACTGCAAGCCGAGCTGACCGTGCTGGACCCGGCGCGAGCGTTGACCTTCTGATAAGAACACCAGGCATGGAACACGACGACCCGATCCTGCGCTACTACGAAGCCGAAATGCGCTACCTGCGCGAGGCCGGCAAGGAATTCGCGCAGGCACATCCCGACCGCGCGCGGATGCTGAACCTCGATCGCGTCGGTGATCGCGATTCCTACGTCGAGCGCTTGCACGAAGGTTTTGCGTTTCTGACCGGCCGTCTCCAGCAGAAGCTCGACGATGAATTGCCGGAGTTGACCGAAGGCCTCGTGAGTCTGCTGTGGCCGCACTATCTGCGGATGATTCCGTCGCTGTCGATCGTCGAACTGTTGCCGCTCGCGGAGAAGCTGCAGCGAACCGAGTTCGTGCCGGCCGGCGTGCCGGTCCGCTCGGCGCCGATCGCGGTGCCGAACGCGGCGGGCGCCGATGGCACGACGCTGAACACCGTGCAATGTCTGTACCGGACCACGCAGCCAGTCACGCTGCAGCCGCTGTCGATTACACACGCGGGTCCCACTGTGCGCCACGACGGCCGCTCGATCGTCCGGCTCGGCTTCGAGCTCGATCAGTCCGCGCGTCGGAAGGAAACGGACCTGTCGCGCGTGCGGCTGTATCTGAGTGCCGATCTGCCGACCGCGTTCGCGATGCATCTGGCGCTCACGCGCGAGGTCGATGCGATCCACTGGCGCATTCCGGAAGTGCGCGATGGCGAAGCGCTGCCGCTCGCCAACGTGACGATCGAGCCGGCTGGGTTCTCCGCCGACGAGAGGCTGTGGCCGAAGGCCGACGCGGCGTTTTCCGGCTTTCAGCTGCTACTCGAATACTTCACGTTCCGCGAGAAATTCCTGTTCGTCGATCTTTGCGGACTCGACGTGACGAAGCTGCCGGATAATTCGACACGCTTCGAACTGGAGATCGTTCTGAAGCACACGTATCCGTCAGATCAGCGTTTCAGTCCGGAAAACGTGCGGCTCTTCTGCACTCCGGTGATCAACCTGTTCGAACTCGACGCCGAGCCGATCGAGATCGATCATCACGAAACCGAATACCGAGTGTTGCCCGCTGGCCATCAGGGCGAGCACGTCGAGACCTATTCGGTGGATGCGATCGAGGCGTTCGACCACGACACCGCCGAGCGCTACGAGTACCTGCCGTTCGCGACGTTCCGGCATCGCGGCGGCATGCTGCGGCACGAGGCGCCCGAGCGCTACTTCCACGCGCGCGTGCGGCCCGGCGTCGCGGGTTTGCACGAGACATGGGTCGTGCTCGGCGGTCACGCGTGGGAGACGATGCACACGCTGCCCGAGGAAAGCCTGTCGCTGCGCGTCACCGGCACGAACGGCATGCTGCCGCGCAAGGGCCTGCGCGAAGCGCGCATCGCCGAGCTTGCGACCAGCACGGCGAACATCGCCGGGGTGCACAATCTCGTCGCGCCGACGCTGCCGCTCTATCCACCGACCGGCGACCGCTTCCAGTGGCGGGTGCTATCGCATCTCGCGCCGAACTTCCTGTCGATGATGAACGCGGAAGTGCTGCGCGGCGCGCTCGCGCTATACGACTGGACCAGCGACGAACTGAACCGCCGGCGCCTCGCGGGCATTCTGTGGGTGTCGCAGGAGTTGCTCGAGGAGTTGTCGGGCGGCTCGGTCGAGCGCGGCGTGCATATCGAGGTGACGCTCGATTCGCACGCGTTCGCGGGCGAGGGCGACGTGATGCTGTTCGGCGAATTGCTGCAACGCTTTTTCGCGCTGTATGCGGAGATCAATCTGTTTACGAAGCTATCGATCGTGAGCCTGCCGTCGCAGACCCGCACCGACTGGCCGCGCAGCAAGGCGCAACGGGCTCCGTTATGAGCGCATACGCGAACGCTTTCGAGGCGCGCGACGAACCGCGGAATCTCGAACCGCTCGTCGCGGCGCTGCTCGCGCGCGCGCCACGGATGAACTTCATGCAGTTGTGCCGACTGCTCGAATTGCGGGCGCCGGACCATGCTGGTTTCGGCACTCGTGATACCCCGGCGCACGAGCCGGTACGCTTCCGGCCACGCGCGCGCACCGGCTTTCCGACGGGCGAGATCGCCGCGGTCGAATTCGACGATGATCCGGATGCCTTCGGCGGCGGCGACGCGCCGCCGACCGTACGCACGACCTTCATGGGACTCTACGGCGTCGACGCGGCGATGCCGTCGCACATGATCGACGAGATCGTGCTGCGCGAGGAAGGGCACGAAGCGGTCGAAGCCTTTCTCGATCAGTTCAATCATCGCTTCGTGACGCTGCTGTATCGCGCGTGGAAAAAGTACCGCTATCCGGAGAGTTTTCGCGCGGGCGGCAGCGATGCGCATTCGCGCAATCTGTTGTGCCTCGCCGGCTTCGGCTGGGGCGACAAGCCGCAGCGCGCAGGCTTGCCCGATTCGCGGCTGCTCGCGCTGCTCGGCCTGTTGATCCAGCGCACGCGCACGCCCGAGGGGCTCGCCGGCGTGATTGCGCTCGCGGTACCGGGCGTCGATGTACGGGTGGATGAGTTCTTTCCCGCGCCCGCGCGCGTCGGCAAGCCGCAACCGCTGACGTCGTTGGCCACTCGTGCTGGTGCGACCAACGACAACGGCGCGCGCCGCGGCCTCGGCGGCGGCTATGTGCTCGGCAAGCGGCTTGCGTATCGCAGCCGGGCGGTGCGCGTGACGTTGCGGCCGGCCGATGCCGCCCAGGCGCACGATCTGTTGCCGGGTGCGTGGCTGCATCGCGAGTTGATGGCGTTCGTGCAGTTGTATGTCGGGGTGAAGGCCGACGTGCATCTGCATATGAAAATCTCGTCGCGTCTCGCGCCGCTGCCCGCGATCCACGGAGGACCGGCCGGACCCGCGCCGCGCCTCGGCTGGACCACCGTGCTGCCTGCCATGAGCGAACGCCTGATCAACGTCGGGCTCGGGGTTTGTCAAGCGTTTCCGAAGCCCGCGGCCAATCCGTACCTGACTCGATCCGCGTGATGAACGACGCGCCCAAAGGACCATCGATGAATCTTCGTTTCACCGTTTCCACCATCGCGTCCGTTGCGCTGCTGTCGGCATGCGGCGCATGGCAAGCGGTGTCGGACGCGTCGTCGAGCGCGTATCACGCGGTGTTCTTCAAGCAGATCAAGGTGCTCGACGTCGATCTGTCCGCGCGCGAAGCGCTGAACCCCGACGACGCCGGTCGCGCGACATCGGTTGCGGTGCGCGTGTATCAACTGAAGGCCCGCAAGATGTTCGACGGCGCGTCGTACGAGGATCTGCTGAAGAACGACCGCACGGTGCTCGCGCGGGACCTGCAGGCGAGCATGGCATCGGTGCTGAACCCGGGTGCGTCGGCGAGCCTGTCGCAGCCGATGCAGGCCGATACGGAATATGTGGCGGTCGTCGCGTTCTATCGCAATCCAGGCAGCGGGGACGGCTGGAAGTATGTGATCGAGAAGAAGAAGCTCGACGCGGATAAGCCGTTGAAAATCTCGTTGATGGATCAGTTTCTGGTGACGGCGGGGACCGGGGCCCACGATTGAGCGAGCCACCGACTCAATCCGTGCGGCCCAGATAGCCCGGCAGTCCCAATGCCGAGTCGCTCTTTGCCAGCTTCAAGGCTTCCTTGAGCAAAGCCGAGAACTTTTCGTCACTATCGGGCCGCGGCAACATCGAGCGAAAGAAGTCGGACCAGCGAAATTCTTCCAGCGGCACATTGGTTTTTTCATAGCCGCCGGCATCCCGGACCGCTGCCGCGAGGCTTCGGTATTCGTCGTCTTTCAGTTCCCAGACGTGCTCCGCCAATTCGGAGAAAGGCCGGCGCATCCCTTGCGCGTCATACGGAAACGTCCATCGTTCGTTTTCCATGCTGAGCCAGAACGACGCCCACGTGTACGAGGATAGATCCCGCACCAGCACGACTGGAACCGAGCGGACGCCAACCTGCCACAGCGCCGCCGCCACATGGTGATGATCGATCGCGAACGGTATGCCGTTCGGTCCGCAGACGACCGGTATCGGCTTTTCGGCGATGGCCATTTCCAGGTCATGGCCGCTCACCGATCGGTATTGGCGGGCTTTTTCTCGGACCTCGCGCGCGCCGTGGGTCATTTGCGTCGGACGGAGTTCTTCGATTTGCCGGGTGTCCATGGCGGTCTTATATGGACGCCTCCCGGTTTGCCAGGTGATATTTGTGTGAGACGGTCAGGCTGCAGGCTAATATCCGCCCTATTGAGCGGACGCAGGCCCGCTGGCCCTGATGGAATCTGCCCGGGGAAGACCTCAACTCCTTGCAGTCCTCGAAGGACTAACCGCGATTCAGGTTTGCTTCCCCGCGGTCCGACCTGTTTTGCCATCACACGCGTATCTACCTGCGCAACCTATCAGCGACCATTCTCCATAGTAAGTTGATGTTTTACGCGGCATGCGCCACGTAGCCGGGTTGATACGTTCGCTCGTGCTCTCGTATCCGATGCAAGGTCAGTACAGCTTGCTGAGCTTCGCTTTTGACGGCGACGAAACGCATCTCTGGGCGCTGTGCGGCTTCCCAAATCGCCTGGGCGTCGGCCGCATCGGTTTTGTTGCTCTTCACGAACGGTCGGACGAATGAGGGCGAAATGAGCCTGACTTGATGGCCAAAGCTCGCAAAGCGGCGCGCCCAGTGATGGGCACTGCCGCATGCCTCCATCGCGATGGAGGCATGCGCGTGGTTCGCGAAGAACGTCACAATCCGTTCGCGCTTCGGTTGTCGCCGGTTGATTTCGCCCGTGTCCATGTCTACCCAGTGAACCTGAAGACGCGTTTTGCCAAATCCAGGCCGAATGTCGTAGTCTTCATTTCGAGCCCTCCTTACCCTCTGTGGTCGTGTTGACACCACCACTTTGGCACTCTGATGCCGTCGGGTACAGCGAGGGCTCCGCCGCTCCTACTGCCTCTCCGATCCGACGCGGGAGGGAGGCGTCCATACCATCTCCTTGTCGGGATGCGATCACGCGGATTCCGCAAATTTCATGCCCCCGCACGAAGCGTCGCTCACGGTGCCGGACAAGACGCTGTTCAATCTCGCCTTCCTCGTCGTGTTCGCCGCGGAATTCGCCGCGACCGGTTTCGTGGCGGACCGGGTGTTGAGCCTCGGCAAGCTCGACACCGCATCGTTTCCGACGCGCGGTGGCGACGAAATCGCCTCGCTCGCGGTGTCGTTCAACCGCATCAAGACGAGTCTCGTCGAGGCGCTGCGGATGCTGGGGGCGTAAGCTGGCGTGATCGGCCACGCGCCCCTCGATCGGAACCCGCATGAGCAACGAAGCAACGCCTACGCGTATTGGCAAGTACCGGATCAAGCCCGCGAATCTGCTCGTCACGGCGGCAGGGCTGCTGAAGGTCGCCGATTTTGGCGTCGCGCGCATCGGCTCGTCCGCAACCTCGTCCGGATGGATGATCGGCACGCCGAGCTACATATCGCCCAAGCAGTTCGAGGGCGAATCGGTCGATGCCCGCGCGGACCTGTTCTCGGCCGGCGTCGTGCTGTACCGGATGCTGACTGGCCATCAGCCGTTCGTCGGCTTGCCGGCGACGATCAGGCAGAAGGTCCTCAAACATGCGCCGGCCCGGCCATCGGAAATCGTCTCCGCGTTGCCGCCCGCGATCGACGCGATGCTCGCCAAGGCACTCGCCCGGCGGCCGGAAGACCGCTTCGGTTCGGCCGCGGAATGGCTCGCGAGCTTGAGGTCGTTGGCTGTCTCACCCGCCGCGGCCGATGATGACCGGACTATCGTGACGCCATCCGCGTATTGCTCCGCGTCCGCTTCGTGGCCAACCCATGCGACGGGCGGTGGCAAACCGCCCGTGCCTGTGCCTTCGGTGCAGCGGAGTTGGCCGCCTGAGATGCTCGCGCGCATCGAACGCCAACTGGCGACCCACATGGGCCCGCTCGCAAGCCTGCTGGTGCGGCGCGCCGCCACCCAGGCGAGCGACCTGCCAGCGCTCGGCGCGCAACTGGCGGCGGTGTTGCCGGACACAGCGCGGCTCGAATTCGAGCAGGCCTTCGCGCGACTGACGGCGGGCTCACCCGACACGTCGATGGTCGCGTCGTCATCGCCGGGCTCAGGTGTCGCGGCGGCTGCGGCTGCGGCGAAGGTATCGGCTGTATCGCCCGCGAGCGCCGCAGCTAGGGCGCCGGACAGTGCGATCGATCAGGCCAGCATCGATGCCGTCGCCGTTAAACTGGCCGTCTTTGTGGGGCCGATCGCGAAGATGATCGCGAGTCGAGAGGCGCGGCATGCCGCGAATTTGGACGAGTTCGTTCAACGGGTCGAAGCTTGCATCACCGACGCCGCGCAGCGCCGCCAATTCCGGCACGATCTCGATTCATCCGGTTAGCTTCCACGAATCGAACGCTGGTACATTGAATTCAAAAGGGGGATCAAGTTGAACCACAGTTTGCAGATGTTCGACCTGAGTGGGCGTCGCGCGCTCGTCACCGGATCGAGTACCGGTATCGGTTTTGCGTTGGCACAAGGGCTGGCCGGCGCCGGTGCCGAAGTCGTGCTGAACGGCCGCAATGAAGCGAGGCTGGCGGAAGCGGTCAGCCGCCTGCGCGACGCGGGCGGGAACGTGCATGGGCGATGTTTCGACGTGACTGCTCCGGAGGCGGTGGAAACGGCGGTGGCGCAGATCGAAAGCGAGATCGGCGCGATCGATATTCTCGTGAACAACGCCGGCATGCAGCGGCGCGCGCCGCTCGAGCAGTTCTCCCATGCGCAATGGGAACAGTTGATGAAGACCAATGTGGATAGCGTGTTTCTGGTCGGGCAGGCGGTCGCGCGCCACATGATCGCGCGTAGGCGCGGCAAGATCATCAACATCTGCTCGGTGCAAAGCGAACTCGGCCGGCCCAATATCGCCGCCTATACCGCGAGCAAAGGCGCCGTGAAAATGTTGACGAAAGGCATGGCGATCGATTGGGGCCAGTATGGCATCCAGGTCAATGGCCTCGGCCCCGGCTACATCAAGACGGAACTGACCGACGCGCTCGTCAACGATGAAGCGTTCAGCAGCTGGCTGGTCAATCGCACGCCTTCGCGGCGTTGGGGCGATGTGCACGATCTGGTCGGCGCGGCGATCTTCCTTGCGAGTGGCGCGTCGGACTTCGTCAACGGTCATGTTCTTTATGTCGATGGTGGTGTGACGGCGACGCTGTGACTGACCCCGAATTGTCATCGCGAGCACGCAACCGTGTCGCACTCGCTCGAAACGATGATGCGGCGTGAACCGAATCGGGAATAAGCACCGCATCTCGGTGGTCTTGCAGGTGAGACTGAGATCGGATGGGTGATCAAATGAACATGGCCGACAAGGCGGCGTTTGCCCCGCAGGAGATACACCATGCCAGCGGGACGTTCGCATGACGTTGCGGATGCAAACCGCTCTGCGGCGATTGCAACTCGGCTCCGGCGTGGTGTTGCTGGTCTATCTATTTCTCCATCTGCTCAATCACGCGCTCGGAATCTGGTCGCTCGAACTGGCCGGACGTGGTCTGGTCCTGGCGCTGCGGCTCTGGCGCAGCGCGCCTGGAACGATCGCGTTGTACGGAGCGGCCGCGCTGCATTTCGCACTGGCGATGCGAACGATCTATGCGCGCCGTCACTGGGCGTTACCTCCTGCTGAATGGGTGCGTCTATGGGCAGGACTGAGCCTGCCGCTGCTGCTGATCCGTCATGCGGTGACGACCCGGCTCGCGTCCACGCTCTATGGCTTCGAACCGGACTACGAGCGCATCGTGATCCAGTTGCTCACGACCGGTACGCAGGGTTTGCAGCTTGCGCTGCTCGCGCCCGGATGGATACACGGATGCCTTGGCTTATGGTTTCGCTTGCGTCAGATGCCATGGGCGCTTCGCATGAAGCCCATGCTGTTGACATGGGTCATCTTGCTGCCATTGTTGTCCGCGGCAGGCTTTGTCCGGATGATGCGAGCCGTCGAAGCGAAGCGGCCAATCCTCCTGACTCCCGATCCAAAACTGATTGCGCATCAGCTGGCGCTGAACGCATGGCGTCACGATCTCGTGGCCTTGTATCTTTCTCTGATCGTCGGCGCGTTCGTCGCAGGTCAATTTCGCAACGGGATCGAACGTCGGAGATTGCGTGGTAGTTCTATTTAGACATCGGGAATATCCAACGAGAAAACTCCGTCTACCGGATGTGCATCGCGTAACACCCACGATCTGACAAGACGATCCGAAGTGAATGCGGATGCGCGAATACATCCTCAGGTCAAAAGGAGTTCATGATGAAATCGGAATCGTTGAATCAATACGCGGCTTCCTCGTTAGTGAGCCTCATGATCGCTGGTGCGATGTTGATGGCGGGCTGCGCAAGCGCGGATGCGCAAACTGTGTCGGAGCCCGAGGCTCATCAGCTCACGCGCGCGGAGGTCATGCACGAACTCGAGGAACTGGAAGCGGCGGGATACAACCCGTCGATGGGCGATGATGGTTCCTATCCCGCCGATATTCAGGCCGCGGAAGCAAAGGTGGCCGCGATGCATCGAACGGATAGGGCCGCGTCGATGAGCGCGGGACAGAGCGGGCAAATGGTGCGCACGCATTGAGGGGAAAGACTGGAACGTTGATCCACCCGCGGCGGCGGCACACTTCGATATTAAAAACTGCAATGATGCTATTGCATTCATTGCATTGCCAGCATGATGCGGGAATCGTATCTTCGTCTCCATATTACGGAGACATCTATGAAGATCGCATTCCTGGGAGCCGGCGCGTTGGGTTGCGCGATCGGCTCCGCGCTGACTGAAGGCGGCCACCAGACGTGGCTGGTCGACCGCTTCGCGGCGCACGTCGAGGCCATGCGCCGCGACGGCCTGCTAGTCGACGATGCCAACGGCTCACGCCGCATAAAAGTCCGCGCGACGATCAACCCGGCCGAAGTCGGGCCGGTGGACCTCGTCATCGTGCTGGTCAAGTCCTTCCACACCGATTCGGCGATGCGCGGCGCGCTCGATCTCGTCGGACCCCACACGCTCGTGTTGTCGCTGCAAAACGGCCTCGGCCATGAAGACGTGCTCAGCGAAATCGTCGGCCGGGAGCGCGTGCTGGCGGGCAAGACCTATGTGGGCGGCGTGCTGAAGGCGCCAGGGCACATCCAGTCGGGCGTGAACGGAAAGCTGACGATCGTCGGCGAACTCGACGGCCGGGTCACCGACCGGGTCCGCGCCATCGCCGACGCGTTCAACAGTTCGGGTCTGACAACCACGGTCAGCGACAACATCCTCGGCACCATGTGGGACAAGCTGCTGATCAACGTCGCGACGGGCGCGATCACCGGCATCACCGGTCTGACGTATGGGCAACTGTACGAGGAGCCCGTTCTGAAAGCCGCCGCGTTGGCGGCGATCGAAGAAGCGATGGCGGTCGCGAAGGCCGCCGGCATCCATCTTTCGATGACGAAAGCGGAACAAGCCTGGACGCTCGCGGCCGAAGGACTCTCGCCCGCGTTCAAGACCTCGATGCTGCAGAGCCTCGAAAAAGGCTCGGTGACGGAAATCGACTTCATCAACGGAGCGGTCGTGCGTTGGGGCGAGCGCCTCGGCGTGCCGACTCCGGTCAATTCGACGCTCGTCGCGTGCATCAAGGGCATCGAGCGCGCGATGACGGACCGTCAGCGAGAAGGAGCGACAGCATGAGCGGCGCGAAAGCTTATCTCGAGCACGTCGCCATCTGGGTGGGTGATATCCACTGGCATATCCGCTTCTTCGAACAGGTCTTCGGCATGAGCATGCGCGAGGTGGACGGCACGCGCGAGGAGCCGCGTCAGTACTGGACGCTCGGCGGACTGCAGTTCATCAGTGATCCGCGCTACGAAGGTCCCGAGGGCCGGCTCGCACATCTCGGCGTGATGTGCGAGGACCTCGAGGCCTCGCTCGCCGCGGCGCAAGCGTTCGGCGTCAGTGAAATGCCGCAGGGGCGCAACTGGCTGCGTCTGCCGGATGGACTCGCGGTCGAACTGATTCAGGCCAAACCCGCCACGTGCGTTGCGCAGGCGCTGGCGATCAATCCACGCGCGGAGGCGTAAAGCATGAGCACGATCATCGAAAAGTACTGGGACGACGCGAACGAAGGCGACGAGTGTGTGAGCCCGACCTATACCGTCACCAAAGAACGCATTCTCGCTTACGCCGAGCTGACCGGCGATCACACGCCCGTGCATGTCGACGAGGAATATGCGAACGCGAGCCACTTCGGTTCGATCGTCGCGCACGGGCTGTTCGGCCTGTCGATCGCGGATGGTCTGAAGACGCAGAGCGACTATCGCTTCCTGCCAGGCATGTCGCTCGGCTGGACGTGGGATTTCCTGCTGCCGATCAAGGTCAACGACGTGCTTCGCGTCAAGTTCCGCGTCGGCAACATGCGCGCGAGCAACAGCCGTCCGGACTGGGGTATCGTCGTGCTGCCGTCCGAGCTGATCAATCAGGACGGCCGGGTCGTCCAGCGCGGCGAACATCGCCTGATGGTGCCGCGCCGTCCGGGAGCGAACTGATGCAAGCCCGCCCCCTCGAAGGTATTCGCGTCGTCGACTACAGCCACTTTCTCGCCGGTCCGTACGTGGGTCGCTGCCTCGCGGCGCTCGGCGCCGAAGTGATCAAGGTGGAGCGTCCCGGCAGCGGCGATGCCGGCCGGCAGCACGCGACCATCCTCGACGACCAGCAAAGCGCCTACTTCCTGCAACTGAACATGGGCAAGCGCGGCGTCAGCGTCGACATGAAAGACCCGCGCGGCAAGGAGTTCATGCAACGCCTGTGCGATTCGGCCGATGTGTTCATCGAAAACTATCGGCCCGGTGCGCTCGACAAGCTGGGCCTCGGCTACGCCGCGTTGTCCGAGCGCAATCCAGGTCTCGTGTACTGCTCGATTTCGGCATACGGTCACACCGGGCCCGACGCGCATCGCGCGGGCTTCGGTCTGATCGCCGAGGCGAAGAGCGGCATCATGCAGATGATCGGCAATCCGGGTGAACCGCCGCCGCTGATGCGCATCTCGCTCGGCGATATGTACACGGGCATTCACGCGGTCGCCGCGATCAACGCTGCCTTGCTCGGGCGCGTGAAGAGCGGTCGCGGCCAACATATCGACATGGCGTTGTACGACACGCTGGTGTCGATGCACGAATACGCGGTGCAGTGCTACACGATGCAAGGCGTGCTGCCCGAGCAGACGGGGCACGACATGCCGACGTCGACGCTGTACGGCGTGTTCCGCGCGGCCGATGGCGATCTCGTGATCGCCGCGCAGGTCGACGATGCGTGGAAGCGGTTTGCTTCGCTCGTCGAACAGCACGGCGGTCCGGCCGGCTTCGGCACCGATGCGAGGTTCCACCGTCTGAACGGACGCAACGCCCATCGCGACGAAATCCTCGCGGTCGTGAAGCCATGGGTGGCGGCGCGGCCGGTCGCCGACGTGCTGGCGCTGCTCGATGGCATCGACGTGCCTTGCGCAAAAGTGCAGCGCATCGATGAAGTGGTGAACGATCCGCAGATCGCCGCGCGTGGCATGGTGATCGAGCAGGACCATCCGCGCTTCGGAAAGCTACGCCTGCCTAATCTGCCGTTCCGCTTTTCCGACTGCGATACGTCGATCCGCGAAGTCGGCCCGGACCTCGGTCAGCACAACGCGGAAGTCGCGCAGTCGCTCGGATTCAGCGCCGCCGAAATCGACGCGATGCAGACCCAGGGCTTGCTGTTTTCGAAGGGGAGCGCGTGATGAGCGACCGATACGCGGTGATCGGCAATCCGATCGGCCACACGAAATCTCCGCTGATTCACGGTCTGTTTGCGCAGGAGACCGGACAGGAGATCAACTATTCGGCGATCGAAGGTCCGATCGAGCCCGCCGATGCCTTCGCCGAGACCGTCAAGACGTTTATCGCCGCGGGCGGCAGAGGCATGAATGTCACCGCGCCGTTCAAGCTGCAGGCGTTCGCGATTGCCGACGAGCGCAGCGAACGGGCCACGCTCGCCGGCGCTGTGAACGCGCTGAAGTTCGAAAACGGCCGGATCATTGCCGAGAACTTCGACGGCGTCGGCCTCGTGCGCGATATCGAAGTGAACCTCGCTCAGCCGATGGCAGGCAAGCGCGTGCTCGTGCTGGGCGCGGGCGGAGCAGTGCGCGGCGCGCTGCTGCCGTTCATCGCGGCGCGTCCGGCGCAACTGGTCGTCGTGAATCGGGATGTGCGCAAGGCCGAGGCGCTGGTCGCGCAAGTCGCGAGCAGCGGCCCTTTGATCGCATGCGGCTACCGGGAACTCGACGGGATGGGTCAGTTCGACCTCGTCGTGAACGCGACATCGGCGAGCCTGACCGGTCAGTTGCCCGCCGTTCCCCCGGACGTGTTCAGCCCGGCAGGAACCGCGTACGAACTCGCGTATGGAAAGGGGCTCACGCCGTTCTTGCGGCTCGCGCGAAATGCGGGCGTGCAGGGCATTGCCGACGGCGTCGGCATGCTCGTCGAGCAGGCTGCCGAAGCGTTCGAGTGGTGGCGCGGCGTTCGACCGCAGACGCAAGCGATCATCGACCGGCTGACCGTTCCGCTCATTTGACGCACGAGGGGCCGAGGACGCCCGGGTTGCGGATGTCCGTCCATCGCACGACGCAATGGATACAATGGCGACATTGCAACTGACAATATCGCCATGAGTACCACTGAGCTTCCGGACCTCAAGCTGCTTCAGCTTTTCGACCTGCTTTACGACGTGCGAAGTGTCACGCGCGCCGCCGAGCAACTCGGGCAAAGTCAGCCGACGGTCAGCATCTGGTTGGGTCGCTTGCGCGAGCATTTGCAGGACCCATTGTTCGTTCGCACACCGGGCGGTATGACGCCCACGCCGCAGGCTGACGCGTTGATCGGACCGTGCAGGGAAATTCTGGAGTCTCTGCGCCGGTTCGCTGCGTGGGAGATCTCGTTCGATCCCGCCACGGCCAAGCGACGCTTTCGTATTTGCATGACTGACGCGAGCCACATTACGCTGCTGCCGCGAATGTTGGCGCATTTGCGAGCGCAGGCGCCAGGCGTTCGGCTGGAAGCGGCCAGGATCGACGGCAATACGGAGCGGGCGCTCGAATCCGGCGAGGCGGATCTTGCGATCGGGCACGTGCCATGGCTGGGGGGCGGTATGTACCAGCAACAGCTTTATATGCAGGACTGGGTATGCCTTGCGAACCGCAATCATCCTCGCGTGCGTGCGCGGCTGAGTCTGAAGCAATACGGCAGCGAGGGGCACGTCGTGATTGCGGCTGGCACAGGCGGGCAACTGCTCGAACAGGCGTTGTTGCGCGAGAACATCGAACGCGACGTCGTGCTTGAATTGCCCGGCTTCCTCGGACTCGGATCGATCATCAGGTCGACCGATCTGATAGCTACGTTGCCGCGACACATTGGCGAGACGTTGGCGCGGGCGAACGACGTCGTGGTCCATTCATGTCCTTTCCCGGTGGACAAGTTCGCGGTGCGCCAGCACTGGCATGCGAAGTACCATCACGAAGCCGGCAATCGCTGGCTGCGCTCGGTCGTCGCGGATCTGTTTCTCAATGGGAGCAGAAGCTAGTTGCCCCGGCTGCTGCGGACGAGGACACAGAGCATTCGCACTGAAACAGATTCTCCGCCTTCATCGGTTTCGTCAAAAAGAACCCTTGCACGAAGTCGCAGCCTGCGTCGCGCAGCGCATGCAGCTGTTGATTCGTTTCGACACCCTCGGCCGTCACTTTGATGCCGAGTTCGTGCGACATCTGAATGATGCCCCGGACGATCGACGCGGCCGCCGAGTCGCGGCCCAGCCTGGCCGTGAACGAGCGGTCGATCTTGACGATGTCCGGCGAAAAATCGGCCAGATAACGCAGGCTCGAGTATCCCGTTCCGAAGTCGTCGATGGCGATGCGCACGCCAAGGCGCTTGAGCGCCATCAGCGTTGCCTGCGCGAGTGAGGGGTTTTCCATCAACGCGCTTTCGGTCAGTTCGATCTGCAGGCAGCGCGGCGGCACCCGGTGTTTTCGCAGCGCCTGGTCGACTATCGCGACCAGCGAGTCATCCCGCAGTTGGCGCGCGGACACGTTCACCGACATCGACAGCTCTTTTTTCCCGGCGGCCTGCCAGACGGCGAGTTGAGCGAGGGCTGCGTCCACGACCCATGCCCCGACTTCGACGATGAACCCGCTTTCCTCCAGGATTGGGATGAAGCTGCCAGGACCCACCAGGCCTCGCGCCGGATGGTTCCATCGAACCAGTGCTTCGACGCCTTTCACCGCCAGAGAGGCTGGTTCATGAATACCCTGGAAATGCAGCACGAATTGGTTCGACGCCAGCGCCGTGGGCAGATTGCACTCCAGCTCGAAATCTCCGAGCACATCGCTGGACGCTTCGTCGGCGAACCGGAAACCGTTGCGGCCGCCTTTTTTCGCCGCATACATCGCGATATCCGCGCTGGTCAGCAACGCCTCGTGATCGCGGCCGTGCTCGGGAAAGATCGAAATGCCGATCGACGCCGTGACGAATGGCGCGGCGTGGTCTTTGCGAACGTCGCTTGAAAACAGGTTCAGAAGAGACTGCGCGAGGCTTGCCAGCGTCGCCTTGTCGCTCTCGCCCCTGACGATCACCGCGAACTCGTCTCCGCCGAGGCGCGCGACGCAGGCATCCGGCGGTAGCGCTCCCTGAATGACTTTGGCGATGTCCTGCAATAGACGGTCAGCGGCCGTATGGCCCAGCGTATCGTTGAGGACCTTGAAGCGGTCGAGATCGACGAACATCAGACCGAAGGCGACGTTCTGCCTGCAAAGCTTCTTCATGTGGCGGATCAGCGCGCCCCGGTTAGCCAAACCCGTGAGCCCATCGGTGTAGGCCAGATGGTCGAGCGCCGCGAGGCGTTCCTGTTCCAGCGTGATGTCCTCGCTGACGCCGACGATGCGCACCACGTTCGCGGAGCCATCGCACACGGGGTAGGCCGTGCTTCTGATCCAGCGCAGACAACCATCCGGGCGGCGGATGCGGTATTCGAAGCGACCTTCCGACACTTCGGACGCGATACGGTTCATCTCGGCGAGCAATGGCTCCAGGTCCTCCTCCACCACGAGGTCGAGCCACGCCGAAGGCCTGTTGCTAAGCTCTTGAGGCGTAATGCCAAACACGCTTTCGACACCCGCGCTGACATGGTGACAGTGTTCGAAATGCGAGCTATACGAATAGAACACGAGCCGGACATGCAACTCCATCTCATGCATCAACTCATCGCGTTCGCGCAGTGTCTTCAACAGCTCCGATTGCTGGGTGACATCCTCTGATGCACAAAGCAGCGCGGTCACCTCACCGTCGTCGCCTGTTACTGGCGTGAGCGTCGAGTTCCACCATTTGGTGCGCCCGCGCGTCGTCGCGCAGCTTCCCGTGAACGATGTGCTGTTGCCGGAGACGGCGCCAGCCAACGCCTGCTCGGCCGCCGTGCGATCCGCGCCGGTCCAGAAAGCGAGCCAGTCCGCGCCGGATAGTTGCTCGGGTGACTCCGCTTCCATCAGCATCGCGCCATGCTCCGACACCCGCAGCATTTTTCCGTCGGTTGCGAGCACCTTCAGGCAGTCGCGATTCGCGTGCAGAAGCCCGCTCGCCAGTGCGGTGGCCGCACTTTGCCGCGCATAATCCAGGCCGAGTTTGCGACGAACGATCGCGAGGCCGGCGGCGCCGGACATCATCGACAACGCAACACGTAGGGCAGTCGCCGCTTCACTGGCCGCTTGATGCACAAGAGCGCCGATGCCAACACCGGCAGCGACGGCAATGCAGAGACTCGGCAGCGGGATGGTCCTGCGTTGACCATACCGCGACAGGAAATAGGAAAGAAACTGCTGGTTGCGGGCTGACCAGCCATTCGCGTGTGCGTCGCTATCGACCCGGGACTCAATCGGGTTAGGTTTTTTAGGGCACGAGGCCGCTTTGAATCTCACGCTGTTCTCCGACTACCGGGTTGAGCGACGGCTCGAACGCTGCGAGCCGCCTCACTTTTACGATTACGGTAGATATTCACAAATCTTTAATGCGGGGAAACCAGCGGAAGCCGCGGATCGCATCAGATCGGCGAGTTGCGTACCTGTCAGCCTTCGCGAGGCTGGACCTGCGCGAATTGACGAATGCGCTCCGCAAGAGCGGGTATGCCCGAGTCGCGAGCGACGTAGTGCGCGACCTGCCGGGTGGCCAGATCGATGGTCACCTGATCGTCGGGGGTTTTCGTATTGGGTCCGTCCACGGCGGGATGGTATTCGATGCGCAATTGCCTCGCGTTGGCGACGAGCCGTAAATAGCCGAAGTTGCGGTCGTCGTAGCTTTCAAGCACGACCGCATCGGCGTCTTTCGACGCGGCCTGGAGCAGCTGCGGCGCGCGAAGGGGCGGCTGGCCGTTGGTGGTGAGCCGCTGCACCTGATGACCGCCGTTCCCACAAACGATGTAAGGGATGTGGGTGCCATCGGAACGGGTTCGCGTAAAGCGCTGATAGTTGTGCGCGTGTCCCGCGAGGTCCGCGTGTGGCCAGATACCGACCTCATGACAAATGGCATCGATCTGCTGCTGCATTTCCACGCTCCAGCCATGACGGCCGCGCGCCACATACGGCGGATGGTGATGCGCGAACAGCAGGGCGCCTCGATAGTTCTCTTTCTTCACCCGCAATAACGCCGCTTTCAGGAACTTCAGCTGACTGTTGCCGATGTGACGGTCAGCGATCACACCGGGGTCTTCGAGCGTATTGCTGTACAACGCGATGATGCGCACGAACGGCGCCTCGAACGTGAAGAAGACACCGGGCTGAATTTGCGCGGTCCGTGAAAGGTGGCCCGCATCGGGAGAGACCTGGAAGCAGTCGGAGCAGAAGTTCCTGAGAAACGCCTGCAGGCTCTTCTCATGCTTCAACGGCGACACCATTCCGTCGTGGTTGCCGGCGGCGGCCAGAATCGGCGCGTGATAGTTGCGATACGGCTCATAGAACTGATCGTAGTAGTACTGCGCCTCGCCAAAGCTGTAGACGATGTCGCCCAGCAGAAAGTTGAATTGCGGCACCTCGGCGGGATCGGTTTCGTCGAAGTCGCTGACCATCTTGTCCGAGACTTCATTCTGGGTGGCCGGACCTTTGGTACTGCCACAGTCGCCGGTGGCGTGAAAGACGATCTGTCCGCTCTCGTTGATCGTATCGAGGAGCTTCTGATTGTTGTTCACCACCTCCGCAAACGTCAGCCGAGGCTCGGTGCCGCCGCGCGGCGGCGGAAACGGCAGCGCCTTCAGCTTGTGCTCGCGGTTCAGTTCGTCGATCACCTTGTACGCGGCGGTATCGGATGCGTGCCGGACCACGAAGGTTTGCGGGTCCGGTGTGGGTTGCGGCTGCGAGAAAACCGGCGCGGCGAGAATTCTGCCTCTGCGGTTGCCGCGTGCGGCTGACGATTCGTCTGAACGCTTCTTCGGCATGTGCAATCCTCCTTGATCGTCGAACGGGAGCGGCCACGCGGTTGTCGGCAAACCGTCGGCATGTGACGGTGCTGTCCGTGGCCGGATGCACCGTTCAGACGAACGCAAAACGAGGAAGTTCAGATACGGCTGCCGTTGCGCAGCCCGTGCGGCGCGAATTGCGGAGCACCGCCGTTCCGCACGAAGGCCAGGTTCGTGGTGGAACACGTGTGTTACGACGGCACGAACACGCCCACCGCCGCCAGCGCCATCGCGAGCGTTGCGAGCCATCCTCCCCACGCCAGCACGCCCTTGACGGCGAACTGTCCCATCACCCGCCGACTTCGCGCGATCAGCATCATGATGACCATGATCGGCACCGCGGTAACGCCATTGATCACCGCACTCCAGTACAGCGCGCGGATCGGGTCGAAATGCATGAAGGTGATGGCCACGCCGCCGACGATGGCCAGTGCGATCACCGCATAGAATTCGCGCGCGAGCGTCAGATGCAATGCCAGACTGCTGCGCCAGCGAAAGCTGCCCGCGGCGGCGTAGGCGGCCGAGCCGGCGAGAACCGGCAGCGCGAGCATGCCGGTGCCGATGATGCCGAGCGCAAACAGTACGTAAGCAAAACGTCCGGCAAACGGCTCGAGTGCCCGCGCGGCATCGGCTGAGGTTTTCACTTCGATGTGGTGCAGATGCAGTGTAGCCGCCGCCGTCAACATGATGAAAAATGCAACGAAGTTGGACACCCCCATGCCGACCCACGTATCGAAACGGATTCTTCGCAACTGCGCGGGTGCCTGATGCGGTACGCGGCGCAACGGCGCCTGTTCCGGTGCCGAGCGCATTTCTTCGACTTCCTGCGACGCCTGCCAGAAGAACAGGTACGGACTGATCGTCGTGCCCAGCACCGCGACCACCATGGTCAGATAGTCCGACGTCAGCGAGATGCGCGGCAACACAACGGCGCGTGCGACTTCGCCCCACGGGATCGGCACGATGAAAGCGACCGCGACGTACGCAAGAAGCGATAGCGCGGTCCACTTCAGAATCCGTGCGTAGCTTTCGTAGGGGACAAAAATCTGCAGGATGACGGAGAACGCCCCGAGGCCGACGACATAGAGGTGTTGCGGACCGGGCAGCAGCAGTCCGGCCGCGGCGCCCATCGCCGACAGATCAGCGGCGATGTTGATTACGTTTGCCACGACGAGCAGCGCGACCGCGCCATACAGCAGCCAAGCCGGATAATGCGCGCGGATGTTCGATGCGAGGCCCTTGCCGGTCACCCGGCCAATCTGCGCGCTCACCAGCTGGATGGCGGTCATCAACGGATAGGTGATCAGGATCACCCATAGAAGGTTGAATCCGAATTGCGCGCCGGCCTGCGAATAAGTGCCGATTCCGGATGGATCGTCGTCGGCCGCACCCGTGATCAGGCCGGGGCCCAGGCGTTTAATCCACGACCGCTCGACGGGATCGCGTACGGCGGATTCCGGCTCGATCAATTTTTCGTCGTTCATATGTCACCTCGCGCCCACAGATAGCAAATCGCGGGCCCGAGTGTTCGTGCAGGCGTTGCGCGGCTTCGGCAAGCAGATGCGGAGCGCGGCTTCAGCGAAAGTACGCGGAAATACGGGCTTCTATAGGGGATGAACGAACCTGGGGCCGTGCCGACAGACACCGTCACCCATGATGCGCTGGAGTCTTCGTCTGCAACTGAATCAAGTCGATTGCGTAAAGCAGTTCTTCGAGCACGATGGGCTTGGCAACGATGGCGTCGACCTTGCCAGCAAAACTGGCCGCGTCTTCCGGCCGCGCCAACGCGATGATGCTCGGCATATCGATGCTTGTATCGAAGCTCTCCACGAACCACAACGCAGTCGTAATCGAATTGACGGGCACGTCGAGAACGATCAATTGGCGCGACGGTTCCAGCCATATTTCATGCCAATGCTCGAAACCGAGCGCTTTGGAGCGCCCATAGCCCTTTACATTGAGCAGAACGCGCAGAGAATCCCGGACCGCCTTGTCGTGCCCGACGATGACGACGGCGCCGAGGCATTGTGACGGTCTCTTCACTGCGTGAGCCGTTGCGGCCCGCAGTTGCCACTGACAGCGCTGCCATTGCACCCGGGTCAATTCATAGTCGCGCTGCGCTTTAGACAGCGCATTCAGCGATGTTGCCGGGTTACTTCTCAACTGTTGCAGATCGCGAGTCGCCTGATCCAGTGCGGTGCAGGCGACGCAGAAGGCGAGCTTGTCTTCTGCCGTCGGTCCCAGATTCGAAGATGACACGCCGCGTTTCTCCCGAGCCGGTATGCACGTTTTGTGCCGTTGACCTTGCTCATTCCCGCAGCATAGGGCGGCAGGGCGCAAAACTCCAGGCGCGGCTCAGTTCATTCGTGGCTCGAACGCAAACTGCTCGATCTCGCCGCCGCGTGCGACCACCGCCGTGCTCTCGGGAATTTCCTGCCAGATACCCGGCAAGTCCGAGAGCGGCTCGGACAGCACGAGGAACGCATTCTCGCCGGCCGTCCTGATGCGCTCGTCGTCGGGATACAACTCGCGCAGATGACGGAACGATCTGCTGTGAAACAGCGAGCGCGACTGCCCTTCGCTCGAATAACGGACCGCGATGATCTGCTCGCCGTCGGTCGCGCACACGGTCATGTTCAGCGGTTCACCCACGCCATGCCGGCGGCCGGCGGTTTCGACGAAGCCGACCATCCGTTCGAGCGCGGTGACGGGCGTGAGCTCCAGCCCGAAGGTCAGCGCGAGAAAAAACAGCACCTCGGAATCGGTCGATCCCTCGATGGACGGGAACAGGTCGGGATCGATCTGTACCATCAGATCGCGGCGCACCTTCGGGTAATTGCGCACCAGCCCGTTGTGCGCGAACAGCCAGCGGCCGTGGCGGAACGGATGACAGTTGGTTTCCTGCGACGGCGTGTCGGTCGCCGCGCGTATATGCGCGACGAACAACGGCGAGTGGATCGCCCGCGCGGCCTCGCGTAGATTGCGGTCGCTCCAGGCGGGCTGGATGCAGCGGTAGCGAAACGGAATGTCGGTGGGGTGGCCATACCAGCCGATGCCGAAACCGTCGCCATTGGTGGTGGTGGCGCCGAGCCGCGAATGCATGCTCTGATCGATCAGCGAATGCCGGGCGTTGAACAGCACGGTTTCGAGCTGAAGTGGATTGCCGGTATAAGCGAGCCAGCGGCACATGATTGGACTCCTGTCGGTTGCGCATGACAAACCTACACCACCGCGCGGTCGGCGTTTGTAGGACCAAGGTCCGATTGAGGGAGACTTGACGCATGTCACCATAGACAACTCATGGCGTGAACTGAACGGGTTCCTGCTCATGGAAGATCTATGTCAAGGGCGGCATCGTCAGGTGGGAAACGCAGCAGACGGACTATCCGCGCACCTGGCCCGACATGCCCAATCACGAGCTGGTGCGCAGTGCGCTGATCAAGCTGTGGCGCGAGCGCCGCGCTTCGCTGGAACCAGTGCAGGCGTGGCAGTCGATCGAGCATTCACCTGCGGGTGACCGTGTATGTGTTCGTTGCGCTGGCGTTCGTGCTCGGCGCGGTCTTCGCGTTCGGCATCGCGTCGACCTTCAAGTAGGTGGCCGATGATTTTCCGGAGAACATGGGCGTCGTCACCGGGATCGTCGGGCTTGCAGGTGGCCTTGGTGGATTCCTGCTGCCTATAATCTTCGGCATCCTGCTGGATTTTTTCAGCGTGCGTTCCGACTGCTTCATGTTCCTATACAGGATCGTCTGGGTTTCGCTGATCCTGGTCTATCTGGCGGAAGTGCGGCGTACACCGGTCGCGGGTTCTGTTGCCTGGCCGCGTTCGCTAACGTGCAGTGCCGAGATTCGCGCAGGCTGCAGGCTCTGCCTGCCAGCCTGCTTTTTGCTGATGGAGGTGCCCGATGAAACGCCGTGAACTGTTGGTTGCGCTGGCCGCAGGCGCGCTCGCAGAGGGTTCTACCAGCCTGGCGCAGGCAGCCGAGGCGAAATTCACCGATCAGATCGAGTTGCCCAAGCCCAACCTCACAGGCACGGTGTCCCTCGAGGAAGCCATCGCGAAGCGCAGGTCGGTGCGCAGATTCGCGTCGAAGCCGCTGCCGGTCGAGGCCATTGGCCAATTGATGTGGGCCGGCCAGGGCATCACCAACTCGGACGGTAAGCGCGCGGCTCCGGCGGCCGGCGCTTTGTATGCGCTCGAACTTTACGTGGTGACCGCGACGGAGGTGATGCACTACCTGCCGGAGGGCCACCGGGCCGAGAAGCGCGCCAGCCACGACCTGCGCCCCGAACTGCGAGCGCTTGCGGTCAACCAGGCGTCGGTCGAGGCGGCCCCGGCCTTGCTCGTGGTGGCCGCCGACCCCAGCAGGCTGACCGCGAGATATGGCGGGAGAGCCAATCTGTATGCCGATCTCGAGGTCGGGCATGCGACCCAGAACATGCTGCTGCAGGTCGTCGCGCTGGGGCTAGTCGCCGTGCCCGTGGGCGCCGTCGACGGGGCTCCGGCGGCCCGCAAGCTCGGGCTGCCTCGCGGCCAGACCGTCCTCTATCTGATCCCGGTAGGCTATCCGGCCTGAGTCGTGGGGAGAGGCAAGATGAGTTCGATCGAGCCTCAGCGAGTTTTACGGTCTCCAGCGTCGGGCGGCTATCGGCCAACGCCTGGGGCTGAGCTCGCTTTGTTGCACGACCGGCAGCAGTGTATCGACACAGTCCAGCGCGTCGGTCAATCGCCCGAGCACGATCAGCGAGCGCGCCGCATCGAGACGACCGTGAAACGTCGCGTCGCGCGGTCCGGCCCGTTCCACCATGTCGATGAGCTGGCCCATCTCGGCCTTGACGCGCACGCGGTCGATAGGCCAGTGGCGGTCAATCCAGTTCCGAAGCGAGCGAACCAGCACCACGCAATCGTCGTACTCACACTGCAAGCTATCCATTGCCAGCCTCAGCCGTAGTCGGCCTGACCGAGCCGTTCATTGGGGGGAACAAACCCTTCCCATGTCGCCCGAATCTATATTTGAAGCAAGCGGCGCGCCACGTGTTGCCGGTGCGCTGCATCGTTACTAGAGCGGAGCTCGGCCATGTTCTCGCAATTCGGGCTCGAAGAATATCCATCGAGCGGATGGAAAGCGCTCCTTCAATTCGCGCTCGATGCGGTCGATCGTGCGCACCAGCTCGTTCGCACTGTCGTGCGGTTCGAGCTCCGCCTGAATCGCAATGACCAGATCCTCGGACCACTTCAAGGCGATCAGACTGACGATGCGACGGACTTCGTTGCGCTCGCTGAGCCACGCGCGCATCTCCTGGCGTATGCGCTGGTGCGCCGATTCACCCACGAGAAGCGATTGGATCTCGCGCATCGAGTACACAGCCGTGGTCATCAGCACAATGCCGACGCCGACACTGCCGAGCGCATCGTAAAGCGGATTGCCGGTCAGGACCGTAATGCCGATCGCGATCAGGGAGACGAGTACGCCCGTTACCGCGGCGACATCCTCGCTGACCGCGAGCATCACGGACGGCCTGCCGCTTTCCCTGAACCAGTTCAATAGCCCTCTGGCGCGATGCCGGGGCTCGATCGTGCGAATGGAGGCTCTGAGGGCGACTGCCTCGATCACGCCGGACACGCACAACACGCCGATCGCGAGCAAAGGCTGTTCGAGCCGCGAGTGATGGATTGCGCGAAAGCTGCCGATCACGATCGACGCAACGCCTCCGAAGATGAATAGCTGCATCGCCACCAGCATGGCATAGACATAGGTCGCGCGACCGAAGCCGAGTGGATGTTGCTCGTCGGGCTCGGCTCGAGCGGCGCGATGACCGACGAGCAGCGCAACCTGGTTCAGGCAGTCGGCGCTGGAATGTACGGCTTCGGCGAGTGCGGCCCCGGAGTTAGTGTAGAACGCGACGGCGAACTTGCACGCGGCGACAGCGATATTCGATGCGAGGGCGTAGTAGACCGCCCGTGGCGCAGATATGTGCCGCCCGGACCTGGCCCTCATGACCCTATCTCCTTGTTCAAATCGAAAATGGGCGATTCCCGAGCTTGGAGATTGAACAGCATAAAGCGGACCTCGGAACGCCTGTCGACTACGAGAGAGTCAACCGATCAACCGTGCGTTGCAGGGGGAGAGGTGGAACATTCCCATCGGCCCTCGGTCCTTTCTGTTGAGGAACCAGACGAATGGAGATGCACGATGACTTCGCACGCGACGACTGCCAGCCATCAACCGAACCGGCCGACACTGAGCGCCGACGAATCCGCAACGCGGCAGGCAAGCGATGCGGTCGCGCGCTTCGTCGAGGAACTCCAGGCCGGCTGGGACCAGCATGACGCGGACCTGTCGAACCGCCACTTTGCCGCGGACATCATGTGGGGCAGCCCGTTCGGTGCGTCTGTTCATGGCTACGCGGAGCTGCATCCGATCCATGCGCGATTGAAGCGATCCGGAAAGGGTGGCAATGCTTCGCGCTTCGAGATCGTCGATGTTCTTGCGCCGGCTCCCGGCGTGGCCGTCGCGCAGGTTCGGCGCATAGCGCTCGGCCTGGACGGACACGTGGTAGAACCGTCCGATGACCTTTCGGCGTCGTTCTCCGAGATGGCCCTTTACGTACTGGTGCGGCGGGACGGAGTGTGGTGGGTTGCGGCGGGGCAGAACACGCCCATTCGGGCCGCTCCATAGCGTGAGGACGGGCCGCTTGCGGGCTTCATATCGACAGATGCCCGGCAGCGGAATCAAGGCCCCTGTCGGCGTGATCTTGCGGCACACCGCCAACGGGATCGGCGATTGGAACAAGTGAATAGCGCTGCAGCCATTCGCTGTATCCATTCACGAGAAAGCCTCCCGAGCGTTCCACGTATTGCCGGCGGGACGTCTCGTAGATATGCCGAAGAGCGAACCACGGCACATGCGGCAGATCGTGATGAACCAGGTGGTAGTTGTTGTTCAGAAACAGCAACCGCCACAGCCATCCCGCTTCATTGATCACCGTGCGATGCGCGGGCAACTGCGCCATCCGATGCTCATGAAAGGAACGCACCGATGCAAGCGCGAGCGAGCCATACCCGGCACCGACGACAAACACCCACGCCGGTATCGCGCATACCTGCTGCAACCACATAGTGAGTGCAACCAGCGCGGCGAGATGCGCGAGCCATGCGGGCAGGTCGCGCCAATCGCCGTCGCGCATCTTGCCGAGTGCCTGCGCACCGGTCGCGGCAATCGCAAACGCCGGCCCGACCAGCAAGCGACCGATCAACGTATTGCGCAATACCAGCAGCACACGCATCGCGGCGCCCGCGCGTCGCCACTGCGCTGCGCTAACGAAATAGCTTTCCGGGTCGCTGCCGGGCTCGGTCAAATGCGCATCGTCGTGATGCCGCAGATGCGACTCGCGATACACCTGATAAGGGAACCACACCGCCAGCGGCGCGAAACCGAGCAGCGCGTTGACGAATCGCGAGCGCGTCGGATGACCGTGCAGCAGCTCGTGCTGCAGCGACATGTACCACGCGCCGAAGATGGCCAGCAGCGTGGCCGTCAGCGGCAGACCCAGCAGACGAGCGTGGGTGGCGACGCCGAACCAGCCACCGTAGATCGCGACGATCAGCGCCCATGTCGGCCATTGCGTGCGCCAGGTCCGGCTAGCGGCCAGACGGTCGATATCGTTGCGCTGGGTGTCGTCGAGATAGATCGCCATCGTTGAATCGGTCCGAATGTCTGTTCGAACCCGCGGTTTTGGTTCGCAGGTCCAGACCGATCGTACGGGGCGGCGCTGTTCGCCCGAACCATTTTATTGAGCAATGCATCTGCGCAATCGTGGAAAAGCGGGCGTGGATAGTGCGTATCCAGTAAGCGTTCAATGATCGTCCGCCACGCGGCACGCGTGATCGAGCAGCCCTTCGGCCGTGCCGCTGCCGCCATCGATGTCGATACCGCTGTTGACGATCAGCCACCCATCGCGAGCCGCCGATGGTCCCGCGCCGGTGACGAGGATAGTTTGCATGGCCATCGTCGCCGGATCGGGATTGTTGCGCGCGACGATCCTGAACGGGTTGTCGGCGCCGCTCAGCGAGCTCACGCGCATGATCCTGTAGCGCTTGCCATCGAGCGTCGCCCAGCGCCATTCGCCGGGCGTGTCGTGAGCGTGACTGGCAAGCGCGGCACTGACTTCACGCCGCATGCAGTCGATGTGGATATGCAGCTGATTTTGCGAGCGACGGTATTCGGAGTTGATTTCGAGGCCGAGCTGATCGTCGGGCAATTCACGTTTGACCGCTTGCTGCACGTAATGGCGCGAATCCCACGCGCCGCTCCAGTAGTCCTTCGCATCGGGTGCGAGAATCAGCGGACTTTCGATGCCGGTGATGCGATCGGTCGGCATCAGCAGAAACTGCGAGCGGCCCAGAATGTCCTTCAGGACGACATAGCGCTTGTCGAGATCGACGACCGTGCATTGACCCGGCGTGCCGGTGGCCTGCTGCGACGGCACGCAGCGGATGTCGACGATTTTCCACAGCGCGTTGGAATCGACCGTCGCGAGGCGCGCACAGGCGCTGACCACGAAAGCGACCGCGAGCAAGGCGGTCGAATGAACGATGCGGCGCGCGAGGCCGCGAGATGAGAGGGCGGTGGCGAGGTTCGTCATCGTCGCTTAGGGTGGGGTTCGGGCAGGGAAAGCGTCGGAATGCAGGCTGTAGTGCGCAGGCATTAAAGCACGAACCGGATGGCACCGACGTGAAACACGGGCTTCACAGCACCGGCGCCGGCAACGCTCCCAGTACCTGTTCGATCGCGACACCGATGGCCAGCAGCCGCCTGTCGGAGCCGAGCGGTCCATCGAGTTCGAGGCCGACCGGCAGCCCGCTCGCGCTGATACCCGCCGGCAGCGACAGCCCCGGAATGCCGGATGTGCTGGCCGGGTCGGTATTGCGCAGGAACGCTTCCATCGTATCGATCGGCGGACCGCCGTCGATCGTGACAGTCGACGAGCCGTTCAGATCGTCGATCGGCACCGCGACGAGGCGCGTCGTCGGAAACAGCAACGCATCCAGACCGGCATTCGCGAACGTCGCGGCGACGTAATTCTGCAGCCGCGGTCGCCAGTAGTTGAGCGCGGCGGAGTAGTGCGAGCCGAGCACGTCTGCGAGCACGTCGTCATAGATCGCGCGCACGTCGGGGCTCGCGATGCGCACAGCGAGATCGGCGACGGTCCGCACCGGCGCCTGATTCGCGACGAGCCACGCAAGCACGTCGTCGCGCGCTTCGTGAATGGCGAGCGGACCGCCGACCATTCCGTTCAGATACTCCAACTCGGTCATCGCGACCGGCACGAACGTGACACCCGCCGCTTCGAGCTTGTGCAACGCGGCGCGCGCGACGTCTTCGACCTGTCGTTCGAGAGCGTCCCACAGTGGCGCGGGCAAGCCGATGCGCAAGCCATCGAGCGCAATCTCAGGCAACGCGCCGTCACCGGTGATCACGCCGTCGAGCAGCGCCAGGTCGGCGACGCTGCGCGCCATCGGGCCAACGGTGTCGCGCGTATGGCTGATCGGCACCACCGCGTTCGGGTCGTGATAGCGCCGCTCGGCGCCGCCGTTGCCGACCGATGGACGCAAGCCCGCGGTGCCGGTCAGCGCCGCCGGGATGCGGGTGGAGCCGCCGGTGTCGGTGCCGAGTCCTGCGGGCGCGATGCGCGCGGCGATCGCCACCGCGGTGCCGCCCGACGAGCCGCCCGGCATCAGCGACGGATCGTACGGGTTGCGCACCGGCCCCGCGTGCGCGGACAGGTTGGTACTCGTGATGCCGAACGCGAGCTCGTGCATGTTGGCCTTGCCGAGCACAACCGCGCCCGCGTCGACGAGGCGTTGCACCGATGGCGCGCTGGTGGTCGGCACGAAGCTGGCGAGCGCGGGCGTGCCGGCCGTGGTCGGCAGACCCGCGGTGTTGATGTTGTCCTTGACGACTATCGGCAGGCCGCAAAGCGGCAGTCGCGCTCGTTCCGCTGGAGGCAATGCGTCGATGCGCTGCGCGGCGGCGAGCGCGCCGTGGAAGTCGAGCGTGGTGAGCGCGTTCAGCTGCGTGAGCGCGGCGGCGCGCGCGAGCAGGGTGGCGACATAGTCGGAGGCTTTGAGCCGGCCGGATTGCAGCGCCTCGACCGCTTGTGTCGCACTGAGCGCGAGTTGTGCATCGACGGTCCATGTCATGACCGGCGTCTCCGTATCGATGGATGCGTCGCGGGCGGCGCGAGGTTCGAGTGCATCCGTCGAAGAAGCGGACAGGTCACGCGGGCAGACAGCGAACGCAAGGGTTCAGCTATTCTGGCACATCCGCCTGAAAGCCGATGCCGGGCGATGCACGACACGCGTCGCGCTCGCTGCGATCGATATCGAATGTGCTTACTGATGGTTATCGATCCACATGCGTCCCCAGTCGGACGCATAGGCGAGCGCATGCTCTTCGTCGAAGAAGTAGTCGAGCGCGTCGAACGAATAAGCCTTGCGCGTATTCTCGTCGCGCTGCTCGATCGTCAGATTGGCGGCGAATAATCCGTTGGGGAGCAGTTGCGTTGCCGCTTCGACCTCGTAGCCCTTATAGCGGATGTGTGAGTTCATGATCTTGACTTGTCTGTGTGTCCGCGAGTGTCGTGCGGAATACCAATGCGTGCGGCGCGGCCCCGTCGTTGCCGAAGTGAGTGAAGCGGCGGGCAGGGTCAAGCGTAGGGCGCGCTGCGCAGCGGGTGAACCAATCTTTCGTCGGAAGCAAATCAGCGCGGCGCGGGAGTGGTAATCAGAAGCCCGGATCGGATCAAAGTCGCTGTGTTCGGGACTCTATTCGAGCCGGGTCGCGATGTCTGTTATGTGGCGCACGGTCGCTCGGCGCAAAGCGTGGCGCCGCGCGCAATTGCGGCGGCGTCACGATGCCCGGAGAGTATTTCAGACCGCGTGCAGGACGCGCGCTGAACGGCCGTCCGCGGCGATCGAGGTGGGGGTGCTAGGTGCGGATGACCGGTTCGCGGTCAAATGGTTCGACGCGGCGGGCGCGCCGTGCGCACGCTGTGCATTGAACGCGAGCGCGAACTGCGCGGCTTGCTGGCCGACGGTCGCGAGTTGCTCGATCACTTTCGGATCGGAGCAGCTGTCGACGCTATCGAAGCGCGTCTCCAGCGTGTTGATGCCGGCACCGAACGGCGTCGGCCAGCCACGCAGCGCATGCACGATCGAGCGCAGCGACGTCAGCACGGAGCCTGCCGCCTGCCAGCCGTAGGCGGTGACGATGCAGCCCACCGCGCGGCCATCCAGATACGGGCGCTCGTCGGCGCGCAATTCTTCGAGCGTGTCGAGAGCGTTTTTCACGAGCCCGGACACGCCGCCGTGATAGCCGGGTGTCGCGATGATCACCGCGTCCGCGCGACGCACGGCCTCGATCAGCTCGCGCTGTTCGTCGGTGCGAGCCGGCTGTTCCGGCGCGTAGTGCGGCAGGCTATGCAGAAAAGTGCCGCCGAACAGGCGGGTATGCGCGCCGGCGGCTTCGGCTGCGCGCAACGCGAAGGCCAGCGCGCGCTCGGTGGACGAGGCCGCGCGTGTCGTACCGCCGATGCCGACGATGAGCGGCGGGCGGGAATGATCGGATCTGCTCAACGAAATGCTCCTTCGATTGCGGTTCACGGTGCGGTTGGCGGCGCGGTTGATGCAGAACTCATGCAGCGCTAGCAACGCACGTGCACGGCCGTGAATGGACCGACCGCGGCGAACCGGACTTTGAAGTGTCATCTTAATGAGCGGCCGCCACGCGGCTAAGCGACTTTTTGTTCTAACGATATAACCGACTGGCAACAACTCGCTGAGCCCCTCTGCAATGCACGTGAGAGCGCGGCAGATAAGCATATGGCGAACCGTTGGTTGGGCGGTTGCGGGCGCGACGATATGATTGGCTCGTCTCCTCCATGACATCTCCTTAGACATGGGACTCGGCCTCGCTACGCAAGTGGTGGGGCCATTTTTTTCGTGGGTCGTTGGCCGGTATGGCGGCTATGCCATTGCGGCAATGCCGGTTGCATGCGCCTGCGTGGTAGCCACTTCACGATGACGCCGCTTTTTGCATGCTACGATGCCCGCAGTGATTTTCCGCGAGATCGAGCTCAGCATGGCAACCCTGTATGACACGCTCGGCGTGCCCGCCCACGCCACCGACGACGAAATCAAGCGGGCCTACCGGAAAGCCGCGATGAAGTGGCATCCGGATCGTAATCACGGTGCCGAAGACGTGGCGCGCGCAGCGTTCCAGGAAATCAAGGACGCGTACGCGATCCTGTCCGATGCCGAGCAGCGCAAGGTCTACGACACGGTCTATGCCGAGCAGATGCGCGAGTGGGAGGCGCAGCACACGCATCGGCAACGCGCGCAGGCGAAGCGTGAGGCGGCGGCGCGCGCGGCCGACGAAGCCGCGTATGCGGAGATGGTGTCGATCGCGATCCGCTTCGCGGACCAGGGCCACAATCGCGACGTGCTGTTCGGCGTGCTGCTCGGGCGGCAATGCGAACCCCAGCGCGCCGCGCAGATCGCCGACAGCGTCGCGGCGTTGCAGGCGGCGCGCCGCGACGAGGCGGACTCCGCGCAAAATACCCAGCGCGCGGGGAAGGCGGCGAAGGGCGCGGAAGCGGCGGCCGAGCCGGAACTGGCGAAAACTGCGCAGGATACCGGCGCGGCTTCAGAAACCGCCCCTCACGACACGCCGCATGTCAAACGCGCGAACCACGCGAAGCGCGATGAGACCCCCGGCGACATACATCCGGCCGGCACGCTCGGCAACCTGTGGTTCCAGTTCCTCAATGGCCTGAAATTCTGACGTGTCGCAACGACCCGGGATGACCCGGCGACCTTCTTCCAGGCGACGCATGCCGCGTATACCCTATGCCCACGTCCACGCCCACAGCGGCGGCGAACCGGAAAAGCGGTTCTAGCCGGACCAGCGGGACGGCGGCCGCGTCGGTTGTTCTGACTAATATTGAAAAGGGTGCTGAAACTGGGGGCAGGACGCTGTACACTGCCCATCGTTCGCAAAGTTGTGCTCTGTGCCCCGGACTCGAGATAGCTGGCGCGAATCCCGTGGCGCAAATAAAAAAGACGCCGTAGTGTCACGGGGGCGCAAGACTGGAGCGGCACAATTCCGCCCAGAGGCTAAATAAAAGAACATCGGTACGGGGTAAGCGTGTCCAGAAAATATAAGGTGTTGTTTCTCTGCCGCGATAATTCGATCCGCAGCATCATTGCAGAAGCTTTACTTCGCGAACTGGCGGGGCACCGGTTCGAGGCGTTCAGCGCAGGCCCTGAACCGGCCGCGCGCCTTCATCCACTCGCGGTCGCGCAATTGCAGTCGGGCATTTCCGGGCGCGCGGTGCTGAGCCCTAAAAGCTGGCTGGAATTCACCGGCGAATGGGCGCCCCGCATGGATATCGTGATCGCGCTCGACGAATCCGTCGGCGGACTGCATGCGCCGGTATTTCCCGGTGCGCCGGCGTTCGTCTATTGGACCGTTGCCGATCCGCTCGCGGGCGACCAAGGGTCCGCTGACGAGCAGGCCCGTCTTTTCGACAAGACTTTCTGGCAGATCGTGCGGCAGATCAGCGCGTTTATCGAGTTGCCGCAATATGCGCAGCCTGCCTCGAATCGCGCGAATCACGCGAATATCGTCGATCCGGCGAATGCCATCAATGCGGGGAATACGGTGAATGCCGCGAATACCGTGAATATGGCAAGCGGTGGCACAAAACCGGTGCGTGGCACGGCGGTTCGTTTCGAAACCGCAGCCATAGTGTCCGCGCCTTCGAGCGCGGCGGCCTGCACCTAGCGGTTATTCGGGCGCGCGAGCCGCGTGCCGGCGAACGGGTCATTCGACCAGTCGACCTGTTTTTTCGGTTGGGGTGCGGGCGCCGGTTTTGCGGCCAATTCGAAATGCTCAATGCTCTGGCCGGCACTAATGGCCTGCTTCAACCATTGCGGCATTTCGCCATTGCCATCCCAGCTGTCTCCGGTCGCATTGCGATAGCGCTCAGCCTTTTTGGCCAATGACTCGGTCGCCAGCGCCGCGGCAAGGTCTTCTGGCCTGATACCAAACTCTTCCATGCGATGGCGGAGATACGCAATCATGCTATCTCGCTTCCTTTCGTCCATAGGATATTTGTCCTTCTAAAACGTGCAGCGTACTGTCGAAGACAGATTGCGGGGAAAAAGCTGCGAAGCGCCGAGCCCGACCGAATGGGGCCGCCTCGCGGTGGGGTTGTCGATTGACGGAAATGCCATGTGCCGGGCTAAAAAACGTTGCTCCCTGAATTGCAATACGGCCTCGGACAAAGACGGCCGCTGGAACAACCGACCCTCAAACCGAGAGTCTCAATCAGCAAATATTTCAGCATGTCGCAGCGCGGCGAACGAGGCCGGTAAGCCTGACGTTCGCTATGAAAAACTCTTAGTCTCGATGCAGTGATTGCGAATGGATGGAGTCACTCCACGCTGTCCGTCTTTCACCGGACTTTCGTCGATGTGCGGGTTCGCTTTTTGTGCTTTGTAGCAACATCATAACGCAATGCGCGGGCAAAGCACGCTTAGTTCACATTGAATTTGTCAGTGAATGCGGTTTATCGAACGGTGTGGGCAATTGACCACTCTGCTGGAAGCTCCTGGATTGAATTCCGGGGGGCGCGACCTATAAAAGAAAGACGAAAAGCTGCGCAACGCAGACTTACAACCGCTTTATGCCCGCCGATTCCGCCGACGCTTCAGGAGCGCGTCGAATATCGGTTGCAAGTGCGGTAATTCTTCATCTGTTTAGTTCGGTGACCCGTCGCAGCAATATCGCATTGGCATCGACCCGTTCCTCGGCCCCATTGGGCAGGCTGGCTGTTCGCGGAGCAATTCTTGTGGAGGACGAACACTGCTGCGCCGGATCGAGGAGTCCGGAAATGAGAGTACGTATCTTGATGATTGTCGCGACCGCCGTCCTGTTTCTGGTGCCGAGAACAGTCACCGCCGAGGAACTGAGCGGCCAGGCGGACCCCGGCATGTCAGGTCGCGCGACGATGCAGCTAAATGCGAACGAATCGGCACAGGCGACGACTGACATGTCATACGGTCAAAGCTGGGACCCGCGCGAGCAAGGCGTGCGCAACGCGTCGTATGGCGGTGTTCCGACGGGCGAGTCGCAAGCGGGAGGCCGGCGCAGCCAATCCTGCGCGTTCAGCACGGAGTGCAAGACCTATTTCGGTCAATGACCCGTTTGCGCAGCGACAGCCGGGCGCGCCGAATGAAGCGCGCCCGGAATGACGCTGCGTTTCCGGGCGACGAAAAGGCGTCGCGCGCTGCCGCCGCCATTCACGCCGTTGAGCGCAAGCGCATGCCATTTCACGCGAATGCCAATTGCCGCGGCGCCTCAGCATTGCGCTCGCCGAGGCGTGCGACGATATCGTCGACGCCACGTGCCGTGTCGTGGTTTTCCGCCGCATCGTAGTAACCGCGAAACTCCTCCAGCAGAGCGCGCCATGACCCATGCCAGCGCGTTTCCTTTAGACAGACGCCGGTCGGATCGGCAATACGCAACATGCCGCTGTCTGGATAGAAAGTGAGCGTGACGAGACGTCCGTCGATGACGCAGGCGGCGGTGCAGGGGCGAGTCGTGACCATGTGTGGTGTCCTTTCGATATTCAAACAGTGTGTTAAACGCTGACGCGAGCCATAGCAAACGCTGTGCCTGTGGGCCGCATCGCTGTGACCTCCACGGCAAAATTCGCTCGGTCGATACAGGTATGCCCGCAGTATTCCAATGATTGACGACAATTTTTTGTGTTCGTCGCGAAGTGATGCGCAATCGCTTCAGTATGATCCATTAAGGGTTTGTGCTGAGTAGTTCGCAGACTGCAAATTTTGCCCAGGCAGAGCCAAAAACGAGAGACATCATATTTTTATCGCAAATGAATACTCGTCATAAAAGAATCGACACCGCAAGCCGATTAATCGGAATAGCGATGGGCGATCCCTCGTCTTGCCATTCCCTTACCCGTTTGCTAGCATCGCCGAGACAGTTTGAAATAGTCATAACGTTCGGCAATTTCCGGACCCGCTTACACTGGGTCGCCCGGTAGTCCATCTCGTTGCGAGGAATATGTTATGGCTAGCTCCCTACCCCACCGCTGACGCTCCGGGAACCCGTGCGCAAAGCCGCGCGGCTCCTTGCGCGAGCTCACCCTCTCCCACCGCACATGCCGACTGCATCGCATGGAGATGCACGCGCTTTTCACGAACAGTTCTGCGAGACAAATAGGCGCATCAGAAAGGAACCGTTATTGGTTTCAAAAAATGCATACCCAGTCTGACAAAAGCGATTAATAGTCCGTTTTCCCTTTTTTCGAAGCGACCGCAGTTGCCGCTACTGCGCGTAGTACGCGATCTGCGACAAAACATTGGTCGTGACAACGACGCAATCAAAAGGAGCATTTCATGGCTTGCAATGCAACGGGCTCCGAGCTCATGCGGGTGAAGGCGATCACGGTTGCGTTAGCGGTTTTGGTCGCGGCGGCGGGGCCGGCGCTCGCGCAGGACAACGCGGCTGCGTCCGCACCGGAACAGCGGGCAATCGGCGCGGCGGCGCTGCTGCACGTTCAGGCACGCGTCGTCGCGATCGATCCCGCGACGAACAGCGTGACGCTGCGCGGTCCCCACGGCGGCGACGAAACCTTCGACGTGAATCCGCAAGCCGCCGACGTCAGCAAGCTGCATATCGGCGACGTCGTGACGATTGCGTATAAAAAGGCGCTACTGGTCGGCGTCGACAAACTCGCGCCGAGCGGAATTCGCCAGCGCATCGATACCGAAGTGACGCAGCCCGCGGCCAACGGTGTGGTTGCATCGGCGCGGCGCGTCGAAGTCGTGGCAACGGTGCGCAAGATCGATCGCAAGAAGCGCACGATCACGCTGCGCGGGCCGTCTCGCACCGAAACGCTCGACGTGGCGCCGGGCATTCCGCTCGAAAAACTGAAGGTCGGCGATTCGGTGCGCGCGGTGTTCGTGTCGGCCATCGCGGCGTCGGTGTCGCGCAGTGACGCGGATGTCAAATAACGGCGCTCGGCAAGGCTTAAATAAACTACGCTGAAGCGTATGGAGGCGCGCGGCGTCGAACCGCAACCGGAGACTCGATGTCGCGCGCCGGCCATCGCGGCTCAGGTTTCACCAGGGTCATTGCGTCGCGCGCGAAGGAGCGGGGAATGGAACAGAGCGAAACGGAAACCACTGCCGAATCGGAGCGCAAAAGACTGGTCCGCAACAAGATCCACGTGGGCCTCGCGGCGGTCGGCACATTGTCGTCGGTGTTCGGCATCGGCATAGCGATCATCGGCGGCATCAACTTCGACCGCACCAAGGTGCTGGTTGGTGTCGGCATCATCGTCGTGTCGACCATTCTGTATGTGTCGATGCTTTTCGTCGCGGCCGATGACTAGCATTTTCGCTTCCCTTTAGCGCTCGATCCCGCTGCCGATTCACTTTTGCTATCGCCTCCTCCAATAGTCGAATTGTTGGTGCATCGCACCGCCCGTATATTGACCGCAGCGATATACAACAACTCGACGGCGCGCCGCACGGCGGCCAACAGGAGCACGGCAATGAATCGGATCGATCTGGAGGGACGCGCGGTCGTCATCACCGGCGGTGCGCGCGGCATCGGCTACGCGGTCGCGCAGCGGGCATTGAAGTCGGGCGCGTCGGTGGCGTTGTGGGACGTCGATAGCGAACGCCTCGCGCGCAGCCAGCGCGAACTGAGCGAACTCGGCAAGGTCAGCGCCGTCACGGTCGAGCTGACCGACGAAGCCGCGGTCCAGCAGGCCACCGCGCAAACGCTCGCCGAGTACCGCTCGATCGACGTGCTGATCAACTGCGCGGGCATCACCGGCGGCAACGGCACGACATGGGAGCTCGAGCCGGACATGTGGCGCCGCGTGATCGACGTGAATCTGATCGGCCCGTACCTGACCTGCCGCGCGGTCGTGCCGCAGATGCTGAAGCAGGGCTATGGCCGCATCGTCAATATCGCGTCGGTCGCGGGCAAGGAGGGCAATCCGAATGCTTCGCACTACAGCGCGTCGAAAGCGGGCTTGATCGGGCTCACCAAGTCGCTCGGCAAGGAACTCGCGACCAAAAACATCCTCGTCAATGCGGTCACGCCGGCCGCGGCCAAAACCGAGATCTTCGATTCGATGTCGCAGCAGCACATCGACTACATGCTGTCGAAGATTCCGATGAATCGATTCCTGCTGCCGGAAGAAGCGGCGTCGCTGATCCTGTGGCTGTCTTCCGAAGACTGCGCGTTCAGCACCGGCTCGGTATTCGATCTGTCCGGCGGCCGCGCCACTTACTAAGCGCGCTGCTCAGCATTGCACACGCGTCGAACGCGCGTTGTCGAGCCGCTTCGACGCCTCTCTCACGGAGCCCTTTCATGGCCATGCCTACCATCCGGCACGTGCGTGCCTTCATCGTTCGCGGCGGCGGCGCGGACTATCACGACCAGGCCGGCGGGCACTGGATCGACGATCACATCGCGACGCCGATGGCCCGTTACCCCGAGTACCGCCAGAGCCGCCAGTCGTTCGGCATCAACGTGCTCGGCACGCTGGTCGTCGAGATCGAGGCGAGCGACGGCACCGTGGGCTTCGCGGTGACGACCGGCGGCGAGATCGGCGCGTTCATCGTCGAGAAGCATCTCGCGCGTTTTCTCGAAGGGCAGCTCGTCACCGACATCGAGAAGATGTGGGACCAGATGTACTTCGCGACGCTGTACTACGGGCGCAAGGGCGTCGTGCTGAACACGATTTCCGGCGTCGATCTCGCGCTGTGGGACCTGCTCGCGAAGGTCCGCAAGGAGCCCGTGTATCAACTATTGGGCGGCCCGGTGCGCGACGAGCTGGTGTTCTATGCGACCGGTGCGCGGCCCGATCTCGCCAGGGAGATGGGCTTCATCGGCGGCAAGCTGCCGTTGCAGCATGGTCCCGCGGAAGGAGAAGACGGACTCAGGCAGAACCTCGACAAGCTCGCCGACATGCGTTCGCGCGTCGGCGACGACTTCTGGCTGATGTACGACTGCTGGATGAGTCTCGACGTGCGCTACGCGACGCGGCTCGCGCAAGGCGCGCACGAATACGGCCTCAAATGGGTCGAGGAATGTCTTCCTCCCGACGATTACTGGGGTTACGCCGAACTGCGCCGCAACGTGCCACGCGGCATGATGGTGTCGACCGGCGAGCACGAGGCGACGCGCTGGGGCTTCCGGATGCTGCTGGAGATGCAGTGCTGCGATCTGATCCAGCCCGACGTCGGCTGGTGCGGCGGCATCACTGAGCTAATCAAGATTTCCGCGCTCGCCGATGCGCACAACGTGATGGTGGTGCCGCACGGATCTTCGGTGTACAGCTATCACTTCGTCGTCACGCGCCATAACTCGCCGTTCTCCGAGTTTCTGATGATGGCGCCGAAAGCCGACGAAGTCGTGCCGATGTTCAACCCGCTGCTGCTCGACGAGCCGGTGCCGGTGAACGGGCGCATGAAGGTGCCGGACACGCCGGGCTTTGGCGTGCGGCTCAACCCGGAATGCGCGCTGGTGCGGCCTTATCAGCATTGAACGATTTGAATGCTTGAACGTGTGCTGAACCGCGAACCCTGTCAAAGGAGACTAAGGTGCTGCTCAAGGACAAAGTCGTGATCGTCACCGGCGGCTCGCGCGGCATCGGACGAGCAATCGCGGTGGCCTGCGCCCGCGAAGGCGCGGACGTGGCGATCAACTACTGGGGTGACAACGACGCATCGTATGGCCGCCGCTCGGCGGTCGAGGAAGTGGTCGGCGAAATCGAGGGGTTGGGGCGGCGTGTGATCGCGGTGGAAGGCAACGTCGCCGCGCGGGACACCGGCCAGGATTTGGTGCGCCGTACGGTCGACGAGTTCGGCAAGGTCGACGTACTCGCGAGCAATGCCGGCATCTGCCCGTTCCACGCGTTTCTCGACATGCCTGCCGAGGTGCTCGAATCGACGGTCGCTGTCAATCTGAACGGCGCGTTCTTCGTCACGCAAGCCGCCGCGCAGCAGATGAAAAAGCAGGGCAGCGGCGGCGCGATCGTCGCGACGAGTTCGATCAGCGCGTTGGTGGGTGGCGGCATGCAGACGCACTACACGCCGACCAAGGCCGGCGTGCATTCGCTGATGCAGTCGTGCGCGATTGCGTTGGGACCGTTCGGCATCCGCTGCAACTCGGTGATGCCGGGCACGATCGCCACCGATCTGAACGCCGAAGATCTCGCCGATGAAGCGAAGAAGGCCTACTTCGAGAAGCGCATTCCGCTCGGCCGTCTCGGGCATCCCGACGACGTCGCGGATTGCGTCGTGTTTCTCGCGTCGGACCGCGCGCGCTATGTGACGGGCGCCGCGCTGCTCGTCGACGGCGGCCTGTTCGTGAACCTGCAATAAGCGACGCGCGATGCGGGCGTCAATTGACCGTGGCGGGCGAAGTCGGCGTGCCGGGTGCGACGGCAGGATCGTCGCGCACGAGGTTGCGCGAGAAGCCGCGCAACAGCTCGATCAAACGCAGCGCCGGCTCGGCGAGCGGTTCTTCCTTGCGAGTCAGAATGCCGAAACCCGCGAGACTCTTGCCGATTTCGAGCGGCAGCGCGACCAGCAGCCCGCCGCGCACATGATCGCGCACGACCGACTCCGGCAGCATCGCGACCGCATCGTAGTTTTCGAGCAATTGCAGCGTCGCGAAGATCGACGCGCATTCGGTCAGATTGACTGGCGTGGCGAGCCCCGCGCGCGCGAGTTCCTCCTCGAACAGCACGCGCGCCGGACTTGTGACCGGCTGCGCAACCCACGGCCACGCGACCAGTTCGCGCAACGTGATGCGCGTGCGCTGCGCGAGCGGATGCACGGCGCGCACGACCAGCATCAGCGTTTCGCGCGCGAGCGGCTCGAAACTGAAGTCGTTGTGCTGCAAAGGATTGGTAAGGCGCCCCAGCGCAAGGTCGACCTCGCGACGATGCAGCAATTGCACGACCTGGTCGCTCGTTTCCCCGAGGATGCGCACGTTGAGCAGCGGGCTTTCGGTCTTCAGCGTGGCGACCGACATTGCCAGCAGATCGGGCGCGGCGCCCATGATCGCGCCGACGGTCAGTTGGCCGTGGCCGCCCCGGCGTTTGACATCGAGGTCTTCGGCGAAGCGTGTGAGTTCGGCAAGCGCGCGGCGCGCGTAAGCGAGCGTGACGACGCCGAGCGGTGTCGGCGTCATGCCGCGGGCGTTGCGCTCGAACAGCAGGAAGCCGAACGCTTCCTCGATATCGCCGAGCATGCGGCTCGCGCTCGGTTGCGCGACGTTGACGGCCTCGGCGGCCTGGTGCAGGTTGCGGGTGTCGTCGAGCGCGACGAGCAGGGCGAGATGCTTGAACTTCAGACGGTTGACGAGTGCGACGGCGGCTGAATGTTGGCTCATGGTGCCAGTAGAGTGCCCGTGCGATTCGGTTTGTGGATCGCCCAATCCCAACAACGGATTGAGAGGCTATCGATGCAGGAATTATAGTCGTTCGAAGAAGTCGACAGGAGAGGGGCCGCAATGGAGACAATCGCTTTCCGGATGGTGCTGAACCCCGGTATGCGCGAAGAATACGAACGGCGTCATACGGAGATCTGGCCCGAGCTCGTTGACGCATTGCACAACGCCGGCGTGCGCGACTACCGCATTTTTTTCGACCCCGACACGCATCATCTTTTCGCGGTGCTGTCTCGCACCAGCGATCACGCGATGGACCAGTTGCCGCAACTCGACGTGATGCGCAAATGGTGGGATTACATGGCCGACATCATGCAGACCGCGCCCGATCACACGCCGCTGTCGCAGATGCTCGAACCGGTCTTTCATCTCAGTCATTGAGCAGAGCCGAACCCGGCTGAACACAGCTGAACCCCGCAACGACGCACGAACCTCGAAACGCTTTTGACCCGACGAAGGTGCCGCATGCAGGTTGTCGATTCGCATATCCATCTGTGGGATCTGAAGACGCATCGCTATCCGTGGCTGGAGAACCCGGGCGTGTCGTTCGTCGGCGATGCGCGCGAGCTGAAGCATGACTATCTGCTCGACGATCTGCTGGGTGAAGCGGGCGACATCGACGTGCTGAAGCTCGTGCACGTCGAAGCGAATCACGATCCGGCCGATCCCGTCGAGGAAACGCGCTGGCTGCAGTCGATCGCGGATCGCCACGCGTCGCGCGGCATGCCGAATGCGATCGTCGCGGCGGTGGATCTGTCCGCGCAGAACGCGCCGGCGTTGCTCGAAGCGCATGCGTCGTTCGCGAATACGCGCGGCATCCGGCAGATTCTCAATGTGCACGACAACAAGCTGTTCGATTACGTCGGCCGTCACTACATGCGCGAGCCGCAGTGGCGCGAGCATTTCGCCTTGCTGCGCCGATTCGATCTGTCGTTCGATCTGCAACTGTATCCGTCGCAGATGGAAGAGGCCGCCGCGCTCGCTCGTGAGCATGCGGACACGCTGTTGATCGTCAATCATGCGGGCATGTTCGTCGATCGCAATAGCGTGGCCGGTTATCGCGCGTGGCGCGATGGCATGCGCTTGCTGGCGGGCTGTCCGAACATCGCGGTAAAGATCAGCGGGCTCGCGATGTTCGATCATCAATGGACCATCGAAAGTCTGCGGCCGTATGTGCTCGAAACGATCGATACGTTCGGCGTCGAACGCGCGATGTTCGCGTCGAACTTTCCGGTCGACCGGCTGTTCGGTTCGTATACGGATTTGTGGCGCGCGTATGCGTCGATCGTCGCTGATGCGAGCGAGGCTGAGAGAGACGCGCTGTTTCGGCGTAACGCGGAACGGTATTACCGGATTTGACGCGCCGCCGCGTCGAGCAGAACACAGCCGCAAAAAAGGAGACACGCAGTGCAGCCATTCCCATCCGCGGTGCCGCGACTCGAATTGCGGCACGCGAGCAAATCGTTCGGCCGGGTGCGCGCGCTGTCCGACGGCGACCTCGTGCTGTGGCCCGGCGAGGTGCATGCGCTGCTCGGCGAGAACGGTGCTGGCAAATCGACGCTCGTGAAAATTCTCGCCGGCGTGCATCAGCCCGATGCCGGAGAGCTCCTGGTGAACGGCGAGCCACGCCGCTTCGCGACACCCGCCGAAGCCCGCGACGCGGGACTCGCCGTCATCTATCAGGAGCCGACGCTGTTCTTCGATTTGTCGATCGCGGAGAACATCTTCATGGGCCGGCAGCCCGTCGACCGCTTCGGCCGCATCCAGTACGACGCGATGCATCGCGAAGTGGACGGACTGCTCGCGTCGCTCGGCGTCGATCTGCGCGCGGATCAACTGGTACGCGGCCTGTCGATCGCGGATCAGCAGGTGATCGAAATCGCCAAGGCGTTGTCGCTGAACGCGAGCGTGCTGATCATGGATGAACCGACGGCCGCGTTGTCGCTGCCCGAAGTCGAGCGGCTGTTCGCGATCGTGCGCAAGCTGCGCGAACGCGACGTCGCGATTCTGTTCATCACGCACCGGCTCGACGAAGTGTTCGCGCTGACGCAGCGCGTGACCATCATGCGCGACGGCGCGAAAGTCTTCGACGCGTTGACCGCCGATCTGAGCACCGACGCGATCGTCGCAAAAATGGTCGGCCGCGATCTGGAAACGTTCTATCCGAAGGCCGATTGCACCCCGGGCGACGTGCGTTTGTCGGTGCGGGGCTTGACCCGCATCGGCGTGTTCAAGGACGTCTCGTTCGACGTACGCGCGGGCGAGATCGTCGCGCTCGCGGGTCTGGTCGGCGCGGGGCGCAGCGAGGTCGCGCGGGCGATCTTCGGGATCGATACACTCGATGCGGGCGAGGTGTGGCTGGCAGGCAAGCGGCTCGACACGGGCAAGCCCGCGGCCGCGGTGCGCGCCGGGCTCGCGCTGGTGCCGGAGGATCGTCGCCAGCAAGGGTTAGCGCTGGAACTGAGCATCGCGCGCAACGCGTCGATGACGGTGCTCGGCCGGCTCGTGCGGCACGGTCTCATTTCGACGCGCAGTGAAACGCAGCTCGCGCACAAGTGGGGCACGCGTCTGCGCCTGAAGGCCGGCGACCCGAACGCGCCGGTCGGCACGTTGTCGGGCGGCAATCAGCAGAAGGTCGTGCTAGGCAAGTGGCTCGCGACCGGCCCGAAAGTGCTGATCATCGACGAACCGACACGCGGCATCGACGTCGGCGCCAAGGCCGAGGTGTATAGCGCGCTCGCCGAACTCGTACGCGACGGCATGGCCGTGCTGATGATTTCGAGCGAGTTGCCCGAGGTGCTCGGCATGGCCGATCGCGTGCTCGTGATGCACGAAGGCCGCATCAGCGCGGAGATCGCGCGCGCCGACGCCAACGAGGAACGCATCATGGGCGCTGCGCTCGGTCAGGGACTCTCACCATTGGGACGTGCAGCATGATGCGCCATTCGACCCATCCCGCGCCGGTCCAGCAATCGCTGCCGAAACGTTCCGCCGCTTCGTCGGGCGGTCTCGTCGCGAGCATCGCGAAGAGCCGCGAAACCACGCTGTTCGTCGTGCTGATCCTGCTGATCGCGGGGACGGGGCTTGCGAAGCCGCAGTTCCTGAACATGCAGAATCTGCGCGACGTGCTGCTGAACGTGTCGATCATCGGTCTGCTGACGGCGGGCATGACCGTCGTGATCCTGATGCGGCATATCGATCTGTCGGTCGGCTCGACGGTGGGTGTCAGCGCGTATGCGGTGGGCAGCCTGTACGTTGCGTTCCCGCATATGCCGGTGCTCGTCGCGCTGGCCGCGGGGCTCGCGATCGGGCTCGTCGCGGGCGGCATCAACGCGCTGCTCGTCGCAGTGGGGCGCGTGCCTTCGCTCGTGGCGACGCTGTCGACGCTGTACATCTTTCGCGGCGCCGATTACGCATGGGTGCACGGCGGCCAGATCAACGCGACCAGTCTGCCGGACGCGTACTCGCGGCTCGCGACCGGCACGCTGCTCGGGATCCCGACGCTCGCGTTGATCGCGATCGTCGTGCTTGCCGGTCTGTCGGTGTATCTGAAGCAGTTTCGCGCCGGTCGCGAGCACTACGCGATCGGCTCGAATCCGGAGGCCGCGCGGCTCGCCGGTGTCAACGTCGAGCGTCGCGTGATGTCGGGCTTCCTGTTGTCCGGTGCGATCGCGGGCTTTGCGGGCGCGTTGTGGCTCGCGCGCTTCGGCACCGTCGATGCGAGCACCGCGAAGGGCATCGAATTGCAGGTCGTCGCGGCGGCGGTGGTCGGCAGTGTCGCGATTACGGGCGGCGTCGGCACGATTCTCGGCGCGACGCTCGGCGCGCTCGTGCTCGGCGTGATCAGCATCGCGCTGGTCGTGCTGCACGTGTCGCCGTTCTGGGAACAGGCGATCCAGGGCGCGCTGATCGTCGCCGCGATCGCGGCCGATACGCTGCTGGCCCGCTCCGTCGCCAAACGCATGATGAGGAAACGCGATCATGGCTAAACCCGATTCCGCGCTGCTGACGCGCAAGCGCGAAACGCCGCTGCAATGGGAAGTGTTGCTGGTGATCGTGCTGGTCGTGTCGCTGGTGTTGGGGCGCTGGCTGTCGCCGGTGTTTCTGACCGGCGCGAACCTGAGCAACGTGTTCGCCGATCTGACCGAGATCGCGCTGATGGCGCTGCCGATGACGCTGATCATCGTCGCCGCCGAGATCGATCTGTCGGTGGCGTCGGTGCTGGGCGCATCGAGCGCGTTGATGGGCGTGCTGTGGCACATGGGACTGCCGATGCCGGTCGTGATCGTGCTGGTGCTGATCGCGGGCGCGCTGGCGGGACTCCTGAACGGTCTCGTGATCGTCAAGCTGAACCTGCCGTCGCTCGCGGTCACGATCGGTACGCTCGCGCTATTTCGCGGTCTCGCATATGTGCTGCTCGGCGATCAGGCGGTCGCGGATTTTCCGGCCGCGTACACGGCGTTCGGCATGAACACGCTCGGGCCCACGTTTATCCCGTTGCCGTTCGTGATCGTGATCGTCGCGGCCGTGCTGTTCACCGTGCTGCTGCAAGCCACCGCGTTTGGCCGCAGCCTCTATGCGATCGGCGCGAATCCGACTGCCGCCGCGTTCTCCGGCATCGAAGTCGCGAAGATCCGCTTGCGGCTATTCGTGCTGTCGGGTCTCGTCAGCGCGCTCGCGGGCATCGTTTATACGCTGCGCTTCACCAGTGCGCGCGGCGATAACGGCGAGGGTTTCGAGTTGTCGGTGATCGCGGCGGTGCTGTTCGGCGGCGTCAGCATTTTCGGCGGACGCGGCTCGATGGTCGGCGTGCTGTTGTCGCTGCTGATCATCGGCGTGCTGAAGAACGCGTTGACGCTCGACGACGTATCGAGCGAAACGCTGACCATCGTGACCGGCGTGCTGCTGCTCGCGTCGGTGCTGATTCCGAACCTCGTCGCGCGCTGGCGTGCGGCGCGCGACCGGCGTTTCATCGCGAAGTCCGCAGCAGCGTCCTCTTCATCCTAGTCGTCACCGTTCGTACGAAGCTCTCAAGGACCGATAACCCGGACCCCTCTCTGTCCAACAACAACGCAGGAGACACTTCATGTTCCAACCTCTACGTCATACCGGCATGGCCGCGCTATGCGCCGCGTTGCTCGCGATCAGCTGCGGCGGCGCGTTCGCCGCCGATCTGAAAAGCGGGCTGAAGATCGCGTTCGTGCCGAAGCAGATCAACAACCCCTACGAAGTGATCGCCGACGACGGCGGCCTCGCCGCGATCAAGGAGTTCGGCGGCGTCGGCAAGGCGGTGGGGCCGTCGGATGCGGGCGCGTCGTCGCAGGTGTCGTACATCAACACGCTGATCACGCAACATCAGGACGCGATCGTGATCGCCGCGAACGATGCGAACGCGGTCGTGCCGTATCTGAAGAAGGCGATGGGCCAGGGTATCAAGGTCGTCACGTTCGACTCCGATACCGCGCCGGAAGGCCGCCAGCTGTTCGTCAATCAGGCGAACGCCGAGGGCATCGGCCGCGGCCAGGTGCAGCTGGTCGCGAAGCTGATGGGCGGCGAGGGCGAGTTCGCGATCCTGTCGGCGACGCCGAACGCGACCAACCAGAACACGTGGATCAAGTGGATGCAAGAGGAGCTGAAGAAACCCGAGTATTCGAAGATCAAGCTCGTCAAGATCGCGTACGGCAACGACGACGATCAGAAGTCCTTCGTCGAAACCCAGGGCCTGTTGCAGGCCTATCCGAACCTGAAGGCGATCGTCGCTCCGACGACGGTCGGCATCGCGGCGGCGGCGCGCTATATCTCGTCGTCGTCGAGCAAGGGCAAGGTGGCGGTGACGGGCCTCGGCACGCCGAACCAGATGCGCGCGTTCGTGAAAAACGGCACCGTGACCGCGTTCCAGCTATGGGACCCGAGCGAGCTCGGCTATCTGGCTGCGTACGCGGCGGCGTCGCTCGCGTCGGGCAAGATCGCGGGTAAGGAAGGTGAATCGTTCGACGCCGGCAAGCTCGGCAAACGCACGATCGGCGCGCAAGGCGAAATCATTCTCGGACCGCCTACCACGTTCGATGCGAGCAATATCGACAAGTACAACTTCTGAGCTTCGGCGACGCCGACTGTCCACTTGACCGCCGTTGGCGGCGCGTGGGCAGTCAGCGCATCAGCACGAGCGTTCGCGCGCGGTCCGCTCAGCGGCGGATCGCAAAACGCTGCCCATACGCGGCGGACGATGAGCCGCTTCCCCACACCTCGCCATCGATCAATTCCCGCGTCACGTCCTCGCCGGGCACCGCCACGCTCACGCGCGCGGCGGCCTCGCGATACAGCTGCGTCTGGTTGATGCGCGCGGCGATCGCTTCGTAATCGTCGCGCGCATCGATGATCCCCCAGCGCTCGAACTGCGTGAGGAACCACGCGCCTTCGATCGGATGCGGATAGTTGACTGCGCCGTCGTCGAAGAAGCGCATCGGCAGGCGGCGCGGGTGCGCCGGGTCAAGCTGGTCGCCAAGCCGCGCCGCGATCAGCGACTCGTCGATACCGATGTAATCGGGGCGCGCGAGCCAGCGCGCGATCTCGTCGCGATGCCCGGCGCCGTCGAGCCAGCGGCACGCTTCGAGCACGGTCTGCACGAGCGCGCGCGTCGTGCGCGGATGCGCGTCGACAAAATCGCGTCGGCAGGCGAGCACTTTCTCCGGGTGCTCGGGCCACACCTCGCTCGTATAAGCGATCGTGGTGCCGACGCCATGCGCCTCGGCCATCGCATTCCACGGCTCGCCGACACACAGACCGTCGAGCCGGTCTTCGGCGAGCGCCGCGACCATCTGCGGCGGCGGAATCGCGACGCTATCGATGTCGCGCAACGGATCGACGCCTTGCGCCGCGAGCCAGTAGTACAGCCACATCGCGTGCGTGCCGGTCGGGAAGGTGTGCGCGAACACCGGCTTGCGTCCGAGCGTCGCGAGCGCCTCGCGCAAGGTCCCATGCTTCGCCAGTGCATCGGCGAGCCGATTCGACAGCGTGATCGCCTGGCCGTTGCGGTTCAGCACCATCAGCACGGCCATGTCGGTGCGCGGTCCGCCGAGGCCGAGCTGCACGCCATACACGAGCCCATAGAGCGCGTGCGCGGCGTCGAGATCGCCCGCTAGCAGCCTGTCGCGCACGGCGGCCCACGACGGCTGGCGGCACAGTTCGAGGGTGAGTCCGTGCGCATGGCCGAACTCGAGCAGCTTCGCGGCGATCAGCGGCGCCGCGTCGGACAACGCGACGAAGCCGAGCCGCAGATGGGTCTTTTCAGGCGGCTCCGCAAAGGCCGCCGCGGTGACGGAAGTGGCTGGATTCATGAGCACATCATTTGAGCGAGCCGGCCGACGCGACGACCTCGCGCGCGATCTCGGCGAGTTTGACGCCCTGGTTCATCGCGCGTTTGCGCAGATTCGCGTAGGCGGCCGGTTCGGTGAGTTTCTGCTGATCCATCAGCAGGCGTTTCGCGCGATCGATCAGCTTGCGCTCGGCCAGTTCGTTTTCGGCCTGCGCGAGCCGCTCGCGCAATTGCGCCTCCTGCGCGAAACGCGCGAGCGCGACTTCGAGGATCGGCGCGAGCCGCTCGGTCGCGAGGCCTTCGACCAGATACGCGGTGACGCCCGCGTTGACCGCATCGCGGATCAGTTGCTGATTCGCGTCGTGGCTGAACATCAGCACGGGGCGCGGCGCGGTCGCGTGCATCACGGCGAGCTGTTCGAGCGTATCGCGCGACGGCGACTCCGTATCGATGATGATCACATCGGGCCGCTCGTCCTGCACCGCGCGATGCAGCGCCTGCGGCGTCGCGGTGCCTGACAGCATTTCGCAGCCGAGACAGGCGAGCGCGTCGCGCAGATCGCCGATGGGTTTGTCGGTGTCGGTGACAAGAAGAACACGCAGCATGGAGTCAGGGGAAGGGACATCTGACTACCGGTAAAGCAATGGATATGCCAGTCTTCGCGCGACGGGGCTTGGACACGGGTGTGAGCAGCGTGCGCGCGCGCAAATGGCGCGGGCCGATGGGGATTTTTCTGCGAGCGATGGCTGAAAATCGGCCGCGAGCGAGATGTGCGGCCACGTCGGTCGCGCTGCACCGGCGCGGGGCATGCGGGACAGCGGACGCCCGATGCACCGAAGCGACGCATCGCGTACGCAGCGGTCGACGGCTCCAAGCCTCAAAGCCAGCGCGAATAACTGCGCGGCGAAAACAGCAAGGTCACCGCCATCATCGCGGCGATGCAGCTGGCGAGCATGAGCCACGCGGCGGCGAACCCGCCGCTCCAGCCGCGCACGATGCCGGCCACGAGCGGCGCGACGGCCGCGACGATAAAGCCGACCGGTATAAGCGACGGCGTAGCCAGGCAGATTGGCGTCTTGCGCGGGGCATCGCTAGATTGCTGCGGCGTTGATTCGTTCTTGTTTTCCACCGTCTACGGTCACTGAAATCATGGCTACGCGTTCCCGGCGCTCTTCCTCCGCCGATTCTGCTCCACCCGCATCCCCCGCGAGCGGCGACGCCTCGCCGAGCGTCGAAGAGCGCATTTATGCGTCGATTACGTCGGCTCTGCTGCAGGGGCGTTTGCGGCCCGGTGCGCAATTGGTCGAGCGCGATCTCGCGGCCGCGTTCGGCTGCACCCGCGGCGCGCTGCGCAAGGTGCTCGCGCGGCTAGGCTTCGAGGGCAAGCTCGTGCTCGAGGCGAATCGCGGCGCATTCGTGCCGTCGCCGTCGGAGGAGGACATTCGCCAGGTGTATCGGGCGCGGCAGATCGTCGAGGCGGGCATCGTCGCATCGCTGTGCGGGGCGCTGAGCGCCGCGCATAAACGGCGCTTGCGCGCGCATGTGCGCAGCGAGGAAAAAGCGCTGTGCGCGCGCGATCGATGAGTCCGTGCGCCTCGCCGGCCAGTTTCACGTGCTGCTGACGGAGCTGGCGGGCGGCACCGAGTTGCTTGGACTGGTCGGGCAACTGGTCGCGAAGACCGAGCTGTACAAGGCGCTGTTCGATCCGTCGAAGGGTTCGAGCCGTTCGGCCGATGAGTACGCGCGCATCATCGACGCACTCGATGCCGGCGACCTGCAGGCCGCGTTGACGGCGATGCGCGAGCATCTGTCGGAACTGGAGAAGCGGGTGGTCGAGCAGGTGCGCAAAAGCGCGGATGGGGAGGATTTGGGTGCGGTGTTTGGGGTTTAGCGAGACGCGCTGTGGCGTGCCGCCAGATTCCTATCAAGACGCCGCGCGTTCAGACGGAACGCGGAGTCGAAAGATATGGCGCGAGTCTGTAGAGCCTCGCGCTGACTCTCGATGTTCGGGCGGGCTGCCCGCGTTACCTGCATGGCATTGCAGGTAGGCTGGGCGGCGCCGTCACCACTGCTTATCTACGCCGCGCACCCTGCGTCGCCGGACGTGGCGCACCGCCGCCGCTCGGGCGTTCGTCCTTGTGGCGGAAATTGATCCGCCCCTTGGTCAGGTCGTAGACCGACATTTCGAGCGTCACGCGATCGCCCGCGAGAATACGGATATGGTTCTTGCGCATGCGTCCGGACGCATAAGCGCCGACCACGACGCCGTTGTCGAGCGTCACGCGGTAGCGGCTATCCGGAAGCACTTCGTCGACGATACCGTCAAGTTCAATCAGTTCTTCTTTCGCCATGCATTACTCCTGGTCGATGGGATAAAGGGAAAATCGGCCGCGGGCATTGCGAGCGGCGCGACTGTGGATTCGTTGGAAACGCAGCGGCGCCCGCAAGCACGCTGCGCGACATGAGTGACGCGCCGATGACGCCGCTCAAAGATCGGTGACCGACTGACCGCTCACCTGGCCGTCGATCAGCCGTTCCGCATGCGCCATGCACGCGATGCGCGCCTTGCCCATGCCGTCGAACGGAAACAGATACTGCAGACGGAACACCCGGCCGTCGGCCGCCGGATTGGCGCCGACGCGGCAGATGCGCACCGACGCGTCGTAACCGGCGCCAGGATTGCGGGTCGCTTGAGCGCCCGCCGGGCGGCGCGGATAAACGAGCGGGTGAATTTCGTAACCCTTGTAGGTCTTGACTGCTGAATTCATGAATAACGTGTCCTGTATTGCGTGGTCCGCGCGCCGCGTGCGGGGCGCTGCTTCCGGCAACGCCTCCTCGATGCGTCGCGACGCGGACCGGCGGCGCAGCACCGATGGGCGCGCCGCGATGAAAATGGTTGGCACAGGCCTGCTAGACCCGGCGGGCTCAATGACAATGGCGCGAGCGCTCGCGCGAAAACGCGGATTCGACCGAAAACGCTGAAGCGGCGCGCCGATTAGTGCGCCGGGCGCATGATGCTGAACCGCTCGGTGTACTTCTCGCGGCGGCGAATGCGGACAGCGCATTGCCGGAGTGACGGGATCGCCGTTAAGGGGCGGTCGAACTGTCGGGGGTGGTGCGGAGATGCCGGGTTGAGACTGCCTGGTGCTGCCAGTGCTATATGGGTGCGAGGTGCAACTATTGCAATATGATGCCTGAAATAGGGCTGATTGGATAGTGGAAACTTCAGCGCACGGCCGCAACGCCCGCCTGGCTTGGCTTTGCGGGCGTCAGCGCGACGTCTCGGCGACGCGCTTCTGCAATTCGCGCGCGGCTGCCAGCGGCAAGCGTGCATCGTCCCAGCCGGCCACCCATTCGACTTCCTTCGCGGTGAAGACCTGACCATAGTTGCGCAGCGCGTACTGCAGCGAATCGATGATGTGGTTGCGAATGATCTCCGGCGTGCGCTCGTCGTCGAGCACGGCGCGAAGTGCTTCGAGTGTGGCCATCGGTAGGCTCCGTTCGGTTGGATGTCGGTAGATCAATGTTTATCGCACGAAAAAAATCCGCTCGCGACGTGGACAAAATTGCCGTCCGGCGGCTATTCGCGGCGCCAGCGCGCGGCCGCTACAATGGCGGCTTCCTGAATGGCGGACCGAGCGTTCGCGCCGAAGCCCGCTGCTTGCATCTGGCATCGTCGCCATCCGCTATCGCGCGCCGCCTCCCTCGAACCTCGCGTTTTTTCCATGCGCAACCCGAACGTGTCTCCTGTCAAAGACCTGCTGTTGAAGCGCTACGCGCCGATCGCCGACGGCATCGCCGCGCTGCTCTATCCGTGCGCCGAAGTGGTGATTCACGATCTGCGCGATCAGACCATCGCGTATCTGGCGAACAATCTGTCGCGGCTCGAGGTGGGCGCGCCGTCGGTGCTCGACGACGCGCACTTCGCGGCGCGCGGCCAGACCATCGGTCCCTACGAGAAACTGAACTGGGATGGCCGCCGCATGCGCTGCGTGAGCAACATCCTGCTCGACGACGACGGCAAGCCCGCCGGGATCCTGTGTGTCAACTTCAATATCGCGGTGTTCGAAGATGTGCGCTCGACGCTCGATCTGTTCATCAAGGGCGGCACGATGACCGACGCGCCCGGCGACGATCTGTTCCGCGACGACTGGCAGGACCGCATCAACACGTATCTGCACTCGTGGTTGCGTGACAGGCAGATCGGCATCAATGCGCTGACGCGCGAGCACAAGCGTGAAATCGTCGAAGCGCTGCACGCGCAGGGAGCGTTTCGCGGCCGCAGCTCGGCGAACTACGTGGCCGCGGTGCTGACGATGGGACGGGCGACCGTCTACAAGATCCTGAAGCAGATGAAAGAGGGCGGCTGAGTTCAGGCGCGCCGTGCTTGAAAATGCTTCGATGACGCCCAAAATAAGGACATATGCGATGCGCTACCGACACTACAAAGGCGGCATCTACGAACTGGTCTGCGAGGCCACGCTCGAATCGGACCCGACGGTCACGATGATCGTCTACAAGGCGGCCAATGGTACGATCTGGACCCGTCCAGCGACGGTGTTTTTCGAGCTGGTCGAGCAGGACGGCGTCAAGGTGCCGCGCTTTGCGCCGCTCGATGAGCTCAACAACGAAGCAGATGCGTCCCGCTCGGACTAGCGCATGCTGCCTTACTGACAGGAACAGGAAAACCGAATGCGTCTTTTGCTTGCCATCATTCTGCCGTGGTTGCAGTTTTTCACGATCGGCCGTCCGTTTGCGGGCATCATCTGCCTGATTCTGCAAATCACGGTGATCGGCTGGGTGCCGGCCGCCATCTGGTCGGTGTATGCGCTGAGCCAGTACAACACGGACAAGAAAATCGCCCGCGCCATGGGCAACGGGCGGTAACACGCGGCGTCTGAAGCCGTCGGCGAGTGTGGGCGCGTCGCGCTCACACTCGCGCCATCATTCACCCCACCGGTATCACGACCGCATCCGGCACTTCGATCACCACGTCGGTTTCCGCGATCGCCACGCAGGGCAGGATATAACCGTCCGCCTTTTCCTCACGGCTCACACCGGGCCATTCAATCGAATAGCGCACACGCCCAGACGTCATCCGGCACAAGCATGTGCGGCACGTGCCATTGCGGCACGAACGCGGTAAACGCAGATTCGCGAAAGCGGCGGCTTCGAGAATCGTCAGCGAATTGGGTGCTTCGAAGCTGTGGCCGAGCGGTTCGACGCGAACTACAGGCGGGCGGGTGGAGGCGGACATCGTGCGAGTCGGTGACTAGGTGCGCGACACTTTACACGGGATTGGACGCCGCTTTATACCGCGCTGCAACATAGGCAAATCAGTCGCGTAGTCAAGAAAAAATCGGGGAAATCTTGCACCTCGCCCGAACTCGTCTAAAGTGAATCAATTCACCTCCGCGTGGCGCGAATTGACTATGCCGCGTTGAAGTGACGGCCCGCGTCGACTGCATGGGACAAGGAGGAACGAGCGGCTGACGCGATAGCAAGCAATCAGCGCACGCATTACCCGAGCGCATCGCGCGCGCACTCTTCCAGGTGACTCCCATGCAGATCCAATTTCCGAACGAAGCCCCTGAATATTCAGGTCGCGAACTTACTTTGGCGTTTCCGGCAATGGTCGATGGGCAGAGGGTGGAGTGCATGATCACCGCGGAAGCGCTCGAGGATCACTTCGGCGCCGCGTCTCCCCGGCAGGAGGACATGATCGTTGCGTTCGACACGCACCGTCCGCGCATCGAGGCCGCCACGCGCCGGCTGTTGTCGGAAACACGCGCGCAGTGTCTCGTGCTCAGAAGCGGTTACGTGCGCTTTTATGAGGCGAACTGGCGTAACTGACCGACCGGAAGTTATCGGCTGGCTACCGGTACTGAAGCTTCGGCGAGCGCTACCGCTGCCGAAGCGCGCGTTCTGGATTCAGCCGTAACGCTGCGGCTCGCCGGCCGGCGAGCAAGCCGCGACCGAGTCAAACGCATCGGCGGCACGCAGCCAACTCCGTCGCATTCAAATGATCCGCCGCAGCGCCCGATCCTTGAACACCACATGGTGCGCGATCGCCGCGAGCGCATGCAGTCCGATCACCCAGTAGAACACGTTGCCAAGCCACTCGTGCGCGTCCTTCAACAGCGGCCGCGCGATCGAATCCGCACGCACCAGCGTGAAGCTGATGTCCGTCCATGCGAGCGACACCGGCCGCCCGCCCGCGTTGACCATCAGAATGCCGAGCAGCGGCTGCGCGAAGATGAACACATAGAGCGCGAGATGCGCGGAGCGCGCGACAAAAGCGAGCAGCCGGTTGTTTTCGAGTTCCTCGGGCGCGCCGGCCCACAGTCTCCATAGCAGCCGCAGCACGGCCAGCGCGAGCACCAGCGTGCCCGCCCAGAAATGCACGCCGGTCCAGAAATCGCGGCTGTCGGAGCCGCGCGGTCCGCGGATTTCGATGGCCAGATAGGCCAGCGCGACCAGCAGAAAAATCACCCAGTGGAAGAAAATCGCGGGCCTCGTATAGCGGTCCGTCGTGCGGTTATATGAGGACATGGCAGCTCCTGGGGGCGGCGACCCGTGTCCGCTGCGACCCGGGCGATCGTCGTTCGAAAGATCGGATGATAAACGGTCCCCGAACCCGAGGACACATTCGCCCCCCAAACCGCCCGACTTCCTCACTCGCTGCCGAGATAGAAATACCGGAACAGGAAGATCGCCGCGATGATCCACACGACCAGTTTCACCTGGCGCGCCTGGCCCGTCAGCAGCTTGAGCGCCGCGTACGAGATGAAGCCGAACGCGACGCCGTTCGCGATCGAGTAGGTGAACGGCATCAGCAGCGCGGTCAGCGCGGCCGGCACGACTTCGGTCGCGTCGTCCCACGGCAGGTCGACCAGTTCTCGCAGCATCAGGCACGACACGTACAGCAGCGCGGGCGCGGTCGCATACGGCGGCACCACTTCGGCGAGCGGCGCGAAGAACAGCGCCGCGACGAACAACAAGGCGACCGTGATCGCAGTCGCGCCGGTACGGCCACCGGCCTGCACGCCGGACGCGCTTTCGATATACGCGGTCGTCGACGACGTGCCGAGCATCGAGCCGGCGAGAATCGCGGTGCTGTCGGCGAGCAGCGCGCGATTCAGCCGATGCATCTTGCCTTCGACGAGCAGCCCCGCGCGGTTCGCGACGCCCATCAGTGTGCCGGTCGCATCGAACAACTCGACGAGGAAGAACACCAGTACGACGTTCAGAATGCCGCTCGACAGCGCGGTGCGGATATCGAGCTTGAACAGCGTCGGTGCGATCGACGGCGGCATCGACAAGACGCCGTGAAACTGGTTGCCGCCAAAGAAAAAGCTCAGGATCGTCACGCCGACGATACCGATCAGGATCGCCCCGCGCACGCGCAGATGATCGAGCGTGACGATGCCGAAGAAGCCGATCGCCGCGAGCACGACGTGCGCGTCATGCAGGTTGCCGAGCGTGACGAGCGTGGCCGGATTGCCGACCACGATGCCCGCTGACTTCAGCGAAATGATCGCGAGAAAGAGGCCGATACCGCCGGTGATCGCGATCCGGATCGAATGCGGAATGCCCTTGACGATCACCTCGCGCACGCGGAACAGCGTGACGATCAGGAACAGGCAGCCGGAGATGAACACCGCGCCGAGCGCGGCCTCCCACGTGTAGCCCAGGCCCTTGACGACCGTGTACGCGAAGTACGCGTTCAGGCCCATGCCGGGCGCGAGCGCGATCGGGTAGTTCGCGTACAGACCCATGATCAGCGACGCGAGCGCGGACACGATGCACGTCGCGACGAACACCGCGCTCTTCGGCATGCCCGCGTCGCCGAGAATCGCCGGGTTCACGAAGATGATGTAGGCCATCGTCAGGAAGGTGGTCACGCCGGCTAGCACTTCGGTGCGCAGGTTGGTGCCGACGGCGTCGAAGCCGAAGTAGCGTTTGATCGAGTCCATGGGGCGGTTTTTCTCTTTCGTCGTTCAGAAAGTGTTTTTGTGATTGAGGCAGTCGCCGCGCGGCCTGGCAAAACGGGCCGCGCGGCGGCGTTACCGCGGAATTGTAAACACGCACGGCGGCGCCCCGTCGCTTGCGGCTGCGCCGGCAGGCCGCCCGGGCCCGTCAGGCGGGCGGTTTGCCGGGCGACTGTGGCGCCGGCGCATCACCGCGCGATGCATGACGCGCGAGCCAGCGATCGAGTTCGCCAGCAAACGTCTTGCCATCCCGCGCGCTGAAGGCGGACGGACCGCCCGTGTCGACGCCGCTCGCGCGCAACTGGTCGAGCATCGAGCGCATCCGCAGCCGTTCTTCGATCGTGCCGGGCGTGTACCAGTTGCCGCGCGGATCGAGCGCGTGGGCGTTTTTTGCCAGCACGGCGGCGGCGAGCGGGATGTCGCCGGTGATCACGAGGTCGCCCGCGACGACCCGCTCGACGATCAGCTGATCGGCGGCGTCGAAGCCGGCTGGCACCTGAATCGCGCGGATCAGCGGCGACGGCGGCACGCGCAGGAATGCATTGGCGACCAGCGTCAGCGGCATGCCGGTGCGGCGCGCGGCGCGATAAAGCATGTCCTTGACGACGGCCGGGCAGGCGTCGGCATCGACCCAGATTGGCATGGTGCGGGTTCCGGCTAGGTGCGGCTGGTGTGCTGCGTGGGAGGAAGGGACGGACGGGATGATACCTTGCCGCGACGCAAAGGATTCCCATGCCGCCCGCGGCGGGCGGCATTCAGGCTGCGGGTACGGCAGCGACTGCTTTACTGCACTGTCGTCGGGGCGAGGCCTTGCCGCTCCGCGCGGCGTTGCGCGACGATGCGCCCGGCTTCCTGCGCGTTCTCCGGATAGTTGACCCAGTCGTTCGGATCGTAGCCGGCGGCGAGCCATTCGATCAGGTCGGCTCTGACCTGGGCGCGCGTTTTCGGCGCCGACGGGTCGGTGGGCTGCATCACCGCTTGCGCGTAGACGGTGCTGATACTCACGGCGGCCACCAGCGCGCCGAGTCCAATGCGGGAGAACAGATTCATGGCGGGCTCCTGCGGAGCGGAAAACAGCCGGGCCTGGTCGTTTTTCGGTGCGCGCCGGGTGAGGCGGTAGAAGGCAGCGCACCATTTCTTCTGCCGGCAAATCGAACCCGCCGCGAACCGCGTTCCCCAAGTGAGCGCAAGCAACGCGGAAAGCGGCGGGTTTGCTTAAAACTTCAAAAATTCGACGCTAGTCGATGCCAAATGGGTGTCCTGACAAATCTCGTCCTATCACGCCGAAGGCTTGTTGAACCGTTCCATCACCGCGCTCACCAGGTCGATCGGCAGCGGGAACACGATCGTCGAGTTCTTGTCGGCGGCGATCGTCGTCAGCGTCTGCAGATAGCGCAGCTGCATCGCCTGCGGCTGGCGCGCGAGGGTCTGCGCTGCTTCTAGCAACTGCCGCGACGCCTGCAACTCGCCTTCCGCGTGAATCACCTTCGCGCGCCGCTCGCGCTCGGCTTCGGCCTGACGCGCGATCGCGCGGATCATCGTTTCGTTGATATCGACGTGCTTGATCTCGACGATCGATACCTTGATGCCCCACGCATCGGTTTGCGCGTCGAGCACCTTCTGGATGTCGGTGTTCAACTGCTCGCGTTCCGACAGCAGCTGATCGAGGTCGTGCTTGCCGAGCACCGCGCGCAGCGTCGTTTGCGACAGCTGGCTGGTCGCCTCGAAGTAGCGCGCGACCTGGATCACCGCCTTCTCCGGATCGACGACGCGGAAATACACGACCGCGTTGACCTTCACCGACACGTTGTCGCGCGTGATCACGTCCTGCGTCGGCACGTCGAACACGACGGTGCGCAGATCCATGCGAACCGCCTGCTGCACGACCGGAATGATCAGCACCAGGCCGGGCCCCTTGACCTTCCAGAAGCGGCCGAGCATGAACACGACGCCGCGCTCGTACTCGCGAAAGATCCGCACCGACGATGCGATCAGCACGGCCACGAGCAGGATCAGGATGCTGCCGAAGCCGAATGTGAAGCCGATCATGAGGGTTCTCCTTGTCCTTGTAACGGGGCGGCCGGCTTGACGGGCACCACGGTCAGCGTGAGGCCGTTGCGCGCGGTGACGCGCACGCTCTGCCCCGGCGCGGCCGGCGTCGTGCTCGACACGCGCCAGCGCTCGCCGTGCACGCGCGCCCAGCCGCCCAGCGGGCCGCTGGCCGAGTGTTCGGGTTCGGGCAGCAAGCCGCCGTCCAGCACCACGCCGACGCAGCCGATCAGCGCCTCCGAGCCCGTCACGACCGGCCGCCGCCGCGCGCGCAGCGCAAGCCGCGACACGCCCAGCACGAACGCGGCGCTGAACACGACGACCGCGGCGATCAGCGGCAGCGGAATGCCGTAGCCGGGCACGTCGGTATCCATCAGCATCATTGCGCCGACCACGAAGGCGACCACGCCGCCGAAACCGAGCGAGCCGAAGGTCGGCAGGAACGCTTCGCCGATCAGAAAGGCGATGCCGAGAAAGATCAGCCCGAGGCCGACGTAGCTGACGGGCAGCATCTGCATCGCGAACAGGCCCAGCAGCAGGCTGATCGCGCCGACCACGCCTGGCAGCACGAAGCCCGGATTGGCGAATTCGAAGAACAGGCCGTACATGCCGAGCATCAGCAGAATCAGCGCGACGCTCGGATCGGTGATCACGGCGAGGAAGCGGCTGCGCCAGTCGGGTTCGAGCGTGATCAGCGGCGCATGCGCGGTCTGCAGCGTGACGCTGCCGGCGCTCGTGACGACCGTGCGGCCGTTCACCTGGCGCAGCAGGTCGGGCACGTCGCGCGCGACGATATCGACGACGTGCTGCGCGAGCGCTTCTTCATCGGACAGGCTCACCGCTTCGCGGACCGCGCGCTCGGCCCAGTCGGCGTTGCGGCCGCGCATCTGCGCGAGGCCGCGGATGTAGGCGGCGGCATCGTGGACCTGCTTGCGCAGTTCGGTCGATTGGGTGTCGAGCGGCAGCGCGCTGGAGGCTTCGGATGACGCGCCAGGCGACGCAGGCGCGGACGCGGGCCCGGACGCGCCGCCGGGCAGCGTGCGCATGTCCGGCAGTCCCGGCGTGCCAGGGGTGGCTGGCGTTCCCGGTGTTGCAGGGGTTCCCGGTGTTCCGGGCGTGCCCGGCATTCCCGGCGGGCCGCCGGCGGGCGGTTCGTTGCCGCCGATGCCCATCTGGATCGGCGTCGCGGCGCCGAGGTTGGTGCCCGGCGCCATCGCCGCGATATGGCTCGCATAGACGATGTAGGTACCGGCGCTGGCGGCGCGCGCGCCGCTCGGCGCGATGAAGGTCGCGACCGGCACCGGCGAGGCGAGGATCGCCTTGATGATCTGCCGCATCGACGTATCGAGGCCGCCGGGGGTATCGAGTTGCAGCACCGCGAGCTGCGCATGCTGGCTGGCCGCGCGCTGCAAACCCCGCACGATGAAATCGGCGCTGGCCGGCCCGATCGCGCCATTCACCGGAATCACCTCGACGCTGTTCGCGGTCACGGCAGCAACGTTGGCCGCGCTCGCCGCATTGGCTGCTTGCAGCGGCGCCCACGCTTCGCGCGTCGCGAAGCCGAACGCGCATAGCACGCCGAGCACGGCGATGCCGCGCATCAAACGGCCCGCGACGCCGCCGCGGATAAGCGGCCTGCGCGGACCGGACTGCCGGAGCGGGAGACGCGGAGTCGTGTTCATCGCTGACGGCCGTCGCGCCAGCCGGTGCGAACCGGCGGCGCGGGCCCATACCTCGATCAAGGCTGGCCGGTTGCCGCTTAAAGCTTAGTCCGATTCGGCGCGTCGCGTGAGATCGAGCCCCGTTGCCCGGGCCGGCCGATAGTCGGTCGGGCGCATGCCGGTCCATTTGCGGAACGCGCGATGAAACGCGCTCGGCTCCGCGAAGCCGACGGCGTTCGCGATATCGGCGATCGTGCGCTGCGTGCGCTGCAGTTCGGCAATCGCGATGTCGCGTCGCAGCGCGTCCTTGATCGACTGATACGTGTGGCCCTCCTGCTTCAGATGCCTGCGCATCGTCGCCTCGGCGACGTGCAGACGCGCGGCCATCTGATCGGCGGCGGGCCAGCCCGACATCGGCAGCGCGCGCAGTGTCTTGCGCACGCGCGCGGCGAGCGAACCCGGATTGCGGTACTTGACGATGAAGCTGCCCGGGGCATCGCGCAGAAACGGGCGCGCCGAGCGCGAAGTCTGGATCACCGGCAGTGCCAGAAACGCGGGGTCGAGATCGACGTAGGACTCGGGCTCGTCGAAATACATGTCCTCGCAGAACATCAGCCGGTATTCGTGCGCGGCCGGCGGCGCGGCGCAGCGAAAGCGCGCTTCGAGCAACGGAATACGCCGGCCGACGAGCCAGCACACGAGTCCGTACACGAGGATGAAATACGTCGCGTAAGCGAACATCGCCGGCTTGCGCGCGCCCGAGCGTTCGACGAACTTCAGGCGCACGCGCTCGGCGTCGGTGTCGATCGTCGCGCCGAGATCGTCGAGCACCAGCCGCATGAAGCCGACCGCGCGCGCGAGCGCCTGCGCGCCGTTGCGCGCGCCGAGCGCCATTTGCGTCATCGCGATGAAGCTGCCGCTTTTCATCGGATGCGAGTCCTGGCCGAAGAACTCGTCGTCGAGCGCGCGCGCGATGCCGGCCCACAGCGCGCCGTATCGGGCCGACGACACCCGGCTTTTCGGTGACGCGAGCATCGGCGCGGCGATGCCGGCCGCTTCGGCGAACGTACCCGCATCGAGGCCGCGCGCCGTCGCGAGCGCGAGCGTTTCCTCTACGAGACTCACGGAGATCGTGCCTTTGTCGCTTTTCATCGGAATCCGGTTTCTCTGGCAAAAGCGCTCAGCATCGGTTGGCTCGTGGTTCGCGAAGCCCCAGAAATGGCGAGGCTCCATGCATGCGCATGGTAGCAGTATGGCAAAAGCGCTCAGCAAATATGAGCGCAGCGAGCATCGAGTGGCGCGGGCCGCTTGCCTACACTTGCCGCATCACCGAGATCGCCAGCACGGCCGTCAGCACCCGCGAGGACGCAGTCATGGACAGCTTCTACACCGACGAACAACGGATGATCCGCGACGCCGCGCGCGACTTCGCCACCGAATGTCTCGCACCGCACGCGGCGCAATGGGATCGCGACGCGCAACTGCCGGCCGAGGTCGTCGCGCAGATGGGCGAGCTCGGCTTTCTGGGCATGATGGTGCCGGCCGAGTGGGGCGGCTGCTACACCGACTACGTCGCCTACGCGCTCGCGCTCGAAGAGATCGCGGCCGGCTGCGCCGCCTGCGCGACGCTGATGAGCGTGCACAACTCGGTCGGCTGCGCGCCGATCCTGAACTTCGGCAGCGCCGCGCAGAAAGACCGCTATCTGCGCGAGCTTGCCACTGGCCGCACGATCGGCGCGTTCTGCCTGACCGAGCCTCAGGCGGGTTCCGAGGCGAACAATCTGCGCACCCGCGCGGAGCGGCGCGACGGACAGTGGATTCTGAACGGCAGCAAGCAGTTCGTGACCAACGGCGCGCGCGCCGGTCTCGCGATCGTGTTCGCGGTCACCGATCCCGAACGCGGCAAGCGCGGCCTGTCCGCCTTCATCGTGCCGACCTCGACGCCGGGCTTCGACGTCGGCCGGCCGGAGCACAAGCTCGGCATTCGCGCGTCCGATACCTGTCCGATCTCGCTCGATCGCTGCGCGGTCCCCGAGGCCAACCTGCTCGGCGAACCGGGCGAGGGTCTGCGCATCGCGCTGTCGAATCTCGAAGGCGGGCGCATCGGCATCGCCGCGCAGGCGGTCGGTATCGCCCGAGCGGCGTTCGATGCGGCGCGCCGCTACGCGAGCGAACGTGAACAGTTCGGCAAACCGCTGAAGGACCATCAGACGATCGCGAACATGCTCGCCGACATGGCGACGCGGCTGAACGCCGCCCGGCTGCTCGTGCATCATGCGGCGCGGCTGCGCTCGGCGGGGCGGCCGTGTCTGTCGGAGGCGTCGCAGGCGAAGCTGTTCGCGTCGGAGCTGGCCGAGGAGATCTGCTCGAACGCGATCCAGATTCATGGCGGCTATGGCTATCTGGAGGACTATGCGGTGGAGCGCCACTATCGCGATGCGCGCATCACGCAGATTTACGAAGGCACGAGCGAAGTGCAGCGGATGGTGATCGCGCGCCATGTTTGAGGGCGGCGTTTGAGCGCACAATAGCCTGGCCGTGGATGCTCGCTTGGCCCACCACGGTGAAAAAAACCGAGCGCGCCCCGCGCCAATCTGGAGACGACGATGACAGCAGCGAAAGCCTTTCTCGAAGCGCGCGATCTGCTAGTGCGCCATCGCACCGACTACGAGCGCGCGTACCGCGAATTCACATGGCCGTCGCTCGGCGAGTTCAACTGGGCGCTCGACTACTTCGACCCGATCGCTCGCAACAACGACAACCCCGCGCTGTGGATCGTCGACGATCCTTCCAGCGACGGCCTGCGTCTGTCGTACGCGCAGATGTCGGAGCGCTCGTCGCGGATGGCGAACTTTCTGCGCGGCGCGGGCGTCGGTCGGGGCGACCGCGTGCTGCTGATGCTGCCGAACCGCGTCGAGCTATGGGACGTGATGCTCGCCGCGATGAAGCTCGGCGCGATCGTGCTGCCCGCCACCACGCAGCTATCCGCCGACGACGTGCGCGACCGCGTGCAGATCGGCGGCGCGAAGTTCGCCGTGGTCGACAGCGCGGAGCTGGGCAAATTCAATGCGCTCGACGTGCCGCTCACGCGCTTGTCGGTCGGCGCGCCGCGCGACGGCTGGATCGATGTCGCCGGCGCGTACGAGGCGTCACCGGATTTCAGGCCGGACGGCGTCACCCGCGCCAGCGATCCGATGCTGCTGTACTTCACGTCCGGCACCACGTCGAAGCCGAAGCTCGTCGAGCATACGCATCAGAGCTATCCGATCGGGCATCTGTCGACGATGTACTGGATCGGCCTGCAACCCGGCGATATCCATTGGAACATCAGCTCGCCTGGCTGGGCCAAGCACGCGTGGAGCTGCTTCTTCGCGCCGTGGAACGCGCAGGCCTGCGTGTTCGTGTTCAACGTCCCGCGTTTCGTGCCGAAAGACACACTCGCCGCGCTGGTGCGTTTCAACGTGACCACGCTGTGCGCGCCGCCGACCGTCTGGCGCATGCTCGTGCAGGAGCCGCTCGGCGACTATCCGGTGAAGCTGCGCGAGATCGTCGGCGCGGGCGAGCCGCTGAATCCGGAGGTCATCGAGCGCGTCAGGCATGCGTGGGACATCACGATCCGCGATGGCTACGGTCAGACCGAGACGACCTGCCAGATCGGCAATTCGCCGGGCCAGCCGGTCGTGGCCGGCTCGATGGGGCGTCCGCTGCCAGGCTACCGCGTCGAACTGCTCGATGCCGACGACCAGGCCGTGACCGAAGGCGAAATCGCACTGCCGCTCGCCGAACGGCCGCTCGGCCTGATGACCGGCTACGCGAACAACGCCAACGCGACCGCGCAGGCGATGCGCAACGGCTTCTATCGCACGTCGGATGTCGCGCTGCGTCGCGACGACGGCTACTACGTGTATGTCGGCCGCTCGGACGACGTGTTCAAGTCGTCCGACTATCGCCTGAGTCCATTCGAACTCGAAAGCGTGCTGATCGAGCACGAGGCGATCGGCGAGGCGGCCGTCGTGCCGAGCGCGGACGCGTTGCGTCTGTCGGTGCCGAAGGCGTTCGTCACCGTGCGCCAAGGCTACGAGGCCGGTCCTGAACTCGCGCGCGCGGTGTTCGCGTTTTCGCGCGAAAAACTCGCGCCGTACAAGCGGATTCGTCGGCTGCAATTCAGCGAACTGCCGAAGACGATCTCCGGCAAGATCCGCCGCGTCGAGTTGCGGCGCCGCGAAATGGAGCGCGCGGCCGAGCCCGCGCGTCTGCCCGACGAGTACTGGGAAGAGGATTTCCCCGACTTGCGTTGACTGTCTTTATTTCTCGCCATTGCTGGTTTTGCCGCCCCGATTTTGAATCGCACGCGTCGAATTCGAGCTTCGGATTCAACGCGTCGGGGCACCGTTTTTTCTTCCCTATCGCTGTCCGGCCGCCGCGCGGCCATCGCACAGGAGTTTCAGCATGAGCACCCTTGCTTCGAACGAGACCAGCCGCGACGTTGCCGGCGCCGTTGCTACCGTCAAACTGCTGATCAACGGCGAGTTCGTCGAATCGAAGACCACCGAGTGGCGCGACATCGTGAACCCGGCCACCCAGGCGGTCCTCGCACGCGTGCCGTTCGCGACCGTCGCGGAAGTCGACGCGGCGGTGCGCAGCGCGCACGCGGCGTTCAAAACGTGGAAGGACACGCCGATCGGCGCGCGCATGCGCATCATGCTGAAGTACCAGGCGCTGATTCGCGAACATATGCCGCGCATCGCGAAGACGCTGTCGGCCGAGCAGGGCAAGACGATTCCCGATGCCGAGGGCGACATCTTCCGCGGTCTGGAAGTCGTCGAGCATGCGTGTTCGATCGGCACCTTGCAGCAGGGTGAATTCGCCGAGAACGTCGCGGGTGGCGTGGACACCTACACGCTGCGTCAGCCGCTCGGCGTCTGTGCCGGCATCACGCCGTTCAATTTTCCCGCGATGATCCCGCTGTGGATGTTCCCGATGGCGCTCGTGTGCGGCAACACCTTCGTGCTGAAGCCATCCGAGCAGGACCCGCTGTCGACGATGCAGCTCGTCGAACTCGCGCTCGAAGCCGGCGTGCCGAAGGGCGTGCTGAACGTCGTGCACGGCGGCAAGGAAGTGGTCGATGCGTTGTGCACGCATGAACTGGTGAAGGCGATTTCGTTCGTCGGCTCGACGGCGGTCGGCACGCACGTGTATCGCCTCGGCAGCGAACACGGCAAGCGCGTACAAGCGATGATGGGCGCGAAGAACCACGCGGTCGTGCTGCCCGACGCGAATCGCGAACAGACGCTCAACGCGCTCGCCGGCGCCGCGTTCGGCGCGGCCGGTCAGCGCTGCATGGCGACTTCGGTGGCGGTGCTGGTCGGCGCCGCGCGCGAGTGGCTGCCCGAGCTCGTCGCGAAGGCGAAGACGCTGAAGGTCAACGCCGGGCACGAGCCGGGCACCGATGTCGGGCCGGTGGTGTCGCGCGCGGCGAAAGAGCGCATTCTCGGTCTGATCGACGTGGGCGTGAAGGAGGGCGCGACACTCGCGCTCGATGGCCGCGATGTGAACGTGCACGGCTATGAGCAGGGCAACTTCATCGGCCCGACGGTATTCAACGACGTCACGACCGACATGGAAATCTACCGCACCGAAATCTTCGGGCCGGTGCTCGCGGTGGTGAACGTCGCGACGCTCGACGATGCGATCGCGCTCGTCAACGCGAACCCGTTCGGCAACGGCGTGGGCCTGTTCACGCAAAGCGGCGCGGCGGCGCGCAAGTTCCAGAGCGAGATCGATATCGGCCAGGTCGGCATCAATATTCCGATTCCGGTGCCGGTGCCGTTTTTCAGCTTCACCGGTTCGCGCGGCTCGAAGCTCGGCGATCTCGGTCCGTACGGCAAGCAGGTCGTGCAGTTCTACACGCAGACGAAGACGGTCACCGCGCGCTGGTTCGACGACGACACCGTCAACGATGGCGTCAACACGACGATCCGCCTGCGTTGAATTGCGCTAAAGGCACCCACGGAGACGACATCATGAAAATAGGCTTTATCGGACTCGGCAATATGGGCGCGCCGATGGCTTTGAACCTGCTGAAGGCGGGCCACGTCCTCAACGTGTTCGACCTCAGCGTGGAGGCCGTGCGCACGCTCGTCGACGCGGGCGCGCAGGCGGCGGCCTCGCCGAAAGCCGCCGCGAGCGACGTCGAATGCGTGATCACGATGCTGCCCGCCGCGGCTCACGTGCGCAGCGTGCTCGTCGCGGACGACGGCATCCTCGCCGGCATTGCGCCGGGCGTGCCGATCATCGACTCGAGCACGATCGATCCCGCCAGCGTGAAGGCGTTTGCCGAACTCGCCGCGGCGCATGGCAACAGCTTCGTCGATGCGCCGGTCTCGGGTGGCACGGGCGGCGCGGCGGCGGGCACGCTGACCTTCATGGTCGGAGGCAGCGCGAGCGCATACGAGCAGGTCAAGCCCGTTCTTCTGGCGATGGGAAAAAACATCGTCCATTGCGGCGATACCGGCACCGGCCAGGTCGCGAAGATCTGCAACAACCTCGTGCTCGGCATCTCGATGGCGGGCGTCGCGGAGGCGATGTCGCTCGGCGAGGCGCTCGGCATCGACACGAAGGTGCTCGGCAGCATCATCAATACGTCGACCGGGCGTTGCTGGAGTTCGGACACGTATAACCCGATGCCGGGCGTGATCGAGACCGCGCCTTCGTCGCGCGGCTATACCGGCGGCTTCGGCACCGACCTGATGCTGAAAGACCTCGGACTCGCCACCGATGCCGCGCGCGGCGTGCGTCAACCGGTCTATCTCGGCGCGCTTGCGCAGCAGCTTTATCAAACGATGAGCACGAACGGCGCGGGACGTCTGGACTTTTCGGCGGTGATCAAGCTGTATCGCTCGCGAGACCGCGGCGGCGACGGCCACGGAGGCACGCAATGATCGAGCTCGATTACGCGCACGACGGCGCCGTTGCGTTGATCACGTTGAAACGGCCGCCCGCGAACGCCTTCACGCCCGACGGTCTGCTGCAATTGCAACGCACCGTCGAGCAGTTGAATGCCGATGCGCGCGTGCGCGCGCTGGTGATCACCGGCGACGGCCCGAAGTTCTTCAGCGCGGGCGCCGATCTGAACACGTTCGCCGACGGCGATCGCGAAGTCGCGCGCACCGCGGCGGCGCGTTTCGGCGCGGCGTTCGAAACGCTGCAAAATGCGCGGCCTGTCGTGATCGCGGCGCTCAACGGCTTCGCGATGGGCGGCGGTCTGGAATGCGCGCTCGCATGCGATATCCGCATCGCCGAGCAGCATGCGGTGCTGGCGCTGCCCGAGACCGCGGTCGGACTGCTGCCTTGCGGTTGCGGCACGCAGACGCTGCCGTGGCTGGTCGGCGAAGGCTGGGCCAAGCGGATGATCCTGACCGGCGAGCGCGTCGATGCGGCGAGCGCGCTGCGCATCGGTCTGGTCGAAGAAGTGGTGGAGCGTGGCGCCGCGCGTGAAGCCGCGCTGAAGATGGCGCAGCGCGTCACCGGTTTGAGTCCGCAGGCAGTCAGCTTCAGCAAGGAGCTGATCCATCAGGCGCGGCATGGCGTGCCGCGCGCCGCCGCGCTCGCGCTCGAACGCGAGCGTTTCGTCGATCTGTTCGATGGCGCGGATCAGCGCGAGGGCGTCAACGCGTTCCTCGAAAAACGCGCGCCGCGCTGGCAGACGGGCCATGCACCACGGGAGACGCAGCGATGAGCACTTTGCAAAGCGTTGCGATCGAAACGCGCGACGCGTCGAATGCACAGGCCGAAGCGGACGTGCTGTTTCGCGTCGTCAACCGCGTGGCGATCATCACGCTGAACCGGCCTGCCGCGCTCAACGCGCTGTCGCACGCGATGGTGCGCGAGCTCGCCGTGCTGGTCGAGCATTGCCGCACCGATCCCGGGATCGTCGCGCTGGTGCTGAAGGGCGCCGGCGACAAGGGCTTTTGCGCGGGCGGCGACGTGCGCGAAGTGCATCGGCTCGTGACCCAGGGCGACCCGCGCTGGCTCGCATTTTTCGTCGACGAATACCGGCTCGACTACGCGTTGCACACGTTTCCGAAGCCGGTGGTGGCGCTGCTCGACGGCATTGCGATGGGCGGCGGCATGGGCCTCGGCCAGGCGGCGCGGTTGCGCATCGTGACCGAGCGCAGCCGCATCGCGATGCCGGAGACGCGCATCGGCTTCGTGCCCGACGTCGGTGCGAGCCGCTTTCTGAACGTGATGCCGGCCGAGCTTGCGCTGTACGTCGGCCTGACCGGCGCGACGCTAGCGGGGGCCGATGCGATGCGCCTGCAACTGGCCGACCTGTGCGTGCCGGCGGACTGGCTCGCGAGCTTCGAGGAGCGGTTGCAGCGCATGTCGCACGACACGTCGGACACGGGGCGCATCGACGCGCTGCGCGCCGTGTTCGAGCCGCCGTGCAATATCGTGCCGCACGCGCCGCTCGGCGCGCTGACGCAGCTGATACTGCGCCACTTCGACCGGCGCTCGGGCGTCGAGCGCATCGTCGCGACGCTGCGTCAGGACCTCGAACGCGAACCGCCGCGCGAGGTGCGGCAATGGCTGCAAGCGACCTACGACGCACTGACCGCCCATTCTCCGACGATGCTGCACGTGACGCGCGAAGCGCTGCTGCGCGGCCGGCAGATGACGCTCGCCGACTGCTTCCGGATGGAGCTCTGCATCGTGAAGCGCGCGATCGAGGAAGGCGATTTCCGCGAGGGTGTCCGTGCGCAACTGATCGACAAGGACCGCCGGCCGCGCTGGTCGCCGGCAACGCTCGCCGATGTCCAACCCGAGCGCGTGCGGCATTTCCTGAGTTCGCCGTGGCAAGACGACGCGCATCCGCTGGCGGCGCTGGGCGCGGAGCATGGCGACTGACTTGCGCGCCATCGCGCATGCCGCAAGGTGTGCGCGAGGAGCGTCGCCCCGGCGTCCGCGCGCCAGCCTGGAGCGCCAGCGCCCTTAGGTCTGCCTGACATCACGACTCCCAACGTCCCCCATCAGGCGCCCGGTGCCGATTGTGGTGTGACGCACACAGACCACGCGCGTTAATTGACATCCTCCCGGGCGCAATCTTAGATAGAGAGTTCAGCCCCGTCCCGACTGGCAAAGCCTGCCCATAGCCCTCATCACGGGCGCTCTTCCGACCTACGGTGCGTTCGCACGTCACCGTTTCCCGCATTTTCGTGCTCTTGATCGGTCAGGAGGCAATGTGCATGGAAAAGCCGTCAGATGAGAATCGCCGCTCCGAACCCTTCGGCGACAAGCCCGATTCCCGCGTCGAGCAGGGCCCCAGCGCAAAAAAGCTCGTCCTCACTGCGCTGGGCGGCATTGCGGTTGTGGCTGGGAGCATTGTCTACTGGGTACTTACGTTTTCGCATCGCGTGCCGGATGCGAATTGCTTTCCTCCCGGCATCGAGTGCTTTAGAAAGATCGCCGCGGTGATGAAGGAAGTCAGCGACGAGGAGCGCGCAACCAGCATAGGCGAGAGCTGGCTGCTTGCGTTGCTGGTCACGGCCTTCACGTTCCTGGTCTTCTATGTCCATATTTGCCGTGGCGAGGAAGAGCGGGCTCGGACCATCGCCGAGCGTGAATTCGAAGAGCGGAAACGTATCGCTGAAGAGGAAGGGGAACCCGCGCCCGAAAGCATCTCCCGTTCGAAGGGGGTAATCGGCATCCTGCGAAAGTGGTTCGTGTCGCGCTGGTGGATTCCCGTGTTCTGCTATTTCCCCGCGGTATTGCTGTTCGGCGGAGAAATATGGGAGGGTTATACCGATGCGGTCGTACTCGCGTTGGCGCTCGCCGCCATCTACGTGGCCGCCGAACACTATTCCGCGCTCGAACAGCAGCGCAAGCTCGTCGATGAGCAGGAAGCGGTGCTCGAGACCATCCGCAAGGAACTCAGCGACAAGGTGGCCAGCATCGATAACGCGATGGGCACGCGCTACGGTCTTCGCGTGATTTACGACGCCTATCGCGACCCGAACCGCGACCCGAATCGCGACCAGTCCCGCGCGGACGAGCGAAAGCGTTTGCAGCCTGGCGCGGCGCCGCAAGCTCGGGGCGGCGCGGCGAACGTTCACGAGTCGGAAAAAGGCATTTTCTCGATCTATCGTTTTTTCGATATCGACAAGCAATGGTGGGCGCGCGAGTCGTGGGACGAGTATTGCAGCAGCCCCGCGGCGACGCTCTATCGGACCTTGAAAGAAGGCGCGCGCACGAAGATGACGCTGGTTACGCCGCTCGAATATCCCGAGTTCGACGGCGAATCGATGCAGGACAAGGCACTCTTCTTCGGCAAGTTCATTGGCCTCGTATGGCATTACGTCGTGTTGTGGCACGTACGGCGCGCGCTCCAAGGCGACTCGAAAGAGCTCGTGTGCGAGCACAAGATCCGCATTGCGCAGACCTCGCTGTGGCTGCATGTGGTCGACCGGACCGTCTATCAGATCCTCGGCGACGATCGCGGCAAAGACGTCAAGGTGCGCAACCTGACGCACGACATGGATGAGATCTCGGTATCGCTCGCACGCTGGGCCAAGCGCGAAATTCAAACGCTGGCGGCGCGTGGCTCGACCGCCGAGGAGTACATCTGCACCTGCCTGACCGACGCCCATCACGCCATACCCGCGGACGGTGCGGCCACCTTCGGTCAGAACGAGGATCACATACTCGAAAGACTCGGCTTCAAGGAGTGGGCGAACGAGGGAGACGCGCCGTCGGGCATTCGCAAGAAAGTGTTGGCGGCACGCTGCAAGGCATTGATCCGGTATGCCGTGGCGATCATCGCCGCGTCCGAGCCGAGGCAGACGGCGACGATCGATGGCCAACACGATCCTTCGATCAAAGAGATAGCAGCGGAGGTCGAATGATGAGCACTTCCATCGATGCGATGCTGGCCGACCTGGAGATCATCAGCGACCTGGTGATGTCCATCGTGGTGCCGACGAAAACCACGGACCGCTCGAATTTCACGACGCCGATTTCGTTGATGGTCAGGCACCGTCTGGTCGGCGGACAGTCGCCGCTTGCCGATCGCGACGTGCGCGCTCTCGTCGACCGGCTCAAGGCCTGCGCCAGCGCGCTGTGCAAGGTCGGATCGGGCAGGAAGCTGCTCGCCGACCGGCAGTTGATGCGGGGCATTCCCGCAACGCCTTATCAGGCGAATCAGTTCTATGTCGAGTTGCTGACCGCGGTGTCGCTCGGCCTGTACTTCCTCGGCGTGCCGATCGGCGAGCCGTGGGATCTGGTGCAGACCTGGGCCGACGAGGAGGGCGGCGGACTGCCGAACGGCATCTGCGTGGCGAAGGCGATCGGCGATATCGTGCGCTCGTCGCGCAAGTGGCAGCCCACGTTGCCGGTGGAAGCCGATGCGAACGAGCGCGCCAAACGCCGGGCGTCGACGGATCTGATCGTCCATTCATTCTTGCCGATGATCCTGTTTCGCGATCTGATGCTGTGGGGCGGCGGACAGCCGGAACCGGAGAATGCGGGGTTGCCGGAACATCCGTCGATTCGCAGCCAGACGGCGACCGGGCCCAGCGAAGGTGACGAGTCGGATGAAAGGTCTTTACTCGTACCGTCGATCCATGCGTTGGGGCGCTGTTACGAAGTGTTGCAACTACAACTTTACCTGCGGGCCGGTTATCCGATTTACTATGCCGTGCCAGAGGACATTCTGAAGGCCGAAATCTTGCGGTCTTGCGCGGCGGGAAAATCCACCGAGGAGTGCTGGGAAGAAATGTGCGCATTCCTGCGGGACAAGATCTTCCGCGGCAAGCTGCCGGACGCCGGCAATCTGCAGAAGCAGTGCATCTATGTGATCGACCGGACCAAGCCTCCCGCGTGCTTCATCAATCACGATGCGGGGCTGTTGACCTTCGAGGGCATCGATCTCGACGTGGGCAGCCGGGAACTACCGTTACCGGCGAGCTACATGCTGGACGAACGCAGGGAGCGCTACCGCAAGAGAGTGCTTTCGTTCAAGCCCGCGGATGACGATGCCGCGCTGCGGAACCTTTTGAATGGCGCAAAGAACAAGGAACTTTTCAAGCATATCTTTCACGGCTCGAAAGACGGTCATCCCGATCCGGCTCACGGCAAGGATGCCGCCAACGACGCCGCGAAGGGCGCCGTCACTGTGAGGTGACGAAGCGCGGCGCAGTGGGTGTCGGGAACGCTGCATGCTAGGAATTTTCAGGTTGCTCCCGACGCGAATCGCGTGGTCAGAAGCGATTCGCGCCGTCACGAGGCGCGTCGCGCCGTACGTTGGCTGTTTCGTTGCAACGCCAGCAGGCAACTCCAACAGTCAAACCCAGCAGGAAGGCACCATGGACAGGAATCGTGTAGAAGGTAAAGCGAAGGAGCTCAAGGGCTCGGTCAAGGAAGCGATTGGCAAGGTCACCGGTAATCGCGCGAAGCAGGCCGAAGGAGCGGCTGAGAAAATCGCCGGCAGGATACAGGCGAGAATCGCCGAAGAAGCTGAAGAGGAACGTGAGCGCGTGAAGAGCTAGCGCGTCGCGGTTTCGTGTATTCCAGCTTCAACTATCCGCACTGCCCGGATTCGGGCGCATCAAGAGTCAGGCACGCGAGCCGTGCATTGACGCACCACGTGCATAGCGCCTCGCACGCCGTCGGTGCTCGCCGCGTCGCGCCGTCGCGGCGCGGCGTTCGACACACGTATCGTGTAAATTTCTGTTACGGTCCAGAGTCAGCCGGCGCGGTCTTTGCGTCGGTACCGCATCGCTCATTCGAGGACGCTTCATGCTGGGATTCGACGTCGGCGCGGCAAGGAAAGTCTGGACCGCGTCTCTGCTCGCACTGCTGTTTTTTGTCATCTATGTCGCGTCGACGACGGTGCTCGTCATCGTGTTCGCGGTGTTCTTCAGCTATCTGATCTACCCGATGGTCGCGCTGGTCGAACGCGTGAGGCCGCGCCGCGTGCCTCGCGTCATGTCGATCGCGGTCGTGTTCGTCGTCGTGGTCGCACTGCTCGCGGTGGTCGGCTCGCTGTTCGGCGTGGAATTGCAGGATCAGGCGACGCACCTCTTCACGCAATTGCCCGGACTGCTGCGCACCGACGTGCCGAACCGTTTCCCGTTGCCGCATTTTCTCGAACCGCTGCGCGAGCGGATCGTCGATTTCGTGCGCAGCCAGATCGAGACCGGCTCCGACAAGGCCGTGCCGTTGGCGCGCAGTCTCGGGCTCGGAGTGGTCCATGCGGCGAGCAACCTGATCTATCTGGTGCTGATACCGATCCTGAGCTTCCTGCTGATCAAGGACGGCGAACGGATGCGCGACGCGTTTCTCGCGTTGCTGAACAGGCGGCATCGCGTGCTGTGGAGCGAGATCGTCGACGATGTGAACGTGCTGCTGTCTAAGTACGTGCGCGCGCTGCTGTTTCTGTCGCTCGCCACGCTGTTCGGCTATGGCGTCGCGTTCTCGCTGCTCGGCGTGCCGTACGCGTTCCTGCTCGCGGTCAGCGCGGGGCTGCTCGAATTCGTGCCGTTCGCGGGGCCGCTGGCCGCGGTCGCGATCACGCTGGTGGTCGCGGTGTTCAGCGGCTATCCGCACCTGTTGTGGCTGGTGATTTTCATCGGCCTGTACCGGCTGTTTCAAGACTACGTGCTCAATCCGTATCTGATGAGCGAAGGCGTCGAGGTCAGTCCGTTTCTGGTGATCGTCGGACTGCTCGCCGGCGACCAGCTTGGCGGCGTCGCGGGGATTTTTCTCGCGGTGCCCGTGATCGCGACGCTGAAAATCGTGATCGGCCGGGCGCGGGTGTTTTACTCGGCGTCACACGAGCAGGGCGAGGCCGCGCGGCGCGCGCTGACCGGCAGCACCGACGACGAGATGTAGCGCGCGGCGCGGCATGGCTAACCTTCTCCGGCGATGTGGGCTTCGATGCCAGCAGCACGAGGCATCGTCGCGCCAGCGTCGCTGGCCGGCGCCGCTTCGCGCGGCGCAGCCTTCACACGCGAGACCCACAGCACCGCTGCGCACGCCACCGCCACTGCCGTCCAGCCGACGGTTCCATATCCGGCGATGCGGCCATCGGCCGACGTGCTCAGCATCAGCCCGCCGAGCCACGCGCCGGTGCCCGTGCCGAGCGCCTGCAGCGCGCTGTTCGCGCTCAGGAACGCACCGCGTCGGGCGGGCTCGGGAACCGTGGTCAGCAGCGCCTGCATCGGCACCATGCGGCCGTTCATCAACACGAGGAAGCACGGGAAAAACAGCACGAGCGCGTAGAACGGCAGGTCCGGCAGATGCGTGACGAACAGCACCGGCACGAACGACAGCAGCGCCGCGCAGCGGAACACGCGCTGCGCGCCGAAGCGGTCGGCGAGCCTGCCGACGAGGCGCGACGTGAAGAAGGTCGCCGCACCACCGCCCATATACAGCCACGACAGCTGACGCGGCGTGACGCCGTGATTGGCGACCAGCGTCGGCGAGATGAACGGAATCACCAGCATGTGCGCGATCATCATCACGAACGTCAGCGCGAACGCATTCAGATGCCGCGGGTTGCTCAGCAGTCTCCACAGCTCGGGCAGCACTTCCGCGAGCGGCGGCTGCCTGCGGCTCAGATGGGCGGCCAGCGACGGCACCTGTCGCGAGGCCGCGAACCACACCAGCAGCGACAACGCGACCAGCAGGAAGAACGGCGCCGCCCAGCCGAACTGCGCGCCGAGCATCACGCCGGCCGGCACGCCGGCGATCGCCGCGAGCGAGAACGCGGTCATGATCGTGCCGGTCGCGGCGCCGCGCCGCTGCAGCGGAATCACGTCGCCGACGATCGCCATGATCACGGAGCCGAGCACGCCGCCCGAGATGCCGGCGAATGCGCGCGCGGCGAGCAGCAGCGCGAAACTCGACGCTAGCGCGCACGCGAGGTTCGACAGCACGAACAGCGCGTAGATAGCGAGCAGCAGACGGCGCCGGTCGAAGCGGTCGATATAGGTCGCCGCGAACAGGCCCGACAGCCCCGAGCACCACGAATACGCGGACACCGCCGTCGCGAACGAGGCCGGTGCGATCTGGAACGCGCTCATGATCTGCGGGCCGAGCGGCATCATCACCATGAAGTCCATGATGATCGTGAACTGCGTGAGCGCGAGCACCCACAGCAGGTGACGTTCGTGCCGTCCAGTGATTGAGTACATCGGTTGATTTCCCCTTGTTGTTGTTCGAAGTACGCCGCTGATGCCGCGCGCCACGTGAGCAGGAGCTCAGTCGTCGATCGTTTCGTGGACCGCGACGGCGCCCTGTTTCCAGTAGCTGGCCGCGCGAATCCGCGCTTTGTCGACGCCGCGCTCGCCGCACAGATACTGGCGCACCGCGCGGATCGTCGCCGCTTCGCCGGCGGCCCACACGTAGCCTTCGCCGTTCTCCGGCAGCCAGGTCCCGCGCACAGCGTGCAACAGCGCTTCGCCGCGCGTGCCGGTCTGCGTGTCGGCTTCACTGCGATAGCACCAGACGAGATGCAGTTCGGCCTGCGTCGTGAACTCGATGCGCGCCGACGGATCGGCGACCTCGATTACCGCGGCGACGCGCCTGCCGGCCGGCAACTCTTCGAGACGGCGCGCGATTGCGGGCAGCGCGGTGTCGTCGCCGATCAGCAGATGCCAGTCGAAGCCGGTCGGAATCACCATTGAGCCGCGCGGGCCGCCGACACCCAGATACTGGCCCACCTGCGCTTGCGCGGCCCACGTCGCCGCGGGGCCCGCATCGTGCATCGCGAACTCGATGTCGAGTTCGCGCGCGTCGCGATCGAAACGGCGTGGCGTGAAATCGCGCGCGGTCGGCCGCTTGCCTTCGGGGAACACCGGGCCGTCGGGGCCGGCTTGCGGCAGCGTCGGTTTGTCGGCGCCAGGTTCGGGGAAAAAGACCTTGATGTGGTCGTCAAACGACGCCGACACGAAGTCGTGCAGATCGTCGCCGGTGAAGGTGACGCGAATCAGGTGGGGCGTCAGCGCGCGCACCTGTTTGACCTGCAGCAGACGAAACTTCAACGGATGCCGCACGCGATGTACGGCGAGATCAGGGCGAGTGAGTTGTTCTTGCATGAGGGTGGTGCTCCTGTTCGGTTTGGGAGGACGCGCGGGTTGTCTCGTGGACGAGCGCGGGTTGTCAGACGGTCGGCGCGCTGTCGTTGCCGGTCTTTGCTTTGTCGCCGTTGCTGCCGCCTTCGATTTCCCTGGCCGCGCGCATCAGGATCGCGGCGATGCGGCGCTGCTCGTCGGCCGGCGCGTTGTCTCGGCGCAGCAGCGCATTCTTCAGCGTGCGGCGCGCTTCGTTTAGCTCCGGCACCCAGCCGCCTTCGCTGACGTCGGCCGGCTCTTCGCCGGCCAACGCGCGGCGCACCGAATCCATCTTGCGGGCGATATGCGAGAGCCGCGCGAACATCAGCTCGACGCGCTCGCGGTTCGCGGCCAGATATTCGCGGCCCGCATCCGCCAGCTCATAGCGCTTGCGGTTGCCTTCGAGCTGCACGGTGACGTAGCCGAGTTCTTCGAGATAGGTCAGCGCCGGATAGACCATGCCGGGGCTCGGGCTGTAGAAACCGTTCGAGCGCGTTTCGAGCGCCTTGATCAGTTCGTAGCCGTGACTCGGCTGCGTGTCGATCAGCGATAGCAGCAGCAGTTGCAGATCGTCGGAGCTGAATTTGCGGCCACGCGGGAAGCCATCGCCGTCGCCGCCGAAGCCGCCCGGGCCGCTGCCGAAACCGCCATATCCACCCATGCCGCCGGGGCCGCCATGACCGCCGAAACGTGAGCCGCGGCCGCCACAGCGCCGCTCGTGATGATGGCCGAAACCGTGAAGCAACACGTGGAACAGGAAGTGGTGACGAGGGTCGGGGGAAGCGCCCCGGCCGGCGACATCGCCCGCATGCGGCGACGGATGACCGAAGCCCGCGTGATAACGGTTCTGCGCGCCGTGCGGACCGGAAAAACGATGAGGATGACGCATCTGGGAGTCTCCCATGAGTGTCGTAAGATGCATCTTAAGATATATATCTTAAGATAGTCTGTCAAACACTTTTTATCCGTGCACGCACAGACCGCTATCGGCGCACACTAAAGTCTGCGGGAACGAAGAAAACTCCATTCAGAGACCAAAAAGTCTGCGGGAAGGCCGAAATTCGCTGTGCAGTGCACAATTTTTCACACTAATTGCTATCAAAAGGCGAATTTAATAGCCGCAGGAGGAGCCGCGGTACCGTTCAAGGGGAATATTTCTTGAGTGCTAGCGGGCAACTCAGCGGTAGAAGTTCAGCAGTTTTCCGTTTCGTGCTGCCGTGAAGATGATTGGCGATAATGCGGGGTGGAGTGCTCGGCACCGCCCCCTTCGGCGAAGCCATCTTTCCGTGCCAGATCATTTGCGAGTTGGTCCCATTCGTCCGCGCGTCGCCGGAACGGAATCAAGCGCTTATCGCATGGATAGTATCTACCGCTGTCTACAGCTCAGCCGCCTAGCCAAACGCCACCGTGGACGTTTGATATCTGTGTTTCCCGGCGCTTTTTGCGCAGTCGAAGCTGCGCGTTTGCATGAACGTTCCAGGCGCGGACGCGAATGTGATAATGTTCGCGGACAATTATCTGAGACTCGCGACAGGTGCGGGACCCCTCTGTCTCTCCGACGGAGGCCAACGTTTCGTGCCGAATCGTCGACCCATCTGACTTGAGGCTTAGCGCGCTCACAGCGGAATTGACGCAAGTGCCCTGCCGCCCATTCCGGAGCGCGACAGCAGTATGCATTCGTATTAGCGTGGCTTGCTGTATGAGTGACATTGACGGGTTTCGGGACGGATGAGCCGACAGTCCATTGACATTGTGCGCGTGCATCGCACTGCGTCGCGACGTCACCTGTGGAGGGCGAGGAGAATCGCGGCTTCAAGGTGATAACATTCACAATCGGGGAAAACTTGTGCCTATTGAAAAATGGGCCTTGAACTGGTTGGCTCGACGCGTTTTAGGTTTGTAGAGATTGATCTGAATGCGTCTTGATTGACTGTTATCGGAATATGAGAACTTAGAGATATGTCGGAGACCAGAGGTGTAGAGCGATTTAGTGCTCGGGACTCAGCACTGGGATACCTTTTTCAAGTGCGGCTTGCGCTCCTGTGGACGCTCAGGCGATTGCGGACTCTCGACGAATTTAACGTCGGCCTTGAAACGCTTGACGACGTTGTGTTCGAATCTGAAGGGCGGCCGACCGACCTCCTTCAAGCTAAGCATCGCTTAAAGCGCGTCGCCGTACTTTCCGATGCGAGCCCCGACATTTGGAAAACATTTCGAATCTGGCTTGTCGCGCGTGCAGCCGGGCAAACTGATCCTGCAACACGACTCATCCTAGTTTCTACCGGCGTGTGCGTTGCTGGTTCCGCCGCATACATGCTCGGTGACGATGATCAGAGAGACGAAGCGGGCGCGCTTGCTCTTCTAATAACGGCTGCCGAGACATCAGAATCACAGCAAAATGAAGAAGGTTGTGCGCTATTTTTAGCGCTCTCCGACTCGGACAAGCGGGCATTCCTGAGGAATGTGTTCGTTCTTGACGGTGTTGCTACTGTCGTTGACGTCGAAGCAGAGTTGCACACCGAGCTTCGATTGGCTGTGCCGAGGCCACAAATCCCGAACGCCCTTAACGCCCTGGAAGGCTGGTGGTTCGGCCAGGCAGTAAAACAGTTGTCCTCGCCTGGGGGGCTGCGGACTGTGTCGTCGCAGGCGGTTGAACTTAAGCTAACGGACATTCGGGAGCAATGTCGTGCAGATGCTTTGCTCATCGACAACGAGATTCTGCAGAAGAAGCTGGATGAAGCAGCGCTCAACGCATACGCACGTTATACGTTCGCGAAGCAGGTGACGCTTGTTACAAAAAACCAAAGACGATTGAACCGCGCAATCACCGACTATTTTCGGGCCTTTGCGCAAAGATCCGCGTGGCTACGTGAAAATCTCCTGCTTCAAGAGAACGATGATGACTTTCGTCGTGAGCTCTATGAAGCTTGGGACGTCCGGTTTGCCAGAGCGCTGGATCTTCTTGATGCCGCCGCAAGCGAACAGGAACGTATCGAGGCAGGCGAGGCGCTGTTGTCTTGGGTTGAAACGGAGGCCGACGCAAGCCTCAAGGCTGGCTTTAAGGCATCGTGGATGGCACGAGGTACCCTGCACGAATTGTCGAATGACCGCGAGGTTGGATGGCATCCGGATTATTTTGAGTTGACAACTCCCGACGTCGAGTCAGACGCCCAGGAGAAGTGAGATGCATGACATAAAAATCTCCTCGGAGTATCGGGCGCTGTTCAATCCAGCATTCTGCGCAGTGCTTCTGCGAGAAGCTTCGCTATCAGCGGAACGAACGGCTAAAGTGAGAGGTACCGAATCGTTCAGTTTTTGTGCTTCCTTCCTTATTTTGCCGGCCGTATTGCACGAGCCAATTCGCCGGAAGTTGCCTAAGACTGTCGCGACTTCGTTCGCAACGTGGCTGAGCAGCAACCCGTTGCTTCGTTCCCAGTTCGTTTCTCTTGCTGGGATTACGAAAGAAATTACACGGCAAGGTATGCTATTTGGAGTTTCGCACGGAGCACTGAGCATTGAGGCAGGGAGACTAACGCCGTCGGGCTCGATGAAGCTCCAGTTGCCGGAGTATGAGTCTGGCGCTACTGAGATGGGTGAGTGTGTGCGAGCCGCTCAGTTCATGGGCCGATGGCTACCGTCGGCCGGCAATACAACAACAGTTTTGGCGCTTCTCGGGATGCGTGCATGATGCAGGTTATAGCGATTTCAGTCTACAGCGGTGATGGCCGCCGCCGCGACATACCATTCAAGCGCGGATTGAATATTCTTGTCGGTGACTCCAAGACTGGAAAATCGACGTTGATTGAGATTTTGGACTATTGCTTTGGTGCAGACGAGTGCTCGGTGCCAGATGGTGTAGTTCGCTCAAAGGTCGCGTGGTACGGAATCATGCTCCACCTTGGTGACCTAGGGCGAGCGTTCATCGCGCGACGTGCCCCAAAGCCACCTGCGATGGCTTCTGAAGATGTTTTCATGGTGTTGGGGAATAGCCGTCTCAAACTTCCTGCGGCAAACAATCTCCGCAAGACCACAAACGTCACTGGGCTCATTAATCAACTTACGTCTTGGGTCGGCATCAAGGAGACGCTCCATGTGCCGCCTCCCGACCAAACTCGACGTCCCCTTGCGACGAATATCAGGCATGCACTTGCTTATTGCCTGCAGACTCAAAATGAAATTGACCAGAAGGGTTACCTCTTCCACGGTGCTTCGGATAACTTCATCGCGCAGGCATTGAAGGACTCTCTGCCGTATCTTCTGGGAGCAGTTGATCAAGACCAGTTGGCAAAGCGATTTGAGTTGAAAGTGCATAGAGAGAAGCTTCGGGAAATTGAGAGGAGCCTCAAAGAACTGGAAGACATACGAGGGCAGGGTAGTCCGCGGGCTGCTTCGCTGCTATCAGAAGCTCGATTGGTCGGGCTGACGGCGATGGAACACTCAGAGTCATGGCAGGTAGCAAGTGCAGAGCTCAAACGGATCGCCCAGACGTCTCGCGGGTGGAATTTGCCTGACTCGGGAGATGAAGGCGAGTTCGAGCGCTTGTCGGCAGAGCGTGTGCGACTACAGGAGGAGATTCGAAATAAGCAGCATGCGATAGATACTGCACGTGCTTTCGAAAATCATGGTCTTGATTTCGACCGGGAGGTACAAGAACAGGTTCGCCGCCTTGATTTGGTTGATTTGTTTGCCCCGGAGCGAAGCTTAAACGAATGTCCTCTTTGTAAGCAGTCCCTCGAGCAGGTCGATGGTGAGACAGTTGCAGACCTAAAAAGCTTGCATGACAGCCTTACGGACCAGTCCGCCGCAGTACGCACTTCGACGCCTCACATCGAAGCGGCGATTGGAGACTACGAAAAGCAAATATTAGCCCTTCGCGATCAGCTTGCCGTTATCCGACTTCAGCTGAATGCGATTCGCGAAAGCGACCGGCGCTTTTTGAAATACTCGGACGACGCGGAGAAGCGAGCGTTGGTTGTCGGTCGTATTTCACTCTACGCTGAAAGCTTGCCAGAAGAGACCGATACCCACGCAATGCAGGCTGAGCGGGAGCGACTTGTAGGCATATGCAAAGCACTGGAAGCTGGGTTGAGCCATGAGGCAATGGCCGAGCGCCTTGAGTCAATTCTTGGGCGAGTCAACACATCGATATCGAGCCACGCGAAGGCACTGAATCTTGAGTTTTCCGAGTCGAATGTGCGTTTCGACATCCGGAAGCTAACTGTTGTGGCCGACACGTTGGATGGCCCGGTTCCGTTACGACGCATGGGTAGCGGCGAGAACTGGGTCGGATATCACCTCGTTGTCCATCTCGCGCTACACGAGTGGTTTTCCCGGAAGAAGCGGCCGGTCCCCAATTTTTTGATGATCGATCAGCCCTCGCAAGCGCACTTTCCCGCAGACTCGGGTGATGTCACGAAGAAAAAAGACATTGACCGGGCGACGGTCCGGCGTATGTATGAGTTGATGGCTCGCTCTGCAAGCGAAAATGAGCAAGAGTATCAAATCATTGTGACCGATCACGCAGAGTTTGACGATGAAGAGTTTCAAAAATATGTACGCCATCACTGGCGCGATGGGGAAAAGCTGATCCCTGAAGATTGGCCTCGATGCTAATGAATCGAGCGTATTTTTATAACCGACTCCATGGACCCGTCGGTTGCAAAGCTTGAAATAACGAGATACGACTTTCTTAAACGGCTCGTTAGCAACGGTGAAAGTAAAGGACATATGCATGCTGTGATTCTCTGGATACGACGATCGCCGAGTCTCAGTTAAGCCTTAGGACGGGGGCGTGAGAGGGTTGGATTTTGGCGCTGACGCACCGACTTCTGGTTTCCCGACCGTGTCGTCGTGGATCACATCTCCCATAACTTCATGGCCGATTGCCGTCTCCGACCCGGTCGGCGCTGGCCGCCCCGCTTGGCTCGCTGAGTCAGCATTGGCGCCGATCTGTTGATAAATTGCGCAATATGCGTCTTCCGGCATCGCATAGTTCCAGTGCTTGCACCAATGCTCTTTGGCCGTGAGTGCTTTCCTATGTACGCCAGCGCACATAGAACTTTCATTGTCCTTGCCGTCACCCGACATCGGACTATCGTCGAATGGTCCCGTTCCGGTCGACAGGAGGTGTGTCATGACCGACATCCCGCACGTCGGTAAGCCCCGCGTTATCGAAATCCCCAAGCTAGCAATCTCGGCAACATTCGCTTCGCAACAGACGTCCTCTCCGTTTAACGTCAGCCTCTCCACCGGGCGTATCTTCGGAGACCTGTACGTGCGCGTAACGGATATCGACGGCATGGAATTGCCACCGGGAGAGTGGCCTAAAGCGGAAAACTTCTTCCTGTTCGAAATATCGCCGGACGGCTCTGACGTGATTCAGGTCACCGATCTGCAACTTCAAGGGGGCGGAGAAGCGGTTGTTGGGCGGTTGGTCGCCCAGTTCTACCAGTTTCAGTTCCGCCATAAGCTGAATTTCGGGAATATGGGCTGGCATGAAGGGAACTGCGTGCAATGGCCGTTCCTTGTTGCCGTCGCTCCGGCTGGTACGAAGATCCGCGCGCTGGCAGATTGCGCAGGGGTAACGCTGGCCTCCGTCTCAATCACCATCACCAGGTAATCGATGCTTGGCCCTTGCGGTAGGCTCGCACGTGACGAGTGCAAATTGTTCGCGAGCCACCGTACTCCCCCACGCCTATCCAATGCGCCATCTTCGGTCAAGTACATCACGGGCGCCGTATTCCAGCGCGGTGGCTGCGGCACAGCTCCCGCGCTAGCTGGCCCTTGGCGCGCAAACAGCGTGGCCGTCCTTATTAGCGGCGGAAATTCTTCGACATCCTCGGCGCCCGGACTTCGCCCATCATCACTCGAGTAACCGAGGGATTCGCACCGGTGTCGTAAACGCGCTTCGGGGGCATCAGATTCGTCGTTTTTCCCGCTTTTCTAATCGGGGCGCAGCCAGAGCGCGAGGAAGGCAGGCCAAGGCCTGCGGCAATCATCAACGCGAGTGTCCAAGTCAGTCTGTTATCAAGATCCATTTCTCTCTTCGACATGTCGGTCTTGATGAGAGCCGGACGATCCACGCGCGTTTTGGTTTGGTGCCGGCGCGCTTGGCAGTAACGGGAAATAGCCGGAGGCCTCAGCCTCAGTCATTTTCGTGTTCAGGACAGCGCGTTTTGATCCCCACGATCCGAATCGTCTTGCCTCGATTGCCGCAAACCTCACAAAGCTGCTTGCTCATCGTTTCAGCCAGCTCGATCATGCCCGCTTGCTCGGCATCTAGTCCGTTCGCATAAAAGCAAAGTCCGCCGAATTTTTCTTTCACTTGAATGGCGACGACCTGCGATGCTCCGCGCTTCGTCGCGTGCTGCAGGTTCAGGCACAAGGCGTTGAGCAGGTCATACCATCCATCGCCGCACTCGAAGCCCCAAGTCGCGAATGCGGACGGCGCAGGAGGTACGTCCGAATCATCGGGATCGACAACCGGGTCGACCGTAAAGATACGGGGGTAGCTGGCGCGCAGCTTAGCATCCAGTTCAGGGCTCAATTGCCTTCTCCGTCGTTCACGTATTCGCGCAAGCCGACCAGTCTCGTTGATCGCTTTGGTCGCGACGTCAAGCCTCCTGCGTTCGCATCTCGACGACGCAACGCTTGAGACGGTCACGAAGCGGCCCCGAGTGTGATGGCTACTCACGCTGGGATCCCATGCATGATTCGCCCCAAGATAGCTTCTACCCGTTCGGCGCCGGCAGTGTCAGCCGCAGCCTCATACGGTGTCTTGCCGCCAAGTTCAGGATGAGGGCAGCGCATCCAGGCGTCAGCGTCGGTCGCGTCATCCCAGACGTACGTTGCGAGGCGCAGGAGCCGCGCCGCCAACGGTCGATCGGGAGCATCAAGGCGATTGCCGTCGTCCGTGCAGACGGACGAGTCAGCCTGCGAGGCTGCAATTGGCCCTACACATTCATCGCAATAGACGTGATGCCATTGGCCGTCCCGATACCCCGGCTTGCCACAGCTCTCGCAGATTTCGCGGCTTTTCGCTTTCCCCATTTCGCTGGCCCTCGAATGCGCGCCCGCGAGCCAAGTCCGCACGCATGTCCTTCCGTGATGTCGACGGTCATTTCGCCGGCGGACTGACTAATGTTCGTGCAAACAGGAACAACTGGCTACCAGTTCAACAAGACTCTCATGCGAGAGATAAGCCATTTCAATTCAGCGTGAGACACCCAGCCTTTTCGAGCGACCGCTGCGCGTATGCGGTCAAGGGTGACGTCTTTACTGTGTTCCGGATGAGCCGCAGCGTCCTTTTCGGCTTTCGGCATGAGCTGGTGCGCGAGGTCTTCACAAATTCTCCAGCGTTCTCTACGCTCGTTGTCGGTTTGTCCGGCGACGTATTTTCCCTCGGAAAGAACGACGCAAATCTTAGGTTGCGCACCGGCAACTACCTCGGGCGAGGTGTGGTGCGGAAAGTTGTTGGGAACGTGGTCGCTTTCAGAGTTTGTTGTCATGTTTGGCCTGCCGGTGCGGACGCCACCTTTCTTTTCAAAGAAAGGTCAGGCAGGCAATCTTCGCAGTACACGCGGCGGAAATTGATTTCCCGGAGCGTGCCTGAACTACCACAGCCCTCACAAGTGCATCGTGAGCGCTCCTTTGCAATTTCAATGTGGACGCAAATACGGTTCCGGACGTCTGAGGGGCAAAGGCTGCCATATACAAGTTCAACCTTGAGTTCGCCGTCTGCTTGCCCGACGTATGTGCAGTAGGGAAGGACTGGGGAGACAGCGCGGCCTGACGCCAGTGCTACGTCCAATTCCGCCATCTTCTCCGGAAATTGCAGTTGCTCACGCCAACAGGTACGCAGCTCCATCTCTGCGTCGTATGCCAACTGCTCGATGATGGAGTACCAGCCACTTCCACACATCATGCCGATGCGTGAAAGGCTCGCAGTGTATGAGTCGGGATGGTGTACCGCGCGGAAGAAGAAGGGAAATCGCGCGAACAAGTCTTCCTCCCAAGCCGGTGCGGACGACGAGAAGAGCCCGGATATCAGCTCGTTAGGCAGAGGGTCAACCGACTTGACCGGTTGGTGCGCGACAGGCGGATTCTCGATTGGCCGCGTGCGACGCTGTGCTCGAGGAGCAGTCACTATAAATCTCCATAATGGAATATGCGCGCAACGCGCGGCCACCTCGCGGCGGCGATTGCAGCAAGAAGCTCGACGGCCGGACGCATGCAAACGGCGACTTGACATTCGACGGTATGGCGGCATACGGACAACGAGTACAACGGGACGGCAGTGTACTAACAATGAATTGTAGTGTAAACAATGCCATTATATAAAATGACATTTTATAGGCTGTAGATTTAGGCGCTACAATGCGGGATGCTCCTGCCCCATATGGCAGAGAACGTTTCCCCGCGCCTCCTGGAACTGCAGGCGCTGATTGCGAAGAACCTCCGGCTCCTTCGTGACAAGAAAGGCATGTCCCAAGAAGTGCTTGCGGACCGTGCGGGCTTGCATCGCACCCAGCTAAGCGTTATCGAGCGAGGACTCCGCAACATGCGGCTTGATACGCTCGTCTCATTAGCCGCAGCGCTTGGGGTTTCTGAAACCGAACTGTTAGTCGAGAGCGGCGAGGAGCCCGTGGCACCGAGACGGGGCCGCCCGCGGAAGCGGACTGAGCCGGGTGCCGAGTAATTGGCTGCGGATTACGTGCTCTCTCGTCGTCAGCCAGAAGCTTCAATAAAAGCCTCGCGGTTTTCGAGGCCGTTTCTACTCCCCCGTGTGCACAACGCAGCTGTCCACACCAGGAGGGTGTCGACAGCTGCCCTGCGGGCAGTTCCGGAGTTTCACACGCTCGAAGCCTGACGCGCCGGCGTCGCCGGCTTGCTCCAGTTGTAGAAAATTCAAACCCCGATGTCTTAGGTCTTCATCTGACACGGCGAGATGTTTGTCCGTAAAACCAGCGCATTTTCATCACCGATTCCGTATGCAGAGTCAAGAAGCAGGAAAAGATCAGTCAACTCTCCCGGCTCGCGTCCGAATCGCGCTGCGCCGAACACCGCGTCGTCAACGGCGAGCCAGTGCTTCAACCCCTTGCCATAGACGTAGCTGGTGATGGTGTACGTGCGCGCCATGCCGTCGAGCACGTAGCTACGCCGAGGCTTGATGTCGCAGGTCGTGCCAACAACGCGTGGCCGCAGTTCAGGCGGCAGGTAGGCGATGACGCGCTCTTCCGGTAGCAGGCGCACCCAAGAGGTCGTGTGCACAAACTCCACCGCCGGATAGGGCGCGAGCAACTCAACGAGCAGAGGCGCCCTTCGTTAGCAAGTGCGAGCGCGGAGAGCGACGGCTGGACATTATTGAGCTACGCAATTGGTGTATGGCTCTGGGTATTCCGGCCGCGCGGTTCGTCGCTGAACTTGAGAAGAAGCTTTGACCGACCGGGCGCGATCGTCGGGCGCGCTGCCTCGTCGGAAAGCCAGCCGAACTTGCTCACGATCCGGAGGCCATTGCCGGATGCTGTTCAATGAAGCGGAGATCGTAGCGGCGAGCGAGCGTTACTGACGTGCGGCGGCTCGCCCGAATGCGGTCCCGAACTGGCGCGCCCGACGCGCATCGTCGCCGTGCAGGTACGTTGAGGTGGTCGAAATCGACGCGTGCCGCAGGTTGTCGCGCACCGCGACGAGTTCCACGCCACGGGCCAGCGCATGCGACGCATGCGTATGACGCAGCCAGTGCGGGCTGGCCTGTCGCAGACGCGCCGACAGGTCGGGGTTCTCAGCGAGAACGAGCGCAGCGGCCAGCCCAAAGAAAGCATCCATCACCTGGCGCAATCGTGTGCAGGCGATGGGATCCCTGCCGTGGGCTGCCGAGGCAAGCGATGCAACCACCGGCATGGACGGCTCCCATCGCTGGCGCGTCACCGGCAACCCGCGCTGCCGCAGGTACCGGTCGAGCGCGTCGCGCACGAGGGGCGGCAGCGCCACCCGGCCGGGCCGTGCACCCTTGCCGGCAACGCAAAGCCACCAATCGTCGCTGGCATCGACGTGAATGTCGCGGAGCCTCGCGCTGACCACTTCATGGGCCCGCAGCCCCGTCCCGTACAGGAAGTCCAGCAGGAAGCGCAGGCGCTGGGCGGCCGGCGCCTGCCAGCCGTAACACCCCTCGAGGCCGTCCGCGAGGCCGCGTACGATCTGCCACTCGCTGCCGGTCAGCGCGTGTAGCGTATCGAAGGGTGCAGCGTGCTGGCCGCCCCGCACGGTCAGTCCGGCGAACGGGTTGCCGAGCACGTAGCGCTGTTCGATGAGCCAGCGAAAAAGTGCGTTCAGCACGGTGAGCGCGTACCCCGCCGAGCGGGGCGACAGGCCGCCCGCGAACGATCGCCATTCGACGGAACTGCGCGGCCGCGGCGGACCGGTCCAGCGCCCACGCGGCGCCGGATGACGCAGGAATGCGCGGTACGCGATCGCATCGTCGGTGGTGAGCGAGGAGAGCGCGTGCTGACGTTCAACCGCCTGTACGGCCTCGTAGTCGTTGCGGGCATGAAGCAGGCAGGCGCGGCGCGGGGCCCGGAAGCGGCCGTGTGAGCCGTCCAGTTCGGGTGCCGCCCGCCCAGCGCTCCCAGGGCGCAATGCTGTCCTCCGGTGACGGCTGGATCCGGTCGACGAGGGCCCTCGCCTGGCCTGTCAGCGCGGGGTGGCTGGCGAACAGCGCTTCGACCTGCTGCGCGCCGGTGCGCCCGAGCCCGGGAATGCCGCGTCACCACAGGTGCCGTCGCGGCACCCGCAGCGTGAGTTCCGCGAGCGTCGCCATCCGGGCGGTGCACAGCGCATGGGCGATGCGCGGCGGCAGCCAGGCGCCGACGCTGTCGGTCAGCTGCGGCGCCGGGATCGGGGTGGCGCGCAGCACATCGAGCGCATGCAGATTGCGCACTTCGACTTGAGCGACGGCCTCCCCGATCTACGCAGACTGGTGTCGGCACGAGCTGCATCATTGCCCACGTCGCCCGTCGATGTTGCCTACTTCGATTCCCTGTCTATCAAGGCCACCAACGAATTGTCGAGAAGAGTGGACTGCCCATCGTGGGTGTCGAGAACATGAAGAAACCAAGTCCATCGCGGAGCTGGCAGGTTCCGTGCGGTCGCTGGTCAGTGGCGTGTCCGTGGACGACATGAAAGCCTGGCGTGAAATCCCGCCCATCGCGTGGCGTCTCCTGCGCCTCGCAACGTACGTCTGGGATGACGCGACCGGCGCCGACACTTGGATGCGCAGCCCGCAGCCCGCATCCCGAATTAGGCGGCAAAACGCCGTACGAGGCTGCGGCGACTGACGTTGCTGGCGCCGAGTTGGTGGAAGCCGTCTTGGGGCGAATTCTCCATGGGATCCCGACATGAATAAGCGCACCGACTTCATCAAGATCAGTAGCGAGTTCGTCGGGCAGAGCAGCTTGTCCCGCGACCAGTACGAGGATTTTGAGCTTGCGATGGCGGCCGGTATTGCGACCGCCAGAGAATTGGAGAACCCATAAGCACCAAGGTAACTCTTGCACATCATCGTGTCGAAGGCGAAGAACCGGCCTGGCATCTTTATGAAGAGGTCTTCGAATCAGGGGTGGTCTACCTCGAACTCGAGGGCGTCGCCGTGGAACTGCGCACACGTGAGTTGCGCTCTCACAATAAGAGTGGCGCGGACGTGGTCGTGCACCTTCCCGTCTCTACGGCCATACAGTTTGGGCTGCATTCCGTCGTCCCGTCCGAACGGTGGGAGAGCGTCTGCAGAATAGACAAGTTAGGTGCCCTCCGTCGGTTACGCGGCTCCGTCACGAGTGACGATGATCCGACTAAACCTATCGAGAACGACGAATAGGAAGCGGACTACACCATGCGAATGGCTCGTGTGGTGCAAAGCTTGCGTCGAAGGGACAACGACTCGTGTGGCAAATGGGCACTCCCAAGGACGAAGAGGTCTCGTAGATCCAGGCGTTCCCCGACACTGTTATCGCTGAACAGAGGGAGGCAACGCGAGCTTGTTGCCGGCGATTGTGTAGCAGATGCGTTGCAAAGCTTGGGCGGGGCCTTGGAATATGAACTAAATAGTAGAGGCGACATGATGAGTCCCAAAGATGATCTCGCAGCCGATGAAGCAAGGGTGATCCGTGCCGCGCTCGAAGTAAGCGGCGACGCTGATAAAGCATCAGACTGATTCAGACACACGCCGTTGCCTTGTTTTAGCGGTCGCGCGGCCTGGCAACTGGTCCGCGAAGGCCGGACTGGGGACGTGCTGCGTTACGTGGCGTTACTCAACGCCGGCAGCGTCGGCTGACACGACGCTTATCCTCAAGGCGATTTTGAACGCGGGCTCGAGCGGTGCCCCGAGCTGGAGAGCTTGTGGAAATTCATCCAGATTTCGTCCAGCGAGCTGCCCTTGAGAGGAATCCGATATGAAAACACATCGCAGTATCGATCGGACGACCCATTGCACGGTCGACGCCTTGTCGGCGAAGGCGGTCTCCGCGGTGATCAACGGAACGGAATGGTTGACGGCATACGCGGTGGGCAGGCGGTACGATCCAGAAGCACCCGATCTGCTTGCCGTGAAGAACGTGTGGAAAAGGACGCCCGGATTTTTTCCATCGGACTGTCCGGCCACACCTTTTACCCCGCCTACCTTTTCAACGAAACCGGCAGTCCGCTCCCTGAAGTCCCGGAGATTCTGCTTTTTTTGCAGGCTACAGTCCATTCCGGATTGCTTCCTTGTTTGAGTCGACCTGCAGCATGCTGCATGGCAGGCGTCCTCGCGAGGTCCTGGCGGCGGACGCCGTGACCGTCATAGCGGCCGCAAAGGACCATGCTGGGGGCGCGCTGCACGGGTAGGTTCCGCGAATTTCCCGCTCGCCACGTCGGTCTCAATGAACGGCGAGGCGTGCGCTAGATGGAAATCATTTTCTGGGGCGACTTGCCGCTTCAAGAACGGATCGGGAAATTGTGTAGTGCTCTCTTGATGCACGCGGCAGCAGATTGCAGCTGACGGTGCAGAACGGTGATGCGGCTATCCGACATGCGGCTGTCCACGGCTGCTACGCTGACGGCCGCAACCGGATTGTCGAGCGTGTCGAGGATCGCAACGCCGACCGCGGTCGTGCCTAGCGTGACCTGGCTGCGAATTAGCGAAAAACCCTGATTCCGGCAGACGTCGATTGCCTTGCGAAGGGTCTTTTCTTGCAATGACTTGTACGTGCCGTAACGATGGGTGAGGTAGTCGATGGTTTGCTCCCGTTCTTCCTCAGGGATGGCTGAGAGGATGGCCAGGCCCCCCGCGCCGAGTCCAAGGGGGCGACGGCTACCGACCTCTAATGTGATGACGCGAATCGTCGACGGACCTTCGTATCGGTCTTCGCAGACGGATTCGCTGCCGCTTCGGACGGAGAGGTAGACGGTGTCACCGATCTCTTCTGCAAGTTGGGCTAGGATCGGACGGCAAGGTTGCCGCAGGTCGTATATCTGGGATGCTGCCAGCCCGAGTTCGAACGCGAGTGGACCGAGAACATAGCGCTTGTTCAATTCGCGCTGAACCACCATGCGTTCCGCAGTCAGACGGTGGAGTAGTCGATGCACGGTTGAGTGAGGCAATCTGGCCGACTCGGAGATTTGCGTGAGCGCAAGCCCGTAATGCCCGGCGGTTGCCAGAATTCTCAGCAACTCAAACGTACGTTCGACGGAACCGGGGGCTGCGTTCTGCTTTGCTGTCGTCATCGATAGTGTTCACTGGGTGGAAATCTTGAACTGTCTTGCGCTGTTGCAGCGTAGATTTGCATCGGTCTCAAGTCTAGTCAATCTTTCCAACCAGTGGAATCCAGGTTATGAAACTTGCATCGCTCAAAAATGGCACTCGCGACGGTGCCTTGATCGTGGTGTCGCGCGACCTGACGCGCGCCGTGCCCGCTGCTGATATCGCGCCGACGCTGCAGTCCGCAATCGAAAATTGGAACGAGGCCGCACCGCGCCTCCGGGCTCGCTACGAAGCACTCAATGCCGGTGCGGCAATCGGTGCGTTTGCGTTTGATCAGTCCAAGGCAGAATCTCCGTTGCCGCGTGCGTACCAATGGCTGGATGGCAGTTCGTATCTAAGCCACGTCGAACTCGTGCGCAAGGCGCGCGGCGTCGAGATGCCGCCATCGTTCCTGCAGGATCCACTTATGTACCAGGGATCCTCGGATAATTTTACGGGTCCACAGGATCCGGTCTATATCGCGACCGAGGATTGGGGGGCCGACCTTGAGGCCGAGATCGCCGTTATCACTGACGATGTGGCGATGTCGATCACACCGGAACAGGCCAAATCGCACGTCAAGCTGCTGATGCTGCTCAACGACATTTCACTACGTCACGTAATCCCCGCCGAGCTCAATAAGGGATTCGGTTTCGTGAACGGTAAGGGCGTGACGGTGTTCTCGCCGGTTGCCGTGACACCGGACGAACTGGGTGCGGCGTGGGATGGTTCGAAGGTCAGCCTCCCGCTGACGGTCCATGTCAATAACGAGAAGCTCGGCGCTCCGCTCGCGGGTGTAGATATGTACTTCAATTTTCCGCAATTGATTGCGCACGCGGCCAAGACACGCACGCTTGGTGCAGGCACGGTGCTGGGCTCGGGTACGGTGTCGAATCACGATCGGAACAATGGCTTTTGCTGCATCTCCGAGAAGCGTGCACTGGAAACCGTTGAGCACGGCAAGGCGATCACACCATTCTTCCACTTTGGTGATCGCGTGCGTGTCGAGATGTTCGATGCGCAAGGCGCGTCGATCTTCGGCACGATCGACAATGAGATCCGGAAGTATCAGGGCTGATCGAACCCGGATCCACAAGGAGACCGCGCGCCCCTCGGACAGGTGGCGCACGACTTCGGGACGCTTGATACGCCATCCCGCAACGTGAACAGAGAGTCGCGAAGAGAGCCGATGACTACCCATACTTTGCCGAACGGCCGAACCTATATGAGTGGTTTCGGCAACCAGTTTTCCACTGAGGCTATCCCGGGCGCCTTGCCCGAAGGGCGCAATTCGCCCCAACGTGCGCCGCATGGTCTGTTTGCCGAATTGTTGTCCGGTGCGGCGTTTACTGCGCCGCGCGCGGAGAATCGCCGCACGTGGATGTACCGCATACTGCCTTCCGCCATGCACGGCGCTTATCGGAAAATCGAGCAACCCGCCTGGGAATCTGGTCCTTTCGGTGAAGTCGACACGCCCGCGAACCGCTTTCGCTGGGATCCGTGGCCCGCGCCGACGCTGCCGACCGATTTTGTCGACGGCACGGTGACAATCGCGGGTAATGGCAGCCCCGAGGCGCAGTCCGGCATGACGGCTCACATGTACCGTGCCAATGCCTCCATGGCAAACCGTTATCTGCTAAATGCCGATGGGGAAATGTTGATCGTGCCACAACTCGGCAGACTGACGATCCGTACTGAGCTCGGTGTGCTCGACCTTGCGCCGGGCGAGGTCGCCGTGCTGCCGCGTGGTCTACATTTTGCCGTCGATTTGGACGATGGCGAGGCAAGCGGCTATATCGCAGAGAATTATGGCGCGCCGTTTCGACTACCAGAGCTTGGACCCATTGGATCGAACGGCCTCGCGAATCATCGGGACTTCCTGACACCGGTCGCCGCTTATGAGGACGGACAGCGTAACGTCAAGATCGTGCGCAAGTTCCTCGGAAAATTCTGGGAAGGCACGCAGAACCATTCGCCACTCAACGTCGTTGCCTGGCACGGTAATCTCGTACCCTACAAATACGATCTGGCTCGGTTCATGGCGATCGGAACCGTCTCCTTTGATCACCCGGATCCCTCTATTTATACGGTGTTGACGTCACCCTCCACAGTGCCCGGGACAGCGAATTGCGACTTCGTCATCTTCCCGCCGCGCTGGCTGGTGGCCGAGGATACATTCCGCCCTCCCTGGTTCCACCGCAACTTGATGAGTGAACTTATGGGCCTTGTATATGGAGTCTATGATGCCAAGGCTGAAGGTTTTGTGCCGGGCGGCGTGAGTCTGCACAACTGCATGATGCCGCATGGTCCGGATGCTGCGACCTTCGACAAGGCCAGTAGCACGGAACTGATACCGCACAAGATCGCCAATACGCTGGCTTTCATGTTCGAGAGTTCTCGTGTGTTCAAGCTCACGCGAAGCTCGCTTGAAGCGGTCAATCGCCAGACAGGCTATGACGCGGTATGGGATGGCTTTACCGCCTCCACGTTGTGATCTGTGACATGCACCATCGAATTGATCGTGAATTTTTGAGGTGAGTAAGAGAGGCATGGAGACATACGACGCAATCATCTCGGGCTATGGCCCGACCGGCGCGACGCTTTCGAACCTGCTTGCCATGATGGGCATGCGTGTGGCAGTCGTCGAGCGCGACAGGGATATCTACGACAAGCCTCGCGCGATTACAGCCGACCACGAGGCAATGCGCGCATTCCAGGCCGCAGGCCTCGCGGAGGAAGTCGCGAAGGGAACCTGTCCTCACCCTGGCACTGATTTTGTCGGCGTCGACGGTCAGACCATCAAGCGCTTCTATCCGATGCCGGCGCCCGGTCCACTAGGCTGGGAGCCGACCTTCATGTTCCATCAGCCCACGCTCGAGGGTGTGCTGCGAGACGGGGTCAAACGCTTCGAGTCGGTCGATGTATTTCTCGAACATTCGCTTGTCTCGCTGCACCAGGATGCCGAAGGTGTAGAGATCAACGTCGCTGGACCAGGCGGATCGAACAAGACGCTGCGCGGAAAGTATCTGCTTGCGTGCGACGGCGCACGCAGCGTGGTGCGAAGTCAGATCGAGTCCACAATTTACGACCTTGCATTCGACGAATGGTGGGTGGTGGTCGATGCCGATTTGCACAATGATGTCGATCTTCCCGAGCGATGCGTGCAATATTGCCGTCCGTGGCGACCGGGTACCTACATCGTCGGACCGGATCGTCTACGCCGCTGGGAAATCAAAGTGCTGCCGGGCGAAATGCCCGAGTCGTTCAACGACCCCGCGCACTTGGACCGGGTGCTCTCGACCTTTGTCGACACGGGCGCCATCGAGGTCAAGCGTGTCGCGATCTACCGCTTCCATGCCGTCGTTGCCGAAAAATGGCGTGAGGGTCGCGTGTTTCTGCTCGGTGATGCTGCCCACCAGATGCCGCCTTTCATGGGGCAGGGTTTGTGTGCGGGTGTACGTGATGCTTACAACCTCGCCTGGAAGCTCGATGCAGTGTTGCGCGGCAAGGCTGAGGATGCATTGCTTGATACATATGGGCAGGAACGCCGTCCGCATGTCCAGACCGTCGTCGAAACGGCCAAGTCATTTGGTTTGATCATCGGCGAACTCGACGAAGGGGCAGCGCGGGAACGGGATAGCCGGCTGGGCGTGGAACTGGCGGCCGGTACAGCGCAGACAATTCGTCAATCGTTCATCCCCGGTCTGGCAACCGGTCTGCTGTATCGGGATGCAATCGGTGCGCTTGGCGCTGGCGCAGGCCAGTTGTTCCCGCAACCATGGGTGAGCAGCCAGGGCATCGGCCGTCTGCGTCTCGACGATCTGGTGCGTGGCAACTTCTATCTGGTCACTTGGAACATCGAGCTTGCGGCAGTCGCACGAGACATACTTGGCACGGTCGCATCACTCGCCGATGCCATGGTCGTTTGCGTGGGTGAGGCGGAGCAGGGTACAGCCGGTCTTGAGGCGGAGGTGATTGCAGTCACCGAGGAGCTTGGGCTCGTGGCACGCTGGCTCACGGAGACGGGGACTGTGGCAGCAGTGGTTCGTCCGGATGGCTTTGCCTATGGTTCCGCGCGCAATCAGGGCGAGCTGAAGGATATGGTCGTACTGCTCGGCAGAGCGCTCATGCACACGCGCCAACCGGAAGCAGGTGTACCTGTCATTTGATGGCTACGCCGAAGACCAGTCTGAGGAAAATACAAAGCCCTGAAGAGACGACGGAGCAGTTGCTCCTTCCACGCACCCTGGCGTGGAAGGAGATGGCCGGGCTGCTTGGCGCCCGTCGCTCTACTTATTCGCGCCGTCTGATTATTGCGGGTATCCGTTGCTAACCCGCGGAAGCGGGAATTCGTCCCTGCCCAAATTCAGACGGGGAGGGGCGGCCCAATTGGATCCCTCTATCGCAGTTGATTGAGGTCGCGCTAGCAGACTTCCGACGAAATTCAGACCCACCAATAAAAGTCATGGAAGCGTGACAGGAAGTGGGTGAGTGCGATATTGACGCTATCGAATCGTATTGGTGTGTTAGCGGAGGTGCGCGCCAACAGCGGCCACGGCCGCGCTCTGCAACGGCGCAACTATGGTTAGTTATCGGCATTCTGAATTGACCGAAGCCTTCCTAATGCTCGAGATTCCCTTTCAGTACGGCTCGCGAGGGAATAGAACGCACCCCGGATTTTGCTGCATGGTTTTGGTTTGCGTTGATCCACTCGAGCAATTCCGATCTGGTTCGCTGGTAGGATTTCTGCCCGGCAATGCAGGCAATGAAACCGGCAATTGCAATCGGCACGATAACGACAAGGAGCGAAGTGCCGATGAGCTTTCCGTCCTTGAGAACGTAATCGGTCACCATGGCGACAGAAGTCGGTCCAAGTGACAGCCCAATGAGTCCCGTGAAGATCGAATTCATCGCTGCAGCTTGGCCCCTGAACTGATTTGGTACGATGTCCTGGATTACGGCGGCTGCGGTCGAAAATGCCAGCGCGCTGCCAAATGTCAGCAAACCGAGAAAGAAGAGACTCACGGTCGCGGACGACGCGCGAGTCATACCGATGATGGATATGACCGCAATCGGCCACCACAGAAGCGGAACACGAAACCGACCGCCTGGTACGCCGCGCGAAACGAGCGCGTCACTAATATGACCCGCAACGAGGCAGCCACAGACACCTGCGCCGATCGAAACTGCTCCCATGATCCAGCCGACATCGGCCGGGGGTATGTGAAAGTGCCGGATATAGAGGGAGGGCGCCCATGCCACGATAATGTAGGCGATCGTGGCCGTCAGCGTATATACCGTATAGACGCAGGTGAATGTCGGCTTGCGAGGCCGCAGGTACGATAAAAACCGGACGCCATTCGAGGTTCGAACCATTTCCTGTCGCTCCGGTTCCTTCATCGTCATGACGATGATAGCGATGAGAATGCCCGGGATCGCAGCCACAATGAAAGCGATGCGCCATGTCTGAATGTCCGACACGACGAACCAGCCGTGATGAGTCAGCTTGCCAAGAATAGAAATCACCAGGCCGCCAAACAGGAGTGAACACCCGACGCCAACATAATTAGACATGTTGTAGGCGGCCAGCGCCCGTCCGCGCCGTTCATGGGTAAAGCAATCGGCAATCATGGAGAAGGCTGCTGGTCCCAGGCAGGCTTCCCCAATCCCGACTCCCATGCGCGCAAAGAAGAGCTGCCAGAATCCGGTGCTCAGGCCGCAGGCGATAGTCATCAAGCTCCACAGCAGTACACCTGCCGCTATGAGGTTTCTGCGCGTGTATCGATCGACGACTCGCCCGAAAGGCAATCCCATTGCCGCGTAGAACAACGCAAACGCCACACCTTGCAAGAGGCTGACCTGCGTGTCGGTCAACCCGATTTCACTGCGGATTGGCCCGACGAACAGGGAGAGAATGTTTCGGTCGAGAAGGGAAACGACGCTGGTGCAGAAGAGCACAAAGACAAGAGTCCACGCTGGGCGCCGGGAGAGCATGTTTGCTGGTACCGACATGGTGCCTCTTCATTAGTTATATTCGATACAAAGCGGATTGCGATAGCGCGGGTGATCCGCAAATAGGCGAAACGGCTGGAGTTGTCCGCTGCGCAACGCTAAGCCACAGTGCCACGGCCATTTAACCGGTAAGGTCCGTTTTAATGGCCTCATACGTTTCGTAGACGGGCTTTTGTATTTCGGTGGCGCTTATCGTTTTGCTCACGTTAAACGCAAGTCTGTCGCTGCCGACCGAGACCTTCGATCTCGGCTTCTATTACATCCCCCGCCTGTAGGTAGCGGTTATAGTGTGTGCCGTTACCGGCGGGCGATCCGGTGCAGATGATGTCGCCCGGCAGCAGGCGCGAATAGCGCGAGATGTATTCGATCTGGCGTTCGATGCCAAACAGCATGTCGGCCGTGGACTCGTCCTGCATGACCTTGCCGGACACGGACAAGCGCATTTTCAGGCGATGCGGATCGACCACGAATGCTTTCGGAACGAAGTACGGCCCGAGCGGCAGGAAACCGGGCTGTCCCTTCGAGCGCAGCCAATCGGTGCCGAGCATCTTGTAATCCGTGCGTGGTATCAGGTCGCGCGCCGAGATGTCGTTGACGATGCAATAGCCCGCCACATAGCTCATCGCGAGTTCGCGAGGAATCTGGTAGCCGCTGCGGCCGATCACGACGGCCAGTTCAAGCTCCCAGTCGGGTTGGGTGGTCGTGTTTGGCAATACCAACGGGTCATATGCGCCGGACACCGTGGAAACCGGCTTGGTGAACGCATAAGGTTCGCCCGTGGCTGCGCGTTCGTCCATCATGTTTTCGGCCCAGCGGCGCAGAGCGGCTTCGTCCAGCCCCGGCGGTCCGACCTTGGCGTCGACCGTCATGTCGACCACATGCTTGCGGTAGTTGGCACCGGTGCAGAAAACCTGTCGGGGCAAATCGATGGCGGGATGCACGCGCAGCGCGTCTCGTGCATACCAGTGCTCCGTCTTTACATCAATGGCAAGCGCTAGTCGATCTAGCGCTGCGCGGTGGGTGTCCCAGGCGTCCAGCAAGGCTAGCACCGACCCAGCGTCGGCCAGTGCCGGTGCGTCGTACAGCTTAGCCAGTATTGCCAGGTCCGCCACCTGGTCGTCCATGACCAGGCCCACGAACTTGCGGCTGTCGCGCTCATGCGAGAACGTACCCAGTGCATATGGTTTCATTGATTTTTCCTCAGGAAGGTTTCAAGCAGCGAGGTATCGACGATGTCCGAATGCGTGTCCTCGCCGCCCGGCAGGCCAAGCAGGCGACGGTGGGCAATCAACACGGCAACGCCCTCGTCAGTCGGTCGTAGTGAATCCGGGTCTTGTACCTGCCGCCGTGCCCTCTCGAGCTCACAAAGCCATTCACCGACGCGCTCACGCGCCGGGTGGCCCATGCGCATAACAATGCCTTGTCCGGGAAAGGCCGGGTAGGCTTGCTGCACGCTGGCAATCTGTATCAGCCCGGCTTCGGCGGCTTGCGTCGCGAATGGCTGCCCCAGCAGCGTGGCATCGCCTCGCCCCGCCAGCAGGGCCTCATATCGTTCTGTCACGCCGCCAGCGGGGGTCAAACGGTAGCCGATTTCATCGACGCCGGCTTCATGCAGCATGGCTCGAAGTGCGATGACAAAACCATTGTCCACCGCATCGACGAGCAGATTCGCACCGCGCAGGTCGGCCACGCTTTTGCGGTCGGGCGCGCCGACCAGCGTGAGCGGGGTGGTCCGCTCCACCTGCGCTACCACGCGAAAATCCTGAGGGCCTGGGCGTCGATTCCAGCCGATGACGTTGTCCATTGCCGTCACGACAGCGTCTACTTCACCTGCGACCAATGCTTCGAATTGCGCGTCGGACGAAGGATTGCGAGCGGCCTTGATGACGGTTGCCCCTGGAACTTGCTCGGTCAGCATGACTAGGGGGAGCGGCACGAACCACATTACGTTGATGCGATTCGACATGCGCTTTTTCCCTCTTGGTAGGACGCACCGCGCGCCGGCTTGAGCAGGAAGTGCGCCAGGGCCGGCAGCAGGATCAGCGCGCCGAGCATGTTCCACAGGAACATGAAGGCCAGCAGCAGACCCATGTCGGCCTGGAACTTGATCGGGCTGGCGACCCAGGTGACGACGCCGATAGCCAGTGTGACGCCGGTGAGCATTACGACCTTCCCGGTGAAGAGCAGGGCTCGGTAGTAGGCTTCCGAGAGGCTCTTGCCCTCGCGCAGTTGAGCCAGCGTTACTGACAGAATGTAGAGCGCGTAGTCGATGCCGATGCCGACACCCAGAGCGATCACTGGCAACGTGGCGACCTTCACACCCATGCCCAAAGCAACCATCAACGCCTCGGCAAGCACGGAAGTCAGCATCAACGGCAGCACCGCCACCACCACCGCGCGCCACGAACGGAAAGTGATGAAAGACAGCATCACGACTGCACCGTACACGAGGTACAGCATCTTGCGCCAGGCCGCCTTGACCGCGATATTGGTCGCAGCCTCGATGCCCGCGGTCCCGGCGGCCAGCAGGAACTGCACATTACTGGTGTTGTTCTGGTGGGCGAAGGTCTCAACGTGCTCAACCACGCGACTCAGCGTGTCGGCCGTGTGGTCGTGAAGGTAGACGTACAGGGTGAGGAGGCCGCAGCTTTCGTTGTAGAGGCCGCGTGGCGCGCCGGCCGTCACAGTGTTGAGCATGTCCTGGTTGGGCAGGAACTCGTACCACTTTGGATTGCCTTCGGTCAGGCCAACCAGCATGCGGCGGTTCAGGAGCGCAAGTGAATTGGTGTCCTCCACACCGTCAAGCTGTCGCAGTTGCCATTCCAGCGCGTCGATTTTGTTTAGCGTGTCGTATTGGGAGCACGCACCTTCTGGCGTCTTGACCATCACCGCGAGGACGTCGCTGGAGGCACCGTAGCTCCGATTCATGAAGCTGACATCGCGGTTGTAGCGACTGTCGGCCCGCAGCTCAGGCGCACCCGGATCGAGGTCGCCGATCTTGAGATGGGAGCCAACGGCCAGACCCGCGATGCTCATGACCACCGCGGTAACGACCGCAATAGAAGCCCACTTGCGCTGGGTGAAGCGGTCCAGAAAGACCCATACCGCGCGCTTGTCCTCGCCGGCGGCGTCGGCAGTCTCGGCACGCAGGCTCCGCGCGGCAGCCGTGGCGCTGACACCGGTATAGGACAGCATGATGGGCAGCAGGATCAGGTTGGTGAAGATCAGCGCGGCCACGCCGAGTGAGGCGGCGATGGCCAGTTCGCGGATGACCTGGATGTCGATGACCAGCAGCACAGCGAAGCCCACAGCGTCGGCCAGCAACGCAGTCAGGCCCGCGAGAAACAGGCGGCGGAAGGTGAAGCGCGCCGCCACCAGTTTGTCCATGCCGCGCCCGACGTCCTGCATGATGCCGTTCATCTTTTGCGCACCGTGGCTCATGCCGATGGCGAACACGAGGAAGGGTACGAGGATGGAATAGGGGTCGAGCGTGTAGCCGAGCGTCGGCAGCAAGCCGAGCTGCCACACCACGGCAACCAACGAAGCTGCAACGACCAGCAGGGTAGAGCGGATGCAGCGCGTGTACCAGAAGACCATGGCTGCTGCGATTGCTACCGCCAATGCGAAGAACATCAGCACGGCGTGCACGCCGTCGATGAGGTCGCCCACCAGCTTGGCAAAGCCGGTGATGTGCACTTTCAGACCCTGCTGCTCGTATTTCGCACGCAGGATGTCGAGTTTTTCGGAGAAGGCTGCGTAGCTCAGCGGCTGGCCGTCGGGCGTGCGAGCCAACAATGGCACGAAGATGACGGTGGAGCGCGAATCGAGGGAAACGATCTGGCCGATCTCGCCCGAGCGGGCGATGTTGGTCTCAAGCGCCACCAGGTTTTTCGGCGTTCCACTGTAGCCGTCGGGTATCACGGGGCCGCCTTCGAGGCCGTCCTCCGTCACGCCGACCCAGCGGGTCGAGGGCGTCCACAGCGATTTCATCTTCATCCGGTCGACGCCGGGCAGCAGGAAGATCTCGTCGGAAAGACCGCGCAGCGCGCGCAGGTAGTTGGCGTCGTAGATGGTGCCCTTTGGGTTTTCCACGGCGATGCGAACCGCGTTGCCGAGTCCAGTGAGTTCGTTCTGGTACTGCAGGTAGTTCTGGATATAGGGGTGGTGCGACGGGATGGTCTTCTCGAAGCTGGCGTTCAGGTGCAGCTTGGCGGCCTGCCAGCCCAGTAATGCCGTGACGATGGCGCACAATACCACCACCACCAGACGGTGGTTGAACAGCGCTCGTTCTATGAGCGAGCCTGAGCGCGGATCGAAGGTGTCGACCTTTTCCATAACGATGGTGGCAACAGGCTTCATTTCTGGCCTCCGTTGGGGGCAGAGAGAATGCCTCGAACGCTGAGCGTGAGCAGCGAACCGTCGCGTTTGGGGAGAACTCCGGTCAGGGAGGGCAATGGCGCGCTGTTCAGGTTGACGAGCGCACCTTCGCTTTCTCTGAGCACCATGCCCGCTTGGTTCACTAGCACGAGCGAGCCATCGGCAAGCCGTGCCGAGCCTGTGATGGATGCCGCGTCTGGCGACGTGATTTGCTTCCAGTCCGCGCCGGCGTCCAACGAGCGCAGCACGTTGCCACGCAGCCCTGCTACCACGATTTCGTTGTCTGACGGCAGTTCGGCGGTGAAGAAGCTACCGCTATACGGGGTCTTGATTACCGCGAAGGTCTGGCCGCCGTCTTTTGATAGCCGCACCAGTCCCTGTTCGCCACACACGAGAACGCGCTCGCCGTGACGGCGGATTGCATACAGGTGCAGGCCGCGAGGGTTGTCCAGGCGATCAGCCCAGGAGGCCCAATGTTGCCCGCCATCCGTGGTGGAGTAGGCCACGCCGTAGGCGCCGATGACGATTATGTTCCGCGCGTCGAGCACCAGCAGGTCGAGCAGAGGTTTGTCCGGACCGTCCGCCACCAGGCGCTCGGCATTGCTGAGCGCCGTACCATTGCCATTGGCCTGGGCGGCGGCAAGGGAAATCTGCGCGGCCTGACGGCCGTCTAGCACGCGTGTCCAGGTTTCACCGCCGTCGGCGGTGGCGAGCACGGTGCCGCTGTGGCCAACCGCATAGCCATGTTTGTCATCGGCGAAGTGAACGGCAGTCAGCGTCACGCTGACGGGCACTGGCACCTGACGCCATGTAGCCGCATTGTCGTCCGATATCACTACAATGCCGCGCTCGCCAACTGCAATCAGACGCTTGCCAGCCTGCGCGATGCCGAGTAGCACAGACTGCGCTGCTCGCTGTGAGCTGACGGCGGGACGATCCAGCGCGTGACCGACAGGCGCGGCGGACCAGGCTGCGCTCACGCCGAATGCACCGATGCAGGCTGCAAGCAGTGCTCGCGCGTGCCACCGGCCGGGGTAATCAAACATGATTTTGTCTCCTGCTTGTTGGATCAACGTGTTGTGCACAAATCGATACGATCCGTATTAGAATATAGACGAACCGTGCATGCGTCAAACACAGAGGCTGTTCCTCGGGTATGCACGGATACGAACAACGACGGCATGGCGAATTCCATCCACCGCTATGGAGAAAGGCATTGACTTCGAGCATCACCGTCACGAGGACGAGCGTACTTGGGAACAAGCGTTCGCCGGGCCGTACGCGTAGCGAGGCCGCGCGTATCGCAATCCTGAACGCTACGTTGAGCTTGCTCGAAACGCTGTCGCTGCAGCAGATCACCATCGAGGCGATCGCTAGGGAAGCAGGGGTCGGCAAGGCGACCATCTATCGCTGGTGGTCCTCCAAGGCGGCCGTGGTGATCGACGCCTTCGTGCAGAACCACGTCATGCAGACGCCAATGCCGAAAGAGGGTAGTTGCCGGCAGGCGATCGTCGTGCATCTCCGTCGCATGGTGCAACAGTATGACGGGCGGGGCGGCCGGCTCGTCGCACAGATACTGGCCGAGGGCCAGTCAGACCCGGAAGTTCTTCGCCTGTTCCGCGAGCGTTTCTTCTACGGCCGTCGCGCCATGGTCCGCGAAGTCATTGAGGAAGGACGTCGCAACGGTGAATTCCGTACGGATATGGACTCCGAATTCCTGATGGACATCGTGTACTCGCCCGTCTATTTCCGGCTCATCATGGGGCACCTGCCCCTAAGTCAAAAATTCGCCGATGAGCTAGCCGAGAGCGCGATGGTCGTTTTGTGTGCGCCCGCGCAGGCGCATCGCTGATTTCTCCAATACATCTATAAAGAGGAGTGTTTCCAATGCGAAAACATTTGATCGTCGCCGCTCTGGCGGTCATCTCAGGACCGGGTTGGGCAAGCTGTGATCAGGCCGTCAAGGCTAACGATGCCATGCAATTCGACGTGAAGGAAATCACTGTCGACAAGACCTGCAAGCGGTTCACCATCAAGCTCGAGCACACGGGAAAACTGCCCAAAACCGCCATGGGCCACAACTGGGTGCTGACCAGTGATGCGGATTTCCAGCGTGTGGCGACGGGCGGCGTGTCTGCAGGCGCGGCCAGGGACTACGTGCCGGACGATGCTGCGGTAATTGCGCATAGCAAAGTGTTAGGTGGGGGTGAGTCCGCCACTGTTTCCATCGACGTGGCCAGGTTGGCGGCGGGCAAGGTCTACACTTTCTTCTGCTCCTTCCCCGGTCATTGGGCCATGATGAAGGGCACGCTCAAGCTCGGTTCGTAAGTCCCGCCGGTCCGACGCGGCTTTACCCGGTTGAGCGTGACAATCGTCTGCCGCAGCTTTGCCAGCCCCGAGCCTGGCTTTTCGCTTGGCGCTTTAGTGTACGGGTTGACGGGCTCCTCTGTGGCATTGGTCGTTTCGACTGCAAATTAATACTTGATGTATGGAAACTTAAATGCGTTGACAGTCGCGTTTTCTATGCGTAACCTCTAATGAAACGATACGTATAGATTCATATAGAAAGAAGTGCCCGACGTGAATCGACGAGGCACAGGCGTGTGAATTTCGAGGTGATGTAACAACCCGCCGCCTCGCTCAACTATCTCATCCAACTAGGAGACTTGAATGAAGCTTGGACGTATTTCCCGAGAAAGTCCTGATGGGGCGATCGCCCGCCTGGTCGTCGCTGAACCAGAGAAAGGGCGCGTGATCGATCTGGCTCGCGCCGGCGTGCTGCATGCAATGGGCAAGCGCCACGCTTCGCAGGCAGCCGCGATTCGCCTGGCCCAGGCGCAGTTCCCGGGTAGCATGGCCCAGGCACTGGGAGCGAGCGACATCCTGGTCGAAACTGCCACCGAAGTGATTCAGGGAAGCTTTGGCGATGATGCCTCGCTTGATATCAATAACGTTACCTGGTTGCCGGCTTCCGATCCTCCGGTGCTGCGCGATGGTCTGACCTTCGTCGGTCACATCAAGGGCTGGCACGAGCGCATGAATCGCGAAGTGCCAGACAGCATGTTGCGCATCCCCGGCTTCACCAAGAACTCAGCCAGCACCGTCATCGGACACAACTCGGTCGTGCCATGGCCTGGCTACATCAAGAACAAGATGGACTACGAACTGGAACTCGGCTACGTAATTGGTCGCGAGGGCGGCAGCGTGCGTCCTGAGCAGGCGATGAATTATGTGTTCGGCATCACCCTGTACAACGACTTCAGTGGTCGCGAGCTGCAGCACGACGAACTGCCGATCGGAATGGGCAGCACCAAGAGCAAGGATTTCGCGCATGCGATCGGTCCTTGGATCACTACGCTGGACGAATTCGCGGATCTGGACGCCATTCCGTTGGAAGTCCGAGTCAATGGTGAAACCTGGAGCAAGGGCAATAGCGGCGGCAAGCTTTGGACGGTAGCTGAATTGGTCGCCTATGTCTCACTGGGCGAGAAGATCTTGCCTGGCGACGTGATCGGTTCGGGCACGATGGGTCGTGGTTCGGCACTGGAGCTGGGTCGCGAGCTGAAGCCGGGCGACGTGGTCGAACTGGAAGCTGGTGGCGTTGGAGTGCTGCGCACCACCATGGGCCAGCCGATCGATGGATTGTGGTGGCCTGAGCGCCGCAAGCCCTTCATGTGATGCGAGGGGCCCACGTGAGCGAGCTGATAGACAACCCGACACGGGCCCACGTCGCGGCGGCGGTGACCGCCGGCCGTCGCGACGTTCTCCTGGACACCAATCCCGCCTCGGCCAGTTTGGGAGCGGTCTTACGCGAAGGCAAACCGGGTGAGCTGCGCCTCGGCTTTGTCGCGCCGCTCGAGAGCACACAGGGCAATGGCGTGGTCAGTGGCGGCACGCTGGCCAGCATGCTGGACTTGGCCATGGCAATGGCCATGCTGTCGGTGCTCCCTCCGGGCCGCGTCTGCGCAACGATCAACCTGTCCGTCAATATGTTGGCGGCGGCCAAGGTTGGGCCGCTGGTGGCCACTGCCAGTGTCGAGCGTGTCGGGCGTACCGTTGGTTTTGCCCGTGCCTCGTTGTTCGACGCCAGCGGCGAACGCCTGGTGGCTAGCGCGACTTCGGCTTTGTCGGTGTTTGACGAGCGGCCGGCGCCATAAGCCGCATGACGTTGTCGCAATGGGCGTTGGCGAACTCCTGATTCAGCGGGCCGTGCGCCGTGAGCAACTGGAAATAGATAGGCGCGAAGAGCTGGTTCAGTTGGAATTCGACAGGAATGTCGTCGCGGAACTCGCCCAGCCGGCGCGCCTCGTTGACGAGTTCCAGAGCCATGGCGCGCCGCCCGTACCAGAAACGTTCACGGAATTCGTGCAGCACGGTAGGGTCGCTCTGCCCTTCGGCGATGATCTGTGACACGATGCGGCCTTCCCAGCCCGCGTATTCCTTGATCAGCAGTTTCATGATTTGAGCCAACGCCTCGCGGGGCCCCATGTCCTTCGGTGCCGTGACGCGGCTGACGTGACTGATCACGAAGGCTTCGATCACCACGGCCGCCTTGGTGGGCCACCAGCGATAGATGGTGGCCTTGCCGACACCCGCCTCGCGAGCAATGGCCTCAATCGACACTTGCTGTAGCGATTGCGTTTCCAGCAGTTTCAGTGTGGCGTTCAGAATCGCCAGGCGCGATGCGGTGCTGCGTGTGCGACCTGGAGAGCGTTGCGCTGCTTGGTTCACTGGTCCCCTCGATGTTTGACTTGGAAGCCTAGCCATTTTACAGCGGCCGTTGGCCAATCGCCGAACCCTCGCGCTTCAAATCGTGCGCACCGGGGCGGCTCGCCGGATGTCTGACGATGGCGAGCGCAGCCAGGCGGGGCGAACATGGGTGGTTACTCCGATTGCTTTATGAAACGAGTCGTATAGTATTGGAAAATGGAAGGGCAAAAAAGCTCGTCACAAATATGGAGACAATTATGAACAGACCCGTGGACAGCTTAAAAGGCTGGATTTCCCTTGTGTTGTGCCACTGCTCGGGGTTGATCGACCTCGTCGCCATGCCGGTTTGGATCGGTATTGTTCTGATCGGCATGTATGGGTTGAGCCCGCAGAGCGCGGGTGCCCTTGTTTCGTGCTTCCTTGGGGCGGCAGTGATAAGTAGTGCCATAGTTTCGCCACGCGCCGACCGCATACGCGGTGCGCGGGCGGTGCCACTGGGCTACGGCGTGGCCGCCGCGGCATTCATCGCTATGGCCACGACCCGGGACTACAACGCGATGATCTTACTGCACCTCGTCGGAGGGCTGGGTGTCGGAGTGGGACTTTCAATGGCGCACGCCACCATGGGCGCCAGTTCCAACCCGCACCGCCTGATCGCCGTCGCATTCCTGGCGTTGACGATGGTGTCGCTGGGCTTCCTTGGAGGCGTGTCGAAGCTAGTGGTGGCGTACGGCGGTCCGGTGCTGTTCCTGGCCTTGGGCTGCATCATGTTGGTGACTGCGTTGTTTGCGCTCATCGGATTTCCGTCCCGCCGATCGGGCGCGTCGCACTTGGATGCGCCGGTTCAGCACGGCAAGCTACGTCGCGTCGTTTGGTTCGCCATGATCGGTACCAGTTTCGCACTTCTCAATCATTCGATGATGTTCGGTTTCGTCGAACGCGTGGGCGACGCGCATGGCTTTAGCCGCGCTCAGCTCATGAACACAATGCTGGCGATAGGATTGGTGAACCTTTCACCTGGCATCCTTGCAACGTTTTTCGAGAAGAAGATCTCCCCCAAAGTCGTCATCGTGTTCGGCCCCGCCCTGCACGCGATGTTGTGCTTAATGCTGACCCAGACGACCGTATTTGGCGTCTATACGGTGGGCGCTTGTCTGTTTCCGGTGGTGATGACCTTCACGCACACTTTCATATTCGCGTACCTTGCTCGCTTGGACCCGTCCGGCCGTGCGGTTGCTGCCACACCTGTGATGCTGATGACCGGCTCGGCCATCGGTCCCTTCTTGGGCGGCGCGGTCGCGCAACACTTCGGTTATGAAAGCCTGGGTTGGGTTGTCGTAGCGTTGGCCGCGGTCAGCGTGGGCTTCTTCCTCGCAGTGGTGCGCGGCGAGTCGCGTGAAACAAGCGGGGTGCCGAAGGCCGCATGACGACAATCGCCTAGATGATCGCAAGTCCCGCCGTCGCGTCGAGCGATCTTGCGCGGTCAACGAGCCAGGTGCTGTCGACATCTGCGAGGGATGAGAGAAAGGTGTTTGCCTAAAAATAGGTGAACACCAGCCTGATCAAAGCGCAAAAAGCAGGACTGAAGAAAGCAACGCATTTGCTTGACAGCCCGAGCCTTGCAAGGGACCAAACCCCTAGGTGAAGCAATGCCCGCGTGACGGTTGGGATGAGCCGGCTGACAGAAAGCCCTCTTAAGGGCTTTGACCGCAAGCTCGGGCGGGAACCCCGTGCAATTGTGCTTCTCACGCCTTCACACGCCGAGCACGAGCTCCGGTGAGCGCGACCGCGAAACACAGATCATCAGTCGACGATTCGCGGCGCGTTCGGTGTCGTCGAGTACGTAATCGAGATGCTCAGCCTCTCCGCTGATCAGCGGTACTCCGCAGCTTCCGCACAGGCCCTCGCGGCACGAGTGGGGCAGTGTCACGCCGTGCCGTTCGAGGCACTCAAGGATCGACTCCCCGGCTTCGACAATGCAGCGTTTTCCGCTGTGCGCGAGCACCACGGCGAACGAAGCGGGAACAGCTTCGCTTGCCGCCTTTGCGTCCGATGGCGCGAATCGCTCGAAGTGAGCGCGCTCCGGTGTAATACCGCTCGCTTCGGCAGCGAGCGCGACAGCATCCATCATCGCTGTCGGGCCGCAGCAGTAGATGTGTTCGTCCGTATCTATTTCGTGCAACAAGGCTGCGGCTTCAGTCCGACCGCTCTCGTCGTCCACATGGAAGCGCACGCGCGGACCAAACGCGCTTAACAAGCCGATCCATGCCGCACGTCCGCGCGAGCGCACCGCGTAGTCAAGCGACCATCGCAGGCCCGCACGCTCGCACGCGTGAATCATGCTCAGGATCGGTGTGATGCCGATGCCTCCGGCTATGAAGCGGTGCGCCTTCGCCTCGTGTGCAAGCGAAAAAAGCGAGCGCGGTGAGGAAACGGCGAGCCGGTCGCCTTGGCGCAAGCATTCGTGCACAAAGCGTGAGCCGCCGCGCGAATCGGCGGCGAGGCCCACGCCGAGGCAATATCGATGCGACTCTGCAGGGTCGTTGCAGAGGGAGTATTGGCGCGAGAGACCATTCCCGAGATGCAGATCCACGTGCGCGCCTGCCTCGAACGGCGGTAGCGCGCTGCCGTCCGCGCGCACGAGTTCAACGCCCATCACGCCCTCTGCCTCGCGCTCGAGGCGCGCCACGATCACTTCGATCATTACGCTGCTCCTTGCGTCTCGACGGTTTTAGAGACCGAGCTTTGCGCGAGTTCGGCGTCGAGCCGCTGGTTCACGATCCAGCGAAACTGTGAAAGTGCGCTGTCGATGCCAAATGCCATCATCTTGAAGTCTGGATCGAGCGAGAGATTGCGCCGTTGCGCGGTGATTATCGCGCGGTCTTCGGCGAAGGCTTCGACGATCGCCTCGTGGATCGATTGCGTCACTTCAGGCTGTTCGATTGCAAAGTTGTGTGGCTGCGCGAAGAAGTAGTGCGTGGACGTTTCGGTTTCTGGCGTGAGCGCCTGGCAGCTGCGGAACTCCGCCGCGTCCACGCGTTTGCCCTCGCGCGCGCCGGTACCCACGGGTGCCATGCCGGAGTCCATCAGCAGGATACCGGGAATCGTGAAGTCGTAAAGGTTCCAGCGATCCACGTTGCCGGGCCAATGCTTCACGGCGGCCGCGAAGGACGGTGCCTGGGTATCCATGGTCCAGCGAGAAATGCGCACTCCGTTGTCAAGGCGCTCGACCGTCGGCCGCACGTCCGCGTAGGTTTCGGGGCCGCCCAGCGTGCCCGGATGCACGAACGGCAGGTGCGAGAAGTCGAGCAGGTTGTCGCAGATGAGCAGGTAGTTCACGTCATAGTGAATGTAGCCTGGCAGGCAGCGCCAGGCCGGGTCGTCGAGCCAATGCGTGTCAGGGATCGTGGCGGGATCGGCGAGCATCGGGTCCCCCATCCAGATCCAGATCCACCGGTGCCGTTCGACCACGGGGTAGCTGCGCACGGTGGCCTTCGGGGGGATGCGCGGCTGCGCAGGCGCTTCGACGCAGGTACCGCGTGCGTCGAATTTCAGGCCGTGGTAAAGGCAACGTACGCAGTCGCCCTCTCGCCGACCGACAGAGAGCGGCGCGCCGCGATGGCAGCAGCGGTCCTGCAACGCGACGAGCTGGCCATCCGTAGTCCGGTAGAGCAGCACGGGTGTGCCGATGATCGTGCGGGAAAAGAGGGCGTCGTCGGTCACTTCGTGCGACCACGCCGCGACGTACCACGTATTGCGGATGAACATGTCGTGTCTCCGGTTTTTGTCGAGGTTCTAAGGAATTCGCCGCGCCAGAACACAATGAATTCGCTTGACCCGACGATAGATTTCGCCCAATCATGCGTCAATCCACTTACGTTAATAGGCTGAATGCAGCGCATGCATATACGCGACCTGGATCTGAATCTGTTGAACGTATTCGACGCATTGCTACGCGAGCGCAGTGTCACGCGGGCGGCCGCCGAGGTGGGGCTCACACAGGGAGCGATGAGTCACGCGTTGAACCGGCTGCGCACCTATTTCGAAGACCAGTTGTTCGTGAAGACGCCTTCGGGCATGGTGCCCACGCCGAAAGCGGCGACGCTCGCGCCTGCCATCATGGAGGTTATGGCGAAGCTGCGCGAGAATGTTGTTTCTCAGGCCCAGTTCCACCCGCGAACGGCGCGGCGCATTTTCACATTGTGCATGACCGACATGGGCGAGCTTGTGTTCCTGCCGCCGCTCATTCGCCAACTGCGTAAGCATGCGCCTGACTGCACGCTGCGCAGCGTGCAGGTGCCGCTCCCGCAGATAAAGGACATACTCGCCTCGGGCGAAGCCGACCTTGCGCTCGGCTCGTTTCGCACAGCACCCGAGGATCTGTTCCAGCAATTGCTCTTTCTGCACGAATTCGTGACGATAGTCAGCGTGCGCAACCCGGCCGTAGGCGACACGATTACCCGTGAGCAGTTCGGAACGTTGCGACATATCGTGGTGACGCTTGCGAATTCGGGCGGCGCGGCGTACGACGCCGCGTTTGAAGAGCACGGAATTGACCGCAACATCTATCTGTCGACGCCGCATTTTCTAGCGGTGCCGCTCCTCATCGATCAGCATCCCGATTTGATAGCAACGGTACCGCTCGAACTTGGCAACGTGTTCGCGAAGCTCGGCTTGGTGAAGTTCGTGCCGCCGCCAGTGCCACTGCCATCGTTCGGCCTGCGGCAGTTCTGGCATCCTCGATTTCATGACGACCGCGCGAATATCTGGCTCCGGCGGCTTATCAAAGAGACGTTCGAGCACTATCCGAACGTGCGTACCGATTGAGGCCGGATAGTGACGTTATTCCGGACGTGCGGCATTCAGAGCGCTTGGTGCGATTCGGGCAGTTGCGCGCGGGCTCCATCGCGTCAGTCTTGACTAGCGTCGCCGCGTTGCCGGGCCAGTTAAAGCATGCCAACCGAGGTACGAGTGGACTTCAGTTCCTGGGGCATGAGGGCTCTTTACTGTTCCCGGCGCGTACTGTTCCTTCGGGCTGGTCGCCCGCGTAGATGCGCGTCACGGAAAAATGCCGGCTATTGCCAGATTAGTCGGGCTCGTTGCAAATCAAACAAGGGCGCTGACATAGCGCCCTTCTTCGATGCGTAGGAGGACGGCCTCGAGCAATCGTCCTTGACAGGGCCCCAGAACGCAAAGGCCGTTTTCGAGCCTGAAGCGCGCCCCGTGCCCATGGCAGACGATGTGCTCCGCCTTGCCATCAAGATACGCATGCTTGCGCCAAGGCATCGAAGCACCCGGCCAATGGGGACAGGAATTGCGGTAGGCGCGCAGCAGATCGCCTCGCCGCACGATGAACATGTCGTCGGTGCCTCGACCTTGGAGATCAAAGCCGCGCGCCCCCGTCTCGGGCAACTCGCTCAGTTCGCAAAGTCTGATCCATCCGGAGGCGTCTGGCGTGGCTGCTTGCATAGACGGATCAGGGTTGGCCGTCTGGACCGTTTGGCGCCCAGGTGTTGCGCCAGTTGAAAAGGAAGATCTGCGAGCGATCGGCTTTCGCATCTTCCACGCGCGGCACCCAGTTGTCGTCGTGCAGATCCATGTCGGCGTCGTACTCAATGTGGCAGCCAAACGGAGAATTGAAGTACCAGAACCAGTTGCTGCCCATGACATGCCGGCCAGGCCCCCAGTACGACTCGTACCCCTTGCGCTGCATGTTCTGGCCAGCCAAGAGCACTTCGGTGGGACCGCCCATGTGGAACGTGAAGTGTTCGCACCCCAGCATGTGCGGCGGCGTCTGGATGAAAAACACGGTGTGGTGTTCAATGCAGCCGGCCGGGCGCAGGAAGGGCCCCATTCCGACGAAGCGGTCGGACAACCGGAACCCCAGGCGCTTGATGTAGAACGACTCGGCCTTGTCGGTGTCGGGCACAAAATAGACGACGTGTGACAAGGTTCGGGGCTTCGGCAGCGGTGCGTCGAAGCTGCTGTTGACGCCATTAACATTGAAGCCGCGTTGTGGGGCGCCGGGGGCGTTGATCTGTTCGCCCGGCAGGTCGAGCTTGCGCCGCACCGTGACCTGGAAACCAAGAGTGAAGCCCATGTCATCGACGGACTCGATCGAGCCGTCGGCCAGGGTCTTCACTTCGCGGTCCTTGGCCAGTTCCCTGTCGATGGCTTCGAGCGTGACCTTGTCCGCCACGCCGTAGACCGTTTTGCGCAGTCGGTTGGACGTGGGTTGAGTCCACTTGGGCAGGCTAGGGTCGTCGGCCTGACGAATGATGACGCCGGTGCCATCGAGCGCTGTGAAGAGGCCGTTACCGTGGTCTTCAAGGCCATAGTCCGTCAGGAACTGAGAGCCTGCCGCCAGGTCGTCAACCCCGAAGACGACGTAGTCGGGTCCGATGATATTCATTGCTTCTCCTTGGAATATTGGTTCAGAGCGGCTCGCCGGGCACAAGATCCAGCAGCACGAAGGCCATACGGCAGGGCTTGTCGGAGCGGTTGGACCAGCTATGGTTCGTGGCTCGCTGGACGAGGATGTCGCCCTGGCGCATCAGCACTTCGCCCTCGTCCATCATGGCGTAGATCTCGCCCTCGAGAACGATCGCGTAGTCCAGGGACTCGGTCTTGTGGAACCAGAAGTGACGCGGCTTGTTGTTGTCGCGCACACCCGATTCGTCGAGAAACTTCAACAACTCAGCCTGGTTGTAGAACGTGTCCGGAGCGAAGTCGGCGACGCGCAGGATGGAGCCGGACGGCGAGTGGAATGGAAACTTGTGCCCCTTGGGCGCTGGCTCGTCGCCGGGCGCGCGCGATTCGCCGGTGGCCCACAGCACATGCGCTGCGGGGCGGCCGGGTTCCCAGAACGCGTTCGGCGCGTCGCCGTCGGACTGGATATACGAGCGACCCTGAGCGTTGGTGCCCGTGACGATGCGGCGCACCGGGCGATATTCGAGCTGGCGCAGGCCTTCTTTCTTTTCTTCTGTTTGCATGGTGATACTCACGTTGAGCTGAGTGTTAGCGCACGCTCGCGCCAGCCATGTTCTCCGGTGCGAAGAACGATTCTGGATAGCGGGTCGTGTTGATCTTGTATTGCATCTTTTCCTCGGCGCCGAGTTCCATTGCGACGTAGCTGCCGGCCAGCAGGTCGTAAGCTCCGAAGCCGAAGGCGATTTCGCCGGGCACGTCGGGCATGGCGACGGGGGTCGAGTACGCCATGCGCCAGAGCTTGCTGTTGGCGTCGTAGCGGTCGGCCAGCACAGCCAGCCAGGAGTCTTCATCGACGTAGTAGACTGATTTCGCCGAGGTGTGGCGCTCGCCCTGTTTCAGCGTGGCTTCCACGACCCAGACTCGGTGCAGCTCCCAGCGGATGTAGTCGGGGTTCAGGTGATGCTGGCCGAGGATGTCGCTGTCCTTGGTGGCCGTCAGCACACGGTTGGAGTTGTAGGGGATGTACATCTCCTTTTTGCCGATCAGTTTCCAGTCGAAGCGGTCCATGCGACCGTTGAAGGTCTCGACCTCGTCGAACGACAAAACACCCGCGGCGGCCGGGGTCGGCGTGTCACAGCACGCGTTGGGCAGCTTGCGCACGCGTCGCTGGCCCACCAGGTAGACCCAGGTATTGGTGTTGGATTCGTCGATGGTCATGTGGCCGACGATGGCTTCGCCTGCGCGGATTGCCGGGCCGTGGGTGTCGAGGCGCACCATCCAGTAGTCGTCGCCGAGTTTGTCGGAAGATCCCTCTTTGAAGTAATAGGGCGTGTTGTTCTGCTGGGTGATGTCCGAGAGCAGCACAGGCTTGCCATCAGACGTGACCTGCCAGTTATGTGCGTTCTTGATCCACGAATCGCTGCGCCAGCGCAGTTTGTGGTTGAGCATGACCTCCGCGCCGTTCTTGGGGATAGGGAACGGAATGCCACCGTACGCCCCTTTGGGAACCGGTCCTGCGCTGGAGTCTGTCAACGTGGTTCGCGTGGCGTTAAGGAACGTGTTGTCGTACACGTACTGCGGCGCGGCGGCGGAGCGGTGCGTCGGGTAGACATCGAGGTGGTAGGTGTCGGGGTATTTCTGCAGCAGCGCTTTCACGCCCTCGGGCAGTTTGTCGGCGTATTCGTTCATGTTCTTCGCCGTGATTTGTAGGCTGGGTTTTTCGCTGGCGAAGGGGTCAGGGCGACGGCCGCCGTTCGTGAAGCCGGCGGTGGCTGTGGTCAGGCCGCCAGTCCATGCGGGGATGGTGCCTGCCTTGTTGCCTGCCTTTTCGGCGCCGAGCGGCGTCAAGTCGCTTTTCAGGTGGGCCGCTTCGTCGGCAGTAACGGCGGCGTGGGTGGAGGCCATTGCGGCCAGGGCGGAAAGCACCGTGGCGGCGCGGGCGAGTTTCTGGAATTTCATGATTTGCTCCTCTCTTTCCTTTCTGGATCAGAACGTAGTGCTAACGGACAGCGAGACGAAGTCTCGATCCTTCATGTACTGTCCGTAGGTGAAGGTCGGGGGGAAGCCGGTCATCTGCGCAGCACTCGGGCCGTAGAAGTGCGTGTAGGCCAGGCTGAAGTGCCACTGGTCGAGGTAAGTGCCATTCACTCCGATGCTCATGTCACCGCCGTTCGTCGCGGGCAGCGACGGACCCAAGGCTTGCGAGCGTGAGCCGCTGGGGCTCCAGCCGAGGCCTAAGGGCACGCTGATGTCCAGGCCCGGCATCACCTGGCGGTAGGTCGGCTCCAGCACCATGCGGAATGCCCAGGCGTCGCGCGTGGAGTTGGGATCGAGCGCCTCGCGATTCTTCGTCACCGACAGCACGCGGTTCCACATGACTTCGGCGGTCAGTGAGGCTTCGCGGGCGAGAGGCGATGAAGGCAGCGTCCAGAGCGTGCTGGCGTTCATGTGTGCGGTGCGCCCCACGGCATAGGCGGGGTTGCCGCTGTTGTTGTTGGCCGCTCCGCCTGTGAGCGCCGATATGTCATTGGCGCCGGTAGAGGCCAGATCCTGGTTATTGCGGATCGACGCCTCGATTGCCAGCTGAAAGTTGCCGAAGGTGTGCGAGGCGCTAGCGCCCAATGCGGTAATGCCCTGCTGGTAGGCCAGGTGGTAGTCGGTCGGAATGCCGCCAGGCCCGATGGTATTGACTACCTGCGGGCTCTTGTTGTTAAAGCGTACGGCGTACAGGCCGAAGTCGGTTTCAAGCGCCGAGAAGCGCACTTCCAGGCCACCCTGGCCGCTGTTCTTCGCGTTCTGATTCTGGCCCCGAAGCAACGGATTCGGAGCGCCGGGGATGTACATGCCTTCTCCGCCCGCGGGCATGAAATCGAGGCCGGAAAAATAGCTACCGGCGGGGGGCAGACGGTTGGCTTCCCAGGTGAACTGGTAGAACGCGCCCACCGAAACGGCGGGCGTCAATTGCCATTGCGCCGATAGCTGCGGAACGGGCAGTATCGCTTCCTTGAACTGCGTACTGGGCACAGAGGCCAGCTTGATGACGTCAACGGGCGCCATGGCACCGGCGATGGCGTTGCCGCCGAAGAACAGACTCTCGCCCCACAGCACCGAGTGCTGGCCGGCGCGCACGTTCAGGCGCGTGCTGCCGACATCGAATCCGCCGAACACGAAGGCGTCCAGCAGCTCAGCGTCGCGGCCTTCCAGTCTGCGGGTCGTCGGGTTGAAGGTGTTATAGGCGCCGGAGAAGCGATTGGAGGTACTCGGCGAGTTGTTGTCGTTATACGTGTTGTAGACGCTGTCGTACCAGGCCGCGCCGCTGACGCGGAAGCCGTAGCGCTGGGCATAGACCACGTCGAGCTCGCTCAGCCAGTCCACGCGGTTGGAAATCAGGCCCGGGTTGAAGTTGCGATTGCCGTCATCCGTGTTGGCGGAAAATGCGTTGCCAGTGAGCAGTGAATTGCTCTGACCTTCCACGCGGAACGCATTGCTGTATTTCAGCGTGTTGTCCCAGCGGACGGAAAGATCGTCATTGCCAGTGTTGATGTTGAAAGCATGCGCCTGCGGAGTGGCACAGACCGCTGCCGCCAACGCCAGCATGCTCATGCGATGATTGGGTTTCTTGCCGTGTTGCACCGTTCGTCTCCTGTCCCGCGTTGTACGTTGTAGTTAGTGGTGCCGCCTGGTTGGTGCCTAAATGGGTTCGCCGAGGAACTTGTAGGTGTCCAGCAGCAACGACGCGGTTCTCTGCGCGTTGCCGACCGGGTCTTCGCGTTCCCAGCGGGAAATCTGGAACGACGCCTCCCAGACGCGTTTGACACGCGGGATGCGGCGGTTGCTGTAGGCCTCAAGCGCCTGCGTTGCCGTGCCCGGGGCGGCCAGGCACTCAGCCAGCACCACGGCGTCTTCGATGGCCATGCCGCCGCCCGAAGTGAGTTGGGGCGTCGGCGCGTGCGCGGCATCTCCCAACAGCACCACGCGGCCCTTATGCCACCAGGGGCCGGGCATCAGGCGGGCGTCGAACGGGCGGAACAGCACTTGCCTCGGTTGGCTCAGTTGATCGACTGCCTGGCGGATGAGTGGCGCGGTGTAGTCGGCCAGACGATCCTTCAGCAGCACGTCCAGCTTGTCGTCCTGCATGTGCAGCGGCTTGTCGCTGTTTTCGAGGATGAACAGGTAGCAGCCATCCCTCGAGGTCGGGATTGCGCCGACGCCGGCGCCGTTGTGGCGGAAGAGCCAGAATCCGTCGTGCTCGGGCAGGCGGGGCGCCGAGAAGCGCCAGCAGCTCTGGCCGACGAACTCTGCGTCGTACTCGGCGCCGAACACCTTGTGACGGATCCTGGAGTAGACGCCGTCGGCGCCCACTACGACGTCGTATTCACCGACGTCGCCGTTGCTGAAGGTGACCGCGACGCGGTCGCCCAGGTCCTCCAGTTCGGTCACGGTGGTGCCGTACTCGATCGTTGCGCCCGCATCGACTGCAGCGCTTTCGAGAACGTGCGCGAGATCTGGGCGCTTGATGCCGATACCGGGCGGCGTGGGGTTCTCGCTGATCTGGTTGCCCGCGGCGTCGAACTGGCGGAAATGATCGATTTGCTGCCCGTATTCGAGGCAGGGCTCGGCCAGCCCGACCTGGTGCATGGCACGCATCGTGTTGTGCAGCAGGCAGATACCCGTGCCGGCGACCGCGCTTTTCGGCGCGATATCCACGCAGTGTGTCTTGATCCCGGCGCGGGCCAGCGTGTAGGCAGTCATGGCGCCGCCGATGCCGGCGCCCACGATCAGGACGCGCTTCACGTCTGACATGATTCCTGTCTCCAGTAGTTTGTTCTGTTGAACGTTGGCTTAGAAGGCAACTTCGTTCTTGCCTTTCAATTGCAGCAGCTGGCGCACGTCGTCGGGTTTGGCGATCCCAAGACCCAGTTCGGTCAGGATGTTGCGGATCTTGCGCACTTGCTCGGCGTTGGACTGCGCCAGTTCACCCCGGCCGATGTAGAGACTGTCCTCCAGACCTACGCGCACGTTGCCGCCGAGAAGTGCCGACATGGTTGCGAGCGGCATCTGGCTCTTGCCCGCGGCCAGGATGGACCACTGGTAGTCGTTGCCGAACAGGCGGTCTGCGGTGCGTTTCTGGTGCATCAGGTCTTCGGGGTGGGCGCCTTGCGCCCCACGCAGGCCGAACACGCTCTGCACGAACAACGGTGGCTTCACCAGGCCGCGTTCCAGGAAATAAGCCAGCGTGTACAGGTGACCGACGTCATAGCATTCGAACTCGAAGCGCGTGCCGCCCGCCTCACCGATGTTGGCGAGAATCCATTCAATGTCCTCATAAGTGTTGCGGAAGATCATTCCGCGGGTGGATTCGAGGAAGGGCTTTTCCCAATCGTGCTTCCAGGCCCGGTCTTTCTGCGCCATCTCCGACAGGACCAGGTTGATCGAGCCCATGTTGAGCGAGCACATTTCGGGCTTGAGCGCCCGGCCAGCCTCGGCGCGTTCGGCGATGGGCATGCTGGGGCCGCCGCCACCGGTGGAGATGTTGATGACCGCGTCGGTGGTGTCCTTGATTTTTCCAACGAACTGGCGGAAGACATCGGGGCTGCCCGTCGGTTTGCCGGTGATGGGGTCGCGGGCGTGCAAGTGAATGATTGCTGCGCCGGCCTCGACGGCGTCAATCGAGTGCTGGGCGATTTCCTCCGGCGTCACCGGCAGGTGCGGCGACATCGACGGGGTATGTGCGCCGCCTGTAATGGCGCAGGTGATGATGACCTTCTTCATCCACGTCTCCTGTTTTTTAATCAGATCGAGCCGTATCGTTTCATAAATGAATAAGCGGGTCAATCGAAAATCACGCTGATTTTCGGAGAGGATGGCTAGGTGTTAACGTTGCCCGAAGAGTCGGGTGCGGACTGAGCGCAAGTGCTCACGCATCGCCTGCTCGGCGCGATCCGGGTTGTGTGCGCGAATGGCTTCCACCAGCTTGCGATGCTCGTCGTCCGTGTCCTGGCGCGGCTCGGTCATGGGGGCGTAGACCGCCTCGATGCGCGAGTCCAGGTTGACGTGCATCTGGGTTCGCATCGTGCCGTACAGCATGAGTAGTAGGGCGTTGTGCGTGGCCTCCGCAATGGCGCGGTGCAGGCGCTCGTCAAGGCGCTTCCAGTGCAGAAAAGGCTTCGCAGTTTGCATCTCCGACAGGCTCTGCTCCATCACGGCGATGTCGGCCGCCGTAGCGTGGATTGCGGCCTGCGCGGCCAGTTGAGGCTCCAGTACGAGGCGAGCGTCCAGCAGGTCGTCCACGCTGATTGCGGCCGACAGACTGGCGTCGTTATCGGGCATCTGGCGCGGGCCGATGAAAGTGCCTTTGCCGACGTGGCGCCAGATCAAGCCCTCGCTTTCCAGCCGCTTGAGAACGGTGCGTAGTCGCCCCCGAGATATGCCTAGGGCTTCGCAGAGCTTGGGCTCCGGCGGCAGGCGCGGATCGTCTTCAGTGCTGTCGCGGTCCTCGATATAGCTGCGCAACCGAGCTACGTCGTCGTCAATCAGATTCATAGTGGAAAATTGATGCGTCTCAATGACAAAAATGATACATAGTCTGACTTCGTTTGATCAACATTTTAACCCAGAAGGAGCCATTCAATGACCAATCCCGCCGCGTGGAGCGTCGACCCCGCGCACACCCATATCGGTTTTTCGGTCGGCCATCTAGGGCTCACCCGTACGCCCGGCGTGTTCAAGCGCTTTGTGGCGCGACTACAGTTCGACGAACGGAATATCGAGGCTTCCAGTGTGACGTTCGAAGTCGAGACGGCTTCGATCGATACGGCGCTGGAAATGCGCGACGGGCATCTGCGCGGTGCCGACTGGTTCGATGTGGAGGCGCACCCCAAGGCCGTGTTTGTGTCCCGCGCGGTGCAGCGAGGCGGCAACGACCGCTATGTGATCGAGGGCGTATTGTCCTTGCGCGGCGTCACTTTGCCGGTGATGTTCGACGCCGCGCTTACGGGGCGCGCGGTCAACCCCTGGACGCAGGCGCCAGTCGTCGGATTCGAGGCGGTTGCGACCATAAGTCGTAGTGCGTACGGTATGGGTGCCTTTCCCGGGGCGCTGTCCGATAGTGTGCGACTGAAGATTGAAACCGAGCTGACTACGAAAAATGATGCAACTCAATAAAAAGATTGACGTATTCAATATAGCCAATTAAGCTCATCTGACATTCCACGCGAGATCGCCTCACTCATGTCCACATTTCATTCCCCAGTTTTTGTTTCTAGCGATACGGCACGATCCGTATTTATATGGAAAGAGGCCATTCATGCTCTGCAGGTCGCCTATTCCCAGCCCATTCCTTCCCAGTCCACGCCCGCTCGCAGCGTGGCCGCTGTCGGTAAAACCTGGTTGCGCACGCTGTCGGCCGTGCCCGTGGGCGGGCGCTACTTCGGCGCTAAGGTCATGGGGGCGGCGATGGGCAGTGCAAGACCCGCCGTGGAATACGTGATCGTCCTTTTCGATCGCGAAACAAGCCGCATTGCGGGTCTGGTCGATGGCGCGCTGGTCACGGGCTTTCGCACTGCGGCCACCTCGGCCGCCGCGCTCGACCGCTTGGCGCCTGAGGGTCCGGCGCGCCTTGCCGTGCTGGGCAGCGGCCTCGAGGCCTCGATGCATGTGCGCGCCATCGCCACCGTGCGCGAGCTGACCGAAGTCGTCGTGTTCAGTCCGACACCCGAGAAGCGCGCCGCGTTCGCCGACGCAGTGACACGTGACCTCGGCGTGCCGGCACGCGGCGTTGCCTCGGCTCAGGAGGCCGTGGCCGGCGCCGACCTGGTGTTGTGCGCGGCCCGCTCGCGCGACGAGCTTCCCATCCTGTTTGGCGACTGGCTCAAGCCCGAGGCGACCGTTGTTTCAATCGGTTCGACCGTGCCCTCGCAGCGTGAGATCGATGCGTCGGTCGTGGCGCGCAGCGACATCATCGTGTGCGACATGCGGGAGGAAGTGCTGGAGGAAACCGGCGACATGCTTGCCGCAAGGGAGGCCGGCATTGCCTTTCACGACAAGTCTTTCAGCATGGTCGATCTGATGAGCGGCCAACTCGAAGATCAACTGCTTGGCGCACGGACGCGCATGTTCAAGTCAGTCGGCGGCGGCCTGCAGGATATCGTGGTTGCCGAACTGATCCTGACCCGCGCGCTGGAAAAGGGGTTGGCAGCGGGCCTGCCCATCGAATTCGAAAACAAGAGCATCTGAGCCACTAATACGGAGAACATGCATCATGGCCGGTTACACCAAAAAGGAAGCCCGGGAGTGGGCACGGCAAGCTCTCGTCGGCGTTGCCAACGTCACGATCCCGACGATGACCAATGACTTCACCCGCATCAACGAAAAGGCGATCCGCCACGACGTGCGCCTGTCCATCGAGCACGGCTTCATCGGCTCGCTCGCGGTCTCCGAAGTGCCGCTGTCTCTGGAAGAACATGATCAGTTCCAGCAGATCATGGTCGACGAGGCCAAGGGCAAGTTCCTCGTCGTGCACCACGCCGTCTTCAACACGCTGGAGGACAACATCGCGGCGGTCAAGCGCGCCGAAGCCAATGGCGCCGATCTGGTGCTGCTCGGTTACCCGCCGCACTTCTACCCGAAATCGCTGGACGACGTGTACGAATATAGCAAGGCCGTCTGCGACGCGACCAATCTCGGCGTGATCATCTTCCCAGTGCCAACCTGGGGCTTTGGCCGCCTGCATCCGGCCGACATTCCGGTGGCGGTGCTGCGCAAGCTCGTCGACAACTGCCCGAACGTTGTGGCCATCAAGGCCGAGGGCGGGATGCCGTACTTCATGTCGGCCATTGAAGTGCATCGTCATTTCCACAAGGAAGTGGTGATCTCCTCGCCGCTGGAATACGAATACATCCCGCTGGCGCAGGTCCTCGATATTCCTTTCTGCGGGACCAATTACAGCGCCTTCTTCGGCCCGTGGATTCCTCGTGCCCACAAGCTGATCCGAGAAGGCAAACACGACGAGGCCACCCAGCTGTACTACAAGCTCGAGCCGATGCGCCGCGCGGTTTCCACGCTGGGTTTCGGCGGTCAAGGCCTGTCCAATCGATTGCTGTGGAAGTATCAGAGCTGGTTGCAGGGCTACAACGGCGGCCCAATCCGCCACCCGACCGCGCGCGTTCACGGCAAGGACATGGCGCTGCTGCGAAACGCCACGCAAGCGGCCGGCCTGAACCCGACCAGTTCGCCGGACGAGGAATTCTTCATCGGTCGCAACCCAGTCTGAGGTGTAGCTCGTGAGTGACGTGAATAAACTGTCCCTGAAGGATCCGGACCTGCTGCGCCAAGCCATGTTGATCGACGGCAAGTGGGTGCAGGCCGACAGCGGCGAGACGATCGATGTCGTCAACCCTGCCACCGGCGAACTGGTGGCGCGCGTGCCTAACGGTGGCGCATCCGAAACGAGGCGCGCCATCGACGCGGCTGAGCGAGCGATGCGCGGTTGGCGCAAGACCTTGCCCAAGGAGCGCGCGAAGGTGTTGCGCAAGCTGTACGAACTGATGCTTGAGCATATCGAGGATTTGGCCGTCATCATGACCGCCGAACAGGGCAAGCCGCTGGTCGAGTCGCGCGGTGAAATCCTCTACGCTGCGGGGTTCATCGAGTGGTTCTCGGAAGAAGCGCGCCGCGTCTACGGCGACATCATTCCGCAGAACGTCGACGGTCGTCGCATCCTGGCGCAGAAGGCGCCGATCGGAGTGTTTGCAGCGATTACGCCTTGGAACTTCCCCTCCGCGATGATCACGCGCAAGGCCGGTCCGGGGTGGGCTGTAGGCTGCGCCGGCGTCATCAAGCCAGCCAGCCAGACGCCTCTGTCGGCGTTGGCGCTTGCCGTGCTGGCGGAACGCGCCGGCCTGCCGCCAGGCGTGTGCAACGTGGTCACCGGCTCGGCCCGCGCCATCGGCGGCGAACTGACGTCCAATCCGATCGTGCGCAAGCTGTCATTCACCGGTTCTACTGAGGTAGGGGCGCAGTTGCTGGCCCAATGCGCACCGACCATCAAGAAGACAAGCATGGAGTTGGGCGGCAACGCGCCCTTCATTGTGTTCGACGACGCGGACATAGATGCCGCCGTGAAAGGTGCACTGGCTGCCAAGTACCGCAACACCGGGCAGGCCTGCGTTGCGGCCAACCGCATTCTGGTGCAGTCCGGCGTCTACGACACTTTCGCAAAGAAGCTGGCCGAGGCCACGGCCGCGCTGAAGGTCGGCAACGGTATGGAAGAGGGCGTGGTGCAGGGACCGCTGATTAACGAGGACGCGGTGCTCAAGGTCGAGGAACACATCAGCGACGCTCTGGCCAAAGGTGCCCGTGTGGTCGCTGGTGGCAAGCGGCACAAACTGGGCGGGTTCTTTTTCGAGCCCACTGTGTTGACCGACGTGCCACACGACGCGCTGGTCTTCAGCGAGGAAACCTTCGGGCCTGTGGCGCCGCTATTTCGTTTCGAGACGGAGACGGAAGCGATCTCACTCGCTAACGACACACCGTTTGGCCTCGCCTCGTACATCTATGCGCGCGACGTAGGCCGCATTTTCCGCGTCGTGGAAGACCTCGAGTTCGGGATGGTGGGCGTCAACGAGGGCATGATTTCGACCGAGGTCGCCCCCTTCGGTGGCGTCAAGACTTCCGGTCTGGGACGTGAAGGCTCCAAGTACGGCGTCGACGATTACCTGGAGATCAAGTACGTGGCCCTTGGGGGAATTTGATATACGATACGGACCGTATATCTATAAATCAAAACAACCTAGGAGACACAACGTGTACCGAGCCCTAAGCCTTGAGGGGAAGGTCGCAATCGTCACGGGCGGTGCGGGCGGCATTGGCCAGGCCACCATCGAACTGATGATCGGCCGAGGCGCGCGTGTCGCCATTGCGGACATCGCCCTTGAGCGCGCGCAAGCGGTCGCCGACAAGTATGGCGACGCCGCAGTGGCCATCGGCATGGATCTCTCTGACGAGGCATCGATCACGGCCATGGTCGCGCGCACGGTCGAACATTTCGGCCGCCTCGACATCCTCCACAACAATGCCACCGCCGTCGGCCAGCAACTGGTCGCCGCCGACAATGGTATCGGCGAGATGGCAACCGACACTTGGGACATCTTCTTCAACACCAATTGCCGGGGCACCATGATTGTGACCCGCGAAGCGCTACGGCACCTGATCAAGAGCGGTGATGGCGCCATTGTCAACACAGTGTCCGGCATGGCCTTGCAGGGCAACATCCGCTTCCACGCGTACAGCGCGACCAAGGCCGCAATGATCCAGATGACGCGCGCCGTGGCCACGGCCTACGGGCGCAAGGGCGTGCGCTGCAATGCAGTCGCGCCGGGCTTGGTGATGACTGAAACCGTGGCCAAGGATTTCCCCGAGGCGATGCTCAAGCTTGTGCTGGATGAAACCCCGCGTGACCGCATCGGCGCACCGGAAGACATCGCCGAAGCGGTGGCCTTCCTGGCCTCGGATGCAGCACGGAACATCACCGGACAGACGCTCGTTGCCGATGGCGGTGTGTCGGTGCACATTCCGGGCTTTTCGGCCTACCGCGAGTTTTTCGGAGATTGAGCATGGGTATTGAAGATATGCGGATCAGCCGCCGCTCGCTGCTCATCGCCACAGGGAGCGCTGCGGCGCTGGCCGCAGTTGCTCATCCTTCGCTGTTTTCCGCTTCGGCCGCAACTTTCGCGTCAGTGCAAGAGCCAGTTCCTTCCGACATCCGCTACTTCGTTACGGATAGACGTTATGCGGAAAGTCTGGCACACGCCAAGGCGATGGCACGGGAGGGCGGTAAGACGCTGGACGTCACCGAGGGCCTTACCCGCCTGTGGCACGAGCACTTGCAACCGTTGTGGCAACAGGGAGAAGGCGCCGTCGCCGGGCTGACCACGCGCGCGGTATGGCAGTGCCTCGCCGAGCAGGCACGCAGTCACGCGCTGCGCACCCGTGTACTGACACCGTTGGCTGACAACGACGGTCACCCCGACAACCTCGTTTCCTGGATTATCGCGTGACACCATGAGAACCCCACCGAACGTATCTCCCCAAGTCTTTGCTATTGCGCTGCAGGAATTCACCACGGTCGTCGGCAAAGATTGGGTCCTCGCCAGCGACGAAGACCTGTTCCCGTACAAGGACGCTTATTCGCCCCTGCGCGATATACCGGAAGACCGCAGCGCTTCGGCTGCCGTCGCCCCGGCCTCAGTCGAGGAAGTGCAGGCGGTGGTGCGCATCGCCAACAAGTATCGGATTCCGCTGTACGCGATTTCCACCGGCAAGAATCTGGGCTACGGCGGTTCAGCGCCGAACCACTCAGGCAGCGTGGTCCTCGACCTCAAACGCATGAACCGCATCATCGAGGTCAACGAAAGCAATGCCTACGCCATCGTCGAACCGGGCGTGAGCTATTTCGATCTGTACAACTACATTCGTGAAAAAGGTCTGAAGCTGTGGCTCGACGTGGCAGATCCGGGCTGGGGCAGCGTGATGGGCAACGCGCTGGATCACGGTGTCGGGCATACCATGTCGCGCTTTCGCAACCACTTCGACGCGCATTGCGGCATGGAAGTGGTGCTGGCCAATGGTGAGTTGGTGCGCACCGGCATGGGCGCGCTGCCCGGTTCCACGACCTGGGCGCAGTACCGGCACGGCATGGGGCCGGTGGTGGACGGCATTTTCTCGCAGTCAAATTTTGGTGTCGTCACAAAGATCGGCATGTGGTTGATGCCGGCGCCGGAAGCTTTCATGGAAGGCATGATTTTCGCCCCGCGCTATGAGGACCTGCATCCGCTGGTCGAATTGCTCAAGTATGCGGAGAACACAGGCCTCGCTCCTGGCACGCCGGAGTTGCTCAGTCCCTTGCTTGGCGTCAGCAACAAGACCAAGAACCTCGTCGACGCTTTCTACAAGGGACCGCCGCAGTTGCCGAAGCAGCAGGCCGATCTCGTCGCTCAATCCAGGGTCGGTTATTCCGCTGACCTGGCGAAGTACGGCGCGGACAACAAGATTCCGTACTGGGGTCTGAGCTTGAAGTTCTATGGACCGTCGAAGGTCGTCGCTGCGCAGTGGGAAGCGGTGAAGGAACTGGCGAGCAGATCCATCAAGCATGTCGCCTTCCAGAATGGTCCGATTCAGACCGATCCGCGCAAGGCTTCTGATGAGTGGACGTTCTATCCGCAGGACGTGGGCGTGCCGAACATGGACTTCTTCGGCATGGGCACGCGCGCCGGCGGTAACCCGAATCCGATGCGCGGCCACATGTGGTTCTCACCGGTCATTCCGCAAACTGCGGATGGCATCCTCGAAGCCAACCGCGTGTTCGACGAAGCCGCCCGCACCATTCCCGCGCTCCAAAAAGTGCCGATCTGGAACCTCAGGCCGTTCGCGCTGCCCGCGCCGTTCTACGAACGCAATTTCCTGTTCATCGTCGGCTTTCCGATTACCGACGACAAGGAATTGAACAAGTCCATCGTCAAGGCCTACCGCACTTTGCTCGACATCGGGGCGAAGCATGGCTGGGGCGAATACCGCTGCCATCCGGAGTTCCAGGATCAGGCCATGGGTCTGTATTCGTTCAACAACAACAGCCTGCTGCGCCTGCACGAAACGATCAAGGACGCCATCGATCCGAACGGCATTCTGTCTCCGGGCCGTTATGGCATCTGGCCGAAAAACCTGCGGAAGAACGCGAAATCATGAAAACCCTCGACACGATTCTGCTGGCGGCGATGGTGACCTGGGCCAGTTCCGCCATGGCCAACGACAGCGCAACATTGGACCCGGGCAAGCACGTTTTCGACAAGTGGTGCGTGTCCTGCCACGGCGTGGGCGATCGCAAGCCCGGTACCGCGTCGCTGGCGGCCAAGTACCACGGCAGCATCCCCGCCGCGCTGGAAGAACGCACGGACATGAATCTGGACTTCATCCGCTATTTCGTGCGCAACGGCGTGCTGATCATGCCGGCTTTCCGCAAAACCGAAGTCAGCGATGCCGATCTCGCCGCACTGTCCGCTTATCTCAGCCATCAAAAAAAGTAACGAAATCATGACAACGTTCGCAGACAAAATCAGCAGAGGTCCGTGCGCTGGCCGCCTGCAAGACAAGGTGGCGTTGGTGACGGGCGCTGGCGGCGGCCAAGGTCAGATCGTGTCGCTGCTGTTCGCCGAAGCGGGCGCGAAGGTGTGCGCCAGCGACATCAACCCGGCCACGCTGGAACAGACGCGCGCTCTCGCGGAGCAGCGCGGCTTGAAGATCGACTTCGCGATGGTGGACGCGTCCTCGCCGGAGCAGGTGAACGGCTGGATCGACCGCGTGATGCAAAAGCACGGCCGCATCGATGTGCTTTACAACAACGGCGCCGGCGTGCACATGGCGCCGTTCGACCAGATGACTTTCGAGCAGTGGAAGGAAACCATTCGCCTCGAACTGGACGTCATCTACCTGCCGACCAAGGCGGTCTGGCCCATCATGAGCGAGCAGAAGAGCGGCTCGATCATCAACATCGCTTCCTGCGCCGGCATGCTGGCCGCCGAGGGCCTAGGCACCACCGCGCACGCGGCGGGCAAGGGCGGTGTCATCGCGCTGACCCGGCAGTTGTCGCTGGAAGGCGCGCCGCACTGGATCCGTGTGAACTGCATTTCACCCGGACCCATCATGGGTCCCGCATTGCAGCGTCCCTATGACGAAAGCCCATATTTCCGCAAGCTGTTCGACAGCACGCCGTCACTGGATCGACACGGCTATCCGCTGGACATTGCCTACGCAGGCTTGTTCCTCGCTTCCGACGAATCCACCTTCATTACCGGGGTCAATCTTCCGATCGACGGTGGCGCCACGAGCAAGGTCGGCGCGATGATGGGAAGGAGCTGAATCATGACAACGACCAACGTGCTTGCAAGTCGCCTCACGATCAACAACCTGGAAATCAAGAACCGCATCATCCTCGGGCCGATGGCCGTGCTACGTCCGACCGAAGACGGCCGGCCGAGCGAGCAGACCATCGCGTTCCTCACGCGGCGTGCAAAAGGTGGAGTGGGGCTGATCATCGTCGGCGGTTCTGTGGCGAGCGAGCGAGCGTGGAGCGAATCGCCGTTCTCCCCGAACGTGCGTTTCGACAAGGACGAGTTCGTCCCCGATCTCACGCGGCTGACAGAGGCCGTGCATGCGCACGGCGCGCGGGTCTTCGCGCAGTTGTTCCCGAGCTTCGGCCGGATGGGTGTGCCTCGCAACGGTAACTGGATTTCGTCGGCGAGCCCGAAGTCGGTCGACATGGGCGCGGGTAGTCTGCCCATTAACCTCTATATTCCGGGCGGCCGCGTCACGCCGTTGCCGAAAGAGGCTTCGATTGCCGAGATCAAAGAGCTTGAGGCCGATGTCGTTTCCGCAGCGCGTCGCGCGAAGGCGGCCGGTTTCGACGGCGTCGAGATTGGCGCGCACATGTGCTACTTCTACTCTTCGTTTTTGTCGCCGCTGTCGAACCAGCGTACCGATGAATACGGCGGTTCCACCGAAAACCGCGCACGGGCGCTGCGTGACGCGGTCGCCGCGGTGCGTGCTGAGGTCGGCCCCGGCTATCCGGTCGGCATCCGCATGAGCGTCAACGACCACATGCCCGGCGGGCAGGGGCCGGAGGGCTTCGCTGAAGTGGCCGGGCACATCGTCAAGGCCGGCGTGGATTTCATTTCGCTCAGCGAGGGCAATTACGAGTCCATGGGCGAGAACGTCGCGAGCGTCTCCGGCTCCATGCTCGCGCACGGCGAGCCGCAGGCTTTCCGCGAGGCGGTCGGCAGCGATGTCCGGCTGTTTCTTTCGAGCACGCCAGATCCGAAGCAGGCCGCCGAGGCCATCGACGCCGGGCACGCCGATGCGAGCATGCTCGCCCGCCAGATGCTTGCTGACCCTGACTATGCTGCGAAAGTCATCGAGGGTCGCGAGCGCGAAATTGTGTGGTGCGACCATGCGAATTCCTGCTTGCGCCGGTTGATCCTCAATGTTCCGGTCGCTTGCCACAAGAATCCGGAGATGGGCCACGAGCATCCAAATGCCAAGCGATCCAGCCTCGCCCAGGAGGTTGCCGTATGGGTCACCGGTAATCGCACTTTGATGACCGTGGTCGACAAGCTTGCGCGTATGAAGCAAAAATAAGACACCGCGGACGGCGGGAGATCTCTCGTCACAAACTGTCCCCTCAAGGGTTAAACGCATGAACTCCAGACTTTGGGGGGCTAGTGAAGCACTACGAGCGCTTCAGGCTCAACGCGCTAAAGCGATACGTGCAATACCTGCGATATCTGTCGGGTCACTCATAACAACCGAGGCACCCGCGTCGGAACGGCCGGGATTCGCGCTGCGCTCCTTCAGCTGGTAACAGGAGAATAAGGAGGAGAAGAGATGAAGATCGGTTATGCTTTTCATCGCCTTACCATCGGCGCGCGGCTGCGTACCGGATTTGCCATGATGCTCGTGTTGATGGCTGCAATCACGGTTGTCGCAACGGTTCGCATGGCGACCAACCAGGCGCGCATGGACGAGATCACTGGCGCCAACAACATGAAGTCGCGTGCGGCGATGGCGATGCGCAACACGGTGTTCGAACGCATGGTCGCATTGCGGGACGTTGCGCTGGTGGGGTCGGCCTCGCAGGTGGACGAAGAAGTTGCACTCATCGATGCGAAGGCGCGAGTCTATGGCGAGACGGAACAGCGATTGCTTGCTTTGCTCTCCAGCGATAGAGAACGCTCGGGTCCCGAGCGTGCAGTCCTCACCGAGATTAACCAGCATGAAAGTGAGGCGCGCCCGTTGATCGGCAAGGCCATTGAGCTGGCGCGCGCGGGGGGGATGGATCAGGTGTACACCATTCTCTCGGTCGAGTTGAAGCCGGTCCAGCTTAAGTGGATGGACGCGCTCTCCAGGCTGGTTGCGTTGGAGGACAGGAACAATGAGCTGGCAACCGACGAAGCGAGGGAGGCATCGCATTTTGCTCGCAACGGCATGATTGTCATGGGCCTCGTTGCCACCATTGTTGGAATTGCCGTTTCCATGCTGATCACGCGCAACCTGCTCGCTCAGTTGGGCGGCGAGCCCGTTTATACCGCCGGCGTAGCCGGGCAAATTGCCAACGGCGACCTTGCTGGCGAAGTCGCCTTGCGGGACGGAGACCGCTCCAGCTTGCTGCATGCTGTCGCCACGATGCGGGACAACCTCGCCCGTATCGTGGGCAGAGTACGCCTGAACACTGAAACCATTGCCGGCTCGTCGTTTGGCATCGCCAATGCCAACCACGAGCTTGCCATCCAGACCGAACAGCAGGCTGCCTCGCTGAAAGCCATTGCCGACTCGATCGGTAATCTCGCAGCTACCGTCCGCAAGACGGCAGAGAATGCGAGCATTGCCGATGCGCTCGCCATCTCGGCGTCTGCCGTCGCCAAACAGGGACACAAAGTTGTGAGCGAGGTCGAGCGGAAGATGCAATCTATCAGCGCATCGGGAGCGCGCATCGTCGACATCATTTCGGTTATTGACGGCATTGCGTTCCAGACCAATATCCTGGCATTGAACGCGGCCGTGGAGGCCGCGCGCGCCGGTGAACAGGGAAAGGGTTTCGCCGTGGTCGCGACCGAAGTGCGGAATCTCTCGCAACGTTCCGCAACTGCGGCAAGGGAAATCAAGGACCTGATTGCGGATTCTGCCGCACAAGTGCAAGCAGGGAGCGAGTTGGCTGGCGAAGCCGGGCAGACCATGCAGGAAATCTTGCAGAGCGTGCAGCGCGTGACCGACCTCATGCGTGAGATCAGAAGTGCGACCACAGAACAAAGCAATGGCATCGACCTGATCAATCAGACTGCTGCTGAGATTGAAGGCGTCACGCGTCAGAACGCAACGCTGGTCAAGGAAACTGCGCAAGCGGCAAACAGTCTGCAGCAGCAATCGGAACAACTTGCGGACCTTGTCGCTTTGTTCAAGGTGGAGGGTCTGCAGAGCCCGCTCCCATTGAGCAATCCCGCCCCGGTCGAGTATGAGAGCGCAACTCTCTCCGGCAAGCCGCCGGCATCTCGGAAGGTTGGGCGGGAACGGCATATCAGATTAATCGAGGGCTAACGGTCATGGCATGACTGCACGAACCATTTAATCGAAATCCATATGTACGGAGGGACTCATGCCAATCTGTGACGATAGATGGCGCTCAATATTGACGCAGGCTTGGGAATGGATCGCAGAAGGGTGGTTCGAGAATGTTCGGTGTATGGGTTTAATGTACGTATCGAGGCCTGATGACGATGGAGCGGAGCAGCCACCGAACCAATCTGAATGGCATGCTGCCGATAGAGTAGCGGACCACTAACCGTTTTTTCGTTAGCGGATTCATCATCTCTGTCCGTAATGGGTTGGAAGTGCAGTAACAGGTGTCGCGGTAACCGAAGTAAATACTTTCCCTCTGAGACGCAGAACGATTTTCAGAATCTCGGTAAGCCTATGAAGACACTGCCTTACAGTGGATGCGAGCGAGAGGCGGGTAATAAGCAGTTTGACAGCAGTCAATCAGAATCGGGCCATCGGCTACTTGTAGTAGTGAGCAATATCGATAGGTCGATTGAACGAATCAAGGAGAGGATTTATGTCGATGCTTTCGGTATATCGTGGCCGCAGGCCAAACTCGTTATGTATCTTGCGCGCTATCAGACCACCAAACAGGTGCAGATAGCAGGCGACCTGCGCTACGATGAAGGGGCGCTGTCCAGGCTACTGGCGCGTCTTGAGCACTATGGATTGGTCAAGAGATTCCCGGACTCAAAGGACCGACGCAACCGATGTATTAGCCTGACCGATCGAGGTTCGCGACTGGCGAATGAGCTTTCCGCTACATCTCGACAACTGGATGGTCATCTTTTCTCGATCTTCAGAGAAGACGAGAATTCAAGGCTGATTCGATTGCTAAAGCGACTTATTTGCAATGGATTGGATGATGCAGTCTCACTCTGAGCGGTTATTTCGTCTCTCAGCGAACCCCGAAAATCGCATTGAGCAACCGGCGGTGCGTGGCCAGGGAGATTACCCGATGACATGGACTCGAGATGAAATGGCCGCGCGCGTTGCAGAGGTCTGGAGGGCGGCATTTAGGTGAACCTCGGCACTGTGGTGTCGACGCTAGTCGCCAACCCTGTCCCTGACAGTGTTTTATATCGCGGGCGTTCGGTGGCAAGGTCGGTGGATTTGCCTCATGGCCGGGGTTCTTCGCCGACTGCCCGGTGAATACTATCTGAAACATGACTTTCGACTCCAACTCTCTACCGGTATCTGGTCCTCGCGTGGTGGCGTTGGCTGTCGCCTGCGGACTTGCCGTCGCGACGCTCTACTATAATCAACCGCTACTGCCCGTAATGGCAGCCGGTGTGGGCTCGGGTTCCTCCGCCCAGGGGGCGATCACCATGCTTACCCAGATCGGCTATGCGCTTGGACTTCTCTTATTCGGCCCGTTGAGTGATCGACTTGACCGGCGGAGGCTTGTTGCGTGCCTAATTCCAGCGAATATTGCTGGCTTGATGATATGCGCGACGGCAAGCTCGTTAGCTTGGTTGCTCGCGGCGAGCATGCTCGTCGGGGTTACAGGAGTCACTGCGCAGATAATTATTCCGGCGGTATCAGGCCTGGTGGCTCCTGCCAAACGTGGCCATACCGTAGGGTGTCTGATGAGTGGCTTGTTTGCCGGCACGCTGCTCGCCCGTACCCTCAGCGGGTATGTCGGTGAGCACGCCGGGTGGCGGACGATGTTTGCCTTAGCAGCCGTAATTGACGTCCTGCTGTTCGTCGTAGTCTGGTTGTGTCTCCCAGCTATCCAACCGAGTAGCGACACGCCGTATTCAAAGTTGATGGTGTCGCTTGGTCAGTTGTTCGTGAGGCAGCCTTTGCTGCGGGAGGCTTGTCTTGCCGGTTTTTTGCTGTTCGGGGCGCTCAACGTGCTTTGGGGATCGTTGGCGTTGATGTTGCAGCGACCACCCTACGGTTGGGGTAGTGATCTGACGGGATTGTTTGGGTTCGTTGGCCTAGCGGGAATGCTGGCTTCTACGAAGATTGGTCGTCTCTCTGACCGTTTGGGGGCGCGCAATGTTGTATCGATCGCCGCAACGCTCGTCATAGTCGCATTTTCCCTGATTGCGGCGTCGGGCTACTCTCTGACGTTGTTGGTTCTCGGCGTGATCGGACTAGATTTGGGCAATCGCGCCAACCTTATCGCGAATCAGACACGGCTGTATGGGCTGCAGCCTGAGGTGCGCGGCCGCCTCAACACAGTTTTTATGATCTCCTATTATGTCGGCGGGGCAATTGGCTCAATCGGAGGGGCGGGGGTGGCGTCGCGATATGGCTGGATTGGCTTGGGCGTGGCGGGCGGGACCTGCGGCGTACTGGCGTTTGTCGCTGCCCATCTGGCGCGCCTCTCAGAGCCGGCTCGCGTCCGTGGCGATCAATGCTCTCGCCCTGCGAGTGGCTTGTGAGATCCACGCGATCAACAATCTGCGTGTATTGACGTATTTAGAAGGCGAGTTGTGATTGGGCTAGGATGCAAAGATCGCGGGCTACCCCGCTTCGGTGGAAGCCGAATTCTAGGTTCTTGAGCTGAGACTCTCAAAAATCGCGTTGGCGGGGGACAAGTCGACAATGGAAAGCATATTTAGCTGCCTGAAAACCGGGCGCGTGGCGCGCGAGGTCTGTCAGTCGCGAGAAGATGCGCGCTCAATCGTTCGACTATATCGAACGCCACTGCGCCCCACTGACATTCAACGCTGTGATACGTCAGCCCGTTGAGTTTGAGAGGCGGGAAAACCTTGACTTGCTGTTCACTGAACTGGAAGCAGTCCAGAAATAGCGACTGCGTCCTCTTCATCGCCGATTCCGTGGTACCGCCCAGGCAACTTGGCAAAGTCAGCGCTGGCGACCTGTGAACGACTGCGGCTCAAGACGTGTGATTCAGGTTACCGCAGAAGACATCGACGTTCCCGTCTGCCGCACTGGTACGCAATACGACAGCGTAGTCAGATGAAGTCAAGTCGCTCATCGAAGCCGGGATAAATTTCCACATTCGCATGACGCGGGTGGGTACGCTATCGCCAAGAACCACCCGCTGATTCAGCGCATACGCCGGTTTCGCTCCAAGGTTGCCGCATGAACCCGGATAAATAAAGGTGTAGATATGCGCGGGCAACGCGGTGAATTTGGGCACACCACCCACCAGTAAGCTCATCGCCGTTCCGCTGCCCTGTTCCACCAAAACGGCTTGTCCAATTTTTCCGGCATTTGCCGGTGTGGCAGTCAAGCGCACAGTGACCATTTCCGGGCGGCTCGAAGCCGCCATGCTTTGCACAGCTGTGACAATGGCTACTGCGATTAATGTCGGCCAAGAATTGGTTTTCATAGTTTACCCTCCTTCCTTCAGACAATCGCGATATAACGCGACTGCTTGAATATAGACCACCCATAAAAATCCGAGGGAGGGGCGCGTTCCAGCGGGGTCGCGGTACGTCGTCCCTGATATGGAAACGACTATTTACTACGTCAAATGCGGTCGACTTGGCGGCCCCCGATCAATCCACCCGTCATGCATCCATAGCCAATAAGCCCAGTGTTGCAGAGTAATGGTGACGAATCGTGTATTGGATTTTTTAGGTGGGGACTGTTGATGGTGAAAAAGATACAACCCTGCGCTGTCCGGGCTGGGTCGAACGTGCGGTATGAGTCCAGAGATGGCACCGGAATGAGAAGAGCCGCCGGGTCGTGGAACTGGACCGCCGCGGCTATTACTGGTCAGTCCAGATAGTCCGAAATATTGGAGAACAACTCGTGAAAACCGTCGCGCGCTGCTGAAGTTCACAGTTGCCGGGAGTTGATGAAATGCGAGCGAGGATTGAAAGTCCTCGGGTGGGGCGCCGTTCTAGGAAGCAATATTCCAACTAACTTCGAGCAGCTCCGCGCAAGTCCGTAGCAATAATCGAGCACCTTTCATTTCTGCGTCGACAGTAGTATGTCCTTTGGATGTCACTATTGATTCGGCCACGACTTTTCCTTATTTTTCCCGTAATTGTAAGGCGGCATCGCAATCAGGCGCCGGTCCCGACACCGTCGCTAGACCTGCGTTGCGGCTGATAGTCGCGACCCTGTCCGAACATCAGAACAGGAACTGCAGAGAATCGGGCCCATCAAGTGGGAGCGGCGGTCATAACAAATTCGCGAAATGTGTGACGGCATTGTTGGGGCGTGGCGTGAGAGCTTATGCGCTTCATGCGGTCGCACCAGTTCGATTCGTCTATCGCGCAGAAGCGGTGGCCGAAACGACGGCCCGAGCGGGAGACGCAACATAGCGCGATCTGCCGAGTGCGCGAGGAAGCGGAGCCTGAAATGAACCACGCCCGAGAGGCTGAGGAAACGCATAGCCCGTTCGCTGGCCTGCTAAGCGCGATCAAGCTGAGGGGATTGCCGCGCATGCCGCGCTGCGCCCCGAAGAACCGATCGGTGAGGCCATATCGAAGCTCCCTGACATGACCCCTCTGCAGAGACACGACATCGTGATCAAGGGGCTCCCTGTCTCGGCGGCGCGTGACGTCATGGCCGCCTACACAATTGTCGGTCGTGAGGAGGTGCTCCAGACCATCGGTTTGAGCAAGCGAACGCTGCAGCGTGGCAAGAACCCTGACCTTATGCTCGACAGCAACGCCACTGACCGGCTCATCCGCCTCGCAGCCGTGACCGAGAACGCAATCGACGTTTTTGGCTCCAAGGATGCGGCCGAACGGTGGCTCGTAACTTCGGCCATTGGACTCGACGGCAGGAAGCCTCCCCGACCTGCTTCAAACGTTCGAAGGCACCGAATTCGTCAAGTCGTTTTTGACGCGGATCGATTACGGCGTGTACTCGTGATGCTGCTACCCGTCGGACTGACCGGTGGCTCCGGCCAACTGGCCGCTGCGCATGTGAGCCAATTGACCAGCGACCGTCGGCTGACCAGCACAGCGTCGACCTCGGACATCTCGCCGCGGTTGGGTGCGCGACAATGCTGCAGCCGTGCATTTATACAAACGTGTGCTGCATTCGAACACGGTGCCCTGCAAGATCGCTGCAAGCGGTCTTCAAATTTTTCGCGAGGTCTCACGATCTGGAAACCAATTTCGCGACGCTGTTCAATGGGGCGGAGATGGTTGCGTGGGGCGAGCATTATCGGCGCGCGGCTTTTCGCCCGAATACGGCGCTGACCTGCTGGGCGCGCCGCGCATTGTCATCGTGCAGATAGGTCGACGTGGTCGAAATCGACGCGTGCCGCAGGTTATCGCGTACCGCGACGAGATCCACACCACCGGCCAGCGCGTGGGACGCGTGCGTATGACGCAGCCAGTGCGGGCTGGCCTGTTGCAGACGCGCTGCGAATTCGGGGTTCTCATCGAGGAACACCCCGGCGGCGAGTCCGAAAAAAGCATCCAGGACCTGGCGCAGTCGTGTGGCTGAGACCGGATTATTGCTGTGGACTTCCGGACCCAGCGACGCAACAACCGGGGCAGCAGGATCCCATCGACGACGTGTCACCGGTAGCCCACGCTGCGCCAGGTACCGTTCGAGTGCGTCCAGCGCAAGCGGTGGCAGCGCCACCGACCCGGCTCGTGCCCCCTTGCCGGTGACGCGCAGCCACCATTCGTCCCGATCATCGATCTGTATGTCGCGCAGCGTCGCGCCGACCAGTTCCTGGGCGCGTAGCCCCGTCGCGTACAGGAAATCCAGCAGGAAGCGCAGACGCTGCGCGGCGGGCGCCTGCCAGCCGTATGACCCCTCGAGCCGGTCCGCGAGGCCGCGCACCGCCTGCCATTCGCTGCTGGTGAGTGCGCGCGCCGTATCGAAGGGCGTGGTGCGCTGTCCACCCCGCACGGTCAGCCCGGTGAACGGGTTGCCGAGCACATAGCGCTGCTCGACCAGCCAGCGAAACAGCGCATTGAGCACGGCGAGCGCGTATCCGGCCGAGCGGGGCGAGAGGCTGCGCGCGAAGGGACGCCATTCGACGGAGTCGCGCGGCCGCGGCGGACCGGTCCAGCGCGCACGCGGCGCCGGATGACGCAGGAACGCGCGGTAAGCAATCGCATCGTCGGTGGTGAGCGACGAAAGCGGTTGCTGCCGTTCAACGACGGCCCACAGCATCAGCCGTTCGGCCTCGCGGCGATACGCGCGCGCGGTGTGCGGCGCCTCGTGCAGCGCCAGCCACGCCTGTACAGCCTCGTAATCGTTGCGGGCATTCAGGAGGCACGCGCGGCGCGGAGCCCGGAAGCGGCCACGCGAGCCGTCGAGGCCCGGTACCGGTTGCAGGTGTTCCCATGGCGCAACGCCGTCATCGCGTGGCGGCTCTATCCGCTCGACGAGAGCTCGGGCGTGGGCGGTCAGTACGGGGTTCGCCGCGAATAGAGCCTCGACCCGATGCGCACCGGTGCGCCCGAGCCCGGGAATGCTGCGCCACCACAGGTGCCGCCGCGGGACCCGCAAGGTCAGTTCGGCGAGCGTCCTCATGCGGGCGGTGCACAGCACGTGCGCGATGCGCGGTGGCAGCCATGCGCCGACGCCGTCGGTCAGCCGCGGCTGCGGGACAGGGGTGCGTCGCAGGATGTCAATCGCGTGGGCGACGGCCGTGGCGTGCCGCGTACGGTCAGCGGCCGTGCACTGGAAGAGGTGCACGAGGTCGTCTCGCTGGCGGGCGGTCGCGCACGTGACCAGCTGGAAACGGATGCGGGCGATCAGGCCGCGCGAGGACTGACCATCATCGCGGGTGTGGTCGAGGTAGCGCGTGACGGCCGCGCGGGCCGTCAGGCCCTCGTGCCAGGCGCGCAGTGCGGCGAGCGACGCGAAACCAGGCAATGCAGGGGGCAGGGCAGCGGGCGTTCTGGCCGAAAGTCCGTTCCCCTGTCTGGGCGGCAGGACAGGCACGCTTTTCATGCAACCAGTTTAGACCGGTGCGGCGCCACTTGCGATAAGGGTATTTATCGCAAGTGGTCGCCGGTGAATGTCACTTCAGACAGGGGGCACGGTGCCCGACTGCGCTCTGGCAGGGTTATGCAGTTGATCACATGGCACGCGAAAGCGGCGAGGACCTGGTTGCCGATGCTGTTGCTGTCGTTCGAAGACGACGGCGGGCTGCCGGATTGCAGCGCTCTTCTGGGGGGGGCGGTCTTCGCCGGACGCGTAAAAAAGCATCGCGGCGCAAAATTATTTTTCCGTGGTGCAGCAAGGGTGATTGCATCGCCTTGCGGGACGGTGGCATTCACGTCCTATAAAAGTCGTACAACTGCACATTGCCCCAAGCATGAAAATGACATGCGACTTCTTGGTTGACCATGAAATGGCGCAATGCGCAAGATGTCATGCCGCGCAGACGGTCATCGAAGCGCAGCATCGAGGTGGAACATCCGGTGAGCGTGGTGAGGCATTGGTGTCATGAGAAATGCCAGTCCTGCAATTTTCATAAGTTGTGCTAACTGATCGGAGACGGCCGCCCGGCCTGGCTCGACGGAAATTCCGACATTGTTTGTCATATCATGTGCCGACAAAAACAGTTTCACATGAAATGAGCTGCATTTAAGCATCTACGTTCGGCGTTCGTCCCTCGTCCTCGTAGCGGCTGGTTAGCTTCATTGACGAAGTAAAGAAGTCGCGCCAGTAACGTGAAATTTCAACTATGTACCGTCCGTGATCTGGAGCGAACAGGGCCGCGGACGTGAGGTCCCTCTCACGGGACGCTGTGTCCGGAGCGCACGCAGCATTCGTGAGGCTTGAATTTCACAAAGGGCTGCCTAGACTCGGATCCGCGGAGGACGCGGGCTCATCCGCCCGGAAATGCCCATGACGCGACTGGCGGACTGTTGATGTGGGCCAGACGTTTGGCAGATCGGGACCTTACCAACGCTGAGGGATGGGAGGCGTCGCCGCCGCAGAAATCGGGCCGCGCAGCGCTTTGGCCCGAAGTCCGACGCGCGGTCTGCATGAGACTTCGAAAACTCGTCGGAGGCTCCGGATCTCCAGATCGCGAATTTCAACAACGGAGGCGCCTGGCCATGAAACAAGGGCCGTAAAGAAACAGAGCAGCGAAAAAACAGAACGGGCACCCGGTCTGCCAACCGGGTGCCCGCTCATCCCAGCCTGATTGCCAGAGTGGACAACACAAGCGCATCCTCTGCCCAATCCGGTCTCTTGTCAAGAGCCTTGAAACGGAGGCAGGAATGGACTCGTCCATGCATTCCCGCCGCTGGGGAAGACCAGCGGAAATTCGGCCCATCTATGGCGACAACCGCGCCGCCACCAGACAGGAAAGGGTGACAGCCCGGATCCCCGTGCAACGGCAGATACCCCGGGCGCAGGCAGCAGGGGTAGATCTTTCACAACTGCTGGAGCGTGTGCAACGTCTGAGCGCTGCCAGGATTGCGGCCAGGGTTATGGCTTTTGGCGAGAGCGGTCTGACCCGGTGGCCGTTTGAGGCATCCAGCACATCCAGCACATCCAGCATTCAGGAGTCCCGGGCCATCCGTCTTCTGGATGGCCCGGACTCAGACAGGCGCAGAGACGCACTGTGGGCACGCCTCGGACAACTGGCTGTTGGGGGTGGGCAAATGCTGGTGGTTTCGCACGGACCCGGCGAACTTCACATTCAACTCGGCCATGTCGCAAGTCAGGTTGCCGTGCTGCGGGCTTTTTTCCCGGATCGACCGGTCTTTGTAGGCATCGACGGAATCGACCAGCACGTGAAATCATCCCTTGGCGATGCAATTCAGTTGCGCAGGTTAGCCAACATGTGCACCGAAATTGTTTGCACGGTCGACGGGAGATACGGTGACTCAAGCTTGCTGATCTTCCACCTGCGCTCATTGGGCGTCACGGTGCTCCGCGAGCTCCTCCCTCTGGAAGACCGTACGGAAGGCCCGGTCGTCCATGGGACGCCGCACATCTCTTCGGCTGTGGAGTCCCAGGCAGTGGAGCTGCGCCGATACGTCTACCGGTGGGAACCCAGCGGCAAGACACACTCCCTCATCAGCTCGCTCGGCCTCGAAGTCCGCAATGCGCCGGCCTTTCGTCCTGACTTTCGAAGCGTAATCGAACGATATTTTGGCATCACTCCTGCACTCTGGAACGTGCCCAGAGATATCCCCGGCCCGCAGGGGGGCGGCCTACGTCCGTCGCCGAGGTTCCACAAACCGGTGAACGACTAGAGCGGCGTTGGCTCGGCGAAGGGTGGACCGTCTCTCGTCAGCCGGATGCGAAAGATCGGAATCCGCAGGTGCATTTCAGAACGGGCCTGCCATGACCCGCATTAGGTGGATGTCGGATGCAGAGCAGACCGGGATCATGGGAGCCTCGTGCCAGGTTGACGTCAAGCGCGTCGGCGAACACGTGGCGCGTGCTCGGGACAAACAGGAGCCGGTAAGCCGATAGCCAGGGTCGCCGTCGCAGAACCACCGGGGCTTCAATATGGAATCCTAAATTAATGATGTGCGTTGGTGTTTTGGGGGAGGCGTGTTTTGCCGAGTCTCTGAGGGGATTGTGACCATGAAGACCCGAGGGTCAGCGGTAGCTATTCGACCGACGGCCCCGGAAGTACGAAAGGAGTCAGCCAGCGAAAAACTGTTTTCCGGCGGATCCGTTCGCCCGGACAGCAATGTCCGTTGTTACGAGAACCGCGGAAAGGGATGGGTGCGGCCAGAATGATCCGCACAAAGAGAAAACAGATGCCCCGTGGCCAGACGGGACATCCGTTAATGTCGGCTCGAACGGCACGGCCGGTTCTGCGTCGTATAAGGAACCGTGCTCGCGCCGACGAGGCCATTTGTCAACCATTCTCCGAAGGAGAAGGGAAATGCTTTCGTCTAACGCTTGTGGGCGACTGTGCAGTCAGACCACCATCGGCCGCGGGGATTCGGCGCGATCGCTGGAAGCTCCGCCTGAACATGGTTCGTGGCCGCTTCGGCTGCGATCTGATGTCTCGCAGCACGTTGAAACGTCCGGGAGCAACTTGCGGCGTGTCGCGCAGCGCGCGGAATGTCTCGCTGACACCCCGGCCGAGGTTCTCATGTTGAATGGTTCCCGGTCACGAGATCGCCAGGCGGAGCTGTTCAACCTGGCTTTGCGAGAAGCTGAGCGCGTATGGCTTGATGAGCGTGTATACCAGCGACCCTGCATGCTCAAGAACAGCTTGTCAGAAAGTCTTGATACCGCATTGCGAAGGCTTGCGAATAGAGTCCCCGCCAGTGATGCCAGGGTCATCGGACTGGATGCCCCCGATCAGGATTGTCAGAACCTGTTCTCGGCGGCAGTCCTGATTGCAACCATCGTTGCCTGCGGAGGCTTCGTCATCTGCGCGGTTGATCCCAGGAGAAAGCGGGCGAAGGTTCTCAAATTCGCCTTGACGAGTTGCGGACTCAGGCTGAAGCAGATCACCCTGGATGATTGGCTGCGTAAATATATGGTCGACGGGTCGGAGATTGGGGTGCGCAAATCTCCTGAGATGGAACGCAAGGTTCCTGTGACTAATCAGGCCGTCAGCTGGGCTTCGCGTCCGCGGGTGCGCCTGCTCCTGGATTATCTGGAGCCGCAAGTGCGGAACATCGCCTCAAAGCACATTGATGTATGGGTGGATGCTCCGGTGTCCGACATCAAGTCGTCAATCACATCCCGACTCAAGAAAAAGAAGTATGCGGAAACGCGCGCGGATTGCGGCGAACGGATGGGCGGCACCGGTGTGCAAGGTCATGATGTTGCGCGTGCAACTGACAGGGAGGCGGCACAGCGGGCCGCATGTGCCGCCGCGTACCGCAACGACTTTGCATTAGGCCGCCGGGCGAAAGAGCGTCGCCGGCGGTAGCCGCGGGGTGTCACAAGACCGCTGGGCAGACGCTGGATTCGCATTACTTCACCGCGCCAGCGGTCCATGTAGGCAGGCTGTATATCCTTTTTTGCGCCGGATGCGCCTAAGCATGCCTTCCGGCGTTGCCCACACTGGAGGTTGACATGAAGACGCGAACCCGGGGCATGCAAAAGGCAACGCTTGCACGCAAGCTCAAGGAGTTGGCGGAGGCAAGCAGAAACGGGCTTCACTGCCGCTGGATGCACACGCGGGAAATGCCAGGATCTGGCACCAGGACAAGACTCGCTTGCGAGAAGACGGCGCTTGATGAGCTTCACCTGATGTCCGAAGCGGAGCACGCGGAATTCCTGGAAGGGTGGTATCGGTCTGACGTGAAGCTGATCCTCGAACAGGTCGCTCTTGACCGAGACAAAACGCAACGCGCGGCGGCATCAATCGGTGTTCACCACCCGACTTATCGGCAGCTCGATGAGGCGGCGGTTCTCAGTACAGACCTGGTTTACGTCACGGAGCGAGGAACGACTCATAACCGGGAGGCGAGGTCGGTCAGGTCGAGGCGCAGTGGCCCCAACGGCAAACTGACGCCCTCGCAGCGGATTGAGCAGAAAACCTGGGAAAACGGAGGAGTTCCGTACTCGGTAGTCCGGGCTGATGGCATGCACGCACCTCGTTCAAAGAATCTGGCCTGGATTTTTCGGGCGTACAACGACACGGTCGGGCGCAAGCTGTCTGACGCCGAGATAGCGGCGCAGCGCGAGATGCTTCGCCTCGTCCGGCGGCGGGAAGAGCTACGGGTCATCGACGCCTGCAGACTCGCTGACCAGGCACTTGATCTTCCCGCAGGATCGGGTTTGCGCGCATTCCGGCAGCTGGCCGGTGCCAGGCGGTTGGCCTTTGACCTCGATGTTCAGGATCCGCTCGACGTACGCCTGGAGGAGATCTGGCGCCCACGCTGTGACAAGCAACATTCTTAATACGCCCACCCTTAGCGGAGGCTCGAATGTCGATGCAATCGAATTGCCCACGCGAAGTCGCTGTTTGCGAGGTCCTTAAAGAGCGCAACGGCGACCGCATCTATATCATATTGAAAACGGGGAAGAACTCGCGGTGGACCCATCTGATCGACATCGAGCATAAAGCAAAGTCAGCGGCCTGTCGCAGGGCATTGCCGTTCAAGATCAAGACGGATGAGTTGCTTCGCCGACTGTCGACTAATGTCGAGCCCGAGCTCGCACTCGAAAAACTGCCAAAGCTTCCTGGCAATGTATCCGAGCGAAGGCGCGTCCTGCCTTTCGCGTTGTGCGGGAGATCCGAAAAATACCAGGACATCGCGAAGGATCCGACCAAGTCAAGCGGATGGCAGATTATTGCGGGACTGTTGACCTTTGACCTGCCGCCCCGCGCTGACGGAAAGTTGATTGAGCCGTCGTTCCTTGGCGACCAGTTTGAGGAACTGCTTCACAAGCAAACCCGCAGGCAGCGAATTTTGCGGTATTGCGCAGCCTCCCGAATATCGGAAGACACTGTTTATAGGACGCTTCGCCGCTTTTGCCAGCAGGGGATGACCCCGGCAGCGGCCTCCGATGACTACGACCGGTGCGGTGGCAAAGGCAAAACGCGCGACTTGAAAAATACGCCCGGGAGGAATCCTAAGCGCAGGACGCGAAAGGCCTCAGCTCGGAGCGAGGATGTGCAGAAATTGCTGGCGCAGGCTGCTGATTACTATGCGTCGTTTGCGTACTCTAAGGGAAGGAGGTCACAGAAGACCCTGGAGCAGGCGTTGAACTGGCTACGGCGAACGTATTTATGGGACAGGGCTGTCTACAATGACAGGGGTGAAATGATCGAACTAAAACTCGGTCGTGGCACCGTCCTCACGAAGCGGCAGCTGCAATACTACATCCACCAAAATTACACCTATGAAGAACGGCGCATACATCGCGTTGGCCTTCGACATTATCTGCTTCACGAGCGCCCGCTGACCGGTCGGCTCCGGACGTCGAAGGGACCGGGAGAGCGCTTTCACATTGACGCGACCATCGCGGATATTTACCTCGTGGGTCAGGTCTTGCGGACCATGGTCATCGGCAGGCCGGTTCTGTATCTTGTCATCGACGACTATTCGGCAATGGTGGTTGGGTTCTTTGTGACGTTCGATCCACCATGTTGGGATGGGGCAATGTTGGCGCTTGCCAACGCAATCAGTCCAAAGGTCGCATTTTGCCGGTCGCTCGGTATCTGCATCGAGGAGAGACAGTGGTCCGCTAAACGCATGTGTGAAGTCCTTTATGCGGATCAGGGGGAGGTGAGCAGCGTGCATAAGGCACACCCTCTCATCCAGCATTTCCGGGTTGAAGTGGCGAATGCACCGGCTTATCGACCAGACCTCCGAAGCGTAATGGAGCGGCGATTTGGCATCATTCCGGCAATCTGGAACGCGCTCATCCCCGGAATTGTGGAGAAGGGGTCATTCGACCGTGGTGTAGACCACCCCGCATACGATGCGGCGCTCGATATTAGGGAATTCCGTCGGGTCGTCTGCTACGCGGTACTCAACTACAACAACCGCATCATCCGTGGCTATCCCACCCCTCCGGAGATGGTGGAACGCGGACTTGCACCGACACCCTTGAATCTGTGGGCCTATGGCACAGAGATCAATGGTGCCGGAAGACATGTCGACGTGGCTGAGTTTAGGGCAAAAGTCATGCCGACAGCGAGAGTCCCAATCGATGGTAAGGGAATTTTCCACAACGGGCTGCACTACGCCTGTCCTACGCCTTCGCTCGTCGAGCGTCAGGCCATGTTCCGCGGCCAAAAGGTCGAGTCGCTTGTCGAAATTGGTTACGACTCGTCTGATAACAGTGCGATCCAGCTTTATGGCCTGGGCGAGCTGATCTCCTGTCCGATGTCTGATCATGATAGCGACAAGCTCCGCGGACTGACGTACCGGGAACAGACCTTGTTGGCAGAGCGCGATGCGACGAACCGGGGTATGACTGAAGAAGCTGGCGAGCCTGACCGCGCGATGACAGACCATAACATCGCAAAGATCGGCGAGGAGGCGAAATCAAAAACGTCACTGGCTCTGAAAGAGGCCGGTATGACGCGTCCGGACATCAGCGATATGGATGAGATGCGCCAGATCGAGCGGTCTGCCGCGGCGGGGGCACGAGACCGCAAGAGTCAGCAGAAACCTGGGAGACGCAGAAAGACTCGCGCGTCGCTCAAGGCCCTCCTGAACGAGATTCAGCATTCAGCGGGCGCTACGAGCCCGGCGCCACAAACCAGGTATGACGAGGAAGGAGATGCTTACGAGGAAGCAGTGAATGAAGGCGGTGTGACGCCGAACGATCCTGGTCGCATGACCACGAAAGAGCTTAGTGAACAGCGTGCCAGAGAGTTGCTTGGGACGATGGAAGGATAGGAGGGAATGATGGACATTATGCACTCCGTAAAGAAAGTGGTATCGGAAAAAAAATCGCGCGAACCCGCTCCGGTGAGGCAATGTATCGAGGCAGTGGAGGCGCAGTATTACAGCGGCGACGACCTGCTGCCCGAGTACCGGGGCAATCCCTTGATCTCCGCCCTGGGACCGATCTGGGATAACAGATCAATTCTAAGGGCGCTAGACGTGCCGGTCGCCTTTTCCGAGAGCGAGCGAACACGGAGCGAGGAGTACCGGTTGCACGCAATCGGGCGTCTTTCTCATCTTGTCGTGGCGTTTCCCGCTCACCTTGATGTCTTGAGCACGACACAGCTCATCATTCGGCAGCACTACGTTCAAGGAGATATCCGGGGCGCCGTCGCTCAAGATATTCAGGATCATTACAGGCAGAATTGTGACGGAGAGCTTGTACCCATCTATCCGCACAAGCGATCCCATGCGTATTGCGCCGGGATCTTCGGGCTGTCGGGCGGCGGTAAGACCACAGCGCTCGATTCCGCGCTAAGGCTGTTCCCCAGAGTGATTCATCACAAAGACTACGGGGTCAACCAGGTTGTGCAGATCAAGATAGACTGTCCACGTAGTGCAAGTCTGAAGGACGCACTCAAGCTTATCATCTTGACCTTTGACGACCTCCTTGGGACCGACTACCTGGCGGAAGTCGGAAAGCGGGCAACGCTGGCGGATTACGCAAACAAACTGCACCGGGTTACGCGACTGCACCACACCGGTCTCATTGTCCTTGATGAGATGCAGAACGCCCTCCACGCGGTTGCGAAGAACGACCCGCTCTTCGACTTCTTCGTGAACCTCACCAACGTAGTCGGGATTCCTGTCATTGTAAGCGGGACCCCGAAAGCGGCCCAGCTTTTCCGAAAGACGTTGCGGTCAGCGCGGCGTCTTAGCAGCCACGGCGTGACCACCTGGAGCGGAATTGGCGAGAAAGACTGGGGCCGGTTTTGTAATCAGCTGCAAAAATACCAGTGGCTTGCAAACTCTGTTCCCTTGTCGGAAAGCCTGCGGAAGTATCTGCACGCCCTGACACAAGGTCTGCCTGGAATTGCGATTCCGCTGTTCCAGTTGGCTCAATATGCCGCAATTCACTCCGGTGCCGAGCAACTGTCTCGACGGCTCTTCAGAGACGTGTTCGATGAGAAGATGGCATCGCTCCGGCCGATGCTAACCGCAGTCCGGTCCGGTAGCAAGGCGCGGATGGTTGAATACGACGACCTGCTGGGCGATACACTGCACGACATCGTGGCGTCCAAAGAGGCAGAGGCTAGGCGACTTCTGTACTACAACGTCGCGATGGAGCATGACAAAAATGAGTCGGCAATCGATGCCGTGTCTCGACTCATGCTGCTTGGAGTGCCTCAGGAACTGGCCTCGTCTCTTGTGGGCGCCATTCAACGGGAGTATCCGGCGGCGTCCTCGCAAGACTTGAGTGATGAGGCTGCGCGCCGTTTCTATCAGAATAAGGCGCCATCGGACGCGTTAAAGCAGTCGGCATCGAAATCCAGGGAGGTGGTTATCAAATAAAGTTGAGATTTTTGGTCGACCTCCGCCGCATGGAAGCAACATTTGACTTCGCCAGCGCGGCGGTGATCCTATCGTGTGCTTCACGCCTAGTTCCTTAAACGAGAGTCGTCTTTCGCCGTCATCTCGATCAAACTGGCGACTCGCCCTGAGACGGCTTCTGGTCGCCAGCATTACGTTGGGGATGAAGCGGATAAGCGAATGAACGTTAATCAAGTCTTCACAAGGGGAGTTGCCATGGCAATCGCATTGTTGCCGCTTTGTGAGGGGGAGACCATTGGCAGCAATCTGGGGCGCTATAGAGACTTCGCCGGTCTCGACTCTACGTTAGTGCTGAGGCGGAGACTGTTCGGTCATAGCTGCAAGCCCGATACAAAACTTCCTAGCGGAGTGATCCATCTCGCTGAGGAGAGCAGAGACTACTGGGGGCTGACTGCGGGCGAGATCATAAGAGGACACACTGAGTTCCATTATGCGACGCTAACAATGTCAGAATCAGAAAAAGCGAAGGTGTTTTCGGACATGCTGGATCAACCACGGGGAGGATGCGTGAGAAGGTCCGCGTATGGCTGGATTGGGGAGCGCGTCGCAAAGTTTCGATATTGCGAGGATTGCTTGCTTGAGTGGGGAGCGAAGTGCATAACTCCATACTGGATGATAAATCATCAACTGCACGGCGTATATTTCTGTCCGATGCATTCGAGAATTTTGAAAGTCGCTAGTAATAAGTTTTCCGGGAATATTACGGATCTGACGGTCGCGACCTTGAAGAGAAGTGACGACGAAGAGATTTTGGCGTCCGCATCCTGGTCCGAGAGGAGTGCTGGCGCGGACATAGCGAGACGCAGCGCGATCTACAGCGCCGCGAACGAACCCCTCCCGCCTGCAACCAGATATCGCGAATGGCTTCGGGACGCGGGATTTGTATGGCCTAACGGCAAGTTGGACCACCACGGCGTGGTTGCGTCACTGTTGGCACATTTCGGCCCAGTATACTGCCAACTTGCGGGCTTGAGCAGGCAGAGAACGACGATCTGGTTACGCAATATCGCGGACGTTACAAAAGACCTCGAGTCCTCCCACCCATTTGTATCCATCGCAGTGGCGTCGTTACTGGATCGACGCTGCGCGTCGCCGGGATCGTTTGTGCCAGCGATATCAAATTCTATTGGATTTCTGGGAGCTGAATCTTCCACGGAATGCGGAGAGACAATCGATGTGGGCACAAAGGAACTCTCGTGCATCGGAGTCCTTCACCGTTCCCACGACGCCTGGAAAGACTGCATGCCGAAAGGGGGCCAATGGAGGCTTGTCTGCTCTTGTGGCGTGTCGTATCAAGCGTCCAGTGTTTTGGACGGCGGAAGAACGGATCTAAGCGTGGAGGCTTATGGGGCGCGGTATCAAAACCACATTTGCAGGATGCTCGCAAATGGTGTCCATGCCGAAGCCGTATCGCGAGAACTGCATCTGCCAATTGCGACTGTGCTTCTTTTGGCGCGCCGTGCTGGCAATGTGAGGCGCGGAGCGCCGTCGCCGGTAGAACTCCAGTGCATGCGTAACCGCTGGAGCATCATTGTTCAGAACGCTCGCCCGGACAAGCGAATTACCTCAGCGTACCGTGTGGATTCGAGGCTGTATAGGACGTTGCGTCGATACGACCGTGAGTGGTTTGTGGCGTTCAACCTAACGAATCGGACACACGTCCCGCGCGGTCGTTGTGCAACGTCACGTGGTGGGCCGGACAAGCCATTCGGTCCGGGAAAGAACGTCAGCGCTGATGGAAATGGATACTATGCTCCACAACATTGAGGCTATGTCACAACCGGATGATGTCGTGACATTTAGGCGCGTATGAAGCAGATATAAATAACGCTTGCGCCTATGGCCGAGGTGCGTGACTCAATAGTGCGAAGGATCCTACCTCGCCTGCATAACGCGCTCATTTAACAAACCGCGACAGCATGATTTTCCGCGCAACAACTGGGACGATTCGATCGGAGTTGCAGCTGATACGGGCTGCGTTACCGTCGATTTGATTGTTTCGGGATTGGCGGAGGTACGTACAACTAGGGAGTTCTACCATGGCGATTTCGCTACTTCCACTTAATGAGGGAGAGACGCTCGCAAACGGAATTGCGCATTACGCGGAATATATGGGTCTCTCGTCGACGGGGGAGCTTAGGCGACGACTTTTTGGGTATTTGGTCCGCGAGGGAACGCGATTTCCATGTGGCATCTCCCATCTGGTGCTTCAGACGCAGGACTACTGGAATCTCGATGCTGACGAGATTATTGAGAAGCATACTGAATTCAATTACGTGACTATGATGGCATCTGCCAACTTGCGGTCTGATATACGCGCAACAATGCGGAGTCCTCCGGCTGCAGGTACATTGCGGCTAGGTCTTATGTCTGGCGGAATGCGTGACGTAAGGCCTCGATACTGCGATGAATGTTTGGCTGACTGGCGTCACGCGGGAATAGAGCCATACTGCAAAATCAGTCATCAGCTTCCCGGAACCTACTATTGCGACGTCCACTTCATCCCCCTGAAGGCTGCGGGCGAATCGCAACTAAGTGTGGTACCGGACGTGACGTTAAGAAGACTTATTCATAAGGGCGATTCGGTAATTATTCGTGAGGTTAATGCTTCTGAGAAACGAGCGATCCAAGGCGTGGCCAGTAAGGGTGCGCGACAGCAGGAGGATGGAGAAACTAGGAAGCGGACTCACTATCTCAACTTGCTGCGGGATGCAGGTTTTCTGATGCCAGACGGGCGTCTTAAGAGGGCGGCACTAGTCGCGGAATTGCTGGCCTTATTTGGCCCGACGTACTGTCATTTGACCGGTCTCAACGAGGGGAAGATAGCGTGGTGGTGGGAGTTTGTGTCCGATGGATCAAAGGCGAGTAGTCTTCCCAATCCATTTATTTTCCTCGCAGTTGACTCGCTTCTTGAGGCTGTTGATTTTTGCACTGAGACGTACGCGGCCCCAATTTCGCAATCGCCTGTTGACAACCTAGCAGTAAAGTTGGCCGAATGCACTGTGCCGTTGCACAGAGGTCGCGACTCTTATGGTGTCGTAACCCGTCTTCGTAGGGCAAGGACATGGAAGGTTTCTTGCTCATGTGGTTTAACTTACAGGATAACCGCCGACTCCAACGGCCTAGACATGCATATGGTGCCGTTCGCGTACGGTGAGCGCTACAAGGAGTGCTTCCACACGTTGCTGGCCGAAGGCTGCAGCATCAAAGGTGCAGCGTCGGAGCTTGGAATTAGTGTGACGACGGCTGATTCATGGAGAAGAGCGAAGCGTCTTTCAGAACGGTCCGATGCGGAAAGGAAAGAAGAATTTCCGCGAGTCAAGATTAAGACGCTCAGGCAGAAATGGCGGGAACTGGTTCGAGGTGCCCCGCCGCAACGCCGGATCACGACTGCGTATCTTGCTGGACGGGCGATATACGAGACCTTGGCCCTGCATGATCATGAGTGGTTGCTCAAGTTCAACCGAAGTCGGATCGCGCCACGAATCGGTAGGATTCACTCCTCGAAGAATCATCTAACCGAAGCAAGGCTGCAAAGTGTTCATAAAGCGTACGATGAACTGCTCCTCGTAGAGCCTCCGATTCAAGTCACGCGTGCCGCTATCCTTCGGAAGGCGGGGTTTATGTCTTCCGTAAGGAGCAATTCAAACTGGTCGAAGGTACTTTCGCAATTGGTTGAATCGCGCCCTACTTACTTGAAGCGCGTTTTTTCTTGGCTTCTTCAGCTACCAGAGTCAGAAAGGCCGCGGAGTAACAGGGAAATCAGTAGGCTCACCCATTCCGCTTGGGAGTCGCTGTCCGCCGAACAAAAAAATAGGGTTCGTGCAATGTATTCGTTCGCTGGGTCGGACGGCCTTGGCGAATCCTAGAGCACGTGCTCGATCATATCGCGTCGCAACACAAAGGCGGATCAAGATGAGATGGCCCCTAATCTAAAAGCCCCTTCCACGCATGCCTCCCGCGTACTTTGTGTTCTTCAGCTAGCCATATCTGTCACTGCACGCGAGACTTGCCGCAGACATTGCCTGGACTTGGCATTGCGTGCCCAAACGACAGAGTTGGCCTCGCAGAGAATCTTTCCCGCAGACTTTGTTGTGCGCCCATAACCGCTATCGGCTGAACCTGGTGGGTGAGCAGCCCTGCGTAACCGGTAGCCGCCGGATTGCGCGACAGGTGACAAGACTTTGCGTCTGGCGTAAGGTCGTTCAGCGACCAGCGCATCTTGAAGGACCGGGGCGCGCGTCATTTGGCGATGACACAGACGGACAGTTGATGGAGCCGGTATGAGCGCGAACTGGACTGATATTCCGTACGACGGCTGGCGTGACACATGCGCCGCGTTGCACCTCTACACGCAAATTGCCGGCAAATACAAGCTGGCCCGAACCCCCTGGCTGAATCATTCGTGGCACGCTACGTTGTACGTCAGCGCGCGGGGCCTGACGACGTCGCTTATCCCCGATGCGAGCGGCGTGGAGATCGAGTTCGACCTTCTCGAGCATCGGGTGGTCGGCAGCGCTGCCGACGGACGCAAGGCGCACTTCGCGCTCGCACCCATGTCGGTTGCGCAATTCCACGCGAACTTTTTGGATCTGGTTGCGCAACTCGGTGGCAAGCCCGTGTTTCACGGCCGACCCAACGAGATCCCGAACCCCGTGCCGTTCCAGGACGACCATGCAGCGCGCCCGTACGACGCGGATGCCGTGACCCGCTTCTTTCGAGCGCTCGTCACAGTCTGTTGTGTGCTGGAGCGGTTTCGTACCGGTTATATCGGCAAGGTTAGCCCGGTCCATTTTTTCTGGGGCAGCTTCGATCTCGCCGTTACGCGTTTTTCTGGACGCCGCGCGCCTCTTCATCCCGGCGGCGTTCCGGCGCTACCCGATGAGGTGACGCGCGAAGCCTACAGCCACGAAGTATCGTCGGCCGGATTCTGGCCGGGGGGACCGGCGATACCTTTTCCGGCGTTTTACTCTTACGCGTACCCGTCGCCTGACGGCTTTTCCAAGGCAACACCCCTGCCGAGCGGCGCCTATTTCGACGACAAGCTGGGCGAATTCATCCTTCCGTACGAACACGTCCGCACGTCGGACGACCCCGAGCGAGCGTTGATGGCTTTTCTCGATAGCACGTATCAAGCCGCCGCGGATCTCGGCGGCTGGGACCGGGCGGCTCTCGAATGCCGTGGAGGCGAGCCTCTCAGGCCGCGACCGGTGGATCACCATTGAGCGAAAAAACATCTCATCCGATCCGCGCGACCCTTTGCTCTTTTCGAATCCTCTGGTAGGATCTCGCCCCTACGTAGGGGAGTCGCCAAGCTGGCCTAAGGCACCGGATTTTGATTCCGGCATTCGAAGGTTCGAATCCTTCTTCCCCTGCCATCACTCTCTCGCAAGCCTTGGATCTATCCAGGCGTCAGTCTTTCTAGCTGACATCGCGCACTTCGCTCTCTGAGCGACCACTCCATCCCAAATGCAATCGAGCCCCTCACACTCGATGCGTCCCATTTTCAGACATCGCGCCAACGTCGATCCGCTGTGAACGTCCGATTTTGCGACACTTCGCTGCTCCAGCTGCCCCCTCGTTTTCCTGCCTGAACGCCCGCTGAGGACCGCTCCGTTACTTTCTTCTCCTTTAGCATGGACATTGCCTAGTCGTATCGCCGCGCGCAAAAACACCGGTCCGATGTTTCGTGCATTTCCTGGCCATACATGAACGGAGGAGACAAAACGTGAAAGCTGCTGTGCTGCATCAGTACGACGAGTCATTGACTCGCGAAGAATTCGTGCGCTACGAAAACGTCGACGATCCGAAGATCGTGCGGCCGACCGACGTGATCGTCCGGATTGGCGGTGCGGGAGTGTGCCGCACCGATCTGCACATCGTGGAAGGCATCTGGCGCAGCAAGGTCGATGTGGCATTGCCCTACAACATGGGCCATGAAAATGCCGGCTGGGTCGAAGAGGTGGGCCGCGGTGTGGAGAGTGTCAAGGTGGGCGACCCGGTCATCTGCCATCCGCTGGTCACGAGCGGACATTGCCTCGCCTGCCGTCGCGGAGACGATATGCACGCCACAGACAGCCAGTTTCCCGGCATCAACGCCAACGGTGGCTACGCGCAATATCTGATGACTGGCGAACGTTCGCTGATCCAGTTGCCGAAATTGCTGGCGCCGAAAGACGTCGCGCCGTATACCGACGCCGGCTTGACCGCCTACCGAGCTGCAAAAAAAGCATCGCGCCATTTGCTGCCCGGACAATTTGTCGTCGTGATCGGCGCCGGCGGTCTGGGGCATATCGGGATTTCAGGTTCTAAACGCGCTTTGCGCGGCCGAAATCATCGTGGTTGACCGCTCCGACATTGCGCTGCAACTCGCAAAGGAATGCGGCGCGCACCATACGGTCAAGGGGGACAGCAATGAAGTCGAGAGCAAGGTGAAGGGCCGCGCGGAGTTGATTCCGTAACCGTCTCGACAGAACGACCTTGGCGTGGGGAAATTGCCGTGACTCTTGAGTGTGGTGTCGGCTCTGGTCAAGCGTAAAGATGGCTTCGACGGGATTCGGATCGAAACTTCCGGTCTGGCCGACCCCGCGCCGGTGGTGCAAACCTTCTTTATCGATGATGAGATTCGGCAGCGCACGCGACTCGACAGCGTGATCTGCGTGGCCGATGCCGCGCACCTGCAAGCGCACAACGCCACGCCCGGGCAAATCACCTCGGTCAGCATCGACATGTCGCCTGCCTTCATCAAGGGCGTCAGCAGGCACCTGCCCAACGCCCGCATCCCCTTCGATAAATTCCACGTTGTCGCTCAGGCATCGTTTGCTCTGGACAAGACGCGGCGGCTCGAACAGAAGACCGACCCTGACCTCAAGGGCCTGCGCTGGGCACTGCTCAAGGACCGCGACCGGTTGAACGTGGGGCAGCGTGCCGACCTGGACGCGCTCGTTGCCAACGTCACGACCAGGCGCACCGCCCGGGCCTGGCTCTATCGCGAGCAATTGCGAGACATCCTCGATCGCAAACAGATCAACGTCGTCTCCGCGATGCTTGAGCAGTGGTGCACCAACGTGATGCGCTCCAAAGTCGAACCCATGAAAGAGGTTGCACGCATGATCTGCAAGCCCTTCGACGGCATCGTCGCCTGGACCCAGACGCGCCAGACCAACGGCTTTCTGGAAGCTCTCAACGGCCTGTTTCAGGCCGCCAAGCGACGCGCGCGCGGTTACGCCAACCTCACGACCATGCGTACCGTGCTGTTTCTGATCGCCGGCAAGCTCGACTTCACTTCGATCAACCCGCATGCGGCATAACCCACTCAAATCTCAACAGAGCCTTTTTTAGCGCTTTCGGAGCGGCATGCATTCTGTCCAACGCGGCACGCCGCCATTGTCCTGGGCGATCGCGACAGGCTCAGTCGAGGTAGTCGGGCTCCTCCTCGTTGATCTCGTATAGCATGGTCTGGAAGTGCAGCCAACTGATGAACGAATTGCCGAGGGGCTCGTGCGAGTACTCTGCAAATCCTGGGTCGATCGGTACGGGGCGAGATTCGGTCGCGTCCATGAGTAACTGCATCTTGCAGCAGTGATCCAGCGCGATGAAAGTCCCTACGGCGTCATCGATGCTGTGGCGGCTGGCAGTCAGCAGGCCGTGATTCTGCTGAATGATCGCCTTGTGATCGTTGAACGCGCGCGCGATCGGATTGCCCGATTCGTTCGCCACTGGCACCTTGCCCGCCCCGTCTCGCACGACCGTATGACTGCCGTAGAACATGCAGGCGTCCTGCGTCACGTAATCGAGCGGTTTGCCCATCGCGGCCCATGCATCGCCGTTGGCGGTGTGCGCGTGGCACGAACCGATGACGTCCGGATTCTCGGCATGAATCGCAGAATGCAGCGCATAGCCCGCGCGATTTACCGCATATTTGCCTTCGATCACGGTACCTGAGTGATCAACGAGCACGAGTTGCGAGGTTTTCGTGCGCGACCATGGCACGCACATTGGATTGGTCCAGAAGAGTTCCGGATGCTCGGTCGCGGACCGTGAGATGTCCGCCGACGCCAAAACTGAACCCGTGTCGGGCGAAGATCCGGCACGCGGCCGCCAGGTGTTCCTTGCGATAGCGGCGCTCCTCGGCGGAACTGGAAAATGTCGGTTCTCGCGGAAAAATCAGACCCTCTTTGCGTCGGGCTATAAATCGAGTCTTTGGCGTCCATCAACATCGGCGCGTCTCCTCATGAAATATGAAGCCCCAGTATAGAAGCGGATTTAGGGGCGATTCAGAGGTCACCAGGGATAGGATTTATGCCGACAGGACACGGCGTGCACGTGAACAGCGTGCGGGTGAAAGCGCGAGGACTTGCTCGAAAGAGATCAGCCCTGGTGATTCGGAAAACGTGCATGGCATTGATTTTAAAAGTAAAAATATGACAAACCGCCAGATTTTTCAGCGAAAAGGACGATTACTCCCGGATCGCAGAATGGAAGGGACAGTCTGAATTTCGCTGCGCGGGCTTTTTGTTGCCATTGGACCGAAAATGCTGCGGTTTTCGGATAGTCAATGCACGCATCGGATAGCGCCACGGAGGCCTCGAACGGTACCCTGCCAACAACCAAGCTGACCCGTTGAAGGAGGTCTATCCTCCTGGCCGTCCGGGTGGACAGGAGAGAAGTCAATTCGGAGGAGGCCAGATGAGCATCTACGAAAGAGGGTTGCAGCGACGAGACGCCAACCATGTGGCATTGAGCCCTATCGATTTCCTGGTCCGCGCATCCGAGGTCTATGGAGGGCTCCCGGCTGTCGTCTACGGGCGAGTAAATCGTACTTGGGGTGAGACATTCGAGCGTTGTGTTCGGCTGGCTAGCGCCCTGGCCTCGTTGGGTATCAAACGCGGCGACACGGTGGCAGTGATGCTGCCCAATATCCCGGCCATGGTTGAGACCCACTTCGGCGTTCCTATGGCGGGCGCTGTTTTGAATGCTCTCAATACACGCCTGGAAGCTGCCTCGATCCTATACATGATCGAGCACGGTGAGGCGAAAGTTTTAATCGTAGATACCGAATTCGCAGCAATAGCTGATCGGGTGCGAGAGCGTTTCCCGGAAATAAAAATTATCTGTGTTCGGGATTTCGAGTCGGACATTGATCACGGCGCAATGCCAAATGATACCGAATATGAAGACTTCATTGCCAGTGGTGACTCGAATTTCGAATACCTGGGTCCTGAAGGTGAATGGGATGCGATCGCGCTGAATTACACGTCGGGGACTAAGGGTAATCCGAAGCGCGTGGTATATCATCATCGTGGCGCCTATTTGTGCGCTATCAGTAATGCTCTTGAATGGGATTTGGAAAAGCATCCCTCCTATCTGTGGACGCTTCCGATGTTTCACTGCTATGGATGGACTTTCCCTTGGGCGGTGGCTGCGCGCGCGGGAATTAATGTATGTCTGCGTCGGGTGGACGCCAAAGTCATTTTCGATCTAATTCGTCGGTATCGGGTCACACATTATTGCGGAGCCCCGATTGTGCATTCCACGATCGCCAACGCCCCCGAGGAATGGCGTGCAGGTATTGAGCACAAGGTTAAGGCGATGGTTGCCGGTGCTGCCCCTGGTCCCACAGTAATTGCGCGAATGGCTGAAATCGGTTTTGACTTACTGCACGTGTACGGACTGACTGAGGTCTATGGCCCGGCTGCTGTATGCGCCAAACAGCAGGCACGGACGCATGTCAATAACGCGGAGCGCGTGGTTCTGAATGCCCGGCAAGGCGTGCGTTATCATCTTCAGGCTGGGACTACAGTCCGGGATCCGCACACCATGGAAGAAGTCCCGAAAGACGGTCAGACTATCGGCGAGGTGATGTTCCGCGGAAACATCACTATGAAGGGATACCTTAAAAACGAAAAAGCCACGGAAGAGGCACTTGCCGGTGGTTGGTATCGAACCGGTGACTTGGGCGTGCTGTTCCCTGATGGATATGTAAAACCCAAAGACCGGTCGAAGGACATTATCATTTCTGGCGGCGAGAATATTTCCAGTATTGAGGTTGAAGACGCAATCTACAGTCACCCGGCAGTGGCGGTGGTGGCAGTTGTTGCACAACCGGACGCGAAATGGGGTGAAGTTCCCTGCGCCTTTGTGGAGCGCAGGCCCGGTCAACAAGCATCGGAATCCGATATTATTGCCCACTGCAAATCGCTCCTGGCTGGTTTCAAGGTACCGAAGGCTGTTAGATTCTGCGAATTGCCGAAGACTTTCCCGCGAAAAATTCAAAAATTCGCGCTCCGTCAACAGATTGGTTCTGCGGCTGCTATTTCGCAATTTCAGCCTTACTCGTTCATAAAAGTAGGAGGATAGGAGGATTCCTGGCACTTCTCGGAGAGTGCAGGGAATCAGTTGGGACAAGTACGTATTGACACTATGTCGGTATTATTCGGAAAATTCCGGAGAGATGAGAGAGGTTATATGGATATGCCCGGCAATAAAAGGAGTGGCTTACTGCTTCCCAACTTCGAAGATTTCCACACGCGAGACATAGAACAGGCACGACTCTGGGGGCAACGCGTTTTCTGCGACAATGAGATTATCAGTTTGCAGGGGAAAGGTGAAATAAATGCCCAAATGTACTATCGAAAGATGGGCGGCCTGGGCGTGGGTTTCATGAGCTATGGCGGCGAAATTACGATTAATCCAAGTCAATTCGATGGTTTTTACCTGATTCAGATCCCTCTGTGCGGCAGTGAGTGCATCGTGCGAGGTTCCGAGGTGACTTACACGTCATCGAGTGTCGGCTCCGTTCTCAACGCGGGTCAACAGATCCAGCTTGTTCATGGGGAGAACACTGAAAAGCTGATTTTGCGAATCGAGCGTGATTTGTTGGAGCGTCAAGCCGCGCAATATCTGGGCCACCGCGGGCCGAAACAGGTTGAATTCGACACGGCGATGCCGCTTGATACTGCCGTAGGGCAAAGATGGGCACGCACGGTTTCATGGCTGATAGATTATCTGGGCGGTGAGGACATTCCTAACTCTCCGTTGATAGATGCTCAGATAGAGCAAATGATGGTTTCTCTATTGCTCGCGAGCCAGCATAGCAATTTATCGGAAGGACGCATCGGCGACGAGCGCACGGTGGCCCCAGCGTTTGTTCGCCGAGCGGAAGCCTTCATTGAAGAAAACGCTCACAAGCCGATTGCAGTATCCGATATTGCAGAGCACGTGGGCGTTAGCACGAGTTCGTTGTACGCGGGATTCAGGAAGTATCGCAATAGCTCACCCATGATATTTCTGAAGGAGGTTCGACTTCAGCGAGTCAGGGAGCAATTGCGATCCTGTAATGCGGGCCAGGTAACCGTAACCTCGGTGGCCCATCAGTGGGGGTTTGCCCACTTAGGCCATTTTGCAACCGATTATAAGCGCCGATTTGGTGAGAGTCCGAGCGAGACTCTCGCACGATGAGAAAAGCCCTCCGTTGAGAGTTGTGAAGCGCGCGGGAATAAGACGAAGGGCAGGCCAGCCAGTGTTTCCGGCCACTCGTAGTCTCTGGCAAGTCGGCGGAAGCGATTGAGCCAACCGAAGCTGCGCTCGACCACCCGACGGCGCGGCGGCAACACGGACCTCTTTTTTCGCCTCCGGCAGCTTGATCACCTGAAGCTCGATCCCTTCGGCGCGTGCCCCTGCGCCGGTTCCTCGCCGGTATCCCCGTGCTTGGCGAACGGCGCTTTGGCCGTCTGGCCCTTTCCCCGCGCAACCTGACGCGCCACCTCGCCGACACCGGCGCGCACTCCTATCGTTCACGATGGCCTCCAAACAATCCGCCTGTATCCAGCGTCGTGTCCGCTGGTAAACCATCTCCCCCGATGCAACGTCGTTGGGGAGCAAAACGCCACGGCGACCCGCGCGCACGATTCGGCGCAGCGCGTTGAACATCTCGCGCAATTCATAGCGGTGCTGCGGTCCGCCCCTGCTAATCAAGATCAGGTGTGAAGCGGCGAATACCACTCTTCATCCGATACATCCGGTGTGCCGTGCTGATGCGGACCGCTACTGTTCGATCGAGGTCGCTACGCATCCAGGCGACGAGAAGGCATAGAGGGGCGCGGGTCTTCGAATTAGGGAAACCCCGCCCCTTATTTCTTGTGGTCTTTGGATAGTCCTGTAGTTCTCGGAGTGCCTGGAAACGGGCATCCCGATAACCTATCCGTACGGTCAGTCTTTCGAGAATGGTTCAACCAATGAACGGGCGCGAAAGAGTGCCCGTGCTGACAATACCCCGTAGGGATCGTCCCTCTAAGTTTCGGAGACTTATATGACAGAACAGGTTGTTCGCCGCCGTGTCGTTCAACACGGTATCAGCGATACGCGCTACAACGATGCGAAATCGCAGAGCCAGTATCAGCCGTACAAGGATGCAGCTTGGGGTTTCATCAACCACTGGTACCCGGCGGTGTTCAGCAAAGAACTCGTGGAAGTCGAAGGCGACAGCGACGAAGATCTCGTGCCGAGCGTGAAGGGCATTCAAATCGCAGGGGTTCCTATCGCACTGCGTCGCGTCAACGGCAAGGTTTTCGCCGTCAAGGATCAGTGTGTGCACCGTGGTATTCGTCTCTCCGAGAAGCCGATGTGCTTCAACAAGGAAACCATCACGTGCTGGTACCACGGCTTCACGTTCAATCTGGACGACGGCAAACTCTCGACCATCGTTGCGAATCCGGACGACAAACTGATCGGCACGACCGGCATCACCACGTACCCGGTTGAAGAAGTCGCCGGCATGGTGTTCGTGTTCGTTCGCGAAGACGACTTCCCGCTCGAAGACGTTCCGCCGCTGTCGGACGACCTGCCGTTCCGCTTCCCGGAGAACAACGAGCGCTTCCCACACCCGCTGTGGCCGGATACTCCGTCGATTCTCGACAAGGACGCAGTTGCGCACGGCATGCACCGCACGGGCTTCGGCAACTGGCGTATTGCTTGCGAAAATGGTTTCGACAACGCTCACATCCTGGTTCACAAAGACAATTCGATTATCCACGTGAATGATTGGGTGCTCCCGCTCGGCATCCTTCCCGTCACCGACGACTGCATTCAGGTCGTTGAAGACGAAACGGGTCCGAAGGGCATGATGCAATGGCTCTTCACGGAAAAGTGGGCGCCGGTCCTGGAAAACAAGGAACTGGGCCTCAAGATCGACAACCTGAAGGGTCGCTTCTATCGTACCTCGGTCGTTCTCCCTGGCGTACTGATGGTCGAAAATTGGCCGGAAGAGCATGTGGTGCAGTATGAATGGTACGTTCCGATCACGGACGACACGCACGAGTACTGGGAAGTGCTGGTCAAGATCTGCCCGACCGAAGAAGACCGCAAAAAGTACAAGTACCGTTTCGACCGCGTTTACAAGGAACTGTGCCTGCACGGCTTCAACGACTGCGATCTTTACGCTCGCGAAGCAATGCAGCACTTCTACGCTGACGGCACGGGTTGGGACAACGAGCAGTTGGTCTCGACCGATATTTCGCCGGTCACATGGCGCAAGCTGGCGTCGCGCCACAATCGCGGTATCGCGAAGCCGGGCAAGGGCGTCTACGGTGCGGTAAAGACCCACAGCACGCGCTTCAAGGATACGGCGGATGGAAAGCGTCCGGCGTACTTTGTCGATCAGGTCTGGTTCTAAATCGGCCAGGGATTCCTTTTAGAGTGGGACTCCCGGCCCTGCAATGCCTGTAATACCCCGGCGCCTCAGGCTTGGTCAGTGAATTTCTCCGAAATGAACCTGTGAGCTTTGAGTGCGCCAGTCTTAATTCTTCAATATCTAAGATTGCGACCGGTAGCGGAACCCACCTACCTGCATAACGCATTAGATCCGAACTAGAGTCCGTGTCATGAGCCTGCCCAGCGATTTGCATAATCTCGAATTACACGACCTGTCGCTGTTGATTCGCAGTCGAAAAGTCAGTCCCATAGAAGTTACCCAAGCGCAGTTGAAACGCATCGAGGCCCTTGACGGGACTCTGCGCAGTTATGCGCGGGTTACTCCGGATCTCGCGCTTCAGCAGGCGAAGGAGGCTGAAGAGGAATTGATGCGTGGTCAAATCCGTTCGCCGATCCACGGCATTCCTCTGGCCTATAAAGATCTGTTCGATACTGCGGGCATCATCACTTCGGGCGGTATGCCGATCCACGGGCAACGGATCCCCATGCAGAACGCGACCGCGGTGCAGATGATGCATGACGCCGGCGCTGTGATGCTGGGTAAGCTGCAGATGACGGAAGGCGCTTTTGCCATCAATCATCCCTCCATTCCGGATGCCGTTAATCCGTGGGGTGCGGGTCACTGGGCGGGGGCTTCCTCCACGGGCTGTGGCGTGGCCACCGCTGCTCGACTTTGCTATGGCTCTCTGGGAACCGACACTGGGGGTTCCATTCGATTTCCCGCGGCGGCAAACGGGTTGACGGGTATCAAGCCTACATGGGGTCGCGTGAGCCGTTTCGGTGCATTTGAACTGGCTTCATCGCTGGATCATGTCGGACCCATCGCGCGTTCCGCTAGTGATGCGCTGATTTTGCTCGCCGCTGTAACAGGACACGACACGAAGGATTCGACGTCGCTCCCTCATCTGGGACTGAACGTTCCGCCGATCGAAGAGAACTTCAAGGGCTTGCGTATCGGTGTCGATGAGTCCTGGATCAGTGAAGGGGTCGATCCGGTTATCCAGCGTCAACTCGAGACCGTCATCGCAATGATCATTGACGCGGGCGGCCTGGTCATCAGTGTCAAAGTTCCGGATACCCGCGATGTCAGCAGCAACTGGGAACTCCATTGCGGTGTTCAAACCGCGGTGGCGCATGAATCGACTTATCCGGTTCGTGCATCGGAATACGGTCCTGCCCTGAGCCGCCTGATTGATCAAGGTCGCGAACTCTCGGCAATGGACTATCAACGGATTCTTTTGGAAGCTCGCCGCTTTAACGGAGCTATGGACGCGCTCTTGTGCGAAGTCGATCTTATTTTGGCTCCGGTGCAACCCTATGCGGCTCCAACTTTCGAGCAGTTGGCGGACTTGGCAGGAGATCCTGAAGCCAATCGACGCTTGATTCAATTTACGGCTCCATTCAATGTCAGTGGTCACCCTGCGATGGCATTTCCGATCGGCTTTACTGAAAACGGTATGCCCATTGGTGGCCAATTCATTGGACGCAAATATGGCGAGGTGACGGTGACCCGCGCGGGGATGGCCATTCAAAAAGTGACTGATTGGCACCGTCAGGGACCTACAGATTTTAAATAACCGTGATCTGCTGAGAAACGGTTTCAGTCGCCCAGAATAAAGACAGACTCTCTATAGTATTTGAATCGTCATGAATCAAGCGCATCAGATTACGATTAATTTTGCAGATGGCGTAAGCCGAACCTTCGCGGCTGACCATAACGAAAATGTTCTGGATGCCGCTATCAAAGCGGAAGTTCCCGTGCTGTATCAGTGCCGCGCGGGCGCGTGTGCCAGTTGCACCTGCAAACTGGAAGAGGGTCAGGCAAGCAATATCCCGGGCGCAAGTTCGACGCTGCTGGCTAGCGAATTCGCGTCCGGTAGCCGTCTTCTGTGCGTGACCCAAGCCGAATCGGACGCTACGTTTTCGGTGGCTTACGGTAGCGAAGTAGGGTCATCGGTCGCGCAGGAACTCAATGCGTTCGTCAACAGCGTCGAGCGAATTGCTTCGAACGTCGTCAAGCTCACGCTGGAACTCGCGGAAGGTTCGTGGGCGGAATTCCGCCCCGGTCAGTTCTTCCAGATCACGGTTCCGGGCTTGGGCGTTCTGCGCTCCTACTCGCCATCCTCCAATGCGGCAGATCTGCCGAAAATGGAGTTCCTGATCCGTCTGCTGCCCAATGGCGCAATGTCCTCCTTCCTGGAAACGCAGATTCAGGTCGATCAGGTTCTGCAACTGAAGGGACCCTATGGCGCATTCTTCCTGCGCGAAGAATCGAAACGTGCTCCGCATATTTTCGTGGCGGGTGGTACGGGTTTGGCTCCGATGCTCTCGATGATCGACACGATTCGCAAATCGAGTGCACGCCCACCGATGCTGCTCAATTTCGGTTGCGCTGTACCCGAAGTTCTGTTCTCGCTGGACGATATTCAACTTCGGCAACAGTGGCTACCGAAGCTCGAAGCGCGCATCTGCGTGGACCGCGGCGCACAGGAAGGTGACGGCCTGCACCTGGGATCGCCGGTCGCGGCCCTCAAGGAAGACGACGTCAAGGATCCGAATTCGGTTGCCTATCTGTGCGGCCCGCAACCGATGATTGATGCGGCGACCACGCGCCTGATCGAATTGGGCGTGAAGCCAGAAAACATCTTCGCCGAACAATTTGTCGCATCGAACTAAGGAGCGCGGACATGGAATTCAAACGCACGAAACAGGTGCCGTTCTCGGCACAGCAGGCCGAATGGTACGAGAAGGCGAAGGCGAGTCTGAACCCGAAGCGTCTTCAAAAGCTCCTGTTTGAACTGACCAACATCCATAGCCCTACGGGCGCGACCAAGGACGCTGCGTTGTACATGCAGCATCACATGGAAACGATCGGCCTCAAAACCAGGGCTCATGATCTGTCTCCTGCCAGTCGTTCGGTGATGGGCGAAATTCGGGGTGAAGGTAATGGTGCTTCGCTGCTTCTTTACGCACCGTTGGACACGCATCTGGACCGTACTCTTGAAGAAGAAATTCTCTCTGGCGAGGGTCAAGAGGCTGATGTGCAACCGTACGCTCAGCAGGTGGATGACTGGGTCTTTGGCCTTGGTGCTTCGAATCCGAAGGGCATGATCGCCACGCATACCGAAGTTTGCACGGCGATCCTCGAAGCGGGCATTCCGCTAATGGGCAATCTGTTGTTGGGTATGGCCGATGGCGGCATGCCCGTCGATATCAAGGAACGCTATTCGGGCATGTCCAATGGCGTATTGGGACTGCTGAATCGCGGTATGTATCCCGACTTCGCAATCATCATGAAGCCGTGGAACTGGGTCTACCACGAAGAACCGGGCATGGCATGGTTCAAGATTCGTGTGCGTGGAACCATGGGCTATGCGGGCATTCCGCATGATGTCCCGGGTTTCCGTTCATCGGTGGTTCCCGCTGCAACGGTAATTCAGGAGTTGCAAGCATGGCTTCCCGGCTATACCGAGCGTAATACGTCGGGCGTGATCGCGCCGCACGGGTGGATTGCGGGTGTTCGTGGCGGCCAGATCGAACGACCGGCATTCCCTTCGGCGGTAACCGATATCTTTTTCGATGTTCGTGTGAACCCCCGCGTCAGCCCTGCGGATGTGAAAGCGCAATTCGCCGCGTTTATCGATGACCTGACGGCTCGTAAGCCCGAGATCGAACTCGACTGGGAGATGTACGGTTCGGTCCCCGGCGGCACTACCGATCCCGATAACTGGATCATTCAATCGGCCAAGCGTGGCTGGGAACATATCGAGGGGCGCCCCCACGGTACCCCGGATTACCTGGCGGGACAAACGGACGGAGCAGCTCTGCGTCGCTACGGTATCCCGACGGCCCGCATTGGCTGGCCGTGGCCCGCTCAAGGTGCTCCGCTTCCTGTTGCCGAAGGATTGGGTGGCATGGGTGCTACTTATGTGCCCGATCTGATGCCGTGCGCCGAAAAGATCCTCTACGCGGTGATCGATACGCTCACGCGTTCGCGACAAGAATTGGGTCTTTAAGACTTTGATACCGGGGCTCAATGAGCCCCGTCAATCAGGTAGCACAGGAGACGAAATGAAGCGTATCAAGATGATTTTCCCGGTTCCGATGAGCGAAGCCACGCGCCCGCTGGTGGAGTCGCAACTCCCGCCGTCGATGAAGCGTCCGGACATCGAAGTGGAGTTCGTCGGCGCCGGTCAGGTCATGACGCTGGCTGATGAATAAGGACGTGGCCTTCGCTGCGTTCGGCGGCTAAGTATTCACAGGGGAGTCCCGCAATGCAAGAGAACAAACGGAACGTGACTGACCTGACGATCGCGGAAGCTCAGATGGCCTTCAAAGACGGCCGGATGACGAGTACGCAACTGGTACAGGCTTGCCTTGAGCGCATCGACGAGGGTAAGCATCTGAATGCCTTGGTTACCGTTGACGCTGAAGGTGCATTGGCGGCTGCGGCTGCAGCCGATGCGCAGCGTGCTAGCGGGGCCCGTTTGGGCCCGTTGAGCGGGATCCCCATCGTTATCAAGGACAACATCCACAGTGCAGGTATTCGCTGCACCGCGGGCACTCCGGCATTTGCAGAATTTGTACCGGCCACGGATGCTCCCACGGTTGCCCGATTGCGTGCGGCCGGCGCGATCGTATTGGGAAAAACCAATATGCACGAATTGGCGTACGGGGCGACGGGATACAACGGCGCGTTCAACACGGGGCCGAATCGCGGCGTGCGCAATGCGTACGACAGCACTCGCGTTGCCGGCGGCTCCTCCTCGGGCTCCGGAACGGCGTTGGGCGCGCGTATGGCACTGGCAGCTCTGGGTACGGATACGGGCGGTTCCATGCGCATTCCTCCGTCGCTCAATGGCGTACCGTCACTTCGACCCACGCAAGACCGCTATTCCGGCACGGGCGTGATTCCGATTGCGAAATCGCGCGATACGGTGGGGCCCATGGCGTTGGCGATGACCGATGTCGCGCTTCTGGACGAAGTGATTACCGGCGAATCCGAACTGCCCAACCTATCTTTGCATGAGCTTCGCTTCGGAATTCCCGCGGAGTTTTGGGTCAATCTGGATGAGGACACGCGAGAGCTCGCGGAGCAGGCAAAAGAAAAGTTGAAGGCACTAGGTGTCACTTTCGTGGAACTCGGCGAATCGGGCCTCGCCGCATTGAATGCGGAAGTTGGATTCCAGGTGGTGATCGGAGAGTCCCGATCCAGCATGACGGAATATCTGGAAGAAAACGGGCATCGGATGACCATCGAACAGATGGCATCGAAGATCGACAGCCCGGATGTGAAGTGGATTTACGAGAACTGGGTGTTGCCCGGCAAATTTCCGGTTGCACAGGGCGAACTGGTCGACGTCGCGCCCCTCTACGACTCCGCACAGGCTGTGGGCGGCGGACGCGACAAGCTGCGCGCGCGGTACAACGAGATGTTCGACACCCACGCTCTGGATGCAATGATGTTCCCCACTACGGCGTGTGTTGCGCCGCTTGCGGACGATAGCATCTACGAAGAAGAGAACTTCCGTCACCTGATCCAAAACACGGAACCAATGGCGAGTGCTGGTCTTCCGGGTATCAACGTGCCGATTGGCCGTGGCTCCCGTACGGGTATGCCGGTAGGGATGGAATTCGATGGCCGTCGGGGATCGGATCGCCGCATGTTAGCGATTGGCATCTTGCTGGAAAGTGTTTTTGGCCGCGTTCGCCCTTAAAAGAGGAATCTAAATTGATCAATGCACTCAGCTATATCGTGGTCGAAACACCGCGTATGCGGGAATGGGCTGAACAGGCATCGACACATGTCGGATTGCAGGTGGACGTGCTCGAAGCCGGGAAGACCATGAGACTTCGTGCTGACGAGAAGATTCAACGTTTCGTTGTCGCCGCTATTGAAGGCGAGTCCACGATGGGTATGGGCTTCGAAGTCGCGGACGAGCAGACATTGATCGCGTGCGCGGCCGCGCTCGAAGCGGCCGGCTATAAAACGACGCAAGGGACTCCGGAAGAAATCGAGTTCCGAGGCGTCCAGGACATGATTCAATTCCGCGACCATGATGGTGTCCGGCTGGAGATCGCGTACGGTTTGAAAGATGCTGATACGGAATTCGCGCCCGGCCGGCCGATCGGTGGATTCCGCATGGGTAAGATGGGCTTGGGTCATGTGGCGTTCATTACGGAGCACTTCGAGGAGACTTCGAATCTCTATCGAAACGTGTTGGGCATGAGCCTCACGGATTACACATACAAGCCGTTCAAGGTTGAATTCCTGCATTGCAATCCAAGGCACCACACGATTGGTATCGCCCATACGGGTGGCAAGGCGGCTATCTATCATTTGATGCTGGAATACAACGACTTCGATGACGTGGGTCGTGCCTACGATACGGCGCTGATGAACCCGGAGTCCATCGGTGTCACGCTGGGTCGTCATATCAATGATCACGCCACTTCGTTCTATCTGAAGAACCCGGATGGCTGGATGTTCGAACTCGGTTGGGCCACGCGCACGGTGGGTCCGGACTGGGAAGTCGAAGAACTCAAGGGTATGAGTCTTTGGGGCCATGACCGCACATGGCTCCCCGATGAAAAGCGCGAGGAAGCGCGACAAATTCTCAAACGGCTGGCTGCTGAAGGTATGCGTGCGCCTGTCGTTCTCCCTGACACGCAGAAGGAACAGTAAATGAATGTCTCCGCTAGTCCGGAAATTGCCAACCAGATCGAATTGAACGGCTACACGCTCAACTATCACGACCAGGGACAGGGCGATGTCATTCTGCTGATTCACGGATCGGGCCCCGGCGTCACTTCATGGGCTAATTGGCGAGGGATCATCCCGACGCTGAGCCAGAAAGCTCGTGTCGTGGCCCCCGATATGCTCGGCTTCGGTTACACGAAGTGCCCGTCGGATCTGAAGCTGCATCCGGCTGCCTGGGTCAAATCGCTGATCGATCTTCTCGATGCACTGAATATCGACAAGGTATCGGTGGTCGGCAATTCGTTCGGCGGGGCTATCGCACTGGCACTGGCTACGGATCATCCGGAGCGCGTCAACCGCCTGGTTCTGATGGGCGCAGCCGGCATCTCGGCGCCGATCAGCGCGGGCCTCGAAAAGGTGTGGGGTTATGAACCCTCATTGGAAGCCATGCGCGGTCTGATGGAGGTCTTTGCATATGACCATTCGATCATCAATGACGATCTGGTCCGTATGCGTTATGAGGCATCGATTCGTGCGGACGTGCAGGCTCGTTTCTCCAGGCTATTCCCGGCCCCGCGTCAACAGGGCGTGGAAATGCTCGCGCAGCCGGAAAGCAAGCTGAAATCGATTGGACACAAGACGCTTCTGATCCATGGCCGTGATGACCAGGTGATTCCGGTTGAATGGTCGGAGCGTATGGTGCGCCTCATTCCGCACGCTGATCTTCACGTGTTTGGCGAATGCGGCCATTGGGTGCAAATCGAAAAGGCACAGGCGTTCACGAAGCTGGTTGTGGACTTCCTCGTCGATTCGGCCATCGCAGCAAATTGAAATGCAACTGAGAGAAGTGTTATGAGCGAAAACCAAAATCTGGACATTGCGGGACGCTGGGAAGTCCAGCGTTGGGAGCAAATCTATGACGATGGCCGGGTCACCTATCCGATGGGCCAGGAACTGGAAGGCTTCATGGAGTACGGCGTGAACGGCATGTTTTGCGCAATCGGCAAGAAGGGCCGCGAAGCATTCACGACAGGCGGCCAGTGGAATGCGTCGGATGCGGAAAAAGCTCGGGCGTACATGACGTACCTGACGTATGCAGGTGATTACGAAGTTCAGGGCAATGTGGTGACGCACAAGGTCCGGCATAGCCTGTTCCCGAATTGGGTGGGAGGCGAACAGAAGCGCTTTGCCGAACTCAACGGCGATGTACTTCAACTGACGACGCACAAGCTGGAAGCAGGAACGGCTGAAGCCCGTGTTGCACGCTTGGTATTCAAGCGCAAGAGAAACGTTTAAGCAGGGCCAGGAAATGCCGATTCTTCTCGAATGTCTGTCGCATACACCACTTCACGGTTACTTCGACCCATCTCCGGAAGTGGTGATGGAAGTCGAACGGGTCAACGCGGCCTCACGGGAGCGTGTACGTGCGTTCGACCCGGAACTGGTGGTCGTGTTCGCTCCCGATCACTACAACGGGTTCTTCTACGACATGATGCCGCCGTTCTGCATTGGCGCTGCGGCAACTGCGATTGGGGACTACAAGAGCCTTGCGGGCGAATTGCCGATCGATGCGGATCTGGCAAAGCGCATGGCGGAAAGTGTGCTCGCGGCGGAAGTGGACGTGTCGATTTCATATCGGATGCTTGTCGATCACGGTGCGGCGCAAGCGCTCGAGCAGGTCACGGGCGGCCTGGATTCTTATCCAGTGGTGCCGGTGTTTATCAATTCCGTGGCACCGCCGATGGCAACCCTGAAGCGCTCGCGTCTATTGGGCAAGGCTATCGGTGAATTCCTGAAGCAGACCGGCAAACGGGTGTTGATTTTAGGTTCGGGCGGCATTTCCCATGAGCCTCCCGTTCCCGAGCTGGCGGGGGCTTCGCTGGAGATCGCAGAACGTCTGATCCACACGGGGCGCAATCTGACTCCGGAACAACGGAACGCGCGCCAGGAACGCGTAATCAATGCGGCCAAAGCATTCACTGCCGGAGACGCACCGAACATGCGCGCGTTGAATCCCGAATGGGATTTGGCGTTCCTCAACCGCTTGCAAAATGATCTGATGGCCGTGGATCGGATGAGCAACGAGGAGATAACGCGCGACGGCGGAAGATCCGCGCACGAAATCCGTACCTGGGTCGCAGCGTTCGGTGCCCTGTCGGCATTCGGTGCGTACGAAGCGCAGTTGGATTTCTATCAGCCGATTCCCGAGTGGATTGCTGGTTTTGCGTGCATGCATGCAAAACCTTTGAACTGAGCCGGAAGAAAGAGATGAAAGAGATGATGTCAAAGGAAAAGATGGACGCGATTGCACAGCGTCTGAGCCAGGCCGAGGCCACCCGTCAGGTTATCGAACCAGTGCGGGAAGAAATCGCGGTTGACGATATGGCAAGTGCCTACGCGATTCAGCAGATCAACGTCGATCGCCGTATTGCCGCCGGTGAGCGCGTCGTGGGCCGCAAGATTGGCCTCACGTCGCTGGCGGTGCAGAAGCAACTCGGCGTGGATCAACCGGACTTCGGGGCGCTGTTTGCCTCGATGTCCTATGGCGATGCTCAGCCAATTCCGCTTTCGAAATTTATTCAGCCGAAAGTCGAGGCTGAAATCGCACTCGTCCTCAAGAGCGATCTGACGCAGACGCGTCATACCTATGCCGACATCATCCGGGCAACCGGTTACGCGCTGGCGGCCATCGAAATCGTGGATAGCCGTATTCGCAACTGGGATATCCGCTTCGTCGACACCGTCGCAGATAACGCCTCGTCGGCAGCCTTTGTTCTGGGTTCACGTCCGGTGTCACTGGCCAACGTAGACCTGTGTGCAGCGACGATGACGATGGCGCGTGGCGACGGCGTATCGGTATCGCAGGGTTCCGGGTCTGCCTGCCTGGGCAATCCGCTGAACGCTGCTGTGTGGCTGGCCGATCGCATGGTCCAACTCGGTACACCGCTGAAGGCGGGCGACATCGTTTTGACCGGAGCCTTGGGCCCCATGGCCGCCGTCACGGAGCCGGATACATACACCGTGAGTATTTCGGGCTTGGGCAATGTCCGGGCTCGCTTCGAATAACGCATTTCAGGAAAGTACACATGACGGCAAAACTCAAGGCCGCGATTATCGGCTCGGGCAATATCGGCACGGACCTCATGATCAAGATCATGCGGCACGGCAAGCATCTGGAAATGGGGGCGATGGTTGGCATCGACCCGAATTCGGACGGCTTGGCCCGCGCCGCGCGTCTGGGTGTCGCAGTGACCCACGAAGGTGCCCAGGGTCTGGTGAACCTGCCGATTTTCAAAGACATTGACGTGGTGTTCGATGCCACGTCGGCGGGTGCCCATATCAAGAACGACGCATTGCTGCGTCAGCACAAGCCGAACATTCGCGTCATCGATTTGACGCCGGCTGCGATTGGTCCGTACTGCGTGCCCGTGGTGAACCTCGATGCGCAAATCGATGCGCCGAACGTCAACATGGTCACGTGCGGTGGACAGGCAACGATCCCAATGGTGGCTGCCGTGTCCCGCGTGACCAAGGTCCACTATGGCGAAATCGTCGCCTCCATCAGCAGCAAATCGGCCGGTCCGGGCACGCGCGCGAACATCGACGAGTTCACTGAAACGACCTCGAAGGCGATCGAAGCCGTCGGCGGCGCCGCGAAGGGTAAGGCGATCATCGTTCTGAACCCGGCTGAACCTCCGGTGATGATGCGCGATACGGTGTACACGCTCTCCGATCTCGCGGATCAGGCGAAGATCGAGGCCTCGATTGATGAGATGGCGAAGGCTGTGAATGCTTACGTGCCGGGATACCGTCTGAAGCAGAAGGTGCAGTTCGATGTGATTCCGGAATCGGCGCCCATTAACGTGCCGGGTCTCGGCAAGTTCAGCGGCCTGAAGACCTCGATTTTCATCGAAGTCGAGGGGGCGGCGCACTATCTGCCCGCTTATGCGGGAAATCTGGACATCATGACCAGCGCAGCCCTCGCTACGGCAGAGCGTATGGCTGAACGCATGGTCGCTGTGGCATAAGCGGTAAAGGATAAAGAACATGAGCAACGGTAAGAAACTCTATATCTCCGATGTGACACTGCGCGACGGCAGCCACGCCATTCGTCATCAGTACTCGATCCAGAACGTGCAGGACATCGCACGCGCGTTGGACAAGGCGAAAGTCGATTCGATTGAAGTGGCGCACGGCGACGGTCTGCAAGGGTCGAGCTTCAACTACGGCTTCGGCGCGCATAGCGACCTCGAATGGATCGAAGCGGTCGCCGACGTCGTCGAGCACGCGAAGATCGCGACGCTGCTGCTGCCCGGCATCGGCACGATCCACGATCTGAAGGCTGCGTATAACGCGGGCGCACGCGTGGTCCGCGTGGCGACGCACTGCACGGAAGCTGACATCTCGAAGCAGCACATCGAATACGCACGCGAGCTCGGCATGGACACCGTCGGCTTCCTGATGATGAGCCACATGACCACGCCGGAGAACCTCGCCATCGAAGCGAAGAAGATGGAGAGCTACGGCGCGACCTGCATCTATGTGGTCGATTCAGGCGGCGCGCTGACGATGAACGACGTGCGCGACCGCTTCCGCGCGGTGAAGGCCGTGCTGAAACCCGAAACGCAAACGGGCATGCACGCGCACCACAACCTGTCGCTGGGTGTGGCCAATTCCATCGTCGCGGTGGAAGAAGGCTGCGATCGCATCGATGCATCGCTCGCGGGCATGGGCGCGGGCGCGGGCAATGCGCCGCTCGAAGTGTTCATCGCGGCCGCCGAGCGCATGGGCTGGAATCACGGCACCGACCTCTACACGCTGATGGACGCCGCCGACGACATCGTGCGTCCGCTGCAGGACCGGCCGGTGCGCGTGGACCGCGAAACGCTCGCGCTCGGTTATGCGGGTGTGTATTCGAGCTTCCTGCGTCATTCGGAAGTGGCCGCGAAGAAGTACGGCCTGAAGACTGTCGACATTCTGGTCGAGCTGGGCAAGCGCCGCATGGTCGGCGGCCAGGAAGACATGATCGTGGATGTGGCCTTGGATCTATTGAAAAGCGGGAACTAAAGATCACGAAATTTGGAACATTCACGATTATTTGAATGTTTCAAATTTGCGACTCATTTCTCAATTCGCAGTAGTCGACGATAAGAGATCGTTTAAGTCTTTCTGCCACAGCAGGGAGGCTTTAGCGATATATAAACTTTGGGGGTAGTGAAGAGGATGAAGCTCAAGACTAGTATGCTGGCGGTTAGCGCCGTGGTTGCTGCAATCGCGGCCGATTCGGCGAACGCGCAATCGAGCGTGAATATCTACGGTCTTCTCGACACGGGTGTCATGTACGTCTCGAATGTCGGTGGCAATAAGCTTTTCAAAATCGATCCGGGTGCGCAAGCTCCGAACCTCTGGGGTATCACGGGCCGCGAGGACCTTGGCGGTGGCCTGAAGGCAGTCTTCAAGCTCGAAGGTCAGATCGACCTGAATAGTGGCGCGGCAATCAATGGCCTATTTGGTCATCAGGCTTATGTCGGTCTTTCCGACAGCAAGTACGGTACGCTGACGGCGGGTAGTCAAATCGACTTCATGTTTGACTCGCTGATCGCGGATCGTTGGGGTCCCGCATTCCCGATCGTCAACGCGATGAGCCTGCGTCAAGGCGGATTTGTCGGTCTTGACAATCGGCGTGGCTACATGAATGGCTCGTTCGACTTCGACCGGTCGCTGGGTGCCCCCATCAACAACTCGATCAAGTATCAGAGTCCGGTGTTCTCTGGCCTCTCGTTCGGTGCACAGTATGCCTTCGGCGGTGTCGCAGGTTCGTTCGGCACGAACTCTGGCCAGAGCTACGGCGTGAACTACCACATCGGTGGCGTATCGCTGAATGGCGCATACACGTACATCAAGAGCCACGATTCGAAAAACTTCCCGGACGCCCCGGACAGCAATATCCGTAACTTTGGTTTCGGTGCATCGTGGATCCTTGGTAACACCGAACTTGGCGCTCTGTACACCAATACAGCTAACACCGTGAACGGTGCACAAATCGGTGTCTACGAAGGGGACGTGACCTATACCTTCTCACCGTTTATGCACGCTCACCTGGAATATCAGTACATGAAGGGCAATGGCGTGCTCAACAACGCGCACGCGCATCAAGAAACGCTGACGCTGATCTATTCGCTGTCCAAGCGCACGAGCATCTACTCCGCTTTGGCGTTCCAGCAGGCGTCGGGTATGAACGCACAGATTCTGATGACGCCCGGTGCATCTTCGGGCGGCCGTCAAACGGCATTCGACCTCGGTCTGATTCACTCGTTCTAATCGGGTAGTGTGAAAGGGCTTGCTCAGGTGAGCCACCCTAATCAAAACAATCCACTGGAGGAGATATTCAATGTCCACCATGCGCGCAGCACGCGTTCACGACGCAAGCGGTAAATTCGTTATCGACACGATCGACAAGCCGACGCTTCGACGTCCCACGGATGTTCTCGTGCAGTTGAAGGCCTCCGGTATCGTGCCAAATCTGCGCAATGTCATGAGCAACTACGGCGACAAGTCGTATCTGACGGTGCCCGACCTCCCGGCAATCTACGGCCTGGACGCAGCGGGTGTCGTTGCCGAGGTGGGTTCCGCTGTAACGGGCCTCGAGGTCGGTGACCGCGTGTACATCAACCCGGGTCGCTCGTGTGGTTCGTGCCATGCATGCCGTACCGGCGAGAACACATTCTGCGAAGCTTTCACTTTCCAAGGCTATTTCGGCTTTGGTCCTAAGTCGAAGAAGATCTACGAACAATATCCGTATGGCGGCCTCTGCGAATATGCGACGGCACCGGCTGACGGTCTCGTGAAGCTCAGCGACAACGTGTCGTTCGAAACGGGCGCTCGCTTCGGTTATCTGGGTACTGCCTATTCGGGTCTGCGCAAGGCGGGTGTTGCTGGCGGCAAGACCGTGATGATTATCGGCGGCACAGGTACGCTGGGTCTGGGCGCTACGCTGATCGCACGCGCGATGGGCGCAACCAAAATTCTGGTCGTGGCTCGCAATGAAGAAACGCTGGCCCGCGTCAAGGCGATCGATCCAAAGCGTATCTCGACCTTCTCATACGGCTCCGGTAGCCTCCAGGCCTGGGCTAAGGACCAGACGGACGGCTTGGGCGTCGATTCGGTGATTGATGCTATTGCGCCGAGCCCGACCAATATGCAAACGACGAAGGACGCAATCGGTTGCCTGCGTCGCGGCGGTCGCATGGTGGAAATCGGCGCACAGATCAATGAAGTACCGATCAACATGCATGAAATGATGTGTTCAGCGCTGTCGATCATCGGTTCGCTGTGGTTCACGGTTGGCGAAGGCCAGGACATGGTGAACATGATCGACGCAGGTACGCTCGACCTGTCGACATTCGAAAACCACACGTACACGCTCGATCAGGCCAACGAAGCCCTGCTCGATGCGGAAAAGCGCGCTGGCGGTTTCGTCAACGTTGTGATTACACAGTAATTCTCGAAACAAATCAGGGGATTTCAAATGGTACGTCGTGTTGTTACCGGCCAGGTTGAAGGCAAATCCGTCGTTCTATCGGATAGCGATGAAGCGGGTCATGCATTTGCCGCCGTTCGTGGTTTCAAGACCACGCAGGTTTGGGCCACGAGCCCCGAAACCGTGCTCCCCCATTCCGGCGGCGATCCGGTTCAGGGGCAAGTCACGGTCATGCCGGCACTGAATGGCACGCGTTTCATGATCGTGCAGTTTCCGCCCGATGCGGTGATGTCCGCGGCCGATTTCGATGGCGCAGCGGCCGGTGCCGAGTACGCGGCAGTGTTGCCTGGCCTGGCCGAATGTTTTGAGCCGAATGGTTCGGGTTTTCATGTCACGGACTCCGTGGACTACGATATCGTTCTCAGCGGCGAACTGACGCTCGAACTCGATGACGGCGAGCAGCGCGATCTCAAGGCCGGGGACATCGTTATTCAAAACGGAACCCGTCATGCGTGGCGTAATAAGAGCACACAACCCGCGGTGATGGCTTCCGTGTTGATTGGAACGAAACGTTACTGAGATGTAGTAGAGAGATGTGGGAGACTGAATGATGAACACTCGACAAACACCTGCACACCACGAACATCACCACGCGCCGCGTCAAGCCAGGCACGTGGAAAGGCTCGAATGGAATGATGCGATGCTAATGGGCCACGGACCGATGGACGATTCGCATGAAGAGTTCGTGGCCGTTGTCAATGCATTGCGGAACTCGACGGTGGAAACGGCATTGGCATGTCTTGCCGCGATGGAGTCTCATCTGGTTTCCCATTTCGAACTCGAGCATTCGTGGATGGACAAGACCGCGTTCCCGGAAGCCTATTCCAAGTGCCATCGAGATCAACACGACGAAGTGCTGGAAGCGGTGCAGCGAGTGCATCAAATGGCGATCGTAGGTGCGGTGGGGTTGAGCACCGTTCATCGGCTCGCCCAATCGCTGATCGACTGGTTTCCAGGTCATGCCGACTATATGGATTCTTCGTTGTCGGCGTGGATCAACGACAAGCTTCATGGCGGGCAAGCGGTAGTCATTCGGCGCAATATGACACACGAGGATCGGGTGCCCGGAGAATCCGAAGCCATCGCGGCATAAACGAACTATAGAAATCCAGGAGGGCAAATGATGTTGATGAAGGGCAAGGTCGGTTTGGTGACGGGTGGCGGTTCAGGCATGGGTCGCGCGGCTGCATTGGAACTGGCGACAGAGGGCGCTGTCGTCGTTCTTTGCGGACGTACGGCGGACAAGCTTTCTCAGGTGCGTCAGGAAATCCAGCAATTGGGTGGCCAAGCTGAAATTTTTCTTGGCGATGTCTCGAAGCGCGAGGACAACCAATCGCTGGTGAACTATGTGGAAGAACGCTTCGGGCGGCTGGATTTTGCGTTCAATAACGCGGGCGGTCACGGTGACTTTCACCCCATTCATGAAACGTCGATCGAAGAAGCTGAGTGGGTTATCGACCTGAATTTTAAGGGCGTGTACTACGGCGTGAAGTTCCAGATTGAAGCTATGCTTCGTAGTGGCGGCGGCGTGATTCTCAACAATGCCTCGATCTTCGGCATCCGCGGTATGAATGGCATTGCCCACTACGTGGCCGCTAAACACGCGGTTGTGGGCCTCACGAAGGCGGTCGCGAAAGAATATGCGAATTTCAATATTCGCATCAACGCAGTGTGTCCTGGTGCTACGGAGACCCCGAACTATATGCGCAGCACGGGTGGGGACGTTCACCTTCTGGACAGCATGATTCCAATGGGTCGGATCGGCCAACCGCAAGAAGTCGGCAAAGCGGTTCTTTTCCTCCTTTCGGACCAGTCGAGTTATGTGACGGGATCGACGCTCAGCGTTGATGGCGGTATGACCGTGTGAATTTCTGAGTTAAGCGGCCGTCAAGGAAGAAGTACTCGGAGATTTTCTCCGGGTACTTCTTTTGCTTTTGCAAGCGTTATGGATAGTGAAGCAGGCTCTGCCGGGATCGAAAAACTCAGCGGTACCGGGGTTGACAGAAGACTAGTTCACTTTAGAGAAATAGGGTCATGTTTAAAGAAATCACAATTAAAAGACGATTGATCGTTGCGATGGGGGTGTTGAGTTTTCTGCTGGTATGTGTTGGGAGTATGGGGCTGTACAGCCTCAGCGAAGTGAATAACTCGTTGCGGGAAGTCTATGAGACACACCTGACCGCAATGCATCGCCTGGACCTCATGATTCGGTCGCTTAATCGCCTCCGCTATTCGGTAGCCAGTGCGACATATAGTACCGATGCCGCTGTAATCGATGCGAAGCTGGAGAAGTTTAAGGTCGATTTGAGCGCGGGAAATACCGCATGGAAAGAATACACGGCTGATATATCGCCCGAAGCGAAGCAGAAAGCGGACACTTTCTGGCCTACCTTTGGGCAATATTTCAAAGAGGCGCTCCAGCCTGCGATGCAGGCCATGGCGGAGCATGATCTGCAGAAAGTTTCCGCCGTCGTTGAAGGTCCGTTGGAGTCGCTATACCAGCCGGTTCAGGACGGTTTGGATGGGCTGATGGCCGCTGAAATGCGGGCTACAGAAAGTGCGTATAGACAGGCGCAAAATCGTTACGTTATTGTGCGTGCGCTTTCTATGGCTGCCGTGATCGGAGGATTGATCATGGCGATCGCATTCGGGATCTGGCTGATTCGGGCTATTTCAAATCCTATCAATAAAGCGGTATCGATGGCGCTGAGTGTCGCTCAAGGTGATCTATCAAAAACGACGGAGATAGATGATCGAATGGACGCCAGATCGAAAGAAGAAACGGCACGATTGTTGGCCAGCCTTCGCGATATGAGCGACAGTCTGACAAAGATTGTCCGCGATGTGCGAACGTCATCCGATTCGATCGCCGACGCATCCGGGAAAATCGCATCCGGTACCAGGGAATTGTCGGGTCGTACGGAATCGCAAGCCGCGAATCTGGAGGAGACTGCGGCGTCAATCGAGGAATTGAGTTCCATCGTCAAAAATACTGCCGATAACGCGACGAAAGCTGATGAGTTGGCGAAAGAGGCTTCGGAAGTCGCAGGCAAATGCGGCGAAGCTGTCGGGCGCGTGGTGGAAACGATGTCTTCGATCGATCAGTCCTCTCAGCGAATTGTCGAAATTATCGGCGTGATCGATGGCATCGCTTTCCAAACCAATATCCTGGCTCTGAATGCCGCGGTGGAAGCTGCTCGGGCGGGTGAGCAGGGTCGTGGATTTGCGGTGGTTGCTTCGGAGGTTCGGACCTTGGCTCAACGTTCGGCGCAGGCGGGGAAAGAGATCAAGGAATTGATCGACGACTCGGTTGCTCAAGTTAGCACGGGTGCGCGGCTGGTTGACGAGGCCGGGCTGACGATGAGCGGCGTCGTTGAGTCGACGCGCCGGGTGTCATCAATCGTTTCGGAGATTTCAGCGGCGACGAATGAGCAAGCGGCGGGTATTGAGCAAATCAATCGCGCGGTCATGAATATGGACGAACAGGTGCAAAGGAACTCTGCTATGGTCGAGGAATCGACAGATGCGAGTCAGGCCTTGCGAGACGAGGCGCAGCAACTGGCAAAGTTGGTTTCGATTTTCAAGCTTGGATACTGAAGAGAAATTTAGGAGCATGCATATGAGCGCATATACCGAACAAAGTACGAGTCAATTCTGTACCGTCAGCGATGCGACTACCGGGTTGAGTTACAACGTGCACTACAACGACGTGGGTGCGAAAGAGAGCTATCCGGTAGTGATGCTTCACGGTTCAGGTCCCGGGGCCAGCGGATGGGCAAACTATCATCGCAATATCGATGCTGTCGTCGCGGCGGGATATCGTGTGCTGCTGATCGACGTGCCGGGGTTCGGCAAGAGTGATGCCTTTGTGAATGACAAAGGATCGCGCGCCGATTTCAACGCACGGATTGTGCGTCAAGTACTCGATGCGTTGAGTATCGAAAAGGCCCACCTGATTGGTAACTCGATGGGTGCCCATACGTGCACCGCTCTCTATCTGGATTCCCCGGAGCGAGTCGGTAAGATCGTCATGATGGGAGGCGGTACGGGTGGCCCCTCGATGTTTGGCCCGGTGCCCACCGAAGGCATCAAGCTGCTGAATCAAGTGTATCGCGAGCCGACGCTCGAGAATGTCAAGCGAATGATGAGTATCTTCGTCTACGATCCGTCCGCACTGACGGATGACCTGCTTCAAATGCGAGTCGATGCGATGGTCGCCCGCAAGGATCATCTGGAGAACTGGACTAAGAGTCTGGCCGCTAACCCTCGCCAATTCCACGACTTCGGATCGCGATTAGCGGAAGTCAAGGCGCCCGTGATGCTCATGTGGGGCCGCGACGATCGTTTCCTGCCGTTCGACACGGGTCTGCGCCTGATGGCTAATCTGCCCAATGCGGAGATGCACTTGTTCGGCCGTTGCGGTCATTGGGTGCAGTGGGAGCACGCGGATAAGTTCAACCGCATGGTTCTGGACTTCCTCGCCAACTAAGGTACACGCAATGAACAGTCGTCGATCGACGCCTTTGCCGATCTCGGGCACGTCATCACCGACTAAAAGCGCTGGTTCGGCGAGAGCCCTTCGGATATGCTGGCGCGATCAAATCACACGGCGGTGACAGTATTCGTGCGGCCGGCGCAAACACTTCTGCGGTGCTGTGTCCGGCCGTGCAGAACGGGTGACCTGATGACATCAAGTCACTAAACAAATGACATCCATGCTCTCGCGAAATCGCCGCGCCGCGCCGAGAATTCTCCCCATCACGGCATCCGCCGTCATTGAGGAGAAAAGCATGTTTGCAATTACCGGTGTGACAGGACAGGTGGGCGGCGCGGCGGCGCGCGCGTTACTCGACGCAGGACACGCGGTGCGCGCCGTGCTGCGCGACGAAAGCAAGGCGGCAGCGTGGCGCGAGCGCGGCGCCGAAGTCGCGATCGCATCGTTCGACGACGCCGACGCGCTCACCGCCGCGTTTCGCGACACGGCCGGCGCGTTCGTGATGATCGCGCCGAACTTCGCGCCGCTGCCTGGTTATCCGAACGCGCATGCGGCGGCCGCGGTGCTGAAGGAGGCGCTGTCGAAGGCACGGCCCGGGAGGGTGGCGGCGTTGTCGTCGGTGGGCGGGCAGCGAGAAACGGGGCTCGGCCTGATCACGCAGGTGCATATTCTCGAGCAGGCGCTCGCCGATCTGTCGATTCCGACCGCGATCCTGCGGCCGGCCTGGTTCATGGAGAACTCGCTATGGGATATCGCGCCGGCCCGCACATCCGGCGTGATGCCGAGCTTTCTGCAGCCGCTCGAACGTGCGTTTCCGATGGTCGCGACCGCGGATATCGGCCACGTCGTTGCACACACGCTCACGCAGTCGTGGCAAGGGCGGCGTGTGATCGAGATCGAGGGGCCGCGGCGCTATACGCAGCGCGAGATCGCCGCGCTGCTCGGCGACCTGCTCGGCCGCGCGGTCGAAGCGCGGACGGTGCTGCGCGAGCAGTGGCAAGCGCAGTTTCAGGCACAAGGCACCGAGTGGCCCGCGCCGCGGATCGAGATGCTCGACGGTTTCAACTCGGGGTGGATCGATTTCGAGGATGGAGTCAATGAGCGGGTGGTCGGGACAACCTCGTATCGGACGGTGCTGGAGGAGCTGGTCAGGCGGGCAGGGTAAGCCGGGTCTCGGGCGGGGCCGCGCTCAAGGTTGCCGGACCGTGTGAAACCGCACCCCAGCCGAGCCCCGCGCGCGTGCTAATCTTGCTCCCTTCGCGGACGTCCCGCGTCAGAGCACACACCATGACGGAAGCCTTCGATCCGGACGGCATCGAGCAAGCGGTCTTCGTGGTCGGCGAGCACCATGCGACGCTGGACGAGCCGTGGTGCGCGGATCGGCGCGCGCGTCTGATTCACGTCAGCGAAGGCGTGCTGACGGTGCGCACGGAATCCGGCCGCTGGGTCGTGCCGCCCGCCCGCGCGCTGTGGATTGCCGCGAATACGCTGCACTGCCTGCACGCGAGGCGGCCCGTGCAGTTGTATTCGCTGTACGTCGCGACTGATTCCGCAACGAACGCTCCTTCCGACCCCGCCGCCGCCCCCGCGCCGCTACCCCCGCAGACCGGCGCGCTGATCCCCGACACGCTGGTGCAGGCGCTGCTCGCCGCCGCGGCCGATCTGCCGCACGATCATCCTCCCGACGAACCCGCCCGCCGTCTGCTGCAGGTGCTGCTGGATCGTGTCGCCGGCCTGCCCGCCGCGCCGCTCGGCCTGAACTGGCCGGGCGATCCGCGCGCGCAGCGCATCGCCGAGGCGCTCAGCGCGAATCCCGCGCAATCGCTGGTGCTCGAGGAACTCGCCGCGGCCGCCGGCGTGACCGCGCGCACGGCTGCGCGTCTGTTCGCGAAGGAAACGGGGCAGACCTTCGGTCAATGGCGCCAGCAGCTGCGTCTGCTAGCGGCGCTCGAACATCTCGGCGCCGGTGCGAGCGTCACGCAGGTGGCGCTCGAAGTCGGCTATAACGACGTGTCGTCGTTTATCGCGGTGTTTCGCGATGCGTTCGGCGACACGCCGGCGCGCTATTTCCGCTGACGCCATTCCGCAGTCACCGTGCGAGCGTCGCCATTGCGCGAAGACGAATCCGCGTCAATGCGCGCCGGCCGCATCGGGTCCGCCGCCGCCCTTGGCTGGCCGCGTGATCCAGATCAGCGGAATGATCAGCACGAAGATGATCGCCGATACAAAGAAGATGTCGTTCAAGCCCATCATCGCGGCCTGCGTATTCACGGTGAAATCGAACAGCGCATTTGCCGATTGCGGACTCAGATGTAGCACCGACTGCGTGTTGTCGATCTGCTGCCCGAACAACGGGTTGTCGACCGACGCCTGTTCGGTGAGCCGCACGTGATGCAGGATCGTGCGGTTGTTCCATGCGGTACCCGCGATCGACGTACCCACCGCGCCGCAGAACACGCGCACGAAATTCGACAGACCCGCCGCCGCCGGAATCCGGCTCTGCGGCTGGCCGGACAGGATGATCGCCGTCAGCGGCACGAAGAACAGCGCCATCGGAATGCCTTGCAGCAGCGTCGGCAGCACGAGGTGCCACGTGTCGATCTCGATCACGTACTTCGAGCGCATGTAGAACACGATCGCGAAGCCGACGAAAGCGACCGTCGAGATCACGCGCGCGTCCGAGTGCGGCAGCACGCGGCCGAGTATCGGCGCGAGAATGATCGCGAAGATGCCGAGCGGCGCGGTGACGAGACCGGCGTCGATCGAGCGATAGTTCAGATACTCCTGCATCCATTGCGGCAGCAGCACCAGATTGCCGAAAAACACCCCGTATGCAACCGAAATCGCGATCGTGCCGCCGAGAAAATTGCGCTGCTGAAAGAGCCGCAGATCGACGATCGGGTGCTCTTCGGTCAGCTCCCACACGAGGAAAAACGCAAAGCTGATCAGCGCGACGAGGCCGAGAATCGAGATCACCGGCGACGAGAACCAGTCGAGGTCCTTGCCCTTGTCGAGCATGATCTGCAGCGATGCGACCCACGTGATCAGCAGGCCGAGGCCGACCACGTCGATCGGCGGTTTGCGTGTCGGCGATTCGCGGGTGCGGTAGATCATCCACGTGACGCCGGCCGCGAACAGGCCCACCGGGATGTTGATGTAGAAGATCCACGACCAGCTGTAACTATCGGTGATCCAGCCGCCGAGCGCCGGACCCGCGATCGGGCCGACGGTGGCGGTCATCGCCCACAGCGCGAGCGCGGTCGACGATTTCTCTTTCGGATACGAGCCGAGCAGGATCGCCTGCGACAACGGAATCAGCGGGCCGGCCACCGCGCCCTGAAATACCCGCGCAAGCAACAGGATCGGTAGCGTCGGCGCGACGCCGCACAGCCACGACGCAAGCGTGAACGACAGGATCGCGCCGACGAACAGCTTCACCTGGCCGATGCGCTGCGTGAGCCATCCGGTCAGCGGAATCGCCACTGCGTTGGAGGCCGCGAACACGGTGATCACCCACGTGCCCTCGTCGACCGAGACGCCGAGGTTGCCTGAAATGGTCGGAATCGCGACGTTCGCGATCGACGTGTCCAGCACATTCATGAAGGTGGCGAGCGCGACCGCGATCGTCGCGAGAACCAGCCGGCCGCCTTCGAGAGGCGCGGGCGGCGGTGGTGGCGCGGGGGGCTGAGGCGGCGGCGCGGAATCAGGCGTGGCGTTGAGCTGGCTCAAACGGTGTTCTCCGGATGTTTTGCCTCGGACCGCGCGCCACGGCGGCGGGTCCATCGATGCGCAAAAGCATACCCGCATTCGCCCACCGGCGTCGGCCACAGCCGCGGCCGATGCGGCTCCCGGCGACGCGAACGCGGCACGCGGCGTATGCTCGCGGCTAAGGCTGAGCCACCCCGGGCAGAACCCCTAACCACGGAAAAAAGGACACCACCATGAGCTGGCAGCAATTCGAACACGGCTGGCGGCGCGCGCCGCACACGGCACCGCAGAACCCGCCCGCGACGAGCCTCGTCGTGCTGATGCACGGCGTCGGCAGCAACGCGCGCGATCTGATGCCGCTCGCCGACATCTGGAGCGAGGACCTGCCCGGCACGGCCTTCGTGTCGCTCGACGGCACCGATCCGTTCGACGGCGGCTTCGGCGGCCGCCAGTGGTTCAGCCTGCGCGACGTCGACGGGGCGAACCGCGAGGCGCGCGTCGTCGCCGCCTATCCGGCGCTGCGCCGCGTGCTCGATGCCGAGCTCGCGCATTGGCAGTTGTCTTTCGATCGGCTTGCGCTGGTCGGCTTTTCGCAAGGTTCGATCATGGCGCTGCATCACGTCGCGTCGAGCGCGGAGGGCGCGGCGGGCGTCGTCGCGTTTTCGGGGCGGCTCGCCTCGCCGATCGTGTCGTCGAACCGCGCGACGCCGCTCACGCTGGTCCACGGCGAGGACGACGAGGTGATCCCGGTGCGCGAACTCGAATTCGCGGCCGACGCTTTCAGCGCCGCCGGCTATCGGGTCGACGCCTACATGCTGCCCGGCGTCGGCCACACGATTACCGCCGACGGCGTCGCGCTCGGCCGTGACGCGCTGGAACGCGCACTGGGCAAGCTGTCGCGCGATTGACACAACGCCAATAGAAAGCGGCCCTAAAGATTCTGATGAGCTTGCCGTCATACGGGCAATAGCTTGAAAATCACCCCGCGCCGCGCGGGAAGCGCAACGCCCTGCGGGGCGTGTCGCGCGGCTTCGGGGACCCGGGGGCGCATTTCCAGACCGCCCAACACGGCAGATAACGACACATCAGAGCCTGCATATGGCCAGACCGGCGCCGCATTACCCGCTCTTTGAGCGATTGTTCCGCCACTCCGTGGCGGTGGATCTCGGCACGGCCAACACCCTTATCTATACCGATGACGGCGGTGTCGTGCTGAACCAGCCGTCCGTGGTGTGCTTCGAGACGCAGCCCGCGAGCGGGGCGAAACGGATCGCCGCGATCGGCGCCGAGGCGCGCCAGCTGTTAGGCCGCGCGCCGCGCAATCTGGAAACGGTGCGGCCGATGCGCCACGGCGTCATCGCCAACTTCTCCGCGGCCGAACACATGATCAAGCAATTCGTCGACATGGCGCGGCCGCGCTCGCTGTTCAGCCGGCGCGCGGCATTCACGCTGTGCGTGCCGGCCGCGGCGACCCACGTCGAGCGCCGCGCGATCCGTGAAGCGGCCGAGGCGGCGGGCGCGTGGAAGGTCAGCCTGATCGGCGAATCGCTGGCGGCCGCGCTCGGCGCGGGGTTGCCGGTGCGCGATGCGACCGGCTCGATGGTGGTCGACATCGGCGGCGGCACCACCGAAGTCGGCGTGATCGCGCTCGGCGGCACCGCGTACAGCGGCTCGGTGCGGGTCGGCGGCGACAATTTCGACGCGGCGATCATCAGCTACGTGCGCAATCTGTACGGCGTGCTGCTCGGCGAGCAGACCGCCGAGCACGTGAAGAGAGCGCTCGCCTCGGCCGTGCACGACGTGCCGCTCGAGCAGATCAACGCAACCGGCCGCGGCGTCGACGACGGGCTGCCGCGCACGGTGCAGTTGAGCAACCGTGATATTTCGGAGGCGATCGAAGCGCCGCTGAGCCAGGTGATCGGCGCGGTGAAGCGCGGGCTCGAATTGGCCCCCGCCGAACTCATCACGGACATCGCGTACAAGGGCATCGTCTTGACCGGGGGCGGCGCGCTGCTCCGCAATCTCGGGCGGCGCTTGAGTGAGGAAACCGGCCTCGACGTGCACGTCGCCGACGAACCGCTGACCTGCGCGGTGCGCGGCGCGGGGGCGGCGGCAGCGGCGGGGTGGGTGGACGAGGCCGGGGACGCGTGAGCGGTGGGCGGGGGTTTGGTTGTCTGCCGAATTGCATTCCGCGCCGTTCCATCCCGATGCCTTGGCGCGACATTTCCGCGTTTGCGAAAGCGCAGCTACGCGATATTGAGCCCGGTGACAACACCCGCGCGGCCCGATGATGGAAGCATGGGCGCCGCGCATCTGCGCACTTCATGAAGCAACGCGGCAGAGCGCGCTCATCGAGCTTGCCCTGGCCGAGGTCGTCGTGTTTTCGCTTTTCCGCGAACATCGCCGCGCGTGCATGCACCGGGTGACACCTAATCTTGCGCGCGCGGCGACCAGTGGATTACTCCCTCAGAACGCGCTGCAATTTGTCAAGAAACGATGCAGTCGTATGACTCCATAACTTAGGGTCAAACTGCGAGCCATATGCTTCTTCGAACGCGGTGTCCAGATTGTCGGAATGTGCTTTCCTGAAACGCTCGATTTCAACAAGGATGCCCTTGATGCTTTCTGTTGAGCTATCCCGTTTATAGCAACCTACGATAGCTTCGATGGTGCTTCCCCAGTACGAGCAATCCTCGTTGAGGTACACGCGTGTTTTGTTATACGCAGCGGGGCACGCATCCCGGTTGACCGCGCCCACAGACGAATCCGGTCGGCGTCGGCCATCATCACTTCCGAAATCGCTCTCTCAGCCGTTCTCTGATCTTTAAATGACGTCGCTGCTGGTATCCACGGTTCATCTTTGAGCCGTTGTCGCAACCACGCCTCATCTTTTCCCACATGCTTCAAAAGCGTATGGCCGCCGGTTCCGTTCAGCGTTCTTGCTTCATGCTCCATTATTCGCCAATCATGATCACCGTTCCCCCGATAAATTCATAAATATCGTACTCGCAATAATACTCATACGTTCCATTTTCATCGCGATCACGGCAATCGATATGGTGACTTACAACTAGTCACATTGACATCGCATCCTCATTTGCCAATATACCCGCCGCTGAAAGTGCAATTTCAAAGGTTATGCAACTAAACTCCGAGAGGGTGACGGCATCGGCAACTAGAAATGATATATCTCTATGCCTGATTCATGACGTAGGACCGCCCGTAGGCTATGGAGTGACTCGATCAACAGGGAAACTTGTGCCGTTGAGCGCGGTAAAAATGTTTATAAAGCGCGACTCTCATAACGGCAGGCCGTACTACATTCTCACAGCGTACCTCTTGCTGATACGACATTCCGAACTCCTCTCTGTAGCTGGTTCTGCTGAAAGCTACTTCCATTAATTTCTCCCGCAGCTCAAAGTTTGGCATCAAAGCTCAAGGGCTCTCCAGGCGAATTGTTCCCTCTGTCGCCACGCGTGGTCGGCGCACCTGCGGACATCTACCCGACGCGTCGCCGGAGCTTATGTGACAATACGCATCGCGTCCCATTTTCCAGGCCGCCGGCACGCTCGTATCCCACTGCCTGTTGCCAGCCCCGCGCGCCTTCGCGCGCCGATACCGCGCTGTCCGTAGACCACCCGTGAATCAATCCGTCTCCGCTTCGTCGCTGTCGTCATCGCCATCCTTCATCGAACTACGTAGCGGCTCGCGCATGCCTTACATCGAGGTCGGCGACGGCGAACCGCTGCTTTTCGTGCACGGCTCGTTGTGCGACTACCGCTACTGGCAGCCGCAACTGGCCGGTCTGTCGAAGCGCTATCGCTGCATCGCGGTCAGTCTCACGCATTACTGGCCAGTCACCGATAGCGCGGCAGAGCTGCCGTTCAGCTGGAGCAGCCACGCCGATGAAGTGGCGGAGTTCATCGCTGGTTTAGGCGCGGGGCCCGCGCATGTGGTCGGGCATTCGCGCGGCGGTTGCGTCGCCTATCATTGCGCGCGACGCCATCCCGAACACGTACGTACGTTGACGCTCGCCGATCCGGGCGGGCCGCTGCAGATCGCCGGACGTCCGCCAGCGAGCCTGCCGGAGCCGGTCAACGCATTGCGCGCGAAAGCGGCTCAACTGATAGAAAGCGGCGAGGTCGAAGCAGGCTTGCAACTGTTCGTCGATTCGGTGAGCCGCCCCGGCTTCTGGGCGATGAGCACGCCGGGTTTTCGCCGCATGGCGACCGACAACGCGCACACGCTCGCGCGGCAATTCCGCGATCCGCTACCCGCCTACGTGCCCGAGGACGCGGCCGACCTGCGCTGCCCGGTGCTGCTGATCGACGGCGAGAAAAGTCCCGACATGTTCCACCGCACGGTGACGGCGTTGCAGGGATGGTTGCCCGATGCGCGCCGCGAAACGGTACGCGGAGCGTCGCACGGCATGAACCTCGCGCATCCGTCCGCGTTCAATCGTTACGTGGATGAATTCATTCAGGCGGTGAGCGCGCGCTGAAGAAGTGAAACGAAGATCAACGGCGATCGGCCGGCGCGCGTCGCCGCCGATCGCCCGTTGACTGCATCAAGCCTTGCGATGCGCGTCCTTGTCGAGCGCGCGTTCGGCCGCTTCGCCGACGAGCCCGTGATAGTACAGATGCACGCCGATCGCGAGCGAATCGTTGCGGATTTCGTGGAACACCTTCCACGCCTTCACCGGGTCCGTGAACAACAGGTAGTGCGCTTCCCGCGCGATCAGATCCGCGACTTCATGCAGGCCGTGTCCATGCAGCACGTCGACGAGCGTGTCGAGACTGCGATGCGTGCGCGCGTCGGTGCGCGGATAGAGCATATGCAGCACCGCGACGTCCTGCGTCTTCAGCGCCGCCGACAACGCGACGACGATGTCCTGATGATTCAGCGCGGTGACCGTGTGGCCTTCGGTATGGACGTGATCCGGAAACAGAGTTTCGAGAGAGGCATTCATTTGTATTCGTCCTGCGTTTCTGTGTGATCAAAAAGCCCGCTTCGAATCGCGGGCCGCAAGCATCAATGCACACACCGAGTATCGCAGACGGACTCAGCCCAACGCAGTCTGCTGGCAGCAAAACATTGTTGCAGCTGGTGTTCCGACTTTCGAACAACTTTCATCGGCAGCGCGATGCCAGTGCCCCATGCCAACAACGAATGTTGCGCACGCGGAGATGGTCTGTTGCGAGCAATCGACGCAATCAACGACACGCCGGCCCGTAGAATGCGCGGCGGAACCTGAGCATGCCTGTACTGGTTCGAGAGCGCCGAGGTCGCGCCTCGCCGTATGACCGCGATGCATGCCGGTACGACTGCGGTATCAAGCAAAAGGAACACGTAGATGAACTCGAAGTCACACGCAACGCTGAGCTTTTCCGACAGCGACCAGACCATCGATCTGCCGATCTATAAGGGCTCGCTGGGCCCCGACGTGATCGACATCCGCAAGCTGTACGGCCAGACCGGCAAATTTACGTACGACCCGGGCTTCATGTCGACGGCGGCGTGCAACTCCGAAATCACGTATATCGACGGCGACAAGGGCGAGCTGCTGTACCGCGGCTATTCGATCGACAACCTCGCGCAGAACGCCGACTTTCTCGAAAGCTGCTACCTGCTGCTGAAGGGCGAACTGCCGAACGCACCGCAGAAAGCCGAGTTCGAGAACACCGTCAAGCAGCACACGATGGTGCACGAGCAGATGCACTTCTTCTTCCGCGGCTTCCGTCGCGACGCGCACCCGATGGCGATTCTGGTTGCCGCGGTCGGCGCGCTGTCGGCGTTCTATCACGATTCGCTCGACATCACGAGCCAGCAGCATCGCGACCTATCGGCGATCCGCATGATCGCGAAGCTGCCCACGCTGGTGGCAATGGCGTACAAGTACAGCATCGATCAACCGTTCGTGTATCCGAAGAACGATCTGTCGTACAGCGCGAACTTCATGCGCATGATGTTCGCGAATCCGGCCGAGGAGTACAAGGTCAACGACGTGCTGGTGCGCGCGCTCGACCGTATCCTGATCCTGCACGCGGACCACGAGCAGAACGCGTCGACGTCGACCGTGCGTCTCGCCGGTTCGTCGGGCGCGAATCCGTTCGCGTGTATCGCGGCCGGTATCGCGTGTCTGTGGGGCCCGGCGCACGGCGGCGCGAACGAAGCAGCGCTGAACATGCTGGAAGAAATCGGCTCGGTCGACAACATTCCTGAGTTCATCAAGCAGGTGAAGGACAAGAACTCGGGCGTGAAGCTGATGGGCTTCGGCCACCGCGTGTACAAGAACTACGACCCGCGCGCGAAGCTGATGCGCGAAACCTGCCACGAAGTGCTCGAAGAGCTGGGCCTGCACGACGACCCGCTGTTCAAGCTCGCGATGGCGCTCGAAAAGATCGCGCTCGAAGACGATTATTTCGTGTCGCGCAAGCTGTACCCGAACGTCGACTTCTACTCGGGTATCGTGCAGCGCGCGCTGGGCATTCCGACGTCGATGTTCACGTGCATCTTCGCGATGGCACGCACGGTCGGCTGGATTGCGCAGTGGAACGAAATGATCGCCGATCCCGAGCAGAAAATTGGCCGTCCGCGTCAGCTGTTCATCGGCGAGACGCTGCGCGAGGCGAAACCTGTCGCAAAGCGGTAACAGGCCGGATAGACGCCCAACAACGCGTTTAACGACGGTCCCGAACCCACGGCTCACGAGGCCGTGGGTTTTCTGCGTTCCGCGCATCCCGCCTGCACGTCCTGTGCCACCGAAAACGGCGTCAAAAAATGGCGCAAAAACCCGAAACTCCTACGCGATAACTTCGTCTCACGCCCTCAGAGCCTCTACAATCGGATGGGCTGGCCGGCCAACCGGAGCCGGCCAAGTCGGCCGACCCGGCGGCAAATCCGAGGCGAGACCCGAAGTGCAACTGAACGCAGCAGCGAATTCATAGGAGCGACCTTGAAACAGCAGCCAGAAGCCCTCGGCGGGCTGACCCACTCGGGCGGCGTCGATCATCGCGATCCCGAGCAGGACGGCGTCTTCATCCCGACGGAAAACCTCAACGTCGCGAGCGCCACGCAGCACGTGCTCAAGTCGGGCGACACCTTCATCGTCAATGATCCGCTGGGCGATATCACAGGCCACGACGACGGCCTGTTCGTCAACGACACGCGCGTGATGTCGCAACTGCGCCTGACCTTCGGCGGCCGCGCGCCGTCGCTGCTGTCGGGCAGCGTCAGCAGCGACAACGCCACGTTTACCGCGCATCTGACCAACCGCCCGCTGCCGCCGCTCGGCGGCGACAGCACGCCCGAAGGCGTGATCCACGTCCAGCGTGTGCGCGTGCTGTCGGGCACCGTGCTCAACGAGGCGATCGAACTCACGAATTACGGCACGCGCGATGCGACCGTGCCGCTGTCGATTTCGTTTTCCAGCGATTTCCGCGACATGTTCGAAGTGCGCGGCCTGAAGCGCGACAAGCAGGGTCGCGTGCAGCCCGCGCGTGTCGAGAATCAGGAGGTGCTGCTCGGCTATGTCGGTCTCGACGACGTCGCGCGCAACGTGCAGATCGCGTTCTCGCCGCAGCCGGACAAGCTGTTCGCCGACCGCGCCGACTACACCGTCAAGCTGCCCGCGCAGGCGTGCGTGTCGATCTACCTGTCGGTGGCCGTGCACGTGGTTCCGATGACCAGCAAGCCCGGCGCCGACGTATCGCAGCCGGTGCACGCGCTGAGCGAAGCGCATATGTCGCAGATCGACACGGAACGCCCGCGCGTCGGCCGTGCGGCGGTACGCGCGGCCTTGGTGGATGCCCACCTGGTGATGCGCGAGCGGCGCCGCGCGAGCGCGCGCGTGCGTTCGAGCAACCCGCTGTTCAACGCATGGATCGACCGCTCGTTCGCCGACCTCGAACTGCTGACGACGGATCTCGCGACCGGCCCGTACCCGTATGCGGGCATCCCATGGTTTTCGACCCCGTTCGGCCGCGACGCGGTGATCACGTCGCTGCAAACGCTGTGGCTGCAGCCGCATCTGGCGGCTGGCGTGCTGCGCTTTCTCGCCGAGCATCAGGCGCGCGAGAACTCGCCGTTTCGCGACGCCGCGCCGGGCAAGATCATGCACGAGATGCGCAAGGGCGAAATGGCCGCGGCCGGCGAAGTGCCGTTTGCGCTGTACTACGGCGGGGTCGACACCACGCCTCTGTTCATCGTGCTGGCGGGCGCCTACGCGGCTCGCACCGGCGACGTCTCGCTGATCGACGAGTTGTGGCCCGCGCTCGAACGCGCGGCGCAGTGGGTCGCGGGCGTGTGCGACAAGAACCGGTACGGACTGCTCGATTACCAGCGCGAATCGGATGGCGGCCTCGCGAATCAGGGCTGGAAAGATAGTCACGACTCGGTGTTTCATGCGGACGGGCGCTTTCCCGACGGCCCGATCGCGCTCGTCGAAGTGCAGGCCTATGCGAGCGCCGCGTTCGACACGATGGCGCGCTTCGCGAAGCTGCGCGGTCTGCGCGACGCGGCCGCGCAGTATGCGGAGCGCGCGAAGAAGATCCGTCGCTGCGTCGAAGAAAAGTACTGGATGGATGAGGTCGGCTTTTACGGCATCGCGCTCGACGGTCATGGCGAGCTGTGTCGCGTGATGGCATCGAACGCGGGGCATCTGCTGGCGTTCGGCCTGCCCACGCGCGAGCGCGGCGAAGCGTTGGTGCGCGCGCTCGACTCGACGCTGTTCCACACCGGCTGGGGCGTGCGCACGCTGGCGGCGAGCCAGGCGCGCTTCAATCCGATGGCCTATCACAACGGCTCGGTTTGGCCGCATGACAACGCGCTATGCGCGCGCGGGCTGTCGCGCTACGGCGCCAAGGCGTCGGCCGTGAAACTGCTGCAGGCGCTGTTCGAGGCGGCGGTCAATTTCGACATGCGCTTGCCGGAACTATTCTGCGGCTTCCCGCGCCGCCGCGGCGAGCCGCCCACGGCCTATCCGGTCGCGTGTTTGCCGCAGGCATGGGCGGCGGGCTCGCCGTTCATGATGCTCGAGTCGTGTCTGGGCATCACGATCGACGCCGAGCGCCGCGAAGTGTTGATCGAACAGCCGATGCTGCCCGAAGGTATCGACTGGCTCGAAGTCAGCGATCTGCGGGTCGGGGATGCGTCGGTGTCGATCACGTTCCGCCGGATCGGCGAGAAGGTGGTGGCGTCGGCGGAGCAGGGCGATGTGAGGGTGGTGGCGCTGCTTTGACGCCGCCCACGGTAGCGGGCATCGATGTCGGCGGGGACCGCAAGGGCAACCATCTGGTGATCCTGCGCGGCACCCGGATGCTGTGCAAACTCGGCAACGCGACCCCCGAACAGATGCTCGAGCGGTGCCGCGCGCACGAGGTGGCGGCGGTGGGCATCGATGCGCCGTGTCGTTGGCGAACGGGCGCCGCGGGAAGGCTCGCCGAGAAGGCACTCGCGCGGCAGCGCATCTTTTCGTTCGCGACACCGGCTCGCGAACTGGCGGCGGCCAGCAAAAGCGGCTTCTATGGATGGATGTTCAACGGCGAGCGCATCTACGACGCATTCGCCGCGCACTTTGCGCTTTTCGGCGGCGGCGAAGAAGTCACGGGCCGGGTGTGCTTCGAAACGTTTCCTCACGCGATCACGTGCGCTTTTGTCGGCACGGACGTCGCGTCCGCGAGGCAAAAAGGCCCGCAGCGCCGGGCAATTCTCGAACGGGAAGGCATCGCGACAGCGCCGCTGACATCGATCGACGATGTCGACGCGGCGCTATGCGCGTTGGCGGCACGTTATCTGCTGGAAGGCAGAGTCGATACATACGGTGACGAGTCGGGCGGATTCATCGTGGTGCCTCGACTTTGACGCTCACATTCTCGGAGGACGGGTGCACTTGGCACGACGTATTGGAGTATTGCTGCTATCCCTGGCGGCGTTGGGTTCGACCGCGGCGTCGGCGAACGACATTCAGTGTGCAACGACACAGCAACCCGCTGAGCGCGTCATTTGCGATCACGCGATTCTGAACAACGAGTACGACGACATCTTCGCGCAGCAACAGGCACTGCTCGGCAGCGGCAAACTATCGTCCGCGCAACTGGCGCAGTGGCGGCACGCGCGCAACGCCTGTATCGATGTGCACTGCGTGGATGGCGTGTTCGATAAGTGGAAGACGATGGCGCGGTCGCTCGAAGCGGGTCCTCAGGCGGCCGCGTCGGTCGTGGCGCCTTCGGAAACTGCGATGGCGCCTGTCGGACCCCATCCGGAAGCGCCTGCTGTCGCGTCCGCGCCTGAAGTGTCGCAGGCGTCCCAGGCCTTGCCGACATCGGAGGCTTCTCTGGTACGTCAAGGCAGTGCCGCCGGTGTGGCGCTTCCGCAGCCGGTCGCGCCAGAGGCTTCCGCGCCGCTGGCTGCCTCGGCGGCGCCCGGTGCAACCACCAGCATGACCGGCATGGCAGGCCTGGGTGGCGGCCTGATCGTAGTCCTGCTCGTCGCGCTCGGAGCTGGTTTGTTCTTCGCGCTTCGAAACCGGAGGAGAGCTTGAGCCGATTATCGGACGAGGAAGCCGTACGTTAGCGGGTCACGCTCGTCCACGATCCAGGTTGCGAAGCCGCAAACGTAGGCGTTGCCCTCGACCTCGGGGATGACCGCCTTGAAGTCGCCGACGGTCGTCTCGCTGAGTACACGCCCCTTGAAGACCGTGCCGATGATGGACTCGTTGACGAGCGTCTCGTTCATGGCCAGTTCGCCGCGCAGATAGAGTTGCGCGACGCGTCCGCCGGTCCCTGAGCCGGTGGGCGAACGGTCCACTTCACGGTCGGCGAACACGCAACAGTTGGCTTGCGTCGAGCCTTCGTGCCGCGGTGCATTGGCAATGATGGTCCCGTAGATGTGATTGATTTCCGGGATGTCCGGATGCTCAACCGGGTATGCGTCGTTTGCAGCCTTTTTGACCTCGGCGCCAAACTTGATGAGTTCCTCGACAGAAGACTCGCGGACTGCGAGACCGTGCGGCGCACCGTCCGTATAAAAGTAGAAGGCACCACCGAAGGCGATGTCACCCTTTACGGTGCCAAACGACGGCGTCTGAACCGTGACATCGCGCTTCCAGATGAACGACGGAACGTTCACGAAACGTACGTTGCCGGCGTGTTCACCATCCCATTGCACGAATGCCTCGATGAAACCACACGGAGCGTCGATGCCAACGCGCGTCTGCGGAATCTGGCGCTGAACCCAGCCCAACTCGACCGCCGCGGTGGACAACGCGATAACGCCGTGTCCGCAGTGGTCGCTATAACCCTCGTTGTGGACGAAGATGATCCCGAAGTCTGCCGTGGGACTAACGGGTTCGGTCAGGTATCCGCCGTACATGTCCGCATGACCACGCGGTTCGAACATCAGTGCGGTGCGAATGTCGTCGGCGTTCTCTTTCAGCCACGCGCGACGCTTGACGATGGTGTCGCCGGGAAGACGAGGAAGGCCGCTCGTAACGATACGGAACGCTTCGCCGCCGGTATGAACCTCGACTGTCGAAATAGTGCGAGTGATTTTCATGGGTGCGTTGGGGACGACTCGATTGAACGTTACTGCCCGTACGGCACCGGAAGGCCGTTTCTGATCACATAGACGGTCGTGGGTGCGCCCTTCAGATCGCCGTTTTCATCGAACGAGTAGGTGCCTGCTACGCCCTTATAGTTGGTCTTTGCCAACTGGGCGGTGAGCTTTGCCTTGTCGGTCGTGGTGCCCGCTTTGGCCATCGCATCGGCGAGCAGCTTTACACCGTCGTAATAGCTGACCGCATAGACCTGTGTGTCGGTGTTGAAGGCGGCTTTGTATTTCTGCAGAAACTCTCGGCCGGCTGGGGTTTTGTCGAGCGCAATGCCGCCCTGGGCGCAATACACGATGGAGGCCGCGTCACCAGCGACCTTACCCATGTCTGCCGAGCAAATGCCATCGCCGCCAAGCAGCTTGGCACGCAGTCCGCGTGCGCGCATTTGCCTGGCCATCGGCGCGCCTTGAGCAGCGTATCCGCCGAAGAAGACGACATCCGGATTTTTGGCCTTGATGCTGGTCAGAATGCCGAGGAAGTCAGTCGCCGACGAGTTCGTGAACTGCTGGTCCACGATCTGAATTCCGTTTGCCTTGGCCTCTTTGATGAACTGCTCGGCCACGCCTTGCCCATAGGCCGTGCGATCGTCGATCACGGCGGCGGTCTTGGCCTTCAATGTCTTGGCCGCAAACTGGCCCATCGTCCCGCCTAGCTGCTCGTCGCTCGCGCCGATACGGAAGATGTTCTTGAAGCCTTGCTTCGTCAGCGCCGGATTGGACGCCACCGGCAGCATCGGTACGCCGCCCGTGTTATAGACGCGCGACGCCGGAATCGCCACGCCCGAGTTGTACGGGCCCAGCACGGCGATCACGCCGCTGTCGACGAGTTTCTGCGCGACTTGAACGCCGATCTTCGGGTCTGCCTGGTCGTCTTCGGAGTCCAGTTTGAACGTTACCTTCTGGCCAGCTACCGTGACACCGCTCTTGTTGAGTTCGTCGATAGCGAGGCGGGCGCCGTTCTCGTTGTCCTTTCCGTTCGGCGCCTGCGGGCCCGTGAGCGGAGCGGAGTGCCCGAGGGTGATCACCGATTGAGCGTTGACGGATGCGCAGATGCCGGCGGCTGTTAGGACAGCCATTGCCATGACGACGGGTCGCATAAAGTCTCCAGGTGTTGGACCGAGGGTGACCAGATTAGCTCCGCTTCGTCGTCGGATCGCATTCGGGAAAACGCCAGGGTTTGTGAGCCAATGCGAGCGCACAACAGAAGTGAAGCTGTCGCTTCGCTGCTGCATTAAAGTTCTGATTGCGGCGGTTGCTCAATCCATTGTGGTCTTCATCATGGACATCTGACAGGAGGAGTCGTGAAACTGACCGATTTCGATGCACTGACTTTTGACTGCTACGGCACCTTGATCGACTGGGAGAGTGGCATCTTCGAAGCCCTGAAGCCTCTGCTGGAGCGAGCCAGCACGCCGCTCACGCGTGACCAGGTGCTGGAAGCCCACGCTCGCCACGAGTCGTCGCAGCAGAAATTCACGCCCGCGAAGCGCTATCAGGAACTGCTGTCCATCGTGTATAAGCGCATGGCAGAGGAGTGGGGCCTGCGCTATACCCACGAAGAATGCGTGGCGTACGGCCGATCGATCAGAAACTGGCCGGCATTCCCCGATTCTGCAGCCGCGCTGCAATATCTGAAGCAGCACTACAAGCTGATCATCCTGTCGAACGTCGACAACGAAAGTTTCGCCCACAGCAACGCCAGGCTGCAGGTTCAGTTCGACGCGATCATCACGGCGGAGGACGTCGGCTCCTACAAGCCGTCGCCGCGCAACTTCGAGTACATGCTTCAGAAGCTCGATGAGCGTGGCATCAGGAAGGAAACAATCCTTCACACGGCAGAAAGCCTTTTCCATGACCACAAGCCCGCGAACGAGTTCGGGCTGGCGTCGTGCTGGATTTACCGGCGTCATTCGCAGCCGGGCTTTGGCGCGACGATGGACCCGGGCTCGCAGCCGAACATCGACTTCCGCTTCAACAGCATAGCTGACTTCGTCGACGCCCATCGGGAAGCGCTGGTGAAGTGAGCTGATGGGTCGCAAACATCGAGGCCGAACTAGATTTTCTGGCTTGGGTGGCAAGTTCTTCTCATTTGTCGGAGGTGCGGCAGCCGACCAGAATGGTCTCCATCGGGGACACCAACGGTTCTCGCCAACTCACCTCAAGGAAATTGAACATGAAGCTGAAGAACAAGGTCGCGCTCGTCACGGGGGTACGTCGGGTATCGGTCTGGAAGTCGCCAAGCTCTTTCGCGCAGAGGGCGCCAAGGTCGCTGTGGCAGCAACTTTCGGCCGCATCGACATCGTGTTCGCAAATGCCGGCGCGGGCACCGCAGCTCCGCTGGAAGCCGTTACCCCTGAAATGATCAACGACCAGTTCGCGCTCAATTTCACCGGTCTGTTGCTGACCATTCAGAAGGCGGCGCCTTCGAAAGCGTGCTGACCCACGCAATGGCGCGCGGCAGAATCGAGCCGATCAACAGCTTGTAGTTCGCGGCGGCGTGCTGGGCGGAGCGATCGACGATCATGATGGAGGTCCTTGCGAAGTGACCGGCAATCGGCGTTACGCGGGCCGGCGTGCGACGATCAGTTTTGCGGTCATGTCCTGCACGATCTGGCCGTGCTGATTGATCGTTTTCGATCGCAGCGCGACGGTTCCCCGATCGGCGCGTGAGCGCGAAGGGATCAGTTCCACCACTTCGCTTTCCACGTGCAGGATGTCGCCAGGGCGCGTCGGCGTCTGCCATTCGATTTCGCAGCCGGCTCCGAGTACGCCGTTGATCAGCTTCGGGCCCTCGCTGACGAGCAGGCGCATCGTGATCGCCGCGGTATGCCAGCCACTCGCTGCGAGTCCGCCGAACATGGTGCCGCGGGCGGCTTCCTCGTCGAGATGGAATGGCTGCGGATCGAACTCCGCGGCGAACCGCTTGATCGCGGCCGCGCTGACTTCGTACGTGCCGGTAATGGAGGTGTCGCCGACCTTGAGGTCGTCGAAATAGAGCGCCTGCCGATTCATGAGCGTCTCCTCTTGAGCCAGGGATGCGGGAGACCGCCTCGTAGCGTTGGTATCCCGTGTGTCGTGCAGCTACTGTAGGGAAGGGCTCGGCGACGAGTAAGAGGGTGCCGCTGAATGGATTATTTCAGGCGGATCAATAATCGAACGGGCTGCGGGCGGGCCGGATTGCCGCGAGGTTAGCCGCTCGAGTGCATGTTCGCGCGCCGCATACCGAGGTGCGAGAACATGCACGTTTCGAAGCTAGTAGCGAGCCACTTCGACTATCGCGTCCGCAAACGCCTGCGGTGCCTCCTGGGGCAAGTTGTGACCAATACCGCCCCCGATAGTACGTTGCGCGTATCTGCCGACGAATTTCCCCGCATACGACGCGGGCTCCGGATGCGGGGCGCCGTTCGCATCGCCTTCCAGCGCGATCGTCGGCACGCTAATGACAGGTGCTGCTGCGAGGCGCTTCTCCAGCGCGTCGTATTGAGGCTCGCCTCTCGACAAACCCAAACGCCAACGGTAATTGTCGATCACGACGGCAACGTGGTCGGGATTCTCGAACGCGGCCGCCGAGCGCGCGAACGTCGCATCGTCGAAGGACCATTTCGGCGACGCGAGTTGCCAGATCAGCTTCGCAAAGTCATTGCGGTTCGCTTCATAGCCCTGCCTGCCGCGCTCGGTGGCGAAGTAGAACTGATACCACCACGAAAGCTCCGCCTTCGGCGGCAATGGCTTGCTCCCGACCCTCTGGCTGCCGATCAGATACCCGCTCACCGACACCAACGCCTGGCACCGTTGCGGCCACAGTGCGGCGACGATATTTGCCGTGCGCGCGCCCCAATCGAATCCGCCAATGATCGCCCGCTGGATCTTTAGCGCATCCATCAACGCTATGACGTCGACGGCGAGTACCGATTGCTGACCATTGCGAATCGTCGCGGGTGAAAGAAAGCGCGTCGTGCCGTAACCGCGCAAATGTGGAACGATCACCCGATAGCCCGCCGATGCGATGCGCAGCGAAGCGTCGGCAAAGCTGTGGATGTCATATGGCCAGCCATGAAGCAGGATCACCACGGGACCATCGGCGGGTCCCACTTCGGCGTAGCCAATGTTCAGCACGCCGGCGTCGATCTGCTTGATCGTCGCGAACGATGTGGGTTGCGGCGCACCGCCACTGTTTTGATCTCCTGCAAGCGACTGGGCATTTGCCCAGCCGTTCAATCCGAGGTTGAGCGCGCCGACGCCGATGGCGGCGCTCCCGAGAAGGCGTCGACGACGCCTGTTGATTTCATCCGACATTACGAAGCTCCTTCGAACGTTGCGCCGTGCAAGACACCGATCAGCGCAGCGACCTGAAGGCAGCGCGGATTTCCTCGGAGAAGAGCTGCGGCTGTTCCCATGCCGCGAAATGGCCGCCCTTGTTCACTTCGTTGAAGTAGATGAGGTTGTGATAGCTGCGCTCGGTCCAACTGCGGGGCGCCTGATAAATCTCGCCGGGAAACACGGTCACGGCGGCTGGGATCGAGATGTTCACGCTATTGAAGTTGTTCGCGTTGTTGGTCCAGTAAAGCTGCGCCGCCGAGGTGGAGGTATTGGTCAGCCAGTACAGCGTGATGTCGTCGAGCATCTCGTCTTTGCTCAACGACCGTTCCGGATCGCCGCCGCTGTAGGTCCAGTCCGCGAATTTGTCGTACATCCATGCGGCCTGTCCGACCGGGGAATCCGCGAGCGCATAACCGATCGTCTGTGGACGTGTGACCATCATCGCCGCATAGCCGCCGCCGCGCGTGTATAGATTGTTCAGCGACTGATAGGCGGCTTTCTCCTTGCCGGAGAGTCCGCGCGGCGGCGGATCGCCCGCCTTCAACCGCTTTGCGATTTCGGGCGGCACGGTCGCCGGCATATTGACGTGAATGGCGAGCAGGCCCGGCGGCTGTTGCGCGGCCATCTTGTCGGCGATCACCGAGCCCCAGTCTCCGCCCTGTGCGACGTATTGCTGATAGCCGAGGCGCCGCATCAGTTCTTCCCATGCTCGCGCGATGTGATCTGGCGTCCAGTCGGCCGTCGATGGCTTACCCGAAAATCCGTATCCGGGCATCGACGGCAGAACCAGATCGAACGAATCCTCCGCACGTCCTCCGTACGCTACGGGGTCAGTCAACGGTCCGATCACCTTCAGCTCCTCGAACACCGAACCGGGCCAGCCATGCGTCATGATCAGCGGTAGCGCACCGGGATTTTTCGAGCGCACCCAGATGAAGTGAATATCGACGCCATCGATCGTCGTGACGAACTGCGGTAGCGCGTTCAGCTTTGCTTCGGCGTTGCGCCAGTCGTAGCCGGTGCCCCAATACTGCACGAGCGCCTGCAGCTTCGCGAGCTGCGCGCCCTGCGACCGGTCCGTCACCGTCTCCGGTTGCGGCCAGCGCGTCTGCGCGATGCGTTTCTTCAGGTCGGCTAGTTGCGCGTCGGAAAAGTGCGCCGTGAACGGGTGGATGGCCGTGTCATCCGCCGGCGCAGCGGACGTCGTGGGCGCCTGCGCCGCAAGCGCGGTTGCCGGCGTGTTGGCGATGGCCGGCGCCGCGATCAGCGCGGTGACAAGTAGGGATTTGAGGCCTTTCATGAGGAGTTCTCCTGACCTGCGAAAAGGAAACGGTGACTAGAATGGGAACTGAAAGAGTCGGTCGACCGCTGGTGCGAAAGGATCGTTGAGTGCTGCTTATTTGCGTTCAATCGAACCCGCGCATCCATAGCGCATTTATATGAGCGGCCGCCGATATCGCAAAGGACGTAGAAACTACAGTTTCAGGACACCATTCGAAGGAATCGCCGTGCCGTCAGTCGCGTTCGTCGTGTTCGATGGGTTTCACGCCATGTCGCTCGCCGCGCAGCCGGTGTTTTCGTTTGCCAATCAGAAATTCGGTGAATCGTTCTACGAAATCGTCACGCTGTCTGAGCGTGGCGAACCAGTCAGACCGATCGGTGGCCCCACGGTGATGACCGAACCATTTGGAGAGCGAACGTTCGACACGGTCCTGTTCACGGGCGGCGATCCCGGTGCGGCGCGGCCGTCCCCGGGGCTGCTCGCCTACGCACGCCACAGCGCGCTGACGGCCCGGCGTGTCGCCGCGATTTGCACGGGCGCATTCGTGCTGGCGGAAGCGGGTCTGCTCGACGGCAAGCGCGCCACCACGCACTGGGTCTATGCGTCCGCGCTGCGCACCCGTTTTCCGCGCATTCGCGTGGAGGAAGACCGGATTTACGCGGTCGACGGTTCGGTCTGGACGTCGGCGGGCATGACAGCGGGTATCGATCTCGGGCTGGCGTTAGTTGAGGCCGACCTGGGCGTGGACGTTGCGAGATCGGTCGCGCAAACGCTCGTCGTCTCTCATCGGCGCGCCGGTGGTCAGTCCCAGCATTCGGCGTTGCTGGAGCTCGATGCGAAGTCCGATCGCATTCAGTCCGCGCTGACCTACGCGAGGAAGAATCTCGCGCAACCGCTGCTGGTGGAGCAACTGGCTGAAGTCGCGCGGCTCAGCCCGCGTCAGTTCAGCCGCGCGTTCCGGGCGGAGACGGGGCAATCGCCCGCCAAGGCCGTCGAGAGACTGCGTCTCGAAGCGGCGCGCCTCATGCTGGAGCGGAGCCGCCATACGGTCGAACAGATCGCGCAACAGACCGGGTTCGCCGACCCGCGCCGCATGCGCGACGCGTTCGCTCGGGCGTTCGGGCAACCGCCGCAGGCGATACGTCGCAATGCGCGCTCGGCCGCGCTGGGGTGAGGCGGACGGCGTCGCACCGTCTACGATCAGTAGGTCTGTTCGGCAATGACACGCGCCACCGTCTGCAGCGACTGCTCGAGTGTCGTTAGGCCGACCGAGCCGAGCGCGAGCCGGATCGCGTGCGGCACATGCGGCGACGCGGCGAACGGGTGCGCTGTCGAAACGGCGATCTTCACGCGCCTCAAGGCCATGGCGATCGCGTCCGCGCGCACTTCCTGGGCAAGCGGAAGCCACAGAAAGTACGACACCGGATGCCCGATCCGTTTCACGCCGGCCAGCAAACGCGCCGCGATCGCCTGGCGCATCGCGGCGTCGCGGCGTTTGTCGGCCGCGAGCATGTCGACCGTGCCATCTTCGATCCAGCCGCATGCGATGGCCGTCAGGGTCGCCGGCGTGTTCCACGTGGTTGCCCGGATGATTCGTTCGAGCTTCGGTATCGCGCTTGCCGGCGCATGCATGAAGCCGACGCGAAGCCCGGTCGCGACGCTCTTGGACAGGCTGGAGACGTAGACGGTCAACTCCGGCGCGAGTGATGCCAGCGGCGGTGGCGCGTTTTCGACGAGGAATGCGTACGCGGCATCCTCGATGACCAGCAGTCCATGCCGCCGCGCAATCGCGATCAGTTCACGACGGCGCGTCGCGCTCATCACCCAGCCGAGCGGGTTGTGCAGCGTCGGCATCGTGTAGACGGCCCGTACCCGCCGCCGCTTGCTAAGTGCCGCCAAGGCGTCGAGGTCCGGACCGTTTCCCGCGGCCGGGATCGCGACGAGCTCCAGCCGGTTGATCTCGGCGGCAAGCTTGAATCCCGGGTAGGTCAGCGCGTCCACGGCCACCACGTCGCCGGGTTCGAGCAACGCCAACGCGGTCGTCGTCAGCCCGTGCTGCGCGCCGCTCACGAGCAGGACGGTATCGGGCGCTGCGCTCAGACCCGCCTTGGCCAGATGGCGCGCGACGCTCGCGCGTTCGTGCTCGCGGCCGCCGTGGGGCTGGTAACGCAGCAGGGCCGCCAGATCGCCAGCGCCCGCAAGCTCGCGCAGCGCCGCCCTGAACGAAGCGACCTGATCGGCACTCGACGGGTAGTTGAAGCTCAGATCGACGGTGTCGGCGTCCCACGCATGCAAGTCGACACCCTCGCCGCGCGGCAGAGGCTCCTTCACGAACGTACCGCGCCCCGTTTCGCCGCTCACGAGGCCCATTGACTGAAGCTCGGCGTAGACGCGCGTGGCCGTCACCAGCGCGAGGCCTTCGCGGACGGCGAGTTCGCGGTGCGTCGGCAAGCGCGTTCCGGGCCGCAAACGGCCCGCGCGGATGTCGTCGGCGAAACGGTCGACCAGCTGTTTGTAGCGCAGCTCGGGCATGGCAATGTATCCATGACAATAATTTGATTGTATTGCTCTCCGGTCCTACGATGGAAATACGTCCCTACTCAGCGAGCAAGCCATGCATATCGCCATCCTGACCTTCGACGGCTTCAACGAGCTCGACTCGCTGATTGCGCTGAATATTTTGAACCGGGTCAAGACGCCCGGCTGGCGTGTCTCGATAGCGAGCCCCACATCGCATGTGCGATCGATGAACGGTGTCGCTCTTCAGGCGCAGGCGTCGCTGGAAGAGGCCAAAGACGCACAGGCGGTGCTGGTGGGCAGCGGCGTCCGAACGCGCGACGTGGTGGCGGATGCGGCGCTGATGTCACGGCTCGAGTTGGACCCGGGACGCCAACTGTTGGGCGCGCAATGCTCGGGCACGCTGATACTCGCGAAGCTCGGGCTGCTCGACGGCGTTCCCGCATGCACGGACTCGACCACGAAACCGTGGGTCGAGGAGGCCGGTGTCGCGGTGCTCGATCGCCCGTTCGTGGCGAACCGGAACGTCGCCACCGCGGGAGGATGCCTGTCGTCGCAATATCTGGCGGCATGGGTGATCGCCCGCCTCGTGAGCGTCGGGGCTGCTCGCAATGCGATTCACTATGTGGCGCCCGTGGGTGAGAAGGACGTCTACGTCGAGCGCGCGATGACGAACATCGCGCCTTTTCTGCCCGATGCCGCTGACCGGCAGCGCCAAGCGTGAGATTTGCCACGCCAACCCCGCTCGAACGACCGATCAGCACCGACCCGTTGCGCTCGAACGTGACCGTGACGATCACGGCTTCCTGATCGATGCGCCACTGACCTCGTGCATCCCGCGATCGCGACTCGGCTAAAACCGTAGCGCCGCAAACTCGGCGTCGTCAACGCTTTCATGCCGAGATTGCCGACGGCGCTCGCAATGAGCAGCAGCCCCGATTCGAATGGCGACAGTCCGAAGCCGATCTGAAACATCAGCGGCAGCAGATACGGCACGGCGCCGATCCCGATACGCGTCAATGATCCCGTGACGACCGTGACCGAGAACGTCGGAATCTCGAGCGTGCTGACATCGATCAGCGGATGCCGCTCGCGACGCGCCTGATAAAACGCGACGCCGCCGATGGCGAACCCCGCCACGACGATGCCCATTCTCACGAGCGGATTCGCGTCGGGCTGGCTTGCCTTATCGGCGCCATACACGATTGCCGTCACCGCCGACCGCTGAGCATGAGGCCGATCGTATCGAACGGACGGCGTTCGGTGCCGCGCAGGTTCGGCACCCACTTCGGCACGGCGGCCAGGGCCGCGATGCAAACGGGGAGGTTGAGCAGAAAGATCCCGCGCCAGAACGCGTAAGTCGTAACGAGTCCGCCCAATGGAGGGCCGACCAGAGGCGCGACGACGCCCGGCCACGTGATCGTGTTGATGGCTCGCATCAGTCGCGGCTTGTCGGTCATGCGTACGACGACGAGGCGTTCGACCGGCACCTTCAGCGCGCCCCGTTACCCTGCATGAAGAAGGTCGCGGCCACGACATAAGGCAGCGGCCCGACAGAACTGAAGCGTGATGACGAATTTTCCATAGCGATGCGGCCGGGCGTGATGATTGGCTATAGTAGGAAGCCGCTTTCAAAATGGCGATTGCGATTTTCCGAAGCCATGCGCCGCGCGCATCGGCGGATCAATGCGATCGAAAAGACGGTAGGAGGAGGCGCAATGAGCGGATTAAATATCCATTCTCTGACGAGGCGGATCGACCCGTTCACGTTGAGGTTGTTTCTGACCGTGGTGGAGGAGCAGCAGATCCGTCGCGCTGCATTGCGGGAGATCGGCGTGAGTTCCACCAGCACGATCATCGTCCATTTTCTCGCACGGGAAATCGCCCGATTCATGCGGGATTTCCCGCTCGTCGACATCGAGTTTCACGAGGATGCGAACGTCAACGTGGTGAACGCCGTCGTATCGGGCAACGCCGACCTGGCGGTTTTCTATGCCACCGACGATATCGACAGTGCGAAGCTCGACATCGTCGCGTATCGAAGCGACCGTCTGGTTGCCGTCGTGCCGCGCGGACACCCGCTTGGCGAGAGAGCGAGCGTGACGACGCGCGATCCGCTCGATGAAGACCTGGTTGGCATATCCCCAGCCACGTCGATGATGAAACAGTTGCGAAATGCGGCGACGGCGCTCGGCCGCGAGTTGCGCATGAAATATTGTGTCAACACGATGGAAGCCGCGCGTGCCCTGGTCAAGGCGGAACTCGGCGTGACCATTCAGCCGGAAAGCATGTTGTCCAGGGAGGATTTCGATAAAGTGGCCACGGTACCGCTCGACGAGCCCTGGGCCGATCGGCAGATCTGTGTCGGCACGAAGCGCGGCGAAACATTGACGGCGGCCACCAGGGCGCTAATCGCCCAGTTGACCGATCGCTAGCGCACAGACGCCGCGTTGCATGATGAATCGATTCCCGCATCAAAACACAACCCACGGGCTCACGCACCATGGACCTGAACCTCATCGGCCTGTTCGTCGAGATCGTCGAATCTCGCAGTTTGAGCGGCGCCGCGCGCAAGCTCGGGATGACGCGCGCGAACATCAGCCAGCGGCTCAAGCTGCTGGAACGCGAAACGGGCGCGCAATTGCTGCGCCGCTCGACGCGCAGCTTCGAGCTCACGCAAGCCGGGCACATGCTGTACGACAGCGGCAAGCGCATGCTGGAAGACCTGCATGCGGCGCGCGCGTCGATCGACAGCCTCGGTCAAACCTTGAGCGGCCGTGTGCGCATCAGCGTGCCGACGGGCTTTGGCCGCATGTTCATCGGCTCGAAGCTGCTGGAGTTTGCGCGCGCGCATGAGAGCATCAAACTCGATGTCACGTTCAACAATCGTGTCGAAGACCTGATCGCCGCCGAAGTCGATGTCGCGTTGAGAATCACACGCACGCCACCGCTCGATTGCGTGGCGCGCAATATCTGCCCGATCGACTGGCATCTGTACGCTTCGGCGGAGTACATGCAGGCGCATGGTCCGATCGAATCTCCCGCTGATCTTCAACGGCAGACGTTCGTCGCGTCGCCGCATCCGGACCGGCGCGTGACGATGACGCTTACGCACCGGCATAACGAAGCCGATTGGCACGACATTACGATCCAGCCCGCGCTGCAATCATCCGACTACCCGTTTCTCACGGAATCGGTGGCTCAAGGCCTTGGTGTCGGGCTGCTGCCGGCGTACATCGAATACGCGCCGGCGAGCCGCGGCCTGATGCGCATCCTGCCGCAATACCGCGTCGCGGGGCCGCAGAACACGCTCTACATCGTGACGCTGCCCAACCGCTATCCGTCGGCGGCGACGCAGGCGCTGATCGACTATTTGCGCGCCGAAGTCGTGGCGCTTTCGAAAACCTGGGATTGAAGCGGGCGCGCTGCGTCAAGTCTCAGTTAACAGTTCGTCAATTGCCAGTTGGATTGTCAATGCGGTAGCTGCCTTCCACAATCGCCCTACACCCATGACATGGAGACTAGGGCGATGCCAGAAGCTTCTACGGCTGCCGTCAGGCATGAACTGCGCGACGGCATTCTCGTCGTCAGCGTCGACAATCCGCCGGTCAACGCTCTCGGCGCGAAGGTGCGGTCCGAACTGCGCACCGCCATCGAAGCCGCGCAACAAAATCCCGATGTCAAAGCCATTCTGCTGATCGGCGCGGGCCGCAACTTCATCGGCGGCGCGGATATCCGCGAGTTCGGCAAGCCGCCCGTGCCGCCGTCGCTCCCGGAAGTGTGCAACCGGATCGAAGCAAGCGCGAAGCTCGTCGTTGCGGCGATTCACGGCGCGGCGCTCGGCGGCGGGCTCGAAGTCGCGCTGGCGGCGCATTATCGGATCGCGTTGTCCGACGCGAAGCTCGGCTTGCCTGAAGTAACGCTGGGCCTGTTGCCGGGCGCGGGAGGCACGCAACGCATCCCGCGTCTGCTCGGCGCCAGGGCCGCACTCGAACTGATGTTGAGCGGCCGTCACGTCGGCGCGAATGAAGCGCACGCGCTTGGTCTGATCGATCGTATCGGCGCAAGCGGCGACGTGTTGGCCGAAGGTCTCGCGTATGCGCGTTCATTGCTGACGACACGTGCCCCGGTACGTCGCGCCTGCGATGCACGAGGACTCGCGGATCGTGCGGCGAGCCGCGCGGCGATCGAAGCCGCACGCGTCGAAGTATCGACCAAATCACGTCATCTTTTCTCCCCAATAAAGATCGTTGATGCAGTGCAAGCCGCACTCGAAATGTCCTTCGACGATGGCCTGCGCCACGAACGTCAACTGTTTCTGCAATGCCTCGACAGTCCGCAGCGCGCGGGGTTGGTTCATGCGTTCTTCGCCGAGCGCGCCGCACAGAAGGCGCCGGAGACGCGCAAGGCGAAGCCGCGCGCGATTGCTAGCGTCGGTGTGATCGGCGGCGGAACGATGGGCGCGGGTATCGCGGTCGCGCTACTCGATGCGGGACTGTCCGTGACGATGATCGAACGTGACGATGCATCGCTGGCATATGGCCGCGCGAACGTCGAGAAGGTGTACAAAGCGCTGATCGCGAAAGGCCGCATGACATCGCAGGCGAAAGCCGCGCTGCTCGCGCGCTTCGACGGAAGCACGTCCTACGACGCACTCCACGCCGTCGATCTCGTCATCGAAGCGGTCTTCGAAGACATGGCCGTGAAGCATGCCGTGTTCGCCGAACTCGATCGCGTCTGCAAGCCGGGCGCCGTGCTCGCGACCAATACGTCGTATCTCGACATCGACGCGATCGCCGCGAGCGTCTCGCGTCCCGCCGATGTGATCGGCCTGCACTTCTTCTCTCCGGCGAACCTGATGAAGTTGCTGGAAGTCGTGGTGCCCGCGCAGGTCAGCGCCGATGTGGTCGCCACGGCGTTCGATCTCGCGAAGAAGCTGCGCAAGGTGCCGGTGCGCGCAGGCGTATGCGATGGCTTCATCGGCAATCGCGTGCTGGCGATCTATCGCGCGGCCGCGGATCACATGATGGAAGACGGCGCGTCGCCATATCAGATCGACCGCGCGGTGCGCGAATTCGGTTTTCCGATGGGACCGTTCCAGGTGTCGGATCTCGCGGGCGGCGACATCGGCTGGGCCACGCGCAAGCGCCGGGCCGCCACGCGCGATGCGAAGTTGCGTTACGTGCAGATCGCCGACCGTATCTGCGAGCGCGGCTGGTTCGGGCAGAAGACCGGCCGCGGCTATTACCTGTATGCCGATGGCGCGCGCATCGGCCAACCCGATCCCGACGTCGAAGCGATCATCGACGCCGAACGCGAGCGCGCCAACATCACGCCGCGCACCTTCACCGATCACGAGATCATGCGTCGCTATATGGCGGCGATGATCAACGAAGGCGCGAACGTCGTGCATGAAGGCATCGCGTTGCGGCCGCTCGACGTGGACGTCACGTTTCTTCACGGCTACGGCTTTCCGCGTCATCGCGGCGGGCCGATGAAATATGCCGATAGCGTCGGCCTCGCCAATGTGCTTGCCGATATCCGCGAGTTCGCGAAAGAGGATCCGGTCTTCTGGCAGCCGTCGCCGCTCATCGTCGAGCTGGTCGAACGCGGCGCGACGCTCGCGAGCCTCAATCAATCCGCTTGAACCAAGCTTGAACCCGACATACAGGAGGTAGACCATGCGCGAAGCTGTGATCGTTTCCACTGCTCGCACGCCGCTGACGAAGGCACATCGCGGCGAATTCAACATCACGCCCGGTCCGACGCTCGCGTCGTTCGCGGTGCGCGCCGCGGTCGAGCGCTCGGGCGTCGATCCGGACATCATCGAAGACGCGATTCTCGGCTGCGGTTACCCCGAAGGCACGACCGGCCGCAACGTGGCGCGCCAGAGCGTGATTCGCGCGGGGTTGCCGCTGTCGATCGCAGGCACGACCGTCAACCGCTTCTGCGCGTCCGGCCTGCAAGCGATCGCGATGGCGGCGGGGCGCATCGTCGTCGATGGCGCGCCCGCGATGATTGCCGGCGGCGTCGAAAGCATTTCGAACATCCAGACGCGTGAAGACGGCGTGAGCGGGCTCGACCCGTGGATCGTCGAGCACAAGCCGTCTCTCTACACGGCGATGATCGATACCGCCGACATCGTCGCGCGGCGCTACGGCATCAGTCGCGAGGCGCAGGACCAGTTCTCGGTCGAAAGCCAGCGTCGTACCGCGGAAGCGCAACAGGCTGGCCGCTACGCCGACGAAATCATTCCCGTCACGACGACGATGGCTATCACCGACAAGGAAACGCGCGCCGTCAGCTACCGCGAAGTTACAGTGTCCGCCGACAACTGCAATCGCCCCGGCACGACCTACGAAGCGCTCGCGAAGCTCGCGCCCGTCAAGGGCCCGGACCAGTTCATCACGGCGGGCAACGCATCGCAGAACGCCGATGGCGCGTCCGCCTGCGTGCTGATGGAAGCGAAGGCTGCCGAGCGCGCGAACTTCGCACCGCTCGGTGCGTTTCGCGGTCTTGCGCTCGCGGGGTGCGAGCCGGATGAAATGGGCATCGGTCCGGTGCTCGCGGTGCCGAAGCTGCTCGCGCGTCATGGCCTGACGGTCGACGACATCGGCCTGTGGGAGCTGAACGAAGCATTCGCGTCGCAGGCGGTGTACTGCCAGAAGCGGCTCGAGATTCCCTCTGAACGTCTGAACGTGAACGGCGGCGCGATATCGATCGGCCATCCGTTCGGGATGACGGGCTCGCGTCTCGTCGGGCACGTCCTCATTGAGGGACGGCGGCGCGGCGTGAAGTACGCCGTCGTCACGATGTGCATGGCCGGGGGCATGGGCGCCGCCGGGCTCTTCGAAATCTATTGAGAGTAGCGCAGTCATGGATCTAAATTTCACACCCGAGGAAGAAGCGTTTCGCGCGAGCGTCGTGCGCTTTCTCGACGAGAAACTGCCCGCGCGGCTGTCCGCCACGGTTCGCAACGGTCTGCGCCTCACGCGCCGCGACATGGCTGAATGGCACGCGATCCTGAACACTCAGGGCTGGCTCGCGAATCATTGGCCGAAGGAATACGGCGGCCCAGGCTGGAACACCGCGCAGAAATTCATTTTCGAAAACGAATGCGCGCTCGCCGGCGCGCCGCGCATCGTGCCGTTCGGCGTGAACATGCTCGGACCGGTGCTGATCAAATACGGCAGCGAGGCGCAGAAGCGCTACTGGCTGCCGCGCATTCTCGATGGCTCCGACTGGTGGTGTCAGGGTTATTCGGAGCCAGGCTCGGGTTCCGATCTCGCGTCGGTGAAGACGACGGCCGTGCGAAGCTTCGATGCTGAGGGCGCGCATTACATCGTCAATGGCCAAAAGACATGGACGACGCTCGGGCAGCACGCGAACATGATTTTCTGCCTCGTGCGCACCGCCACCGACGTGCGCAAGCAGGAAGGCATCAGCTTTCTGCTCGTCGATATGAACGCGCCGGGCGTCGAAGTGCGGCCCATCATTACGCTCGACGGCGAGCATGAAATCAACGAAGTGTTCTTCACCGACGTACGCGTGCCGGTCGCCAATCTCGTCGGTGAGGAAAACAAGGGCTGGACCTACGCGAAGTATCTACTGACCTACGAGCGCACCAACATCGCGGGCCTGGGATTTTCGATGGCGGCGCTAGCGCGCCTGCGCCACGTCGCGGCGAAGCTCAAGAGAAACGGCCGCCCGCTCGCAGACGATCCGCTGTTCGCCGCGCGCATCGCGCGCGTCGAGATCGATCTGGACAACATGAAGACGACCAACCTGCGCGTGATCGCCGCGGTCGCGGGCGGCGGCGTGCCGGGCGCGGAAAGCTCGATGCTCAAGATTCGCGGCACCGAGATCCGGCAGGAGATTTCCTCGCTGATGCGCCGCGCGGTGGGCCCGTACGCGCAGCCGTTTATCGATGCGCTCGTCGACGGCTACGGCGAATCGCACATCGGCCCGGAAGAAGCCGCGAGCGCCGCGACGCAGTACTTCAACAACCGCAAGCTGTCGATCTTCGGCGGCTCCAATGAAATCCAGAAGAACATCATCTCGAAGATGATCCTCGGACTGTGAGGCGAGAAGCGATGAATTTCCAGCACACCGAAGACCGCCGCATGCTGGCGGATACGCTGAACCGTTTTGTCGCCGAACAGTACGGCTTCCCGACGCGCGATTCGCTCGCGCGCAGCGACACCGGTTTCAGCCTCGAGATGTGGCAACGCTTTGCCGAACTAGGCATCGTCGGCGCGCTATTCAACGAAGCCGATGGCGGATTCGGCGGCGATGGCTTCGATATCGCCGTCGTGTTCGAGAGCCTCGGGCGCGGTCTCGTCGTCGAACCTTTTCTCGGTGCGCTCGTGGTCGGACATGCGCTCGTGCAGGCCGGTAACGATGCGCAGAGGGCGCTGGTCGCGAGTCTGGTCGAAGGAAGCGCAGTCGCGGCGCTTGCGCATGACGAGCCGGCATCCCATTACGAGCTGGCGAACGTGACGACGCGCGCCGTGCGCAGCGCAAACGGCTGGGTGCTGACCGGTGCGAAGGCAGTCGTGCAGCAGGGCGAGCACGCCGACTTCTTCCTCGTCTCGGCGCGTACGAGCGGCGCGTCCGACGCCGAAGCCGGCATTTCGCTTTTCCTTATCGAGCGTGAGACGGCGGGCGTCGAGCTACGCGGCTATCCGAAGATCGACGGCGGACGCGCCGCTGAACTGCGCCTGAACGAAGTCTGCATTTCAGATCACGCGCTGCTCGGCGAACGCGACGCGGGCTTCGCGACGCTCGAACGCGCCATCGGCGCGGGGGTGCTCGCGTTGTGCGCGGAAGCGCTCGGCGCGATGGATGTCGCGAAGGAGCACACGCTCGAATATTTGCGCACGCGCAAGCAGTTCGGCGTTGCGATCGGCAGCTTTCAGGCGCTGCAGCATCGCATGGCCGACATGCTGCTGGAAATCGAGCAGGCGCGCTCGGCGGTCATCAACGCGGCCGCCGCGTTCGGCACGCAACGTCTCGAGCGCGAGCGCGCGCTGTCGGCGGCGAAACACACGATCGGGCGCATCGGCGCACGCGTGGCCGAAGAGTGCATCCAGATGCATGGCGGGATCGGCATGACATGGGAATTGCCGCTCGCGCACTATGCCAAACGTCTTGTGATGATCGACCATCAGTTCGGTGACGAAGATCATCATCTCGAACGCTATATCGCGTTGAACAGGAGCTGACTTCATGAACGAATCGATTCTTTCGCGCCGCGAAGGCGCGGTGCTGGTGCTGTCGCTGAACAACCCGGCCGCGCGTAATGCGCTGACGACGGAAATGTACGAGGCGCTGCCGGTGGCGCTCGAACAGGCGCAGCATGACGCCGATATCGGCGCGATCGTGCTGACCGGCGTCGGTAGTGCCTTCTGCGCGGGCGGCGATCTGAACCGGCTTGCGCAGCGTCGTGCGATGACGCCGTCCGACAGGCGCGCGGGCATCGAAGTGCTGCACCACATGATTCGCGCGATCCGCGATTGCCGCAAGCCGGTGATCGCGGCGGTGGAGGGCGCGGCGGCGGGCGCGGGCCTGTCGATCGCGCTCGCGTGCGACCTGCTGGTCGCCGCGCGCGATGCGTCGTTCTCGGTGGCATACGTGAAAGTGGGCCTTTCGCCCGATGCCGGGGCGACCGCATTTCTGTCCGGCTGCGTGTCGCGTCAACTGTTGACCGAACTGTGCCTGACCGGAAAGCCGGTCAGCGGCGAACGCATGCATTCGCTCGGGGTCACGAATCGGCTCACCGAAAAGCAGGGCGCGCTCGCGGAGGCGATCGCTCTCGCGCAGACGCTCGCGTCCGGTCCGGAACGTGCAAGCGCGCGAATCAAGAGCCTGTGCCGTCGCGCAGGCGAGAACACGCTCGACGCGCAACTCGATCTCGAAGCGCAATACATGACCGAATCGCTCGGTGACGATGAATCCGCCGAAGGCATCGCCGCATTCTTCGGCAAGCGTCCCGCGGACTATGTCGGGTTGCGTCTGGGTACGGCCGTGCAGTCGAAATAGACGCAAAGACATCACTCTCCAAAGCGAATATTCCATGCCAAACCCGATTTCATCACTGCCGCTCGCCGGCGTCCGAGTTCTCGATTTGTCCCGCGTGCTCGCGGGGCCGTGGTGCGCGATGGTGCTCGGCGATCTCGGCGCTGAAGTCATCAAGGTCGAGCATCCATTGCGCGGCGACGACACGCGCGACTGGGGCATGCGCGTCGGCACGACCGAGACGACCTATTTCAACAGCGTCAACCGCAACAAGCGCTCCGTGTGTCTCGATCTGCAAAGCGCCGAAGGGCAGCGCATCGCGCGCGAGCTCGCGCAGCAATGCGACGTCGTGATCCAGAACTTCAAGTACGGCGGCGCGGAGAAGCTCGGTCTTGGCTACGCGCAACTCGCCGAAGACCGCGACGATCTCATCTATTGCTCGATCTCCGGCTATGACCGCCAGGGCCCCGAGGCTGCGCGCCCCGGCTACGACATCGTGGTGCAGGGCGAGGCGGGCCTGATGGCGATGAACGGCAACGCCGATCAGCCGCCGCTGAAGTTCGGCGTCGCCGCCGTCGATCTGTTCACCGGCATGTACTCGGCGCAGGCGGTGCTCGCCGCGCTCTTCGAGCGCCAGCGGACCGGGAAGGGACGCCACATCGAGATGGCGCTATTCGATTGCGGTCTGATGATCACGTCGTACTGCGGGCTGGACTCGCTAATGCTCAAGGACGATCCGCCGCGCTACGGCAACGCGCATCCGTCGATCGTGCCGTACGGTGTGTTCGATGCAGCCGATGGCCCGCTCGTCATCGCGGTCGGCAACAACCGGCAGTACGAGCGTTTCTGCCGCGAAGTGATCGAACGTCCCGATCTGATCGATGACGAGCGCTATCGCACGAACATCGTGCGCGCGGTGAATCGCGAAACGCTGGTGCCCGAACTCACGCGCGCCATCGGCTTGCACAGGCGCGAGGTGCTGCTCGAGCGTCTCGCGAGAGCGGGCATTCCGTGCGGCGAGGTGCTCGGCCTTCACGAAGCGCTCACGTCGAAACGCGCGGCGGACGCGGGGCTCGTGACGACGTGCCCGCATCCCGAGGCGGGCAGCACGCATGTGCTCGCGCCGCCTTATCGCTTCGACGGTGCGCGCCTGCCTGTGCGAAGCGGGCCGCCGCAACTCGGCGAAGCTACGCACGACGTTTTGCAGTCGCTGCTCGGTTTGTCCGCCGGGCAGATCTCGCAACTGAAAGCCGAGGAGGTCTCGTCATGAGTCAGGTCGCATTTTCCAACGCCGTCACCGAACTGTTCGGCACGCGCTTGCCGATAGTCGCCGGTGGCCTGATGTGGCTCGCGGACGCGGACTATGTCGCCGCCGCAGCGCGTGCCGGCATCATCGGCTTCATCACGGCGGCGAGTTTTCCGGAGCCGCAAGCGTTGCGCTCGGAAATCAGGCGCTGCCGCGAGTTGTGCGAAGGCGGGCCGTTCGGCGTCAACGTGTCGATGCTGCCAAAGCTCGTTCCCGGCGAGAAGACGCGCGAGGTGTTCGAGTTGATCATCGATGAAGGCGTGAAATTCGTTGAAACCTCGGGGCGCAATCCCGAACAATTCCTGCCGCTGCTGAAGGACGCTGGCGTGAAGGTACTGCACAAGGTTCCGTCGGTGCGTTTCGCGGTGAAGGCGGCGTCGGTCGGTGTCGATGCGGTCGCGATCGTCGGCGCCGAGTGTGGCGGACATCCGGGGCTCGACATGGTCGGGTCGTTCGTCAATGCGGCGTGGGCCGAGAGTCACCTGGAGATTCCTTATCTGATCGGCGGCGGCATCGGGCGTGGCTCGCAGCTTGCCGCCGCGCTCGCGATGGGCGCTTCCGGCGTGGTCGTCGGCACGCGTTTCGTCGTGGCCGAGGAGATCTGGGCACACGACGACTACAAGCGTCGCCTCGTCGAAGCTGGGCCGACCGACACTGACCTGTGCATGACATCCGTGCGCAACACTGTGCGCACGCTGCGCAACGAGACCACGGCTGCCGTGAAGGAAATCGAGGCGCACAACGCGAACGTGACCATTCAGGACCTCATGCCAATGGTGTCGGGCAAGCTCGGTCGTGATGCTTACGTCACCGGCGACTGGAAAAAGGGGCTGCTGTCCGCGGGACAGTCGCTAGCGTTCGTCGATCGCATCGAACCGCTCGCCGAGATCGTGCAGCGTTTCGAGCGCGACATGCGGCAGGCGATGGGGCGTGTGGCGCTCAGCTGATCAATGCAAGGAGGGTGGAGTGAAGATACTTGTGCCGGTAAAAAGAGTCATCGACTACAACGTGAAGGTCCGGGTGAAGTCGGACAACACGGGCGTCGATCTCGCGAACGTGAAGATGTCGATGAACCCGTTCGATGAAATCGCGGTTGAAGAGGCGGTGCGATTGAAGGAAGCGGGTGTGGCGACCGAAGTCATCGCCTTGTCGTGCGGTCCAACGCAGTGCCAGGAGACGTTGCGCACGGCGCTCGCCATGGGCGCGGATCGCGCGGTGCTGGTGGAGACACCGGGCGAACTGCAACCTCTGGCGGTGGCCAAACTTCTCAAGGCGATCGTGGACCGGGAGAAGCCAAGGCTCGTGATTCTCGGCAAGCAGGCCATCGACGATGACTCCAATCAAACAGGCCAGATGCTTGCAGCACTGGCAGGTTTGCCGCAGGCGACGTTCGCGTCGAAAGTCGTGATCGCCGACGGCAAGGCGACAGTCTCGCGTGAAGTCGACGGCGGTGCCGAGACGCTCGCCTTGCAACTGCCTGCGGTGATCACGACCGATCTGCGTCTGAACGAGCCGCGCTACGTGTCGCTGCCCAACATCATGAAGGCGAAGAAGAAGCCGCTCGCCACGCTGACGCCGGCCGAACTGGGGGTCGATGTTGCGCCACGTCTGAAAACCCTGAAAGTCTCCGAGCCGCCGAAGCGCTCGGCCGGTATCACGGTGCAGGACGTGAAGACGCTGGTCGGCAAGCTCAGAAGCGAAGCCAAAGTACTGTAAAGGGAGACGCGAAAAATGACGATTCTGGTGATTGCAGAGCACGATGGCCCGAAGGAAGCCCCCTTGGGGGGCAACGCGTCGCTCAAGTCAGCCACGCTGAATACGGTTGCCGCTGCCGCGAAGATCGGCGGCGACATCCATGTGCTGGTCGCGGGTTGCCACGTGCAGGCCGCGGCCGATGCGGCAGCGAAGATCGCCGGCGTCGCCAAGGTACTGCTGGCCGACGCGCCGCAACTCGAAGCGGGTCTCGCGGAAAACGTCGAAGCGACGGTGCTGACGCTTGTGCAAGATGCGGCGAAGAACTACACGCACATCCTCGCGCCGGCTACCGCGTACGGCAAGAACGTCGCGCCGCGTATCGCCGCGAAGCTCGACGTCGCGCAGATCAGCGACATCACCGCAGTGGATAGCGCCGACACGTTCGAGCGTCCGATCTACGCGGGCAACGCGATCGCGACGGTTCAATCGCAAGATGCGATCAAGGTCATCACGGTACGTTCGACCGGCTTCGACGCCGTCGCAGCCGAAGGCGGCAGCGCAGCGATCGAGAAGATCGAAGCCGCAGCCGACGCCGGCATCTCGCAGTTGGTGAGTCGCGAAGTGACGAAGCTGGATCGCCCGGAGCTGACGAGCGCGAACATCATCGTGTCGGGCGGCCGGGGGCTCGGCAACGGCGAGAACTACACGCGGACGCTCGAACCGCTCGCCGACAAGCTCGGCGCGGCGCTGGGCGCATCGCGCGCGGCCGTCGATGCCGGTTATGTGCCGAACGACTACCAGGTCGGCCAGACCGGCAAGATCGTCGCGCCGCAACTGTACGTCGCGGTCGGCATTTCTGGCGCGATCCAGCACCTGGCCGGCATGAAGGACTCGAAAGTCATCGTCGCGATCAACAAGGACGAAGAAGCGCCGATCTTCAGCGTCGCGGATTACGGCCTCGTCGGCGATCTGTTCGCGGTCGTTCCGGAGTTGACGAAAGAGCTGGGCTGAGCAGCCAACGTCAAACGACGTCATTCAAAGACATGAAGGAGACAGTCCCATGCAGCAAGTTCACATCGATCGAACGACGGCGAACCCCGCGTATCGTCGGCTCGTCGCGCAGCGGCGGCGCTTCAGCTTCACGCTGACTGCGTTGATGATCGTCACGTACTACGGCTTCATCCTGTTCGTCGCGCTCGCGCCGCATCTGCTAGCGCGTCCGCTCTATGCAGGCGCCACGACGAGCGTTGGGATCGTCGCGGGCGTCGGCATCATCCTGATTGCGATCGCGATGACCGGCTGCTACGTGCTGCGCGCAAACCGCAGGTTCGATCCGTCGATGAGCGCGCTGCTCGCCGACTTCCGGCAAGGAGACTGAGCGATGAAAACCGTTCGCCTCATCCTCGCCGCGAGCCTTGCGTCGCTGTCCGCGCTCGCTCGAGCGTCTTCCATCGAAGTTTCGGTGCGGGACCATGTCGACCTGAACCCCGTCGCGATCGCCACCTTTGTGCTGTTCGTGCTCGTCACGCTCGGCATCACGCGCTGGGCAGCGCGCAGAACGCGCACCACGAAAGACTTCTACAGCGCTGGCGGCGGCCTAAGCGGCTTCCAGAACGGACTTGCGATTGCGGGCGACTACATGTCCGCGGCCTCGTTCCTCGGTCTCTCCGGCATGGTCTTCATGTTCGGCTTCGACGGTCTGATCTATTCGATTGGCTTTCTCGTCGGCTGGCCATTCGTGATGTTCCTGCTCGCCGAGCCCTTGCGCAATCTCGGCAAGTTCACGTTCGTCGACGTGGTCGCCTATCGTTTCGAGCAGGCGCCGATTCGTCTGCTGACCGCCAGCACGTCGCTCGTCGTCGTGATCTTCTATCTCGTCGTGCAGATGGTCGGCGCGGGAAAGCTCATCCAGTTGCTGTTCGGCTTGCCGTACTGGATGGCCGAAGTGATCGTCGGCGTGCTGATGGTCATCTACGTGTTCTTCGGCGGCATGACGGCGACGACGTGGGTGCAGATCATCAAGGCCGTGCTGCTGTTGTGCGGCGCGACGTTGATGGCCATTGCCGCGCTCGCGCAATTCGGCTTCAGTCCCGATCAGATGTTCCGGCGCGCCGTCGACGTTCATCCCGCGGCGCTCAGCATCATGGCGCCCGGCAAACTGCTGAAGGACCCGTTCAATGCGCTTTCCCTCGGCATCGCGCTGATGTTCGGCACGGCCGGTTTCCCGCATATCCTGATGCGCTTTTTCACCGTTCCCGACGCGAAAGAGGCGCGCAAGTCCGTATTCGTCGCGACCGGGTTCATCGGGTACTTCTATTTGCTGACATTCGTGATCGGCTTCTCGGCGATTGCTTTGCTCGCCCAACATCCGGAGTTCTTCAAGGCCGCTGTCGATGGCCACTTCGATCTCACGCGCGATCTGCTCGGCGGTTCGAACATGGTCGCGGTCAATCTGGCGCGTGCTTTGGGCGGCAATCTGTTCTACGGCTTCATTGCCGCCGTGACGTTCGCGACGATTCTCGCGGTCGTCGCCGGGCTCACGCTTTCAGGTGCGACTACGGTTTCGCACGATCTCTACGCGTGCTGGCTCGCGCGCGGCAACGGCGACGAAGCGCGCGAGATGCGCATATCCCGCGCGGCGACGTTGATGCTGAGCGTCGTCGCGATTGGATTCGGCGTTCTGTTCGAGCATGTCAACGTGGCGTTTCTCGTCGGTCTGGTCGCGGCGGTGGCGGCAAGCGCGAATTTTCCGGTGCTGGTATCGTCGATTTTCTGGCGCGGCATGACGACTCGCGGCGCTGTCGTGGGGGGCGGCCTCGGCCTCGTGTCGGCGGTATTGCTGACGCTGTTCTCCAGGCCGGTATGGGTCGACGTGCTGCATCAGGCGCACGCGCTCGTACCGCTCGACAACCCTGCGTTGATTTCGGTGCCGCTGGCGTTCGCGGGCATCTGGACCTTCTCGATGCTGGATCGCGGCGTCGGCGCCCAGCGGGAGCGCGAAGCCTTTGCCATGCAGGAGTTTTATGGCCAAACGGGTCTCTTGCCCATCAAGCCGGTCGATCATTGATCGTGAATCGGTGCTCGTGAATCGACAAAGCACGCCGACGTTCTCATCGGCGGAGGAGCCGGCGGGCTCGCCTCGAAATGCAACTACAGACACTCCACTTGCCTCCGAAGGAGGCATGCCCCGTGCAGCACTTCATTCAAAGGAATAGCGATGAACACCCGCGAAGTTGTCATTGCCCACGCCGTTCGTACACCAATTGGCGCATTCGGCGGATCGTTGAAGGACGTCCCCGCGACCGCGCTCGGCGCGCTGGCCGTGAGGGAAACGTTGCGGCGCGCCGCGCTCGATCCGAAAGCGCTGTCGTCCGTCGTGATGGGCAATGTCGTCCAGGCCGGCAACAGGATGAATCCGGCGCGGCAGGCCGCCATCGGCGGGGGCGTACCAGTCTCGGTACCCGCACTGACCGTCAACCGCGTCTGCGGCTCGGGCGCGCAGGCGATCGTCTCGGCGGCTCAGGAAATCGCGCTTGGCTACGGCGACGTGGCGGTTGCCGGTGGCATGGAAAGCATGGAGCGCGCGCCGTATCTGCTGGACACCGCTCGATGGGGCACTCGCATGGGTAATGCGCAAGTGCACGACAGCATGCTGCGCGACGGTCTCGTGGATGCATTCTCGGGTGAGCACTCGGGCTGGCACACGGAAGATCTCGTGACGAAGACGGACCTGACGCGGCGCGCCCAGGATGAGTGGGCGGCGCGTTCACAGCAGCGTTTCGCGGCCGCGCAGGAACGCGGCGCATTCGATGCGGAACTCGTCGCCGTCGAAATAGAAGGGCGTAAGGGGAGCGTTCAGTTCACGCGCGACGAGCAGCCGCGTCCGGAGACGACCGTGGAAACGCTGGCAAAGCTGCGTCCCGCGTTCCGTCCCGATGGCACGATCACCGCGGGCAATGCGCCCGGCCTGAACAGCGGTGCGGCGGCAATGATCGTGGCCGAGCGTGGTTATGCCGACGCGAGGGGCATTGAAGCGAGTGCGCGTCTCGCCGCTTTCGGTATTGCCGCAGTCGAGCCCGGTATGTTCGGCCTCGGTCCCGTGCCGGCGGTGCATATCGCGTTGGAGCGAGCGGGCTGGAAGCTCGGCGACGTCGAACGCGTCGAGATCAATGAGGCATTCGCTGCTGTGCCGCTCGCGGTTGCCAGGCAGCTTGGACTCCCGCAGGACATCGTCAATGTCGAAGGCGGCGCGATTGCGCACGGTCATCCGATCGGCGCAACCGGCGCGGTCCTGACTACGCGTCTCGTCCATTCAATGCGCCGTGATGGCTTGAAGCGCGGCATCGTCACGCTGTGTATCGGTGGCGGGCAAGGTATCGCGCTCGCGTTGGAGATGCTGTAACGGCGCTCTCAGGTTGCGCGGAAGCGGCGAGTCAAATATCTCGTGCGACACGAGGCAATCCCCGTTGCCGCTACGCGCGCCTGAGCAATCCGGCGATCTGCTGGGGCGACCACGACAGTTGCAGCTTGTCTGCCGCGATGCGTGCCGACATGCGGTGTTCGACCTGCCACAGCCTTTGAAGGCCACGAACCGCTTCGGTCCCGGGAAATAGGCGTCGGAGTCGCCGTCGGCTACGAGCCGGGGTTGCAATCATTCGATGGTTAGGCCGGCCTACCGCGTCGGGGACGAGCGCGTGCCGTGCTTCGAAGTCTCCATGCACGACGTCGGATCGAAACCTCGGAAAACGCGCGTGCCATGCTCGACCAGGTCGGCACATGCACGCACTAGCGCATTGGTGTCGGCCGAGTGCCTGGCCATGAAGGCGGGTGTGGGACAGTCGGAGTCGTCTACCACTCGTCTGGAGAGCGAACGCCATGGATTCGTCATACATTAATCTGACAGCCCCCGTCGTCGCGCCACAGTGTTGACTGGTTCGAAGCCGTATGCCTCGGAGCGGCAGACGACAGCCAGAAGCAGTTGCTGCTCTCGTTTCGGTTGGCAAGGCCAAGGCTAGCGGGAGTTGCGGAACGCAAGATGCCTCCATCTAACGGAGAGCGTATAGAGATCACTGGCCAGGATCTCTTTGAAGTGCGCCGCGGCAGTGCACACGAACACCCGCGATTCAGCCGTCACGTTCGCGTTTGCGGGCGTACCATCACTGCACAACGCAAGAAGGTTGCACACGAAGGCCGACCGGTTCACCGAAGCCGGGCGCCGCGCAGCAGATCAGCCGCTTCTCAGCGGCGAGGAGCGCTTCATGGCCACTGGCATCGAACTTCACGATAAACGACGGCAACTGCTGCCATTTCGCGAGTCGATACTGGCGATGCTCGGCGTCGCGTCGGTTTCGATGCTGATCGCGCTCGACCAGACCATCGTTGGCACCGCGATGCCGCGCATAGTCGCGGAGCTCAAGGGTTTCGAACTCTATGCATGGGTCGCGACCGCCTACATGCTTACGTCGGTCATCACAATTCCGATCTTCGGGCGTCTGGGCGATCTGTTCGGTCGCAAGCCCTTCATGCTGTCCGCCATCCTTGTCTTCACCCTCGCATCGGTGCTCTGCGGGATGGCGACCAACATGCTGTTTCTCGTGCTCGCACGCGGCCTTCAAGGCATCGGTGGCGGCATCATGCTGGGGACGGTGTTCGCGACCGTCGCCGACCTGTTCCCCGATCCGAGGCTGCGCCTGCGTTGGCTGGTGTTCGTGACCTCGGCGTTTGGTCTTGCGAACATCGTCGGGCCAATGCTCGGGGGCATGCTGACCCAGCACGGAAGCTGGCGGCTCGTGTTTTTCGTCAACGTGCCGGTGGGTGTGGTGGCGCTCTTCCTGGTGCATGCGTTCCTTCCGCACTTGCGCCGTGGCCGCGACGGCGCGCGGCTGCGTCTCGACTGGCTCGGCGCATTCGTCGTCGCTGTGACGTTCGGCGCGCTGCAGCTAGCGATCGAGCTCGTGCCGAGGCAAGGATGGACTGCTTCTACGATCATACTGGCTGTGATCGTGCTGGTCTGTTCGCTGACGCTTTTCTTCTGGGAAAAGCGCATGGGCTATCCGATCATCCCCGTGGACATGCTGCTCGACCGCAAGCTCGGTGCGCTTTTTGCGATGTCAATGCTCGGCGGGTTCGCGTTGTTCTCCCTCGTTTTCTACGTACCGCTGCTGTTCCAGGGGGGCTATGCGATGTCTCCGCGTGCCTCGGGCATGCTGATCACACCGCTCCTGCTCGGCACGACGGTCGGAAGCTTCGTCAATAACCGCGTGGTTACGCGCATCCGGCGCGCCAACGCGATCCTCTACGTCGGCTTCGCGTTGTCCGCTTTTGCTAGCCTCGCGGTGGTCGTGCTGCGAGGCCACGAGCCGTACCTCGTGTGGATGGCGTGCATGGGAGCGAGCGGCCTGGGGTTGGGCCTCGTGGGCACGAGCCTCACGGTCTGCTCGCAGCAGATCGTCTCGCGGGACCATCTCGGCGCCGCCACCGCATTGCTGCAGTCGCTGCGCACATTCGGCGGCATGCTTGGCACTGTGATGACAGGCGCGCTGCTTGGGCACCTTTATACGATGGGCGTGAATCGCTCGCTGGATTCGTACCAGGCGGCGCAGTGGTTCAAGTCGTTTGCAAGTCCCGAACTGCTCGTGGACCGCGCCGAGCAGGCCGCGCTGATCAATCGCCTCGTGAGCGCCGGCCACGCCGGCGATGCGATAATGAACTCGGCGCGCAGCGCGCTCGTGGATTCGATCCACACGGGCCTCATCGTGGCTGCAGTAGCCGCGATAGTCGGCCTGTGTCTCGCGTGGTTCGTGCCGCCGGTGCGGGTCGGCTATCTCGAGACGCAGCCACAAAATGGATGACGATGGGTTAGCCTGGTGTCGGGGGCTACCTGCGAGGTCGTACGATGGTTCGCGACATTCCGTGGTAGCTCGGACAAGACAGAGTGTCTCAACTCGACGTTCAGCGGCGCGTTGCGGCAGATCGCCGGTCCGGGCGGCCAACTCAAGGCTTCGGGTCAGGTCGTCCTGGAATCCCGCGTTCGACGTAGGCGCCCCGTACAACCATCAGCAAGAACTAATACGCGATGGCGTAGGTCACCTATTTGCCAATGAAGACGAATGCAACAGTCAGTTTCGTGGTCGCCGACGGTCGCACGGTGTTGTCCAACACGACGGTATTACCGCGAACCCGTCGATCGTCTTTCTGGGCGTCGGCTACCGTCTTTGAGCGACCGTGCCTGAGTACCCTCAATACCCAACGCACACAGGTTCGCGCGGAGTGGCGCGTGCATGAGCGCGCTAGGCTGCAGGACCGCTAGACTGAACTCCGCAGCGCCCCTCGTTGATCACGATGTCGTACACCTCCAGAGCAGTATGCTGCTGCGGCGCTCACATTCGGCAGCGACGACGGCTACGCTTTGGCGCGCTTGCGCGCTGTGCGTGTCACCACGGGCTTCTCGGAGAGCATGCACTGCTGAATCACGTGCTGGAGATGATCCGGGCCGGCCGTGATCGCGCTTAGCAACGTCATCAAGACGAAATCGATCAACTTAGGTATTGTGACCTTGGTGTCCGCCCTCGGTGCGCGGTTTGCCAGGATCAGCGTGGCGAGACCATGTTCCATGCTCCACGCGGCATGAGTCACTAACTTGAGATCGGCAGGGGTCCAGCCACTCTCGATAGCCAGTGCCTCAATCGTCTCGGAAAACAACCCAAAAGACCTGTTACTTTCCTCGGTGAGTTCTGGATACGCCTGATGCGCGACGATGCGAGGTCCGATCATCAGACCGAACAGTCCATTGTGGCGTTGCGCGAACTCAACATACACCCGCATCATCCGGTACGCTTTGGCAAGTGCCGTGTCGTCGCTGTCACGGATCGCAACGCGCAACGCAGCGAGGTCGCGATATCCACTCGCCGCGATCGTGGCCAGAAGTTCGTCGATACCGGCAAAATGTCGCGAGGGCGCTGCTTCTGATACGCCCACCATTCGCGCGAGGTAGCGCAGACTCAAATCTTGCGCGGACACATCCTTGAGCGCGTTGCGCCCCGCTTCGATTAGCGCGTTGCGCAGATTGCCATGGTGGTAATCCGCGTTCTTTGTGATAGATGACTTGGGACTCACGTGGCCTTCGTTGGTGGAGCAAAACAAGGAATCGATTATAAATTCTGCGCAAAGAGGCAAGCAATATCGCGGATGGGGCGCTAAACAAGCGAGCGTCACTGCGCGCATTCTGGCGGCTTGGTGGCGTGGCTGGATGTCAGGCTACACCGCATGCCCATCTGCCCCGAGCGCACAGCGCCGACTACGCCTTTCAACGCGCAACGCGGGCGCTTGCCGTGACTACCCGGCGCGCCCCGTCGGCGTCGACTGCTCAAGTTGAGCATCGAACCGATACGTCGTCAACGGGCGATCGGCTCCTGATAATGTGTTGCACGCCAAAAAGAAGAACCGCTACGCCCATTGCCTGGACACACGCAATCATTATGAACCCGCTCGCGTAAGTTCCAGTCGCGTCGCGGACATATCCGATAAGAAAAGGCGTAGCGAAGCCTGCGACGTTGGCGACGGAACTGATCAACGGCACGCCGACCACTAATGACTTACCGCTGAGGAGGCCGACAGTCATTTGCCAGAAGAGCGTTATACCTGCTCCCGTTCCCGCGAAGCCCAGTGCAAGGAGGAAAAATGTCGCGATAGTGCTGCTGTGCCATACGAAGACGAGCGCCGAAAGGCTCACCGCGGTAAAAAGCGACGCCAGCGCACAGAACAGCCGCCGACGCTGCGCACTGCCCCCGATGCTACAGATAAGCACATTGCCCAATGCCCCCAAGATGCAGGCACCCGCGACCGCACGGCCGATCTCTTTGTATCCGCCGAATCCCGCCTCGCGAAGTATCGTCGGGGAGTAGAAAAACAGTGCGGCCGTCGCGGCGAGGAGGGAGAAGTAGGCCGCGCTCAGGATCCAGACGGCGGGGTTGAGGAAAAGAGCCCGGTGCTCGTCGTGGGCATCGTTCATCGTTTCGGCGCTATTTCGGAGATCGTCCTCGACGAGCGTACGCTGGCGCGCGGAAAGCCACCTGGCGCGGCGAGGCAGATCCGGAAGTATCATGAACGCAACGCATGCCAACACGACCGTAGGGATGGCCTGAGCGAAGAACATCCATCGCCAGCCTTGAAAGCCGGCAAGTCCGTTCATGTGCTCGAGCACGAAGCCCCCCGTTAGGCCGATCGTGACCGTCGAGAAGAGCGATCCTGAATGGAAGATGCTGAAGTTGCGCGTGCGTCTTTTTCCCGGGAACCACGCATTGAAGTACAACACGGCACCCGGGTAGAATCCGGCCTCGAACACACCGAGCAGGAACCGCAATGTGTAGAACGTCGGCGCGTTATTGACGAACGTCATCGCGACACTGGTCAGTCCCCACGCGCCGGCGATACCAGCAAGCACGGCACGCGCGCCGAACTTCTTTTGCAGCATCGTGGTAGGGACGCCGAACAGCACGTAGCCGACGAAGAAGAGGCCGGCGCCCAGTCCATAGACTGTCTCGCTGAATCGCAGATCCCCGACCATTTGCAACTTCGCGAAAGCAACGTTCGAGCGGCCGACCCACGCCAGCATCCATAAGCCGAACAGTATCGGCAGTATCCTCCATTGCGCCGAAGCGTAGGCTTTCCGAAGGAGGGCGTTGTCATCCGACGATGACGCCTCTACGCAGGCTTGTTTCACCACTTCCATCCACTCCTCCGACGTGATGTATTGATACCGGGAATACGAGGCGTACCGTGGCGATCAAAGATCGTCCGTCACTTTCTGCGATTCGCGCGCTTGCGCAACATCGGAAGTGCCGATCTTCTTCGTTGATGGCGGCGGCCCACCGACCAGAATGCCGCTATCGATTGCATTGCGGATTTCGGCATCCGCGAGGCCCGCTTCGCGGAAAACCTGCTCGTTGTGCTCGCCGCGAAATGCGGGCGCGCTGCGCATTCCAAGCTCGTCGTCGGAAAAGTGCCATGGATAGCCATGTATCAGATATGAGCCGCCGCGGCGATCCGAAATCTCGTGGACCGCACCCCATTGCTTGGCCCAATCGGTCTCGGCCAATTCCTTCAGCGTGCGAATCTGGCCAATCGCGATCTTGGCTTCGTCGAGTTGCGCATCGAGCGTCTTGAGATCGCGGAATGACCGCATCCAGGTCTGGATCACTGCGTGCAGTGCCTTGTAGTTCTGCAGGCGACGCTCAGCGGTGCAGAAACGCGGATCGTGCGCCAGGTCCATACGACGCATCGCCTTCAGGTAATTCGGAAACGTGTTGCTGCCGACGATGCTTTGCGCCGCCACAAACTCTTCGCCACCGGGGCCGACGAAATGAGGTCCGTCGGCGGCACCGAGGATGCCCGGCTCGGCGCCCGTATCGACACCCGCGAGATCGAGGTGAGCGCGCTCGTTGATCGACAGCATCACGGCCGCCATCGCGACGTCGATGTATTGGCCGCGTCCGGTGACCTCACGCTTGCGCACTGCCGCGAGCACGGCGATGGTCGCTTGCAGGCCCGCATAGACATCCGCGTGCGACAGGGGATCGGTCCATTTACGGCCGTCGCTGGCGTTATCGAAATGTCGCAGTGTGTTGTGCGTGAATCCCGTTTCGGCTTGCACGGTCGGCGCATAGGCCATGCGCGACGCCCATGGACCGTGTTGGCCGTAGCCCGTGATCGAAACGTAGACCAGCTTGGGATTGCGCTGCGCGAGTGTCGCGTAGTCGAGTCCAAAACCCTTGAGCGTGCCAGCCCGGAAATTCTCGACGATGATGTCGGCTTCGTCGCACAGGCGTAGCACGAAATCGCGTGCGCCCGGTGCGTTCAGATCGATGCTGATGTTGCGCTTGCCGCTATTTTGCTGAGCGTAGTAGCCGGACATGCCGTCGCGATTCGGAAACGCGGCGCGCGACACGTCGGGTCGCGGTGGCTCAATCTTGATCACATCGGCACCAAGATCGGCTAGCGTCCGCGCACACAGCGGGCCGGCCAGCACGCGGGAAAAATCGACGACCTTGAGTCCTTCGAGCGGTCCGGTCATGTCAATTCCCTTCGAAAATGGCGGTGCCGGGGCCAGTCTTATCGAAGGCCGCCAGTCCGCGTTTAAGATCCTGCGATGCCCAGATCGGCTTTTGCAACTCGAACATCGCTTCGTCGGCGGCGGCAACCCCCTCATTGACCGCAACACGCACGAGTTGCTTGGTGGCGGCATGCGCGACGGTCGGGCCGGCGGCCAGTTCCTGCGCAATCGACAGCGCCACTTCGTCGAGCTTGTCGTCGGGCACAACGAGATTGATCAGGCCCCAGCGTTCGAGCGTGGCCGCGTCATACCGGCGACCGAGCAACGCGAGTTCTTTCGCGCGAGCCGGACCGGCTCGCGTCACCTGACGCTGGATGCCGCCGAGCAGCGGGTGCAAACCGAGTGCGACCTCAACCGAGCCGATCTTGGCCGATTCGGCGACGACGCTGAAGTCACAGGCGAGCGCCACTTCGAATCCACCGCCCAGGCATGTTCCGTTCACCGCGACAACAATCGGGATCGGTAGTGTCTCGAAGCCACGCAGCACCTCGAGCGGATCCATCAGCGCTTTGCCTTGCGTGGCAATGCGATCGGGAAAAAGCGCCACTTCAGCGCCGGCTGAGAAGTGCCGCAGACCACTGCGCAGCAGGATCGCGCGCGAGCCGCATTTCACTGCCTGATCGAATTCATCGAGCAGGGCGCGATACAGCGTCGGTCCCATCAAGTTGTGCGGGCGACGGTTCATTGTAAGGACCGTCACGGGGCCTTTGATTTCTCTCTGAACAAGTGCTTCGTCCATTCTTTGCTCCATTTCGTCAGATTCGGATATTTCCACATCTACATATGTTATGTTAACGCGCATAACATGCGGATAAAGATATTGATGCGAGCATTTTCTGGTTGAAAAGGGGGAACAACCGAAGAGAATATTTTGTGTGTCGTAGTGGCAATGATCATGCTACGGCGCGACACGACACGCGATATGTGACGCGATCTACGTACTATGGCGACCCACAATCGCCTTAGCGGTTGCTTCGGAACGTCTCAATCTTCGAGACCGGCGACTACGCGTGCATCTCTTTCGGCGCCGTCTCCCAATACCGCCAGCGCTTCCTGATAAGCCTCACTCTGAAACGTGGCGAGAGCCTGCTCGAAGCTCGGGAATTCGACCACCACGGTGCGTTCTTTGAGGCCGGCTTGAAATGCAACGACTTCGCCGCCTCGCACCAGAAATTTCCCACCCGCCGCTTTCACCACCTGTGTCGCGAGGACACCATACGCCGCGAGTTTGCTTGCGTCATGGACCGCTCGATAAGCTGCCACCCAATATCCTTTTGCCATTTCGCTCTCCGGTTGAAGGTACGTACCAATGTTAACGCCACAAACATCAATATCAATGAGGGTTTTTCCTGGCGAAAAATAGCTGGCGCGGATGCGTGTTAACGGTGTTAGCATATGCCAACGCAATGACTCGATGCCAACCTTTTCGCGGAGAACTTCATGCCGTACACGACTACCAATCCTGCAACCGGCGAACTGCTTGCCACCTACGACGACATATCCGACGAGGTGCTTGAAACGAAGCTCGATGCCGCGCAGCGCGCTTTTGAAACTGACTGGCGCCATCGTCCCGTCAGCGATCGGGCGCGCATCGTGTCGCGCGCGGCGGCGCTGTTGCGCGGGAAGGCCGACGAATACGCGAGCTATCTGACGTTGGAAATGGGAAAACGCAGCGGCGAAGCGCGCAAGGAGGTGGAATTGTCGGCAAACATCCTCGACTACTACGCAAAGCATGCGAACGCCTATCTTCAACCCCGCCCGCTCGCGGAAGCGCCTGGCGCAACCGTGCACATCGAGCCAATCGGCGTGCTTTTCGGGATTGAGCCGTGGAATTTTCCGTACTACCAGATCGCGCGGGTAGCCGGCCCGCAACTGATGGTCGGCAACGTCCTGCTGCTCAAGCATGCGGAGAGCGTGCCGCAGTCCGCATTGGCCTTTGCGCGGTTGTTCGAGGAAGCAGGCGCGCCTGTAGGCGTCTATACGAATCTGTTCATCTCGATTGACCAGGCCAGCCGTGTCATCGACGATCCGCGCGTCCAGGGCGTGACACTGACGGGCAGCGAGCGCGCCGGCGCCGCCGTCGCCGAGCGTGCCGGCCGCAGTCTGAAGAAGGTCGTGCTCGAACTGGGTGGCAGCGATCCGTTCATCGTGCTGGAGGATGCGCCGCTTGAATGGGCGATCCAAAGCGCGGTCGCGGGGCGGATGCTCAATGCGGGTCAATGCTGCGTAGGTTCCAAGCGAATCATCGTGGTCGGGAAGGCGCGCGGCGACGCTTTCCTCGAAGGCTTTGCAAGACAGATGGCAGGGCTCTCGACGGGCGATCCAGCCGATCCGGCCACCGCAGTCGCGCCGCTTTCGTCCGAGCGCGCATTGAATCTGCTGCTTGAGCAGATCGATCGCGCGACATCGCACGGTGCACACATCGTGTGTGGCGGAAAGCGCGTCGAGCGCCCGGGCTTCTATTTGCAGCCGACCGTCTTGACCGAAATATCGCCACAGAATCCCGTGTTCGCCGAAGAGTTGTTCGGCCCGGTCGCCGCCTTCCACGTCGTCGAGGACGAAGCCGCCGCAATTGCGCTCGCCAATGGCACGCCGTACGGTCTCGGCGCGTCGGTGTTCACCGCGGATACCGAGCGCGGCGAGCGGGTCGCCGCGCAGATCGACAGCGGCATGGTGTTCATCAATCAGCCGTTCGGCACGGCGGCGGAACTGCCGTTCGGTGGTGTCAAACGTTCAGGTTTTGGCCGGGAGCTATCTCAGTTGGGCTTCGACGAATTCGTCAACAAGAAACTGATCAGGGTCGCCCCCGTGGGTGCGGCACCGTCCGTCCCGGCGCGGGCGGCCTGAAGATACCGCGGCGCACTGCGCTCATTGCCGCGTCCGTCGACGGGTGCCTGATGCCGGTCATATGACGAGGCGTGGGAATGTGGCGTTCCATTCCATTTCTTTTGAACGAACACCATGACAAGCAAGACGATTATCAGTTGTGCACTTACCGGAAGTGACGATACACCGCGGCTGAACCCTGCGGTGCCGGTTACGCCCGAGCAGATTGCCAATGAGGCCATCGCTGCGTATGAAGCTGGTGCGAGCATCGCCCACATTCACGTACGGGATCCCGAGACTGGCGCTCCGAGCGCCGAGTTGTCGCTCTACAAGGAAGTCGTTTCGCGTATCCGCGGGAGCGGATGCCCGATTCTGATCAATCTGACGACGGGCCCTGGTGCGCGATTCGTTCCCAGCGACGATGACCCGAACCGGGGAAGTGAACTCAGTACGATGATGACGCCGGAGGCCCGTGTCAGGCATGTGCTCGAGTTGCGTCCGGACATCTGCACTCTGGACGTCGCGACCATGAACTTCGGCAATCGCGCTTTCGTGAACGTGCCCGACCATTTGATCAGGATGGCAACTTTGATTGAGGAAGCAGGCGTGAAGCCGGAAATCGAGGTATTTGATCTGGGGCACGTGCGTTTGGCGCGTCACCTGATCGAGACCCAGGGCATTCTGAAGGCTCCCTTGTTCCAGTTATGCCTGGGCGTGCCATGGGGAGCATCCGCCGATACCGAAAGCCTTCTTCAGATGAAACGCTACCTGCCAGAGAACGCCAGGTGGTCGGCATTCGGCATCTCGCGCGCCCAATTTCCGATCGTGGCGCAAAGCGTGATTCTCGGTGGTCACGTCCGCGTCGGCCTCGAGGACAACCTTTATCTTGCCAAAGGCGAACTGGCGCCTGGCAACGCAGCGCTGGTCAAACGTGCGGTCAGTATCATCAAAAGCATCGGCGCTGACGTGGCGACGCCGGACGAGGCTCGCAGCATACTCGGGCTCTCCCGTCGCCAATAGAAAGGACGCGACGATGTAACCGCGCGTTTCTATCCGATGAGTCGCAGTTGATGTCCCAGAACTGCTGCGTTGCAAAGCATTGGTTTTAATCGGTCGCCCAATCCTTGGGCTACCTCTACCGCCGCCTCACTCATGTCTGATTCATCAAGAGAACTGGATGCTCTGACATAAGGAACGCGGCATCTGTTGAATGGAGACAAACATGCCTTTGTGGAATATCTATCACCCCGTCGGCGCCTACACGGCAGAAGACAAGCAGGAGATGGCGAAGCGGATCGTCGATATCTACATCATTCCTCGCTTCTACGTAGGCGTTCTGTTTCATGAACAGCCAAAAGACTCCTTCTTCATGGGGGGAGAGTCCCGGGGTGACTTTGTCAGAATCAGACTGGACCATTTCGCCAGACACATTGCCGACGACGTCGAGTGGACCGCGTCGTGGTTGCGCAAGGCGAACGCTGCAATTGCGCCATTTGTCCAGGATCGCGGCTACCACTACGAACTGCATGTCGGCGAAACGCCGCAGCAACTTTGGCTGATCGACGGCATTCGGCCACCTCGGCCAGATACGGCGGCGGAGAAGAAATGGAAGCTCGAAAACCGGGCGTCGCCCTATGAGCCGAGCGAAGGTTGAATCGATCACTTACGTCCGAGACTAGCCGGACGTTGAGATCGGCTGACTGCGGGGAAGCCGAGCAATCACCGCAGTCACTTCCTGGCATCGCTCGATACCAAAACGGAGACTGCGTTGGCGGCCCGGATTTCGTCATGGCTACCGTAGCGATTGTCTGACCAGCGTGGCCCACTCAGCGGGCCAAAGAATCCGCCACGTGACCGGCCGTACATCGCACCTCACGTACCGGCCGGGGCGGGGCTGGGCGTTCAGCGATCCTTCGATCCTCATGCCCTCCGAATCTCGCGTCACACACACCCTCGCCAAAGAAAGTCCTCCGGACAGCCGGGTTGGCAAGGATCTCCTGGATGTATTCGTCGACGGCCCGACTGGGAACACCTTTGTCTGGATTCGTGGGATAGGCTGGAGGTACGAAGGCCGCGTTGTCGACCGGAGCGAGTGAAGGTCGCGCTGATTTCTGGCGCGCTGCGTTGGATGGACATGGTTGCTCGACGGTTCGGTCGGCGGAAACCACGGCGATTGCGCGGCGGTCAGGACGAAGCCGCTTCCTGGCTCATAAGCCGCACGATCGGGTTCGGCGGATCCAGCGCGCTCGAACTGCTGGCACAGGATGAGCGTCAGCGCGTCATGCAAGTCCTGAATCACCTTCGTTATGGACCGTGTACATGACGATGCGGCAGGCATGTCGAGGTAACGTGGACAGAACCGGACCAGCGCCTCCGGCATGCGCCATTGCGTTGAGACTCCACCGGCTATTTGGCTATCGCGCGGAGATAGGCCTACTCGCCCAGGCCAATCCCTCGGTTGCCCATCTGATGACGACGAGGACAAAGGGGTAGTCATGATCCTGCGTGCTGGGGAGACGCATCCGACGCAAAGTGGAAGTCGGCATCCGCACCGTGAAGTGCGAAAGCTCTAACTTAGGACCGCAATCATGTTGAAGATTGCGATGTACGATGGTGATTTCTGTGGCCGTATGGAAGAGTTGACGCACATATGCGATATTGAAGGCAATGCCGAGGCGCACGATCGTCGTCCTTTAGACGCGCTGGAGGAGACTCTTCGCGTATTAGAAATGTCAGCGACAAATACACAGTTCCTCGACTAGCCGGGCCTTGTTTTACCGTGTTTATCGACCGCATGAGCGATGCAGACGTCACCCCACTCGTGCGGCTTGACGTCCATGCGCATAACGGGGATGCGTGTGCATATGTCTTGGGTATTCCGCCTGGTTGGACAACAGAGCCGGTGTACAAGCGGCGGCTTTCAGGGGTGGAACGGCCCCGCTATCGCGAACGGTACTAACTCGGCAGGCCGCTCGGAGCCGTTGCCGAACGTCTTGGTAAATCCTCAGCCTCGCGAACTATTCGATGGAGGATATCGATCACCGATACCGCCCGCCGCGACAAGCATAGTATCTGGCGATGCACCTGAGAGATAGTCCGCGATCTCAGGTACTAACGTGAACGTCGCTCGTCCAATTCCATGACCTCCAGCTTCCGCACCTCGCGCGACGATCACGTCCGCGCCAGCGGCGACCGCTTCGCGAGCCATCGCCAATGTCTGTACCTGGCAGATCAGTTTGGTAGTGGGCGCCTTGATTTGTTGCCCGAATGACGTTGGACTGCCGAAAGACAGCATGATCGGAGGGGCGCGTGCTCAAGCACGAGTTCAAGCAACTGCGGCTTCTGCGCCAGCGACCACGTAATAAATTCCGCAGCCAACGCGGGCGTCTCCTGCCTCGGCGAACTCTCGATCGATCAGTGAAAGCGCGCTTGGCGTGGAACGGGCGTTGCCTGTAAACCCTCAAGGAGTAACAGTTTTATTGGCGAAGAATCGCGAGAACAAGTTTGTTTGCCACAGAACAGGTTTCGTTTGCCAATCACCAGAGCGTCTTCGCGCCGTTGAAACACTGGTACCCGGTGGTAACATTTGTTGTCATCTCTCACGCCCGGCGCCGCGCCACCTCAACATGCCAGACAGCTTCGATCAGCTCGTCGCCCTGATTCGGGCGCGCTTCCCCGAACTGAGCCCGCAGTTCCAGATGGGAGCGGGCTTCCTGCTCGATCATCCCGATGAGGTCGCGGTGTCGTCGATGCGCAAGGTGGCCGAGCGCGCCCAGGTGCAGCCGGCGTCGCTGGTGCGGCTGTCGCAGCAACTGGGTTTTCCCGGCTGGAACGAATTGCGCGATCTGTTCGTCGCGCGCGTGCGCACGCGGCCCGAGCCGCTGACTAGCCGGGCGCGCTCGATGGTCAAATCGAAAGATGCGCTCGCGAACGACCTGCTCGTCGCGCAGCAGCACAATCTCGAAACGACCGCCGCGCATAACGGCCGCGTGATCGTCGAGGCCGCGCGGGTGTTGCGGCGTGCTCCGCACGTGCACGTGGCGGGCTTCCGCTCGTGTTACCCGGTGGCGTTCGGCCTCGTCTATGGCTACCGGCTGTTTCGTCCGTCGGTGTCGCTGCTCAACGGCGAGGCCGGCACGCTCGAAATGCAGCTGCGCACGATCGAGCGCGACAGCGCGACCATCGTCATCAGCTTCGCGCCGTATTCGGTCGAAGCCGCGCGTGTCGCCGAGGCCGCGCTCGAAAAAGGCAGCAAGCTGATCGCCATCACCGACAGCGCTGTGTCGCCGATCGCACTGAACGCCGACAAGGTGCTGATCTTCTCGCACGAAAGCCCGTCGTTCTTTCCGTCGCTGGTGGCCGCCACCGCGATCGGCGAAGCGCTGGTCGCGCATCTGCTCGCGCTCGAAGGCGCGGATGCGCTCGAGCAGCTCGCGCTCGCCGAACAATCGTTGCACGCGAAGGGCGCATACGTGCCTTGAACGATTGCGTGACGCACGCCACGCTGCCGCTGGTGCCGTTCAACAACGTTTGACAACAAATGTTGCATAGGCGTATAAATACGTACCGATTGTTGAATATCGGTGCGGCCCGTGGCGTCGTTGCAGCGACGATCCGCACGATTCCGACGACGAAAACACCTTAGCGCCCGCGCCGTTCGACATCGGCAGTGCGGGCGTGTCGATGAAGGCGTATCGCCAGCGGCAATGCGTGTTCGACACTTGCATCGCGCGCGCGACGCCCGAGCCGGCCCGCGCTTCAGTCCGCACCTCCATCAGCAGGAGCTGAACATCATGACCAACGTTTTTCATCGTTCTCCGAAGCAGCCCTTGCCGGTGGCCGTCGCGGGCAACGGCATCGAAATCATCGACTCCACGGGCAAGCGCTATATCGACGCATCGGGCGGCGCCGCCGTGTCGTGCCTCGGCCACAGCAACCAGCGCGTGATCGACGCGATCAAGCGGCAAGCGCAACAGCTGCCGTACGCCCATACGTCGTTCTTTACGACGGAGCCGGCCGAGGAACTGGCCGACCGGCTCGTCGCGAGCGCGCCGGCCGGACTCGAGCACGTGTACTTCGTGTCGGGCGGTTCGGAGGCGATCGAGGCGGCGCTCAAGCTCGCGCGTCAGTATTTCGTCGAGAAGGGCGAGACGCAGCGGCGTCATTTCATCGCGCGTCGGCAGAGCTATCACGGCAACACGCTCGGCGCGCTCGCGATCGGCGGCAATGCATGGCGTCGCGAGCCGTTCCTGCCGATCCTGATCGAAGCGCATCACGTGAGCCCGTGCTACGCGTATCGCGAACAGCGCGCGGACGAAACCGAAGAAGCGTTCGCGCAGCGGCTGGCCGATGAACTCGAGCAGAAGATTCTCGAACTCGGCGCGGAGACGGTCGCGGCATTCGTCGCGGAAACGGTGGTCGGCGCCACGGCGGGCGCGGTGCCGCCGGTGCGCGAATACTTTCGCAAGATCCGCGCGGTGTGTGACCGCTACGGCGTGCTGCTGATTCTCGACGAGATCATGTCGGGCATGGGCCGCACCGGGTACCTGTTCGCGTGCGACGAAGACGGCGTGGCGCCCGATATGCTGACCATCGCCAAGGGCCTTGGCGCGGGGTATCAGCCGATCGGCGCGACCTTGGTCAGCGACCGCATCTATCAGACGATCGTCCGCGGCTCTGGCTTCTTCCAGCATGGTCATACCTATATCGGCCATGCGACCGCGTGCGCGGCCGCGCTCGAAGTGCAGCGCGTGATCGCGCAAGACAATCTGCTGGCGAACGTGCAGGCGCGTGGCGAGCAGTTGCGCGGCCGGCTGCGCGGGCACTATGCGCAGCATGCGCATATCGGCGATGTGCGCGGGCGCGGCTTGTTGGTCGGCGTCGAACTCGTGAAGGATCGCGTTACCAAAGAGCCGTTCGACGCCAAACTGAAGCTGCACGCAACGATCAAGCGCGAAGCGTTCGCGCGCGGGCTGATGGTGTATCCGATGGGCGGGACCGTCGATGGCAAGAGCGGCGACCACGTGCTGCTCGCACCGCCGTTCATCTGCACGGAGCGCGACATAGACGAAATCGTCAGCCGTCTCAACGATGCGATCGGCGCGTCGCTCGCCGCCGTCTAAGCTGTCCAAACCATTGCCCTTAGCGAGAACGATGATGACCGAGCGCTTGCCTCACTTTGACATGTCCACCGCCACGCCCGAGCAGAAGGCGGTGCTCGACGAAATCCTGTCCGGCCCGCGCGGCAACCTGAACGGGCCGTTCCTCGGCTGGATTCATAGCCCGGAACTCGCGCAGCATGCGCAGCGCCTCGGCGCGTTTTGCCGCTACCAGACCGGGCTGCCGCTGCGGCTGTCGGAACTCGCGATTCTGGTGACCGCTTCGCGCTGGCAGGCGCAGGCGGAGTGGTACATCCACTATCCGATCGCGCTGCAGGCGGGCGTGGGCGTTGCGGACGCCGAGGCGATCCGCCAGGGAGGCCGCCCCGAGTTCGCCGATGCCGACGACGCGCTGATCTACGACTTCGCGAGCGAACTGTACGAGACAAAGCGCGTGTCGGACGCGACGTATGCCCAGGCGGTCGGGCGTTTCGGGCATCAGGTCGTGATCAATCTGGTCGGCCTGCTCGGCTACTACGCGCTGGTCGCGTTGACGCTAAACGTGTTCGACATGCGCGCAGTCGGACAGCAGAGCCTGCCGTTTCCCGAATAGCGTTTTTACCGACGAGCGGCCGCGCAGCGGCGCCGCACGCGCCAACCAAAAAAAGCCCCGGTTGCCGAACTTCGCAACCGGGGCTTTTACTGCGTGCTGCATTAACTGCCAGCGTGCTTAGTTAGCGCGCTTAGTTAGGCCGCTTAGTTACCACCTTCAGTTACCACGATACGTCGAAAAGAGACGTTGCTGCACCGTCGCCGGCGCGCCTGCGTCCGACGAACTGGCCTTCGCGCCGCCGACATCCTGCGTACCCTCGGCCGATGCGGTGACGATCGTCGAGTCCTGGGGCACGGCCTTCGGATACGTGGTGTCGTTCTGGTTCAGAAGGCCCGCTTTTTGCGCGGCGACGAGTTCGGCGCGCACCTGAGCGCGCGTGATTGGACCGTTTGCCTGCTGGGCGAACGACACTGCCGGAACGATAAGAGCGGATGCGACGACAACTGCGGAAAGAAGCGATTTCATAACGACCTCCAATTGATTTGTGGGGACCGGTATGAACCGCGTTTTCCGATCCGTTGAACGCAGTCTATTTCTTACGAGGTCAGCAAAAAAGCGGCTTTCCGGTGAAATATTATTGCGAGTTTTGAGATAGTGAAAAGGGCGCTTTTCCCGCGCCAGAACACGGAAGCGCCTATGATGAAGGCCGGTCCACGCCCGCGCCTGCAAGTCGCGCGGCACCTGCGACCGATGCCCAGGCGCGGACACATCCGGGCGGACCCCCGCGGCGGGCATCATCTTCGGTCGAGCGGCGTGCGCGGCAAGGCACAAACAGGAGAGAGCAATGAAGCGCAAGGCATCAGCAGTCTGGCAAGGCGGCCTGCAGAACGGCAAGGGCTCGATTTCCACCGACAGCGGCGTGTTGAAGGACACCCAATACTCGTTCGCGACACGCTTCGCGGACGGCATCGGCACGAATCCGGAAGAGCTGATCGCGGCTGCGCATGCGGGGTGTTTCTCGATGGCATTGTCGGCGGAGCTGGGCAAGGCCAACATCACGCCAGAGCGGATCGGCACCACGGCCACCGTCACGCTCGACAAGGACGGCGGCGGCTTCACGATCACCGCGGTGCATCTCGACGTCACCGTGAAGATTCCGGGCGGAGACAAGGCCGCGTTCGACAAGGCGACCGCGGACGCGAAGGCCGGTTGCCCGGTGTCGAAGGTACTGAATGCGACCATTACGATGGATGCGAAGCTGGAGACTTAAGCGTTGGCTGTCACTGTCAGCACAACGAAGCCGGCGAAGGGCCATGCCCGCCGCCGGCTTTTTCTTGGCGCTTGTCGAATGAATGGATGACCCCGACGCCAGTAGGCCTACGGAAGGCCGTCCTTGATTTATTGAACATCCAGTCATAATATCCACAGACCGACACCAACGTAGCAACAAGGTCATCGCAATTGAGTCATTCCAGGCAAGCCGCGAAAAAAGCCGGCGAAACATCTCAGCGCGGCCGTCCGCGCGAGTTCGACACCGACACCGTGCTGGCGAACGCCAGCCAGGTGTTCTGGGATCACGGCTACCACGCGACGTCGATCGACGATCTGTGCAAGGCCACTGGTCTGCTGCGCGGCAGTCTGTACGGCGTGTTCGGCGACAAGCACGGCATCATGCTTGCCGCGCTCGAGCATTACTCGGAAGGCGCGGTCGCACGGCTTGCGCAGCGACTGAGCGCGACGGCCGATCCGGAGCAGGCGCTGCGCGACGCGCTGCTGCACTACGCGCGGGTGTCGTGCGGGTTGAGCGGTCGGCGCAGCTGTTTCATCACGAATACGACGCTCGAAATGCAGCCCGATGACGAAGTGCTGCGCGCGCGCGTCGCCGCGATTCAGCGTCGCATGGCGACCTTGCTCGCGGCGGCGGTGATTCGCGGTCAAGCGAGCGGCGCGTTCGATTCGACACTCGACGAAAAAGCCGTCGGCGATTTCCTGTTATGCGTGATGCAGGGCCTGCGGGTCATGGGACGGGTTGCGCACCAGCAAGATGCGCTGGTCGATATCGTCGATGTGGCGATGCGCGCGCTGGTGTAGCAACTCGTTCGCGAACACTGGTGCAAATTTTTTTAACTATTTCTTGAACGGTCGGTCATGAAAAGCGAAGCAATCAAGTCCGCTCCTGCGGCATTCGGTGGATCCGCTAGTTGCGCGGCGAGCGCAGCCGGGGCGGTGACCGGGCCCGGCCCCGCGATGGCCGGCATGGCTGTCGCCGCCAAAGCGGCGGCGCCTGGCTTCCCGCGCCAGGCGCTCGCGCTCGCCGTGCTGTTCGTCGGCGCCTTTCTCGCGCCGCTCGATTACTTCATCGTCAATCTGGCGCTGCCGTCGATTCACACGGGCCTGAACGCGAGCGACGCGCAGCTGCAACTCGTCGTGTCGGCCTATGCGTCCGCCTACGCGGTGCTGCTGATCACGGGCGGCCGCCTCGGCGATCTGTTCGGCCGCCGTCGCATGTTCATGGCGGGCATGGCGGCATTCGTGATCGCGTCCGCGTTGTGCGGTTTCGCGACGAGCGGCCACATGCTGGTGATCGCGCGCATCGTGCAAGGCATCGCGGCCGCGGTAATGGCGCCGCAAGTGCTTGCGACGATTCGCGCGGTCGTACCGTTGCGTCAGCAGACGCGCGTGATGAGTCTATATGGGTTCGTATTCGGCTTGTCGTCGATCGTCGGGCAACTCGGCGGCGGCGCGCTGATTACGTATCACCCGTTCGGGCTCGACTGGCGCGTGATCTTTCTGATCAACATCCCGATCGGCATAGCGGCGTTCATCGGCACATGGAAGTTCGTGCCGGAGAACCAGCCGGCCACGCATACCGGCGTCGATCTGAAGGGGGTTGCGCTGCTGTCGGCGGTACTTCTGCTGGTCATCTATCCGATGACGCATGGCCGCGAAGCCGGGTGGCCCGCGTGGACCTTCGTGATGTTCGCGCTCACGGTGCCGGTGTTCGCGCTGTTCGTCGCGACCGAGCGGCGCGTCGAGCGCGGCGGTGGCCATCCGCTCGTCGATCTGCAACTGTTCCGCAATCGCGCGTTCGCGCTCGGTCTCGTGCTCGCGTTCCTGTTCTATTGCAATAGCGCGTTCTTCCTGACCTACGGCATCTTCCTGCAGACCGGTCTGCACTGGACGCCACTCGCGTCGGGCATCGCGATCATGCCGTTCGCGGTCGGCTTCGTGATCGGGCCGCTGACGTCGCCTGCCGTGGTCAAGCGCATCGGCGCACATGTGCTGACGCTCGGTTTCTCGATGATGACGCTGGGCTTCACCGTGACCGGCTGGTCCGCGACTCAATCCGCGACGCCCGATCTGCTGTTCTACAGCGGGCTGGTATGCGCGGGTGTCGGACATGGTCTGCTGTTGCCGTCGATCATGCGCATCGTGCTGCAGGAGGTGGTGCCCGAGAAGGCGGGGCTTGCGTCGGGGGTGGTGTCGTCGACGTTGCAGATCGGCTCCGCGTTCGGCACCGCGGCGGTCAGCGGCGCGTTCTTCGGGGCGCTCGGTGGCAGCGCGGCGCCCGCGTCTTATGCACACGCGTTTCAGCTGAGTCTCGCTATCAATGCCGCGCTGATGTTTGTTTGTATTGGCCTGAGCGTGCTGCTGGTGCGTCATCAGCAAAGCGTGCGGCGCTCAGTCGCCCCGGCAGATTGAAATTAACCCGCCGGTAATCGTTTTCATTCGTTGGCTCGCTGAGAAAAATCGTTCAATTTGAACGAAGCGGTATAACGAACTGCGTGGTATTTACCGGCGATCTACTCGTTCACAGGTAATTCTGATTTAGATCAAGCGGCTCTTTCTGATTAACGGCGCAACGCTATCGCGTCAGGTTTTCTAATCAGACGAAACCCGTCTCGTATTTCCTACCGGCCTGCAAACGGCCTGCAGTAACTGTTGCGTTTGTGCGGTAGCGCACATAGGGTTACCCGCAATGTTCTCGCGGAGAATGTTTTCGGAATGGCGGGAACTTTAACCATTGGGCATCAACCGCAGTTCCAATGAAAACGGTATCAATAAAAAAGCGCTTGCCGCGTTTAAATTCGATTGTTAATCTGTCTAAACTTTAGAATCTCCATTCAACAGGTCGAAGTCGATAAAGCCGGGCTCAACTTAAAAACGCTCAAGATAGGGGGACCCAATATGCTGACCGCTACCATTGACGCATTCCAGACAACATCCGCCCCCTTCAACGTGGGCGACGTCGTCAAGTTAAAAGAAGGGGGCCCGCGGATGACCGTGACGTACGCAGGTCCGGTCGCGCGCAATCCGGGCGACTGGCTGATCTGCGAGTGGTTCGACGAACACGGCGAACTGCGTCACGAAACCTTTGCCGCGCAAGCCGTGCGTGCGGAACCGCGCTCGATTCCGGCGGGCTCGGTGCAATGGAGTCGCATCGGGCGCGCGGCCTGAGTGACGCACGTGCGCATCAATCGAGCTGTTTCCTGTTATTCGTATATTGGTCGTATTGCTCGGGCCGCCCGAATCGTTTCAGCGCTCGGGCCGGTCGCGCGCGGCCTCGCGTCGCCGCACGCGCAGCGTCAGTGCCGATGAAAACGCGCGCAAAGTCGACATCTTGCGAGTCTCGACGACGTCGCTCGCAAGGCTCTCCGCCGGATTCGGCTGTAGCGCCCAATACAGCGCGAGCGCCCAACCGAGCACGGTCCAGCCGAGGCAGGCGTTAAACAGCGCGAGCGTCAGCACGTCACGACGCTTGCGCCGGTCTGCGATGATCGCCGGCAGAAAATACAGCGCGAGCGCGAATGCCGCGCCGATGGCCTGAACGGCCACGTTGCCACCCATAAAAGCTCCTGATGCGCGATGCATGTAATGATTGTCGCGCGAATGGCCGCCGCGCGCCGCGCACCTGCGCGTTCCAGTCCCCATCCAATCATCGCAAGGGGTTCAGCCCGACACGCATCGGGACTATCATGATCGTTTCGACCGAACAGTATTTCACGGACCCGATCATGATCAGCGACGACACGACCCAGCAGGCCCAACTCAACCCGGACACGCTACGAGAATTCGTCGAGCGCAAGTGGAACGACGAGATCGTGCCCGCGCTGACGGACTACATCACCGTACCGGCGAAGAGCCCGGCCTTCGATCCCGACTGGGCGAAGCACGGTTACCTCGAGCGCGTGATCACCGACGCCGCGAAGTGGGCCGAGCAGCAACCGGTGCGCGGCCTGAAGCTCGAGGTGATCCGCTTGCCGGGCCGCACGCCGGTGATCTTCTTCGAGACGGCCGCGACGCGCTCGGGCAGCGACGAAACCATCGTGCTCTACGGCCACCTCGACAAGCAGCCCGAGTTCGATGGCTGGCGCAACGACCTCGGCCCGTGGACGCCGAAGCTCGAGGACGGCAAGCTGTACGGCCGCGGCGGCGCGGACGACGGCTACGCGATCTACGCGAGCCTGACGGCGCTCGCCGCGCTCGATGCGCAAGGGGTCGAGCGTCCGCGCTGCGTCGGACTGATCGAAACCTGCGAGGAGTCGGGCAGCTACGATCTGCTGCCTTACGTCGACGCGCTGCGCGAGCGGCTCGGCAAGGTCGGACTGGTCGTGTGTCTCGATTCGGGCGCGGGCAATTACGATCAGCTGTGGCTGACCACGTCGCTGCGCGGGCTGGTCGCCGGCGATCTCGAAGTGCAGGTGCTCGACGAAGGGATTCACTCGGGCGTCTATGGCGGCATCGTGCCGTCGAGCTTCCGCATCATGCGGCAACTGTTCGATCGTCTCGAAGACTCCGCGAACGGCACGCTGCTGCCGAAGGGCTTTCACTGCCCGGTGCCGGCCGATCGTCTGCGCGAAGCGGAGGCCGCTGCCAGGATTCTCGGCGATGACGTATGGAAGAAGATGCCGTGGGCGTGCGGTCAGGACGGCCGTCAAGTGCTGCCCACCACGACCGATCCACAGGAGGCGCTGCTCAATTCGACGTGGCGTCCTTCGCTGTCGGTGACGGGCGCGGCCGGTTTGCCCGCGCTCGCCGACGCCGGCAACGTGCTGCGTCCGCGCACCGCGTTCAAGCTTTCGCTGCGTTTGCCGCCGACCATCGAAGCGGAGAAGGCCGTCGCTGAACTGAAGGCGCTGCTCGAATTCGATCCGCCGTACAACGCGAAGGTCACGTTCAAACCGGATGCGGGGGCGGCGAGCGGCTGGAACGCACCGGAGGTCGCACCGTGGCTGGCCACCGCGCTCAGCGATGCATCGCGTCAGCACTTCGGCGCAGACGCCGCTTACATGGGCCTCGGCGGCACGATCCCATTGATGAATGTGCTGAAGGCGGGCTTCCCGAAGTCGCAGTTCATGGTGTGCGGCGTGCTTGGGCCGAAGTCGAATGCGCATGGGCCCAACGAGTTCCTGCACGTGCCGTACGGCAAGAAACTGACGGCCGCGGTTGCCGAAGTGATCGCCGCGGCGCCGTGAGCCGTGGCCTCGTTTGAGTGGGGCTCGGGCGCGATCCGGGCCGTTGTTTTCTGATGCTTCCTTCCGTTCGAACCACACCGACACGCTGAATGACCGACTCCCAGACTGCCCAAGCTAACACGCCCCGGATTCCGGCCGATCAACTGCATGGCTACGTCAGGGCGATCTGGCAGCGAGCGGGCAGTGCGCCTCGCGAAGCGGAGCTGATCGCCGAACATCTGGTGGCCGCGAATCTGACCGGGCACGACTCGCATGGCGTCGGCATGATCCCGCGCTATGTCGAATCGCTCGCCGACCAGCAACTGCAACTGAATCGGCATGCCGACGTCGTCAAAGACGCGGGCGCGGTGCTGACCATCGAAGGAGGCAAGGGCTTCGGTCAGGTGATCGCGTTCGAGGCGATGGAGCGGGGCATCGAGCGCGCGCGGCGGCTCGGCATCTGCGCGGTGGGCTTGCGCGGCGCGCATCATATCGGTCGCATCGGGCATTGGGCCGAGCAGTGCGCGCGCGCCGGTCTGGTGTCGTTCCACTTCGTCAACGTGGCGGGCGATCCGCTCGTCGCGCCGTTCGGTGGCGCAGACCGCCGCATCGGCACGAATCCGTTCTGCGCCGCTTATCCGCGACCCGGCAAGCCGCCACTCGTGCTTGACTTCGCGACCAGCACGATCGCGTTCGGCAAGACGCGCGTCGCGTATAACCAGGGCAAGCACACGCCACCCGGCGCGCTGATCGATCACGAAGGCATGCCGACGCTCGAACCGAAAGTCATGCACGAAGCGCCGTTCGGCGCGCTGACACCATTCGGCGGCCACAAGGGGTTCGGGCTCGCGGCAATGTGCGAGATTTTCGGCGGCGCGCTGTCGGGCGGCTTCACGACGCACGCGGACACGCTCGTTACCACGCACGCGATCATCAACTGCATGCTGTCGGTGATCATCGATCCGGCCGCATTCGACGCGCCCGATGCGCAAGCCGAAGCCGATGCGTTCCTCGCGTGGGTGAAGGCGTCGCCGCCCGCGGCGGGTACCGAGCGCATCTACGAACCCGGCGAGCCCGAGCGCGTCACGCGCGCGCAACGCGAGGCCGCCGGCATTCCGATCGACGCCGCTACGTGGGCGCAAATCCACTCCGCGGCGCGCGCCGTCGGGATGAGTGAGGACGAACTGGGAGGTTGGTCCGCGCGCCTCGGCTGAAGCGCGCGACAGCTACGCTCAGGCGATCAGCCTGAGCTTGCGCCTGTCGAGCAGCCAGCGCTCGAAGTCGGTGGCGGGCATTGGCCGCGCGTACAGGAAGCCCTGCACGTAATCGACGCCCAGGCCCTTCATGAAGGCTTCTTCCGCTTCGGTTTCGATCCCCTCGGCGACTACCTGGAAATCGAGCTCCTGCGCGACCGCGACCATCGAGCGCACTAGCGCCTGTGCCTTCATGTCAGCGTGGATCGAGCGCGTGAAGCTGCGGTCGAGCTTGATCACGTCGAGCGGAATACGGCCGAGTTGCGACAGCGACGAGTAGCCGGTGCCGAAGTCGTCCAGATGCACCTGCGCGCCGAGCTGGCGGAACTGCTTGATCAGTTCGATCGCGGCCGCTTCGTTTTCGATCAGGCAGCTTTCGGTCAACTCGAGATCGATCAGGCAGGGGTCGAGGCTCGCATGCTGCAACGCCTCGGTGAAATGGCGCACCACGGCCGTATCCGTGAGCTGTCGCGCCGACACGTTGATCGCGACGCGCAGGTCATAGCCGGCCGCTTTCCAGCGGGCCGCCTGTTTCGCGGCGGTCTCCATCACCCAGCGGCCGAGCACGCCGATCAAGCCGGATTCCTCTGCATAACGGATGAATTCGGCCGGCATGATCTGCCCGCGCTCCGGCGAGTTCCAGCGCACCAGCGCTTCCGCGCCTTGCACGGCGCCCGTGGCGAGGTTCAGCTTCGGCTGATAGTGCAGCGCGAACTGGCCTTCCTCGAGCCCGCGGCGCAGATTCGTGTCGAGCCACATGAACTCCGCGACGCGGCGGTTCATGTCTGGCGAGAACACGCGGTGCGTGCGCTTGCCTTCGTCCTTCGCGACGTACATCGCGGTGTCGGCCGAACGGATCAGCGATTCGAGGGTTTCGCCATGCTCGGGCCAACGCGCGATGCCGATCGAGCAGCCGGTATAGACCTCGACGAGCCCGACCGCGAACGGCATGCGCATGCGATCGAGAATGCGTTGCGCTATGTCTTCCAGGCCGTGGGCGGAGCCCTTCGCGGCGAGCACGATGAATTCGTCACCACCGAGGCGCGCGAGCGAGTCGCCCGGATTCAGACAGTTGCGGATCGCGTCCGACACATCGCAGATCAGCCGGTCGCCGAACACGTGGCCGTAGTGATCGTTGACCTTCTTGAAGTTGTCGAGATCGAGGAACAGCACGCCGACGGTTTCGCCGGGCGCGGCCTGTTCGATCGCGATCTGGATGCGCTCCTGGATCGCATTGCGATTGGCGAGGCCGGTGAGCGGGTCGGTGGTGGCCTGCTCGATCAGACGCTCTTGTGCGAGCCGTTGCTCGGTGATGTCGGTACCCGAGCAGATCAGGAACTGGTCTTCGATGCCGCTGCCGCTGCGCACAAACTTGTTGCGAAACAGGAACAGCCGCTCGCCATGCACCGTTTTGATGCGCCGTTCGATCTCGTACGGTTCGCCACGGTTGAAGAAGTGCGCGCTGACCTGGTTCGAGACCGAGCCGTCGTCGGACGACATGAACAGCGTCCAGACGCTGCGGCCGATGATGTCCTCTTCCTTGAGCCCGGTCAGTTCCTCGGCGAGCCGGTTAAAGCGCTGTATCCGGCCGTGCCGGTCGACGATGACGACGACCGAATTGACCTCGGAGACGACCTGTTCGGCGAACGACAGACCGTGCAGCAGCGCGCGCGCGACGGATTCCGTATCGGCATGGGCCGACGCGGTGCCGCCCCAGCGATGACAATCGAGTTTTTTGCCGACCAGATGCAGCCGCAGCGGCGCGCCGTCCAGCTGCACGTCGACGACTACGTGCGAGGTGACGCCGCTCAGCGCGCGGACCTGCGAGGCTTGGAAAAACGTGAGGGGAATGGCGACGCCCGCAGCCGTGTGGCCGTGCGCCGGCACGAGTTCCAGCGTGTCGCTGGCCGCCGCCAGGCGCCAGCAAGGACTGCTCGTGCCGAACCGCGCGTGAAGCACCTGGTCGTGTAGCTCGTCGCTCATGAAATCCCCGGAGTGTGCCGGCGGTCCCTATTCAAGGCGGGCGGCGGCAGACGGTCTTCCTCATACTAAAGTGAAACTGCCTCATTGTATCTAAGCGTGACAATTCGAGCGAAGAATCATTAACGTTTTGCTAACCATGGGCAAGAGCCGGCGTGGCCGCGCGCGGCGGCATTATGGCGTGGCAAAACGACGCCACGGTGACGTCGCTAGAAGCGGTGGGTGAGCAGCGCGCGGGCGCGTTCGCGCTCGATCGGATTGGCGTCGAGCGCCGCGTCGAACCAGAACTTGCCGGCCACCAGCGTGGCCGCCACTACGCCGTCGCGATACAGCACGCGGTTGCCGGCAACGGCCGGCACCTTTTCGCCGACCAGCAGCGTGCCGACGAGATTCAGCGGATCGGTTCCCGCCACGCAGATAAGAGCACCGTCGTTCGCTTGTCGCCGCACCTCGCGCAGCAGCGGAATCGCCTCGGGCAGCGCGAACTGCTCGCCGGCGAGCCCGTTGACGAAGCGCCCGCCGCGGATCACGCCGCGCGCCTCGAGCCGCTGCAGCACGCGCAGCAGATCGCGCCACGGCGGCAGCCATTCGGCCTCGCGTTCGAGCACGCGCCAGAACACCACGCCGTAGCGGCGCAACAACGTCATTGCGACGTGTTCGAGCACCTCGGGCGGCAACTGACTCCGCCGCTCTGACGGATTTTCCGGCGCGACGGCGGACGGGCGGCTGACGAGCGCCCAACGCCCGGCGTCGTCCATGCCGCCGATCAGCGCGCTCGCTCGCGCGCGCCGGCTGCTGGAAAACGCGTTGCGTTTGGCGATCGGCTTCAGCAACGCGCGCAGACCGGCGAAACTGTCGGAGTTCGCGAGGCCGGCCGCGACCAGTTCGCCGAGCGCGTTTTCGAGCTCCATGCGCAGCACGCGCACCTCGGCGAGCAGTTCGTCGAAGAACATCGCGCCGTGTTGCGCGAGGGTGTCGTGCACGCTTTGCGCGAGCGCCGACAACTCGACCTGGCGCGCCGGATCGAGCAGCGCGCGCCACGCGCGCAACTGAGCGCGCGGCAGCAGCACGATCGGGGTGCCGCGAACCGGACCGGCAGCGCCGCGCGCCCGCTCGGTCAGGCGGGTCCAGACGATCTTGCCGGCGCGGCATAGCTCATCGAGCGAACTGCTGGTGTAGGCGCGCATCCGCGCGGGCAGGATGTCCTCCTCCCACGCGCCGGCCGCGGCCTGGAAGCCTTCGAGCTGGTCCAGCGCGGCGGCGAGCGCTTCGCGGCCTTCAGCGCGCGTGGTCGGCGTCAGATGCTGCCATTCGAACAGGAAGCGCATGAAGTCGTGCCGCTCGACCGGCTCGATTTCCCGCCGCAGCCGCTTCACCGTGTAGCGGTGGATGCGTGCGAGCAGGTGCCGCTCGCACCATTCTTCGTGGGTCGTGTGCGGCGTGAAGCGGCCGCGCAACAAGTAGCCTTCGGTTTCGAGACGGAGCAGCGCCGGTTCGATCCGGCCGGCGGGCAAACCGAGCGGGCGCGCGATCGCGTCGACCGTCAGCGGGCCGAAACCGGTCAGCCGCGCGCGCAGCACGTCGACCAGCGCGTCGTCGGCGCTCCAGCTCTCGGTGTAGCCCTTCGGGGCGTTCAGCGGCGGCTCGTAGCGATTGCGCTCGATGGCGGGGTAGAGCGCTTCGAAGCAGGTCAGGCGCTCGGCGGGCAGCCACAGGGCGCTGTCGTTGCCCGTGCTTGCGTCTGCTTGCGTGGCCAGCGGCAAACGCGTCGCCCGGCCGGCTTTGGCCAACGCCGCAAGCAGCGCGGGCCAATCCTCATACGTGCGCGCCTCCGCCTCGGTGATGCAGGCGAGGCCCGTCAGCGCTTCGTGCATTTCGTCGGCGTTGCGTGCTTGCGGCCAGGCTTCGTCGCGCACGCTGTCGATCGCGGCGGCGTCGAGCGCGCCGAGATCGTCGGCGGTTTCAGGGTCGGTCCAGCGGCGGTTCAGTACCGCCTGGGTGCGGCGCTCCTCGATCGGCGCGTCGTCCAGATACGCATAGGGCTTCGCGGTCAAAATTTCGGCGGCGAGCGGCGACGGCGCCGGCAAATCACGCGCGACGAGCCGCAACTCGCCGTGCTCGATCTGGCGTAGCAGCGCGAGCCAGCGTTCGCTGTCCATCGCGTCGTGCAGACAGTCGTCGATGGTCTGGTCGACTAATGGGTGGCGCGGCACCTCGCGTTCGCCGACGATGTTCTCCAGACACGCGGCCTGCTCCGGAAACACGCTTGCGAGCAGATCCTCGCTGCGCATGCGCTGCAGTTGCGGCGCGGTCTTGCGCCCGCCCGTGTAGCGCGGCAGGCCGAGCGAGGTCGTCGCGTTCCAGCGCCAGCGCACGCCGAATAACGGCGCATCGAGCAGCGCCTGGATCAGCAGATGCTCGGCGCTGTTCGAATGCAGATAGCGCCACACATCGTCGAGCACGAACGAGTGGCTGCCGGTCAGCGACAGCACGATCGCGTCTTCGGTGGCCGCGGCCTGCAACTCGAAGTTGAAGCTGCGGCAGAAGCGCTTGCGCAGCGCGAGCCCCCACGCACGATTCACGCGGCTGCCGAACGGTGAGTGAATCACGAGCTGGGTGCCGCCCGATTCGTCGAAGAAGCGCTCCATCACGAGCGTGCTCTGCGTCGGCAAGACGCCGAGCGCGGCGCGGGCGCGTGCCAGGTATTCGACGATCTGGCGCGCGGCGGGTTCGTCGAGCGCGAGGTGGTCGGCTAGCCGGGTGATGGCGTGGTCGAGACGCGGGGCGGAGGGTTCGGGTTCGCTTGCGGGTAGGACGGTTGCCGTTGTTGCTTGTGCCTCGCGCTCCGTCAGCAACGCTTCGACCTGCTCGCGCAATCTCGCTACCGCGAACGACAGCTCGTCGCTGCGCCCCGGCGCCTCGCCGAGCCAGAACGGAATGTTCGGCGGCTGGCCTTGTGCGTCCTCGACCCGCACGCGGCCGCTTTCGATGCGCAGAATCCGGTACGACGCGTTGCCGAGCTGAAACACATCGCCGGCGAGGCTTTCGACCGCGAAGTCCTCGTTGACGGTGCCGATATTGAGCGCCTGCGGTTCGAGCACGACCGCGTAATCGGCGTTCTCGGGAATCGTGCCGCCCGAGGTCACCGCGACCAGCTTGCCGCCGCGCCGGCCGCGCAGCGTGCCGCTGACCGCATCGCGATGCACATACGCAGCACGCGGACCGTGGCGGCTCGTGTAGCCCTCGGCGAGCATGCGCAGCACCGCGTCGTATTGCTCGCGCGGCAGATCCGCGTACGGCGCGGCACGCCGCAGCATGTCGAACAGCGCGTCCTCGCTCCACTCGGCGCTCGACACCTCCGCGACGATCTGTTGCGCGAGCACGTCGAGCGGCGCGCGCGGGATGCGCAACGCATCGAGCTCGCCACGCCGCACGCAATCGAGCAGCGCCGCGCATTCGAGCAGATCGTCGCGCGAGGCCGGAAACAGTCGCCCCTTCGGCATGCCGCCGACGTGGTGCCCGGAGCGGCCGACGCGTTGCAGGAACGGCGCGATCGCACGCGGCGAACCCATCTGGCAGACGAGATCGACGTCGCCGATATCGATGCCGAGTTCGAGCGACGCGGTCGCGATCAGCACGCGCAGTTCGCCGCGTTTCAGTCGCTGTTCGGCGTCGAACCGATGTTCTTTCGCGAGGCTGCCGTGATGCGCGGCGACCGCGTCCTTGCCGAGCCGCTCGGTCAGATGACGCGCGGCGCGCTCGGCCATGCGGCGCGTGTTGACGAAGATCAGCGTCGTGCGATGCTGCGCGACCAGCTCGGCGAGCCGGTCGTAGACGCGCTCCCACACTTCGTTGGCCATCACCGCTTCGAGCGGCACCGGCGGGATCTCGAGCGCGAGGTCGCGCGCGCGAACGTGACCGACGTCGATCACCGCGCACTCGGCCGGCACGTCGCTATCCAGACTCGCGCCGCCGACCAGAAACCGCGCGACCGCGCTGACCGGTTTTTGCGTCGCCGACAGCCCAATGCGCGGCAGGGGCCGGCCGCAGAGCGCGTCGAGCCGTTCGAGACTCAGCGCTAGATGACTGCCGCGCTTGCTGCCCGCGAGCGCGTGAATTTCATCGACGATCACCGTGCGCACCGTCGCCAGCATGCGGCGGCCCGAATCGGAGCCGAGCAGTACGTATAGCGACTCGGGCGTCGTCACGAGAATGTGCGGCGCGCGTTTTTTCAGCGCGTTGCGTTCCTGCTGTGTGGTATCGCCGGTGCGCACGGCGGTGCGGATGTCGAGCGGCGGCAGTCCGAGCGCGTCGAGTTCGGCGGCGATGCCTTGCAGCGGCAGTTGCAGGTTCAGGCGGATGTCGTTCGACAGCGCCTTCAGCGGCGACACGTAGACGACCAGCGTTTCGTCGGGCAGCGCGCCGTCGTTCGCGAGGCCTTGCGACACCAGGTCGTTCAGCGCCGACAGGAACGCGGTCAGCGTCTTTCCGGAGCCGGTCGGCGCGGCGACCAGCGTCGAGCGGCCGCTACGGATTTGCGGCCAGGCGGCGGCTTGTACATCGGTCGCGGCGGCGAAGGTTTTCTGAAACCAGCTGGCGACGGCCGGGTGAAAGCCGGCGAGTGCCTGCGGGGCCTCCGGCATGGCGGGCGCGGCGGGGTGCGCCGCGCTGGCGGTGGAGCGGGCCTTGCGGGAGCGGGGCGCCGCGTCGAGTGCGGCGGAAGATTTTGCCGAAGTCATGCTTCTGTAGGTGAGGGCGGCGCGGGGGATATCCAGTGGGGAGCCGCCCGGATCAGTATCCACCGATGTCGACCGTGTTTGCGGTTGCGGCGATTCCAAGTGACGGCCACGCTGACCGCGCAATAGCGGTCAGTCTCGCAGGTTTTCGGCGCTCGCGTGCGGCCCGTTGGGCTTGGCGTTACTGCTGGAATTCGTAGTTTCGCCGCGAGCGCCTCTGCTGCCACCCTACGCCGTTTGCAGTACGCTTGACGATTCTCCCTGCACCCACGATGGAGCGTCGACGATGCGATATAACCAGTTGGGCCGTACCGGTGTGTTTGTCTCGGAGTTGTGTTTGGGCACGATGACCTTCGGCGGTGGCGAAGGCATCTGGCGGCAGATCGGCGATCTGCAGCAAAGCGACGCGGAGCGGCTGGTCGGCCGGGCGCTCGACGCGGGCATCAATTTCATCGACACGGCCGACGTCTACGCGGGCGGGCTGTCCGAGCAGATCACGGGCAACGCGCTGAAAAATCTGAAAGTGCCGCGCGACAAGGTGGTGATCGCGACCAAGGTGTTCGGCCAGACCGGCGAGTTCGCCAATGCGCGCGGTGCGTCGCGCTATCACATCCTCGACGGCATCAAGGCGAGCCTGAAGCGTCTACAACTCGATCACGTCGACCTCTATCAGATCCACGGTTTCGATCCGGCCACGCCGATTGAAGAAACCGTGCGCGCGCTCGATACGCTCGTGCAGCACGGCCACGTGCGCTATGTCGGCGTGTCGAACTGGGCCGCATGGCAGATTGCGAAGGCGCTCGGCATCGCAGAGCGGCTCGGCGCCGCGCGTTTCGAAACGCTGCAGGCGTATTACACGCTCGCGGGCCGCGATCTCGAACGCGAGCTCGTGCCGATGCTGCAAAGCGAAGGCCTCGGCCTGATGGTGTGGAGTCCACTGGCGGGCGGTTTTCTGAGCGGCAAATACGGACGTGAACAGCAGGGCGAAGCGGGCAGCCGTCGCACGACCTTCGATTTTCCGCCGGTCGATCGCGAGCGCGCGTATGACTGCATCGACGTGATGCGCGAGATGGCCGCGGCGAAAACTGTTTCGGTCGCACAGATCGCGCTGGCGTGGCTGCTGCATCAGCGTGTCGTCAGCACGGTGATCGTCGGCGCGAAGAAAATCGAGCAGCTCGACGACAACATCGCGGCAACCAACGTCGCGCTATCCGCCGATGAGCTCGCGAAGCTCGCCGAGGTCAGCGCGCTGCCAGCCGAGTATCCGGGCTGGATGCTGGAGCGGCAGGGCGAGCCGCGCCGTCAGCAACTGGCCGAGGTTCGGCACGTCGTGCAGCGATAGCGCGAAGGCGTTCTCGCGAACGCTGAAGAAGGCCTGAATCTTCATCGTTGGGCCGCGCGAGTTTGATGCTCGCGCGGCCGCGACGATCATCACATTTGCCACGCGATTGCGCGTAGACTTCACTCGGCAGCTCTTCTTCCGCATCGGCCGCACCGATGCCCCGCGTCGTATTTCAAACTCCTATCCGGTTCGTGACATTCGCACTCGCTTCGATTACAAAAGCCGGCGCTTTCGTGGCGTTCGCTTGCTGTTCGCTGACAGTGCCTCATCTCGCGCACGCCGCCGACAACGTGATCGTGCTCGATTCGGGCGAAGCGCAGCTCACGTTGATCGATCCCGTCACGCACAAAGTGATCGGCACCGAGTCGACCGGCAAGGAGCCCCATCATCTGATGATCACGCCCGATGGCCGTTCGCTGATCGTCGCGGATGCGATTTCGAATGACCTGATGTTCGTCGACCCTCACAGCGGCCGGGTGCAACGCCGTGTCGAAGGCATCGAAGATCCGTATCAGCTTGGCTTTTCGCCTGACCACAGGTGGTTCGTCACCGCTGGCCTGAGGCTCGATCGCGTCGACATCTATCACTACGATGGCGAAAGCGTAACGCTCGCGAAGCGGATTCCGCTCGCGAAGACACCGAGCCACCTGACCTTTGCAGCCGATAACCGCACCGTGTTCGTGACGCTTCAGGAGACGGGCGAGGTCGCGGCGATCGATCTGCCGACACAGTCAGTCTCGTGGAAGCTGCATGTAGGCAAGACGCCAGCGGGACTCTGGATGACCCCCGGCGATCGTTATCTGCTCGTCGGCATGACGGGCGAAGACAACGTCGCGGTGGTCGACTGGAAGAACCGCCAACTCGTGAAGAAGATCCACACGGGCCGAGGCGCGCACAACTTCCGCAATCTCGACGATGGCCATCATATTGCGGTGTCGAATCGCGTGGAGAACACGATCAGCATTCTCGATTACGACGCGCTGACCAAAGTGGCCGACATCACCGGTTTGATGCCGGGCCCTGACGACATGGAACTATCGGCGGATCGGCGCTATCTATGGGTCACGTTCCGCTTCGCGAGGCACGTCGGCGTCATCGATCTGAGCGCGCATCGGCTGGTGGATACGATCGCGGTGGGGCGCTCGCCGCACGGACTGTATTTCGCCAACCGCGCGCCGGTCTACGCACCCAATCCCGACTGAGGCAACCCGAAAGGCATTAGATGATTCACGAACTCGTCGCTCAACTCGACAACGGCATCTCAGCGCTGCAGACGCTGCTGTACGTCGACGTGGTCCAACCGATCTTCTACCGCTTCAATCTGATGGGCTACGACGAAGACACTTACGACGCGCTCTACTGGGTGATCGTCGGCGCGTTGCAGATAGTCGTGTCGTATCTGCTGTTGCGCCCGCTCGAAGCGCTGCGCCCGGTGGAGACATGGCCGGACCGCAGGGCGTTGCGTGCGGACGTGATCTACACGTGGATCGCCAAGCTCGGCATCATCAATCTTGCGTTCTTCTTTCTGCTGCAGCCGTTCTTCAACCATTGGCAGAGCCTGATGGCGATCCACGGCGTGCCCAACATCGAAGTCGATGACTTGTGGCCGGGCGTGACCGATCAGCCACTCGTGTCGTTTCTGATCTATCTGATCGTGCTCGATTTCGCCGGCTACTGGTATCACCGTTGGCAACATCGGTTCGGCGTGTGGTGGGAGTTGCATGCGGTTCATCACAGCCAGCGGCAGATGTCGCTGTGGGCCGACGACCGCAACCACTTTTTAGACGACATCTTGCAAGCGGCGTTTTTTGCGGCCATTGCGCTGTTCATCGGCGTGCAGCCAAACCAATTCGTCGTGCTCGTCGCGCTCGGCAATTTCATGCAGAGCGTGCAGCACGTAAATGCGCGCCTCACGTATGGATGGCTGCTCGAACGGCTGATCGTGAGCCCGGCGTTTCATCGGCGTCATCATGCAATTGGCTATGGCCATGAAGGCAGCCGCTACGGGTGCAACTTCGGCGTGCTGTTGCCGTGGTGGGACATGCTGTTCGGCACCGCATCGTGGGACCGCGCCGTCGAGCCGACCGGCATTCGCGATCAGTTGCCCGCGCCGCATGGTGCCGCGCGCTCGTATGGGGATGGACTGATCGCGCAGCAGTGGTACGCGTTCGGCCGCATCGCCGCGCGGCTGCGTGGTCGGCAGGGTGCGGGCGGGCAGATCAATCCATGAGGTTCGGGGTGAACGCCGCGCGCCGCATCATCGAACCTGATCGTGATGGCTGCGGCGCGTAGGGACTGGCGATGGCGTACGGATCGCTATAGCTGGGCAGCGGTCCCGCTTACCCCTGCGAATGCGCGGCGACCGCGTCCAGCGTGCGAGCCGAGTACACCAGCGTCGCGCCCGCGTTGATCGCCATCGCGACGCCGAGCGCTTCGGCGATTTCCTCGCGGGTCGCGCCGTGCTTCAGCGCCTCGGCCGTATGGACCGTGATACAGCCGTCACAGCGCAGGCTCACCGCGACCGCGAGCGCAATCAGCTCGCGCGTCTTCGCGCCGAGCAGATCGGTCTTCTGACCGGCGCTCGACATTGCTTGATACGCCTTCACGCTGTCCGGCGCGAGCTTCGACATTTCGCCGATACGGCCGAACAGTTCCTTGCGGTAATCGATCCAGTTCAACATGGCAGGCCTCCTTGGTCCGTTGCGCGCCGGCGGTTGCCGGCGTCGTGGAAACAGTATTGCGCCGCGCCGCGATATCCTGAATACTCATTCCACTCAACTTTTAGCGCGCGCGTCTCATGGACACCCTCAGTCGCCTGATCGACCTTGCCCGACCGCAAGCGAGCCTCGATCTTCGCTGCCTGCTATCAGGCGCATTCGATATCGATCACGCGCCGCTGGAAGGCGGGGTCGCGCCGTTTCATCTGGTGCTCGACGGCAGTTGCGTGATCGAGACCGCGGCCGGTGAGCAGCTCGAATTGCAGGCCGGCGATTTCATGCTGTTTCCGCGTGGCGCCGCGCATCGCGTGCGCGACGTGAAGCGCTCGGCGGGCGGCCTGCCGCTGACGCTCGGGCACGACGGCATGCTGCCGGTGCGGCGCAACGATGGCCACGAGGCGACCGCCACCTCCGCGCAGGAGTCCGGCCACACCGCGACTCATGACGGCGTCGATCTGCTGTGCGGCCGCTTCGTCTATGCGCCAGGTTCGTCGGCGTTGCTGCTCGATGCGCTGCCCGATCCGCTGCACGTGTCGCTCGGCGACGCGCAAACGCTCGATGCGTTGCAAACGGTGATCACTTTGATGCGCGGCGAAGCGGCGCGGCGTCAGCCTGGCGCGCTCACCATCGTGACGGCCTTGAGCCAGGCGCTGTTCGCGATGGCACTGCGCGTGCACGGCGAGCGCAATGCGAACAGCGCCGGCACGCTCGCATTGCTGACGGACGCGCGCCTCGGCGCCTCGGTGCAAGCGATGCTCGACGCGCCCGAACGCGCCTGGACGATCTCCGAACTCGGCGAGCGGGCGGCGATGTCGCGCGCGACCTACGCGCGCCGTTTCAACGAGCGCGCGGGCGTGACCGTGATGGATTTTCTGACGCAGATCCGCATGGCGATCGCTAGCGACCTGCTGTTGCGCACGCAACGCAGCGCGGCGGACATCGGCGAGGCGGTCGGCTATCAGTCGGAGGCGGCGTTCGGCAAGGCGTTCGCACAAAGCGTCGGCGTGACGCCGGGACGTTACCGGCGCCGCACGCAAGCGGACGATGCTGCGGATGACTGACTGAAGAATCGACGCGCGCGCGTGATTCTATTTGGGCGTTTCGCCCTTTCTGAACGCCCGTCTTTCGAGCGAGGCCATCAGCCGCGCGATCACGAGCGCGCAGACCGTGCCGAGCGTCACTTCGGCAAGCCGCAGAAAGGCTTTGTCCCACGCGGGGCCGATGCCTGGCGCCAGCAGCATGATCGTCGCCGTGATGCCGCCGAGGCGCGCCGCGCTGCCGACGTTGACGACCCAGCAGATCAGGATCGCGGCGGCGACGGTCGCCGCATAGGCAGCGAAATGGCCGCCGCCCGCGAGCGTGCCGATCAGCCCGCAGATGCCGCCGACCATCGCGCCGATGAACTGGTCGCGCGACAGCTTGCGGGTGTCGATGTAACTGTGCTGGCTCACCCCGATCGCGGTGATCGCGGCCCAGAACGCCTGCTCGGTGTGCAGCGCGCGGCCGATGCCGAACGCGAGACTCGCGCCCGCCACCGCCTGCACCGCCATGAAGCCACCCTCGATCAAGCGGTCGCCGAGCGGCAGCGTCTTCAGGAACGCGAACAGCGCGTCGGCGGCGGGCGTGCGGGAGGAGGGGCTTGAATCGTCGGACGGAGTCATCGGATAAGGCGGCTCGGCAGGGCGGGGTCGTGCCGTATTCTAGCGGCTCCGCCCGACGCTTCCACCGCAGTCTAGATCGTGCCGAACAGCGCGCGCGGCCGGTCGCGCAGCGTATGCGCGAGAATCTGCAGGCCGCGCGTCAACTGCTCGCGCGACTCGGCGCAAGCGAGATTGATGCGCACGCCGTGTTCGATCGTCGAGCGATCCACCGCGAACGCGGACGCCGGCATCGTGTTGACGCCGCGCGCGAGCGCGTTGGCCGCGAAGTCGTCCGAGCGCCACGGCGGCGGCACGCGCAACCACACGAACATGCACGCAGGATCGCTCTTCAAATGCTCGGCGGGCAAGAGTTCTCGCGCGATCTCCTGGCGCGCGCGCAACTCGGCGCGTTGCGCGTCGAGGATCGTCTGCGCGGTGCCGTCCTCGATCCAGCGCGTGGCGATCAGCGTCGACAACGGCGCGGGCATCCACGCGGTCGTGCGCACCGCTTCCGCGGCCAGCGCGGCGCCATGCGGCGGCGTGCGCAGATAGCCGATGCGTAGACCCGGCGCGAGAATCTTCGACGTCGACGTGATGTGGAAGGTCAGTTCCGGGCACAGGCTCGCAATCGTCGGCAGACGCGCTTGCAGCAGCGGGCCGTACACGTCGTCTTCGATGATCACGATGTGATGCCGACGCGCGATGTCGGCGAGCGCCGCGCGACGCGCGAGGCTCATCGTCACGACGGTCGGGTTCTGCAAATTCGGCACCGTGAAGATCGCCTTCACGCGGCGATGCCGACACGCGTCTTCGAGACGGTCGGGCAGCAGCCCTTCGTCGTCGCTCGGAATGCCGACGAGCTCGAACTGGAACACCGGCGCCAGGGCTTTCAGGCCGTAGTAGGTCAGCTGATCCGACAGGATCACGCCTTCATGCCCCATCAGGCTGCTCAGCACCGCATACAGGCCATGCTGCGCGCCGCTCGTCACGACCACGCTGTCGGCGCCGGGCGTGAAGCCGGGCGCGGCGAGCCATTGCGCGCCCGCGGCCCGCGCCCATTCGGGGCCCTGCGGCGGCTGGTACTCCTGGGTCTCCGGATAGCGCGGATCGTGCGCGATCTGCGTCAGCGTCCGCGCGAGCTGTGTGAGGAATTCACCCGTGGCAGGCCGGTTCACCGTCAGGTCGAGCACGGCGTTCGCGTTAGCGTTGCCGATTGCCGATGTGTTGTCGCTGCGGGCGTGCACGGCGGGCATGGCGCCGCCGGTGACGATCGAGCCGCGCCGCTTGCTCGCGACGATCAGCCCACGCGCCTGTAACTCCTTATACGCGCGCGACACGGTGGAGACATTCAGGCCCAGCTCCGACGCGAGCTCGCGCTGCGGCGGCAGACGGCTGCCCGGCGGGTAGAGACCGTTGCGGACTTTTTCCTCGAGGCTGCGCGACACTTCGAGATAAGTCGGCTGACGCCCCTTTGTCTGGAGAACGTCTTCGCCGTTTGTGTGGTCAATTGCGCTTTTCATCCAGCGTAAATCTCCATACAAAAACTCGTTCGAGCGTGCAGGACAAGCCAATACTAAACCCGTTTGTCCTCGAATCGGCAACCGAACTTCATTGCCCTGCACGATATCAGCCCGTTTCGCTCGGGGAAAGTACCTAAGTCCACACAAAGCCAAATTAATTGCACACAAAAAAACTTTGTGTGAGTATTAAAGCATGATTTGTGTGGCGCGGTGTCGAAAGACGACGCGCAACTGTAGTACAGGAGGGACGGTCGTGACAGAGCAGAGCACGCTCCTGCCGGTCGGTGCATCCGGTGCGAGTTCGGGTCGGGCGGCCAGTGCGGCCGGCCGGCGAACGCGATGAGCGAGGTCGCCGTGCTGGGCGCGGGCTTCATCGGCCTGTCGAGCGCCTACTGGCTGATGCGCGACGGTCACCACGTCACGCTGTTCGATGCGCTCGGTCCTGGCGAGGGCACGTCATTCGGCAATGCGGGCACGTTCGCCAGCTACGGCTGCATTCCGGTGAACAATCCGGCGGTGTTCCGCAATCTGCCGCGCTTCCTGTTTTCGCCGACGAGTCCGCTGCGGATTCGCTGGCGCTATCTGCCGCAACTCGCGCCCTGGCTTGCGCGCTTTTTATGCGCGTCGATGCCGCGGCGCTACGAGCACAGCGCGCAGGCGCTCGCAAGCCTGCTGTCGCGCGCGTTCGACGGTTACCGCGAGATGCTCGAAGGCGACGACCTGTCGCGCTTCGTGCGGCCGCGGGAATGCCTGTACCTGTATTCGAATGCGGCGTCGTTCGACGCGGCCCAGCCGTCGCTCGCGTTGCGCCGCTCGCTCGGCGTGCGCTTCGAAAACTTCGACCGCGCCGGCATCGCCGCGCTCGAACCGAATCTCGCGCCGATCTTTGCGCACGGCACGTTGTTCAACGACAGCTGGTTCCTCAGCGACCCGCGCGGCTTCTTGCAGACGCTGCACGCGGAGCTGCTCGCTCGCGGTCTCGGGCATCAGCGCGTAGCGGTTCGCACGCTTGTGCCCGGCGCCAACAGCGTGCGCATCGTCGACGAAGCGGGTTGCTCCTATGACGCCGCGCAGGCGGTCGTCTGTGCGGGCGCGTTTTCGGGCCGCTTCGCGCGCCAATGCGGTGACCGCGTACCGCTCGATACCGAGCGCGGCTATCACGTGCGCTTCCCCGGTACGTCTTCGCTGATTTCACGACCGTGCGGCTGGGCCGAGCGCGGCTTCTACATGGTGCCGATGGACGGCGGCATCCGCGCCGCGGGCACCGTCGAACTCGGCGGCTATGGACCGCAGCGCAATGCCGCGCTGCTCGATCTGATCACGCGCTCCGCGCGGCACGCGCTACCGCAATTGCCGCAACCGGATAGCGACTGGCTCGGTTTCCGGCCGAGCCTGCCCGACGGCTTGCCGGTCGTCGGAGCGTCGAGCGCGTCGCCGCGCGTCGTCTACGCATTCGGTCATCAGCATCTGGGCGTCACGCTGGGCGGCGTGACGGGCAGCGTCGTCGCCGATCTGGTGGCGGGGCGCGTGCCGCCGGTCGATCTCGAGCCTTATAGCCCGCGTCGTTTTTAATCACCGCAACTGCTGCACGGAAGAGGACGGACATCATGAAACGCAGAAACCTGGTTGTCGCACTCGCCCTTGGGATGTTGTGCGCGCATGCGCCGTCGTACGGCGCCGAGCCGCAAATCGTCAAGATCGGCTTCGTCGGACCGCTGACCGGACCTGTCGCGCGGGTCGGCAAGGACCTGCAGAACGGCGCGCAGCTCGCCGTGGATGAAGCGAACGCGAAGCATCCAATGATCGGCGGCAAACCCGTCAAATATGTGCTCGACGTGCAGGACGATCAGGCCGATCCGCGCATCGCGATCCAGGTCGCGCAGAAGCTCGTCGACGACGGCGTGGTCGGCGTGATCGGCCATTACAACTCGGGCTGCAGCATTCCGGCCTCGGCCGTCTATCACACGGCGAACGTCGCGATGATCACGCCGGGCTCGACCAATCCGGCGCTCACGGCGCAGGGTTTCGCGAACGTGTTTCGCACGATGGGGCACGACGGCGTGGGCGGTGTGATTGCAGGCGAGTTCGCGGTGCAGCAGTTGAAGGCGAAGCGCATCGGCATCATCGACGATCGCACCGCGTTCGGCCAAGGCCTCGCCGACGCATTCGAGAAGGGCGCAAAGCAGGCGAACGGCAATGTCGTCGATCGGGAGTTCACGAACGACAAGGCGGTCGATCTGCGCGCGATCCTGACTTCGCTGAAGCAGAAAAACGTCGACCTGATCTTCTTCGGCGGACTCGACGAGCAGGGCGCGATGCTGGTCAAGCAGATGCGCTCGCTCGGCATGCCCGCGCAACTGTTCGGCGCGGGCGCGCTGAAGAGCAATGCGTTCCTGCAGATCGCGGGCAACGCGGGCGAGGGTACGCGCGATCTCGAGCCCGGTCCCGCGCTCGACAAGCTGCCGTCCGCGCAGGAGTTCGGCAAGCGCTACAAGGCGCGCTTCAATCAGGATGTCGAGCTTTATGCGCCGTTCGCCTATGACGCCGCGCTCGCGATGATTCAGGCGATCCAGGACGCGGACTCGCTCGATCGCGCGAAGATCGTCGCGGCTTTTCCGAAGGTGAACGTGACGGGCGTGACGGGAAAAATCGCGTTCGATCCGCATGGGGATCTGATCAAGCCGCCGTATACGCTGTTCGAGGTGCAGCAGGGGCAGTGGAAGAGTCAGCGGACCGTGGGCGGCGGTGGGGTGTGAGGAATCGCAGGTGTCGGATATCAGTGGCGATACCGACATTTCGAACGTAGTCGGGCAGACTGGCTGTATGTCCTCGAAGATTTCGCTCAATTATCGTCGCCCGCCGCTGTCCAACAAGGAGATCGGACGATCGTTGAGTCTGGCGCCCGAGACGGTCAAATGGCATATGAAGAACGTATTCGAAAAGCTGAACGTCAATTCGCGATTCGAGGCCGTGCAGAGTGCCTTCGGCATTCAGCCCGGCGCCGACTGAAGCGTCCGACCGCGTGATGTCGCCGGCATTCCGGCAACTCACCGCGGTTCGCGTCCGAACGCTTCGCGCAGCTTGCGCTTGGCCTGTTGCAACGTATCGCGCCGCTCCTTCGGCAGGTTTCGGCCCGCTCGATTGATGTAGAAATTCAGCATCGACATCGCCGATTGAAACGGTGTGCCCTTGCGTCGACGGCTCACCGTCGACGAGTGCTTCAACGAATGCGCGATGGACTCCGCGCTGCCGGTTTTGAAAATATCCTTCTGGATGTCCATCGCGTCGCTCGTTTCCATCACGTGATGCGACCATTTCTTCGCGCCGGATGCGCCGCTCTTCTTCGCGGTCTTGGCGCGATGCGCGGCCTGCGCCTGCGCGTGGCGCTGGCGCGGTGGCCGTCCGGACTTTCCACGCGACACAGGGCGTTTCGATCTGCTGCTGGTCTTTCGAGTCGCCATTGTGTTCTCTCCTGAAGCGGAATGCCGGACTGGCCACGCATCGAAAATGGTCGGCCTGGCGATCAGAGCTTCACGCCGCCGGCCTCCGGTGCATCCGACGAACCCGAGGGAATTTCACCGACACCCAGGTCGTTGCGGTTGGTATAGACGTCGCCGCCCCAGTACGGTTCGCTGCCGTAGTACTGATGCACGGTGGTGGCCCACGTCTGATCCGCCATCGATGGCCAGTGATCCTTGTCAAATCCCGGTGCGTTCTTCACGCGCTCGGCCACCATGTTCAACACGAAGCATTTTTCCTGCGTATCCAGCGTTAGTGCACTCCACGGAATCGCGAGCAGCTTGTCGCCGATGCCGAGAAAACCGCCGCTCGACAGCACCGCATACGCGATGCGGCCTGAACGCACGTCGAGCATGATGTCCTTGATCTTGCCGATGTGCTCGCCGTCGCTGCTGATGACCTTGTTGCCGTCGAGCGTAGCCGCGGCCATGACATCCGGGCCTGGGCCTTCCGCGGTCGCGGCGCCTTTGCCGACGATGTTCGCGCCTTGCGTCTGGGTCTGCATCACCATGATGGGCTCCTTTGATGGGGTGAATGTACCGAGGCAGTTAGCAACGGCCGTTCCATAGAGCCGTAGGGCGCAGTTACTCGATGGCACCCGGCGCCGCATTCTCGCGACGAGGCGCCGCGTGCGTAAAGGATGCGACAGCGTTTGCAATTATTGCGTCCGTGCCGGCGCCAGCGCTGCTCGGAAAAGCGCAACGCACGCATGCGCCGCGCGCATCGCGCGGCATAGGCCTTGCTCGACGTTCAGTGATGGCGGCAGGAACAGAAGGGATCACACCCGTCCTTTTTACTTGAGGGAGAACCCAGATGAGCAAATATCCGAAGGCATGGCTGGTGGCGGCATGTGTGGCCGCGTCGTGCGCCGTCGCGTCGGGCGCCGCGTTCGCGCAGACGGGCGGCGGCAACGGCAATGGCGGCGCGGGCGGCGGCAACGCGCATGGCGCGGCGACCGCCGCGCCGACGGCGGGCAACGAGCCCGCACCGAATGCAATGGGCAGCACCGGGGGCTCGACTTCGTCGATGAAACACCATCACAAGAAGTCGAAGGCAACGAAGCCAATGAACGACACGACGAACACGCCCGGCGCCGATGCCAGCAGCGATACAAAGGGACAGTAACGCTGGATCGATGCGGAAGCGGCAATGCACCGTTGCGTTCGTTGTGACGCCCGGACGATGCCGCTTCGCATGGGGAGAACATCGTGACCAGGAAGATTCATTTTCAGGCGAACATCTGCGGCGGGAACTTCGCGCACGTTCGCGAGTGCTTCAGCAACTGGAAGTCCGAGACCCTCGTGTATCGTCGGCAACAGCCGATGTTCGAAGGCAAGCAGGAAGTGCGGCCATTGTCGGAGCGTGTGTTCGACAACGGTGAAGTCGCGCATAACACGCTCGCGCGCGTTTGTTCGCCACGCGATGAGTATGCGCTGGCGGCCGAGATACGCGACGGGGAACGCGATGTTTGGCTCGTGATGGCGGCATTCGAGGAAGAGGTTTGAACCTTCGTCGATTCATCGCCGAGCCCCTCACTGGGCCGCCGGTTTAGATTCAGATGCCAGTTCTGGCGCAGTGCGCGGCGTACCAGCGCGGGCTGTGGCTCGCCGCTGGGCCGCGGCGCCTTTCTGTTCTGCGGCGGGAGCTTTCCTGCGCACCACGCGGGATTTCTTCAGCAGACTCGTCAGCGAACCGTTGATGCTGCCGTCGGCCGACGACTTTCGCGTCTTGCGTCCTTTCGCAGCGGATGCGCGCGCGAGTTTCGCCGCGCGTTTCTCCGCCTGCGCCAGCAGCACCGCGAAGGCCACTTCATCCACCTTGAGTCCGCGGCGCGCTTGAGCTGGCGTGAGGCTCCGCAACTCGTCGGCTTCGAACGCGCTGATGATCGCGGGGTGGATATAACAGCGCCGGCACACAGCGGGCGTATTGCGCAGCAGGTTCGCCACCTCTTTCACGGTCGCGACGATATGGCCGCGCGCTTCGGCTGCGCTGCTGCACATCAAACGGCGCAATGCCGCCAGCGCGTACACGCTGCCGGCCCAGGTGCGGTAGTCCTTCGCGGTGAAGTCCGCGCCGCTCACGCGGCGCAGGTAGTCGTTGATATCGGTCGAGCCGACGCTGTGGCGCGTGCCGTCTTCGTCGAGATACTGAAACAGGTCGTGGCCGGGCAACTCCGCGCAACGTCGCACGATGCGCTTGACGTTCGGATTGTCCACTGTCACGTCGTGCTCGATGCCGCTCTTACCGCGAAACTGGAAGCGCAATCGACCGGCCTTTATCTTCACGTGCCTCTTGCGCAACGTAGTCAATCCGTACGACTGATTGTCGCGCGCGTATTCGGCGCTGCCGACGCGAATCAGCGTCGTGTCGAGCAACTGCACGATGGCCGCGACGACCTTGTCGAGCGGCATGCCGGGCAGCTTCAGATCACGCGCGACGCGCGCGCGGATTTTCGGCAAGGCGCGGCCGAACTCGGCCATCCGTTCGTACTTGTCGGCGTCGCGCGTTTCGCGCCAGCGCGGGTGATAGCGGTACTGCTTGCGGCCCCGCGAGTCGCGGCCCGTCGCCTGCAGATGACCTCGCGGATCGGGGCAGATCCAGACGTTTTCGTAGGCCGGGGGGATCGCGAGCGAGTTGATGCGTCGGATCTCGTCCTCATCGACGATGCGCTTGCCGTTCACGTCGAAATAGACGAAGCGGTCCCGCTCGCGCTTGCGTGTGTAGCCGGGCTTCGCGTCGTCGGCGTGGCGCAGGCCCGGCGGCATCGGCTGTGGTGCGGTATTGCCATTCGCGGTCGTGGAGTGGGTCGGGGTAGCCATGGTCGCCAGTAGAAAGTTTTCAAGCGGCTGAAGCAAGGGGGATGCCATTGACGCCGAAGCAAGGCGCTGAAGCGGAACGGTCCTTGCGGAAAAAGTCGATGTGACCAACTGGAAAGGGGAGATTTCATGACCAGCACACTCAATCCCGATGAAGAGCCGCAGCGGACTGTCAAGCAAACCTCCGGCACGACGGGCACGCTGGGTCCCAGCGACTCGTCCGACAGCGGCAGCGACGTCGCGGGCGCGAAGCGTCACGATTTCGACGTCGACACGGAGCTCGACAATCACGCGCTCGAAACCGGCGACGCCGAACTCGGCAGCGATACCGATCGCTCAGGTACGGGCGAGCGTGCGTCGGCCGACGGCGATTCGACGTTGGAAGCGGACCGCGATATCGACACCGACCACGTCGTCGATCCGCAGCTGCCTCCTGGCGCGGAGCGCTCCGACGAAGACCAGACCGATGTCTGACCATGATGCTGTTGGCACACGAAGCGGTTCGCGCTAACCGGCGCAACCGGGCACGTGTTTTGCGGGACAACGCTTTAGCACAGGCGCCGCGCTATGCACATGCATAACCAGCCAGCGCGTGAGCGCGGCGCCGCAGAAAGGAGAAGACGCATGACTGATGCACTGAATGGCTACAAGGTAGCGGTACTCGCCGTAGACGGTTTCGAGCAGGCCGAACTCGTGGAGCCGAAACGCGCGCTCACCGAGGCCGGCGCGACGGTCCACGTGATTTCGGCGAAGCCCGGCAAGATCCAGGGCTTCAAGCATGTCGACAAGGGCGACACCGTCGATGTCGATGCGACGTTCGACAAAGCCCGTCCCGAAGACTACGACGCGCTGGTGTTGCCGGGCGGCGTCGTAAATGGCGACGCGTTACGACTGCTGCCGCAGGCGCAGGCATTCGTCAAAGCGGTCGACAACGCGAAGAAGCCGATCGCGGTGATCTGCCACGGCACGTGGCTGCCGGTATCGGCGGGGATCATCAAGGGGCGCACCGTGACGAGCTGGCCTAGCCTGCAGGACGATATTCGTAACGCGGGCGGCACGTGGGTCGATCAGGAAGTGGTCGAGGACGGCAATCTGATTTCGAGCCGCAAACCCGCCGACCTGCCCGCATTCAACAAGACGCTGATCGGCCAACTGACGAAGCGCAAAGCGGCTTGATCGAAGGCGGCGCGTTGGCTTTGACGCCAGCGCATTGGTGATTCGACGCTGCGCATCGGTGATTCGACAGGGAGAAAGTGCATGAAATTCCGGTATTCCCTACAAGTGGTGACTGCCGCGCTGGCCGTGTTGGGCGCGAGCGCCGCAACGATCGACACGGCCTGCGCGCAGGCGAGCGATGCGCCCGCGAGCGCCGCGCCGGTCGGTAAAACGACGCTGTCGCCCGCAGATCAGCAGTTCGTGCTCGAAGCGTCGAAGTCGGACGCCACCGAAATCGCCGCCAGCAAGATCGCGCTGAAGAACTCGAACGATCCGCAGGTCAGGAAGTTCGCGCAACAGATGATCACCGACCACACGAAGCTGTCGCAAGCAATGGCCGGGCTGGTCGCGAAGAAGGGTTTCAAGCCGACGCCGTCCGCGGATTCCGCGCTGGTCGGCAAACTGCAGACGTTGAAGGGCAACGAGTTCGATGCGGCCTACGTCGAGCAGGTCGGCGTGGAAGCCCATCAGCGTGCGGTGGACCTGTTCCAGCAGCAAAGCGAGAGCGGCACCGATGCGCAACTGAAGGCCGCGGCCGCGAAAGCGCTGCCGACCATCAAGCATCACCTGGAGATGGCGCAGCAACTGGCCGGCAAATTGAAAGGCTCGTCATGAACGCGATCCTGCCACGGCCTGCTTATGAGGACTCTCTGATGCAGATCACTTTCCCCGACGACGAACCGGTCTTCGACGGCGCCAATCTGACAGTGCGCTTTCTCGCGCGGGTCGATGGCGAGCCGGTGGTCTGCTCGATCACCGCCGAGGCTCTGGAAGATCATTTCGGCGCGGAATCCGCGCTCGAACCGGCGTTGATGGCCGCTTTCGACAGAGGCCGTCAACGCATCCGCTCGGTCTGCGCGGAAGCGCTCGACCAGAACACCGGAGAAAGCGTGGTGTTGCATAGCGGACTGTTCAGAGTGGAAGGCATGGAACCGGATCGCGGCACCGCGGCGTAGGGCCGCCGCGTGTTGCACTGACTGGGCGCGCCGCTTGTGACGCGCGCTGCCCGGCGACGGTATGGTCCGCGAACGCTAATCAACGATAAGGAGGCGTTATGTCACTCATCGTCGCAGCACGCTTCACGACGTTTCCGGCCGCGGAAAGTGCGGCGCAAAAGCTTTTCGATGCGGGTTTCGTCGAAGAGGACGTCACGCTGTTTTTCGTCAATCCGCGCGGCCAGCACGCGCGTTTCCCGATCGGCGGCGACACCGATACCGACCCCGGCGCGGGAGAGGCGCCTAAAGGCGCGGGCATGGGCGTGACGATCGGAGCGGTGATCGGCGCGGTGGTTGGCGTGGCGATTTTCGCGGCGTTTTCCGCACCGCTGCTGGTGTCGCTGATCGCGGCGGGTGTCGGCGCGTATGTCGGCTCGCTGATCGGCGCGATGTCGCGCACCAAAGAGCGCGGCAAATCGGACCTTCACGTGCCGTATCACGAGGAAGCGCGCGATTCGGGCGTGCTCGTCGCCGTGCACGTGTCGCCCGACAATCAGCTCGATGCCGCGCGCGTGCTGCGTGAAGCGGGCGGCGTCGCGATCGAGAAGGCGACCGGCCGTTGGCAGCAGGGACGCTGGGCCGATTTCGATCCGACGAGGACGCCCAAGCCGATCCAGGAATTCGCGGAAAAGCGCGCGTGACGTAAGCGACGCGGCATACCAACGGAAAACGGCTCGATGACGATCATCGGGCCGTTTTCCGTTTACCGCTTTCCGTTTTACCGCGCGATTTCGACGTCGCGCTACACCCACGGTTGCCGTGTGTCGTGCGGCGGCTGAAAACCCTGCCGAAGTTTTTTCGGGCACGCGCGATGCGTGCTATCCAATACAGCCCGCCGCGCGTCGAACCGATTCATCGCGACGCACATAAAAAGCCCCGCGCGGCGGATTCCGCGATGAACGAAACCCTTGGAGGTATTGAATGGCTACCAACGTTGTTTCCGTATTGAATGACCTGGTCGAAACGTCGAAGGATGGCGAAAAGGGCTTTATGAAAGCAGCCGAGGATGCGCATAACGAAGAGCTGAAGATGCTGTTTCGCTCGACCGCCGAAGAGTGCGCGCGCGGCGCGCGTGAGTTGCAGGATGCCGTTCAGACCCTGGGCGGCAAGCCCGAAACCGGCGGCAGCATGAGCGGTGCGCTGCATCGCGGCTGGGTCGACGTCAGATCGGCGGTTTCGGATCGAAGCGACCATGCGATTCTCGCCGAATGCGAAAAGGGCGAGGACGTCGCGAAGAAGCGCTATCACGATGCGCTCGAAAAGGATTTGCCGGCCGATGTGCGTGCGATCGTCGAGCGGCAATACCAGGGCGTACTGCAGAATCATGATCGCGTGCGCGATCTGCGCGACCAGTATGCGGCGATGAAGCGTTGATCGACGCGGCAGTGCAATAGAAAGAGCCGGCTCTGCCGGCTCTGTTTCGTTCCGCTCGATCGAATCGGCGTGAACCGATTATGCGGATATCAGTCGGTGCCGACCTTCAGATGGTTCTTCACGCTTTCGACACCCTTTACGTTCTGCACGACATCTTCGGCGGCGGTTTTGTCTTCGGCCGACGGCACCGAACCCGTGAGCCATACGACGCCCTTGCGGGTCTTCACGTGGATATGCGTCGATTTGACGTTCTTCGCGGCAAGCAGATCCGCCTTGACCTTGGTCGTGATGGTGCCGTCGTCGAGATGCTGGCCGACGCTTTCCGACGCCGCGGGCGGAGCCGAAGCGCTGGTCTGGGCGTTCGCGTTCAGCGCGAATGCAACGACAACGATGCTGCCGGCGGTCTTAAGAAGCTGGATCGTCTTCATGGTTTTCTCCTTCAGGTGGTGATGAAAATGGCGGTCTTGTTGCCGGTGGCCGATCGCGGCCAAAGCCGCTGATGACACACGTGGGTCGTGGCCGCTACGGTACCGTCGGGGGCCCGTTTCTCGACACCGGGCGTCGTATTCGCATCCGCGCATGACTGGCGTGTTTGCAAAGGGCGGCGTCCGTCCACACAACGCTGCTCCGCATGGATCGTGCCCGGCCGCTGCGAGCCTGGTGATGCCGCTCGCGAAAGCCGTAGCCATCGGGGTTTGTCGACTGACGAATAGGGCTGCGGCGCGACCGGGCGCGAGGCCGTCGGAGGTGTGAAGAAAGGGACCGGAAATTGCCTGCCGTTTGTAAAAACGGGCGCGCATGGCACGCAAAATTCATCCGCACGAGTAAATAAACCGTAATCAAAACAGCGTCTTGCGCGAACTGGTACGGACGTTGCATTGAAGGAGTGAACTCGGCTCACTGAGTCTTTGACTACCAACGAACGGGATCTACTCCAATGCCTTCAATCGAACTACGCACAAGGCAGTCTCTTGCACTGACGCCTCGTCTTCAGCAGTCGGTGCGTCTCTTGCAATTGTCGGCTCTCGAGTTCCAGCAGGAATTGCGCACGGCGCTCGATACCAATCCGTTCCTCGAATACGACTCATCCGAAGCAGAGGACGTCGCGCTCGCCGGCACGACGCCAACTGATGGCGAAGACGCGAACGCACCCGCCGTCGATACGCTAGCCGCCGCCGAGCCGGACGGACTGCCGGCGGAAAACTCCGGTAGCGATACGCTCGAAAGCGCGGGTCAGGACGACATGCCCGCCGATTTTTCCGGCGACTACGGTTCGCGCAGCTCGGCGCGCCAGAACGGCGACGGGGACGGCAGCGACCCGGCCGATTGGGCACGCTCGCAACCCACGCTGCGCGAGCAGTTGCACGACGCGTTGCGCCTATACCGTCTCGACGACCGCGATCGCGCGGTGGCCCGTTTCATCATCGAGGCACTCGACGAAGACGGGTATATGCGGCAGTCGCTCGCCGACCTGGCCGACAGCGTCGATCTCGAACCCACGCTGACCGAGGAAGAACTGCTGGTCGCGTTGCGCCTCGTGCAATCGCTCGATCGTCCGGGGCTCGGTGCGCGTTCGCTATCGGAATGCCTCGCGCTGCAGATCAACGCGTTGCCCGCCGATACGCCGGGGCGCGACGTCGCGCGGCAGATCGCCGAGCATCATCTGGAACGTCTCGCGCGCCGCGAACAGGCCGAGCTGCAAAAGCAGATCGGCTGCAGCGCGGAGGAATTGCGCGTGGCCTGCGCGCTGGTGCGCAAGCTCGATCCGAAGCCGGGCAATTGCTACGGCCGCGCCGAGGATAACTATGTGGTGCCCGACGTGATCGTGCGTCAGGCCCGCAACAAGTGGGTCGTGTCGATCAATCCGGCAGTGCAGCCGCGGGCGCGAATCCATCGCATGTATGCACAGCTGTTCGCCCAGTCGGCCGGCGCGAGCCGCTCGCCGCTTGCGCAGCAGCTGCAGGAAGCGCGCTGGCTGATCCGCAACGCGCAGCAGCGCTTCGATACGATTCAGCGGGTTGCCGAATGCATCGTCGCGCATCAGAAGGCTTTCTTCCAGTACGGCGAGATCGCGCTGAAGCCGATGGTGCTGCGCGACGTGGCTGACGAGCTGGGCCTGCACGAATCGACGATCTCCCGCGCGACGGGCAACAAATATATGGCGACGCCGCGCGGCATCTTCGAGTTCAAGCATTTCTTCCCGCGCGAGCTCGGCACCGAAAGCGGCGGCACCTGCTCGGCCGCGGCGGTGCGCGCGCTGCTCAAGGAGATGATCGCCGCGGAGAACGCGCGCGATCCGCTGTCGGACGTGACGCTCGCGAAGATGCTCGCGGACCAGGGTGTGCTGGTCGCGCGGCGCACGGTGGCGAAATACCGGCATCTGATGAAGGTGCCGCCGGCGGAACTGCGCCGGCAGCTTTGACGCACCGACGTTTTTACGGGGGTTTGCAATAAGGTTTGGCGGGGGTTTGAAGGAAGCAAAGCAGTCGTGCAAACAGCAGTACGTTGCGCACAGGGTCATGCGAGGTTGTCCGCTCGCATGACCCTTTTTCGTATCTGGACGTTTCGCCGGCGCGCCTTTACATTGGCGAGTCGAATGGAACGGGTGAGCGCAATGAGGTATTCGAATCTGGTCGAGCGACTGCAAGGGCGGCGTACGTCGGCTTGGGAAATTCATCGGGTCGCGCAGCAGGCGGCTGCGAGGGGCGAAGACGTGATCGTGCTGAGCGTAGGAGACCCCGAGTTCTCGACGCCCGCGCCGATCGTCGAGCGCGCCATCGATGCGCTGCGCGCCGGCGATACGCACTATACGGCGATGGCCGGCCGCGAGCCGCTGCGCGCCGCGATCGCCGCCGAGCACGCGCGTACCACGGGCCGTGACGTGAGCGCCGCCAACGTGGTGCTGACCGCCGGCGCGCAAAACGGCGTGTTCGCGGTGTCGCTGTGCCTGCTAGAGGCGGGCGACGAAGTGATCGTGCCCGAGCCGATGTATCTGACCTACGAGGCCTGCGTGCGCGCGGCGGGCGCGACGCTCGTCGCAGTGCCGGTCGATCCGGCGCGCGCGTTTCACGTCGACTGCGACGCGCTCGCGGCAGCGATCACGCCGCGCACGAAGGCGATCTTCTTCGCGACGCCGTGCAATCCGACCGGCGTGGTGATGCAGCGCGCGGATCTCGAGCGCATCGCGCGGCTCGCGTGCGAGCACGACCTGTGGGTGCTGTCCGACGAGGTTTACGCGGAACTGACGTTCGAACGCGACCACGTGAGCATTGCGTCGCTGCCCGGCATGGCGGAGCGCACGGTCACGCTCGGCAGTCTGTCGAAGTCGCACGCGATGGCGGGGTGGCGCGTCGGCTGGGCAATCGGGCCCGCGACGCTGATCGAGCACATGGCGCGGCTCGCGCTCGCGATGCTGTACGGCCTGCCGGGCTTCATCCAGCAGGCCGCGTTAACGGCGTTGGAGAACAGGGCGGCGATCGTCGCCGCTATCCGCGAGATCTACCGGCGGCGGCGTGACGTCGTGTTCGAACGCTTGCATCGCGTGCCGGGCCTGCGGTGCCTGTTGCCCGAAGCCGGCATGTTCGTGATGGTCGACGTCAGCGGGACCGGGCTCGATACGACCGGGTTCACGTGGCAGCTGTTTCGCGCGCAAGGCGTGGCCGTGCTCGATGCAAGTTCGTTCGGGGAGACGGCGAACGGTTTCGTCAGGCTGGGGCTGGTGGTGGGCGAGGATCGATTGATCGAGGCGTGCGACAGGATTGCGCGGTTCGTGGACGGGGTGAGGGGCTGACCAAGAACCTCAAGCCGCCGCATAACCCAGCCGACGCGCCTGGGTTCCCGCGAGAGCGAGCAGCGTGTCGTCGCTCGCGGCCGTATCGGGAATGAGATACAAATCGCCGATATCGGTCACCGGATCGCTGAACGGCGTCGGTGAGCGGCGTTGCGAGATCAGGAACTCGCTGATCGGCGATGCATCCGCGAGGCCGAGAAACTGACCGATGCTGGCCGCCGTTTCACGCGGTTCTTCGATGACCTTCCGGTACGACACGGTCAACGCGCGAGCTGCCGGTATCTCTTCGAAAAATGCGTTGATCTCGCCGACGTATTGCCCCCACACGCGGATGCCGTCCTCGATCGATCCGGTCCAATGCTTGTGCACGAGCGAATTGGCCACGTGGCGAGGATCGCGGTGGATATGAATGAAACGCGCCTGCGGCAGCAGTTCGCGGATCAGACGCAAGCAGGAACCGGAGCGCGGCAGGCGTTCGATCGAACCCGTGCGGCCCGACAGTACCGTAGGGTCGGCGTACGACGGATGCTTGTCGCCCCAGATCGGCGCGCCGAACTTTAATTCTTCCCGATAGAAGCGCTCGACCCACCCGCCCAGCGTACGATGGCCGAATGCGAGCAGGCGGTCGCGCGAAGTATCGCCGAGCAGATCGGCGCGATGGCAGCCGACTTCGAGGAAGTCCTTCAGCAATGCAAACACGCGGCATTCGTTGGTCAGCTGGATCAGAGGATGCGCGTTCAGCACGGAACAAAGAAAGGTCGTTCCGGACCGGGGCGAGCCAATGATGAATAGCGGGAAGGACTCCATTGCGCGCTCCTTGTCGTTCGCTTGGGTTCCCAGCTTACGCAAGCAGCATGGCGTCAGCCTGACGCGGGCATGACTGCCGCGCCACTCGCTTGGATGGCGAGTGACTTCGACCGTCAAGCAGCGATTCGCAATTCTCGAATGCGGGGCGCGCGGGCACAGCGCGCGCGTTCGGCGCAGCTTATTTTTTCCTACGCACGAACTTCAAGCCGAAGCGCACCAGCCGCGGCATCGTTGCGGGCCGCAACAGCCGTGGGTCATAGCCCGCGAAGCGGCGTTCGTTTTCCTGAAGACACAGTTGCATCAATTCGGGCACGCTGATATCGACATCCGTCACCGACTGCGCGCCGTTGACCGTGAAATTGTTATCGTGTTCGTGGACGTTGCCGTCGGCATCCATCGCACGCGCGAGCCCGATACGCTCCCAAACCAGAAACGCCCACACGCCCGCTACCTTGAGCTCGAAGCGGATGCGCCGCCACCATGAAAGCTGCGCGCGATGCCAGGCGACCCAGTTCGCGAACAGCAGAATATGGCGGCACTCTTCCTGCATCACCGGCTCGAACGTTTCCGTCAGTTCCGGCGGGAACAGGCCCGAGCGCCGCGCCACTTCGAACAGGCCGAAAGCGAAGAAGCTGTCGATACATTCGCTATAGCCGGTCACGAGGTAAGCCCGCTCCGTGTCTTTCGGATAGACGTACGGCGGCTCGCTCGCGAGCTCGATGCCATACGCATGCACCATGCGCGACAGCACTTCCTTATGGCGGTTTTCTTCCCACGCGTTCAGCGCAAGCGCGTCGCGCAGGTCGGGGGTGTCGAGCGTCGCGGCGTAGGCGGCCATGCGCAGGCGGGCTCTGCCTTCGGTTTGCACGGCGATGTCCCAGATCGGCAACTCGACGATGCGCTTGAGCGTCGCGGCTTCGAGTGGCGGCCACTCGAGCACGGACGGGCGATACGGATTGAAGGTCTCGCGGAACATGCGGCACATTTCGTGCCGGTGCACGTCGGAGCCGGGCGTCAGCGGGCCGCTGACGGTGCTCGTCCAGTGCCGCATCGCGTGCTCGGCGGCGTCGAGGGTCGAGGGGTCCGGCTGTTCCTGCGGCAGGTGCGGCGCGCGAAAGCCCGGGATCAGCGCGGCAGCGTCGAATGCATCCAGTACCAGTTGGTCCATTGGGTATTCTCGGCAAGGCGACGAAGGCGCTGTCGATTCTGCCATGACTGCGCAGGTGTGCGCCATGTGCAGGAAAAGGCGCTATGTAATGTTGGGGCGTGCCGTGACACCGAAGGTTGACGCCGCACAAACTTGCGTCAAGAATCGAGCGCCGGGTGCGCTCCACAATCCGGCTGGGCGGCCTCCAGCGCTTTTCGACTCGTCGCGGACGACTTCATGACCCTTCGCTTCTGTTCCTCGTTGCGCCGCTTGCTGACAGCGGGACTGCCGGCCGCCGCGCTGACGGTGGCGCTTTCCGTCGCCGGTGCGGTGTCGTTCGGCGAACGATGCATGGCAGCCGGGCAGGCCGATGCGAGGGCAGGCACGGACGCCGCCGCATCCGCGCCGAGCGCGCCGCAGGTCGGCGAATCGAATGAGCCGCACAAGCGGACGGCTGCATCCAATGCACCGGACTCGGCCGACGCGACGGCGAGGCCACGCAACGACAGGGCGTCGCCGCCCGCGATTCCGGTGCCGCCAGAAACCACCAGCACGACCACGCATTCGCTGCGCATGAACGGTCGCAAGCTCGACTACACGGCGAGCGCCGGCAATCTGTTGCTGCACGACATGAACGGCGCGCCCAACGCGAGCGTGTTCTATGTCGCGTACACGGTGCCCACCAAAGCGCCGGCCACGCGTCCCATCACGTTTCTGTTCAACGGCGGCCCAGGCGCCGGCAGCGTATTCTTGATGATGGGCTCGGTCGGCCCGAAGCGCGTGCGCACCGCGAGCCCCGCGAGCACGCCGCCCGCGCCGTACACGCTCGAAGACAACCCCGACAGCCTGCTCGACACGACCGACCTCGTGTTCATCGATGCGGTCGGCGCGGGCCTGTCGAGACCGGTCGGGCATGGCACGGGCAAGGACTTCTGGGGCGTCGATCAGGACGTCGGTGCGTTTGCGCAATTCATCGACCGCTATCTGACGGTGAATCAGCGCTGGAATTCGCCGAAGTACCTGTTCGGCGAATCGTATGGCACCGCGCGCGCCGCGATGCTCGCTTATCAGTTGGGGCAGCACAATATCGCGCTGAACGGCGTGATCCTGCTGTCGTCGGTGCTCAATTCGGCGGCGTTCGCGCCCGGCACCGATTTCAAGAGCGAGAGTTATCTGCCGAGCTTCGCTGCGATCGCGTGGTATCACGACAAGGTCACGCCGAAGCCCGCGAGCTTGCCGGCCTTTGTCGACGAAGCGCGCGCGTTCGCACGCGGGCCCTATGCGCAGGCGCTCGATCAGGGCGATGCGCTGCCCGACGATCAGCGCGACGCGATCGCCGCGCGCGTCGCGTACTACACCGGTCTCGACGTGGGCTTCGTGAAGCGCAACCGTCTGCGTCTTTATCCGTCGCGTTTTCGAAACGAGTTGCTGCGCAACGAGTCGCGCAGCGTAGGGCGCTACGATGCGCGTGTCGAAGGCCTGAATTACGACGATGCGGCGGAAGATCCCGATTTCGATGCGTCGGTGAACAGCGTATCGAATGCGTTCAATGCGGCGCTTCATCAGCATCTGTCGGAAGACCTGCACTACGCGCCGACCGACCGTTACCTGGTGTTCAGCGACGATGCGTTGAGGCAGTGGGACTGGAAACATCGCGAATGGTGGGGCGAACGGCTGGAGCTGCCGTACGCGGGCGGCGATCTGGCCGAAGCGATGCGGCAGAATCCGCAGTTGCGGGTGCTGTCGCTGAACGGCTACTTCGATCTCGCCACGCCGTTCTACGCGACCGAATATGCGCTCGCGCATCTTGGCCTCGATCGGTCGCTGCGCGAGAACGTGCGCATCGCCTACTATCCGACCGGCCACATGGTGTATCTCGACGATGCCGCGCTGCACGCGATGAAGCGTGATCTCGTGAGCTTTTATACGGCTCAGCCGCATTGAGATCGGCGAATCGGCGCACGATGTCGAACGGTATAATTCCACGCACCGTGCAGTAGCCGCGCGCCTCGTCAACCGCGCTTCATCGTTTGCCGCTTATGCCATTCAGCCCAATTCCGTCCTTCGCGCGCAAGCGCATTTCCGACGTGGTGTCCGACCAGATCAAGCAACTGATCTCGGAGGGCACGCTGATGCCCGGTGACCGGCTGCCGGCCGAGCGCGATCTCGCGGCACAGCTCGGCGTGTCGCGGCCGTCGTTGCGCGAGGCGCTGATCCGGCTGGAGGCGGACGGTTACATCGAAACCTCGGGCCGCGGCGGTTTCACGGTGGTCGACGTGACCGCGCCGATCATCTCGAAGCCGCTTGCCGAACTGCTGCTGCAGAATCCGCGTACCAGTGCCGATATTCTGGAGCTGCGCCAGGGGCTCGAAGCAATTTCGACGGTCTATGCGGCGCAGCGCGCGACCGCCACCGACCTGAAGAAAATTCGCGCGGCGTTCGAGGCGTTGAAGGCTGCGTCGTTGTCGCGCGATCGCGCGAGTCTCGCCGAACTCGATGCCGCGTTTCATCTCGCGATCGCCGACTCCACGCACAACGTCGCGCTGGCGCATGTGATGCACGGCATTCACACGCTGATTCGCGAGGGCATGCGCCAGTATCATCGCTTGATCGATTACGACGATGCGATGGAAAAGCAGTTGATGAGCCAGCACCAGGCGATTTACGACGCGGTCGTCGCACGCGATGCGCCTAAAGCACGCAAGGCCGCCGAGCGGCATCTGGCCTTCGTGCGCGAGATTTACAAGGACGATGCGACGAAGCCGTCGGCTGCCGTGATTTCCTGACTTGCCCGGCACGCGAAACATCTGGCGACGGAGCGTAGCTGAGTCAGTCGGCGACAAACACCTGTTCGCCTCGCCCCAATGGCACGACGACGGGTCGCTGCACCGCGGTCTCGATATCGATGTGCCGCCCCTCGCGCGAAGAGCGTTCGAAGGCATCCAGCACCTCCAGCACATGTAACGCCAGTTCGCCGCTCGCGCGATGCGGCCGATCCCGACGCAATGCCACCGCCATGTCCAGCACGCCCACGGCGCGGTAGTTGGCCACGCGCGCACCACTTCTCAACGTGAAGTTGTCGACGCCAAAGGCGTGATGCTGTGTGTCGAGCGGCCTGAAGCCGCTATCACGTTCAGCCACGCGCGGACTTCCGCCAAAGAAATTCGGGTCGACGCCCAACAGCGTGCCTTCGGTGCCGTAGATCTCGATGGGCGCACGCTGGTGAGCCCACACGTCCCACGAGGCACTCATCGACACGTTGGCGCCGCTTGCAAATTGCAGGATGCCGTTGACCGTAGTGGGCACCTCGACCTCGATGACCTGGCCGCGGAGCGGCTCACTGGAGATGATGCGCTGTGGAAAACCGATGGTCGCGCAAGCGGACACGCGTGCCACCGGTCCCAGCAGGTTGACCAGCTGGGTCACGTAATACGGGCCCATGTCGTGAATGGGTCCGCCGCCCGGCTTGAAAAAAAACTCTGGATTGGGGTGCCAGGATTCCATGCCGCGGGACAATACCGCCACGGCTCCGCCTATCGCACGCCCAATGCGGCCGGCATCGAGCGCCGCGCGGCAGGCCTGATGGGCCGCGCCGAAGAAGGTGTCGGGTGCGCAGCCCACACGCAATCCCGACGCCTCGGCTCGCGCCAGCATTGCGCGTGCGGACGCGAAGTCGGTAGCCAAAGGCTTTTCGAGGTAGACGTGCTTGCCGGCCTCCAGAATCTGCAGGCTTACCGGCACATGCGCGTGCGGCACCGTCAGGTTGATGACGATTTCGATGTCGGGGTCGGCCAGCAGCGCGTCCACCGACATCGCCGCAACGCCGTGCTGCGCGGCCTTGGCCTGGGCGGCCTCCGGACGCAAGTCGGCGCAAGCCTTGACGCGGGCGAACTCCGAATTCGCCGCACCGGTGAAATAGGCATCGCTGATGTTGCCGCAACCGATGATGCCGATCAGGACAGGTTTCATGGATCAGGCTCCGAGCTGGTGCAGATAGGCAAAGGCATTGCGGGCGAAGCGTTCGCCGTCGCTGGGATTGTCGTGCTCGGCGGCGAGAAAACGCGCCCCCGCTTCGCGGCAGGCCGCGGACAGCGTGGGCCAATCCATGACGCCGTGACCCACGTCGGCCCAGCCGTCCTCGTCGAGTTTTTCACCCGCCGGCGCGAGGTCTTTCGCATGCGCCGAGACCACGCGGCCCGTATAACGACGCAGCCATGGCAGCGGATCGGCGCCGCCGCGCACCAGCCAGGCGACATCCACTTGCCAGCCGAGCGGGCTTGCTCCGGCGGACTCGAACAGCAGTTCCAGCGCCGTTGCGCCGTTCTCTTTCGCCCTGAGTTCCCAATCATGGTTGTGGTAGGCGAGACCGATGCCCTGATCGGCGAGCCGATGAGCGAAGTCGCCCAATTCGCTGCCGAGCGCCCGCCAATATGCGGCGTCACTGTCGCGCTCGGCTGGCGGCACAGCGGGCATGACCAACTGGGTGAAACCGATGGTCTCGCACGCCGCGACTACTTTTTGCAAACGCTCACGCAGCATGGCCATGCTGAGGTGGCTGGACGAGGCGCTCAGGCCGCGCGCCTGAAGCTTGTTTCGGGTGTCGGCCGCATCTTCGAGCAAGGACCCGATCAGCTCCACCTGGCGAAATCCGGCTTGGGCTGCAATGTCGAGCTGCCGGTCGAGATCGCCCGCATTACGCAGGCTGTAAATCTGGATGGAAATGGGCAAGGCTTGATTCATGGTTGTCAGTCCAAAGAGTCAAGGGGATGCGGCACGATGGCAGCTTGCTGGGATGGCGAGCAGCGACTGCTGCAAAGCGGGGTGCAGGTCAGCAGGGTAAGCGCTTTCCCGTTTGCCTGGAACATGGGCTTTACCCTATGCGACGGGGATCGCTCCCGGCAGGAATACGGGCCAAGGCATCTCGAGATGCGGAACGTATAAAGCTGGCGGTTGCTACAACGTCATGGCCCGCGGCAAGCCACGTCTCGATCTCCGCGCAGGTTCGACGCTAAATGGCGCATCGTAGGAAAAACTTTTCCCTCTGGTGATACTATTGTTACCTCCGGCTAACAGCGGGCCCGCCGCTGCCCGAACCAACCGATGCGAAGCAAACCCTCTATCGAAGCCGTCGCCCGCGAGGCTGGCGTATCTATTGCCACAGTGTCGCGCGTGCTCAATGGCACGAAGCCCGTGTCGGCGGCCACGCGTGAGCGGGTCGAGGCGGCGGTAAGCGCACTGGACTACCGCGTCAATCCGTTCGGCCGCAGCCTGAGTACCGGGCAGAGTCGCATTCTGCTGATGCTGATGCCGGACTTCGCGAACCCCTATTACGCCGAGATCGTGCGCGGGGCCGCCGCGGTCAGTCGCCAGGCCGGTTACACGCTGCTTCCGGCGGACCTGGAAGCGTGGACTGGCACAGCGGACGCATCCCTGCCGACGCTGCTCGGCAGCCTGAGCGACGGCGTCATCAACCTCGTGCCGATGACCGAGCAGGCAGCCCGGCGCGAGGCGGCGAACGGCAAGCCGTGGGTCAATTGCTCGGAGTTCATGCCCGGTAGTGACGTGCCTTATGTCAGCATCGACCATCGCCAGGCCGCTACGGATGCGGTGCAGTACCTGATCAACAAGGGCCACCGGCGCATCGGCTTCATCACCAGCGATGAGCGCTTCCTGTATGCGCGTCAGCGACGCGAGGGCTACGACGCAGCACTACTGCGCGCCGGCCTGGCGCCTGCGCCCGAGCTTGTCTGCGTCACTGGCGATAACAGCTACGCCGCCGGAAGCCAGGCGGCGGCAAGTCTGCTGGCGGTGGTGGACCCGCCGAGCGCCGTGTTCGCCGTGTCGGACACGTTGGCGATCGGCGCGATCAAGTGCTTTAGCAAGGCCGGCCGGCGGGTGCCACACGACGTGGCCGTAATGGGCTTCGACGATGTGCCCATCGCCGACATCTTCGAGCCGGGGCTGACGACCGTGGCCCAGCCGATGGTCGAACTGGGCGCCGCGGCCGCCGAAATGCTGCTGGCGCTGCTGCACGGGCAACGCCCCGCGCCGCGCATTCTGCAACATCGGCTGGTGCTGCGGGAGTCGGTTTGAGCGGTCGTGCCCCGGCTGCCACACTTGCCCGTTGACACGTTCGATAGTCCACTGGCCGCGCACGCTGAGTCGCCCGCTCACACCCGATGTCGAGCCCGGATCGACCGATCCCGGCCCGTCATTGGCCTCGTTGAGCCCGATGTGCTGCCAGATGATCTGCGCCCGGGGTTCCAGCCGCCCGAATAGACGTTCAGATTCACCGAGCCGGTGTGGCTCAACGCATAGGCAGTGGCAGTTGTTCTGGCGTCTCAATGGGAGCGTCCGAATTGACACCGCTTAGGGACTTTTTTATAGTCTTGGTCAGACCAACATGACCAAAGCGGGCAGACGGGCCGCATCGGTCGGTAGACATCATCCCCGCCGCATTTCCTGAAGGCCCTATGAAAGTCGCGCTGTTTATCCCGTGCTTTATCGACGCGTTCTATCCCGAGGTCGGTATCGCGACGCTCGAACTGCTCGAACGCTTCGGCATCGAGGTCGACTATCCGCAACAGCAGACCTGCTGCGGCCAGCCGATGGCCAACAGCGGCGCGCATGCAGACGCCGCCGCCACCGAGCGACTATTCGCGCGCAACTTCGCGGGCTACGACTACATCGTCGGGCCGTCCGCGAGTTGCATTCATCACGTGCGCGAGCATCTGACCGCGCTCGAGCAGACTGATGAAGTGAAGAAAGTGCGCGCAAGCGCTTACGAGTTGGTCGAGTTTCTGCACGACGTGATCGGCGCGCGCGAATTTCCGTGGGCCGAGTTTCCGCATCGCGTCGGTCTGCACACCAGTTGCAGCGCGCTGCGTCATCTGAAGCAGGCGTCGGCGTCGGAAATCGCCGGCACGCCGTTTTCGAAGCCGCGCACGTTGCTCGAAGGCGTGAAGGGCATCGAGTTCGTCAAGCCGGCGAGGCCCGACGAATGCTGCGGTTTTGGCGGCACGTTCTCGGTCACCGAAGAAGCGGTGTCGGTGCGCATGGGGCAGGACAAGGTGCGCGACCATCTGAACGCGGGCGCCGAGTACATCGTTTCGGGCGACATGTCGTGCCTGATGCATCAGCAGGGTTGCGCTGAACGCATGAAGGCCGACGCGCGCTTTATTCATATCGCGCAGGTTCTCAATGGAGCACGCGCATGAGCGGCGACCATCACCGCATCGATCACGCCAAAGCCGCGGGTTCTTTTATCGGCAAAGCCGAGCATGTCGCGTTTCACGACAAGCGTCTGTGGGACCTGCGCGAGAAGCGCGACGCGCAGGCGCATGGCATTGCCGAATGGGAAACGTTGCGCGCGCTGGCGTCGGGCATCAAGGAACACACGCTGTCGAATCTGGCCGACTACCTGGAGCAGTTCGCGGCGGCGGCCGAGTCCAATGGCGTGGTCGTGCATTGGGCGGCGAACGCGGAAGAGCACAACGCGATCGTCCACCAGCTGATGTCCGAGCGCGGCATGACGACGCTCGTCAAGAGCAAGTCGATGCTGACCGACGAATGCAAGATGCGCGAGTATCTCGAACCGCGCGGCATTACCGTGATGGAGACGGACCTCGGCGAGCGCATCCAGCAGCTCGATCATCAGGACCCGAGTCATATGGTCGTGCCGGCCGTCCATAAGCTGCGCGCGGACGTGGCCGAGCTGTTCGGCCGCACCATCGGTACCGATCCGAAGAATAGCGACATCCACTATCTGGCAGAAAGCCAGCGCATGAATACGCGGCCGTATTTCGTGCGCGAGAAAACGGCTGGCATGACAGGCTGCAATTTCGCGGTGGCGGAAACAGGCACGGTCGTCGTCTGCACGAACGAAGGCAATGCCGATCTTTCGGCGAACGTGCCGCCGTTGCATATCGCATCGATCGGAATCGAGAAGCTGATACCGAAAGTGTCGGACCTGGGCGTATTCGTGCGCATGCTGTCGCGCAGTGCATTGGGTTCGCCGATCACGCAGTACACGTCGCATTTTCGTGCGCCGCGGCCGGGCACCGAGATGCATTTCATCCTCGTCGATCATGGCCGCTCCGAGCGGCTCGCGATGGAGGACTTCTGGTTCTCGCTGAAATGCATACGCTGCGGCGCGTGCATGAATACGTGTCCGGTCTATCGGCGCAGCGGCGGCCTGTCGTATGGCGGCACCTATTCGGGGCCGATCGGCGCGATCATCAATCCGACTTTCGATCTGAAACGCTATAGCGCGTTGCCGTTCGCATCGACGCTCAACGGCAGTTGCACGAACGTGTGTCCGGTGAAGATCAACATTCACGAGCAGATCTACAAATGGCGCGCGGTGATCGCCGAGCAACACGAAGTGCCGTTCGTGAAGCAGGAAGTGCTGAAGATGGCGGGGCGTCTGCTATCGAGTCCGACCTTGTATCGCGCGACGGTGGCGTCGATGGGCAGCGCGTTGCGGCGGCTGCCGAATTTCGTGCTGTACAACCCTCTGAATATCTGGGGCCGGCAGCGCGAATTGCCGGAAGCGCCGAAGATGACTTTTCATGCCTGGTACAAAAAAAATCGCGGAGGCGGCGATGACAACGCGTGAGGCTTTTCTCGCCAAAGTACGCGCCGCACAACCGGCCGCGCGGCCGCGTCCCGACGTGCCGCTGTTCGATGCGGTTGGCGGCGATCTGCGGGCGCGTTTCACGACGGCGCTGCAAACGATGGGCGGCACTTGCGCCGAAGCAGCGAGCGCGAGCGGCGTCAGCGATCTGATTCGCGAGCGCTTTGGCGCGGCGGCATCGATCGCATCGGCGAGCGCGGAAGTGCCGGGCACGCGCGCGATCGGCGCCGATACGGACCCCGCGTCGCTGCAGGACGTCGACGTCGGAGTGGTGCGGGCGCGCTTTGGCGTCGCCGAAACCGGCTCCGTGTGGTTTAGCGAGCGCGAATATGTGGTCAATGCATTGGGCTACATCGTCCAGCATCTGGTCGTGTTGCTCGATCCGGCGCAATTGCTCGATGGACTGCAAGATGTCTATCGCCGCGACGATTTCCGCAGCGCGCGCTATGCGGCGCTGGTTACCGGCCCTTCAGCCACCGCCGACATCGAGGGCGTGCTGATTCGCGGCGCGCAGGGCGTGCGTTCGCTGACGGTCGTGTGGCTCGCGAGCTGATGCGTGGCGGTTGCCGCGCCGGACTTTGCTATCATCACTGTATAAACATACAGGTCCTGCACAAAGTCCGTGGCAACCGATTCTCGCTCAGAGCTCCGCTCTGAAGCTCCTTACTACCTGCTGAATTTCGAGCGCGCGCTTGCGTGGCTCGCCGCGCGTTACGACGACCTGCTCGACGACGAAGAGCATGCTTTTCTAGACACTTTCGCGACATTGCCGCAGGCCTCGCGTGCGTTGCTGGTGCGCATGCTCATGCGCAACGGCACGCTGTTTCGCGCGAGCCGCCTCGTTTATGACGAAATCGGCTGCCCGTTGCAGGCGGCGCTGCCGATGACGTCGCATCGCTGGATCGACACCGAGCCGGCTCTGTCACTCGACGATCTGTTTGCCCTCAGCACGCGTGCGCAATTGCTGGAGATGTTCGCAGACGCGATCGCGCGAATTCCCGGCGCGAAGGCATTGCGCAAACCGGATCTGCTCGAAACGCTGCGCGCGTTTTACCAAACTGAAAGCGGCGACGCGCAAGCATGCACATCCCGTCCGCTCGCCGCCTGGCACGGCGCTACTACGGACCGCGTGCTGCACGTCGCGATCGCGCCGCTGTGCGATCGCTTGCGGCTAATGTTCTTCGGCAATCTGCATCAGGACTGGTCGGAGTTCGTGCTCGCCGATCTTGGCGTGTTCCAGTACGAGAAGGTCGCGTTCGGGCCGTCGTCGCGGGCGTTCCAGCAACGCGCGGACATCGACGTTTATCTCGCGCTGCACGCGTGCCGCGAAGCGCTCGAGTGGCTACCTGTCGACAGCGACGCCACCGCGCTTGAAGAACTGATCACGACCGTCCGCTCGATCGACACCTCGAATCCTTGGCTCGAAACGCGTCGCGCGAAACTGCTGTTCCGGATCGGCCAGGATTGCGAGCGGCGCGAGCAGTGGGACACCGCACTCGAGGTGTACGACGGCTGCGCGTGGCCCGGTGCGCGTCATCGACGCATGCGCGTGTTCGAGCGCAGCGAGCGTTACGGCGAAGCGCTCGCGCTTGCCTCGCAGGCCGATGCCGCGCCCGAGAGCGAAGAAGAAGCGCAGCGGGTCGCCCGGATGTTGCCGCGCTTGCGGCGCAAATGCGGCGTGCCCGTACCGCGCGCTGCTGCGGCGCGGCCTGTGGAGCGCGCCACGCTGGTGCTGCCGAAGCCTGACACGCCGGTGCCCGTCGAATACGTGGTGCGCGATCATCTGTGCAGCGACGCCGCGCCGGTGCACTACGTCGAGAACGCGCTGATCAACTCGCTGTTCGGCCTGCTGTGCTGGGAGCCGGTTTTCGCGGCGCTGCCCGGCGCGTTTTTTCATCCGTTCCAGCGCGAACCTGCCGATCTGCACGCGCCGGATTTTCACGCGCGTCGCGCCACCCAGTTCGCCGCGTGCTTCGCGCAGCTCGATAGCGGCGTCTACCGCGCCACGATTTTGCGGCATCTGCATCAGAAGACCGGTATGCAGTCGCCGTTCGTATTCTGGGGACTGTTGACGCCCGAACTCGTCGCGCTTGCGCTCGACTGTCTGCCCGCCGCGCATCTGAAGCTGTGGTTCGAGCGCTTGCTGCGCGACATTCGCGGCAATCGTTCCGGCTTACCCGACCTGATCCGCTTCTGGCCGGCCGAGCGTCGCTATGAATTGATCGAGGTGAAAGGCCCGGGCGATCGCCTGCAGGACAACCAGATCCGCTGGCTCGCGTACTGCGCGCAGCACGGCATGCCGGTGCGCGTCGTCGACGTGCGCTGGGCCGGGCAAGAGGCGCAGAGCGAAGCAGACGCCGCACCGCGAGCCGAAGCGGAGCGCGTCGTATGAGTTACGTGGTGGCCGTCCGCGCGATGTGCGAATTCACCGCGCGGCGCGGCGATCTCGATCTGCGCTTCACGCCTGCGCCGACTTCGCTCGAAGGCATCGCCGGTCATCAGATGGTCGCGGGCCGTCGCGCGAGTGGCTATGAAACCGAACTGACGCTGACGGGTACGCATCGCAGTCTGACCGTGCGTGGCCGCGCGGACGGCTACGATCCAATCGCGAACCGGCTCGAAGAAGTGAAGACCTATCGCGGCGATCTCGCACGCATGCCCGCGAATCATCGCGTGCTGCACTGGGCACAGGCGCTCGTCTATGGGCATCTGCTGTGCCAGTCGCGCGGGCTCGCCGAGCTGACGGTCGCGCTCGTGTACTTCGATATCGGCAGTCAGAAGGAAACCGTGCTGACCCAGCAGCACAGCGCGCGCGAGCTCGAAATTTTCTTCGTCGAACAGTGCGAACGATTTCTCGATTGGGCCGTGCAGGAAGACGCACATCGCGTCGCGCGCAATGCGGCGCTAGTCAACTTGCAGTTTCCGTATGGGCAGTTTCGCCGCGGGCAGCGCGAACTCGCGGTGGCCGTGTATCGCGCCGCGCGCGACGGCAAGCCGTTGATGGCGCAGGCGCCGACCGGCATCGGCAAAACGCTGGCGACGATTTTTCCGTTGCTTAAAGCCTGCGGCGAAGACCGTCTCGATCGCATGTTCTTTCTGACCGCGAAGACGCCGGGCCGCGCGCTTGCGCTCGATGCAATCGACTCGCTGCACCAGAGCGCGGCGCTGCCACTCAGAACGCTCGAACTCGTCGCGCGCGACAAAGCCTGCGAGCATCCGGACAAAGCCTGCAACGGCGAGTCCTGTCCGCTCGCGCGCGGCTTTTACGATCGTCTCGATGCGGCGCGCTCCGCCGCGCTGGCGACGCCACGGCTCGATCGCGCGGCGGTACGCGAGGCCGCGCTCGCGCACGAGGTCTGTCCGTACTATCTGGCGCAGGAGCTCGCGCGCTGGGCCGATGTGATCGTCGGCGATTACAACTACTACTACGACGCGAGCGCGATGCTGCATGCGCTCACGCAAATCAACCAATGGCGCGTCGGCGTGCTGGTCGACGAAGCGCATAACCTGCTCGAACGTGCGCGGCGCATGTATACCGCGTCGCTCGACCAAAGTGCGTTCCGGCTCGCGCGCAAGAGTGCGCCGGCGGCGCTGAAGAAGCCGCTCGAACGCTTGCAGCGCGAGTGGAATGCGGTGAAACGCGCGCAGACGGCCAGCTACCAGGTGTATGCGGCGATACCCGGCAAATTGCTGTCCGCCGCGCAGAATCTGATTGGCGCAGTGACCGATCAGCTCGCCGACGCGCCGTTGTCGATCGACGAACACGCGCTGCGCTTTTTCTTCGACGCGATGCACTTCGTCGCGCTCGCCGAGCAGTTCGGCGAGCACTCGATGTTCGACGTGACGGTGAGCGCCGACCGTTTCGCGCCGCGCGACAAAACCAGTGCGACGCTATGCGTGCGCAACGTGATCCCCGCGCCGTTTCTCGCGCCACGCTATGCGGCCGCGCGTACCACGGTGATGTTCTCCGGCACGCTGAATCCGCAGCATTTCTATCGCGACACGCTTGGGCTCGCCGACGACACGCAATGGCTCGACGTCGAAGGACCGTTTCGCGCGGAGCAGTTGCAGGTGCACGTGGCCGCTCATGTGTCGACGCGCTGGCGTGACCGCGAGCGTTCGCTCGCGCCGATCGTCGAGCTGATCGCGAAGCAGTACGACGCGCAGCCCGGCAACTATCTCGGGTTCCTGAGCAGTTTCGACTATCTGCAACGCGTGGTCGCGCTGCTGCGCGAGCGGCACCCCGGCTTGCCCGTGTGGGCGCAGGAGCCCGGCATGGACGAAGCCGCGCGCGATGCGTTTCTCGCGCGCTTCAGGACGATGAATCAAGGGATCGGCTTCGCGGTGCTCGGCGGCGCGTTTTCGGAAGGTGTCGATCTGACCGGACAGCAACTGATCGGCGCGTTCGTCGCGACGCTCGGTCTGCCGCAGGTCAACGACGTCAACGAGCAGATGCGCCGCGCGCTCGATGCGCGCTTCGGCAACGGCTATGACTACATGTACCTGTATCCGGGATTGCAGAAGGTCGTGCAGGCGGCGGGTCGCGTGATCCGCACCGAAGACGATCGCGGCGTCGTGCATCTGATCGACGACCGCTTTCGCCGGCCCGAAGTGCGGCGTCTGTTGCCGCGCTGGTGGCAGGTTCGCTAGCGCCGAGCCTCGCCAGCGAACCTTTACGCGTGCGACGCGCGACGCGTCACGTCACGCGTGCGGCGAGGTCGAGCCCGGATTGGCGGGCGTACCGGGGCCGCCGGCCGGGCTCGGATCGACGGGGATCTGATCGTCGAGCGGCGCGTCGCCCTTGTGCGGAGTGTGGTCGCCGCCATCCGGCTGTCCAGCGTGGTGGATGCGCGGCACGCCCGCGTCGACCTTGGCCTTGCTCGCCGGGTCCCACGTGAGCAGCTGACGCTGCGGATTAGCGATCTCGATGCCGAGCTCGCTGAAGCGTTCGAGGATGCGCCGGTTGAACTCGCGTTGCACGCCCCAGCGCGACGTATCGCGGCATTGCATCTGGCCGGCCAGCGTGATCGCCGAACCGTCGACCGCATCGACGCCCCAGAACGAGAAGTCCGCCAGGATGCCGTCCTTGAACTTGTCATCCTCGCGCAGCGATGTGCCGATTTCCTTCAGCGTGTCGATCGCGCGCTCGACGTCCTGGCCGAACACGATATTCACGCGCACCGCCGCGTTGCCGATGCCGCGATTCGTGTTGTTCACGGTCGACACCGAACTGAACGGCACCGTAAACAGCGAGCCGTCGCTGCCGCGCAGACGCACGGTGCGAATCGACAGATATTCGACGGTGCCCGACACGCCCGCGAGCGTGACCCAGTCGCCGACCTGCATCGCGTTTTCCATCAGCAGGAAGATACCGGTGATGAAGTCCTGCACCAGCTTCTGCGAGCCGAAGCCGAGCGCGACGCCGAAGATGCTCGCGCCCGCGAGCAGCGGTCCGATGTTCACGCCGAGCTCGCTCAACCCCGTCAGCACGACGACGAGCGCGATCACGCAGAACAGCGCGCTGCGCAGCATCGGCATCAGCGTGCGCAGGCGCGCGGCGCGCACCAGATCGCCGCTGCTGGTCCAGTCGTCGAGGCGGCGTTCGGCCGACACGTTGACCACTTCCCACACCACCAGCGCGATGATCGCGGCCACGGCGATCGTCGCGAGCGCCGAGGCGAGCCGGTGCCCGATCGTGCCGCTGCGGAACAGATCGACGACGTCGACGCCCCACGCCTGCAACAGCACGAACGCGGTGACGATGCCGATGATCCAGCTGATCACGCGCCGCAGCGCCGGATAGTAGCGGTACGCGTGCTGATGCACGAGCGAGCGCGACGCCTCGTCCTGCACGTGGAAGATGCGCGCGAGCGCACCGAAGATCACGATCGACACGAGCCGTGCGCCGATCAGTATCGCGAGCGTCATACCGCCGATATTCACTAGCGCGTGATAGCCGTTCTGTACGTCGAAGGCCCATACGAACCACAGGCCCATCACGATGACCACGGCGACCCAGGCCCACGCGTCCGCGAGCGCGTTGCCGAACATCTGCAACGACTCGTGCGCGGAGAAGCGATTGCGGATCCGGTTGGCGACCGGCTTCGCACAGCGCAGCACGAGGATCGAGATCATCACGTGACCGACCAGCGCGACCACTTTCAGCAGCGCGAGATGCGCGGCGTCGTTCATGCCGAGCGCCTGCGCGACTTCGGCTAGCGCGACGCCGGCGCCGACCACGCTGACGATCCGCACGATCCAGCCGAGGATGAACGCGGCCCACGCGTCGCCCATGCGCAGCAGCCGCAGACGCGGCGCGCTCGGCTGCAGAAAGAACGCGCCGACGATCACGACGCAGCGGCACGCCACGTAAACGTCGATCAGCGAATCGAGCGCGCGGTCCTGCGGCGTGCCGTTGTCGGTGACGATCGAAATCACCGCGCTCGCCGCGGCGACGAACACGGCAAGCGGGATCAGGCGAACCAGCGTAATAAGCAACGCGCGCGGCAGACGTTGCAGCAGAGTCCAGTGGTGCGTCGCGTTGCGCTTGCCTTCGGCTTCGATCGCGCGGCCTTTCCCGGATGGCGTCGCGTACGGCGCGGCGGGGCCAGTCGCGACGGCTTGCGCCTCAGCCTCGAGCACCGGCGGCACCGACGACCTCGCGGGCAGCGGCGGCGTGCTGGTAGGCGCATGACCGGTCCGCGCGGCGCCTGCGGCAGGCGTGGACGGCGGCGCGGTGTCGTTGTCGTCCTGCTGCGCGGCTTCGCGGCGCGCAGCAATCGCCCGGTAGACGCGCCGCAGCAGCCGGCGCGTCAGCCATTCGAGCAACAATGCGGGAATCAGCGCGGCCAGCAGCGACGACAGCACCTTGAGCAGCACCACGCGCGCGTGCGGGTTGGCGAACTGCCAGTTCCACCATGCGCGCACCGACGCGACATCGAGCAGCGCGGCGATCGAGCCGCGCAGCGAGGTCGCGAGATAGTTGGCGTAATGTGCGCCTTGGCGCGCGATCTGCGACGCGAGGCCATTGCTCTTGAACGCGGCCGGTACGAGCGAGGCTGCTCCGCTTGCGGCGGCCGGCGCTGACGCAGCCGCCGGCGCGGAAGCGGGCGGCGCGCTCAACGCGCCGGCCGCGGCGATCGCCTGCAGCGTATCGGCGACTTGCGCGCGGCGTTTGGGGTCGTTCAGGACGGTGAGCGCGTCGCGGGCCTGCTGAGGTGTCAGCGTGACGGCGGCGGAAGCGGACGAGGGATGGGCAGGCTCAGGCGCGGCGGCGAACACGGGCGCCGCGCCGGAGACCAGAAAAATGAAAAAGCAGATACGCAGAAATTTTTGCATAGGGTGTAAAGCGGGATGAAGCAAGGGCGGAAGATTGTGCCGGAACGTAGGTTTGTTTCAGCGGGGCGACCCCGGGACGGACACCGGCCCGGGGGCTGAAGTTCCTGCGGCGGAGGCCCGCCGGACGGGCCAAAGGGCCGCGACGGCGGCGCTCGCCGGGCGGGGCGTTGAGCCGATAGGATAGCCGATGATGGCCGGCAGGCCTCGCGAAGTCAGCAGGAAGCCTGCCCGGAAAGCCCCTCGGGCGGCGCTGCGCAGGGGAAGGAGGCCGCTTGCCGGGTGGCAATGCCGGCGGTGGCGCGTGAGCGCGCGGGATCACTACGTTACGTGCAAGCAGAGCGCTCGTGAGTCGGGATCGATCAATCGCCGTCACCGTGCGCTGCTAAGCGTTCACTGCGAAAACGCTTGAATCCGCGCTTATGCCACCGACGAGGTCTGGCGCTCGGCTTCGTCGCCGGCATCGGGACCGCTGCTCGCGCCGCGTCCGGCCGGCTCCTGATGCAGCCGGTTCGCGTGCATCAGCCGGTACAGCGTCGCGCGCGATATGCCGAGTTCGGCGGCCGCATCGGACAGCTTGTAGCCGTGTCGCAGCAGCGCGTTCTCGATCGCATCCTTTTCGGCCTTGCTGCGGATTTCCGCGAGCGTGACGGCCGGGCCATTGTCGGCCTCGGGCAGGCCGAGGTCGCTCGCGGTGATGAAGCGGCCCTCGCTCATCACGACCGCGCGACGCACGCAGTTGATCAGCTCGCGCACGTTGCCGGGCCACGGATAGTTCGACATCGCGACGATCGCGTCGCTCGACAGCCCGCGCAGCTTGCGCGCGCCGTCCTGCTTGTACATGCTGAGCGCGTAATTGGCGAGCAGCTTGATGTCGCCGCCGCGCTCGCGCAATGGCGGCTCGACGAGGCGCAGCACGCACAGCCGGTGATAGAGGTCGGAGCGGAAGCGCCCGTCTTCGACGGCGCGCTCCAGGTCGACGTGGGTCGCCGAGATGACGCGCACGTCGACGCTGATCGGACCGTTGCCACCAAGCCGCTCGATCGTGCCTTCCTGCAGGAAGCGCAGCAGCACCGCCTGGCACTCGTGCGGCATGTCGCCGATTTCATCGAGAAACAGCGTGCCTTCATGCGCGCTCTCGATGCGGCCGATTTTGCGTTGCAGCGCGCCGGTAAACGCGCCGCGCTCGTGGCCGAACAGTTCGGCTTGCAACAGGCTCGGCGGAATCGCCGCGCAATTGATCGCGACGAAGGTGCGGCCCGCGCGCGGCGAGCGGTCATGAATAGCACGAGCGGTCAGCTCCTTGCCGGTGCCCGATTCACCCGCGATGAAGACGGGCGCGTCGGTTACGCCGCATTTGTCGATGCGCCGGTAGAGCTGTTGCATCGGCTCGCATTGGCCGACCATGCCGTGACGGCCGACCGACGGCTCCGGCGCGACGCGAGGCTGACGCAGGCTCGACAGCCCATGAGCGTGGCCGAGCGCGAACACGAGCCGCTCGTTGAGCCACGGCTGCGTGACGAAGTCGAAGCAGTAATCGAGGATGAAACGGCTGACCAGTTCGTTGTCGGCCTGGCCCGGCACGATCTGCGCGACCCAGTTGGTCTCGACGCGGCGCATGCACAGCGCGAACGCGGACAGCTGCTGGGACGTGCAATCTTCGGGCAACTGAACGAGACCGACCTTGATATTGCCGCGTTCGATCATGCGTTCCGCGACGGCCGTGCTTTTTGCGTGCACGGCTTGCCATCCCGACGCGGCCAGAAACTCGACGAGTTTCTGGTCGGGTGCGTTTGCCACGTACAGAACCGTGCGTTCGGTGTCGGCCGGCGTGCAAGTCGTAGTCATGGTTCCCCCCGTTCGATCCTCGGACTGCTGTGCGGCGTTGTGAGATTCAGGCGGCCAGTTACTGCACTCCGGCTGCGACGCATTCACGGCAGCAGCGATCACGAACAAGGGACACTGCAAGCGCGGCGCGAACCGGAACGCGCTGCATGGCGGACCCATTCATGCAATGGCGGCGACCTTGTCGTTCATTGCTGAAACTGCCCGGCGACTTTATCCCCGAATCGTGAAAACCACTTGAACCGTGGCTTGCCTCGTTGACCTGATACAAGCGCTCTGATTGGCGCATGGCCTAACGATAAGCGAAAGCGCCTGAAAGCGCCAGATAAAGAAACAGGGATCGGGAATGCGTGTTGGTTTTCCGATTAACACGGATCACTAATGAATAAGCGGTCAAGGCCGGATATGCGAGGAATCGCACATTGCATAGCAATTGCCCTGGTATTAAGGCGTGACTAAGACCGACGAGCCGCGAGCAGCCATGTTTCACACTTGCGACAAATCGGACAGCACGAGTCGAGTGTGCTTTGCGGCGCCGGGCGGGGTGCTTCTCCAACCGGAGGAAGCGGCGAAGTCGCGTGTGGCCGGCCCTGCGGCCAGCCAGCAGGCCGGCGGGATGAAGCGGAGGGCGCGCTTTGCGGCCAGCGCGCGGCGAATTGGCGTGTCAGAAACGAATCAATGCGCACCACGCCCCAAATCGGGGAGGCTCGCCTCGCGTTCGAAAGCAAACCGATTTCACCGCAGCGTAAAGCTTTGAGGGGGGCCTTACCGATTGCTACGCGGGTTGGCATAAGCGTTGCAATAACGTCTGCACAGAAAAATGTTTTGCTGCCAGGTCGACGGTACGGGGAAAACCGGATTAAAAAAGACCGGCGGTAAAAAGCTCACTCGCAGGCACGGTCGGGGAGGCCATCAGGTGTTTGCGGGAGCGCGGCGGGGCCTTATTAAATGCGTGAGAAAAACGGTTGAATGGCGGACCGGTATGACGGCCATTCAAAACCGGACGAAAAAAAGCATCGACTTCGCCGTTTTTCCTTTTCGACTTTTTTGTCCTGAGACGCGAAAAGGATGGCGATAACGACAGGCAACGCGCTGGCAACATTCGCGAGCGACGCGCCGCAAAGGGAAGGGGCAGCGCCGGATCAGGACCGGCCGGCGCGATGAAGCGGGGAGAGAGGCCATCGTCTCCACAGAGAGACGAATGTACGAGGTGAACCAGGGGCCGTGTCCGTGGGTTGGCACGGGCACGGCAACCTGGCCCGACGGCCGGGGCGCTGCGACGAAGCGGCGTGACCTGGCGCAAATCCGATCGATATCGGGGGCTGTCATGAAACCACAACTGTTGCGCAGGCTAGCCGCTTCGGAAGGAACGGGGCGCACTTACCGGCGGTATGTCGCGGCGTCGCGCGCGCGCTTTTTCGCGCAGGCGGCGGAGTCGTCGGTCGATCTGCTGGCGCTGGTCGTCGCCGAGACGCTCGAGCGCCGCGCCCAGGCCGAGCTCCGCCGCGCGGTGCTGCGCGACGCGCTGTATGAGATGCCGGTGCGCGCTGATCGCAGCGCGGCGCATCGGCGCGACGAAGATGAAAACGACGTTTGACGCTTGCCGCTCGATACCGGCTCGCGACGGCCGTACAGGAATTCGATAGCACCGTTTGCCGGCTCATGGTTTTCACGGAGGAGCGCCGCGGTAAGGAGTTCGCGCCGAAACCTGCGTCGTCAATCGTGAACAGACGACTTGAATAAAAACCCGCGCATGACGCGCCAAGCGCCGCAGAGCTGCCATGATCGACATCTTCCTGATTGCCGCGAGCATTGATAACGCGCAGCGCATCGTCGTGCGGCTCGAACAGAGCGGCGTGCGTTATCGGCTGCACACCGCATACGGTTCGGCCCGGCAACTGCCGATCCACGCACGCATGCTCCGCGGAGCCGACCTGCTGATCGTCGACGACGCCCATCTGAACGTCCGTGGACTCGACGGCATCCAGCAAGCGCTCGCCACCGCACCGACACTCCACTGCATGCTGGTGACGCCGACGCCGTCCAGCGCGCTGATCGGCGCGGCGCTGCGCATCGGCGTGCGGCAGGTGCTGTCGTGGCCGCTCGACGCACAGGCCGTCGGCGATGCGCTCGCGCAGATCGAGGCGCGGCGTCGCGCGCCTCAGCGGCGCCGCGCGCGCGTGGTCACCCTGGCGTCGAGCAAGGGCGGCAGCGGCACCACGCTGATCGCGGTCAACCTCGCGTGCGCGCTCGCCGCGCGGCGTGAGCGGCGCGTGCTGCTGATCGACCTGAGCCAGCAATTCGCCGACGCGAGCCTGCTGATGGCGAATCGCCCGCCGCCGATGACGCTCGCCGATCTGTGCTCGCGCAATGAGCAACTCGACGCGGCGCTGTTCGACGCATGCGCGATGCACGTGCGTCCGAACCTCGATCTGCTCGCCGGTGCCGGCGATCCGCTGAAGGCTGCCGAACTGTTGCCCGGCCAACTAGAGCGGATTTTGACGTTGGTGCGCGGGCGTTACGACGCGGTGCTGATCGACGTCGGCCCGAGCCTGAACCCGTTGACGATCCGCGCGCTCGCGCATAGCGACGCGATCTGCATGGTGGTGCGGCAGAACCCGCTTTACCTGCATGGCGCGCGCCGCATGCTCGATATCTTTCGCGAGCTGGGGCATCCGGCCAGCAAGGTGCGGGTCGTCGTTAACCAGTACGACAAGGACGCGCAGATCAATCTGCCGATGCTCGAACGCACGCTCGACGCGAGGGTCGCGCATCAACTGCCGCGCGACGATCAGCACGTCGACGAAGCGCTGAGCCTCGGCGTGCCGCTGGTCGCGTGCGCGCGCGACAGCGGGCTCGCGCAAGGCATCGTCCTGCTCGCGAACATGCTGTGGCCGGCGGGTGCCGAGCGCCGTAGAAGCATGCTCGGCCGTCTCCTCGCGACGTGGCCGAATCTGCCGCCGCAATTGAAGCCAGGGGTCTAGGCCGACGACGAGCGCTAACGCGCATACCGTAGTAAGGTGAGATACAGGGTCATCCGTCCGCCTATTCTTATAGGTAGAGCGGCGGCGTCAGAGTTTCGAAAGCGTCGCAGAGGCTCGCGCCGTCCGGTCATTCCAGCGAGAAAATCAGGTGAACGCAGCACCGTCCATGCAAAACGCGCAGGGTTTCAGCGACCTCGCGTCGATCCTTTCCAATCCGATTCTGAATACGGATTCGTACAAGGCATCGCACTTTCTGCAATATCCGCCCGACGCGACGGCCATGTTCTCGTACATCGAATCGCGCGGTGGACGTTACGAGCGCACGCTGTTTTTCGGCTTGCAGATGCTGTTGAAGGAATACCTGTGCCGGCCGGTCACCGGCGTGATGTTCGACCAGGCGCGCGCGTTCTTCGGCGCGCACGGCGAGCCGTTCAACGAAGCGGGCTGGCGCTACGTCGTGCAGCAATACGGCGGCTATCTGCCGGTGCGGATTCGCGCGGTGCCCGAAGGCTCCGTCGTGCCGACGCACAACGTGCTCGTCACCGTCGAATGCGACGATCCCCACGTGTTCTGGCTCGCGTCGTATCTGGAGACGATGCTGATGCGCGTGTGGTATCCGATTACGGTCGCGACGCAAAGCTGGCATCTGCGTCAGACGATCCGCGCAGCTCTGCTGAAAAGCAGCGACGATCTCTCGCAGCTGCCGTTCAAGCTGCACGATTTCGGTGCGCGCGGCGTGTCCAGCGCGGAGTCGGCGGCGATCGGCGGCGCGGCGCATCTCGTCAGCTTCATGGGCTCGGATACGGTGCTCGGCGTGGTGGCGGCGAATCACTACTACCACGACAGCATGGCCGCGTTCTCGGTGCCGGCGGCCGAGCACAGCACGATCACGGCGTGGGGTCGCGAGCGCGAAATCGACGCGTATCGCAACATGATCGCCCGATTCGGCAAGCCGGGCGCGATCGTTTCGGTGGTGTCCGACTCTTACGATCTGTTCGCCGCGCTGAACGCGTGGGGCGGCGAGCTGAAGCAGGCCGTGCTCGATTCCGGCGGCATGCTGGTGATTCGTCCGGACTCCGGCGATCCGTGCACGATCGTGCTGTACACGCTGCGCTCGCTGGAGGCGTCGTTCGGCTCGCAGACGAACAGCAAGGGGCGGCGCGTGCTCGACCATGTACGCGTGATCCAGGGTGACGAGGTGAACCCGGATTCGATCTCCGCGATTCTCGCCGCGATGGACGAGGCCGGCTTCGCCGCCGACAACATCGTGTTCGGCATGGGCGGCGCGTTGTTGCAGCAGATCAACCGCGATACGCAGCGCTTCGCGATGAAGTGCTCCGCGATTCGACTGGGCGACACGTGGCACGATGTTTCGAAGGACCCGGTCACGGATCACGGCAAGCGCTCGATGAAAGGCCGGCTCACGTTGCTGCGCCATCGCGGCAGCGGCGAGTACCGGACGGTCACGTTGCCGATCGTGTGGGACGAGCGCACGGTGGCGGGCGAGTGGGACGAAGTGCTCGAGACGGTATTCGATGCGGGCCGCTTGCTGGTCGATACGTCGCTGGCCGAGATTCGAGGCCGCGCCTATGCGGAGGAAGTTTGATCCCGCCATGCCCGACGATCCATTGATGACCGACTGCATGCGTGCGTGGCTACGCGAGGCCACCGAACCCGGGGACGCCGATACGCGTCTGTTCGCCAAACTGATCGCCGCGCGCGACGCTCGCAACGAGCTCGCGTTGCTCGGCCTGCAAGCGGACGCATGGCGCGCGCTGCTAGCGAGGCACTTCGTTCGTGCGCGCATTCCGGCGTTGCCGCTTCCGGTAGTCCCCAGCGAACACGCGAACTTCGTCCACGCACTGCACACGCTGCTCGTCGCGAACGCGAGCAGCACCGTCCATCCCGACGACGCGCATTGCCTCGCGACGATCATCGCCCATGCGTGTTTGCGTCCGGATCATCTATGGCGCGACCTTGGCCTCGCGGGCCGCGATGACGTGACGTGGATGCTCACGCGCTACTTTCCGACGCTCGTCGAGCGCAACGTCGACAACCTGCGCTGGAAGAAATTCCTCGCCGCGCAATGCGCGATCTCGTTGGGTCGGAAGCCGGGACCCGCGCCGGGTTGCCCGGGCTGCGAGGACTACGGGTACTGCTTTCCAGGGCAGCCTTGATGCGTGCCATCGAGATGGCGGCGCGAAACCGTTCGTGTATGCTTGCGCGCATGGCCGACACCGCAAAACCCGCCAAAACCAGAGCCGCTGCGGCGACGAAGTCCACCCGGGCGCGTCCCGAAGTGCGCTTCAGAATGCGCATCCGCACCGGCGATGCGGTTGCACTCGGGCCAGGCAAAGTCGATCTGCTCGAGGCGGTGCGTGAATATGGTTCGATCTCGGCCGCGGCGCGTAGTCTCGACATGTCGTACCGGCGTGCGTGGCTGTTGATCGACGAGCTGAACCGCTCGCTGAAGTCGCCGGCCACGCAATCGGAGCAGGGCGGTCAGAGCGGCGGCGGCTGCACGCTGACGCCGGTCGGCGAATCCATCATCCGTCTGTATCGGGACGTCGAGGAAGAGGCGCGGCGAAGCTGCGCGAGGCAGATCGCGGAACTGGTGAAACTGATCCGCTCGTGAAGGGCGATCGCGAGTTCAACCGCCGTGTGGTGGATGCCGAGATCGGTCGCGTGATGGCGATCGAAGACGGCAAATAATGGCGCCGTTGTCAGCCTCAGTTGTTACCGCCGCGCGCGAAGCGCAGGAACGCCTTCACGGCCGGCGCGCGCTCGTGCTGACGAAACGCGAGCGCGATTTCGGACGCGATCGGCTGACCGGCGATGTCGCGGTAGACGACGCCCGGCAGCGCGATGCAATCGGCGAGCGTATGCGGCACGACCGATACATAGCCGCCGAGCGACACACAGGCGAGTACCGCCGCGAGGGTACCCGGACGCGGCCCGAGCCGCGGTGAGAAGCGCCCGCGCCGCGCGACTTCGAAGGTGCCCGACTCCTGCTCAGGCAGCACGAAACACTGCTCGCGCAGTTGCGCGGGCCGCACGCTGGCCGAGGAGGCGAGCGGCGACTCGGCAGGCAGCGCGAGCACGAAGCGGTCGCGATGCACGGTCGTGGCCTGAATGCCGGTTGCGAGCGGCATCGGCGGACGGACGTAGGCTGCGTCGAGCAGTCCGTCGCCGAGCATCCCGGCGACCGCGTCCATCGGCACCTCGCGGATCGATACCTCGACGCCCGCATGCGCGCCGCGAAAGCCGCCGACTGTCTTCTGCAACACACCCGCATACGCGGCCGACGCCACGTAGCCGATTTCGATGCGTCCCACCTCGCCGCGTCCAGCGAGCAACGCGCGCTGTGCGGCGCGCTCCAGATGATCCAATGCCACCAGCGCTTCGGCGAGATAGGCGCTGCCCGCCGCGCTCAACGCGACCGAACGCTTCGTCCGATAAAAGAGCCGCACGCCGAGCAGGCGTTCGGTCTCCTGGATCAGCCGCGTCAGCGATGGCGCGGCGATGCCGAGTTCCTCGGCGGCGCGCGCGAAATGCAGCTGTTGAGCGACGCACACGAAGGCACGGATATGACGCAGTTCAAGTTGTCGCATGTTTTTCTGTATTGACCAGATTGCTAATTATTCTGTGATTTTAGGTGAATGACATGCAATAGTGCGCCCGCTACGATGACGTCATTTCCGCCCCGTCCTTCGCGTTGCAGCGCGTCGCCCCAATGACATTCCTCCCCAGCCGCCATACCGCGGCAACGCCGGCTCCCGCCGCCCGTCCCGCTTTCGTGCTGGCCATCGCGTCGGCCACCTGCTCGCTGATCGTGCTCGATACCAATGTCGTCGCGGTGTCGCTGCCGTCGATCGCGCGCTCGTTCCACGCGAGCTTCGCCGATGTCGAATGGGTCGTCAGCGCCTACATGGTCGCGTTCGCGTCGTGCCTGATGTCCGCGGGCGCGCTCGCCGACCGCGTGGGCCGCAAACGCATGCTGCTCGTCGGGCTCGCCGTGTTCAGCCTGGCGTCGCTCGGGTGCGGGCTTGCGACGTCGGCGCTGGCGTTGAACGTCGCGCGCGCGGTCAAAGGCGTGGGCGCCGCAATGCTGCTGACGGCCGCGCTCGCGGTCATCGCCAACACTTTTCACGAGGGCCCGGCCCGCGTGCGCGCGTGGGCCGTGTGGGGCACCTGCATGGGCATCGCGACGACGATCGCGCCGCTGGTCGGCGGCGTGATCACGCAATGGCTCGGCTGGCGCTGGATCTTTCTGCTCAATCTGCCGGTGTGCGGCGTGCTCGGCTGGTGCGCGTCACGCGAGCTCGCCGAGTCGCGCAACCCCGCGCGCGGTCCGCTCGATGGCGCGGGCAGCCTGCTGTTCGCACTCGCGCTCGCAAGCGGCATCTGGGCCTTGATCGACGCGCCGTCGCACGGTTTCGCGAGCTGGGCTACAGGCTCGAGGCTAGCGGTCTGCGCGCTGCTTGGCGGCGCATTCGTGCAGCTGCAGCGGCGCCGCGCGCATCCGATGGTCGATCTCGCGCTGTTTCGTCAGCCGCGTTTCGTCGCCGCGGTGCTCGCGATGTTCGGCTATGCCGCGTGCGCGCAAGTGATGATGACGTTCCTGCCGCTGTATCTGCAGAACGCGTTCGGGCTGTCGGCGGTGGCCGCTGGCATCGGCATGCTGCCGTTCGCGCTCGCGATGGTCGTGGGACCGTACATCGGCGCGGCGCTCGGCAGATGGATTCCGCCGATGCTGCTGCTGAGCGCGGGCCTGCTGCTGATCGCGCTCGGCAATCTGCTGACCGCGCTCGTGGCCGGCGGCGCTCGCTACGCGTGGGTCGCGGTCGGCATGATCGTGACCGGACTCGGCGCCGGCGTACTGAACGGCGACACCCAGAAGGCGATCATGGCGTGCGTGCCGCCGGAGCGGACCGGCATGGCCTCGGGTATCAGCACGACGACGCGTTTTACCGCGATCGTCATGTCGGTCGGCGTGCTCGGCGCGGTGCTGGCCGCGCACGCGCGCTCGGCGTTCGACGCGGCCACGCCGCTGACGCCTGGCGTGCGCGCCGCGCTCGACGCCGGTTTCATGTCGCGCGTGATGGCGGGCGACATCGCGCAGGCCACCGCGTCGCTGGCGCCCGCGCTACGGACGGCGCTGACGACGGCCGCGCAGACGAGCTTCGCGGCGGGTTTTGCGGCCGCGCTGGGAGTGGCGGCGCTGGTCGCGGCGTCGGTGGCGGCGGTGGTGTGGGGGCTCGCCGGGCGGGCGGAGGGGGTGCGCTTCAAGGCAGCGGTATCGGAAGGGTAAAGCCGTCGTCGGCTCGCGCCGGCGCCCCATTCACGCCGTTTTCCTATATCGTGTGCGCCATGCCCGCCGCCTACCGCGCGCGGGCTGTTTTCCGGAGCGCGGCGCGAACCTGCGCGTGCATGACGTGCTCCCGCAATACACCACACGACATCAATGAGCCATCCCAACACCGAGCTGATCGAACGTTTTTACACCGCCTTCCAGCAACGCGACGCCGAGACCATGGTCGCCTGTTATGCCGACGACGCCGTCTTCAGCGACCCCGCCTTCGGCGAGCTGGTCGGCGACGAAGTGCGCGACATGTGGCGCATGCTCGTCAAGCATGCGCAGGACTTCACGCTGACCTTCAGCGACATCGAGGCCGACGACCGTACCGGCCGCGCGCAGTGGGTGGCGCGCTACCGTTTCGTGCAGACGGGGCGCGACGTCGTGAACCGGATCGAGGCGCGTTTCGTGTTCCGCGACGGACTCATCGTCGAGCATCGCGACCGTTTCGATCTGTGGCTGTGGATGCGCCAGGCAATGGGCGTGCGCGGCACGCTGCTGGGCTGGTCGCCGTTCGTGCAACGGATGCTCAGGCAGCAGGCGCGTCGGGGGTTGCTGCACTATCGCGGGCAGTTGAATCGCGAGCGCGGCTAGGCGCGTGCGGGCGGCGGCGCGTGCATCGCGCTTGCTATGATCGAAGCACGCGCGTGCCCGCACGCCTTGCCGGGCCGCCCCACGGGAAACGCTATGCGAGTCGTCGATGCCGCCTGGCAAGAATGGCTGAGCAGCAATGTCGCGCGCGGCTGCACGCCGGGCTCGATGGTCGACGCGATGGTGCAGGCCGGCTTTGCCGACGGCGAGGCCCGAGTCGCGGTCCACCATGCGTTCGATCGGCGCGCGTCCGGCCCCGCGGCGCCCTCCACGGTGGCCGATCCCGCCACCAACCCTTATCGATACGACGCCGCGCCGGTTGCACGCGGCAACCTGATACACGCGGCCGACCGCGAGGTGCGCGTGTTGCTGCGCTGTGAGCGCCCGCAGCTGGTCGTGTTCGCCGACGTGCTGTCGGCCGCGGAATGCGCCGAGCTGATCGAACGCTCCCGGCATCGGTTGAAACGCTCGACGACGGTCAATCCACTCACCGGCCGGGAGGACGTGATCCGCAACCGGACCAGCGAAGGCGTCTGGTATCGGCGCGGCGAGGATCAGCTGATCGCGCGAGTCGAACGACGCATCGCGAGCCTGACGAACTGGCCGCTCGAAAACGGCGAAGGTCTGCAGGTGCTCCATTACGGCACGAGCGGCGAGTACAGCCCGCATTTCGACTTCTTCGCGCCCGATCAGCCCGGCAGCGCGGTGCACACCACGCAGGGCGGCCAGCGCGTCGCGACGCTGATCATCTATCTGAACGACGTCGCCGACGGCGGAGAGACGGTGTTTCCCACGGCGGGCCTATCGGTCGCGGCGCAGGCGGGCGGCGCGGTGTATTTCCGCTACATGAACGCTGAGCGCCAGCTCGATCCGTCGACGCTGCACGGCGGCGCGCCGGTGCTGGCCGGCGACAAATGGATCATGACGAAGTGGATGCGCGAGCGCGCGTACGGCTGAGGCGGCGCCTATCCGGCCGCTCGATAGACATCCGGCCGATGCAACTCCATATAGCGCTCCGGGTTCGCGAGCGACGTGAAGCCATGCGGCGCGTAGACGTGATGCGCGTCGGTCGTGACCAGCACGACTCTGCGCAGACTGGCGAGAGACGGGCTCGCAAGGATATGCTTCATCAATGCCGACGCATATCCTTGGCCGCGATACGCGGGCAGCACGAACACGTCGCACAGGTATGCGAAGGTCGCCTCGTCGGTGATCAGACGCGCGAACGCGATTTGCTTGCCGTCAACAAAACCACCGAAGCACAGCGAACCGGCGACGGCCCGCTCGAAGGTCGCGCGCGGCATGCCCTTGGCCCACGGCGTTTCCTGCGACAGGAACGCGTAGACCATGTCGAGGTCGAGATCGGCGATGCGGCTGGAAATCGTCAGTTCGCTGGCTTGCACGGCGTGTCTCCCCAGGTTGCGTAGCGGCAGTGTGTACGGTTTAGCCCTTCGCGGTAGTCTCGCCACCGCGCGAACCCCCGCCGATGCTCTGCCCGGCATCGCGCGCGAGCCCCATATAGCCGATCACCGACAGCAGCGTCAGCAAGCCGGCGAACAGGAACGCGAGGCGGAAATCGTCGAGCGTGAACACGTGGCCGGACGTCTCGCCGTTGAACAGCGCCGCGACGCGCAGCGACACGGCGCCGAACGCGATGCCGAGACCGATCGTCATTTGCATGGCTGCGCTCCACAGCGTGCTCGCCGCACTCATCTGCGTCTGCTGGATATCGGCATAGGCGAGCGTCGCCAGCGTCGAGAACTGCATCGAGCGCGTGACGCCGTACACGAACACCACGATCAGCACCAACACGAGCGGTACGTCCGGCGTCAGCAGCCCGCACAAGGTGATGAAAATGCCTGCCACCACCACGTCGACGATCGCCACCATCCGGAAGCCGTAGCGCTGCAGGATGCGCGTGGTCAGCGCCTTCATGCCGAGGTTGCCGACCGCGCTCGCGAGCAGCAGCAGACCCGAGCGGAACGCCGACAGACCGAAGCCGACCTGGAACAGCAGCGGCATCAGATAGGGCACCGCGCCGATGCCGATGCGCGTGAACGAACCGGTGATGACGGTCACCGAAAACGTCGGCACCTTCAGCGTCGACACGTCGACGAGCGGATGCGGATGACGCTTCGCGTGCAGGAATGCGATCGCGCCGACCAGCAGACCGCCCGCCACGACCGCGATCGCGAGCCACGCGTTGGTGGCCGGCTGGCTCGCCAGCTCCGCGCCGTACAGGATCGCGGTCAGCGCGACGCCGCTCAGCAGCAGGCCGACCACGTCGAGCGGCTTGCGTTCGGTGCCGCGCAGGTTCGGCACGATGGCGAGCGCGACGGCGATCGCCGCGAGGCCGAATGGCACGTTCAGCAGGAAGATCCAGCGCCACGACGCGTAGGTCGTGATGAAGCCGCCGATCGGCGGGCCGACCACCGGCGCCGCGATGGCTGGCCAGGTGATCGTCGAGATCGCCTGCATCATGCGGGCTTTCTCGGTGCTGCGGACCACGATCAGACGGCCGACCGGCACCATCATCGCGCCGCCGATGCCTTGCAGCAGCCGCGCGGCGGTGAACTCGGGCACGTTCTGCGACAGCCCGCACAGCACCGATGCGACCGTGAACACGCCGATCGCGCTGACGAACACGGTGCGCGCGCCGCAGCGGTCGGCGACCCAGCCGCTCGCCGGAATGAAGATCGCGAGCGCGAGCATGTAGGCGGTCATGCCGAGGCTCAGGCTGTTCGGGCCGACGCCGAACGAACGCGCCATCTGCGGCAGCGCGGTGGCGATCACCGTGGTGTCGAGGTACTCCATGAAGAAGGTGGCCGCGACGATGTACGGCAGCCAGCCGACGTGCGCGGTGCGGGTGCCGCTGGTACTCATCGCGCGAGCTCCCGTGGCGCGCTGATGCGCGAGCAAAGACGATTGACGGGCCGGCGCGCGGCGCGCGAAGCGTGTGACTTCATGGTGCTCGAGATTGCCTTTCGGTTGCGTTTTTATGCTTCGGGCTGGCGGGAACATCAGCTTGGCTGAATTTCAGCCTCGCTTGCCAGCCCTGAATGCTAACGCAATAAAAGGTCCCATATCACCCAGGCATGCAGCGCGCCGCACCGCCGCGCCGCCACCCGTGCGTCAGTCCTTCGCCGCGTACTCCTTGTCCAGCCGGTCATACAGCGGCTTGTTGACGAGCCGCTGGCGCTCGCTGAACGGCGCGACGATCGTCGCGTCCTCGTCGAGGCGGCCGTTGCTTTGCAGCGTGCCGAGCGCGCGCTGCATGCCGAGCACCGCGCCCTGCAGCGCCGCGTTTGCGTACAGCACGATGCCGTAGCCGAGCTTCGCGAGCGCGTCGCGCGACTGCACCGGCGTCTTGCCGCCGATCACGATGTTGATCAGCTGCGGCACGTCGAACAGCCCCGGCAGACGCTCGATGTCGGCGAGCGATTCGGTCGCCTCGATGAACAGGATGTCGGCGCCCGCCTCGATGAAGCGATGACCGCGCTCGATCGCGTCTTCGATGCCGTGGACTGCGGCCGCGTCGGTACGGGCCATGATCTGCAGGTTCGCGTCTTCGCGCGCGTCGACGGCCGCGCGGATCTTGCCGACCATCTCGCTCGTCGCGATGACTTCCTTGCCCGAGAAGTGGCCGCATTTCTTCGGCATCACCTGGTCTTCGAACTGGATCACGTCGGCGCCGCTGCGCTCGAGCACGCGCACGGTCTGGCGCACGTTCAGCGCGTTGCCGAAGCCGGTGTCGGCATCGACGATCAGCGGCAGCGCGACCGCGTCGCGAATGCGCGCGGTGTGCTCGGCAACTTCGGCAAGGCCGATGAAGCCGAGATCGGGCAGGCCGAGCGACATGTTGGTGACGCCCGCGCCGGTGATGTAGACCGCCTCGAAGCCGGCGTCCTCGATCACGCGCGCGCTCATCGCGTTGAACGCGCCGGGCACGAGCAGGCCCTGACGCTGATTGACCTTGGCGCGGAAGGCGGCGCGGCGGGTGGCGGAAGTGGTGGTCATGATGCGGGTCTCCAGAAGGGGAAGCGGTGTTGGAACGCGGGCCACATTCTGCAGGAAACGTGCCATTGGCGGGTGTTCAACGCATTGGGCAGATAGAACAAGGGTTTGCGCGCTATGGGCTTGGCCTGACGGTTCGTGAGAAAATCGGCGGAACGTTTCATGAAACGTTTCGCGGAACGTTTCAATCAAGGAGAACCGCAGTGTCCACGTTCGCCCCGTTCGTCGCGAACCCGAGCCCCGCCGTTGATATCGGCCGCCCGGGCGTCGCACTCGTCAGTATTAGCCGACTGCAATCGCTTTGCGAGGCGGTCGCGCCGCGCTATGCCGGCCGCGCGAAATTCTTCACGGTGCGGGAGGGCTACGGCGCGGCCGTCGCCGCGCTGCAGGCGTACGTGGATGCGGGTTCCGTCGACGTCGTACTGTCCGCCGGCTCGAACGGCGCGTACCTGCGGGAGAACCTCGGCGTGCCGGTCGTGATGGTCAAGGTGAACGGCTTCGACGTGTTGAGCGCGATCACGCGCGCCACCGCCACCTGGCCGCAGGCGCGCATCGGGCTCGTGCTGCATGAAGCGATCGCGCAGGAACTGGCCGACCTGAGCCCGCTGCTGAACGTCGATCTGCGGCAGCGCGCGTACCGGTCGATCGACGAAGTGCGGCACGCGGTCGATGAACTCGCCGCGCAGGGGTGCCGCGTGGTGGTCGGCGCGGGCATGGCCTGCGATCTGGCGCAGCAGGCCGGCATGGAAAGCGTGTTCCTGTACTCGCTCGCCGCGGTCGAGGAAGCGTTCGAGCGCTCGGTCGAACTGGCGCGCGTGAGCCGGCAGAAGGAATCGAAGCGAGTGCGCCTGAATACGATCGTCGCGCATCTGCGCGACGGCGTCGCCGCGTTCGACGAAGCCGGCCAGCTCGAAGCCGTCAACCCGGCGATGCTCGACCTGCTCGGTTTAGGCCCGGCGCAGGAGGCCCCGAAGGACGACGAGGACACTCCCGCGCGCGTCGGGCGCGCGCTGGCACCGCTGTTGCGCGAGACGCGCGCCGCCGACCAGCCAGTCGACGAACGCGTCGAGCAGATCGGCGGGCGCGCGCTGATCGTCAGCTGTGTGCCGATCGTCGAGCAGGGCGCGCGGGCCGGTTTCGTCGTGACGGCGCAGGACGCGCTCGTTGCGCAACGGATCGACCGCTCGCTGCGCACCAGCCAGCGGCCGAGGCATCTGGTCGCGCGGCACCGGCTCGACGACCTGATCGGCGCCTCGATGGCGCTCGAACGCGTGCGCCGTCTCGCGCGCGCCGGCGCCGCGCACGACGCCACCGTGCTGCTGAGCGGCGAAAGCGGCACAGGCAAGGAGTTGGTCGCGCAGGGCATCCATAACGCGAGCCGGCGGCGCGGCAATCCGTTCGTCGCATTCAACTGCGCGGCGCTGCCCGAAGGGCTGATCGAAAGCGAGCTGTTCGGGCACGAGGAAGGGGCGTTCACGGGTGCCCGACGCGGCGGCAAGCCGGGGTTATTTGAAATCGCGCACACCGGCACCATCTTTCTCGATGAAATCGGCGAAATGCCGGCCGCGCTGCAAAGCCGGCTATTGCGGGTGCTGCAGGAACGCGAGGTGATGAAGCTCGGCGCGGGCCGCGCGACGCCGGTCGATGTGCGTGTGATCGCCGCGACGCATCGCGATCTGCACGCGCTCGTCGAGCAGGGCGCGTTTCGCGCGGATCTGTATTTCAGATTAAATCTGCTTCAGATAAAATTGCCGCCGCTGCGCGAACGCCGCGCCGACATCGCGCCGCTGGCGCGGCATCTGCTGGAGCGCAGCGCGCTGCAGTACGGCTTGTCGGCGGCGGCGCTCGAGCGGGTGCTCGCGTTTCTCGACCCGCTTTTCGCGAACTACGCGTGGCCCGGCAACGTCCGCGAACTGGAAAATCTGCTGGCGCGCGCGGCGATTTATATCGGTGACGCGGCCAGCGAGATGTCCGGGAACTCGACCGCCGACGCCTTGCCAGACTGGTTGGCGGTGTTTCCCGAGTTCGGCCGGGTCAGGCTGGCCGGGGGCGAGCGAATCAAAGAAGCGTCCCAGCACGCTAACCCTGGCGGCACGGCGCCCCGCGTCAGCCCCAGCCGCGAGGATGCGCTGCGTGCCCTCGAACAATCCGGCGGCAATCGTGCCGCCGCGAGCCGCGCGCTCGGCATCGGTCGAACCACGCTGTGGCGGCTTCTGAAGGGCTGAAACGCCCGCCAATCGACCCGATAGTCTCGACCGATAAAATTAATAGAAATGAACTATCAAACTCATTAATACAATCCACTTTACCTATTAAGTGTAGTCTGACATACTGACTCTACTTTTCAACCACCCTCCAAAGAGGATTCAGCAAATGCCGATCATCAACAGTCAAGTCAAACCGTTCAAAGCACAGGCTTACCATAACGGCGATTTCAAGACCGTCACTGAAGAAGACCTGAAGGGCAAGTGGTCGGTTTTCGTGTTCTATCCGGCGGACTTCACCTTCGTGTGCCCGACCGAACTGGGCGACCTGGCCGATCGTTACGAAGAGTTCAAGAAGATCGGCGTTGAGATCTACAGCGTGTCGACCGATACGCACTTCACGCACAAGGCCTGGCACGACACGTCGGACACGATCCAGAAGATCCAGTACCCGATGCTGGCTGACCCGACGCTCGCTATCTCGCGCAACTTCGACGTGCTGATCGAAGAAGAAGGCCTCGCGCTGCGCGGCACCTTCGTGATCAACCCGGAAGGCGAGATCAAGCTGTGCGAAATCCACGACAACGGCATCGGCCGTGACGCTGGCGAACTGCTGCGCAAGGTTCAGGCTGCGCAATACATCGCGGCGCACCCGGGTCAAGTGTGCCCCGCCAAGTGGACGCCGGGCGCAGAAACGCTGACCCCGTCGCTCGACCTGGTCGGCAAGATCTAAGGTCCGCGCAGCTCACGCTGCACTCGCAGTCTGCATCTGCCGGGATTCATTCCGGCGCATCACCGCGCGAATCGCCTGCTACGGCGTTTCGCGCGTTCCTCGGGCCCAACATGTCCTCTCCGGATATGTGCGGCGCCGGGACACCAACACCCCTCGTCACGGAATCGCAACGCCATGCTTGACGCCAATCTCAAGACTCAACTGAAGTCGTATCTCGAAAAAGTTAGCAGGCCTATCGAGCTCGTCGCATCGATCGACGACAGTGCGAAGTCGCAGGAGCTGCTGGCCCTGCTGAACGACATCGCGACTCTGTCGGAGCGCGTGACGGTGATCGAGCGTCGCGGCGACGACGAGCGCAAGCCGTCGTTTTCGATCGGCGAAGCGGGCAAGGAAGGGGGCATTCGTTTCGCCGGCATTCCGATGGGGCATGAATTCACGTCGCTCGTCCTCGCACTGCTGCAGGTCGGCGGCCATCCGGTCAAACTCGACGATGCGGTGATCGAACAGATTCGCAGCCTCGACGGCGACTATCAATTCGAAACGTATTTCTCGCTGTCGTGCCAGAACTGCCCGGAAGTCGTGCAGGCGCTCAACGTGATGGCGTTGATCAATCCGCGCATCCGTCACGTCGCGATCGACGGCGCGCTGTTCCAGAACGAAGTCGAAGCGCGCCAGATCATGGCGGTACCGACGATGTTCCTGAACGGCGAAACCTTCGGCCAGGGCCGCAGCGGCGTGAAGGAAATCCTCGCGAAGCTCGACACCAACGCCGGTGCGCGCGCCGCGAAGGAACTGGAAAAGAAGCCGGTGTTCGATACGCTGATCGTCGGCGGCGGCCCGGCGGGCGCTGCGGCGGCGATCTACTCGGCACGCAAGGGCATTGCAACTGGCGTCGTGGCAGAGCGTTTCGGCGGCCAGGTGCTCGATACGTTGGCGATCGAAAACTTCGTGTCGGTGACCGAAACCGAAGGACCGAAGTTCGCGACCGCGCTCGAACAGCACGTGAAGGCCTATGACGTCGACATCATGGACGTGCAGCGTGCCGAAGCGCTGATTCCGGGGCGCATCAACGAAGTGCGTCTGGCGAACGGCGCGGTGCTGAAGGCGAAGACGATCATCCTCGCGACCGGCGCGCGCTGGCGCGAAATCAATGTGCCGGGCGAGCGCGAGTACCGCAATCATGGCGTCGCGTACTGCCCGCACTGCGATGGCCCGCTGTTCAAGGGCAAGCGCGTCGCGGTGATCGGCGGTGGCAACTCGGGCGTCGAAGCGGCGATCGACCTCGCGGGTATTGTGCGCGAAGTAACGCTGCTCGAATTCGGCGCGACGCTGCGTGCCGACGAAGTGCTGCAACGTAAGCTGCGCAGCCTGCCGAACGTGACGATCGTCACGCAGGCGCAGACCACGGAAATCACCGGCGACGGCAAGAAGGTCAACGGTCTGGTCTACAAGGACCTCGCTTCGGGCGAAGTGAAGAACGTCGAACTCGAAGGCGTGTTCGTGCAGATCGGTCTCGTGCCGAACACCGAATGGCTGAAGGGCACGGTCGAGCTGTCGAAGCATGGCGAGATCGTCGTCGATGCGCGCGGCGCGACGTCGGTGCCGGGCGTGTTCGCCGCCGGCGACGTGACCACGGTGCCGTTCAAGCAGATCGTGATCGCGGTGGGCGAAGGCGCGAAGGCATCGCTGTCCGCGTTCGATCACCTGATCCGCCATAGCGAAGAAGTCGCGGCGGTCAGCGAAGCGGAAGCCGAAGCAGCGGTTTGATCCGGTAGATCAGTCACGCAAACGGCGGCCCGCGGGCCGCCGTTTTAGTTTGCGCATGATAAAAGCCCGCTGTATGAACTGCACCCCAAAAGTTGGACACCCGTTCAACGATTTGGGGTGTTTTTTTATGAGCAGGCATACCGCGCGGTTCAAGCGCTCTGTTGTCAGGGATTATCTGTCAGGCAAAGGTGGCAGTAGTCGGGAGGTTGCGCATCGGCATGGTATAGACCATGGCACGGTACGCAAATGGGCTGCCGCGTGGCAGGTACACGGCGAAGCGGCGTTCAGGAAGAAGTACGGGCGTTTCGATGCGCGCTTCCGGCTAAAGGTGCTGCAATTCATGCAGACGAAGGACTTGTCGTTGCGGGAAACGGCCGCAGTTTTCGATATCCGCAATCCGACTACGATCGGCATCTGGAAACGCCAGTATGATTCGGGAGGTATCCAGGCCCTGCAGCCTGGCCCCCGAGGACGACCCGTGAAGCAACCCAAGTCATCTGTGCCGTCCGATTCAACGAAGTCCGACGAGTCCCGCACGAAAGAAGAGCTCCTTGAAGAGCTGAACTATCTGCGCATGGAGAACGCGTACCTAAAAAAACTCGATGCCTTGATCCGCTCGGAAAGCCCCAAAGCGCCGCGCAAAAAGCGCAAATAGTGGCCGGGTTAAGGCATCAGTTTCCAGTAGACGGCCTGCTGAAGGTGGCGGGCCTGGCGCGCAGCACTTTCTACTATCAGTGCAAGGCATCGCTGGTGGCGGACAAACACGCGCAACTCAAGGCGCGTATCCGCTCGTTATTCGAGCAGCACAAGGGACGGTATGGCTATCGGCGCATCACCAGCGCGATCCGGCGCCTGGGTATCGTTGTCAATCACAAGACTGTCCAGCGACTGATGCAGCTCATGAAGCTGAAGTGCCTGGTGCGTCCGAAGAAGTACCGCGCCTTCCGGGGGACGGTGGGACGGATTGCGCCGAACGTGCTGCAAAGAGAGTTTGACGCCGATGCGCCAAACCGGAAGTGGGTCACCGATATCACCGAGTTCCGGGTGGGCGAGCACAAGCTCTATCTGTCGCCCGTTCTGGATCTGTATAACGGCGAGATTGTGGCTTACGAGACGGCCACACGTCCGGCGTTTGCAATGGTCGCAGGCATGATCAGGAAGGCCATGAGGAAGCTGAAGCCTGACGATCGGCCCGTGGTCCACTCCGATCAGGGCTGGCACTATCAGATGAGTGCTTACCAGACGTTGCTCGCCCGGCGCGGCCTGACACAGAGCATGTCGCGCAAGGGAAACTGCCACGATAACGCCACGATGGAGAGCTTCTTCGGCACGCTGAAGTCAGAGTTCTTCCACCTGAATCGCTTCGAGAGCATTGAAGCACTTCAGGCCGGCATCAAAGACTACATTCACTACTACAATCACCAACGCATCAAGCTGAAACTAAAAGGGCTGAGTCCTGTGATGTACAGAACCCAGCCCTCACGGCCCTAGCCGAAAACCGTCCAACTTTGCGGGGTCAGTTCAGTACGCGGGCCTTTTTCGTTAAAGCACGGAAATCGGTGTCAACGCCGGTCGAACGAATACTTGCCGGGGCCGGTCACGCACAACAACAGCAAGCCGCCGATGATGCCGATGTTCTTGTAGAAATGAATCATGTTGTCGTACTGCATCGCGCCCGTCATATTCCAGTAGTGATGGCCAATGAACGCGGTGCCGAGCGTATACAGCGCAAGCAGCAGCGCCAGCGGTCGCGTGAAGAAACCCACCAGCAGCGCGACGCCCACGACCAGCTCCATCACCACCGCGATAACGGCCGACAACTCCGGCACGGGCGCGCCGGTCGACGTCATATAAGCGACGGTGCCGGAAAAGCCGGTCAGCTTCGACCAGCCGAACATCACGAAGAGCACCATCAGCAGGATTCGAGCGACGAGAACCACGACGTCTTTCTGATTTTCAAACAGCGTATAGCGCATGATTTTTTCCCGTTAGGGTAGAGGGTTGAAGCTCACTGGAAATCGTCGTCCAGCGAGCCACGTTCAAGATAGAGTCATTAGCGGCGCAAGCGGAGCGATTATGCCCACAACGCCGAGGTTTCGATGTTGCGCAGGTCGAACACGAGCACTTCCGCGTCGCGGCCCTGCGTGAACGTCAGCGCTTCTTCGCCACGCACCCGCGCGCCATCACCCTCGCCAAGCTCGACGCCATTCACCGTGACGCTGCCGCGCGCCACATGAACATACGCATAACGATCCTTCGCGAGTTCGAGCCGCGCGGTCTCGTCGCCGTTGAAAAGACCCGCATACACACGTGCGTCCTGTTGCAACTGCAGTGAACCGTCGGCACCGTCCGGCGACAGCACCAGCCGCAGCACACCGCGCTTGTCGGCCGCGCCGAAGTGCTGTTGCTGATAGCGCGGCTTCGTGCCTTGCTCGGCCGGCGCGATCCAGATCTGCAGGAAGTGCACCGGCTCGCTCTTCGAATGGTTGTATTCGCTGTGCGCCACGCCGGTGCCTGCGCTCATCAGCTGGACGTCGCCCGGCACGATCACCGAGCCCGTGCCCATCGTGTCCTTGTGTTCGAGCGCGCCTTCGAGCACGTACGAAAAGATCTCCATGTCGCGATGCGGATGCTTGCCGAAGCCTTGCGCCGGGGCCACACGGTCGTCGTTGATCACGAGCAGGTCGGAGAAGCCGTTCTGTTTCGGATCGTGATAGTGCGCGAACGAAAACGTATGGCGCGAGCTGAGCCAGCCGTGTTCCGCGCGGCCACGTTGGTTGGCGTGTCTGATTTCGAGCATGCTGTTTTCTCCTTGAGTTTTGTCGTCTGATCCGGGCCAGATGTTTGGCTGCGATCGATGAATGACAGTGTAGGTCAATCCGGATCGTTATAATCATGGTAAAAATGGAAACACTGTCGCATTGGAGTAGACAATACGATGCAACTCGATGACATGCGGATCTTCGTCGCGACCGTCGACGCCCACAATTTCACCGCCGCGGCAAACCGGCTGTCGCTGTCGAAACAGTTCGTGAGCCGCCGGGTGATGGCGCTCGAAGAGGCGCTCGGCGTGCAATTGCTGATTCGCAATACGCGCAAGCTGGCGGTGACCGATCTGGGCCAGGAGTTCTATGAGCGGGCGAAGCGCATCCTCGGCGAGGTCGAGGACGCCGAGCAGGCGATGTCGCTGCGCCGTGCCGGGCCGCGCGGGCTGCTACGCGTGAGCGCGCCGATGTCGTTCGGCATGACGCATCTGTCGCCGCTGGTCGCCGCGTTTCTGCGCGAGCATCGCGACGTGCGCTTCGATATGGAACTGAGCGACCGCGCGGTCGATGTGGTCGGCGAGGGCTTCGACATGGCGATCCGCATCGGCACGCTGGCGGATTCGTCGCTGATCGCGCAGAAGCTGATGGATGTCAGGATGATTGCGTGCTGCAGCCCCGCTTATCTGCGGCGGCGTGGCAGCCCGGTCGTGCCGGCCGATCTCGCGAATCACGATTGTCTGCTGTACGGCCACGGCGGCGCGGTGAACTGGGAGTTTCGCGTCGACGGCGCGGTGAAGAGCGTCGAGGTGCGCGGGCCGTTGCGGGCCAATAACGGCGAGCTGATTCGCGATTCGGCCGTCGCGGGACTGGGAATCGTTCGGTTGCCCGATTTCATCATCGCCGATGCGCTCGCCAGCGGACAGCTCGTGCCCGTGCTCGAAGCGTTCCTGCCATCGGCGACGGGCGTCTATGCCGTGTATCCGCAGCATCGGCAAAGCTCGGTCACGATCCGGGCATTCGTCGAGTTTCTGCGCAAGCATCTGAGGAAGAAGCTCGCGGTCGAACCGCGGACGCCCGTCGGCTGAATCCGCTGAACCCCATCAACCGTCGCGGAAGATGAAGCTGTACGCGCTCAACGCCGGCACGCCGCCCAGGTGCGCATACAGCACGCGCGAGCCGGCCGGAAATTCGCCGTTGCGCACCTTGTCGATCATGCCGTGCATCGACTTTCCCTCGTACACCGGGTCGGTCAGCATGCCTTCGAGCCGCGCGCACAGACGGATCGCCTCGAGCGTGCCGTCGTTGGGCAGACCGTATTCCGGGCCGCCATAGCGCTCGTCGAGCACGATGTCCTTCGCGGTGATGTCGCGGCCCAGCTCGACGCGTTCGGCGGTCCGCTTCGCGATGCGCGTGATCTGCTCACGCGTCTGCGCCGATTTCGCCGAGGCGTCGATGCCGATCACCCGATCGGCGCGGCCGTCGGCGGCGAAACCGACGACCATGCCCGCCTGGGTGCTGCCCGTCACCGAGCACACGACAATGTAGTCGAATTTGAAGCCCAATTCGGCTTCCTGCTGACGCACCTCTTCGGCGAAGCCGACGAAGCCGAGTCCACCGAGCGGATGATCCGAGCAGCCGGCCGGAATCGCATACGGCTTGCCGCCGGCAGCGCGCACGCTGTCGAGTGCGTCTTCCCAGCTCTTGCGAAAGCCGATGTCGAAGCCGTCCGGCACGAGCCGCACGTCGGCGCCCATCATGCGCGACATCTGGATGTTGCCGACGCGGTCGTACACGGCGTCCGAGTAGTTGACCCAGTTCTCCTGCACGAGCACGCATTTCAGGCCCAGATGCGCGGCAACCGCCGCGACCTGGCGCGTCTGGTTCGACTGGATGCCGCCGATCGACACCAACGTGTCGCAGCCCTGCGCGAGCGCGTCAGGGATCAGATATTCGAGCTTGCGGGTCTTGTTGCCGCCGAACGCGAGGCCGCTATTGCAGTCCTCGCGCTTGGCATAAAGCTTGACCTTGCCGCCGAGATGCTCGCTCAGACGGTTGAGCGGCTGGATCGGCGTGGGCCCGAAGGTGAGCGAGTAGCGGGGGAATCGTTGCAGGTTCATCGCGGCTCCATGGTGGGTGATTTGCGTGCGTTCATGTTAGAAAAAACAGCCAGAAATGAGCTTGCAAAAAAAATGCTCGGACGTATTTTTCAAAATTAATAGAAACCTTGCCCATAAGAAAACTTCGTAGGCACGGATATGAACGCAACAAAAGTTCGCGCAGGTTCGAAACCATCCGATCCCCACCACGCGCTCGATCGCATCGATCGCGCGATCCTGCGGCAGCTGCAAACCGACGCGTCCATTTCGAACGTGGCGCTCGCCGCGAAAGTGAAGCTGAGCGCGCCGGCGTGTTTGCGGCGCGTCGAACGCTTGAAAGAATCCGGGCTGATTCGCGGCGTGGTCGCGCTGCTCGATCCGAAGGCGGCGGGCGCGGGCATGCTGGTGATCATCGGCGTGGTGCTCGATCGCTCGACGCCCGAGTCGTTCGCCGAATTCGAAAAGGCCGCGCAGAAGGTGGCCGGCTGCATGGAGTGCCACGTGGTGACCGGCGAGTTCGACTATTTCATGGTGATCCGCACGCGCGACAGCGACAGCTTCAATCGTCTGCACGCGGAGGAATTGCTGTATCTGCCGGGCGTGCGGCAGATCCGCTCGTTCATGGTGCTGAAGGAAATCCTGTCGACCACGAAATTTCCGCTGTAAGCCTCGCGGCCGCTGAACCGCGCAGCCGGCCGCAAAAACGCGCATGCTGTCATAAAGGCTGTCCCCGCGCGACCAAGCTTCGGCGCACCCGCATCTGGCCCTGGCAGCACCGTGCCACGGCGGGCGAGCGCCGGCACTTTTTCGGAGCGACCATCATGACTGGCAACAGACCGCAATCCCTTACATCGCTCGGCGGCAACTCGAAACGCTCACGTGCGGCCGCGTTGTCGTTGCTGCTCGGCGCCGCCGCCTTCGCATTGCCGCTCGCGCAGCGCGTCGCGTTCTCGGCGGAGAACGCCGTCGTCATCGCACCGCCCGCGCTCGACGAACCGCTCCCGGCCAGTACCGCGCACGAGGAGACTGCGGTACTGGCGGGCGGCTGCTTCTGGGGCGTCCAGGGCGTATTCCAGCATGTGCGCGGTGTCACGCGGGCGGTGTCCGGCTACTCGGGCGGCTCACGCGACACTGCGCAGTACGAGACCGTCAGCGGCGGCGACACGGGGCACGCCGAATCGGTGCAGGTTATCTTCGATCCCGGCAAGGTCACCTACGGCCAGTTGCTGCAGGTGTATTTCTCGGTGGTTCAGGACCCGACCGAGCTGAATCGTCAGGGGCCCGACAGCGGCACGCAGTACCGCTCCGCGATCTTTCCGCTGAACGACGCGCAGCGGCGCGTCGCGCAAAGCTATATCGCGCAGCTCGACAAGTCGCACGTGTTCCCCGCGCCGATCGTCACGAAGACGGAGCCGTACAAGGGCTTCTATCCGGCCGAGTCGTATCACCAGAACTATCTGACGTTGCATCCCGATTCGGCCTATATCGTGTTCAACGACATGCCGAAAATCGCCAACTTGAAGCGCCTGTTCCCCAGCCTGTATCGCGACAAACCGGTGCTCGTCCAGGCAGGGCAATAACCGGCCGAACGGCGGCGCCCGCGGCGCCGCTGCTGCCTGACCGTCTTCGCGACACTCTTGTCAACGCGCTCGTCATCAATCTTCCACAGACTTGGCGCATATCTTGCGGGGCCATGTCCCGTTGGCCATTGTCCGCGTCACCGCGACGCGCAAGGACTGTGCACAGTGGCCGCACGGCCGCGTGGGTCACGCGGGCTCGCCGCGCCTCGTGCGCATCGCGCCGCCCGCGTCATCGATTGGAAAAATTACACGCCGTCAGTAGCAGTGCGGCGGTCGTCCGTGCTTTTTGGGTCCGCGCTGGACCCCGGGCGAAAACCTAACTTCATCGCGACGAGCGGGATCGGAGGCTTCCGGTGTTGAACAGCCGTAGAAAGAAGCGGGGCGCCACGCCCCGCCATAAACAAACCGGCATCGCGGCGAGTTCGCTCCTCGCCGCGACCTTGAGTGCGATGGCCTGCGTGCCGGGTGCGGTCTTCGCGCAGACGCCGTCGCCGCTCGGCGAATGGCAATATTCGGTGGGTATTCCGCTGCAGAAGATGTGGCAGCCGAACATTCCCGACTGGCAATTGCGCTTCGGCGTGGCCACGTCGTTCCAGCCGCGCTTCGAGGGTTCGGACCGCTATCACCTGGTGGCGGGTCCGAGCATCGACGTGCGTTACAAGGATCTGCTCTTTCTGTCGAGCGGCGAAGGCTTCGGCGTGAATTTCGCGCAGGGCGAGAACTGGCGCATGAGTCTGGCCGCGGTCTACGATCTCGGGCGGCGCGCCCAGGACGATCCGCAAGAACTCAACGGGCTCGGCAACATCAACCCGGCGGTGGGTCTGAAGCTCTCGGGCGAGTACGTCGTGTCGAAGGATTTTCCGCTCGTGCTGCGCGCGGATATCCGCCGTTATTTCGGCGGATCGAACGGCTGGATCGGCGATCTCGGCGCCTATATGCCGATGCCCGGCAGCACCAGGCAGTTCTTCTGGTTCGCCGGCCCGAACGTGGTGCTCGCGGACTCCAAGTACATGAACAGCTGGTTCGGCGTCAATCAGGAGCAGGCCGCGCACTCGCAGTATCCGCAGTACCACGCGAGCGCGGGCTTCAAGTCGGTGGGTTTCGGTGTCAGCGCGATCTGGCTGTTCAGCAAGCACTGGTTCGCGACCGCCGACGGCGCGTTCGAGCAGCTCGTCGGCAGCGCGGGCAACAGTCCGATCACGCGCAGCCGCGCGACCGGTGTTGCCGACGTGTCGATCAACTACCGGTTCTGACGTGACGCCGCCGCGCAGTCATTTGCGCGATGACTTCGTGGGTATAGCCCTTGCTGACTCCGTGATCGCGCGCCGCGACTTCTTCGTCGCCGCGCGCCCGAATACAAGGAGTCGATCCCCATGGCAGGTAAAGCGAATACCCAGAAGACCGCGGCCCAGGCAAACGGGCCAGCGCAGTCGAACGACGCGAAATCGAACGATCTCGAACGCAATCGCGTGAAGCCGCAAGGCGAGGCGCTGAGAACCAATCAAGGCGTCAAGATCGCCGACAACCAGAACACGTTGCGTGCAGGGCCGCGCGGCCCGTCGCTGCTCGAAGATTTCATCATGCGTGAGAAGATCACGCATTTCGATCACGAGCGCATTCCCGAACGGATCGTGCACGCGCGCGGCTCGGCCGCGCATGGCGTCTTCAAGGTCTACGAATCGATGCGCGAGTACACCAAGGCCGCGTTTTTGCAGGACCCCGCCGCTGAGACGCCGGTCTACGTGCGTTTCTCGACCGTGCAAGGTCCGCGCGGATCGGCCGACACGGTGCGTGACGTGCGCGGCTTCGCGACGAAGTTCTACACGCAGGAAGGCAATTTCGATCTGGTGGGCAACAACATGCCGGTGTTCTTCATCCAGGACGCGATCAAGTTTCCCGATTTCGTGCACGCGGTGAAACCGGAAGCTCCGAACGAAATGCCGACTGGCGGGTCCGCGCACGACACGTTCTGGGACTTCGTTTCGCTCGTGCCCGAATCGGCTCACATGGTGTTGTGGACGATGTCGGATCGCGCGATCCCGCGCAGCTTACGGACGATGGAAGGCTTTGGCGTCCACACGTTCCGCTTCGTCAATGCACAGGGCAACGCGCGCTTCGTCAAGTTCCACTGGCGTCCGGTGCTCGGCTCGTATTCGCTGCTGTGGGATGAAGCGCAGAAGCTCGCCGGCAAGGACCCCGACTTTCACCGGCGCGACCTATGGGAAGCGATCGAGCGCGGCGATTATCCCGAGTACGAACTGGGCGTGCAGATCATCGAGGAAGCCGACGAGCACAAGTTCGATTTCGATCTGCTCGATCCGACCAAGCTGATTCCTGAAGAGCTGGTGCCGGTGAAGATCATCGGCAAGATGACGCTCAATCGCAATCCGGATAACTTCTTCGCGGAGACCGAACAGGCCGCCTTCCATCCGGGCCATATCGTGCCGGGCATCGATTTCACCAACGACCCGCTGCTGCAAGGGCGTTTGTTCTCCTACACGGACACGCAGATCAGCCGCCTCGGCGGTCCGAACTTTCACGAGATTCCGATCAACCGGCCGGTATGTCCGTCCGTGAACAATCAGCGCGATGCGATGCACCGACAGGCGATTCACGTCGGTCAGGCGTCCTACGAGCCGAACTCGCTGAACGACGGCTGGCCGAAGGAAACCGATCCGGGCGCCGAAGAGGGCGGCTTCGACAGCTATCAGGAACGCGTCGAGAGCACGAAAATTCGCGTGCGCAGCGACTCGTTCTCCGATCATTTCTCGCAGGCCGCGCTGTTCTACAACAGCATGTCGCAGCCGGAGAAAGACCATATCGCGGCGGCCTATCAGTTCGAGCTCGGTAAGGTGACGAAGCCCGAGATTCGCGCGCGCCAGGTCAACGAGATTCTCGCGAACTTCGACGCCGATCTCGCCGCGAAAGTCGCCGAAGGACTCGGCCTGCCGGCGCCGAAGAAGGGCACGGCGAAGCTCGTCGGGCCGAAGGCGTCGCCGGCGTTGAGTTTGCTCAATCGCGTAAAGCCCGGCATCAAGACCCGCAAGATCGCGCTGCTCGCCGCGCCCGGTTCCGATGCCGCGGCGATCAAACAGCTGCAGCAGGCGCTCAAGGGCGAAGGCGCGACGCCGATGCTGATCGCACCGACGCTCGCCGGGATCGATGACCTCGCACCCGACGCGACGATCGCCGGGCTGCCGTCGGTGATGTTCGACGCGGTGATCGTCGTCGGCGGCGAGAAGGGGGCGAAGACGCTGGCGCAATCGGGCGATGCGCGGCACTTCGTGCTCGAAGCGTTCAAGCATCTGAAGGCGATCGCGGCGATCGGCGCGGGGCGCGATCTGCTCACGGCCGCGCAGTTGCCTGCGCAGCCGGACGGCGTCGTGACAGGCGAGGATTCGCAGTCCGCCGAGGTGTTGAAGACGTTCATCAAGACCGCGGGGCAGCATCGCGTGTGGTCACGCGCGGCGCAGGCGGAATCGGTGCCGGCCTGAGCGGGCCGAGCCGGTTGCGCTGCTGCACCGCCGCGTTAGCCGCTGAACGAGGCAGGAACCTGGCCGGTGCGAGCCGGCCAGGTTCCTTTTGCATTGCGCACCGCGCGCGACGCATCGCGCGATGCGTGCCGCGCCCTGCCCGGCAAGTCTCAACGCGCGGACTTCCGTTACACGATGCGGGTCGTCCTTGTATGATGACGGCGGTCGCTTCGCGGTACTCAGTATCGTGCGCAGACCCGAAAAATATTCCGCATCGACCCGATTCGCCATGCCTCTTACAGAAAAAATGACCGCATCGCAGGCCGTCGATCAACTCCGTTTCCGCCGCATCCTTCGCCGCAATATCGCGCTGCCTTTGGGCGTCGGCCTCGTCACGATGGCGCTGTTCGTCGGCCTGATCGCTTACCTCGTGTCGACGATGAGTTGGGCTGAGCACTCCGAGCGCGTGATCGGCGACGCCAACGAAATGCTGCGGCTCGCGGTCGATCGCGAATCGTCGATGCGCGGCTTCCTGATCACCGGTGACGAGAGTTTCCTCACGCCGTTTGAAAACGGCGGCCCGAAATTCAAGGCACAGCTCGAAACCCTGCAAAAGCAGCTCGCCGACAACCCGCTGCAAACCGCGCGGCTCAAGCAGATCGAGGCGCTGCAGCAGCGTTGGACCCGCTTCGCCGAAGAGATCATCGACGCACGCCGCCGCAACCTGGACTATGAGAGCGCGCTTGCAGCGGGGCGCGGCAAGATCGAATTCGACGAAATACGCCGCGAATTCGGCGAGTTTCTCGACGTCGAATTGCGCCTGCGCCAGCAGCGCGCCGAAGCGACGCGCAATGTGACGGCGACGCTGGTGGGGCTGTTCCTGCTGTTCAGCCTCGGCGTCAGCGGCCTGCTCGCATGGCGGGGTCGTCGCGAACTGCTGGACCTGTCCGAGACCTACAACAACGTGCTGCGTCGGCAGGCCGAGCAGACCGCGCTGCTCGAGCAGCAGGTCTGGTTGCGCTCGGGCCAGCGCCTGCTCGCGGATAAGGTGGTCGGCCAGACGAGCGCGCCGCTCGTCGGCCGCGCGATGCTCGAATTCCTCGCCCAATATCTCGATGCGGTCGTTGCCGCGCTGTACGTGCGCGACCGGCAGAGCGGCACACTGCGCCGCATCGCCGCGTACGGGTATAGCCGTGACAGCGAGCAGACCGCTGCCCTGAGTTTCGAGGAGGGCGAAACGCTGGTCGGCCAGGCCGCGCGCTCGCACCGCACGGTGGTGCTGCGCGACGTGCCCGCCGATTACGTGCGGGTCGTGTCGGCGACGGGCAGCGGCGTGCCGCGCAATCTGCTGATCCTGCCGATCGACAACGACGGCCAGGTCAACGGCGTCGTCGAAATGGGCTTCCTGCGCGAGGTGACGCCGCGCGACGAAGAGTTCATGGAGCTGATCCGCCACAGCATGGGCGATTTTCTCGAAGCGGCGCTGTATCGCGAACGCCTGCAGGATGCGCTCGCCGAGACGCAGCAGCTGAACGAGGAGTTGCAGGTCCAACAGGAGGAGTTGCGGGTCTCGAACGAAGGGCTCGAGGAACGCGGCCGCGCGCTGATGGAATCGCAACGGCGCCTCGAAGCGCAGCAGGCCGAGCTCGAACAGACCAACGTGCAGCTCGAGGAATACGCGCAGCGGCTGGAGCGGCAGAAATCGGATCTGCTGCGCGCGCAGAACGACCTGGCGGCCAACGCGGAGCGCCTAGAACAGTCGAGCCGCTACAAGTCCGAGTTCCTGGCGAACATGTCGCACGAATTGCGCACGCCGCTGAACAGCTCGCTGATTCTCGCGAAGCTGCTGCAGCAGAATCGCAGCGGCAATCTGACCGACGAGCAGGTGCGCTACGCGGAGACGATCCACGCGTCGAACAGCGATCTGCTCGTGCTGATCAACGATATTCTCGATCTGTCGAAAGTCGAGGCGGGGCAACTGACGGTCGAACCCGAAACGGTGTCGATCGAGGCGACGCTGCAATCGCTCGACGAAATGTTCCGGCCGATCGCGGCGACCAAGCACTTGCGGGTCGCCTTCGACAAGTTACCGGGCACGCCGGATACGTTCGTCACCGACGGCCAGCGGCTCACGCAGATCCTGCGCAACCTGCTGTCGAACGCGGTGAAGTTCACCGAGCACGGCGAGGTCACGCTCGAGGTCGCCAAGGTCGAGGACAACGTGCTGCGTTTCGACGTGCGCGATTCGGGCATCGGCATTCCGGCCGACAAGCTGGACATGATCTTCGACGCATTCCAGCAGGCCGATGGTTCGACGAGCCGTCAATATGGCGGCAGCGGTCTCGGGCTGTCGATTTCGCGCGAATTTTCGCGGCTGCTGGGCGGGCGCATCACCGTCGCGAGCGAAGTGGGCAAGGGCAGCGTGTTTTCGCTGTGGTTGCCGCTCGATGCGCGCGAGGCGCGCGTGGCCGCGGACAGCGCGATGAGCGCGGGCACGGGCACGGGCGCGCAGGCGACGGCGCAAGCGCCGCTGCTGCACACGCCGTTCGACGCCGCGCCCGCCGCGGTGATCTCGCCGGCCAATGGTCTGGCAAGCCGGGCGTCGCCCGACGCATCGCGCGACACTTTGCTGCCCGGCACCGCCGAGCCCGCCGCCGCGCCGATTGCCGACGATCGCGACAATCGCACCCGCGCGGGCCGTCTGATCGTCGCGGTCGAAGACGATCCGCCATTCGCCGCGATTCTGCGCGATCTCGTGCACGAACTCGACTTCGACTTCGTGCACGCGAGCGACGCCGCTAGCGGCCTCGCGCTGGTGCGCGACATGCGGCCGGCCGCGGTGCTGCTGGATGTCGGTCTGCCGGACCGCTCGGGCCTCACGGTGCTCGAATGGCTGAAGAACGATCCGCTGACGCGCCACATTCCGATTCATATCGTGTCGGCCACCGACCACGCCGACAAGGCGCTGCACCTCGGCGCGATCGGCTACACGTTGAAGCCGACCGCGCGCTCGACGATGGAGGCCGCGATCCGCCGTCTCGAAGCGCGGCTGCAACAGCGCCTGAAGCGCGTGCTGGTGATCGAGGACGACGCGCCGATGCGCGAAAGCATCCGCGCGCTGCTGCAAAGCGAGAACACCGAGATCGTCGCGGTCGCGACGCTCGCCGACGCGTTCGAGCAACTGTCGGCGCTGGCGTTCGACTGCGTCGTCACCGATCTCGCGCTGCCCGACGGCACCGGCTACGATCTGCTCGAACGCCTCGCCGCCAACACCGCGCATGCATCGCTGCCGGTGATCGTCTACACGGGCCGCATGCTGTCCGACGAAGAGGAGCACCGGCTGCGCCGCTATTCGAAGTCGATCATCATCAAGGGCGCGAAATCGCCGGAGCGTCTGCTCGATGAAGTCACGTTGTTTCTGCACAGCGTCGAGTCGTCGCTCGCGCCGGAGCAGCAGCGCATGCTGCGCACCGTGCGGCAACGCGACAATGCGTTCGAGGGTCGCACGATCCTGCTCGCCGAAGACGACGTACGCAACATCTTTGCGCTGTCGCACGTGCTGGAACCGCTCGGCGCGAAGCTGCTGATCGCGCGCAACGGCCGCGAGGCGCTCGACGAACTGGAGAACGCACCGGAGGTGCATCTGGTGCTGATGGACGTGATGATGCCCGTGATGGACGGCCTGACCGCGATGGGCGAGATTCGCCGCGATCCGCGCTTCGCGCATCTGCCGATCATCGCGCTGACCGCGAAGGCGATGGCGAACGATCGCACGCGCTGCCTCGAAGCGGGCGCCGACGACTACGTATCGAAACCGATCGACGTCGACAAGCTCGTCGCGCTGTGCCGCGTGTGGCTGCGGCAGCGCTGACAGCGCGAGCGCAAGCACGCAAGCGAGAAACGCGATGAAACCGTCCGCATCTGACGTACCGCAGCGTCTCAGCGATTTCGACATCGAGCTGCGGCTGCTGCTCGAAGCGATCTATCTGAAGTATCAGCACGACTTTCGCCACTACGCGATGTCGTCGCTGCGCCGCCGCCTCACGCAGGCGCTCGATGAATTCAACGTGGAGACGCTGTCGCAATTGCAGGACCGCATCATGCGCGACGGCAACGAGTTTTCGCGGCTGTTCCGGTACCTGACCGTGCAGGTCAGCGACATGTTTCGCGATCCGTCGTATTTCCTCGCACTGCGCGAACACGTGCTGCCGCGTCTGCGCACCTATCCGTCGATCAAGGTGTGGGTCGCCGGATGCAGCACCGGCGAGGAGCTGTGGTCGCTGAAGATCCTGTTCGACGAGGAAGGCCTCACCGAGCGCACGCTGTTCTATGCGACCGACATCAACCCCGATGCGCTCGCGCGCGCGGAGGCGGGCATCTATGCGCTCGAACGCATCCAGGGCTTCACACAGAACTATCTGGCGGCGGGCGGCACCCGTTCGCTGTCGGACTACTATCATGCAGCGTATGGCGGCGCGCGCTTTGCCGGCTCGCTGAAAGAGCGCGTGGTGTTCGCCGATCACAGCCTGTCCACCGATGAAGTGTTCCTCGAAGCGCATCTGGTGTCGTGCCGCAACGTGCTGATCTATTTCGATCGCGGCTTGCAGGATCGCGCGTTGGGGCTGTTCGAGAATGCGCTGGTGCGGCGCGGCTTTCTCGGCCTGGGCAGCAAGGAAAGCCTGCGGTTTTCGCGTCACTACCCGGCGTTCGACGAGTTCCGCGCGGCCGAACGCATTTATCAGAAGCGTTAGCGAGGTCGCGATGCCATCCCCGAACGTTGAACCTGCGATGACGCCGACCGCGGATGCCGGCGGCGCCGCGCGCACGCACGCGCCGCGCGGTTACGAGCTGGTCGTGATCGGCGGGTCGGCGGGCGGCGTCGAAGTGCTCAACGTGCTGCTCGCCGCGTTGCCCGCGCGCTTCGGCGCGGCCGTAATGGTCGTCACGCATCTGCCGCCCGATTCGCCGAGCTACCTGGTGCCGGCGCTCGCGCATCGCTGCGCGCTGCCGGTGCTCGAACCCGATGCGGGCGAGCTGATCCTGCCCGGCCGCGTACACGTCGCGCCGCCCGGCTATCACATGCTCGTCGAAGTGGACCGCACGGTCGCGCTGTCGACCGATGCGGCGGTGCGCTTCTCGCGGCCGTCGATCGACGTGCTGTTCGAATCGGCTGCCGCGGTGTACGGCGAGCGGCTGCTCGCGATCCTGCTGTCCGGCGCCAACGACGACGGCGCGCTCGGCCTCGAATGCGTGCGCGCGCTGGGCGGCACCGCATGGGTGCAGGACCCCGCCAGCGCCGGTTCGGCGGAAATGCCGCGCGCGGCGATCGAGCGTGGCGCGGCCGATGCGATCTTCAACCCCAAAACCCTGGCGAAGCGCCTTGCCGCGCTGCCGACATCCCTCTAATCCGATGCCATGACGAACTCACCTGTGAACATCCTGATCGTCGACGACATCGTCCACAACATTACCGCGCTCGAAGCATTGCTCGCGCGGCCCGACGTCGCGGTGCTGGTCGCCGACTCCGGCACCGCCGCGCTCGATCTGCTGCTCAAGCACGAAGTCGCGCTGGCGATTCTCGACGTCAACATGCCAGGCATGAACGGCTTCGAGCTGGCCGCGCTGATGCGCGGCAGCCCGCGCACCGCGCACGTACCGATCATCTTCCTGACCGCGACCGCGCAGGACGCGTCGCGCACGTTCCGCGGCTACGAGGCGGGCGCGGTCGACTTCCTTTACAAGCCGTTCGACCCGCGCATTCTGCAGTCGAAGGTCGACGTGTTCGTGCAACTGGAGCAGCAAAAGCGCCAGCTCGCCGCGCAACTGGTAACCACGCGCCAGATGCTCGAAGCGAACGAAATGCTGATGGCGGTGCTCAGTCACGACCTGCGCACGCCGCTCGGCGCGGTGCTGGCGTCGGCCGAGTACCTGATGCGCACGGCCGCCGACGAGCAGGCCGCGACCGTCGCGGCGCGCGTGAAGAACAGCTCGCTGCGCATGGCGCGGATGGTCGATCAGCTGCTGAACCTCGCGCGCCTGCAAGGCGGACGTCTGCCGTTGCAGCCGCGCTCGATCGAACTGGCGACGCTGTGCCGCTCGGTGATCGACGAATTCGCATCGCAAAAGAGCGGCAAGCAGATCGTGTTCACCTGCACCGGCAATACGGCCGGCGCGTGGGATACCGATCTCGTGTGGCAGGCGGTATCGAATCTGGTCAGCAATGCGCTGCATCATGGCGCGCCGGAGGGCGATATCGGCGTGGAGGTCGATGGCGAGGCAGAGGATTGCGTGCGCCTGAAGGTGTCCAATCGCGGCACGATTCCGGCCGAGGTGTTTCCGCATCTGTTCAAGGCGTTCGTGTCGAACGGCAACGGCGCGCGCTCGCGCGAAGGGCTCGGCCTCGGTCTGCATATCGTGCAGGAGATCGCGCGCATGCATGGCGGCGACGTCAGCGTCGTATCCAGCGACGAGGCCGGCACGACCTTTACGATCGAATTGCCGAGGGTGGTGGCGTTGCAGCGGGGGTCGTTTACCCGGCGATAAGGCGTCGCTGACGAGCCGATCACGCCGGCACACCTGCGCCGCATGCCCGCTGTGCTACGCTTGCCGCAACCCAATCCACGCAGCGCAAGCACGAATCCCCATCATGCGTTCCTGGCGCCTCGCATCACCGCAGCGCAGCGGTCAGATCAGCACCGCGCGCGCCACCGACCTCGTCATGGCGATCTCCGACCCGGATGCCGACGCGCTCGCCGCGAGCATTCTGCAGACGGTTGGCGAGTCGTTGTCGCTGCCGGTCTCGCAGTGCACGATCTTCGCGTATGAGTTCGACGCGCGGCCGCGTACGGTGTCGGCGGCAGATCATCGCGGCGGGCGTTTTCTGCGCGACGTCGCCGAACGCTACGCCGCGCATTTTTATGCGCTGGATGGCAATCGCGCGATCATCGGCCAGACCCACGACAGGCGGCGCAGCGCTTCACGCGATGCGCTGGTGCTGCATCAGCAGCGCGGCGACGAAATCGAAAACGACGCGTATCGCGCGGCCTGCTACGCGCAGCCGAACGTATCGGACCGGCTGTCGTTGCTGGTGCAGCCCGCGGATAGCGTGTGGCTGTCGATCAACCTGTACCGCGACGGCGCGTATGGCGTGTTCGCGCCCGACGATCTGCAGCGGATCGAAAGCGTCGCGCCGCTGTTCGCGCATGCGGCGAAGGGCCATTACGCGCTGAACGGGCAGCATCAGCAGGGTAGCGGCGCGGCGATGCTCGCGCGCGTGCGGCGCGCATGTCCGACGCTGACGCCGCGCGAACTCGACGCGTTGCGTGGCACGCTCGAAGGCGCGAGCGCCGCCGAGATTGCCGCGCAGATGGGGGTGAAGCCGGCGAGCGTCGTCACTTATCAGAAGCGCGCGTATGCACGGCTCGGGGTTTCGAATCAGCGGCAACTGTTCGCGCTGTGTATGCAGCCTTAGCTGCGCGATGCGACGCATCGCGCTTCAACTCCGCTTGCCCCGCGCCTCGGCCTGCGCCTCCCGATCCCAGCGTTTCAACCACGGCATCACGAAATCCGCGAAACCATCGGCCGATGGCGACAGCGCCCGTTCGGTCGACCGGTACACGCACACCTCGCGAATCGTTTCGGGATCGACGATGCGCTTCATCACGAGCCCGAACGTGCGCGCGAGCGGCGCGACATAGGCCGGCGCGAGCGTGACCGCCAGCCCTTGCGCGGCGAGGCCGAACGCGGTGGTCACGTTATCGACGACATCGACCGGAATGATGCGCGCCTCGACCGGCAGGTTGGCGCGCATCTGATCGACCGCGCGTTCGTGGTCGCGGCCGGTCGCGACGATCGGCACGTCGCGCAGATGCTGCCATTGCACGCGGCGGCGAGAGGCGAGCGGATGCTCGGCCGCGCACCACATGACCCACGGACTCGCGAACGCGGCCTCGCAACGCACGCGCGGCCCGCTTTGCCGGTTCGGGCCGATCGCGAGATCGATGTCGCCGCTCTCGACGCGCTCCACCAGTTGTTCGACCACGGTATCGCAGACCCGCACGACCACCTTCGGCTTGTCGCGCGCGTATTCGGCAATCGCCGCGGGCAGCGCCGTCGATGCGATCACGAGCGGCGCGCCGACCCGCACGATGCCGGCCGCGCGATTGCGGATGTCGTCGGCGGACTGGGCGGCCGCGCGCACGTGGCGCAGCACCGATTCGGCCGACGCCAGAAAGTCCTGCCCCGCGCTGGACAGCGCAACACGCCGCGTGGTGCGATCGAACAGCCGGAAGCCGAGCTCCGTTTCGAGTTCGGCAAGCAATTGGCTGACCGCCGACGAAGTCAGCCCGAGCCGCTCTGCCGCCGCGCCGATGCTGTGCAGATCGACGATGGCGAGGAACGCTTCGAATTGGCGGATCGTGACGCGGGTAAGAGGCATACGATCGATTCTAAAGAAAAACTTACGAATCGTGAAAAATCGATTGATTGTGCGCGGCGCGCCGACAATCGACACTCGTGCCGGTCGACTTAGCCCGGCAAACCCGCTTAGACTTGAGGTTTGCCCTGTCGTCCCGCGGCGCGGACGACCGCTACAACAGGCCTGCACAGGCCGCCTTCAAGGACCCGTCATGTTCGACCATATTCCCGCCTATCCGGGCGACCCGATTCTGAGCCTCAACGAAGACTTTCAGCTGGACCCCCGGCCGAACAAGGTCAACCTCAGCATCGGCATCTACTTCGACGACGCCGGCAAGCTGCCGGTGATCGATGCGGTGCGCCGCGCCGAAACCGCGCTGCTCGACGCGATCGGCCCGCGCTCGTATCTGCCGATGGCGGGTCTGCCGCTCTATCGCGACACCGCGCAGGCGCTGGTGTTCGGCGCCGACAGCGCGGCGCGCGCCGAAGGCCGGATCGCGACGCTGCAAACGCTCGGCGGCTCGGGCGCGCTGAAGGTCGGCGCCGATTTCCTGAAGCGCTATTTCCCCGCCTCGCAGGTGTGGATTAGCGACCCGAGCTGGGAAAACCATCGCGTGATATTCGAAGGCGCGGGCCTGACGGTCAACACCTATCCGTACTACGACCCGCAAACGGGCGGCCTGCGTTTCGCCGAAATGCTCGCCGCGATCGACGTATTGCCGGAAAAGAGCGTCGTGCTGCTGCACGCGTGCTGCCATAACCCGACTGGCGTCGATCTGAGCCCGGCGCAATGGGCGGAACTGGTGCCGGTTTTGCAGCGCCGCAAGCTGATCGCGTTCGTCGACATGGCCTACCAGGGTTTCGGCGCGGGCCTCGAAGAAGACGCCGCTCCGGTGCGCATGCTCGCCGACGCGAACGTGCCGCTGATCGTCGCGAACTCGTTCTCGAAGAATTTCTCGCTGTACGGCGAGCGCGTCGGCGCGCTGAGCGTGGTCTGCAAGAGCGCCGACGAAGCCGCGCGCGTGGCGGGCCAGCTGATGTCGGCGGTACGCGCGAACTACAGCAATCCGCCCACGCACGGCGCGCGCCTCGTCGCCAACGTGCTCGCCGATGCGACGCTGCGCGCGTCGTGGCAAGCCGAGCTCGGCGCGATGCGCGAGCGCATTCTGGCGATGCGCAACGTGATCCACGCGGGGCTCGACGGGCGCGTCGATGAAGTGATGCGCGCGCGCTATGTCGCGCAGCGCGGCATGTTCACGTACACGGGCCTGTCCGAAAGCCAGGTGGAGCGTCTGCGCAACGAATACGCGGTGTACGTGCTGCGCTCCGGCCGCATGTGCGTCGCCGGGCTGAACGCGCGCAACGCGGACTATGTCGCGTCGTCGATCGCGGCGGTGGTGTCGGGCGCCTGAAGCCGTCCGGCGGTCCAGCCGCTGTTGCAGCACGAGTGAATAGGGTGGCGGCGCGCACGGGCGCGCCGCCACGACGACAATCATGGAGACACTGACGATGGCCACGACCCTCGAAGCGCAGCCGGCGAGCCAGCCCAGATCGGCCGCGATGCATCCGGACGAATGGCAGGCGCGCGTGCAGCTTGCCGCGTGCTACCGGATCTTCGATCTGCTCGGCTGGACCGAGATGATCTACAACCACATCACGCTGCGCGTGCCCGAAAGCGTCAGCGGCGCCGAGCGTCACTTCCTGATCAACCCGTTCGGGCTGCACTACAGCGAAGTGACCGCGAGCAATCTGGTGAAGATCGATGCGCAGGGGCGGGTGCTCGACGGCTCGCCGTATCCGGTGAATCCGGCCGGCTTCGTCGTGCATGCGGCGATTCACGAGGGCTTGCCCGACGCGCACTGCGTGATGCATACGCACACCACAGCGGGCGTCGCGGTGGCCTGTCTCGAAGAGGGCCTGCAGCAGACCAACTTCTATAGCGCGCAATTGCACGACCGGATCGCGTATCACGACTTCGAAGGCATCACGATTCATGCGGAAGAGGGCCCGCGGCTGCTCGCGCATATCGGCGACAAGCAGGCCGTGATCCTGCGCAACCACGGTCTGCTATCGTGGGGCCGGACGTTGCCGCAGACGTTTGCGATTTTGTGGACGCTGAATCGCGCGTGCGAAATCCAGATGGCGACGTTTTCGATGGGCCGCGCGCGGCCGGTGCCGGAAGAGATTGCGATGCGCTGCTCGCGCGACGCGCTGCAGTTCGACCCGCGCCACGGCGCTGGGCAGGACGTTTTCGATGCGCTGGTGCGGCGGGTCGACCGGATCGATGCGAGCTACCGGCAGTGATTGAAGCCACGCGTAAAAGAGCGCGACAATCAACGCTGCAATAATCACAGCAACAGGCAAGGATTCAGGCGATGAAAGTAGCGATCTACGGCGCCGGCTCGATCGGCGGCTGGATGGGAGTGAAGCTCGCGCAGGCCGGGAATCAGGTCAGCGTGGTGGCGCGCGGCGCGACGCTCGACGCAGTGCGCCAGCACGGTCTGCGGCTGATCGAAGGCGGCGTGATCTACGCCGAGCAGGTGAAGGCGAGCGACAAGCCGGCCGATCTCGGCGTGCAGGAGCTGGTCGTGATCGCGGTCAAGGGCCCGGCGATGGCGGCCGTCGCCGCGCGTATCAAACCGCTGCTCGGTCCCGAGACGATCGTGCTGACGGCGATGAACGGCGTGCCGTGGTGGTTCTGCGACGGCCTCGGCGGCGAGCTCGCCGGCCAGCGCCTGAAGACGATCGATCCCGACGGCGCGATCGCCGCCGCGATCCCGGCCGCGCAGACCGTCGGCTGCGTCGTGCATGCCAGTTGCCTGATCGACGCACCCGGCGTGATCCGGCATCACCAGGGCAATGGACTGATCGTCGGCGAGGCGTCGGGCAAGCCGAGCGAGCGTGTCGAACTGCTGGCCGCGCTGTTGCAAGCGGCGGGCTTCCATGCGACGGCCTCGGCGCAGATCCAGCGCGACGTCTGGTTCAAGCTATGGGGCAACATGACGATGAACCCGGTCAGCGCGATCACCGGCGCAACGACCGACCGGATTCTCGGCGACGAACTCGTGCGCGGCTTCGTCACGCACATCATGCTGGAGGCGAAGGAAATCGGCGCGCGCTTCGGCATCCCGATCGACCAGGCGCCCGATGACCGTCACGCGGTCACGCTGAAGCTCGGTGCGATGAAGACGTCGATGCTGCAAGACGTGCAGGCCGGCAAGGCGGTCGAACTCGATGCGCTGGTCGGCGCGGTGCGCGAGCTTGGACAGCTGACGCGTGTGCCGACGCCTTATACGGATGCGTTGCTAGGACTCGCGCGGCTGCATGCGAGCACGTTGGGCTTGTATCCGAAGCAGTGAGGTAGTTGTCGTAACGCCTTCGCTTCGAAGAAGAAAAGCCGCGCGTTGATCGCGCGGCTTTTTTGTGGGCATTCGCGGAGTACCGGGCTTCGTTCAAAACGCATCCAGCGTTGCCGTCCTCTTGTCAGCGGTGTAACGACCGCCACGGGCACACGGGCAATTACGCGTCGCTGTGGCCGTCTGCAACTGGGAGACAGCGATGGGTATCAATGTAAATGGCCAACTGGTCGGCAGCGGAGTCGATCTGAATGCGGGCGACTCCGCGTTCTGGTGGGTGGGTCCGATGAACTACGGCGAAATCCTGTGGGCGGCAGCGATCCCCCTGTCGGGACTGCCGTGGGACAAGAACATCGAAGTCCGCAACCTTTCCAACGATTGCGACGCCGAAGGCAATCGCGTCGTGTTGCTGGAGGTGCATAACAAGAGCGCAACCGACTTTGCTTCCTACGGACTCTTCATTGCGTGGACCGACGCAATTTAAACCGGGCTGCTGTGCATCCGCCCAATACCATCGAACATGACGAGGAGTCCCCCATGAAGGTACATATCGAATACGATCAGCAAGGCAATATCAAAGCGGTCGCCGTGCTGGCGAGCGGCGGCGAAAAGCGCGGGATGCTCAAGGCGAGCGCTGGCCACAGCATCGCGGAAGTCGATTTTCCCGACGGCAAACACCCCGGCGATCTGGATCATTTGAAGGAGATTCGCCAGCGCTATCGCGTCGAGCCGCATGCCGGCAGTCATCGGCTGGCGGAAAAATAGTCGGCTCGCCACCGCCTCCAGGGAGGCGGTTTCTATTGCCCACGCTAGGCCGCGACGGCGGCCGGCAGCTTCGCCGCTTCGATCAACGACAACGCGCGCCGCGGGTCGTCGAGTTCGGTCAGGCACAACAGCGCGAGGCGCGCCAGATACAGCGACGCCTGCGCTTCGCCTTCGTGGGTCAGCGTGTTGCACAGCGTCGTATAGACGAGGTCGAGATCGGAATCGGTCATGGTGTCGAGGGTCCTTGCGCGTTAGTTCTGCTGTGTCAGCGTGGCATCGAGCGCGTGCTGCACGGCCGCCGCGCTGCCGTCTCGCCAGCGCGCCAGCACGTGGCCGTCGGGGCGGATCAGATAGACGGTGCCGGGCTGCGCGTCGAGCATGTCGTGCAGGCGGCCGGTCGGGTCGACCACGCGAGGGCCGTTTGCCGATTGCGCTTCGGCCGTGACGATATCGATCAGGCTGAATGGAATGCCCTGGCCGGCTAGCGTGCTTTGCAGTTGCTGCCACGACTCACCGTCGTTCGCGTGGTCTGCGTCGAAGCGCAGCGCCGTGAAGCACGGGCCGAGCAGATCGGTTAGATGAATGCCGAACCGTGCGCCATCTTGCGATTGATTCAGCAGCCTGCATTCGGGCAGCACGGTGCCCGGCGCGGGGCCGCGATCGAACGCATCGCCCTTGTCGCCCGCGAAGTTCAGCGGCGATTGCCGATACGCGATCGCATGCGTCTGGCGCGGATTGATCAGCGGCCGCACCGCTGCATGCCGCTCGGCGAGCCCGAGCACGGCCGTGCGCAGCAGATCGAACGCGAAGGTCGGCGGCGCCATGAATTCGGTGCTTTTCATGCCGTAGCTCAGATTCTCGCGCGCCGCGTACACACGTTCGTCGCTATAGCTATCGAGCAGCGCTGGCGATGCACTGCCATTGATCACGCAGCCGAGCTTCCAGCCGAGATTGTCGGCGTCGTCGATGCCGGAGTTCGCGCCGCGCACGCCGAAGATGGGCACCAGATGCGCGGCGTCGCCCGCGAATAGCACGTTGCCATGCCGGTAGCGCTCGAGCGTCAGCGCATTGGCCTTGTAGATCGTGATCCAGATCGGCGACCACGCGCCGGTTTCGCCCATCGAGTCGAGCAGGTTTTGCACGCGCGGGATCACGTTCTCGGGCAGCACGGCGGCGTCGGGGTCTTCGTCGTCGCGCAACTGATAGTCGATGCGCCACACGTTGTCGGGCTGCTTGTGCACGAGCACCGTCGAGCCCCGATTCGACGGCGGATCGAAATAAGCGAGGCGTTCTGTCGCGCGCGTGCTGTCGAGTTCGATATCGACGATCACGTAGCGGCCTTCGTAAGTCGTGCCGGTGAGCTTCAGCCCGAGCAGATCGCGGATCGTGCTGCGTCCGCCGTCGCAGGCGACGACCCACGCGGCGTCCATCTGCCAGTTCGTGCCTTGCGGATCGTCAGATCCGGCGCTGCGCAGCGTCAAGGTCGCGCCGCCTTGCGGCCGTTGCGCGAGGCCCGTCACACGCGTTTGCCAACGCACGTCGATCAGATCGGCGTGCCGTTCGATCTCGTCGAGCAGCAACTGCTCGATCTGATACTGAGCGATATTGATCATTGGCGGCAGCGATTGCTCGTCGTCCTGATGCATCGCGAAGCGAAACACCTCGGTGTCGCGATAGAAGCTGCGCCCGCCGGTCCACGCCAGCCCCTTTTGCAGAAATCCATCGACGACGCCGAGCCGCTTGAAGATTTCGAGACTGCGCCGCGAGATGCAGATTGCGCGGCTGCCGGTGCAGACGCTGTCGTCGGCCTCGATCAGCACCGAGCGCACGCCCTGGCGCGCGAGCGCAAGCGCGAGCGTCATGCCGCCCGGGCCGCCGCCGACGATCGCGACGGCGCGCGTTTGTGGATCGCGTCCGTCGACGAGCGGCGGCACCGCGGCCGGATAACGGCGCGGCGCGAACGGATAGGGCTTGAACGGGCGGGTCATGCGTGTCTCCAGGTTGCTTGCGTTATCGGTGCAGTATGCGTCGGCGTGCGCGCGCGGCTGTCCACATTTTGGGTACAACGCCGCGCCGCATGACGAGTGGTAGCAATCTGGACCTTCGCTCCTCGTTAGTCGTCCAGACACGCGCGCAAGGTCCACGCGAGGCCCGCTTCGGCTGCATTGGCGATGTTGGCGTCGCCACGCCGCTGAACGGCACGGTGGATGTCGCGGGCCCGGACCGCGAACCGTTCGCCGCGCTGATTCTTGACAATTCAATCTTCGTACCTATCCTTACCAAAACTTGGCAACAACTCAATCGCGTGCGCACAACCTGTAAGGCCAACGACTGTTCGGGGGGATGCTGTCCAAAATTAACGTCGATGGGCCGGTCTGCCGAAGTCGAGCTCGTGTGAGCTGGCAAACTTCCACCGGCGGGTGATGGAGGGGCCGTCATGGCTGCAAGATCGATTCACCGCGCGTCGTTAAGTACGTTGGCCGGCGGCGCGCGCGGTCGATTGACGATTCCACAGGCGCCCCGGCGTCAGCGACTCAACTCTTTGTGCATCCTCCATGCCATCTGGCTCTTAGGCCTGTCACCCGTGCCGGTATTGGCGCAGCAGACGGTGACAGAACGACCCAATCTCTCCGGCAGCGAAACGATCGACAACCCCGCCAACAACGTCCTGTTCGTTGGCACCGATAACACGAGCACCAGCTTCTCCGGCACGATCAACAACGCCGGCGTTGCGAGCGATCCAACGTCCCAACAAGGCCAGTTCGTCAAAACGGGGAGCGGAACACTGACGATCGACGGCGCAACGATCCGGGGCGGCTCGGCATTCGTGATCGGCGGTGGACTGGCGGCGACGAGCAGCAACGCCGCCATCGACTATCTTTCGCTGGGCTTGGGCAATGCTTCAACGCTTCCCGGATCGACGTCGTCTGGCACGTTGAACGTGAACGGCGGCACGCTCACGTTCAACTCTGCGCTCCAGCTCGGCGACTTCGGCGGCACAGGCACGGTGACGCAGACCGCGGGCAACGTCGTCTTCGGTACGCCGGGCACGCCGGTGTCGCTGAACATCGGCAACCAGGGCGGTACCGGCATCTATAACCTGGCAGGCGGAACGGTCAGATTCGGCAACAGCACCACCGACTTCGTGACGCTCGGCCGCAATACGCAAGGCAACCCGAGCAGCGGCACGCTCGACCTGAGCGGCGGCACCTTCAACGTGGCGAACGGGACGCTGTTCATCGGCTCGAACGTCCCGTCCACCGGTAGCCAGGGCACCGGTACGATCAACCAGACCGGCGGCACCCTGGCAATCGGCGGCGCGTCGAGGCTGTTCCTCGCGGCGGCCGGCAACGGCACGTATAACCTGTCGGGCGGCACACTGCAGATTGGCGGAAGCTCGCTGCTCGGCGACTTCAACAATCTGGGCGCCACCTATGCGTTCAATCTCGGTGGAGGAACGATACAGGTGGTGGGCTCGGCGCTGAGCGCAGGCGTCAACGCAACGCTGGTTGGCGGCACGACGTCGACCATCGACACCAACAGCATCGGCGCGACATGGTCCGGCGTGCTCTCCGGCAGCGGAGCACTGACCAAGGCCGGCAACGGCGTGCTCACGCTGACCAATGCGAATACCTATACCGGCATGACGACCATCTCTGCCGGCACGCTGGCTCTGACGGGCAGCGGCAGCATCAACTTGACCAGCGGGATGATAAACAACGGCACCTTCGATATTTCGGGCGTCACAACCACTCCGATTCCGGGAGTCGCGACGGGCGTCGTGCCGCTGCCGAACCTGTCGGGCAGCGGCACCGTGATCGACGGCACGAACATACTGGTGGTTGGCACCGACAACACCAGCAGCAGTTTCTCCGGCGCGATCATTAATACCGGCACCGCGAGCGACGCGCTGCACGGTATCTTCGTCAAGACTGGCGCAGGGACGTTCACGATCAACGGTGCGCGGATTCAGGGCGGCTCGGCTTTTGTAGTGGGCGGTGGCCTGGCGGTCACGAGCGGCAGCACCGCGATCGACTATCTTTCGCTGGGCCTCGGCAATACGCTGGCGACGCAGGTTCCCGGATCGACGTCGTCTGGCACGTTGAACGTGAGCGGCGGCACGCTCACGTTCAACTCTGCGCTCCAGCTCGGTGACTTCGGCGGCACAGGCACGGTGACGCAGACCGCGGGCAACGTCGTCTTCGGTACGCCGGGCACGCCGGTGTCGCTGAACATCGGCAACCAGGGCGGTACCGGCATCTATAACCTGGCAGGCGGAACGGTCAGATTCGGCAACAGCACCACCGACTTCGTGACGCTCGGCCGCAATACGCAAGGCAACCCGAGCAGCGGCACGCTCAACCTGAGCGGCGGCACCTTCAACGTGGCGAACGGGACGCTGTTCATCGGCTCGAACGTCACGTCCACCGGTAGCCAGGGCACCGGTACGATCAACCAGACCGGCGGCACCCTGGCAATCGGCGGCGCGTCGAGGCTGTTCCTCGCGGCGGCCGGCAACGGCACGTATAACCTGTCGGGCGGCACACTGCAGATTGGCGGAAGCTCGCTGCTCGGCGACTTCAACAATCTGGGCGGCACCTATGCGTTCAATCTCGGTGGAGGAACGATACAGGTGGTGGGCTCGGCGCTGAGCGCAGGCGTCAACGCAACGCTGGTCGGCGGCACGACGTCGACCATCGATACCAACGGCCTCGGCGCGACATGGTCCGGCGTGCTCTCCGGCAGCGGAGCACTGACCAAGGCCGGCAACGGCGTGCTCACGTTATCCGGCCAGAACATGTTTACCGGTCCGACGAACGTTCGCAATGGCGTGCTCAATCTGACCGGCTCGTTGCAATCGCCGGTCAATGTGGAGGCGAACGGAACCCTGGGCGGTACAGGAACCGAGCTGAACACCGTCACCAATGCGGGAACGGTTGAGCCGGGCTTCGGGCTCCCGGCAGGGCAATTCGGTGCGATCACTGTCAAGAATTTTGTGGGCGCCGGCGGCACGCTCGCGCTGCGCACGTTCCTCGGTCTGGATGGCTCGCCGTCGGACAGGCTCATCATCAACGGCGGCAGTGCCGACCCTTCAGCCGTGCGCATCACGAACGCAGGCGGCGCCGGTGGGTTGACGACGGGCAACGGCATTCTCGTCGTCGAGACAACCAACGGCGGCACCACGGCGCCGGACGCCTTTACGCTCGTCGGCGAGGCGCGCGGTGGCGCCAAAGACTATCGTTTGTTTCGCGGTGGCCTCAACAGCAGCCATCCCGAGGACTGGTTTCTGCGCTCGTCGTTCGTCGTGCCACCCCCGCCGGGCGGAGGCGAAGAGGAACCGGGAACAGGACCTGGCACCGAGCCCCCACCGGAACCGCTGCCGCCAGGCGTCTACCCGATCATCGGGCCGGAACTGGCCACTTATGGCGTAGTTCAACCGGTCGCCCGGCAGATGGGTGTCGAGATGCTCGGCACGCTGCATGAGCGCATCGGCGACACGCTCACGACACAGAGCGGCGCCGCGGGCGGCTCGGGCTGGGCAAGCTCCGCCTGGGGACGCGTTTTCGGCGGCCAGATCGACAACCGCTATGGGGCTTACGCCGGGCCGCGGGTGAGCGGCGGAGTCGGAGGCTTGCAGACCGGTCTCGACGTATGGCGCGGAAGCATCTGGCCCGGTCATCGCGACGCTGCAGGCGTGTACTTTGCGTACGGCTACGGCAGTGCGGATGTCGATGGCCTCGTCACCAACGCGCCGGCAACCGGATATGCGCTGGAGCACACCGGCTCGATGCATCTGAATGCGTATACAGGCGGTGGCTACTGGACGCACTACGGCCCGAGTGGCTGGTATCTCGATGCGGTCGTGCAGGGTACGTACTACGACGGCGCCGCGACGACGCAGTTTGCGAATCTGCCGGTCCGGGGTACGGGCTTCGCGACATCCCTCGAGGGGGGCTATCCGATCCCGCTGCCGTTCGGCCCGGGTTTCGAGCTGGAGCCGCAGGCGCAGATCATTTGGCAGCATGTGTCGTTCAACGATGCGAACGATGGTCTGGGTGAAGTCTCCCTCGGCTCCACTTCGGGCGCGAGTGGCCGCCTCGGCGTGCGCGGGAAGTGGACCATCGAAGGCGGCAATGGAGCGGTGTGGCAGCCGTATGTGCGCGCCAACGTGTGGCGGGATTTCAATGCCCAGGCCACCACGACCTTCTCCAATGACCCAGTGCCGCTAAATGTGCAGGCCACCCGACTGGAGTTCGCCGGCGGTGTCACCGCAAAGATCAAGGAGCGGCTCAACCTGTACGGACAGTTCGGCTACCAGTTTGCCGTGAGTGGAAACAGCAATGTCCGCCGTAGCGGTGTCGAGGGCGATCTCGGCGTGCGCTACCAATGGTAGCGCCGCTCGCTAAACGTGCAAGGTGTCTTCAGGCTGGCGCAGCGTCAACCTGCCCAGCCTCAGCCCGCGCTGGCCGTCTGCGATTGCTGCCGCATGGGTTGCCCGCTCGTCGCAGCGTGACATGCCTGGATCATCGCGCGGAACGTCGGCGACGCATGCAACTCGCCGCCCGCATCAAGCTCGACGCTGTCGTCCGGCGCATCGCCGACGCCGAGCACCAGCGTCGCGCGTGGCCGCCATTCGCGCGTGCGCCGCAGCATGTTGCGCAGATACGGCGGCGACTCGGGCGCGTCGAGCGACACGATGCAGATGATCGACGTGTCCTTGAAGCTCGGCTCATCGGCGCGCGCGCTGCGATAGCCCGAGTGCGTCGCCATCAGCGGCGCGAAACCCTGGCGGTTCAGCAGTTGCACGGCGATGGCCGTCGTCACTTCGTCGAATGCGCCGCGGCCGGGCACGCACAACACCGCCGCCTTGCCCGCTTCGTCCAACTGTGGCGAGCGCGACAGCAGATCGCTGCCGTAGCGCTCGGAGGCACCCGCGCCCGGCGACGCCAGGTCCGGCGCCCCCGCAAGCAGCGCGTTACCCGCATCCGCTGGTTCGGCCGGTGACAGCGTGTCGCGCAGCCCGTCGGCGATTTCGAGGTTCTCGACGATATCGACGAGCGCGTCGTTGATCCGCTGCAACTGCTCGGGCATCAGCACCCCGCGCTGCGCGTCGTTGCGCGCGAGCCGCAGGCCTTCGAGCGCGACCTTGTCGTAGTAGTCGATCAGCGACATCTCGCGCAGCAGCCGTTCGGCCTGCACGATCGCCTCGTGCGGATCGTCGGCGAGCAGGCGCTGATAGAAGTTCTGCGCGGGCGTCAGCGCGGGCTGATCGCCGAGCAGCACGGTCAGAAAGTTCAAGCGGTCCGCGTAGCGCCCGAGCGTGACGACGCACAGCGTGAGCGGCGTCGACAGCACGAGGCCGACCGGCCCCCACAGCCAGCTCCAGAAAATCGCCGCGACCACCACCGCGAGCGGCGACAGGCCCGAGCGATGACCGTACAGCAGCGGCTCGGCGATCTGCCCGGCGACTACATCGACGACGATGAACAGGATCAGCGTGAGGACCGCCATCGTCCATTGCGGCTGGATCGCGGCCGCGAGAAACACCGCGAGGATCGCGGCGATCCAGATGCCGATGTACGGCACGAAGCGCAGCAAAGCGGCGATCACGCCGAACAGCAGCGCGCCCGGTACGCCGATGATCGCCAACCCGATCGCGATGATGCCGCCCGCGCTCAGATTCACGCCGAGCTGCGCGACGAAATAGCGTGACAGGCGCCCGGCGGCATCGTTGATCGCGGTGGTGGTGCGGTGCAGGTCGCGCGAGCCGAACAGGCTGATCAGACGGTCGCGCAAATCCTCGCGCTGCAACAGGATGAAGATCGTCACGACGAGCACGATGAAGGTCGTCTCGATCGGCGCGATGGCCGGCGTCAGCGCACGCTGCGCGAGCTGCACCGGCGTCGGCGCGGGCTCGTGCACCTCGACCTGTTGCGGCACTTGCGGCGCGTTGCGCGCGGCGCGGCCGGTCGGGCGCGGCGGCGCCGGGCGCGACGGCGCCATGCGCTGCAGCGCGCTGGCAGCGCTGCTCATCAGCGAATCGGCGCGGCCCACGGTCTTTTCCTGCACCGTTTCGATCTTTTGCTCGATCGCTTCCTGGTACTGCGGCAGGGCGTTCGCGAGCTGCACGAGCTGCGCGCCGATCAGCGCGCCGATAGCGAGCAGCGACGCGAGAGCGAACAGCACCGCGATGAAGATCGACGGCAACTGGCCCATGTGCAGACGCCGCAACATCTGCACGAGCGGCGCGAGCAGGAAGCTCAGCAGCACCGACAACGTGATCGGAATCAGCACCTCCCGGCCGAAGTACAGCGCGCACACGACCACCACGCCGGTGATGAGCGACACGAGGCCATGCAGGCCCGGCGTGCCCGGCGGATAAACGCGGTTGGGGCGCCCATGCGGCGGCGGCAGCGATATTTTCATGTAAACACAATTCCGGTTGGGACGCGTTGACGACCGAGCGGAGTTCTGGTCGTCCGCAAGACATATGCCCGAATTGTAGGCGGTTTGGTGGTAGCAGGGCTCACGCGCAGCCTCGCGGCGGGTCGCTCGAGGAGCGCGAGTCGTCAGCCTACGTGCACTCGCAACATCTCCAGCAACTGCGAACTCGCGTACAGCAGCAAACCGATGAATCCCCCGACGATCGTCCCATTGATGCGGATGTACTGCAGATCCTTGCCGATATTCATCTCGACCTGCCGTGACATCTCATGCGCGTCCCAGTTCTTCACGGTATCGCTGATATGGCGCGTGAGGAACTGCGCGAAGTCGGGCGCCATCGCGCGCGCGGCTTCTTCGAGATGATCGTTCAGCGATTGCCGCAGCGCTGGATCGCGCGCGAGTTCGCGGCCGACCCACGCGCCCATCGCGGCGACCCGCGCATGCAGCGCCGAGTCGGCGCTTTGCAGATCGCGCTTGAGCCACGCGCGCAGTTCTCCCCACATGTCCTTCACGTAGGCGCTGAAAGCCTCGCCTTCGACCAGATAGCGCTTCAGCGCTTCGCCCTGTTGCAGGAAAACCGGATCGGTCTTCAGCCGCACGATCAGCTTCTGCACCGCCCGGTCGAACTTGTCGCGCAGTTCGTGGGTGGGGTTCTCGGCGATCTGTTCGAGCATACGGTTCGCGGCGCTCGCGATCGCTTCGGCGCCCTTGTCGCCGATCCACGCCGACGGCAGAAACTTCTCCATCGTCGGATACTCGCTCTTCACCCAATCGACGATGCGCCCGGCAATGAATTCGCGCGCAGGCGCCTCGCGCAGCACCGCGATCACCTGATCGATCGCGGTGTCGAGCAGTTCCTGATGACGGCCGTCGCGCGTCAGCGTGTCGAGGATGGCGCCGAGCGATTGCGACAGATCGACCTTCGCGAGCACGTCGCGCAAGCCGTCCTTGATGAAGTTCTGGATGCGCGCGTCGTCGGCCACCTCGAGGATGCCGCCGGTGAGCCGCACCACGTAGTCGCCGAGACGCTCGGTGTTGGCGGACTCGCCCAGCCACACGGTGATGGTCTGTGCCGGATCGTGCCGGCGGATCAAACCGACCAGCGACGGCACGTCGAGAAACTTGTCCTGCACGAAGTCCGCGAGGTTGTCGGCGATCTTGTGCTTGTTGCGCGGAATGATCGCGGTGTGCGCGGACACGACCGGAATCGGCACACGGCGAAACAGCGCCGCGACCGCGAACCAGTCGGCGAGCGCGCCGACCATCGCGGCCTCGGCGACGGCCTTGATGCCGTCGACCCACAGGCCGCGCGGCAGGAACGCGGTGACGACGAAAACGCAGGCGGCCGCGAGCAGCAGCAGTAAAGGCGTGCGCTTGGCTTTCTTCAGTTCGGTGGTCTTGTCCATCGGGCGCGGTTGATCGTATCGGCGGCGGCTGAAAGGTGCGGGGCTCAGCCGGTTCGGTTGCAATGATGCGGTACGGCCCGCGCACGCGTCCAGCCTCGATACGCACGCGCAATACGCGCCGGGGCTTCGGCAAGGTAACATTCGCGGTTGGGCTCGTCGTCGAGCGCCCACGCAACACGACGCAACGCAAACGCAATGGAGGCACAGTGATCAGGTTTCTGCACACCGCGGATTGGCAGATCGGCACGCAGTTCGGTCAGTTCGAACCGGACGAGGCCGCGCATCTCAGCGAAGCGCGCTTCGACACGGTGCGCCGCATCGCCGAAGAAGCGGCCGCGCGCAACGTCGACGCGGTGCTGGTCGCGGGCGACGTGTTCGACCTGCAGACGGTGTCGGACACCGTGATCCGTCGTTTGTTCGCCGCGCTGCAAGCGTTTTCCGGAACGTGGGTCATGCTGCCGGGCAATCACGACGCGGCGCTCGTCGAAAGCGTGTGGACCCGCGCGCAGCGGCTCAATTGCGTGCCGCCGAACGTGCGCGTCGTGCTCGAAAGCGGCGTCGTGCTGCTCGACGCGTGCCGTTGCGCGCTGTTATGCGCGCCGCTCACGCAGCGCATCACCTACGACGACACCACCGCCTTCTTCGATTCCGTTGAGACGCCGCCCGGCTATCACCGCGTGGGGCTCGCGCATGGCAGCGTCGGCGGCATTCTGCAGGAGGGCATCGACTCGTCGAACCCGATCGCGCCGACGCGCGCCGTGAGCGCGCGGCTCGACTATCTGGCGCTCGGCGACTGGCACGGCCATCTGCGCGTCGACGAACGCACGTGGTACGCGGGCACGCACGAACAGGACCGTTTCCGCGCGAACGAGCCGGGCTTCGTGCTCGACGTCACCGTCAGCGATCCCGGCGCGGTGCCGCAGGTCGATGTGGTTCGAATCGGGCGATACCGGTGGCATCGCTGGGACGAGACGATTTCGGTGCCGACCGACATCGACGCACTGAAAGCCCGCCTCGTCGAACTCGGCGCGAATGACGTGCTGCGCATCGAGGTCGACGGCACCGCGGCGCTCGCCGATGCCGAGGCGCTGCGTGTCGCGGTCGAAGAGGCTCGCGCCCGCGTGCGCGCGTTGCGTGCCGATCTGAGCAGCCTGCACGTGCTGCCCACCGCCGACGATCTCGCCGAACTCGGCGCGCAAAGCGGCTACCTCGCGAAGGTGGTGGCACGGCTGCGCGGCTTGCAGGAAGACGCCCAGGCCGATCCGCAACAGGCGCGGCGCGCGGCCGAAGCGTTGCTGCTGCTGGCGCGTTTTCAGCGCGAACAGTGGCACCGCGATTCCCATGCCGCGCCGCCCGCGCAGGCGCGCGAACGGCAACCTGAAGCGCCGCGTGAAGGAGCCTGCGCATGAAGCTGCAACGTATTGCGATTCAGGAATTCAGGCAGTTCGGCGGGCAGATCGTGATCGACGATCTGCAGCCCGGTCTGAACCTGTTCGTCGGCCCGAACGAGGCCGGCAAAAGCACGATTGCCGAAGCGGTCCGCACGGTGTTCCTCGAACGCTACAAGGCCTCGCATCTGAAGGACCTGTTGCCGTGGGGACTCGCGAACGGGCAACCGTCGGTCGAGGTCAGCTTCGAACTCGATGGGGTGGCGTGCCGTCTGTCGAAGCAGTTCGTGTCGCGTCAGCGCTGCGAGCTGAGAATCGGCCAGGCCGTGTATAGCGAGGACGAAGCCGAAGACAAGCTCGCCGCGCTGCTCGGCTTTTCGCGCGCGGCGCGCGGTCCGATGAAAGCCGAAAACGCCGGCGTGCCGGGTCTGTTGTGGGTGCAGCAAGGCGGCACGCAGGAGATGCGCGATTCGACCGGGCACGCGGCGCAGTATCTGCGCGACGCGCTCACGCAACTGTCGGGCGGCCGCGAAGCGGGTGGCGAGGACGCGCTGATCGCGGCCGTGCAGCGCGAGCTGCGGCAACTGCTGACCGCGCGCACGCAGAAATCGACCGGGCCGCTTGCGGAGGCCGAGCAGAAGCTGGCGACGCTGATCGCGAGCCGCGACGAGCTGCAACAGCAGCGCCAGCAGTTCGACGACAACATCGCGCGCCTCGCCTCGCAACAGCAGGCATTCGACGACGCCGAGCGCCGGCGTCCGTGGGAGCTTCACGAGCAGAAGGCCGCGCTCGCGCAGCAACGCGCCGCGGCGGTCGAGCAACTCGAACGTGGCCTCGAAGGGCTCGCGCAGTCGCTGAAGATCGGTGAGGCCGAACTCGCGTTGTCGGTGCAGCAGGAACAGGGCGCGCTCGACATGGAGGCGGCGCTCGCGCGCGAACGCGAGCAACTCGACGCGGCGCGCGCCGAAGTCGCGGCCGCGCAAACCGCGCATGCGCAGGCCGAAAGCCGTGTAGCGCAATTCGAGCAGGCAGCGGCCGAGGCGAACCGTGCGCTCGAACTCGCGAACGCGGCCGTGACCGCTGCCGATCTGCGCAGCCAGGTCGATTTCTATCGGGCGGAGAGCCAGCGGCTCGAAGCGTCGATCGGCGAGGCGGACAAGGCGAACGCTGCCGTCTTGCAGGCGGCGCGCGACGCCGCGGCGCTCGAACTCGACGACGCGCAGTTCAAGCGCCTCGTCACGCTCGACGGCGAGTTGACCGTGCTGCGCGCGCGGACCGAAGCGGCGATGACGCGCATCGAGTACAGCTTGAACGGCGATTTGCGCGTCGGCGATCAGACGATCGGCGGCACGGGCGTACTGCGTGTCGATGAAGAAAAGCGCATCGGCCTCGGCGAGCTCGGCGAATTGCGCGTTATTCCGGGTGTGTCCGATCTGTCCGCGCGGTTGTCGGAGCTGGCGTCGCTCGAGACGCAGCACGCACAGTTGCTGCGGTCGCTCGGCGTCGCGTCGGTGGATGATGCGCAGGCGCGTCACGAGCAATGGAAAACGCTGGTCGCGCAACAGAAGAGCCAGGCCAGGATACTCGAGGTCCATGCACCGCACGGCATCGATGCGTTGCGCGCGGCGCTGGCATCGACGGCGGCGCGCTTGCAGGCATCGAGCGAGCGCCTTGCCGGTCTGCCCGACGTATCCGCGGCGCCACCGCTCGACGACGCGCGCCGCAACGCCGACATCGCGCGCGACGCGTTGGAGACCGCGCGCAAGGTGCTCGCACAGGCGGCGGGCGCGCAATCCACCGGCGTCGCGAAGGCCGATTCGCTCGCGACGCAGCTGCAACGCAAGGAAGCGCAGCTCAACGACGAAGCGTTCCGGCGCAACCGCGCGCAATGGCAGGCGCACATCGTCGAGCAGCGCGTGAAAGTCGATGCGCTGAAGAACCAGCGCGGCGAGCGCGAACGCGAACTAGATACGGCGCGGCTGGACGATCCCGTGGCGGAGGCGAAGCGCTATCGCGCATCGGCGGAACTCGCGCGCAACGAGCAGCACGAGCGTCAACTGCGGATCGCGGAACTGCGTAGCCAGCTCGAAACGATGGGTGCATCGGGTCTCGGCGAACGGCTTGCCGCGCTCGAAGCGCAGGTCGAGCAGGCCACGCGCCGCAAGGACGAACTGAGCCTGCGCGCGAGCGCGCTGAGTCTGCTCGATGAAGTGCTGGTCGACGAACGCGACGCCGCGCTCGCGCAGCTGCGCGCGCCGTTGACCGAGCGGCTCGGTCACTATCTGAAGCGGATTTTTCCGCAGTCGAGCCTTGCGCTCGGCGACGATCTGATTCCGGCGATGCTCGATCGCGACGGCCGCGCGGAACTGCTCGACGCGCTGAGCTTCGGTACGCGCGAACAGCTCGGCATCCTGACGCGGCTCGCGTACGCGGACCTGTTGCAGGCCTCAGGCCGGCCGACGCTGCTGATGCTCGACGATGCCGCGGTCCACACCGATGCCGCGCGCCGCGATGCGCTCAAACGCGTGTTGATCGACGCGGCGACGCGGCATCAGATTCTGGTGTTCACGTGTCATCCGGAGTTGTGGGACGACCTGGGCGTCAGGCAGCGGGCGGTGCAGGATCTGAAGGTGGCATGAGCGGGGCGGGCTGGCACCACCCGGTACGGCCCGCTTACTCGTACCACCGCGGCGTGTACACCCATTGCGCGCCGTTATCGCCGCACGCGAATCTTCTCGTCAGCGACGACCCGACGATCACCATCGTGCGCATATCCACGTCGGCCGAGCGCAGTTCGCCGAGCGTCAGCGTGCGCAGCGTGCCGCCAGGCCGGCCGATGTCGCGCCCGAGCACCACCTGGGTCGATGGCGCGCGATATTCCCGCACGATATCGAGCGCCTTGTCGAGTTGCCACGGACGCGCGCGCGAAATCGGGTTGTAGAACGCCATCACGAGATCGGCTTGCGCCGCATGGCGCAGGCGGGTTTCGATGATCGTCCACGGCTTCAGGTTGTCCGACAGCGACAGCATGCAGAAGTCGTGGCCGAGCGGCGCGCCGGCCTGCGCGGCGGTCGCGAGCGCGGCCGACACGCCAGGTACGATCGATAATTCGACGGCCGCCCATGCGTCGTTGCTCGAAGCTTCGAGCGCTTCGAGCACGGCGGCCGCCATCGCGAACACGCCGGGGTCGCCCGAGGACACCATCACGACCGAGCGGCCTTCGCTCGCGAGCTCGAACGCGTGCCGCGCGCGCTGCATTTCCTCGCGATTGTCGGTGCCGTGCACACGCTGATCCGCGCGCAGCGGGCCGGCCATTTTCACGTAGGTGTCGTAGCCGAGGATGTCGGTCGCTTCGTTCAACGCGGTGCGCGCGGCCGGGACCATCAGTTCGGCGCAGCCGGGGCCGAGGCCGATCACGGTCAGACGGCCGCGGGCACGGCCGAGCGTCGCGGGGTCGATGGCGAGTGAGCAGAGGGCGAGCGCGACGTTCGGGTGTGCGTCGTCGTGCAGCGTTTCGTGGGGGACGCGTAGCGCGGTATGCAGCAAGCGTGCGGCATCCGTTTCGCCCGGTTCGGCGCCAGCATCGGAGAAGCGTAGCGGCACGTCGAGCAGCCTTGCCGCTTGCGCAAGCGCCGGGTCGGTCATGCTCGCCGATGGCCCGAGCAAGGCCGCGAGCGAAAGCATCGCGAGACCGTGCGCTTTCAGTGCCGCGCGCACGCGTGCGACGATCGCGTCGGCGGAATCGGCATCGACGCTGACGACAGCCGCCACCACGCTGCGTGGATGAATCACGAGCTCGTCTTCACGCCCATCCCACGCGCGCGGCGTCACGCGAATCGCGAGACGCGCCGACTCCGAGCGCGGCAGTTGCGCGTCGTCGAGCCACGGCGCGTCGCCTTCGATGCGCGTGCTTTCGCCCGCGAGCAGATCCGACACGAAGCGCTTGCCCTGGCCGAGATCGGCGAGCGCATAGCCATCGGGCGGATTGAGCACGCAGGTGCCGAAGCGCAACTCGCCGCTCGTCGTGATCGCGGGCTGCACGGCCAACGCAGCGGCGATGTCGCGCGCCATCAAGTTGACGCCCGCGAGGCCACCGAGCAGCGGCACGACCGCGCTGCCGTCCTCGGCGACCGCGAGTACCGGCGGCTCGGCACCCTTGTTCGACAGCAGCGGCGCGAGGCAGCGAATCACGATGCCGGCCGCGCACAACGCGACGATCGGCGTGCCGCGCGCATACAGCTCGCGCAGTTGGGCGCCGAGTTCGCTGTACGACACGTCGGCCTCGACGCGGCCTTGCAGCGCGTGGACCTGACACGCCGTAGCAACGCCGGCCGCGGCATGCGCGTCACGCTCGACATACAGCGCCTGAATCCGCCGCGCCGTCGCGAGCGCGCCGGTGCCGAGAATCACGATCGCGGGCGCGTTCATCCTTGCCATTTCTGCCCCGGCACGACCAGCAGCGAAAAATACGGCGACGCCATCGGATCGACTTCGGCGAGCGGCACGATGCGCTGATTGCGCATCGTCGCGCGCTCGACATACAACGCGCGCTGCGCGAGTCCGAGTTCGTCGAGCACGCGCCGCACCTTGTCGAAATTGCGGCCGAGTTTCATGATGACCGCCGCGTCGGCATCGGCCAGGCGGCGGCGCAATTCATCTTCGGGCAGCACGCCCGACAGCACCGACAAGCTCTGATTGCGATACACGAGCGGCGCGCCGAGCACCGCCGCGCCGCCGAGCATCGAGCACACGCCGGGCACCACCTCACTGTCGTAGCGTGCCGCGAGCCGGTCGTGCAGATACATGTACGAGCCATAGAAGAACGGATCGCCTTCGCAGACCACGGCGACGTCGCGGCCCGCGTCGAGATGGCCCGCGACGACTTCGGCGGCGGTGTCGTAGAAGTCCGCGATGATCGCTTCATACGACAGCGGCGGTTCGAGCGCTTCGGTCGTGACCGGATAGACGAGCGGCAGATGCCGCTGCGCGTCGTGCAGATGCGCCTCGATGATGCCGAACGCGTTGCCCTTCTTGCCCTTCGCGACGAAATACGCGACCACCGGCGCCGCTTTCAGCAGCCGCAGCGCCTTCAACGTCAGCAATTCCGGATCACCGGGACCGACACCGATACCGTACAGCCGTCCGCGACTCGTTATCTGGCTCCTCATTTATTCGACCTCCGTCGCAAGCGCGTTGACCGCGGCGGCGGCCATCGCGCTGCCGCCGCGCCGTCCGTGCAAGACCACATAGGGAACGCCGCGGCTGTTTTCCGCGAGTGCCGCTTTCGATTCAGCCGCGCCGACGAAGCCGACCGGAAAGCCGAGAATCAGCGCGGGCTTCGGCGCGCCGGCATCGAGCATGTCGAGCAGATGGAACAGCGCGGTCGGCGCATTGCCGATCACGACGACGCTGCCCGCGAGATGCGGACGCCACAATTCGAGCGCGGCGGCCGAGCGCGTGTTGCCGATGTCGCGCGCCATCGCGGGCACGTCCGGGTGCGTCAGCGTGCAGATCACTTCATTGTTCGCGGTCAGCCGCGCGCGCGTGATGCCTTGCGCGACCATGCCCGCATCGCACAGGATCGGCGCGCGTTGCGCGAGCGCGCTGCGGCCCGCGCTGCCGGCGCCGTCGGAGAACGCGAGGTCGTCGATCACGTCGACCATGCCGCACGCGTGGATCACGCGCACCGCGAGCTTTTCGAGGTCGGCGGGGATACGCGCGAGGTCGGCCTCCGCGCGGATCGTCGCGAACGATTGGCGATAGATCTCCTGACCGTCGCGAATGTAATCAAGCATGGGGAGTACTCCGGGCGAGGCGAGCGAGCAGCGCGGCGGCCTCGTCGATCGTCAGTTGGGGCGCGACGCATTGGCCGAAACCGGGGCGGCCGTCGCGTCGATAAAGGTCGTAGTGGCCGGGCGCGGCGGCGAGCAGCGTGTACGGCGCGCGATGCGCGGCCGCGCACGAGCGCGGGCAGCCGGTCAGATGCACGTCGATGCCGGCGGGTAAGCGCTCGGCGAGTTGCAGCGCGTCGATCTTGGTGTCGGCGAGGCCCTTCGCGCAGCAGGCCGAACCGGCACAGGCGATCACATGCGTGATGGCCTGCGTGGGATCGCAGGCGAGGCCGAGTGCGCTCAGCTTCGCCAGCACCGCGGGCACGGCGTTGGTCGCGATGTCGGGCAGCAGCACGCTTTGCCATGGCGTTGCGTGCAGCATGCCGTTGCCGTGTTGCTGCGCGAGCGCGGCAAGGCCGCTCAGCGTGGCCGCATCGAGACGGCCGAGCGGTGGCTGGCCGCCGACGTGCCACGTGCCGTCGCCGCGCTGTGCATGCGCGCCGAGCCGCAGCGACGCGTCGGCGGGAAGGTGGCGTTGCCAGTGGCGCAGCAATGCGTCGCGCGCGAGCGGGAAATCGACGAAGCGTTGCGCGTGTTGCAGCAGCGCATCGGCGGCGTGCGTGGCGAGCAGATCGCGCATGCGGCTCGCGTCGGCTGGGGCGAGGTCGAGGAACGTGTGCAGCAACGCGCGCACGAGCGCTGGCACGCGCGACGGCGGGACGGCCGCGAGCGCGCCCGTGCCGTTGGCATCGCGATGGTCGCCCGCGATCGCGTTTTCGCCGGTCGAGTCCGGGCACCCCGCGAGGCCGAACACGAAGCGCACGCCTTCTTCGTCAGCCGACGCCGCGAGCCACACGTCGTGCGGATGATCGACTCGCGCGAGTCGTTCGCCGCCGTCGAGCAGCAGCGCGAATTTCGGCGACAACCCGGCGAAGCGCGCATCGCTTTGCAGCAGCGTGAGCAGTTCTGCGCACAGCGGCGTCGTGTCGATCAGCGCGTGCGGATCGCGGCCGGCGGCGGGGCTGATCATCACGTTGCGGATGTCGTCGGCGTAAGTGAGCGCGGTGGGATCGGTAGTGTGCGGGTCGTTCGCGGCGGCCGGTCCGAGTCCCGCGCCGATCAGCGCCGCGCTCAACGCAGCTTCGTGTCCGCTACGCACGCCGCGCAATTGCAGATTCGCGCGATTGGTCAGCTCGGCGACGCCGCTCGCGTGCCGTGTGCTCGCATCGGCGATCGCGTGGGCCTGCGCCGCGCTCAGCACGCCGCCGGGCAGTTTGATGCGGCAGATGCCGCCGTCGCGCGCGGGGACGATGCGCAGCAACCCCGGACATGCCGGGGACCGCGGTGGTGTGGCCGCGTGGGACGGAACGGTGGGAGGTGAAGCTCGATTCAAAGGGGCACCGGGTTTAGCGTCGCGCGACGGCATGGCGGCGGCCTCGCTGCATGCTGCCCGATGAAGGCCGGCGTGAACCATGCGGCCGAAAAGCGCTTCGGGCTGACCGTGGGCAATGAAAGCGGCCATTATATCTTCAGGCTGTGGCCGCGGCGGCTGTTTCCCGGCTATCGCGGGACGCCGGAGATCGTGGCGGCATGGCGCTCTGCCGCGTACCCGCGGGCCGCATGGCGGCGGTATCATGCGGACTTTCGCAATCCGTCGTGCGAGCCTGCGCGCAACCGCATGCATGACGTGGCGCGGTGCAATCGCCCGAGAATCGACGCAACTGATGAGGATGGACGCATGCCGGCATGGCTGACCGTAGTGGGCATTGGCGACGACGGCTTCGCGGGTTTGGGGCGGCCCGCGCGTCGGGCGTTGCTGGGCGCGTCGGTCGTGTACGGCGGCGAGCGCCATCTGGCGATGCTGCCTGCGCGGCTCGCCGCGCGCCGCGCCGCGTGGCCGCGTCCGTTCGATCTCGCGCCGTTGCTCGCCGAGCGTCCGCACGCGGTGTGCGTGCTCGCGAGCGGCGACCCGATGCTGTTCGGCGTCGGCGCGACGCTCGCGCGGCAGTTGCCGGCCGGCGAATTGTGCGTGCTGCCCGCGCCGTCGTCGCTGTCGCTCGCGGCCGCGCGGCTCGGCTGGCCGTTGCAGGATGTCGCGACCGTGTCGGTGGTCGGCCGGCCGCTTGCCACGCTGAATGCGCATCTGCACGACGGCGCGCGCCTGTTCGTGCTGAGCGCGGACGGCCACACCCCGGCGGCGCTGGCGGCCTCGCTCGATGCGCGCGGTTTCGGCGCGACTCACATGACCGTGCTCGAACATCTGGGTGGTGAGCGCGAACGGCGTGTCGATGGCCGCGCGGATCAATGGCCGGCCGGCGAGATGGCCGCGCTCAATCTGATCGCGCTCGATTGCCGCGCGTCGGCGCAAGCGCCGCGTCTGCCGCTGAGCTGTGGCTTACCCGATGACGCCTTTATCCACGACGGCCAGTTGACCAAGCGCGACGTGCGCGCCATCACGCTCGCGCGCCTCGCGCCCGCGCCCGGCGAGTTGCTGTGGGACGTCGGCGCGGGCAGCGGTTCGATCGGAATCGAATGGATGCGCGCGCATCCCACCTGTCGTGCGATCGCGATCGAAGCGAACGACGCGCGGCAGCGCTTCATCGAACAGAATCGCGATGCTCTGGGTGTGCCCGGTCTGCAACTCGTGGCCGGCCGCGCGCCGGACGCGTTGCGGGGACTGCCCGCGCCGCACGCGGTGTTTATCGGCGGTGGCGTAACGGTGCCGGACGTGCTCGACACCTGCTGGGCGCAACTGCGCGACGGCGGCCGGCTCGTCGCGAACGCGGTCACGCTGCAAGGCGAGGCGGTGCTCGCCGCGTGGCGCGAGCAGCATGGCGGCACGCTGACACGCATCGCTCTCGCGCACGCCCAACCGCTCGGCGGCTTCGATACCTGGCGCCAGGCGTTGCCGATCACGCTGCTCGACGTGACCAAACCTGCCAAACCGTCAGCCGATTCGTAATGCGCGACGAAACCCCCGAACAACCGGCGCCGCTGCGCAGCGGCTACACGACCGGCAGTTGCGCGACCGCGACTTCGCTGGCGGCCGCGCGTTTGCTGCTGGCGGGCGAGGTCAGCGAGGTCGCCGAGATCGTGCTGCCGAAGGGCCAGCATGTGCCGATGCGGCTCACGTTCTGCCGTTTTGCCGAGATGGACTGCGAGCGGATCGCCGAAGCCGGCACGATCAAGGATGCCGGCGATGATCCCGACGTCACACACGGCGCGCTCGTGTTCGCGCGCGTGCGCCTCGTGCCCGAGCCCGGTGTGATCTTTCGCGCCGGGCCGGGCGTCGGCACGGTCACGCGCGCTGGGCTCACGCTGCCGGTCGGCGAACCGGCGATCAATCCGGTCCCGCGCCAGATGATGACGCTGCACCTCGACGAACTCGCCGCGCGCCATGCGTATCGCGGCGGCTTCGAAGTGACGATCGGCGTGGAAGGCGGCGAAGCGCTCGCGCTGAAAACGATGAACCCGCGGCTCGGCATCGTCGGCGGACTGTCGATACTCGGCACCACCGGGATCGTGCGGCCGTTTTCGTGCTCGGCGTATATTGCGTCGATCCATCAGGGTATCGACGTCGCGCGCGCGAACGGCTATATGCATGTGGCCGCCTGCACCGGCAACGCGAGCGAGGACGCGATGCGCGCGCACTACGGCCTGCCCGATATCGCGCTGATCGAAATGGGCGATTTTGTCGGCGCGGTGCTCAAGCATGTGAAGCGCGCGCCGGTCGAGCGTCTGAGCATTTGCGGCGGGTTCGGCAAGCTCAGCAAGCTCGCGGCCGGCCATCTCGATCTGCATAGCCGCAACTCCAGCATCGATCTCGAACAGCTTGCCGGCTGGGCCGCCGAGCATGGCGCCGACGCCGCGCTGCAAGCGGCGATGCGCGCGGCCAACACGAGCCAGCAGGCGCTCGTTCTCGCGCACGCGCAACAGGTGCCGCTCGGCGATATCGTCTGTCAGCAGGCATTGGCCGTTGCACGCGATATCGTGCCGCCGCAGGTCAGCGTCGAAATCTTCGCGATCGACCGGCAGGGCAACTTCGTCGGAGTCGCCCGATGACGCGCATCCTGCTGCTCGGCGGCACCGGCGACGCGCTGAAGATCGCGCGCCAACTCGGGCGCGCGCATGTGTACAGTCTCGCGGGACTCGGCAAGGTGCCCGACGACTTGAAGTGCGCGGTGCGCGTCGGCGGTTTCGGCGGCAGCGAGGGTCTGGCGCGTTACCTCGCGAGCGAAGCGATCGGCCTCGTGATCGACGCGACGCATCCGTATGCGGCGCGGATCAGCGCGAATGCCGTAGAGGCGTGTCGCGTCGCGAAGGTGCCGTGCTGGGCATTGCGGCGACCAGCGTGGCAGCCGCAAGCCGGCGACGACTGGCGCATGGTCGATGACTGGAACGGACTGATCGACGCACTCGCGGCGTTCAGGCGGCCGCTATTCACGCTAGGACGCGAACCGCTCGCGCATCTCGACGAGATTCCGCCGTATCAATTCTGGACCGTGCGCGTGCTCGATCCGCATCCGGACACCGCGCGCGCGCGCATTCTCGCGGCGCGCGGACCGTTCACGCTCGACGGCGAACGCGCGCTGTTCGCACTGCAGGGGTTCGACGTCGTCGTCAGCAAGAACAGCGGCGGCGCCGCGACCGAGGCCAAGCTCGAAGTTGCGCGCGAACGCTGCTTGCCGGTAATCATGCTGCGACGGCCGGTGTTGCCCGACGTCGATCGCGAGTTCGCCGGCGTTGCCGATCTTCTCGATGCGTTGCCCCCGCAGGCACATGCGGATTCGGCTCAGTGAGCAATAACTGGAGTACTGAATGACAGTGTTTTTTATCGGCGCGGGCCCGGGCGACCCCGAACTGATCACGGTGAAAGGGCAGCGTCTCGTGCGCAGTTCTCCGGTGATTCTGTATGCGGGGTCGCTGGTGCCGGCGGCGGTGCTCGAAGGTCATAGCGCCGAACTGGTGATCAACACCGCCGAACTCGATCTCGACCAGATCGTCGCGCTGCTCGCGGCGGCGCACGCGAAGGGCCAGCATGTCGCGCGCGTGCATTCGGGCGATCCGTCGCTGTACGGTGCAATCGGCGAGCAGATCCGCCGCTTGCGCGAGTTGGACATTCCTTACGAAATCGTACCCGGCGTGACAGCGACGGCCGCATGCGCGGCGGCGCTCGGCTGCGAGCTGACGCTGCCCGGCGTGTCGCAGACGCTGATCCTCACGCGCTACGCGAGCAAGACGTCGATGCCCGAAGGCGAGCAGCTGGCCGATCTCGCGCGGCATCGCGCGACGCTGGCGGTTCACCTCGGCGTGCGGCATCTCGCACGCATCGTCGATGAATTGCGGCCGCATTACGGCGGCACGTGTCCGATCGCGGTGATCTATCGCGCGAGCTGGCCCGACGAGGAAAAGATCACCGGCACGCTCGACGATATCGTCGCGAAAGTGCGGGGCAGCGCGATCGAGCGCACCGCGCTGATTCTGGTCGGTCAGGTGCTGGCCGCCGAAGGATTCGCCGATTCGACGCTGTATGGGAACGGCAGTTGACGCTGCCGTAAAAGCCTTTCGGGTGTCGGAAAGCGGCGTGGGTCGTCGATCATAATGTGACGCAGCGCGCGAGCCTGGCCGCCTGGTTCCTGGCAAAACGCGAAAGCGCGAAGCAGTCAAAGCGCGAAATTTCGCGCGTGCGTTTCGCGATTTCACTGGTGTATCGCCGAGCGAATTCAGGATGCGGCAGCGGCATCTGGTGGCGAATCCGGCGGCTTCGGCGCGAGCGCGGCGCACGGCGCAAGCGCGCATCGCGAAGCGTGACGAATACGCTGAAAACCAAAACACCCCCGCATTACCATCCGTCGAAGTCGCCGAACTCGCGCCGCTCGACGTGCTATGCCTTCGCCATGACGGCCCGGTCGCGACGCAGGTCGCGGAGTTGCGAAACGATCTGCGGCATCGCGGTCGACACGATGGTCGCTTCGATCGCGACCATCGCCATCGACGCCATCACGGCGGCGATCACGAGCGGGCGTGAAGATTGAGTATTGCGGGAGATGAAGGGCGTAGTATCGGTATGTCGACTGCGTCGACGGCCCGGAGGAGGCCTTGCTGCGGCGCATCGGCGCGGCCGCGCATGACGGCCGCTCAGGAGCATGCACCTTGCGCGGAATGCGTGCTCGCGCCCGGGCAGCCGGCCAACCGGCCGGTATGGGCACGAGCGTTGCGTATTCGGATTTCCCTTTGACACACGGAGGACAATCATGAGGATCGAATTCACCGGACGGCGGGAAGTGGTGGCTGCTGCGCGCGTCGCCTACGAGGCCAATGTGGACGGGAAGGACGTATGGTGCAGCGTGTCGCTCGACGCGCTCAACGACCATTTTGGCAACGGCAGTCTCGGCAACGGCGCCCCGTCCGCTCATGATCTGGTGGGAACGTTCGAGGCGAACCGCGCCCGCATTGAAAATGCTACGCGGCGGGTGCTCGAACGAAACGGGGGACGGTCCGTGGAACTCGAGACGCGCGACTTCGATTGAGCAGCCCGCTTGCTCGTGGTCAACTGATTCGCGCCGCGGTGGAAAGGACTCTTCCACCGCGGCGACTATATCCGCGCCGCCGGCGCGGCTACAGTATCGACGCACACATTGCTTCATGCGTGTGAGCGAGAGAGTTGGACCCGGCTGCCGGCAGCCGGGTCTTTTTTTATGGCGCGTCCAGGCACACCATTATCAGGCTGGCAATTTGCCGCTGGAGCGTCCGACGATTAGCACGGTGATTCGCGCGACGATTGAAAGGCTGCGGTATAGTCGCGGCAAACTTTAAATCCGTCTCTTCGATTCTCTGGAGAAAATCGTGCAGGAAATCATCGAAGGTCTGATCCGCTTTCAACGCGAGGTCTTTCCACAGCAAAGCGCGCTCTTCAAGCGTTTATCGACCGCGCAAAATCCCAGCACGCTCTTCGTGACCTGTTCGGACAGCCGCGTAGTGCCGGAACTGCTGACGCAGACCGAGCCGGGGTCGCTGTTCGTGATCCGCAACGCGGGCAACATCGTGCCGTCGTACGGCCCGGAGCCGGGCGGCGTGTCGGCGACCGTCGAATACGCGATCGCCGTGCTCGGCGTGACCGACATCGTGATCTGCGGCCATTCGAACTGCGGCGCGATGACGGCGATCTCGTCCTGCACGAATCTGGAGCACATGCCGGCGGTAGCGAGCTGGCTGCGTCACGCGGATGCGGCCAAAGCGATCAACGCGTCGCGTCACTATTGCTCGGATGCGGAGCGTCTGTCGGCGCTGGTCAAGGACAACGTGATCGCGCAGCTTGCCAATATCCGCACGCATCCGTCGGTGGCGGTCGGGCTCGTGAACAAGACGCTGCGGCTGCATGGCTGGATCTTCAATATCGAAAGCGGCGAAATGCTCGCGCTCGATGGACAGACCGGTAATTTTTTGCCGCTTGCGGATAATCCGGAAATTTATGCGGGATGAAGCGGCATTTAAGGCGGGCTTTTGGTTTGAAAAATTAACTGCCCTAACTTGCTAAAAGGCTCGCATAGAACGAACGCGGCGCAACGGATTTTTCCGCTGCGCCGCGTTTGCTTTTTGGAGTTGGCCGGCGCTGCGGCGCGGCTTTGATCCCACTGCGCCGCCCGGCACAATCATCTCGGCCCGGCGCTATTGATCACGAGTGCGTTGTGCGGTGCGCGGTCGATCATCCAGATCAAGCGCATCAAGGCCAGCGACGATTCGGGGACGACGGTGCCGTACTTGACGCTGGTCGGCACTGCGGTGATGGGCGCGTCGCTGGTCTTCGCGTGGGGCACACCGTCGTTCGACGCGCTCGCGATCGTGGCGCTGCTCGGCGCGCTCGCGACGGCGGGACAGTTGCTGATGACGATGGCGTTTCGCGATGCCGATGCCGGCGCGCTCGCGCCGTACAACTACACGAGCATCGTGTGGGCCGCGCTGTTCGGCTACCTGGTGTGGGGCGAGACGATCGGTGGGATATCGATGGCCGGTATCGCGTTGATCGTCGGCAGTTCGGTTGCCGTCGCGATGCGCCGCAAGCCTGAAGAGGGGCCGCTCGTCTGAGGCGTCTTCGCGTCGCGCCGAAAACAGGGTCGTGAAGGGCGCTGGAAAAGTTGCTTTGGGACTCCGATTAAAGGGCCCGTTTGAACAGAAGAATACCTGTCAGTTTCGGACACATCCACGACCAGATCCGCCGATTCGTCAGTTGTTGGGTCTAAAAGGAAAACACTCTGATTCGGATCGCCCACACTGACTAATGGGTCGTGGATCTGTCGGAATGGAGAGCGTGCCTTGTATAGCGAACCGAGAATGATCGTGTTGACGGGCCTCGTCTTCGGCGCGGTGACGATTGGGGCCTACGTATCGCAGCTCGACAACGACTGGTCGTCCGGCCAGGACGTGAGCCTCGTCGCCAATGGCGGACGGGGCACCAGCGCAACGGACGCGGCGGCGGGACTGAGCGAGGGTCCGGGCGGCGCGGCGGCAACGCGGCACCATGCGCTGCGCGACGACGTGACTGCGTTGCGGTCTAAACCGGCCGCGTCGATCGGAGCGCAGGCGGGCGACGCTCTGGCCATCGCGGCGCTGCAGTTCGCGCGGGAGTCGAACAAGCCGCAACCGCAGGTACAGCCGCAGCCGCAGCCGACGAGTTTGCCGCCGCAGCCTGCGGTCACTTCGAACCGGACCAAGGCGCCGCCGGCGGCAAAGACCGGGCACGCACACCATAGCCGCGTTGCGTCGGGCACCCCGACGAAACCGCGCTCAGCGCAAAGCGTTGGAACGGCATCGGGTAATCATGCGCGGGGCGGCAGCCACCGGAAAAGTTCGACTGCCGAGCGCTCTGGGAAGAAAGCGACTAGCGCGGTGCCGGAGGCGCAATATGCAACGCAAGGCGTCGAATCGGCATGGTCGATGCCGCGCGCGGGGCAGAGCAGCCAGGCCGCAACTCAAGCGGTTGCCAACAGCGGCCCCAAAACCCGCGCCGAGGTCGAGGCCGAACTGGTGCGCGCGCGCGAGAACGGGACGATGCCCGCGTTCGGCAGACCCGGACCCCTGGGACCAGGGGCGCATTGAAAAGGCGTCGCGCCGCGTCCCGGCCAACCGTTAGATCAACGACGCGGCGAGCCGCGCGAAGGTGGTTTCGTCGGTGCGATCGAACGCAAGCGGCGTGACCGATACGCGACCCGCCGCCACTGTAGCCGTTTCGCTGTCGGCATCGTTTTCGCGCGGGCCGCGATCGAAGCGCAGCCAGTGATAAGCGATGCCGCGCGGATCGACTTCCGGCAGCACCTCGATGTCCCTGACGAGCCCGACGCCCTGGCGCGTCGGCGTCAGCGGACCGGCGTCGGCGGCATCGACGTCCGGGAAGTTGATGTTCAGGCAGGTCGGCGCCGCATGCTCGATCGCGAGCAACTGACGGATTACGCCGGGCGCGAGCGTGCGCGCGGTGTCCCAGCGCACGCGCTCGCGATCGGTGAACACCTGGCTCAGCGCGAACGACGGCAGCCCGAGCAGCAGACCCGTCATCGCCGCGCCGACCGTGCCCGAGAACATCGTTTCGATGCCGAGGTTGCCGCCGCGATTGACGCCGGACAGCACCAGCGACGGCGGCGCCTCGCGCATCAGATGACGCACGCCCATCACGACGCAATCGCCGGGCGTGCCGGTGACGCCGAAACGGCGTTCGCCCTGGCGGCTCACGCGCAGCGGCGAATGCAGGCTGATCGAATGCGACGTACCGCTCTGGTCGTGCTCGGGCGCGACCACCCAGACTTCGTGCGCGAGCTCGCCGGCGACCGCTTCGAGCACGGCGAGGCCGGGCGCGTCGATACCGTCGTCGTTCGTCAGCAGCACTCGCGGCACCTTGGATTCGTAAGCGGACATCGCGTCAATCTCCTGTGGGTCGGTCAATGAATCGGATGGAAAGGACGCCCATTATCCGGCTTTCATTCGACGCGCGTACGATGACGGGGAGCCGCCAACCGACCCAGGACGCCCCGCCATGCAGATTGACCCGTTTGAAATTGCGATCGCCGATCAGGACATCGACGATCTGCGCCGCCGCATCCGTGCCACCCGCTGGGCGCCCGCGACGCCCGCGCCCGCATGGCAGCAGGGCGTCGACCCGGCCTGGCTGCGCGAACTCGCGACCTATTGGGCCGGGCAATTCGACTGGCGCGCGGCCGAACGCAAGTTGAACCAGCTGCCGCAATTTCTCGCCGACGTGAACGGCCAGACCGTGCACTTCGCGCATCGGCGCGCCGCGAGCGTTACGCCGGGCTTCCAGGCTTATCCGCTCGTGATCACGCATGGGTGGCCCGGTTCGTTCTTCGAGTTTCACGCGCTGCTCGATCAGTTGTGCGACCCGGCCGCGTTCGGCGCCGATCCCGCCGACGCCTTCGACGTCGTCACGCCGTCGCTGCCGGGCTTCGCGTTTTCGCCTGCGCCCGCGCAGGCCGGCATGTCCGCGTTCCAGGTCGCGGACCTGTGGGTGTCGCTGATGCGGGGGCTCGGCTACGAGCGCTTCGGCGCGCAGGGCGGCGATCTTGGCGCGGGCGTGTCGATCGCGTTGGCCGCGCATCATCCGCGGGTGGTCGACGGCATCCACCTGAACTTCCTGCCGAGTTCCTACGAGCCGGCGATCGGCGCGGCGCAGCGGGAGCTGACCCCGGCCGAGCGGGACTATCTGCGCGAGAAGAACGACTGGGCCGCACTCGAAGGCGGCTACGCGCATCAGCACAGCACCAAACCGCTGACCGTCGCCGCGTCGCTGAACGATTCGCCGGTGGGGCTCGCCGCATGGATCGGCGAAAAGTTTCGCGCGTGGAGCGATTGCGGCGGCGACGTCGAAAGCGTGTTCTCGCAGGACGAGCTGCTGACCAATATCTCGTTGTACTGGTTCACGCAGTGCATCGGCCCGGCGATGCAGATGTATTGGGAAAACCGCCTGCAGCCGATGCGTTTCTCCGACGGCGAGCGCATCGACACGCCAGTCGGCTTCGCGCTGTTTCCGAAGGAGATCAATCATCCGCCGCGCAGTTGGCTCGAACGAACCTTCAACGTCGTGCAGTGGAGCGAAATGCCGGCCGGCGGGCACTTCGCGGCGATGGAAAAGCCCGACTTGCTGGCGGCCGAAATTCGGAAGTTCTTCAGGCCGTTGCGGCAGAAAACACGTTAAGCCCGGAGCGTAACGCGCAAAGGGCGCATGGTGCATGGCTCAATATTCAACCCGCGAGACCGACAGCATGAGCGCACCCGTCACGCTGCTTCTGTTCGACCTGGAAGGTGTGCTGTCGCACTACGACCGCGCCGCGCGTGTCGAGCGTCTCGCGGCGATCGCGGGCTGCACGGAAGAGACCGTGCGTCATGCGATCTGGGGCTCGGGACTCGAGGCGCGCGCCGATGGCGGCGAAATCAGCGACGACGAATATCTGCGCGAACTCGGCGCGCTGCTCGGTTATCCGGTGAGCCGCGCCGAATGGCTCGACGCACGGCTCGCGTCGATCACGCCAAACGAAGCGGCGCTCGCGCTGGCGTCGCGCGCGGCGCAGCGTTGCCGCATCGCGATACTGACGAACAACTGCCGCCTACTGACCGATCACATCGCTTATCTGAATCCGCCCGTGGCGCGGCTGTTCGGGGCGCACGTCTATTCGTCGGCGGCGTTCGGCGCGGCGAAGCCCGCCACGCAAACCTATCTGCGCTGCGTCGAACGGCTCGGCGCGGCCGCAACGGACACGCTGTTCATCGACGACAGCGAGGCCAACGTGGACGGCGCGCTCGCGGCTGGTTTGCAGGGCTACCGGTTCGTCGACGCGGATGGTCTGGCTGTCGAATTCGCGAGGCGGGGTGTGCTATAGCCGCTGCGATCACGATCGAACTCCCATGCACGATGGCACCGTACCCGCTATGGCATTTTCTCCGGACCACGCTCACCGCCGCCGCCTTCTGCGCGCGGCGCTCGGATTACCGGCAACACTCGCGTTGTCGCGCGTCACGTCCGGGCAAACCAACAAACCGGCGCAACCCAATACCACCTTACCCCGCATGAACCGCCGCGCGATCCCGTCCACCGGCGAAGCGCTGCCCGTGATCGGCTGCGGCACGTGGCGCACCTTCGACGTCGGCGACGATGCCGCCGCGCGTGCGCAACTCGCCGACGTGCTGCGCATCCTGTTCGAAGCGGGCGGCTCGGTGATCGATTCATCGCCGATGTACGGTTCGTCGGAAGCGGTCGCGGGCGCGCTGCTCACGCAGCTCGACGCGCATCGCAAGGCCTTCGTCGCCACCAAGGTCTGGACCGAGGGACGCGAAGCCGGCATCGCGCAGATGGAGGAATCGCTGCGGCGTTTTCAGCAGCCGCATGTCGATCTGATGCAGATCCACAATCTGCTCGACTGGCGCACGCAGCTCGCGACGTTGCGCGACTGGAAGGCGCGCGGCCGGATTCGCTATCTCGGCATCACGCATTACACATCGAGCGCGTTCGACCAGGTCGCGGCGGTGATGCGCAGCGAGAAGCCCGACTTCGTGCAGATCAACTACGCCGCCGACGATCGCGCGGCCGAGCAACGCATCCTGCCGCTCGCCGCCGAACTCGGCATCGGCGTCGTGATCAATCAGCCGTTCGGCGGCGGTGGATTGCTCGCGCGCGTGATGAAAACGCCGTTGCCCGCATGGGCCGCCGAAATCGGCTGCACGAGCTGGGCGCAGGTCCTGTTGAAATTCGTGCTCGCGCAGCCGGCGGTGACGGTCGTGATTCCCGGCACCGGGCGGCCGCAATACATGGCGGACAACGTGCGCGCGAGATCGGGACCGTTGCCCGACGCCGCGATGCGCGCGCGGATCATCGCGGCGGTCGGCGGCTGACGCAATGTTCAATCCAACGTGCAATCCATCACGGCGTTTACTGGCCGCTTTCTGTTCGCATACACGCGCCGCCTTCCACAAACGCCGCACGACGCGGGAATAAAACCCGCCACACGACAGTCATGCCTCACGAACCGGGTTCGGTTCGACGAATCCCTATCGTGAGGTCATCATGTCGTCACAACATTCATTCGATCCGGCGCGTCGCGGCGCGCTGAAGTGTCTTGCGTTCGGTGGCCTGGGCACCGTGTTCATGCTGTCGGGCGGTGTGCTGACGCCGGTCGAACTCGCGCTCGCGGCCGACGCGAAAACCGCGACGCCAGCGGCGGGCACGCCGCTTTTCCTGCAGATCAGCGACACGCATATCGGCTTCAACAAGGAAGCGAATCCCGACGTCGCGGGCACGCTGAAACAGACGATCGACTACGTCAACGCGATGCCGTCACGTCCGCCGCTCGCGATTCACACCGGCGACATCACGCACCTGTCGAAGCCCGCGGAATTCGATCTGGCCGCGCAGTTGATGTCGGGACTGAAGATCACCGAGCTGCACACGGTCCCCGGCGAGCATGACGTCACCGATGGCCCCGGCACCGAGTACTTCAGCCGCTTCGGCAAGGCGTCGGATAACCGCGGCTATTACAGTTTCGACCACCAGGGCGTGCATTTCGTCGGCCTCGTCAACGTGATGAATTTCAAGCCGAACGGCCTCGGCGGTCTCGGCGGCGAGCAGCTCGAGTGGCTCGAAAACGATCTGAAAGGCCGCGCGTCGAGCACCCCGGTCGTCGTGTTCGCGCATATGCCGATGTGGACGATCTACGAGCCGTGGGGTTGGGGCACCGGCGACGCCGGACAGGCGATGAACTATCTGAAGCGCTTCGGTTCGGTGACGGTGCTGAACGGTCACATTCATCAGATCGTGACGAAGGTCGAAGGCAACGTGACGTTCCATACCGCCCGCTCGACCGCCTATCCGCAACCGACCGCCGGCCAGGGCGAAGGCCCGGGGCCGCTGAAGGTCGCGAGCGACCAGTTGCCGAAGATGCTCGGCGTGACGAGCGTCAGCATCGCGCGTCATCCGCTGAAGGCGACGCTCGACGACACGACGCTCGCCTGACGGCAAGCGCTACTTTTAAGCTCGAGGAGATCAATGATGCCAACCAACCTGAAGGGCCGGGCACTCGCAGTTGCGCTCGGCAGTGCCGCGATTCTGGCGATGTCGGCGGGGCTCGGCTTCGCGCAAACCACCATGCCGATGCAGATGCAGATGCCGATGAAGGCGGCGCAGCCTCAGACCGTTGCGTCGACGCCTAACGCGATGTTCATGAAGAATTTTAATTTCACGCCGACGGAGCTGACCGTCAAGGCGGGCACGACGGTCACATGGAAAAATCTCGACGGCGAGCCGCACACCGTGGTCAACGATGCGGGCCTGTTCCGCTCGGCCGCGCTCGATCAGGACGACACCTATCAATTCAAGTTCGATAAACCGGGCGTGTACAAGATCTTCTGCGGCATCCATCCGAATATGCGGGCCACTATCACCGTGCAATGAGCCGTGCAATGAGCGGTGAATCGGGCAACCCGCGCCGCTCACGCGGTATGCAGCTCGCTCAACCGGCATAGCAGAATCCCGTAGCCGGTCAGATGCCCGAGGTACACGCGCGTAAACACGTTCGACGCAGGCAGGTCCTCGGTCAGCTGACGCAGGTCCTCCATATGCAGAGGCGGGGCGTCGAGCGCCGGACGCTCGACGCGCAGGTCCGCCGCCTCGGCCAGCTGCCGGTGAGCGTTGACGAGGCGCGCGAGCCGCGCGAGAAACATTTCGCGCCACGCGGCATCGAGCGCGGCGAACTGATCGTGAAACGTGTCCATCGTTTCGAGAAAGTTGACCAGCGAATCGAAAGTCTCCTGATAGCACGCGAACACCGGCAGCCTTGCCGCGTTGCGCTTCAGATGCGGCGACACCCACGCCTGCTCGAGGTCGGTCTTCAGCAGCAGGTGCGCCTGCTTCAGGTTCGTGCTCAGTGTGCGCAGCTTCGAGGCCGCCGGCTTGATCCGCGCTTTGTCGAGCTGACCCGCGGCCAGTTGCGCGACGACGTCGGTGGCCTGTTCGTTGCCGTCGTTGACGAGCGTATTCGCCCAGTAGCCGTGATCGGGCGGAAACGCGATCTGCTGGATCACGAAGCCGAGGAACATGCCCAGCACCACGCCAATCAGGCGCTGTTCGAGCAGTGGCAGATGTTCGCCGGTATACAGCACGAGCGTGATCGGCACCGTGATGCTGGTCATCTGGAACAGCGACGGCCGCAGCGCGACGATGCTGAAGATCACGAGCGGCAGCAGCGCCGCGCCCATCCACAGGTGCGGCGCGGTCAGCCAGATCAGCAGCGTGCCGATCGGCATCGCCACCACGTTGGAAAAAACCCGCTTGTAGAAGTAGCTTCGCGCCGCCGAAATCGAGCTACCGAGCGCCAGCGTCAGCATCGTCGAACCGGCGAGCGGCACGGCCGCGTCGGGAAAACCGAGCAGGTACGGGATGCCGAAACCGATCCACAGGCCGAGCGTCAGCTTCGTGTATTTGGCGGTTTCCGAAAGAGAGAAGCGCGCGAGCGCGCGGTGCCACGGCGTGAGGGGCTTGTGCTGATACCTGTTCGACATGATTTTTATGCTGACCGATGACGTAGGGCCGGGCACCGTGCGGCACGGCGCGCGTTCGCGACATGCGCAGGTGACCTTACCACCACGCGCGGACGGATTCGGGAATTCGCGCGGTACCAGGTTCGCGGAATACTGCCCGAGGCGCGCCGCTTACTCCCACGCGGGTTTCAAGCAATGCTCCGGGTGTCGGGCATCGGTGCGCCATCAGGCCCGGATGTTGCGTGCGAAACGGCGACCGCGTTGGCGCGTTTCGCGGACCCGCGTCGCATCGGGCGTCGCGGTGACGGCAGGCGCGGGGCTGGCTGTGGCGCTGGTAGCGAGGTTGGAGTTTTTACCAAATTTGCACGTTTTTTTGCCAACTCATGCGGTGTCTGGAGGCGTCGTCTGATGCACCCTGGAAGCGAGGCGGAAACGCAACGCTGCTGTGTTGTCGGGCGTTCGCGACAGGATTACATTCATTGAGCATTGCGTGCGGCGGCAGCCAGCGAGCGCGGCTTACGCGGCGACTCGTCAGTGCGCCAGCTTGTCAGCAGGAAGTGGCATACCCGGAGCGTATTGCGATGGCTACCGATCCCGACGATACCGACTTGCGTGATTCCACAACGGACGGCCGTTCCTCCTTCGAACCCGACGGCACCGACGAATCGGGCGTGCCGCCGCCGCGCTTCGGCCGCCTCGCGCTGTGCCTCGCGGCGGCCGGTGCGCTGACCTTCGGCGTGATGGGCACCGTCGCCTACGGCGTCTGGTTCAACCAGGATCAGCAGACCTACGCGGATGCCATTGCGGGCGCACGTCAGGCGCTCGGTTCGTCGGCGCCCGCGGTGCCGACGGTGGCCGTCGCGCACGCGCCGCAGGAGGCCGCCACGCCCGCCATCGCGCAGTCGGCCACGCAGCCCACCGCCTCAGACGTCGCGCTCACAACGGCCGGCGCGAACGGCGGCTTCGAGGACACCAACCCGGCCGTGTGGTCCGGTCAGATCCACCCGAGTACGCCTGAGCCGAATCTCACCGCCGCGCTGGCCGATACGCCGGTCGATACATCGGCGGACCTGTCGGCGGATCTGTCGACCAATCCACCCACGGCCCCGATTGTTCCCACGCCACCGCCGCGCTCGACGCGGCACGTCGCCAATTCGACCGCGAAGCCCGCGGGCGGTCACGACACGAAAGAAACGCGCGTCGCGCAGCAGGAGCGGCGCGCGTCGTCGCAGCACAGGGGCGGTCTGTTTGCGCGGATCGGACAGTTCTTTCGACGCGTGAGCTATCGTCAACATGACAACGGCCGACAGCAACAAGATCCGTACTCCCATCCCTGAGCACGCGGTCGCCGGGTCAGCAGGGCAAGCCGGACTGCGCGGCGCCGCACACGCGCGCGGGCCGGTGTGGCGCTTCCGGCCGGGGCCCGCGAGCGTCGCCGTGGCCGCGCTGTTGTGTCTGCTGTTCGGCCTGCTGTATGTGGCGATCCAGATCCGCACGGTGTTCTCCGATCAGCTGAAGCAGGAGTACGCGGGCCTCGTGCTCGAAGCCGCCGAGCGCGTCGACAGCGCGCGCGAACAGTTGGCCGCGTGGAAGCGCATGGCCGACACTCCGGCGAGTCACGACGCGTCTTTCGTGCCGGCCTATGAGGCGGCGCGCGCGGAACTCGCGCGGCGTTTCGCGTCGCTCGCGGCGCTCGTCAACGCGAGTCCGTCGCCGGCGCCGCCCATACCGTCGATGTCACCGACCCAGGCGACGCCCGAAGCCGTCGCGACGGTGCTGGGCAGCGTCTCGGCCTACTGGCGCGCGCAACGCGACGCGTCGAGCGCCGACGTGCGGCTGCGGGTCGCGCACGTCGCGCGCACGCTGATCGCGCTCGCCGCGCTGCTGTTCTGCATGCTGATCACGGCGCTCGGCATGTACGCGAAGCGCAATCGCCAGCTCGCGGGGCAGTCGCACGAGTTCGAGCTGGCGTCGCTGCACGATTCGCTGACCGGCCTGTCGAACCGCCGCAAGCTGCTGGCTGCGCTCGACGCCGCCGCCAAAATCGCGCGGACCGTGGCCGTCGAGCAGCGCCTCGCCGTGCTGTATATCGACCTCGACGGCTTCAAGCAGGTCAACGATTCGTTCGGGCATCGCACCGGCGACGAATTCCTCGCCGCGGTGTCCGCGCGCTTTCGCGCGTCGGTGCGCAAAGGGGATCTGGTCGCGCGCATTGGCGGCGACGAGTTCGCGGTGCTGGTGCGCACCTTCGCCGGCGATGACGAGCTCGCCGAGATCGCGCGCCGGCTGATGGCCTGCGTGGTCGAGACCGACGAGCAGATGGGAATCGGCCGCGTGCGGGCGAGCGTGGGGATCGCGAGCTATCCGGACGACGTCGACGATCATCGCCGTCTGATCGCCGCCGCCGATGCTGCGATGTATCAGGTCAAGCGCGACGGCAAGAACGGCTTCGCGTTCGCGGCGCAGACGGGCAGGGAAGCGACGATGTGAAGCTTGAGGCTGTCGAGCGTCACTGAGCGTCGTTGCGCCACTCCGTCAGCTTCTCGCGCTCATTGAGTTCGATGAACGCCGGCCGTGCGCGCAGCTTGCGGATATAGGCCGCGAGATGCGGCCAGCCCACCGTAGCCGGGTGGGGCATGTTGCGGGTCCAGCGCATCAGCACGAGCGCGAGCAGATCGGCGGTGCTGAGCTTGTCGCCCGCGAGGTACGCGTGGCCACCGGCGAAATGCGCGTCGAGCCGCGCACACGCTGCTTCGATGCGGCGTTGCGCGAGAGCGCGCACCGCGTTGGCGCCGGCCGGGTCGCCGTCGCTTGCGGCGTAGAACCAGTCGCGCATCGCGGGCAGCAGCGTGTTCGCGAGGTAGATCATCCATTCGAGCCATTCGCCGCGAGCGGGCGTACCGGGCGCGGGCGCGAGCCCGGCGTCTGCGTGACGCTCGGCGAGCAGCATCAGCAGCGCAGCCGATTCATGCCGGGGCACGCCATCGACGACCAGCGTCGGCACGCGTCCAGCCGGGTTCAAGCGCAGATACTCGGGATCGTGCTGCTGGCCCGCGTCGATATCGACGAGGCGCGCTTCGAAGGGCACGCCCATTTCGAGCAGCATCCAGTGCACGGGCATGCTGGCCGCGCCGGGCGAGTAGTAGAGAACGTAGGACATGTCGGGGCTCCGGGGATCGAGGGATGAGCGGTCGAACCGTGAACCGAAAGAATAAGGGGCTGTCGCCGAAGCGAACAGCCCCTTCAGATGCATCAGGCGTAGCTATCTTTCAATGCACCGACGCGTGCTTCTCCTGCTCGGCCGCGCTCGGCTGCGTCACCGCGCTGACGATCACGAACACGATCACATTCACGGCAAGCGCGAGAAAGCCGATGTTGACGTCCTTCAGCGCCTCGGGCAGGAACGGCATCAGCTGCCCAACGCTCCAGTGCAGCGTAGTGGTCAGTGTGACCACCGCGACACCCGCGATGATGCCGCAGAACGCGCCTTGCCGGGTCGCGCGGTTGTGCGGGAACAGGCTGCAGATCACGGCCGGGAACAGTTGCGTAACGAAGCTGTAGCCCATCAGCAGCAGCGCGACGATGGTTTCGCCGCCGTTCAGCGTGAAGAAGACCGCGACCAGCGCCACGACCGGCACCAGAACACGAGCGATCATCGCGACCGACGCATCCGACGCGTTGCGGTTCACCATGCCGCGATAGACGTCGTTGGCGAGCAGCGTCGAGGCCGAGGTCAGGATCATCGAGCCGGGCACCAGCGCGGTCAGGATACCGGCCGCGCCGATCACCCCGACGAACCACGGATCGAACGTCTGCAGCGACAGGCGGAACAGCGACAGGTCGATGTCGGCGCCTTTCAGGCCCGGCACGCGCAGCGTCGCCGCGAAGCCGACGAAGAACACGAACAGCAGGATCAGCTGATAGAGCGGCAGGATCGCGGCGTTGCGGCGGAAGATCCGCTCGTCCTTCGCCGTGAAGATCGAACCGAACGTATGCGGCCACATGAAGAAGCCGAGCGCGGTCAACAGCACCGTCGACTGGAACCACACGACGCTCGAACCGTGCGCCGGGAAGGTCAGGAAGCCGGGACGGGCGGCGTCGATGGTGCGGAACATCGCGGCGAAGCCGCCGTAGTAATGCAGCGGCAGATAGATGCCGAGGAACAGCACGATCGCGAGAATCAGCAGGTCCTTGACGACCGAGTTCCACGCGGAGCCGCGCACGCCCGACACGATCACGTAAGAGGTCACGACGATCGCGCCGATCCAGATCGCCGCCGTCGACGAGATCACGCCATACGACGCGGTCGCGACGATGATGCCGAGACCCTTCAACTGCAGCACCAGATACGGAATCAGCGCGGCCGCACCGACCAGAGCGACCAGCGTGCCGAGTGCCGGGCTCTCGTATTTGCGCGTGAAGAAGTGCGGCTGCGACACGAGGCGGTGCGTTTTCGCGTAGCGCCAGATCGGCGGCAGCATCCAGTACGACAGGATGTACGCGAGCGTGCCGTACGCGAGGATGTAGTAGACGGGCGCGCCCTTGCCGTACGCAAAGCCGCTGCCGCCGAGGAACGTAAAGGTCGTGTAGATTTCGCCGGCCATCAGCAGGAACACGAACGCGGTGCCGAAACTGCGGCCGCCGACGCTCCATTGCTCGAGGCTCATGTCGTGGCCGCGCCTTGCGCGCACGCCGAGGAATAGCGCGAATAGCGTAACGGCGGCGATGATGACGAGTGCGCTCATGGGCGAACCTCCTCGCCATTGGCGGCGACGCGCCGGTTCGACGGATCGAGGTTGTAGACGATCGCCATGATGATCGCGCTCAACACCACCCACATGACGATCCAGGCCAGCACGAACGGCATGCCGAGCACGATGGGCTCGACCCGATTGACAAACGTAACGCCGACCAGAATGCCGATGAACGGCAACGCGGCAAGTACACGAAGAAGCATGCGGGCAACTCCTCGAACTAGTAGTTATGTGTCGTTGAAATTCCGGCTTCGCTGAAGACTGTATGCCTGATACTTCGCTCCCGTAAAGTAGGTCAAAATAAATGTGAAGGTTCCGACCGTTGCAATTTCATCTTTCCCGCACCGATTGCTGCGCTGCAAAGCGGGACGCGACGTGACGCGCCAGGTATCGCGCGGCTTTTTTGCAGGGCGACTGGCGCGCCGCGATATGATCTGCGAGCATTGCAGCATTTTCCGGACCGCGTGATGCGTGCCGGCTTCCTGACCGGCAGCGCGCCCATGCGCGAACCCGCACAAGTAGACACACGGACACGCACATGGTCGAAAGTCTGATCTCGGACATTATGTTTGGCTTCATCGGCATGATCAGCATCATCAATCCGTTCGGCGGCGCATTCGTTTTTTTGGATCGGACCGCATCGTTGACGCTCGACGAGCGCGACGCGCTTGCCCGCAAGGTTGCGATCAACGCCGCCTGCGTGCTGCTGGTAGCGTTCTTCATCGGCACGCCGATCCTGCATTTCTTCGGTATCTCGATGGAGGCGTTGCGCATCGGCGGGGGGCTCGCGCTCGCCGTCGGCGGCTGGCAGATGCTCAATGCGCCCGACACGCCGGCCGAGCAGACGGACGTGAAGCGCGTCGATGCCGAGACCGCGAAGGCCCGTGCGTTCTTTCCACTCACCGTGCCGTTGACCACCGGGCCCGGCTCGATCGCGACCGCGATCGCGCTGTCCGCGAATCGCACGCACAAGCTGTCGGCATTCGTGATGTCGAGCATCGCGTCGGTCGCGATCACGTTCGCCGTGGCCGTCTGCGTATATCTGATCTATAGCCGCGCGACCGTGTTGGCGCGCTATCTCGGCGTCGAGGGCACCAAGGTCGCATTGCGGGTGTCGGCTTTCCTGCTGCTGTGCATCGGCGTGCAGATCATCCTGACCGGCGTATCGGAATTCCTGACTCCGATCGCGACGATGCGGGCGGCAAGCCCGTAATAGCGTGTCGCTGCGCTCAACCCATGCTCAACGAGTGAGCCGCATCGAACCGAGCAGCGAGAACACCGTCGAAGGCAATTCGGCGAGGCGGCTCACCACCAGGTTGCGCGGATCGAAGTCCTCGACCGCATCGGTCGGCACGCCGATCCCCACCAGTTAGATGCCGCGCTTCGCGGTCGCCGCGACGCGTTCGCGCAGGTCGCTGCGCAACACCTTCGGGTCGCCGTCGCAGGTCGACGGATAGCCGTCGGGAAACACCATCAGGATGCGGCGCCCGGCCGGATGATCGGCGAGCGCTTCGCCGTCCGGGTTCTCGTGCCCGCAGTCGAGGTCGGCGATGCCGCTCAGGTCGGTCGCGCCGAAGCGCTTGTAGACCTTCAGATCGAGCCGCTCGACGAAGCGGTTGCAGCGCCGCAAATCCGCACCGGCCGCGCGTTGCCGCTCGTAGAGTTGCTTCATCGGCGTGGATTCGAGCGGGCAGTAGCGGAGCACTTCGCAATCGAACGACAACTGAGTCAGCGCATCGCACGGCGCGCTCGCGCACAGCTGCGCGAGTTCGATCTTGCGGCCGGCTTTCGAGCCGCTGCGGTCGACCAGCAACGTAACCGCGACGTCGCGTCCCTTCACCCCATATTGTCCGTCTCGACATGGACTCAATCCGCGATGCACGGCACACGCGGGTGCGATGCGTGCAACGGCGGCGGCGCGGCAGGTGGATCACCTTCCGGTGGTTCGTGGGGATCGTCGAGCGGATCGTCCGGGATCGGATCGGGGTCGATGTTCGGCGGCGTCTTGGGCGGGATCTCGGGGTCGACCTCGGGTGGCGTCGGCACGTGCAGATGCAGCGGCAGCGACCGCATCGTCATCTGCGCCAGGGTGGCTGCGTTCAGGTCGAATGTGCCGATTGCACGGGGCGCTTGCCGGCTCGTGTCAGGCAAATCCATCAGGGTCTCCACAAAGTCTTCGTTCAGACGCGCAATGCGCGTGCCGCACGGCGACGCGTGTCGTTGTGTGGAACGTCACTTGCTGAAACCCCGCACACGCGCCGCATCGCGATGACCGGGCGCGCCCGGCTCGCATTGGACATCACTCGCAGAAAGCACACGACGAGGAACGCATATGGCGCGACACAAGGCCGACGTTGCTGACGACGACTTCGAGATCTTCGCCAGCTATCACGGAACAGGCGACGGCCGATATATAGGTGGACTGAAGGTGGTGAGGAAAGCGGACAGGCGGATTCTGTTCCCGTTCGACGGCGCACCGCAGATCGGCCCCTATGCGACCGCCGACGAAGCTCGGCGTGCCGCGATTGCATATGGCCGCGAGATCGTCGCGGCCGATCGCGCCGCGCCCGAAGGCTGAGCGCGCGCAGCCGGTGTAGTGCTGCTGGTTCCGCGACAGGTACAAACGCGATCAAGGCATACCGCCGAGCGACGGCGAAATCGTGCTGCCACGCGCGGGGTCGTCCGGCTGTTCGTCGGGCACGGTCGGACGTACCGACAGCGGCGGATGATCGCGATAGCAGGTGTCGACCGGACCGTCGACGACGCAGTTCTGGAACGCATCGGCGTCGCTCTTTTGCGCAAACGTGTACAGCGTGCGCTCGACCTGTACCTCGGTATCGGAAACGCGGATAGTCGTGATGCTCATGGGGTTCTCCTTTGGGTTCTCCTTTTTACAAAGCGAACGTGCGGTGGTACTGCCACCGAGTCCGCAATGGCCGTGCCTGTCGCGCTGCCCTCGGACCTCATCGGCAAGGCTCGAATGTTGCTGCACTCACCAGGTGCCCGTTCGAGATAGCGCGTCACGACGCGCATCGATGGCGCAACAAACGAGGAGGGCGTGATGCAAGATCCCCAATCGGCCAACACCACCACTCAGCAGCAGGGCGAGACGCCGGCCGGCGAGCAGTCCGCGCGGCCGGAAGAGCGCGCCGCGCCCGCGATGTCCGACGAAGTCAAAGCCCGCAACAAACCGAGCGGCACGCACTACGTCGAGCCGAGTCCGCTCGGCATCGAACCGGTCGTGCAGACCGGCGTGGATAAAGCGACCAATCCGCCCCGCTCGAGCGAGCGGCCGCGGCACGGCGCCGAAGTGCCGCTCGGCACCGGCGAGCACGCCGAACCGCCAGGGGGCGGCGGGCGCGAATCGCATCGCAAGCAGCCGGGCGAGCAATGACGCGACGCGTCGCGAGCCAGCCCGTGCATCCAATCCGTCAACATCCAACCGGAGAAAGCGTATGCAACCGGACAATTCAACCGAAACGATGAACCCCGGCGACGAAGCGCCGCCCAACACACCCGGCGCGGGCGAGGACATTTGCCGCGCCTGCCACGGCACGGGCAAGGTCGACGGCGCTCGCTGCACCGTGTGCGGCGGCACAGGCAAGGTGCTGCAAGGCATCGGCGGCGGCTAGCCGGTGTTCGGACGCCGGTTCGCGGCAACCGCATCACAAGCCAGGAGCAATCATGTTCAACGAGTCAAAGCACGGCTTCGACGCCGCGCAGACCGAATACGAAGCTTTCATGCTGGAACCGCACGACTGGGTGCCGAACAACAGCAAGCTGCCGGTCGTGTTGTACCGGCGCGCGCTGTCGCCCGGCAGCGGCAATCTGGCCGCCGCGTTCGAAATCCTGTTCGAGCGCAATGCATGGCCCGCGCAGTGGCGCAACAGCATCTTCGACTTCCATCACTTCCACGCGACCGCGCACGAGGTTCTCGGCGTGATCGACGCAAGCGCCGAGGTGATCGTCGGCGGGCCGGGCGGGCGGGTGGTGAGGCTGCATGCGGGCGACGTGCTGCTGCTGCCGGCTGGCACCGGCCATTGTCTGCAATCGTTCGAGCCGCATTTTCAGGTGGTGGCGGGCTATCCGTTAGGGCAGCAGTGGGACATTCGCCGCGAAGCGCTGACGCCGCAGGAACTCACCGACATGCTGGCGCTGCCGTTTCCGCCGCTCGATCCGATCGACGGCAAGCATGGTCCGGTGGTCGAGCTTTGGCTGCAGGTGGCGTGAACTTCGTCGTTCGCGAAGCAGCCGGTCTGCTGCGGCGTGGCGTGCAGAGTTGCGCGGTTAGGCGCATCATCTGTGGGCTTCGCCGCGATTTTCCCGCGCGCTTTCGGCAGTAACGTCGGCACGTGTGCGGTTCCACGTGCGGCTTCGCGTCCCTGGCGACACGCCCGGACGCGCGCGTTTTCCATGTCGACACGATGCGCCGAGCCGTCCGCGCGCTCAGCGTCGTGCGTCGGCCGTCTCCCGAATTGCCGAACAAGGAGCGTCCCATGCAAAACGATCCCGCCCTCGATCAGTTGTGCATCAACACGATCCGCACGCTGTCGATGGACGCCGTGCAGAAAGCCAATTCCGGCCACCCCGGCACGCCGATGGCGCTCGCGCCGATCGCGTATCACCTGTGGCAACACCATCTGCGTTACGACCCTGACGAGCCGCTGTGGCCGAATCGCGACCGCTTCGTGCTGTCGGTCGGGCATGCATCGATGCTGCTGTATTCGCTGCTGCATCTGGCCAACGTGAAAGCCGTCGACGAACACGGCAAGCCGACCGGCGCGCCGGCCGTATCGCTCGACGACATCCAGCATTTCCGCCAGATCGACAGCAATACGCCGGGCCACCCCGAGTACCGGATGACGACCGGCGTCGAGACCACCACGGGACCGCTTGGCCAGGGTCTCGGCAATAGCGTCGGCATGGCGATGGCCGCGCGCTGGTACGAGAACCACTTCAACCGCGCGGACGCGCCGCTGTTCGATTACCGCGTGTACGCGCTGTGCGGCGACGGCGACATGATGGAAGGCATTTCGCACGAGGCGGCCTCCCTCGCGGGGCATCTGAAGCTGTCGAACCTGATCTGGATTTACGACAGCAACCGCGTGACGATCGAGGGCCATACCGACCTCGCGTATAGCGATGATGTGGCAAGCCGCTTTCACGGCTACAACTGGCACACGCTGAACGTCGGCGATGCGAACGACACCGCCGCGTTCGAAAAGGCGCTCATCGAGGCGAAGAGCGTGACCGACCGGCCGACTTTGATCGTGGTTCACAGCATCATCGGCTGGGGCGCGCCGCACAAGCAGGACACCGCGTCCGCGCACGGCGAAGCGCTCGGCGTCGACGAAGTTGCGCTGGCCAAGAAGTTCTACGGCTGGCCCGAGGACAAGTTCTTCTACGTCCCCGAGGGCGTGCACGAACGTTTCGCTCAAGGCATCGGCGCACGCGGCAAGGCGGCGCGCGAACAATGGCAGGCGAAGTTCGACAGCTACAAAAAGCAGTACGCGGATCTCGCGCGCGAATTCGCGCAGATGCAGGCGCACGAATTGCCGCAGGGCTGGGACAGCGACATCCCGAGCTTCGACGCCGACGCGAAGGGCATCGCGACGCGCGAATCGTCGGGCAAGGTGCTCAATGCGATTGCCGCGCGCGTGCCGTGGATGATCGGCGGCGCGGCCGACCTGTCGCCGTCGACGAAAACCAACCTGAAGTTCGAAGGCGCCGGCAGCTTCCAGGCGGATAGCTATGGCGGCCGCAATCTGCACTTCGGCATTCGTGAACATGTGATGGGCGCGGTGGTCAACGGGCTCGCGCTATCGAATCTGCGCGCGTACGGCTCGACGTTCCTGATCTTCAGCGACTACATGAAGCCGCCGATCCGCCTGTCCGCGATCATGGAAGTGCCGGCCATCTATGTGTTCACGCACGATTCGATCGGCGTCGGCGAAGACGGTCCGACGCATCAGCCGATCGAGCAGCTCGCGTCGTTGCGCGGTGTGCCCGGCCTGACGGTGCTGCGTCCCGGCGACGCGAACGAAGCGGCCGAGGCATGGCGGGTCGCGCTGACACAGCCGCACCGGCCCGCGTGCATCGTCGTGTCGCGCCAGCCGCTGCCGACGCTCGACCGCAGCCGCTATGCGTCAGCGAGCGGCGTCAAGCGCGGCGCGTATGTGCTCGCCGATGCGCCCGATGGCAAGAAGCCCGAGGTGATCCTGATGGCGACCGGCAGCGAGCTGTCGATCTGCGCCGACGTGTACGAGAAGCTGAAGAGCGAGGGCATCGCGGCGCGCGTCGTGTCGATGCCGTCGTGGGACATCTTCGAGCGCGAGGACGGTGCGTATCAGGAGTCGGTGCTGCCGGCGGACGTCGAGGCGCGCGTCGCGGTCGAGCAGGCTGCGTCGCTCGGCTGGGACCGGTATACGGGGCGGCTCGGTGCGCAGGTCGTCATGCACACGTTCGGCGCATCGGCGCCGATTGCGGATCTGAAGAAGAAGTTCGGTTTCACGCCTGATGCGGTGTATCAGGCGGCGAAGCAGCAGATCGAGCGGGTGAAGAAGGGGAAGGGTGCTTGAGCGTGCGGCGACGGTTTGAGTGAAAGGAGATTTCAAATGGCCGAGATCAATAAGGAGGACGTGGTTGCGGTGCTGAACCGGATTCTCGAATCCGAGTTGGCCGGCGTCGTCCGATATACGCACTATTCGTTGCTTGTTTTCGGATTCGGACGCATCCCGATCCGGGAGTGGTTGCGCGCTCAGGCGGACGAATCGTTGTTGCACGCACAGCAGGCGGGCGAATGGATCACCACGCTGGGCGCCTATCCGTCGCTGGCGATCGGTCCTCTGCTCGACTCGCATACCTTCGATATCGCTTCGATCCTCCGCGAGTCGTTGCAAGCCGAGAATGTCGCGTTGCAGTTGTATCGCGACCTGCTGGCGCTGGTGGAAGACCGCTCGGTCGCACTCGAGGAGTTCGCCCGTCAGATGATCCACGTCGAAGAGATGCACGCGGGAGAAGTGGACAAGATGTTGCGCCGCCCTGGGGAAATGACGACGTCGGAAGAACGGCAGGCGCCACGGGCTTGAATGCGAACGGCCCTCTGTGATGAGCGGGGCATCGCGGAGGGGGCCGCTCAGGCGTCGCGTTTCGCGTAGATCTCGTAGTCGACGCCATTCGTCACCACTACGCCGGGCTCCGGATAAGCGGTGCCAAACAGGTAACTCAGCGCCGAGCTGACCGATTTCGCGCCGGCGAGCCGTTCATAGATAAACCTGCCGTAGTTCGGAGCCAACCATGAATTCCCCCCATCCAGTCGACGGCATGTCGACGCTGCCGCGCAGAGTGCTGATCGCAGTCGATTCGTCGGACGCATCTCGACAGGCGCTCGACTACGCGCGAAACCTCCTTCCGTCCGGATGCGACGTCCGCCTCGTGAGCGTGGCCGAGAATCCCCACACGCTTTTTCCGACGGGTCGGCGCGTCGGCCACATGCTGGATCTGGCGCGCGATGAATTGCTTCGCGATGCAGTCGAAGCACTCGATCGGGCGAAGCGATCGCTAGCCGCGTGTGATGCACATATCGACACTGAAGTCATCGACCTCGCGAAGCGCGGCAACGACGTCGTGGATGCCCTGATCGATGCGGCCGACACATGGCGAGCCGACCTGATGGTGGTAGGCGCGCGTCAACACCAGGGGTTGCAGCGTTGGGCCGAGGGTACGGTGTCCGAACCGCTGACGAGACGTCTTCGCTGCCCGATGCTGGTCGTCCCGCAGAGCTACAGCGCGACGCATAGCGAGTTGCCCGAGCGCATCCTGTTCGCGGTCGATGGAAGTTCTCAGTCGATGTCCGCATTGCAGTACGGAATACGGTTCGCTGCGTCCGACACCGAATTGCGAGCAGTCTATGTGATTGATCGCGCCGTGCGATTGTCCGATTGGATTCCGATCGATTCGCTCGAGGACTCGTTCGTCGGCGAAGGCAAGGACGCAATAGCCGCTGCGGAGCCGGTTCTGGCGCGCGCGTCGACGCGGGTCTCGACGGCGCTCGTCAGGACCAACCGGACCAACGATGACGTTGCTCATGCGATCGTGCGCGAGGCGAGCGGCTGGGACGCGCAACTGATCGTGATGGGTACGCACGGCAGGCGCGGCATCACGCGCTGGATACTCGGCAGCGTCGCTGGGCGGGTCTTGCAAATTACGCAAACGCCACTGCTGCTCATCCACGCGAGCGACGCCGATTCCGGATCATGAGCGCGTAGCGCCGCAGCAGCGTGGACTACAGCGCCGCCTTCAGGTGCGTCCGTTGTCGTTTTTACGGCCTGCAGGCCGGTGCTACGACTTGCTAGCCGCGCGCAGTGCCGCTCTCATGCTCATTTCTATGTCGAGGAGTTTCGCGCCGAGCTGCACGAAGCTGCTGCGCCCCTCGCCGAATACCTCGCCGTTCATGTAGATCGTCGGCACGACGCTAATATCACGCGCGGACAGCTCACTCTGAAAAATTCCGCCGTCGATCGTAATGTTGTGAATCCGTGGATTGATCACCGCCATCATGTTCAGCGCTTGCACTACGTCCACACAGCTTCCACACGACAACGAAATATAGGTCTCGAAATAGTAGTCACGTTGCAGGGTTCGAATCTGTTCGATGGTCGTACGGTCGGCTACTACGGGATGTCCTCCGACCTGGAGTATTGCAAGGACGAGGGACGAAAATTCAGGCCCTGTTGGCGTGGCGGCAAACTGAATGGCGGCACTTGCTCCGACCTGCCTGATTGAAAACGATGGCCTGCGCTCGTCGTCGTGCTGCTCTTCGACTACCGTTACCAGATCGGACAACGACGCAATTTCGTTCAGCATCGTCACCATTTCGTGCGACGTTTGGCTGCCGCCCCGCGACACGATCAATTCGACCGGTCTGCGGATATTTCGCAGATACGTCTGCAGTTGTGACCTGAGATCGATGTTCAGCATTTGAATTTCGATTCCGTAGCAACCTGCACAGGATTATGTGAGGAGCCTGACGCCACAACAACACGCGATTACCCGAAACCGGCGGCGCCGGTCGGTGGGTAGAGAGTGCCTCGGAATGCTCCCCCGCATGTCGGCACGATTTGGTGCGCTATCGTACATATTCGAAGCGTTCGCGAATCACCTCCAATGCATGCCCTCGTATGCCTGATTCGGCGGCAACTTCGGCCAGCGTCGAGGGTGACAATGCCACTGAAGCGCTCGAAGCGCAACTGATCTTCAAAGCTCGATGACGTATGACTGGCCGGGCTCCAGCGCACAAATTGTCAGAAAGCGAAGTGGGCGTTCTGACTCGCAATTGCGGAAGAGCGTATGTGGCACGTCCGTCCTGTCCTGCAAAGACGCGCCGGCCGAGTATCGTCGGGGAGCATCGCTGCCGTACGCAGACTCGGCTACACCTTCCAGTATGTAGACGATTCCACCAACGGGATGCGCGTGCAGCGGGGCCACACCACCCGGCGGATAGGTCACCTCGGTCAGAACGAGTTCCCGGCTACTCCCAGGCATCGGCATGCGTTCAAGCACGCGTCGCGTGACGCCTTGAAACCCGCTTGCTCCGGTATCGGCAGCAGGGTCGATAGCTTCAGTCATGGTAAAAGTCCTCCAGATGCTGTCCTCTTAACGTAAGCCCAGCGGGCGCGGCGCTTACTGACCGCTTGGCCATCGTTTCCCGCGCTACTCGCGATCAGCGCACATCGCCGCGCAATTCACGCACGCCTCGGCCGAGCCGTCTGCGAAGCAGTGTACGCAGCGTCACGCCATCGGCGTAGCCGACCTCGGCAGCGATTGCCTCGATATCCGGGTGGCTTGTCCGAATCACGTGAAGCGCATGCTCGACGCGCAAATCCTGGAAGTATGACAAAGGCGACTTGCCCAGCACCGACTCGATACGGCGCTAAAGGGTTCGCTTGCTCGTCGCCAGAGCGTCGGCCGCCGATTCCAGCGAAAAGCCTTTGCGACCAGAGGGTGAAGACTGCGCGTGCCGATCGGCGAGGAACGGGTTCTATCCGCATCACTCGAGCGAGTGAGACGAAGTGTAGGCCACGTCGCGCGTCGCTCACAAATGCAGCTTTGCACGCCACTCATGAATCCATCGACTATTCGCGCACCGCGCAGCGGTGTTGAATGCAACGTAATGCAAGTCGCGTCGCGACAGATGCTCCGCCTCGGCTGTCATCAGCCATCCGTCGAGATGGTGGTGGCCTCCCACGCATCGATTTCCGCTTTCAATGCCGACAGTTTGGCTCGAACGAGCCCGAGTGCGTCGCTACCGAGCAATAGACGCGTGGGCGGATGTTCCGCTGCGATGACGGCGAGCATTGCGCGCGCCGCTTTGCCGGGATCTCCCAATTGCTTGCCGCTTTTTTCCTCTCGGGCTTGGCGGATGGGATTGAAAATATCGTCGTAATCCGAAATCGAGCGGGGCGTCCGCGTCATCGAGCGCCCCGCCCAGTCAGTGCGAAACGAGCCCGGCGCCACCGCCGTCACGGCGATACCGAAGGGCCGGACCTCTTTGCCGAGCGCCTCGGAGATGCCTTCCAACGCGAACTTGCTCCCGCAGTAATAAGTGATTCCCGGCATCGTGATGTAGCCGCCCATCGATGTGATATTCACAATGTGACCGCGGCGGCGCTCACGCATGAATGGCAGAACGGCCTTCATCATCGCGACCGCACCAAATACATTCACATCGAACTGCCGGCGCATCTCCGATAGCGGCGATTCCTCCATGATGCCCTCGTGACCGTAGCCGGCATTGTTGACCAGCACATCGATGGGTCCGACGCTGGCCTCGATTTCCGTCACCACGCCGTCGATCGCGTCGAACGCGGTAACGTCGAGCACACGTCCCCAAGCGGCGTTCGCGGATAGGGACTCGAATTCACGCTTTGCCTGGACGGTTCTCACCGTACCGACGACCTTGTGACCCATCGCAAGCGCTTCCTGTGCGAGCGCGCGGCCAAAGCCGCTGCTGACGCCGGTGATGAGCAGAGTTTTGCTGGATGCCACTGAAGCTTCTCCCGAATGTCGATTGGAGAGTGCATACTAATCTGACAACCGAGGCAAAATAAGCCGAATTCCGCTGATTTTCTTGCACGAAACTATGAGCCCGATACGCGCTTCGACCCGACACCCAGCTCTATCCTCGCGAAGCCAGAAACGCATGGTTGACCTGCTGCGCGCATTGGCGCCCGACGAGGGCTACAACCTCACGGCACTGCCGGGCGTCCGCATCTTGCGGTCGAACCGGGCGCTCTCGCGCACGCCCGTGCTGTACGACCCCGGTATCGTGATCGTCTGCCAGGGCCGCAAGCGAGGCTATTTCGGCGACCAGCTTTACCTGTATGACGAGCGACACTATCTGGCCGTATCCGTGCCTGTGCCGTTCAGCATGGAGACCGACGCAACCGAGCAGCGTCCACTTCTCGCGCTGTATCTGCACCTCGATTTCGCATTGGCCGCCGAACTTGCGGAGCGGATCGACCGTGAAGGCGTGGCGGAGCGCGCACCAGCACCTCAGAGCATGATGTCGACGCCGATGGACGACGCGATGCAAGCGTCCGTGCTGCGCTTTCTCGAGGCGATGCATCGGCCGCTGGAAGCGGCCGTGTTGGGCGCCGGGCTGCTGCGTGAACTGTATTTCCGGGTGCTCACCGGAGCCCAGGGAAGCTCGTTGCGCGAGGCTTTGGCGATGCGAGGACAGTTCGGCCAGATCGGCCGCTCGCTCCGCCTGATTCATGCAAGCTATGCGCAGCCCCTCGACGTAAGTCAACTGGCCGACGAAGCGGGTATGAGCATTCCGAGCTTCCACAGCCACTTCAAGGCAATTACCCAGGTGTCGCCGATGCAATATTTGAAGTCGACGCGCCTTCATCAGGCTCGCCTGTTAATGGTGCGCCAGGACCTGACCGCGGAGGCGGCGGGTCACGCGGTGGGTTACGCGAGCCCGTCCCAGTTCAGCAGGGAATTCAGGCGTCTGTTTGGACTGACGCCGGCCGCGGAGGCTAAGCGTCTGCGCGAGAGTTTCTCGATCCCGGCAGTATTCGCTGATACGGCTTATGTGTCGTCGCACTGATTTTGGCGCACTGGCGCTGCTGAATTTTTTCGTCAGCAAGTTCGATTGATGAAACGATGCCAGCGCTCATCGCTTCTGATAGGTGCCGATCAGTTCGGCGTGCGTTAGTACGTGCCCCTGCATGGCCTTCTCGAGAGCGGCCTTGCTGGGGCTTTTCAGGTCGGGCAGAACGGTGTCGAGCGCATACAGCTTGTGGAAATAGCGGTGGCGTCCCACGGGCGGACACGGGCCGCCGTAAGCGGCACGCTTGAAGTCATTTGTGCCTTCGAGCGTGCCGCCCGGCAAAGCCTGCGCATCAGCGCCATCGGGCAACCCGGTTGCTGTCGGCGGGATGTTGTAGAGCACCCAATGCACCCACGTCATTCTCGGCGCGGCCGGGTCTGGCGCGTCAGGGTCGTCGACGATCAGCGCCAGGCTTTTTGCGTTCGCGGGCACGCCGGACCACGCGAGCGGCGGGGATACATTGGCGCCCTCGCAGGTATGCTGCACCGGAATTTCGCCGCTCTGTCGGAAAGCTTGCGACGTTAGCGTGAGTGTCATGGCAGCCTCCTTGTCGGGTCGCGACCATGCTTTTATTCTAGATCAGCGCCCACCGAAGGCGCCTGCAACGAGTGCACGCATTCGCGGATCAAACGACCGCATGCCGGGGCAGAGGCGACGTTCGAATTACCGCGCGTGGTTGCCAGCCTTGATTGCGATTATTGGCCGACAGGCGACTTCGTGGATGGGGTCGCCAACGAGTTGTTAACCCCGTAAGCGGGCTGGCGGGACGTCGAGCTACTGTCCGTGCTCATCGTGCTCATCGGCTGGCCCGCGTTCGGCGACGCGGAGCCGCTGTCCGAGCCGGTGGCACCCGGCGTGCCGTAGCCACTCGTTGCAGGTGCCGGCGACTTGGTGGACGGAGTCGCCAGCGTGTTGTTGCTTTGTGCATATGCGCCGCCCGACAGCATCAGTGCGGCGACGGCCGCGATCAATGTGCTGGTTGCCTTGCTCATGAAGCGCTTCTCCTTGAATGGACTGCGATTCCGACGCAAACGATGCTCTCGCACGTTTCGGTCAGCGTCGCGAAATCCAAGTTTAGGAAAGCGAAGGCTGATAGTTATGCGCATTATTCACAATGGTGAATATCGATTTGCGGAATGAACCAGGTAACCTGATGCGCGCTGGTTCCCCCCAATCTGCACTGTAGCCGCCATCACTTCTTGTCCCGCATCCATGGCGTAAATGTGATGCCGACCAGCAATCCTTCCGGCCCGATAAAGCGGCTGACAGTCTGGCCCCAAGGCTCTTTCCGGTTTTTGACCAGCATTCGATACCCTTGCGCTTCAAGTTCTGCCGTCGCCGCTTCGACGTCGTCGACATCGAATTCGATCCAGGCTTGCGGAATGGGTACGTCGCGAGGCCATGATTCCGTGCCGAAGCACGACTGAGAAGCGTGCGAGAGTGGCCACAACGCGAAAGAGTTTGCCCCGTTCAGACTCTCCGTATGGAGATAGCCGCCGTTCTCTTCCTTGAAGGGGATACCGAAAGCCCGGCCGTAGAGATCGCGGCTTGCCTGGGCCTCGATCACAATCGGGCCAAAGCCTGCGATGAACAAGGCCGTGGTAACTGGGATCTTTTCCATGACTTCTCCTTTGCCGCGACAGCGCGGCGCGATGAAGAACGAACAGGTCCGCTCACGCCTATCGAACTCAATTCGCCGGAATCGTCACCACCGGCGCCTTACTGCTCGTATCCGCCTCCGCGAGCGCCATCAGATTCTGCACGACCGTAAAAGCGTATTTCGAGTCGAAGTCATTGCGCTCGACCCAATACACCGAAGGCCCATATGCGATCGACACATAAGCATCGGCCGGCGCGGCCTTGCCCGAGTGCACGATGATTGTCGGCCTCGTTTCGCCGCCGATCAACCCGACGGTCGGCTTCGTCGAACCGTCGCTGATGCGCTCCTGCGGCACCTGCACCTGCGCGCCGAGATCACTGAGGATGCCGAGCACCGAGCGCGTGACCATCGTAATGCGGTCGCCCTTCGCAGAAGTCGACGACGGCCCATACACGACCTCATAGCTACGTGTCTTCGTAGACAGATGCAGCAGCCTGCGCACGCGGGCGACATCGGCGGCCGTGCCCGGCGACTCGCCGCTGCCGGTCGCGCCGATCGACAGGAACACGGCCAATGCGGGGCTTTGGCCGCCTTTGAGATTGGCCTTTGCATCGAGCTGACGCGTCTCGATGTTCAGCTCGCCCGCCAATTGCAGGCGACGCAACGCCTGCAGCAATTCGAAGAAGCCCGGTGCGCCCGCGCTGTTGTTGCCGCCGAGCACATCGCCGTTGCGCAGACCGCCAATCGACTGCGCGGTGATGCGCAACAGCAGATCGATCGGCACGCCGCCCTCGGCGAGCGGCAACACGAGCGCCGGCGCGAGGGGCCGGATATACGCGGACGCGAACGCTTCACCGGTGGTCGGCGTGAACGTGAAGGTCGGACGGTTCGAATACGACACGCTGCCGGTCGCCTGCGCGTAGTTCGGCATGGTGCCCGAGCCGGCGTTGAGCGTCGCGCCGCCGGTGGTGTCGAACGTGTAGGCGGCGATGATGCTGCTGACGCTCAGGAACGCGGGCGCATCGCCGTAGCGCAGACCGATCACGGCGGCGAGGATCGCGCGCTTCTTCGCGTCGCCGAGCGCGCGCGCATAGTCGACCTGATCGGCCTTCAGACGCGAGGGGCCGATATGCACGCAGGCGGAAGTGAGGCAGGCCGCGCACAACGCGGCGGCCACGGAGGCGGTTCTGAGCATGGGCCGGGCGCGAGCGGAGGTAATCCGCTGAACAATGGGGTCTGCGCTCGGCGGTAGCAGAGCCCATTCCCGCACAAGCGGCGGGCCGCGTCCGGCCCCGCTTCGTTGTCCTGCGGCGCAGCGCGCGGCGCCGCGGCGCGTTCGTCGGCGCGATAGGGCGTTGGCACGCTTTACCGCTGCCTTGCAAGAATTCCAGAAATGGGCGCGGGTCAGATGCCCGGCTATCGAGCTTCGGCGTTGACGCCGTCTTGCGCTTCGTCCGCGCCGCCTCGCGCGAGCGTGTTGCGATATGCGCGCGACTGCATTTCGGCGAGCCGGCTCAGCGTACGCGACAGATCATGCGCGCCTTCGAGGCCGGTCAACGCGGTCTCGATCGGCTGATCGGACGCGATGAAGAGGGCGCGCTTGCGGTCGTAGAAGATGTCGATCAGCCACACGAGGCGCTGCAGCGCATGCGACTGCCTCAGTGCGTCCGTATGCAGACGATCGACGATCAAGCCTTGCCATTGCTCGGCGAGATCGAGGTAGTCGAGGTGCGAGCGGCTTGCGACGCACAGCTGCTCGAAGTCCGCCCACAGCAGCGCACTGCCGGCCGCACGCGCTTCGAGAGGCCGGCCCGCCGCGCTGAGCTTGACCGGTTCGATCGCGGCGTCGCTTTCATGGCGCGTGAAGATATCGCGCAATGCGGCCTCGCTCGACGCATCCAGCGGCGCGAAAAAGCGCGGCACCTCGGCCGCTTCGCCGCCGAAACGGTAATCGCGCGCGCCGTCGAAATGGATCACCGTGAAGGTGCGTTTGATCTGTGCGATGGTCGGCTGAAAGCGCTCGTGAAACTCGGGGTCGGGCAGCAGATCGTCCGGTGCGTAGTTCGACGTCAGCACGATCCGCGTGCCGAGGTTGATCGCGGTGTCGAGAAAGCGGCCCATCAGGAACGCGTCGGCGATATCGTGCACATGGAATTCGTCGAAGCACAGCAGCTCGATACCGTCGAGCCATTGCCGCGATACGTCGCCAAGCCGGTCGTCGCCACGCGGCGCCTGGACGAGCCGGCGGTTCATCTCGCGCAGGAACTCGTGGAAATGCAGGCGCCGTTTGCGGCATGGCGCGAGCTCGAACAGCGTATCGACGACGAGGCTCTTGCCGCGCCCCGGCAAGCCGTGACAGTAGACGCCTTGCGGGCCGAACGCGACGGTGGACCATGCATGCCGCGCGCGCTGCTGCGCGCCGAGCAACCCGACGAGCGCGCCGATGGCCTCACGCTGGCGCGGATCGGGTGTGATGCCGCGCGCGGTCAGCGCGCGTGCGATGCGGGTTTCGTCAAGCATGGGCGAGGGCGTCCATGCCTGACGACGCGAATGATGCGACCTGCGCGAATGACGCAGGGTGGGCCGCCGCGAAAACGGCGAGGACGTGTGTGAGCATGAGATAAGGGGCGACGTGATGGCCTGCGTTGAAGCAGGCCCATGAGCGCGTGCACGAAGCGCGCGTCATTTTACCAGTCACGTTCTTTGTCGAACCGTTGGCGCGCGCACACGTCGTCGAGGCTCTACCGCGTCATTTGTCGTGATGCCCCGGCAGCACCGCGCCGAGCACCTGTTTCGCCGTCTCGACCATCACGTTGCCCTGGTCGGGGTCGCCCTTCAGCAAGGTCTCGGCGAACGCTTTGGCCTGCGCGAGCGTGACGTGCGGCGGCAGCGGCGGCACATTCGGATCGGACTTCACCTCGATCACGACCGGGCGATTCGACGCGAGCGCGTCGTCCCAGGCAGTCGCCATCTGCTCGGGGCGGTCGACATAGATGCCCTTCAAACCGATCAGCTCCGCGAAGCGGTGATACGGCACGGACGGAATGTCCTGCGACACCTCGAACTTCGGATCGCCTTCCATCACGCGCTGCTCCCACGTGACCTGATTCAGATCGCCATTGTTGAGCACCATGCAGATCCAGCGCGGATCGCTCCAGCCTTGCCAGTACTTCGCGACCGTGATCAGCTCGGCCATGTTGTTCATCTGCATCGCGCCGTCACCGACCAGCGCGATCACGGGCCGCTCCGGGTACGCGAACTTCGCGGCGATCGCATATGGCACGGCGGCGCCCATCGACGCGAGCCCGCCCGACAGCGAGCACATCATGCCGCGCTGTACCTGCAGATCACGCGCGTACCAGTTCGCGACCGAACCCGAATCGCTGGTGACGATCGCGTTCGACGGAATGCGCTTCGACAGCTCCCATACCGACAGCTGCGGATTCAGGCCGTCTTTTGCAGGTTCGTGCGCGCGTTTTTCCAGCGTCTTCCACCAGTCGGACACCCAGCCTTCGATGCGCTCACGCCACAGCCGATCCTCCTTCTGCTCGAGCAGCGGCAGCAGCGCGCGCAGCGTCTCGGCGCTATCGCCGACCAGGTTCACTTCCATCGGATAACGCAAGCTCAGCATGTCGGCCTTGATGTCGATCTGCACGCCGCGCGCGTCGCCTTCCTTCGGCAGAAACTCCGAGTACGGGAAGCCGGAGCCGATCATCAGCAACGTATCGCAATGGGTCATCATGTCGTAGCTCGGCTTCGTGCCGAGCAGTCCGATCGAGCCGGTCACCCACGGCAGATCGTCGGGCAGCGCGGCCTTGCCGAGCAGCGCCTTCGCGACGCCGGCGCCCAGTTTCTCTGCGACCGCGATCACTTCATCGGTCGCGTGCAGTGTGCCCGCGCCGACCAGGATCGCGACCTTGCGGCCCGCGTTCAGCACGTTGGCGGCCTGGCGCAACTGCTCATCGCTCGGTACGACCCGTGGGCGCGCATAGCCGATACCCGAATGCAGCGTGCCGTGCTTACGCCCCGGCGGCTCGTACGGAATGTCCTGCAGATCGTTCGGCAGAATCAGCGCAGTCACGGCGCGCTCGGCGAGCGCGATACGCACCGCGCGATCGACCAGATGACGGACCTGCGCGGGCATCGTCGCAAAGCCGACGAACGAGCCGGCGACGTCCTTGAACATCGACGGCAGATCGAGCTCCTGCTGATAGTGTCCGCCGAGCGCCGCGCGCGCCTGCTGACCCGTGATCGCGAGCACCGGCATGTGATCCATACGCGCGTCGTAGAGGCCCGTCAGCAGATGCGATGCGCCGGGCCCCGAAGTGGCGATGCACACGCCGAGTTCGCCGGTGAACTTGGCATGCGCGGCGGCCATGAAGGCCGCCATTTCTTCGTGGCGGACCTGGATGAATTCGATCGGGCCCGGCTGATCCGTGCCTTTATGGCGTTTTTTCGCTTCGCTCTGCGCGCGGTTCAACGCGCCGAATACGCCGTTGATGCCGTCGCCCGGATAGCCATAGATACGCCGCACGCCCCATGCATGCAGCCGCTCAATGATGAAATCGCCAACGGTTTCAGCCATGATCCTCGCTCCCTCGATATCCAGTCGATGCCGCCGCGTGGAATGGGCGGCTATGGTCGGTATCGAACGAGCAAGGGTTGTTCCTTGCGACTGGCTTGCTTAGCCGGTCTTGATCTTCGGCTGCGGCGCGTCGAGCGCTTCGGTGCCGAAGCGCTCGTACTGCGATATCACCTGCGCGCCGAACAACAGCAGGGTGGCGAGCCATTCGAAGCTGAGCAGGATCACGATCGCCATCGTCAGCGAGCCATAGACGAGGCTCACCTGCGACAGCGTGGCGAAATACCAGACCAGCACGTGCCGCGTGACCTCCCACAGCACGCCGGCCACCACGCCACCGATCAGCGCGTGTTTGAGCGACGGACGTCCGACCGGCATCACCAGATACACCGAGGTCAGCACGAAGATTTCACCGGCGAGGCCGAGCAGATACAGCATGACTCGCGTGAAGCCCCGCAACGACACATGCAGGCCGAACAGTTGGAGACCTTCGGCGCCGATCGTGTCGAGCGCGCTCGATACGAACGTGACGATCAAGAGGCCCACGCCGAGAAACATGATGTAGCAGTAGGGCAGCAACGCCGAGATCAGGAAGTGGCGCCGCTTCACGACGACGCGATGCACGAAGATCAGCGACATCGCGTTTTCGAGCACGGTGAAAGCGAGCGAGCTGAAGAACAGCATCGTCAGCAGCAGCACCCAGCCGATCACCGCGCGATGCTGCAGAAAGTTCGACAGCTCACGCACGAGCGCGGCCGATTGGCCGGGCACGAGCCAGCGCAGCAGGTGCGACAGCGCGTCGAGCACCAACTGCTGCGGCACCACGCGCGACAGCACGATGACGATCAGGATCAGCAGCGGCACGATGGACAGCAACGCGTAGTACGCGACCGCGCCCGCGAGCAGCAGACCCTGGTTCGCGCGAAACGCTTTCAGCGTTTGCAGCAGGAAGCGCCCGGGATGTCTGGCGATAAACAGCGCATGCTGGTCGAGCAGGATCGGCATGAGGCCTCGCGGTGCGCGCCGGGCGCTGCCGGATGGCAGCCGCTCTCGACACGCCTGTGTGCTTTATATACCGTAAGCAGAAACGGGGCCATAAATGGCGCGGCATACAGCTTGCTTGGCCGCGTTCGCAAGATCGCCCTCCATTTCCGAGGACAGCCGATGGATCAGCCGCCCCGTCAAACGAGCACCGCGCCGCAAGCCAGCGATCTGGTGGTCGCGCGGCCGGAGGGACTGTATTGCCCGGCCGGCGATTTTTACATCGACCCATGGCGGCCGGTCGAACGCGCGGTGATCACGCATGCGCATTCCGACCATGCGCGCTTCGGTCATCAACGCTATCTGGCCACGCGCGCGGGCGCGAGCGTGCTGCTGTCGCGGCTCCCCGGCATCGCGTTGCAGACGCTCGACTACGGCGAGCCGCTGACGATCGGCGCGGCGCGCGTGTCGCTGCATCCGGCCGGGCACGTGCTCGGCTCCGCGCAGGTGCGCATCGAACACGCGGGCCGCGTATGGGTCGCATCGGGCGACTACAAGCTCGAAGCCGATCCGACCTGCGCCGCGTTCGAACCGGTGCATTGCGATACCTTCATCACCGAATCGACGTTCGGTCTGCCGATCTATCGCTGGGATACGCCGCAAAGCGTGTTCGATTCGATCGATTCATGGTGGCGTCACAACGCATCCGAAGCGCGCGCGTCGGTGCTGTTCTGCTATTCGTTCGGCAAGGCGCAACGCGTGCTCGCGAGCGTCGATGCGGCGATCGGGCCGATCTTCTGCCACGGCGCGGTCGAGCCGCTCAATCGCGCGTATCGCGACGCTGGCGTGCGTCTGCCGCCAATCGGTCTCGTCAGCGAGATCGCCGCGAAAGACAAGGCCGTCTTCAGACAGGCGCTGATCGTCGCGCCGCCGTCCGCGCAGAACAGCGCGTGGCTCAAGCGCTTCGGCGAATACAGCGATGCGTTCGCGTCGGGGTGGATGCGCCTGCGCGGCGCGCGTCGCCGGCGCGGTGTCGATCGCGGCTTCGTGCTGTCCGATCACGCGGACTGGCCGGGTTTGCAAACGGCGATTCGCGAGAGCGGCGCCTCGCGCGTGATCGTCACGCATGGCTCGATCGAACCGATGGTGCGCTGGCTCAACGAACAGGGCTTGCAGGCGAGTGCGTTCGACACCCAATACGGCGACGATACCGTCGAAGCCGATGCGGCCGGCGCCGACGAAGCGCCGGTGACGAGCGAACCATGACGGACACCGTATGAAACGCTTCGCAGCCCTTTACACCGCGCTCGATGCGACCACGTCGACGCACGACAAGCTCGCGGCGCTGACCAGTTATTTCTCGGCGGCCGAGCCCGAAGACGCCGCATGGGCGTCGTATTTCCTCGCTGGTGGCAAGCCGCGTCAACTGGTGCCGACGCGTTTGCTGACGGACATCGCGCGCGAGCGTGCCGGCTTGCCCGAGTGGCTGTTCGAGGAGTCGTATCACGCGGTCGGCGATCTGGCCGAGACCATCGCGCATATCCTGCCGCCCGCGTCGCGCGACTCCGAGCTGGGTCTCACGCAATGGATCGAGCAACGCATGCTGCCATTGCGCGGCCTGCCGCCCGACGAGTTGCGCACGCGGCTACTCAGTTACTGGGATGAACTCGACTGGGGCGGTCGCTTCCTGCTGACCAAGCTGATCGGCGGCGGCTTTCGTGTCGGCGTCGCGCGGCAACTGGTGGTGCGCGCGCTCGCCGAAGTGGCCGGTGTCGATCACAAGCGGATCGCGCAGCGAATGGTCGGCTGGACCGATTCGCAACAGAAGCCCGATGCGGCGCGTTATCTGCGTCTGATCGCGCCGCAGACCGACGACGATACGCAAGCGCACGCGCCTGAACACGATAGCGACCTCGGCCTGCCGTATCCGTTCTTTCTCGCGCATCCGTTGCAGACCGATCCGGCGACGCTCGGCGACCCCGGGCACTGGCTGATCGAATGGAAGTGGGACGGCATACGCGCGCAACTCGTCAAACGCGGCGGCCGCGTGTGGTTGTGGTCGCGCGGCGAGGATCTGATTACCGATCGTTTCCCCGAGGTCGCGGCATTGGGCGAGTCCTTACCCGATGGCTATGTAATCGATGGCGAGATTCTCGCGTGGGAGCCTGGCGCCGCCACGCCGTTGCCGTTCGCGCGACTGCAACCGCGCATCGCGCGCAAGACCCTGACGCGCAAGATCCTCGCGGATTCGCCGGCAGCGTTGCTTGCGTACGACCTGCTCGAAGCGAACGGGCAGGATCTGCGCATGAGCCCGCTGGCCGACCGGCGCGCGCGGCTCGATGCGTTGAGCGCTTCGGTCGAGGGCACGCTCGCGCGCGGTCTGCTGCGCGTATCGCCGCTCGTCAGCGGCGCGGACTGGAGCGCGCTCGCGGCGTTGCGCGAGGAGAGCCGCGCGCGCGGCGTCGAAGGCTTGATGCTGAAGGAGCGCGAGTCGATGTATGGCGTCGGCCGTACCAAGGCATCGGGCACGTGGTGGAAATGGAAGATCGAGCCGTATGCGGTAGACGCTGTACTTGTTTATGCGCAGCGCGGTCATGGCCGTCGCGCGAGTCTTTACACCGACTACACGTTCGCGGTGTGGGACGAAGCCGACGGCGTGCGCACGCTCGTGCCGTTCGCGAAGGCCTATTCAGGACTCACCGACGAAGAGATGCATCGGGTCGATGCGATCGTGCGCAAGACCACCGTCGATAAATTCGGCCCCGTGCGCAGCGTGACGCCAACGCTCGTGTTCGAGATCGGCTTCGAAGGCATACAAGCGAGTTCGCGCCATAAGTCAGGCGTGGCCGTGCGTTTTCCACGCATGCTGCGCTGGCGTACCGACAAACATATCGACGACGCCGATACGCTCGCGATGCTGAAAGGCTTTATCGATAATCGTGCGGGATAACCCGTAGAGCACAAACCCCTAACGCGTCGAGCATTTTTTTATCGGCATCGTCGCTTATCCTTTGGTTATGACCGCGTCTTCGATCGGCGCCAAAAGAGCGCTAGCGGCATGCATTGCGTGGCCCCCTCGATCCGTTGAAATACCGATGTCGTGCGACGCCCCTGAGCGAGGCGGACTGCACAAGGACAGAGCGTCAATCGATATTGCGCAGCGCGCACATTGCAGGCGCCGTCATTCAACCGCCGTGATGTATGGACACGCTGAATCCCGCATACCAGGTGATTGCAACGCTGGAGTGCGCGATCAGGCGTGCCGGACGCGGCATCGTCCGAATGAAGCGGAAATAACAAACAGCTTGCTGTAGTCCGGCAGACGCAATGGGATCGAATCTTGCGCGCGTGGCGCGGGATGCCCTTCAGGGCGAATGTAAAAAGGGCGAGAAAAAATGACTGTGTTCAACGACAACGTGGACAGCAGCGACGACGTGCTCGTATGGCGGCCCATCCGCTATGCGATGGCCGCGCATCGTCGCGTGCTGGTAGTCGACGATTACCGGGAAGCAGCCGACGCGCTGCAAATGCTACTGACGGCCGACGGCTTCGAGTGTCGTGCGCTCGACGATCCGTATGCCGTGTGTCAGACCGCGTGCGAATGGCAGCCGTTTGCCGTGCTGCTCGACATTAAGATGCCAGGACTCGACGGGCTCGAACTCGCACGGCGTCTGCGCGCGCATCCGCAGACCAGGCACATGCTGTTGGTCGCCTGTACCGCGTTCGCGTCGCGTGAGGATCGCGCGCTCGCCAAGGCGGCTGGCTTCGACGCGCATTGCGCGAAACCGCTGACACCCGAGCGTCTGCTGCGCGTGCTCGAATCGGCGGCCGCGTTGCATGCGGCGGAGCCATCATCTGAATCAGGTTGTTAGCGAAAACTTCCTGTCGGTTCTGTCATTTCTGCAAGGTCGTCGCCAGAAATCGCACGCGGCGCTGTGCGAATCCGTTTGTCATTTGTCTGCCATCTGGCTGCCACTGTTCTGTCCGCCGCAGCTTCTCTTTAGCCGTGCGAGCCCCTGCGTTGCAGTCCACCCAGGGGTTTCATCTCGCTCGCACGCGCAGGCCCACTCGTTGCTGAAAGACCGATGATGCGGCGCGCTTGTGCGCGCCGCCCATGACCATTCGCAATGAGGGAGATCCGACATGAGCGACACGCAACGCCCGGCACCGCCGTTTCCTGAACAGCAGCAGGACCAGACGCCCGGCCGCACGGCCGGCATGAACCCGCAACCGGACCACGGCGAGAAAACCTACGAAGGTTCGGGGCGTCTCGCTGGCAAGGCAGCGATCGTGACCGGCGGTGACAGCGGCATTGGCCGCGCGGTCGCGATCGCGTTCGCGCGCGAAGGCGCCGATGTGCTGATCGCCTATCTCGACGAAGAAGAGGATGCGCGCGAGACCGCGCGCTGGGTCGAGGACGCCGGTCGCAAGGCGGTGCTGGTCGGCGGCGATATCCGCGATCGCCGGCATTGCGATGCGATCGTCGACAAGGCGATCGAGGCATTCGGCCGACTCGACGTGGTGGTCAACAACGCGGCGTATCAGATGAGCTATCCGTCGCTCGACGCGATCAGCGACGAAGAATGGGACAAGACCTTCGATACCAACATCGGCGCGATGTTCAGGATCACGCGCGCGGCGGTGCGCCATATGAAGCCGGGCGGCGCGATCGTCAATACGTCGTCGATCAATGCCGATCATCCGAACCCCGGCCTGATCGCATATGCGACCACCAAGGGCGCGATTCAGAACTTCACCGGCGGCCTCGCGCAATTGCTCGCGGAAAAGGGTATTCGCGCGAACTGCGTGGCGCCGGGACCGATCTGGACTCCGCTGATTCCCTCGACGATGCCGCCCGACAAGGTCGAGCAGTTCGGCAAGCAGGTGCCGATGAAGCGCCCCGGACAACCGGCGGAGGTCGCGGCCGCGTATGTGATGCTCGCGTCGGACGAAGCGAGCTACATCTCGGGCGCGACGATTGCCGTGACCGGCGGCGCGCCGATTATTTAGGTTGTCGAATCCAAGGAGGCGAGGCTGCCGGCGACCGCGTAGCAGCTTCTCGCAGTGGTTTCCATAACGTCATAAGGGAGAGTGCCATGAAGATCGATGTATCCGTCAAACTCGGTGCCGCGCTCGTTTCGGGCTGCCTCGCGCTAGGTTTTGCGCAGGCGGGCTTCGCGCAGACCGGTTCCAATCCGTCTACGCAACACGGCAAGTCCGCCGCAAAACCCGGCGCAAGCCTGGAAGAATCGCGCACGCCGGATACGACCAGCACGAACGACGCGAACGGTAATGTCGGCGAGTCGGGGGGCGCGACCAATGGTGTCGCCGGTAGCGGCAATGGCCGCGCCACTACCACCAAGCGCTTCAAAGGCGCGACGCCGCCGCGCGCGGGTAGCGGGGCGGGGCAATAAGCGTTCAGTCGAGAGCGTCGAGCTGGCTCGCGACGCGCCGGACGCCGCGGCGGCATCGCGCTCGCGCGCTGCCGCCGCTTTGCATGGGTTCGAGTTGCATGGAGTTTCGACGCGCGTCGCGTTGCTTGCGCGACGCCTTGTGAGGAGGAAATCCGATGGCTACCCCCGATGCTGAAATCGCGCGGGCCGACGCGCCCGCGTCGCATGCATTGACGTTCGACATCAACGGCGAGACGCATCGCTTCGACGTCGAACCGTGGACTTCGCTGCTCGATCTGCTGCGCGAGCATGCGCACCTCACCGGCACCAAGAAGGGCTGCGATCACGGCCAATGCGGCGCGTGCACGGCGCTCGTCAATGGTCAGCGGATCAATACCTGCCTCGCGCTCGCGGTCGTGTACGACGGCGCTTCGATCACGACGATCGAAGGTCTCGCGAACGGCGATACGTTGCATCCGTTGCAGCAGGCGTTCATCGAACACGACGCGTTCCAGTGCGGCTACTGTACGCCGGGGCAAATCTGCTCGGCGTACGCGATGCTCGAAGAAGGCCATGCGCGCTGCGCGGACGACGTGCGCGAGCAGATGAGCGGCAATCTGTGCCGCTGCGGCGCGTATACGAATATCGTCGCCGCGATTCTCGACGCGGCGCATTTCGGCGACGATGCAAGGCAAAACGATCCGGTCGCGAATGAACCCGGAGCGCGGCCATGAACCGCTTCTCCTACACGCGCGCCGAGGCGGTGCAGGATGCGCTCGAACGGCATCGTTCGGACAAGGCCGCTGCGTTTATCGCGGGCGGCACGAATCTCGTCGACCTGTTGCGCGAAGACGTGGCGCGGCCGGCTATGCTCGTCGACATCAACCGTTTGCCACTCAGGCGGATCGAAGCATCGGCGCAAGGCGGCCTGATGATCGGCGCGCTCGTAACGAACAGCGCACTCGCGTATGACCATACCGTCGCGACGCGCTACCCGTTGCTCGCGAAAGCGATCCTCGCGGGCGCGTCGCCGCAGATTCGCAACGTCGCGACGGTCGGCGGAAACCTGCTGCAACGCACGCGCTGCTATTACTTCTACGACGTGGGCACGCCTTGCAACAAGCGCGAGCCCGGCAGCGGCTGTCCGGCGCTGCACGGCGTGAACCGCATTCACGCGATCCTCGGTGCGAGCGAACACTGCATCGCCGTGCATCCGTCCGATATGTGCGTGGCGCTGGCGGCACTCGGCGCCACCGTCCATCTGATCGGCAACGACGGCGCACGCACGCTGCCGTTCGCGGATTTTCACCGGCTGCCTGGCGATACACCGCATATCGACACCAACTTGCGCGACGACGAACTGGTGACCGCGATCGAACTGCCGCCGCAAGGCTTTGCCGCGCATCACGCATACGTGAAGGTGCGCGACCGCGCATCGTATGCGTTCGCGCTGGCGTCGGCCGCGGTCGCTGTCGAACTGGATGACGACTCGCGTGTCGTCGACGCGCGCTGCGCGCTCGGCGGCGTCGCGCACAAACCATGGCGCGATCCCGCCGCCGAAGCGGCACTGCGCGGCGAGACGCTGAACGCGCGGACCTTGCGCGATTTCGCGGCGGCGCTGCTGCGCGATGCGCGCGCCCAGCGCGACAACGCGTTCAAGATCGAACTCGCGGCGCGCGTGATCGTGCGCGCCTTCGGCGAGGCCACACAACGTTCGTTCGAGGAGGCCGCGCGATGAACCGTGCCGAAACCTTGCCGTCGACAGGCAGCCCGAAGCCCGCGATAGGCGTGCCGCATTCACGTGTAGACGGAACGGCCAAAGTGACCGGCGCCGCGCAATATGCGGCCGAGTTTGGTGCCGAAGGGCTCGTGTACGGCGTGGTGGTGTCGGGCACGATCGCGACGGGCAAGATCGTGTCGATCGATACCGCGGCCGCCGAGGCGCTGCCCGGCGTGCTGCTCGTGCTCACGCATCGCAAGCGCCCGGCGCTGCCGGCAGACGCCGACGCGTTCAAGGACATGATCGCGCCGAGCGGCACTCCATTGAGGCCGCTGTGGGACGAGCGCGTGTGGTACAGCGGGCAGCCGGTCGCGCTGGTGGTCGCGCAGTCGCTCGAACTCGCGCGTTACGCGGCGTCGCTGGTGCGGGTAGGCTACGAAGCCGCTTCTCATCAGACCGATATCGAAGCGGCGTTGATGAGCGCCGTGCCGCCGTCGGCCGGGAAGGGCGGCTTCGATCCGCCGCCGCCCGAGCGTGGCGACCCGCGCAAAGCGCTGGCCGATGCCAGGGTGCGCGTAGACGCGTTCTACACGACGCCCGCGGAATACCACAATCCAATGGAAATGCACGGCTGTACCGTGGTGCCCGATGCACGAGGACACTTGACCGTCTACGAGAAGACTCAGGGCGTCGTCAATACGAAGGGCTATCTGAAGCGCGTGTTCGGCTTTAAAGATGACGAAGTGCAGGTGGTGTCGCCGTTCGTCGGCGGCGCGTTCGGTTCCGGCTTGCGGCCGCAATATCATCTGGCGCTCGCGGTGATGGCCGCGCGCGAACTGAAGAAGCCCGTACGTGTCACATTGACCCGGCAGCAGATGTTCACCTTCGCGCATCGGCCGCAGTCGGTGCAGCGCGTCGCGCTCGGCGCGTCCGCGGATGGCCGCCTGCAGGCGGTGATCCACGAGGCGGTGTCGGAGACCTCGCGCTACGAGGAGTTCTGCGACGTGGTGGTCAACTGGGCGGGGCAGCTGTATCGATGCGACAACGTGTCGATGGGCTACAAGGTCGCGAAGCTCGACGTGCCGACGCCGGCCGACATGCGCGCGCCCGGCGCGACACAAGGGCTCTTTCCGCTCGAAGTCGCGATGGACGAACTCGCCGAGGCATTGCGAATGGACCCGCTCGAATTGCGGCTCGTCAACTATGCGGAGCGCGACGCGAACAAGAACCTGCCGTTTTCGAGCAAGGCGCTGCGCGACTGCTATCGCGAAGGCGCGGCCCGCTTCGGCTGGGCGGGGCGGCCGCTCGAACCGCGCGCACGCCGCGAAGGCAATGAGTTGATCGGCTGGGGCATGGCGACCGGCGCGTGGGACGCGATGCAGAACAAAGCGGCCGCCCGCGCGGTGCTGACGCCAGATGGCCGCGTCCGAGTGTCGAGCTCGACCGCCGATATCGGCACCGGCACCTACACCGCGATGACGCAGATCGCCGCCGATGCGCTCGGCATGCCGCTCGCCGACGTCAGCTTCGAACTCGGCGATACGCGGCTGCCGAAGGCGCCGATCGAGGGCGGATCGTGGACGGTGTCGTCAGTGGGCAGCGCAGTCGATGCGGCCTGCACGCGCCTGCACAACCGTCTGGTCGAACTGGCGCGCGAATATGGCGGTGCGCGCTTCGCGTCGGTGGATCGCGAAGCAGTGCGACGCGAGCGCAACCAGCTCGTGTGCGGCCCGCACGCGGACGACTCGATCGCGATCGCGACGCTGCTCGAACGCGCCGGACTCGATGAACTCGAAGAGCAGGCGAGCGTGAAGCCGCACGTCAAGCAGCAGGCGTATTCGATGGGCACGCATTCGGCGGTGTTCGCCGAAGTGCGCGTCGACGAAACGCTCGGCATCGTGCGCGTGACGCGCGTGGTCAGCGCGGTCGCGGCGGGGCGCATCGTCAATCCGAAGACGGCGGGCAATCAGGTCGCGGGCGGCGTCGTGTGGGGCATCAGCATGGCGTTGCACGAGCACGGCCAGTTCGATCACGTGCTCGGACGGCAGATGAATCACAACCTCGCCGAATATCACATGCCCGTGAACGCCGATATTCACGAGATCGACGTGCTGTTCGTCGACGAGCGCGACGACATCGTCAATCCGCTCGGCGTCAAAGGCGTCGGAGAAATCGGCGTGGTGGGCGTGGCCGCCGCGGTCTGCAACGGGATCTGGCATGCTACGGGCAAACGTATCCGCGATTTGCCGATTACGCCCGACAAGCTGCTCGGCTGACGGCCCGTTGCCGCGTCGATCGATTCGACGCGGCAACGCCGTGCTCAATCCGCGTACTTGAACTCCGGCAACGCCTCGAGCGATTTCTTCGTCCCGTCGGGCAGCACGATACGTCGGTTGTCGATCTGCAGATCATTGAACGGCACCGCGACCAGATGCTTTCCCAGGCCGAGAAAGCCGCCGACCGACAGGATCGCGTAGGTGGTGCGCTCTGTGCCAGGCGACACGATCAGATCGTCGAGCGTGCCGATGTTGTCCTTATTGCGGTTGTACACGTCCGCGCCCGACAGCTTCGACGCGCGATAGCCGCTCGCCAGCTGCACGACGTCCGTGCGTTTTTCGGTGATCGCCTGCGGCGCGCCTTGCGCGAACGCGCTGCCGCCAGTGCCCAACGCGGAAATCAGCGTAATGGCGGCGAGAAGCGATGCGGAAGCGGCCAGCGGTTTGATCTGCGTGTTGCGCATCATCTGTGTTCTCCCTGGTTGCTGTCGTGGCGTTTCGATGGCGCGGAACGCGTGCGCCTTGCCGCTATGGTGCAAATCTCATGCCGCGACTTCGATCGGACAGAGCGATCAGGCCCATAAGTTGCTAACTAACCCGGCCTGCGGTGCGCGCTGTGCAATGTCCGGCGCGTCCGCCCCGAATGCCTACACTGGAATAACGAGCAGCCAGGAACACGTGGAAAGGCAGTTGAAAAAAAGCACATGCATGACCCCGAGATACCAACCTCCTTGCATCCACTGAGAACACCTATGTCATCCCCAGCCAGCTACTCGACGCGCATTTCCGAAGGCACGCCATTTCCGCTCGGCGCGACATGGAACGGCAACGGCGTGAACTTCGCCCTGTTCTCCGCGCACGCGACGAAAGTCGAACTGTGTCTGTTCGATGAATCCGGCCAGCATGAACTCGAACGCATCGAGCTGCCCGAATACACCGACGAGGTATGGCATGTGTTCGTACCCAATCTGAAACCGGGTGCCGTCTATGGATATCGCGTGCATGGTCCCTACGAGCCCCAGAACGGGCATCGCTTCAATCCGAACAAGCTGCTGCTCGATCCGTATGCGAAGGCGCACATCGGCGAACTGAAATGGGCGCCGGAAATTTTCGGCTATACGCTCGGTTCGGAAGAGCTCGATCTGTCATTCGATGAACGCGACAGCGCGCCCTTCGTGCCGAAATGCAAAGTGGTCGACGCGAATTTTTCGTGGAGTCATCCGGAGCGTAACGCGCTGCCGTGGGAGCGCGTGATTCTGTACGAAACGCACGTGCGCGGTTATACGAAACGTCATCCGCAAGTGCCCGAGCGTTTGCGCGGCACGTTCGCGGGTCTGGCGCAGCAGCCGGTGCTCGACCACATCCGCGGCCTCGGCGTGACCTCGGTCGAGCTGATGCCGATCCAGACCTTCGTCAACGACAAGCATCTGCTCGACAAGGGCCTGACGAACTACTGGGGCTACAACACGATCGGCTTTTTCGCGGCCGATCCGCGTTTCTTCGCATCGTCGACCGATTCGGTCGGCGAGTTCAAGGAGATGGTCGACCGCTTTCACCAGGCCGACCTCGAAGTGATACTCGACGTCGTGTACAACCACACGGCCGAAGGCAACGAACGCGGCCCGACCATCTCGTTCAAGGGCATCGACAACGCGTCGTACTACCGGCTGATGCCCGACGAGCCGCGCTACTACATCAACGACACCGGCACCGGCAACACGCTGAACCTGTCGCATCCGCGCGTGCTGCAGATGGTGACCGACAGTCTGCGCTACTGGGTCACCGAAATGAAAGTAGACGGCTTCCGCTTCGATCTCGCGACGATCCTCGGCCGTGAAGAGCACGGCTTCGACGAAGGCGGCGGCTTTCTCGACAGCTGCCGCCAGGACCCGGTGCTCTCCAGCATCCGGCTGATCGCCGAGCCGTGGGATTGCGGCCCCGGCGGCTATCAGGTGGGCGGTTTTCCCCCGGGCTGGGCCGAATGGAACGATCGCTTCCGCGACACCGCGCGCGCGTACTGGAAGGGCGACGAGGGCACCGCCGCCGATCTCGCGACACGCATCACCGCGTCGGGCGACAAGTTCAATCACCGCGGCCGGCGGCCGTGGGCGAGCGTGAACTTCATCGCCGCTCACGACGGCTTCACGCTGAACGATCTGGTCTCGTACAACGACAAGCACAACGACGCAAACGGCGAGGACAACCGCGACGGCCATGCGGACAACCGGTCGTGGAACATGGGCGCCGAAGGACCGACCGATGACGCCGACATCCGCCAGCAACGCGAGCGCCAGAAGCGCAATCTGCTCGCGACGCTGCTGCTGTCGCAGGGCACGCCGATGATCCTCGCCGGCGACGAGTTCGGCCGCACGCAGCAGGGTAACAACAACGCGTACTGCCAGGACAACGAGATCAGCTGGGTCGATTGGGATGCGATCGACGACGACGGCCGCGCGCTGACCGAGTTCGTGCGCAAGCTGACCACGCTGCGCCACCGTTTGCCGGTGTTGCGGCGCGGCCGGTTCCTGACCGGCGAATACAACGAGACCCTCGACGTGACCGACACGCGCTGGCTATCCCCGGACGGCACCGACATCACGGATGAACAATGGGCCGATCCGGCGATGCGCTGCTTCGGCCTCGTGATCGACGGCCGCGCGCAGGCGAGCGGCATTCGCCGTCTCGCGTCCGACGCGACCTTGCTGCTGGTGCTGAACGCGCATCACGACGTCGTCAATTTCACGTTGCCCGACATTCCCGAGGGCGAGCGCTGGACTTGTCTCGTCGACACCAACATGCCGGTGCGCGCCGAGCTGCCGCAATTCAGCGCGGGCGACGCCTACCAGGTGACGGGCCGCTCGCTGCTGCTGTTCGCGCTCGAAGCGCCGAGCCGCGCGACGCAGCGCGTGTTCGACCGCCTCGAAGAGCAACTGACTTCCGACGAAGGCGACTCTGCGCCGGGCTAGTCGAAGTGACCGAGCAACGCCAGTTCCGTTGCGTGAGTGGGCCGCACCCCGGGTACAACGTTTGCTCCCTGTGTTGTTGACGACACGCACGCGTCTCCGATCTTCGCCACCGCAGGCGCGCGCACGCAAACAGCCAAGCTGGGGTGAACAAATGGAACAGGAACCGAGCGTCGACGAGCAGATCCGCATGCGCGCCTACTATCTGTGGGAGCAGGCGGCCGAGCCGAAGGGCACACCCGAGCAATACTGGGAGCAGGCGCGCAGTGAGATCGAGAAAGAGGCACCACCGGTCGAGAGCGGGCCGGTGTCGGGCGATACGATGAAATAGGCGTTACTCGACCTTCCCGAGTAACGAGACTCTGAGCCGGCGCATCGCGCGCGGCTCAGGGACCTTTCCCATGCCCGATCTTCCTCCACGAGATGAACGACACACCCGAGCCGCGCGCCACTAGCCCCGCCGCGCGCATTCAGGCGGCGTCCGCCGCATTCGGTATCGAGGGCCTCGTCACGTTCGTCGTGGCGGTGATCGCGGTTGCATGCCTGTACTTCGCGAGCGCGGTGATGATTCCGATCACGCTCGCGATCCTGCTGAGTTTTCTCGTCGCGCCGCTCGCCGATGCACTGTGCCGGCTCAAACTCGGTCATGTCGCGTCGGTGTGCGCGGCGGTGCTGATCTCGGTGTCGGTCATCGCGCTGTTGTGCGCGGTGATCGCCACACAGTTGACCGATCTCGCGGCCGGCATGCCACGCTATCAGGCGACTATCCAGCACAAGCTCGATACCGTGCACAGTCTGACGATCGGCAAGCTGAACCGTTTCGCTAGCGAGGCAGGCCAGGCGTTGCAGCGCGCGACGATCGAGCCGCCGCAGTTGAGAGCGCCGAACGGCGCGGCGGCCGCCACGAGCCCGCAGGCATCGACGGCGGTGCCGGTGGAAGTGCGCGAACCGGTGCCGACGCCGTTCGAGCTCGCGCGGCGCGTACTGTCGCCGGCCATCAGTCCGTTGGAAACCGCGTTCATCGTTTTCGTCGTCACGATCGTGATCCTGCTGCAACGCGACGACCTGCGCGATCGCGCGATCCGGCTGTTCGGCTCGCGCGACCTGCATCGCACGACCACGGTGATGGACGAGACCGCGCGGCGTCTGAGCCGCTACTTCGTGTCGCAGCTCGGCGTGAACACCGGCGTCGGTGTCGTGATCGGCGCGGGGCTCTTGCTGATCGGCGTGCCGAGCCCGATCCTGTGGGGCATTCTCGCGGCGCTGCTGCGGCTCGTGCCCTACGTCGGCATCTGGATCGCGGCGATACTGCCCACCGCGCTCGCGGCCGCGGTCAGTCCCGGCTGGGAGATGGCGATCTGGTCGCTGGTGCTGTTCGTGGTCGCGGAACTGGCGGTGGGGCAGGTGGTCGAGCCGCTGCTGTATGGGCGCAGCACGGGCCTGTCGCCGTTTTCGGTGGTGGTCGCGGCGATCTTCTGGAGCTGGATCTGGGGGCCGATCGGCCTGATCCTGTCGACTCCGTTGACGCTGTGTCTGCTGGTGCTCGGCCGCCATGTGCGGCGTCTCGAGTTTCTCGACGTGCTGCTCGGCGATCAGCCCCCGCTGACGCCGGTCGAAAACTTCTATCAACGCGCGCTCGCCGGCGATCCGGATGAAGCGATCGAGCAGGCCGAAGTGCTGCTGCGTGATCGCTCGTTGTCGGCCTATTACGACGAAGTCGCGATCAAGGGCTTGCGGCTCGCCGCCAGAGACGTAACGAGCGGCAGCGTGACGAGCGCACAGCTCGCGCGCATCGAATCGACGACCAACGACCTCGTCGACGGCCTCGACGGCTACGAGGATCGTGAGCCCGCACCGCTGCCGACGCAGCAGAGCTGGAGCGCGCTGGGGCCGCTGGCGCCCACCGACGAAACGCAGCCCGCGCGAGCGATGCGACGACCGGTCGACGCCACGAACAGTGGCGTGAGCACCAGGACGGTCACGCCAGAGCAGACTCACGGCCCGCAGCAGGGGCCGAGCAGCGAACCGTCCGTCGCCGCGCCCGTATTCGCGTGGCATGCGCCGACGAGCCGCGTGTTGTGCCTGCCGGGCCGTGGTCCGCTCGATGCACTCGCGACGGTCATCCTGCTGCAGCTGCTCGGCAAGCACGGCTTCGCGGCACGCTCGCTGCCGCACGAGGCGGTGTCGCGCGCGTCGATCGACAGCCTCGAGGCGGACGACGTCGGCATCGTCTGCCTTCTGTATCTGCAGATCGACGGCATTCCGTCGCATCTGCGCAATCTGATCCGGCGCATTCGCGCGCGCTTGCCGAACGTGTCGATCGTGGTCGGCCTTTGGGCACCTGAAGAGACGCAGCAGTGGAGCGCGGAACAGCAAGAGTCGCTGGAAGCGGATTGCGCGGTGACGTCGTTGCAGCAGATGCTAGCCGCATGCCGTCACCTCGATGCGACGCGCACGGTGATTGCGGAGCCGCAGTTCGAGCATGGCTGAAGCCTTGCGGCCTTGCTGTTTTGCGGCCTCGCCGCATCGCGGCCGGTTATCCGCCACTGCCTGGCGGCGTCGCCGCATCAGCATCGCTCGGCCAGCCGCACGGGCAGCGCGTACCGCGCTGCCTCGCGACTATTGACCGGCAGGCTTGTCGTGCCCGGCCTTTGCTTTGTCCTGCTCCGGCTCGATCTTCGTGGTGCCGCCCGTCGAAGGCGGGTCGCTAGCCGGGAAGCTGTCCTCGACCTGCTCGTCGATCTGCTGTTCGCTCTTTTCCGGGTGCGGATGCTGTTCCTTATGTGTCGTCATGGTGGCTCCTTTCTGCAAGGTTGAACGGCAAGGCGATGGCTCACGACGCCGCCGCTTGCGGCGCGCTGCCGGCCGTTGCGCCGATGATCGCGAGCGCGTCGGCGCGCGACAGGCCGCCGCGCATCGCGTCCGAAAGCCGCGCGGTCAGCGCTTCGCGCTCGCAGGCGAAGACCGCGTCGACGTTGTCGTCGCGCACGTACAGCGCGATGAACTGGTGATGATCGAAGTCGCCATCGACGACGATCTCATCCCACTGGCTCGCGTGCCCCAGGTATTCGAAGTTCTTGCCGTAGTGATAGGTCCAGAAGAACGGCACGTCGGCATAGCGAGTACGCACGCCGCACATGTTCTGCGCGGCGATCCGCGCATGCTGCTGTGCGACGCGCCAATGTTCGATGCGCAGCGGCTCCTGGTTCTCGTGCAGCGAGAACACGGCGATATCGCCGGCCGCATACAGACCGCACGCGGCGCTCATGCCGGCATTGACGACCACGCCGCCGTCCTTCTGCAACGGCAGTCCTTCGACGAACCCTGTAGCCGGCGCAACCCCCGTGCCCAGCAGCACGACATCGGCGGCAATGGCCTCGCCGCCGTCGAGCATCACCGTATGCACGTTGCCTTCCTCGCCCTCGAGCGACGCGACCTTCGCGTCGAGATAGAACTTCACGCCGTTGCTTTCGTGCAGCGCGCGAAACATCTGGCCCGCGCGCTCGCCGAACTGCTTCGCAAATGGGACCTTGTCACGCGAAATCACGGTGACGGGCACGCCGTGCTTGCGCAACGCGGATGCGACTTCGAGGCCGATGAAACTGCTGCCGAGAATCGCGACACGGGTTTGCGATGCATCGTCGCCGAGCGCGTCGATCAACGCGGCGGCATCGTCGAGGTGCCGCAGCACGTGCACGCCGCCGAGTTCGCAGCCGGGAATGTCGGGCACTTTCGGCACGCTGCCGGTGGCGAGCAGCGCGGTGTCGTATTTGAGCGGCTCGATGCTCTGCTCGCTATTACCCGCGCCGGTTTCGAAATGGATCGTGCGTGCGGGCACGTCGAGCCGCGCGACCTTCGCGACGATCCGCTCGATGCCGTGCGTGTGCAGCCAGTCGGGCGGCAGCAGCGGTGGCACGTCGGCGGGCGGCATTTCGAACGAGGGAACGAATTTGCTCAGCGAGGTGCGGTCGTAGGGCGCATGCGCTTCGTCGCCGATCAGCGTGATGCGGCCCTCGAACCCGAACTCGCGTAACGCGGCACAGGCGGCGGCGCCGGCCGCGCCCGCGCCGATCACCACATAGTGTTCGCGTTGCGCGGTGGCATCGAGCGGCGGCGTGTGCCCGGCCTGTGCCGGCACGGCGATTTTTTCCGCCGACACCAGCACGTCGTCGCCGTCGAGCGTGACCGGGTAGCGATCGAGCGGCAGCAGCGGGGGCGGCTCCAGCACATTGCCGGTCGCGACATCGAACGTACCCTTGTGCCACGGACAGATGATGCGGCCGTGGCACAGCGCGCCCTCTTCGAGCGGGCCCCCGGCATGCGGGCAATCCGGTGAGTACGCGCGCACGGTGTCGCCGTCGCGCACGAGCAGAATCGGCGTGTCGTCCACGGTGACGCGCACCGCGCGGTCCGCCGGCAATTCCGATAGCCGCGCAACGCGGCGGGCAGTCGTGGACATCGTGAGGCCTCGCGCAAGGAAGGGCTCGCGAAGCGCACGCAAGCGCGTCGCGAGCAGGGAACGGAAGTGGGCTTGCGATCAAGCAGATCAGGCAGCAATCCGTGTGCCCGCACGCGTGAGCGAAGTGATGCAGCGAACCCGCTTGGGAAGATAGGCCGAGTTGCGGTAAATTTCGAGGCAGGGGAATTAGCGCGCGAACAGCAGCGTGCGAATTCGCAGGCACAGCCTTCCCTGACCGTATGCAACTTTGATGGAGCAGGTGACCGTGCAGCGTGCAGAACGTGTCGCAGTCGATGTGCCGATGCCGTCACGCAACTTCGTGGCGACACGGCGCATGTTGCTGATCATGCTGGCCGTGTCGATTTTGTTTCCGTTGGCCTGCCTCGTGGGCTACGGCTACTTCGACTACCAGCGCCGCATCTCCGATGCGAACGATATGATCGACCGCCTCGCGCGCGTGGCGCAGGAGCAGGCCGTCAAGGTGCTGGATCTGAACCGGCAGATGGCCTCGCGCGTGGTCGAGCTGCTCGGCGATTCCGACGATGCGCAGATTCGTGCACGCGAGCGCGAATTGCACGAGCGTTTGCAGGGCATCGGCGGCGACTTCCCGCAGGTGGCAGCGATCTCGCTGCTCGGCGTGAACGGCGAGCTGCTCGTGTCGAGCCTCGCGTATCCGGCCCCGGCGGTGGCGATCGGCCAGCGCGACGACTTTCTCGCCGCGAAGGCGATGCGTCCGCAGCCGTATTTCTCGCTGCCGATGTTCGGCACGCTGTCGAAGGTCGACGTATTCACGACCGCGATCGGCCGCTCGGGCGCGGACGGTCGCTTTCTCGGCGCGGTCACGGTAGCGCTGCGCAACGAATATTTTTCGCGCTTCTATCACGAGCTGACCAATGGCGATCCGTCGCTCGCGCTCGCGCTGTACCGGCAGGACGGCAATCTGCTGGTGCGCTATCCGCCATGGCCGGCCGGCGCGCGGCTGTCCATGCACAGCGCGTTCATGTCCGCGTTGCGCGACAAACAGCTGTTCGGCCACGTGCGTCTGAATTCAAGCGTCGACGGCGTCGAGCGGCTGCTCGCGTTTCGCCGCGTCGGCGACTATCCGTTGTATGTGATGAGCGCTTACGCGACGTCGTCGATCGTGGCGGCGTGGCGCACGCACTTTCTGTTGATCGCGGCGCTGACGGCGGTGCCCTGTATCGCGATCTGGATGCTCGTGCTGTATTCGCTGCGCCAGCTCGAAGCGGAGCGGCGCGCGTGGGAGCGCTGGCAGGGCGAGGTCGCGATGCGTCTGTCGGCCGAGGCGTCGAGCCGGCAGCTGCAGCGCATGGGCGCGCTCGGCAATCTGGTGGCCAGTGTCGCGCACGATTTCAACAACCTGCTGATGGTGGTGTCGGCCAACACCGAACTCGCGCGGCTCAAGCATTACAACGATCTCGAGAAGGAGGTGCATGCGGTCGAGCGGGCCACCGCCACGGCCGAAGCGCTGACGCGGCGACTGCTCAGCGTCGCGCGCAAGCAGCCGCTCAAGCAGGAACCCGTCGAGCTTGCACGCTGGCTGCCGGCCGCCGTGCCGCTGATCAACGCTGCACTCGGCGACACGATCGAGCTGGCGCTGCGTATACCGGAGAGCCTGTGGCAGGTGCTCGTCGATCCGACCGACCTCGAATTCGCGATCGTGAACATCGCGATGAACGCGCGTGATGCGATGCCGCGCGGCGGGCGCTTCGTGATCCGCTGCCAGAACAATCGGCTGGTCAGCAGCGACACGCACCTGCCGGACGGCGAATACGTGCTGATCGCCTGTTCCGACGACGGCGAAGGGATGCCCGAATCGGTGGCGCGACGCGCGTTCGAGCCGCTCTTCACGACCAAGCTGCGCGGCTCGGGCACCGGTCTCGGGCTCGCCCAGGTGCTGTCGATGTCCGAGCAGGCCGGCGGCACCGCGAAGATCGACAGCGTGCTGGGCAGCGGCACGACGGTGCGGATGTTTCTGCCGCGCTATCGTGAGCGCGCCGCAACGGCCGGCGTCGATGCGCGCCAGCCGCTGCCGACAGCGGCCGGGGCCGTGCTGCTCGTCGAGGACAACGAGGACGTCGCGGCCGGCGTGACCGCGGTGCTCGAAACCTTCGGCTGCGAGGTGCATCACGAGCCGACCGCCGACCAGGCGTTCGACGTGCTGAGCGCCGGCTCGCGCTTCGAGCTCGTACTGTCGGACGTCCAGATGCCGGGCAAGCTGAACGGCATCGATCTGGCGGAAAAGATCCGCAGCGCGTGGCCGTCGCAGAAGATCGCGCTGATGACCGGTTACGCCGACGAGCTCGACCGCGCGCGCCGGCTCGGCATCGCGATACTCGCGAAGCCGTTCAACATCGACGAATTGCATGCGCTGGTGGCGTGCGGCACCTGAAGCCGCGGCACACCGTTCGCGCATCGGGTCCATGGGCTTTTCCTGTCGTGCTGTGCTGCGGCACAGCCCTTGCTGAAAAAAGTGCGAGGTTTGCGCGTGCGGTTGCCGCGCGCCCACTTCCTTTCGACACTCTCGACACCCAGGAGAATCGCCATGAAGATCAGACACGCAGTGCTCGTTTCCACCTTGCTCGCGGCTTCGTCGCTCGCGATGGCCCAAGGCGCCGGCGGTGGCGCCGGTGCCGGCGGGGGGCCGGCCGGCAACGACCCGAACACCAACGCCGCGACCTCGACACGCGAGGGCGGCGACGCAGGCCCGGCGGCGACGACCACGCCTGCGACCCAACATCACATGAAGAAGCATTCGAAGTCGAAGAAGCCCATGACCGACTCGACGAATATGCCGGGGGCGGACGCGAGCAGCGATACGAAGGGGCAGTAAGCGCGGCGTATCGAGGCACAAAGGCGGCTGGAGCCGCGCGCCGGGTCTCATCCGGCGTGTCGGCTCCGGCCTTTTTGTACAAAAGCGTGATGACGGGCGATTTGCGCTTCGCCCGCCAGCGTCAATCCTTTTCCATCGAAGCGTCGTACTTGCCGAGCGCGGCCGCGCCATTCAGACGCGCGCGCTTGAGCAGCGCCTGCTGCGCCTCTTTCACGTTGCCCGGCTGGCCACGCCACGCATTCAGCGGCGGTTCCTGCAACGCTCGCCCATACGAAAAGCTCAGATTCCACGGCAGCGCGCCGAGCCGGTTCATCGCGCCGAGATTGGCGGTGGCCTCCTCGGGCGACTGTCCGCCCGACAGGAACACGAGACCCGGCACCGAAGAGGGCACCGTGCGCATCAGCACGCGCACGGTCGCCGCCGCGATATGCGCTGTGCTCGACTGCTGCTGATGCTCGGAGCCGGCCAGCACCATGCTCGGCTTCAGCACGATATGTTCGAGCACCACGCGATGCCGATGCAGCGCATGAAACACCTCGTGCAACACGGCCTCGGTCACTTCCGCGCAACGCTCGATCGTGTGATCGCCGTCCATCAGCACCTCGGGTTCGACGATCGGCACGATGCCGGCTTCCTGGCTGATCGCCGCGTAGCGTGCGAGCGAATCGGCGTTCGCCTCGATCGCGAGGCGGCTCGGCAGGCTGTCGGTGATGTTGTAGACCGCGCGCCACTTCGCGAAGCGCGCGCCTTGCCGCTTGTAATCGACGAAGCGTTTGGCGAGACCGTCGAGGCCTTCGGTGATCTCGTCGCCGGGAGCGAGCGCGAGCGGCACCTTGCCGAGGTCGACCTTGATGCCCGGCACGATGCCGTTCGCCGCGGCCACTTGCGGGAACGGCGTGCCGTCGTCGGCTTTCTGGCCAAGCGTTTCCTGGTAGAGGATCACGCCGCTCACGAACTCGCCGAGGCCGGGTGTCGTCAGCAGCAGGTTGCGATACGCGCGACGGTTTTCTTCGGTCGATTCGAGGCCGATCGTCTTGAAGCGTTTGGCGATCGTCGGGCCGCTTTCGTCGGCGGCGAGAAGACCCTTGCCCGGTTGAACCATCGCCTTGACGGTGGCTTGCAGCTCGCTACGGGTGTCCATGAGGTGTGCTCCCTTGGGTAGGCTCCGTACGATGCGGTGTGCGGAGAAATGCCGGTGACAGTTTCCTTTGCGTGACGAGTGGGTGCGAAAGCGGACTCTTATTCGCCGAGCAGATGCAGCACGATATCGCGCGGCTGTGGGTGACGCCGATGTTCGAACAGATAGAGCCCCTGCCATGTGCCGAGCACCATCCTTCCATGCTCGACGGGCACGGACAACTGCACCTGCGTGAGCGCCGTGCGCAGATGCGCGGGCATATCGTCGGGACCTTCGGTGTCGTGCTCGTAGCGCGTGTCGTCTTCGGGCGCGAGGCTCTCGAAATAGCGCTGCAGATCGCGCCGCACCGATGGATCGGCGTTCTCCTGAATCAGCAGCGACGCCGACGTATGCCGGCAAAACACCGTCAGCAATCCTGTACGAATGTCGGTATCGTCGACGAAGCGGCGCGCGTCGTCGGTAAATTCGACCAGGCCGCGGCCACGGGCCTGGACACTCAGATGATGGATGACCTGGCGCATGATGGAGCTCGAATCTCAGAGCGACGCGAACGCGTCCTCGATGTCCTCGGCGCTGCGTGGCCGCACCACGCGCGCGACCTCGGCGCCGTCGCGCATCAGCACGAGCGTCGGCCACAGCTTGACCTTGAACGAGCGCCCGAGCGGGCGGCCGGGACCGTCCTCGATCTTCAGATGCCGCAGGCCCGCGTGCGGCGCGAGCGCCTGCCGGATCGAGGCCTGCGCGCCCTGGCAATAGCCGCACCAGTCGGTGCCGAATTCGACGACGGTGGCGCCGGGCAGCGAGTCGAGCTCGGCGCGGGAAGGGGCTTTCGGGGAATAGGGTGTCGGGGAGGTCATGCGTGCTCCGCTCGTGATCGTGATCTGCCAAGCGTAGCAGCTATGCCGCGGATCGTCAGCGCAGCGGCCGTATGCAGCCGATGCGCGTGATGTCGCCGCGGCATGTTAAAAAGCGGTGCGCGCGTGCTCGACCGATCGACGCGCCGCGCCATCGCACGAAACCTCGCAAAACATGAACGCACGAATCTATCTGCAACATCCGCAGCACAAGGACGCTATCGCGGTCGCGACCGGCTTCAGTTGGGGCGCGTGCCTGCTCGGCTTCATCTGGGCGCTGTCGAAGAGAATGTGGTTCGCCGCGTTCGTGATGCTCGGCATCAACGTGATCCTGCTCGGCATCGGTGTGTGGGGCGAGACGGCCGATCTGATCGGCTTCGTGCTGTCAATCGTGTTCGCGGTCGTGTGTGGCGCGTATGGCAACCGATGGCATCGGTGGACGCTCGAACAGCGCGGCTACGTCGTCGTGTGATGCGTTCGCTGGAGTGGGGATTGCTGCACGCTGGCGTGTGATCGAAGCTGAGTTCAATCCGTGATGGAGGCGTTTCATGCTCATTGCATCGACAGTCGCTGGTCTCACCGTGTCCTTGGGGTTCCTGGCGATCGCGCCGCTCGCCCACGCCGCCGACGCGGCGCCCCCCGCCACGATCGCGGCCACCCCAGCCACACCAACGTCCGCTCCCGCCGACGACACCTTCCTGCTGACGATCTTCCTGCGCCACGACGAATCGAAGCCGCTGCCGAAGATCAACGATCAACTGCGCGAGCAGGGCTTCTTCAAGACCTTCCCACCGCCCGGCATCGAAGTCGTGTCGTGGTACGTGATGATGGGCATCGGACAGGTGGTGACGCTGCGCGTGCCCGCGAGCCGGCTGCGCGAAGTGAACCGCGCGATCGAATCGACCGCGTGGGGCGGCTATCACACCGAGTTCTATCCGACCTACGACTACAAGGCGCAGGCGCAGCAAATGCGCGCAACTGAGGGCAAGTAGCGGCGAGCGTGCCGGCAGCTTGCCGCTAACGGCACGCATCGCCACGGCACGACGCGAGCAGTCCGATGCACGCGTGCGCCTTCCTCGTTTGGGACGGCCTGTGAGCGGGTTTACGCGAGCCGCGCTCCGGGTCGATAATGCCCCGGTCGTTTTGGCCCCGAGCCCGCGACGCCTAACGTGCCGTCGAGCGCATTGAAGCGCAACGCGGCCCGCTCCACCTGACCCTCCGTCCCCGTGTTGAAAACTGCGCGTTTTTTCGACCTGCTTCGCATTCCTGGCTTCAAGCCGCTCGCTGCCGCCACCCTGATGCTCGGTGTGGCGATGTCCTTCACCGCACCGTATCTGTCTCTGTTCGGCATCGAACGCGCCGGCATGACGCCGTTCCGGCTCGGCGTATTCATGACGCTGATCGCCGCCAGCGGCGTGCTCGCGAGCACGGCCGCCGGGCGCTGGAGCGACAGGAGCGGGCGCCATCGACCGTTGTTGCTGGCGGCGCTGATCCTGGCCGCGCTCGGCTACCTGTGTCTGTGCGTGGTGCGCGATTACCGGCTGCTGCTGGTTGTCGGTATCGTGTTCATCGGCGCGGGCGGCTCGGCGATTTCGATGGTGTTCTCGTTCAGCCGCGCGGCGCTGCCGGTGCCGGACCCCGCCGAGCGCGTGTTCGCCAGCGCGACGCTGCGCACGATCCTGTCGGCCGCATGGGTGTTCGGGCCGTCGGTCGGCGCGCTGGTGCTCGCCGCGACCAGTTTCACCGGGCTGTTCCTGTTCGCGGCCGCGAGCTTCGCGACCTGCGGCTTCATCGTCTGGCGCATGCAGGAGCCGCAGAGCCATCTCGGCGATCACACGGTCGAAGACACCGCTTCCGAGCCGTCCGCGTCGATCACAGTGCCGCCGCTGAGGCAGCCCGGCGAGGATGCGCACGAAACGCTGCCGGCCGCGTCGGCGAACGACATCCTGCGCTCGGTGACCGCGCTGACCTTGCTCGGCCTCGCCGCGAACGCGACGATGATCGTGCTGCCGCTCTACATCGTGCACGGGCTGAACGGCACGCATCTCGACGTGTCGGTGATGCTCGGTCTCGGCGCGCTGACCGAGATCCCGATGATGCTCGCGCTCGGCGCGAAGTCGTCGTCGCTGCACAAGCCGAACTGGCTTGCCGCGTGCGCGGCCGTGCACGCGGTCTACTTCGTCGCGATGTCGCTGGCCGGCAGCGTCAGCGTGCTGATCCCGATGCAGATGCTGAACGCGTTCGTGGTCGCCGTGACCTCATGCCTCGGCATGACCTACGTGCAGGATCTGATGCCGCATTCGCCCGGGCGCGCGACCGCGCTGTTCTTCAATGCGGCGCGGGTCGGCTCGATCCTGTCGGGGGTGCTGTCCGGGCTGCTCGTGCAGGCGTTCAGCTATCGCGGCACGTTCCTGTTTTGCGGATTGCTGGGGCTGTGCGCGCTCGTGCTGTTCGCGGTGCCCGGCTATCGCTATCCGGTGATGTGGCGCGCGGTCAAGCGCTTCGCGGCTGAGCAATACGCGAAGCTGGCCGCGCGCCGCGGCACGCGCGTGCCCGAGCGCAGCGAATGACGCCCGACGCCGCCGCGTTCGCTTTCGCGCGGATGCGGCGCGTCTCCAGCCGCGTGAAACTTCGAGCCGCGCCGCCCCGCTGCAAAAAAGTGCGGCTTCCTTCGATACATTCGGCGTAGCTCGCGACATAGCGCCTATGCTTAAGGGCAGCCACGCCGCCGCAACACGACGACACGACGACCAGAAAATCGGACAGCGCAACGCAGCATCTTTCGGAGCGAGCTATGCAGCTAGGCATGATTGGATTGGGACGGATGGGCGCCGACATGGTGCGGCGCCTGACCAGCGGCGCTCAGCAATGCATCGTGTACGACGTGCAGCCGGCGGCGGTCGACAGGCTGAAGCAGGAAGGCGTGGCCGGCGCGAGCTCGCTCGAAGACCTCGTCGCGAAGCTCGCCAGGCCGCGCGCCGTGTGGCTGATGGTGCCCGCCGCGGTGGTCGACGCGACACTCGACAAGCTGGCGCCGCTGCTCGAACCCGGCGACATCGTGATCGACGGCGGTAACTCCTACTATCACGACGACATCCGCCGCGGCCAGCAGCTCGGCGCGCGCCAGCTTCACTATGTGGACGTCGGCACGAGCGGCGGCGTCGCGGGGCGCGAGCGGGGCTACTGCCTGATGATCGGCGGCGAGGCCGAGGTCGTCAAACGGCTCGAACCGATCTTCTCGGCGCTGGCGCCCGGCGTGGGCACCGCAAGCGCGACGCCGGGCCGAGCGGCGGGCGCGAGCACCGCCGAGCAGGGCTTTCTGCATTGCGGCCCGCAAGGCGCGGGGCATTTCGTCAAGATGGTTCATAACGGCATCGAGTACGGGCTGATGGCCGCCTACGCCGAGGGTCTGAACGTGCTGCGCCACGCCGACGCCGGCCGCCACGCGCGCGAAGCCGATGCCGAAACGTCGCCGCTGCGCCGCCCCGAGCTGTATCAGTACGATCTGAATCTCGCGGATATCACGGAGGTCTGGCGGCGCGGCAGCGTGATCGGCTCGTGGCTGCTCGACCTGATCGCCGGCTCGCTCGCCAGCGACACCGAGCTGAAAGGCTACGCGGGCCGCGTATCGGATTCCGGCGAGGGGCGCTGGACCGTCGCGGCGGCGATCGACGAAGGCGTGCCGACGCCGGTGCTCAGCGCGGCGCTGTTCGCCCGCTTCAGTTCGCGCGGAGAAGCCGATTTCGCGAACCGCGTGCTGTCGGCGATGCGGCACGATTTCGGCGGCCACGCGGAAAAACCCGTCGCGCCGGACGGCGGGCTGAAGTAGCCGAGGCGATCCACGAACCTGCCACGAGGAACCGCGATGCCAGTCACCTCCGCCACGCCGCACGATGTCGTGTTTCTGTTCGATTGCGATAACACGCTGCTCGACAACGATCACGTGCTGCAGGATCTGCGCGCGCACATGATGGGGCAGTTCGGCGAAGAGAACAGTGCCCGCTATTGGGAAATCTTCGAGAACCTGCGCACCGAACTCGGCTACGCCGACTACCTTGGCGCGCTGCAGCGCTACCGGACCGAGCATCCACGCGACACGCGCCTGCTGCTGATGTCGTCGTTCCTGATCGAGTATCCGTTTGCGAACCGGCTCTATCCGGGTGCGCTCGACGCGCTGCGTCATGTCGGCAAGTACGGGCCGACGGTGATCCTGTCGGATGGCGACGTGGTGTTCCAGCCGCGCAAGATTTCGCGCTCGGGCCTGTGGGACGAAGTCGAAGGGCGCGTGCTGATTTACATCCACAAGGAGTTGATGCTCGATCAGGTGATGGATTGCTATCCGGCGCGCCATTACGTGATGGTCGACGACAAGCTGCGGATTCTGAGCGCGATGAAGAAGGCTTGGGGCACGGAGCTGACGACCGTGTTTCCGCGCCAGGGACACTATGCATTCGATGCGAAGGAGATCGCGAACAATCCGCCCGCGGACGTGAGCGTCGGGCGAATCGGCGAGTTGGCGGAGATCGACGCGGAGACGCTGTTGCGCAGCGCGAAGGGCAGTTAGGCGGCGCCGCGTGCGACGTGCGGGCGCCGCCTCATGGATAAAGCCGCGGGTGAAGTCGCGGGATTAAGCGCCGAGCGCTTTCAGGCGCGCCTGGGTATCGGCGGCGCCCATCCGGGCGGCGGCATCGGCGGCGCTGACGCCGTTCGCGTCGCGCGCATGCGGGTCCGCGCCGTGCGCGAGCAGCAGATCGACGATTGCGGTGCGGTTGAACATCGCGGCGATCATCAGCGCGGTGCGGCCATCGGGCGATGCGCCTTCGACGTCGGCGCCATGCGTGAGCAAGGTTTCGATCACTTTATCGAAGCCCTTGAACGCGGCGCCCGCGATCGGCGTCTGTCCCGCGTCGTTGCGCAGGTTCGCATCGGCGCCCTGTTCGAGCAGCGTGCGCACCGCGTCGACGTGGCCGTGGTAGCTCGCCAGCATCAGCAGGCTGTCGCCGCGTTCGTTGCGAAGATTCGGCGGCACGCCTTTTTCGATGACGGCGGCGAGCATCGTCGCATCGCCGCGTCGCGCGAGGTCGAAGACTTCGCGGGCGAGCGCCTGCAAATCAGGATCAGGTTGCGAAGCGGACGGGTTGTTGGTGTGGTCGCTGTGATTGGCCAAGGCTCTCTCCTTGCGTTGAATGAGCGGCGCGATGCAAATGTCGCGCCCGGTCTTTCAGAGAGCATACATATTCCGCGGCGCTCGCGTCCACATGCTGCCAGCGGCGCCGCTGTGCTAGGCGTGGCTGAACAGCTTGACCAGCAGCCCGAATACGCCTATCGGTATTCCGACCGCCACGAACGTCAACACGAGCGTAAGGACCAGAACCTTAAGCACTTTGAGCGCACTGGGAGATGTCGACATGGCGGCCATTGACCTGAGACAGAGGATCACGAAAAGAAAGCAGACAGCGCAAGGCAATTGCAGTACGAATGCCACATTCAGCGCGAGATACTGCGAGGGCTAGAAACATTCGCCCCGGTTTGAGCAGCTTAGTACATTCGACCCGTGCCCTACGGCTTCGTTTCGCGTGCACCGCATCATTCGCCAACCAGCCTGACAATTCTTTTCGAGGAGTGACGCCATGGCCGAAGCAACCTCGCATCCCACCCCACCGCAAGTTCTGGACCCCGATACGCTGCGCAACCTCGATCGCTACTGGCGCGCATGCAATTATCTGTCGGTCGGCATGATCTATCTGCGCGACAACCCGCTGTTGCGCGAACCGCTGAAGCCCGAGCACATCAAGAACCGGCTGCTCGGCCACTGGGGTTCCGACGCCGGTCAGAGCTTCGTGCTCGTGCATCTGAACCGGCTGATTCGCAAACACGATCTCGACATGATCTTTCTGTCCGGCCCCGGTCACGGCGCGCCGGCGAGTCTCGCGCACTGCTATCTGGAAGGCACCTACTCGGAGGTCTATCCGGACCGCAGCGAGGACGAAGACGGCATGCGGCGCTTTTTCCGGCAATTCTCGTTCCCGGGCGGCATCGGTTCGCATTGCACGCCGGAGACGCCGGGCTCGATTCACGAAGGCGGCGAGCTCGGCTACTGCCTGTCGCACGGCTACGGCGCCGCGTTCGACAATCCTGAGCTGATCGTCACCGTGATGATCGGCGACGGCGAAGCGGAGACCGGGCCGCTCGCCACCTCGTGGCATTCGAACAAATTCCTGAACCCGATCCGCGACGGCGCGGTGCTGCCCGTGCTGCATCTGAACGGCTACAAGATCGCCAATCCGACGCTGCTCGCGCGCATTCCGCATGAAGAGCTCGAGGCGTTGATGGTCGGTTACGGGCACAAGCCATATTTCGTCGAAGGCGACGATCCCGACACGATGCATCAGCAGATGGCGGCGACGCTCGAACAATGCATCAGCGAGATTCGCGCGATCCAGCAGAACGCGCGGCAGAACAACGACACCACGCGGCCGCGCTGGCCGATGATCGTGCTGCGCTCGCCGAAGGGCTGGACCGGGCCGAAAGAAGTGGACGGTCACAAAGTGGAAGGGTCCTGGCGCTCGCATCAGGTGCCGGTGGCCGATGCGGTGACCAATCGCAAGAGTCTGAAGATCGTCGAGGATTGGCTGCGCAGCTACGGTCCCGAAACGCTGTTCGATGCGAACGGCCGGCTCGTCGAAGAACTGCGCGCGCTCGCGCCCGAAGGCGCGCGCCGCATCAGCGCGAATCCGCACGCGAACGGCGGGCTGCTGTGCAAGATGCTCGACATGCCGTCGTTCCGCGATTACGCGGTGGCCGTGAAGAAACCGGCGGCGGGGTATACGTCGCCGACCGCGGTGCTCGGCACCTTCCTGCGCGACGTGATGCGCAAGAACATGTCGAACTTCCGGCTGTTCGGTCCCGATGAAACGTCGAGCAATAAGCTGCATGCGGTTTATGAAGTGTCGGGCAAGACCTGGCTCGATCCCCTCGAACCGAGCGACGCCGACGGAGGCCACCTGTCGGCCGACGGCCGCGTGATGGAGATGCTCAGCGAGCACACGCTCGAAGGCTGGCTGGAAGGCTATAACCTGACCGGCCGTCATGGGCTCTTCGCGACCTACGAAGCGTTCGTGCACGTGATCGACTCGATGTTCAACCAGCACGCGAAATGGCTCGAAAAATCCAAGCGCGAGCTCGGCTGGCGGCAGCCGGTGCCGTCGCTCAATCTGCTGATCACGTCGATCGTGTGGCGCCAGGATCACAACGGTTTCACGCACCAGGACCCCGGTTTTCTCGACGTGGTCACGAACAAGAGCCCGGATGTGGTGCGCATTTACCTGCCGCCCGATGCGAACTGTCTGCTGAGCGTTGGCGACCACTGCCTGCGCTCGCGCGACTACGTCAACGTGATCGTGTCCGACAAGCAGCCGCATCTGGATTATCTCGACATGGACGCGGCCGTCATTCACTGCACCAAAGGTATCGGCATCTGGGACTGGGCGTCGACCGATCAGGGCGCCGAGCCCGACGTCGTGATGGCGTGCGCGGGCGACATCGCGACGATGGAAGCGCTCGCCGCGGTGCAGATCCTGAAGGAGCACTGCCCGACGCTGAAGATCCGCTTCGTCAACGTGGTCGATCTGTTCCGCCTGATGCCCGAGCATGCGCATCCGCATGGACTGTCCGACCGCGATTTCGATTCGCTGTTTACGACCGACAAACCGGTGATCTTCAACTTCCACGCGTATGCGGCGCTCGTGCACAAGCTCACGTACAACCGCAAGAACCACGGCAACATGCACGTGCATGGCTACAACGAGAGGGGCAACATCAATACCCCGCTCGAACTCGCGATCATCAACGGCGTCGACCGCTTCACGCTGGCGATCGATGCGATCGATCGCGTGCCGACGCTGCGGGGCGTCGGCGATCATACGAAGGAGTGGCTGCGCGGGCAGATCATCGAGCATCTCGCGTATGCGCACGAAGAAGGGATCGACAAGGAGGAAATCCGTAACTGGACGTGGAAAGGCTGAGGGGGACACCATGCACGACCACGATCAGGAACGGACGATTCTGGTGCTGAACAGTGGGTCGTCGTCGCTGAAGTTCGGGCTTTTCGCACCCTCGGCCGACGACGAAACGCTGCTGCTCGAAGGCGCGGCCGAGGGCATCGGCCGCACCGACGGCCGACTGCGGATCAAGGCGGCCGATGGTCGCGTGCTGTTGCAGCAGGACCAAAAGCTCGACTCGCAGACCGAGGCGCTGCAACAGCTTTCGCAGCTGCTCGTGCAACAGCATCATGCGCGGCCCTCGGCGGTCGGGCATCGCGTCGTGCATGGCGGCCCGCGTCTGCGCACGCACCAGCGCATCACCGACGACGTGCGCCGTCAGTTGCTCGACGCGCTGCACTTCGCGCCACTGCATATCCCGCCGGCACTCGAGTTGATCAACGAAGCCACGCAGATTTTCCGCGACGCTACGCATTACGCGTGCTTCGACACGGCGTTTCACGCGACGCTGCCGCCGCGCGCCGCGCAACTCCCGCTGCCGCGCCGTTATGCGGACGCTGGCGTGATCCGCTACGGCTTTCACGGGCTGTCGTACGAATCGCTGGTCAAGCAACTCGGCGCGGCATTGCCGTCGCGCGCGGTGTTCGCGCATCTCGGCAATGGAGCGAGCCTGTGCGCGCTGCTCGACGGCCGCTCGGTCGACACGACGATGGGCCTGACGCCGACCGGCGGCATCCCGATGGGCACGCGCAGCGGTGACCTCGATCCGGGCGTGCTGCTGTATCTGATGCGCGCGGAACGACTCGACGCCGATGCGCTGGACACGCTGCTCAATCGCCAGAGCGGTCTGGCCGGGTACGCGGACGGCGAAAGCGACATGCAAGCGCTGCAAAAAAGCGCGGCGAACGGCGATGCGCACGCGTCGCTCGCGCTCGATGCGTTTGCAACCGGAGTGCGCAAGACGATCGGCGGATACGCGGCACTGCTCGGCGGCATCGATCTACTCGTGTTTACCGGCGGGATCGGCGAGCACAGCGCCGAGGTTCGGCGGCGTGTATGCGACGGGCTTGCGTTTCTTGGGCTCGTCGAGGGCGATCCGGTGGGCAAGGTGAGGGTGCTGCATACCGAGGAGGAGAAGCAGATCGCGCGGCATTGCCGGGAACTGCTGCAAGCCGGCGAGAGCTGACCCCTTGAGCCGCGTTATGCCGACTTGATAACGGTCCGGTCCGCGATGCCGGTGACGCCGAACAACCGCGTCACGTCTTCGAGCATCGCGGTGCGCTGAGCTTCGCTCTGAAGCTCGCCCGACAGCGTGATGCGCCCGCGCGCGACCTTCACGCGCACGGCGCGCGGCGGCACCGCCGAGTCCCACGCGAGACGGCGCGCCGCCTCGGTGGCGATCTGCGCGTCGGTCAGGCGGGCAGACTCGCCAGATTTCGAGCTAGCGGAGCGCATGGAGTCTCCACGAAACAGAATGTCCATCCCTTCACACTAGCAGATGCGGCGGGATTTGCCCGCGTGCGCGCCTGGCCGCTGCCGCCGCGTGATCGCGGGTATGCTCACGGCTCGTTACGACCCGCCAGGGCCCGAATCATGTCCGACTTTCCCATCGACAACCCGTTTCTCGAATCGCTCGGCGTGCGGCTGACGCAATGGCGCGACGGCTACGCTGAGCTGCTGATGCCGATCGACGCGAGCAAGCTCAATCGTCAGGGCGTGCTGCAAGGCGGCGCGATCGCAACGCTGCTCGATGCCGCCGCGGGCTACGCGGGCCTGTATGCGCAGCCGGGACAACCGGCGCGGCATGGCTTCACGCTGTCGCTGACCACCAACTATCTGGACAAGGGGCTCGGCGCGACGGTCACCGCGAAGGGCTTTCTCGAACGCGCGGGCCGCTCGATTTTCTTTTCGCGCGCGGAAGCGTGGGTGGACGGCAAGCTGCTGATCGCGAGCGCACAGGGCACCTTCAAGTATTCGAAGACCGCCTGACGCGCGACGGCGCGGCCAGCGCAGATTCCCCCACCGCGCGGGCCGCGCCGCGTTTATCATAGTGGCCACCTGATAGAACGCGCCGTCCCGCCGCGAACGGCGCGCGCATCTTCCACGAGACCACGCATCCCCATGAATTCGACCCCCGACGCTCCTTCCCGACCCTCGCTGCGCGCGCTGACCGCGCTCGAAGGACGTGTTCTCGGTGTGCTCGTCGAAAAACAGAACACAGTACCCGACAGTTATCCGCTATCGCTGAACGCGCTGACGCTCGGCTGCAATCAGAAGACCGGCCGCGCGCCGGTGATGAACGCGACCGATGCCGAGGTGCTGACCGCCGTCGACGGCTTGAAACGCCTGAGCCTCGTGTTCGAGGGCAGCAGCAGCCGGGTGCCGCGCTTCGAGCACAACATGAACCGCGTACTCGGACTGCCGGGACAGTCGATCGCGCTGTTGACCACGCTGCTGCTGCGCGGCCCACAAACGGCCGCCGAATTGCGCCTGAACAGCGCGCGTCTGCATGGTTTCGCCGATATCTCGTCGGTCGAGGCGTTTCTCGACGAGCTGGCCGCGAACGATCCGCCTCGCGTCGTCCGGCTGCCGCGCATGGCGGGCGAGCGCGAGAATCGCTGGATGCATCTGTTGTGCGGCGAGGTCAGCATCAGCGAAGCCGCGCAGTCGGCGGTCGCCGAGGACGACAGCGTGCCGCTGTCCGCATTCGAGGCGCTGAAGGCCGAGCAGAAGCGTCTCGCCGATGAAGTCAGCCGTCTGCAGGCCGTCGTGCGGCGCATGGCGGCCGAGCTGGGTATCAGCGCCGACGATTTGTGATCCGCAGCGAAGGCGGAAACGGAAACGAAGACGCCGTACGTTTTATGCGTCGCGTCGACGCGGCCTATCCGCCAGCAACGTACGCTGCGTGCGATAGAAGATCCGCGGCGGCACGTTCGGCGAGTCTTCGGCGAGACGGTCGAGTTCGGTACGGATCGCGGTGAGGTAGTGCGCTTCGCGCGCATCGGCGTCGCCGGCAAACACCGCTTCGAGCCGCCGGCGCACCGCGCCGTAGCGCGCACCGGCGGCGCGATGTTTCTCGGCACGCTCCGCATAGCGCAGGAACGTTTGCAGCGCGGCCGAAATCGCCGCCGTCACGCTGACGAGACCAACGAATATCCGCATTTCGAACGACACCGGCGGCACGCTCAACGACGCGAACACCGCCGTGCCGACGAACGCGGTCAGCGCGGTCACGAGCCAGCCCATGCGGCGCTCCCGCGCCGACAGCAGATCCGCCATGTCGTAATGGCTCATCTGCGATTCGCGCGCGCGGCGAATCCATTTCAACAGCAACTCGGTTTCATCGACGGGCGGCTCGTAGGCGGGCAGGGTCGTCATCGTTCAGTGGCTGGCGCGCGCGTCAATCATAGGAAAACGAGCTGCCGAACTTCTCGATCCTCTCCAGCGCCATGCCCGAACCGCGTACGACGCAGGTCAGCGGCGCCTCGGCGACGAACACCGGCAGGCCGGTTTCCTCGGCGAGCAGACGGTCGAGATCGCGCAGCAGGGCGCCGCCGCCCGCGAGCGTGATGCCGCGCTCGGCGATGTCCGCGCCGAGTTCCGGCGGCGTCTGTTCCAATGCGATCTTCACCGACGACACGATCTGGTTCAGCGGATCGGTCAGCGCTTCGAGAATTTCGTTGCTCGACACCGTGAAGCTGCGCGGAATGCCCTCGGACATGTTGCGGCCTTTGACTTCCATCTCCATGACCTCGGAGCCCGGAAACGCGGAGCCGATTTCCTTCTTGATCGCTTCGGCGGTCTGCTCGCCAATCAGCATGCCGTAGTTGCGGCGGATGTAGTTGACGATGGCGTCGTCGAACTTGTCGCCGCCGACGCGCACCGAACCCTTGTACACGATGCCGCCGAGCGAGATCACACCGACCTCGGTGGTGCCGCCGCCGATATCGACGACCATCGAGCCGGTCGCATCCGACACCGGCAGGCCGGCGCCCGTCGCGGCGGCCATCGGTTCCTCGATCAGATAGACCTGCGAGGCGCCCGCGCTATGCGCGGCCTCCTTGATCGCGCGACGCTCGACCTGGGTCGAACCGCAGGGCACGCAGATGATGATTCTCGGAGACGGTGCAAAAAGTCGCGACTCATGCGCCATCTGGATGAAGCGCTTGATCATCTGCTGGGTGATGTTGAAATCGGCGATCACGCCGTCTTTCATCGGCCGGATCGCTTCGATGTTGCCCGGGACCTTGCCGAGCATCTGCTTCGCTTCGCGGCCCACGGCGAGGATGATCTTCTTGCCGTTCGGCCCGCCTTCCTGGCGGATCGATACGACCGACGGCTCGTCGAGAACGATGCCCTTGCCGCGCATGTAGATCAGCGTGTTCGACGTGCCGAGGTCGATCGCGAGGTCGTTGGAAAAGTAGCCGCGCAGAAAACCGAACATGCGTATTCCTGTCTTTGCGAAGGCGGGCGCGTGAGCGCCGCCGGGAGCTTGTCGGGGTCTGCCGCTTGCACGCGGCGCGACAGCAAGAATAGCAGTTTATCGACGGCCGCGGCCGCACTATCGTCCGCTATCTGCCGCTCGCCGGGCCCAGCCGCGCCGCGATCGTGCGGCATGCCGCAAGCAGCGGCTCGATGTAAGTAGCTTGCACATCGTCGCGACGGCGGAAGGTCGGCATGCTGATGCTCACGCAGCCGGCCGCGCGGCCGTCCGGGCCGCGAATCGCGGCGCCGTAGCAGCAGATCGAATCTTCGTTCTCCTCGCGATCCTCCGCGTAGCCGCGTTGCGCAGTCGCATCGATCTCGCGGCGCACGTCGTCCAGGTCGGTCAGCGTGTGCTCGGTGAAACGCGCGAGTGGCGCGTTCTTCAGCAGCGCCTCGCGCTCGGCCACGGTGAGTGTCGCCAGATACGCCTTGCCGACCGAGCTCGACGTCAGCGACACGCGCGTGCCGATGCGCGAGGCCATGCGCACCGCATGCGGGCTTTCGAGCTTTTCGATGTAGACCATCTCGCCCTGGCTCGGCACCGCGAGGTGAATCGTCTCCGACGTGAGGTCGCGTAACGCCGTCAACGCATCGACGGCCGCGAGCCGCAGGTCCGAGCGCTCCCAGCTATGGCTCGCGAGATTGATCAGGCGCGGTCCGAGGCCGTAGGCATTGCCGCTGCCGCTCGCGATGATCAGCCCTTCGGCCTGCAATGCGGCGACGATGCGATGCACGGTCGGGCGAGGATAGCCGCTCGCCGCGCTCAGTTTCGCGACGTTGGGCGGAGTTGGCGCATCGGCGATCAGTTGCAGCACCGCGATGAACTTCGAGAACGCGGCGGCGCCGGCGACGGCCTTGGAGTCGGCCTTGTTTTCGGCGTGCCGGACGGCATCATGGCCGGCGGCGCCAGCGCGCGAAGAGGGTTTGGAAGCGGAACCGGGCATCACATAGAGGCAGGGCAGGGGTACGCAATTATGCCTTTATCGATGGCGTCAAACGAAGGTGGCGCCGCTTCACGCAACGATCCGATCACGCGACGAGATACCCGCCGTCGACCGGCACGATCGCTCCCGTCATGAACGACGCCGCCGGCGTGCAGAGAAACACCGCGACCTGCGCGACTTCTTGCGGCGTGCCCCAGCGACGCAGCGGCGTACGCTCGAGGATCGCCTGCGAGCGGCGATCGTCATCCTGCAACGCCTGCGTGAGCGGCGTTGCGATCCAGCCCGGCGCAACCGCATTGACGCGAATCCCGTCGGCCGCGTACGCGATCGCGAGCGACTTCGTTAGCTGCGCAACTGCGCCCTTGCTCGCGCTATAGGCGGGCACGAGACCGCCGCCGAAAAAACTCAGCATCGACGCCGTATTCACGATGCAGCCCGCCGACGCCTTCAACAAGTCGCGCGCGGCCGCGCACACCCGCATCGTGCCGTTCAGATTGATATCCATCACGCGTTCGAACACGTCGAGCCGATGTTCTTCGACGCGGCTGATCACGCCCGCACAGTTGACCACGATGTCGAGACGCTCGAATGCGTTCACCGCTGCGCTTACGGCGTCGCCCGAGCGCACATCCAGTGCAACGCGCGGAATCTCGCGATCGAGCGTCTCGGGTGCGCCTTCGGGCAGCGGCAAACCGGCTGCCACCGTGTGCGCCCCCAATTGCGCGAGCGCGTTGGCGATGGCCGCGCCGATGCCGGACAAGCCGCCGGTTACGAGCGCGGTCTTGCCTTCGAGTAGCTGATTCTGGAATGTCATGTGAGATGCCGCGTCAGGTGGGTTGGGTCTCGATCGAGCTGGCGAGCGGTGCGGGCGCCACTTCCTTGACGACGAACAGATAGACGAGCGCCGCCGCGAACGCAACCGCCGCGCTGATCAGCAGCGCGTTGACGAACGAATGCGTCTGATCGACGACGATGCCGGTGATCACCGGCGCGAACGAGCCGCCCAGATAGCCGCCGAAGTTCTGCATGCTGCCGAGCGACGCCACCAGATGGCGCGGCGCGGCGACGCTGACGAGCGCCCATGCGCTGCCGCTCGACAGGTTCACGAACAGCATCGCGAGCGACACGTAGACGATCGCGAGCGTCGTGCTCGGCGTGTAGGCGGCCGGCACCGTGAACGCGGCCGCGCCGACGAGACCGACGCACAGCGGCCACTTGCGGCTGCGGATCGGCGCCATGCCGCGCTTCAGCAGATAGTCGGCGATCACGCCGCTGCTCGCCATGCCGATCGTGCCGAATACATAGGGAATCGCGACGAGCCAGCCGGTGTGCGCGATGCTCAGATGACGCTCGCGCTCCAGATAGCCGGGCAGCCAGGTCAGATAGAGCCACACCATGTAGATCACGCCCATGAAGCCGAAGATCATCCCCCACGTGTTGCGCAGCTTGAACAGCGCGCCCCATTCGGCCCAGCTGAGGCCCTGCGGGTTTTCCTGGGCGGTCGAACCTTCGTTCAGATGCGCGGTTTCTGCTTCGGTCAGCGCGATTTCGCCGCGATTGCGATAGACGACGTACCAGGCGAGCGCGACGATGATGCCGACCACGCCCATGATGACGAACATCGTTCGCCATCCGAAGGCCAGCATCAGCACCGTGAGCAGCGGCGGTGCGATCATCGGCGCGATGGTGGATGACGAGATGAAGGTGCCGATCGGCGTGCCGCGCTCGCGTACCGCGAACCATTCGCTGACGACTTTCGCGCCGGCCGGAAACAGCGGCGCCTCGGCGATGCCGAGTACGACGCGCGCGGTCAGGAAGTGATTGAGCGTCTGGATGAAGCCGCCCGCCACCTGGGCGATCGACCACACGAGCATGCCGAGGCCGAGCATCACGCGCGAGCCGAAACGGTCGAGCAGTGCGCCGACCGGCAACTGCGCGAACGCATACGACAACGAGAACGCGGACAGCAGCAATCCCATCTGCGAAGCGGACAGATGCAACTCCTCGCTGACCAGATGGTTCGCGATCGACAACGTGCTGCGGTCGAGATAATTGACGATGCCCGCAACCGTCAGGAAGACGACGGCGACCACCTGGATACGTTTCAGACGCTGCGACTTCTGAAGCATGCTTGTCTCCTGCGCAATGTGTCCTGCTGTGGGGGATGGTGTTGCGGCGCCTCGTGGTATTGCAGAGTCGTTGGGCGCGGCTCGTTACCGGATGAACTGGTCGACGTAGTCTTCGCCGAGGCCGACCGCCGTGTAGTGCTTGCGGCACATGTCGATCTTCGTGAACACGTCTTCGTAGCCGGTGTAATTGCCGTACGGATCGCAATAGAACATCACGCCGTTGACCTGGAAGTACGTGATCATTTCCTCGACGTCCTCGGGGACATACAAGGTATGCGTTTCTCCCGGCGGCTCGTACACATAGCTGCCTTCGGTCGCGACCCAGTCATGTTCGAGATAGCGCCAGTGGCCCTTGAGCACCATGCCGTGCACGGCCTGCGGATGACGATGCCGGCTCAACACCCCGGAGCGGCGCACGCGCAGCAGATTCATCCAGTATCCCTGCGACGCGTTCAGGCACAGCGGGCGAAACGACACGTTTTCGGCCTGCGGGACCCACACGCGTTCGTCGGTCGGAATCGCGAAGGGCACGACGATTTCCTTTTGCGCTTCTTTGGGGAACGGCAGCTGGTACGGCGTCAAATCGGATCGGTTTGCCTCTGGCATGCGGAAATTCCTCGCGAAGTGTGCTGAAAGAACTTTATGTCCACATTGTGGATATCAAGTCCACGATATGGTTATTATCGGAACCGGTTTCGGCGAGGTCAATCCTGGGGAAATCACGGGTCGGGCACGATAAGCCATTCGTGAATTCATCCTCACATCGCGCGACAGCTGCACGCGCAACGGTGGCCGCAAGCGCGCACGACGCACGAACAGCCCATAAATCAAGGCTTCTTCGCCTGTTTTGATCGAGCACCATCTTTAAGCCTTGTTTAAGAGGAGGCCACTACATTACGCATCCAACTTGAAATTTTCGGCAATATTCCCTTGACTATGACCACGAAAAAATACTGGAGCGGTAGCGCTGCGATTTGCGTAGTACTCGCGTTCGGCGGCGCGTATGCACTCAGCCATCGCAGTGCCGATGCATCCGTGAGCAGCACGCAGGGCTCGACGTCGTCGCTGCACGCGGTGTCCGATATCGTCGGCTCGCGCTCGTCGGCGCCCGACTTCTCCAGCATCGTGACGCGCTATGGTCCGGCGGTCGTGCATATCGGCGTGAAAGCAGCCGCATCGATCGACGAGAACGGTCAACGCAAGAGCGGCGGCGAAGCGCTCGGCTCGGGCTTCATCATCAGCCAGGACGGGTACATCCTGACCAACAATCACGTCGTCGACGGCGCGACCAGCGTGAGCGTGAAGCTCACCGACGGCCGTGAATTCCGCGCCCGCGTGATCGGCAAGGACAAGACCACCGACGTCGCCGTCGTCAAAATCGACGCGAACAATCTGCCGACCGTGAAGATTGGCAACCCGGACAGCAGCAAGGTCGGCGAATGGGTCGTGGCGATTGGCTCGCCCTACGGCTTCGACAGCACGGTGACTTCGGGGATCATCAGCGCGAAATCGCGTTCGATGTCCGACGATAGCCCGATCCCGTTCATCCAGACCGACGTGCCGGTCAATCCGGGCAACTCGGGCGGTCCGCTGTTCAATCTGAACGGCGAAGTGATCGGCATCAACTCGATGATCTACTCGCGCACCGGCGGCTTCCAGGGCCTGTCGTTCGCGATTCCGATCGATGCGGCGATGCACGTGAAGGACCAGCTCGTAAGCACCGGTCACGTGACTCGCGGCCGCATCGGCGTGGCCGTGCAGCCGCTCAGCGCCGACAAGGCGAAGGCGCTCGGCCTAGACTCGACGGGCGGCGCACTGGTCGGCTCGGTCGATCCGACTGGTCCCGCGCACGCAGCCGGTCTGCGCCAGGGCGACGTGATCGTCGGCGTGAACGGCAAGCATATCGATAACACCAGGGAGTTGGTCGGTCAGGTTGCGCAACTGTCGCCGGGCAGCAAAGCGACGATCAGCGTGTGGCGCAACGGCAGCGAAAACAAGCTGTCGGTGACGGTGGGTACGCAGCAAGCGTCGGACTTGGCGTCGGCCGAGCCACGCGAAGAGCAGCCGCCCCAACCGCAGCAGCAAAACCGTCCGCGTCTGGGCGTCGCCGTGCGTCCGCTGTCCCGCGACGAACTCCAGCAAGCGCAGCTGCCGGGCGGCGTGGTGGTACAGCAGGCCACCGGTCCGGCCGCCGAGGCAGGCATTCAGGCGGGCGACATCATCGTTGCCGTCGACGGCAAGGTGATTCGCGGCGTCGAGCAGCTGCGCCGCATGATCGCGCAGGCGGACGACAGCGTGTCCGTGACCGTGGTGCGCGATGGTGAACAAGCGTCGGTCGACGTGACGCTTGGCTGATGAGTAGGACCCGCCGGTGCAATGCCGGCGGTGGGCACGACGCGCCGATGCAGCGCGCGTGCCTCAGTTGGGCGGCTGGACCCCATCCGCGTGAGACGTGCTTTGCGATACATTCGGCGGTTCGTCGGGTCCGCCCCCCAGCGCGACGTAAAGCGACACCCCATTCTGCAAGGCCGTCGCCCGAAGCTGGATCAGCTGCTGCTCGGCGGCAAACTGATTGCGTCGCGCATCCACTACCTCGAGATAGATCGAGATCCCGTTTTCGTAGCGCAGCTCCGCCGTTTCGGCGAGTTGCCGCTGCGCCTGCACCGCCTGTTCCTGCGCCGCGATCTGCTCCTTGTAGCGTTGTCGTGCGACCAATGCATCGGAGACCTCGCGAAACGCGTTCTGCACCGTGCGCTGATAGTCGGCGACCAGTTCGTCGCGTCGCGCGCGCGCCTGCGCTAGTTGCGCCTGGCGCTGTCCCGCATCGAAGATCGGCATGCCGACCAGCGCGCCGAACGACCACGCCTGCTTGGCCGGCACGAACAGATCGCCAAGTTCGGCCGACACATAACCGAAGCTGCCCGTCAGCGCGATGCGCGGGAAAAAGTCCGCGCGAGCGGCGCCGATGTCTGCATTGGCCGCGCGCAGCTGCTGCTCGGCCTGTTGAATGTCCGGCCGGTCGATCAGCAACGCGGAGGGCAGGCCCGCGTCGAGTTCGCGAAATTGCGCGGCGTCGGCGATAGGCGGCGCTTGCGGTAGCGACTCGTTCAGCGGCCCGCCGATCAGCACCTCGAGCAGATTGCGCTGCTGCGCGGTAGTCCGTTGCAGCTCCGCCAGCTGCGTCTGCGCCTGCGTGACGAGAATGGCCGCCTGGTCGTAATCGACGCTCGACGTGACGCCCGCATCGAGCCGCATCTTCGCGACGTCGAGCGCATAGCGGCGGCTGTCGAGCGTCTGTTGCGCGAGCGCGATGCCTTCATCGCCCGAGCGGATCGCGTAGTAGTTCGACGCGACGTTGCCGATCAGCGATAAACGGAACGCGTGTTGCGCCTCGATGGTGGCCAGATAGCGGCGCCGCGCCGCTTCGCTGGTGTTGCGCACACGGCCCCAGAAGTCGAGTTCGAACGACGTCACCGCGGCCTGCACGTTGTACTGGTTGAACTGGACCGAGATGTCCGTGTTGTCGAACTCGGGATCGATCGAACCGAGCGGCGCCTTCGTGCGGGTCGCACCCGCGTTCGCATTGACCTGCGGCAAACGCGCGGCGTTCTGGATGCGATAAAACGCGCGCGCCTGCTCGATCCGCGCGATCGACGCGGCGAGATCGCGGTTGTGCTCGAGCGCGGCCTCGATCAGCAGCTTCAGTTGGGGGTCGGCGAAGAAGGTTTGCCAGTCGACTTCGCTTGCCAGATGCGCGGTGGCCGGATTGGCGGTCTCGGTCGTGTCGAAATGGTCGGCAATCGGCAATGACGGCTGTTGATACTTCGGCGCAAAGTTGCAGGCGCCGAGCGAGCAGCAGAAGAGGGGCAGCAGCAGGCGCTTATGAAGGCACTGATGAAGGCGCTTACGCATCGCGCTGCCCTCCGCCCATTTCGCCCGGCGTGGCCGTCGGCAGATCGTCATCGTCGAGATCGATGCTGCGCTTCTTGCGGCTCAGCCAGCGACGCGCGGCCACATAGAACAGCGGCGTAAAGAAGATACCGAACATCGTCGCGGTCAGCATGCTGCCCATCACGCCGGTGCCGACCGCGCGCCGGCTCGCAGCGCCCGCGCCGGTCGCGAGCACGAGCGGCAGCATACCCAACACGAACGTGATGCTCGTCATCAGGATAGGGCGCAGACGCTGCTGCGCGCCGTTCTTCGCGGCGGCCAACGCGTCCTTTCCTTCGGCTTCCTCCTTGATCGCGAACTCGACGATCAGAATCGCGTTCTTCGCTGCAAGGCCGATGATCGTCACGAGGCCGATGTTGAAGTACACATCCGCGGACAGTCCGCGCAGCAACGTCAGCAGTACCGCACCGATCACGCCGAACGGGATGATCAGCAACACCGCGACCGGAATCGCCCAGCTCTCGTACAGCGCCGCGAGCAGAAGGAACACGACCACGAGCGACAACCCCAGCAGCATGCCGATCTGGCCGCTCGCCTGTTTTTCCTCGAACGCGGTGCCGGTCCATTCGTAGCTCAGGCTGCCGGTCAACACGTGCGACGCGATGCGTTCCATCTCGGCGATCGCCGCGCCGCTCGACCGGCCGGGCGCGGCCTGACCCGACAGCGTCGCGGACGGAAAGCCGTTATAGCGTTCGAGTTGCTGCGGCCCGGAAATCCAGCGCACGTGCGAGAACGCCGAGAACGGCACCATCTCGCCGCGGTTGTTGCGCAGGCGCAGCGCGCTCACGTCCTCGGCGCGCATACGTTGCTCGGCGTCCGCCTGCAACAGCACGCGCAGCACGTTGCCCTCGAACACGAAGTCGTTCACGTAGTTCGAACCGAACGTCAGCGCAAGCGCCTGGTTCACCTGGCCGATCTGCAGACCGAGCGCGCGCGCCTTCACGCGGTCGATCTCGACATACAGCTGCGGCGCCTCCGGCATGCCCTCGGCGCGCACGCCCGCGAGAAGAGGGCTTTGCGACGCCTCGATCATCATGCGCCGCGCGGCCTGTTGCAGCGCCTCGCCGCCGACGCCGCTGCGATCCTGAATCTTCATCGTGAAGCCGGTCGCGGTGCCGAGCGAAGGAATCGGCGGCGGATCGAGCGCAAAAATGATCGCCTCGGGAATCTGCCGGAACGCGGCGTTCGCGCGACGCACCAGCGCGCTCGCCGAATTCTCCTCGCCCGAGCGCTCGTCCCACGGCTTCAGATCGACAAACGACAGCGCCGCCGATTGCCCCTGGCCGAAGAAGCTGAAGCCCGTCACGGACGCGACGTTGCGCACCTGCGGCTGCGTTCGCAGAAACGCCTCGACCTGGTCGATCGCGCGCTGCGTGCGCTGGTCGGTCGAACCCGGCGGGCCGGTGTAGGTGACGAAAATGTACCCCTGGTCCTCGGTCGGCAGAAAGCCGGTCGGCAGCCGCGTGAAGAAAAACGCGGTGATCGCGCAGGCCGCGACGAACACCAGCAGCCAGCGCAGCGGCGAGCGCAACATCGAATCGACGCCGCCGATATAGCGCGTGGTGCCCGCGTCGAGCCCGCGATTGAAGCCGCCGAACACGCCGTGCAGCAGACGTGACGCCGGGTTCTTCGGCCGTTCCTTTGCCGCCGCCTCGCTACGCAACATCGCCGCGCACAACGCCGCGCCGAGTGTCAGCGCCAGCACTGTCGACAGCAGGATCGACACCGCGAGCGTGACCGAAAACTGCCGGTAGATGCCGCCCGTCGAGCCCGGAAAAAACGCCATCGGAATGAACACCGCGACCAGCACCAGCGTACTGGCGATCGCCGCGCCTGAAATCTGCCCGATCGCTTTCACCGTTGCGCGCGGCGCGCCGAGCCCTTCCTCGCGCATGATCCGCGCGACGTTTTCGACGACGACGATCGCGTCGTCGTTGAGGATACCGATCGCGACCACCATGCCGAACAGCGACAGAATGTTGATCGACAGCCCGAACAGATAGAGCCCCGCGCAGGTGCCGATCAGCGCGATCGGCACGACGATCGTCGGGATCACGGTCGCGCGCCAGTCCTGCAAGAACAGGAACACCACGACCGTCACGAGCAGCAGCGCCTCGATCATCGTGCGGATCACGCCCTGCACCGAGGTCGTGATGAACGGCGTGGTGTCGAACGGCACGGTCCACGTGACGCCGCGCGGGAAAATCGACTGCAATTCACGCATGCGCTGGCGCACCGCGTTGGCGACCGCGAGCGCGTTCGCGCCGCTCGCGAGCTGGATCGCGATGCCGGCCGACGCCTTGCCGTTGACGGTGAGCCGGTTGCCATAACTGTCGTTGCCGAGCTCGACGCGCGCGACGTCGCCCACCCGCACGGTCGAGCCATCCGGATTCGCGCGCACGATGATTTCGCGGAACTGCTCGGGCGTCGTGAAGCGGCTTTGCGTGACGATCTGCGCGGTGAATTCCGAGCCAGGCGCGATCGGCTGATCGCCAAGGCCGCCGCCGGCGGTCTGGCTGTTCTGCTCCTGGATCGCCTGCAGCACCTCGCTCGCCGACAGCCCGAAGCCCGCGAGCTTGCGTGGATCGATCCAGATCCGCATCGCGTACGACGAGCCGAACAGTTGCACATCGCCGACGCCGTCGATACGGCGCAGCTCGTTGACGATGTTGTTCGACGCGAAGTTGCCCATCGCGGTGGCGCTGGTACCGCTGTCGGTCGCCTGCAGCGCAAGCAGCATCAGAAAGCCCGACGACGCCTTCGTCACACGCACGCCGACCTGCCGGACTTCGAGCGGCAGACGCGGCTCGACGCGGCTCAGACGGTCCTGCACCTGGCTGCGCGCAACGTCGAGATCGGTGCCGGGCTTCAGCACCACGGTGATCTGCATCGTGCCGTTCGAGCGGCTCACCGACGACATGTACAGGAAATGGTCGATGCCGTTCATCTCGTCTTCGACGATCGACGTGACGGTACGCTCGAGCGTACTCGCGTCGGCGCCGCTGTACACCGCGGTGATGCTGAGCGACGGCGGGGCGACGTCGGGATACTGCTCGACCGGCAACAGCGCGAGCGCGATCGCGCCGAACAGCACGATGAAAAGGGCGATGACCCACGCGAAAACCGGCCGGGCGACGAAGAATCGATTCATCGGCCCGCCCGTCAGTGCGCGGCAGAAGCGGGGGCGGGGGCCGCGGCCGGCTGCGCCGCCGGCGAAGCATCGGGCGCGGGCCGCGCGTCGACACGCTGACCCGGTTGCACCTTCTGCCAGCCATCGACGATCAGGCGCTCGCCGGGCTTCAGACCACTGCGCACGGTCCAGCGTCCTTCGCCCTGTTCGCCGAGATCGATGTTGCGGCGGACCACGGTGCCGTCGTCGGCGACCAGCGCGACGCTCGCAACGCCGTTGTCGAGTTGCACCGCGCGCTCGGGAATACGGATGCCCTGCAGCGTGCCCGCCGCGATGATGCGCCCGCGCACGAACTGCCCCGGCAACAGCGTGCGGTCCGGATTCGCGAAGCGCGCGCGCACCGTCTGCGTGCCGGTCGACGGATCGATGACGAGATCGGCGAAGTCGAGAAAACCGCGCTCGTTGTAGACCTGGCCGTTGGCGAGGATCAGTTGCACCTCGACGTGCTTCATGCTGATCGGCTTGCGCGCGCCGGACTGGATCTGCTGCTCGACGTCGAGCATCACGGTGTTCGACTGTGTGAACACCGCGTTGATCGGTGTCAGCTGATTGACCTGCGTGAGCAGCGTGGCCGCGCCCGCGCTGACGAGCGCGCCTTCGGTGACGAGCGCGCGGCCCGCGCGCCCAGCGATCGGCGTGCGTATGATGCAGCGATCGAGCCGCAGTTGCGCGAGCGAAACCGCGGCTTGCGCATCGGAGACATTGGCCTGCGCCTGCTGCATCGTCGCGAGTGCGGCGTCGTATTCCTGCGCGCTGACCGCATGACGACCGACGAGCGGCTTGAACCGTTCCACGACCGACGCCGCGTTGTCTCGCACGGCGGTCGCGCGCGTGAGCGCGGCCTGCGCCTGCTGCAACTGCGCGCGATAGTCGCTCGCGTCGATCTGGAAGAGCGGAGCGTTGGCCGGCAGGTCCGTGCCTTCCTGATACAGCGTGCGCTCGACGATGCCATCGACGCGCGCGCGAATCTCGGCGGTGCGCACGGCCTCGATGCGGCCCGGCAACTCGACGACATCGGCGACAGGGGTGGTGGAAACCGTTTCGACCAGCACCGGAATCGGCGGCGGCATCGACGCGGTGGCGGGAGTCTGGGACCGGTCGTTGCAGGCGGCAAGCAGGAGCGGCAAACCGGTGATCAGCAGCGATACGGCACGACTACGCAGGCGGAATGCGGAGCAAAGCAAGAGAAACTCCTTTGATCAAGGCAGTCTTTTTTGCGCGTGAGATCGGTGACGGTTTTAACGGTTTGCGGTCGAATTAACTGTTCAGAATGAGCGTTAGCGCGTTAATGCGCGGAAAATATTTCCGTTGATCCTACCGGGTCTGGGTGGCTTGTCAATTTCTTCTTGGTTGTCGCGACTGGGACTAGACGCAGCGCGCATGTCCAGAGAGTTCGGCAGGTTGAATGGCAATCGTCGATTACATGTCAATTGCGATCCAGCATTTGACGTCCAGCAATTGCCGCTATTTAAAGGCATGCAATGGTCACTGAATCACACTCACGTACGCTTGCGCTCCGGATGCCGCAACACCGAATGGTCGCGGCCGTATGACAGATAAATCACCATGCCGATCACGAGCCACACGACGAGCCGTAGCCACGTAACGAGCGGCAGGCCGACCATCAGCAGCAAGCAGAACAGGATGCCGAGCACTGGCACGACGGGCACGCCGGGCGCCCGGAATGGACGCGCCGCCTCGGCGTCGCTGCGCCGCAGATAGATCACCGCGCCGCACACGAGCACGAACGCGAACAGCGTGCCGATGCTGACCATCTCGCCGAGCACGCCGATTGGTGTCAGCGCCGCGACGATCGCGACGACCGAACCGATCAGGATCTGGCTCAGATAAGGTGTGTGCAGACGCAGATGCACCTTCGCGAAGAAGTGCGGCAACAGACCGTCTTGCGACATCGTGAAAAAGATGCGGCTTTGCCCATAGAGCAGCACGAGTATCACGGTGGTCAGCCCCGTCAACGCACCGATTTTGATCAGAATCGCAAACCACGTGAGCCCGATCGTATCGACACCCTTGGCGATCGGATCGGGAACGTTCAGCTCGGTGTAGGGCACGAGGCCGGTCAGCACGGCGGCGACGAGGATGTACAGCACCGTGCAGATGACCAGCGAGCCGAGGATACCGATCGGCATGTCGCGCTGCGGCTGTCGCGCTTCCTGTGCAGCCGTCGACACCGCATCGAAGCCGATGAATGCGAAGAACACCACGGCCGAGCCACGCAGAATTCCGCTCATGCCGAAACTGCCGAACTGGCCAGTGTTGGCAGGAATGAACGGATGCCAGTGTTCCGGCTTGATGAAAAACAGACCGATCGCGATAAACGCGACCACCACGGTCAGCTTGACCGCGACCATCACGTTGTTCAGGCGCGCCGATTCCTTAGTCCCCAACACCAGCAACGTGGTCAGGATCGCGATGATCACGACCGCCGGCAGGTTGATCACGCCGGTGACCGTCGAGCCATCGGCCAGCTTGACGACGGTGCCGGGCGCGGCGGCGAGGGTAGGTGGAATGTCGATACCGACGTTGCGCAACAGGCTCACGATATAGCCGGACCAGCCCACAGCTACGGTCGCGGCGCCCATCGCGTACTCGAGGATCAGGTCCCAGCCGATGATCCACGCGAAGATCTCGCCGAGCGTCGCATACGTGTACGTGTAGCTGCTGCCGCACACAGGCAGCATCGCCGCAAGCTCCGAATAACACAGGCCGACGAACGCGCACGCGATGCCGCCCAGGATGAACGACAGCGTGATGGCCGGCCCCGCGAACTGCGCGGCGGCGGTTCCCGTCAGCACGAAGATGCCGGCGCCGATGATCGCGCCGATACCCATCGCGGTGATACTCGTCGCGCCGAGCGTTTTCGACAGATGGCGGCCTTCTTCGACGTCGGCGCTGGCGACGATCTCAGCGACGGATTTGCGTGCCATGTAACCGGTATCGGCCATGATGAGTCGTCCCTTTTCAGTGTTGATTAGGCACGAACCGGTCAGACTGCCATCGGCTCGCGGAGCACGACAAAAACATCCGTCGCCGCGCACGGCAACGGTCACGGCAAGTGCGAAGAAAGCGTCTAACGGAAAAAGTCTGAGTTCAGTCTATGCCGGATTAAAAGCAAAGTGAAATCCGCCTGGTTTGTCGGGGTGATAGGGCAGTGACGTGGCAGGCGCGCGCGGCAAGAGGTGCCGTGCGCCAGTGTGCCGGTGTGCTTAGCCGATACGCCCGCGGCGCAGCACGCCGCTCAGGCCGAGCGAGTGACCGGGATCGTAATAGTGAATCAGGAGCGTGCGCCGCTGCCCGTTCTGTACGTCGAGGTTCGCATGCTGAAGCGCGAAGCCGTTGAATTCATAGACGCTGCCCGGTTTGACCCGAATGCGCTGGCAGTTGCCGACACGCAGATCATGCAGGGTATGCCAGCTGCGCCAACTGAGCGGCAAGCTGTGCAGGAAGCCATGGCGCATCTTGCAGATCAGGTTGGTCAGCGTCGTGACCGACAGGCGCGGCTTGCGGTACATCACGAGGTCGCCGTTGTGAACGCCGTCGGGTGCCAGCTGAAGCGGAATCAGCAGCGTCAGCAGGTGCGAGTCGTAGTGGCGACAGTGGCTCTCCGCCAGCGAAGTCTTGCTGGCACAGCGCAGTACGTGGAACGGCTCGGTCGGTAAATTTGTCTGCCCGACCCTCGCGGCCAGCGCGCGCGCATTCGCGCAGATCGACTGCTCGAGCTCACGAAAAGCCTGAGCGCTACGCAGCATCTCGGCGATCTGCGCGCCGGACTGCGAGCGCGGTGCCGTCGTGTCGAACAGGTGGTCGATGAACCGGTTGATTTCGGCGATCGTCTCCTGGGGAATCACGTCATCAAAAGATTTCAAGGCGACGCTTTTGTCGATTCGAATTCGCTTAGTCTCAGTGTGCCCACGCACGTCTGTCAGGGTGTCCATAGCCCAAATTTCCAATCGTTTTTTGTTCTACAACCGTAATGAAAAATATTCCGTACTAGCCGCGCGCAATGTGCGGCAGCGTACACAAGGTTCTCAGGTGATTGATTCCGATCATTAAATCTAAAGGCGGATTTCTCTGATCGCTTTTCTAATCTCGTTACGAGAATTTGGAAATTGCTCAGACTGCAAAGATGCCCGCGGATGTTGGACGAAATGCGGAAATAATGACTCCATCTCGAAACCCGAATTTTTTGGTGATAATTTGTATTATGTCAAATGCGATGTGTGTCTACCGCGGCCACCACCGGGCTTTTCGGCTACCGTCGCCGGTGTGCATACGGCGTGCCAGAAATTGCCTCCGGCGATGACCGACGATGCGCAGTCGCGTGCGCAAAGTGTCACAAGCGCCAGTCTCATACGCCCCGCACCGTTCGGCGATTGTCAACCAGACTGGCTCGACATTTAAATGTCAAATTTACCGCGCGCGTATTCACACCCTTGCGAATTTACGCCCCTCCGCGCAGATCGGTTCATTCATGCGCGACATATGCCGCAATTAGACAATTGTTAAATATTTCCCTGTGCACCACGAGAATAAGCTTTGAAGCAAACGCGAATACCGCTCTCGCGGCTCAAGCGGATTTTTTATCTTCGGCTATGCCTTGTCATTTAGAGGCGTTTCGCATTTTCTGTCGACCCGCGAGCGTCTCGGCGCGTTACGTGCATTTCGACGCGGCGTACGGGCCGACGTGTTCGCCGCGTTCCCGTTTGCCTCGGTCTGCGATGCATGTTCGAACACCCGCAGACGCTCGGCATCTGCGATCAGTCGTTTCTTGGTCGTCGAGCGTCCCGCCGATCCGAAGCCCATCACCTTTTCGTATTCATGCGGCCTGTCGTGCCTGAAACGGTTGAAGAAGTCATCACCCGGCAGACCGTTATCGAGGCTCATCAGGCAGCCGTAGTCGAGCGACGCGCAATCGCTCAGGGAGCGCGCCGCGTCCGCCAGTGCCCGATAACGGCTTTGCAACGGTTCGTCGCGACCGAAAAGCGCGTGCAGTTCCTGATAAGACACGAGTCTCTTGCGCTTGGCGGCACGCAATAGCATCGCGGCGATATCGCGGGTCTTATCGGTGTTCATGTCATTCTCCTTACCGCCTGCTTGCAGATACCCACTGGCGCCCGATGAAAGCGCCGTCATCTTTGATCGTGTTTATGCGTATCGCGTACCCGGCAAAAATATTTCCGGATATTGAGCGACGCAGTCAAAGTAAGCAGATGGTTACTGGAGTCGGGATTCACAGCGACACTCCGCGCGAATGTCCCCTTTCTCTATAATCCGCCTGGAAAGCGCCGCGAAAACGGTTTTTTCAATCTTGAGAACCCTTTTTTCGCAGATTTCCAGCGAACGCCACCCTGCATCCAAAAATGCATTCGAATGGCATTCGCAAAACAGAAATCCACGCATTCAAACGGGTCAGTCTTCCGACATCTCGCGCGTTACTAACAAGCTCCAGACCTCAAACTCCATGCGGCTTGGCGGTGTCCGGGCAGCCGGCGCGAACTGGTTCGGATTGATGTTTTGTTTAAATCAGTTCAATCAGGTTAGCAAACGTGAAATTCAATCGCAAGAAAGATTTTTTACGAATGCAGAAAGAAAACATAGTGCTAACGTCTTACGCGAGGATTACGTCTTTTTCTATCAGAGGAAAGACGCGATTGATTTTTTATTCTTTTGGACACAGCGGGCGACTTTTCGATTATCTGTAAGTGGCGTGGCCTCTTCTCTGTCTATCCCAGCAACCGATTGCAGTCCGGTCAGCGACCCAACGGCGGAGTTCTCCAATGCATCGACCGAATGACGATTTACCGACCGTCGCACGGCGTCTCACAGCGGGCAAGAAACTGCTCGACGGCGTCGCTGCGGCCGAGGTCGCGAAACAGATGGGAATGGCAAAGACCACCGTCGAGCGCTATCGCAAGCTATTGGAGCAAGGTGGGCTCGAGGCGCTTAGAAACATGAGCGTCGGCGGCCGCCATTCCGCACTCGCGTTGGCGGATCTGGACTGGTTGGCCGAGGCGCTGAGAGCCTCGCCACGGGACTATGGCTTCGACGCCGATGGCTGGAGCAATGCGCGCATGCGCGAGCTGATAAGCCGTCAGTTCGGCATTTCGTACTCGCGAGTCTATGTGTGGCAACTGGCCACCAGACTTGGCGTGTCTTACCGGCTCGGCCGAAATGCGCACTAAAACGGTGGCCGCACCAGCTAACGGACGCGCGTGCGCATCGGCTCAGGCGCTTTCCCGAACCTTTGGCAGAAACTGCGGCGCCAGTTCGACCGCGGACCATTGGAACGGCAACGCGCCACGGCTGCGCCGCACTTCGCCCACATGGAACCGCACGAGCCGCTGCGCGCCCGCAAATGCCGCGAGTTCGTCCCCGTCCCAGATAATCTCCGCTCGCACCGCCAGATAAAGCAGATCGCCGGTTGCGAAGTCGATGACCAGCAGGCCCGCGCGGGGATCGTGCACGAGGTTGCCGATCGTGTTGAAGAAGCGGTTGCCACTGTAGTCGGGCGTGGTCAGCGTTTTTGCGTCGTCCACGCGCACGAAACCCGGTGCGCCGCCGCGATGCGAAACGTCGACACCCTTCCCCACTCCTGCTTCCTCGCTCAGATTCGCGCTGGCGATAAAGAACGTGTCCGCGCTCGCGAGCAGTTCGCGGTCGGCGCTGCTCAGATGCGTGGCAATCTCGGGCTGCGCGCGCGTCGCAGCCGCGTTCCGTTCGATGAAAGACGGCGTACGGCTCTGGATGTACTTCGGACAATTGCCGAAACTCTGCATGACTTCGACCTGTAACGTGTCGCCCTGCACGGACCTTACGACGCCATTCACCCGATTGCGGCGCCGCGTGCGCGGCTCGATGCCCAGCGCACCGAGCTGCGCGCCTTCGCGCCAAGCCGCGGCGAGCGGATCGCCCGCCAAGGTGCCGCCTTCGATGCGCAGGGTGCGCGCATCCGGTGACGAGACGAAGCCCGGCCAACTCGCGCGGAGCGTCGCCCACGGCTGACCGCTCGCATCGACGCCGCCGATCACGAGGAACGGCTGCGCGGCAAAGAACTCACGATGCTGCTCCGGCATGAAACGGCGAATGCCCCGACGCCCCATCGACTCCGCCACGTCACGCACACCCGCGCGCTGCTGCGCCTCCTGCTCGCCGGCATGAAACGGCGACACGTCGGCTCCCCAGTTATTCAACAGAACGAATTCGGACATGATCGGACTCCCTCGCAAGATCTGACGCGGCTCTAAACGCGAATCACGCCGCCAGCAAACCCGCCTTCGTCGACGGCATTGCGATGAAACGCGGCAATGCCTCCACGCGACTCAGCCATGCACGAATGTTCGGATACGGCTGCAATGACACACCGCCCTCGGGTGCGTGAGCGATATACGTATGCGCGGCGATATCGGCGATCGTCACGTGCGCGCCGGCCACGAACGGCTTGCCGGCGAGCTCCTCGTCGATCACGTCGAACAGCTTGACGGCGATCTGCTTCGCACGCTCGTGGTCGAGCGGCGCGCCGAACACGGTAACGAGCCGCGCCGCGCACGGCCCGTATGCGATCTGGCCAGCCGCGAGCGACAGCCAGCGCTGCACCGCCGCGGCGCCGAGTGGATCGTCCGGCAGCCACGACGCGTCGCCATAGCGCTTCGCCAGATAGACGAGAATCGCGTTCGAATCGAATAGCGTGAGCTCGCCGTCCCGAATCGTGGGCACCTGACCAAACGGATTCAGCGCGAGGTACTCGGGCTTGCGGTTGTCGCCCGCCTTCATGTCCAGCTCGATCACCTCGAACGGCAGATCGAGCAGCGTCAGAAACAGCTTCACGCGATGACCGTGGCCTGAAAGCCGCGTCGTATACAGCTTGATAGGCTGGGCGGGGCGGGTGGCGGACATGGAGGTCTCCGGATACGTTGAATGAGACGCCCAGCATATGGCGTAGGCACTGTTGCGCGGAAGCCCGATAATCCCGGAAACACAGTCAAGCGAGAATGGACAATCGATCATGGCCGATGTGCGCAACGTGAACCTGAACCGCCTCGCGATCTTCGTCGCGGTCATCGACGCGGGCTCGCTGAGCGCCGCCGCGACGCGGCTCGGACTCGCGAAGACGATGGTCAGCACGCATATGCAGCGGCTCGAGGCGGAGGTCGGCGCGAGCCTGCTGGTGCGCACCACCCGGCGGCTCGGCGTGACCGAGGCGGGCCGCACGTTCTATGAGGCGAGCGTGAAGATACTGCGCGCCGCCGAGGACGCGCTGAACGCGCTCGGCGGGGAAACTTCGCCGGTACGCGGCACGCTGCGCGTCAGTGCGCCGAACGACTACGGCACGCTCGTCGTCACGCCCGCGCTGGTCGAATTGCGCCGCGCGCATGCGCAGCTCGACGTCGAGCTGCTGAGCAGCGACCGCTACGTCGATCTGATCGCCGATGGCATCGACGTCGCGATCCGGCTTGGCCGTCTCGCGGATTCGAACTATCGGGCGGTGAAGCTCGGCAGCTTCGTCAAATGGCTGGTCGCGAGTCCCGAGTTCCTGCGCACGTGGGGCGTGCCGAGCACGCCGGCCGAGTTGGAGACGCTGCCCTATTGCGCGTTGTCGGTGCTGCCGCATCCGTTGACGCTCGATCTGCGGCACGTCGACGGGAAAGCCGCGAGCGTGCGATGCGAGTCCGCGTTGCGTGTCAACACGGCCAATGCCTGCCGCGCGGCGACGCTCGCGGGCGGCGGCATCGGTCTGCTGACGGATTTTTCGATCGCGGACGACGTCGCGGCGGGACGGCTGATCCGGCTGCTGCCCGAATGGGCAACCGCGCCGGCGAGCATCCAGGCCGTGTTTCCGCCGACGAGTCACCCGCCGGCGAAAGTGCGCGCGTTGATCGATACGCTGAAGCGAAGGCTCGCGGCGGACCCTGCGGAATAGCGCGGCAGATCCTCCTGGCGTTCCCATTCCAGCGCAACGGCGGTTAGCTTCTATCCCCGCGATCGCCCGATTTGCTCTACTGCGACGATGCGCGCCGCGCCCCGCGGCCGCGCCTGATCGTCAATGTGGAGAGCTCATGTCCGCCATTTCCCGTCCTGCACAAGGGGTCCTCACCGTCGCGTGTCCGAGCGCGGCGGGCCAGGTTGCCGCCGTCGCCGGTTTTCTCGAACGGCATCGTTGCTACGTCGACGAACTCACCGTATTCGACGACGAACTCAGCGAGCGCTTTTTCGTGCGCTGCGTGTTTCACCACGTCGATCGCGACGACGCGCTGCAGATCGCCACGCTGAAGCAGGAATTCGCGCCGATCGCCGAACGCTTCCGGATGACGTGGGCGATCCACGATCTGTCGATCCGGCCGAAAGTCATGATCATGGTGTCCAAACTCGAACACTGCCTCGCCGACCTGCTGTTTCGCTGGCGCATGGGCGAGCTGAAGATGGACATCGTCGGCATCGGCTCGAATCATCGCGACCTCGAACCGCTCGCGCGGCAGCACGGCCTGCCGTTCCATCATCTGCCGATTACCGCCGACACGAAGCCGCAACAGGAAGCCCAACTCCTCGACCTGTTCGACTCGTCCGGCGCCGAGCTGCTGATTCTCGCGCGCTACATGCAGATCCTGTCCGCCGAAACGAGCCGCGCGCTCGCCGGGCGCGCGATCAATATTCACCATTCGTTCCTGCCGGGGTTCAAGGGGGCGAAACCGTATCACCAGGCCCATGCGCGCGGCGTCAAGGTGATCGGCGCCACCGCCCATTTCGTTACCGACGATCTCGACGAAGGCCCGATCATCGAGCAGGGGGTCGAACCGGTCGATCACTCGTACAGTCCCGAACGGCTGCTGACGACCGGACGCGACGTCGAGTGCATTACGCTCGCGCGCGCGGTGAAGGCGTTCGTCGAGCGGCGGGTGTTCATCAACGGCGAGCGCACCGTCGTGCTGCGGTAAACAGAAAAACGCCGCTGAAAAGCGGCGTTTTCATCAGGCTGCGCCGACGCTTGCCGGCTTACTTCACCCAGCTATCCACGCGGTCCGAATGCGCGCTGATCCACGCGTCGGCCGCCGCGGCCGGCTTTTCGCCGTTCTGCGTGGCCAGCATCACCGTGTCGATCTCACCCGGCTTCCATTGGAACTTCTTCAGGAACGCGACCACCGTCGGCGCCTTTTTCTCGAGCTCCGGATTCACCACGCTATCGACGTGCTCCGCTTCACCGAATACCTTCTTCGGATCGTCGAGGAATTTCAGCTTGTACTTCGCGAACATCCAGTGCGGCTTCCAGCCGGTCACGATGATCGGCTTGCTGGCCGCCTCCGAGCGCGCCAGCTCGGCGGTCATCGCGCTGCCTGAACTCGGCATCAGCTGATAGTCGAGCCCGTACGCTTTGATCGCCTCGCTGGTTTTCTGCATCACGCCAGCTCCAGCGTCGATGCCGACGATGCGCGCGCCGAACTCCGACTTCTTCGCCTGCAGATCGCCGACGCTCTTCACGTCCACGTTGTCCGGCACGATCAGCCCGATCTTCGCGTCGTTGAAGTTCGGCCCGAGGTCGACCACCTTGTCCTTGAAGTTGTTCCAGTACGCGCCGTGCGTGACCGGCAGCCATGCGGACAGCGTCGCGTCGAGGTCGCCCCGCGCCACGCCCTGCCACATCACGCCGGCCGCGACCGGGACCAATTGCACCTGATAACCGAGGCGTTTTTCGATCACTTCGGCGGCCACGTTCGACGTCGCGACGCTATCGTCCCAGCCCTCCACGTAACCGATCTTGATGGTCGGCTTCGAATCGGCCGACACGCCCGCACTGACCGCCGCCAGCATCACCCCCAACGCGCTTGCCACCACTACCTTTCCGATCAGTCTCATCGACGTTCTCCCGTTGATCCATTTGCCCATTGACGCGTTTGCCATCGAACCGCACACCGCGCATTTAGAATCGCCAACCAGAATTGCCGGGTAGCGTTGTTTTGCGACATGCAGTTGTCCGCATGCGACTTCCACGCAAATCCGCCCAGTGTTTGCCGCGTTCTTGTGGTGTTACCAGTCGTATTACTTGTCGACGACGAGATCGCTCAGCGGCTTGCTGCAGCACAGCAGCACCATGCCCTGATCGATCTCACGCTGACGGATTCCGCCCGCGTGCTTCATCGCCACCTCGCCGGACACGAGCTTCACCTTGCAGGTGCCGCACATGCCTTGCGTGCACGACGCCGGCAGCCGCACGCCCGCCTGCTTTGCCGCTTCGAGCACATGCTGGTCGCCGCCGCACTCGATGTCGCGATGACTGCGCGTAAAGCTGACCTTGAAACGCGTCGCGGTTTCCGCCGGGGCGGGCGCATCGCGCAGCGCGTCGGCGACATGCGCTTCGGCCGATTGCGCGGCGACTTCGCTGACGGTCTCGAACGAGAAGCTTTCCTCGTGATAGTGCTGGCGATCGAAGCCGCCTTCGTCGAGCAGATTGCGCACCGCCTGCATGTACGGTGCGGGCCCGCAGGTGAAAATCTCCCGCTCCAGAAAATCCGGCGCAATCAGTTTCAGCAGCGGCAACGTCAGAAAGCCGGTGATGCCGGGCCAATTGGTGCGCGCGCCCACGCGCTCGCAGACGAACGCGGTGCGGAAATGCGCCTGATTGGCGGCGATCAGATCGAGCTCGCGCGCGAAGATGATGTCGTCCGGCGTGCGCGCGCTATGCACGAAGACGATATCGCTGTCCTCGCCGAGTTCATGATGCGTGCGGCTCATCGACATCAGCGGCGTGATGCCCGAGCCCGCCGACAGAAACAGGAACTTGCGCGCCGGATGCCGCGCGCAGGTAAATTCGCCGGACGGCCCGAGCACGCGCACCTGCATGCCCGCATGCAGATGGTCGTGCAGCCAGTTGGACACCGGGCCGCCGGGCACGCGCTTGACGGTGATCGAGATCGTATGGGGCCGCGTGGGCGGCGACGAGATCGTATAGCAGCGATTGATCGTCTCGCCGCCTATCTCCAGCTCCAGCGTGATGAACTGCCCCGGCTCGAACACGAATGCCCGCCCCGATGGCGCACGGAAGAAAAAGCTCTTCACGTCGTGCGTTTCGCTGCGAACCTGGCAGCACTCCAGCGTGTCGTCGGAGTCACTGTTCCAGCGTGCCGGCAGCGCGTCCCAGAAGCGCGGCTGCGTCACACGGCTCAACGCGCCCGCTGGATTCTGTGAAGTCTGCTCGATGTCCGCTTGAAACATGGCCTGATCGCGCATCATGGTTGTCCCCCCGCTCGTCATTGCGGTGTTGCACTCAGCGCGCGAACGACACGACTTTCTCGTCGTGCGCTGCTCGCGGGTTCGCGTCGTAATCCGCGAGACGGCCGATATACCATTCGCAGAACTTTTCGACGAGTCCTTCGGTGAACGGCGAATACGGACCCGGCTCATACGCGCTGCTCGTCGCGCCGCGCTGCGAATATTCGACCAGCGCGCGATCCTGGTCGTTGGTCGCGCGCCACACGGCGGTCAGATTGTCGACGTCGTAATCGATGCCTTCGCGCGCGTCCTTGTGCACGAGCCATTTGGTGCGCACCAGCGTTTTGCCGGCCGACAGCGGAATCACCGAGAAGCTGACGATGTGGTCGCTCATGAAGTGATGCCACGAATTCGGCTGAGTCCAGAACGACAGGCCGCCGAGATCGGCCTCTTTGAAACCGCCGAGCAGTTTCTTCGATGCGACCTTCGCGTCGAGCGTCTGCGATTCACCGTCGCGATCGAGCGGCAGACGTTGCGTGCGAAACCCGGTGACCAGATCGGCGAGCCGCTCGATTTCCGCCGACGGCAACTGCATCGCCTCCCACTGCGCGGTGCGGCGCGCGACGGTGGCCTCGAACGCGGCCATGCCTTCCTCGTTCGCCGGCGAGCGTTGATAACCGAAGCCGTACTCGTACAGCGAGATGGTCAGCTCAGGATGGTTCGCGACGCAGTGATAGCACTCGCGATTGTTCTCCATCGTCAGCTTCCAGTTGCCGTCCTCGATGATGTCGATCGACGCGGCGATCTTGCAGCCGGCCAGATCGTGCGGCAACAGATACGGTTCCATCGCGGCACGCATCACGGAAAAATCAGCGGGCGGCTGCTCGGCGAGACAGATGAAAATCAGCCCCGCGAGATTCTCGACATGCACCGCCTTCAGGCTATGTTTGCAGCGGTCGAACTGTTCGCCCATGTGTTCGGCGAACATCAGGTCGCCATTGAGGCTATACGTCCAGCTGTGATACGGACAGACGATATTGCCGAGCGAGCCCTTGCCGGTATTGCACAGACGCGCGCCGCGATGGCGGCAGACGTTATGAAACGCGCGCACCTGCATGTCGTCGTCGCGCACGATCAGGATCGAGTCGTTGCCGATCTCGACCGTCACGTAGTCGCCCGGCTCTGGCACGTCGGGCTCGACCGCTACCTGAATCCAGTGCTGGCGGAAGATCGCGTCGATATCGAGCGCGAAAATATCCTCGCTCGTATAGAACGGCGCTTCCAGTGTGTAATTTGGCTTGCGGCGTTCGATCATTGCGCGAACGTCTGCGGAAACTTTCATTGTGTGCTCCGTTGCGTGTCACGTCTGGCGCCGCGCCAGGCCCTCCTGGTCGCATGCTGGCCCGAGCCGGAATTCAGTAATCCACCAGTTGATGCTCGCGCAAATACGCGAGGATCACTTGTGCTTTTTCGACGGAACTCCCTTCAATTACGACGCTGCCGCCGCGGCTCTCGGTCGTCGTCGCCGACAGCATGCGCGCGTGGCCCGAGCGCTTTTCGGCAGCGGCGAGCCGCACCGGTTTCGCGGTGGCGGGGCCGATGGTCCATGCGGACTGTTCGGGAGTAATGCCTTGCGGCGCGGCGGCGCCGGGCGCGGTGGTGCGCTCGATCGTGCCTTCGCGCAGCCGCGCATACGCGTACGACGTCGCGGCGTTCGCGAGCGGGTGCACGGCGATCAACGCGGGCAGCCGCACTTCGACGCGCCGTCGCAGGCCCTTCGGCATGAACTGCCGGACCTGCGCGCAACCATCGCGCACAGCCAGATCGACGGCGGCGCCGACGAGCGGTACCGCCAGCGCATGCGCGACGCGATACGGCAGCATGCCGCTATCGAAGCCGCCTTCGGCGCGCGTGCCGGTCAGCACCAGTTCGTAGTCACGCAAACGCGCGGCGAGTTGTGGCGCCGGATCGGCGTCGAGTGGCATGTCGAGCACTTCGACCGAACGCGCGCCGAGCGCCAGATACTCGTTCAATGCAGCGTTCGACGGATCGCCCGCATGCAGCACGTCGAGCGTCGCGCCATGCGTTCTCGCGAGCGACAGCGCCAGCGTCAACGCTGCCGCATCGTTGCGGCTATAGCGCGCGGCGCCGCTAAGCGGATGACGTCCGACCGAAACCAACACGGCGATCTTCATGCGAGCACTCCTTCGGCTAGCTTGCCCGGCTGCAACAGCGCGGCCGAAGTCGCACGCGCGCCGCGCGCCGCGGCCGCCGCTTCGTTGAGCGCCGCGATGGTTTCCTGCGCGTCCGCGATCACGGTCAGATTCGCGCGCTTCGCGATCGGCGCGCTCGCGTCGAGATTGACTGCGATCACATGGCGGCAATCCTTGATGCCCTGCAGATGCTGCACCGCGCCGGAGATGCCGAACGCGATATACACGCTCGCCTCGACGGTCTTGCCGGTCGCGCCGATCTGCTTGTCGCGCGTGAACTTGCCGTCGTCGACGGCGACCCGGCTCGCGCCGATCGCCGCGCCGAGGGTCGTCGCGAGCCGCTCGAACGCGGGTACGTCGCTGACGCCGTTGCCCGCCGATACGATGAAGTCCGCCTCTTCCAGCGCAACCTGCGCCGCGTCGATTTCGTCGATGCCGAGATCGCGTATCGCGCGTTGCGCGTTCGCTGCTTCTGCCTCGCGGTCGAAGCGCCACGCGACCCGCTCGCCCGCGCCGACGAACGGCAGCTTCGGATCGACCGCGTTCGGCTCGAGCAGCACGACTTCGGGCAGCGCGCGGCTGGCGAGCGCCGTATTCGCGCGGATATAGGTGGACACGTGCCCGGCATCGATCTCGACGACGTGCGTCGCGACGCTTGCATCCGCCACCGACGCATAACGGCGGCCGAGGTCGCCGTCGCCGGTCGCGTTGTCGGGCAGGAAGACATGGGCCGGCGCGTAGGCTGCGACGCAGGCCGCCAGCGCATTCAGCTCATCGTCCGGTGCGTACGTGCGGCGGTCGAACATCGGCAATTCGATCAGCTTGTCGGCGCCGAGCGCGGCGGCATCGCCGGTGAATTCGCCGAACACCAGCAACACGACTTCGGTTTGCGCGTCGGCGATCAGCGCGGCGGCGGCGAGCGTCTGCCGCGCATGTTCATCGAGCGCGCCACGATCCGCGTGCGCCGCTACCAGCAGCACATGGTGCGGCGTGGCGGTCGTGCGGCGCGGCTTCGGCTGTTCGCGATGCCCGGCATGACGCGCATCGGCTAGCGACGCACTACCCGCGGCATCCGCCATGCCAACCACGCCGAGCGTGATGCGCCGGAGCCCCTGCGCCGTCACCGAGAAAGGCCGGCGCGGATCGATTCGTTTGAGCGTATTCATCATCGCGTTACTCCAGCGCCGCGGCGACCAGTTCGGCCACGTCCAGCACTTCCGGACGCGGCCCCACTACCCCTTCGAGCATCGCCGTGCAATTCGGGCAGCCGACCGCAACGATCTCCGCGCCGCTTGCGCGCGCGTCGTCGATACGGATATCGGGAATCCGCCGTTTGCCGGGGATATCGGTCAACGGTGCGCCGCCGCCACCACCGCAGCAGCGTCCGCGCATCCCGTGCCGCTCCATCTCGACCACCTTGATGCCGATGCTCTTCAGCACACGCCGCGGCGCTTCCGTCTCGCCGTTGTAGCGGCCCAGATAGCACGGATCGTGATAGGTAATGTTGCGCTCTGCGACGGCGGCGGCCGCGCGCGGCGACAGCTTGCCGCTCGCGATCAGTTCGTCGATCAGCGCCGTGTGATGCTGCACCTGATAGAAGCCGCCGAGCGCGCGATACTCGTTGCGCAGACTATGCAGCACATGCGGATCGGCGGTAACGATGCGCGTGAACGAGTACTGCGAGAGCGTGCCGATCAGCGTACGAGCCAGTTGCTGGAACGTCGCTTCGTCGCCGAGACGCCGCGCGGTGTCGCCGGTATCGGTTTCGGCGCCGCCCAGCACCGCGTAATCGACGCCCGCGCGGTTCAGCACCTTGACGAGCGCGCGCAGCGTGCGCTGATAGCGCATGTCGAAAGCGCCCTCGCCGGCGATCAGCAGTACGTCCACATGACGGCCCGGCTGCGCGACCTGCACCTGCAGATCGACGGCCCAGTCGTAACGCGCGCCGATGTCGTAGCCGTTGATGCTGCCGGTCTCGCGCAGATTCGCGAGCGTCGCCGGCCCCTTGCCGGGCACGCTGCCTTCGACGAGCGTCTGGTTGCGGCGCATGTCCACGATTGCGTCGACGTGCTCGATCAGCATCGGGCACTCCTGTACGCAGGCGCGGCAGGTCGTGCAGGACCACAGCGTGTCCGCTTCGATCAGCGTCGAGATCAGTGGCTTACCCGGCGCGCCCGCATGCTTGCCGACCGGAATGCCTGGGGTCGGGCTGCCAGCGTATTGCGCGTCGGTGCCGCCGACCATGCCGGTCACCAGATCCTGAATCAGCTTTTTCGGGTTCAGCGGCTGACCCGCCGCGAACGCGGGGCACGCCGCTTCGCATTTCCCGCATTGCACGCAGGCGTCGAAGCTCAACAACTGGTTCCAGCGGAATTCGACCGGCTTGCCGACGCCGTATTCCTTCGCGTCGAGCAGCGGCATTTTCAATGCCGTGGGCGGCACGGCGTCGGGAGCGTTACGCGCCGCGGCGGCATCGGCAAAGCGCTCCTGACGCGGATGAAACGCGAGGTGCAGCAGACCCGCCAACGCATGTTTCATCGGACCGCCGCGCGCCGCGCCGAACGTCATCGTGAACGCGCCCGCCGCGATCAGCAGCGCGACGATCACGGCGAGCGCACCGGACATCGCCGTCGCGGGCAACGCGATGAACAAGGCGAGACCGAGCGCGAACGAACCCAGCAGCAGCGGCAACTGATCCCAAGGCCCACGCGAGAGCCGCGCCGGCACCGTCTTCGCGCCATGCCGGCGGCGCCAGACGAACACCGTGCCGATCAGCATCGCCAGCGCGGCGACGAAGATCAGCTTGTCGAGCCACGGCGAGTAGATCGCGAAGCCGTAGTTGACGAACACGAGCGCCATCGCGAGGATCGCACCGCCCGCCGTTGCAACGTGCGTGCGTGCGATATACGGATCGCGCGCAACTACATGATGCAGGTCGACGAAGTAGCGTTTCGGGATCGCGAGCAGATTGGTCCAGCCGTAGGCGCCCGCGACGGTCGCGCGGCCCTCGCGCCAGTAGGCGGCGCGGCGTGCCAGCGCGAACGCGAGACCGGCCACCGACACCCACAGCAGGACGGTGATGACAAACACGGGGCTCATCGTCAGAAATCCTTGCAAAGGCGCAGCGCGTCGTAGATCGCGCCGTGAATGTTGTGCATCGAGATGCAGTCGCCGACGCGGAACAGCAGGAAGCGTCCATTGCCGAGTTGCTCGTCCAGACACGGTTGCGGTTCGGACGCGAACAGCTTGTGCACGTCGACCTGGCCGCGATTGACCGATTCCGGCTTCAGCTTCCAGTAAAGCTGGTCGTTCGGCGTGCTGCCGTTTTCGATCACCACCTGATCGACCGCGCGCTCTTCCTGCTCCTCGGTGTACTCGTTGCGGATCACGGCGATCTTCTTGCCGTCTTCCTCGTACACCTTGTCGAGCCAGTAGTTGGGCGTATGGATCACGCCTTGCGCGTACAGACGGCGATAGAAGATCGGGAACGTGGTGCCGCCGACGTCGTCGGCGACCTTCACGTCGGGCGTGACGATCTCCACGTTCCCGCCACGGCTCGCGATGAAATCCGCGACGCCCGCGCCCGCATGCGTGCTGACGCCGTCATACACGAGCACGTTTTGGCCCGGCTCGACCTTGCCGGCCAGCACGTCCCACGAACTGACCGCGAGTCCCGCGTCGACACCCCATGCCGCGACCTGCGACGTGAACGCCGAACCGCCGGTGGCGAGCACGACGATGTCGGGCTTCTCGGCCGTGATGGTCCGCTCGTCGGCGGCGACACCGAGGCGTCGATCCACGCCGAGGCGCTTCGTCTCCATGTCGAACCAGCGCACGATGCCCGCCATCTGCTCGCGCTGCGGCGCTTTCGCCGCCAGCATGATCTGGCCGCCCACGTAATCGTTCTTCTCGAACAGCACCACGTCGTGACCGCGCGACTTCGCGACGCGCGCCGCTTCGAGCCCCGCCGGCCCCGCGCCGACCACGACGACTTTGCGCTTCGGCCCGCGCGACTTGACGATCACGTGCGGCATCGTCGCTTCGCGCGAGGTCGCGGCATTCTGCACGCACAGCACGTCGAGCCCGTTGTACTGACGGTCGATGCAGTAGTTCGCGCCGACGCACTGCTTGATTTCGTCCTCGCGGCCATCGCGGATCTTGATCACCATATGCGGATCGGCGATCTGCGCGCGCGTCATGCCGACCAGATCGACCATGCCGCTCGCCAGCAGCCGCTCGGCTTGGCCCGCGTCGCGGATGCTTTGCGCGTGCATCACCGGCACCTTGACGACCTGCTTGATGCCGGCCGCCAGATGCACGAACGGCTCGGGCGGCAGCGCCATCGGCGGCATGCAGTTGGCGAGCGTGTTGTGGGTGTCCGCTCCGGAACCGATCACGCCGAGATAATCGATCAGGCCGCTCTCGCTCATTGCCTGAGCGATTTCCTTCAGCTGTTCGTGATCGAGCCCGTCTTCATGGAATTCGTCGCCGCACATGCGCAGACCGACGCAGAAGTCGGCGCCGACCGCCGCACGCACCGCCTGCAACACTTCGACGCCGAAACGCAGGCGGTTTTCGAGCGAACCGCCCCATTCGTCGGTACGGAAGTTGGTGCGGGGGCTCCAGAACTGATCGATCAGATGCTGGTGCGCGGCCGAGATCTCGATGCCGTCCATGCCCGCATCCTTCACGCGCTTCGCTGCCGTCGCGAAGTCGCCGATAATGCGGCGAATCTCCTCGACCTCGATGATCTTCGCATTGCCGCGATGCACCGGCTCGCGCACTCCCGACGGCGACATCAGATGCGGCCAGTGCTCGCCGTGAAACGCCGAACGGCGTCCCATGTGAGTGGCCTGAATCATGATCTTCGCGCCATGCGCGTGCATCGCTTCGGCGAGCCGCGCTAGCGGATCGACGATCTTGTCGGTGGCGAGATTCACCGACTTCCACCAGCCTTGCGGGCTGTCGATCGACACCGGGCTCGACCCGCCGCACACGGCGAGTCCGACGCCGCCCTTGGCCTTTTCCTCGTAGTAGCGGATATAACGGTCGCCGGGCAGGCCGCCCGGTTCCGCATAGACCTCCGCGTGCGCGGTACTGACGATGCGGTTGCGCAGCGTCAGCTTGTTCAACGTGAGCGGCTTGAAAAGGTTCGGGTAACGCATCGCGGTCGACCTCGGAATGCTCGGATTAGATTGACGCCAGCGGCGACACTTCGAACACGCAGTGCTCGTGTCCTTCCGCCGCGCAGCGTGCTTCTTTCGATTGCGACGGCGGGCCCTTGCGCGCGCCGTCTGGCGCGGTATCGTTGACCCAGTCCATCGCGCCCGCGAACCAGCCGGCGAACATGTAGCAGAGCTTGCCGGTCTTGCCCGGTTGGGCGAGCACGAACGACGAGTGCCGTAATTCGATCCGCGCATGCGAGCTCGCCGGATCGGCTTCGATGATCCTGAACAGGCCCCAGCCGCGCTGGGACAGACGGTTCAGGTAGTGCTCGAATACCGCCATGCCGGTGATGCCGTGCTGTTTCGCTTCCTTCTCGCACCAGAAGTACGCGGACTTGTAGCCGGCCTTGTAGAGAATCTCGGCGTACGTGTCGCGGCCGAGCGCTTCCTCGACGGCGACGTGGTTGTTGGTGAAGAAATGACGCGGCACGTAGAGCATCGGCAGCGCGTCCGTGGTCCAGACGCCGGTGTCCGGATTCACATCGATGGGCAGTTGAGGTTGCATGTGGGAACTCCGTTTTGATCCGCTGTAAAAAGGCTCACACCTTCCAGACTTCGCCGAACACCCGTACCCAGTTTTCGCCCATGATCTTGCGGATGCGCGTCTCGGTCCAGCCGGCGCGTTCCATCGCGGCGGTCAGGTTCGGAAACTCGCCGATCGTGCGAATGCCTTCCGGGTTCACGACCTTGCCGAAGTTCGTCAACTGGCGATAACGGCCCTTGTCGTGCGTGATCCAGTCGAAAAATTCGGTGCTGTAGCCCTGCGTGAAATCGGTGCCGATTCCCACCTGGTCTTCGCCGATCAGGTTCACCACGTACTCGATCGCCTCGATGTAATCTTCGACGGTCGCATCGGGGCCGCGCTTCAGGAACGGCGCGAACATCGTCACGCCGACGAAGCCGCCCGCGTCCGCGATTTCCTTCAGTTGCTCGTCGGTCTTGTTGCGCGGATGCTCCTTGAGCCCGGACGGGCAGCAATGCGAATAGCAGACCGGCTTCTTCGACGCCGCGATCGCCTCCGACGAGGTCTTGCCGCCCACATGCGACAGGTCGACCATGATTCCGACGCGGTTCATCTCCTGAATCACCTCGCGCCCGTAGCCGGACAGACCGCCGTCGCGCTCGTAGCAGCCGGTGCCGACGAGGTTCTGCGTGTTGTAGCAAAGCTGCACCACGTTGACGCCGAGATCCTTGAACGCTTCGATATAGCCGAGGTTGTCCTCGAATGCATGCGCGTTCTGGAAGCCGAAGATGATGCCGGTCTTGTTCTCTTTCTTCGCGCGGAAGATGTCGTCGGTGGTGCGCACCAGCGTGAGGATCTCGCTGTACTGGCGGATCTGCTGCTTCATTTCGGCGATGTTGTCGACGGTCTTCTGAAAACTTTCCCAGACCGATACCGTGCAGTTCACGGCGGTGACGCCGCCCTTGCGCATGTCTTCGAACACCGAGCGCTCGAACTTCGAAATGTTCAGCCCGTCGATGATGATGCTGTTCTCGTGCAGTTGACTCATCGTTTGCTCCGCGCGTAATCAGTAAATGGGAAAGCGGTCGCACAGCGCGAAAATCTCGCGGCGCACGCGTTGTTCGGTTGCGGCGTCGCCTTCGGCGGACGTCCGCAGCGCATCGAGCACCTCGACGATCAGACGCCCGACCTCGCGAAACTCGCTGACGCCAAAGCCGCGCGTCGTGCCCGCCGGCGTGCCGAGGCGAATGCCGGACGTGACGGTCGGCTTCTCCGTATCGAACGGAATGCCGTTCTTGTTGCAGGTGATGCCCGCGCGCTCCAGCGCCTGTTCGACCTGATTGCCCTTGAGCCCCTTCGGCCGCAGATCGACCAGCAGCAGATGGTTGTCGGTGCCCCCTGTCACCAGATCGACGCCGCCCGCTTTCAGCACGTCGCCGAGCGCCCGCGCGTTGGCGAGCACGCTGTCGATATAGGTTTTGAAGCCCGGCTGCAGCGCCTCGCCGAACGCGACCGCCTTGCCGGCGATCACATGCATCAGCGGTCCGCCCTGCAAGCCGGGGAACACGGCGGAGTTGATCTTCTTCGCGATCTCTTCGTCGTTGGTCAGCACGAAGCCGCCGCGCGGACCGCGCAGGGTCTTGTGGGTGGTCGACGTGACCACGTGCGCATGCGGGACCGGATTGTCATGACGGCCGGCCGCGATCACGCCCGCGATATGCGCCATGTCCACCATCAGCTTCGCACCGACGCCGTCGGCGATTGCGCGCAGCCGTGCGAAGTCGAGCGCGCGCGGATAGGCGGAAAAGCCCGCGATCAGCAGCGTCGGTTTGTGCTGTTGCGCCAGTTCCTCGATCTGCTCGTAGTCGATCAGCATCGTGTCGCACCGCACGCCGTACTGCACCGCGTTGAACCACTTGCCCGACAACGCGGGCTTCGCGCCATGCGTCAGATGCCCGCCCGCGTCGAGCGACATGCCGAGCACCGTATCGCCCGGCTTCGTCAGTGCGAGCATCACCGCGCCATTCGCTTGCGCGCCGGAATGCGGCTGCACGTTCGCGAACTTCGCATTGAAAAGCTGCTTGATGCGATCGAGCGCGAGCGTCTCGATCTCGTCGACGTATTCGCAACCGCCGTAGTAGCGCTTGCCCGGGTACCCTTCCGCGTACTTGTTGGTCAGCACCGAGCCCTGCGCGTCGAGTACCGCGCGCGACACGATGTTTTCCGACGCGATCAGCTCGACTTGCGACTGCTGACGCTCGAGCTCTTTCAGAATGGCGCCGCGCACCGCCGGATCGCGCGCCGGCAGCGAGTCTTCGAAGAAGGGATTCGGGTTCGACATGGAAGGTCCGTAAGAACGTTGACGGGGAGGCTGTTGCGGGTTGCCGGCGGGGTCGCGCCGCCGCTTTGCCTTGGATCTATTCTTGACGGTCGGCCCGCGCGTCTATTTACGAATTCAGACGCGTTCTTTGCCTTTTCCGCCATGCGCGTCCTTTTTCGACAAGTCGGCGCAGTCGGCCCGCGTGGGGCTGCACTACAAGGCAGTCTTGCTGCGCCGTTCGGGTGCGCCGTATTGCCGTCGCGGCGCCGTTCTGGTGCTGCGTGGAAGCGATTTCGTCAGCGGATTGCTTAGCCATTCCTGGCTGTGTGCACAGCATCCAGGGGTTTAGCCTGATGGCATGGTTGTTGCCCTGATACTCAGAATTGAGATAGTCGCCTTCCCCACGGCGACGCGAAATTTACATCAGGATTCCCCGTTCCCATGTCCACCGATCGCACGGCATCGTTGTCGCATTTCGCATTTATGCCGGTTCCGAACTTCACGATGATCGCGTTCACCAACGCGATCGAAGTGCTACGCATGGCGAACTACCTGACGGGTCAGCCGCTTTACCGCTGGTCGATCGTGAGTCCCGCCGGCGGGCCGGTCATGGCGAGCAACGGGCTTTCCGTCGATACGGGGCCGGTCGAATGCGTCGGGCAGCCCGATATCGTGTTCGTGGTCGGCGGCATCGACGTGCAGCGCTCCACCAGCGCCGAGCATCTGTCCGCGCTGCGCCGTTTCGCGCGCATGGGCTGCGTGCTGGGCAGTCTGTGCACGGGCACCTATGCGCTCGCGCGCGCCGGCCTGCTGGCCGGTTATGCGTGCGCGATTCATTGGGAAAACATGTCGGCGCTGAAGGAAGAGTTTCCGGACACGCGCTTTCTGAAAGAGCTGTTCGTGATCGATCGGGATCGGGTGACCTGCACCGGCGGCGTCGCGCCGCTCGACATGATGCTGAATCTGATTTCGCCGCGCGTCGGTACCGCGCGCGTCACGCAGATCGCCGAGCAGTTCATCGTCGAACATGTGCGCGACACCAGCGCGCAGCAGAAGATGCCGCTGGTCGCGCGGCTCGGCTCGGCCAACAAGTCGCTGTTCGAAGTGATCTCGCTGATGGAGAACAACATCGAGGAGCCGCTGTCGCGCGAGGAACTTGCGCGGCTGGCGGGCATGTCGCAACGGCAGTTGCAACGGCTGTTCCGCGAGCACCTGGGGATGACGCCGACGCACTACTACCTGACGCTGCGCCTGCGGCGCGCGCGCGAGCTGCTGTTGCAGACCGACATGTCGATCATGCACATCACGATGGCGTGCGGCTTCCAGTCGGCCTGCCACTTCTCGAAGAGCTATCGCGATGCGTTCGGCACCGCGCCGACGCGCGAACGCCGCAACCAGGCGCCTTCGCTGTCCAATGCGCCAGTGCTGGCGGCTTGATCAATGAAAATACGCACTGGACAGTGGATCCGTTCAACGCGTGCTTAAGACGACGCGCCGCGTGGACCAGCAGCCCACGCAGCGCTTAGCGGCAATTTAGCGGCTATCGAACCTCAAGCCGCCTTCAATAGCCCATGCGGGTCGATCACAAACTTCTTCGGCGCGCCGCCGTCGAATTGCCGGTAGCCCTCGGGTGCATCGTCGAGCGATACCACCGTCACGTTGACGATATCGGCGATCGGCAAACGATCCCACAGGATCGCCTGCATCAGATCGCGGTTGTACTTCATGACCGGCGTCTGCCCGGTGTGGAACGAATGCGACTTCGCCCAGCCCAGGCCGAACCGCAAACTGAGGCTGCCCTTGCGCGCGGCGGCATCGGCCGAGCCTGGATCGTCGGTCACGTAGAGTCCGGGAATGCCGATGGCGCCAGCCGCGCGGGTGATTTCCATCAGCGAATTGAGCACCGTGGCCGGGGCTTCCTCGTGCGAGCCGCTGCTGCCGTGACCGTGCGCTTCGAAGCCGACGCAGTCCACCGCGCAATCCACCTCGGGCTTGCCGAGGATCTGCTCGATCTGTTCGCCGAGCGTCGCGTCCTTCGACAGATCGATGGTCTGAAAGCCCATCTTGCGCGCGTGCGCGAGGCGCGCCTCGTTCATGTCGCCGACGATCGTGCAGGCCGCCCCCAGCAGGCGCGCGGACGCGGCCGCCGCCATGCCGACCGGTCCAGCACCGGCGATATAGACGGTCGCGCCGGGCTTGGCTCCGGCCATCACCGCGCCGTGGTAGCCGGTCGGCAGAATGTCGGACAGGCAGGTCAGGTCGCGGATCTTCGACATCGCCTGCGCGCGGTCCGGGAATTTCAGCAGATTGAAGTCCGCGTACGGCACCATCACGTATTCGGCCTGGCCGCCTATCCAGCCGCCCATGTCGACGTAGCCATACGCGCCGCCCGCGCGCGACGGATTCACGTTCAGGCACACGCCGGTGTGCTGCGCCTTGCAGGTCGGGCAGCGTCCGCAGGCCACGTTGAACGGCACCGACACCAGATCGCCGACGCTCAGCGTTTCCACGTCGCGCCCTACCTCGATCACTTCGCCGGTAATCTCGTGCCCGAGTACCAGGCCGACCTCGGCGGTCGTGCGGCCACGCACCATGTGCTGATCGGAGCCGCAGATATTCGTGCTCACCACCTTCAGGATCACCCCATGGCCGATCGAACGGCCACGTGGATCGACCATCTTCGGATAGTCGATCGACTGCACTTCGACCTTGCCCTGCCCCAGATACACGACGCCGCGATTGCTGCTCATTGTCTCGTCTCCATGTTCGTGAGCGACGCGCCCGCACGCTGCATGGCGCGCCGTTCCACCAGCGTAGCGGCGGTCCGCGGCGACACCTGTGCCGAACCCGACACGCGTTTGGCTACAACCGACAACGCCGGCAACGCTCGCGTTGCGGCCCACAACTTTTTCTATACCCCCGCGCAACATATCCTCGTTTGCCAGCGTTTCGCAAAAGCCCGATAGTGCTGCCTCAGCCGATTCGCCGATCCGCCGACTCACACTCCCCGACCGAGGACCGTTTGCAATGAAGACCCGAGCGCTCAAACTGATAACAACCGCCACGTTCGCGCTGTTCACGCTGTCCGCGATCTCACCCGCCGGTCACGCGGCCGAGCCCGCCGCCGCGCAACTCCAATCCACCGTCGATGCGGCGATCCGGCCGCTGATGGCGAAGTACCATATCGCCGGCATGGCGGTCGGCGTGATCGACGACGGCAAGCCCTACGTGTACAACTACGGCGTCGCATCGACGCAAACCGGCAAGCCGGTCACACGCGATACGCTGTTCGAACTCGGCTCGGTCAGCAAGACTTTCACGGCGACGCTCGCGTCGTATGCGCAGCTCGACGGCAAGCTGTCGTTGTCGGACGGCACGGAGCGCTATCTGCCGACGCTGCGCGGCCGGCCGTTCGGCAAAGTCAGCCTGCTGAATCTCGGCACGCACACGCCTGGCGGTCTGCCGCTGCAGGTGCCGGATGACATCCGCAACAACGCGCAACTGCTGCAGTACTTCCACGACTGGCAGCCCGCTCATCCGCCCGGCACGTTCCGCACCTACTCGAATCCCGGCATCGGCACGCTGGGGCTGATCACCGCGAAGACGATGGGCCAGGACTTCACCGCGCTGATGCAGCAACGCGTGTTTCCTGCGCTCGGCATGAAGAGCACTTACATCGACGTCCCCGCGGCGAAAATGCCGGACTACGCGCAGGGCTATGCGAAAGACGGTGCGCCGGTCCGTCTGACGGGCGGCGTGATTTCAGCCGAAGCGTACGGCGTGAAGTCGACCGCCGCCGATATGCTGCGTTTCGTGCAGGCGAACATGAACCTGATTCCGCTCGACAGCCAGTTCCAGCGTGCAATCACGGACACGCATACCGGCTACTTCCAGGCCGGCGTGCTGACTCAGGATCTGATCTGGGAGCAGTACCCGTATCCGGTCGAATTGCCGACCTTGCTGGCCGGCAATTCGCTGGCAATGGTCCTCAACGGGAGCCCGTCGACCGAAATCAAACCGCCGCTGCCGCCGCAGCAGAACGTCTGGATCAACAAGACCGGATCGACCAACGGCTTCGGCGCGTATGTCGCGTTCGTGCCGCAAAAGCGCCTCGGTATCGTGATGCTCGCGAACCGCAATTTCCCGAACGAGGCGCGCGTGAGCGCCGCGCATCAGATCCTCTCGGCGCTGGATGACGGCAAGCGCTGATAACGCCGATACCTACGTCCGCAGTCGCGCACGCGCGGCACTGGCGATCCGCGCGAGCGCATCCGCGCTCAGACGGGCCGCGATTTTTTCGACGTACGCGTGATGCCGCGCTTCGAGCGGCGCGCCTAGCTCCCGCGCGAGCAGATAGCGAATCAGCGCAATGCGCCGATGACGCAGCGCGATACTCTGATCGAGCAGCGCGAGCGCGGCGCCGGCATCGCGCTCATCGCAGGCAAGCGCCGTAAGACGCGCGGTGGCGACACGTGTCGACGTCATGGCGAAAGATGAGGAAGAAGCGCAGAAAGCGGCGGCCGGTGCCTGAACATGCACCGCCCGCCGTGTATCAACCACTCAGGACATCAACGGCTCGGCGGCGTCGAGCATGATCCTGACGAAGTAATCCGCGAAGCTGCGGCGCACGACGATGTCGAAACTGTCGGCGCTGGTGGGCAGCAACGTGATCGACGCCTTGAAATAATGGCTCTGCGCACACTGCCCCACGCCGAATAGTTTCGGATGCAGATCGAGCGGGCAGCCGCGCGCGAGCACATCGCGCGTCCGGGTGCCCTTTATTTCGAGCACCGTATAGCCGCTGCCGACATCGACCGCCGAGGCGAACACGCCCGCGAACGCCGCGCCGAGCTTCGCCTGCAACGGCGCCGTGCGCGTCGCATCGTGCGCGGCCTCCGAACGCACGAGCCATTCGTCCGGACCGAGCCACATCATGTCGTAGCCATTGCCGCGCGCGACGGTGTTTGCCTTCTCCGGCGGCTTGCAGCCAATCACCTGTTCCACTGCGCGAATGAACGCCGCGTCGCGCGGATCGCCGCGCACGTTCATTAGTTCGAGAAACGGCCGCTCGCCGAGCCGGAACGCGGCAGTCGAGTTGGCCTGATGCTGTTTCAGCAGGCCACCCACACCGGCCAGCGGCGACTCCTGCCACACGCCGTTTTGCCGACCGACCGCGCGATCCACGACCGATACCGTTCCGCCTGTTTCATTCCACATGTTGACGTGCTCCTTCGCTGTCGTAGAACACCGGACTCGCGATTTTCGCCGCGATCTGTTTGCCGCTTGAAAGCGGAATCGTGACGGTTGTGCCGATCTTGTCGAGACCATCCTTGACGACCGCCATCGCGATCGAGCGCCGCAAAATCGGGCTGTAATAGCTCGACGTGACGTGCCCGAGCATCGGCGCGGTTTCGCCCTGGAACGGCCCGGCGACGATCTGCGAGCCTTCGGGTATCACGAACGATGCATCTTCCGATAACAGCCCGACCAGTTGCTTGCGCCCCGCCTTCGCGGTGTCCGAGCGGGAGAGCGAGCGCTTGCCAAGAAAGTCCTTCGACTTCGCGACGAGCCCGCCCATGCCGAGGTCGTGCGGCGTCATCGAACCGTCGGTATCCTGGCCGACGATGATGTAGCCCTTCTCCGCGCGCAGCACGTGCATCGTTTCGGTGCCGTACGGCGTGATGTCGAATTCCGCGCCCGCGGCCATCAACGCTTCCCACACCGCGCGTCCGACGTTGGCCGGCACGTTGACTTCATAAGCGAGTTCGCCGGAGAAGCTGATGCGCATCACGCGCGCCGCCGCACCCGCGACGGTGCCTTCGCGATACGTCATGAACGGGAACGCCGCGTTCGCGAAGTCGATATCGTCGCAGACTTTTCGCAGCACCTTGCGGCTCTGCGGTCCGACCACCGCGAACGTCGCCCAGTGATCGGTGACCGACGCGAGCCGCACGCGCAGGTCGGGCCATTCGGTTTGCAGCCAGCGTTCGAGCCACGTGAGCACGCGCGCCGCGCCGCCGGTGGTGGTCGTCATCATGTAGTGCTGCTCGGCGAGGCGCACGGTCACGCCGTCGTCGAAGATCATGCCGTTTTCGTCGAGCATCAGGCCGTAGCGGCACTTGCCGACTTCGAGCTTGGTCCACGGGTTCGTGTACACCCAGTTCAGCAGCTTCGCGGAGTCCGGGCCCTGAATGTCGATCTTGCCGAGCGTCGACGCATCGAGAATGCCGACGCTGGTGCGCACCGCGAGCGACTCCCGCGCTACCGCCGCGTGCATGTCTTCGCCCTTCTTCGGGTAGAACCACGGACGCTTCCAGTTGCCGACGTCCTCGAACGCCGCGCCATGTTCGACGTGCCATTCATGGATCGCGGTCTTGCGCACCGGGTCGAGCAATTCGCCCAGCTCGCGGCCGGCGAACGTACCGAACGTGACCGGCGTGTAGTTCGGCCGGAACGTCGTCGTGCCGGTCTCGGGAATGGTCTTGCCGAGTGCCTGCGCGAGAATCGCCATGCCGTTGATGTTGCCGAGCTTGCCCTGGTCGGTGCCGAAGCCCATCGCGGTGTAGCGCTTCACGTGTTCGACCGATTCGAAGCCCTCGCGCGCGGCGAGGAAGATATCGGCGGCCGAGACGTCGTTCTGGAAATCGACGAACTGCTTGGGCCCGCGTGTGGCCAGTTCGCGTCCGCCGACAAGCCACAGCGGTTCCAGCTTCGCTTCGCTCAGCTCGGCGACCTGCACCGGCTTCGGCCGCGCGACGATGTGCCCGGCCGCGCGCGCCGCTTCGACGCCGGCATCGACCGCGAAACGGATGCCCTGGCCGAGCGTGAAGTCGCCCGCGCAGGCGCCGACGCTGGTCTCCGGCTGGACCGCCTTGCCCGGCACGAAGCAGGCCTTGTCGTCATGCCAGTGGGCCTTGCCGCCCGACTGTGCGAATAGATGCAGCACCGGGCTCCAGCCGCCCGACATCGCGAGCAGATCGCACGGCAGTTGGCCCTGTTGAGCGGTGATCTGACCTTTCGCATACGACGCGAGCGACACCGATGCGACGCGCAGCTTGCCGTGAGCCGCCGTGACGACCGTGCCGTTCAGCACCTTGATGCCGTGGCGGCGCGCGAGCGCGGGCAGCGTGCCCTTCGATTCACCCGCGCGCGGATCGATGATGCTTACCTGCGCACCGGCCGCTTTCAGGTCGAGCGCACATTGATAGCCGTCGTCGTTATTGGTGAACACGACCGCGTTGCGACCCGGCAGCACCGCATAGCGATGCAGATAGGTCGACACCGCCGAAGCCAGCATCACGCCAGGCAGATCGTTGTTGCCGAACACGATCGGCCGTTCATGCGCGCCGGTCGCCAGAATCACGCGTTTCGCGCGGATCTTCCACAGCAGTTCGCGTGTGCCCTTGCGCTGCGACACGGGCAGATGATCGGTCAGTCGCTGCGTGACCGTGACGAGATTGTGGTCCTGGTAGCCGAATGCGGTGCTGCGGCTCAGGATCTTCACGTCGGGCATCTGCCGCAATTCGTCTTCGATCTTCTGAACCCATTGCAGCGCCGGCTTGCCGTCGATCTCCGCGGCACACGACAGCAGCGAGCCGCCGAGTTCGGGCTGATCGTCGACCAGCGTCACGCGCGCGCCCGACAACGCCGCCGCGTGCGCGGCCGCAAGCCCGGTCGGGCCGCCGCCGACCACCAGCACGTCGCAATGCGCGAAGCATTTGTCGTAGCGGTCCGCGTCGCGCTGTTTCGGTGCGGTGCCGAGGCCGGCCGCGTCGCGAATCGCTTCCTCGTACTTCGGCCAGAGCTTGCGCGGCCACATGAAGGTCTTGTAGTAGAAGCCCGCCGGAATGAAGCGCGCGATCTTCTGGTTGATCGCCATGCGGTCCTTCTCGATGCTCGGCTTCGCGTTCACGCTGCTCGCGACGAGCCCCTGGTACAGCTCGACCTCGGTGGCCCGCGCGTTCGGCACCGTGTAGGCGCCGGTCTCCAGCTGCACGACCGCGTTCGGCTCCTCGACGCCCGCGGTCACGATGCCGCGCGGCCGATGATATTTCCAGCTGCGCGCGACGAAATGCATGCCGTTGGCGAGCAGTGCGGACGCAAGCGTATCGCCCTGATAGCCCTGGTATTCGACGCCGTTGAACGTGAAGCTCAGCGCGATCGCACGATTGATGCGGCCGCCGGTCGGGAGTCGGTCTTTCTGGCTCATGATGCTTTGCCCTCTTGTGCCTTTGCCTGTGCGTTGGCTGCCTGTGGATCGCTACTGTCGAGCGCCAGCAACGGACGCTCGAACGTCTGATAGCCCTGGAACGCATAGCTGACGGTGTCGCGCTGCGCCTTGAACCAGCGGCGGCAGCCCTGCGTGTGGAACCATTGCTCGCGATGCACGCCGCGCGGGTTCTTGCGCATGAACAGGTAGTCGCCCCATTCCTTGTCGGTCAGCGATTCGGTGTCGAGCGGGCGGGCGATGTCCGCCTCGCCGCCGCAGGAGAATTCGGTTTCGGCGCGGGGACCGCACCACGGGCATTCGATCAGCAACATCTGTGTCTCCTCGTCGACTAGTGGGCCACGGCGGCAGCGCCGTGCTCATCGATCAGATGACCGGTATAGAACCGGTCCAGCGAAAACGGCGCGTTCAACGGATGCGGCTCGTCCTTCGCGATCGTGTGCGCGAAGACCCATCCCGAGCCGGGCGTCGCCTTGAAGCCGCCCGTGCCCCAGCCGCAATTGAAATACAGCCCCTTCACATCGGTCTTGCTGATGATCGGGCACGCGTCCGGCGACACATCGACGATGCCGCCCCACTGCCGGTTCATCCGCACGCGGGAAAACACCGGGAACATTTCGACGATCGCCTCGAGCGTGCCCTCGATGATGTGGAAGCTGCCGCGCTGTCCAAACCCGGTGTACTGATCGACGCCCGCGCCGATCACCAGATCGCCCTTGTCGGACTGGCTGATGTACGCGTGGACCGCGTTCGACATCACGACCGTGTTGACCACCGGCTTGATCGGCTCCGACACCAGCGCCTGCAACGGATGGCTTTCGAGCGGCAAGCGCACGCCGGCCATGTCGGCGAGCGTCGACGTGTTGCCGGCCGTGACCACCGCGACCTTCTTCGCCTTGATGAAGCCCTTCGTCGTATCGACACCCGTCACCTGGCTGCCGTTGCGGCGAATGCCGACCACCTGGCAGTTCTGCACGATATCGACGCCGGCCTGGTCCGCGCCGCGCGCGAAGCCCCAGGCCACCGCATCGTGCCGGGCCACGCCACCGCGCCGTTGAATCGACGCGCCGAGCACCGGGTAGCGGCTATTCAGATTGATGGTCGGTTCGAGTTCCTTGATCTGCGCCGGCGTCAGAAATTCGGCGTCGACGCCGTTCAGCCGGTTCGCGTTGACGCGGCGTTCGGTGTCGCGCACGTCCTGCAGCGTATGTGCGAGATTCATCACGCCGCGCTGGCTGAACATCACGTTGTAGTTAAGATCCTGCGAGAGCCCTTCCCACAGCTTCATCGCCTTCTCGTAGAGCCCGGCGGATTCGTCCCACAGATAGTTCGAGCGCACGATCGTCGTATTGCGCGCGGTATTGCCGCCGCCGATCCAGCCCTTCTCGAGCACCGCGACGTTGCGCACGCCGTGTTCCTTCGCGAGGTAGTACGCGGTCGCGAGACCATGCCCGCCGCCGCCGACGATCACGACGTCGTACTCACGTTTAGGCTCGGGGCTGCGCCATTGCCGCTCCCAGTTCTCGTGATACGACATCCCGTTGCGCAGCAGGCTGAATATCGAATAGCGGCTCATCGTGGGTCCTTTGCGGTTTTGCAGATACGGTGTAGCGGGTTCAACACTCGATGACGTTCACGGCCAGCCCGCCGCGCGACGTCTCCTTGTATTTCGTCTTCATGTCGGCGCCGGTTTCCCGCATCGTGCGGATCACGCTGTCGAGCGATACCACGTGCTTGCCGTCGCCCTTCATCGCGATTCGCGCGGCGTTGATCGCCTTGATCGCGCCCATCGCGTTGCGCTCGATGCACGGAATCTGCACGAGCCCGCCGACCGGGTCGCAGGTCATGCCGAGGTTGTGTTCCATGCCGATTTCCGCGGCGTTCTCGACCTGTGCGGGCGTGCCGCCCATCACGGCCGCGAGCGCCGCGGCGGCCATCGAGCAGGCCACCCCCACTTCGCCCTGGCAGCCCACTTCGGCGCCGGAGATCGACGCGGTTTCCTTGTAGATGATGCCGATTGCCGCGGCGGTCAGCAGGAAGTCGACGATGCCGGCGTCGTTCGCCGCATGCATGAACTTCACGTAGTAGTGCAGCACCGCCGGAATCACACCGGCCGCGCCGTTGGTCGGCGCGGTGACGACCCGGCCGCCGGCGGCGTTTTCCTCGTTGACGGCCATCGCGTACAGGTTGACCCAGTCGAGCATCGACAGCGGGTCGCGCAGCGATTCCTCCGAGCGTGCGCGCAAGCGCTCGCACAGCTCGGCCGCGCGGCGCTTCACGTGCATCGGGCCGGGCAGTTCACCGCGCACCTTGCAGCCGCGCTCGACACACGCGGCCATCGTGCGCCAGATCGCCAGCAGGCCCTCGCGCACTTCGTGTTCGGGCCGAGTCGCGCATTCGTTGCGCAACGTCACTTCGGCGATCGACAGGCCGCTTTCGCGGCACACGCGCATCAGATCGTCGCCGGTGCGGAACGGATACGGCACCTCCGCGCTGGCGCGCCGTCCATTCACGCGATCGCCGTCGCGATTGACGACGAAGCCGCCGCCGATCGAGAAATACTCTTTCTCGACCAGTAACTGGCCGTTCTCGTCGAAGGCCTGAAAGCGCATGCCGTTCGGATGCACGACGCCCGAGCCCGGTGCGCCCGGCATCAGCTTGCGGTAAAAGCCGACATGTTCGCGCTCGTCGAACGCGACTGGATGCTTGCCGAGCAGCACGAGCTGCCTGGTCTCGCGGATCGCCCGCAGTCTCGGCTCGATCAGGTCGGGATCGATCTGATCGGGCAGATTGCCTTCGAGGCCGAGCAGCACCGCCTTATCGGTGCCGTGGCCCTTGCCGGTCGCGCCGAGCGAGCCGAACAGCTCGGCTCTGACGCGCCGCACGAAGCCGAGCAGATTCGCGTCCTCGACATGCGATGCGAAGCGGCATGCGGCGATCATCGGCCCGACCGTGTGTGAGCTCGATGGACCGATGCCGATCTTGAACAGATCGAAGACGCTGACGTTCATGGCGTGCCTTGTGCGCTGAGTCTTGCGAGTTGCGATGGCCGGAAGCGCGTCGACTCGACTGATGCGCCCGGATGGAAAGTGCGTCTATTGCACCGCACGGCGGGACCGATCGATAGAATAAAAACGGCATCGCAATGGGATGGCGTCGCCAAATGACCCGCCAGGCGGGCCTCACGGCGGATTTGCGATGACTTGCGACGCATTCGCGACAGGCGGCCCGATTGCGGCAGGCAATGCTGAAGGTCCGTGGTGCTATGCTTGCCTATACCCTTTTCGGTCAACGTTCGTCCCGCTTTCGCAGTTCTTTTCACCGACCCGCCGCGCGCATGAATTCCGCTGAAACGCTCTCCCCACCGTCAGTCGACACCGCCACGAAGCAGCGCATCCGCTTCGGCATCATCCTGCTGCCGAACTTCACGCTGACCGCGTTCTCGGGTTTCGTCGACCTGCTGCGCCTGTCCGCCGATGAAGGCGACTTCAGCAAGCCGGTGCGCTGTTCGTGGAGCGTGATCGGGGAAACCCTTGCTCCGGTGCGCGCGAGTTGCGGCATCCAGATCACGCCGTGGGAAACCTTCGAGACCGCCGAAAAGTTCGACTACGTGGTGGTGGTCGGCGGACTGCTGCACTCGGGGCCGGCCGCGAGCGAGGCGACGCTCGCGTTCATCCGCCGCGCCGCCGCGCGCGACGCGACGCTGGTCGGCATGTGCACCGGCGTGTTCTCGCTGATGCGCGCGGGCGTGCTCGACGGCCATCGGATCTGCGTGAGCTGGTTTCACTACTGGGATTTCATCGAGCGCTTTCCGTCGGTCGACGAACAGATGCTGGTCGCCGACCGGCTGTTCGTGATCGACCGGCGGCGCATCACGTGTTCGGGCGGGCGCGCGTCGATCGACGTCGCCGCCGCGATCCTGCTGCGTCACTTCGAAACCGCCACGGTGCAGAAGGCGCTGCGCATCCTGCTCGTCGATGACCTGCAAAAGGGCAACGCGCCGCAGCCGCATCCGCCCGGTCTCGCGCCGGCGTCGCATCCGAAGGTCAAGCGCGCGATCCTGCTGATGGAGCAGCACGTTGGCCGCGCGCTGTCGCTCGACGAACTGGCGGGCAAGCTCGATCTGTCGCCGCGTCAATTGGAACGGCTCTTCAAGGCGCAGACCGGCAAGGCGCCGCAGGCCTATGCGAAGCAGGTGCGCCTGCGCACCGCCGCGTGGCTGCTGACGAGTTCGGACAAGACCGTCGCGGATATCGCGTCGAGCTGCGGCTTTTCGGACGCGTCGCACCTGGGACGGGAATTTCGCAAACAGTTCGGCGTGCCGCCGATGATGTATCGCGAGCAACGCGGCACGGCGGAACAAGTCGACGACGGCTCGTGCTACGACGAAACGTTTCCGGGCCGCGCGCAGGCGATCTGATTTGACGCGGCGTGCGCTACTCCGGCATGCGCCGCTCGACGCTCGGCGCATGTCCGAACTGTGCGCGATACGCCTTGCTGAAATGACATGGCGAATGAAAACCGCACACCGTGGTCACGCGTGCGATCGATGCATCGGTATTGCGCAGCAGTTCGCGCGCACGGCGCAGCCGCAGGCTCAGGTAGTAGTGCGTTGGCGATACGTTCAGGAACAGCTTGAACATCCGCTGCAAATGGCGCTGCGACAGGTTCACGAGCCGCGCGAGTTCATCGAGCGATAGCGGCTCCTCGATGTTCGCTTCCATCAGCCGGACCACTTCGATCAGTTCGGCGCGCGACAAACCGACCCGCGCGTCGACGGGAATATGCTGGTAATCGGTCGAGCCGCGAATCCGCTCGACGATGAACTGCTCGGACACCTGCGCGGCCACCGCGGGCCCGAGCCGCATGCCGACCAGATGCAGCATCAGATCGAGCGGCGCGGTGCCGCCGGTACAGGTCAGCCGGTCGCGGTCGATCACGAACAGCTCGTCGTCGAAATGCACGTGCGGATACCGCTGGTGCAACGGCGACATGTCCTCCCAATGCACGGTCGCGCGATAGCCGTCGAGCAGCCCCGCCGCGAGCAGCGCATACGGGCCCGTGCAGATGCCGCCGAGCGGCACGCGGTGCGCGGCCGCCTCGCGCAGCAGGGCGATCACCGCGTCGTTCACATACTCGCGCACGTGCCAGCCCGCGCACACGAACAGCAGGTCCGGCATGCCTGTCTCGGCGAGCGTGGTGGTCGGCTTCACCGTGATGCCGTTGCTCGCGCGCGCCGGCTCGCCATCCGGTGTGACGACCGACCACCGGTAGTGCTGCGCGCGGCCCACGTAGTTCGCCATGCGCAGCACCTCGACCGCGCTGGTGAACGCGATCATCGAGAAGTTCGGCAGCGTCAGGAAGCCGACGTGCGCGACGGCGGACAGCCGTGCATCGGCTTCTTCGGCGGTGGCGATTGCGTCGCGCTTCATGGACGTATCGGATCAGACCATCAACCGTGTTGCGCCGCCGGCTCGCGGCGCACTTTCATCGCCTGGCGCAGCCCGGCGAACAATGGTGCGCGTGCCTTGCCCGGCGCCCGGCCGAAGCTCTCGGTGATGCGGTCCAGAATGATCGCCAGCATCACGACCGACATGCCGCTTTCGAAGCCGAGTCCGATATCGAGCCGCTGGATGCTCGCGAGCACGTCGTTGCCGAGGCCGCCAGCGCCGACCATCGACGCGATGATCACCATCGACAGCGCCATCATGATGGTCTGGTTCACACCGGTCATGATCGATGGCAGCGCGTTCGGAAACTGCACCTTGTACAGCAGCTGCCACGGCGTGCAGCCGAACGCCTGCCCCGCTTCGACGATTTCGTGATTCACGTGCTTGATGCCGAGCGCGGTCAGACGCACCGCGGGCGGCATCGCGAAGATCACCGTCGACAGAATGCCGGGCACGCGGCCGAGGCCGAACAGCATCGCAGCCGGAATCAGGTAGACGAACGCGGGCATCGTCTGCATCAGATCGAGCACGGGGCGCACGATCATTTCGACGGTGCGGCTCTTCGCCATCCAGATGCCGAGCGGCACACCGAGCACGAGACTGATCACCGTCGACGACAGCGTGAGGCCGAGCGTGATCACCATCTGATCCCAGAAGCCGGTGCCGTAGATCAATAGCAGCGCCGCCAGCGTGAACAACGCGAAGCGCCAGCCGACGCGCCACAAGCCGATGCCGACGAAGAACGCCATCAGCGCCCACATCGGCACGGCCTGCAGGCTGTGCTCGACCGCCGCGGCGAAACTCTCGATGACCTTGCCGATCGTGTCGAAGGTCTTCGCATCATGATCGAGCAGGTAGTGAACGCCGTGATCGACCCAGGCGCCAATTGGAATGATTTCAGACATGGGAACCTCGATGATGCGTGAGAACGCTCAGCACGTTCGTCTTGTTGACCGAGCCGCAGTAGGAGCCGTCCGCTTCGACGACCGGCAGCGGCGCGCGGCTCGCCACAACGCGCTCGACCACGTCGTTGAGCGGCGTGCTGCGATGGATGCATTCGATCTGGTTGAGCCGGGGCGACGCGCTGCCCGTCTCGTCGCGGCACACGAAGCCGCGTATCCTGCGCTCGCTGTCGAGCACGAACGCGTAGTCGGCGCTGCCGTTCAGCGTCGCCGCGACGCTCGATGCGTCGATCTGCGGCGCGTGCATCAGCGGCACGTCGTCGGTTTGCATCAGATCGCCGGCCGTCAGATAGCGGCTCGTGTCGATGCCTTCGAAGAACGCGCGCACGTAGTCGTCGGCCGGATTCTTGATGATTTCCTGCGGCGTGCCGATCTGCACGACGCGGCCGCCTTCCATGATCGCGATGCGCGTGCCGATGCGCATCGCCTCCTCCAGGTCGTGCGATACGAACAGGATCGTGCGCTGCTGCTCGCGCTGCAGATCGAGCAGCACGTTCTGCATTTCCTTGCGCTTGAGCGGATCGAGCGCGGAGAACGCCTCGTCCATGATCATCAGAGACGGGTTGACCGTGAGCGCCCGCGCGAGCCCGACGCGCTGCTGCATGCCGCCCGACAGCTCGGCGGGCAGCTTCTGCGCGAACGGCGCGAGGCCGACCTGTTCGAGCACCGTCAGCGCCCGCGCCTCGCGCTCCTTGCGGCCGACGCCCGCGACCTCGAGGCCGAACGCCGCGTTGGACAGCACGGTGCGCTGCGGCATCAGCGCGAAGGACTGGAACACCATGCTCATGTCCTTGCGGCGTAGCGCCGTCAGCTCGGCGCGGGGCACGCTCGCGACATCGCGGCCATCGATCAGCACCTTGCCGGCGCTGGGCTCGACGAGCCGATTGATCAGGCGAATCAGCGTCGACTTGCCGGAGCCGGACAGGCCCATCAGCACGAAGATCTCGCCCTCGCGAACCTCGAACGACGCGTTGTGCACGCCGACGATCTGACCGGTGCGGGCAAACACCTCCTCTTTGGTGGCGCCGCTGGCCAGCATTGCGAGCGCCTGTTTAGGGTTGGTGCCGAACACCTTGCACAGCCCTTCGACCACGACCTTGGGGGAATTCATCGAATGCTCTCCTCGCTTGCGGACGTCGCCCGCGCTGTGCCTACATAGTTGCTAGAAAAAAGTGCGGCTAGCCGACTAATTCCGACAAGCACATGAGGAAATGCGACACCCGGCCGCGCCGCGAGCGCTCGACGCCGCGACGAAAGCCTTGTGGGAGAAGGGATTGGCGCGGGTCGGCCCGCGCGCGGAGGATGTCGCGACAGAGCAAAAGGTGCTCCCGGACGGCGGCAAGGGCGAGACGGTGCGTGCGAGGTGAACCGCTCAGGAAATCGACACGCCCAGCAAACGTCCGACGCCGAACGTAAATCCCGCCGCGATCAGCCCGATGATGATCTGGCGCAGCGCCGAAAACCCCGCGCTGCGACCGTTGAAGAGCGACGTAAACACGCCGATCGACGCGAGCGCCAGCATGCTCAGCACGACACATTGCACGATCGCGCTGACGCCGTGCGACCACAGAAAAGGCATCACCGGAAAAATCGCGCCCAGCGAGAACAGGCAGAACGACACGCCCGCCGCCGACCACGGATTGCCGCCCAGTTCCGCCGGATCGAGACCGAGCTCCTCGCGCGTCAAGGTGTCGAGCGCCTTGTCCTTGTCGCGCATCATCTGCGAGGCGACGCGTTTCGCCTCGTTCGCGTCGAGCCCTTTCGCGCGGTAGATCAGCGCGAGCTCGTGCTCCTCCGCTTCGGGCTGTTCCTCGATCTCCTCGGCTTCCTTGGCGATCTGCGTGCTCGCGAGTTCGCGCGCGTTGGTGACCGACAGCCATTCGCCGAGCGCCATCGAACAGGCACCGGCGATCAGCCCGGCGAGGCCGGTCAACAGGATCGCCTTGTTGCCGGTGCCTGCGCCGGCGACGCCCATGATCAGGCAGAAGTTCGACACGAGGCCGTCGTTCGCGCCGAGGACGGCCGCGCGCAGATCGTTGCCCGACGCGGCGCCCTTGTGCCACGACTCGGCCGCGGCAATGCGCGCGCCGGGCGACAGGTCGGTATTGCCGGTGCCGGCGAGCGTCTGCACGACCGCCGCGTGGTGATGTTCATCGGCCGACATGTGGCCTGCGTCGCGTTGGCCTCGATATTTGTTGCGGTCCGCGTATTCGGCGGCGGCAAGAGTCGGCAGCACGAAGTCCGCGCCGCACACGCGCACGAGCCCCTTCATCAGACGCGTTTTGACCGCATGGCCGCGGCCCTTCGGTTCGATGCCGTTGGCTCGGAGCTTGTCGGCCCACACTTGCGCATGACTGTGTTCGGATTGTGCGAGATCCTGATAGACCTGCTTGCGGGTCTCGTCTTTCTCGACGCGCGCGAGCGTCTCATACAGGGCGGCGCTGTGCAGTTCGTCGGAGAGATTCGCCTTGTAGCGCCTGATTTCGTGTTTCGTGGCCATGATCACCTGCCTTGCCGGTCGCGTTGCTGACGGCAAAGCGTACCCGAAGTCGAAGCCGCCCGGCGTCTCATCAGCGCTGAATACTGCGCCGGGCGTGGGCTTGTCCGCTTGGCCGTTACTGGCTGGCCGGCGCACCGACGCCGGCCTTCTTCTGCGCCGCCTGCAGCTTGTCCGGATAGTTCGGATCGTTTTGCGCCGGCTGGTAGCCCGCGTCTTCGAGTTTCTTCAGCTCGGCGTTCTTTTTCGCGCGAGCCTGTTTGCGCTCGGCCTTGCGCTCGGCCTTCGTCGGCTTCGGGGTGGTCGTCGTCGCGCCTTGCTGGGCCGCGGCATCCGTCGAGCCCTGTGCGACCGCGAGCGGAATGGTGCCGGCCACCAGTGCGACCGCCGAAACCCCAAGCATGATTCGTTTAATGACGAAGCTGTTCATGACTGATATCCCTTGGTTGATTGGCAATAACGTGCGAGTCCGTCTGCGAATCGTGAAGCACCACAGCGGGGCGCGCAGCCTTGGCGCGAACCCGTCAGGGAAGCTTACAGGCAAATGGCGGGATGCGCGCTGGAACGGTCGACGAGCGCGTTCGTCGTGCTCGGATCGTGCATGAGGTCTCGCTTTCGACGGACAACCCACCGCCGCCGTTTCCGGCCTCGCCAGTCGCGAAGCCGAATGCCGTGCCTAGCCCGGCCAAGTCTCGCAAACCTGATCCAACCGTGAAAATGATCAACGATCTTCTCAAGGTCGCCGATTCGGTTTCCCGCTTCAGAACATGGTTGAACACACCTGTGCCGCCCAAACCACCCACGCGACGAAGATCGTCGCCCGAAAAAGACGGTACCGCCATTCGATATCCAGGAGATTCCGAACGCTCTGCGCAAAGAAATGATGCCCATCGGAGCGAAGTTAATGGAACGATGGTTTGCCGGCCGATTGAACTACTCCGCAGTCCCAGCGACGAGCTCAAGGGAATCAATCAGGAAGGCAAGCCGTACCCGCCTGACATGTACGATACAACCACGATAAAGAACGATATCTGTCGAAATGATCCCCAACATCTGCATCAGTTTTTTCAATTTCAACACGTCGAAGTTGACGGTACGTTTGCGGAAAAAATCAAACTAAAGCTAATGGCGGATGCTGCGCGAACAGGAGTCCCCGACGATTTGACCGCCGCGCTTGGATCGTTCGTAATCTATGCCGCTATAGGTCATGTTCGACTGTCAAGGGACCCATTTGGCACGCAAAGGACGACTGCCGAAGTAACGGGCGCATGGGTGTACGTAAAAGACAACTTCACGTTTACCGATGAGCCGGGGAACGATCCCAGTATTTGGGGCACTGGAGCAGTAACGGTGTTATCGTGATGCCGCTTGCTGGCGTGGCGGCTACGTCCCGTTATGTTCCTTACGTGGAGTCGCCGGTGACGCTTGGCGATCCAGTTATCAAAGGACAGGTTTATTACCCGATCCATAACAGCGATTTTCGGCAGTGGGCAATCAGACATCAGCGCGGCGGCGATTTCATCATCTACTCGGACCGTCGCTACGTTCCGCTTTTCCCGCCGATCGTGCTCTACCTATGAAGCGCATCCTTAAGCGTGCTGCATTATTGGCTGGTCTTAGCGCAGGGCTTTATTTTGGGCTCTTCGACCATACTCCGCATGGACGCGAGTGTCGTCATTCGGCACCTGTCGACGGCATCTACAGAGCAGAGCTTTGCCTGTTGCGATGGGCTCCGGGCCGCAGCGGGAGCCCTGAATATGTCGGCCGACTATTCGATGCAAAGAGCGGGAGGCTGCTTGCACAGCGCACTTTCAGCACGCCTGTCCCCGATCTTTTCTGGTCAACGGGCCTGCGATACTCGCTGAATCCGTATTCGCCGCCCCGCTATCTCGGTCCGTCTGTCGAGTTTTCCCGCGGAGATGCCGGTAAAGGAAACTCGAGGATTTCGTTACCCCCGTCGTTCTGGGACAAACTGGCCGCCGCCCGCCCGCGCTTATAGCTGATCGCACCTCCCCGCGGTACGGTTTTTTTGGCATGCCAGCCCCGCCAGGAGTATCGTTTAACCGCGCCGGAAGCGCCGAAACCACCACTCCTCTACAAGACAGGCACTTCCCAGAGCCCAGACCAGCTCGACAAAAGCGCGGCGTTTCTAACATGCAACGAAGCGACATCAACTTATCGAGGATGGTGAAACCGTGAAAACAGTCAATCTTTTGAAGGTGCTCGGAATTGCATTGTGCGTGGCAACCGCATCCAGCGCCCACGCGCAGGCGAGCGACGCTCAGGCGCCTGCCGCCACCGCAGCCGCGCCGGCCACGACCACCCAATCGACGCGTGCGGCGGATCGCAAGCTCGGCCGCGACGTGCGGCGCGCGCTCTCGAGAGCTCAGGGCTTCAACGTGTCGAACGTGTTCGTGCGGGCGCGTAGCGGCGCGGTGACGTTGACCGGCTCGGTACCTGAGAGCGGCATGATCCAGCAGGCTGCCGACATCGCGAAAGGTGTTCCGGGCGTGACCTCGGTGACCAATAAGCTCACGCTGAATTTCCCGTCCCGCGGAGGTGGTGGAAGCTGAGCGTCGGCATTCGACTCGCGAACGGGAGCGCCGCGAACCTGCGATGCATGCGGTGTCTCCCGTTAATCCCCGGTCGTCGTCCTGCTATCTGGACTGTTGGGCACCATCCGGCACAGCTCAGCGCCGCACCAAGCCCACCACATATCTGCACACCTCAGTGCCGGAATTGAAGAACTCGCATTCGACCGGCGCACCGAGTTGCAGGCAGTCCCCCGCTTCGAGCCGGTACGTCAGCGAGCCCTCGCGAAACGTCAGCACTCCGTGCGTGACCCAGATCTGCTGATGCTGAAACACGAACGCATCCGACGGATAAGGCACCCTCACCCCGATCGGCAATTCGATTTCGAGCAACTCCAGCACGCCGCCGGTAGGCGGTGAAATTCGCCGCCGCGTATAGCCGGTTTCGGGGTCTTCCCACAGCGACTGGTCCGCATGACGCACGAGCCGCTCGCCGGTCTGCTCGGCGAGTGCGAGCAACGTCGACAGCGTGAGCCCGAACGCGCCCGACAGCCGCCCGAGCACCGTCGCGGTGGGACTCGCCTCGCCACGCTCGATCTTGCTGATCATCGCCTTCGACACACCCGAGCGCTCGGCCAGTTCGGCGAGCGACCAGTTGCGCGCCTCGCGCTCGGTCTTTACGCGCGCGGAGATCGCCTGGGTCAGATCGATCGCGGAAGTTTCGGACATGGCGGGGTTGTCGGTGCGGAGGTGAGTACCGCGAAATTATATCGATGCGATGCCGCCGGGGGAGTGCAAACGGCGTTCAACGCGCACCCTCCCAGCTGCCGAATAATGTCTTGCATAGTGATTTTTCGTCCACTATATTAAACGCAATGCCAGCGCCCGAAGCCGCTCACCCGCCGGAACACACCATGCCGAAGGAAATCGTTCTCAACGCGTTTGACATGAACTGCGTGGGCCACATCCAGCAAGGGCTGTGGACGCATCCGCGCGATCAGTCCACGCGCTACACGGATCTACAGTACTGGACCGACTATGCGCGCAAGCTCGAAGCGGGCCTGTTCGACGGCATCTTCTTCGCGGACGTGGTCGGCGTCTACGACGTCTACGGCGGCAACCCGGACGCGGCGATCCGCGGTGCCGTGCAAGTGCCGGTCAACGATCCGACGCTGCTGATTCCGGCGATGGCCGCGGTCACGCGGCATCTGTCGTTCGGCGTCACGTCGAATCTGTCGGTCGAGCAGCCGTTTCTGTTCGCGCGCCGCATGTCGACGCTCGATCATCTGACGCGCGGCCGGGTCGGCTGGAATATCGTGACCGGCTATCTGGACAGCGCGTCGCGCGCGATAGGCTTGACCGGTCAGATGGCGCACGACGACCGCTACGATCTCGCCGACGAGTACATGGAGCTCGTCTACAAGCTGTGGGAATGCAGCTGGGAGGACGACGCGGTGCTGCGCGACAAGGCACACGGTGTCTACGCGGACGCGTCGAAGGTCCACGTGATCCATCACCACGGCAAGCAGTACCGCGTCGATGCGATGCATCTCGCCGAGCCGTCGCCGCAGCGCACGCCGGTGCTGTATCAGGCCGGCTCGTCCGCGCGCGGCAAACAGTTCGCGGCGGCGCACGCGGAGTGCGTGTTCGTCAACGGTCAGGCGAAGCCGGCGGTCAAGACGATCGTCGACGACATTCGCGCGCACGCGGTCGCGGGCGGCCGCCGCGCCGACGACATCAAGGTGCTGCTCGGCCAAACCATAATAACGGGCCGCACCGATCAGGAAGCGCAGGAGAAATTCGACGAGTACCGCCGTTATGCGAGCTCGGAGGCGGCGCTGGTGCACGCGGCCGCATCGCTTGGCATCGACTTCGCGCGCTACGACCTCGACGAGCCGATCGAAACCGGCAAGAGCCAGGCGATCGTGTCGAACGTCGAAGCAATGACGCGCGCCGCCGGTCCGCAATGGACGAGGCGCAAGCTGCTCGAACAGATGGTGCTCGGCAGCCGTCAGCAGCCGCTCGTCGGCTCGGCCGACAAAATCGCCGGCGAGCTGATCGCATGGACCGAGGAAACCGGCGTCGATGGCTTCAATCTGTCGCGCACCGTCGTGCCCGAGTGCTTCGACGATTTCATCGAACTGGTCGTACCGCTGCTGCAGGAGCGTGGCGCGTACAAGCGCGCGTATCGCGACGGCACGCTGCGCGAAAAGCTGTTCGGCCACGCGCGGCTGCCCGAGAGCCACACGGCGGCGCGCTTCCGTTCGCCGGCTTGCGCGGCATCACCGGCCGACAAGGCTCGCGGCTGACGCGATCACCGTCGTCTTAGCGCCCCCCGACTTCCAGCAGAGGCCTTCATGCTTGACAAGAGCACGTTCCGCGACGCGATGGCCGGTCTTGGCGCGGCCGTCAACATCATCACCAGCGACGGCGAAGCCGGCCTTGCCGGCTGCACCGCGTCGGCGGTCTGCGGCGTCACCGACGAGCCGCCGACGCTGCTAGTCTGCATCAACCGCGGCAGCCGCAATAACGCGGTGTTTCGCGGCAACGGCAAGCTGTGCGTGAACGTGCTGAGCGCGGAGCAACAGGCGCTTGCCGCGCACTTCGCCACGAGCGCGCTCGCGATCGAAGCGCGCTTCGCGGCCGCGCAATGGGACAGCCTCAAGACCGGCGCGCCGGTGTTGCAGGACGCGCTCGCGTCGCTCGATTGCGAGATCGAGTCGGTGACCGAAGTCGGCACGCACACGGTGTTCTTCTGCGCGGTGAAGGCCACGCGCACGCGGGGCGCGGGCGATGCGCTGATCTACTACGGCCGCCGCTATCATCGCGTCGGCGAGCGCTCGGTGCACGCGACGCATCAGGTCGCGGCGAATCAATGCGAAGCGTCCGCCTGCGCGCGTTGAGGTCGCACTGCTCGTTGGGGTCGGCGGACCGCCGCGATCGTCCGGATCGAGCGCAATACTTTCGCGCGCCGCGCCGGCGATCAACGCGTCACGTCCGCACGACGCCCGTCACCGGTCTGCCCGCGATGGTCCGGCCAAACAGCGCTGCCGCCGTCCGTTCCGGATCGAGCCCGAGACTTTCACTCGCGGTGCCGGCAATCAACGCATCGAGCGACGTGGTCGGCCTCAGGTCGCGCGACTGATACAACTGATGCGGCGCGAGCCCCGGCCAATCCGCTATCACGCGTCCGCCCTCCACCGAGCCGCCCAGCACCATCGCGACCGACCCGGTGCCGTGATCGGTGCCGCCCGTGCCGTTCGCGGCCGCGGTCCGGCCGAACTCCGTCGCGACCAGCACCGTGGTCTTGCTCCACGCTGGTCCCATGCCGTCGCGCAACGCCGCGAGCATCGTGTCGAGCGCCTTCAGCTGATTCGCGAGGCGCGCGTTCTGCGCGCTGTGCGTGTCCCACCCGCCGGTCTCGATCATCGCGATGCGCGGCCCGTCGTCGCGCGCCAGAAAACTGGCCGCGAGCTTGCCGAGGCTCGCCGGGTCCTGACGTGCGCCGGCATCGCCCGCGAGGCCGCGCGCCGCCATCGCCGATTCCCACAGCGGACGCAACTGCGCGTCCTGCTCGTACAGCTGCGACACGCGCGCGAGCAGATCGTCGGGCGCCTGCGGCAGGCCCGACGGCGCATACGACGTCACCGAAGCGGGACCGCGCAGCGCCATCGGCACGGTCGGCGCGAACGCGATCGCGGTTTCGCGGGTCGCGGGCAATTGCGCGGCGAGCCGGTTGAGCCAGCCGTCCCTGGTCTGATACGGCGATGTGCCGCCGGTCTCCAGCACGTTCTGTCCGTCGAAATGCGAGCGGTCGCGATACGGCGAAGCGACCGCGTGCACGAACAGCGCCTCGCGCTGCGCGTACAGCTTCGCGATCTGCGCGAGCGCCGGATGCAGTGCGAACGTGCCATCCAGATGCGGCGCGTTCGACGCATCGATCGCGAGCGGTCCGCGCAAACTCGCATACGCGGGGTCCGCGTACGGCACGACGATGTTCAGGCCATCGGCCGCGCCACGCTGGATCACGAACACGAAGCGGCGCTCGGTCGCGACATGCGCGAACGCAATCCGCGGCGACACGAGCAGTGCACCGGCACTGGCGGCGGCGACGCTCAGAAACTGGCGGCGTGACAGCATGGCGTTCACCTCCGTTGAAAATCGGGCGAGACGAGCAGCAGCGCGATCGCCGTCGAAGCGCTTTCCGCGCGTGACACCGCCGTCGCCGTCGGCTCGCTGAGCGAGCCAGCCAGCAGGGTCTGGCCGAGCGAGCGCGCATCGAGCCGGTCACCGACGCGCGCGGCGAAACGTTGCGCGACTTCGACACGGCGTACGAGCGCATCGGGTGCGGCCCAGCTCGCGGCGATATCGTCGTAGCCGGCGGGCGATCCCGGCCGCCACACCGGCTGGCCTAGCTGCGTCAGGATCGGCGCGCACTGCAGATTGCCGAGGTCGTGCCAGCCGAGTCCGCGCATCGACGAAATGGTCCACTCCCACGGTGTCTTGAACTTCACCGCGCCCGGTGACCACGCTTGTGGCGTATCGATCAACGCGCGATAGACGGTCGGCAGATCGCCGTCGCTGCGAGTGAACACCTCAGCGAGACGAACGCTCACGCCAGCCGGCGGATTGTCGGCGACGAAATGGCGCGCGAGCTTCACGCCGATATGCTGCGCGGTGGCCGGCGCATGCGCGAGGTCATGCAGGATTGCGAGCGCCTGCTGTTCGCCGGCTTCGTCGTAGCGGCGTCCCATGATCGTGCGCGAGCCCGGTTCGTGCAGCGCCTCGCGAAACACGAAGCTGCCGGGTTCGCCGCTTGGCTCCTGCGCGCGCCGGTTTGCATTGGCGCCGCCGTTCCCCGGATTGCCTGCCAGACTCCAGCCGGTCAGCGCACGCGCGAACTCTGTCACGTCGTCCTGGCCATAGCCGCTGCGCACGCCGAGCGTATGCAACTCCATGATCTCGCGCGCGAGGTTCTCGTTCAGTCCGCGTCTGTTGTCCGGATTGCGTTGCGCGGCGCGCAGCGCGGCCATGCTGTCGGGACCGACCGAGCGCGTCTGATCGAGGAACAGTTGCATGGCCGGGTGACGCTCGACGGCCAGCAGCATGTCCTCGAAACGGCCGAGCACGTGCGGGCGAATCGCCTCCGCTTCGAACGACCCGGCGAGCGCCGCGACGCCGGGCTTTTCTACCGACACCGCAAAGTGGTTCGCCCAGAAATGCACGAGCCGTTCGATGAACGGTGTCTGCGTGCTCAGCGCACTTGCGACGCGCGCATTGACCGACGAGCGGTACATGTCGAGGATTTCGACGCGAAATGCCTTTCGTTCGGATTGCATCGCAGCTTGCGCGTCGGTCTGGCTGGCCGCCGCCGCGTTGCTGGCGATGTTGGTTGCGATGTTGCTCGCGTTCCGGTTCGGGTTGTTCTCCTCGCCCACCTTCTGTTTCGCCTGCTGCGCGATCTGCATGCGCTGCTGCAATAGCTCCCTCGACAACGCGTTCGAATCGGGCTGCTTCGCCCACGCGTCCGGCCGAGGCTGGTACTGCTCGAACTGCGCGAGCAGCCATTCCTTCGGATCGGCTGGCGGCGTATCGTCGGCGCGCGCGCCGAGGCCGAAGCGGTTCAGTGCGATCGCCGCGGCATTCAGGTTCGGTGAGTGGCCCATACGATCCTCGTCGGCGGGTGACACGCCTGCATGCCCGTTAAACGGCCGATATGCCGAAATCCGTCGCCACCGCACGCATTTTTCTATTCGCCCGATGCGGCATTCGACGCCGGCTTGTTCGCGTTCAGCGCCGGTTGCGCTTCGCGCCATTGCCCGCGCAGCTTCAGACTCTCGGCGAATTGGATGCGCTCCTCAGGCGTCAGCGTCGCCGCGAAATCGGCGACGCTCGCTTCGACCATCGCGCGCAGGCTGCTATCGGCCGCGCGGGTGCGCGCGAGCGCGGCATCGAGCGCGGCGCGATCGAACTGCGGCGCGGCCAGCAGACGCAATACCTCACGACGCCCTTCGCGAGCGTCGCGCGCATACTGGCGCCCGTCGCGCCGCGCGTTTCTCAGGCCGTCGATAAACGTCTGCCGCTGCTGCGCCGACAGCGGCTCGGCGGCGAATCGCAGCGCGCGCTGGTCCTGCGCCAACGGCTGATTCGCACCGTGCACGGCGAACCACTGATACGCGCCGCCGGCGATCGCGCCGAGCAGGAACACGTTGAGCACCGCGGAACCCAGCAGCGCAAATTTCCACGAGCGCCCGTTCATTCGCCGCTCCAATCGGCGGAGCTGCCGCCGAAACTCGAAGTCAGATACGAGGATTCATGCACGGCCGGCGCATTCTCGGTCAGCAAGAAGAACGACACCGCGAGCGCGCCGGCCACACCACCGAGCAGCCCGACGCCTGCCACCGCCGCGCCCGACCACCAAAAACGCCAGCGCGCGGTAGGGCGTCGCGCTGGCGCGCCATCGATGACGCGACGCTGCAGTTCGAGGCTCGGCGGCTCGATCCGGTCCGCGGCGAGCCATGCGTCGAGGCCGGCCGCATCGATCAACACCGCGTCGGCTTCGTCGCGATGCGCGCGCGCCCACTCCTGCGCGGCCTCGCGTTCGCGCTCCGGCCAGCGACGCGCGTCGGCGCCGTACGCTGCAACGATCTGATGGAATCTTTCGGGCGTCATGACTTGTCCTTGCTAAGGCCGCTGCCGGCCAGTTGCGCGCGCAAACCGCGGCGTGCGCGGCTCAGCAGACTCTCCAGCGCATCGACGCTGACGCCCATCAAGGCGGCAGCGTCGACGTTCGACATCTCCTGGTAATAGCTCAGCACGAGCGCTTCGCGCTGTCGCGCCGGCAGCGCGGCGAGCGCCGCGCGCACGCGCGCGTGGTCGGCGCTTGCTTCGAGCCGCGCGTCGGGTGGCGCGGCGGGATCGGCCGAGTCGGGCAGTTCGTCGCTCGGGTCTTCGCGCCGGCCGCGCAAACGGTCATAGCAAAGATTGAGTGCGACCCGATGCATCCACGTGTCGAACCTCGCTTCACCTTGACGCCAGCGAGCCGCCTGTTTCCAGATTCGCACGAAGACCTCCTGCGCGACGTCCTCCGCTTCCATGCGATCGCCGAGCATCCGCGTGGCGAGCGCGAGCAGCCGCGGTAGCTTGCGCGCGACCAGCGAACGGACCGCGTCGGGCTCCTCGCGGCCCACTCGCGCGAGCAGCTCGGCGTCCGGATCGGGCGGCGCGTCGCTCAAGGCGTGCGGCTCCGTCGCGACACCACGCGCGCGCGTTCGCGTGCGGGCCGCAACACGGGATCAACGTCGTTCAATTGCCGCCGCTCCTTCGACTGTCGTGTTGTTATGGCTTTCGTGCCGCCACGCCCTATCCGGCCGGGTATCACGTACGCGGTCAATATACGACGACCGCCGGCCGGTAATAGGCCGGACGTGCCGGATAGACCACACAGCCGGCGAGCGAGGCCACCAGCAGAATGATCACCAGTGTTTTCATCGCAAGCCTCGCTCAAGCCCAATGTCCGTCGATCCAGCGCCAGTGCGGCCCCCGTTGCGCCCAATGCCCAGGCACCCAGTGATAGCCGACGCGCACCGGCTGCCAGTGGCCCGGCGCCCACACATAGCGGCCGTGCTCCCAGCGCCAGCGGCCCTGATCCCACACATAGCCGTCCCGAGGCGCGGGCACGACTTCGACGCGCGGCGGCGGCGGCGCCATCGGCGCGATCAGCACTTGCGCGGAGGCGGGCGCGGCCGTCAGCGTGGCCGCGCAGCACAGCGCGGCGGTCAGCGCGCAACCGAGCAGGCGACTCATGCGGTTCGAGATCATGTCGTTTTCTTCCATAGGACCGAAAAGAGCCGGAGCCAGAGTGGCCCCGTTTCTTCTTCAACGGGTCAGAGGGGGAAATCCGTCGCTCTGCCTGCAAAAAAAGCGTGCGGCGAAAAGAAAGCGCATCACGGTTAGCACGACGCGAACCGGAAGTCAGCGATATGAATGGAAACCGATAGCCAGCGTAATGTCCGCGACTCGAATCTTTAATCGCGCGTTCGTCACCAAGGTGATCAACTTCCTCGAACAGCAGCCTGACTGGAAGAACACCGCCGCGATCATTGCGTACGACGATTCGGACGGGCTGGTACGACCACCGCTACAAGCGAAGCCGACGTCGCGCGAAAGCTGCTGCAAACGCGCTACCTCGACCAGTTCAAACGGATCTTTGGAGTTGGCATCGTCAACAACCCGAGCCTGCTGATTGCCGAAGCGATGTTCGCGGTGGGCCGCTATCAGACCGAAGATCCGTCGTTTCATGCGTTCACGAGCAAATACGACTACTGGCTCGAAGGCAAGGCGCGGCTCACGCGTGCCGAACTGCACGGTCTGCAACTGTTCAACGACAACGACAAGGCGAATTGCGCGGGCTGTCACCTGAGCCAGCCGAGCCGCGACGGCCTCCCGCCGCTTTTCACCGATACGCAATACGAAGCCTTGGGTGTGCCGCGCAATCCGGCGATTCCGATGAACAAGGACCCGAAGTTCTTCGACATGGGCGTATGCGGACCGTTTCGCGACGACCTCGCGAAGCAGACCCAGTACTGTGGCATGTTCCTCACGCCGACGCTGCGCAACGTCGCCGAACGCAAGGTGTTCTTTTACAACGGCGTGTATCACGACCTGAAGCACGTGATGGACTTTTACAACCTGCGCGACACGGCGCCGGACAACATGTATCCGTGCGATGCGTCGGGCAAGGTGGTCAAGTACGACGATCTGCCGCCGCGGTATCGCGCGAACATCGATGTCGCCGACGCGCCGTTCGACCTCAAGTTCGGCGATCAACCCGCGATGACCGATCAGGACATTCAGGACATCATCGCGTTCCTGAAGACGCTGAGCGACGGGTACAGCGAATGATTGCGCGCGTTTGACGGGTGGCCATCGCGCTGCGGCCCGCAGGCCGGTGAGGTATGCTTGCCGCTTTAGCGAACCTCATCCGTACCCTCTCCGATGGCCGATTTTCGTTTCGACGCCGTGCTCTTCGACTGTGACGGCGTGCTCGTCGATTCCGAACCCATCACGAATCGCGTGCTCGCCGAGATGCTCGGCGAGCTCGGCTGGCATTTGAGCGTCGAAGAGACGATGCGCATTTTCGTCGGCAAGATGGTCAAGGACGAAGCCGAACTAATCGAAGCGCACACCGGCTTTGCCCTCACGGCCGAGTGGCTGGCGCAGTTCCGCGCGCGTCGCAACGTGGCGCTCGACAATGAGTTGCGTGCGATCGACGGCGCGTCTTTCGCGGTGCGCGCGCTGCACCAAACGTTGAATGGACGCATTGCGGTGGCGTCGGGTGCGGATCGCATCAAGATCGAATTGCAGCTCGTGAAGGCCGGCCTGCTCGACTGCTTCGACGGACGCATCTTCAGCGGCCACGAAATGCCGCGCAGCAAACCGTTTCCCGACGTCTACCTCGCCGCGGCCGCGGCACTGGGCGTCGAGCCGGCACGCTGCGCGGTAATCGAGGATACGGTGACGGGCGCGACCGCGGGTGTCGCGGCCGGCGCGACGGTATTCGGCTATTGCCCGACACACCTCGGCCATAGCAGCGCGACCGCGTTGCATGGCGCAGGCGCGGTGCACGTGTTCAGGGAGATGGCCGAGCTACCGGCGTTACTCGCGGGATGGAGTATGCGCTGATCGGCCGACGCGTTGGCGGCTGAACGACACCGGTCTGCCGCAAGTTGGCGGACGGCGATCAGTTTTCGGGTGCGCAGATGCGGTCGATCAGCGCTCGCGCCAGTACAGACGTTGAATCCCACGGCAGGACATGGTGCGTGGAACTGGAACGCCCGAGCGTAAGGCATTTGCGCGCTCGATACCCATCCACAAGCATGCATGGGTTGCGGCCCGGGTCGGTACGATCGGGCCGCATCATGCGCTTCATGCTCTCATTCGAAGGCCGGATCGATCGGCACGCGATAGCCGACCGCGAGCCGGTTCGTTTCGTTAGCCATTCCGACGATCGCCTGCAACTCGCCGAACATCTCGTCGGTCATGCCGGCGCGACGCGCCGCCGCCGTGTGGCTCGCGACGCAATAGCCGCAGTTGTTCGTTACGCTGACTGCGACGTACAACAGCTCCTTGACCAGCGGATCCAGCGCGCCGGGCGCCATCACTTCCTTCAGGCTGTCCCACGTGCGCGCGAGGGTCGGCGGATGCTGCGCGATGTACTTCCAGAAGTTGTTCACGTCGTCGACCTGGCGGGTCGCTTTGATGTCGTCGTAGACGGCGCGGACTTCGGGGGAGGCGTCGGCGTATTCGATGGGTTTGGGTTGGGGCATGGGGTTCCTTGGCTTTGGGGGTTGCGGGTGGACGTCGGGGGTATTGTGAACTCGCTGTGGCGGACGCGTGAGGTGAATGAGAAAAAGCCACCGGAGCGAGGTTGGGAGCAAGTGGACAATTGCTGACTTTCTGAACTTGACGGCGGCCTATGATCAGGCGACGTGGTGCCGCTTGCCTTTGTGACACGTCTCGATCAGACATGCCTAACGGACCCAAGCAAGCACCCTCACAAAGCGGGGCATATTCATTGCGAAAATTTTTCCAGCTGCTTGATGCGGTCCTGAGTAATTTCCTTCATGCAATCCCAGAAATATACGTAGCGTCCGGATGCTTCGCCGAGCGCGTAGTCATATGAGCAGCAGTAGCGATCGCGGTATTTGGACCAACTTTCTTGCGCCCCGACAAAATCGGGAGCGGCTAAAGGATCGTTATACTCCGCCGATTCTTCGTCCGACTTTTTTATTGAATTCAGAATCTGGTATAAGTGGCGTTTAGCGTCGAATTCAAATGTTCGAAATCCCATTGTCCGCACGCCGCCGCATCATCAGCGGAAGCGTTTTGACCGGATTTACAGAACTGGTCGATTTCCTTGGGTGATTTTCCTTCAAAGTAGATCGACGGCACAGGGAATTTCTTATAGTCAAATGGCACAGAATAAATGGTGCTACCGTGAACCATCGAACTTAAAGATAACGCAGCGATAGTACACGCAGCGGTCAATGTGACCAAAGACTTAGTGGGTTGCATCATATATTCCCTGGGCAAAAACCGGCGCCTCTGTTATACGTCGCTGACGCAAGCGTGGATTGCGGCAACGAAATGCGGCCAGCTGCTGCCCGCCGCGTGTTCTGTAGCGGGCTGTACGACCCGCATGATCAGTGACGCCGTGCTGATTGCCAGAGCGTCCGCGACAATTGCATGCCCATGCGTAACCTTGAGCTTCTGCCATGGCATAACGGGTTGCTTCAAAGGATTCCTTGATTCTTTTCAAGCGATACCGGGAGAATTAATCATCGAATGGACAACGGTCAACAGCTTTAATTCGGGATAAGCCCGCTTTACAAGAATTGACGATGAGCGTTGTTCAGCGATAGGTAAGCCCGGAGTCCGCCTAGACTTTGTATCGACGATCCGCCGATCATCTGCTCGACGGTTATCCTTCGCATCCATCGAGTCAGTTTCCAGATCCGCTCGCATGAGTAAAAAAGCCACCGGTCTTTCGACCGATGGCCTTTGAGGCGCAACGCCGGGGCCAACCCCGAGCTCTTTAAACCTTCGCCACGCGCCCGTACGTATCCTCGAACCGCACGATATCGTCCTCGCCGAGATACGCGCCCGACTGCACCTCGATCAACTCCAGCGGAATCTTGCCGGGGTTCAGCAGCCGATGAGTAACGCCCAGCGGAATATAGGTCGACTGGTTCTCGGTCAGCATAATTTCCTTGTCGCCGTTCGTCACGAGCGCGGTGCCCTTCACGACGATCCAGTGCTCGGCCCGATGATGATGCATCTGCAGACTCAGCTGCGCGCCCGGATTGACGACGATGCGCTTGACCTGGAAGCGCTCGCCGCTATCGATGCCCTCATACGAACCCCACGGACGCACCACGCAACGATGCGTGACCGACTCGTGACGCCCCATCGCATTGAGCTGCGCGACGATCTTCTTGACGTCCTGCGCCTGGTCCCGATTCGCGACCAGCACCGCATCCGCGGTCTCGACGATCACGACGTTCTCGAGCCCGATCGCCGCCACCAGCCGATGCTCGGCGCGAATATACGAGTTGCTGACCGCGTCGGTCAGCACGTCGCCGATCAGCGCGTTGTTCTGCGCATCGCGCTCGGCGATGTCGGCGAGCGCGGTCCACGAACCGATGTCGTTCCAGCCGAGATCAGCGACCGCAACGACGGCCGCGCGCTGGGTCTTCTCCATCACCGCGTGATCGACGGAGATGTTCGGGCAGGCGGCAAACGCCTCGGCTTCGAGACGCACGAAATCGTAATCCTGCTGCGCGTTCTGCAGCGACAATTCGGCCTGACGCGCGATCTCCGGCTCGTAGCGGCGCAACTCGTCCATATACGTCGACGCCTTCAGCATGAACATGCCGCTATTCCAGTAGTAGCGGCCCTCATCGATGAAGCGCCGAGCGGTCGCGGCATCGGGCTTCTCGACGAACGAGTCGACCGCGAACGTCTGCGTGCCGTCGATCAGCGGCGCGCCCGCGCGAATGTAACCGTAGCCGGTGTGCGGTTCGGTCGGCGTGATGCCGAACGTGACCAGACGTCCATCGTTCGCGATCTGCGCGGCCGCTTCGACCGCCTTGACGAACGCCGCCTCGCCCGCGATCACATGATCGGACGGCAGCACGAGCAGCAACGCATCCGGCGTGTCGCGCAAGGCGAGCAATGCGGCCACGGCGATGGCCGGCGCCGTGTTGCGGCTTGCCGGTTCCAGCACGATGTTTGCGGAGCCCACGTCCACCTGACGCAGTTGTTCGGCGACAAGAAAACGCTGTTCATTGTTCGTGACGACGATCGGCGCGGTGACACCCTCGATGCCGCGCAAGCGCAACGCGGTTTGCTGAACCAGCGTGTGCTCGCCGGTCAGTGCCAGGTACTGCTTCGGATAGCCGCCGCGCGACATCGGCCACAGTCGCGTGCCGCTGCCGCCGCAAAGAACTACGGGATGGATGTGCATGTTTTCAGGTCCTCGTTTGTGTCTTATGAATCGACTGCATCGGGTATCTGCCCCGTGATTGCGTCGTATCTTGCAGGTCGCCTCTGTTACGGCGCCCCTCTATTCCTTCCCAACCCACTCCATTCGCACCGATTCGAGTTCGCGCGGCAGGCGCGCCGAAACTGGCGCCCTGCGCGGCAATTTGACGAAGCCGAGACGCCGGTACAGCGCATATGCGCGCTTGTTGCTCACCAGTACATCGAGCCTTTTCGGGGGCTGCGCGGCTTTATATCACAACTGGTTATTACACCTTGGAGCAGCCCCACGTATCTGAGGACACGAGGACTCTCTTAAAATAAGGGATAGCCTTGTGCCTAACAGTAAGCCTAGTCGTTACGTGGAACCCATCGAAATTCTGAGTGAGCCGGAGCGCCGTCGGCGGCGCACGGCGCAGGAAAAAGTCGCCATCGTGCAGGAGACGCTGACACCCGTTGCCCGGCGGCATGGCGTGAACCCGAACCAGGTGTTCGGCTGGCGCAAGCAATACCAGGAAGGCAGTCTGGCGGCAGTGAAAGCGGGCGAGACCGTCGTGCCGGCATCAAAGCTCGCCGCAGCCATCAAGGAAATCAAGGAACTGCAACGACTACTCGGGAAGAAGACGATGGAAGTCGAAATCCTGAAGGAAGCCGTGGATTGGCGGCGCTCAAAAAAACTGATTGCGCTCGCGCTTGCTGCTGGGGGATGACCATTGAAAACGGTCTGTGAAGTTCTCGGCGTGGCGCGCTCTGGCGTAGCAGCGAAACAGGCTCGCTCGTCCGATTGGCCAGATGGCCGTAGCGCCAGGCCGAGCGATGACGCGAAATTGGTCGAAGAAATCCGGGCCCATGTAGCGCATCTGCCGACCTGCGGCTACCGACGCATCTGGGGACTGCTGCGCCGCAGTCGAGAACAGACCAGCGCGCCGTGCGTCAATCACAAGCGCGTGTATCGGGTTATGCGTGAGCACCAGTTGCTGCTGCGCCGTCCCGGCGTACGGCGAGACACGCGGCGGCATGACGGTCGCGTTGCCGTGGACCGCAGCAATACCCGTTGGTGCTCCGATGGCTTTGAGTTCCGGTGCGACGATGGCACGCCGCTGCGCGTGACGTTCGCGCTGGACTGCTGCGACCGGGAGGCGATTGGCTGGGCTGCGACAACTGGACGCCATAGCGGCGACGTGGTGCGCGACGTGATGCTGCGTCGAACAGCGCTTCGGCACTACGCAGGCCGCGCAGCCCATCGAATGGCTGACGGACAACGGCTCGGCCTACATTGACCATCGCACGCGCAGCTTTGCGCGCGAACTGGGCCTGCAGCCGCTGACGACGCCCGTGCGCTCGCCGCAGAGCAATGGTATGGCTGAGTCGTTCGTGAAGACCATGAAGCACAATTACGTCGCCTATATGGATAAGCGTGACGCGCCGACGGCACTCTCGCATCTGGCCGTTGCTTTTGAACACTACAATGAACGCCACCCGCACAAAGCACTGAAATATCGCTCGCCGCGCGAGTTCAGGCAGGCAGCGGAGTCATCAACCTAACGGTGTCCGAATGTCCTGAGTTACAGGGGCAACTCCATATTGCCACTCGTTTCTTCAACCTGGTGGTCCGTCGGAGAATTAGCAAGCGTCTCGGGGCAGGTACGGGCGAACGTGGACCGCGATTGCCAAAGGCGGCTACGCAGTGTTAGGACCTTCGAAGTACCGGGATTGCATGGATCACCGCGCTGGACTTCTCCTTTCGCCTTGTGCCACCGGGCGCGTCCATGACGGGCTCTTGCCGACGGGCGTCGATCGCGTCGGCCTCGCTGGCGCCCCGGCATCGACGCGACGGATCGAAATCGCACTCACTCTCGAGTATCGGTACTTTGAACTCGAGCGCTTCGGCGAGCGGCATCCCGCAACCTTCGACGAACGACGGAAAAAGCAGTGCCCTGACAGTGTTGCAGATACGCATGTAGCTTTTCGTCGAAGCAGCGGGCTTCTTCTGTTGCGACGGCCTTTGGCGATTCGCAACGCTCCTGCATGTCGATGACGTTTTCGTATTCTGCGCGCCACGAGCACAGTAAAAAAGCAAACCGTCCAGCCAAAACAAAAGCCCCGCAAGATCGAAATCTTGCGGGGCTTTTCATCGAGGCCAACACTAAAACGTTATCCGCTTAGCGCGACATCATGTTCATACTGACGTTATGCATCACCCACAACGTCCCGCCAACCACGATAACCGCGGTCAACGCAGTGAACACAAACGCCGTCACATTCCAGCGCTGCGACGACGACGCGTTCATATGCAGGAAGAACACCAGATGCACCAGGATCTGCACGACCGCGAGGCCCGCGATCGCGAACAACGCGCTGTGGCCCGTCAACGTACCGGTCATCACGATCGCGAATGCCGCGACGGTCAGAATGACGGAGAGCACGAAGCCCGTCATGTAGCTGCCGAAGCTGCCGTGACCGCCTTCCGAGTGTGCGCCATGGGCGCTATGGCTATGGTCCATTTAGATCACGCTCGCAAGATAGACAAAGGTGAAAACGCCGATCCACACGACGTCGAGGAAGTGCCAGAAAAGGCTCAGGCACGTTAGACGGATCATGTCGCGTTCGGTCAGGTCGCGATGACGCATCACCTGCAGCGCCAACACCACCATCCAGATCAAGCCGAACGTCACGTGCAGACCGTGCGTACCGACCAGCGTGAAGAACGACGACAGGAACGCGCTACGGCTCGGACCCGCGCCTTCGGCGATCATGTGCGAAAACTCACGCATTTCCAGCACGAGGAACGCGAAGCCCAGCAGGAACGTCACGCCGAGCCAGCCGAGCAGCACGCCCTTGCGGTTCTTGTGCGCGCCGAGCATCGCGAAGCCGTAGGTGATACTCGAGAGCAGCAGCATCGTCGTTTCGAGGGCGACGCCGGGAATCTCGAACAGGTCCTTACCGCTCGGACCACCCGCGAACTGCTGGCTCATCACCGCGAACACTGCGAACAGTGCCGCGAAGATGATGCAGTCGGTCATCAGGTACACCCAAAAGCCGAACACCGAGTGCGACGGCACGTGGTCCGGCGCGAGATGCGGCTCAACCGCAATAGTCTTCTGTAACATCAGTCCACCTCCAGCTCGACCTGCTTGCCGACGCTTGCGCCGACACCGGCCACGGCGCCAGCACCGCCGTTGCGTTTCTCTTCAATCAGCGCGACAGTGTCCGCCGGAATGTAATAGCCGTCGTTGTCCATGAAGCTGTAGATGATCACGGTGAGCATCGTGCCAACCAGGCCAACGATCGCAAGCCACCAGATGTGCCACACGGCTGCAAATCCGAGCACCAGCGAGAACAGCCCCACCAGCAGACCCGCGGACGTATTCGACGGCATGTGAATGTCGCGATACGCCGGCACTTTGACACCGCCCTTGCGTGACTTCATTTCGCTGAACGCGTCGAGCGAGCGGACGTCCGGGATGTGCGCGAAGTTATACACCGGCGGCGGCGAGCTCGTCGCCCATTCCAGCGTATGACCGTCCCACGGATCGCCCGTGAGGTCGCGGTTCTCCACCTTGTTGCGATCGCGGAGGCTGACAACCAGTTGCAGCAGTTGGCAAGCGATACCGATTGCGATCAGCACCGCGCCGAACGCCGCGATGATCATCCACGGATGCCAATCCGGGTTGTCGTAGTGGTTCAGACGACGAGTCGCGCCCATGAAGCCGAGCACGTACAGCGGCGTGAATGCGACCCAGAAACCAATCTGCCAGAACCAGAACGCGGCCTTGCCGAGCTTCTCGTTCAGCTTGAAGCCAAACGCCTTCGGGAACCAGTAGTTGAAGCCGGCCAGATAGCCGAACAGCACGCCACCGATAATCACGTTGTGGAAGTGAGCGATCAGGAACAGGCTGTTGTGCAGCATGAAGTCCGCGCCCGGAATCGCCAGCATCACGCCGGTCATACCGCCGATCGTGAACGTGATGATGAAGCCGATCGTCCACAGAACGGGCGTCGTGAATTGCAGACGGCCCTTGTAGATCGTGAACAGCCAGTTGAACACCTTAACGCCGGTCGGAATCGAGATCACCATCGTCGCGATGCCGAAGAACGCGTTCACGTCCGCGCCCGAACCCATCGTGAAGAAGTGATGCAGCCACACGAGGAACGACAGCACCATGATCGCGCAGGTCGCCCAGACCATCGTCTTGTAGCCGAACAGCGGCTTCTTCGCGAAGGTCGCGACGACTTCCGAGAAAATACCGAACGCCGGCAGGACCAGGATGTACACCTCGGGGTGACCCCAGGCCCAGATCAGGTTCAGGTACAGCATCGCGTTGCCGCCGGCTTCGTTCGTGAAGAAGTGCATGCCGAGGTAACGGTCGAGACCGAGCAGCGCGAGCGTGACGGTCAGGATCGGGAACGACGCCATGATCAGCACGTTCGCGCACAACGAGGTCCACGTGAACACCGGCATCTTCATCCACGACATGCCCGGAGCGCGCATCTTCACGATCGTCACGAAGAAGTTCACACCAGTCAGCAACGTGCCGACACCGGAGATCTGCAGACTCCACAGGTAGTAGTCGACGCCGACACCTGGACTGAACTGCAATTCCGACAACGGCGGATAAGCGAGCCAGCCCGTCTGTGCGAATTCACCAACCACCAGCGAAATGTTGATCAGGATCGCGCTGACTGCCGTCAGCCAGAAGCTCAGCGAGTTGATGAACGGGAAAGCGACGTCGCGCGCGCCGATCTGCAGCGGCACGATGATGTTCATCAAACCGATCATGAACGTCATCGCCATGAAGAAGATCATGATGACGCCGTGCGCGGTGAAGATCTGGTCGTAGTGATGCGGCGGCAGATAGCCTGGGCTCAGGTACGACAGCGCCAGCTGCATACGCATCATGATTGCGTCGGCAAAGCCGCGCAGCAACATGATGAACGCAACGACGATGTACATGACACCGATCTTCTTATGGTCGACGGACGTCAGCCATTCGCTCCACAGGTAGCGCCATTTGCCGAAATACGTGATTCCGCCGAGCACCGCCAGCGCGGCGAGGGCCATGCCGGCGCCCGCCGTAACGATGATGGGCTCGTGATACGGAATCGCATCGAGAGTGAGTTTTCCGAACATGAGTTACCCCTTAGGCGCACAGTTGGCGTCTTTCATGTTGTCGATGACGTTGCCGTTGTTGTATTTGGCAATGATGTTGTTGAAGAGCTTCGGATCGACGGTGGAGAAGTACCGCACAGGGTCCTTTTCGCTCGGCTCCGACACCGCGTGATAGCGGTCCATGTCGAGGCGGTCCGACGATGCGCGCACCTTCGCAACCCAGGCGTTGAACTCTTCAGGCGACGAGGCGAGCGTACGGAACTTCATGTCCGAGAAGCCCTTGCCGCTGAAGTTCGCCGCGAGGCCCGCGTAGTCACCGGCGTGATCGGCGATCAGGTGCAGGCGCGTCTGCATGCCTGCCATCGCGTAGATCTGGCCGCCCAACTGCGGGATGAAGAAAGAGTTCATCACCGTGTCCGACGTGATCCGGAAGTTCACCGGCGTGCCGACCGGGATCGCGAGCTGGTTCACCGATGCGATACCAAGGTCCGGATAGATGAACAGCCACTTCCAGTCGAGCGCGACGACTTCGACGTTGATCGGCTTGACCTCCGACTCGAGCGGACGATACGGATCGAGCTCATGCGTGCTCTTCCACGTCAACACGGCGAGGAACAAAATGATCAGCGCCGGAATCGTCCAGACGACGACTTCGATCGCAGTGGAATGCGTCCACCCCGGTTTGTATTCGGCGTTTCTGTTCGACGCGCGGTAACGCCACGCGAAAAACAGTGTCATCAGAATGACCGGTATCACGACAATCAGCATGGCCCACACCGAAGTCGCGATCAGATCACGCTCCGCTAGTCCCACACTCCCCTTCGGATTCAGAATATCGAGGTTGCTGCAACCCGAAAGCAGCAACATGAGGCTGGCGGAAATGAAACTAGCCGGCCTTCCCAGCGTCCGTCCTTTCATATCCACTGCCTCGTTTTTTTGACTTCAACGAACGTCATTCGACGGCTCTCCATTAATAAGCGCTCGCATAATAGGGGGGCATCGAATGCTAATAAACACTCGAATTTGCAACGATCTATTGCGTCGCGACGCAGTGCGACACGTTGCCGCATTTCCCGCGCACCCTATTCACCAGCGTCGTTTGCGACGCTTCAAAACGAAGCATCGAAAAGTTGACGCATCGCAAGAGTCCCTTGAAATAAGCACCCGGAAAACCGCCGGACGCGCAGCGGTTTCGCAGTACTCCGTCGTGCATGCATTCACAAAGGGATTGGTAGCGACGCGCAAAAGCGCAAAAGCGTCGCCGCATCCTGACGCGCCGATGCGACAACGACTTTTGCGCTCTGTTCTTTTAGCCCGGATTGTGCGTGGCGACGGGTGCCGGTCCGGGCGCCGCTGCCTGCAGATGCTCGCCACCTTCCGCCGGCACGTTGTCCGAAGGAAGCGCCGAGCGTTCCGATTGAGCGAGCAGCGTGCCGACCGACGGATCGATCGCATCGGTAAACGGCTTCGGGTTGAGGCCGATCGCGAGCACCAGCAGCGCCAACGCACCGAGCAGCGCGAACTCGCGCTTGCCGAGGTCCTTCAGATTCGCGACGCGCGCATTGGCAATCGCGCCGAAGATCACCCGCTTATACATCCACAGCGTGTAGGCCGCGCTCAGGATCAGCGTGGTCGCGGCGATCGCGCCGATCCAGAAGTTGAAGCGGATCGCGCCCATCAGCACCATGAATTCGCCGACGAAACCCGAGGTGCCCGGCAGACCGATGTTGGCCATCGAGAACAGCATCACGAAACCGGCAAAGCGCGGCATCGTATTGGCGACGCCACCGTATTCGGCAATCGATGCGCTTTTCGTGCGGTCGTACAGCATGCCGGTGCACAACAGCATCGCGCCGGACACCACACCATACGAGATCATCTGCACGATTGCTCCGGCCTGGCCGAAGCGGTTGAAGACGAACAGACCGAGCGTGACGAGGCCCATATGCGCGACCGTCGAATACGCGAGCAGGCGGCGCATGTCGGTTTGCACCAGCGCGAGCAGGCTCGAATAGATCACCGCGACGAGCGACAGCGTGATCATCATCGGCGCGAAGAAGTGGCTCGCTTGCGGCGCGATCGGCAGCGCGAAACGCAGCAGACCGTAGCCGCCGATCTTCAGCATGCCGATCATCACCGCGGCGCCGGTGGGGCCGTCGAGGTGCACGTCGGGCAGCCACGTGTGCAGCGGCCACATCGGCACCTTCACGCCGAACGCGGCGAGGAAGCCGAGGAAGATCAGCGTCTGCGGCACCATGTCGAGATGCGCTTCGCGCCACACGGCGAGGTCGAAGCTGTGCGTCTGGCTATACAGATAGAGCAGCGACATCAGCATCATCAGCGAGCCGAGAAACGACACGAAGAAGAACTTCACCGCCGCATACGTACGGTTCTTGTGACCGTACGTGCCGATCAGCAGATACAGCGGGATCAGCGTCGCCTCGAATGCAATGAAGAACATCATGCCGTCGAGCGACGTGAACACGCCCTGCATGAAACCCGACAGCATCAGGAACGCGCCGTAGTACTGCGCGGTACGCTGCGTGATCGACTCCCACGACGCGATCACGATGATGATCGTCGTCAGTGCGGTCAGCGCGACGAGCCACAGCGAAATCCCGTCGATTCCCACATGCCATGCGATATCGAACGTCGGCGACCAGCGGACGTTCTCGACGAACTGCATCGAGGTCACGTCGTTACGGAAATTCGCCACGACCGGAATCACCGGCAAGAAACCCGCCACCGCGCCGATCAGCGCGAGCCAGCGCGTGCGATTACGCGCCGCGTCGGACCCGGCGCGCAGCACCACGAAGCCGGCGACGATGGGGATCCAGATGAGAAGACTTAGGAAAGGCAATGGCATGTGCTCTGTCAAAACTTGAAGTACAAAAGGCTGCGTCAACGCCGCCAAAACAGCAGGCATTGAAATTGAAACGTAAGTTGGAGTGCGCTGAAATTGACGCGTGGAGGGGTTTCCCGCTACACGTTTACCCGCAGCCGACCGACCGAGGGTGGGAGATTACCAAGATAAGAATAATTTTGCATCGCAGCAGCCAAAAAATCCGTTCGGATTAGATTGTTGCGACGTGGACGCTTGCAAGACGCATCGAAATGTGCGTTTGCACAATGTTACAAAAGCCTCGTGCAGCGCTGATAATTTGGCAGCAAAAGCTGGCAGTTACACCACAGTTGACCGCTTTTAGCCATCGCCTGTTTTTGGGGCCGGTACGGGTGGAACGGATCGTGCTCAACAGTGCTTTTTGACCGGTCGGGGACGGCCTGCGATCAGGCAAGAATTTGCCTTGTCGGCGGTAAAATTTTTTTGTTCGGGCGGTCTAAATTGACCGGCGAAAAGGGGCAACGGCGCCGAGCGCCTCGATCAGGATGCGCTAAAAATTGTTCCACCGAGGCGCGCCAATCTTCCATTTACCTTACGAAAACCAGTGCCATGCAGTGGTAGCTGCTGCGGAAATTCGCGCGACGAGGCACACTCTTTTCGCCTGGCCGGCTCCCTCGCCCGGCTTCTTTTCCGGATCTCCTCGCATGACGCTTCGTGACCACGACGTCGTACCCGCACTCGAATGCCGCGGCCTCAGCAAGCGGTACGGCACCGGCCGCATCGTGCTCGCGAAGCTCGACTTCACACTTGCTGCGGGCGAGTTCGTCGCGATCATGGGCGACTCGGGCGTCGGCAAGTCGACGTTGCTCAACCTGATCGCCGGACTCGACCGCGCCGATAGCGGCAGTGTGCTGATCGACGGACGGGCGGTCGAGCAGCTCGACGACAACGCCGCGACGCGTCTGCGCCGCCAGAAGCTCGGCTTCGTATTCCAGGCGTTTCATGTGCTGCCGCATCTGACGCTCGCGCAGAACGTCGCGCTGCCACTGCTGCTCAATCATCTACCGACGGCCGCCGCGCTCGACATGCTCGCGGCGGTCGGCCTCGGCGGACGCGGCGACGACTTCCCACGAGATCTCTCCGGTGGCGAGTTGCAGCGGGTAGCCATTGCACGCGCACTCGTGCATCGTCCGTCGCTGCTTCTCGCCGACGAACCGACAGGCAACCTGGACCCCGCCACCGCGCACGACGTGCTTGGCCTGTTCCGCGCGCAAAGCAAGGCGACCGGCGCGGCGACGATCATGGTCACGCATTCGGAAGCCGCGGCAGCCGTTGCCGACCGCGTGTTGGTCCTGAGCGACGGCGGCTTGCATGCCGCGCGCAATAAACCCGCGAACGTCGCGCACGCCGCGGCCCGCTCGACCGACGATGGCCGCTGACCTTCATCCACTGCCGCGCACGCCGGGATACCGCGTTCTCGCGCGCTGGCTGCTGGCTGCGGAATGGCGCAGCCATCGCGGTCGCGCACTCGTCGCAATCGCGACGATCGCGCTAGGCGTTGCACTCGGCTACGCGGTGCAATTGATCAACAGCGCCGCCTTCAACGAATTCTCGGCGGCCGCGCGCAGCCTGTCCGGCGAAGCGGATCTCCAGGTGCGCGGCGCGCAGTCTTTCGTCGACGAGTCGCTTTATCCGCAGTTGGCCAACGAACCGGGCGTCGCGCTGGCGAGTCCCGTGCTCGCGCTCGACATCGCGGTGCCGGGCCGCAACGGTGCACTGCCCGTTCTCGGCATCGACGTCTTCAAGGCGAGCCGGATCACGCCCGATCTGGTCGGCGTGCCCTCCCCTGACCGCCCGTTCGACACGCTCGCCTCCGATGCGATATTTCTGTCGACGGCCGCGCAGCAATGGCTGAACGTCAAGACCGGCGACCACGTGACGCTGCGCGTCGGCACCTCGGATCTGCAACTGCGCGTCGCGGGCGGGCTCGTGCGCACGCGGCCCGGTCAACGGCTCGCGGTGATGGACATCGCCGCCGCGCAATGGCGCTTCGGCAAAGTGGGCAAGCTGGAGCGCGTCGACGTGCAACTCGAACGCGGCGTCGATCGGCAACGCTTCAAACGCGACCTGCAGCAACGGCTCGGCAGTGCATGGGTCGTCGCCGAGACCCGCGATACTGAGAGCCGTACCGATCGCCTGTCGCGTGCTTACCGGATCAACATGAACGTGCTCGCGCTGGTCGCGCTGTTCACCGGCGCTTTCCTCGTGTTTTCGACGCAGGCGCTGGGCGTCGTGCGACGCCGCTCGCAATTCGCGATGCTACGCGTGCTCGGCCTCACGCGAGCTCAGCTATTGCGGCAGATCCTGCTCGAAGGCGCGCTGCTCGGGCTGCTCGGCTCGTTGTGTGGACTTGCGCTCGGCTACGCGATGGCAAGCGGTGCGCTGCACTTTTTCGGCAGCGATCTCGGGGGTGGCTATTTTCCTGGCGTGCAACCGCAGGTCGGTTTGGAGCCGCTCGCGAGCGCGGTGTTTCTCGCACTCGGGGTCGCCGTGTCGATGTTGGGCAGCGTCGCGCCGGCCATCGATGCGGCACGCGCACGACCTGCCTCGGCACTCAAGGCCGGAGCCGAGGAAACCGGGCTGGCGCGGCTCGCGACGCCGTGGCCGGCGTTCGGCTGTTTGCTGGTCGCCGCCGCACTGACGCGCGTGCCGCCGTGGTTCGATGCGCCGATCGCCGGATATTTGGCGGTCGCGCTGCTGCTCGTCGGCGGCATTGCGCTGATGCCGCGCGTGACCGCGCTGATATTCGGCGCGGCGAGCCGCGCGCGCGGCGCGCGACGCCGTGCGAGCGCGACGAGCACCCTCGCGCTTGCGCGTCTCGCGAACGCGCCGGGGCAGGCGTCGATCGCGATGGGCGGGGTGCTGTCGAGCTTCGCGCTGATCGTAGCGATGGCGATCATGGTGGCCAGCTTCCGCGTGTCCGTCGACGACTGGATCACGCATCTGCTGTCCGCTGATCTGTATGTGCGCGTCACCTCCGGCGGCAATAGCGGGGACAGTGGCGGCCTGCGGCCTGATGAACAGGCGCGCATCGCGACCGTGCCCGGGATTCACAACGCAGCGTTCTCGCGCATCACACATCTGACGCTCGATCCCGCGCGCCCCGACGTCGCGCTGTTGGCCCGCGAGATCGATGCGGCCGATCCGGGCGCGACTCTGCAGATGACCGGCGCGGTGCTGTCCCCGTCCGCGCTTCGCGCTGCCGACATACCTATTTGGGTTTCCGAAGCAATGGTCGACCTGTATGGGTATCAGTTAGGTCAACGTGTGCGGTTGCCGCTCGGCGAGCATGGCCAGACGTTCGTCGTCGCCGGCGTCTGGCGCGACTACGCGCGGCAGAGTGGCGCGATTCAGATACGGCTTGCCGATTATCGGCGGCTGACCGGCGACTCAACCGCAACCGATGTCGCCGTGACCGTCGAACCGGGTGTAAATGTCGAACGAGTCGCCGCAGGTTTGAAGGCGTTGCCGTTCGGCGCTTCGCTCGAGTTATCGCAACCCGGGGAGATCCGTGCGCGCACGCTGGTCATCTTCGATCGCAGTTTCGCGGTCACGTATTTGCTCGAGGCGGTGGCCATCGTGATCGGATTGTTCGGTGTCGCCGCGACCTTTTCCGCGCAAACGCTCGCGCGCGCCCGGGAGTTCGGCATGTTGCGCCACGTCGGCGCGACGCGCGCGCAGATTCTCGCGATCCTCGCATCGGAGGGCGGTCTGCTCACCGCATCCGGCATTGCGCTCGGTTTTGCGCTTGGTTTCGCGATCAGCCTGATTCTCGTGTTCGTCGTCAATCCGCAGTCGTTTCACTGGAGCATGTCGCTGCATGTACCGTGGTTCGTGCTGGGCACGGTCGCGTTGGCGATGCTGGTGCTGTCGTGCACGACGGCGGTGGTCGCGGGACGCGGCGCGGTGTCGGTGGATGCAGTGCGCGCGGTGAAGGAGGACTGGTGATGCGAGTTGCGCGGCGTGCGTGGGGAATGCCGTTGATCTGGAGTAGCAGTAGATCTCCACTCCGATGCCCTCATCGACTTTTTAGGAGCCTACTTTGCGTTGGCATAGCCACTGCGTCGCCGTCTTTTGCCGCCAGCAGCGACTCCGCTGCATCCACGCCGGCCGTCTTCGCGGCAGTCACGCCTGAACATCCGCTTTCGTTCCCCCAGGACGCCGGCGCCCATCCGGCTTTCCGCACCGAATGGTGGTACGCGACGGGCTGGCTCACGACGCCCGACAACCGACCGCTCGGATTCCAGATCACGTTCTTCCGTTCCGCGACCGGTCACGATGCCGCCGACCCCAGCGCCTTCGCTCCCTCGCAATTGATCATTGCGCACGCTGCGCTGAGCGATCCAGCAGCCGGACGCCTCGTTCACGATCAACGCATCGCTCGCCAAGGTCTGGGGCTTGCCTACGCGAAGCCCGACAACACCGACGTCAAACTCGACGCATGGAAAATGATTCGCGCCTCGGACGGCCACTACGACGTCACCGCGGACGCAAGCGGATTCTCGCTACACCTCCAACTCACGCCTACGCAGCCTCCGCTGATTCAGGGCGAGCGCGGTTACTCGCGCAAAGGACTGCGTCCCGAACAGGCAAGCTATTACTACAGCGAACCGCAACTCCGCGTGGCGGGCACTGTGGTGCGCCCTGCAGCGGATGGAAACGACACGACGCGCAATGCCGCGGTGACGGGTACCGCATGGCTCGATCACGAATGGTCGAGCACGTTGCTCGACGCAAATGCGGTCGGATGGGATTGGCTCGGCGCCAATTTGACGGACGGCTCGGCGCTCATGGCATTCAAGATCCGTAACCGCGATGGACATGCAACTTGGGCCCACGCGACGCTTCGCAGACGCGATGGACAGGTAACGAACTTCGGCCCCGGCGAAGTTTCCTTCACGCCGCATCGCATGTGGCGGTCGCCGCACACAAATACTTTGTATCCAGTCTCGATGACGATTAGAACCGGAACGCTGACATGGCAACTCGATCCGCTGATGGACGATCAGGAACTCGATTCACGACAGTCGACCGGCGCGGTGTATTGGGAAGGCGCGGTGCGGGTGAGTCAACAGAATGCGGATATAGGGCGGGCCTATCTGGAACTGACGGGTTACGCGGATGCGCTGCGGATTGGAAAGTAGTGAAGCGGTGAAGCGAGCGATATTGGCCGCGTAAACGCAAAAACCCCACCGCTGGGGGTGGGGTTTCTGGCTTTGGAGGAGCCTGACGATTACCTACTTTCACACGGGCAATCCGCACTATCATCGGCGTGGAGTCGTTTCACGGTCCTGTTCGGGATGGGAAGGGGTGGGACCGACTCGCTATGGTCATCAGGCATGACGGGTTGCTGCGTCGCTCTCAGGTTGGGGTCAACCCGGCGCCACAGCCAATCGGGAAGAAGCGTAAAGGATTCGTGTGTGGGGTTGTGTTGTTTCTGGCACAACACCGATCTCAACCGGCATGTCTTCATCCCCTTCGGGGATCGGACACCCGTAAGCGCTGAAGCGCTGACGGTTATCGAGACACACCTGTTATAGGATCAAGCCTTACGGGCAATTAGTATCAGTTAGCTCAGTACATTACTGTACGTGCACACCTGACCTATCAACGTCCTGGTCTTGAACGACCCTTCAAGGGGCTCGAAGCCCCGGGGATATCTCATCTTAAGGCGAGTTTCCCGCTTAGATGCTTTCAGCGGTTATCTCTTCCGAACATAGCTACCCGGCGATGCCACTGGCGTGACAACCGGTACACCAGAGGTTCGTCCACTCCGGTCCTCTCGTACTAGGAGCAGCCCCCTTCAAATATCCAGCGCCCACGGCAGATAGGGACCAAACTGTCTCACGACGTTTTAAACCCAGCTCACGTACCTCTTTAAATGGCGAACAGCCATACCCTTGGGACCGGCTACAGCCCCAGGATGAGATGAGCCGACATCGAGGTGCCAAACACCGCCGTCGATATGAACTCTTGGGCGGTATCAGCCTGTTATCCCCAGAGTACCTTTTATCCGTTGAGCGATGGCCCTTCCATACAGAACCACCGGATCACTATGACCTGCTTTCGCACCTGTTCGACTTGTCAGTCTCACAGTCAAGCACGCTTATGCCATTGCACTATCAGCACGATTTCCGACCGTACCTAGCGTACCTTCGTACTCCTCCGTTACACTTTGGGAGGAGACCGCCCCAGTCAAACTGCCTACCATGCACTGTCCCCGATCCGGATTACGGACCAAGGTTAGAACCTCAAACAGATCAGGGTGGTATTTCAAGGACGGCTCCACGCAAACTGGCGTTCACGCTTCATAGCCTCCCACCTATCCTACACAGACCGGTTCAAAGTCCAATGCAAAGCTACAGTAAAGGTTCATGGGGTCTTTCCGTCTAGCCGCGGGGAGATTGCATCATCACAAACACTTCAACTTCGCTGAGTCTCGGGAGGAGACAGTGTGGCCATCGTTACGCCATTCGTGCAGGTCGGAACTTACCCGACAAGGAATTTCGCTACCTTAGGACCGTTATAGTTACGGCCGCCGTTTACCGGGACTTCAATCAGGAGCTTGCACCCCATCATTTAATCTTCCGGCACCGGGCAGGCGTCACACCCTATACGTCCACTTTCGTGTTTGCAGAGTGCTGTGTTTTTATTAAACAGTCGCAGCCACCAGTTTATTGCAACCCTTTCACCCTTCTGGCGCAGGCCAGTCAAGCTACCAGGGCGTACCTTATCCCGAAGTTACGGTACCAATTTGCCGAGTTCCTTCTCCCGAGTTCTCTCAAGCGCCTTAGAATACTCATCTCGCCCACCTGTGTCGGTTTGCGGTACGGTCACTGTGAAACTGAAGCTTAGAGGCTTTTCCTGGAACCCCTTCCAGTTGCTTCGCTTCCGAAGAAGCTCGCGCCACACCCTTGAGTCCTGTGCCCGGATTTGCCAGGGCACCCTCTCCAATGCAGCGACCGGGACTTCCAACACCCGGACAACCTTCCGCGATCCGTCCCCCCATCGCATTTCACAATGGTGCAGAAATATTAATCTGCTTCCCATCAGCTACGCATTTCTGCCTCGCCTTAGGGGCCGACTCACCCTACGCCGATGAACGTTGCGTAGGAAACCTTGGGCTTACGGCGAGGGGGCCTTTCACCCCCTTTATCGCTACTCATGTCAGCATTCGCACTTCCGATACCTCCAGCACACTTTCCAGTGCACCTTCGCAGGCTTACGGAACGCTCTCCTACCATGCACATTAATGTGCATCCGCAGCTTCGGTATATGGCTTAGCCCCGTTACATCTTCCGCGCAGGACGACTCGATCAGTGAGCTATTACGCTTTCTTTAAAGGGTGGCTGCTTCTAAGCCAACCTCCTGACTGTTTTAGCCTTCCCACTTCGTTTCCCACTTAGCCATATTTGGGGACCTTAGCTGGCGGTCTGGGTTGTTTCCCTCTTGACACCGGACGTTAGCACCCGATGTCTGTCTCCCGTGATTGCACTCTTCGGTATTCGGAGTTTGCTATGGCGAAGTAATCCGCAATGGACCCCACAACCATGACAGTGCTCTACCCCCGAAGGTGATACACGAGGCACTACCTAAATAGTTTTCGGAGAGAACCAGCTATTTCCAGGTTTGTTTAGCCTTTCACCCCTATCCACAGCTCATCCCCTAACTTTTCAACGTTAGTGGGTTCGGTCCTCCAGCACGTGTTACCGTGCCTTCAACCTGGCCATGGATAGATCACCTGGTTTCGGGTCTACACCCAGCGACTGGACGCCCTGTTCGGACTCGCTTTCGCTACGCCTGCCCTAATCGGTTAAGCTCGCCACTGAATGTAAGTCGCTGACCCATTATACAAAAGGTACGCCGTCACCCCTTACGAGGCTCCGACTGTTTGTATGCATGCGGTTTCAGGATCTGTTTCACTCCCCTCCCGGGGTTCTTTTCGCCTTTCCCTCACGGTACTGGTTCACTATCGGTCGATCACGAGTATTTAGCCTTGGAGGATGGTCCCCCCATCTTCAGACAGGATTTCACGTGTCCCGCCCTACTTGTCGTACACCCAGTTCTTTCCCGCTGTTTTCGTCTACAGGGCTATCACCTGCTATGGCCGCACTTTCCAGAGCGTTCGACTAACAATGAGAATAAAGAGTACAGGCTGATCCCATTTCGCTCGCCACTACTTTGGGAATCTCGGTTGATTTCTTTTCCTGCGGTTACTTAGATGTTTCAGTTCACCGCGTTCGCTTCACATGACCTATGGATTCAGTCATGGATACTCCATTAGGAGTGGGTTTCCCCATTCGGACATCTCCGGATCAAAGCTCGTTTGCCAGCTCCCCGGAGCTTTTCGCAGGCTACCGCGTCCTTCATCGCCTGTGATCGCCAAGGCATCCACCACATGCACTTGTTCGCTTGACCCTATAACGGGTGTGTCTCAATGATTGCTCACCGCAGATCACATGCCGCTACAGGTTGAGTATTCGTGTTGCGCCGTATTCCAAAGGCAATCTCTCGATTCCCTTAAAATACATCGATACAATCACAACCCTGATTCACCTACTCACGCACCCATCTCCAGGTACGCTTTCGTGAATCTCTTTACTACTTCTTCCTGATTGTTAAAGAACGACAGCCGATATCACGATTTGATCGTGTACCGCTCTGACTGGCTCAATCGCCAATGCGCAACGCTCTGCCTTCATGCAGAACCCTGCGCATTGAGGATTGGTGGAGGATGACGGGATCGAACCGACGACCCCCTGCTTGCAAAGCAGGTGCTCTCCCAGCTGAGCTAATCCCCCAGTCTCACACAACACACACTCCAGAGGTTTCACCCGACCAGCTCACCAGACAAGACAGTGGTGGGTCTGGATGGATTCGAACCATCGACCCCCGCCTTATCAAGACGGTGCTCTAACCGACTGAGCTACAGACCCCTGAGTCTGTCTGCGTTGCTTCTACCAAACTACAGCCGATAAGCGTGAGCACTTGAGTGCAAGGAATGCATAGCTCTGGAAAGGAGGTGATCCAGCCGCACCTTCCGATACGGCTACCTTGTTACGACTTCACCCCAGTCATGAATCCTACCGTGGTGACCGTCCTCCTTGCGGTTAGACTAGCCACTTCTGGTAAAACCCACTCCCATGGTGTGACGGGCGGTGTGTACAAGACCCGGGAACGTATTCACCGCGGCATGCTGATCCGCGATTACTAGCGATTCCAGCTTCACGCACTCGAGTTGCAGAGTGCGATCCGGACTACGATCGGTTTTCTGGGATTGGCTCCACCTCGCGGCTTGGCAACCCTCTGTTCCGACCATTGTATGACGTGTGAAGCCCTACCCATAAGGGCCATGAGGACTTGACGTCATCCCCACCTTCCTCCGGTTTGTCACCGGCAGTCTCCCTGGAGTGCTCTTGCGTAGCAACTAGGGACAAGGGTTGCGCTCGTTGCGGGACTTAACCCAACATCTCACGACACGAGCTGACGACAGCCATGCAGCACCTGTGTGATGGCTCCCTTTCGGGCACTCCCAGCTCTCACCAGGATTCCATCCATGTCAAGGGTAGGTAAGGTTTTTCGCGTTGCATCGAATTAATCCACATCATCCACCGCTTGTGCGGGTCCCCGTCAATTCCTTTGAGTTTTAATCTTGCGACCGTACTCCCCAGGCGGTCAACTTCACGCGTTAGCTACGTTACCAAGCCAATGAAGGCCCGACAACCAGTTGACATCGTTTAGGGCGTGGACTACCAGGGTATCTAATCCTGTTTGCTCCCCACGCTTTCGTGCATGAGCGTCAGTATTGGCCCAGGGGGCTGCCTTCGCCATCGGTGTTCCTCCACATCTCTACGCATTTCACTGCTACACGTGGAATTCCACCCCCCTCTGCCATACTCCAGCGCTGCAGTCACCAATGCAGTTCCCAGGTTAAGCCCGGGGATTTCACATCGGTCTTACAGCACCGCCTGCGCACGCTTTACGCCCAGTAATTCCGATTAACGCTCGCACCCTACGTATTACCGCGGCTGCTGGCACGTAGTTAGCCGGTGCTTATTCTTCCGGTACCGTCATCCCCCCGGGGTATTAACCCAGAGGTTTTCTTTCCGGACAAAAGTGCTTTACAACCCGAAGGCCTTCTTCACACACGCGGCATTGCTGGATCAGGCTTGCGCCCATTGTCCAAAATTCCCCACTGCTGCCTCCCGTAGGAGTCTGGGCCGTGTCTCAGTCCCAGTGTGGCTGGTCGTCCTCTCAGACCAGCTACAGATCGTCGGCTTGGTAGGCCTTTACCCCACCAACTACCTAATCTGCCATCGGCCGCCCCTTGAGCGCGAGGTCCCGAAAGATCCCCCGCTTTCCTCCACAGAGCGTATGCGGTATTAATCCGGCTTTCGCCGGGCTATCCCCCACTCCAGGACACGTTCCGATGTATTACTCACCCGTTCGCCACTCGCCACCAGACCGAAGTCCGTGCTGCCGTTCGACTTGCATGTGTAAGGCATGCCGCCAGCGTTCAATCTGAGCCAGGATCAAACTCTTCAGTTCAAACCTGTTACTGTTTTCGGTTCAGTTACGAACCGGTCGCTCACTCAACGTACTGACGATGATTGATCCGTCTTTCGACAGATAAACCTTCCTCTAATACTGTGTGAGGCTTCTGATACTTTTGCCTTGCAGCAGACTCCGAAGAATCCGCCGCCGCATTCCGCATCAAGCGCCCACACTTATCGGCTGTTAGTTTTTAAAGATCGATCCGCGAAACCCGCTGCGCCTGAACCACCACCACCCGGCACTGCTTCGTTTGCGTCGCTGCGTCTGCAGCAGAGAAACGAGATTATGGAGAGCGATCGACAACGCGTCAAGCCCCTTCTGCGAATTTCTTTTGTGAGCAAAAGGCTCTCGTCTCCATCTAATCACCGAGAACCCCCAAAAGAGTCAACTCACGTCAGCCCCAAAAAGAAGCAAAAATAGTTAGCCTTCAGATTCAATTCACCGAGATCCAGATACCGACAAAACAAAATAGTCCGAGCACAGCTCGAACCGACCGCCGCTCCCCAAATTAAAGTTTTACCCTTGCTCGCCGTCAATCAGATCATCCCGCCACTTAAATTAGCTGCCGACTATGGACAATCCCGTCGACGCACCCGTCGAGGAAACCCAGCGCGCCGCTGCATCGCCGGTTCTTGAGCCTGATTCGGTGCCGGTAGGCACACCGCTCCCATGGCCGATCGTCGATGCCGACGGCACGCTGCTCTTCGCAAGCGCGACGACGCTCGCGACCGCCGACGAACGCGCCTTTCTGTTTCAACACTTCCACCCGCACCGCGGCGACCTGCACGACCTCGGCGCCCAACAACCGCCGGCGCCCGAGGCTCTGCCTGATCACACCGGCGAGTTGACGCTGAAGGACATGCACCTCGAGATCGGCGCATTGATCGGCATGCGTTCGCAACTCGGCAGCGGCGCGCCGATGCACCCATGCCGCATCATCGGTTTCGCGCCAAATCATGCGCTGTTCGTCACGCCTCCGATGCAGCACGGCCAGCCGCTGCCGCTCACGCCCGGCGATAACGTCGAACTCGTCGCGATCGCGAGTCAAGCCGTGTTCCGTTTCGTCTGCACGGTAGAAGCAGTCTGCCGCGTGCCGTTCGACTATGTGGTGTTGTCGAGACCTGGCTTGGTCCGCCGGCTACGCGAGCGCAAATCGATCCGCGTCCACGCGCATTTGCCCGTGCGGTTCGGCATCGGTGGGACCGGCGACACGTACGAAGGCCTCGGACTCGCCAAAGGCATCAGCGCACTCGGCATGTCATTGTGTGCGTCATGGACGTTGGGCGAGGTCGGCGAGCGCCTACGCATCGCGTTCCGGCTGAAGTCGGCCGAGTACGATTCGCAGATCGAGACGACGGCAGTGATCCGCAATGTTCAGAAGGGCAAGACGCCTGGCGAGCCGTCCATGCATGGGCTCGAACTGGATCAACTCGATTCCGCTCACCAGATGGCGATGAAGGTGTTCGTGTTCGATCGTCAGGAGGATGTGCAGCACTGGTCCAACGGACTGAAATAAGCGCTACGGCCAGCAACCAACGCTCGTGCCGACGCAGTTGGCCGACCTCGCTGGGCACGCGTCGATCAGCCGATCAACTCTTCCGGTGTCAACCGCCGCGCTCCCCACGCCTCGGCCAGCACCTTGCAACGGCCGAGCGGTATCGCCCCACGCTCGAAATCGACGAACACGACTTCATCGGCGGCGGCCGGCCGCGCGGGTTCGTCGCGCGTGCGGCCGTCGGTCAGAATCCAGAGCCAGCGCTGCTGGGCCGGCCGCCGTCGTGCACTGCGCGCCAGCAAGTGCGCGGCGCTACGCACGCCCGACGCGAGCGGCGAGCCGCCGCCTCCGCCCACGGGCGCAAGCCATCGCTCGTTCCACCAGCGCGGCACGGCGGGGCCGAAGCGGACGTCCGCGCCCCCACCGCCGAAGCAGATCAGCGCGGCCTCGGCGCGCATCCCACTCGCACGGTCGAACAAGGCAGTCAGTAGACCCTTCGCGAGCGCGAGGCGTTGGCCCGCCAGCATCGACCCTGAGCAATCGAGCACGAAACAATGCAGCACACCGGCGCGCGGCGTTTCGCGTGCGAAGCGCAGATGCTCGCGACGCAGCGTGCGCTCTCGCATCGCCGCGAGCGTCGGTGGCCAGGCAATGCGCCGGCCCGGTTCGCCGCGCGACACATCGCGCGAGCCCGCGCTCACGCCTTGCCGCCATCGAAAACCGCTGCGCGAGTCAGCGGCGGCGCCCTTCCGATGGCTCAGCGTTTTTTTACGTCGAGCGGAATGACGCGTTTGACGGGCACAGTCGCGGTCGGCTCGGCCGGCAGGTAGCCCCAGTCGGAGTCGGCGGAAGATCTCGCCGTATCGCCAGACGCACCCCGATCGACGCCTTGCGACCGCGCCTCGCTTTCCGGATGACTCTGATTCGCACGCGGTGAACCATGTTGACGCCGCCGATGAAGCAGCACCGCATCGGCGACGCGCTCCACATGTCCGACCGTCACCGCATCCGCCCGTTCGAACGCGGCCAGTGCGCGCGCCGCGCGCAGCATCACGAGATCGGCGCGCAGGCCGTCGACGGCCGCGTCGATGCATAGCGTGCTCACGCGCGCATGGACGGCGTCATCGAACGACAGCAGCGGCAGCGCCGCACGCGCCGAGCGAATTCGCTGCACGTAGGAAGCCTGCTGCTCCGCGTAGGCGGCACGAAACCCGGCGGGATCGAGATCGAACGCGAACCGCGCTTTGACGATCGCCTGCCGCACCTGCGGCTCGAACGCGTTCTGCAACTCCACCATCAGACCGAAGCGGTCGATCAGCTGGGGCCGCAACTCGCCCTCTTCGGGATTCATCGTGCCGATCAGCACGAAGCTCGCGTCATGACTATGCGACACGCCATCGCGTTCGACAGTATTCACGCCGCTCGCCGCCGCATCGAGCAACGCATCGACGAGCGCGTCGGGCAGCAGATTGACTTCATCGACGTACAGCACGCCGCGATGCGCCTTCGCGAGCAGCCCCGGCGAGAAGCGCAAAGAGCCGTCGCGCAACACGGTTTCGATATCGAGCGTGCCGATCAGACGATCCTCGCTCGCGCCAAGCGGCAGATTCACGAGCTGCCCTTCCGGCAGCAGCTCGGCGAGCGCGCGCGCGGCGGTCGACTTCGCGGTGCCGCGCGGTCCGCTGATCAGTACGCCGCCCAGACCCGGATCGATCGCCGCGAGCACCAGCGCCTGCTGCAACGAGGCTTGGCCGATCAGCGCCGCAAACGGAAAAACCGGCCGCGACGCCGTGCCCGACGCAGAGCCCGCGCTGCCTACGCCGTCCGTTCCTCGCATCGCTCCATTCATGTTTGTCTTCCTTCGATTTGCTGTTCGCTTGCAAGCAGATGCGCTTCCACCTGCGCGCGATAGTCGCCCGGCTGCTGCCACAGCCCCCGCTGCATCGCTTCGAGCAAACGCTCGCAGATCGAATGCAGCGCATGGGAATTGTGCCTTTGCATGAACGCGCGGGTGTCGGCGTCGTTCAGATAAGCATCGGCGACGAGCGCGTATTGATGATCCGCGATCACGCGCGCGGTCGCGTCGTAGCCATACAGATAGTCGACGGTCGCGGCGATCTCGGCCGCGCCCTTGTAGCCGTGGCGCTTCACGCCATCGAGCCATTTCGGATTGACCACGCGCGAGCGGATCACGCGCGCGATCTCCTCCTGCAACGTGCGCACGCGCGGCGCGGCAGGATTGCTGTGATCGGCGTGATAGACGCGCGGCTGCTGACCGGCCAGATGCCGTACCGCCGCGACCATGCCGCCCTGAAACTGGTAGTAGTCGTTCGAATCGAGCACGTCGTGCTCGCGGTTGTCCTGGTTCTGCAGCACCACGTCCATCGCTGCGAGGCGGGCGCCAAACGCGTGATGCGCTTCCTCGCCGGCGCTCTTTTGCGCATACGCATATCCGCCCCACGCCTGATACGCGTTCGCCAGGTCGGCGTCGCTCTGCCATTGGCGCGAATCGATCATCTGCTGCAGACCCGCGCCGTACGCGCCGGGTCGCGCACTGAATACGCGCCAGCCGGCGCGCTTGCGCGCCTCGACCGGGTCCATGCCGCGCGCGATCAGCGCATCGCGTTCGCGCAGCACGCGCGCGCGAATCGGATTCAGCTCCGCGGGCTCATCGAGTTCGGCGACCGCTTGCACGGCAGCATCGAACAGATGCATCACGTTCGCGAACGCGTCGCGAAAGAAGCCGGATACGCGCAACGTAACGTCGATACGCGGCCGGTCGAACGCTTCGATCGGCATGATCTCGAAGTCCGTCACGCGATGACTGCCCGGCGCCCACTTCGGCCGCACGCCGAGCAGCGCGAGCGCCTGCGCGATATCGTCGCCGCCGGTGCGCATCGTCGCGGTGCCCCAGACCGACAGGCCGATCGCGCGCGGATAATCGCCATGCTCCTGCAGATGCCGCTCGATCAGTTGCTGCGCCGATTTCAGGCCGAGTGCCCAGGCGGCTTGCGTCGGCACCGCGCGCGTGTCGACCGAATAGAAGTTGCGGCCGGTGGGCAATACGTCGGGCCGGCCGCGCGACGGCGAACCGCTTGGACCCGGCGGCACGAAACGTCCTTCGAGGCCGCGCTTGAGCTGCGTCATTTCATGCGGGCCGCAAGCGTCGAGGCGCGGCAGCACGGCGTCGCGCAGGCGTGCGATCACCTGTGCCGCTTGCGGCAGATTTTCGTCGGCTACGGCAACGGCCTGCGAACGATCCGCGTCATCGCGATCGACACCGCAGACGCCGCGCAACAGTTCGCCCGCGAGCAACTCCAGGCGCTCGCGCGTATCGCCGCAATGTCGCCACGGTGCGTCACTGACCCGCTGCAATACCTCGGGGCGTGGGCCGTCCCATGCGGCGGCCCAATCCACGCTCAACGGATCGAACAGATGATCGATGCGCAGATCGCGCGCCAGCGCGTCGACGAGTCCTGCGTTGCCGCCCTGTCCATCGCCGATCGGAAAGCGCCCGAGCGCGAGCAACGTATCGCGCCGCTGCACGCCGCGCGGCGACTGCCCGAACGTATGCAGGCCATCGCGAATCTGCGCTTCCTTCAGCTCGCACAGCCACGCATCGACGCGCGTGAGCAGCGCGTCTTCATCGTGCTGTCCGTTCGGCGCCGCGAGACTCAGCTCTTCGTGCAGCCGATGCTCGACGATCGTCGTCAGAATCGTGCGACGCAAGAGCTTCGCGCGACGCGCATCGACCATCAAGGCTTCGTAGTATTCGTCGACCTGGCGTTCGAGGTCTTGCAGCGGCCCATAGTTTTCAGCGCGCGTCAGCGGCGGCATCAGATGATCGATGATCACCGCCTGCGCGCGCCGCTTCGCCTGGCTGCCCTCGCCCGGATCGTTGACGATGAACGGATACAGATGCGGCATCGGTCCGAGAATCAGATCGGGCCAGCACGCGTCGCTCAATGCGACGCTTTTGCCCGGCAGCCATTCCAGGTTGCCGTGCTTGCCGACGTGCACGACCGCGTCGATGCCGAACTGATGGCGCAGCCAGAAGTAGAACGCGAGGTAGGCATGTGGCGGTACGAGCTCCGCATCGTGATAGCTCGCGTAGTCGCCTTGCTCGCGGGAACGCGAAGGCTGAATGCCGACGAACACCTGCCCGCAGCGCCAGCCCGCGATCATGAAGCGACCGCGCCGCAGCGTCGGGTCCTGCGCGGGCTTGCCCCAGCGCGCGTTCAACGCGTCGCGCACGCTCGCCGGCAACGCGTCGAAATGCGCGAGGTAGTCGTCGAGTGCAAGGCTTTGCAGGGCCGGACGCAGATCGCGCACCACGGGATCGTTGGTCACGCCTTCGGTCAGCCTGTTCAACAGCGCGTCGCCGTCGTCGGGCAATTCGCCGACACGATAGCCTTCATCGCGCAGCATCGACAGAATGCCGACCACCGACGCCGGCGTATCGAGCCCCACGCCATTGCCGATGCGCCCTTCGCTCATCGGATAGTTCGCGAGAATCAACGCGACTTTCTTGTCGGCGTTATCGAGCGAACGCAGACGGCACCAGCGGCGGCTCAGCTCGGCGAGAAAGCGCACCCGTTCGAGGTCCGGCTGATAGCGGACCACGTCGACCTGCGTATGCGCACAGCGATACGCGAGCCCCTTGAAGCTGATCGCGCGCGTGATGATGCGGCCGTCCACTTCAGGCAGCGCGACGTGCATCGCAATGTCGCGCGAATTGAGGCCGTGGTTGTCCTTCAGCCAGTCTTCGCGATTGCCGCCGCTCAGGATCACCTGGAACACCGGCGCGTCGCCGGCGAGCGCTAGCGGCTCGGGGTCGTCGATCGCGGACGCGGCGAACGCGGTCGTGTTCAGCACCAGCGCGACGCCATGTTGCGCGCACAGCGACTGCACGACATCGCGGCTCATCGCATCCTTCAACGACGTGATCGCAAGCGGCAGCGGATTGAGCCCTTGCGCTTCGAGCGCATCGATCAGCGCATCGAACACCGCGGTATTGGCGGCCTGCAGATGCGCCTTGTAAAACAGAATCGCGACGACCGGTGCGTCCTCGCGCCAACGCGCCTGCCAATCGGCGACGGTGGGCGTATCGCGCTCGGGGTGATACAGCGACGCGGCCGGCAATGCGCGCGGCGGCTCGGGCTCGCTCCCCCAGTCGAATGCGCGATACGCGATGCAGCGCAAAAACGCCTCTGCGTTCTGCGGACCGCCCTCGCGCAGATAGCGCCACAACTGCTGACACAACTCGGCGCTCGCCGTGCTGCGCGCGAGCAGGTTCGGATCTTCCTGCAGGTCGCCGGAAAACATCGCCAGCGTTTGCTGCTTGCGCTGCGCGAGCGCGACGACCTGCTCGATGCCGTACGGCCAATACGCTTCGCCGCCTAGATGATCGACGACGACCACGCGCGCATGCTGCAACACGTCGTCGAGATAGAAATCGACCGAGGCCGGCTGACGCAGATACGTGACGTTCGCGAGCCGCAGGCTCGGGAAGCCATCGCCGAGACGCGGCACCACGCTCGCGAGCAGCGACAGCGTGGTGTCGGCGGAACTGAGCACGATGATATCGGCGGGCTGCTGATCGATGCGGATCACGCCCTGCGTATCGTCGACGAAGCCGCCCGGCGTCGTGCGCAGCAGATGCATGCTGGTGCGTCCGTTATGCCGTCGCGTTCGACGTCGCGCCGAGCGCCGCGTCGAACGCCTGTTGCAGCGCGGGTTGATCGAGGTCTTCGCCGATCAGCACGAAGCGGCTCAACGCGCCGTCGCCGTTTTCGCCCGCCTGCCAGCGCCGGTCGAAGTAGCTGTCGAAGCGCCGGCCCACGCCCTGGATCACGAGACGCATCGCCGCGCCCTGCAGCGCCGCGAAGCCTTTGACACGGTAAATCGCGTGGTTTTCGACCAGCGTCTGCAACGCGGCGAGCGCCGCGTCGCGCGACGGCACCGATGCCTGCACGACGACCGAATCGAATTCGTCGTGGTGATGATCGGGGTCGTCGGCGGAACCGTGGTGGTCGTGACGCAGATGGATCGTCTGTTCCGACGCCGCCTCGAGCCCCAGCAGCGTATGCAGGTCGAGCTGTCCCCGCTGCGCGCGCACGATCTTCACTTGCGGCGGAATCTCAGCGCGGATCGCGGCTTCCACTTCGTGCTGGCGCGCGTCGTCGATCAGATCGGTTTTGTTCAGAATCACCAGATCGGCGGCCGACAACTGGTCTTCGAACAGCTCGTGCAGCGGTGACTCGTGATCGAGATTCGGATCGGCCTTGCGCTGCGCATCGACGGCGACCGGATTATCGGCGAACTGGCCGCTTGCGGCGGCCGGGCCGTCCACCACCGTCACCACCGCGTCGACCGTGAAGCCATTGCGGATCTGCGGCCAGTTGAACGCCTGCACGAGCGGCTTCGGCAATGCGAGCCCCGACGTTTCGATCAGCACGTGATCGAGTTCATCGCGCCGTTCCGCGAGCTTCTCCATCACCGGGAAAAACTCTTCCTGCACGGTGCAGCACAAGCAACCGTTCGCGAGTTCATACAATTGCCCTTCGGTCTCGACGCCGTTTTCATCGCAACCGATACCGCAGCCCTTGAGGATTTCGCCGTCGATGCCGAGTTCGCCGAACTCGTTGACGATCACCGCGATGCGCTTGCCGCCCGCATGCTGAAGAATGTGCCGCAGCAACGTAGTTTTGCCACTGCCGAGAAAGCCGGTGACGATCGTGACGGGAATCTTGCGCAATTGAGTTTGCATCGTGAGGTCCATCCCTTTGCGTTGCATCGGTCTGCCGCAAAGTCCGCGCTTCGGCCTGCATCGGCTGGCGAATGGAGCGAATGAAGCACGCGCAACAGTACCAGCGATCACCAGACACGGGGACGAACGACGGCATTGCCGCGACAACGGAAATTCAGAAAGCGGAACTGAGGTCATGAACGCGCCGCCGCATCCCCGCGGCGGTCGTTCTGCTTCTTCGGGCCGGTATCCGGGCTGGCGAAAGCGCCGCTTCCCCTTCCCGGACGAGTGGTTTCTCGTCCAGTGGTGATATGTCGACGCGACCTTGCGCGAGGACATCGAAGCCGGCACCGCGGCGCCCGGCTATCAAGCCGGAACCGCTTTTCGCTTACCGTTGCGGGGACAGCACAGGTTAGCCGCTCTAGCGCAGATGGCTCCCTGTTTCCCGTTTAACTGCATGCGCAGGAACGCGCACGCGAGCACCCAAAGTGCGTGCGAGTGTAGGCCCGCGGCCTTGCGCAGTCAAGGAACGCACGGTGCCGGAAAGCGCCGCCGACGCTTATCCGGCAAGGCGCCATGTGCTATCGTATGCGCGCGTTTGGTGCCCGCACATGCGCTCGCGTGTGCAGTTAAACGGGAAACAGGCAGCGCCTCGTGCGTTCAACCTGTGCTGTCCCCGCAACGGTAAGCGACCTGCGGCGCGCGATTCGATTCAGCTTCGATTCCGCCGTGCCGCGCATGCGTTTTTTGATGCCACTGTCCTCGCGAATCTGCAAACCGGGACGGGAAGGCGAAGCGCGTGAGGCCGCCAGCCCGGATACCGGCCAGACGCGGAGGCGGCGCCGCATGCATCCGTGCATCAGGTTGCGCCGCCGGCCGCCGGAATCCGCGGGGAACGGATGTGAAGGCGTAGCAGCGCGGCATCGCGCGTGTCGTGGCGTTCTCTCTGAAGAATCCGCCGCGAACCGCACGAGTGGCCGCGCCCGGATTCGCTGTACCGCATGACCTCTATATTCACTGCCGCGTGCACCGTCGCGCGCCGCTTCTCTCCTCCCATCTCCGCATGGCATGCGCCATGCACGCCGCGATGACGCGCGCCTGGCTGATCGGCGCCGGTCCCGGCGACGTCGAACTGATGACGCTGAAGGCCACCCGTGCGCTCGCGCAGGCCGATGTCGTGCTGGTCGACGATCTGGTCAATCCCGACGTACTGCAGTTCGCACGCGCCAACGCGCAAGTCGTGTACGTGGGCAAGCGCGGCGGCCATCCGTCGACGCCGCAAGCCGATATCGTCGCGCAAATGCTCGGGCATCTGCACGCGGGGCGCAGCGTGGCGCGGCTCAAGGGCGGCGATCCGTTCGTGTTCGGCCGCGGCGGCGAAGAGTTGCAGGCGCTGCAGGCGGCGGGCATCGACGTCGACGTGATCAACGGCATCACGGCCGGCATCGCTGCACCCGCGACGCTCGGCATCGCGGTCACGCATCGCGATTACGCACAGGGTGTCGTGTTCGTCACCGGCCACGGCGCCGGCAGCGGCGAGCCGGACTGGGCCGCGCTCGCCGCGACGCGCATGACGCTCGTGATCTATATGGGCATGCGGCGGCTCGGCGAAATCGTCGGCGCGTTGCTCGCGGCTGGGATGTCCGCCGATACGCCCTGCGCGGCGATCGAATCGGCGACGCGACACGACCAGCGTCACGTGCTCGCGCCGCTTCGCGAGTTTGCCGAGGCGGTCGTGCGCGCGGGGCTCGGCTCGCCGGCGATCGTCGTGATCGGCGGCGTGGCTTCGCTCGCGCTTGCGCGTGAAGCGGCCACGCGCGACGGCCGGGTTGATCACGAACAAGCCGCGAGCGCGATCAAAACGCTGAGCGTCGGCATTGGTTGCCGCTTGCACAGCAATGCCGCTGACATCGAAGCCGCCGTGCGCGCAGCACTCGGCTCGAATGCCTTCGAGCAGATCGGCACCATCGCGACGATCGACACCAAAGCCAACGAAGCAGGTCTGCTCGAATTCTGTTCGCGCCATCAACTGCCGCTGCAATTGTTCAGCCGCGAGCAGATCGCCGCCGCACCGGTCGCGTCGCCGTCGGCGGCCGCGCGCGCGCATCTCGGTATCGACGGTGTGTGCGAGCCGTGCGCGTTGCTGGCGGCAGCGGCAGCGAACTCCGCGACTATCGCGCAAAACGCGCGTCTGATCATACGCAAGACGGTGCTCGCCGGCATCACAGTCGCGATCGCGGTGGCGAACGACACCGCACCCGGCGACGTACCGCCCGTCCATCACGCCCCTCAAGACCAGGACCCACGATGAAAACCGATCCCGAATCGCATCAACGCATGACCGAACGCCGCCGCGAAGGCCACGAAAAGAAGCAGGCCAGCGCGACCGTCGAAAAAGGGCTGCTGATCGTCAACACCGGCACCGGCAAGGGCAAGAGCACGGCCGCATTCGGCATGGCCGTGCGGGTGCTCGGCCACGGCATGCGGCTCGGCGTCGTGCAGTTCATCAAGGGCGCGCTGCATACGTCGGAGCGCGATTTCCTCGGCGCGATCGCGCAATGCGATTTCGTCACGATGGGCGACGGCTATACGTGGAACACGCAGAATCGCGAGGCCGACATGGCGACCGCGCGCAAGGGCTGGAACGAAGCGCGGCGGATGATCGAAAGCGGCGACTACCAGATGGTGATCCTCGACGAGCTGAACACCGTGCTGAAGTACGAGTACCTGCCGCTCGACGAAGTGCTCGCCGTGATCAAAGCGCGTGCGCCGATGCTGCATGTCGTCGTGACCGGACGCCATGCGCCCGACGCGCTGATCGAAGCCGCCGACCTCGTCACCGAAATGCGCGCGATCAAGCATCCGTATCGCGAACAAGGTGTGAAGGCGCAGCGCGGCGTGGAGTTCTGAGCGATGTCCGCGTCCCCCAGGCGGACTCGCCCCGCAGCGTGCCCCGCGCTGTTCATCAGCGCGCCCGCTTCGGGACAAGGCAAGACCACGATCACTGCCGCTCTCGCGCGGTATCACCGGCGGCTCGGACGTCGCGTGCGCGTGTTCAAGACCGGACCGGATTTTCTCGACCCGATGATCCTCGCGCGCGCGAGCGGCGCGCCGGTGCTGTCGCTCGATCTATGGATGGTCGGTGAAAACGCGTGCCGCAACCTGCTCGCGCGGGCGGCGCAAGAAGCCGACCTGATCCTGATCGAAGGCGTGATGGGCCTGTTCGACGGCACGCCGAGCAGCGCCGACCTGGCGACCACGTTCGGCGTGCCGGTGCTCGCGGTGATTTCCGCGCAGGCGATGGCGCAGACCTTCGGCGCGCTCGCGTTCGGCCTGGCGCGCTTCAGATCGCAACTGCCGTTTCATGGCGTGCTCGCGAATCGTGTCGGCTCGGCTCGGCACGCGCAGATGCTGCAGGAAGCGCTACCGGCCGAGTTGCGCTGGTGCGGCCACATCGCCGCGAGCGACGAGATCACGCTCCCCGACCGCCACCTCGGCCTGCATCAGGCCGATGAAATCGACGATCTCGAAGCGCGCCTCGAACGCGCGGCCGATACGCTGGCGTCGACTGCGCTCGTCGAACTGCCGCCGCCGGTCGATTTCGGCGCACCGTCGCCCGAGGTGCTGCCGCGTCTGCTCGAAGGCAAGCACATCGCGATCGCGCGCGACGCCGCGTTCTCGTTCATCTATCCGGCCAACCTCGCGCTGCTCGAAGCGCTCGGCGCGCGGCTCAGCTATTTCTCGCCGCTCGCCGACGAAGCGTTGCCCGCCGACACGCATGCGCTCTATCTGCCCGGCGGCTATCCCGAGCTGCATATGGCGGTGCTCGCGAGCAACGTGAACAGCGCCGCATCGATTCGCGCGCACGTCGAGGCGGACAAACCGGTGGTCGCCGAATGCGGCGGCATGCTCTACCTGTTCGACACCCTGACCGACACGCAAGGCACGAGCACGCCGATGCTCGGCCTGTTGCCCGGTCACGCGACGATGCAAACGCGCTTCACGTCGCTCGGCATGCAGCAGATCGACGGCATCCACGGCACGCTGACCGGCCACACGTTCCATTACTCGAAGCTCGCGACACCGCTCGCGCCGCAGCGCTTCGCCACGCGCGCGCACAGCGACGCGCCCGGCGAAGCGGTGTTCCGCGTAGGCCCGATTGTGGCAACCTATATGCACACTTACTGGCCCTCCAACCCGGCTTTCACGGCCGCCCTCTTTCATGGCGAAGCCTTTTGACGACTCCGAGCGCGACGCTGTCTATCGCGCGATTTACGAACGCCGCGACATGCGCCACTTCGTGCCCGATCCGGTCGATCCGGCAGTGCTGCGGCGTCTGCTCGACGCGGCGCATCACGCGCCGAGCGTCGGCTACATGCAGCCGTGGCGCATCGTGCGCATTACCGATGCGGCGCTGCGCACGGGCTTGCGCGACATCGTCGAGCGCGAACGGCTCGCCACCGCCGACGCGCTCGGCAAGCGCCGCGACGAGTTCATGAAGCTGAAGGTCGAAGGCATGCGCGACTGCGCGGAGCTACTGGTGATCGCGTTGATGGACGGGCGCGAGCGACACGTGTTCGGCCGTCGCACGCTGCCGGAGATGGACCTCGCGTCGGTCGCGTGCGCGATCCAGAACATGTGGCTCGCCGCACGCGCGGAAGGACTTGGGCTTGGTTGGGTGTCGCTGTTCGATGTCGGCGCGGTGCATCAACTACTGGCGATGCCGGAAGGCGCGCGACCGGTCGCGATTCTGTGCCTCGGCCACGTCGATACGTTCTACAGCGAGCCGATGCTCGAAACGGAGCGCTGGGCGAGCCGTCTGCCGCTGGCCGATTGCGTGTTCGAAAACCGCTGGCCACGCGGTGAGCCAGCGCAGGAATAACTGATAGGCACGGCCCCAGCGACTCGAAGCTGCGTTGTTTAGCGCTGCAGCGGCTTCATCGACTCGACGTTCGGCGCACCGCTCGCCTTGTCGATACTGAGCTTCACGCGCCAGTCAGCCGGCGCGTCGTACGGCAGCTTCGCAAGCGCGGTTTTCACGAGCAGCGGCAACGCATGCAACGGGTCCGCATCGCGATCCATGAACATCGCGCTGACCTTGTAGCGCTCGGTGCCACTCGCGTAGTCGAAAAAGCGCAGCGTCAGCGCATGCTGATACTTGCGCCCGAACAGCAGCGCGGTTGGACCGTCGCTGCCCGCGCCGCAATCGGCGGGCGCGCAATTCTCAGCGCCGATGCCGACCGACGCCGGCCGCGTGCTATACGCGATCGACAGCAAATAATGCGCGGGCTTGCCCGCCGTATCGACCAAGCCGTGTTTCGCCAACTCGTCGCGCAGCAGCTTTTCGACTTGCGGATGGTCGGCGCTATCGTCCTGTGACTGCGTGCGCGCGAGCGAATAGGTCGGCTCGCCTTGCAGCGCAACGGCGTGGTCGGCGTCGCTAGCGGAGACGGTGTGCACGTCGGCGCTGAGACCCGCGCAAGCGGTGAGGCTCGCCGCGGCCAGCGCGGCACAGAGGTGAGCGATCTTCGCCATTTTCTGTTTTCTCTCTAGTCCATCGAATAAATCGCAAGCGCATCAGGCGCGCGGTGCGCTCGTTTCATCTAGCGGCGCGTCGTCGAGCGCGGGCAGCCAGATCGTAAAGGCCGTCCCCTCGCCGGGCGCGCTGACGACCTCGACGCTGCCGCCGTGGCGCGTAACGACCGTTTTGATGAACGCCATGCCGAGTCCCGCGCCGCCCACTTCCGGCCGCTGCGCCTCGTGAAAACGGCGAAAGCGCTCGAATAGCCCGGCCTGCTGCTCCTTCGGGATGCCATAGCCCTGGTCGCGAATCGTGCACGCCACCCGAGCCGCGCCGCTGCCCGCGCGCCTGACCGCCGGTTGGCTCGCGAAGCTGCACACGATGCGCGTGTCGGGCGGACTGTACTTGACAGCGTTGTTCAGGATATTGACGAGCGCGCGTGTCATCAGTGAGCGGTCGGCGTAAATCCAGGGATCCTCGTAGGTGTCGCCGCCGGTTTCCGTATGCAGTGTGATGCGCTTCGCGTGCGCCTGCGGCCAGACCTCGTCGCTGGCATCGATGACGAGTTCGGTCAGGCTCAGCGGCTCGAGCACATAAGCCTGCGATTCGGCGCGCGCCAGTTGCACGAAGTCGTCGGCGAGCGTGAGCGCGCGTTGCGCGTAGCGTTCGATGCGCTCGAGCACGCTGCGCGCGAGCGCCGGCTCGGTCCGCGCGCGCTCGATCTCGACCAGCGCAATGATCGACGCCTGCGGCGAGCGCATGTCGTGCGACAGCAGCCGCAACGCGTCTTCGCGCTGACGCTCGGCCGCGTGCAGCGCCGACACGTCGACGAGACCGGCGATCCAGCCGGTCGTCTCGCCCTGCGCATTGGTGCAGGTCGCATAGCGCAGCAGATGGTCGCGCTCGTTCGTGTCGCGCACCTCGACACCCTGCGCCATCAGCGCCGCGAACTCGCCGCGCGTCGGATCGAGGGGCGCCGGCCAGTGCGCGTGCGCGTACACGTTGCGCTCGTTATCCGAGGCCGCGCCGGCATCGATCGTCTTCACGAGTGTGAGACCGCCGAGCACCCTCTGCATCGGCTGGCCCTCGGGCATCGGTGCGCCGAGCCGCGCGAAATGCGCTTTCGCCGCGTGATTCGCGATCAGCACGACGCCGCCCACATCGCTGACGAGAATCGGCTCCGGCATGCTGTCGAGGCTGTCCCACACGAAGCGCTTCATGTCCTGCACCCGTTGCGCGGCCTCAGCCATCAGCGCCATGTGCTGCGCGAGCACGTCGCCGCCGAACTCGCGGCGGCGCTTCGGCGTTTCGGGCAGCAGATGCGGCTCGTCGGCGAGACGTTGCAGCTCCCCCCGCAGATACGCCATCGTCATTTCGAGGCGTCGCCAGTTCCAGATCGGATAGACGATCACGACGCCGAGGATCGCCGGCACCGGCGACATCCACAGCCTGCCGCCGTACAGCAGCAGCGCGCTGCCGGCCGCGGCGAGCAGCACCAGCGCGCCGGTCAGCAACAGCGAGCGGCGCGGCGACAGCACGAGGAAGCCGGCGAGCAGCGCGGCCAGCGGCACGAGCGCCGCCGCGAACACGATCCATAGCGCGACCGGCTGGATCTCGCGGCCGGTCAGCAGCGTATCGAGCACGTTCGCATGGATATAGACGCCGGGCAGCGGACCGAGCTCGCCTGACACCGGCGTCGCGAAGCGGTCGTACAGACCGGACGCCGTCACGCCGATCACGACGATGCGCCCGCGCAGCTGATCGGCCGGCACCTTGCCGGCGAGCACGTCGACGAAACCGAACTTCTCGTAGTTCGCGGCATTCGGGCCGAACGGAATCAGGAAGCGGTCTTCGTGGCCGTCGTCGCTGCCGCGCGCGGGCTCATTCGAGCGACGCGGCGGCAGCCCGTTGCGCAGATGCAGCTTGCCGCGTTCGACCGCGTCGGCGACGAGCACCGTCAGTTGCGGCCAGCGCGAGTGCTCGTCGCCCTGGAAACGCGCGACGCTGCGCACGATGCCGTCGCCGTCCACTTCGAAATTGATGTGACCGAGCCCGGCTGCTGCCTGCGCGAGCGGCGTGACGGGTTCATCGACGGTGCGCTCGCCGCTCGCATCGGGCGGCGTCAGCAGCACGGGCAGATAGGTCGGACTCAGCGCGATGGCGTAGGCGAGCTGGGCGTCGTCGACGTTGGACTCGGTGAACAGCACGTCGTAGATCACCGCGGCAGGTTTGGCCGCGGCGAGCTGATCCAGCAACCGCGCATGCACGCTGCGTGGCCACGGCCAGCGGCCGAGCGCGTCGATGGTCGCGTTGTCGATCTCGACGACGACGAGGTCGGACAGCAGCGGCTGCTCACGCAGCTTCAGAAACTGGTCGTACACCAGCAGATCGATGCCCGTGCCGACTCGCCCGAACGACGTCAGCAGGATCACCACGAGGCCCAGACAGCCGACGCTGAGCCACTCGATCAGAAAGCGCCGGCCGGCCCGCCGTCCGAGACGGGCGCGCGGATCGAGGCTCAGTCGCGTAGAAGTGGCGGGCAAGGGACGATGTAGTCGGGAAACAGAGGACGGACCGGCCAGCCGGCCGGCCCCGAGAATCTACCAGCGTCAGCGCGCCAGCGTAAAGGAGCGGACCGGGCTGCTCTTTTCGTAGAAGCGGCCGTCGTCGAACTGCTCGGCGACGATCGTCCAGTAGTAGACGCCCGGCGGCAGATCGCTGATCACGAGTTCGCCGCCTGCCAGATCGATGCGATCGATCATGGGGTGCCTCAGATCTGCCGTTTTCGCGAGCACGAAGCGAAAACGCGTCGGCACGTTGCTGTGGCTGACGAACCAGCGGAACTCGTAGTCGTGGCTACCCGCGCGCTGCGCCGCAGAAGCGTCCAGCCCGAGTTGGCGGCGCTCGAACGCGTACACGTTCGGCAGACCGTCGAGGCCGTTGCTATCAGTCGACGCGACACGCACGAAGTACGTGCCGTCGGGCAGATCGCCGAAGTCGGCGTGCGGCGCACTCACACGTAGATCGCGCACCAGGTCGAGCTGATCGGCATCGTGCGAAATTTGCAGCCGATAGCCGACCGCGTGCTCTGCCGGGTTGACGTCGAACGCGACGGTGTCCCCGTCCTGCACGCGCGCCGGCCGCGCGAGCGAAGGCGCCGGCAACAACTGGAGTGGACTGCCGATCGCGCCGCCCGAGCGCGTGACGTTGCCGAAGCTTGCCTTGACCAGTTGCTCGGACGCCTGCAACGGCCTGCCCGGCGCCGGCGCGGCGCTCCGGCCGTGCTGCGCGGGCTGATCGACGCCGACCGCGCCGTCGAGCACGGCCACCGCGGTAGTCTGCGTGTCACCGTTGTAATCGACACGGAAGCGCGTACCGCGCACCCCGGCGACCACTGAAGGCGAACGGATCTGGAAGCGATCGTCGCGTCGCGTCGCATGCGTGACCTGGCTTTCGATCTCACCGGAACGCAACCGAAAAATGCGATCGGCCGCGCCGGTCAGCGTGATGTGCCGCAGTCTCTCGATATTGAGTTCGCCGTTCTGCGCGACCGTCACGTACGAGCCGTCTGGCAGCTCGAGCGTCGCGAAGCCGTTCGCGCCGGTGCGCAAGTGATCGCCTTCGGCAAGCGTTTCACCGGTCTTCAACGGCAGATAAGGGCTCGTGTCGAACGCGTGCTCGACCGGACCGCTGGTCGCGACCACGCGAGCCGTGTCGCGATCCTGGCGCAGCCTTTGGAACGGCAAACGCAGCACGATGCCAGCCGGCATGCGGCGCGGCGCGGGCACGTGATTGAGCCGGCTCAACAGCGCCCAGTCGGCGGGGTCGGCCATGTAGCGGGCGGCGATCTCGTACAGCGTGTCGCCTTCGTGCGTCGTGTACGACGCGTAGACCGGCAACGCCTTCGCACCGGTCTTGCCGCGCACGGGCTGCGCGTGCGCGCTCCAACTGGTCGCGCCCGTTGCAATCAGACAGGCCGCGGCAAGCCACGCGGCGGCGCGGCGACCGGACGCTGCCCCACCCACGCAGACCGTCACGCCTCCCCCGCTTCTTCAGTGGGTTCGTCGTCGGCGGTAGGTGGTGTGTCGGCTTCGATCCGCTCGAGGCGGTAGCCATAGCCGTAGATCGGCGTGAGCCGATAGCCTTGCTCCGGGCGCAGACCGAGCTTGCTGCGCAACATCGACACGTGGGTGTCCATCGTGCGCGACGGGATGTCGGTGGCCTGCTTCCAGATCACGTCGAGAATGTGTGCGCGTGACAGCGGCCGGCTCATATGCTGGAACAGCAGCAGCGCGAGCTCGAACTCTTTCTGCGTGACGGAGACCGGCGTGCCGCGCACGACGACGTGCTTGGCGCTCAGATCGAACTCGAAGTCGCCGAACACTTCCCTGGTTGTCGGCGGCTTCAGGTAATAGGCTCGCCGCAGCAGCGAGCCGACCCGAGCGAGCAGCACGGCGCCCGACACGGGCTTGACGAGATAGTCGTCCGCACCGATGTTCAGAATCGAAGTGATGTCGGTTTCGCGGCCGCGGCTGGTCATGAACAGCACCGGCAGGCGCTCGGACAGGCTTTCGCGCACCCAGCGAAGCACTTCTTCGCCGGACATGTCGGGAACGTTCCAGTCGAGCACGAGCAGATCGAATGTCTGGCGGCGCAACTGGCGCACGAGTTCACGCCCTGCGCCATACGCGTGACAGACGTGTCCAGCGGCGGATAGCGTTTGACACACAAGGTCGGCCTGAGCCGAATCATCATCGAGGACAGCAATTCTCATAACACCCCACTACGTAACAGCACCTTTCGCGGCTGACGGCCGGCGAACCGGCTGACGACCGGGATGACGACATAGCGCCGCCGATCCGGCTTCCCATAAAATTCCGGCTGCTACTTTCTGACTAAAGGTCCCTCGCCGTACCCCCGCCATGACGCTGGTTTCGTGAAGCTGAAATCAGCGCATAAATGTGATTTCCTTAGCGATTATGCAGGGCAGATCATGATAATCGAAAACCCTCTTTCATCCCGCTTACCGTGTACCGGCAATCCGTCGCGAAAAACCCTAATTGAAAACGATTGAAACGCTTCTTAGGTTTCTCCGGTCTGCCACCACTGCGAGGCACCCCGGACGGACGTCAGACTGCGGACCGCAGATCCTTGCTGCAGCGGCCTTTCGGGGATGTCCGCTTATACGCTTTAAGATTCCTTTCAGGTACTCTTATTTAACAATTGCGAGTTCAGTATAAGAATAATCTCAGAATAATTCGTTTAAACATTGTTAGATTTCGTCTCGAACGAGTTGTCATTTGATGCAATCATCATGGTCGGCCGCGAGACGCAGCCTGTTTTTGTTCGACTGCTTCACATGGATGACCAATGCGATGACGCAATGCGTCATGGATCGTCGGCGCGTGATGCCGAGCGCCAGGGTCGCGGGCAAAAAAATGCGGCGTTGCCCCTGTTGAAGCAACGCCGCCCAAAAAACACTACACACGCTCGCCGGGGTCTAACCGCACGAGTAACGTCACGTTAGCCCTGCGTGAAGCGCTGCTCAAGATGAAAGAAATTCCTTTGTAACCGCTGCCAAAGCAGTAATTACACATCGTTCGCAATCGTCCGACGCGCAAGTCTTATACAGCGCGAGTTCGAAATTGGTATGAGTTGAAGCCTTCCTTCGGCGGCAATTTACATACACAGACGTTTTGTTACAGTCCGGCTCCCTTTGATGTTGCTGCAGCGCATCAGATTCCCGACTCAGGCGACCGCGCCTCTCGCGCTCACCTCCCGCCCTCGATTTCCGGCATCGGCGCGAACAGCGCATCGAGATCGTCGTCCGAGAACTTCGCGGCACCCGCCGCGTCTTCCGCGAGAATGCTGTCGGCGAGCCCGGCCTTGTGTTCCTGCAGCTCGACGATCTTTTCCTCGATGCTGCCGGCCGCGATCAGCTTGTAGACGAATACCGGCTTGTCCTGTCCCAGCCGATGCGCGCGGTCGGTCGCCTGGTTTTCGGCGGCCGGATTCCACCACGGGTCGTAGTGGATCACCGTGTCGGCGGCGGTCAGGTTCAGGCCCACTCCGCCCGCTTTCAGGCTGATCAGGAACAGCGGCACCTCGCCCTGCTGAAACCGCTCGACCGGCGTTACGCGATCGGTCGTATCACCCGTCAGCATCGCGTACGGGATCGCGGCCTCGTCGAGCGCCTGGGCGATCAGCGCGAGCATGCCGGTGAACTGCGAGAACAGCAGCACGCGACGCCCCTCCTCGATCAGCTCGGGCAGCATCGACAGCAGCAGATCGAGCTTGGCCGAGCGCATCGCGCGCTCGCCGCCGCCCGTCGCAGCGCCGTCAGTGAAGCCACTCGCGGTGCGCACGAGCCGCGGATCGCAGCACACCTGGCGCAGCTTCAGCAACGCATCGAGCACGATGATGTGGCTGCGCGCGAGCCCTTGCGCGCTGACCGCCGCGCGCACCTTCTGCTGCATCGCCGTGCGCACGGTTTCGTACAGGTCGCGCTGCGCGCCTTCCAGATCGACCGGACACACGATCGTCGTCTTCGGCGGCAGTTCCTTCGCGACCTCGTCCTTGCGACGGCGCAGCATGAATGGCCGGATGCGGCGCGCGAGCAACGCGCGGCGCACGTCGTCGCCGTTCTTTTCGATCGGGTTGCGCCAGCGTCGCGTGAAGTCCTTCTGGCTGCCGAGAAAGCCCGGCAGCAGAAAATCGAACTGCGACCACAGCTCGCCGAGATGATTCTCGAGCGGCGTGCCCGTCAGACACAGCCGATGCCGCGCCCGCAAGCCGCGAATCGCCTGAGCGGCCTTGGTGGTCGCGTTCTTCACGTACTGCGCCTCGTCGAGTATCAGCAGATGATAGTCGTGCTCAGCAAGCACCTTCTGATCGCGCCACAGCAGCGCATACGTGGTCAGGATCAGCTCGTGTTCGCCGATCTGCTCGAAGCGCTCCTTTCTGTGCGGCCCGTTCAGCGCCAGCACCCTCAGGTCCGGGGCAAAGCGGCGCGCTTCCTCGCGCCAGTTGTGCACCAGCGTGGTCGGCACGACGATCAGCGCGGGCTGCGTAAGTCGTCCCGCTTCCTTCTCCGCGAGAATGTGCGCGAGCGTCTGCACGGTTTTGCCGAGTCCCATGTCGTCGGCGAGCACGCCGGCCAGATCCTGTTCGCGCAGAAACTGCATCCAGTTCAGGCCTTGGTGCTGATACGCGCGCAGCTCCGCCTTCAGACCACGCGGCACCGGCACTTCGCGCAAGCCCGGTCCGGCTTGCAGACGGCGCGCGAGGTCGCGGATCGAAGCGTCGCCGCTGAACTGCCAGCGGCCGGTGTCGTGCAGCGCATCGAGGCGGCCGGCATCGACCGCGGGCACGCGCAGCGGCGCGCCTTCGGCAAGCGCGCCGCCAAGCGAATCGAACAGATCGACCAGCACCCGCACCACCGGCTTCAAACGATCGGCGCGCAACCGCAGGCGCTTGTTCTCCTCGGTCTTCAGCTCGATCGGCTCGTCGTCGCGGATGCTCTCCAGCGCGCCAGACAGCCAGCGCCGGTCGCGTCGGAACAGATCGGCAAGCAGCGGCTCGAGCCGCACGTTGCGCTCGCCGACGCGGATGCCCATCTCCAGATCGAACCAGCCGTCGCCGGCTTGCTGCGCGGTGCCGTCGATCGCGTCGATCTCGATCACGTTGTAGCGGAACTCGGGCGCCATCGTCACGCGCCAGCCCTTTGCGACCAGATCCGGTATCGCGTCGTTGACGAATTCGGACCACGCGTCGCTGTCGGGCAGGCCGAGCATCGTGTCAGGCAACAGACGCGCCGCCTGCATATTGCGCGTCGGCACCTTCTGCAGACCGGTCTTGCGCAATTCCAGCAAGCGCTTTTTCTCGGCGTCGTAGCGCCGGCGGATGTGAATCACGTCGCCGCCCGGCAGCGGCACGAGCGTCACGCTGCTGTCGGCGTTGATGCTGACGCCGTCGTAGTCGAAGCTCGCCGCGGCCAGTTCGACCGCGGCGGACTTGCGCTCCGCGGCTTTTGCTGCCTTCGCGGTTTTTGCGGTCTTCGCCGCTTTCATGCCCTTCGCCGTACCTGGCAGCGCGTGGCTGTTCAGCGTCAGCACGGGCACCGGCTCGACGTCGATCACGCGAATCGCGGGCGCGTCATGGGTCGGCGGCAGCGGCAGCTCGGGCGCGATCTCGCGCAGCACCGACGCGACGAGCGGCGCCTCGGCGAGCGAGATCGGCGGCATCGCGAGGTAGTCGGGCAATTGCTGGAACGGCAGCGACAGCGGTACGACGCCCGCCTCGTTGGCGACGCCGTCCACGTACCAGACCGGCTCGGTCGGCAGCACCATGCTCGCGCGCGGTTCGGTGCGCAGCACCGGGCGCAGACGCTCGTCGGCGAGCGGCTCCCATTCGATGCGGCCGGGCCGGTCGGCGGCGCGCGCGAGCGGTGTCGGCCCAGCTTGGCCCGGCGCGGTCCTGAAGTCGAAGAACAGGCGCCCGGTCGCGATCAGCTTTTGCAGCGTTTCCGCGCCGCTGGTGCCGCGCAGCACGAACTGGCCCATGTCCTCGCGCGAGCGGCCGAGCCACAGGCCGCGCAGAATCGACAGGTCTTCGTCGGACACGAAGCGCGGCTGCCTGAGCAGCGCGCCTTCGACGTCGCCCCAGCTGTCGCCGACTTCGACGATCACGCCGTCCGCGTCGCAACGCGCGCGATGCAGCACGACTTCGTGGCGCAGATGAAAACGCGACCAGTTGAGCCGATAGGCGAGCGTCTCCTTGCTCGGGGCCTCCAGCTTGCGGGCGGCATTTTTTTCGGCGGCGGCGTCGGCCGCGCGGGCGCGCGCGCGAAAACGTTCGAGCCAGCTGACCAGTTCGGGCCGCACGCCCGGAGATGAAGATGGAGATGGAGACGGCGCCGGCGGCGCGCCCGGGACCGTGATCCGTCGCCCGACGAACACCTCCGACGTGGCCGGATCGCTGTCTTCCTCGACCTGCGTGATGTGATCCATCTCGTCGTGGTAGTCGAGTTCCGCGAGCAGCAACGCCGCGACGTGCTTGCAATTGCGCCCGACCGGGCACGTGCATTCGCCTTCGGCCCACGGCGACCCGCCATCGGTCCGAAAGCGGACCCGTGTGCGGTAAGGCTGTGGCTGCGAGCCCTGCACGTCGCCTGACAGCGTCTCGCCCTGCCATTTGACGTTGCTGATCGCGCCCACCGAGCGCGCCTTGGCGACGGTCCGCTCACCGAGCCATTCGGCAATGCTGTCCCGATCGAAGAAAACTGACGACATCCGCGTGCATTCCTTTTCAAACCGGCGAAGGCAAGCGCGCGCGGGCCGAACCAGTACACCGGACGACGCTCGCTCGCGACGCCCGGCCGATTCTGTCCAGTTGCCATTTGCCTGTGGTAACCGGCCATTTTACGCGTTGGACGAAAATCGCTGGGCCGGCCGATCTGGTCAGTTTGGGAACGGCCCAAGCGAGCCGCGGCCCGGCCGATTCAGCCGGTATCAGCGTCCTCCGCGGGCCATGCTGCCCCACACGCCGTCGCGCAGGATCAGCCCATGCAACAGCGCCGCGGCCAGATGCAGCAGCACCGTCGCGAACAATGCGAACGCAAGCCACGTATGCAGCGCGCGCAGCAGCGCGAACAGCGCGACGTCGTGCGGCGCGATCGGCGGCAGATGCAGCGGACCGAACAGCGTGACCGGATAGCCGGCCGCCGACAACATCGCCCAGCCGATCAGCGGCATCGCCAGCATCAGCCCGTAAAGCACGACGTGCGACGCATGCGCCGCGATTCGCTGCGGCTTCGACATCCGCTCGGGCAATGGCGGACTGCCGCGCATCACGCGCACCGCGAGCCGCACCAGCACGAGCAGCAGCAACGCGATGCCGAGCGGCCGATGCAGCGCGACCAACGCATCATGGGCACGCGATACCGTCGCGACCATGCCCACGCCGATAAACAGCATCGCGACGATCAGCGGCGCCATCGTCCAGTGCAGCAGCCGCGCGAGCGGACTGAAATGAGTGCGGTCGCGGGTCATGAGTGCTCTCCGTTTGGCAGGGTTCGATGGACCTCGGGATGCAGCGCCTCCTCGCGTGTGCGGCGTTGGAACGACTGCGCGTAGGCCGCCGAGCGCGCGGCGAGCAACGGATCATCCGATGGCGCGATGCCGGCGGGCACGATCGTCGGATCGAAGTTGATGTCGCGGCAGGTGCCGTCTTCCTGCGACGTCGTGCGTTCGATCACGAGCGTCCCCGCGTCGATGTGCTGACGGTCGTCGGGCCATTGCAGCGTCGCGTCGTTCGTCGGGTCGCCTGGCTGCGCGACTGTCAATATCAGATGCCAACGCAAAGGGCCGTGTTGCAGACGCTCGTCGAGATCGGCGGCGAGGAAGTTCTTTTCGGCCTGCTGCGCGGCGGTGACCGGCGCGTACGGCGTGTCGGGCACGACGGCCCAGCGCACCGCGCGCGTCGTGCCGTGGGCATCGGTAAACAGGAACGCGTCGATGCCGTAGTACGCGGCGTTCGCGAGGCTCGACGACGGCGCGTGTGACTTGACCCAGCGCTGGAACGGCTGCGTCTCGGGATTGGCCGCGTAGAACGCCTTCAGCTTCGCGGGGTCCGGTTTGCCGGTCGCGGGGTCCGGCTTCGAGGCCAGCAACTGCTGATAAAACTGCGCGGGCGTATGCACCGCAAATACCGGCGTCGAGTTCATGCCGGTACGCCACTGTTCGCCATCGTGAAGCCGGAACTGCAGCGCGAGACTGCGCACCGGCGAGCTCGTATCGGGCGCGGACGGATTGCCGCCGGGCACCGCGAAGCGGCCCGACACCGGCGTGCGGCCCGGCGCGAACACCGCCGCGTGCGACAGCGCCGCGCCATTGCCGTTGCTGTCGAAATAGCCGTCGACGCATAGGCCTTTGGCGTGATTGCGTCGATAGCCGGGATGCTGGCCCGCGACTGCTTCGAACGTATCGATGATGCGCGGCGCGGTCAGACGCGTTGGCGTGAGCCAGCCCGCGGTGTACGCGAAGCCGCCCGCAAGCGCAAGCACGACCGCGCCGATCGCGGCGAGCCGGCATGGCACACAGATCGGCCGCGGGTCGGAGCCGGCGGGATGGGGTTTGGGTCGGGAGGGTTGTGTCACGGAAACTCCTTGCCGGATGGATACCAACGTAGGGGCAAACACCCCGCGCTACGATCTATTCCATCCGGCACCGGCGCGCCCGTTCAAACCTATTCGCGCGCCGGTGGCCGACGCTTCAACGGGTGCCAACAGCCGGCGCGCCCGAGTTCGCGACGTGGCTCGCGGCGGCTGCCGCTTGCGCGGCAAGCGCGATCTTGTGCTGCTCGACCTGACGTGCGAACACGGGGCTGACGTCGGGGTACGACGCGTCGGTGATGTAATCGAGACCGTTCTGCTGGGCCTCGATCAATTCCTGATACACCTGAGCGCGTGTCTTGGCCTGCGCAAACGCGCTCGACGAAGCGGCGAGAACGACGAACGACAAAGCGATGAACGAAAGCTTTTTCATGATCGACTCCAGTGAGTGTTGTGCGGGTTCGCACCAGGGAGAACCACGAGTCGGCGGCGTTTATTCCTGGATTCGCCGCGCGAGAAAAACATCGCCGGCGTGGGGAATAAACGGGCAAGCGTTGGTGTTTGTCCTCGGATAGCAGTAATCAACACCGCGCATCACCATGACCTCGACTCATCGCCCGTCCGGCACTCCTCCGTCCGAAGACGACATCCAGGCCTACGCCGACGGCACGCTGACGCCCGAGCGTGCCGCGGCTCTGCGCGACTATCTCGGCAAGCATCCGGCGGAAGCACGGCGCGTCGCCTTTTACGACCGCTTGAACGCACAGATCCAGGCGACGTTTCAGACCACCGACGAGCCCGCGCATGAGCACCTGCGCGGCTCGCGCCGGCTTCGCATGCGCGCGCAACCGGCCGGTCCCGTGCGCCGAACGCTGGTCGCGCTCATCGCGCTCGCGCTGATGCTGATCGCCGTCAGCGGCTGGATCGCGGCGGCTCAGGTGTCGGCACAAGCACTCGACAACGCCGCCGTGATGGCGCTCGCCGAAGTCAGCGCGCAACCCTTTTCGTCGGCATCGTCGACGCGCGTCGATCCCGCCGCGCCGGATCTCGGCGCGATCGGCCTGCGCCTCGTCGAGCAACGCGTGCTGCGGCTCGGGCCATTGCAGCGCGTGGACGAGCTCGTCTATCTGAACGGCGATCAGCAGCCGGTGGTGGTGCTGTCGGCGGCGGCGCCGTTTGCGCGCGAAGAGCCGCAGTGGGCCGCGCGCCGCATCGGCGAGCTGCGGCTGTTGACGTGGAGCGCGCGGCGCCAGCGTTTCGTCGTCGCTGGCGATGCGCGCACCCACGGCCTGATGCGCGCCGCCGACGTGATGACCGCGCGCTGACACCGGTGCGCGCGGCCCTCGCGGAATAAAATGCGCTGAAAGGTGTTTGCAGTACGAACGCATCGTGCAACGGAAGCCTCCGCGACCGGCCCGGCGCGTATCGATACCGACGCGAGTGAAGCCGATGCCACCCCCACGCCCCCTGAACGGGATCGACCATGGATGTCCGTGACGAGCTGATCGAGCACGTGCCGCGTCTGCGGCGCTATGCGCGGGCGCTGATCAACAATCGCGAGCTCGCCGACGACCTCGTGCAGGACACGCTCGAGCGCGCGCTCGGCCGCACCCGTCTGTTCCAGCCGGGCACCGATCTGCGCGCGTGGCTGTTCACGATCATGCACAACGTGTTCGCGAATCAGGCGCGCAAGGCGGCGGCGCGCGCGGTCCACGTCGCGGTCGACGACGACAGCATCGCCGAAAGCGAGCTCGCGGTGCCGTCGGGCCAGACGCGTTCGCTCGAAATGCGCGATCTCGACTACGCGCTGCAGCGGCTGCCGGTCGAGCAGCGCGAGGTGGTGCTGCTGGTCGGTCTCGAGGAGATGAGCTATGCCGATGTCGCGCTCGCGCTGAACATTCCGATCGGTACGGTGATGTCGCGGCTGTCGCGCGGACGCGAACGGTTGCGAGCTTTGATGGCGGGCGCCCAGCCCGGTGCGAAATTACAGGTGGTGCGATGAGCGAGCCGCAAATGCCGATCGGCGAAGAAGACTTGCACGCGTACGTGGACGGCACGCTGTCCGGCGAGCGGCGTGACGAGGTCGAGCGCGCGCTCGAACAGAACCCGGAGCTGGCCGCGCGCGTCAGCGATTACTTTTCTCTCAATGGGCTGCTTCACGATCGCTACGACCGCGTGCTCAGCGAGCCCGTGCCGACGCGTCTGCAGAGCGGCGCGCCGCGCCGCGCGCGGGCGGCCGCGAACTGGCCGCGTTATGCCGCGCAGTTCGCGGGAATGGCTGCCGCGCTCGTGCTCGGCCTGGGCATCGGCATGCACAGGAACGATCTGATTCCACCCGTTGCGATCGATCGAACCGACACGGCGGCCGATACTCAATTGGGCAATCGTGCGGTCAGCGCGGACAGCGCCGAGAGCTTCGCGCGCCGGGCGGCGGTCGCGCACGTGGTCTACATGCCGGCGATCGACCGGCCGAGCGACATGAGCGCCGATCACGAGCAGGACTTCGTGCAATGGCTCGCGAACCGGCTCGGCACCGAGGTCCATCCGCCGATGCTGTCGAAGAGCGGTTTCATGCTGTCGGGCGGGCGCCTGCTGCCCGGCGACGATGGCCCGACCGCGCAGTTCATGTATCGCGGACCGAACGGCGAGCGTGTCACGCTGTGCATCTCGCATCGTCGCGAGAACGCGAATACGACGGCGTTCAAGCTGTATCAGGCGGGGCCCGTCAACGTGTTCTATTGGATCGACGGCGATTTTGGCTATGCGGTGTCAGGCGGGATCGATCGCAAGCAGCTGTTGCAGATCGCGCATGATGTCTATGCGCAGTTGACGGGCGCGGTACCTGGTTGAAGCGGATGCGTTCCGCGCCGCGCCGTTCGCGCATCAACGTAGCGTCTTCTGCTGCGCCGGCGTCGCCGCGTCATCGCGCGCGCCGCCGCGCAGTTCACGCGGCGTTGCGCCCAGCAAACGCGACATCCAGTGCGCCATATGGCTCTGATGCGCAAAGCCCGTTTCGAGCGCGATCTGGCTTGCGCTGAGGCGTCCTTGCAGCAGCAGCGTTCGCGCGCGCTCCACCCTGCGCTGTACCACGTACTGATGCACAGGCACGCCGAGCGTGTCGCGAAACAGCGCCTTGAAATGCGGCACGCTCAGTTGCGCTTGCATGGCGAGCTCGTCGAGCGTCAGACGCTGATCGAGATGCGCGTCGATGAACTCGATCACGCGCGCGGCCGTGCGCGGCGCGAGCGTGCGCCGCCGGTTCGCGACATTCGGTTCGACGCCGATCAGACGCACCAGCATCGCCGTGCACAGGCTTTCGGCGTACAGCGGATCGGATGCATCGTCCGCTTCGAGCTCCGCGCGCAGCGCCCACGCGAGATGCTGAAAGCGCGGATCGCGCATCTGGAAACGCGGACGCAACTGCGCATCGGCCGATTTCAATGCAAGTTGCTCGACGGTCCGTCGCGCGAAGTCCTCGGTGAACCAGACGCTGAAAATCGTGCAGGCGGCGTCATCGTTCCACTGACCTTCGACCCCCGCGGGAATCACGTCCGCGTCGCCGTGCGCCTGAATCCGCGTGTGGCGGCGCGCATCGCACAGACAGCGCGCGGTCACCGGCGCGCCGACATGCACGCCCACACGGTGATGGACGAACGCCGGCATCCGATGCAAACCGGCCGACACGTTGACCAGTTCCGCACCGAAGCCTTGCCAGCCGAGCGCCCTGCTCGTGCGCACGGCGATGCGCGAGCCGGTGTGAGCCGCAGGCGCGGGAATCGGGGTGACGGCGTTCATCGCTTGTCTCCTGAATGACCTGAATGACGGCGCGAAACCTGCATTGTGCGGCGTTTTCGGCGGCTTCGCCGGCGTGACGGAATTTCGTAGCTCGCCAACGGCCAACGCGACTCGCGCGGCTTGCGCGGCAGCGCCACAAAAAATCATCCATATCTGCGCAAAGTCATCCGGATCTGAGCGCCTCGCGGGCACCCCGTCCTTACCATCGCGCCATAGCGATCCTCAAACGGAGCACAACGTGTTCGTCATTTTCGGAGCGAGCGGTCACGTGGGACAGGCGAGCGCAACCGCCTTGCGTCGCGCGGGCCATCAAGTACGCGCGGTGGTGCGCGACGCGGCACAAACGGAAGCGCTCGCGGCAATCGGCTGCGAGATTGCGCTCGCCGACCTGAACGACTCGGAGTCGGTCGCGCGGGCGATCGACGGCGCACAGGCAGTGCAATGGCTGTGTCCGGTGCCGCGGGCGCATGACGACCCTGCGGCCGCCATGCGACACATCATCGATGCGGGCGTCGACGCCTTGCGCATGACCACGCCGCCGCGGCTCGTTGCGCTATCCGACTACGGCGCCGAACACCCGGACGGCACCGGCATCACGACGCTGTTCCACTACCTCGAAACGCGGTTGCTGCGCAACGTCGCGTCGTCGCTGATCTTGCTGCGCGCCGCCGAGCACATGCAGAACTGGTCGCGTGTGCTGCCGGTCGCACTCGGCCGGGGCGTGCTGCCGAGTCTGCATGATCCGCTCGACAAGCTGTTTCCGACCGTCGCCGCCGAGGACGTCGGCAAACTTGCCGCGCAGTTGCTGCTCGATGAAGCGCCGACACGCACGACGCCGCGGGTGGTCAGTATCGAAGGGAAAGAGCGGGTCAGCGCGCTCGACGTCGCGCGCAACCTGGCGGAACTGTCGGGGCGGCCGGTGATCGCCCAGCGGGTGCCGCGCGACGAATGGAGTGCCGTGCTGCGCGGCGCCGGGCTCGGCGAGCGTCACGCGCAACTGATCGTCGATCTGTACGACGCGCACAACGCTGGCCGCATCGACGTGGAGGCGAACGTCAGCGAGCGACGTTTCGGCGCCACGACGTTGCGACAGGTATTGGAGGCGCTGCTATCGCGCGTGGGCGGTATGGAAGCCGCGGCGCGATGAGCCACGTGGACATTCGGCAAACCGACGGCGTGGCGCGAGCAGCGGTGAGCCCAAGCTCACGCGCCGAGTGCTGGCTGCGCGCAGCGATGAAGCTTTCCAGCCTGATCGGCTGCCACGCGCTTGCGAACCTGCTCGCCGCGATTCCCGATAGCAACGACGATTTCGGCGTGTTCTAGGTTGCTGGCGTTCCGGCTTACTCGTTCTCGTCGAAGTAATGCCCGAACTTCAGCTGCTTGGTGCGGATATAGCGCTCGTTTTCCTCGCGCATCGGAATCGCGAGCGCGACACGCTCGCACACCGGGATGCCGTGCTTCGACAACGTGTCGAACTTGTCGGGATTGTTGCTCATCAGCCGCACCGACGTGACCTTCAGCGTACGCAGGATGCCCGCGGCCGAATCGTATTCGCGTGAATCGTCGGGCAGGCCGAGATCGAGGTTGGCCTCGACCGTATCGCGCCCCTGCTCCTGAAGCGCATACGCGCGGATCTTGTTCGACAGGCCGATGCCGCGTCCTTCGTGGCCGCGCAGATACAGCAGCACGCCGCAACCCTCAGCCGCGATATAGCGCAGCGCGAGATCGAGCTGCTCGCCGCAGTCGCAGCGATAGGAGCCGAGTACGTCGCCCGTCAGACATTCCGAATGCAGGCGCGTCAGCACGGACGACTGGTTGGCGACATCGCCCATCACGAGCGCGAGATGTTCGGCGCCGCTGTCGACCACGCGAAACACATAGGAAGTGAACGTGCCGTAGCGCGTGGGCAGCGTGGCGGTGGCGTCGAGCACGACGCATTCGCTCGTGACGGCGCCGTCCGCTGCGGGCGATGAATCCTGAGACGTGAGCATGGCGTTGAACAATAGTGCTGGCATGAACCCGGTCGAGCCGGGGATAAGGGTTGGACTGCGAGTTTACCGCTAATCCGCACGCAGCACGTGGATGCCCCTTCGCAGCCGCCGGACGCTGCGCCGCGACCACCGCCTCGAAGCACCCGCGCGACACAAGACCCGCCACACGCGACAGCAGACAAGCCCGCGCGAACCGCGCGGATTCAGCGCGCATCGTCCGGCGCGCCCCAGATATTCCTGGTGTACCGCGGGCGCACGTCGCGCCTATACTGGAATCGCCTGTCCCTCACGACAGCGCGCCACTTCGGCGTGCTGCATTGCGAAACGGAGCGCTCCATGACAAGCGTTGCACAGCTTCTTAAAACGAAACCGAACTCCTCCGAGGTCTACACGATCGGCGCCGACGATTCCGTCTACGAGGCAATCCGGTTGATGGCCGAGAAAGGCATCGGCGCGCTGGTGGTGACGGACGGCGACAGCATCGCCGGCATCGTCACGGAGCGCGACTACGCACGCAAAATAGTGCTGATGGACCGCTCGTCGAAGGCGACACCGGTGCGCGACATCATGAGCAAGGCGGTGCGCTTCGTTCGTCCGGACCAGACGACCGAAGACTGCATGGCGCTGATGACCGAGCGGCGCATGCGTCACCTGCCGGTCATCGAGAACGGGCGGCTGATCGGTATGGTGTCGATTGGGGACCTCGTGAAGGACATCATCGCGGAGCAGCAGTTCACGATCCAGCAACTCGAGTTCTATATTCACGGCGAACGGCTCTGACAGGCAGCACGGCTTTCGCTGAGCGAACGCGCATCGATCATCCGCGCGGAACCTGAAGCAAAAAAGGCCCAAACCTCGAAAAGCTTGGGCCAAGCTACCTTGCGGCAGCGGAGGTTCCTTCGGAAAGAGGAACGCAACGCGCGCACGGATGACACGCTCACGGGCGCATGGGTGCGGCGCGCTCGATTGAAACAGTACCTGCTGTGAAGCGCTGTGCGCCCGCGAAAGCGGCGCACAGCGTGGTTCTGCGTACGTGGTTGCCCGTTTGCGAAATTAGTTACCGAAATACACGCTCTTCGGGCCGCTCGTCGGCTGCGGCTGCGTCGGGCCACCCGCTTGCGTCGCTCCACTCATCGGCGCGCCGTAACCGCCGGTATTAGCGGCCGGCTGGGTTTGCGCGACGGCCGGATTCTGCGCTTGCACGCGCTGTTCGGCGGCTTGGACGTCTGCCGGATATTCCGCGTCGTTCGAGGTCGACGGGTTGTAGCCCGCGCGCTCCAACTGGATCAGTTCGCTGCGAACCTGGGCGCGGGTGATCGGCTGCTGGCTCGATTGCGCGAACGATACGATCGGCGCGGCGACAACGGCTGCAATGGCAACTGCCTTGACAAGCGATTTCATGATGACTTCCCTCCAATGTGGTTTTATCTGCATCGCCGACACCGTGGTGTGCAGCGAATAAGTTCAGTCTAGTCACCACATGAACAAGGGAAAACCCTTAATTGCGAGATATAAAATTGTTCCGTTCGCAACAATGCCATGGAATATCGTGGGGTCGATTCGCCCCGCACGATGTTCCGGGCAACAATTGTCCGGGAACGTCCCGGCGCGGCCGGAATGTCATGCGCCCGAATGCGGAATCGTCAGTAGCTTGCGCGGGCCGCTGACGAACGCGCTGCCCGGCTCGAAAAATCGCAGCGGCCGGTGCATCTCGCGCGACAGGCCAATGCGCGTCGTCACGCCGATCGGTGCTTCGCCGGTCTCGATCACGCCGATCCATAGCCCCCGCCCGGTACACAGATCGTGGCCATCGAACGCCTGGCCGATGCCGAACGCCACCGTCAGCCGGCCGGGTCCGCGGGCGAGATCGCGCAGCGGCACGCCGGGACGGCGCGCTTCCATCAGCGCGAGTCCTTCGAGCGGTTCGATCGCGCGCAGCAGGATGCCGGCGCCGACCTCCTCCGCTTCGGACGACATGTTCAACATGTACGAGACGCCGTAGGTCAGCCGCACATAAGCGTGACCGCGCGCGAGGAACATCGACCCGTTGTACGCACGACGTCCGATAAACGCATGGCTCGTCGAATCGCCGAGCGGATAGGCCTCGGTCTCGACGATGCGTCCGCTCAGGCGTCCTTCGGGCAGATCGTGAACGAGATATTTGCCGACCATGAAGCGCGCGAGCTCGACGGTGTCGAGCGGCAGATCGTTGCGGCGTAGCGGCCGGATCGGAAGAGCTTCGTTTCGCATACGCTGGATGTCCATTAAGCCGATGCTGAAATCCCGCGTCATCGACCGGTTGCGATCGGCAAATTCGTTGTACCGACGCCTCATTTTCTGCGCCGGCAAGTCAACATGGCACCAATTGCTGTATCGTGTGCTTCCGGCCGGTCACACGGCCGTTTGCATGTTTTGCGCGCGCTTCGCGGCGCGCGGAAACGTGTGTGTCGGCTGAAAGTGTTCGCATGGCTGCTGTACCTGTTTCATTCGCATTGAATCCCGCTGTACCCGCTGATGTAAAAAAAATCGACCCCATCCGGGGGATCGACGTTCTACGACAATAGGAGATGGTTGAATGAAAGCATTCTCGGCAATCAAGGTGATCGGCGGCGCGCTGGTCGTTTTCGCTTCCCTCAACGCGTATGCGCAAAGCAGCGATGCAGCTGCGACCGCAGCGCCGGCGGCAGCGGCACCGACCACCAAGGAAGTTAAACAGGCTAATCGCGCTCTGCAGAAGAAGGTCCGCGCGAAGCTCGCACGTACGAAGGGCCTGACCGTCGGCAACATCACCGTGCGCGCACGCAGCGGCGCGGTCACACTGGAAGGTTCGGTGCCGGAGCAGGCTCAGATCGAAATCGCGACGAACGCCGCTCAAGGCGTGGAAGGCGTGACATCGGTGAAGAGCGCACTGTCGATTCGCGCAATCGGCCAGTAAGCCGGTCAAACTGCCGAAGAAGTTGCAGTAAAAGCAGCAAGCTGGCGTCGACGGCGGAAAGCTCCGTCGCGACGCCAATTTCCCCTCCGATCCATCGCTCGACACGATTGCCCCCGGTGCGCCCTCGCATCGTCCGACGCGGCGATTTCCCGCGCCCTCATAACCGCGATATGTTGAGCGCATCACTCAGCGAAGCGCCGGTATTTCGCAGCAATTTTTCCCTTATAATTTAATAGCTTAACATCACTTGTTAAGATATTACCGCAAGTTTCCACACGCACCGAAAGGAAGGCCGCATGACTTCGCCGGCGACCGTCTTGCCCCGTTGGACCCTCATCGCGCCGATCATTAGCTGGATCGTGCTCGGTGCCGCCTATGCGATGCCGGGCAACGCGCTGCTGCTCGCGCTGGTCGGCGTGTCGCTGTGCGCGGCCGTGTTTGCCGCCGTCCATCATGCCGAAGTGGTCGCTCATCGTGTCGGCGAGCCGTTTGGCACGCTGGTGCTCGCGGTCGCCGTCACGGTGATCGAGGTGGCGCTGATCGTCTCGGTGATGCTGACGTCCGGTCCCGAGAAAGCCGGCCTCGCACGCGATACGGTATTCGCGGCCGTGATGATCGTCTGCAACGGGCTCGTCGGGCTATGTCTGCTGGCGGGCGGCATCCGCCATCTGGAACAGGACTTCCAGAGCCGCGGCGCGGCGGCCGCGCTGGCGGTGCTGGCATCGCTGTCGGTGCTGACGCTCGTGATGCCGAACTTCACGACCACCAGCCCCGGGCCGGTCCTGTCGCCGTCGCAGCTCGCGTTTGCCGGTGTGTCGTCGCTGGTGCTGTACTGCGTGTTCGTGTTCGTGCAGACGGTGCGCCATCGCGACTACTTCCTCGCCGGCGTGCCCGACGAAGACGTCCATGCCGAGCCGCCGGGCGCGCGCCTCGCGGCCATCAGCGGCGTGCTGCTGCTGGTGAGTCTGGTCGCGGTCGTGCTGCTCGCGAAAGTGCTGTCGCCAGTGGTCGAATCCGCGGTGTTGGGCGCGGGCGCGCCGCCGGCGGTGGTCGGGATCGTGATTGCGTCGCTAGTGCTGTTGCCGGAAGGACTCGCGGCACTGCGCGCGGCGCGCGCCGATCGTCTGCAGACCAGCCTGAACCTCGCGCTCGGCTCGGCGCTGGCGAGTATCGGCCTGACCATTCCCACCGTCGCTGGCGTGTTCCTTTATATCGGTCAGCCCATCGTGCTCGGCATCAACGGCAAGGACATGGTGCTGCTCGCGCTCACGCTGGTGGTCGCCACGCTAACCCTGAGTACCGGACGCACGACGATTCTGCAAGGCGCCGTGCATCTATCGCTATTCGCGGCTTATCTGTTTCTGTCGTTCGCGCCGTGACCTGAGGCCTGATCCGGCGCTGGCGGACGGCAACTCACTCTTCCCAGTGCTCGACCATCCAGTCGCGGAACAGATTCAGCTTCTGCTGTTGCGCGACCGAGTCCGGATACACGAAGTAATAGCGCCAGCCGGTCTTCAGCACCGTTTCGAACGGCCGGACGAGGCGGCGCGCCGCGACGTCCTCGTCGATCAGCGCGAGATCGCTGATCGCGATGCCGAAGCCCTGCGCGGCGGCATTGGTCGCCATGTCGAGCGTATCGAAGCTCGGGCCGAGCTCCGCGTCGATCGTGGCGGCGCCCGTCGCATCGGTCTCCGCGACTTTTGCGAGCCACATCTTCCAGTCGCGATGATCCCGCGTCGGATGCAGCAGCGTATGGCGCGCGAGATCCGCCACCTGCGCGAGCGGCTTGTCCTTCAGCAGCTCGGGCGTGCAGACCGGCGTCAGACGCTCCTCGAACAGCGACACCGCCTGCACGTCCGCACCGGGCGACGAACCGTAGATGATCGCCGCGTCGAACGGTTCGCTCTGGAAATCGACGTCGTGCTGCCAGGTGGTCGTGATCTGCACGTGCAAATCGGGATATTCGGACTGGAAGCGCATGATCTTCGGCAGCATCCAGCGCATCACGCAGGTCGGCACCTTCAGCGCGAGATCGGTGCGCTGCCTCGTCAAGCGCAGCGACATTTCCTCGATCCGCGCGAAGCTCTCCTTGACCGTCGGCAGCAGCATTTCGCCCTCTGCGGTCAGCGTCAGCCCCTTTGCGTGACGCTTGAACAGCGGAAACTTGTAGTACTCCTCGAGCGCGATGATCTGCCGGCTGACCGCGCCTTGGGTCAGGCACAGATGATCGGCGGCACGCGTGAAGCTGCGATGCCGCGCGACGGTTTCGAAAATCTGCAGCGCGTTGAGCGGCGGTAGGCGTCGCATCGGATGTCGTCCAGGATCAGAAAAAATCATTGCGGGGCTGCGGCAGCGCTTGTCGCCGCCATGCCCGTGATGCCCAAAGCATACGCGATCGGCGGCGCGCGCACGAGCCGGCGCGCGGGCGAACCCGCATGCGTTCGGCTCATGGCGCGCGAAAAATGCGCGTTCCGGCCGATGTCGCACCGCGGTGGTGCGAAAGGCCTGCGGCACCCGCACCAGAACCGAGCTTTCCTCATGCCTCGATGCACCTTGTATTCAACGGTCAAAGATGGACGTTAACCCGCATGCACCGTCGCCGGTAGCCTCCTGTCGCGTCGCTGAACCGCGCGCCGCCGCGCCCGCGCACCGCGAGCCATGAGCGCAGGTCATGCCACCCATGCGCATATTTCGATTGTTGCGTGATTTTGGCAAACCTACAGTGCCTCCACGCACGGTTCATCCGGCAGCGGTCATAGCGATTCATCGGCAACGGGCGTTCATCACAGGAGACCGTCATGCAGCAGATCAAACGCGGTAGAAGGCAAGCCATCAAGACGATCGGTACGGCGCTCGCGGCATCCGCTCTGCCGATGCCGTTCCTCAATCTGCGCGCACAGGAGCACAACTTCAGCGGCAAGACGCTGCGCATCCTGACATGGTCCGACGATACCGGCACGGCCGCGCTGCGCAACATCGCCGCGACCTTCACCGCGAAGACCGGCGCGAAGGTGATCGCCGATCGCGCCGACGGCACCTCCGGCATGGTCGCGAAAGTCAAGGCGGCGGGCGAGCGCCCGACCTACGACGTGATCACGCTCGCCGGCGTCGGCGCGGCCGGCCTCGCCGACGCGGACCTGCTGATGAAGCCCGAGCTCGACCGCCTGCCGAACCTGAAAGACGTCGCGCCGCAATACCGTACCGGCGCGAACGGCTTCGGCGTCGGCTATCTGTTGTGGTCCGACGGCCTCATCTACAACACCGCGACGGTCAAGACGCCGCCTTCGTCTTACGAGGCACTGTGGGACCCGAAATACGGCGGTCGCGTATTCCTGCCGCCGCCCGAGTGGGCCGAAGCGGTCGACCTCGCGATCATCGCCGCGAAGATGAACGGCGGCTCGCAGCAGAACATCGAGCCCGGCTTCAGGAAGCTCGCGCAACTGAAAGACCATGTGATGACGCTCGGCGAGAACCCGAACCAGGTGGCCGACCTGTTCCGCACCGGCTCGCTCGACATCGGCGGCATCTACTCGCCGGCGTTTTTTCCGGACCAGATCCGCAAGCCCGAGTACAAGATGGGCGTCACCTACGGCATGAAGGAAGGCTTCGCGACGCAGCTGATGTTCACGGTGATCCCGAAAGCGCATCCGGGCGACAGCGACCTGATCCACGCGTTCATCAATCATTCGCTCGACGCCGGCGTGCAAGGCCGCATGGCCGCCGACGTGCTGAACGGCCCGGTCAATTCGAAAGCGAGGATTCCGGCCGAGAGCCGCGCGTTCGTGCCGAGCCCGCAGCAGATCGCCGAGAAAGCCGTGCTGCATGACGACAAGGCGCTCGCCGTCGTGCAGCCGGCGTGGATCAAGCGCTACACCGAAATCTTCTCGGCGTAACCACGATGCTCGCGCGCTTCCCGCGGCGTGCCGCGATGATGCCGGACGAAGCGGCGCCGGGTCCGACGCCCGGCGGCGCTGCCTGCGCTTCCGTAATCGTCGAGACTGCCTTGACCGCCCCCGCTGGCGGCGCAACGACGCGCGCGAAAGCCCGGCCGTGGCTGCTGCTCGCGCCGATCCTGGTGTTTCTGGCGATCCTCGGCGCGGCCGCGCTGGTCGTGCTGCGCATGAGCTTCGGCACGTCAGGCAACGAATGGCGCAGCTTCACGCTGCAGAACTACGCGGACCTGCTCGACGGCTACTTCCTGAAGTCGTTGTGGCTGACGCTGCGGCTCGCGTTCCAGAGCATGCTGTGCACGGTCGTGCTCGCGATTCCGGTTGCGCTCGCGATGGCGCGCACGACCTCGCGGCTCGCGCGCCGGCTGCTCCTCGCGGGTGTGCTGCTGCCGCTGCTGGTCAATCTGCTGCTGCAAGGCTATGGCTGGCTGGTGATCCTCGGCCCGGCGGGCCTGCTCAATCACGCGTTGCTCGCGAGCGGGCTCGTCGAGCGTCCGGTCATGTGGCTCTATCGCGAGCATGGCGTACTGCTGGGGCTGATCCAGACCGCGTTTCCGCTCGCCGTTCTGCCGCTGTCCAGCGCGATGCGTGCGGTGTCGATCTCGTACGAGGAAGCCGCCGCGACGCTCGGCGCAACGCGTTGGCAAACGCTGCGCCACGTGCTGTTGCCGCTCGCGATGCCGGGCCTCGTGTCGGGTGCGCTGCTGGTGTTCGCGTATAACGCGAGCGCGTTCGCGGTACCGCTGCTGCTCGGCGGCCGGCGCGTGCCGATGCTCGCCGTGCTGGTGCACGATCAGGTCGCGCCGCTGTTGAACTGGCCGGCGGCCTCCGCTTCGGGCGTCGTGCTGATGGTCGCGACGCTCGCCGTGATGGCGCTCTCGCAACGGCTCGTGCGCCGCACCCAACGTCTGACCGGGGAGCCTCACGCATGAGCACGCCGCTGCCAGCTTCGCGCCTGCCGCGCACCGAACCTCGTTCGCCGCGCTTCCCGCGCCTGCCCGATACGATGCCCGGGCAGCTCCGCCGCGCAACCGCGCTCGTGGCCGGCGTGGTGCTGTTTCTCGCCGCGCTGCCGATCCTGACGATGATCGCGATGTCGTTCAGCGCGGCCGACACGCTCGAATTCCCGCCGCACGCGTACAGCCTGCACTGGTATCGCGCGGCGTGGCACAGCTTCGTGTCGCCGGACGCGACCGATACGCTGTCGATGGGCGCCGCGCTGACCACGAGCCTCATCGTCGCGCTATCGACGATGCTGATCGCGACGCTGGTCTCCGTGCCCGCCGCGTATGCACTGTCGCGCTACCGTTTTCGCGGCAAACCGGCGGTCGAGCAGCTGGTCGCGCTGCCGCTCGTCTATCCGCTCGTGATGCTCGGCCTGTCGCTGCTGCTGGTGTTCAACGTGCTGCCGGTCGAGCTGGGCGTCGGCCGGCTGATCATCGCGCATGTGATCCTGGCGCTGCCGTTCACGGTGAAGAACTGCGCGGCGTCGGTCGCATCGATCGGCCCCGAGTTCGAGGAAGCCGCGCTCGTGATGGGCGCGAACCCCAGCCGCGCGCTCGTCGACGTGGTGCTGCCGCTGATGCGCCCCGGCATTCTCGCCGGCATGCTGTTCGCGTTCATCGTGTCGTTCAACGAGTTCACGGTCACGTTCTTCCTGTATAGCATCGACACGATGACGCTACCCGTGTGGCTCTATAGCCGCACGGTGTCGTCGCTTGATCCGACCGTGTTCTGTTTCGCGGTGGTGATCGTCGCGATCGACTTCGCGCTGATCTGGCTGCTGGAAAAGCTGATCGGCGACGAAGGCGTCGCGCTGTGAACCCGCCACCTTGCTGGAGCCTGCGATGACCCATCTGACCTTGCAAGCCGTCACGCGGCGCTTCGGCGCAGTGCATGCCGTCGACGACGTCGACCTGAGCGTGCCCGACGGCAAACTCGTCTGCTTCCTCGGCCCGTCAGGCTGCGGCAAGACCACGCTGCTGCGGATGATCGCCGGGCTCGAAACGCCGAGCGCGGGCAGCATCCATTTCGCCGGCCGCGACATCACGTGGCTGCCGGCCAACCGGCGCGACTTCGGCATGGTGTTCCAGTCGCTCGCGCTGTTTCCGCACATGACGGTCGCGCAGAACATCGCGTATCCGCTGAAGCTGCGCAAGGTCGCAAGAGAGAAGCAAACCCGCCGCGTCGCCGAACTGCTCGAACTGATCCGGCTGCCGCACATGGCGAACCGGCCGGTCACGCAGTTGTCGGGCGGACAGCGTCAGCGCGTCGCGATCGCGCGCGCGATTGCTTCGGAGCCTCAACTGCTGCTGCTCGACGAACCGCTGTCCGCGCTCGACGCCAAGCTGCGCGAAGCGATGCAGGTCGAAATCCGCTTGCTGCAGCAACGCCTCGGCATCACGACGATCATGGTCACGCACGACCAGCGCGAAGCGATGACGATGGCCGACGAGATCGTCGTGATGGAGAAAGGCCGCATCGCGCAGGTCGGCAAGCCCCTCGACATCTACCGCGATCCCGTCAACGAGTTCGTCGCCGACTTCATCGGGCTCGGCAATATCCTGCCGGTGCAGTACGACGGCGCTGGCGTCGTGAGCCTGCCGGGTGGACGGCGCATCGCGGTGACGCCGAGCCCGAGCGCGCCGCTCGCCGATGCGCGGCAGCCGGTTGCGAGCGGCGACGCGATCCGCCTGTTGATCCGCCCCGAGGACATCTGCGTGAAGGCGGCCACGGAGGCACCGGACGCGAACCGGCTGCCCGGCACCGTCATATTCATTCGCGACGTCGGCGCCTCGCTCGAAGCGACGATCGATTGTGCGGGCTTCACGCTGACCGCCGCGACCACGCCGCGCGAAACGCCCGGGCTCGCGCTCGGCATGCCGGTGCTCGCCGAGCTGCCGCCGCACGCCTGTAAGCTGATCGCAGCGCGCACCGCCTGATACCCGAACCCATCCCACACGCTTCGCTTCGATAAAACCGCATGACGACAGAGGACCAGATGATGAACCAGCGCCCCGCTCTCCAATCGACCCGCCGCGTGTTCGCGACCCTCGCCGCGACGCTCGCAATCACCGCGCTCGGCGCGCTGCCATCGGCCGCGCATGCCGACGCGCTCGACGACATCGCGAAGTCCGGCACCGTGCGCATCGGCGTGTTCGAAGACTATCCGCCGTTCGGCTCGATCGGTCCGGACATGAAGCCGGTCGGCTACGACATCGACGTCGCCAATCTGATCGGCAAGGCGCTCAACGCGAAGGTCGAACTGGTGCCGGTGACCGGCGACAACCGCATGGCCTTCCTCGCCGATCACAAGACCGACATGCTGCTGTCGGTCGGCCAGACGCCCGAGCGCGAAAAAGTGATCGACTTCTCGCAACCGTACGCGCCGTACTACCTCGCGGTGTTCGGCCCGAAATCGCTGCCGGTGAAGAACGCGGCCGATCTCGGCGGCAAGTCGATCTCGGTCGCGCGCGGCACGCTCGAAGACCTGAGCGTGACGAAGATCGCGCCGCCGTCGGCGAACATCAAACGTTTCGACGATCCGAACGGCGCTATTTCGGCGTTTCTTTCTGGTCAGGTACAGTTGATGGTGGTCGGCAACGACGTCGGCGCGACGATTCTCGCGCGGCATCCGGCGAACGATCCGGAGCAGAAGTTCGCGCTGTTCAGCTCGCCCGATCACGTCGGTCTGAACAAGAACGAGCCGCGCCTGAAGGCGAAGGTCGACGAAACGATTGCCAAAGCCCGCAAGGACGGCACGATGAACGCGATCTCGCAGAAGTGGCTGCGCGCGCCGCTGCCGGCCGATCTCTGAAACCCGTGGCGTGGTGCTGTGAAGCCCGCGCCGCAACCTGATCCTACGATGGGCACGAGGCCATGACTTACGCGTTCGATTTCACCGGCTTCGGCCTCTATGCGGGGATGCTCGCGCGCGGCGCCGCCGTGACGCTCGGTCTCACCGCCGTGTCGACCCTGGCGGGCGGGCTCGTCGGCATCGCCGGCGCGAGCATTGCGGCGGCCGGGCCGAAGTGGGCGCGCTGGCTGGTCGCGAGCTATGTCGAACTGATCCGCAACACGCCGTTTCTCGTGCAGTTGTTCTTCGTGTTCTTCGGCCTGCCGAGCCTGGGCATTCATATCGACGAGGTTCAGGCGGCGATTCTCGCGATGAGCGTCAATCTCGGCGCGTATGCGACCGAGATCGTGCGCGCCGGCATCGATTCGATTTCGCGCGGCCAGGTGCAGGCCGCCCAGGCGCTCGGCCTGCAGGGACGCCAGGTGTTCCGCTACGTCGTGCTGCCGCAGGCGCTCGCCAACGTATTTCCCGCGCTGCTCGGCCAGGTGCTGATCGTGATGCTCGGCTCGGCCGTCGTGTCGCAGATTTCGGTGCCCGACCTGACCTATGCCGCGAACTTCATCCAGTCGCGCAACTTCCGCTCGTTCGAGAGCTACGTGATCATCACGGCGACCTATCTGCTGATGTCGATCGTGCTGCGGCAGCTGTTGAACCGCTTCGGGCGCGGGCTGTTCGCGGGCCGCGCGGTCCGTGGCCCCAGCGGTAGTAACAACCGTAGCGGCAACGACGGCTTGCCGCGCAACTGGCGCAGCCGCCTGATGTGGCGCGGCGCGCGCACCCTGCCGACGGAGCGCTGATCATGGTCGAATTCACGCTGTGGGATATCGCCCGCAATCTGCTGCTCGCCGCGCGCTGGACGGTGCTGCTGTCGCTGATCGCGTTCGTCGGCGGTGGGGTTGTCGGGCTCGTGCTGCTCGCGATGCGCGTGTCACCGATCGCGTGGCTGCGCCGTATCGTCGTGCTGTACGTCGAGGTGTTTCAGGGCACGCCGCTCTTGATGCAGCTCTTTCTCGCGTTCTTCGGCTTGCCGCTCATCGGCATCGACGTGTCGCCGTGGGCCGCCGCGACGGTCACGTTGACGCTCTATACGAGCGCTTATCTGGTCGACATCTGGCGCGGTTGCGTCGAAGCGGTGCCGCGCGGTCAGTGGGCGGCCGGCGCGAGCCTCGGCATGACGTTCGGCCAGCAGTTGCGCTATATCGTGTGGCCGCAGGCACTGAAAATCGCGGTCGCGCCCACCGTCGGTTTTCTCGTGCAGGTGGTGAAGAGCACTGCGCTCGCGTCGATCATCGGCTTCATCGAACTGACGAAGACCGGCACGATGATCACGAATGCCGCGTTCCGGCCGTTTCCGATTTACGGCATGGTCGCGATGATCTACTTCGCGATGTGTTTTCCGCTGACCTGGTATGCGCGCGTGCTAGAGAAGCGGCAGAAGGTCGGGCAGCATCGCTGAGGTGATATGGAGGCTATGTGCGGCGCGCCGGCATGCGCCGCACGACTGCGTTCAGGGCGCAAACCCCCGCCGATATTGCTATGATTATCATACTGACAATCGTGGCAATTTCGATGGAGGTTTGAATGAGTGCATTGCCCGACAAGAGCGATACGCTGTGCCCGATCGCGTTGTCTCAGGCAGTCATCGGCGACCGCTGGGCTGTTCTGATCCTGCGCGAACTGTTCATGGGCAATCGAAGATTCGACAGTCTGGTGGCACAGTCGCAAGCGACGCCCCAGATGCTCTCGTCCCGGCTCAAACGGCTCGAAGCGGACGGCATGATCGAGCGCAAGCGCTACATGGCAACGCCCCCACGTTACGAATACGAACTCACCGAAATGGGCCGAGCGTTCTACCCGGTCATGCTGGCGCTTCGCGAATGGGGCGAAAAGTGGCACAAATCGCAGGGCGACGACGTCGCGGTACGCTTCACGCATGTCACCTGTGGCAACGATGCCGGCATTGGCACTGTTTGCCAGGCCTGCGGCGAACCATTGCGGCGCGAAGATCTAAAGACTGAACTGAGCCCTTCCTACGCGCAGGAGCGCGCGACGCGACAGGACGCAGCAAAGACCGGCAAGTCCGCAGCTGATCGCACTCGCTCGTCTAAAACAGGTCCCCGCGAGGTTCGATCGACCGTGAAGTCTCCCGTGAGGCGCCCAAAAGTCCGTTGAATGTCCGACTTAGGCGACCCTGCAATGCGCGACCGTTAAGCGTTCACTCGTCGTTCCGGACTGACTTGATAAGATTGTTCCGCAACGTCACGACCGACGCCTGAACTTTTGCGAACTCGTCGGACGCAAGGCCCGTGTCGACCGGGTTCATCTTCAGTGCTTTTTCGCGCAGCCGCCGGCCGCTCTTCGTGAGACTGACCCGCACCTGGCGCTCATCGCCGGGATCGCGTTGCCTTTCCACATAACCCATCGCCTCGAGCTTCTTCAACATTGGCGTAAGCGTGTTGGACTCGAGAAACAGCTTGGCGCCAAGACCGCTGACGGTCTGGTTGTCGTCCTCCCACAACGCAATGATCGCGATGTATTGCGGGTAGGTAAGTCCGAGTTCCTCGAGTATCGGCTTGTATGCCTTGCCGAAAGCCAGGTTCGCGGAGTAGACCGCAAAGCACAGGTAATCGGAAAGCATCAGATTTTCGGGTGCCAGTTGATCCCTGGATTTCATATGTAGCCTCCTTCGCTGGAGCCTGACGTTTCACGGGATATACATCGCATACGATTATATCGCGCCACAACATATGGCGCATCGCTGCCGGAAGCGTTCAACCCACCGTGAAGGTCTCGCGGCGAAGAGCGCGCAGTACCGCATCGTAGAACCGCTCTGAGCGCTGCTTCTTTCTCCGTGGCGAACTCATCGACCGTCCGATTGCCGTGACCGGCGCGCAGCAACAACGAGGATGCGCGACGGCCGAGCGACGGAGGGATGGACGATCTAGTGGTGTGCGAAGAGCTTGTCACGCGACGTCGCGGCGACATGGCTGCCTGATTCCGACAGCCCGGAAACCGCACCGCCATACGCCTTTTCCCGTGTAGCTTCGTCCGCGCGTTCCGCCGCGACGGTTCGCAGGCTCTGACCGCTTTGCGATGCCGGTGCGCCCACCGAGGGCTTGTAGAACGGGGCCGGTCCATAGCCGCTGGCGAACGCGGGTACGGTGACGGACGCGGAAACTGCGACGAGCAGTGCAACGATGAGCTTGGTCTTCATGATGAGAATTCCTTCAAAGATGTTCAGTGAAGGGCACCTGCTCCTGGCAGAGACACGTGCCCTGACGTATTACGCCGTGACGATGTTGGTACTGACCTCGATGTTGCCGCGCACCGACTTCGAGTACGGGCAGATCTGATGGGCCAGGTGCGCGATTTTCTCGACGACTTCCCTTTCCACTCCGGGCACGCGGATGTCGAACTCGGCGCCGAGGAACCACGCCGCACCGGTCTGCCCGATGTTCACCCGGATGTCGACCGAATAGTCGGGCGGCAGCGTGACCTTCTTCAGTTGGGCCGCCATGCCGAACACGGTCGTGTAGCAGGCCGACCAGGCGCCCGCAAACAGCTGCTCGGCTCTCGGGTGGGGCTCGGTGCCGATGTAGTCGAGGGTCTCGACACCTGGTGCGGTCAGCTTCAGGTCGTAGACGCCGTACTCGCCGCGCTGGGCTGCGGGGTCGCGATTGACCGTGGCGTGGGAGTTACCTGCAGCGAGGACGTTTTCGATCTTTTCCATGATGGATTCCTGTGTGTTTGGGATAACAAGCGGGTATCAAACGCATTTCACTCTCGTACGATTACATCGCGTACGATATATATGTCACGTCGTGACGACGTTCAGGCTGACCTCGATGTTGCCGTGCACGGCCTTCGAATACGGGCAGATCTGATGGGCGCGGTTCGCAAGTCCCTCGACGACTTCCGCTGCCAGACCCGGCGCGCGGATGGTGAACTGGGCGCCGAGACTAAACCCGTTACCGACCGTGCCGATACTGACCTGGATGTCCACGGAATAGTCGGACGGCAGCGCGACCTTCCTCATCGAGGCCGCAATCTCGAACGCGCTGATGTAACAGGCCGACCACGCGCCCGCAAACATCTGCTCGGCTCGCGGATGCAGTTCGGTGGCGATGAAATCGCGGCTTTCGCCGTTGGGCGCCGACAGCTTGAGGTCGAGCACGCCGTGCTCACCGCGCTGTGCATCGGGGTCGTGATTGACCGTGGCGTGGGAGTTGCCTGAGAAGAGGACTTGATCGATTCGGGCCATGATGGCTTCCTATGTAAATAAGGGGGTTAAGCGTCTTAGATCGCATGCGATGTAATCGCTTGCGTTGAATAATGGACAAAGACGCGGCCGCTGTCAATCGCAAAAGATTTAATCGCATCCGATATATTGATAGGGCGAGCGAATACTTGCCCCGTCGCCTCGCCGCACTTGACGGTATGAATATCATAGTTATATGCTGCGCCCGTTGTCATTGCGAAGCGCGAGAGCTCACGAATCGTCCGACAAAAGGCAGCCGGCGCCGGCTGCGCGACGCGCTCAGCTGCTGCGCGCCAAGGCGCGGCGCAACGGCTCGGTTAGCGAATGCAGCCTCGTTTCCACCGCATCTCACGCGCACCGCCAGCCGGCGCGCATGCGATACACCATGTGAAAGGAAAGACTATGAAGATCGAAGATGCTGTCGTTTTCGTTACGGGCGCGAACCGCGGGCTTGGCCTCGAGTTCGCGAAACAGGCGCTCGAACGAGGGGCGCGGAAGGTTTATGCGGGCGCCCGCAATCCGGCCAGCGTGACATTGCCGGGAGTCGTCCCCGTCAAGCTCGACGTGACCGATCCGGCGGCCGTGGCCGCGGCTGCCGATGCGGCTCGCGACGTCACGCTGCTGATCAACAACGCCGGCATCGCGCGACTCGGCAGCCTGACGGACGACGGCGCGCTCGACGCGTTGCGCGATCACTTCGAAACCAATGTCTTCGGCATCTTGGCGATGTCGCGTGCGTTCGCGGGGAGCCTCGCCGCGAACGGCGGCGGTGCGATCCTGAACGTGCTGTCGGTCGCGAGCTGGGTGAACCGGCCGATTCTGTCTGCCTACGGCGTGTCGAAGTCGGCCGCGTGGGCGCTGACCAACGGCCTGCGCCAATCGCTGCGCGAGCAGCGCACGCAGGTCATCGGGCTGCATGCAGGCTTTATCGATACGGATCTGGTGCGCGACCTGGAAGTGCCGAAGGCAACGCCGGCCGACGTCGTGCGCCAGGCGTACGAAGCTATCGAGGCCGGCTCGGAGGAAGTGTCCACCGACGAATTCACGCGGCAGGTGAAGGCTGGACTGTCGGCAGGCATCTATCTGAACGACTCCACGTCACGCTGATCGCGCCGAAGCGCTCCCGCCCAAAAAAAGCGGCAACCCTGCGCTGCATGGATTGCCGCTTTTGCGTTCCGCCGCACTTACCTCTCGATCACCGCCCCGCTTGCGTCGACTGGCGCAACTTCGCCACCTCCGCCGCAGCAACGGCCGGCGCGCCGTTGTTCCAGCCCGCGCGCACGAAGCTCAGCACGTCGGCGATCTGCTTGTCGTCGAGCACCGCCGCAAAGCCGGGCATCGGAAACGGCGACGGCACGCCGTTGATCACGAGATCGCCGGTGCCGTTCAGCGTCACGTTGATCAGCGACGACGCGTCCTTCGCGAGCACGTTCGGATTGCCGGCGAGCGGCGCGAGCATCGGCGCGAAGCCGCGTCCGTCGACACCGTGGCAATGCATGCAATACGCGGCATAGACGCGCGCTCCGGCATCGTTCGCGGGGCGATCGAGCGACACCTTCGTCGCCTGCGGATCGTAGGTATAGGCCGGCGCGCCGTTGCCGCCGACCGGTGGCAGCGACTTCAGATACTTCGACACCGCCGCCACGTCCTGATCGTTCAGCGCTTGCGTGCTGTTGTTGATCACGCTCGTCATCGCGCCGAACGCCGACGCATGGCGATTCGCGCCGGTCTTCAGGAACGTGCGCAGATCCTCGTCGCTCCAGCGGCCGAGCCCGGTGTTGTGCTCGCCGGTCAGGTTCGACGCGAACCAGCCGTCGAGCAGCGCGCCGCTCAGGAACGCGCTGCCGCTTTCGTCGAGCGCGCCTTCCTGGAACCCAACGCCGCGCGGCGTGTGACACGACCCGCAATGTCCGAGCCCCTGCACCAGATACGCGCCGCGATTCCATGCGACGTCCTTGCCCGGCTTGTCGCGGTACGGACCCTTCTCCAGAAACGCCATGTTCCAGAACATCAGCGGCCAGCGCATGTTCAGCGGCCACCTGATGTCGGACTCGCGATTCGCCTGCTGCACCGGTGCGACGCCGTGCATGAAGAACGCGTACAGCGCCTTCACGTCGCCGTCGTTGACCTTTGCGTAGGACGGATACGGCATCGCCGGATACAGGTTGTGGCCGTCTTTCGCGACGCCCTCACGCAGCGCCCGCGCGAAGTCCGCTTCCGTGTAGCCGCCGATGCCGGTCTGCGCGTCGGGCGTGATGTTGGTCACGTAGATGCGGCCCATCGGCGTGTTCATCGGCAGGCCGCCGGCGAACGGTTTGCCTTTCGGCGCGGTGTGGCAGGCCGCGCAATCGCCGAGTTGAGCGAGATAGGCGCCGCGTTGCACGAGCGCCTGATCGGCTGCGCCGGCATTCGCCGGAGTTGCGGCACCGGCAGGCGCTTGCGCGAGAAACGGCAACGCGACGCACAATGCCGCGCCAAGACCCTTCAGCATGTTTTTCATGTTGGCCTCCTTTCGCGTCACGCGCTGTGCAGTTGACGGCCAACCGGCAATTGCCGCAGCCGCGTGCCGGTGGCCGCATAGATCGCATTAGTCAGCGCGGGCGCGAGCGCGGCGGTGCCCGGTTCGCCGATGCCGCCGGGCGCCTCGCCGCTCTTGACGAGGTGCACGTCGATCGGCGGCGTCTCGTTGATGCGCAGAATCCGGTAGTCGGTGAAGTTGTTCTGCTCGACGCGGCCGTCCTTGATCGTGATCTCGCTATACAGCGCCGCCGTGATGCCGAAGACGATGCCGCCCTGCACCTGGGCCTCGATCGTGTTCGGGTTGACGTACATCCCGCAATCGACCGCGCAGTTGACGCGCTTGACCGTGACCTCGCCCTGCTCGACCGCGACCTCGACGACGATCGCGAAGAAGCTGCCGAACGCGTGCATCACCGAGATGCCGCGCCCTTGCCCCTTCGGCAGCGCACTGCCCCAGTTGCCGGCTTGCGCGGCCACGTTCAGCACGTTCAGCGCGCGCGGCGATTTGCCGAGTAGATCGCGCCGGTACTGCACCGGATCGATCTTCGCGTGCGCGGCGAGCTCGTCGATGAAGCTCTCGACGACGAACGTGCCGCGCGTCGGCCCGACGCCGCGCCAGAACGCGGTGGGCACCGCGTGCGGTTCCACGCGCACGTAGTCGATCAGCTGGTTCGGCAGGTCGTACGGCAGATCGGCGGCGACTTCCACCGCGTCGGGGTCGACTCCGTTCTTGACCGCAGGCGGCGCGAAGCGCGCCAGGATCGACGAACCGGCAATGCGATGCTGCCACGCGATCGGTTTGCCGTTCGCGTCGAGCCCGGCCGAGATCGTGTCGTAGTAGTACGGCCGGTACATGTCGTGCTGGATGTCTTCCTCGCGCGTCCACAGCACCTTGACCGGCGTCGACACCTGTTTGCCGACCTTCACGGCCTGCGTGACCATGTCGATTTCGAGCCGCCGTCCGAAGCCGCCGCCGAGCAGATGGTTGTGCACGATGATCTTGTCGGCAGGCAAGCCGGTGACCGCAGCCGCCGCATCGACGACGCGCGTCGGCACCTGCGAGCCGAGCCAGATTTCGCACGCGTCGCCGCGCACGTGAACCGTGGCGTTGACCGGCTCCATCGTCGCGTGCGCGAGGAACGGCTGCTGGTAGACCGCGTCCACACGCGACTTCGCATTGCCGAACGCGCGGCCGACGTCGCCGTCCTTGCGCGCCACCGCGCCGCCATGTTGCGAGGCCGCCGCGAGATCGTCGACGATGCGCTTCATCGATACCTGCGCGCCCGCGCCTTCGTTCCACTTGATATCGAGCGCCTGCAAGCCGCGCTTCGCGGCCCACGTGTGGTCACCGATCACCGCGACCGCATTGTCGAGCTTGATGACTTCGCGCACGCCGGGGATCTTCTTCGCATGCGTAGCGTCGACGCTCGCGAGCGTGCCGCCGAACACCGGACAGTTCGCGATCACCGCGTAGACCATGCCGGGCAAGCGCACGTCGAGGCCGAACTGCGCGGTGCCGTCGACTTTCTCCGGCGAATCGAGACGCTTCGCCGGCGTGCCGATCAGCTTGAAATTCTTCGGGTCTTTCAACGGCACGTTCTGCGGCGCGGGCAGCGCGGCGGCGGCCTGCGCGAGCTGCCCATAGCTCGCGCTGCGATTGCTGGCCGCGTGGATCACCTGCCCGCCTTGCGCATGGCAACTGGCCGGATCGACCTGCCACTGCTGCGCGGCCGCGTTGATCAGCATCACGCGCGCTGTCGCGCCTGCGCGGCGCATCGGCTCCCACGCGAAGCGAATCGACGTCGAGCCGCCGGTCAACTGGCCGCCGAGCAGCGGGTCCATGAAGAGCTTTTCGTTGGGCGGCGCGTGATCGAGCGTGACCGAGTCGAGCGGGACTTCGAGTTCTTCGGCGATCAGCATCGGAATCGATGTATAGACACCCTGACCCATCTCGACCTTCGGTATCACCAACGTGACCTTGCCGGCGGTGTCGATCTGGATGAACGCGTTCGGCGCGAACACGCCGCTTTGCGGCGCCTCGTTCGCATCGCCGCCGATCACGCTCTTGCCCACCTTCTGATCCTGGCTCGCGGCCGGCATGCTGAAGCCGAGCAGCAGACCGCCGCCGGCCGCGGCGCCGACCGTCACGCCGAACTTGAGGAACGTGCGCCGGGAGATGCCGCGCGCACGCGGCGTGTCGGTGTCGGACGGCTGTGCGCCGTTCTGTGCATCGAGCAATCCCTGGGACATGTCAGGCCCCCTTCGCGGCTTGCTTGATCGCCGCGCGCACGCGGTGATAGGTGCCGCAGCGGCAGATGTTGCCCGCCATCGCGGCGTCGATGTCGGCGTCGCTCGGATTGGGATTGCGCGCGAGCAGCGATGCCGCCGACATCACCTGCCCCGACTGACAGTAGCCGCATTGCACGACGTCGAGCTCACGCCAGGCCTGCTGCACTTTCTGGCCGGTGGGCGTCGCGCCGACCGCTTCGATCGTGACGATCTTGCGCTCGCCCACCGCCGCCGTCGGAAACACGCACGAACGCACCGCGACGCCATCGAGATGCACGGTGCATGCGCCGCACTGCGCGATGCCGCAGCCGAACTTGGTGCCGGTCAGCCCGACGAGATCGCGCAGCACCCAAAGCAGGGGCATGTCGGGCGGGGCATCGACGGTATGGGTTTCGCCGTTGATATTGAGCGTTGTCATGAGCGGCTCCGGTGGGGGATGTTGTTGTGGTCACGCGGTTTAGATCGCGACGCCGCACCAGACCGCGAACATGCACCGGTTTTGTTCGGCATGTCGCGCTAATTCGCGATGAAAAGCGGTCTGTGATCGAGCGGGTGTCGCCAGAAAACCGGCCGATTGTAGTCGTGTCGAAAGAACTTCGCTTTGGCGGTGCCAGGCGGCACGTCGCATGCTATGCGGGCTGCATCGCATGTGTCGGCGGGGGCGATGCGTTACCATCGATGGATCGATCCGTTAGCGTGATCGCGCGACCCTGCATCGCACCGAGTGGTGTTGCGACGCGCGATTCCGTCGAGTCACCTCAGCCGCTGGAGCCGCCGATGAACGACCCGCAATGCACTCAATTCCTCACGGATATTCGCCGACCATTGCTTGCGCTGCACAAGGCGATTCTCGATCACGAACGCGCCGTATACGAAAAGGAGTTCGGCCCGGTGACGCCGGCGGCATTCCTGCAAGTGCTGATCAACGGTTCGGGGTTTCGCTGGCTGACGCCGTTATCGACGGTGATCGCGAGCGTCGACGAAATTCTCGACGACGCGGAAGCGGAGGCCGGCGACCGTCTCGCGACCGCCGAGGCCGTGATCGGACTGTTCTCTCCCGACCAACCGAACAACCACTTCCTGCCGCGTTATCTGCCGCTGTTGCAGGCCGATCCGGCGATCCTGCATTACCACGGCGAGGTAGCGCGATTGCTGCGCGGCGTGCAAACGACGTAACGGCGATTCGCGCGGAGCACGGCGGCGGCGCGTGCGCTGCTTGCCGGCTCCTGCATTTCCTCACCGTTGATCAGCGGCCGCGGGTCGCGCCCGCATCGTCGATGGTCGGTACTTTTGCGTGAATTGAGCGGAATGCGCTGACGTGAAGGTACTTTCGCAGCGATTTATCGACCGCCCAGCATGAGCGGCCGATCGGATTACCTGGGTTAGCTGAATGAATCCAAGGTGAGCTTTTGCGGGAACGCAGAAGCTCAACTGCGCCCTTGCGGCAGATAACGCAGCGGATCGACCGGTTTGCCGTCGTGCCGCACTTCGAACCCGACCGACACACGCGAATTGTTTTCGTCACCCATCTCCGCGATCTGCTGTCCCTTGCGAACGATGTCGCCCATCTTCACCAGCAGCTTGCGGTTGTGCGAATACGCGGTCAGAAAATCCTTGTTGTGTTCGACGATGATCAGGCTGCCATAGCTGTTCAGTCCGGTGCCCGCGTACATGACCTTGCCGTCGGCGGCGGCTCGCACCGGATCGCCCGCTTTGCCGCCGATTTCGATGCCGCGTGTTTCGCCCGGCTGGAACGCTTCGACCACGCTGCCCGCGGCAGGCCACGCGAGTGTCACGCTGGTCGCATGCCGGCGGGTTTCCTGCGTGACCTGGCGGACTTCGGCGGCATCCAGAGCGGGGGCTGCGGACTGCGTCGAAGATTGCGCCGAGGTTTGCGCTGTCGCTTGTGAAGCACCCGGCGCCGCGGCTCGCGCCGCCGCCTTCGAGGCGGCCGCCTCATTGGCCGCCTTCACCGCGCGCACCGTCTCCGGCGACGCGACGTGCAGCACTTGCCCCGGCTTCAGCCGCGCCGACGCCTTCAGCCCATTCCATGCCTGCAACTGCTTGACGCTGATGCGATGATGCTGCGCGACCCGCGCGAGCGTGTCGCCGTGCCTGACCCGATACACGAGCGGCTGCGACTTTTTCAGCGACGCATTATCGCTGGCATCGATCGACAGCGGCGCGGCTGCCGCAGCATCGGCAGACGCTGTTCCCGTCGCATTCGCCGCCGGCACGCCGGACGCTGCGTTGGTGCTGTTTGCCACTCCGTTCTGCGCATTCGGCTGCCCGACGTTCGCGCAACCGCTGACCGCCAGCGCGACCCATGCGCCGGCGAGACCGGCCAGGATCGTTCTGTCGAAACGCTTTCTCATTCTGTCCGACTCCTGCTGTATAGATGCGCAAGCCGGATACGCCGATGCCGCTGACAAGGCGCGCGATCTTCGGCCACGCAGCCTTCCCGACGACACGGCGAAGCTGCCTCGTACGGCGCTCGTTCCGTGCCTGCTTGCCGATCGAATTTCTGGCGGAATTCTAAAGTGCCGTTTAATCGAAACGCCCCGCGCCACACACTCTGATACAGACGTTACGAGCCGTATTTCCGCGTTACGACGGTACGTGTTTGGGCACGCCAACGACGCACACATCACCGCTTCGCCGCGGCGCGTTCAGGCTCGTTGACATTCGACTTATCGGCAGACGCGAGGGGAACTTGAATAGTCATGCGCCGAGGCGCAGAGCGCAAAAAAGCCAGCCTTCGAAATTCGAAGGCCGGCCGATCTGCATCAGATGTGCGGCGAACTAGAACTTATGCCGGATCGCCGCGCGCACGACGACCTGCTTCGACGTCGACGACGGCGACTGCGTGCCCGGGATGAATGCGAAGTCGAGGATCGACAGTGTGGAATCGCCGGCGACCTGTTGATAGGCGCCCTGCAGATAGAGGTCGGTGCGCTTGGACAGGTTGTAATCGGCCATCAGCCCGAACGTATGGATGCGCGGCTTCACGCCGCCGTTCGATGCGTCGTAGGTTTCCATCGTGTACACGTACTGCGCGCCGACGAACAGCACCGGCGAGATCTGATACTTGCCGTTGATCTCGAAGTTCTGATACTTGAGCGAGTTCAGCAGCACGCCCGGCGGCGTGACGGGCACGAGCGGCACCAGCGGCTCGATGCCGAGATAGCCGTTTGCGGTCGGCTCCAGATAGTTCGAGTTGCTATAGACGAAACCCGCCGTCGCCGGTCCGAACGTATAGGTGATGCCGCCGCCGAACACGCGCATGCGCGTCGCGACGAAGCCGGCGTCGTTCGTGGCGACCGCGCCGTTCGCGCTGCCACCCGGATGGTCGGCCTGCAGATAAGCCGCGGCAACCAGCAGCCCGCCATAGGTGTACTGGCCGCCGAAGCTGTACGCGCGATTGTTGGCGAAGCCCGTGTCGTTGCTGAAGCTGTAGGTGCCGCCGAACTGGAAGCCCGAGATCGACGGGCTCGAATACTTGACGGTATTGTTAAGGCGGAACGTGTTGTCGGTGTTGTCGTTGTCGAATGGATGCGAGAACAGCTCGCCGCCCCAATTGCCGTTGGCCGTGGTCTGCGCCAGATAATCGACGACCGAATCGTATTGTCGGCCAAACGTCAGCGTGCCGTACGCCTGCGAGCTGAGTCCGACGAAAGCCTGCCGACCGAACAGGCGACCGCCCTGTCCGAGCCGCCCGGAATTCAGATCGAAACCATTCTCGAGCTGGAAGATGGCCTTCAGTCCACCACCGAGATCTTCGGAACCCTTCAGGCCCCAGCGGCTCCCCTGTGCAAGCCCGCTGGCGAGTTCATAAACATGGCCGTGGCCGACGTTGTTCGTATAGTTGATGCCTTCGTCGATCACGCCATACAGCGTGACGCTAGTCTGCGCGGCGGCAGGCACGGCAAGAACGGCAGACGCAGCAATGGAGACAGCCAGCGCGAACACTTGCTTGTTCATGATGATCTCCCTGCACCTCGAGTGATAGGACAACTCGATCCGGCCGTTTTGTTCTCTTTGCTTTTTATTCTCGTCACTTTCCCAGCAGTTCTGAAGGCTGCTCCAATGGCTGCGCTTTCCAGAAATCCTCACACGACATCGTCCGGCCGTCCATGAGTGGATGCGCCAAGCATCGGGAATGTTGCTAATTCTCCACTGCGCGTCGTTTCCTCTTTTTTCGTAACGTCGCTTCAGGTAAACGGCAGCCGCTGCTGCCGATCTCGCTGCGTGATTGTCATGAAAGGAAATATAATCCCGTGCCTCTGCTGCTGTGCAACGGAACTCGATGCCGCAGCGAAGGTCATCTTTACAGCCCGCTGACGCGCCGCCCCGAAAGGCAGCCGAAGTCGGCGACGCGGACCACAGGTGACGCCAGCCCGGATCGCCTTCCCGCCGCAGCACCCAATCCCATACTAAAAAGCCTTGTGAGACGCCCGCCGCGCTGGATCAGCGCGCCGTCGCACGGGGCTGCTTTTGACTCGAACAATGCCTGACAAGCCCTCCTCCCGCCTGATCGAGCTGGACTTTTTCCGCGGACTGGTTCTGCTGATCATCGTCGTCGATCATATCGGCGGCAGCATTCTGTCGCGTGTGACACTGCACGCGTATGCGCTGTGCGATGCCGCCGAAGTATTCGTGTTCCTCGGCGGCTTCGCGACCGCCACCGCCTATGCGACGCTCGCCGAGCGGCGCAACGAGACGATCGCGCGTGGCCGCTTCGTGCGCCGCTCGTTCGAGATCTATCGCGCGTTCCTCGTCACCGCCGGGCTGATGCTGCTGGTCAGCGCGGTACTCACCGCATTCAGCATCGACGGGCCGAATCTCGCCACGACCGATCTCGACGACCTGATCGACACGCCGCTCGCCGCGCTGCGCGACATCGTGCTGCTGCGCCGGCAGCCGTACCTCGCGTCGGTGCTGCCGATGTACGCGTTCTTCGCGCTGCTGGTCCCCGCAGTCCTGCCGCTTGCGCGCAGCAAGCCGTGGCTGCTGGTCGCCGGCAGTGTCGCGCTGTGGGCCGGCGCGCCGGCGATCAGCAAGTACCTGCCCGCCGCGCCCGACATGCACTGGGACTTCAACCCGTTCGCGTGGCAACTGATGTTCGTGCTCGGCGTGCTTGCACGCTGCCAGCCGGTGTATCAGCGCACCAGCGCGCATCGGTCGGGCTGGCTCGTCAGCGTGCTGGCGTTCGCGGTGGTCGTGGGCGCCGCGTACTACAAGCTCGTGCTGCTGCATGCGCCGCTTGCCGGAAGCTTCAAGGAGAACCTGTCCTACCTGCGCGCGGGCAACTTCCTCGCGATCGCATGGCTCGTCGCTAAATTGATCGAGCTCGGCTGGGCGAAGAAGGTCGCGCGGCGGCTGCCGTGGGTCGGCTTGATCGGCCGTCAGGGCCTGCTGTGCTTCATTGCCGGCGCGGTGATTTCGCTGGTGATCGACTCGGTGCTCTACGCGGCCACCGATGGTTACCTGAACTATCCGCTCGGACTGCTCGCCGATGCGGCCGCGGTCGGCGCTCTGTTAGCCGTCGCGCTGGGCGTAGAGCCATTGAAGCGGATCGTCGGGCGGTTCGTGGACGAGCGGCTGCGGACGTCGGGCTGAACAACTTTGCGCGCATAAAGCGCCGTCCGTCCGCCACTTTCCATCTCAACTCTGGCGTCAATGCTGATAGGATGACGGCCGCGCGCGAATCCCGCGCCAGCCGGCCATCTTCACTGACATGCGTCGATTCTTCAGTTTCGCCCTCGCACTGCTTGCCTTCACCCTTGGCGCGCCCGCGTTCGCGAGCACGGTCGCGAGCCGCAGCTTCCATTCCGATGCGCTCGGCCGCGACTGGAACTACACGGTCTACCTGCCGGCGGGCTATCGCGCGGACGGTCCGCGCCTGCCGGTGCTCTACCTGCTCCACGGCAATAACGGCGACGCCAACGACTGGCTCACGCAAGGCCATCTGCAAAGTACCGCCGACACGCTGATCGAGCGCAAGGAGATCGCGCCGGTCGTCATCGTGATGCCTCAAGGCGGCACGGACTGGTACGTCGACCGCAAGGAAAAGATGGAGAGCGCGTTCTTCGGCGATCTGCTGCCCGAGATCGAAACGCACTACGCGGTCGCGACCCAGCGCGGCGGACGGATGATCGGCGGCGTGTCGATGGGCGGCTTCGGCGCGCTGCGCTACGCGCTGACGCAGCCCGAGATGTTTTGCGGCGCGCTGCTGCTGAGTCCCGCAATCTACGCAAACGAGCCGCCGCGCGCGTCGGCGGCGCGGCGCGTCGGCGTGTTCGGCGAGCACCAGTTCGATCCGCGCATATGGCACGAGCTTAACTATCCGGCGCAGTGGGACCGCTACATGAGCCAGCCGTATCGCCTGCCGATGTTCATCGCATCCGGCGACGACGACCTCGACATCCAGGCGGATGCGTCGCTGCTATACACGCATCTGCGGCTCGCGGGCAATCCGGCGGCGCTGCGGATCATCGACGGCGGCCACACGTGGGACGTATGGACCGCACTGCTGCCCGCAGCGCTCAAATACACGCTCGGCTGCGTGAAGCCGCCGGCGCAGGAGCATCCGTCGAATCAGCGGCCTTGAGACAGCGCTATTCCACGAGATCGGTCCACAGCACCATCAGCACCGTCATCAACGCGGGCCCGATGAAAATCCCCAGCAGCCCGAACGTCTCCGCGCCGCCGAGAATGCCGAACAGCACGAGCAGAAACGGCAGGCGCGTCGAGTTGCCGATCAGTACCGGCCGCACGAAGTGCTCGGCGACGAACACGACGACCGCGCCGAATACCAGCAGCCCGGCCGCCGCGACCATCGAGCCCTGCACGAGCAGCCACAGCGCGGCGAGACCGAACACGATCGGCGCGCAGAACGGCAGCATCGCGGCGATCGCCGTAACGAAGCCGAGCAGCGCCGCATGCGGCACGCCGGTCACGAAGTAGGCGACGCCAAGCAGCAGGCCCTCGCCGACGCCGACCACGATCAGCCCCGACACGGTGCCGCGCACCGCGGTCCCCATATGCGCGACGAGGTCCGCGCCGCTATCGCCGAAACCGCGTCGCGCGGCCTTCAGCAGCGAGCCGGACAGCCGTGGCCCCGCCTGAAAAATTACGAACAGCGTGACCAGCATGAACGCGAACACCATCGCCGCGTGCGCGGCGCGCGCGCCGAAATGCCGGCCGAGTGTCATCACCGTTTCGCTGTGCAAGCCTTTCATCGCCGCCGAGCCGCGCAGCGGCTGAGCGAGATTGGCTTGCCACCACGAGCTGATCTGCTGCACACCGAACGGCAGACGGTTAATGAAGTCCGGCAACGGAATGCCATTCTCCTGCGCGCTGCGGAACCAGTCGTTCAGATCGTGCGCCTCGCGCAAAGCCTGCGCGAGGCCGAGCCCGACCGGCAGCAGCACGAGCACGGCGATCACCAGCGTGAAGACGGTCGCGAGCAAGGTGGTGCGTCCCCTGAACCACGGGCTGCTCGCCACCTTGTGCAGCAGCGGCCACAGCGCAATCGCGACGACCGCCGCCCACGCCACCACCACGATGAAATCGCGCACCACCCACAATGCGAGCAGCACGAGCCCGATATAGAGCGCGACCGATGCGGCCCTCTGCTTTTTCTGGCGCTCGACGGCGACAGACGACGCTTCGGGAGAGTTGGGCGGAACTGCGGGAGGGCGTGGAATCATGTGAACTCTTGTGTTCTTGAACAGCGTGCGCGCGAGCCGACCTGAAAAATCCAAACCCGCTACACTGACGGCTCAGTTCGCCGCCCGACACTCAACATCTTAAAGGAAGCGTTGCCGCCCTTTTCCCGGCCGCCGCCCTCGTCGCGTCACAGGCAACACAGCGTTGCAAAAATGCACATTATTAAAAACTCACATAAAAAACGCTTGCGACGCCCGCCATTTCAGCCAATCGAAAATGTCAAGTGTGATTATTGCGGATTCCGGAACGGTGTTTCAACGATGACACAATGGCTATCCGGCGCGCACAGGACTAAATTCGGCACTCCACAATACGGAGTCGATGATGACCCTGGAGTCCATCCCCCTCGACGGTAGCAATGGTGTACGCATCGAAATTCTCGAGAGCTCCGACACGACGCTGGTGATCCGCTGGGTCGAGCCGGGCCGCTGCCACTACGGTGAGCAGCGCTGGCGGCGCCGCTCGGCGCATTCTTCCGGTACCTGCGCGGTGTCGCGCCGCAAAATCCGTCGCGGTGACCCGGTGTTCAAGCCGGCCGAGCGTCCGGCGCCGTCGAATGCATCCGCGATGATCTGCGCTGAAATTCTCGAACCGCTGCTCGAAGCGGCCTGACGCACGGAACGTTCCCGAGTCCCGCGGGCGGAACGCAGGGTTCGATCCGTTGCCCTCGCGGTCGATCTCCCTACTGCCCACACGCCCTTAACGATCGCGTGCCCGGCCGCCGCGGCATCGTATGATGCGCCGCCGCGCCGGCCCCGCTCCCGGTTGCCGCCCCGCGCCTCGTGCGTTAAGGTGGATTCGTTGCGCCCGCCCGACCGCCGGCTCGCTATCCGGCGCAGGCTGCGCGCCTTCCACCACCGCGCCGCGCCCGCCGCGACGCCGTTTGAGGGCCGATCATGGCAGAAGACACGCCGCAAACCCGCGCGGCCACCGCCGCTTCCACGCCTCCCGCTTCCCCTGCTCCTCCCGCTTCGCTGATCCCGCCGCAGCAGTTCTCGCTCGACGTGCTGCTCGAAAAGTACGCGAAAGGCGACGAGCAATCAGCCGACGATGTATACCGCCGCGTCGCGCGCGGCGTTGCCGAAGCCGAGCCGCCCGAGTTGCGCGCGTCGGTCGAGGAACAGTTCGTCGACAATATGCGCCACGGCGCGCTCGGCGCGGGCCGGATCATGAGCGCGGCGGGCAGCGGCATCGCCGCGACGCTGATCAACTGCTTCGTGCAGCCGGTCGGCGATTCGATCCAGGGCGTCGATGAACAGGGTTTGCCTGGCATTTACGTGGCGCTGCTGCAGGCGGCCGAAACGATGCGCCGCGGCGGCGGCGTCGGCTACAACTTCTCCGCGATCCGCCCGAAGGGCGCGCGGGTTCACACGACCAGCTCGGCCGCCTCGGGCCCGTGCAGCTACATGGACGTGTTCGACGCATCGTGCCGCACCGTCGAAAGCGCGGGCTCGCGGCGCGGCGCGCAGATGGCGGTGCTCGACTGCAACCACCCCGACCTGCTCGAATTCATCGAGGCCAAGCACTCGAAGGGGCGCTGGAACAACTTCAACGTATCGGTCGGCGTCACCGACGAATTTATGCGCGCGGTCGAGAACGAGGAGCCGTGGCAACTGGTCCATCGCGCCGAGCCGTCGCCGGCGCTGCGCGCGGCCGGCGACGTGCGGCAGCGCGAGGACGGCCTGTGGGTCTATAGCGAACATCCGGCGCGCGCGATCTGGGATCGCATCATGCGCTCGACGTACGACGTCGCCGAGCCCGGCATCGTGTTCATCTCGCGGATGAACGAGGACAACAATCTGCGCGCGGTCGAAACGATCCGCGCAACCAATCCGTGCGGCGAGCAGCCGCTGCCCGCCTACGGCTGCTGCAACCTGGGGCCGCTCAATCTGACGCGCTTCGTCGTCGATCCGTTCGCGCAGTTGCAGGGCCGTCAACCGTCGTTCGACTGGGACGGCCTCGCGCGCCGCACCCGCACGCAGGTGCGTTTTCTCGATGACGTGCTCGACGTCACGCTGTGGCCGCTGCCCGAGCAATACGCCGAATCGCGCGCGAAGCGGCGCATCGGCGTCGGCTTTACCGGCCTCGGCGATACGCTCGTGATGATGGGCCTGCGCTACAACTCGCAGGAAGGCCGCGATTTCGCGGTGCGCATCGCGCGGTTGATGCGCGACGAAGCGTATCGCGCGTCGGTCGAACTCGCGAAGGAGCGCGGCGCGTTCGAGCTGTTCGACGCCGCGCGCTACCTGGAAGCCGGCACGTTCGCGTCGCGCCTGCCCGACGACCTCAAGCAGGCGATCCGCCGCGACGGCATCCGCAACAGCCATCTGCTGTCGATCGCGCCGACCGGCACCGTGAGCCTCGCGTTCGCGGACAACGCGTCGAACGGCATCGAGCCGGCGTTCTCGTGGACCTATACGCGCATGAAGGTGATGGCCGACGGCGGCCGCGAATCGTTCGACGTCGAGGACTACGCGTACCGGCTTTATCGCGAGCTCGGCGGCGATGTGACCAGGCTACCGGACTATTTCGTCAGCGCGCTGCAGATGTCCGCGCGCGATCATCTCGACATGATGGCGGCCGTGCAGCCGTACGTCGACACGTCGATCTCGAAGACCGTCAACGTGCCCGCCGACTATCCGTTCGACGCGTTCGAAAGCCTCTACTTCGATGCATGGAAAAGCGGGCTGAAGGGCCTTGCCACCTATCGGCCGAACGACACGCTCGGCGCGGTGCTGAGCGTGTCGTCCGCGCAGAGCGACGACACGCTCGCCGAGATGGACCAGGACCCGCTGCGGATCGCGATCGATCATCGGCCCAGGGGCGAATTGCCGGCGATCATCGAGAAGGTTGAGTATCTGACTCAGGCGGGCAAAAAGTCCTTGTATGTCGCGGTGTCGTTCATCGAGGTGACGGGGCGGCTCGGCGGCGAGGACGTGACGATCGAGCGGCCGATCGAGTTCTTCATTCCGGTTGGTCAGCGCGACGAGTCGCAGCAGTGGATCACCGCGACGATGCGTTCGCTGTCGCTGGCCGCGCGCGGCGGCTTCGTCGCGCGCAATCTGCAGGATATGCGCAAGGTGTCGTGGGACCGCGGCCAGGTGCGGCTTGGCGACGTGCAGCGTCTCGACGGTCATCGCGCGCCGCGCTGGCACGATTCCGAAGTGGCGGCGCTCGCGTTCGCGATCCAGCAGATCCTGTATCGACGCGGCTTTCTCGACGCCGAGGGCAATCAGGTCGCGTCGCGGATGCTCGCGCGTTTGCCGCGCGGGCAAATGAAAACCGATCTGGCGCTGTCCGCCGATTTCGGCCTCCGTGCGAATCCCGCCGATAGCGCTGACACGTTGCTGCAGCCGAACGGCACGCAAGGGCTGCACACGATGCTCGGACGCAAATGCGCTTCATGTGGCGCGAATGCGGTGATTCGCAAGGACGGCTGCGATTTTTGTACCGCGTGCGGGGAGGTGGGGGCGTGCGGGTAGTGTGAGGTTGGGAGCGAGCGGCGTGGAAGTGAGTACCCCCATAAGGTCGCAAAGCGACCGTGGCAACTAGTCCAGGCCGCGAGGTCCGAAGAGGTCGCACTCAGCCGCCGCGTCGACCCGGGCTGAAACGATGCGACTGCTGTTCCCCCCGCCGAGATGAATGCAGGATTTTGGCTCGACGACGTGCAGGATAGTTGCCCTGCCAGCAAGCTCTTTTGGGCTTGTCGCCCACTCGACAAAATTCCAGTTTAAATCTTCGTCCCCGTCGCGCATCTGGTCACGAACAAGGTTGATGTGGCCTATCAGAAGACTGACCTGCTCGAACAGCGCTGCCCGATGAATGAAGAGTCGGCGGCGCATGTATCCGGCATGGCGGGTTGATTGTAGAAGCGGTCGAAGAGAGGGGCACAAAAAGCCGAGTTGTGAGGGGCGGCATATTCGTCTCCACTATGCATGTTCCCGGATGATGAACGAATCGAACTCTATAGCGATCGCAAAGCCGGCAGTCGGATGCAAATAGACAATGTGTTGAGCTGTTCTTTTACCCGGCAATGAGCAGTTCAACAGATTGCGTGCAAGTGCTTCAACTTGCGTGTTCGGCCGTGCCCTCTCCATCGACAGCACGATATTGACTGTACCGCCGTTCTCGAGGCCTAGACGAGTCACTCCTTGAAAGGTGGCTGTGACTCGACGCGCACCGAGTTTGAGACCCAGAATCAATGTGTCAGGACAAGTCAAGTCAGATTCATTTTGTAGCAGGATGCTTTCGACATGCCAGTCATGGAAGTAATCATACGCGTGGAGCGTTGCGTCAATATCTGTCACAGTTTGCCTCACTAAGGGAGAATTGAAACGGGCCAACCTTGATCGCGCACGTTGCGATCCCAGTTATGTGCATGCGGATTAGGCTGCCCGTGGTGGGAATCAAAGTCTATGTCAACCGCTGCCGAGCCATTAGAATCAAACATGCGCCATTGCTTCTTCATACCGGGGCCGCTTTCAATCCAAGAGTTCGGATTACCGGTCATGTTAGGAATGCCAGCAACTTCAAATGTATCGCCATCGGCGGAATGCGGCTGAAAGTGGAACGGCTGCGCATCGCCCAGCAGCGCTGATGCGGCTCTATCGCGAGTTCTGGCTGCGCGCGCAGCGTTCAGCCGGGTTTGCCAAGTGGCTGGATCGTACTGGACAGACAGCACAGATTCGCCGTCCGGGTTACTGCCGATCCTCGCTACGGGATTCCTTAACGGCGTGCTGCTGTAGGGTGACGGAAACAGGCTATTACGCGGACCTCTAATGGCAAGCAGTTTGCCCCGGCGAACCTCTTCGAGAAGAGCAACGATGACCCGCCAGCCATCGGTGTCAGGGTTGCGGTGCGCGCGCTATGGAAAAACAGCCAGCCACTCTTCTGGATACGCCTGACCAGTTTCCGGTCCTCCTCCCACTTCCTGTGATTCAGTTCGGCAATCTCAAAAAATTCCCGGGTCTCCGCCCTGGCCTTCTGACGGTCTGCTGCCTTGCCGAGGCACGCTTTATAGTGCCACTCGTCACAGATGACATAACAGGAACCCGGTGGCCGCTGGCAGAACAGCTCCACGGAGTGCATCTCAAATACGGACAGGGACATAGGTGTGTCGTTGGCCTATCTGAAGTCGCTGCCGGAGTTGACAGCAGTCAGATAATTACCGTGCGACAGGCAGTCCGTACATGGGCGATCGCCCAAAATCTCCTCGGACTTCGACGAAACAGAAAAAAAGCGCTGTCCACCGGCGCATGGGCCGGAATGGAGTGCTACGGGAAGCGTTTTCAGCCGATGTTGAGCTTGATACGACCGGAATCGTGCTCCGGTTGACAGGGAACACCTGAGGGTGTTGATTATCACCCGCACACACATGGCCGTTCTTCGCGCCCGCAGTGCAAACGCTCCCGGAAAGGACTCGCGATGCCAATCTACGGCTTTTCCAGCCGCTAGCGGCACTCGCGCCGCAGGTTAGTCACGCGTTGCCGTCTGCGTCAATGCAGCGCGTACGTCGGTGAGTGCATCCTCGAACGGACCAAAAATGCAAACCTGGGCAACGGTTGAGAGACCGGCGAACTGTTCCGCGACTTCTTCGAGACTCAACAACCCCGCCAGCGCGTGCAATTGATCGATGCGAATAACAGCAGTGTCGGGAGTCGCGGAATCCCTCTGCGCTGAAGAGTGCAGAAAATCAGCCATGACGCCGCCTCATCACGTTGCCGTACTCGTCGATGCAAGCAAGCACGGCGGCGCGCTCGGCTTTGTGCGTCTTCTGGAATTCCACTTGCGCATCGCCGCCGACGCTCGGGCCCCGTCAACACTTCCATCACTTCTTGCTTGTTGTTAGTCAAAAACACAGCCTTATGAAAGTGGAACACTGTGTCCGGCGATTCGGGGGCCGCTCCATAGGGAACCGGAAAACTTGCTGTGCAAGCACCGTTCCTCCCGCTGCTGCCATTTCAGCTTATGCGTCAAGCCGCAGTGGAAGTCCGGCGCGCTCATCGAAGGCTACGCTTCACCCCACCCTCGCGTAATACAGATTCTGCGGATGCTTCGCCTCGGCGAAGAAAAACCAGCGCTCCGCCACGAGCCCCGCGTACTGCACGAGACAGGCCGCGGCCAGCACGCCGAACGACGCGCCAAGCGAACGCAGCCCCGCGCCGAGGACGATCAACGCGACCGGCACGACGAACGCGCCCACGAGAAAGCCCCATTTGACACCACGCAACGTCCGCGCCGATTAGCCGTGAAAGAACTCGCGCAGATTGAACGCACCGGCGGTGAAGCCTCGTGACACTTGCACGAGTTTCGGATTGCGGATGCCGGTCGCACTCTGCACCGTCGATTTCGGCCGCAAGCGCGCATTGCGCAGCAGCGACGCCGAGCGGCTCGCGCAGCCGGCGAGCGTCAGCATGCACGCGCAGATCGCCAGTCCCATCGTCAGCTCGGGCGCGAACCAGGCGCTCAATGCGGTCGCGAGCGTCGCGCCCGATGCGCAGCCGAGCAGCACGAAGTTCACCAGCGTCAGCGGCGTCGCCCACTCCTGCAGAAAGCGCAGGCACGCATAGATCATCGCGGTGCAGACGAACAGCGCGGCGCTAGCGAGCACGCCGAGCCAGCCGAGCGCGAGTGACCACGGCGAGCCGAGCCAGTGCGCGACGCCATACAGGAACGCGCAGGCGAGAAACGCCGGCAGGCATAGGCATTCGCGCGACAGCCACGAGGCGCGCGGGCCACTACTGCTTCATGATGCCGAAGGCACGCTTCGCGCAGATGACGCCTTGATTCAGCGGATGCTCCGGATTGCCGTCGATATAGCGCACCTCGCCGTCGCGCAGATGCACGCGGATGCCGCAGCGGCATGCACACCTATAGCAGGTGGTGGTCTTGATATCGAGCCGTTCGTTCTGCGTGCGGGCGTGGTGCTCCTGACCATCTCCGTCGCTGCTTCCAGTGGGCCGAAGCGCGGGTCATACGCGCTGCTCATACGATATCGATCAATCGTATTCGCGCCTGCCTCACAAGGGAAATCGCGATTTGCGACTAAAACTATCCGACGCACCGATAGTTGCGGTTTCGCCTTCAGCTATGCGCCTCTTTCGTTCCGGTGTCCAGTTGCATCGGACCGGTTGCGTACGCTGGGACGCTTGTTCAAGCGCAGCCCTCCAGTTGCGCGATCAGCGCATCCGGAATGTCGACGCCGTCCTCGTATGCCGCCTGCGCAAGCTGCTCTCTTCGATAACCAGGCAAGCGCACGTCATCGTCCATCAGCATCATCTCGATCAGCGCCTCGACGCGCGACAGATACGCGTCGTCGCCGGCCAACGCGCCCGGATCGATCGCCCAGAACAGATGGCCGATGCGCGAGCGCTCCCCCTCCTCGGTCAGGAACGAGCCCGCTTCGTAGCCGAAGTTCGCGCCGGTCAGCGCGGCGGCCAGCAGCTCGACCACTAGCGCCAGCATCGCGCCTTTCGCGCCGCCGAACGGCAGCATCATGCCGTCGAGCGCGGCGCGCGCATCGGTGGTCGGCAGACCATCTCGCGTGGTCGCCCAGCCTTCGGGGATCGGCTTGCCATCGCGCGCCGCCAGCGCGATCTTGCCGCGCGCGATCTGCGATAGCGCGAGGTCGATGACGAGCGGCGCGCCGTTGCGGCGCGGAAACACGGCGGCGATGGGGTTGGTGCCAAAGAGCGCGCGGCGGCCGCCCCACGCGGGCATCGCGGCCGGCGAATTGCTGAACGCGAGCGCGACCATGCCGGCTTCGCCGAGCGCGGCCAGATGCGCCGCGCCAACGCCGAAATGATGGCTGCGGCAGATGCCCGCGACCGCGCTGCCGTACTGCCGGGCGCGTTCGGCGAGCGTCGCGACCGCCAGATCGCAGGCCGGATAAGCAAGGCCGTCGGCGCCGTCGATCAACACGGCCGCGCCGCGATCCGCGACGATGACGGCTTGCGCGGCCGGATCGACGCGACCGTTGCGCAACTGTGCGCAGTACATCGGCAGACGCGATACGCCGTGCGAAGACAGGCCGCGCATATCGGCATAGACGAGCGCGCGCGCCGTCGATTCGGCGGTCGCCGGCGACGCGTCCGCGCGGCGCAACGCGCCAATCGCAAGCGCGGTGAGCGCGTCGGGAAACAGTCGGGCCATCGGGTATTCCTTTCCTTGGTTCTATTGTCGGCAGCGCATCACTTTGTCATTGCCGCGGTGAAGCATCAAGTCCGGCATTGCCGTCAATGCCGCTGCGACGCGATCCTCACTTCGCCGCCTTTTCGTACAACCCCGTTGCACGAGGCCGGCTGGATTCTTCCTCGCGCGCCTGCTCCGCTTGCGCCGCCTGCGGCTCGCGCACCGGCTGCGCCAATACCTGCCACCAGCGTCGCGACGACGAGGCCGAGCACCAGCGCGATGCTGGTGACGATCTCGAAATACGGCAGCGTCTTGAAGCCGACGCGGCTCACCTGCTTCAGGCTTTGCATGCGCGCGATGCCCACGGAAACCGTGCAGAAGATCACCAGCGTGATCAGCATCTTGATGAGGCGAATGAAGGTGTCGCCGAGCGGTTCCATCTGCACGCCGAACACGGGCGCGAAATGACCGACGAGAATGCCAGCCGCAAGTCCGATCAGGACCTGCACATAGAGATGTTTGAGCACGCGCAAGATGGTGTCTCCTCCACTCGCTGCTGCCAGATATCGAGCCGGCGCCACTGCCGCATGAGCTGCCGGTCACGGGGGGCATTGTTGGCCGCTTCTGCCGTGCCGGCATGCGCCGGAAAGGTGGGGACCGCGGCGCGCGAGCCGTGCGGCTCGCCGCGGCGGCCGGGTTGCCCGCGTCAGGCGCTTTCGAACAGACGCGTCAGGACGAACTCGCGATGACCGAGCGCTTCGGCCGCGGTGAAACGGCCGTTGATCGTGGCCATCATGCATTGGAGCAGTTTGTCGCCGCTCTGGTCGAGGTTTTGCTCGCGCTGCAGAATGCCGGTCACATCGACGTCGATATGCTCGCCCATCGTGCGGACCGTGCGCGGATTCGCGCAGATCTTGATGACCGGCACGATCGGATTGCCGATCACGTTGCCCTGCCCCGTCGGAAAGAAATGCACGACGAAGCCCGATGCCGCGCACAAGGTCACCATCTCGGCCGCGGCCGACGACGAATCCATGAACCACAGTCCCGAATGCGTCGGCTCCTCGGCTTTGTCCAGCACGCCGTCGACCATGCACTTCTTGCCGATCTTCTGGATGTTGCCGAGCGCCTTTTCCTCGATCGTCGTCAGGCCGCCCGCGATATTGCCCTTGGTCGGCTGCGACTCGGACAGGTCGTCGGTTTTCCAGCGATTGATCATGTCCTGATAGCGGTCGAACATGAACTGGAAGCGCTCGCGCACGCCGTCGTTCGCGCAGCGCGCGGCGACGATCTGCTCGCCGCCCGTGAGCTCCGAGGTCTCGCCGAACACGAGCGTGGTGCCGAGGCCGTACAGTTTGTCGAACGCGTTGCCGACGGTCGGGTTCGAGCCGCAGCCCGACGTGGTGTCCGACTCGCCGCACTTGGTCGACACCCATAGCTCCGAGATCGGGCACGCCTCGCGATCACGACCACCGCCGCGACGTTCGGATTGCTGCCCGCGCCGATCAGCGTGCGGAAATGCAGTTCGAGGTCGGCGCCGAATTGCAGCCGCCCATATGGATGCGGCAGCGCCATGGTCCCCTTGATGTTGTGTTCGACCGCCTGCGCCGCGGCATTGAAGAGGTCAAGAGCGCGATTCTCGCGGCACTCGCGGCCGGCGAATGGAAAGGCGGCGAATGCATTCCTTCGGAAAAGCGCCTCGCCGAACGCTTCGGCGTGTCGATCGGCACGCTGCGCAAAGCCATCGACGAACTGTGCGCCGAGAACATTCTGATCCGCCATCAGGAGCTCGGCACGTTCGTTTCGATGCATCAGCGCGACCGGCACTTCTTCCGCTTCTTTCGCATCGTGCGGCGCGGCGGCGACAAGGCCTATCCGGTCGTCACGCTGATCGGATTCAAGAAGGCGCGTGCGTCGCGCGAGGCGGCTGCCGCGCTCGGCATCGACAGCGGCGCGCGCGTGCTGCGGTTCGTCAACGGGCTCGCGCTGCACGGCAAGACCGTGCTGATCGAACATATCACCGTGCCCGAAGCGCTGTTTCCCGGCTTGACGGAAAGCAAGCTGCGCAACCGGCCGAACACGCTGTACAACTTCTATCAGGACGGTTTCGGCATCAACGTGGTCGAGACCGATGAGCGTGTGAGCGTTGCGCTCGCCAATGAGCTCGAAAGCGCGCAGCTTGGCGTCGAAGTCGGCGCGCCGCTGCTCGAGATTCGGCGCATCGCGTACTCGTATCACCGTAGTGCGGTCGAACTGCGCATTTCGCGGCTCAATACAGAGGAGTACGAGTACATCGGCACGCGCGCGGCGCGCGACGATCAGAAATAACGGACCACGGTCACTCGCCACGCACATCTGCGCAAAAACGACAGGCCAATCGTCTTTCATTTTCTGCCGGCGCCAACCTGTCTAAAATAGCCGCACTTCCGATTCCGAGAACCTCATGCTGGATACCCTCACGAGCGGCGCCGCCCCCATCAACGACGACTCCGGAATGTTCGAACTCGCGCCGGTGTCGTTGTGGCTCGAAGATTTCAGCGGCGTGCGCGCGTTGTTCGATGAATGGCGAGCCGCGGGCGTGACCGATCTGCGCGCCCATTTCGCCGAAGACCCGCGCCGCGTTGCCGAATGCGCTCACCGCATCCGCGTGATCAAGGTCAATCGGCAGACGCTCACGCAATTCGAGGCCGCCGATTTCGACACGCTGACGAGCAATCTCGCGTCGGTGTTCCGCGACGACATGCTAAAAACGCACCTCGAAGAGCTGTGCCAGCTCTGGGCCGGACAGTCGAACTTCACGAGCCACACCGTCAACTACACGCTCGGCGGACGGCGCCTCGACGTGCTGCTCAAGGGCTCGGTGCTGCCCGGTCACGAGCAACGCTGGGACCGCGTGCTGGTGTCGACCGAAGACATCACCGAGCTCGAAGGCGCGCGGCGCCGCGTCGTGAAAGCGGAGGAATACGCGCGCGGGCTCTTCGAACATTCACCGGTATCGCTGTGGGTCGAGGATTTCAGCGCGGTCAAACGCCTGCTCGACGGCGCGCGCGCGGCCGGCATCAACGACTTCCGCGTGTTTACCGACGTCCATCCCGAGTTCGTCGAACGCTGCATGGCGGAAATCCACGTGCTCGACGTCAACCACCACACGCTCGGGATGTTCGGCGCGAAGGACAAGAAGACGCTGCTCGCCCGCCTCGCCGATGTGTTCCGCGACGATATGCGTCCGCATTTCCGCGAGCAGTTGATCGACCTGTGGGACAACAAGCTGTTTCAGCAGCGCGAGGTGCTCAACTATTCACTCGACGGCAACGAGGTTCACGTACACCTGCAATTCTCGGTGCTGCCCGGTCACGAGCGGGACTGGGACCTCGTGCTCGTCGCGCTGACCGACATCACCGCGCGCAAGAAGGCCGAGGCCTACCTCGAATTCCTCGGCAAGCACGACGTGCTGACCAAGCTGCGCAACCGCTCGTTCTACGTCGACGAACTGAACCGGCTGGAACGCAAGGGACCGTGGCCCGTCACGATCATCATGGCCGATCTGAACGGCCTGAAGCGCGTGAACGATCAGCTCGGCCACGCGGCCGGCGACGCGCTGCTGCGGCGCGCCGGCGAAGTGCTCGCGAAGGCGATGGAGTCGCCGTTCCACGCGGCGCGCATCGGCGGCGACGAGTTCGCGATCCTGATGCCCGATACCGACGAGCGCGGCGGCGCGGCAATGATCGACGCGATCCGCCAGCTGGTCGAGATGAACAATCAGTTCTATCCGGGCTCGCCGCTGAGCTTCTCGATGGGCGCGGCGACCTGCCAGCGCGGCGATCGGCTCGAAGCGGGCGTGCAGCGCGCCGACCTGCTGATGTACGAGGAAAAGCGCGCGCACTACGACGCGCAGCCGGCCGTGGACGCGGCGGCGAAATAACGGCCGAGGGCGTCAGACGTTCGCCACGCCGGCGCAACGCTCGACGCTCAACCTCACTCAGCCCGGCAGCTTGGCCGCCAGCACATCCAGCTTGACGATGCTCGGCGGCGACGCGAATAGCTCGCCCGCCTTCTCCATCAACGCGGCCGCGACCTTGCCGTTCAGATGTGCGTTGCGACCGGCTTCGTCGTCGAATGCATCGAAAATGGCGTACGTCGACGGACCGAGCTTAAGACCGAACCACGCTGCGGTGGCCGGCTCCTGCTCGACGAGCGGCAGGCCGCCGAGCAAAAACGCCTCGACTTCCTTTTCCTTGCCGGGCTTGGCTTCCAGACGGACATACAAAGCGAGCTTGACCATGATGCGACTCCTGGTGAGTTCGGCAGCGAACGGTCCTTTCAAAGCGCTTTGAAAAGTATAGGCGGCGTCGGCTGAAGCGGCGCCGGACCTAACGCGCGAGCAAGTCACGCGGCCGGAAAGCGCAGCTCGAAACGCACGACGCCCGGCAGCGGACACACCACGCGCGCGCTGCCGCCATGCAGATGCATGATCGCCTTCACGATCGCGAGCCCGAGTCCGTTCGATTCGGTGAACGCGCTGCGCGCCGCGTCGCCGCGATAGAAGCGATCGAACAGCCGGTCGAGTTGCGCGGCCGGAATCGGCTCGCCCTCGTTTTCGACTGTCACCAGCGCGCCCGCCTGGTCCTGCGCGCCGCGCAGGCGCACGATGGTGTCGCCCGAGCCGTAACGCACCGCGTTGACGACCAGATTGTTGATCGCGCGGCGGCACAACATCGGATTGGCCGACGCGATGCCCGCCGCGTCGACTTCGAAACGCATGCCGCGCTCATCGGCCAGGCCTTCGAAATAGTCGGCGATTCTGACGAGCTCCCCATGCAGATCGACCGGCTGCCGTTCGATCGACAACGCCGCATGATCCGCATGCGCGAGAAACAGAATGTTCTCCGCGATATGGCTCAGGCGATTCAACTCCTCCAGATTCGATTCGAGCAGTTGCTGATACTCGTCGGGTTCGCGCGGCTGCGCGAGCGCCACCTGGGTCTGGCCGACCAGCGCGCCGACCGGCGTGCGAATCTCGTGCGCGAGATCGGCGGAAAACTGCTGCAGACGTTGGTAGCCGTCGGCGAGACGATCGAGCATCGCATTGAACGCGTGCGTAAGCTGACGCAGTTCCACCGGCGCCGCTTCGTCGTCGAGCCGCACCGCCAGGTTTGTCGGGCTGATTTGCGCGGCGCGCGCGGCGATCTCGCGCACCGGGCGCAGCGCGCGGCGCAACACGCAGTAAGCGAGCAGCGTCGCCGCCAGCATGCCGGTCAACGTCGCCAGCACGATGCGGTTGCGGTACTCGGCCAGCATGCGCATTTCGTGCGTCATCGGATGGCCGGCGATCACCTCGACTTCGGCGCCATCCTCGCGCGCCGTCGCGGTCGCGATCGCCCAATGCACCGGCACGCCGTCGGGTAGGCGCGTCCGCCGGACGTCGGTGGCGCGCGGCGGATTGCCTGCCGGCATGACCGGCAGATCAGGCACCGCGAGCCCGCCCGGATTCACGTCGACGAACGGCGCTTCACCCGGCCGGCGAAAGATCAGCACGTCCTCTTCCGCGCCGAGCATCGTCTCGAACAGCAGCGGACGCTTTTTCAATTCGCTGACCGAGTAAAGGTCGTGCACGATGCGGCTGAAATGCTCGACGCGGCCGCTCAGCACGACATCGGCGCGGCGTTGCAGCGCGACTTCGGCGGAATGATAGAAATACGCGCCGAGCGAACCGATCACCGCGCAGGCGATCAGCGCGAACAGCAACGTGGTGCGCGCGATCAGCGAGCGTTCGGTCCAGAGTTTCATGCGCTGTCGCCGAACGTGTAACCGATGCTGCGCACGGTGTGAATCAGCTTCTTCTCGAACGGGTGATCGACCTTCGCGCGCAAGCGCTTGATCGCCACGTCGACCACGTTGGTGTCGCTATCGAAGTTCATGTCCCACACTTCCGACGCGATCTGCGAGCGCGACAGCGCTTCGCCCTCGCGGCGCACCAGCAGATGCAGCAGCATGAACTCCTTGTTGGTCAGCGGAATGTCGACGCCTTCGCGCGTGACCCGGCGGCGCAACACGTCGAGCTTCAAGTCGGCGACTTCGAACACGTCGCTTTCGCGGATCACGCCACGGCGCAGCAACGTGCGAATGCGCAGCACCAGCTCGGTAAACGAAAACGGTTTGACCAGATAGTCGTCGGCGCCGAGTTCGAGACCGCGAATGCGGTCGCTGACCTGATCACGCGCGGTCAGGAAAATTACCCGCAAATCGCGTCGCGCACGCAACGCCCGCATGATTTCCCAACCGTCGATGCCGGGCAGCATCACGTCGAGCACCACCAGTTCGTAGTCGTGCTCGAGCGCCAGATGCAGGCCGTCCGTGCCGGTGCGCGCGAGGTCGACCGCGTAGCCGTTCTCGCGCAGACCCTTCTTCAGATAGTCGCCGGTTTTCGGATCGTCTTCGATAACCAGAATGCTCATGATGCTCGCCGCTCCTGCGCACGATTCGACCCGCAAGGCCGCGCTCGCGCGCGCAATAAACGCCTGACGGGAGCGCTCGAAAAAACCTGCGACGCTCCCCCGGCGGCCATTCTACGTGGCCGCCGTCGGCCATTGATGACGTTTTTGTCATCCTCCCGTCACCGTGATGAGCCGATGCGGCGGCTAGTCTGATAGCACCGTCCACCACGCTGCATCCCTTCCTGGAGTTGCCTGATGAAGACCCGCATGAACAACGCCCGCGCGCGCACGCTGCGCGCCCTCGCCGTCCCCGCACTCGCCGCCGCGCTGTTCGCGACGACGTTCGCGGCTTTGGCCCAGACTGCCGCGCCGACCGGCGTGCGCGGCACGGTCACGTCGCTGTCGGGCGATCTGCTCAAAGTCCACACGCGCGACGGCCAGGACGTCGACGTGAAACTCGCCGCCGACACGCCGATTCGTGGCGTCACGCTCGCCAACGTCGCCGACATCAAGCCGGACAGCTATGTCGGCACTGCCGCGATTCCGCAGTCCGACGGCACGCTGAAAGCGCTCGAAGTGCATGTATTCCCGCCGAGCATGCGCGGTTCGGGCGAAGGTCATCGTCCGTGGGATCTCGGCGCGAACAGCACGATGACGAACGGCACGGTCGGCTCGCTGGTGGTCAGCAACGGCCGCACGATCACCGTCAAGTACAAGGACGGCGAGAAGAAGATCGTGATTCCGCAGGACGTGCCCATCGTCAGTCTGGAGCCGGGCAGCCGCGCGCTGCTGACGCCCGGCGCGAAGGTCGTGCTGTTTGCGCACAAGGAGGCGGACGGCTCGATGGCGGCGAATTTCATTTCGGCCGGTGAGCATGGCGTAACGCCGCCGATGTAAAGCGGCATGTGGTTCATCTTCAACCCTCTCGTTTTTGAAGCCAATGCCCGACTCGCAAGCAGCTCTGATCGTTCATCCTCTCCTGGTTCGTGTGACGCACTGGATCAATGCGTTCGCGATGGTCTGCATGGTGATGAGCGGCTGGGCGATCTATAACGCGTCGCCGATCTTTCCGTTCCGGTTTCCCGTCTGGGCGACGGTCGGCGGATGGCTCGGCGGCTCGATCGCATGGCACTTCGCGGCGATGTGGCTGCTGTGCGTGAACGGGCTGCTGTATCTCGCGCACGGCGTCGCGAGCGGCCATTTGCGTCGCAAGCTGCTGCCGGTGCGTGCCCGCGACGTGGCGCGCGATGCGGCGCTCGCGTTGCGCTTCAGACTGCCGCACGAGACCGGCAGGTACAACGCCGTGCAGCGCGCGCTGTATCTGCTGGTGCTGGTGCTCGGCGTGCTGCTCGTCGCATCCGGACTGTCGATCTGGAAGCCGGTGCAATTCTCGTGGCTGACCACGCTGTTCGGCGGCTTCGATTTTGCGCGGCGCGTGCATTTCGTCGCGATGGCCGGCGTGGTCGGCTTCGTCGTCGTGCATCTGCTGTTGGTACTGCTGGTGCCGCGCACCTTGCCGCCGATGTTCACCGGACGCGCCCGGCATGGCACGCACCGAATCGATCAAGCCCCCCAGAGGACTCGCGCATGAGCGCCCCGCAACGAACCGACACGGCGAACGATACGCACGCCAATACAGAAGACGCGCGCCGCCCACGCATCGTGCTTGCCGAGCACCGGCCGCAAATCGAGCAATTGCAACGCCGTCTATTTCTGCGCTCGTCGCTATCGATCGGCGCCCTCGCGATGCTGTCCGGCTGCAACCTGCAGGACAACGATTCGGTCGACAAGGTGCTATGGGCGATGTCGCGCTGGAACGATCGCGTGCAGGCGTGGCTGTTCAATCGCAACAAACTCGCGCCGACCTATGCGGCGCGCGATATCACCGATCCGTTTCCGTTCAACGCGTTCTATCCCGAGTTCGATGCGCCCGATATCGACGGCTCGACCTTTCGGCTCGAAGTGTCGGGGCTCGTCGCGGACAAACGCAGCTGGAGTCTCGAGCGGCTGCGCACATTGCCGCAGGTTTCGCAGATCACGCGTCACGTGTGCATCGAAGGGTGGAGCGCGATCGGACAATGGAGCGGTGTGCCGTTTCGCACGTTTCTGCAACTGATCGGCGCCGATCTGAGCGCGCGCTACGTGGGCTTCAAATGCGCGGACCGCTATTACTCGAGCCTCGACATGGCGACCGCGCTGCATCCGCAAACACAATTGACGCTCGATTTCCGCAACGCGCCGCTGCCGGCCAAATACGGTTATCCGCTGAAGCTGCGCGTGCCGACCAAACTCGGCTTCAAGAACCCGAAGCATATCGCCGCGATCTTCGTGACCAACACGAACCCGGGCGGTTACTGGGAAGATCAGGGCTACAACTGGTTCAGCGGGCTTTAGACCGCGGTCACATAACGCGGCACCGGCTTGTGTGCGCGCGGCAGCGGCGCATCGTGAGCGGCGCGCATGCGCTTGACCTCGTCGCCGGGACTCAGGCCGAATAGCCGTTTGAACTCGCGGCTGAACTGCGACGCGCTTTCGTAGCCGACCCGCGCGGCAGCCGCGCCCGCATTCAAGCCATCCTGCACCATCAACAGACGCGCGTGATGCAGACGCGTGGTCTTCACGTACTGCATCGGCGACGTCGCGGTGACCGCCTTGAACTGCGCGTGAAACACCGCGAGGCTCATGCCGGCCTCGGCCGCGAGCGTATCGACATCGAGCGAGCCGTGGTAGTCCGCATGGATACGCCGCAGCGCCTTCGCGATGCGGCCAAAATGATTCTGATGCGTGAGCGCCGCGCGGATCGCGCCGCCCTGCTCGCCGGTCAGCACGCGATAACAGATTTCGCGCACGATGCCGGGCGCGAGGATGCGCGCATCGAGCGGCGATGCGAGTGCTTCCATCAGACGCTTCACTGCGCCGCTCAGCGCGGGATCGAGCGGCGTCGAGTAGATGCCGGCCGGTTCGTGCTGCGCGATACCCTGGGTCTCGTTGAGCGCCATCAGCAACTCGGCGACCATCGTCAGATCGACGCGCACGGAAATGCCGAGAAAAGGCTCCTGTTCGCTTGCCTCGGTCTCGCATTCGAACGGCAACGGCACCGACAACACCAGGTACTGCTGCGCGTCGTACTGGAATATCTGATCGCCGATAAAACCACGCTTGCGTCCCTGGCAGACGATCACGATACTTGGCTCGTACATCACCGGCCTGCGCGCCATCGGCTGATTCGCGCGCAGCAGGTCGACGCCTTCGAGGCTCGAACGCGTGATGCCGGCATTCGGCGCGAGCAGATTGAACAGTTCGAGCACGCGGCGCTGCGCCGCATCGTTCGTAACGGAATCGACAGCTTGAGTGGACATGACGATATGGTGACAGCCAGGAGAATAATGCCTGGAATTTAGCACCAAACAGTCTATCGCGCCGCCCTTCCAGAGTTTTAGGCAAATCTTCAAGACAATCAGGTATTCCGCGACGGGTACCGGACTCCTAATATGGGAACCCTGCCGGATCGCCCTTCTCGCCGCGTGCAGCGTGCTACGGTCATTGGCCAACGCGAATGTTGGTCACCGATGCCCGCTCCCCGATTCCGGTTCATGCTGCGGCCCGCCGCATCCGCAACCTGGTGTTGCGTATCGCCAGCGCGTCGCATGTTGCACCATCACCCTCTTTGCTGGAGCTACCCATGAGCACGACGTATGCCTATGCAGCGACCGACGCCACCACGCCGCTCGCCCCATTCGAATTCCAGCGCCGCGCACCGCGCGCCCATGACGTGCAGATGGAAGTGCTGTACTGCGGCGTGTGCCATTCCGACTTGCATCAGGCGCGCAACGAATGGAAGAACACGATGTACCCGGTCGTGCCGGGCCACGAAATCGTGGGCCGCGTGACCGCGGTTGGTTCGAACGTAACGAAGTACAAGGTCGGAGAACTGGTCGCGGTCGGCTGTCTGGTCGATTCGTGCCGCACCTGTTCGAGCTGCGCGGAAGGTCTCGAGCAGTATTGCGAGAACGGTTGGGTGGGCACGTATAACGGTGTCGATCGCGTCGACGGACAGGTCACGTACGGTGGCTATTCGACGCAACTGGTCGTCGACGAGGCGTTTACGCTGCGCGTTCCGCAGAATCTCGACCCCGCGGGTGTCGCGCCGCTGCTATGCGCGGGCATCACCACGTATTCGCCGCTACGCACGTGGGGCGTGGGCCCGGGCAAGAAAGTCGGGATTGTCGGCCTCGGCGGACTCGGCCATATGGGTGTGAAGCTGGCTCGGGCGATGGGCGCGCATGTCGTGCTGTTTACGACGTCGCCGTCGAAGATCGAGGATGCGAAGCGGCTTGGCGCGCATGAAGTCGTGGTTTCGAAGAATCCGCAGGAGATGGAAGCGCATGTGAATAGCTTCGATTTCATTCTCAATACGGTGGCTGCGCAGCATGATCTGAATCCGTTTTTGAATCTGCTGAAGCGAGATGCCACTATGACCTTGGTCGGTGCGCCGGAGCATGATCATCCGTCGCCGCAGGTGTTCAATCTGATCTTCAAGCGGCGGCGCCTTGCTGGGTCGCTGATTGGTGGTATTGCCGAGACGCAGGAAATGCTCGATTTCTGCGGGGAGCATGGCATTACTTCTGATATTGAAATGATTCCGATGCAGAAGATCAATGAGGCTTATGAGCGGATGCTCAAGAGCGATGTGAAGTACAGGTTTGTGATTGATATGGATTCCCTGCGGAAATAGTTGCTTTTTTTGTCCGCGCAGCGGGTGGCTTTTTTTGCGCCTGCGGCGCGGGGTTTTGTTTGTCGTTGTGTTTTTTTGCCTTCGCTCTTTTTCTGTGTTCTTAGGGTGTTGGCCTTTCCTTGTTGTCTTGTCGGTCTATTGGCGTTGCCCCTGTGCTGGGCGGCACCTACTTTCTTTGCTGCTGCAAAGAAAGTAGGCAAAGAAGACAGCTCAAACCGCTAACTCTTAAGCGGGTCCCTCAGTCCGCATGAGGTAGTGGTGCATCTGGAATCTGTCGTCTCGCACATTCCGCGTTATTGACAAGGCAGTCATACCTCCGGCGGCGCTGCGCGCGCCGAAGCACTGTTCTCAAACCATTGGTTGTTTCGGCGCCTCACCGAGGCGCCGCCGATGGCCCCACTAACACAAAAAAACACACTGGTTTCCCCTGCATACCGGTCCGCGACGCACGCAGTGCGGAGTGGGATGGATGACGGCTTTGTCAATAACGCGGAATGTGCGAGGGCACCGATTCCAGATGCACCACTGCCGCTTGTGGGGCACGGTGCCCGCTTAAGAATTAGCGGTTTGAGCTGTCTTCTTTGCCTACTTTCTTTGCAGCAGCAAAGAAAGTAGGTGCCGCCCCGCACAGGGGCAACGCCAATAGACCGATAAGTCAGCAAGGAAAGGCCAACACCGCAAAGAACAAAGACAAAAACAACCGCCGCAGGCAAAAAAGACAAACCTCATTTGGAGCATCCCAGTGATCGACAGAATAACTGCAATGCGCACATTCATCCGAATTGTGGACACCAACAGCTTCACCCGCGCAGCGGAATCACTAAACATTCCGCGCGCAACGGCAACGACGATCGTCCAGAACCTGGAAGCCCTGCTGGGCACCGCGCTCTTAGTCCGCACGACGCGCCGCCTGAGCATCACGCCAGAAGGCGCCGCCTACTACGAACGCTGCGCGCAAATACTCGCCGACATCGACGAAATGGAAGCCAGCATCCGCAATTCGACCGACAACCTGACAGGCCGCCTCCGCATAGAAATGCCAAGCGCAGTAGCAAGCGCAATCGTGCTTCCATCGCTAGACGAGTTCCACACCCTCTACCCGAACCTCGATCTCGCGATCGGCGTCAGCAACCGCACCGTCGATATGGTTTCCGAGGCAATCGACTGCAGCATCCAGCTCGGTGAATTGCCCGATTCCAATCTCGTCGCGCGGCAACTCGGCACGCTCGATCAGGTCACCTGCGCGAGTCCAGGCTATCTGGCCCGCCACGGCTCGCCCGCCGATCTCGACGAGCTGCGCGCGCATGTCGCGGTCAACTGCGTGTCGCCACATAGCGGCCGCGAATGCGACTTCGATTTCGAAGTTGATGGCGAAGCGCGCAAGGTCAAGCTCAATGGCTTCGTGCAAGTCAGCGACGAACAGGCGTACCTGACCTGCGGGCTGCAAGGCCTCGGCATGATCCAGCCCGCGCGCATCGCCGCGCAGCCTTACCTCGATTCAGGCTTGCTGCATGAAGTGCTGCCGCAATGGAAACCCGTGCCGATGCCGGTCTCGGTCGCATACGTGAAGAACCGCCGCGTGTCGCCGCGCGTGCGTGCGTTCGTCGATTGGCTCGCGGAGCTGTTCGAGAAAGCCGGCCACGTCGAGCAGGATCTGTCGCGCGTGCGTCAGTTGCTGCGCGGCCTGCATCCCGCGTAAAGCGGGTGCGGGCGCGCGGCGCGCGCGTCGATCAGTCCATCGGCCGCACCGGCACCGGCCGCGTCAACAGATCGACATAGAAATTGAAAAACGCCGGATTATCAAATCGTTTGACCACTGTCATCTTCTGCAATCCCGGCGGCGGCGAACTCGTGTAGCCCCTTGCCTTGCCATCGTTGGCGCCGAAGCTCGTATCCACATCCACCCACTCCTCGACGGTCTGCGTCGCGAACGACGGATGCATCAGATACGCGAGCGTCAGCGTGTCCCAGATGTTCGTCGTGTAGTTCGGATCGGTCTCGAAGCCGTTTTTGCCGTCGTAGCCGTAGCCGTTCAGCGTCCTGAACAGTTGCGTGATGATGGTCTGCTTCGCCGGATCGTGTGCAATGCGATCGTAAAGCGCCTTGTCCATTTTCACGGTGTTCGTCACGTCGAGCGGAATCACCGTCTGGTTGATCGGCAGACGCAGCACTGTTTTCGCCGCTTCCGGATCGAACCACCAGTTGAATTCGGCGGTGAGCGTGGTATTGCCGGGTACGTCGATCGCGCCGCCCATGTAAATGATCTGCCTGATCAGCGGCACGATCTCGGGATGCTCGCGCGTAGCCAACGCGATGTTGGTCAGCGGGCCGATTGCGAGGATCGTCACCTCGTCCGGATAGCGCTTCACCGACTCGACGATGAAGTCGATCGCGCTCTGACTCCGCACCTTCGTGTGCGTTGCAAAGCCGTCCGGCGGCGCGACGAGCTCGTCAGCCGATTTCGGCTCGGGCTTGCTCCATGCGCCAATGTAACCGTCCCCGCCGGGGCATGCCTTCAGTTCCCGCTGGATCGTCGTGAAGTCGTGCGACAACGCGTAATTGGCGCCCGCATACACGCCGATCTGTTGTTCGACGCCGAGCCGCTCGACCGATTTCAACGCATCGGCAACGCCCTGCTTCAGCCACTGATTGCCGGATACCACGGTAATGCCGAGCACTTTCAGCGAACCCTGCGCCTGCAATTGCGCGGCCATCACGCCGAGTTGGCCGTCGTCGCCGAGCGTGTTGTAGTCGCTGTCGATGATCACCTTCGGCGGATCGCTGCGGGCATTGACACCGTTGCTGGCGTAAGCCGTGAGATTGAGTATGGTTGCCACGCTTGCCGCCCAGATCAATGCCACGAGAATTCGCCTCATCGATGCCTCCTTTGGAATGCCGCTGAGTGATGCGGACAAGGAAACCATCATAGGCTCAAGCCATATGAATGACGAACAATCAACGCGCCAGCCACAGCCCAAGCAAAAGCGGCTCGCGACGCCACTGCAACGTCGCGAGCCGCCTCGAATAGCGCTGTCAAAAGCCCGTTACTGCGATTCCTCCGCCCACACGGCGTTCTCCCGCGTCATCAGCGAGGTCGATGCCGCCGGTCCGAACGTGCCCGCCGAATACGAACGCGGCCGCTCGCCCGACTTCGCCCAGCCGTCGAGAATCGGCTCGGCCCACGCCCATGCCGCTTCGAGTTCGTCGCGGCGCATGAAGTGCGTCAGCCGTCCGCGGATCACATCGATCAGCAGCCGCTCATAGGCTTCCGCGCGACGCTCGGTGAACGCCTGCTGCAGGTCCAGGTTCAGGTTCACCGGCACCATGTGCATGCCGCTGCCGGGTTCTTTCGCAAGCACCTGCAGCTGGATCGACTCTTCGGGCTGCAACTGGATCACCAGACGATTGCCGTAAGTGCGCCCATTGCTCGGGATGATCGAGAACGGCAGCTCGGAGAATTCGATGACGATCTCCGACAGCTTCTTCTGCATCCGCTTGCCGGTGCGCAGGAAGAACGGCACGTTGGCCCAGCGCCAGTTGTTGATCCGCGCGCGCAGTGCGACGAAGGTTTCGGCGCGGCTGCCCGGCGGCACGTTTTCTTCCTCGAGGTAGCCCTTGACCGCCTCGCCATCGACCGCGCCCGCCGTGTACTGGCCGCGCACCGTGTCGCGGGCGATGTCCTCGGGCGTCATCGGACGCAGCGAGCGCAGCACCTTCAGCTTTTCGTCGCGCACCGCGTCGGGATCGAGCGACACCGGCGGCTCCATCGCGACGATGCACAGCAGTTGCAGCAGGTGGTTCTGCACCATGTCGCGCAACGCGCCGGTCTTGTCGTAGAACCCCGCGCGAGTGCCCACGCCGACCGTTTCGGCCACAGTGATCTGCACGCTCTTGATGTACGGCGCCTGCCACAGCGGCCCGAAAATCGGATTGCCGAAGCGCAGCACCATCAGGTTCTGTACGGTTTCCTTGCCGAGGTAGTGGTCGATCCGGTAGATCTGCGCTTCCTCGAAATGCTTGCCGACCGCGTTGTTGATCTCCTTCGCGGACGCGAGATCGTGGCCGAGCGGCTTTTCGAGCACCACGCGCGAATGGGCGTCGACGAGCCCGGCCGCCGACAGGTTGTCGCAGATATTGGTGAACAGATCCGGCGACGTCGCCAGATAGAACACGCGGTTCACGCCGTCGCGCGATGCTTCCTTCAGGCGCAGGTAGTCCTCGGGCGAATCGACGTCCATCCGCACGTATTCGAAAATCGCGAGAAATTTGTCCCACGCGGACGCATCGAACGCCTTCTTGTCGATGAAGGGCTTGGCCTTCTGCTCCATGAATTCGCTGATGTATTCCTCGCGCGACCAGGGCTTGCGCCCGATCGTCAGAATGCGGGTGTCCGGCGGCAGGTTGCAGTGCAGATGCGCCATGTACAGCGCGGGCAGCAGCTTGCGGAACGACAGGTCGCCGGTGCCGCCGAAGATGATCATGTCGAGCGGCAGGTCGGGGGTGGCAGGAGCTTGATGGGTCGTCATGGCACGGTCGCAGCGTCTAGGGGGAAGGCGTCGATCAGGAATCGGCGGCGGGCGGACGGGCTATGGCTCACGTCCGGTATGGCGCTTTTTCCGGCAAGCATCTATGGTGCAACGTTTTGAGATAGTTTGCACGGCAACATCTGCCGCAGGTTAGCGCAAGTTGCCAAGCTTGCGCGCCACACGGTTGTTTTTTCGGGATATTTTGCGTGATTTTGGCGGGTGCGCCGCTAACGGTCAGCCGCGCGCTAGCGCGTCACGCGCGACCCGGCACGCGGCCAGATCCCACGCCGCGCAGCCGACGCTCTTGAACACCACCGGCCCCCCCAGCACGGGCTGCGCCTTACCGAGCACCGCGGCGATCCCGCCCACCCGCGCCCAGTCGACGCCGGCCTGGATGAAATCGCCGGCCTCGTGCTTCGCGCCGGCCTCGTCGTCGACAAACAGCGCACTGCCCCCGATCGTCGTTGCGCCGATCTCGACCATCTGCGGAGTGAAAGCGCCGACGCCGATCACGAGCCGCTCGGCACGCGCCGGCTCGTCGTAGACCGGCTGTTTGCTGGTGGTCAACGTGATCACGACCTCGATCGAAGCCGGAATCGTCGCGCCCGCTTCCGCGAGCGGCCGCAACTCACGAACCTTGCCGCTCTGCTCCGCGCAGAACGCTTCGGCGCGCGCGGGGGCGCTGCCCTTGACCCACACCAGCGCGTCGGGAAACAGTTCGCCGATTGCTTCCAGATGGTTCAGCGCCTGCGTGCCGGTGCCGATCAGCAGGAATTCGCGCGGCGTGCGCGCGGCGAACGCCGCGATGCCGAGCATCGACATCGCCGCGGTCCGGCGGCCCGTCACGGTCGGACCGTCGAGGACGAACAGCGTCTCGCCGGTATCGGCATCGAAAGCCATGACCTGGCCGTGGATCGTCGGCAGATGGCGCGCGCCGTTGCTCGCGCACACGTTGACGAGCTTGTGGATGGCGAGATCGGGCGCGGTGGCGGGCATCGACAGCATGATGCCGCCGGCGTTCAGCGGCACGACGAGCCGCTCGGGGCTCACGATGCGTTGTTGCGCGTAGTCGATGCTTGCGCGCCGCAATGCGTCGACAAGCGCCGCATAAGGCATCAGCCGCGCGGTGGCGGCGGCGTCGAAGATCTGCGTGGTCGGGCGGGTCATGGGCGGGACGGTCCAATGCTGGATGGAGTGGGCATGGCGTCACCGTAACCGAGCGCGAAAAAATTGACCAGTCGTGTGGGCGCCTACTTACCGCCGTTCTGGTCACGATTCTTGTCGCCGTTCTTGCCGCTACCGTTGCCGTTGCCGTTGCCGAACATCGCCCGACACGCGGGGCTCAGTTCGTCGAGGTGCCGCTTCATGCAGGCGATGATCTTCGCCCGGTGCGGAATCTCCGCGGCGCAGAAATGGAACGCATCGTGACGGCACGCATGGGCCTGCTCGTCGCGAGTCGCGGCATTCGCGGCGCCGGCGGCGTCGAGCACGACGAGGCTGGCGGCCAGCAGGCGGAAGGCTCGATTCATGGCAGATCCGATAGGTCGAACGTCGAAGATCCAGCCTCAGCAGGAAGCAGACCCGAATCGCGAACGCCGCGTCATGCCCAGCGCGCCAGCTAGCGCGTGCTGCGGCCGAGCGTCATCCCGCGCCCCGCGTAGAAACGCGACATCGTCGCGAACGGCAGGTACACGTCGGACTGATGCGGCGCGACGCCCGACGGGTTGTGAAACCACACGCCATCGCGATCCCGGCCGTGCAGCAGGATCAGATGGCCGCCCCGCTGCTGGTTCGGCCGTTCGGGATAGCGGATCTCGGGGCTCACCGACACGATTGCGAGCGTATCGGCGTCGAGCCGCGCCGCGATTTCCTCGAGCGACGCGTGCGGCAGCACGTCGATATCGAGACCGAACGCCGGGCCCGCCCAGTCGGCGAACGGCCGGTAGATCAGACCGTCGACGCCGCCATCGTCGCGCAGCCGATACACGCCGTGCCGCAGCGCGTCGTCGAGCAATGCGGCGCGCGGTGCGTGATCGATGCCCCAGTAGTCGAGCGCGGATTCGAGGCACGTCAGCCCGCACAGGCGTTGCGCCCAGAAACGATAGCGCTCGGGGTCGGCGAAACCGCTGCGCCGCCAGTGCGGGTCGTCGCACGGGTCGCGCTGCTGTTCGACGATGTCGCGCACCCACTCGGGGCTGCCCCATTGCGTGTAGTACGGGACATCGGCGTGGCGGAGAACGGGTTCGCTCATCGTTGGTATCGGTCGGGTTGAGTTGGATTGGATCGCGTTGCGCGCGGTTACAGCATGCTGCGCGGCCGCTTCATCGTGCCGTCGAAGAAACGCTGCAAACGGAACGCCGACAGATCGAGCGACGCCTTGCCGCCATCGTTGAGTTCCGCCAGCAGCTTGCCGACGATCGGCCCCATCGCGAACCCATGTCCGCAGAAGCCGGTCGCGATCGTCAGGCCAGGAACCTGCGGCGGCGCATCGATGACCGGAATGCCATCGGGCAACACGTCGATCAGGCCCGCCCACGCCTCGACGACCTGGGCGTCGCGCAACGCCGGAAACAGCGCGCGCAGCTTGTTCAGCGCGCGCGGCGCGTGGCTCGGGTTCGGCTGCGGATGCGGGTCGCGCGGATAAAGCACACGTTCGGCGTCGGGCACGCCGCCCGGCAGACGCTCGCGCAGATCACGCAGACAGGCGCCGTTCAGATGGAAGCTGAACTTGTCGCGCTGCGTCCACAGTTCCGGCAAAAACCATTTGAGCGCGCGGAAATGGCCGAGCGTCATGTCGACGTCGACCTGCATGTCGTCGGCGAGGTTGATCGCGCCGTTCGCGCGCTGCCGGATGCCGAGGCCGTGGCCCCAGAACGTCGACGCCGTGACCGGCGGCTGCGGATTGGTGCGCATGCAGGTACCGCGTACCGCCTGCTGCGGCAGTTCGAGACCGAGCGTCCTGAGGAGCCGCCAACTGCTCGCGCCTGCCGCGCAGATCAAACGCGAGGTGCGAATCGTGCCGCGCTCGGTGACCACGCCGGCGATCGCGCCACCCGCGCGTTCGACGCCGACCACGCCGCAGCCCTCGAAAAACAGCGCGCCGGCTTCGGCCGCGCGCGCCGCGAACGCCGCCGCGGCACGGCGCGGTTCGGCCTGACCGTCGCTCGGCGTGTACAGGCCGCCGAGCGCGGGGCCCTGCATGCCGGTGACGACGGCGTCGATCTGCCCGCGGTCGAGCGTGCGGGTGTCGAGGCCATACTGACGCGCGACCTCGATCCATTGCTGGAACGAGGTCCAGTCTTCGTCATTGGTGGCGACATACAGGCAACCGCCGTGGCGCCATTCGAGATCGAAGTTCAGCTCATGTTCGAGTTCTTTCCACAATGGAATGCTCGCCATCATCAGCGGCACCTCGGCGGCTTCGCGACCCTGCTGACGCACGAAGCCCCACGCGCGCGACGACTGCTGCCCGGCGATCCGCGACTTGTCGAGCACCACCGCCGACAGGCCGCGCCGCGCCAGGTAATAAGCGGCCGCGCAGCCCATGATGCCGGCACCGGCGATCACGACGTCGGCGCGGCTGGGAAACGGTTGGTCGGCGGGCGTAAAGGTCGAGTGCAGCGGGTAAGTCGTGGTCATGGGTTGGGCGGTTGAGATGTGGGCGTCATCTTCGCAGTGGCAGCCATTGTCCGCAATGCCGCGGGAGCTCGGCCCCGCTGCTGGCCGCAACCGGGACGGCGCGGCCGGCTCCTGCCGGAATCCCCGATTATCGGGCAAACGAATATTCGGCCATTATCTGTGATGCGAATATTTGACAAATATTCGTCTAACGCATAAATTTCGTTTATTCGTCTCACAGATAATCCGCCATGCTTCATCTGATCACCACCTCAGACCAGCTCGCGCAGCTGCTCGCGGCCAGCCGCCGCCAGGCCGGCTTCACGCAGACCGAGGCGGCCGCGCGCGTCGGTGTCAGCCAAAGCCGCATTTCCGCGCTCGAAACCGATGCGAGCGGGCTCACGCTCATCCAGTTGCTCGCGCTGTGCGGCGCCTACGGCCTGCAACTCCAGTTGCGCGACAAAAATCCGCCGAGCGCCGAGCCGGCACCGAACGTCGAGTGGTAGATGGCCCGGCAAACCGCCTCGAAGGCATTGTCGGTGTGGGCCAACGGCGAGCGCGTCGGCAGCTGGCGCCTGCCCGCCCGCGGCCCGATGGAGTTCGCCTACGACGCCGCCTGGATCGCGTCGCCCGCGGGTCGTCCGCTGTCGCTGTCAATGCCGTTCACACCCGGCAACATGACGCACAAAGGGCCGCGGGTGCTCAACTACTTCGACAACCTGCTGCCCGATAGCGACGCGATCCGCAAACGCATCGCGCAGCGCTACCGCACCGAAACGCTCGACGCGTTCGACCTGCTGCAGGCCATCGGCCGCGACTGCGTCGGCGCGGTCCAGTTGCTCGCCGAAGACGACGCCCCGGCCGGGGTCCAGCGCATCGAAGGCACGCCGCTTTCCGACGACGACATCGAGGCGCTGCTTGCGCAAACCGTCGGCAAACCGACCCTCGGCGCGCCCGACGAAGCCGACGACTTCCGCATCTCGCTCGCCGGCGCGCAGGAGAAAACCGCGCTGCTGTGGCACGACGGCCAATGGCAGCGGCCGCACGGCGCGACGCCGACCACGCATATCTTCAAGCTGCCGCTCGGGCTGGTCGGCAACCGGCTTGCCGATCTGAGCACGTCGGTCGAAAACGAGTGGCTGTGCATGCGGATTCTGCGCGAGTTCGGCCTGCCGGTCGCCAACACCGAGGTGCTCAGCTTCGGCAAGCAGCGCGTGCTCGCCGTCGAACGCTTCGACCGGCAGATGCATTCGAGCGGCACATGGCTATTGCGTTTGCCGCAGGAAGATTTCTGCCAGGTGTACGGCGTGCCGTCGCATCGCAAGTACGAAAACGAGGGCGGCCCCGGCGTGCTCGACCTCGCGCGGATTCTGCAGCAGTCGGTCGATGCGCGGCAGGACCTCGAGACCCTGCTCGCGAGCCAGATCCTGTTCTGGATGCTGGCCGCGCCGGACGGCCATGCAAAGAACTTCAGCATCCGTCTGCTCGCCGGTGGCCGGTACCGTCTGACGCCGCTTTACGACGTGATGTCGATCTGGCCGGTCGAAGGCAACGGCCCGAACCAGTGGTCGTGGTACAAGGCACGGCTTGCGATGGGACTGTGGTCGCGCAGCAAGCACGATGCGTTTCGCGACGTGCAGCGGCGGCACTTCAACGCAATGGCGTTGAAGTGCTCGTACGGCGCTAACGCCGAGCCGCTGATCCAGCGTCTGATCGAGCAGACACCCGGTGTGATCGAGCGGGTGTCGGCGGAGTTGCCCGAGCGCTTTCCGGGCAAAGTCGCCGAGCGGATCTTCAAAGGACTTCAAAACTCGGCGGCCCGCCTCGACACGATGCCGGCCAGCTGAACGCTTTGCGGCCAGAAGCCGGAACTGTTGCCTTGCGCACGCCTCATTCGTGGATTCCCTACGGTTTCGTCATCGATTCACCGGTAGAATGCTTTTTGATGCTCCATGCATCAAAAGTCACCGGCGCGACGGCTGCGTCGCTTGCATTAGCGGCCTCGGCGACGGTCTGACAAAATCATAAACAGTGAATTTTTTTACGGTACATTTGCTGTCCCCGCGTGGCCGATTCATGCGCATTGCATGCGCAAGGTCGGCTTGCGCCTGTCGACCGCGTACCACCTGTACCTTTTAACTCGCGGATTTTCACGCAGTATGGCCAACGAAACACACTCACCCGACTCCATCGCGGTTGCCGAGCGCGTGCGCGAGTTGATGAGCCGGCATGGAATCGGCAAGCGCCAGCAAACCACGGAGCTATGCCGAATCCTCGATCTGAGTTTTTCTCAGGGGCACCGCAAACTGCGCGGCAATAGTCCGTGGACGCTGTCGCAGATCAAGAAAGTCGCCGAGGTATTCGACGAACCGGCGGCGCAGCTGTTCGGCGCGCAGTCGCTCGATCCGGGCGTGGTCGGCGCAATCGCCCAGGAAGCGGTGTTCTGCATCGGCGCGACCGAAATCGCCTGTACCGCGTGGGTCGGCGCCGTGCTCGAACCGGGTAGCCGTCCGGAGTTCGTCGCTTATTCGCGGCTCGGTCAATGGCGTGTGTCGCGTCATGATGGCGCGCTGTATCAGAGCGCCTATGAAGTCCACAAGATCGAGATCTATCCGCGCCGCGCCGAAACCGACAAGCCGGCCATCGCGGTCGTCGACGACGATTGCGCGAGCGCCGACAACCTGCGCGACTATCTGGAGCGCAGCGGCTTCACGGCGGTCGCGATCTATGGGCTCGCGGCCTTCAGCGAGCAGTTGCAAACGCAGGTGTTCGACGGCGTGATCATCGACTGGCTGTTCGGCTCGCAGACCTCGGCGGCCGCAATTCGCGCGGTGCGTGCGTCGGAGAACCCGGATGCACCGATCTTCGTGCTGACCGGCGAGCTGCTGACCGGCAAGGTCAGCGAATCGGAGATCAGCGAGGTGATTCGCGATTACGACGTCGCGTGCTACGAGAAGCCCGCGCGCATGGCGATCCTCGTCGCCGATCTGTCGAAGCGGCTGAATCGCCCCTGAACCACGCGGCGCCGACCTCACGCCCTCACGCCTGATGCCGCGCCGCTAGCGCCCGCTGCAGCGCGTGCTTCAGATCCTCGTAATGGACTGGCTTTAGCAGCGCCTCGAACACCGACGGCGCGCCACTCCCCCCACCTTCATCATCTCGCGCGACCTCCGGCGCGTACGCGCTCACGACGATCACCGGCACGCCCGCCGACGGTCCGCCGCGCGCCGCGAAGTCCTCGAGAAAGGTATAGCCGTCGCGCTCGGGCATATGCAGATCGAGCAGCACCACTTCGCAGCGGTGCGTATCGAGCCACTCGAGCGCGTCGTTTGCATTGCCGAGGGCGAGCGAGTCGTAGCCCATGTGCGCGACCATTTCACTGAGCGACTCGCGGATCAGGCGGTTATCGTCGATGATCAGCACGCACGGCTGCGCGCCGTCCGGCTCGGCCTGCGCCGCGACGTCGGCGGGCTCGACGGTCGCGACCGGCACCACCGGAATCGTCACCGTGAAGCGGGTGCCCTCGCCGACCGTGCTCGCGACATCCACCGTGCCGCCGAACAGCTTGACGAGCCCTTGCACGATCGTGAGCCCCATGCCCGCGCCTTCGAAGCGGCGCGTGCGCGACGCGTCGAGCTGTGTGAACTCCTCGAAGATCAGCGGGATCTGCTCCGACGGCACGCCCCGTCCCGTATCGCTGACGACGAAAACCAGCAGCGCCGGCTCCTGCCGCAGCTCGATGCGCACCGTGCCGGTCTCGGTGTAGCGAATCGCGTTGGTGACGAGGTTGTTGACGATCTGCCGGATGCGGTGCGGGTCCGACTCGACGAGCCCGCTCGCGCCGCTTGCCTCGCTTTCGAGCTTGAGGCCGCGCGCCTTGGCGGACATCGTGTGTTCATCGACGATCGACGCCAGCAGTTCGCGCGGCTCGAAATGCTGGTGCCGCAGTTCGAGCTTGCCGGCGCCGAGGCGCGCGTAGTCGGTCAGGTCCTTCATCTGCGCTTCGAGATGGCGCGCCGCGGTTTCGAGCCGCTGGATCACTTTGCGGTCGGCCTCCGAGTGATAGTGGAAGCCGAGCAGTTCCACCGACGACACGATCGCATGCAACGGCGTGCGCAGCTCATGACTGATCATGCCGAGAAACGCATCCTTCGCGAGACTCGCCTCGCGCGCCGCGCGGCTCGCCTGATGCTCGGCTTCGAGTGCCGCGCGCTGCTGGCGCATGAGCCGCGTGCGGCGCCGGCCGTTGAGTACGAGCAGCAGCGTCGCCGCCGCCGACAGCAACAGCAGGACCAGACCACCGGCGAACAGGATGCGGCGCTTGTCGATGAAATCGCGGTTCAGCGCCTCGCGGTCGGCGACATCGGCGAAACGGCGCGACAGCGCGAGATCGTTGACCTCGTTCCAGTGCTGGCGCAGCTGCGCGTCGATCTGCGCGGCACGGGCGCGGTCGCGCGGCAGTACGTCGATGTCGGGCTGGATGTCGTCGAGCACATTCTCGAGCGTCTTGATTTCGTCGATCTGCCGTTGCAACAGAGCGAGCTGCGCGGAGAGCCGCTGCGTCGAGCCGGCCATCACGCGCAGCTTCGACTGCAGCAGCTGGAAGCGCAGCAGCAGACGCTGATAGTCGTCGTCGGCACCGGACTGATACAGCAGCAGCTGGTTCTCGAAGCGAGCGTACGCGATCTGCAGTTGCGCGGCGTCCCAGTAGAAACCGTCGTAATTGCCGGTCAACTGCTCGGTTGCGCGCGGGTTCAGCAGGTTCGCATACAGCAGATAGCCGATCGCGCCGACGGGCGCCGCGAGCGCCATCAACCAGATCAGCACGTACAACACGCGGCGCCACGGACGGCGCGCTATTTGACGATGAGGGCCTTGATCTGCCATACGAATTTCGCGTTGCCGACCGCGCCAGTCAGTTCCGGAAAAGCATCGCGCGGATAAATCAGAAACAGCGGCCCGAAGTCGCTGAGTTTCAGGCGCTGGCCGTTCATGCTGTACGCGACGATCACGCCGTAGCGTTCGCAGTCCGCGACCGGAACGGTGTAGGTGTAATCGTCGTAGGTGTGAAGCTCGATTTCGGTGCCGCGCGCGCCGACGGCCTTCAGGATATCGGCGAGCCTGGGACCGGCGAACGTCGAGCGCGGTGTCCAGGTGGTCGAAGTCGTAATCGTATGCACGGGTAGCGCGAGCAGTTGAGCCTCGTCGAAGTGATAGGTGCGATGCGCAGCGTCGTTGGTGTTGGCGATCTTGCCCTGCACGTCGAGCGCCAGCGCGAGTGACTGCCGCGCGCCCGGCTGCGCATGCGCGCCATAGACAGTAAGCCCGACGATCAGTCCCGCGAGCCCCGTCAGCCAGCGCATCCGCCAAGGTACACCGGTTCCGCCGGCTGCGTTGCGCAGCGTTGCAATCAGGTTGGCCATTTGCTTTTTTTATCCGTTTTCGTTGATTCGCCGGACCATGGACGGCGCCACGGTCAGCCGATCTTATGCCACGCGAAGTGTTGCGCCATACCGTGCAGTCAAACGCGTGCCACCCCGACACGCGACCTTTGACCCGCATGCATAATATCGCCAAAATGCGCTGACTCAAAAACGGGGACCCGCGATGTCGCGCCAGTGCGTCAGCGAGCACCGCGCGCCTCCCCGCGGACCAATGTCTTCCATCGCGCCATCGGCGCCTCGATAGTCATGAACAAGCCGGTCTTGCCTCTGACGTACGAACAACTCGATCACTGGATCGAATCGCTGCAACCCGCGTTGCTCGCCGAGCGCTTCACCATGGCGCTCGGCATTCTGCGCGGCGGCGCGCCGCTCGCGCTGATGGTGTCGCACGCGGTCGGCGCGCCGGTCGCGTTCCTGCGCTACGACCGCCAGACGCGCGCGGTCGCATGGGATTCGACGCTTCCGATCCCGCCCGCGGGCTCGAAAGTGCTGTTGTGCGAGGACATCGCCGGACGCGGTTTTACGCTCGTCGATTGCATCGCGTTCCTGCAATCGCACGGGCTCGAAGTCAAGACGCTGACTGCCGCGGTCGATGATCTGAGCCGCGCGCAGCCCGACTACGCGATCGACGCGCACGGCTACTTCGCGCTCTTTCCATGGGAGCGCCAGGCGTACACCGAGCGCTACCGCGACGACTGGGCGCGCGTCGAAGCCGGTGCCGCGCCCGCGATGGCCAACGACCACGAATACGCCGCGTACGCGATCGACCTCGACGGCATCCTGCTGCCCGACGTCCCGCTCGCGCGCTACGACGAAGACCTCACCGCCGCGCTCGCCGAGCGCGACGCGCTGCTGCCGTTCGAGGTGCTGCCCGGCATCGACCTGCAGCACGTGCGCACGATCATCACGGGCCGCCCGGAGATGGATCGCGCGCGCACCGAAGCGTGGCTCGCGCGACACGGCTTCGCTCACATGCAACCGGTGATGCGCGCGCCCGGCCTGCACGACGACAGCCCCTCCGGCGCGGCCGCGCACAAGGCGAGCGCGGCGCTGCGCGCGGGAGTCACGCACTTCGTCGAAAGCGATCCGGTGCAGGCGCTGCTGATCGCGCAGCAGGCGCCGTTGCTGCGCGTGATCTGGTGGGATGCGCTGACGCATACGGGGATGCTGGTGAGCGCAAGGGCGTGGAGTTGAGCTGCGCTCAGCGTTCCGGGTGGGCGCAGCGACCAAACGCCAGCGCTACTTGTCCTTCCCCTCGCGCAGCTGCAAATGCCGTGCGGCCCGCTGCGACGCGACGACGATCAGCTTCATCGTCGCGCGCGTGGCGCCGACGAACAGCTTGCGCGCGACGCGTTCGTCGAACGCGTCGAAGTCGATCTCGGTGAAGATCACGCATGGAGCCGCCTGCCCCTTGAAGCGGTAGATCGACTCGAACAGCACGTCGCCCTCGCGATACTCCGGGTTGCCGAACAGATCGTATTTGCCGGTGAAGCTGCGCAGCCGATGCGGTCCGAGATGATCGAGCGCGCTCATCGCCGAACCCTCCCTGCCGCGGAACGACAGCACCACGATGTCCTGCTTGCGAAAGCCGAGCCCGAGCGCGTGGGTGATCGCGCGCTTGGTCGCGTCGATACTGTTTTCGGCGGCCTGCGTTTCGTCGTAGACCGACACCGAAACGTCTGAGCCGTCGAACGGACTGCCCGACGCGAGCGCTGCGGCAAGCGGCACCGACGAGCCCATCACGTCGCGCAGATAGTCGAGGATGTCACGCGGACTGCGGTAATTGGTGGTCTCCTTCAGCGTGGCCCAGCCGGGCAACGAGACCGGCTCGCGCATGTACAGATTCTGCAGCGGGTCTTCGAGCCACCACCATGCGCCGCCTGGCCGCAGCAGCCGCTCGAGCGAGGTAATCCACGACTGCTGGAAATCCTGCCCTTCGTCGACGATCAGCACGTCGAATTGCCAGCGCGGTTCGATCGGCGTGTCGGCGAATCCGGCTTCCAGTTGATCGAATACCTGTGGGGATTCGAAATCGGGCGCGCGGCCCGCGTCGCGCGTGATCCAGTCGCACAGCTGGTGATAGTTCGCGACCTTCGCCTCGGGCGGCGCGACCCGCGCGATGTGATCGGCGAGCGGCCGGTTGAAGCACACGTACAACGGCCGCTCGCCGCGCGCGACCGCGTCCTTCATCACCTGCACCGCGAGTTGCGTCTTGCCGGAGCCGGCCGTGCCGACCACGCGCAAACGGAACGGCGCGAGTTCGAGCCGCCGGGCCCATGTCGCAAGTCCGCCCGACAGGCGCGTGACGAGCGTGCCCGCCTGCCCGACGAGCGCGCTCGTGTCGGGCGCCAGCGCGAGTTCGTCGGCGAGAAAGTGATGGATTTTCGATGCGCTGGGAAGGCGCGGCTCATCGGCCGGCAACGCTTCGCGAATGATCGCCGCGAGCCGCTCGCGCCGCGTCGCGTCGACGATGCGCGCGGGATTCACGCCGGCGATCGCTGCATCCTTGACGATGTGATCGGGACAGTACAGCAGTTCCTCGATGAAATACGTGCCGGCGCCGAACGCCGCGGTAAAGCGCCGGTGCAGACTCTCGATCGTATGCGCGAGCGCGATCGCGACGTTGCGCTCGGTCTGCAGATACACCTTGACGAGCCCCTTCGGCGTTTCACGCAGAAAACCGGTCTTCTGCTCGATGATCATCAGACGCCCGGCGGGACTCACGATTACGAAGTCGGCCTCGCCGAATACCGAGAAGTTCTGGTTCAGGCGAGTCCAATGCACGCCGTGATATACCGTGTAGTCGGCGGGCAATGCCTTTTCGAGCAACGCGAGCGTTTCGCGTTCGCGCGCCGCCGCGCCGGTCGCTTCCAGGCTCTTCCAGTCGTCGGGAACAATGCGGGCCATGCGGTGCCTTATTGGGTTTGGATGCGTGAGTCCACGCGTGTCGGCTCAGTGCAATTCGGGGTGCGGTCATTGTACGCAACGCGGTCGCGGCGTCGCAGCCGCGAGACTGCGTGCCGCCTCGCGCGGAGGGCGCCTTTCGTACGCCGCGCAAAGCTTCGCGCATCGTGTATCGTAACTGGCTGAACGCCGCGCGCGAGGCGCGGCTTGCCAACCGTAACAGAAAAGGATTTACCGGATGATTACGATCTGGGGACGTACCAATTCAGTCAACGTCCAGAAAGTTTTATGGTGCTGCGACGAACTCGTACTGCCATTCGACCGCATCGACGCGGGCCTGCAATTCGGCCGCAACAACGAACCCGACTATCTCGCGATGAACCCGACCGGCAAGATCCCGACGCTGGTCGACGACGACTTCGTGCTGTGGGAATCCAACTCGATCCTGCGCTATCTGGCGATGCAATACGGCGAATCGAGCCTGCTGTATCCGGCCGAGCCGAAACTGCGCGCCAGCATCGACCGCTGGCTGGACTGGTCGCTGTCGACGCTGCAGCCGGTGGAACGTCCCGTGTTCTGGTCGCTCGTGCGCACGCCGGAGGCCGAACGCGACACCGCCAAACTCGCTGCCGACGTGCAGGCGGTCACCGTGCTCTGGCGCCTGCTCGACACGCATCTGCAGGGCCGCTTCTTTCTCGAAGGCGACAAGTTCACGCTCGCCGATATCGTGATCGGCGCGTACGCGAAGCGCTGGTTCGGCGTCGACGGTTTGCAGCGGCCGCCGCTGCCGAGTCTGGAGCGCTGGTATTCGCGTCTGACAACGCGCACCGGGTTCAAGAAGTATGTGGATTTTCCGTTGACCTGAACGGCCGGTTGATTGGCGGCTTCGTGATCGCCGCCCGCGCGCCTGTGCCCCGCCGATCCCACGACAGGCGCGGCGGCCCACCCCGCATGCCTCTATAATCGACGCATGAAAACCGCCAAGCCCGCCGCAATCGGCCATCCGGTCACTCCCGTGCCTGCCGCCACCGCCGCCGATGCGCACGATGATCATGTGCATCACGACGTGCATCAGCCGTCGCAGGAAGCGGCTCTCGCACTGGCCGAGGAATATTGCCGCGAACGCGGCGAAAAACTCACGCCGATCCGCCGTAAGGTGCTCGAACTGCTGCTGAACTCGGGACGCGCGACCAAGGCTTATTCGCTGCTCGACGAAATGCGCCAGATTCACCCGGGCTCGGCGCCGCCAACCGTCTATCGCGCATTGGATTTTTTGCTGTCGGCGGGACTCGTGCATCGGATCGAGTCGATCAATGCGTTCACCGTCTGCCATGATCTGACGCAATGCCAGCACGGTATTCTCGTCGTGTGCCAGCAATGCGGCAGCGTCACCGAACTGCATCAACCGAAACTGCGCCAGGCGCTCATCGCGCAGATCGAAGACGCGGGCTATCGGCTCGCGAGCGACGAAATCGAGTTGAAGGGTCTGTGTGCGGCGTGTCAGGCGGCCGCAGTGGCCGGCGAGGCCGCGCCGGTGGCCGCGGCGAAATAGCGGCGCTCTACGCGTCGGGTGCGCAACGCGGTGTAATGCGCTGCGAAGCGTCGATGGCCGTGCGCTGCTTTGCGAAACGACGTCTTCCCGCCGCGCGCCGGCCTGCTATAACGCACTGCCCACGAGAGCCAATGCGAAGCGGCGATCAACCCGCCGCGCGGGCGTCGATTGCGTCGCGCAGCAACGTCACGAGCGCTTCGGGTAACGCGGGTTTGGTCATGAAATGCTGGAAGCCTTCGCCGATGCTGCGCAGCCGGTATGCGTCGTCGGTATGGCCGGTCAGCGCCACCGCCACCGCGGGCGAATGGCCGCCGCAAATCTCGTGGTCGCGCAGCCGCTGGATCAGATAGAAGCCATCCATGGTCGGCAAGTCGAGATCGCAGACGACCGCGTCGGGAAGCAACTCCATCGCCGCCACGACACCCTCTTCCGCATCGGCGACTGCGCATACCTTCGCGCCTTCCGCCTCGAGTAGCAAGGTCAACGATTCCCGGCTGTCGGGGTCGTCCTCGACCAGCACGATCGTGGCCTGATCGAGCCTCATTGCTGCATTCATCGTATGTTGTTGCTCTGGAAAACCGGTTAGGCCATCGGAAGTGGCCAATGTTTCACTCTGCTGATTGCCGCCGATTTGCGCGGCCAAGGTGTTGCTGTCCATGGTTCCGACTCGATTTCGCACGCCGAGTTGCAGACAGGTCCGCGATTGTAAAACATTGCTGAGCACCTTCCCGAGTACAACGCGTGCGCACGGTAACGCGCCAAAATTGCACGTCGATGAAAAAACGGCGCTCGACGCATACCGCGATTTAGCTGCTGTGTGTCCGCAGTTTTTCCGCGGCTCGCCGATTGCCGGCACCCGATGTTCCGGCGCGGTTCGCACGAACCCCGTTCGTACGGCCTTCTCCGCCCGGTATCGATTCAGTCCTTCGTATTGTTCGCGCGACGCGGCGCTGTCGTTCGTCTTGCGCCGCTCGTACCCGTCGACTCTGGAAGCATGTCGCGTGCCTCGCTGCAGCGGTTCGCTTTGCGGGAAGAGGGGCCCGGTCGCGCGTGCCGATGACACGTAGATGAATTGGCGCTTGCCTGCTAACCGTTGGCGTCGCGGCGCTATTATCGTGGGCGCGCATGCGCGGCATGCTTCGGATCGCAGCCGCCCGCATGCGTCTATCGATGTTTCCTCATCCCAACCCGAGGCCACCCGACCCCATGTCCGCCACATCGCCCGCGCTTTGCACCGCAACGCTCGAGATCCTTCTTCACGTCAGCACCGCCACGCTGACCACGCAGCTATTCAAGCGCGGTCTGCGCAACACCTTCATGCAGGGCGTCGCGCCGCTCGGTCCGCGCCGAGGCGCGAACCTGGTCGGGCCGGCGTTCACGCTGCGCAATATCCCGTCGCGCGAAGACATCGACGTGCTGGAGCTATTCGCGGACCCTGAGTACGCGCAACGCAAATGCGTCGAGACGATTCCGCCGGGCCATGTGCTCGTGCAGGATTGCCGCGGCGAGCGCGGCAGCGCGTCGTTCGGTTCAATCCTGTCGCTGCGTTTGCAGGTGCGCGGCGTGGCCGGCATGGTGTCCGACGGCCCGGTGCGCGACAGCGCGACGATCGCCGCGCTCGACATGCCGGTGTTTTGCGCCGGCGCGAGCGCGCCGCCCAATCTGATCCGCCATCACGCGGTCGACATCAACGTGCCGATCGGCTGTGGCGGCGTCGCGGTGTTTCCGGGCGACGTGATCGTCGGCGATGTGGATGGGGTCGTCGTGATTCCGCGCAAGATGGCCGACGACGTCGCGCAAGCCGCGGCCGAGCAGGAACGGCTGGAAGCGTTTCTGACCGAAAGGATTCGTGCCGGCGCCGCGTTGCCCGGCACCTATCCGCCGAACGACGAAACGAAGGCGGCATTCGACGCGTGGAAGAAAAACCGCACAATCTAGGGCCTTTTCAAAGGACACGGCGACCGGTGCGGCAAACCGGCCGCCGGTTCAATCACCCTTGGCGGGCCCGATGCCCTGCACGAGCAACGCCACCGCGTGCCGTGCGATCTCCGCGCCGCCGATGCTGCGGCGCAATGGATCATTACGCCACAGCTTCGAAGTGGCGAGCGGCAGAATCGTCATGCCGAGCAGCGTGACGAACACGAGCGCGGGTTCGAGCGATGCATTCAGGCGCCCCTCCTTCTGCCAGCGCGCGATCGCCAGCAGCGACTCCTTCTGATGCGCGAAACCGAACCGCTCGTGCATGCGCTGGCGCAACAGCCCGCCGTCGCTGATCACTTCGCGAATCCACAGCGACGCGAACCACGGGTTATCGCTCGCGATCTGCACGAGCCGCTCGGTGAGCTGCGTGATCGCCGCGACCGGATCGTCGGGATTTTCCTGGAACGGCAGACCGAGGCTCGCACGCAACGGCGCGAAACACTCGTCGATCAGCACATCGAGCAGTTGATCGCGTGTCTTGAAGTAGTAGTGCACCATCGCGGGCGTGAAGCCGGCCTCGCGGGCGATCTCACCGAGCGATGTCTCGACGATGCCCTGCCTCGCGAACAACGTCAGCGCCGCGTCGAGCAAGCGCGCGCGCTGCTCCGGGCCGCGCGCGGCGCCCGTCGGCCGGCCGGGGCGGCGGGCGGCCGACCCGGTTGGCGCGCCGCCTGCGATATTCGCGGTTTGCGTATCCGCCTGCGCCGCCTCGAGTTTGGGCTTCGACGCGCCGCGCTCTTTCGCGGCAATCCGCGCGGGTGGCCCGGCAGGTGTCACGGCATTGTCCGCCGCGGCGTCGTCAGATGAGATCCTTGTCATTGCATTGAATTTGACGTGAGAGGCGATGTCGCATATATTAATCTCTCAGTTAATTAATTTCAACGCGTTGCCACCATGGAACAACCCGCTAGGACCCTGTCCGTCGAGTCCGCGCCCGAGGAACCCCGCCAAGCTGCGGCCTCGGCCGCAGCCGCAGCCGATCATCCGCCGATCCGGCTGCTGTTTCCGGCGCTGCTGCTGGTCATGCTGCTCGCCGCGCTCGACCAGACGATCGTGTCTACCGCGCTGCCCACCATCGTCGGCGATCTGGGCGGGCTCAATAACCTCTCCTGGGTCGTGACCGCCTACCTGCTCAGTTCGACGATCGTCGTGCCGCTGTACGGCAAGTTCGGCGACCTGTTCGGCCGCAAGATCGTGCTGCAGACGGCGATCGTCATCTTTCTCGTCGGCTCGGCGCTGTGTGGCATCGCGCAGAACATGAGTCAGCTGATCGTGCTGCGCGCGCTGCAAGGCCTCGGCGGCGGCGGCTTGCTCGTCGTGACGATGGCGGCGATCGCGGACGTGATTCCACCCGCTGAGCGCGGCCGTTATCAGGGCGTGTTCGGCGGCATCTTCGGTCTCGCCACCGTCATCGGTCCGCTGCTCGGCGGTTTTCTGGTCGAGCATCTGACGTGGCGCTGGATCTTCTACATCAACCTGCCGCTCGGCATCCTGTCGCTGATCGTGATCGGCGCGGTGTTCAAGCCGCACGTGCGCCACGTCAAGCACACGATCGACTACATGGGCGCCGCGTTTCTCGCCGGCGCGCTGACCTGCATCATCCTGTTCACGAGCCAGGGCGGCACGATCCTGCCGTGGACCTCGCCGCAACTATGGTTCACGCTCGGCATGGGGCTCGTAGCGATCTGGGGCTTCATCCACGAAGAGCGCAGCGCGGTCGAACCGATCATGCCGCTCGGACTGTTCAAGCAACGCACGTTTCTTATCAGCAGCCTCGTGAGCTTCATCATCGGCGTATCGCTGTTCGGCTCCGTTACGTTCATTCCGCTCTATCTGCAGGTCGTCAAGGGCTCCACGCCGTCGCAAGCCGGCATGCAGATGCTGCCGATGATGGGCGGCCTGTTTATCCTGTCGATGGTGACGGGCCGCCTGATCAGCAAGATCGGCAAGTATCGGCTGTTCCCGATCATCGGCACGTTCCTCGTCTCCGTGGCGATGCTGCTGCTCGCGCGCCTGCAGATCGATACGCCGATTCATGTGATGTATCTGTACATGGGTCTGCTCGGCTGCGGCCTCGGCATGGTGATGCAGGTGCTGGTCCTCGCGGTCCAGAACACTGTCGAATTCAAGCACATGGGTGTGGCGACGTCGGGCGTCACGCTGTTTCGCTCGATCGGCGGCTCGATCGGCGTGGCCGGTTTCGGTGCGGTGTTTTCGAACGGCCTCGCCGCACGCCTCGAAAAGCTGATTCCGCCCGATACCGAACTTCCGCAGGCGTTGGGTCCCGCCGCGATTCATCAGCTACCCGAAGCATTGCGCAACGACTATCTGCATGCGTTCGCCGGCGCGTTGCACACCGTGTATCTGTCGGCCGCATGCGTCGTGGTGCTCGCCTTCGCGCTGGCGTGGCTGCTGAAGGATCATCCGTTGCGCAAGCACTGAGCGTTGTTCCACGCCTGATCCGGATGCTGATGCAAACGCTTACCGGCAAGCACCCACCAACAGAGTGATCACGAGGCCGCACGCGCAACGCGTCGGCCTCGTTGTTTTTTCGTCGCGCTCACCACCTGTGGCGCGCCCTCTGCATTTGTCGTGAAACAACAGATACATACGTTCGGTTCGAGCGTGTCGCCAAAGTTTCTTCATACCTCCGAATGAGCGGTAGCGCACACAATCCAGGGGCCTACCGCGTTGACGTCCCCCGTTAAACATCACATATTGGAAACCGTGGAAACGCAGGCGCGGCCTGCGTCTCCGCGACTCCGGCGCATGTGGATCGTATTCCGCGGACAAGGCTCCTGCCTCAACACGATCCGGAGCATGCCTTTACGGCATCGTTTTCCAAAGGTGGGTCCACGGCATGTCCACCCAGACAGCAACCGGCCAAAGTTTCCCCACGCCCTGCAAACGCTGCGGTGGCGCACTCTACCGACAAGTCGACGCCTGCCCCTACTGTGGCGCTGCGCATCCGTTCGATCACGACGATCCGCACATCCGCACAGGTATTCCAGGCAGCCGCGCGAGCGCCACGCATAAACCCCTGCCCCGCTTCGACGACGAACTCGGTACACGCGACGAGCCCGTCATCGCCTCTGCGGCGATGGCGCCCGAATCTATGTTGCAGACCGGGCCGGTCATGCACACGGCGCTCGTGTCGACCGACACCGCGATCCCGCCTTACGAAGATCCGATGTACGCGCCGCGCACCACTGCGCAGATGATCTGGCGCGTGCTATACGTGATCGGCGCGGTTATCGCGATCGGCCTGGCGTATATCGCTTATACGTTGTTCAGCGACGGTGGTGAATCGGAAGATAAAGGCGTCGAGCAGATTACTCAGGATGCCCGCACAACCACGACCGGCATGATCGCGCCGCTTGCGTCCGCGCCGGTGCCTGCCCAGGCACAGACCGCGCACGCGCCGGCCGCGGCCAGGCCTGCGCCACCGCCCGCGACCGAACTGGCGGCAAAGCCCGCGCCCGTCGTGGCCGCGGTCCCCGTCATTCCGGCGACACCGGCTGCGCCGCCTGCCGCGCCGCCGCTGGCCGCGACGCCCGTGCGGCCCGCGACGCAATTCCACGATGCCGGACAGGCACTGCAGGTCGCGCGGACCGCGTTCCGCGCCAGCGACCTGTCCGCGGCGCAAGCCGCTCTCGCCGCTGCGCAAACGTTACAACCGGGAAACAGCGACGCGCAGGCTCTGGCCGATCAGATGCGACCGCTGGTCCAGCGCCGCGATACTGCGCTGCAGGCCGCGCAGGCCTGCATCGCGCAGCAGTCGTGGCCGTGCGCGCGTCAGCACGCAAACGAGGCGCTCGCGATCGACAGCGGCAACGACGCGGCGAAAGTGATCCTCGAGCGGGTGATTCGCGAGACCGGCTGGGCGCCGCTGACGCCGCCGCATGCGGCGACGGACGCCGGGCCGGGCGCACCGCTCGCGCAGGCGCAACTGCAGGTACCGCTGCCCGCCGGCATGCTGGAGCACGGCGCGCTCGCCGCGACCACAACGAACGCCGGCGTCGTGAGAACGGCGACGCCGCGGAGCAACTAGCGCTCACGCGCGACGCAACGCTCAGGGTCCGGAGACGCAATCGACTGCGCCGTCGCGCAAAAACCTAGCTTCGCTTACCAGATCAAAGGGTCGACGTCTGTGCCGATTCGCACATAATCGTGCGCCCTCTGAGCGGCAACAGACGGAGCGACCCTGGCAGCGGTTTGAACATGACATGGCAACCGGATCACTGGTGCTTCCACGCGCCACGCGTGAAGCGGGATCAACCTGACCGATAGGTAGAAAGACCATGCTGAAGAGACTTCTCGCGGGCTGGCTGGGGCTGATGGTACTGGTCGTATGTTCGCTGGCCGGCGCCGAACCGGCGCACTACAAGATCGTCACCGGGCCGGAGCGCGGGACGTATATCCAGATCGGCAACGACCTGTCGAAATGGGTGGCCCAGCCGGTCGGCATCGACCTCGAAGTGGTGGCGTCGAAAGGCTCGGCCGAAAACGTGCAGCGCATGCGTTTCGAGCCCGGCGTGAAGCTCGCGCTCGTGCAGTCCGACGTATACCAGGCGTTCATCGACATGGCCAACACGGGTAACCCCGATGCGGGCACGACGATCCGGCCGCTGCGACTGATCATGCCGCTCTACGACGAGGAAATTAACGTCGTCGTGCGTGCGGATTCGCCGTTGAAAACGCTCGCCGACATCAAGGACAAGACCATCAGCGTCGGCCTGCTAGGCAGCGGCACCGCGCAGTCGGCGACGACGCTGTACCGCCTCATGTTCGGCCAGCCGATTCCCGAGCAGAACGTCGTGCATCTGAGCAACGAGGACGCGCTCGCCGCGCTGATCGTGAAGAAGATCGACGTCGCGATCATCGTGGTCGGGCAGCCGGCGAAGCTGTTCAACGACATGAAGCCCGACCTGCTGTCACAGTTGCGTCTGTTGCCCGTCGATCCCAACGCGGCGGAGACGACCCGCGCGAAGCAAACCTACTTTCCGACGACGATCCGTCAAAGCAGCTACCCGGGCTGGTTGAAGGAAGACGTGCCGGGCCTCACAGTCAAAGCGTTTCTGGTCACCTACGACTATGGCTTGCGCGACACCGTCAGCAATCTGAATCATTTCGCCGACTCGTTGTGCGCGAACTTCGACAATCTGCAGGAGCACGGCCATCCGAAGTGGAAACAGGTGAAGCTCGAATTGCCGACGCTCGTACGCGGGTGGAAGTACTACGGTCCGGTCGAGAAGCATCTGCGCGCGTGTCTCGCGAACCGCAGCGCGGCGATGAGCGCGGCGGCCGCGCAGCCCGCGCCGAAACCGCACACGCCCTGCTCCGAACAGGAACGGATGCTTCTGCTGTGCAAATAACGCTGTAGCAAGGACTGCGAGCGCCTGATTCGATTCAGTTCGTCTCAGACGCGCTCGCGCCCCGCGTCGGCCGACACCGCGCACGCATCCATCGCCCGCTGCAATGCCTCGTACACCTTCGGGCGATTGCACTGCGACACGTTGAAACGCAGAAAGCCCGCCGCCGCTTGCGACGCGCTGAACACGTTGCCCGGCGCGAGCACGACACCCGCCGTCAACGCATGACGGGCGATGTCGGCGGCATCGAGCGCCCCGGGCAAGCGCGCCCATACGAACAGGCCCGCACGCGGCCGTGTCCAGATATCGAGGCCCGCATAGCCGAGACGCCTGATGGTCTCTCCCATCGCATCGGCCAGCTTCGCGCGCATCGACTCGAGATGACGCCGATAGGTACCGTCGACGAGCATCCGATGCACGACGCTCGCCGCGAGCTGACCATTGCCGAACGAGGTCGCAAGCTTCAGATCGATCAACGGTTCGACCCATTCGGGCCGCGCCGCGATATAGCCGCAGCGCACCGCCGCCGACAGCGTCTTCGAAAAGCTGCCGATCGACACGACGCGCGCGAGGCCGTCGAACGCAGCGAGGCGCGGCGCAGGTTCGTCTTCGAAGTCCGCGAAGATGTCGTCCTCGACGATCAGCAGATCGTGCTCGCCGGCGAGCTTCAGCAGCCTGTGCGCGACGGCCGGCGCGAGCGTCGCGCCAGTCGGGTTGTGGATCGCCGAGTTCGTCACGTAGAGCCGCGGACGCTGCTCGACCAGAACGCGCTCGAACGCCGCGAGATCCGGCCCCTGCGGCGTGTAGGGCACGCTCGCGATCCGCACGCGATGCGCGCGCAGCAACGCCTGAAAATTGAAGTAGCACGGATCGTCGATCAACACCGTGTCGCCGGGTTCGAGCAGGAAGCGGCACACGAGATCGAGCGCATGGGTGCCACCGTCGGTCAGCAGGATCTGCTCGGGAGGAGCATCGACGCCATGCGCGGAAAGCCGCCATGCAAGCTGCTGACGCAGCGCGGGCAAGCCGGCCGGGCTCGCGTAGTCGGCGAGCAGTGACTGCGGATCACGCGCAACTGCACGTAGCGCGCGCCGCACGCCATCTTCCGGCAGCCATGAGGCCGGCATCCAGCCGCAGCCTGGCTTCAGCGCTTTCGAGCCGGTCTCCAGCGACTGCCGCGTGAGCCACAGCGGATCGACCTCGCGATCGAGCCGCGGGCCGAGATCGGCTAGCGCGAGCGGCGGCGCATGGCCCGACACGAAGAAGCCGGAGCCGCGCCGCGCGATGATCGCCCCTTCCGCGACGAGACGGTCGTAGGCTTCCACCACGGTCGACTTCGATATGCCGAGCGTGTCGGTCATCGCGCGAATCGACGGCACGCGCGCACCCGGCATCAGCGAGCGGCTCGCGATGCGCTCGCGCAGATTGTCCATCACGAGGCCGACGCGGGTTCCCGGCACCGCCTCGTTGTTGTCCCTCTCTGCCATCTGTACTGCTCCATGTTCGGTACAGTTCGTTCGAACTGTACTGATCTGTAGCTTAACGTTTACGGCCGCCGCGCGCATCATGTGACTCTTTGAGCGCAGGAATGTACGCAATGGACAAGACCACCAACGGCTGGCTTAGCGGTTTCGCGGGCGTGCTGATTTTCAGTGGCTCGCTGCCGGCCACGCGGCTTGCCGTGCAGGGACTCGATCCGGTGTTTCTGACCGTGGCGCGCGCGACGATCGCGGGCGTTCTCGGTCTTCTACTCTTGCTGGTGTTCCGCGAGACGCGGCCGGAGCGGCGCGATCTGCTGCCGCTCGTAGTGGTCGCGCTCGGCGTCGTGGTCGGCTTTCCATTGCTGACCGCGCTGGCGTTGCGGCATGTGAGCGCCGCACATGCGGTCGTGTTCATCGGTCTGCTGCCGCTTGCCACCGCAATCTTCGGCGTGCTGCGAGGCGGCGAGCGGCCGCAGCCGGCGTTCTGGCTGTTCTCGGCGCTCGGCAGCGCGGCGGTGGCCGCGTTCGCGCTGCGGCACGGCATCGACGCGTCGCCGCTCGGCGACGCGCTGATGCTCGCGGCGATCGTCGTATGCGGGCTGGGCTATGCGGAGGGCGCGCGGCTATCGCGTCACCTCGGCGGCTGGCAGGTGATTTCGTGGGCGCTCGTGCTGTCGCTGCCGTTGATGCTGCCGCTCGCCTGGTGGACACGGCCCGTATCGTTCGACGGCGTCGGCGCCGCCGCCCTGTGGGGACTCGCGTACGTGTCGCTGTTCAGCATGCTGATCGGCTTCGTGTTCTGGTATCGCGGGCTCGCGCTCGGCGGCATCGCGGCGGTCGGTCAACTGCAGCTGCTGCAGCCGTTTTTCGGGCTGCTGCTCGCCGGCGTACTGCTGCACGAACAGGTTCCGCCGTCGATGATCATCGTCACCGTGATCGTGGTCGCCTGCGTGGCGGGCGCACGGCATTTTTCGCGCGCGGCGCCGGCGCGGCGGGCAGTCTGACGCGGCTCGACCGGCGAACGGCAAACAGTCTTTTTTTCAGGATCGAATTGCGCGAGTCGTAGGTCGATATGTCATCATTTCGCAGATTGGCACAACCAGCGCCCCGCGCCGCGACTGACGATGACGACCGCTTTTGCCCAAACCGTCGAAGCCCGTTTTGCCGAACTCACGCCGACGTCGAAACGCGTCGCCAGCTACATGCTCGCGAACCTCGACCGGCTCGGCCTCGAAACCGCCGACCAGATCGCGCAGCAAGCCGGCACCAGCGGCATTTCGGTCGGCCGCTTTCTGCGCAGCGTCGGCTATCGCAATCTGGACGATCTGAAACGCGAGCTGCGCGGCACGCAGCAGCGGCCCTGGCTGATCACGGACCGGCTCGACGCGTTCCGCCGTGGCCCGAGCGACAGCACGCAAGCCGGCGAGCCGCATGAACCGGACGTCGCTGACGGGGCCTCGCCGCGCGACGCCACGCTCGCCCAGTCGCTCGAACTCGAAATCGGCGCGATCCAGCACGTATACGAACTCGCGCGCTCGCCGGCCTTCGCGCGCGTCGCCGAGCGCATCGCGAACGCCGATGCGGTCTACATCCTCGGCATCCAGTCGACGCGCGGTATCAGCAACGCGTTTTACAGCTACCTCGAATACCTCCGCCCGCGCGTGTTCTATTCGGATGGCATGTCGGGTTCCTACGTCGATTCGCTGAACTCGGAATTCAGTACGCCGTATCTGATCGTCACCGACACGCGCGCCTATTCAACGATCGCGCGACGCTATTGCCAGGCGGCCTCGCGACGCGGTCTGCCGTTCGCGCTCGTCACCGATATCTACTGTCCGTGGGCGCGCGATTTCGACGGCGACCTGCTGCAGGTGAAAACCGACGTCGGTCAGTTCTGGGATTCGCTCGCGCCGCTGACGTGCCTATTCAATCTGCTGATCTCCGCGGTCGTCGAGCGTCGTGGACCGGCTATCGACGAACGCGTGGCGCGCAATCGCGAACTGCAGAGCGAGTTCGATCAATTCGATCTTTGACGCGCTTCAAATCCGCACCGGCGACAGGCATAGTAAAAGCTTCCGTCAAACTAGCCGGCCACGACCGGACCACGAATGAGTTCACCCCGCCCTCCGCTCGACGCCCCGCTGATCCGCGACGCCACCGAAGCCGACCTCCCCGCGATCCAGGCCATCTATGCGCATCACGTGCTGACCGGTGTCGCGTCGTTCGAAGAAATCCCGCCGTCCGTGGAGGACCTGCGCGCGCGGCTCGCAAGCGTGCGCAGCCACGGACTGCCTTATATGGTCGCGGAGATCGACGGCGACGTCGCCGGCTATTGCTATGCGACGCCGTATCGCCCGCGCGCCGCCTATCGCAACACGATCGAAGACTCGATCTACGTGAACGACGCATATCGCGGACGCGGCATCGGACGCGTGCTGCTGCAGGCGCTGATCGATCGATGCGAGACCGGCCCGTGGCGTCAGATGATCGCGGTGATCGCCGATGGCGGCAGCGGCGGCTCGTTGTCGCTACATACGCAGCTCGGCTTCGAGCTGACCGGCACGTTGAAGGCGGTCGGCTACAAGCACGGCCGCTGGCTCGACACGACACTGATGCAACGCCCGCTCGGCCGCGGCGCATCGACCGGGCCAGACGACGTTTTAAACGCAGCAGGCGGCACGCACGGGTAGCCCGCGCGCACGGCGCGGCATGACAACCGCGACATCGAACCCAAAACCTAACGCGCGCGCGGCAAACGCGCGAACAAGGTCGGATAGTCGATCACGAGGCCATCGCTATCCACGCGCAGATTGGCGGTGAACTCGCGAAAAATGCCTTCATAGCGGTACTCAGCATTCAACTCGATGCACGTGTATGCCTGCTCGGCGCGCGTAACCTGCAAGTCCGGCGTCGAGATGTATGCGACTTCGATCGGTTGACGTTCGCCTTCGGCCAGTTGCAGGCGGCGGATCGGCAACGTATTGGTGTACGGCGTCGCGGCGATATCGATGTCGATACAGCCCTCGATCGCACTCAGCGCGAGGCCGTGCCCGTCGTGCCAGTGGCCTTCGCCATCGCCATGCAATTCCAGCTCGCCGCCGCCGACGATCTTCAGGTGTGCATAGCGCGTGCGCCAGCGCGCGTCGCAGCGCACCGCGTAATGCAGCCCGTACGCCTTGCCATAGCGCTGCCCGACCACGACGCTTTCCACGGCAAAGCCGTCGTCGCGCGCATCGAATACCAGATGTTCGATGCCGTCGCCCTCTTCCGAGGCCCATCGTAATTCACGCATCGGCGTCTCCTCGCGAAACGGCGCGGTGGGCGCGCCGGCCTTTTCATCGTAGCGCGAAAGTCCGCGCGCGAGTCAATCGGAACCCAGGCGGTTACGGCCGGCAAATAGCCAGTATAAACGGGCGAGATGCCTGAGGGTTTGGCGCTCGACTATGCTCGCGGTTTGTCGTGACTCCGAACCCGCCGCCGATGCACACCACCGCGACCAATCCGCCCTCTTCCTCGCTCAGCGCCCCGCTGCGCACGCTGCTGCGCAGCTTCGGCCAGATCGTGTTGCAACCGAACGCCGCGACCGGCGCGTGCATGCTCGGCGCGTGGCTGCTCGGCGAGCCGCGTCTCTTGGGCGCCGCGCTGCTCGGCGCGATCGCGGCCAACGTCAGCGCGATGCTCGCCGGTTCGGCCGACGCCGACCTGCGCGCGGGCCTGCTCGGCTTCAACGGCGCGCTGGCGGGCCTCGCCGCGTACAGCTTCATCGGCGATCCGGCGCGCGCGTCGGCCGTTGCGATTCTTGCCGCGACGGCCACCGCATGGCTGCTGCGACCGTGGTCGCGCTGGTTGCGCGTGCGTGGGCTCGAGTATCTGTCGAGTCCTTGCCTGATCGTCACCTGGCTATGGTTGCCGCTGATCGCGAGCCGTTCATTGTCAGCAGGCCCCTATGCCGCTCAGCCGCTGGACGCGATGCGGCTCGTCAGCGGCATGCTCGCGGGCGTTGCGCAGACCGGCTTCGCGTCGGGCGCGCCAGCGGGCGTGCTGGTGCTGCTAGGGATTGCCGCCGCCTCGCGCAAACACGCGGTCTATGCGCTGGGCGGCGCAACACTAGCCAGCGCTGCACAGCTGTTGCTCGGCGCGAGCGATGCTTCATTCGACGCCGGTCTGTCAGGCTTCAACGGCGCGCTGACCGCGCTCGCGCTAGCCGACTCAGGCTATGCGGCGATGCTCGGTGGCATCGCGATGTCGGTGCTGTTGCAAGCGGTCGCCCTGCATTGCAGTTGGCTTACGATGACCGCGCCGTTCGTGCTCGCAACGTGGAGCATCCAGTCGCTTAGGCGCCGCCTCGCGTGACGTAAGGAGGTGTCGTGCGCTGTCGCCACCGGCGCGTCATTGTGCGGTAGCATCCGAAGCCGGTTCGCGCGTCGCGCGGCCTCGCATTCAGCAATCTTCTTGCCTTGGCGACCAATCGCATGGCGCCGGAGTCGGTGCTAAACCACTCACTCTGACCGACAGGAGACAGATATGTCGTTCGCCCACTCACCCGCCGGCCGCATCGCCGAGTCCGGTCCGCTGTCGGAAGCGGAACAGCAAACCCGCATCGATCTGGCCGCCGCTTATCGTCTCGCCGCGCTCAACGGCTGGGACGATCTGATCTACACGCACATTTCCGCGAGCGTGCCCGGCGAACCGGACCACTTCCTGATCAATCCGTTCGGCCTCGCGTTCGATGAGGTATGCGCGTCGAATCTCGTGAAGATCGATCTCGCGGGCAATATCGTCGGCGCCAGCGAACATCCGGTGAATGCCACCGGCTTCGCGCTGCACGCGGCCGTGCATGCCGCGCGCGACGACGCGTTATGTGTGCTGTCGTGTCGACTATAAATAACTCTAAAAGCGCGCTGAAAGCCTTGCCTGGCTTACGTTTGCGGCAGTTCTACCGTATTCCGGTGCGCCGCGACGTTCGCGCGGAAATCGCCTGTGGTAGTCGACCGTGTTGAACGTCGGAGGGCCGCGCCATGCGCTACCAGGAACCCGTTGAACTGCTGGAAAACCTGCTCGAAACGGTGCCGCTCGAACCGAACGATCGCGGCCATACCGCGATGGATGACTTTGAGCATTTCTGCGCATACACGGGCTGCTGTGAGGAGCTGATGGGCCCGCAGGCGTTCGCGTGGGTGAAACTCGCCTACACCGACGCCAAGACAACCGCATCGTGCTAGCAACCCGGGCCGACGACCACCGCCGCAAGTCGACCCGGAGCCGCCAATCGACTTTCTCGAAAGTAGTCATTCACGATAAGGATTTTTATCGTGCTGGAATCACAGTCACGTCCCGCGTGGTGGCTCGTGCGTCGTCTGCGCTGGAGTCAGGCTTATCAGCTTCGGTTGCCACAGGGATCAGCGGCTTCGAACCAAGCGAACCCAAGAACTGACCGATACGCTCGCCATAAACGTGGCGCAGGCATTCCAAATCCCTGTTACACATATGGCGCGTGAGCAGCCAATCGGACTCCGACTTTTTAAGAGCCAGCGGATCTGAAATCGTCTTGAGCGCGGCGTCGTACAACTGCCCCAATTGCCTGTCCTGGGCAGCAAGTCCAGGATCACCACATACTGCAATTTCGTCATCATTGGATGCTTGCGCGCAATCGAAGCTCGTTAGAAAGGTCTTTGCAAGACCAGTCACCCCAACAACCGATTGCGAAGCGCCAATGGCCGGTACCTCGCTACCGCCAGATTCGGCGATTGCCTCAACGCTTGCGGCGGATGCCGCCTCTACCGGCTCTGATGCCACCACAGAACTGCTGGCTACCTCACTTGCGATATCAGATGCGGGGGTTGCAACGACAGCGCTAGCCTCCACAGCACTCGCGGCTGAAGGGGCAACCTGTGACGACGATTCGCCTGAGTGACGGCCGATCGCACCGAGGACGAGAATGAAGCCAACCACCCCTAAGGCTTTCTTAGCGAGCCCCGAAAACGAAGACGAAGAACGAACGACGTCGACATTTCGACTACCGCAGTTTGGGCACCGTGATGACACGTCCTTACCTCGGGGATGCCAGGTAGATTCGCAACTATTGCATTGATTGAGCGGGCGATAGGTCATATCAGATTGTGGGAGTAACTATCGGTCTTAAGCGATATCTGAGCAGGTGATACTTTTCGCGACTTCGGAGCAGGCACATCTGGTCGCAGAAAATTGCAGGCACACCCATCTAGTGATGATTGAAAACGTCCAAATTTCCCTGGGCTGGGAGACTCTGTAACCTATTCTGCGGTTCCTGCCGTGAATCGGCCCCGGTTGGCGAGGTGTCGTTCGAGCCCCTGACCTCAACTCGGCCTGAAATGGCAGCGTCGTCCGCCGAGTCTTGGGGCTCAGTTCGCGTGCCGCTCAGATTGCGCCACGCTGCGTCGGTAGCGATCGCATCCGACGAAAAAGCTTGAACCGCCGGATTCGTTGCTATAGCAGCGGGACTAGTATCGACCGCTGGGCTTTGGTCCGGCGCCGGCTTATTCGGATGACCGCCCAATATCGCCAGCAATGCAATCGTCCCTAAGATCCCCAAACCAGCGACCTTCGTCTTGCTACTGCCGCAGCGTGGACACCGACTCGACAAATTGCTACCACGGGGGTACCAAGTCTTGCCGCAACTTTTACATTTGTTCAGCGGTCGCTTTGTATTCCTTGTTGCAGCAGCCACGCCTTCCCCCTTGAGAGAAATGATCCCTACCCGTTTACGGTGTTGAATCGGATATCTTTAGCGGCCGGCAAACTCCGATAGCGTGCCCCCAAGGCGCATTGCTCTTCAATTCAAAGCGCATATTTGCTACACCCGATTCAATAGGCTAGTCACCTTGAAGCATGCGCAGCTTCACTGCATCAGAGCAGCAATTTTCACTGGGACAGGGACTTGGGGACCGACGTTGCCAGATTGTCACCGATCTGGCCACATCGCTCTAATGACCGTTTGTGGCCGACTTTTGCCGATCGCCCCTCGTCGATACCTGCGGCGCAGCCAAGGGCGACACGCAAACGCATTGCCGACGTTGGTCAGGCACGAGACATAAGTCCGCTTTCCTGACGACCGCCATTCCAGTCGCGAGTCGAGCCGGAACGCCGTACAGGTCACTGCGAATTCCACGGAAAGCGCGGAAGTTGCACTGTGAAGCTCGTTCCACTCTCCGAGGATTCCGCGTCAATAGTGGCCCTTATGCGCGCGCATGATGGCGCGGCATATGTGATGCATCTGCATAACACCGCGGGCGTGGCCGTGTCGGCGCAGCCGGAAGGATTGCTGCCGGCGTCGCAGCACGCGCTGCGCTTTTACGGCCAGCTTGCATATCACGACTACGAAGGCCTCGCGTTCACGCCGGCCGAAGGCGAGCGCCTCGTCGCGCATCTCGCCGATCACCCCGCGATGCTATTGCGCAATCACGGCACGCTGACGCTCGGACGCACGGTTGCCGAAGCTTATGTGCTGATGGCGACGCTGCTGAAAGCCTGTGAAATCCAGATTCAGGCGCAAAGCTGCGGCGCGCCGCTAGTCGTCCCGAGCGACGCGGTCGCCGCGCGCACGGCGGTGCAGCTCTACGATGGCGGCGCGATCGAAGGCGCGCTCGAATGGCCCGCGCTGCTGCGCAAGCTCGATCGACTCGATCGCGGCTATCGCGCCTGAACCCCCGAGCCGGTCCGCTTCATTCCATTCCCAACTCTCAACCCCACGGAGCAACGTCATGCCCACGTTTCATATCGAACTCTTCGAAGGTCGTACGCTGGAACAGAAGCGCCAGTTCGTCGAAGCGATCACGAAAACCACCTGCGAGTCGCTCGGCGTCGAGCCGAATTCGGTCGACATCATCCTGACCGACGTGAAGCGCGAAAACTGGGCAACGGGTGGGCGTTTGTGGTCGGAGGCCTGAACGACCCCGGACAGCGCTGGCGAGACCAGCGCTTCGATGCATAAAAAATAGGCATCGAAAAAAAAGCTGCGCACGTGAGGTGCGCAGCTTTCGAGACTTACAACGCGAAAAAAATCGCGTCGATGTGGCGGCAAAACAACGCACCGCCACGTGTTCAGTAACTGCTTAGAACTTATGGATGATACCAACGCCGACAGCCGTCTGGCTGCGCGACGACGACGGCGAACCGTTCTGGCCGTCACCGATGCTTGCGACCGCGTTGATGATCGACTTGCCGTTGCCCGACAGCGTCTGGCCGCTAGCACGCTGATACGCTTCGAGTGCGTACAGGCCTGTGCGCTTGGACAGCGTGTAGTACTGCGACAGGTTGAACTGGCTGTAGCTAGCCGTGTTCTGAATGCCGTTCGACGACGTTGCACGGGTATAGCTATAGCCAGCGGCCAGGTCCAGCACCGAGATCGGCTTCCAGTGGAGCACTGCGCCACCCGTATTCCAGATCTGCGTGTCGTGGAACAGCGAAGCCTGGCCCGCAGCGTATTGAACGTTCGAGTATGCGAACGAAACATCCCACTGCGAGTTGAACGCGTAACCACCCGTCACCGCAATGCGCTGCTGCTTCGCTGCGGTCTGGAAGCCGTTGTTGATTGCCGAGACGGACGGCTGAGCGCCGTTGTTCTGCGCCGTGGAATTCCACGCGGGGTTCGCGACGGTTGCCGCGTTGTCAATGCGCTGGATACCTGCCGCGAGACCGATCGGGCCGTTCAGGTACTGTGCCGCAACGCTCCAGGTCTGCCCGGCTGCGAAGCTGCCCGCGTTGCCGCCCAGTGCGTACGAACCGCTAACCGTCAGGCCGCCAAAGCTCGGCGACGTATAGACCAGCTGGTTGTTCACGCGGAACGTCGTATCCAGCGAGTCGATATCACCCGGGTGCGCACCGTATGCACCGGTCAGCCACGTGGTCGGGCTATACGGCGAGAGCAGCGTGTAGTACGAGGTGTACCCGCGGCCTGCCGTCAGCGTACCGAACTGCGCGTTCGAAAGACCGATCCATGCCTGGCGGTTGAATGCCAGACCCGACACGCTTTGCGCGCCAGTTGCGCTGTTAAAGCCTTCTTCCAACTGGAAAATCGTCTTCGTGCCGCCACCCAGATCTTCCGAGCCCTTCAAACCGAAACGGCTGCCTGCCCAGATGCCGTTGATCATCTTGACTTGCGAGCTGCCAGGGACGGTCTGCGGTTTAGCTGCCGTAGTCAGCGACGCCGAGCTGTTCTGCCAACCCAGGCCCGTATCGACAATACCGTAAAGCGTCACGCTGCTTTGCGCGTGTGCACCCAGCGCGACCAACGCCACTGCCGAAGCTACGAGAGTCTTTTTCATTTCTACTCCTCTGTTGAAAACTTTTTGATGCAGCCTATGGAAGCGCCGCAGAGTGTGGGTAAGACGTTTTATTTGGATCAGAACACCGGATGACCGTTGATGACGCTTGGCAACCAAGTCGAGAACCACGGTACGTAGGTGACAATATTGATCGCCGAGAAGATAGCGAGGTAATACGGCCACGCCACCTTAGTAGTTTCCCCTATCGACACATTGCCAATTGCACACCCAATAAACTGCACAGAACCAATCGGCGGATGCACGAGACCCAATGCGCAGTTCAGCAGGATCATGATGCCGAACTGAACCGGGCCCACGCCGTTGTGCATTGCCATCGGCAGGAACAGCGGGGTCGTGATCAGGATGTGCGCCGCCATGTCGACGAACGTACCGAGGAACACCTGAATCACGTTGATGTACAACAACATCAGCCACGGCAGCGAGGTCGCGCCGTCGAGCATGCGTTCGATCGCGTCCGGGATCTCCAGATAGGCCATCTGGAAGCGCAGCATGTTCGACACACCGATCAGCAGCAGCACCACGCCGGTCGTTTTCGCGGCCTTGCCGAGCGCATGGCCGAGCTTCTTCAGCGTCAGCGTGCGATACACGACGATGGTCAATATCAGCGAATAAGCCACGGCGATCGCGGCCGCCTCTGTTGCGGTGGCGATACCGCGCGCCACGCAGAACAGAATGATCGCGATGACCATCAGACCCGGCACCGCGCCGATGAACGTACGCAGCACCGCCATCCAGCCCGGGAAACGCTGAAGTTGCGTCGAGCCGTCGGGACGGCGCGGATAGCCGAACTTGACGGCCTGCCAGTAAGCGGCGATCAGCACGAGGCCCATCACCCACAGCACCGGCAACAGACCCGAGAACAGCAGATCGCCGATCGACACGCCGCTCATCTGCTTGCCGTTCAGCACGCCGCTCACGCCTTGCGCCGCGAACGCGTAGATGATCATGTTGGTCGAGGTCGGCATCAGCGCGCCGGCGAGCGACGAGTGCGTGGTCACGTTGACCGCGTATGCGGCGCTATAACCTTCGCGCTTCATCAGCGGGATCACGACGCCACCCATTGCCGACGTATCCGCGGTCGGCGAACCCGACACGCCGCCGAACAGCGTACAGGCGACCACGTTGGCCATGCCGAGGCCACCGCGGAAATGGCCGACCGTGGCCTGCGCGAAACGCAGGATGCGGTCAGCGATGCCGCCGTGGAGCATCAGCTCGCCGGAGAAGATGAAGAACGGCACCGCGAGAAACGAGAAACCGTTCATGCCCGAGATCATCGCCTGCATCGCGGTCGCGGTCGGCAGACCTTCGAACAGGTACGTCAGGACGCAGGACAGGCCCAGCGCGAATGAAACCGGGACCCCTAAAAAGAGGAAAACTAGAAAACTGACGGTGAGGAGGGCAAGTTCCATGATGGCTCTGCTTTTATTCCGTGACGGAGAGTTCGAGCGCTGGCTCTTCCCGTTTCCCGGCAAAGAGCTCGAGCAGATGCTCGATCGAGAACAACGCGATGCACACGCTCGCGAAGATCGGGATGCAGTAGCGCACGCCTTCCGGCACGCCGATGATCGGAATGCGGTCGCCCATCGTGGTTTCCGCCATCTCGAAGCAACCGATGAAAACGGCCACCGCGAAAGCAATCAGGCAAACATGCTGAATCCCTTTCGCGATCAGTTGGCCTTTTTCCGGCAATTTTTTGACGAGCGAGTCGAGTCCGATGTGACCTCCCTCGCGAACCTTCAGCGCGGCGCCGAACATCGCGATCAGGATCACCAGCAACAATGCGATGGGCTCAACGTAATCGGGTGCGTCGCTAAATACGTAGCGCATCACCACGCTATAAATCACGAGCAGGCAAAGTGAGGCGAGGCTAAACGACGCCGCGACCAGCAGCACGCGAAAAAGAAAATCATTTGGGCGTTTCAGGAAACTCATGACCCTGTCCTTGCTTACGTCCGACCTGTGCTTGAAATTCAGCCATCCCGATGCGACGCGATCCGCACGCGCGCGCGAAATCGCGCGGCGGAAGGTCTCGCGAGTTTCCTCGCGGGACCATTCACGCCGCTGCTGCGACAAACGTTGCGATTGCTGATTGCGTCCGGGACGCGGGACTTACTTGATTGCCTGGATCTCGTCGACGATCTGCTTCATCTGCGGGGTTTTTTCGTACTTCGTCCACACAGGCTGCATCACCTTCACGAAAGCCGCACGGTCGATCTGCGAAGCCGCGACCACCGTTGCGCCGCCCTTCGTGACGGTCTTCTGCGCGTCGGCTTCACGCGCGGTCCACAGCTTCTGGTAGTACGGCACCGAGTCAGCCGCGGCCTTCTTGATGATCTGCTGCTCCTGCGGCGTCAGCGTGTCCCACACCTTCTTCGAGAACACCAGCACTTCCGGTGTCATCGAATGCTGGGTTTCCGAGTAGACCTGAGCGACCTCGAAGTGCTTGGTTTCTTCGTACGACGGAATGTTGTTTTCGGCGCCGTCGACGAGGCCGGTCTTCAGGCCCGTATAGACTTCCGAGAACGGCATCGGGGTCGGCGTGCCGCCCATTGCCTTGATTTCGTCGACCATCAGATCGGACGGCTGCACGCGAACCTTCAGGCCCTTCATGTCAGCCGGCGACTTGATCGCCTTCTTCGCGTACATCGAGCGTGCGCCGCTCTCGTAGAACGTCAGCGCGATCATGCCCTTCGCGGTGAACGCGTCGAGGATTTTCTGGCCTTCCGGACCGTACATGACCTTGCGGAAATGTTCGACGTCGCGGAACAGGAACGGCAGCGACGGGATCATCGATTCCGGCACGATTTCGTTGAACGCAGCACCGTTGGCGCGCGTCATGTCGAGCGCACCGATACGAACCTGGTCGATCGTGTCGTTTTCCGAGCCGAGCGCGCTGTTGCCGAAGACCTTCACGGTGTCCTTGCCGTCGGTCGCCTTGCTGATCTGCTCGCCCATGTACTTCACGGCCATGTTGGTCGGGAAGGTGTCGCCGTGCACATCGGCAACGCGGAACACGCGTGCTTCAGCCGACATCGTGCTGAACGCCAACGCCGCGGCTGCAACGATCATCGAAACACGGGAAGAGGCAAACTTCTTGTTCATCGTGACATTCCTTGAAAAATGGACCATCCCATCAACAGCGGATGTGACATGGTTTTGACGCGTCTCCGGCTTCGCGCTCGCTGCCTTCGCAGGTGCGGGCGCTGGCCGTACTGGCTGTGCAACGTCCCCGGCACAGTTGACCCAGCACTCCAGTCGACAACTCGACTACTTACTTCAATCACGCCGGCCGGCTTCGGACATGCATGCGGCATCGACCACCGCCGCATTACTGGCCTGAAACCTACCGAATTGCACTGTCACACAAACACAGAAAGCCGATTGTTTGGACTTATATGTTGTACGACGACATACGAAGTCTATAAAAGGGGTTTTAACTTGTACAGACGGTATTTACCCGCATCAAGAAAAGCGCAGGGACGTATGACCCGCATCGCACGCCGCCCTGCCCCGCGCCGTCTGCCGCTGAATGGGACGGAATCCCGCATGGTCTTCCTAGCTGTTGTATTTTTGCCGAAGAAAGAGGTGGCAACGTCGCCTTAACACCGAATGTTGTATGACGAGTGACAATAAAGGGCCACACGAATGGCCCTGAAAAAGAAAACGCCGGGAGAAAAACTTCGTCCCGGCGCATGTCTCACGTAAGCAATATTACAGTTGCCCAACGAATTCGGGCTCGGGCAGCCCGCTCACGCCTGGCCGGAGCGCGAACACGTGGCCGTCGTGCTCGCTCGCGCCGGTGGCCGGGCGAATCGACGTGACGAACAGCGTATCGAGATCGCGGCCGCCGAACGCGCACATCGCAGGCTTGATGGCCGGCACCGGAATCTGCCGGTCGAGCTTGCCCTGCGGCGTAAAACGCAGCAGCAAACCGGCGTCGTTCGCGCAGATCCAGTAGCAGCCGTCGGCATCGACCGCCGCGCCGTCCGGACGGCCCGAATAGTGATGCAGATCGGCGAATACGCGGCGATTGCGCGGCTCGCCGGTTTCGACGTCGTAGTCGAACGCCCAGATCAGCCGGCGCAGCGGATGCGAGTCCGACAGATACATCGTCGTGCCGTCCGGCGACCAGCCGAGGCCGTTCTGCGTGATCAGCGAATCGACGACCGGCGCCGACAGCACGCCCTTCTCGTCGAAGCGGAACAGCGCGCCGCCCGGGATCGCCGCCGCCATGTCCATCACCATCGTGCCGGCCCAGAAGCGCCCTTGCCTATCGCAACGACCGTCGTTGAAACGCATGCCGACATGCGGATATTCAGGCGCCGCGAGCTTGCGCAGCGATGCTGTCAGCGGCTCGCCGCCCGACGCAGTCGACGCGTGCGCGAGCGTGACCGCGAACAAGCCGGTCTCGCAGCCGGCGAGCACCGTGCCGGCGTGATCGAACGCGATACAGGCGACTTGCTCCGGCAGAAGCCATTCGGTGCGCCTGCCGGTTTCGAGCGAACCGCGCACTATCTTCCTCGCCGGAATGTCGACCCAGTACAGCGCCTGCTCGGCCGCGCGCCAGACCGGGCTTTCACCGGTCGCAGCGGGCAACGGACCGGCCGCTTCGAAGCGTTCCACTTGCGGATTCGCACTCATTATTTCGGTTCCCGCTTCGGCTCCATCGGACCGGCGAGCACGAACGGGCCGCCCTGGTACAGCTGGGTCGGGTCGTCGAAGCGCGTGTCGGGGGCGCTCGGCGGGAACAGGTGTTCGAACTGCGCCGAGCTGTCTTGCGGACGGTAGCCGAGGAACGCCGCGTTCGTGTTGTCGACCCACGAGGTGCGGTTGTTCGATACGCCGTAGACGATCGCGTGGCCGACGCGGTTGGTGAACAGCGAGCAGCGCACGAGCTCGATGAAGTCGCGGTAGCTCAGATACGTAACGAGCATGCGCGCGGTCTTCGGCTGCTCGAACGACGAGCCGATCCGCAGACACACGGTTTCGAGGCCGAAGCGGTCGAAGTAGTAGCGCGACAGCGATTCGCCGAAGCACTTCGACACGCCGTACATGCCGTCAGGACGCAGCGGCGCGTCGGTGCCGAGAACCGACGTCACCGGATGGAAACCCACCGCGTGATTCGAGCTCGCGTAGACGATGCGCTTCACGCCGTGCTTCTGCGCCGACGAGTACACGTTGTACAGGCCGCGGATATTCGCTTCGAGGATGTCTTCGAACGGCGCTTCGACAGAAATGCCGCCGAGATGCACCACCGCGTCCACGCCCTCGAGCAGCGCGTGCACGGCCGCTGCATCGGCGAGATCGACGACAGCTGCTTCCTCGTGCGCGGCGACTTCGCCGAGCGGCGCGATATCGGACACGCGCACGATGTCGGCCCATTGCGCGAGCGCGGGACGCAGTTGCTTGCCGAGATTGCCGGCGGCGCCGGTGAGCAGCAGACGGCGGAAGGGTTTTTTTGCCGCTGAGCGGTCAACGTTCAAATCGGTCATGTCTCTTTGCTGTTGTGATTGCGATTGGGTCTTCTGAACGGAAAAGCGAGCGCCGGTTGGACCGGCGCTCGCCTGAGATTGGATGGTGCGGGTTGCCTGATCAGGTCACCGGCGCCGGGTTGAACAGCGTCAACGCATTGTGCAGGCCGAGCTTCTCCGCGCAGGTTTCCTTGCGGCCGCTCGCGACATCGAGCATCAGGCGGAACAGTTCCCAGCCCACCTCCTCGATGCTGGAGTCGCCGGTCGCGATCGTGCCGGCGTTGATGTCCATCAGATCATGCCAGCGACGCGCGAGGTCCGAACGCGTCGCCACCTTGATGACCGGCACTTCGGCGAGGCTGTACGGCGTGCCGCGGCCGGTCGTGAACACGTGCAGCGTGATGCCCGAAGCGACCTGCAGCGTGCCGCAAATGAAGTCGCTCGCCGGCGTCGCCGCGTAGATCAGGCCCTTCTGATTGACCTTCTCACCCGGCGACAGCACGCCGGAGATCGCCGAGTTGCCCGACTTGATGATCGAGCCCATCGCCTTTTCGACGATGTTCGACAGGCCGCCCTTCTTGTTGCCGGGCGTCGTGTTCGCGCTGCGGTCCGCACCGCCGCGCTTCAGGTAATCGTCGTACCACTGCATCTCGCGGATGATCGCCGCCGCGACGTCCGCGTTGGCCGCGCGCGCGGTCAGTTGATCGACGCCGTCGCGCACTTCGGTGACTTCCGAGAACATCACGGTCGCACCGGCGCGCACCAGCAGGTCGGTCGCGAAACCGACGGCTGGGTTCGCGGTCAGGCCCGAGAACGCGTCGCTGCCGCCGCACTGCACGCCGATCACCAGATCCGACGCCGGACAGGTTTCGCGACGGCGGTTGTTCAGCCGCTTCAGATGCCCTTCGGCCATTCTCATGATCGACGTGATCATCGACTGGAAGCCGACGTGCGATTCGTCCTGCAGCACCACGACGTCGCCGTTCTGGTCCAGCGCGACATCGCCGATGTCGGCGACGTCGTCGACCACCGCTGCCGCAGCGATCGGAATCGTGCCGGGCGGCATCAAACGTTCGGGCTGCAGCTTCTCGCAGCCGAGGCTCACCATCATCACTTCGCCGCCGAAGTTCGGGTTCAGCGCGATGTTGCGCACGGTGCGGATCGGCACCATCGCGTCGGGGGCGTCGATCGCGACGCCGCAGCCGTAGGTATGGCCGAGGCTGACGACATCGTCGACATTCGGATATTTCGGCAGCAGCTCGGCCTTGATGCGCGTCACGGCGTGTTGCACGACGTCGGCAACGCACTGCACGGTGGTCGTGATCGCGAGGATGTTGCGCGTGCCCACCGAGCCGTCCGAGTTACGGTAGCCCTCGAACGTGTAGCCTTCGAGCGGCGGCATGTCCGGCGCCCTGGTCGTGGCGATCGGCAGGTCTTCGAGTCCCGGCGGGCTCGGCATGCGGATCACGTGCTCGTTGATCCAGCTGCCCTTCGGCAGCGGCTTCAGCGCGTAACCGATCACGACGTTATAGCGGATGACCTCGTCGCCCTCGGCGAGATCGGCCAGTGCGACCTTGTGGCCCTGCGGCACGCGCTCGCGCAGCCTGAGCCCATCGGCGAATACCGCGCCCTCGCCCAAGCCGCCGTCGTTGACGACGATCGCGACGTTGTCATTGGGATGAACGCGGATGTAGAGCGGAGTTTGTTCCATTGATCGATCCTTGAGCCTGATGGGCCTGCTTCGCCAGCAATCATACGTCATCCTACAACGCTAAAGTTTGCCCGGCCGTTCCGTATTTACCCTATAGGCAGCATTATGCCGCGAAAACCCCGTTGAGTTACCGGATTCGTTGTTGTACGATGACGTATAAGAAATCTGATTTCAAAGATTTTCTACTAGTACGACGTCCGTTGTACTAGTTGGATCCTACTAACGACCCCATCCGACGCCTGGATATTTAGATCATGACGACACCGCAGGAACTCAAGCAGATCGTTTCGGAAGGCCTCCTGTCCTTCCCCGTCACCGACTTCGACGCGAAAGGCGATTTCCGCGCCAACACTTACGCAGAACGCCTCGAATGGCTCGCTCCGTACGGCGCTTCGGCGCTGTTCGTCGCCGGCGGCACGGGCGAATTCTTCTCGCTGACGCAAGACGACTACACGCAAGTCGTTAAGACCGCCGTCGAAGTCTGCAAGGGCAAGGTACCGATCCTCGCCGGCGCAGGCGGCCCGACCCGCGTCGCGATCGCCTACGCGAAGGAAGCGCAGCGCCTCGGCGCGCACGGCATCCTGCTGATGCCGCACTACCTGACCGAAGCGAGCCAGGACGGTATCGCCGCGCACGCCGAAGAGGTCTGCAAGGCTGTTCCGGGCATGGGCGTGATCATTTACAACCGCGCGAACTCGAAGCTCAACGCCGACATGCTCGAGCGTCTGGCCGACCGTTGCCCGAACCTGATCGGCTTCAAGGACGGCGTGGGCGAGATCGAAAACATGGTGACGATCCGCCGCCGCCTCGGCGACCGCTTCTCGTACCTCGGCGGCCTGCCGACCGCGGAAGTCTACGCTGCAGCGTACAAGGCGCTGGGCGTGCCGGTGTACTCCTCGGCGGTGTTCAACTTCATTCCGAAGACCGCGATGGACTTCTACCGCGCGATCGCCGCTGACGACCACGCAACGACCGGCAAGCTGATCGACGAATTCTTCCTGCCGTACCTGAAGATCCGCAACCGCCGCGCAGGCTATGCGGTCAGCATCGTCAAGGCGGGCGCGAAGCTGGTCGGCCACGACGCGGGTCCGGTGCGCGCACCGTTGACGGACCTGACTCCGGAAGAACTGGAACAGCTCGACGCGCTGATCAAGAAGCTCGGACCGCAATAAGGAACCGGCGTCGGGGCTTCGAGCGAAGAAGCTCGCGAGCCTCATCGACGAGGGCCGCATAGACGGCCCCGTTGCGAACGCCCGGCACGGCAACGTCGCCGGGCGTTCGTGCATTTGCACGACACGCAGGTGGTCTGCGCGCCGCCCGGCGTAGAGACCACACCTCGCCCGACCATACAGGAGATGACCCATGGATATGAGCCGCACGGCCAGTTCCACCGAAGCCGCCTCTAGCGCGGCACGCACCAAGGTCCGCTACGGGATTCTGGCGCTGATCTTCGTGATCACCACCCTCAACTATGCCGACCGCGCGACCCTGTCCGTCACCGGTTCCGCGATGCGCACGGCATTCAGCCTCGACGCGATCCGCATGGGCTATATCTTTTCCGCATTCAGCTGGGCCTACGTGCTGTCGCAACTGCCGGCCGGCTGGCTGCTCGACCGCTTCGGCGCGCGCCGCGTGTACGCGGCGAGCATCTTCCTGTGGTCGCTGTTCACGCTGCTGCAAAGCTCGGTCGGCCTGCTCGGCAGCGCCGGGGCGGCGATCACCGCGCTGTTCGTGCTGCGCTTCGTGATGGGCGCGGCCGAGTCGCCGGCGTTTCCGGCGAACGCGAAGGTGGTCGCGAGCTGGTTCCCGACCAACGAGCGCGGCACCGCATCGGCGATCTTCAACGCCGCGCAATACTTCGCCGCGGTCGTGTTCACGCCGCTGATGGCGTGGCTCACGCATGCGTTCGGCTGGGAGACGGTCTACGTCGTGATGGGCGCGGTCGGGCTGCTGCTCGCGCTGACGTGGCTGAAGGTCATGAAAAATCCCGCCGACCACCCGGGCGTGTCGCGCGCCGAACTCGAGTACATCGAGCAAGGCGGCGGCCTCGTCGGCGGTGCGCGCAAGGCGCGTCCGGACGACGTGTCGAAGAGCGGCGGCTGGACGCTCGTGCGTCAGTTGCTCGGCAACCGCATGCTGCTCGGCGTCTATCTCGCGCAGTACTGCATCAACGTGCTGACCTACTTCTTCCTGACGTGGTTTCCGATCTACCTCGTGCAGGCGCGTGGGATGACGATCCTGAAGGCGGGCCTCGTGGCCTCGCTGCCGGCGATCTGCGGTTTTCTCGGCGGAGTGCTCGGCGGCGTGCTGTCGGACGGGTTGAGCCGCCGCGGCTGGTCGCTGACCGTGGCGCGCAAGGTGCCGATCGTCGGCGGCATGCTGCTGTCGACCTGCATCATCGGCTGCAACTACGTGTCGACCGACTGGATCGTCGTCGCGTTGATGTCGCTCGCGTTCTTCGGCAAGGGCATCGGCGCGCTCGGCTGGGCGGTCGTCGCCGATACGGCGCCGAAGGAAGCGCTCGGTCTGTCCGGCGCGATCTTCAATATGTTCGGCAACATCGCCGGCATCGTGACGCCGATCGTGATCGGTTATCTGGTCGCGCGTTCGGGCTCGTTCAATGGCGCGCTGGTGTTCGTCGGCGCGAACGCTCTGATGACGGTGATCAGCTATCTGGTGATCGTCAAGGACATCCGGCGGGTCGAGTTGCGCTCGGCGTGAGCCCGTTATAGGCTCAGTTATCGTTCCGGTTATCGTACTTCCGGCCGGCGGACGCCCGGCGCCTCGCGCGATCCCGTGCGCGTCGGGGCGCCGAACTTCAGGCGTCCTCCGATATATGTGACATTCGCGCCGAAATCGAATCGGCGCTTATATAATCAGTCGTCAGACGACGATATAATAAAAATGCAGGATTCCCAGCGATTTTTCAGACCAGGAGCGTTTTCGATGGCTACACCACTAGCATCCGCGGCACCGCCACGACGCGCTCGCAATCTTGCCGAGTTCGTCGTCAATTACGTCACCGAGCAGATCGCGGCCAACGTGCTGAAGCCGGGCGACAAACTCCCGACCGAATCGCAGCTGATGAACACGCTCAGCGTGAGCCGTACGGTGATCCGCGAAGCAATCTCGCGCCTGCAGGCAGGCAAAATCATCGAGACGCGGCACGGTATCGGCAGCTTCGTGCTCGAGCCGCAGCGCGAAAAGCTCGGTATCGACATGGTGCCCGCCACCACGCTGCGCGACGTGCTGTCCATTCTGGAGCTGCGCATCAGCCTAGAAACCGAATGTGCCGGTCTTGCCGCGCAACGCGCGAAACCGGACGACCTCGCGCACATGCGTACCGCACTCGACGCGATCGAAGCCACGCGTCACAACGGGCTCGATAGCGTGGAGGCCGATCTGCAGTTCCACATCTCGGTCGCGCGTGCAACCGGCAACCGCTATTTCGTCGACATCCTGTCGCAGATGGGCAGCGCACTGATTCCGCGCAACCGGCTCGACTCGGCCGGCATCGCGCGCGCCGATCCTGATGCGTATCTGTCGCTCGTGAACCTCGAGCACGAAAGCATCCTCGAGGCGATCAGCCGGCACGACGCCGAAGGCGCGCGCGCGGCGATGCGCATGCATCTGTCCAATAGCCGCGAGCGGCTGCGTCGCGCGAATGAAGCGAGCGACGCGAACAGCTGATTTTCACGAAGCACGCGGGCGAAAAAAATGGCCGGGAAATTCCCGGCCATTTTTTATCCTGCGATTGCCTGCTCGCGCCCTTCCCTTCGATGCGCGCCCGCGCCGATATCGGCACCAGGCGCGCATCCGTTCAGGACGGCGTCACGCGATCAAGCGCGCGTAAGTTCGCCATCGCGACGACGCCACAGTTCCAGCGGGTTGCCGTCGGCCAGCGCTTGCGGCAGCAGCTCGGCCGGGAAGTCCTGGTAGCAGACCGGGCGCAGGAAGCGGTCGATCGACGTGGTGCCGACCGAGGTCGCGCGGCTGTCCGACGTTGCCGGGAACGGGCCGCCGTGGACCATCGCGTGACACACTTCGACGCCGGTCGGGAAGCCGTTGACCAGAATGCGGCCGGCCTTGCGCTCGAGAATCGGCACCAGCTTCTTCGCTGCCGCCACGTCGGCGCTGTCCATTTGCAGCGTCGCGGTCAGTTGGCCGGCGAAGTGCTCGGCGACTTTCAGCATTTCCTGCTCGTCCTTGCAGCGGATGATCGTCGACACCGGGCCGAACACTTCGTCTTCGAGCGCCGCGTTCGCGAGGAACGTCTGCGCGTCGGTCACGAACAGCGCCGCGCAAGCCTGGGTCGGGCCGGTAGCGGCGACGCCGCGTGCCACGACTTCGACACCCTTGGTTGCGGCCAGCTTGCCTTCGCCGTCTTCATACGCGGCGTGGATGCCCGAGGTCAGCATGGTCTGCGCCGGTTTGGCAGCGAGCGCTTCCGATGCGGTCGCGACGAAGCCCTTCAGCGCGTCGCTGTCGATCGCGATGGCGAGGCCCGGGTTCGTGCAGAACTGGCCCGCGCCGAGCACGAGCGAGTCGACGAAACCGCGCGCGATGCTATCGCCGCGTGCCGTCAGAGCGTTCGGCAGCAGGAACACCGGGTTGATGCTGCTCATTTCTGCGTAGACGGGGATCGGCTCCGGACGTGCCGCCGCGACGCGCATCAGCGACGTGCCGCCCGCGCGCGAACCGGTGAAGCCGACCGCCTTGATGGCCGGGTGCGCCACCAGCGCCTCGCCGACCGAGTTGCCCGCGCCGACGATCATCGAAAACACGCCTTCGGGCAGATCCATTTCCTGCGCGACGCGCTGGATCACGCGACCGACCAGTTCCGAGGTGCCGAGGTGCGCGCGGTGCGCCTTCACGACGACCGGGCAGCCCGCGGCCAGCGCCGCGGCGGTGTCGCCACCCGCCACCGAGAACGCGAGCGGGAAGTTGCTCGCGCCGAACACGGCGACCGGACCGAGCGCGATCTTTTGCATGCGCAGATCCGAACGCGGCAGCGGCTTGCGATCCGGCAGCGGCGAATCGAGCGTCGCGTTGAGCCACTGGCCCGCGCGCACGGTTTGCGCGAACAGTTTCAGCTGGCCGGTGGTACGGCCGCGCTCGCCTTCCAGACGCGCCTTCGGCAGGCCCGATTCAGCCATCGCGCGTTCGATCAGCTCGTCGCCGAGCGCGGTGATGCCGTCCGCGATACGATCCAGAAACTCGGCGCGCACTGCGAGCGGCAGTTGACGGTAGGCGTCGAACGCCTGCTGCGCGAGCGCGCAGGCCTGCTCGACGTTCTCGACGGTGCCGCTGCCGAACACCGGCTCGGCAATCTCGGAACCCGTGGCAGGATTGAACGCGCGCAGCGGTTTTTCTTCGCCGCGCACGGCTTTGCGACCGATCAGCATGTCACCGGTAATGGGCATTTTGGCTTTCCTTGAATGGAGGCTTCAGATATAGGTCATCCTACAACATTGCGCGGGTTCGATGCAACCCGAAACGCTTGTCGGACAGGGTCATTCGGGTTTACACGACGGTTACAACGGAGGGGCGCAATGCTAACCTGCCGTTGGTCATACGACGACTTATAACCTCGCGTTCTGCGTGGTTTATTGCGGTCGTCAGAGCTTTTTTCCCGATCCATCGTCGTTCGAGGAGACACCGCATGCCCGCCGTCACGCCTTACGAGTCCTTGCCCAACCGCTTCCGGCGCGCGGTGCGCGAGGGAAAAACCCAGATCGGCTGCTGGGCATCACTTGCCAGCCCGATCGCCACCGAGCTGCTGGGCACGGTCGGCTTCGACTGGATGCTGCTGGACGCCGAACACGCGCCCAACGACGTGCTCACGCTGATCCCCCAACTGATGGCGCTCAAGGACAGCGGCAGCGCGCCGGTCGTCCGACCACCGGCTAACGACAGCGTCGCGATCAAACGATTCCTCGACAGCGGCTTCTCGAATTTCCTGGTGCCGTTCGTCGACAGCGCCGACGACGCCACCCGCGCGGTCGCGGCAACGCGCTATCCGCCGCACGGCATCCGCGGCGTGTCGGTCGGCCATCGCGGCAACCGCTATGGCACAGTGCCCGACTACTTCGCGATCGCCAACGACAACATCTGCGTGATCCCGCAGATCGAAAGCCGCAAGGCGGTCGAGACGATCGACAGCATCCTCGCGGTGGACGGCATCGACGCAGTGTTCATCGGTCCGTCCGACCTCGCGGCATCGTATGGCCACCTCGGCAATGCGAGCCATCCGGACGTGCAGCAGGCGATCGCGCATGTGTTCGAGCGCGCGCAGGCGGCCGGCAAGTCGAGCGGCATTCTCGCGCCGGTGCAGGCCGACGCGGAACGTTATCTGTCGATGGGCGCGCGCGTCGTCGCCGTCTGCGCGGATCTCGGGCTGCTCAAGGGCGCCGCGCAGGCGGCGCAGAAACACTTCATGCAGAAACCGGCGGGCGAAGCTTGAGCGCGGCCGCCACGACATCTTCGGAGCATTCCATGAAAAAAGCAGGCTTTATCGGACTCGGCATCATGGGCAAGCCCATGGCCGCCAATCTTCTGAAAAACGGCGTGTCGCTCGCAGCGTTCACGCGTAGCGGCGTGCCCGCCGAACTGACGCAAGCCGGCGCCGTCGCATGCGACAGCCCCGCCGCGGTCGCCGCCAACGCGGACGTAATCTTCATCATGGTGCCGGACACGCCGGACGTCGAGCGCGTGCTGTTCGGCGAGAACGGCCTCGCGAGCGCGCTGCGCGCCGGCCAGACCGTCGTCGACATGAGCTCGATCTCGCCGATGGCGACCCGCGACTTCGCGGCGCGCGTGCGCGAAATCGGCGCCGACTACCTCGACGCGCCGGTGTCGGGCGGCGAAGTCGGTGCGAAGGCCGGCTCGCTGACCATCATGGTCGGCGGCGAACAGGCCACGTTCGACAGCGTGAAGCCCATGTTCGACATGATGGGCAAGAACGTCACGCTGATCGGCGCGGTCGGCGCGGGTCAGGTGTGCAAGGTCGCCAACCAGGTGATCGTCGCAGCTACCATCGAGGCGGTCGGCGAAGCGCTGTTGCTCGCGTCGAAGGCGGGTGTCGATCCGGCGCGCGTGCGTGAGGCGCTGATGGGCGGCTTCGCGTCGTCGCGTATTCTCGAAGTGCACGGCGAGCGCATGACCAAGCGCACGTTCGATCCCGGCTTCCGCATCGAGCTGCACCAGAAGGATTTGAACCTCGCGCTGTCGACTGCGCAGGCGCTCGGCGTGTCGCTGCCGAACACTGCCACTTGCCAGGCGCTGTTCAACGCGTGTGTCGCGCACGGCGGCAAGGCGTGGGACCACTCGGCGATGGTGCGCGCACTCGAAGTGCTCGCGAATCACGAGATTGGGCAGAAGACTGCTTGATTTGATGCAGGTTCGAAATAGTTGCGATCGGGTTGTGCGTCGGTGTTCATTTGACCGATGGCCGGCTCGATTGCACTCTGCATTTCTGGGCGTCGTGCGTAGTTCGCGCGTGATGTCCTTTCCCTCTTCCGGGCCGTAGAGCTCTTTTGCCGGCTAACGCGACACGTTCGTATCGTGTTTAGCGATGGCGACTCCCCGCCCCGCGTCTCCTCGGATTGCCGTCTGCTCCTTCGTGTTAGCCCGCCTGGCTAGTGCATGACCGGGATCGATATGCAGTCGAAAACTTCCCCCTCCTCGGACTAAGTAGACACGAGAATCATCCATCGCCCATTCCCTGGCCCTGTGGTCGACAGCTATCTTGGCGGGGTTCTTGTGGGAGCAACGATGATTTCAACACAACCACAGCCCCTTGATGAAGCCCTAGCGGCGCTACAGGGAACTGCCAGCCAATTTGCCGCCGCATGCATCAGAGATGAACGTGTTCGCGCGCAATACCTGCGTGATATTCAAGCCATGAGTGGCGATTTCCAGCGACGGGTCAGAAGCGGGAAGCTCAGTGTTGCCGAAGCGGCAGAACAAGCTCACGCCATGCGTCAGCAAATTCTCGAATTGACTCGTATGCGTACGAGTCCGACTGTCAGGGCGTATGTGATGAACCTCAAGAGGGCCAGCCCATCTCTGGCCAGTTTGGCCGAAAAGAATGCGCAGGCACTCTTCAAACGTTCCGTTTCAGCCTTGTCCGAGACCGAACAATCTGCTGTTTGGCTGCGCATCGTCCAAAGTGCCGGCACCGACCGGACGTCGGCCAGTACGCTCGCCCGAAAGCTTGGCACGGTCGGTCGTCGCCTCCTTCTGGTCTCGATCGCCGTCGGGGTCTATGAAGTCTATAAGGCAGAGAATAAGCCGCGGGAGATCGCCCGCCAAGGCACAATAGGAGTTGCAGGTGCATGGAGTGGATGGGCCGTCGGTACCGGCACGGTTGCCTCCGGCATGTGTGCAGCAACGGCGCCTGTCTGCGTGGGCGCGGTGGCGTTGATCGGGGGCATACTTTTCGCCTTCGGCAGTGACATCGTATTCGGTACGGTCTATCAGACGACTGTGCGCCGATAAGGTGGCAGTCACTCAAGCATAATCACAATGCGATGCTCAACAACGTTCGCTACAGTCGCCCATGTTGAAGCCTGATGAAGTCGAACGCCGCCTTCCGGTGTGGGTGGCGCTCTCTGAACTTTTTCTTGACACGGAATTCGACGAGATTGCCTGCCGGTACGTCGCGGAAAGACTGAGATGTTCAGGTTTTGGGCTGCAGGAGCTGGAAGACATCCTGCGCGACGAGGTGGCTCCAGCGTTTTTGCCAAATCTCCTCGTGGCCGGCGAATGGAGCGGGTGGAGCCCTGAGGCGGTGCGGGACATCGTCCTAGGCCACCTTGACAAGCAATCCGCCCGCGCACGCCTGCCCGTCATCTTGCGACGCGAGTGGCGGCAACGGACGATGGAGCCCGTCGCCAGGGATTGGGAAAAGGTCAAAGCAACGCTAATCTCGAGCGCCTCGAGCTAACCCGAAATTTTGGAGCTACACGACCGCCTCATTCCTTGACGAATTGAAGCGGCTCCTCAGCGAATAGGTTTGTCGCGATGCTCGCGCCACGACGCCTGCATCCGGCCAACCGCCCCAAAACCCACAAATAAAAAAAACGGCGCCCACTCATGGCTGCCGTTTCTTTCGCCGGATCGGCCCGCACGAGCCGACCGCACTAGCCGCGAGGAACGGCATCCACGCGAACATCGCGACTTCCGTCAGGTTCATGTGACGCTCGGTCATCAAGTACAGCGGAATCCACGCCTTGAACGTTTGCCATGCCGGCCCGGACAGAATCCGCGGAACACCGGTCGCCCAGAAATTGATGAATTGCCCGTCGAACTGCCCGGGACTTAATCCTTGCGCGAGTAGTCGATGCCGACGAAGCTGCCGCCCTGGAAGCGCTGGCCCAGTTCATCAAGCGGATTCGGGCGCGACAGGATGTCTTGCGCGTACTCTTCGGCGTTCTGCTTGGGCTGGTAGCCGAGACGCGCGGCGCCGACGCTGTTGTCCCACCAGCTGCGCGTATTGGCCGACACGCCCCAGATGGTCAGGAAGCCGACGTCTTCCGCTTCGATGCAACGATCGAGGAAATGCATCAGATCCTTGTGGCCGAACCAGGTGCTCAGGTGGCGCTGCTCGGTCGGTTTGTCGAGGCAGCTGCCGATGCGCACGCACACGCTTTCGATGCCGTGCTTGTCCCAGTACATGCGCGCGAGCGCTTCGCCCCACACCTTCGACAGACCATAGAAGCCGTCCGGGCGCAGTTCGCAATCGAGGCTCAGACGCTCGGTGACCGGATACATGCCGATCGCGTGGTTCGAGCTCGCGAACACGATGCGCTTCACGCCGTTGCGGCGCGCGCCTTCGTAAACTTCGACGAGGCCGCGCAGGTTGTTCTCGATGATCTCGGGCAGCGGACGCTCGACGCTCGTGCCGGCGAAATGGATCAGCACGTCCACGCCGTTCAGCAGACGGTCGACGACCGCCGGATCGCGCAGGTCTCCGTTCATCACGTCTTCGCCGTCGACGAGCGGCGTCAGCACTTTGGAGCCAGCGGCCGAGCGCACCGGCACGCCGCGCGCGACGAATTCAGCACGTACCACGGAGCCGAGCTGGCCGCCGGCGCCACTCAGGGCAATCTTCTTCATAGGGGGTTCCTTTAACTGCGCCGCGCGCGAGGTCTGCAGAGAACAGACAGAGGGTTTGAGCGGCCGGCGGATCGCGCTGAGCGCGTCGCATAACCGACCGAGTTGTACGATAACGTACTATCGGCGATGGACAAGCGGATTTCAACTCCGCATTTACCCTTAAAATGCACAGAGCAGGTCTCGCACTCCCTTAAGAAACAAGAACATACGCAGATCATATTAATATGACATCGTATAACTTTGTTCGGGTCTCCGTTCCAGGGAGTGGATTTGCCCGACGCCCGCGGTCGCATGGCATCCGGCGCGAGCGGCGTCTGTACGCCGCCCGCGCAGTCACCGAATTACCTCAAGCGCCAATGAATTCGAGCAGGTCGGCATTGACCTTGTCGGCCTCCACTGTGCACATGCCGTGCTGGCCGCCCGCATAGACCTTTAGCGTCGCGTTCTTGACGATCTCCGCGGTGCGTCGGCCGGCTGCGTCGATCGGCACGATCTGGTCGTCGTCGCCGTGCAGCACCAGGGTCGGCACGTCGATCTTCTTCAGATCCTCGGTGTAGTCGACTTCGGAGAACTGCTTGATGCAGTCGTATAGCCCCTTGATCGAGCCGGCCATGCCCTGGCGCCAGAACGAATCGATCACGCCCTGTGACACCTTCGCGCCCTCGCGGTTATAGCCATAGAACGGTACGGCCAGATCCTTGAAGAACTGCGAACGATCGTCGAGGACGCCCTTGCGAATGCCGTCGAATACATCGATCGGCAGGCCGAGCGGATTATTGGCGGTCTTCAGCATCAGCGGCGGCACCGCGCCGATCAGCACGGCCTTCGCGACACGCCCCGTGCCGTGCCGGCCGATGTAATGCGCGACTTCGCCGCCGCCCGTCGAGTGGCCGACCAGCGTCGCGTCCTGCAAGTCGAGATGTTCGATCAGTGCGGCGAGGTCGTCGGCGTAGGTGTCCATCTCGTTGCCGTCCCACGGCTGCTCCGACCGTCCGTGACCCCGCCGGTCGTGCGCGATCACGCGAAAGCCCTTGTTGCCCAGAAACAGCATCTGCGCATCCCACGCATCGGCGGTCAGCGGCCAGCCGTGCGAAAACACGACCGGGCGACCCTTGCCCCAGTCCTTGTAGAAAATCGAGGTACCGTCTTTCGTCCTGATCGTGCTCATCTGCTGACTCCTTGTCGTTGAAGTCTGCCGTCGCCGGCAGGTGGATGAAGCGGAAGCTGCTCATGAAGCATGCGCACGACGCATGACAGAACGCCGTGCGAATCGGGCAATGAATAACGGCAACTACGGAAACGGCCGCATCGTAGAGATAAAAAAACCGCCTGACTAGCAACCGGACCGACGAAGTCGGTTTGGATGGATCGATTGTCGGTTGACGACGGGGCACCGCTCGCGACCTTGCCGCGCAAGGCTGCGCGGCAAGCGTTGCTGCGGCGCGGTCGATTGACGCAGCACATACAACCACGCACACACGGCCACGCATCGGCCGCTTAAAGAAACTTGAGACCCATCAACGGCTTGCCCGATCAATAAGCGCATTTCGCATAAAACAAGGCGGTTTTTTGACGCACATCGCATTGCAACACATTTTGTTTCGATCCCCTACTCTTGCGCCATCTGCCCCGCGCAGTGCGCACCGACATCGGTCGACGCGCGTAATTCCGCTCACGCGGCCATCACGCACAACAGGATCATGAACTCGGCACTATCGGCATTCGATCTCGCGCGCATTCAATTCGCGTTCACGGTTTCTTTTCACATCGTTTTCCCCGCGCTGAGCATCGGTCTCGCCAGTTTCATCGCCGTTCTCGAGTGGCGTTGGCTGAAAACCGGCAAGGCCTACTACAAAGATCTTTGTCTGTTCTGGTCGAAGATCTTCGCAGTGGCCTTCGGCATGGGCGTCGTCTCCGGTGTCGTGATGGCCTATCAGTTCGGCACCAACTGGTCCGGATTCTCGAGTTTCGCCGGGCCCATCACCGGTCCGCTGCTGATGTACGAGGTGATGACCGCATTCTTTCTCGAAGCGGGCTTCCTCGGCATCATGCTGTTCGGCTGGCAGCGCGTGAGTCCGCGCGCGCACTTCGGCGCGACGCTGATGGTCGCGATCGGCACGCTGATCTCGACCTTCTGGATTCTCGCGTCCAATAGCTGGATGCAGACGCCGCAGGGCTTCGAGGTCGTCGACGGCCATGTCGTGCCGCTCGACTGGTTCAAGATCATCTTCAATCCGTCGTTCCCGTACCGGCTCGCCCATATGGCGCTGGCGGCGTTCATCGTCGCGGGGCTGGTGGTCGCGGCGGTCGGCGCGTGGCATCTGCTGCGCGGCCGACGCGATCCCGCCGTCAAGAAGATGTTCTCGATGGCGCTGTGGCTGCTGCTGATTCTGACGCCGATCCAGGCATTCGTCGGCGATCAGCATGGCCTGAACACACGCGAATATCAGCCGGCGAAGATCGCGGCGATCGAAGGCATCTGGGACACCGAAAAAGGCGGCACCGCGCTGAACCTGTTCGGCATCCCCGACATGAAGGCCGAAACCACTCACTACGCGGTGTCGATCCCGCACCTGGGCAGCCTGATTCTCACGCATAGCTGGGACGGCGAAATCCGCGGGTTGAAGGAATTCCCGCCGCAAGACCGGCCGGATTCGGCCGTGGTGTTCTGGAGCTTCCGCATCATGGCCGGGCTCGGCGTGCTGATGATCGCGATGTCGATCGCGGCCTGGGTGCTGCATCGCCGGGGACGCCTGTTCGAAGCGAAGTGGTTCCAGCGGTTGTGCGTCGCGATGGGGCCGAGCGGCTTCATCACGCTGCTGGCCGGCTGGGTCACCACCGAAGCGGGCCGTCAGCCGTGGGTCGTGTACGGCGTGATGCGCACGTCGCAGGCGGTGTCGCCGCTGACCACGCAGCAGGTAGGTCTGTCGCTGATGACGTTCGTGGCCGTCTACTTCCTCGTGTTCGGCACCGGCATCTACTACATGCTGAAACTGATGCGCTCGGGTCCCGCGCTGCCAGGCGGCAAGCCGCATGACACGCCGCACGACGCGCCCCATGACCTGCCGCGGCCGACGCCCTCGCAGACCGCGCGCCGTCCGCTATCCGCCGCCGATCAGATGATCGACGCCGTCTAACCCACGCTTCAAGAGAAAGAATATGGACGTAACCGTCGTATGGGCCGCGATCATCGCGCTGGGCCTTTTCATGTACGTCGTGCTGGACGGCTTCGACCTCGGCATCGGCATCGTCTTTCCGTTCTTCCCCGATGACAAGGAACGCGACCTGATGATGAACACGGTCGCGCCAGTGTGGGACGGCAACGAAACCTGGCTCGTGCTCGGCGGCGCGGCGCTGTTCGCGGTGTTTCCGGTCGTCTACTCGACCGTGCTGTCGGCGCTCTATCTGCCGCTCGTGTTCATGCTGGTGTGCCTGATCTTTCGCGGCGTGTCGTTCGAGATTCGCGCGAAGTCGCGTCGCACCAGGCATCTGTGGGACCTCGCGTTCATCGGCGGCTCGGCGGGCGCGACGTTCTTCCAAGGCATCGTGCTCGGCGCTTTCCTGCAAGGCATTCCGATTGTCGATGGTGCCTATGCCGGCGACGCGTTCGGCTGGCTCACCCCGTTCAGCCTGCTGACGGGCCTCGGCCTCGTCGCGACCTACGCGCTGCTCGGCTGCTGCTGGCTCGTCGCGAAGACCGAAGGCGACCTGCAGCGCCGGCTGCATCGCGTGGTATGGCCGCTGACGCTGGTGCTGCTCGGCTTCATCGCGCTCGTGAGCCTGTGGACGCCGCTGATGGATGCGGGCATCGCGCAACGCTGGTTCCATGACGGGATTTTCTATCGTCTGCTGCCGGTGCCATTCCTCGTCGCGATCTGCGCGTTCTTCATGCATCGCGCAGTGCGAGCGCGCCACCACAACACGCCGTTCGTGCTCGCGCTGGCGCTCGTGCTGCTCGGCTATCTCGGGCTGCTCGTGAGCCTGTGGCCGTACGCGATTCCGTCGAGCATAACGCTATGGGAAGCCGCCGCGCCACGCACGAGCCAGACGTTCACGCTGGCCGGCGCGGCGGTGATCCTGCCGATCATCATCGCTTATACGACGATGGGTTACTGGGTCTTTCGAGGCAAGGTGCGTCATGGCGACCAACATCACTATCACTGAAAAGCGGCGTGTCCGCGCATCGGCTCCCGCTGCCGCTGCGGCAACGCCCGGCCGCAAACTGCCCAGCTGGCTCTGGTTCATCGCGCTCTGGTGCTTCGGCGTGGCCGCGGCGATGTCGCTCGGTTTCGCCTTCAAGCTTCTGATGAAAGCGACGCTGTTCGCGGTCAGATAACGGCGCGCGAACCCGTGCCGATGCGGTGGGCATAACCTGCCGGATCGCGCGCCAGCGCTTCAAAAAAGCTGCGCACGGCTCGTCTACGTAGCAAGCCGGAACCTATGCGCGGGAGACCTGCCTTAACATCACGAAGCGCATCGAAAGAGGCCGGCAGCCGGCCACGCGCGTCGCAGTCCAGCCATGCCGCGCGCGGCACGGCAAGGGAGCGGGACCCTGGCGAGTTGAAACGATGCCGGATGCGAATCGCAGCACGAGAGAACGGCAATCGGATCGGCTCGTCCGGGTTCCTGGGATCGACCAGGAAGCGCGGAAGACCGGCCATGATGCGTGTCATGAGTACCGCAGTTATTTGCGCTGCAAGTGCGCAGTCCGCAACGGCGGAATGTGCATCGGCGGCAGCCCTCAACGGACAGGCTCGACTCGCGGAGACATCATGAAGTTTCTTGTAGCCGACGACCATGAACTGATCCGGCAAGGCGTCAAAGGCATGCTGCGCGGCTTCGATCCCGACGCCCAGTTCGACGAAGCCGACAGCTGGGAAACCCTTGCGACCGCCGCGCGCCCCGACGCCAATCACGATCTGGCGATCGTCGATCTGCATATGCCGGGCATGAGCGGCGCGACGTCGCTCGAATCGCTGCTGAAGGCGAATCCGGCGCTGCCGGTCGTGGTGCTGTCCGCGGAGGAATCGCCCGACGAGATGCGCGCGGTGCTCGCGGCCGGCGCGCTCGGCTTCGTGCCGAAGCGCCAGCCCGCCAGCGTGATGCTGAAGGCAATCGAACTGGTGCTGTCCGGCGGCGCTTATGTGCCGATGGAAGCGCTGAGTCTGCTCGGCACGCGCGAGACCCAGGGTGCCGGCTGCGCGGGCGCTGAAGCGGATGCATCGGCAGCAGTGCCGCCCCCGAGCGCCGCCGCGCAGACCGAACCTCTCAGGCAGATGCCGTCGCTGCAGCCGCATCAGCAGCATTTGCTGGAAAATCTGTCACCACGTCAGCAGGACATCATGCGGCTCGTGCATCGCGGCTGGACCAACAAGATGATCGCGCGCGATCTCGGCGTCGCGGAGGGTACGGTGAAGGTGCATCTGTCGGTGATCTTCCGCGCGCTCGGTGTGCATAACCGCTCGACGGCGATCGCGGTAATCAATGGATGGCTGGAGGCGGGGAAGACGCTGTAGCGCTGCGCCGCAGCGCTAACCGTCTCCGATTTTCCGTCTCTAAGGCTGCGTTTCGCTGTGCGCCCCGGAGCCCGCTTCAGTTTGCGGCGAACCATCCCCTGCGGGCGACTGCGCTGCACCAGCTTCTCCCGCCCCGTCTCCCAACCCGACCACGCCCGCCGCACGCCCTTGGTCGAGTTCCGCCTGCTGCCACAGCATTTCCAGCGTGCGCCGCAACCGCGCCGGCGTCACCGGCTTGTGCAGCACGGGAATCCCCTGCAACGCGAGCGCCGCCAGCTCCGCCGACGCCATATCGCCGGTGATCAGCAGCGTGACCACGTTGCCGTGCCCGTCGCGCGCCAGCGCGCCGCGCATCGCGCTCAGCGCCTGCGCGCCGGTGCGGTGATGGGCGAGCTGGTAGTCGCACAGCACCGCGTCGGGCACGAAACCGTCCGCGAGCGCGGCGAGCGCACCGGCTTCGTCGCGCGCGCCGCGCACCTCGCAGCCCCAGCGTTCGAGCAGGCTCGCGAGGCCTTCGAGTATCGACGGCTCGTCGTCGATGCACAGCACGCGCCGCTCTAGCGAAGCCGGGCCGCCCGCGACCGAGTCGTTCAGACTCGCGACGATGCCGCTCGCGTCGCCCGCCTGCACCGCGAAGCGGAACACCGAGCCGCGCCCCGGCGCCGAGCGTAGCTGCAACTCGCCGCCGAGCAGGCCTACGAGCCGCCTGACGGTCGGCAACCCGAGCCCGTGCCCCTGACGCGCGTCGCGCTGCGGATTCTCGACCTGGTAAAACTCCTCGAAAATGCGCTCGTGCTCCTCCGGTGCAATGCCGACGCCCGAATCGCGCACCTCGATATAGCCGCCCTTTTGCCGCCCCGCGCGCCGGAAGCCGAGCCAGATCGCGCCTTGCTCGGTATAACGCACCGCGTTCGACAGCAGATTGCTCAACACCCGTTCGAGCAGCACGGGATCGTCGTAGACCACCATCGAAGTCGGCGCGATGCGCAGCGCGAGCCCCTTCGCCGCGGCCTGCGGTCGATACTGACTGCCGACCCGCTCGAACAGCTCGGAGAGCCGAAAGTGCAACCGGATCACCTGGGTCACGCCGCTTTCGAGCCGCGCCAGATCCAGCACCTGGTTGAACAGCTGATTGAGCGCCTCGACGTTATAGACGATGTGTCCGGCCGTCTTCGCGTGTTGCGCGGGCGTCGCCGCCGGGTCATTCAGCGACGCCGCAAGCAGCCCGATCGCATGCAGCGGCTGGCGCAGATCGTGGCTTGCCGCCGCGAAAAAGCGCGTCTTCGCGAGGCTCGCTTCTTCGGCGACGCGCTTTTGCGCGGCCAGCGATTCCGCGAGGTACTGCTGATCGACACGCGCCTGCACGACCTGGCGAAACAGCTTGCGATAGCTCATCGCATAGACGTTGATCGCGCAGAAGAAGAACGCGAGCACGATCGCGAGAATCGTGCGATCGAACGTATGCGAGCCGAAATGCAGCACGATCGACGGCAGCAGCAGAAATGGAATCGAGGTCGAAAAATTGAGGAGGTCGAACCCGTTCGACATGAACACGCCGGCCGCGAGCGTCACCAGCAGCACGGTATGCAATAGCGGCAGATCGGTTTGCGGACTCTGGAACGCGAACCACACCGCGAAGCCCGGCCCGCTATACAGGAGCACGCCGCGCAGCGCGTGCAGATAGATCCAGTCGCGCGGCGACACCAGCTGCGGATAGCGGCGATTGCAGATCCACAGCGCGAGGCCCGCGCAATTGGCGAGCGCATAAAAAACGAAACACGCGATAAACAACGGCAGCGCCGGCACATGGGGCCAGTAGATCGCCACCAGCACCGCGATCGAAAACCAATGCGAAAAGAACGCGATCGGGTCCTGCGCGTAGAGCACGCGCACGAGGTCTTCGTCGATGGCACGCTGGATCGGGTCGGCCCGCATGGGGCGGTCTCCTCTGTCGATCGGCGTTAGCGCTCGAGCGCTCGATCCGATCCCACGCAGTTTGATCGCGGGGGCATGGCAACTTCGTCGAGACGAAGCACTGATCAGGCGGCGTTGCTCCGGGAAAGCCGCCAGTCGAACCGGGCGACCAAACGCGGCGCCCGCGCGGTTTATTCTACGGCGAATGCCCAGTCGTCAGACTAATCGTCAGCAATCCGTCAGAAGGTTTACCCGGCAGTTTACCCATCAGCTAACACTTCTTCCATATAGGCGACGGCCTTGCCGCGAACCATACTGCATTCACGTTTCAGCGCGGCATGACAGGCAACTTCCCCCGCTTCGCGGCCCACGCGCCGCGGCTCACCGCGCTCCTCGCCAACCGTGACGGAGGTTTCCATGGGCGCAGTCCCGAGCTACGAGTTCGCCCGCCAACTCGACGACGCGATCCTGCCCGACCTGTGGCGCCGACGCACCCGGCTCTCCGCGGACGAAATGGTGTCGATGGTCGAACTGGTCAAGCGCGCGTTGCGGACTTACCACCCGCTCGAATTGCAGGCGCTCGGCGAGGACAAGGAAGAACTGGTCGCCCAGTTCATCTATGCGAAGGTGTTGCGCCTCGCGCCCGGCCACACGGAAACGAACGCGTGCGCCGACAGCGCGCCGTCCAATAGCTACGCGGTGTGCGCATATTTCCGCCGCTATCTGATCGACTGCCTGCGCAGCGCGTGCCATCAGCGCAACGTGTCGATGGAGAGCGAGGGCATCGCGCAGGAAATCGATCTGCGCGCGCACGCGCTCGAAGATCCGGTGGAAAGCGTGCTGCTGCAATATGGCCTCGACGAACAGAGCGTGCGGCGCGCGGCGCGCGAGTTCATCGAAGGGCTCGACGAACCCGAGCGGATCGTGCTGGCCGGCAGCCTCGGCTGGTGCTCGGAAGGCAAAGGCGGGCTTTCGGCGGTCGCGGCGCAGCATCGGGTGCCCTCTTATCACTATCGCGCCGTCAAACTCGGCGTCACGATGAAAAAGACGGCCGGCGCCGTGGAATTTTCCAACACCAAGATCGGCCGCTGGCTCACCGACGCGCTTGGCATCGAGATCGATGTCGACAATCGCGCGGCGATTCTGGTTGCGCTGAATCTGCTCGCCGCGGAATCGAGCGATAGCGAATTCGATGAAGTGGCCGCGTAATAGTTTGGAGAACCAACAGGCCACATAAGAAGCGACAAGAGTGCATGCCTGTACGGCCGGGGTACACCCGGCAACGGCCGGCCGGTCATGCCGCCCTGAACGTCGCACGCTACGACTTCGGCGCGCCCTCTCCATGGCGCGCGCTTTTCTCGCATTCGCTTTTTTTGCAGCGATATTCCGCCTACGATAAAAAAGCTGCCGCAGCACGCCGTCTTTGTTCCGAAGCCGCGCTTCCTTTCTCCGCATCCGATTCCAGACGAGGTGGTCCTGATGAACCGCTTATCGAGCGCGCCGACGGCGCTGCAACGGCATTACGAGGTGGTGGTGATTGGCTCGGGCTACGGCGGCGCGATCGCCGCGAGCCGGATGGCGCGTGCGGGCCGGCGCGTCTGCGTGCTCGAGCGCGGCCGCGAATTCATGGCCGGCGAGTATCCGCGCACGCCTGTGCAAGGCGTCGAGAATATCCAGTACAACACGGCCGAGGCGCAGATCGGTTCGCCGCTCGCGCTGCTCGAAGTGCACGTGAACGAGGACGTCAACGCAGTGGTGGGCTGCGGGCTCGGCGGCACGTCGCTGATCAATGCGAACGTCGCGCTGGAGGCCGATCCGCGCCTGTGGGACGACCCGCGCTGGCCGGCCGCGCTGCGCGCCGACAAAGCCGGACGCGACGACGGCTATGGGCTCGCGCGGAAAATGCTGTCACCGTCGCCGGTGCCGGATGATTTCCCGCCGCTGCCGAAGCTGCAGGCGCTTGAAAAATCGGCGCAGGCGCTCGGCATGGTGGACCGCTTCAGCCGTCCGCCGATCACGGTCACGTTCGAGAGCGGCCCGAACGCGGCGGGCGTCGAGCAGCAGCGCTGCGTCGGTTGCGGCGATTGCAACTCGGGTTGCAACTACGACGCGAAGAACTCGACCCATATGAACTATCTGCCCGACGCGGTCGCTCACGGCGCGCAGATTTTCACCGGCACGGCCGTGCATTCGGTGCTTCGCGATGCCGACACGCAGCAATGGAAGGTCAACTTCCAGCTCGTGAAGCTCGGCCGCGAAAGCTATGACGCGCCCGATCTGTTCGTGCTGGCCGATATCGTCATCGTCGCGGCTGGCACGATCGGCTCGACCGCGCTGCTGCTGCGCTCGCGCGCCGCCGGCTTGAGCACGTCGGAGATGCTCGGTCAGCATTTCACCGGCAACGGCGACGTGCTCGCCTTCGCGTACAACACGAAGGACACGATCAACGGCGTCGGCTGGGGCGAGCACAAGCCAGGGCAGATTCCGCCGGTCGGGCCGACCATCACCGGCCTGATCGACAATCGCGCCGCCGAGAAAAACGTCAGGGATGGCTACGTGATCGAGGAAGGCTCGCTGGCCGGCCCGGTCGGCGAAGCGCTCGTCGGCATGCTCGGCGCGGTCGCGCCGCTCGAAGGCGTGGATGCGGCCGGCGCCCCGTCGCTGCTCGAGCGCGTGGCCTACGACGCGCGCGCGATCGAGAGCCTGATCCGCGGCCCATACCACGGCGCGCTCAATCACACGCAAAGCTACCTCGTGATGGCGCACGACGACGAAAACGGCCGCATCAAGATCGGTGATAAAGGCCGTGCGCGCATCGAATGGAAAAACGCCGGACGCCAGCCGATCTTCCAGACCGTCGAGGACGTGCTGATCGACGCGACCAGGCCGCTGGGCGGCAAATATCTGCGCAACCCGATTTCGACGAAGATCGCCGGCCGGCGTACCGTGACCGTGCATCCGCTCGGCGGCTGCGGCATGGGCGAGGACGCCGCGCATGGCGTGGTCGATCATCTGGGCCGCGTGTTTAGCGGCACGGACGGCGCCGCGGTGCACGACGGCCTCTACGTGATGGACGGCGCGGTAATGCCGATGTCGCTGGGCGTCAATCCGCTCTTGACCATCTCCGCGCTCGCCGAACGCAACTGCGCGCTGCTGGCCAAAGCGCACGACTGGTCGATCGATTACGCGTCGAAGGGCACCGCCGCCGCGCCGCCCGCGCAGAAGATCGGCCTGCGCTTCACCGAGACGATGGTCGGCACCTACACGCCCATGGTGGCGGGCGACGCCGCCACGAGCCCGATCGAATTCACGCTGACGGTCGAGTCCGACGATCTCGCCGACATGCTGGCCAACCCGAATCACCTCGCGCGCACCGCCGGCACGCTGACCTGCCCCGCGCTGTCCGCGCAACCGCTGACGATCAGCGACGGCACGTTCAACCTGTTCGTCGTTGACGAGTCCGATGTCGACGAGCGCAACATGAACTACCGGATGACGCTCGACGCGGCCGAAGGCAACACCTGGTATCTGAGCGGCAAGAAGATCATCACGCGCACGTCGCCGATCAACCTGTGGGAGCAGACCAACACGCTGTATGCGGAGATACGCGCGTCGGATAAGGACGACGCGCCCGTCGTCGGCACCGCCACGCTGATCATCACGCCGGAAAACTTCCTGAAGCAGCAGCGCACGCTCGAAGTCACGCACGCGCCCGACCTGAAGACGCGCCTCGAATGGACGCTCAAGTTCGGCAAGTTCTTCGCGGGCGTGCTGTTCACCGAATACGGCGGCGTGGCCGCGCCGCTGCAGTTCTACGATCCCCACACGCCGCCGCGCGCCAAGCGCACGCTGCGCGCGCCGGCGCCGCAGGTCACCTACTTCGACACACCGGACCGCACGCGGCTCAAGCTCACGCGCTACTTCGATCCAGCCGCGGACAAAGAGTCGAAGCCGATCCTGCTGATCCACGGCTCGGGCGTCTCGAGCCGCATCTTCTCGACCGATCTGATATCGACCAATCTCGTCGAATATCTATGCGCGTCGGGCTACGACGTATGGCTCGTCGATCTGCGCGTCAGCATCGAACTGCCGAGCGTGCTCGTGCCGGCCAACGTCGACATGGTCGCGCGCGAGGACATTCCCGCCGCGGTCGCGAAGATTCGCGAAGTGACTGGCGCGCCGAACATCCAGGTGCTCGGTCACTGTCTGGGCGGCCTAGCGCTCAGCATGTCGCTGCTATACGGACTCGAGGGCGTGCGCTCGGCGGTGATTTCGCAGGTGTCCGCGCATCCGGTGCCGGGCACGTTGCAACGGATCAAGGCCGGCTTGCATATTCCCGACCTGATGCAGCATCTGCGCGTCCGGGACCTGACTGCCTACACGCAGGAAGATTCGTGGCCCGCAAACCTGTACGACGAAGCGCTGCGTCTCTATCCGGTCGATCACGACGAGGGCTGCGGCAATCCGATCTGTCATCGCGCGACGTTCCTGTATGGCCTGCTCTATGAGCACGACAAGCTGAACGAGACGCTGCATGCGAACCTGCAGGAGCTGTTCGGCATTCACGACATGGCCGTGTTCCAGCATCTGGCCACGATGGTGCGCGCGGGCCATGTCGTCGATGCGCGCGGCGACGACGTGTATCTGAGCGGCGCAAACGGCATGAAGCGACTCGAAGGCATGCGTCTGCCGATCGGCTTCATTCACGGCGAGAAGAACGAAACCTATCTGCCGGTCAGCACGGCGCACACTTTCGACCTGCTGCGCGAGCGCTTCCCCGAGCAGCCGTACGAGCGCCATCTGATTCCGGGCTATGGGCATATCGACTGCATCTTCGGCAAGAACGCGGCGGTGGATGTCTATCCGCTGATCGTCAGCTATCTGAACGCGCACTGACGGCGCGGCAGCGCCGATGCGCCACGCGTGATCCGCGCGTGGCGGGTGCTCGTCGCTATCGGAACAGCTTGCCCGGATTCAGAATGCCGTGCGGATCGAGCGCACGCTTGATCGCGATCATCGCGGCAAGCTCGGCGGGCGAGCGTGAAATCGGCAGGAACTCGCGCTTGAGTGAACCGATGCCATGCTCGGCCGACACCGACCCGCGCAACGGCCCCAGCATCTCATAGACGAACGCATACACCGCGTGATGATCGACGCCGGGGATCGAATGACCATCGACGGTCAGATGCAGATTCGAATCGCCGATATGCCCGAAGAAATACGCCTGGTTGCCTGGCCAGCGCTGATCGAGCGCCGCGCGGCAACGGTCGACGAACCTGCCGATCTCGCCGATCGGCAGACTCACGTCGAAGTTGATCGGATCGAGCTTGACCGGAAACTCAGCGGTGCACTCGCGGATCGCCCATAGCGCGCGCGCATCGGCAACCGACTGCGCGATCACCGCGTCGCGCAGCGCGCCCGCTTCCAGCGCATCGGTCAGTGCTTGCGCAAAGCGTTCGCCAGCGTCGTCGGCATCGAAGCCCGCGTGCTCGATCAACGCATAAAGCGGATGCGCGGCGTCGAACGGCGAGCGCGCGCCGGTCAGCTTAACGCCGAAATCGTAGAAGTCCGGCCACATGATCTCGAACGCGCCGATGTCGTTGCCGAAGCGCGTCGCCAGACGGCGCAGCAGGTTCACCGCGGCATCGTAATCGTCGAGCCCGACGAGCGCCGTATGACGCGCCGCGCGTCGCGGATGCAGCCGCAACACCGCGCGCGTGATCACGCCGAGCGTGCCCTCCGAACCGATGAACCAGTGCTTCAGGTCATAGCCGGTGTTGTTCTTGACCATCTTGCCGAGCGAACTGAGCACGTCGCCATTCGCGAGCACCACTTCGAGACCGAGCACCTGGTCGCGCGCGGTGCCTGACTGGATCACGCGATTGCCGCCCGCGTTGGTCGCGAGATTGCCGCCGATCTGGCATGAGCCGCGCGCGCCGAGATCGAGTGCGAGTTCGAAGCCCGCTGCTTCGGCGGCTTCCTGCGCGGCCTGCAACGTGGTGCCGGCACGCACGGTCAGTGTGGCCGATGCCGCGTCGAGTTCTTCGACGCCGCTCAAGCGTTCCAGCGACAACGCGATATCGTTGGCGCGCGCGATCGCGCCGCCCGCGAGCCCGGTCATGCCGCCTTGTGGCACCACCGGTTGATGCGCGGCGTGGCAGATCGAGAGTGCGCGCGATACCTCGTCGGTCGTGCGCGGCAGCAGCAGCGCCGCCGGACGCGTTGGCTCGTGGCGTGTCCAGTCGGTCATCGCGTGTTCGCCGATCTGTTCGCCGACGCGCACCGCATCGGCGCCGAGCGCGGCGCGCAATGCTTCGAGTGTCTTCGCGAGCGGCGCGGTCGCGGTTGCGGTCTGTGGCTTCTTTTCGTCAGTGATGCTCTGCTCTGTCATGCAGAAGTTCCTTACTGTGCGGTAGCGGCGAGTTTCTTGCGGTAGCCCATCGAATCGTTGATCCGGCCGAGAATATAGTCGCCCGCGGCGACCGGCTGATACTTGCTTTGCGCATCGCTCGCACCGAGCTCGCGTGGATCGACGAGCGCGCCATAGGTCGGATCGTAGAACGTCGCGATCGAATAGCGCTCGCGCCCCGACGCATTGATCACGCGATGCAGCGTCGAGCGAAAGCGGTCGTTGGTCCAGCGTGCGAGCAGGTCGCCGACATTCACGACGAAGCTGCCTTCGACGGGCGGCGCCTCGACCCACGTATCGTTGGCGATTTCGCGCACCTGCAGGCCGCCGACCTGATCCTGCCATAGCAAGGTGATGCAGCCGTAGTCGGTATGCGGCGCGACGCCGAACTGATCTTCATCCGATTGCGGCGGCTGCGGCGGGTAGTAGACCATTTGTGTGCGCTGCATACGCTTCGTGTAGCGCGGCGCGAAGAAATTTTCTTCGATGCCAAGGCTCACCGCGACCGCGCGTAACAGATCGGCGCCGCACGCGCCGACCGCCTCGTAATAGTCATACAGCACCGGCCGCAACCCGGGCATGAAGTCCGGCCAGTTGTTCGGCCCGCGTAGTGCCTGCCCCGCCAGCACGTCGGGATCGTCTTCCGGCAGTTCGAGCCCGATGCTGAAGAACTCCTTGTAATCGGGCCGCTTTGCCTGGTACATCGTCGCGTCGCCGAGCGCATTGAAGCCGCGATGCCGATGATTGACCGCCGCGCGGCGCTTCGTGTCGACCGGAAACGCGAAGAACGTGCGCGCGGCTTGCGCGGCGGCGTCGATCGTCGCTTGCGGCACGCCGTGATTGACGATGTAGAAAAAGCCGATCGTCGTACACGCTTCATGAATTTCCTTCGCGACGCGTCTGAGCGCCTGCTGATCGCCCGCGCGCAAGCCGGCGACATCGATGATCGGAATGCGGGTCGCGGGCATCGCGCTGCTCCTTCGAGATCGGTATTGCAGTGGTATATACCGCCAAAAGCACTGCTGCAAGTTGCTTCGCGCACCTTGGTATCAGGGCTTTTCTCTACTCACGCGAGCATTTATTTTTCGCCGGAAACGCAGTATATACTGCCCAGCAGGGCCCGGAATTGACGCCGGCGCGGCGGGTCCACAACGAAGACTTCGACACGCCGGCCACCCAACACCAATTCGCCCCCGGAGAACCCCATGCGTATCCTTGCAGGCTGGAAATGTGGTCTGGTCATGCTGGCGCTGTGCGCGGCAAGCGTCGCAGCGCACGCCGAAGACCAGCTCGCCAAAGTGAAGAAAGCCGGCGAACTGGTGGTCGGCACCGAAATGCAATTCGCGCCATTCGACTTTCTCGAGAACGGCCAGCAGGCCGGTTTCAACAAAGACCTGTTCGCGGAGATCGGCAAGGAAATCGGCGTCAAGGTGCGTTTCATCGATCTGCCGTGGCCGAGCGTGTTGCCCGGTCTCGAAGCGGGCAAGTTCGATATGGTCGGCGGCCCGTTGACGGTCACGAAGGCGCGGATGGAACGCTACACGTACACGCTGCCCGTCGCCGATGCAACCGACGCGCTGCTCAAGCGCGCGAACGATGCGTCGCTCAAGCAATCGTCGGATATCGCCGGCAAGACGGTCGGCGCGGGCAAGGGCTCCGCGCAGCTCGACCAGTTGAAGAGCTACGCGGCCACGCTGCCGAAGCAGCCCGATATCCGCGAGTACGTCGACAACAATCAGGCCTACGCCGACCTCGCTGCGGGCCGCATCGTCGCTGTCGCGAACTCGATGACCAATATTGCGTATGTCGCGAAGCAGCGCCCCGAGTCGTTCGCGGTCGTGCAGCCGCCGTTCGGCGCGAAGGTGTACTTCGCCTATGCATTGCGTAAGGACGCCGACAGCAAGCCGCTCGCCGACGCGTTCAACGCCGCGCTCGTGAAGATGCAGAAGGATGGCCGCCTCGCCGCGTTGCAGAAGAAGTGGTTCGGTGTCGCGATGGAGATGCCTTCCACGATGCCCACGCCGAATTACTGAGCGTCCTTTGCGTGGGCGACACGCGTCGCCCTTCCCGTTCCACCGGCCGCGATCCATGTTCAACACGACCGTCTTCGTTCAGGGCCTGCCGCTACTGCTGCATGCGGCGTTCGCCACCGTCGGCATTTCGCTGACGGGGCTCGTGATCGGCTTCTTCGTCGGCATCGGCGTGTGCTCCGCGCGGCTGTCGCAGCATCGCGCCGCGCGGCTCGCGGGCGGCGCCTACGTATTCTTCTTTCGTGGCGTGCCGATGCTCGTGCAGCTGCTGCTCGTCTACTACCTGTTGCCATTCGCCGGTATCAACGTGTCGCCGATTGTCGCCGCGATCAGCGCGGTGTCGCTGTGCTCGGCTTCGTATATCGCCGAGATCCTGCGCGGCGGGTTTCTGAGCATTCCGCCCGGACATCTCGAAGCCGCGCGCATGCTCGGGCTGTCCCCGCTCGATACGCTGCGGCGCATTCTGGTGCCGCAAGCGTTCCGTTTGACGCTTCCGTCGCTCGTCAACGAAATGGTGCTGCTGATCAAGGCTTCTTCGCTGATCTCGGTGGTCGGCGTCGCCGAGTTGACGCGCACCGCGCAGAACATCGCCGCGAGCACTTACCGGCCGCTCGAAGCGTATGTCGCGGCCGGGCTCATCTACTTCGTGATCTGCGGTTCGCTCGCGCTCGTCGCGCATGCGGCCGAACACCGTTTGCAGCACGCCTGAATCGACTCACGTTTAAGCGAACCTCGCCATGCAATCGTTCGATCCGACCGTCATCACGCACAACCTGCAGCCGATCGCCGCCGGTCTCGCGACCACGCTCGGTAGCTGGGCCGCGGGTGTCGCAATCGGTCTCGTGATCGGCTTCCTGATCGCGGTGCTGCAACTGTTCTGCGGACGCTGGCTGCGCGCCGCGCTGCGCGTCTATATCGAACTGCTGCGCGGCACGCCGTTTCTGGTGCAGCTGTTTCTGCTGTACTACGGCGGCCCGTCGATCGGCCTCACGCTCGAACCGATGACGGCCGGCATCGTCGGCCTCGGTCTCTACGGCAGCGCGTATTTCGCCGAGGCGTTCCGCTCCGGCTTCCAGTCGGTGCCCAAAGGCCACCTCGAAGCGGCGTCGTGTCTCGGGCTCACGCGCTGGCAGGCCATCGTACGCATCCAGGCGCCGCAGATGCTGGTGCTGATCGTGCCCGCGCTGACCAATCTGATTATCGTGCTGAGCAAGGAAACGGCCGTGCTGTCGATCGTCACCGTGCCCGAACTGACGTTCGTGCTGACCGGTATCGGCTCGGCCACCTTCGCTTTCGTCGAAACGCTGCTGGTGCTGTGCGTGTGCTACCTCGCGCTGGTCGAGCTGACCTCGCGCGCGGGCATGTGGGCCGAAGCCCGCCTCGCACGCTTCATGGCATGATTCAGGAACACCTATGAACGCCATCGCCGACATGCACTCCCCCGCGCAAACTTCCGCGCCGTCCGCCAGCGCAACGGCGAACGCATCGAATGCCGCGCCGCTGATCGAAGTGCGCGATCTGCGCAAACGCTTCGGCGATGTCGAGGTGCTGCGCGGCATCGATCTCGAGATCGCGCGCTCGGAAGTGGTCTGCATCATCGGGCCGTCGGGTTCGGGCAAGAGCACGCTGCTGCGCTGCCTCGCCGCGCTCGAAACCCACGATCACGGCGACGTGCGCATCGAAGGCGAACTGCTCGGCTATACCGAGCGCAACGGCAAACGCGTGCGCGCGTCGCACGGCGAGATCAACCGCGTGCGCCGCAACGTCGGCATGGTGTTCCAGCAGTTCAACCTGTGGCCGCACATGACCGCGCTCGGCAACGTGATGGAAGCGCTGCTGCGCGTGCGGCACCTGTCGAGCGACGAAGCGCGCCGCCGCGCGAACGCGATGCTGGAGACAGTCGGCCTCGCGCACAAAGGCGACGCGTATCCGGCGAAGCTGTCGGGCGGTCAGCAGCAGCGCGTCGCGATTGCGCGCGCGCTCGCCATGGAGCCGCACATCATGCTGTTCGACGAACCCACGTCCGCGCTCGATCCGGAACTCGTCGGCGAAGTGCTGCAAGTGATGAAACAGCTCGCGCGCGACGGCATGACGATGGCCGTGGTCACACATGAAATGGGCTTCGCCGCGCAGGTGGCCGACAAGGTCGTGTTCATCGATCAGGGCCGCATCGCCGTGCAGGGCAAGCCGCGCGACGTGTTTCACGATGTCGCGCAGCCGCGTCTGCGGCAGTTTCTGCAAAACTACTTCGACCGCAATGCGTTCTGGACGCGCGGCCCCGACGACACCCAGCCGCTATGAGCACCACCGCTCGCAACAAGCCTCACGGCAAATTCTCCGCCAGCGCGGCCAGCGCCGCGGCCAGAACCGCGCACGGCAGCGACGAGGCGCCCGCCGCGCGCTACGAGCAGGTCAAACAGCACATCCGCCAGATCATCGACTCGGGCGAACGCCAGGCGGGCGATCGTCTGCCTTCCGAACTCGATCTCGTCGGGACGCTCGGCGTATCGCGGATGACGGTCAACCGCGCGCTGCGCGAGCTCGCCGACGCGGGGCTCGTCACGCGCGTATCGGGCGTCGGCACTTTCGTCGCGCCGAACAAGCCGCAATCGACGCTATTGATGATCGCTCATATCGGCGACGAGATCCGCTCGCGCGGCCACGCATATCGTTGCGACATGGTGCTGTTGCAGCGCGAAACCGCGTCGGTCACGGTGTCGAACGCATTGGGGCTGGCGCCGGGCGCTTCGGTGTTTCATGTGATCTGCGTGCATCGCGAGAATGGCCTGCCGGTGCAGCTCGAAGATCGCTATGTGAATCCGGCCGTCGCGCCGGATTTTCTGCAGCACGATTTTTCGGCGCTGAAGCCGTCCGAGTATCTGCTGACGGCCGTGCCGATGCACGATCTCGAACACGTGGTCGATGCGGCACTGCCGACGCCCGCGGAAGCCGAGCTACTCGAAATTCACGCGGAGGAACCGTGCCTGACGCTGACGCGCCGCACGTGGACGAGCGGCGTCGCGGTGACGTTCGCGCGTTTCGTTCATCCTGGTTCCCGCTACCGGCTCGGCTGCCGCTTCTCACCGAATACGTCACAGCGCCAGGCCTGAAGCGCGCTTCAGAAACCGGGCTACACGGTCCCCGCCAGATGAAAACGCGACGCCGGATGCCATAGCCGCACCGACGTCGCGACGTTTTCGCCCACCCACGTGCGCCGCCACAGCAGCAGACACGGCTCGCCGATCTCCATCATCAGATGACGCCGCACATAGGCGTCGGGCTTTTGCGCATAGATGCGAAACTCGGCGCGCTGCACGGGCGCGAGCCGCACCATGTAGTGATTCGGCGTTTCGACCGAAAAGTCCTGCTGCAGATATTCAGGGAACACCTTCGGATTGACGAAGCGGTCCTCGTACTGGATCGGCTCGCCCTCCTCGCTGTGCACGATGCACGAATGAAACGCGGGACCGCTCGCGAGACCGAGCGCTTCGAGCGCATCGGCGTCGTCGCTCGGTTCGAGCGTTAGCACGCGCGCGGAATGACGATGACCGCGCGCGGCGATTTCATCGGCGATATTGCGGATCTCCAGCACCGTCGATTCATACCGCTGCGGCGCGACGAAAGTGCCCGAGCCTTGCACACGCGTGAGCACGCGCTCGGCGGTCAGTTCGCGCAGCGCGCGCGACACCGTCATGCGCGCGACGCCGAACTCCTTGACCAGTTCCGTTTCGGAAGGAATCAGTCCGCCCGGCTTCCATGCGCCTTCGCTGATGCGTTTGAGCACGTAGCGTTTGATCTGCTCGTAGGCGGGCATCGCCTTGACCGGCGGGTCGCGGTCGCGATCGGCGGTGTCCTGTTGCTGCTCGGCCTGTGCGGCGGGCGCGATGCGCGCCTGTGTAGTTGTTTTCACTCCAAACCTCATCGGTGGTTCGCCGGTGTTACATCGGGTACACCGTGGCCGGTTCTCCGGCGGCCGGGAGCCATCTTACCCGCTTCGACGGCGGTGAGACCACCCGGACGCGCTACCAGATGAACGGCACGAAACGGTAACGCACACGAGCCATGTACACCGTGTAGCCCGCGAGCTGCTCGGTGAGCAGCCGCTCTTCGCGCACCGCGCGCCAGCCCATGCCGTACGCCATCACGGGCAGCGCCACGAGCCCCCACCACGAGCCGAGCATCAGCGGCGTGCCGATGAAGAACACCAGCGCGGCCGCGTACATCGGATGACGGACGTACGCGTAGGGACCGGTGTCGGCGACTTTGTGCCCGCGGTTCGCCTGAACCTTGACCACCGGCGCGGCATAGCTGTTCGCGCGAAACACGAAGCGGCACAGGAAGATGCACAGGAACACGCATAGCGCGCCGAAGCCCATCAGCCACACAGGCAGCGGCCCGGACCAGCGAAACCGCATCGCGTCGAAGCCCATCAGGATCAGCCAGCCGCACCACGCGGCCCCGATCGCGACCATGAACACACGATCCCAGCGGCTCTGCTGCGCCTGCACGAATGGCGCGAGCCGCTCCGCGAGCAGCGCGGGATCATGACGCGCAAGCCACAAGCCGAGCCACAGGCTCAATGCCGCCAGTTCCAGCAGATACCACCAAGCGGCCGGCCACGCGAGCGTGCCGGCCGCGCCGAACAGCAGCACGCCCATGAGCGCCAGCCACGCCAGCGATTGCAGGATCAGACGTGCGACCATCGCTGCTCCCTCATCGGCTCGGCTTATGCGGCCGCATCGCGCGTGCGCACGCGCTCGAACGCGTCGGCGATATCGATGTCCTCCAGGTTCAAGCCGAAGCGCTCACGCAGACAGTCGGCGAGTTCGGCGGCACTCGCGAGGCGCCGTTCGCTAACGATCTGTCCTTGCGCGTCACGCTCGTTGAACTGATCGTTCAATAGCGCGACGCGCAGTTCGGGTAGCACGCGGCACGCCAGCAGGTTATTCACGAACTTCGAATCAGGTGACGTCGACGTGTACCAGTTCGAGATTTCATAGTCGACCCACTCGACTGCGCGCAGATCGACGTGATAGACGCGCGACCAGCTCTCGTCCGGCGCCAGCACCTCGAGATACAGGGTGTCGTGCCCCGCGTCGGCGAGACGGAACGTGCCGAGCGGAATCGGCTGCGCGAGGCCGGCGGTCAGGCGCAGCGGCGCGGTCAGCGTGACGCCGCCGAAGCCGACATCGGCGATCCATTCGTCGCCGTCGAGATCCACACGCAGCACCATATGGGTACGCGGCGAGATCGTGCCGGGCTCACGGCCCCATACGACGCGCGCGAGCATCGGCGTGATCTTGAAGCCGAGTTGCATCAGCACGTTCGCGAACAGAATGTTCTGCTCGAAGCAGTAGCCACCGCGCTTTTGGGTCACCAGCTTGCGTTCGATGGCTTCGAGCTCGAGCCTGACGGGCTGGCGCATCAGCGGGTTCAGGTTCTCGAACGGGATCGCGGCGGGATGGAGCCGGTGAATCGCCCGCAGCACATCGAGCGTGGCGGCGCGCGGGCCCTGATAGCCGATGCGGGCGAAGTAGTTTTCCAGATTGACGGAATGGGACATCGGCGGAATTCCAGTTGAGTTGCAAGTTCGACGCGATCATAGCGGCTTTCGGCGCTGAATCGACCGCACTGGGCGAAGCGAAACGCGCCTACATTCCCTTCAACGCCGACGTCGCGATCGACGGCACCGTAATGCCGTGGCTCGACGCGAACTGCACGGCCGAACTCAGCGTCGACATCAGCGACTGCAATTGCCCCGGCGCCGACTGCGCGATATACGACGCGCTTTGCGCGGTCTGCGGATTGAGGCCCGATTGCAGCAGCGACGACGGGCTCATCTGACCGAGGCTGCCAAGCCCTGACTGCAAGCTCGAATACTGGCTGACCCCCTTGCCGAGCGACGACAGCCCCTGGGTGAACGCTTCCTTGTTGACCGGCGTCGCAGTCGCGCCGCCACTTGCATGATTTGCGAACGCATCGGTGAGCTTCTGCGACAGCGACTGCTGTGTGCTGCCGACCTGCGTCAACTGACTGACCGACGGCGTGCCGCCGCTGAGCAGCCCCGCCGCCTGCCGCGCCTGGCCGGCCGCACTCGTCATGCCCATCGCCGACGCAAGGCTCGACTGCCCGCTCAACACCTGCTGGTTCGCGCCCACATAGCTCTGCAGCAGTTGCGACACGCCGCCCGACGACGTTCCGGCACCCGCCGAGCTATCACCGCCCCCGCCGATACCGAACTGCTTCAGATTCAACTGTGCGTGCGCGGCGCCGCCCAACAACAGGCCGCCGCTCGCCAGCAACGAAACCAGAAGAATGCGCTTGCTCATTTCAACTCCTTACATTGACTTTCAGGCTTACTTCGAGCGCTTCGACAACTAACCCGTTGTCGCGTTCGGTCTGGCTACGTCAATTCGGTTTCGTTACGTTTTCGTGAGCACCGGGATGACGCGCCACCGATATCGATGCGAATCGTTCTCATTTGTTTGACTCTCGCAGATGGCCTGCGTACGATCACGCCATTACCCGCTTCGGCATCGGACGGAACAACACTAATAAGGATTTCGATGAAGTTCGCCCCACTCAAGGGACTGCGCGCCGGCGCGCGTCCGTCTTGCGACCCTTCAGCACGTACCGCGGCAATTCATCGTACGCTTTTGCCTTCGATGCGGCGCGTTGCACTGTGTACGGTCTTCGCGTCTGCTTCGTTGACCGGCCACGCGGCGCTGGCCGAAGCCAATCCCGATGGGAACCCGGAAGCGCCCGAAGCCGACCTGAGCATTGAGACGACGCAGACCAAGGAGTCGACCGGCTTCTGGGATCGTCAGCAGATGCTCGGCGACATGGGCGGCCTGCGTCCGTGGCTCGGCAAGTACGGCATGACCTTCACGCTGACCGAAACCAGCGAAGTGCTGGCCAATCTACGCGGCGGTCTCGCGCGCGGCGCCGACTACGACGGCCTGACCACCGCCACCTTGCAGATGGATACGCAAAAGGCGTTCGGCCTGCCGGGCGGCCTTTTCAACGTCAGCGCGTTGCAGATTCACGGCGCCAACCTGAGCGCGAACAAGCTCGGCACGTTGAATACGGCGAGCGGCATCGAGGCTGACAACGCGACACGTCTGTGGGAGCTCTGGTATCAGCAGTCGTTCCTGAACAAGCGCGTCGACGTGAAAATCGGTCAGCAGAGTCTCGACCAGGAATTCATCACCAGCACGTATGCGGCGCTGTTCCTCAACACGATGTTCGGCTGGCCCGCGCTGCCCTCGTACGACCTGCCGTCGGGCGGTCCCGCCTATCCGCTCGCGGGTCTCGGCGTGCGCGTGCGCGGCCAGCTCACCCCTTCGTTGACCGCGCTGGCCGGCGTGTATTCGGGCGACCCGCTCGGCAACAACCCGAACAACATGAGCGGCACGAACTTCAACCTGCATAACGGCGCGTTGTGGATCGGCGAACTGCAGTACGCGATCAACCAGCCGTCCGACGGCGAGATAGTCGGCACGGGCGGCGGCGGTCTGCCGGGGACCTACAAGATCGGCGTCTGGTACAACACCAACAAATTCGCCGATCAGCGTTTTGACAACATCGGGCTATCGCTCGCGAATCCTGCGTCGACAGGCATTCCCGCGAATCACAGCGGCAACTACAGCTTCTATGCGGTCGCCGACCAGATGGTGTGGCGCCCCGACCCCGACGAACCACGCAGCCTCGGCGTGTTCGTACGCGTGATGGGCGCGCCGGGCGACCGCAATCTCGTGCAAGTCGCGGCCAACCTCGGCGTCGTGCTGAAGGCGCCGTTCAAGGGCCGTGACAACGACAGCGCCGGCCTCGCGCTGACCTATATCAAGGTCGGCAGTCACGTGAACGGACTCGACAAGGACTTCCTGGCATTCAACGGTAGCCCGTACGGCGTGCGCACCAGCGAAACCGCGCTCGAGGCGACCTACCAGTACCAGATCAATCCGTGGTGGCAGGTGCAGGCCGACGCGCAATACACGTTCAACGCCGGTGCGGGCCAGAACCCGAACGACCCGACGCAGCCGCTGCGCAATACGTTCGTCGTCGGCGTGCGGACCAATATCAACTTCTAATGCCGCGCACCTCGCTTTTCATCCGCGCAAGCACATGCAACCCCACGCAACAGGACCAGCACTTCGGTTATCTGTGCCCGCGTGCGGGCGAGCGCGTGCGGCTCGCGGTCGAGCGTGAAGTGACCGCCTATGCGCGGGCTTGAAGGGCTAAGGCTGACACGCTCGGGCTACCGCAACGACAGATCCTGCACCATCTGCTGCGCCAGATAATCGCAGGTCGGCCGATCCGATTTCGCGCTGCGCGCGACCACGATTTCGAGCGGCGCGATTTTCGGCAGGCCTTGCGCGTCGCCGAGAATCGCGAGCCGCGGCGGCACGCTGCAACGCGTCAGCGCAATCACCGACAAACCGGCATCCACGGTCGCGACGAGTCCCATCAGGCTCGCGCTGCTGAATGCCGCGCGATAGCGGATGCGCGCGCTATCCAATGCGGCGAGCGTATGCTGACGCGCGACGCAGCCGGGCTCATACAACCCCACCGGCAACGGCGACGCCTTCAACACCGGCGTATCGACCGACGCCCCCACCCACACCATCGGCTCGCTGCGCACGAATTCGCCGCGCAGCTTGTGGTCGCGCGTGACGAACGCGAGGTCGATCTTGTTGTCGGCGAGCATCGGCGCAAGCGCCGTGCTCTGCGCACAGACGATCTCGATCTCGACGCGCGGATACAGCGTCGCGAAACGCCGCAACACCGGCGACAGCAGCGACGAAACATAGTCGTCCGGCGCGCCGAGCACCACGCGGCCGGTCACCTCGGGCCGCACGATCGCCGACCACGCCTCCTCCTGCAACGCAAGTGCGCGCCGCGCGTATTCGAGCAGCGTATTGCCGGGCCGCGTCAGCGACAGGTTGCGCGTGTTGCGCGCGAACAGCGTGGTGCCGAGCATCGTTTCGAGCCGCTTGATCTGCATGCTGACCGCCGCCTGCGAGCGATGCACGCTCGCCGCCGCCTTCGTGAAGCTGCCCGCCTCCACGACCGCGACGAAGCTGCGCAACAGATCGACGTCGAATTCAGGGTTCACGATTTATCAACCGGGCTTATGGAATTGCTCAATTTAATTCGTTTGCGATAAGCCCGCAAGCGGCGCAATACTCGCAGGCATCATCTCAAGGAGTCGTTGCGCATGTCCCTCACCTCACGTCAACAAGGCGCGCTCACGCTGGCGAGCGGCGGGCTGCTGATGGGCACGATCGGCGTTTTCGTCGAGGAGGCGCGGCTCGATGCGCTGACGCTCGTGTTCTTCCGCTGCCTGTTCGGCTTTCTGTCGCTCGCCGCCTATTGCGCGTGGAAAGGCTTTTTCACGCGCGCGCAGTTCACGCGCCGCACCGTCGTGCTCGCGCTGATTTCCGGCGTGCTGATGGTCACGCAATGGGTCGGCTTTTTCGACGCGATTCATCGCACCAGCATCGCGGTCGCGACCGTCGTGTTTCATGTGCAGCCGTTCTGGGTCGTGCTGATCGGCGCGGCGCTCTTTAACGAACGGCTCGGCGCGGATCGGCTAGGCTGGATCGCGACGGCGTTCGTCGGGCTCGTGCTCGCTTCGGGGGTCATCGCGGCCGGCAATCTGCAGGGCCACACCAGCTATCTGATCGGCTTGAGCGAAGCGCTGCTCGGCTCGCTGCTGTATGCGAGCGTCACGCTGATCGCGAAAAGCCTCGGCGAAATGCGCCCGCACCTGCTGACGCTCACGCAATGCGCGGTCGGCGTGATCTGCCTGCCGCTCATCGCGCCGCTCATCGCGCCTTTGACGCTCACGCATATCGGGCCGATGCAGTGGTTCTGGCTGATCGGCATGGGCGTGCTGCACACGGGATTGTCGTACGTGCTGATTTACGGCGCACTGCCGAAGCTCAGCACGCCGGTGATCGCGGTGCTGCTGTTCGTTTATCCGCTGACCGCGATCGTCGTCGATGCACTCGTGTATGGCCGTGCGCTGTCGCCGTCGCAACTGGCCGGCATGGCGCTGATCGTCGCCGCGAGTCTCGGCGTCAATCTCGGCTGGCCGTTGCTGACGCTGCTGCATCCTGCCGGGCGGGCGCGCAGTCACGCGAAGTAACGCGCGCCGCCCGCCCGGTTCTCACTGCGGCAGCGTCTCCCCCTTGGTCTCCGGCGCGAACGGAATCACGAACAGGCCGAGCACGAAGGCCAGCGCGGTCAACGCGACCGGCACACCGAGCGTCTGCATATGCAGCACCGCCGCGCCGAGCAAAAAGTTGACGCCCGCGCCGACGAAGCGTCCAAACGACGTGCAGAACGCAAACGCGGTCGCGCGTACGCGGGTTTCGAACTGCTCGGGCAGCCACAGGCTGAACAACGCGAAGTTGCCGCCGAAAAAGCCCAGCACGAACAGCCACGCGATGAACGGCGCGAGCCCGTTCGGCAGATAGAACGCCCAGCCGAAGCTCGCCGCGATCGCCACCGCCATCCCCGCGAAGTACACCGCCAACGTCATCTTGCGGCCGATGCGCTCGGCCATCGGCGGCAGCGCGAGACAGCCGAGGATCGTGCCGATCGACAGCAAGCCCGTCGCCAGCGACGCCATGCGCATCGAATCGCCCTTCGACATTCCGGCGCGCGTCGCGAGCTGGATCACCGCGGACGGCTCGTAGACGGCACCCGCCCACAGCCCGATGATCGCGATGGTCAGCAGAATGCACGCGACCCATGTCCGACGCCGGTAGGCCGGCCCCATGATCTCGCGCAACGGCTTCACGCGCACCGTCTTGGCGTCGGCCTTCTGCCACTTCTCCGGCTCCTTCACGCGCAGCAGAATCAGAATCGCGACGACGACCGGCACGGCGCCGGTCAGGAACATCGCGCGCCAGCCGAAATGCACGCCGATCGTGTAATTGAGCGCGGCCGCGAGAAAGAAGCCCGCGTAGTAGCCGGTCTGCAGATAACCGGCGCCCATCTTGCGACGATCCTCGGGCCAGGCCTCCGCCACGTAGGTGCCCGCCAGAGCCCATTCCCCGCCGATGCCAACGCCCGCGATGAAGCGATAAACACCGAGCTGCCACACATTGGTCGAGGTCGCGGCAAGCCCGGTGAAAATCGCGAACGTGAAGATCGTGGCGGCGAGCACCTTGGTGCGGCCGAAGCGATCGGCGAGCGGTCCCCAGATGAACGACAGCCCCCAACCGACCAGGAACAGCGCAAACAGGATCGATCCCGCGAGACCGACGTTAGACGGCGTCGCCGCGAAGCCTGAACGCGGCAGCAGTTCGGTCAGCGCGGGCGTGAGCACCAGCGCGTAGATAAACGAGTCCATGCCGTCGAGCGTCCAGCCGGCCCACGCGCCCCAAAACCCTGCGATCTGCGAACGATTGAGCGGTGTGCGCGGACGCGCGACCGCTCGTCGGTCGGTCAGTGTATTCATCTTGCTCCTCCAGCCTACGATGGTTGAACGTAACGAAAAACGACGGGCGCGCTTGGGTTGGGTCGACGACGTTGATTGATCGCCGATGTCCTCGTACAACTAATTCAGAGGACGGCGCGGGGACATTGCCGGGATTGTGGGTGAAGACGCTTCCGGGTTTGCCCGCGCTGAAATACGCGTCTTTTCATATATAATATTTGATACTATGACCCACGCAACTGAAGGTTTTCCCCTGGACGCGCCCGTGACCGGCTCGTTTCTTCCGGCCGCGGCACCTCGCGAAAGCACCTCGCACATGATCGCGGAGGCGCTGCGAGCGGCGATCGTCGACGGTACGCTCGCGCCCGGCGCACCATTGCGCCAGGACGCGATCGCCCGGCATTTCTCTGTCAGCGCGATTCCGGTGCGCGAGGCGCTGCGCCAGCTCGAAAGCGAGGGCTGGGTGCGCGCGGCGGTCCACAAAGGCGCGACCGTCGCGCCGCTGTCCGCCAACGAAGCGCGGGAAATCTACGAGATCCGCTCGGCGCTAGAAAGTCTCGCGCTCGGCCTCGCGATTCCGAATCACACCGCCGCGACGCTGCGCGAAGCTGAGCAGTTGTGCCGCGCCGCCGAGCGCGAAGAGGACCCGTCGCTATACGTGACGCGCAATGCCGCGTTCCATATGTGTCTCTATGCGCCCGCCGGCCGGCCGCAGCTCGAGGACATGATCGGCTTGCTGCACCGGCGCGGCGAACGCTATCTGCGGCTGAAGTTCGGCTTGCCGTCGTACAAGGGCGAGTCCGACAGTGAGCACGCCGCGCTGCTCGAAGCCGTCGAGCGCCGCGATATCGCGACCGCGCAGTCGCTGGTGGTCGCGCATCTGCTCGGCACCGGCGAGCTTCTGCATCGTTTTCTGACCGAGCGCGCGCGCGAAGAAGCGTTTGCGCATCAACCGAAGCCGCGCGGCCGACGCCCGCGCGTCCACACCGGGAGCTGACTGAACCGATGAATGAGCCGATGACCGAGCCGATGAACCACCCCGCCGAAGCCTCCGCATCGCGGTCCACTGCCCGCTCATGGACGACCCGACGCGACGAAAAGAACCGCCGTCTCGCGGCCATCGCGCCGTGGCTCGAAGACGGCGTGCTGCCCACGCACCGCATCGTCGATGCGCTCGAAACGCTGATCCAGCCTGGCGAGCGCGTCGCGCTCGAAGGCGACAATCAGAAACAGGCCGATTTCCTGTCGCGCTCGCTCGCGAAGGTCGATCCGCAGAAGCTGCACCACGTGCATCTGCTGATTTCGAGCATCAGCCGTCCTGAGCACCTGACGTTGTTCGAGCGCGGCATCGCGCACAAGGTCGATTTCTCGTTCGCGGGGCCGCAGAGTCTGCGCGTCGCGCAACTGCTCGAAGACGGCCAGCTCGAAATCGGCGCGATTTATACGTATGTCGAGCTGTACGCACGCATGTTCGTCGACCTGACGCCGCACGTCGCGCTGCTGTGCGCGGACAAGGCCGACCGTCACGGCAATCTGTACACCGGCCCGAATACCGAGGACACGCCGACCATCGCCGAGGCCGCCGCGTTCCGTCACGGCATCGTAATCGTGCAGGTCAACGAGATCGTCGACGAGTTGCCGCGCGTCGACATTCCGGGTTCCTGGGTCGACGTGGTCGTGCAGGCGGACCGGCCGTTCGCGGTCGAGCCGCTGTTCACGCGCGATCCGCGTCATATCGGCGACTTGCAGGTGCTGACCGCGATGATGGTGATACGCGGCATCTACGAGCCGTATGGCGTTACGTCGCTCAATCACGGCATCGGCTTCGATACCGCGGCGATCGAACTGCTGCTGCCCACCTACGGCGAATCGCTCGGCCTCAAGGGCAAGATCTGCCGTAACTGGACGCTCAATCCGCACCCGACGATGATCCCCGCGATCGAATCGGGCTGGGTCGACAGCATCCATTGCTTCGGCAGCGAGGTCGGCATGGAGGCGTATATCGAGGCGCGCCCCGACGTGTTCTTCACCGGCAACGACGGCAGCCTGCGATCGAACCGCGTGCTGTGTCAGTTGGCCGGACAATACGGCGTCGATCTGTTCATCGGCTCGACGCTGCAGATCGACGCGGACGCGAATTCGTCGACGGTCACGCGCGGACGGCTCGCCGGTTTTGGCGGCGCGCCGAACATGGGCCACGATCCGCGCGGGCGGCGTCATGCGAGCGAGGCGTGGCTGAAGCTGTTGAAGGGCGACGGCGCGGTATCGCGCGGCCAGAAGCTCGTCGTGCAACTCGCGGAAACGTACAAGAAAGGCGGCGAGCCGACCTTCGTCGATGAACTCGACGCGATCGCGGTCGGCGCGAAAAACGGCATGCCGATCGCGCCGGTGATGATCTACGGCGACGACGTGAGCCATGTGGTCACCGAGGAAGGCATCGCGCATCTGCACAAGGCCGAAGGCATCGACGAGCGGCGCGCGGCGATCGCGGCAGTGGCCGGTGTCACGCCGATCGGTCTGCGCGCGAAGCCCGAGAAAACCGCGGAATTGCGCCGGCGCGGCATCGTCGCGTATCCGGAAGATCTCGGCATCCGGCGCGGCGAAGCGAAGCGTTCGCTGCTCGCGGCGCGCAGCATCGACGATCTGGTCACGTGGTCGGGCGGACTGTACGCGCCGCCCGCGCGCTTCCGGAGCTGGTGACGATGGCGTCCGCTGCTGCTGTTCTCGAACGGTTGGACGCGCCGCCTGCTTCGCTGCTGCGCAATGATGCGTGCGACACCTCGCCGCTCGCGCCGCCGCCGGCCGCGCCGTTTTCCGACGCGCGACTCGCGCGCGACGCGATCACCGCGCTGATCGACGAGGCCGAACTCACGCCGAAGCCCGCGCTCGTCGACCGGCGCGGCAGCGGCGCGCATCGCGATCTCGATCTCGCGATCATGCGGCGCTCCGCGCACGCGCTCGAACCTACTTTCGCCGCGCTCGCGCGCACCGCGCGCCGCCGCGGCGAACCGTCGGCGCTGCTGCGCACCGAACTCGCGCAGATCGGCCGCGCGGGCGAACAGGACATGATGCATGCGACGGGCGGCAGCAATGCGCATCGCGGCGCGATCTGGATCATCGGCTTGCTCGTTGCGGGCGCGGCGCTCGAAACGTGTTCGAGTGCCTCGATGCGTACGCACGGACCGGGCGCGCCGAACCATCCGGATACCTCGCGCGTCTGCACTGTGGCCGCGCAGATTGCCTGCTTTCCGGACCGCTTCGCCGCTTCGTCCGATAGCCACGGCGAACGCGCGCGTCGACGCTATCAAGTGGGCGGCGCAAGGCGCGAAGCGCAGGACGGCTTTCCGCACGCGCTCGACGTCGGCTTGCCCGCGTTACACGCGGCGCGCGCACGCGGTCTTGACGAAAACACCGCGCGCATCGACGCATTGCTCGCGATCATGAGCACACTCGACGACACCTGCCTGCTGCATCGCGCTGGCCTCGCCGGCTTGCATGCGGGGCAGCGCGGCGCACGACGCGTGCTCGACGCGGGCGGCAGTTCGACAGCCGCGGGCCGCGTCGCGCTCGACGCGCTCGAACGCGAACTGCTAGCGCTGAACGCATCGCCTGGCGGCTCGGCCGATCTGCTTGCCGCCACCCTCTTTCTCGACATGCTGGCGCATCGCGACGCCAGCCGGAGCTGAGCCTCATGGAACATCTGACTTTCGATTATCCGGCGCAACGCGCCGTCACGACCCGAGCGCACGTCGGCGTAGTCGGCTCGGGCGATCTGGAAGTGCTGCTGTCGCCCGCCGCTGATGCAGGCGGCTCGGCGCTTGCTGCGCACGTGGTCGTGCGCACCAGCGTCGACGGCTATAGCCACATCTGGAAGAGCGTGCTCGACCGTTTCTTCACGCGCTACGACGGCGCCGCGAACATCGAGATCAACGACTTCGGCGCGACGCCGGGCGTGGTCGCGCTACGGCTCGCGGAAGCGGTCGAAGCGGCCGAGGAAGGAGGCAGCGTATGAGCACGAGCGCCAGCGTTCACCGCGCACCGCTGCTGCACGAGAGCTTCATCGAACTGCCCGCGCGCGAGCGCGCCCGCTCGCTGCTCGACGCGGGCAGCTTCCGCGAACTGCTCGGACCGTTCGACCGCATCGCGTCGCCGTGGTTGCCCATGCAGGGCATCGTCTGCCAGGCCGACGACGGCTGCGTGATCGCGCGCGGCACCATCGACGGCGAACCGGCCGTGGTCGCGGCGATCGAATCGGCGTTCCAGGGCGGCAGCATCGGCGAAGTGTCGGGCAGCAAGATCGCCGCGGCGCTCGAGATGGCGCTGCGCGACTGCGAGCGCGGCAAGCTCGTGCGCCCCGTCGTGCTGTTCGAGACCGGCGGCGTGCGGCTGCAGGAAGCGAACCTCGGGCTTGCGGTCATCGCCGAGATTCAGGCGGCGATCATCGCGCTGCGCCGGCACGTGCCGGTGGTCGGCGTGATCGCGGGCATGGTCGGCTGCTTCGGGGGCATGTCACTCGCGGCCGCGCTGTGCTCGTATCTGATCGTGACGAAGCAGGGACGGCTCGGCATGAACGGACCCGAAGTGATCGAGCAGGAAGCCGGAATCGAAGAACTCGATGCGAGCGATCGCCGCCGCGTGTGGCAACTGATCGGCGGCGAGCAGCGCGTCGCGAGCGCGCTCGCCGACACGCTCGTCGACGACGATGCCGACGCGGTGCGCGCCGCCGTGCTCGCTGCGTTCGCGCGGGGCGTGCCGGCCCAGCATCGCAGCGAGCAGGTCGACAGGTTCCTGCAGCGCCTCGCGCGGATCGATCCGGCAAGCGTCACGCCCGAGTCGCTGCGTGATGTGTACAACCCGCAAGCGGGCGATCTATCGAACAAGGAGCAGGCATGAGCGACACGACACTCACCCGCGGCGCGCGCTGGTTCACCGCACTGGCCGGCGAATCGTCGAGCGCGGCACCCGTCTGGAGCGGCGATGCGCCGCTCGGCGGCGACACCGCTCGCTTCATCTCGGTCGTGCCCGATGTCGCGAACCGCTTTCCGCGCGCGACCAGCAACGTGGTCGGGCTCGAACAAGGCTGGCAACTCGCGCGCGCGGTGCGCGAAGTCATGGAAGCGGATCGAGGCTCCGGCACGCGCCGCCCGATCGTCGCGATCGTCGACGTGAAGAGCCAGGCGTATGGCTATCGCGAGGAAATGCTCGGCATCCACCTCGCCTGCGCGGCCGCCGTCGACGCCTACGCGAGCGCGCGCGACGCCGGGCATCCGGTGATCGCGCTGATCGTCGGTCCGGCGATGTCCGGCGCGTTCCTCGCGCACGGCTATCAGGCGAACCGCATCGTCGCGCTCGACGTGCCCGGCACGATGGTCCACGCGATGGGCAAGGAAGCGGCCGCGCGCGTCACGCGCCGCACGGTCGAAGAACTCGACGAACTCGGCGAGACGATCGTGCCGATGTCATATTCGATGGCGTCGTTCGCGAAGCTGGGGCTGCTCGATCAGCTGATCGACGGCGTCGATGCGGATGCGCCTGACGCGGCGCAGATCGAGCGCGTGCGCACGGTGCTGGTCGAACAGATTCGCAGCGCGCGCGAGGGGAATCGGACGCTCGCGCGGCGGCTGGAATCGACGGCGGCGCGGCAGACTCGCGCGGCCTCGATCGAGGTTCGGCGGCGTCTCGCCGAACAGTGGGATGCCGCGTGATGCGCGTGTGTGCGGCTGCGCCGTTCCCGACTGCTTGCGCCACGTCCTGCGACGCGCGCTGGCGGCCGCACGATCTGCTGCGCTTGCGACGGCTCGATTCGCTCGATGACGAACCGGCGTGGGTTCGCGATGCGTTCGAACGCGCACCGTATGCGGTCGTCCGACGCGCGTTCGTCGCTGAAGGCTTCGTCGCGATCGGCGTGCGCGGCGCCGAGCGACAGCAACGTTACGGCACGTGGGCGCAGGCGGACGATATCGTCGGCATCGTATCGCCGGAATCCCTGGCCCGGGCGCGACCCGATCCCGAACGTGATGCATTGCCTTCTTTCGTTGCGCTGCTTTCGTTGCAATCCGACCGGAGCGGTCCGCTTTCTGGATTCGTTTGGGGCCCTACTGGTAGCACGGGATTTGAACTGGCGACGCATACGCCAACTGTCAACGAAGCCAGCGATCTCGATCTGTTGATCCGCGTGCCCGAACCGCTTGCAGTGAATGTCGCGGGTGCTTTGGTGGAGCAACTGCAAAAGCTCTCCGCGCGTGTCGGTGTGCGCATCGATGCACAACTCGAAACGCCCGCGGGCGGCGTCGCGCTCGCCGAGTGCGCCGCGGGCAAGGCGCGCGTGCTGGCCCGGCATGCGAGCGGCCCCCGCTTGATCGCCGATCCGTGGGCCGATGTTGCTCAGGATGGCACCGCTTGATGCTCGCGCTTATGTTCCCCGGTCAAGGTGCGCAAAGCGAAGGCTTTCTGAATCGGCTGCCGCGGCATCGCGCGGTACAGGACACGTTCGCTGAAGCATCGGACACGCTCGGCATGAACGTGCTGACGCTCGACTCACCTGATGCTTTGGATTCAACCGTCGCCGTGCAACTGGGACTGACGATCGCGGGCGTCGCGATCACACGCGCGCTCGCCGATGAAGGCTTGGTGGCGGAAATCAGCGCGGGGCTGTCGGTCGGCGCATATCCGGCAGCGGTCAGTTGCGGCGCGGTGGCGTTTCGCGATGCGTTGAAGATGGTGCGACGGCGCGCCGAACTGATGGAGACCGCTTATCCGTCCGGCTATGGTCTCGCGGCCGTATCCGGCCTGAGCGAGCAGCAGGTGGAAACGCTCGTCGCGCAGCAGGCGGAACAGCAACGGCAACGCGTGTATATCGGCAACGTCAATGCACCGCGCCAGATCGTGATGGCCGGCGCGGACGATGCGCTCGACGTGTTCATCGAGCGCGCACTCACGGCCGGCGCGCGCAAGGCCACCCGGCTCGCGGTCAGCGTGCCCTCGCATTGCGAGTTGCTCGCGCATGCGAGCGACGAACTGCTCGCGTACTCGCGCGAGTTGTGTTTTGAAACACCGCGCGGCATCTATATCGGCAATCGCGGTGGACGGCCGTTATATTTGGCCGACGCGATCCGCGAAGATCTTGCGACGAACATGCGCTACACCGTGCGCTGGTTCGATGCGCTCACCGTGATGCAGGAAATGGGCGCGCATGTGCTAGTCGAGGCGCCTCCGGGGCAAGTGTTGACGGACATCGTGAGGGAGTATTTTTCGGAGACTAGCGCGCTGGCTGCCAGTGCGTTGCCGTTCGAGAGGCTGGTTGGGACCGTGCGCAGGCGCCTCGAGCGTGGCTAATGCCGCGGGGACGACACCTTCCGTTGATCCTGGATGTGTCGGCCGCCGAACAACACAAGATTCGCCAAGTTGTTTGCCCGAACGCAACCCTGCCACACCTTGAATCGATGTCCCCGCTCGGATATGTCATTCGCATACGTTGCGGCGCCCGCTTCGACCGGCAGAACGGCCGTCGGCCCCGTCAATTATGCTCGAGGGCGCAAAACCATCACAATAAGGCGCAAAACGTGGAGATTCCTGGCCAATTGCGGAATGTCCAACTGCTATCCTTGAAACAAGTCGACTCGTTCTCGAGCGCACTCGCATGCGCGCGCACTCGGAAAGAGGGATCCATGTGTTGTCCTGCACTATCGCGGCATGTTTTTCCCTGTGGTTCCATTGCCGGTTTGCCTGCGACACATATCGCGTGCACCGCCCTCGAGCAATAGTGTGGCTACACAAGACTTTGCACAAAGCCTGAACCGCAACGCAGTCGAAGCAGCAGGTTTCTGCCAAACGCGGTCCATCAGGATTCAAATTCAGAGTGATCAACTTACCGCGAATTTCTCGCTGACGCCACACATGTAGCAAAAGCCGGCATTCTGGAAACGAGTTGCGCAGAACTCAGCCTTCGCACCGATATGAGGGAGATATGCATAGACCCATCGACACTGAAACGATCCCGAGCAATGAATTGCAGCAGGTCAGGACGACTTATGCCAAGCTTTGCGAGGACTACCTTGCACATCGCACCGATGGTGAATACCGCGACTATGTGCAATCGGTCATTGCCAACGACGCCAGTCTCGATCGGCACGTGCGCGCGTTCGAAATTTATGCACCGTATATCAAGCCTGGAATGAAAGTGCTCGACTGGGGATGCCGTCACGCCCCAGATTCGTGCATGCTTCGCACGCTGTACCGAGACATCGACATATATGGCTGCGACATATGCAAAGATGGCCAATTCGCGGAATTCCATCAGTACGCCGGGTTATCTTTCGCAGCGCTCGATCATGAATTTCTGCTGCCGTACGAAGACAATCAATTCGATGTGGTGATTGGAAGCGGTGTACTCGAGCACGTGGCTCGCGAACAAAAGAGCATCGATGAGCTATGGCGCGTGCTGAAAGACAACGGTTTGCTGATAATCACATTTTTACCTAACCGCTTATCGGCAACTGAAAACGCATGCAGAGTGATGAAGAAGTACACGGGCCATAATCGGCTGTACAGCCTCAGCGACGCGAAGCGCCTGTTTCTCCGGTCGGGATTCGTGTTGGAAGAATGCGGCTATCATCAGGTCTTTCCGACGTTCGCAAAAGGCATAAAGGGCGGCGGAGCGCTCAATGCACTGGCCAATATCGGCATGAAGCTGAACCGCCCTTTCGAGCGGATACCGATCGTCAATGCAGTGTCGGCGAATCTGTTTTTCATCCTCCGCCGCGTTCATGAGATGTAGGAGGCCGCCAAGGCGGCCTACCCCGCCGGATCATTGCGCAAGGCCGCGCCGCCCTGCTGTTGCGAAGTCACGAATCCTCTCAATGCGGGGGTGAGTCGGAAGACGAGCTTCTCGAGCTCCACCACGAGGAAGAACACGACGCCACCAGCAAAGAGCCACCCCCACGCCGACAAGGGCAGCGCCTCGGTGTGGAAAACGGCCTGGAATGGGAACGTATAGGTGAACAGAAGCTGCAACACCACGACCCCGGCTATCCCGTACCACAGATGGCGATTGCCCATATGGGCACGCACGGTCAGTGACGAATCGAGCAGATAGCGGATGTTGAGCAGATAGAACACCTGGCCCAGCGTAATGGCGTTGACCGCGGCCGTGCGCGCCAGATCATCCGACGCCCCGTGCGACTTCATCCAGAAGAAGGTCGATAGCGTATAGAGCACGAGCGCCGCGCCGACGAACAGGATGCGCCAGATGCCGAAGCGCGTGACGATCGGCCGGTCGATTGCGCGTGGCGAGCGGCGCATCACGTCCGCCTCGTGCGGCTCGAACGAAATGGTCAGGCCGAGCGCGACCGAAGTCACCATATTGACCCACAGGATCTGCGGCGCCGTGATCGGCAGCGTGAAGGCGAACAGGATCGCCACCGCGATCACCGCGCCTTGAGCGATATTGGTCGGCAGCATGAACAGCATCGCCTTCTCGATGTTGTTGTAGACCGTGCGCCCTTCCTTCACCGCCGCGGAGATCGATGCGAAATTGTCGTCGGCGAGGATCATCCCCGCCGCCTCCTTCGTCACCTCGGTGCCCTTGATCCCCATCGCGACGCCGATGTCGGCCTTCTTCAGCGCGGGCGCATCGTTGACGCCGTCGCCCGTCATCGCGACGATCTGCCGATTCGCCTGAATCGCCTTGACGAGCCGCAGCTTGTGCTCGGGACTCGCGCGCGCGAACACGTCGACGCTGCGCACGCATTCCTGCAAAGCCGCATCGTTCATCGCCTCGATCTCGGCGCCGGACACGGCCGTCTTGCCGTCGCCGATACCCAGCATTCTTGCGATTGCCGCCGCGGTGATCTTGTGGTCGCCCGTGATCATCGTCACGCGGATGCCCCCGCCATGGCATTCGCGCACGGCCTCGATCGCCTCCTTGCGCGGCGGGTCCATCAGACCAACGAGGCCGAGCAATACGAGGGTACGCGGCAGGTCCTGCGGCCCGAGAGTCCCGGTACGCAGGCCCGGGTCCGGCAGCCACGCGAGCCCGAGCACGCGCTCACCTTGCGCGGCGAGCCGGTCGCCCTCCCTTGCGAAATGCTCGCGATCGAGCGGCACCGGGCCTTGCGCCGTCTGCTGCCGGTCACAATGATCGATGATCACCTCTGGCGCGCCTTTGACTAGCAGCATTTCGCCGTCCGCCGAGCGGTTTAGCGTCGCCATGAACTTGTGCTCGGACTCGAAGGGGATCACGTTGACCCTCGGCGCGGCGGCCGTCTCGGCGGCACGGTCCATGCCCAGCTTGGAAGCGAACGGGTAGAGCGCGCCCTCGGTCGGGTCACCCTCCACCTTCCACTTTCCTTCTTCTTCGAAGAGCTCCGCGTCGTTGCACAACAACGACACGCGGCCCATCAGCTTCAGCACGTCCGGCGCAGCGACGAGCGGCTTGCCATCGGCGCTGACCTGTCCTTCGCTGGCATAGCCGTCGCCCGTAACGGAATAGCCCGCTTCCGCCGTCACGGCGGAGGTGACCATCATCTCCATCAGGGTCAGCGTGCCCGTTTTATCCGAGCAGATGCGCGAGACGGCGCCCAGCGTCTCGACCGCCGGTAGACGGCGAATAATGGCGTTGCGCTGGGCCATGCGCTGCACGCCGATGGCGAGCGTGATGGTGATCAGCGCCGGCAGGCCTTCCGGGATCACCGACACGGCAATCCCCACGATGGCCTGGAACAGCTCGACGAACGTCATGTGTCCGAGCCAGTGCCCATAGGAGAAGAGCAGCACGCTGATAATGCCGATCACTGCCGTGATCACGTAGCCGAATTTCTTGATCTGGCGCAGCAGCGGCGTTTCGAGCGCGCTGACCTCGGCGAGCATCTGGTTGATCCGGCCGAGCTCCGTCTGGCTGCCGGTCGTCACCACTACGCCGGTGGCCCGGCCCGACAATACCATCGTGCCGCAGAACGCCATGTTCTCGCGGTCGCCGACCGTGGCTTTGGCGGGCACCGGCGCGGTGCCCTTCTCGGCCGGAAGTGATTCGCCCGTCAGAGCCGCTTCTTCCGTGTGCAGATTCCTTGCGTCGACGAGACGCATGTCCGCCGGGATTTTGTCGCCCGATTCGAGTAGCACGATGTCGCCAGGAACGAGTTCATCGGCGGGGATCAAGCGAACCGTTCCGCCACGCATGACGCGCGCCTCGGCAGACAGCATGTTGCGAATCGAATCGAGCGCCTTTTCGGCGCGTCCTTCCTGAATGAAGCCGAGCAGCGAGTTGAGGATCACGACGGCCAGAATGACCGTGCCATCGAGCCAAAGGCCCATCATGAACTTGATGAAACCGGCCACCAGCAGCACGTAGATCAGAATGTTGTGGAACTGCATCAGGAAGCGTGCGACCGGCCCTCTCTTCTTGCCCTGCGGCAGGCGGTTCGGCCCATAGGTGGCCAGCCGCCCGGTCGCTTCCGCGGCATCGAGACCCTGCGCGGGATCGACGTTGAACTGCCGTTCGATATCACCGGCCGGCATCGCATGCCACGGCGTCGCACTCTCAACTGAGCTCATCCTCGTGTCTCCCGGTTCCAGTGATTTCGGGTCAGGGGGCCGCTCTCAATGATCGGAATCGTCCCCGGGTTGATCGGGTCTCGTCTCGTCCACCGCTTCAGCGTCGAGTTCTTTCCTCGCGGCGGTGAGATCCTTCATCTGCTCTCGCGTCGCTTTCGGATATTCGAGGTCGAGCTTCTCGACGGCCTCGACGATCGCCGCCGCGACGATGAGGCGCGTGAAAGGCTTGTTGTCCGCGGGCACGACGTACCACGGAGCCGCTTCGGAGGCCGTCGCGCGGATGGCCTCTTCATAGGCGTGCATATAGTCTTTCCAGTAGCGACGCTCGCGAACGTCGGATGCCGAAAACTTCCAGTTCTTGTCGGGATTGTCGAGGCGTTCCATGAATCGTTTCTTCTGCTCCCCGTACGACAGGTTCAGATAGAACTTGACTATGACCACGCCCTGCCGCGTCAGATAATCTTCGAAGCGCGCGATGTCGGCGAGCCGTTCGTCCCATATGTTGTTGCCGACCCGTACCGGCGGAATCTTCTGGGCATGGAGCAGATGCCGATGCACGCGCACCACCAGCGCCTCTTCATAGTACGAGCGGTTGAAAATACCGATGTGCCCGCGCTCGGGCACTTTCCTGGAATAGCGCCAAAGGAAATCGTGCGAGAGTTCCTCATCCGACGGCTGCTTGAACGAGATGACATCGCAGCCCTGCGGATTGACGCGCGACATCACGTGCTTGATCGTCCCATCCTTTCCCGCGGCGTCCATGGCCTGGAACACCAGCAGCACGGCCCAGGAATCCTGCGCGTAGAGGATCTCCTGCTCCATCGCGAGCCATTTCGAACCGCGCTGAAGCAGTTGCTGCGCCTCTTCCTTATGCATTTTGAGTCCCAGCGTCTCGCCGGGATCGAAATTCTTCAGGAAGAAATCTTTGCCGCTGGTGACGCGGAACGGATCGGTGTATGCCCGCAGCGCGTTGAGTATTTCCATGCGAACCATCGCTTGTTCCCCACGACATCTGCAATCAGTTGCATTGCAACCGCGGTCGTACTGGTCACAACTCTTTCTGATAATAGGTCACACAAACGGAAACGTGCTCATCGGCAACGTCGCTGCGCAACCGCGTCGCGACGGAAAACATGCGTCTTGATGCTGCAACATTCCGAACATCCGAGCCGGTCGATCACAGCCTGCCGGTCCCGTCGGCCCCGTCGCGACAAGGTCGCCGGACGATAGGCATTACCTGTGCTTGTCCTTTAGCGGACCGGACCAACGAAAAATGGATGAGCGGCCGCCGCGACGAACTGTCGGGGTTCGTGCGGCTCTTCATGCTGTCGGGCATTCTGCTGGTTCTGGTTGCGACGCCGCTTCCCGCCTCGAGCGCATTTCTGCACTTCGGCGTTGCGGGCCCGACACGTCGGCTACCGTCTCGGAGTTTTATCCACTGGTGCCGGCGCAAGGCATGGTGTCGATGACGTCATTTCGCACGACGCTCGTATTGTCTTTATCTATGCGCTGCGTCGCATGCCACGGCTATTGCTGTTTGCGGTTCCGCTCAAGCTGACGATGATCCTGTCGACGCGACGCAAGTCGGTCACTATCTCGCCGATGTGTTTGCGGGTCTGATGCTCAGTGCGCTTTCGATCGCAGCGCTCAAACGCTGCATGCACGTGCTGGCAACGCGCAATTTCGCAAATGTCGCCAAGCGCGCCGTCTATTCAGGGGTCGCGCCGATCGACTCGCTTCCCTGATGCGCATAACCCCGGCAGCGCCTGGATCGCGCGGATCGCGCGTCGACTGATGGGAAAGCGGCGCCCCGAACAACGGGGCGCCGCCGTTTGAAGCGCTGGAAGGACGCGCCCTAGCCCGGCGCCCTGCCCAACACCTGCGAATCCGACGACGCCGCCGTCGACGGCTCGTCATGCCCGTGCCCATGCCCCGTCGTCGTGACCGCATTGGTGCCGCCGGGCCGACGCACGGACTTCGCGTGCCGCTCGATCAACCGTTGCAGCAAGCAGAACGCGCACAGCAGCGCGCCGATCACGATACGCGTCCACCACGAACTGAGCGTGCCGTCGAACGTAATCAGCGTCTGGATCGTGCCGAGAATGCCGACGCCGAACAGCGAGCCGACCACATAACCGACGCCGCCGGTCAGCAGCGTGCCGCCGATCACCGTCGCCGCGATCGCATCGAGTTCCATGCCCTGCCCTTGCAGCCCATAGCCCGACAGCACGTAGAACGTGAACACCGCGCCGCCGAGCGCCGAACAGAAGCCGCTCAGCGCATACACGCCGACGCGTGTACGGGCGACCGGCAGCCCCATCAGCAGCGCCGAGCGCGGATTGCCGCCGACCGCATACACGTTGCGTCCGAAGCGCGTGAAATGGGCGACGTAGATCGCGGCCGCGAGCGTCACGAGAGCGATCAGCACGTTCGCCGATACCGAACCGACGCCGACACTGAGGCGAAACGCGGAGATCGCCTTGAACGTCGGATCGGTGATCGTGATCGACTGCGTCGTGATCAGAAAGCACAGGCCACGCGCGAAGAACATCCCCGCCAGCGTCACGATGAACGCCTGCAGGCGGAAGTAGTGAATCAGCGCGCCCTGCACCGCGCCGAACACCGTGCCCATCAACAGCACGATCGGAATGATCAGCCACACCGACACATGCATGTGCTCGGACAGCACGGCTTCGACGATCGTCGTCAGCGCGACGATCGAGCCCACCGACAGATCGATGCCGCCCGACACGATCACGAACGTCATGCCGATCGCGACGATCAGCAGGAACGCGTTGTCGACGAGCAGATCGAGCAGCACCTGCCACGAGAAGAAACCGGTGTACATCACCGATCCAAAGCCGAATAGCGCGCAGAACAGCAGGACCGTCACCGCGATCGGCAGCGTGCGCGGATCGACCACGCGGGCGAGTGCTTCGAGAAAGCGCGTCATCGTGCCACCCCGCGCGATTTGACCAGCGACGCGCCGAACGACACCGCGAGCGCGCGCGCCACCGGCGACTGGATCACGCTGACCGCGAGCACGACGGCCGCCTTGACGACGAGCGTCGCTTCCGGCGGCACGCCGATCGAGTAGGTCGTGTAGGTGAGCGTCTGGATGATCAGCGCGCCGAGCACCGTGCCCGCGAAGCTGAAGCGGCCGCCGAGCAGCGACGTGCCGCCGAGCGTCACGGCGAGAATCGCGTCGAGTTCGAGCAGCAGGCCCGCGTTGTTGCCGTCCGCGCTACGCACGTTCGAGCTGATCAGAATGCCGGCCAGCGCCGCGGTCAAGCCCGAGAAGCTGTACACCGCGAACACGATCGCCTTCGAGCGCAAGCCGACGAGCCGTGTCGCAACCGGGTTCACGCCGATCGCGCGAATGAACAGACCGAGCGCCGTGCCCTCCACCAAAGCGGCGGTCGCCAGCACGGCGACGGTCGCGATCCATACCGAGCACGGCACGCCGAGCCAGTAGCCGCCACCGACGAACAGGTAGCCGGGCGCGCCGATCGGGATGATCTGCCCGGCGGTCAGCAGTTGCGCGATGCCGCGGCCGGCTACCATCAGGATCAGCGTCGCGATGATCGGCTGCATGCCGACGAACGCGACGAGCACCCCGTTCCACATGCCGCTCAAGATGCCGACCACGAGCGCGGCCAGCAGCGCCTGCACGATCAGCGCACCGCTCGGCACGGCCTGGGTCGAGAGTATCGTTGCGGCAGCGGCGCCGGCGATCGCGACCACCGCGCCGACCGAGATGTCGATGCCGCGCGTCGCGATCACGAGCGTCATGCCGATCGCGACCAGCACTAGCGGTGCCGCGCGATTCAGGATGTCGATCGGCGCGCCGAACAGGTGGCCGTCGAGTGTGCGCAGCGCAAGAAAATGCGGATTGACCAGCAGGTTCAGTCCGCACAGCAACACCAGCGTCACGCATGGCCACACCAGCGGACGTTCGACGCCGTCGCGCACGAACCAGTTCGATAGCTTCATTCGCCGCTCCCTGCGATGAGTCGGTAGATGTTGTCTTCGTTCGATGCCTTACCGGCCACCTCGGCGATCTTGCGGCGATCGCGCAGCACCGCGACGCGATGGCTGACGCGCAGCACCTCGCTGATCTCCGACGAGATGAACAGGATGGACAGGCCGTTCGCGCACAGCGCGAGCAGACGGTCCATGATGTCGAACTTCGCGGCGACGTCGATGCCGCGGGTCGGCTCGTCGAGGATCAGCAGTTTGGGATCGGTTGCCAGCCAGCGCGCGAGCAGAGCCTTCTGCTGATTGCCCCCGGACAGCAGCGCGATCGGCTGCTCGGCGTCGGACGCCTTGATGCCGAGCCGCTCGATCCACATGTCGGCGAGTTCGCGCGCGCGTTGCCGGCTGATCTTGCGCCACCAGCCGCGCCGCGCCTGCAGCGCGAGCATGATGTTTTCGCGGATCGACAGCTCGGCGACGATGCCTTCCTTCTTGCGGTCTTCCGCGCAATAGCCGATGCCGTGGCGCACCGCGTCGTGCGGCGTGCGCAGCCGCACGGGACGCCCTTCGACGAGGATCGTGCCGCTGTCCGCGCGATCCGCGCCGAACAGCAGACGCGCGGTTTCGGTGCGCCCCGAGCCGAGCAGTCCCGCGAGGCCGAGTATCTGGCCGGCGTGCACTTCGAGATCGACCGGCTGTAGCGTGCCGCGACGGCCGACGCCGCGCAGTTCGATGAACGGCTGCGTGGCCGTTGCTTCCTCCGGGTGATCGTGCGCGACTTCCTGCAGATCGTCGGCGGCCTGCTCTTCGTGGGCTGCCTCGCGCAGACGCGCGCTCATCCGCTCGTGGCCGACCATCTTCGCGACCAGCTGATCCGCGGACAGATCACGCGCCAGATATTCGCCTTCGCGCTCGCCGTTGCGCATCACCGTGATGCGATCGGAGATCGCATAGGTCTGCTCGATGAAATGCGTGACGAACAGGATCGCGATGCCCGATCGCTTGAGATGGCGAAGGATTTTGAAAAGCTGCGCGACTTCACTGTCGTCAAGGCTCGACGTCGGCTCGTCGAGAATCAGCACGCGCGCATCGACGGACAACGCTCGCGCGATCGCGACCATCTGCTGCACGGCGATCGGATAGGCGTCGAGCGAGCGCGTGACGTCGAGCGACACGTCGAGGCGTGCGAGCGCTTCCTGCGCGCGCCGCTTGATGTCGGGCCAGTCGATCGCGCCGAAGCGGCGCGGCTGCCGGCCCGCGAACATGTTCTCCGCGACCGACAGATTCGGACACAGGTTCACCTCCTGGTACAGCGTGCGCACGCCGGCCGCCTCGGCTTCCTGCGGCGACGCGAACGCGACCACCTCGCCGCCGAGGCGGATCGTGCCGGCATCGGGTGCGAGCACGCCGGTGAGCACGTTGATCAACGTGGATTTGCCGGCGCCGTTCTGGCCCATCAGCGTATGGACCTCGCCGGGAAACAGGCGGAAGTCGACGCGTTGCAGCGCCTTCACGCCCGGAAATGTCTTGCTGACGCCGGAAGTCGCCAGAATCGGTTCGCGCGCGCTCATGTCATTCTGTTGGCTTCGCGCACCCGGCGACCCGCCGCGCTGCGGCTGGTCCGGCTGAGTCGGTTCGGTAGCGGATTGGGTCATGGACCTCGCTCGATCGGCTATGCATGGTTCCGCAGGCCCCCAGCGGCATGCTTGCGCGGACGCATGCTCCTGAAAAGAGACCGCCCGCTGCAGAAGGAAGCAGCCCGGGCGGTCAGGCACCACTGGAGAAACCTGTTCGATGCGTCCGTACTGCACATCTCCTTCGCGTCGTGGACCGCGTTGGCCCAGGCGCCTGAACACCGCACACGCCGCGGCACTCGCGCTAGCGATGCCGCGGCGACGTTGCGCGCCGCGTCAGTACTTACGCGACGGCAAAGTTTGCGCAGCGACGCTCATCGGGAAGACAGTCTCCTGAGTCAGGATGCGCTTCGGCAGCGGCTTGCCAGCCACCACGTCTTTCACCGCCGTCATCAGCTGCGGTCCGAGCAGCGGGCTGCACTCGACGTCGACGTTGATCTTGCCGGCGGCCATCGCCTGGAAGCCGCCCTTGGTTGCGTCGAACGAAACCACCACGACGTCCTTGCCCGGATGCATGCCGGCTTCTTCCATCGCCTGGATCGCGCCGAGGGCCATGTCGTCGTTATGAGCATAGACAACGTTGATCTTGTTGCCGTAGGTCTTGATGAACGCTTCCATCACCTGCTTGCCACCGGCAAGCGTGAAGTCGCCGCTTTGCGACGCGATGATCTTGAACTTCGGATCGCTCTTGATCACTTCGACCAGACCCGCGTGGCGGTCGTTGGCCGGTGCTGAGCCGACCGTGCCTTGCAGCTCGGCGATGTTGATCGGGCCTTTATCGTTCTTGTAGTTCTCCGCGAGCCACTTGCCGCCGCGTCGTCCCTCTTCGAGGAAGTCCGAGCCGATCATCGTCACGTACAGCGACGGGTCCTTCACGTCGATGTTGCGGTCGGTCAGGATCACCGGAATCTTCGCGGCCTTGGCTTCGAGCAGCACCGGTTCCCAACCCGATTCGACGACCGGCGAGAACGCGATTACGTCGACCTTCTGAGCGATATACGAGCGGATCGCCTTGATCTGGTTTTCCTGCTTCTGCTGCCCGTCGGAGAATTTGAGGTTGATACCGGCTTCCGTCGCCGCGGACTTCACCGATTCGGTATTCGCGGTGCGCCATGCGCTTTCCGCCCCGACCTGCGCAAAACCGAGCGTTATTTTCTTGTCTTCGGCATGCGCGCCTGGCGTGGCCAGCGTTAGCACTCCGAGACTCGCGGAAAGCGCGAGCGCGCCCAGAGCGCGACACGCGGCACGTCGTGAATTCGCCATGACAGTCTCCAATCGTTGTTGTGTAGACGACCCAGCGGTCAGCCCGGCCCTCGTGGCCCCTCACGGCGCATGGATCGTGATGTAGCGTACTGTGCGACGCGTTAACCGTCCAATCATATGATTCGCGCCCTCGATATCAATTTTGGTATAGCGCGCCGATCAGAGCATTGCCGCCCGCTGACTCAGGTCGGTGAGACTCTCGGGGTGACCCAGCGAAACGTCAGATTGATGCGCTCGCCGCTCACACGCGGCTCCTTCGGCACCCGATGACGCCACTGCGCCTGGGTGTCGCCCTTCATCACGAGCAGGCTGCCGCCCTTCAGCGAGAACGATTGCACGACGCCGCTGCGGTTGTGCTGCAGATCGAACCTGCGCGCGACGCCGAGACTCACCGACGCGATCACCGGTTGCTTGCCGAGTTCGGGCTCGCGGTCCGCATGCCAGCCCATGCTATCGGCGCCACTGCGGTAGCGATTCAGCAGCACGCTGTTAAAACGCGCGCCGCTGGTCGCCTCCGCGGCGGCCTTCAGTTCAGCGACGGCGGGCGTCCACGCTTGCGGCACGTTGCGGATTCCCGAGTAGACATACACCGCATCCGGCTCGCCCTGCCAGGCGGTCAGGCGCGGCAGTGCAACACGGCCGCCAGGCGTGCCCATCATGTCCTGGCGCCATTGCACTTCGTCGATCAGGCGGACGAGCAGGCGCTCGGCGTCGTCCGCTGCGAGCCAGTCGGGATACCAGTCGACGTCGGGGGTCGGCAGGTCGTTGAAAAGATCGGTGTTCATCGGAATGCCTGGATGCAAGCGAACGAGTAAAGACCTTGGCTATTATGGCGACGACGGCTCACGCGCTGATTCACGCGCATTGCTCTTTCATTCGACGCGGCTCTGCGCGCTCCCTCTGTTCTTTCGCACGGATCACTTCCATGACACTTTCCGATCAGGCGCTCGCGCAGCTCTTTCGCGACGCGCGTACGCACAACGGCTGGCAGAACAAACCCATCGACGACGCCGTGTTGCGCGAGTTGATGGAGCTCGTCCTGCTCGGCCCGACCTCGGCCAACTCGAGCCCGGGCCGCTTCGTGTTCGTCAAGACGCCGGAGGGCAAGGAGAAGCTGCGCCCGGCGTTGTCGGCTGGCAATCTCGAGAAAACGATGGCCGCGCCGGTCACGGTGATCGTCGCCATGGACATGGCCTTCTACGAGCATCTGCCGAAGCTGTTTCCGCATGCGGATGCGCGCAGCTGGTTCGTCGGCAACGAGCGGTTGATCGCGGACACGGCGTTTCGCAATTCGACGCTGCAAGGCGGCTATCTGATACTCGCGGCACGTGCGCTCGGCCTCGACACGGGGCCGATGTCGGGCTTCGATCAGGCCAAGGTCGACGAAGCGTTCTTTGCGGGTACGACGGTGAAGTCGAACTTCCTGATCAATCTTGGCTATGGCGATCCGTCGAAGCTGTTTCCTCGCAGCCCGCGTTTTTCGTTCGACGAAGCGGCGCGGATAGTGTGACAGCGCGTTGATGATGGATGGCGCGGCGGGTGTCGCGCCACGCATTAAATCGAATCGCGTCAGGTTAGCAGCGCGATATAAAACACCACCGTGCCGATCAACGCGCCGATGAAGCAGAAGCCCTCTTCCGCTTCGTCGCCATTCGAGCGTAACCACGCGCCGACCGCGCCGAACAGGCCCGCGATGCCGAGCGCGACACACGCCATCACGACGTCGAACAACGCGCTTTTGCCAAGCTCGGAAAAATCGAAGCCGCGCACGCCGATGTAAAGCGCAATCGCCATCAGCGAGATGCCGACGAGCGGCAGCATCACATGGCTGCCCTCGTATCCGACATGGTGCGGATGATGGACATGATGCACGTCGTCCGCGTGATGCCACAGGTGGCCCGGTTTGAGCAGCTTCATGGTGTGCCTCCCCCCGCCGATCTCTTTTCCGGCGACAGAACCAGTCATGGCCGACGCGCCCTACGCTGCCCCGGCAACAAGCTGTTTGGTTTCAAGCATACTCCACGCATGAATACAATTCAAAGCCCATTTAATTCGTTTGCATAGGCATTGAAATGCGTGGCGCTCGGCCTTGTAAGCATGTGCTGAGCACGGAACGCGCCTGCCCCGGCGAAGCCCTGTCGTGGCTCGTCCCGGCGCCTTCCGGCGGGCGTGTCGTGCAGTGCGGGAGCATGAATTTTGCGGCCACGGCAAGGGACTTAACATGTCGGTAGAATGATTCGCCGCGTTCGCTAACCTTCGCGAACACAAGCACTGCCCGCCAACGGGTCGCCGCCGCGCTGTCGCTGTGATGCCGGCCCGTTGGCCCCCTTCCCGTCCTGATCCTCTTTATGCGACGTTCATCGTTTCTTGTCCGCATCATCCTGATTGGCATCCTGCTGCATATCTACGTTGGTTTGCGCCTGATTCCCGACATGCCGATCGACTCGGCCGGCCGCGGGCTGTGCGTGCTGTGGCTCGTGCTGTCGATTTACCTGATCCCGGTCGGCATGATGGCGCGCGGCTTCAAGCGCCAGCCGCTCGGCGACCGGCTCGCGTGGGTTGGCCTGCTCGCGATGGGCTTCTTCTCGTCGCTGCTGGTACTGACGTTCGCGCGTGACCTGATGCTGGCATCGCTGCTGACGATCGACGCGCTCTGGCCGAACACGCTCACGATCGCGCATTGGCGCACCGGCTCGGCGGCGGCAGTGCCGCTGCTCGCGCTGCTATCGACGCTGATCGGCCTGGTCAACGCGCGCCGTCGCGCGCGCGTCGTCACGATCGAAGTGCCGATCGACGATCTGCCTGCCGAGCTCGACGGCTTCACGATCGTGCAGATCAGCGACATCCACGTCGGCCCAACGATCAAGGGCCGCTATGTCGACGCGATCGTCGACGCGGTGAACCGGCTCGAGCCGGACCTGATCGCGGTGACGGGCGACGTCGTCGACGGCAGCGTGCCGCAGTTGAGCCGGCATACGCAGCCGCTGTCGCGGCTCGCAGCGCGGCACGGTGCGTTTCTCGTGACCGGCAATCACGAGTACTACTCCGGCGCGAATTCGTGGATCGCCGAATTCCGACGGCTCGGCTTGCGGGTGCTGCTGAACGAGCACGTGATCGTCGATCATGACGGCGCGCGCGCCGTGATCGCCGGCGTCACCGATTACTCGGCGGGTCATCACGACCCCGCCCACCGTAGCGACCCGGTCGCGGCGCTCGCCGGCGCGCCGGGCGACGTGCTGATCAGGGTACTGCTCGCACATCAGCCTCGCTCGGCCGAAGCGGCCGCGGCGGCCGGCTTTACGCTGCAGTTGTCGGGTCATACGCACGGCGGTCAGTTCTTTCCGTGGAATTTCTTTGTGCGGCTGCAACAGCCGTTCACGGCGGGCCTCGCGCGTCTGGACGGACTATGGGTTTATACGAGTCGGGGCACGGGCTATTGGGGACCGCCGAAACGACTGGGCGCACCTTCGGAGATCACGCGCTTGAGACTCGTACCGGGGGCACCCGATTGAACTCAACATTCGCAGTCCGGATGAATCAATTACGGCCTTTCTGCACTACGGCTATAGCAAACCTAAATGCACACTCCGTGCCGCTCTCGGCTTGACTGATCTTTGCGCAGCCCACTAAAATTCGCGCAATTCTTCTAACCGGAATCACGATCTTGGACAGTAGCAGTTGTACCAGCCGAGTATCGATTCGCCCGCTCGCCTGAACCGCAGGATTTCCACTTCAGTCTTTTCTGTCGCCGTCCTGCCCTCGGGCTCGATGGCGCACGTCGCTCTCATTTCATTGTCATTCGCGTACTGTCGGTGAAACACCGCGTGGCTCGGTGCCATGCCGATACCGCACGCTCCGGCCGCTGCACGTGTGCGTGCGCGTAGTTCGTCCGGCCCGCATGCACTTGCCGTGCACGAGGTAGACGACGCCGTGTTCTCACGCGTAGGCTTCACTCTGCAGCAGCGCGCACGCCAACCTTTCTCAACGATGACACTCGAATTCTTCCTGCGGCTTCTGACTGCTTTTGCTTGCGGCGTCGCGATCGGCCTCGAACGACAGATGCGCCAGCGCACGGCCGGCCTGCGCACGATCACGCTCGTGGCGAGCGGCGCGTGCCTGTTCGTCACGCTCGGCGTGCTGACCGGCAACGGCGTCAGCGGCATTACGCAGATTGCGGCCTATGTGGTGTCCGGCGCCGGCTTTCTTGGCGGCGGCGTCATCATGCGCGACAAAGGTTCGATCCAGGGATCAACACCGCGGCGACGCTGTGGTGCTCGACGGCCGTCGGCGTATTGAGCGGCGCGGGACATTACGGACCGGCGCTCGCCGGCACCGCGGTGGTGCTGCTGGCCAACACCGTATTGCGTGAAGTGAGCCGGATGATCAACTCGACGCCGGTTTCAAACGCCGACCTCGTGCGCGAGTACGTGCTAACGATCGTCTGCCGCGAAGCCGACGAGATCCACATTCGCACCGCGATTTCCAACTCGATGTACTCGGCGCCGCTATCGTTCCAGAGCCTGACGAGCGAGGATGTCGAGAACGAGCCAGCGCGCATTCGCGTGACGGCGACGCTGACGATGCATCCGAAGGATCAATCGAAGCTCGAACAGATGGCGAGCCGCCTGAGCATGGAAAAGAGCGTGTCCAGCGTCAGTTGGACCGCGCGAGAAGCAGAGCCGACACCCGAATGAAGCGCTACGCACAAGTCTCCCTTGTTCCCGCGCATCGTCTACACTTAGCTTGCAGCAGATTCAGATAGTTTTAATTCCGCGTCCGGAACGCGGACCGTCCCATAACCTTCGACTAAGCTCTGTCACCGTGATTTTTTCACACTCAACCAGGGAGTCTCGAATATGGAACACGGCATCATTGCATGGCTCATCATCGGCGCGATTGCTGGCTGGCTCGCGGGCGTATTGGTCAAGGGTGGCGGCTTCGGTCTGATCGTCGACATCATCGTCGGGATCATCGGGGCGTTCATCGGCGGCTGGCTTGCCGGCGTTCTGCATATCTCGCTCGGCAGCGGCTGGATCGCTTCCATCATCACCGCGGTGATCGGCGCGGTCATTCTGCTGTTTATTATCCGGCTCGTGCGACGAGGCTCCTGAGCACAGCATCCAATTTCATCAAGCGCCAGCGGGTTCGTGCCGCTGGCGCTTTTTTGTTGCCTGTTTCTGCTGCTTTTATCGCGGCGATGGTGTGCGCTGCGGCCGTTGCGGATCAGGCCGGCAGCATCGAGCCCGTATCGCGAAGCCGCGTATGCCATGCAAATGCCTGGTCGAGGCAATGCGGTGTCTGCCCTCCCCAACGCAACGCATCGCGGTAGTAGTCGCGCAACAGTTCGCGATACCGCGGGTGTACGCAATGCTCGATGATCAGCGTCGCACGTTCGCGAGGTGCGAGGCCGCGCAGGTCGGCGAGGCCTTGCTCGGTGACGACGACGTCGACGTCGTGTTCGTTGTGGTCGCAATGCGGCACCATCGGCACGATGCTCGAGATTCGGTCGTCTTTCGCGGTCGACTTGGTCGCGAACACCGCGCACGACGCATTGCGCGCAAAGTCGCCCGAGCCGCCGATGCCGTTCATCATGTGCGTGCCGCCGACATGCGTCGAATTGACGTTACCGTAGATATCGAATTCGAGCGCGGTATTGAGCGCGATCAGACCGAGCCGCCGAATCACCTCGGGATGATTGCTGACTTCCTGCGGACGCAGCACGAGCCGGTCGCGATAACGCTCGATATCGCCGAACACCTGCGCCTGCCGCGCGGCCGACAAGGTGATCGACGCGCCGGACGCGAACGCAACCTTGCCGGCGTCCATCAAATCGAACGTCGAATCCTGCAAGACTTCTGAATAGATTTCGAACACATCGAAAGGCGAATCGACGAAGCCCGCCAGCACCGCGTTAGCGATCGTACCGATGCCCGCCTGCAGCGGCGGCAACTGCTTCGGCATGCGGCCACGCGTGACTTCGTGCTGGAAAAATTCGATCAAGTGGCCGGCGATCAACGCGGTTTCCCGATCCGCGGGCAGCACCGTGGAGGGGCTGTCGGCCATGTCCGTGATCACGATCGCCGCGATTTTCTCGGGCGGAATGTCGATCGCGGGTGTGCCGACGCGATCCTGCGCGCGCACGATCGGCAGCGGCTCGCGATGCGGCCGGCGCCCCGGAATCCAGATGTCGTGCAAGCCTTCGAGTTCGAGCGGCTGCGCAAGATTGATCTCGACGATGACCTTGTCCGCGAGAATCGCGAAGCTCGCCGAATTGCCGACTGAAGTTGTCGGCACGATACCGCCGCTCTCCGTGATCGCGGCGGCTTCGATGATCGCGACATCGAGCCTGCCGAGCTGGTTCGCCCGCAGCATCTCGACGGTCTCGGACAGATGCTGATCGACGAACATCACTTCGCCGCGATTGATTGCATCGCGCAGCGTCTTGTCCACCTGAAACGGCAGACGGCGCGCGAGCACGTGCGCTTCGGTCAGCATGCGGTCGACGTCATGACCGAGCGAGGCGCCCGTCATCAACGTGATGCGCAGCGGCTCGCCCAGCTGGCGTGCACGCTCGGCAAGCGCGACCGGCACGGCCTTCGCGTCGCCCGCACGCGTGAAACCGCTTGCGCCAACGCGCATGCCGTCGTGAATCAGGAGTGCCGCGACGGCGGCCGTGGTGATTTTTCCGCGCAGCGCGGCGCAGCGAATTCGGTCTTCGTACATGAAAGGGAGTCTCTCCATAGTCGCCAGCTCCGTCTACTGGTGCGCACGTCTGCGGTGTGCTTCGCTCAATAGCCGGTAGCCGCACCCGCCGCGGCGTCTCGGTCGGACGGCGTCGCGAGCAGGTGTTGGGTCGCGTGACAGGGTCCGCGACAGGTTGTTGCGCGTGAAGCAGCCGGAATCAGCTGCCGAAGAAGATGTTGCAGAAGCTCATCGGGCCAACGCATTCGTCGGCTTTCGCTTTCGGCGCTTCCGCATGCTTGCGCGCGGCCCCCTTATCGGCGCAGTGGCTATCCGCCTGCGCAACCTGCTGGTCCGGCGCGGCCGGCGCCGTCTGTGCATAGGCGGCGGCAGCAGTGGACAAAGAACAGGCGATCAGGACCAACTTCAAGACTTTCATCTCTTTCTCCAGGAGTACGACTACTGCGACGCCTTCTGCGAGGCAGTGACGGCACTATATGACCGTCACCAATGCGGATTAATGGGGTCGGCCGGAAGAGATCTTTCCATTTGGCAGAAAGATCCACGAAGCCTTGTCAGCGACGATTGAACGGCGCGTCCTTGTCCAGCAACGCGCTCCGAATGAAGTGCAGGCAGCTCAAGATGCGCTGCAGATCGTGACGCCGGTCGCGCTCGGCATGCACTGTCCGCAGCATGTCTTGCGCGAGCCAGGTGGCCGAGCGCACGGCGGCGAGTGCGCGTTCGAGCGAACCCGGACCGGGGCGTTCGAAGAGCCGGGCGAGATCGTCGCAGGTGTGTTCGATCACGCTGCGCCAGCGCGGCTGAAGGATGTCGGCATAATCGGCGCGTGCGGCTTCGTTGCGCAGATCGATGACGGCGTGACCTACCTCGATCGTCGCGAGCATCCAGCGAAGTGCGTCGCGCCGTCGCCGTGATCGGTGCGTCAACAGCACGCGTAGTTGTGAAGTCAGATCGTGCGTGCCCGCCTGGAAACGTCGGTTCAGACCCGGCAGGCCGTCCTTGCATGCCGACACCGTTTGCGCTCGCAGGTCGCCCATGATCCGGTCGATCAGCCAGCGCATATCGGCGGGAAAAACCACCGCGAATGCAACAGCCGCGAGCAACATCGACGCGGTCAGCGCGATGCCGTTGTTGATCAGCAGATCGGGCGCGTAGCTGACGACATTGTCAGGCCCGGCCAGCAGACAGAAGAACACCGAAAAACCGATGCCGAACCCCGCCGCGCCGCGACGTGTCGCGATGAATGCACCGAGCGCGAGCACCGGCGAGAGTGCCGCGCAAAGCAGCGGAAAGCCATCGATGTTCGGATACACGTAGCACATGAACACGTAGCCGGCCAACGTCGCGAGCACCGCCCCGATCGCCATCTGGAAGGCCATTCTGGTCGCGCTTGGCGCGGTGGACGTCAACGCACAGACCAGCGTTGCGCCGATCACGGCAAGGCCGCCGCTCGGCCAGTTGGTCGCGATCCAGAATGCACCGGCGATCCCGATGACGACAGCCGAGCGCAGAAACGTGAACAATACGGCGAAGTGGTTCGTGCGGCTGACAGGTCCGCTCGTGCAGTGGCTCTTTTGTGGACTTGAGCTGCGTCGCAGCCTTTGCTGCCGGCTTTCCGATTTGCGCCACAAGCTCGCATACGTTTGCGAATAATTTATCCATTCGCCGACGAATCGATACAGCAATTCGGCTGTCGTGTCGAAGTCCGCAAGCGATTCCGCGGACGCGGCTTCGAGTGGCCGCCTCGATTCGCGTACCCGGCGTGGCAGGTTCTGTCGAAAGAGGCGCAGGTCGGCTGCTGCGTGCGAGGCTTCGGCGCCCGCTTCAGCTCGAGCTTCCAACAAGGCTCCCAGTTGGTCCAAGTACGGACCGACGGCCGCGAGTATCGACACAGCGCCGCTCGCACGCAACCGTTTGAGCAACTGATTCAGCGCGTGCAGACGCGCGCATGCATCCATGAATTCGCTATTCAGACGCGCCAGATGCGCACTGCGCGAGCGCATCGCCGGATCTTCGAAGGCGACGAACGTACGGGTTGCTTCGAAGCCAGCGATTTCATCGACAAAATCCGCGAAACGCCGTTCGAACTGATTGCGCTCGAACCCGCGTGCGAGCACATCGACAGCAAAGGCAGTAAAATTCGCGTACCTGACCTGTAGGTTACGTCGTAGCGCAAGGCTCGAGCGCTGTGGCAGAAGCAATGCGCTGACCGCGCTCGAACACACGATGCCAACCGCCACTTCCGCCGCACGCGCGAGGGCGGCGAGGAATAGTCCCTCGGGGGTCGTCACGTTCGGGATGCCGATCAGCGCGGCGGTGTAACCCGCGAGCACAAAACCGTACCATCTGAAATGCCGATACCGGACCGCCGCAGCAATACAGGCGCTCACCCACGCGATCATGCCGAGCATGTACAGTTCGGGCTGCTGAGCGAACAGGCCGCCGAGCACGAGCGCGGCCACGGTCCCTACTGCCGTTCCGAGAATCCGGTAGAAGCTCTTCGCGAGCACCATGCCGCTGAACGGTTGCATCAACACAAAGACAGTGGTCATTGCAATGCGCGGCTGCGGCAGATCGAGCAGCATCGCGATGCCCAGCGCCAGCAGACCGGCGGCGACCGTCTTCAGCAGATGAAGCCAGGTCAGACCGTCGCTGCTGGCCCAGTCGCGCACGGCCCGAATGAATTTGGCTCGGCGGAGTCGTTGCCGCATCACGCCGCGCGGACCGAAGAAATCGGCCGACGCTTCGATCGCATGATCGGGTTTCATCTGAAAACAGTGCACCCCACGTGGTCGCTGAGAGAGCCTCCGGGCAGAATCGCTGACACCGATAGGCGAGGCGCCGATTGTAGGAGTCCCTGTTGCACGCATTAAGACGACGGGTGCAGAACATCTGTTCCAGAACGGACAACAATAGTGTTCTGGGACTGACGGAAAATATGATCCTGGTCATGAAACAGAAGGTTTGATGGACACGCTACAAAATATGCGAGTGTTCGTGCGCGTGGTGGAAGCCGGTAGCTTCACCGCGGCCGCGCAGTCGCTCAATTCAACTACCGGCGCGATGTCTCGTGCCGTCTCCGAACTTGAAGCACATCTGCGCACGCGCCTGCTGAATCGATCGACGCGTCGGCTTGCGCTGACCACCGCCGGCGAGCGCTATCTGAAGCGGTCGCAGCAGATTCTCGCGGATGTCGATATTGCGGAAGAAGAAGCCAGTTGCGCACACGAGCGACCAACCGGCGCGCTGCGCATGCATAGCTTTGCGAGCATCGGCCAGCACTACGTTCTGCCGGCTATTTCGCGTTATCGCGAGCTTTATCCGGATGTGACCGTCGAGTTGACGCTGTCGCAGCGCATGCCCGATCTGTTCGAGGGCAGCGCCGATGTGGCCGTGATCGGCGCATCGATGCTGCCGAATTCGGACCTCGTATCATTTCCGCTGGGGACGACGTTTAGCATCCTGTGCGCATCGCCGGCTTACGTGCGCGCGCACGGCGCGCCGCAAGAACCGGGTGACCTTGCGCATCACGAATGTCTGATCCTTCATACGCCAGCGTTCCCGCCACATGAATGGACGCTCGACGGCCCGAACGGTAGTGAATTGATGGAAGTCGACGGACCCGTGCATGTGAACATCGCCGAATCACTGATCGTGGCGATCCGCGAAGGCATGGGCATCGGTATGGTGCCGCTCTACGCGGCCATTTCAGGGTTGCGCGATGGCACGCTGGTACGCGTGTTGCCGGAATATACGCTGCAAAAGACAACGGTTTACGCGCTCTATCCGTCGCGCAAATTCATCGATGCAAAGACGCGCACGTGGGTCGAATTCTTGCGCTCGCATCTGCCAAAGGTGATTGCGCGCGACGAAGCATTGCTTGCCGACGTCGGGCGAATGGGATCTGTAGATGACCCCGTGCAGATGGGTGGAGTTGTCCCTGTCACTCAGGAGGTGCCGACACCGGTACGTCTATGAACTCGCAGCTAGGCAGCCTGAACTTGTGCGGCGAGCGGTTCAGGGCCTTTGCGGGTGGCGCTCATGGAAGTGTTCAAACTCAACACCCAGACACAAGAGCGCCGTTGGCGCGGCAGGCGTATCTTTGTAGGCGACATTATTGAGCCGTCGATAAACAGGCTACTTTTGTCAATGGCCGGCAACGGCGTCCGGCCACGCTGATTGTTTGCGCTCGGTCGAGGACCTTGCTTGTGATTTCGACGCGTAAACGCAAAAACCCCACCGCTGGGGGTGGGGTTTCTGGCTTTGGAGGAGCCTGACGATTACCTACTTTCACACGGGCAATCCGCACTATCATCGGCGTGGAGTCGTTTCACGGTCCTGTTCGGGATGGGAAGGGGTGGGACCGACTCGCTATGGTCATCAGGCATGACGGGTTGCTGCGTCGCTCTCAGGTTGGGGTCAACCCGGCGCCACAGCCAATCGGGAAGAAGCGTAAAGGATTCGTGTGTGGGGTTGTGTTGTTTCTGGCACAACACCGATCTCAACCGGCATGTCTTCATCCCCTTCGGGGATCGGACACCCGTAAGCGCTGAAGCGCTGACGGTTATCGAGACACACCTGTTATAGGATCAAGCCTTACGGGCAATTAGTATCAGTTAGCTCAGTACATTACTGTACGTGCACACCTGACCTATCAACGTCCTGGTCTTGAACGACCCTTCAAGGGGCTCGAAGCCCCGGGGATATCTCATCTTAAGGCGAGTTTCCCGCTTAGATGCTTTCAGCGGTTATCTCTTCCGAACATAGCTACCCGGCGATGCCACTGGCGTGACAACCGGTACACCAGAGGTTCGTCCACTCCGGTCCTCTCGTACTAGGAGCAGCCCCCTTCAAATATCCAGCGCCCACGGCAGATAGGGACCAAACTGTCTCACGACGTTTTAAACCCAGCTCACGTACCTCTTTAAATGGCGAACAGCCATACCCTTGGGACCGGCTACAGCCCCAGGATGAGATGAGCCGACATCGAGGTGCCAAACACCGCCGTCGATATGAACTCTTGGGCGGTATCAGCCTGTTATCCCCAGAGTACCTTTTATCCGTTGAGCGATGGCCCTTCCATACAGAACCACCGGATCACTATGACCTGCTTTCGCACCTGTTCGACTTGTCAGTCTCACAGTCAAGCACGCTTATGCCATTGCACTATCAGCACGATTTCCGACCGTACCTAGCGTACCTTCGTACTCCTCCGTTACACTTTGGGAGGAGACCGCCCCAGTCAAACTGCCTACCATGCACTGTCCCCGATCCGGATTACGGACCAAGGTTAGAACCTCAAACAGATCAGGGTGGTATTTCAAGGACGGCTCCACGCAAACTGGCGTTCACGCTTCATAGCCTCCCACCTATCCTACACAGACCGGTTCAAAGTCCAATGCAAAGCTACAGTAAAGGTTCATGGGGTCTTTCCGTCTAGCCGCGGGGAGATTGCATCATCACAAACACTTCAACTTCGCTGAGTCTCGGGAGGAGACAGTGTGGCCATCGTTACGCCATTCGTGCAGGTCGGAACTTACCCGACAAGGAATTTCGCTACCTTAGGACCGTTATAGTTACGGCCGCCGTTTACCGGGACTTCAATCAGGAGCTTGCACCCCATCATTTAATCTTCCGGCACCGGGCAGGCGTCACACCCTATACGTCCACTTTCGTGTTTGCAGAGTGCTGTGTTTTTATTAAACAGTCGCAGCCACCAGTTTATTGCAACCCTTTCACCCTTCTGGCGCAGGCCAGTCAAGCTACCAGGGCGTACCTTATCCCGAAGTTACGGTACCAATTTGCCGAGTTCCTTCTCCCGAGTTCTCTCAAGCGCCTTAGAATACTCATCTCGCCCACCTGTGTCGGTTTGCGGTACGGTCACTGTGAAACTGAAGCTTAGAGGCTTTTCCTGGAACCCCTTCCAGTTGCTTCGCTTCCGAAGAAGCTCGCGCCACACCCTTGAGTCCTGTGCCCGGATTTGCCAGGGCACCCTCTCCAATGCAGCGACCGGGACTTCCAACACCCGGACAACCTTCCGCGATCCGTCCCCCCATCGCATTTCACAATGGTGCAGAAATATTAATCTGCTTCCCATCAGCTACGCATTTCTGCCTCGCCTTAGGGGCCGACTCACCCTACGCCGATGAACGTTGCGTAGGAAACCTTGGGCTTACGGCGAGGGGGCCTTTCACCCCCTTTATCGCTACTCATGTCAGCATTCGCACTTCCGATACCTCCAGCACACTTTCCAGTGCACCTTCGCAGGCTTACGGAACGCTCTCCTACCATGCACATTAATGTGCATCCGCAGCTTCGGTATATGGCTTAGCCCCGTTACATCTTCCGCGCAGGACGACTCGATCAGTGAGCTATTACGCTTTCTTTAAAGGGTGGCTGCTTCTAAGCCAACCTCCTGACTGTTTTAGCCTTCCCACTTCGTTTCCCACTTAGCCATATTTGGGGACCTTAGCTGGCGGTCTGGGTTGTTTCCCTCTTGACACCGGACGTTAGCACCCGATGTCTGTCTCCCGTGATTGCACTCTTCGGTATTCGGAGTTTGCTATGGCGAAGTAATCCGCAATGGACCCCACAACCATGACAGTGCTCTACCCCCGAAGGTGATACACGAGGCACTACCTAAATAGTTTTCGGAGAGAACCAGCTATTTCCAGGTTTGTTTAGCCTTTCACCCCTATCCACAGCTCATCCCCTAACTTTTCAACGTTAGTGGGTTCGGTCCTCCAGCACGTGTTACCGTGCCTTCAACCTGGCCATGGATAGATCACCTGGTTTCGGGTCTACACCCAGCGACTGGACGCCCTGTTCGGACTCGCTTTCGCTACGCCTGCCCTAATCGGTTAAGCTCGCCACTGAATGTAAGTCGCTGACCCATTATACAAAAGGTACGCCGTCACCCCTTACGAGGCTCCGACTGTTTGTATGCATGCGGTTTCAGGATCTGTTTCACTCCCCTCCCGGGGTTCTTTTCGCCTTTCCCTCACGGTACTGGTTCACTATCGGTCGATCACGAGTATTTAGCCTTGGAGGATGGTCCCCCCATCTTCAGACAGGATTTCACGTGTCCCGCCCTACTTGTCGTACACCCAGTTCTTTCCCGCTGTTTTCGTCTACAGGGCTATCACCTGCTATGGCCGCACTTTCCAGAGCGTTCGACTAACAATGAGAATAAAGAGTACAGGCTGATCCCATTTCGCTCGCCACTACTTTGGGAATCTCGGTTGATTTCTTTTCCTGCGGTTACTTAGATGTTTCAGTTCACCGCGTTCGCTTCACATGACCTATGGATTCAGTCATGGATACTCCATTAGGAGTGGGTTTCCCCATTCGGACATCTCCGGATCAAAGCTCGTTTGCCAGCTCCCCGGAGCTTTTCGCAGGCTACCGCGTCCTTCATCGCCTGTGATCGCCAAGGCATCCACCACATGCACTTGTTCGCTTGACCCTATAACGGGTGTGTCTCAATGATTGCTCACCGCAGATCACATGCCGCTACAGGTTGAGTATTCGTGTTGCGCCGTATTCCAAAGGCAATCTCTCGATTCCCTTAAAATACATCGATACAATCACAACCCTGATTCACCTACTCACGCACCCATCTCCAGGTACGCTTTCGTGAATCTCTTTACTACTTCTTCCTGATTGTTAAAGAACGACAGCCGATATCACGATTTGATCGTGTACCGCTCTGACTGGCTCAATCGCCAATGCGCAACGCTCTGCCTTCATGCAGAACCCTGCGCATTGAGGATTGGTGGAGGATGACGGGATCGAACCGACGACCCCCTGCTTGCAAAGCAGGTGCTCTCCCAGCTGAGCTAATCCCCCAGTCTCACACAACACACACTCCAGAGGTTTCACCCGACCAGCTCACCAGACAAGACAGTGGTGGGTCTGGATGGATTCGAACCATCGACCCCCGCCTTATCAAGACGGTGCTCTAACCGACTGAGCTACAGACCCCTGAGTCTGTCTGCGTTGCTTCTACCAAACTACAGCCGATAAGCGTGAGCACTTGAGTGCAAGGAATGCATAGCTCTGGAAAGGAGGTGATCCAGCCGCACCTTCCGATACGGCTACCTTGTTACGACTTCACCCCAGTCATGAATCCTACCGTGGTGACCGTCCTCCTTGCGGTTAGACTAGCCACTTCTGGTAAAACCCACTCCCATGGTGTGACGGGCGGTGTGTACAAGACCCGGGAACGTATTCACCGCGGCATGCTGATCCGCGATTACTAGCGATTCCAGCTTCACGCACTCGAGTTGCAGAGTGCGATCCGGACTACGATCGGTTTTCTGGGATTGGCTCCACCTCGCGGCTTGGCAACCCTCTGTTCCGACCATTGTATGACGTGTGAAGCCCTACCCATAAGGGCCATGAGGACTTGACGTCATCCCCACCTTCCTCCGGTTTGTCACCGGCAGTCTCCCTGGAGTGCTCTTGCGTAGCAACTAGGGACAAGGGTTGCGCTCGTTGCGGGACTTAACCCAACATCTCACGACACGAGCTGACGACAGCCATGCAGCACCTGTGTGATGGCTCCCTTTCGGGCACTCCCAGCTCTCACCAGGATTCCATCCATGTCAAGGGTAGGTAAGGTTTTTCGCGTTGCATCGAATTAATCCACATCATCCACCGCTTGTGCGGGTCCCCGTCAATTCCTTTGAGTTTTAATCTTGCGACCGTACTCCCCAGGCGGTCAACTTCACGCGTTAGCTACGTTACCAAGCCAATGAAGGCCCGACAACCAGTTGACATCGTTTAGGGCGTGGACTACCAGGGTATCTAATCCTGTTTGCTCCCCACGCTTTCGTGCATGAGCGTCAGTATTGGCCCAGGGGGCTGCCTTCGCCATCGGTGTTCCTCCACATCTCTACGCATTTCACTGCTACACGTGGAATTCCACCCCCCTCTGCCATACTCCAGCGCTGCAGTCACCAATGCAGTTCCCAGGTTAAGCCCGGGGATTTCACATCGGTCTTACAGCACCGCCTGCGCACGCTTTACGCCCAGTAATTCCGATTAACGCTCGCACCCTACGTATTACCGCGGCTGCTGGCACGTAGTTAGCCGGTGCTTATTCTTCCGGTACCGTCATCCCCCCGGGGTATTAACCCAGAGGTTTTCTTTCCGGACAAAAGTGCTTTACAACCCGAAGGCCTTCTTCACACACGCGGCATTGCTGGATCAGGCTTGCGCCCATTGTCCAAAATTCCCCACTGCTGCCTCCCGTAGGAGTCTGGGCCGTGTCTCAGTCCCAGTGTGGCTGGTCGTCCTCTCAGACCAGCTACAGATCGTCGGCTTGGTAGGCCTTTACCCCACCAACTACCTAATCTGCCATCGGCCGCCCCTTGAGCGCGAGGTCCCGAAAGATCCCCCGCTTTCCTCCACAGAGCGTATGCGGTATTAATCCGGCTTTCGCCGGGCTATCCCCCACTCCAGGACACGTTCCGATGTATTACTCACCCGTTCGCCACTCGCCACCAGACCGAAGTCCGTGCTGCCGTTCGACTTGCATGTGTAAGGCATGCCGCCAGCGTTCAATCTGAGCCAGGATCAAACTCTTCAGTTCAAACCTGTTACTGTTTTCGGTTCAGTTACGAACCGGTCGCTCACTCAACGTACTGACGATGATTGATCCGTCTTTCGACAGACAAACCTTCCTCTAATACTGTGTGAGGCTTCTGATACTTTTGCCTTGCGGCAGACTCCGAAGAATCCGCCGCCGCATTCCGCATCAAGCGCCCACACTTATCGGCTGTTAGTTTTTAAAGATCGATCCGCGAAACCCGCTGCGCCTGAACCACCACCCGGCACCGCTTCGTTTGCGTCGCTGCGTCTGCAGCAGAGAAGCGAGATTATGGAGAACTTCCGCCGGATCGTCAACAGGTTTTTATCACTTGCTTAACCTGCCCACGCCGCCGGAGCCCTCGCCAGCAAAGGCTTCCCGCTTCCCCGCGCCCCGGCGTCCGGAGCACGAAAGAGCGGAATTCTAGTCGCCGCCATCCCGACTTGCAAGCGATATTTTGACGCTCCGCGCGCACCCTGCCGCGCCCCAAAAACACCTCGACTCACGCAGTCTCATGCGCGCGCATCGCCCGTTCGACGACGGCCAAATAATGGTCGATCCCCGGCGTCGAGCGATCCTTCTCTTTCGCGCGATCGTCCCATCGGCGCAAACGCATCGCGTCTTCCGCGTACGGCTTCTGCATAAATGCCTGCGCCTCTTCCCTGCTAAAGATCCCGCCCTGCAATTCGAGGCTTCGCACCGAATCGGCGGAAAGCTGGCCGAAATACGTGGCGTCGATCGCGCACAGGCAGCGCTTTGCGTCTACGTGCAGACGGATCGGCTCCAGCACCGCATCCGACAACACCGGTCGCAAAAACGGCAAGGCGAAATACTGATGCAGATCGTCGACACCCCGTTCCGTCGGCGTCTCCCCCTGCAGGTTCAGCAAATGTCCGAGGTCGTGCAAAAACGCCGCGGCGACCAGTTCGTCGCTCGCGCCCTCCGCGTCGGCCAGCGCGCCGCTCTGCAACGCATGCTCCAGCTGCGTCACCGGTTCGCCGCTATATGCGAGGCTGCCGTGCCGCTCGAAAAGCACACGGATATCATCGAGACTCAATGCCACGGGTCACTCCCAAGGTAATGAAAACGTCTTCAGATTGGTAAAGCTCTTCATCGCTTCCTGAACGCCTTCCTTGTAACCGAGCCCGGAATCCTTGATGCCGCCGAACGGCGTCAATTCGATCCGATAGCCCGGCACTTCCCACACGTTGACGGTGCCCACGCGCAGCTCGTTAATGAAACGCGTGATCGCGTCCTGCCGGTTCGTACACACACCCGACGACAGCCCGAACGGGGTCCCGTTGCTGATGCGGATCGCATCGTCGAGCGTATCGAACGCGATGATCGGCGACACCGGCCCGAAGGTTTCCTCGCGCACGAGCGTCATCGACGGATCGACGTTGTCGAGAACGGTCGGCGCATACAACGCGCCGCTGCGCTCGTTTCCAATGCGTAGGCGCGCCCCCGCGGCCACCGCCTCGTTCACGCGCGCCTCGAACAGCTGCGCGGCGGCGGCGTCGATCACGGTGCCCATCTGGTTCGACGCATCGAACGGATCGCCGAACGTCCACGCGCGCGTCTTCTCGACGACCCGCTCCGTGAACTCCGCCGCGACGCGCTGTTGCACGAGCATCCGCTTGACCGCCGTGCAGCGCTGCCCCGAGTTCTTGTACGAGCCCTGCACCGCAAGGGTCGCCGCACGCTCGAGATCGGCATCGTCGAGCACGATCAGCGGGTCGTTGCCGCCCAACTCCAGCACGACGCGTCGGTACCCAGCCTTCGTCGCGATGTATTTGCCGATCGCGACACCGCCGGTAAACGTAACGAGTTCGACCGATGCGTGCGTGATCAACTCGTCGGCGATTTCGCGCGGATCGCCGGTCATCACCTGCAGCATCGGCGCGGGCAGCCCCGCCTCATACAGCAGATCGGCCAGATAAAGCGCCGACAGCGGCACCTTCTCCGACGGCTTCACCACCACGCGATTATTCGTCGCGATGGCCGGCGCGACCTTGTGCGCAACCTGGTTCATCGGATGATTGAACGGCGTAATCGCGACGATCACGCCCGCGAGCGGTTCGCGCTGCGAGAAAACGCGACGCTTCTTGCCATGCGGCGTCAGATCGCACGAGAAACTCTGACCGTCGTCGCGCAACGCCTCGAACGACGCAAAGCGGAACACGTCGGCGACGCGGCCGATCTCGTAGCGCGAATCCTGCTTCGACAGCCCCGACTCCAGCGAGATCAGATCCGACGCCTGTTCGATGCGCTCGCGCAGCAACACCGCCGCCCGCTCGAGAATCTGCGAACGCTCGTAGCGCGACAGCGTCGGCCGATACGCGAGCGCGTAGTCGAACGCAGCGCGCACATCGTCCATGCTGGCGAGCGGCACGGTACCAACCCGCATGCCGGTATAGGGATCGAATACGTCCAGCGTGCGGTCGCGCGTCGCGCGCTCACCGCCCAGCCGCAGCGCTTCTACGCGGAACGCCGGATGGTCCCGCAGCACCGGGTTCATGATGTCGACACGTGATTGAGCGCGATATCAAAGATATCGAAGTTGCGCAGCCGCTTGCCATCGCTGCCGCTGGCCATCGGCTGAACCCGCCGGTTGAACAGCAGCGGCACTTCCTGCTCGGAAATCCCGCCATGCGAGCGCAGCGGCACGGTGAGCCCCGACAGGTCGTGCTCGTCGCGCCGCGTGCCGAGCACGACATGCTTCGTGCCGATCACGACCAGATCGCCGATGCGATCCTCGGGCAGCCCGAAGCGCGCGCACGCTGCGTTTCGGTCGAGCACGACTTCGATTCCCGGCAGGCGGCCGATCCGCGCAATCACCGAGGCCGCATCGAGCTCGCGCGGCAGATAGACGGTCGCGAACGAACCCAGCGCGCCGTGATGCACGACGTACGGATCGGTGATCGGCAGAATCACGCGCGTGGTCGACGCGCCGAGCCAGTCGTCGAGCAAGTCCTGCAGATAGATCACGTTCGGCTCGCCGGTTTGCGGATCGTGCTTCGCGTTCATGCCGTGGTCGGCGGTGAGGCCGATCACCCAGCCGAGCGCGTCGAGCTTCGCGAGATAGCCGTCCATCATCGCGTAGAACGCGTTCGCGCCTTCGGTGCCGGGCGCCCATTTGTGCTGGATATAGTCGGTCGTCGACAGATACATCAGGTCGAGCTTGCGCGTCTGCGCGAGCCGCACGCCGGACGCGAACACGAATTCCGACAACCCCGCGCTATACACGTCCGGCAACGGTAGACCGACCAGACCGAGCACGTCGTCGATGCCGTTTTCGTCGACCGTCACCTTGTCGGCTTTCTCCGCCGAAAAACAGATGCCCTTCAACTGCCAGCCGAGCAGCCCGCGCAGTTTGTCCTTCGCGGTGACGACGGCGACCGCGGCGCCGGCGTCGGCGGCGGCCGCGAGCAGCGTGGGCGCGCGCAGGTAGGCGGGGTCGTTCATCATCACCGCGGCGCCCGCCCCGTTGTTCGCGCCGGTGTCCCAGAAGTAGTTGCCGCAGATGCCGTGCACGGACGGCAATACGCCGGTCACGATCGACAGGTTGTTCGGGTTCGTGAATGACGGAATCACGCAGTCGCCGCGAAACGCCGCGCCGCCCTCCAGCATCGAACCAATGAACGGCGCGACGCCGGCCGCGACCGCCGCTTCCAGATATTCGAACTCGCAGCCGTCGACACAGACGACGACCGTCGGCTGCGAAGGCAGCCGATAGCTCCGGCCGTTGACTTCGATCGTTCGTTGCTCGGGGTGTGTCATCGCGTGGTTGTCCATTACAGGGTTGTCATTGCCAAGGCCTCATCGCCCGCGCGAGCCGGCCGCGCCCGTGGTTGCCGGGATGCGCTGCGCGTGCGCCGCATCACCCGCGGCGTCGCACGCCGCATGGGCGCGCTGCAAGCCGCCCCGCACATGCGCGCGCATCAACTGCGCGGCCTGCTCCGCATCGCGCGACGCAAGCGCGGTCAGAATCGCGCGATGCTCGGCGAGCGAGCGCGCCATCGCATCGCCTTCCACGACCAGCGCCGCTCGTCGAAACAGGCTCAACTCGCTGACGAGCCGGCGATACGTGTCGTACAACTTGGTGTTACCCGCCGCCGCGACCAGCGCATCGTGAAACGCGACGTTCGCGCGGGCATACGCATCGTGGTCGTGCGACGCGAGCGCGGCGCGCATCGCATCGACGCAATCGCGCAGCAACGCGAGCTTGCCCGCATCGATGCTGGCCGCGAGCATCCGGCACGCCGCCTCTTCGAGCACCGCGCGCACCGCGTAAATCTCGTCCGCCTCCGCGAGCGACACCGTCCGCACGAACACACCGCGATTCTTCTCGGTACGCACGAGCCCCGCCTGCTCCAGCGCGCGAAACGCCTCGCGTACCGGCCCGCGCGACACCTGCAGCCGCCCCGCCCAATCGGCTTCGTTGAGTTTGTCGCCCGGCGCCAGCGTACCGTCGACGATATGCCGCTCGATCTCGTCGCGCACCAGCGTCGTCAGCGAATGGCGGCGCACGACCTCGATCGGATCGACGGAAGCAGAGTGCATATATTCGGTCATTTTGACAAATTTTGCCACATCAACATCGAATGCTCACCGGTCGGCGTGCATGCTTCAGATCTAGGAAATCGCCCGCCGAGCAGCCGGCTCAGCCCGGTCAGTCGATCCGGCGACGCGGAGCGCGCGCCGCGATCAGCAGCAGCGCGACCAGCGAGACCAGCAGCAGAATCAGCGATAGCGCGGAAGCCGGCAGGTAATAGCCGCGCTCCACCTGCCCGACGACGACGATCGGCACCGTCGCGAAGCCCGGCGGATAAACGGTCAGCGTCGCGCCGAGCTCGCCGAGCGACAGCGCAAAACCGAGCGCGAGACTCGCGCGGATCGCCGGCACCAGTTGCGGTAACACGACGCGGCGCAGCACCATCGACGGCGGCGCTCCGAGGCTCGCGGCCGCTTCACGCAACACGGTCAGCTCCGGGCGCAGCGCGGCGGCCGCGCAGCGATAGCAGAACGGCAGCACCAGCGCGAGCTGCACGAACACGACGATCGCCGCCGAGCTCGACAGGTCGAGCGGCCGTTTGTGATACGCGATCAGCACCGCGAGGCCGAGCACCACGCTCGGCACGCCGTTGGGCATCATCGCGATCGTGTCGACGATGGCGCCGAGGCCGCGCCGGTCGCGCCCTTCGAGCGCGAGCGCCAGCCACAAACCGAGGAACGTGCCGAGCACCGCGACGCCCATGCCGACTTCGAGGCTGGTGATCAGCGCGTCGAAGTCGCTCGAACTGAGGCGCTCGAACCAGCGCATGCTGAAGCCGTCGGGCAGGATCGTGCCGGACCAGTGCGACGCGACGCTCGACAGCGCGACGACCAGCACCGGCAGCACGAACAGCCAGAAGCACAGCAGCGCGGCAAAACCGAGAAACAGACCGCCGAGCAGTCGCACGACGAGGCTGTGCCGCACCGGCCGGCCCTTCTTGTGCATGACCGGCAACACGGTCGGATCGAGTTCAACGGCCATGACCGGCTCCTTTCAACTTGCGACTATTGACGCGCCGGTACAACGCGTACAGCGACAACGACATCAGCAGCATCACGACCGCGCCTGCGGCGGCCGTCGGCAGATCGAGGTCGACGGTAGCGGCGCTATAGATCGCGACCGGCAGCGTGATCAGATGGGCGCTGCCGAGCACCAGCAGAATGCCGAACTCGTTCAACGTCAGCAGAAAACACAGGATCGTGCCCGCCGCGATGCCCGGCCACGCGAGCGGCAGGATCACCTTGAACGCGACCATCGGGCCGTTCGCGCCCAGGCTACGCGCGGCTTCGATCAGCCGCTGGTCGAGCAGCGCGAACGATGCCAGCGTCGGGCGCACGACGAACGGCGTATAGAACACCACTTCCGCGAGAATCACGCCGCCGATGCCGAACAGAAAGTCGAGCGGCGGCGCCTGCAGATTGAACAGCCGCTGCAGCCCGATGCTGACCGAGCCCTGCGAGCCGTACAGAAAGATCAGCGTGAAGGCGACCAGAAACGACGGGAACGCGACGAACAGCTCGAGAAAGCGCGTTACCATGCGCGCGCCCGGAAACGGCTTGAAGAACAGCAGCGACGCGAGCGCCACGCCGAGCAGCGACGCCAGGCTCGCGCTCGCGAACAGGATGCCGAGCGTGGTGCCGATCACGCCGCGGGTTTCGGGGTTGCCGAAGAACGTCACGTACGCGTGGCCCGACAGGCCGTGCGCGCCGGTCAGACTCAGCATCACGAGCCGCACCAGCGGATAGATGACGAGCGGGCCGAGCACCACGACCGCAATGAACAGCAGATGCCATTGCGCGAGGCGCTCGCGCCGCTTCACCGCGGCCGCATGCGCCACGGCGCTCGCCAGACGGCGTGCGGCGGCGGCTTCGAGCTCGGCTTGCGCTGCAAGGTCGAGCGGATTGGACGTATCAGGGCTTGATAAGGACGACATCGCCAGCCTCGTAACGCAGGGAAACACGCGCGCCCTTCTCCGGCGTCATGCCGAGGCCGCGCTGCATCGTGACGAGCACGGGATCGTTCGGCAGCGCATCGAGCACGACCGATACCGACAAGGCCGCGCCATACCATTCGACCGACGCGATCGCGCCATGCAACTGCCCCTCCCCGAGCGGCACGATGCGCAGCGCCTCCGGACGCAGACACGCGACACGATCGCGCTCGTTGTAGCGCGCGTCGTCCATGCTGAACGCGACCTGCGGCGGCAGCAGATTTGCCGCGCCGAGGTAGCGCGCGACGAAGCCGTCGACCGGCGTGTCGTACAGCTGCTGCGGCGTGCCGAGCTGCGCGATATGGCCGTCGCGCATCAGCAGCGTGCGGTCGGACAGTACGAGCGCGTCGTCCTGATCGTGCGTCACGCAGACGATCGTCAGATTCGGCAGGCGCTCATGTAGCGCCTTCAGTTCGGAGCGCACCGACGCGCGCAGATTGGCATCGAGCGCGGACAGCGGTTCGTCGAGCAGCAGCACGTCGGGTTCGATCACTAGCGCGCGGGCGAGCGCCACGCGCTGCTGCATGCCGCCCGACAGTTGCGCCGGCATCACGTGACCGGAGTCGCCGAGCTGCACGAGCTTCAGCGCCTCGGCGACGCGGCGCGCGACGTCGCGCGCCGGAATGCGCCGTGCGCGCAAACCGAACGCGACGTTTTCGAATACCGTCAGATGCGGAAACAGCGCGTAGCTCTGGAACAGCAGACCGAGGTTGCGCTTGTGCGGCGGCACGTGTGTCAGATCGCGGCCGGCCACCGTCAGCGTGCCGGCCAGACCGTCGGCCTCGATGAAGCCCGCGATGAAGCGCAGCAAGGTCGTCTTGCCGCAGCCGCTGCGGCCGAGCACGGTGAGCAACTCGCCGCGCTGGATGGTCAACGACAGATCGTCGAGCACCGTGCGCGCGCCGAAGCGCACCGTCAGGTGATCGATCTGCACGCCGCCCGGCGCGGCGGTGCCCGGCGCGTCCAGACGCGCGGCGTCGAGCGCATCCAGCGGAGCGCCAGGCGCGGTGGGGTGAGCGAGACTGGCCGTATTCACCGGGGTCGTCCTCCAACGGAATTAATGCTGATGCGGCGCCGCGCAGTAGCTGCGAAGCGCCGCCTGAATCGACAACGTCAAAGGTTGCTTATCTGAGTCACTTACTTCGGCTTGACCACTTCAGTCTGTTTGCCCGACGAACCGATCACGTCGCTCTTCCAGCGTGCGGTCCAGTCGGCCTTCTTCGCCATCACGTGATTCCAGTCGACCGGAATCAGCTTGACGCCGCTGATCGCCTGCTTGACCGTGTCGCCGTTCTTGCCCGCGAGCGGCACGTCGCTGCGACCCGGAATGCCGAAGATGTCCGGCACCTTCGACTGCACTTCCGTCGACATCAGATAGTCGATCAGCTTCTTGCCTTCGGCCTGGTTCGGACCGTTCTTGATCAACGCGATCGCGTACGGCAGCTGGAACGTGGTCGGCTGGCCGCCGGGGGTAGCGGCGAGGAACACCGGCTTCAGCGACAGGCCGCCATTGGCCGCGTCGTCGAGATCCATCTGCAGATCGCCGTTGGCGACCGCGATCTCGTTACGCGACAGCAGCACGTCGAGATAGCCCGTGCCCTTGGTGTGGAACTTGGCGCTCTGCTCGAGCTTCTTCAGATAGTCGAACGCCTGGTCTTCTCCCATCAGCGACGAGGTCAGGATGATCACCGCCATGCCGTCGCCGGCGGTCGCCGGATTCGAGTAAGCGACCTTACCGGTGAAGTCCGGGTGCAGCAGGTCAGCGAACGTCTTCGGCTGGTTTTTCGTGACTTCGGGGTTGATCGCGAACGAGAAGTAGTTGTTCACGAAGGTCGCCCATGCGCCGTTCGGTGCCTTCGCGATGGCCGGCACGTTCTTGTAGTTGGCGCTCTGATACGCCTGCAGCAGACCGCTCTGGTCGGCCTGCTGGATGAACGGCGGCAGCGTGACGAGCACGTCGGCCTTCGGCTGATCCTTCTCGATGGTCGCGCGGTTCACGACTTCGCCGCTGCCCGCCGTGACGATATTGACCTTCACGCCTTCCTTCTTTTCGAAGGCCGGCAGCACATCCTTGTACAGATTTTCGAGGCCGTCGGCCGTGTACAGCACGACGGCGTCGGCCGCATGAGCCTGCATCGCGGCACTGCCGAACGCTGCCGCGGCGACCAGCGCCGGCAGCAGTTTGCGCGCGAGACCGGCCGCGGCGTGAAGGGAATTCGTCTTTTTCATGTCGCTCTCTCCGAAAGGCTAAAAACCAGACGGTCGGGATAACCCATACCTGTAGTGATTGAACGGCGGCACGCGCCGCTTGCGTGTTGCCCGCTGCGGTTGCCGCGCCGGTCTGTCGTAGATTGCAGATTGCCGACAACTTTGCCGCTTCTCGCCCAGCCTGACTGACAGCCTGCCTCCGACACCAGCGCTGCCTGCCGCGCCTGAGCGGGCACGGCAAGAATCACAGGTTTCGATGACAGGGCCGTGACGATTTTGCCGAATTCCAAAAAAAGACACAAATTGCCAATTCAAGCCAACCGATGGAATTCGTCGTGCCACCCAAAAACGGAGCCCCGCGCGCCGATCCCGTGTGGATCGTACATGGCGAAAATGACGATGTATGCACGATGCATCGAGAAAATTGCGGAGTGGGCGGCGGCGCTCGCGGATGCGACGCTCGCCCGGCGCGCCGGCCCTGCTCGCGGCGTTCGCGGCAGTTGCCTCTGCTACAGCGGACGGTCCTGACAACGGCGCGTATTGTGCCCGGCCGTTTCAAAATCTGGATCGAAACCCGCGGCTTTTTTTAGTTAGATTTTGGCGGGTGCGGAATGGCGTCCAGCGCGAGTAGCCGTCTCACGCGACCAGAATCTCCGGACCGTGCGCGGTGATCGCCTTGCCCAGCGCGCGCTCGGGCGCCAGTTCGGTGACCAGATACCGCGCCGACTCGATACCGTTGATGCGCACCGGCGTCACGCGTCCGAACTTCGAATGATCGGCGACGACCACCACCAGGTCGGCCGCGGCGATCATGCGGCTGCGCACTTCGGCCGCCATGCGGCTGTAGTCGGTCAGATAGCCGTCCGGGGATATCCCGCCCGCGCCGATGAAGGCGAAATCGGCGTGGTACTGCGTGATCTGGTGGACGGTGTCGAGTCCGAAGGTCGCGTCCTCGATATCGGACAGTTCGCCGCCGAGCAGTGTCACGCGATTGTCGTTGCGTCGGCCGAGCAGCAGCGCGATGCGCCAGTCGTTCGTGTAGACCGTCAGACGATGCCGGTCGAGCAGCGCCCGCGCGACCGCCTGCGTGGTGCTGCCCGAATCGATGATCAGCGACGCGCCGTCCGGCACGAACTCGGCCGCGCGCTCGCCGATCGCACGCTTGGCGCCGGCGTTCTCGGCTTCGCGCGTATCGAGATCGGGCTCGCGCCGATCGCTCGACAGCGCGCCGCCGTGGGTCGTCACGAGCAGGCCGCGGCCGGCCAGCGCATTGAGGTCGCGGCGGATCGTTTCGCGCGATACGTTCAGTTCGCGCACCAGTTCAGCGACCGACAGCGCGCCGTTCTTTGCGACTTGCGCGAGGATGTATTGATGACGTTGTTCTGCGAGCATCTGTGCGCCGTGGTTGAGGAAGGCCGCCGTATTGTATTACGCGTATTGGGCGTTGTTGGTGCGGGCGCGCAGGTTGCGCTCATGGCGCGTTGATCGCGCGCTCGGGTTGCATCGAGCCGCCCTTGCGCACCAACACGCCAGCCACCGCGCCGACCTGCTAACCTTGACGGCTGGACTCTTCGGCCATGCGGCGAACGCCACGCCGCCGCCCGGCCGAGTCCCGCGCACTACGCCTCGCCCGTCAACCGAACCGCCGATGCCGCCACTGTTTCGCCGTCTACTGCTGCTGTTCCATGCGCTGCGTTACGGCGCGCGCCTGATCTGGCTCGCCGCCCCGCCCGACCACAAGCTGCATTGGATGATCGAGCTGATCGGCCGCGTGCATGCGTCGGAGCGCAGCGGCGCGCAGTTGCATGGCTTGCTGCCCGCGCTCGGTCCGCTCGCGAGCCGCTTCGCGCAGACGCTCGCCGCTCGCCCCGAGCTCGCGAGCGGCACGCTGCATGACGCGCTGGACGCTATCGATCACATGGAACTGCCGCTGCCGCCGGACGACTCCGCGCTGGCCCTGACGCGCGCGTTCGGCCGGCCGCTCGGCGAGCTGTTCAGCGCGGTCGACCTGGTGCCGGTAAGCAGCGGCTTCGCCGAGCAGACCCATTTCGCGCGGCTCGCGGTGCCGGTCAAAGGTCACCACGAGGTCGCCGTCAAGCTCGTGCGCGCGCAACAGTTGCAACAGATCGGCGATGAGCTCGCGCTGTTGCGCTGGGTCGCACGCTGGCTCGAAAAGCTGTCGCGCGTCGCCCGCCGGCTGAAGTTGCGCGCGCTCGCGCAAACCTTCACCGACGACATCCTGCGCCGCTTCGACCTGCGAGCCGAAGCCGCGAACCTGAGCCAGAGCGGCCACCATTTCGATGGCGACAAGCGCATCGTCGTGCCGGACGTGATCTGGGAGCTGTGCACCGACCACACGCTGACGATGCAGCGCATCAGTACGCTGCCCGCGAGCGACCTGCCCGCTCTGCATGCGCACGGCATCAAGCTGGCGCCGCTCGCCGCGCATATCGTCGAGGTGGTCACCGAGCAGGCCTTCGAGCATGGCTTCTTCCACGCGACGCTCGATGCGCGCCGCGTGCGCGTCAGCATCGAGCCGGACACGCTCGGGCGCCTCGTGCTCGCGGAGTTCTCGATCATGGCCACGTTGTCGAGCGGCGAGCGCGAATTCTTCGTGCACGGCGCGACCGCGTTGTTCGACCAGGACTACGGGCGGCTCGCCGACATGCATCGCGAGGCCGGCCATGTGCCGGACGACACACGCCCCGAGATGCTCGAAGCCGAACTGCGCACGCGCGCCGAAGCGCACTTCGCGGCGGCGCCCGAGGATCGCTCCGCGGGTTCGCTGTTTCATCATCTGTTGCACGGCGTGCAACCGTTCAACGGCCAGGTGCCGGGCCAGCTCGCGACCGCGCAGCGCTCGTTCCAGCAGGCCGAGATGCTCGCGCGGGCGCTGCATCCTGGCGTCGATACATGGACCATCGCACGCGGCGTGCTCGCCGATATCGCGCGACGCGATCTCGATCATCGCGGCTGGCTCAAGCGGCTGTCACACGAACTGCCGCATCTCGCGCATATGCTGCCGCGCGTGCCGCACCTGGCGGTGCGCTATCTGCAGCAGCACGATCGCGCCGGCACGCCGCAGCAGAATGCGCAACTGCTTGCGGATCTCGCGCGCGAATACCGGCGCACGCGTTGGCTGTTGTGGGCGTGCGCCGTCTGTGGCGGCGTGCTCGGAGCGGGGATGACGCTGCTCGCATGGTGACGGTCCCGCGCGCATTGCAGCTTTGAACAAGACGCGCCCCGCCCGTGCCGCCAACATAGCGGCTTTTTGCACACCCTCCGCCTCGATGCTCGCCACCTTTGTTGCCACCGTGTTCGTCGTGCTGTGGTCGACCGGTTTCGTGGTCGCCCGCGCGATCACGCCTTACGCCGATCCCAATCTGTTTCTGCTGGCCCGTTTCGGCGGCACCGCGCTGATTTTCGCGCTGGCCGCGCTCGTCGCGCGCTCGGCCTGGCCGACCGGACGCGACTTCGGCAAGCACCTGACCGCCGGCGCACTGCTGCAAGGGGTCTATCTCGGCGCCGGCTACTGGGCCGTCGCGCAAGGTCTGAGCGCGGGCGTGATGGCCTTGCTCGGCGCGCTGCAGCCGCTCGCGACGGCCGCCGTCGCCGCGCCGCTGTTCGGCGAGCGCTTGTCGCGGCGCGGCTGGAGCGGCATGGCGGTCGGCCTCGCCGGGGTCGTGCTGGTGCTCGCACCGAAGCTCGCTGCCGCGACGCCCCCCAAGCACGGCAACGCGCCGGCGTGGCTGGTCGTGCTGATATCGATCGTCGCGGTGGGGGCGATCACGGCTGGCACGCTGTTCCAGAAGACCTCGCTCGCCAAGGCCGATATTCGCAGCGCGAGCGCGGTGCAGAACGTCGGTGCGGCTGTCGTCGCGGGGGTGCTGGCGCTCGCGCTCGGCGAGCATCGCTGGATCGGCTCGCCGACGCTGTGGGCATCGCTCGCGTGGGGCATCGTGATGCTGTCGGGCATCAGCGTCACGTTGCTCGTCTGGATGGTCCGGCGCGGGGATGCTTCGCGCGCGACCGCGCTGCTGTTTCTCGCGCCGCCGCTCGCTGCGCTCGAAGGCTATCTTGGGTTCGGCGAGACGCTGCTGCCGGTGCAGATTGCCGGCTTTGCGGTCGCGTTGGCTGGCGTGTTGTTGGCGAGGTCGTGACGGGCGCCCTGCGCTGGACTTGCGACAAGGGCCAAGGCGCCCGTCAGTCGGCCGTATCCGCGTGCGCGGGCATTTTTGCGCGCGCGACCGCGCCGGGTGTTGGCGACCACGCTGGACGGCCCTTGCGCTGCGAATCGACGACGACGATAAAACGCCCCGCCCACGGCATGATCTGCCGATCGCTTTTCAGCACCCACAACGACTGGCCGGAATCGACGAGCTGCTCGTATTCCGCGTCGAGAATCCCGTAGTGATCGAGAAACGTGTTCAGCGACGCGGGAATCCGCACGCAGCCCTTCGAATGGCGAATACCGAGCAGCGGTTCTAGCCGATCGGGGTCGGTCGCGTGCATCTGGAAACGCATCTGCGACATGCCGCCCTTGCCCCAGCCGCGCTCGCCCTGCGCCCAGCCGAGGTCGAAGATGCGCATATCGCGCCGGCCATAACCGCGAATGTGGTTTTCGTTCTCCGTGCCCTCGGAGCGAAAATCCATATTGTCGGGCGTATGTTCGAACACGCCGAGCGGAGTGATGAAGTGGTCATACTCGCCAGGCCGTCCGGTGGATACCGGCGAGGCGCCGATCATCTGCCAGTTGTCGGCGGGCACCGGGCGGAAGAAAATCAGCAGCGCCTGCACGTTCGCATTGCGATCGACGAGCACCACGTATTCGCCCGACAGATTGCCAAGCTCGTTCTCATTGAGCGCCGTCTCCAGACGGTCGGCGTACGCACGCTGCTCCGCGACGGGCAGTCTGAGCCGGCGCGTCACGTCCTGCGCGAATACGTTGCGCAGCAGAAACGCGCGGCGCGGATCGACGATGCCGGCCGCGTCGGGTGCGGCGACGGTGGCGGCGTCGATCGTGCCCAACGACTGACTCGCGCCATTCCACGCCTTGGCCGGAGTGGTCAGATTCACCGTCTGCGCCGCCGTTGTTGCGGATGCAGGCAACTGAGCAGTACCGAGCACCGCTGCATGAACCTGCGCCGCCATCGCGCCGGCAACTGCCAATATGACGGCTGCGTACATCCCCGCACAAATGCTCAGGCGGTTCAATCCTGGCTGGCCAGGCCCATCTGGGTGTCTCATCGCGTCCCGAAACAAACATGATTATTATTGATTGACACGCCGGATCCCTGCGGCGTTCGGTACGATCGATGTTACCCAGCGAATGGAGGCGTGTCGATGAATATACCCTCTAACTTGCGATCTCTTTAAAAACGATTGGCTATTTGTCGACAATCGACGTATCAGTGAAAATGCAATTAATTCGCAATTAAATCGTCCATCGGAAAATCAGGCTACAAAAGCGAAGGACGATTTCATTCGACGAAAGATCGCCCGAATGCGGCGGCCCATCCCGATACTCAAGCCCTTTCATTCGCTTTTTCTCTCGCGAGGACAACGACGATCATGGCTCAATCCGATTCCGCCGCCCGCCAGGCCCGCATCGCGGCCGAAATGCACGTCACCGCCGAATTCGACGCAAGCCGCGAAATCGAGCGCCGGGTCGATTTTCTGGCGAACTATCTGAGCAACAGCCACCTGAGAACTTATGTGCTCGGCATTAGCGGTGGTGTCGATTCGACGACCGCCGGACGTCTCGCGCAACTCGCGGTCGAGCGTTTGCGCGGGAACCATTACGACGCGCGTTTCGTCGCCGTCCGTCTGCCTTATGGCAAACAACGCGATGAAGCGGATGCACTGGAGGCATTACGTTTCATTCGCGCCGACGAAAATCTGACTATCGATATCAAACCTGCCGCCGATGCGATGCTCGAGTCGCTCGATAAAAGCGGTGTGTCGTTCAAGGACGAATCACAGCGTGATTTCGTGCACGGCAATATCAAGGCGCGCCAACGAATGATCGCGCAATACGCGGTGGCGGGTGCGCGCGCCGGCGTCGTGATCGGCACGGACCACGCGGCCGAATCGGTGATGGGCTTCTTCACGAAGTTCGGCGACGGCGGCGCCGACGTGCTGCCGCTCGCCGGGCTCAGCAAGCGCCGCGTGCGCGCGGTCGCGCATAGGCTCGGTGCGCCCGACGCGTTGGCGCACAAGGTGCCGACCGCCGACCTCGAGATGCTGCGGCCGCTTCGTCCCGACGAAGACGCGTACGGCATCCCGTACGACGCGATCGACGATTTTCTCGAAGGCAAGCCAGTCAGCGATACCGTGCGTGACGTGGTCCTGCAGTTTTACAACGCGACGCGTCACAAGCGGGCGCTGCCGTACACCCCGTTCGACTGGCCGGCGTCGCCGGATGGGCAATGACGAGGCTTCGGTAGGCGCTCTCAAACGAATAAAGGCGGTGGACCGGCGCGACGTCGCGCGCAGGTCCACCGCCTTCGAAAAGAATCGAGCTTGTTGCGCCGCCTACGGCGCTCGCTGCTCCGGCGGCGGCTCGTCGCTGAACAGATCGGCGCTCGCTTCGAGCGGCTGACCACCCAGATGCTTGCCGTGAATCTGCCGCGCGATCACGTCGCCGACATACGGCACGCTCGCGTCGAGCTCTACCGTCGCGTAGGCGTTAGGCTTGCCGGCGTCCACCACCTCGACGTGTTTCGCGTAGTGGCCGAGTTCGCGCGTCAAAAATTCCCGCACGTCCTGCTCGCTGCACGATTCGGCGATATTGCGCACGGTCAGGTTCATGCGGACTATCCTCGCCCTGCCTGGCGGTCCGTCCGTCGGTCAGAGCTGGCGATACGCACCGGTCGCAGCGCAGTACGCTGCTTCGTCTGAGCCGCGGCCAGTGCGTGAAGTGCGACGACGCCGCTCGCGCCGGCCAACCCCATAGCGAGCAATGACAAAAAGAAGGCCATCGTTCCAATCTCCTGTGCAAATTTCATCCTGTTGTCAGGATAGCCCGCTTCGACCGCGAACACACTGTGACGCAGTGTCGTAGGCAACGGCGAAACCGTCGCCGTCGATGCACTGTACCTGAATCAGTCGCGCCAATCCTGGAAAACATCGGCTGCTTCAGCACCTTGCATGCCCGGCACGCAGCGGTATCGTCAATGGCATCCGGCGGGGGACGTGGGCAAAGACGGGCGGATCGGCCGATCAGTCCGCCGCTTGCACATTCGCCGCGCTCACCCACCACGCATTCTTACCGTGCGGCAGACGGACCAGCACAGCGGAAGGATCGTCGACCCCGTCGTCGGCGATCTGGCAAACCGGCAGACCGTCGGGCAGACGCTTCACCTCGCCGGCGGCCTCGAACAGCGCGATTCGCCGCGCACTCAGCGGGCGCAGTTGCCGATACACGTCGAAGCTGAGCGCCGCGGGCACGTCGCCGCGAATCTCGAGCTCATTGCCGCGCGCGCAATGCGCGGGCGCCGCGGCAACCGCGGCAACCGCGGCGGCGCTGCCGCTCAGGCAGCCGATCGTCAGCGCAACGGCGGCGAGACGGAAATGGGACATCGTGTTTCTCCGAAAAAATGAGGGGGCAGCGAACCGTGGCTCCGCGCCGACTGCGCAAGCGCGCGGATGCGCTCAACGCTCGCGCTCATGCGCGTCGCCGCGCCGGCTGTCTTCGCTGTCGACGCCGTCGTCGTCGCCGGTCGCGACGTCCAGCCGGCTCACGTCGCAGGACGCCCGGCCAAAGCCCGCATACACCGCCGACCAATTGCCGACGATCGCCGCTTGCGCCCGCGCGAGACTCAGCTTGCCTTCGCAGACGCAGCGCTTGAGCATCGCCGCCGCGCGCGCCTTGCGGCGCTCGCCTTGGGGGCCGGCCCACGGCAATAGATCGAGATTGGCTGGCGCATCGGGCGATCCGCCGAGCATGATCGGCACGTGCCGATCGAGCGCGAACGCGGCGCTGTCATCCACATCGATGCCGCGCGCGGCAAGCATGCGATCCTTGCGCGCCATCAGTTCGTCGAACGGCGGCGCGACGGTTTCCGCATAACCGGGGCGGCAAATCGTTTGGCCGATCGACTGCTGGGTCACACGGTCGTCGAGGACGTCGCTCGGTTGCGCGGCGGCGTCTGCGATGCGCAGCGCGAGCAGTGCGCCGACGGTAACGAGCAGCGCATGTTGCGTGATGCGCACGCGCGGGCGAAGGACGCTTTTGCGCCCGAGCCCCGGCACGTTGGCCGCGTCATTGCTGCTGGTGGTGTCGCGGGAAAGACCGCGCCGATGCGTGTCTGCGATGCCTGCGTTCATTCGTCTGCGCGCCGGCGGCGGCACGCGGTGGTTCAATTCGCAAGGCAATTAAAACACATTCAATCTGGATGAGTCCAAAAGCCGGACATGGCAGCGCGCCGTTTGCCGGCTCGCGGCAATCGCCGCGAGCCAGAGCATACCGACATAGCGCCACGTCGCGATGCGCCGCGACACCCGGCCACCGCCGCTACTTCGCCACCCGCGCCTGCAACGCGCGGATCCGCCCGAGGGCCTGCGCGTTCGACACCGTCTCCTCGTACATCTTTGCCAGGTCGGCTTTCAGCGCGGTGCGCGAACCGCCGTCGAGATACACCATATGCCCCGATGGATAGAACCGCGCCGACAGGTTCTGCCGCACCTGCTGACTGACCAGCGGCATCTGCTGCAGGTCGAGCACGGTTTGATAGAACGGCGTGACGAAATCGTAGAAACCGTTCGCCGACAGCACCTTCAGGTCGGGATTGAGCGCCATCACGGCCGCGAGGTCGCCGGCCGTGTACAGAATGATGTTGCCTTTCGAGTCGACGCCCTTCTGCGCGCCGGTCGGATCGATATGGCTGAAATCCCAGTACTTGAACGCCTGATCATTGAGGTCGGTGAACGACGAGTTCGACGTGTACTTCAACTGCTCGTTCAGATACACGTTCCACATCGTCGTGTAGACGCCGGTGACCGCGGTCATCGTCGGATCGTTGCCGCCGGAGTTCGGGTCGATCTTGCCGGCGATGCCGGTGTCGATCGCGGTCACGCGGCCGTCGTAAGCGCCGAGCGCGAGGCCTTGCGACTTCAGCAACGTGGTCAGGAACAGCGAATTGCCGCGGCTGTCGTAGCCGGCGATGTCGAGGCTCCACGCGAGCAGTGTCGTTTTGTCGATGCCGGTGTATTCGCTGAGTTTTTCGACGATCGCGGTGTCGGTGGTCGGGAACTTGCGCAGCGCGGCCAGGTAGTCGGTGCGCGCGAACTGCGCGACCTCCTCGGCGAACGTGCCGAGATCGGTGGGCCGCGGCGCGACGCCGAGCTTCTTGTGATACCACGCGTCCGCGGCCGCCGTGGGCAGCGCGCCGACCGGGTTGCCCGACTGCGTGTAGTCGAGAATCGACGATTGCAGCGTAATGCCGTTCAGATCGACCCCGTCCTCGTGCAGCCGGTACGCGAGCACGCAGCTGCGTGCCGTACCGTAGGACTCGCCGAACAGATACTTCGGTGAATTCCAGCGGTTGTTCTTCGTCAGAAACCGCTTGATGAACTGCTTGATCGAGTCCGCGTCCTGATCGACGCCCCAGAAGTCGCGATTCTTCTTCGGCGCGATCGCCGCCGAATACCCGGTGCCGACCGGGTTGATGAACACGAGGTCGCTTTTGTCGAGCAGGCTGTCCGGATTGTCTTCGAGCGAATACGGCGCGGGCGGCGTGAAACCCGGCATCGACGTCTTGATGCGGCGCGGCGCGAACGAGCCAAGGAGCACGAATACCGACGACGACCCCGGTCCGCCGTTATAGAAGAACGTGACCGGCCGCGTCTCTTCCTTCTGGTTGTCCTGCGTGAAAGCGACGTAGAACATCCTCGCCGACGGCTGCGAGCTGCTCGGATCGACGATCACCAGGTGGCCCGCGGTCGCCGTGTAGTTGATGTTGTGCCCACCGATCGTCACCGAATGATGCGTGACCGCGGCCGTCTCGACTGTATCGGTAACCGAATCGTCCGGGCCGTTGCCATAGGCGACCGGGTCGAAGAACGGCTGGTCGCCGGCTTTGTGCGGCGTGCTCGTGACGGTGGACGCGCCAGCCGAGGCCGTGGCGTGCGTGTTATGCGGCGAATGCTGGCTACCGGAAGCTGATTCTGTATTCGTCATGATCGCTCCAAGGGTTCGTTTTAGTGCCGTGCGTCCTCGTTCTTACGTCTTGTTGTTGTGTTAAGCGCTGTGTTGCAGACTATAGTGCGCCCGCCACCTTCCCGCCATTGGGACTGCCCAGTCCCGTGCAGGCGTCCCACCCCTTCGACGCCGCAAAGCTGCCGTTGTTGCCCTCGGTGATGTCATTGCAGACGCCCGTCGCCTTGTACAGTTTCGGGTTGATGAAACCGACCGGCTGTCCCTTCGCCGCGTTGATGCGCGCGATCAGCGCCGCCCACAGTGGCGCGACCGCGCTGGTGCCCCCCACCACCGTTTGCGTTCCGTCGACCAGCACATCGTAGCCGGTCAACGGCGAGGCATCGCCCGCGACGTCCGGCACGCCGCGCCCGCTGAGCGGCTGGCTGCCGCCGCCCGTCATCGTGGCCGACAAGCCTTGCTGCCATGCCGGCATCTCGAAGGCGGTGCTGACGCCGCCGCCGCTGGCACCGCCCTGTTCGCCGTCGTTCCACACGACCTCGCGCTTGATCGCCGATCCGGACGCGCTCAGGTGCGTGCCGCCGCAGGCGAGCACGTACGGGCTCGACGCCGGGAAGTCGACCTGGTCGCTGCCGCCCGAGCCGTCGCTCGACCCGCTGTCGCCGGAGGCCGCGCAAATCGTCACGCCGAGCGCCGCCGCCGATTGCAGCACGCTGTTGAGCGCATTCATCGACTGGCTGGTCCAGACCGATTCCGGCGCACCCCAGCTGATCGAAATGACCGACGGCTTGTGGGTCTTGTCGTGCACCGCGCGGCTCACCGCGTCGATGAAGCCGGCGTCGCTGTTCGGCGTGAAGTACACGGCGATGGTCGCCCGCGGCACGATCGCACCGACGATCTCGATGTCGAGCGTGACCTCGCCGTCCGGCCCGTTCGGGTCGCCGCTCGGCTTGTTGCCGGCCTGATCGACGCCGACCGCGGTCACGGTCGGCTCGCTCACGCCGAGGCTCGAGAAATAGGTCTTCAGGTCCGATGTCTTGTAGCCGCCGCCGAGCTCGATGATGCCGACGCACTGGCCGCCGCCGTCGCCTTGCGGAAACTGATAGAGCGACGCGAGCTGCGGCGGCGTGAACGACACCTGCTGGGCCCGTGCCGCCACGAAAGGCGGCCGGATGCGAAAGTGCGGCCGCGCCTGCGGCCGGTCGTCGAGCCCGAGCACCGCCTCGACGACGCCACGCAGATCGTCCGGCACGCTGATCGTGCCGGTACGGCCACGGAACTGGCCAGCCGTGTGGTGCTGATAGCGTTCGAGCTTCACCTCGAACGCGCTCTGGAACTGCGCGATCGTGCCGCTCAGCAGCACCGAGCGCGCCGCCGGATCCTCGCGCGCGACGGTGAGCCCATGCGCGGCCGCGAACGCGCGGACCTTCGCGATGTCGTCGGGCGCGGCGCCGTAGTCCTTCTCGAGCGCCTCGCGCGACAGCGGCTTGACGCTCGCGTCGCCGGCCTCGATGCGTTTCATCAACGCGTCGAATTGCGCCTGCTGCTGGCGGCGCAGCATCACGAAGACCTCGATCCGCTCGGCGGGATCGCATTGGCCGATGACCGTCGTGCCCTGTGCGACCTTACGCTCGCTGCCCGGCAATGGATGCTTGGTGACCATGGTGTCGACTCTCCTGTTAGCGTGGCTTCGCACACGGTCATGCACGACCGCGCGACCCGGCGGGTGCAAGCACGCCACGCGCCTGCATGAAGCGCATCGTTTGCGCGATGCGCGGCAGGGGTTGTTCAAGAACTTCGTCCAAGCGTCCGACCAAGGCATTCGAACACAGTTCCGGCGCATGCGGCAGTCGTCCGAATGGCTAATGCGCGACGCGGATGCGACACGCTATGATGCTGAAGCGGCATTCCCGCCGTTTCAGTGCCGCGCGCGCCGCCTGCGCGCACGATCGAGAAATCAGAGGAACCCATGTCAATTTCGATGTATCAAGCATCACTGCCTGTGCTGATTCGCGGCCTCACCAACCTGCAAGCCATTCTCGGCAAGGCCGAGGCGCACGCCGCCGCGAAGCAGATCGAACCGTCGGTGTTCACCAATGCCCGGCTCGCGCCGGACATGCTGCCGCTCGTGCGCCAGGTGTATATCGCGAGCGATACCGCCAAGGGGTGTGCGGCGCGCCTCGCCGGCGTCGAGCCGCCCAGGTTCGAGGACGTCGAGCAGACCTTCGACGAACTGCGGGCCCGTATCCAGAAGACGATCGATTACCTGAAGGAATTCAACGCGGCGCAGATCGACGGCTCGGAAAGCCGCACGATCACGCTGAAACTGCGGCCGGGTCCCGTCGAGTTCACGGGGGCGTCGTATCTGTTCGGTTTCGTGCTGCCGAACTTCTTTTTCCACGTGACGACCGCGTACGACATCCTCCGTCATAACGGTGTCGAGCTCGGTAAGCTCGACTATCTGGGTGGGATGCAGCAGTAAAGGGAGCGGGCGGGCCGTCGATCGCGGCGCCCCGCTTACACGTGCAGGCGCGGCTGGAATGCGATCACCCCCATGCCGGCCAGCGTCAGCGCGGCGCCTGCCGCGTCCCACAGCGTGGGCCGTACCTCGTCCACGACCCACAGCCACGCAATCGCCACCGCCACGTACACGCCGCCGTAGGCCGCATACACGCGGCCCGCGGCGGTGCCATGCAGCGTCAGCAGCCATGCGAACAGCGCGAGGCTTGTCGCGCCTGGCAGCAACAGCCACGCGGAGCCGCCCTCCTTCAGCCAGCGCCACGGCAGGTAACAGCCGACGATCTCGGCAATAGCGGTCACGACATACAGCAGGAAGGTTTTCATCGACGGAGGTGAGAAGGTGGTGGTGTCGCCGCGCGTGCGGGCTGCCGCTGCGCTATCGGCTTTATTAACACAATCACTTGGCATCGTGCGCGCTGCACGTGCGACAGTCGCGCTACTTCAACTCCAACGGCCACCGGTCATGAGTATCGCGTCACCCTGTGTCGACATCTGCAAGTTCGACGACAAAACCGGTCTTTGCATCGGCTGTATGCGCACGCGCGACGAATGCAAAAGCTGGAAGAAAATGAAGGACAAGCATCGCAAGAAAATTATCGAGGACCGGCCTCGGCGCGAGCGCAAGCTGAAGAAGTGAGCGGCGGGCGTCGCCGGTCGGCCACTCACGCAAACTCCCGCCAGCCTCGAGTTTCAATCCAGCGAAAGGCGCAGCGCGAAGCCGATCAACGCAGCCGAAAACGTCCAGCGTTGCAGCGTCTGCGCCAGAGGATGGGCGCGCATCCAGTTGGCGATGCGGGCGGCGCCGATCGCATACAACGCGTCGAAGCATGCGCCGATCGCGAGCAGCACGACACCGAGCTCGATCATCTGCCACGCCACCGGCCCCGCTTCCGGCCGCACGAATTGCGGTAACAGCACCGAGCAGAACAGTAGCGCCTTCGGATTGAGCAGATTCGTCAGCAGACCTTTGACGAACGCGGTCCGCAACGGCCGCGTCTCTCTATCCGCATCGCTCGAAGGAGTGGATTCCACTCGCGATGCGCTGGCCGCTTGCTTGTCGCGCGCACCGGCCGGCAATGCGAACCCGGGCGAGCGGAAAATCTGAATTCCGATCCACGCAAGATAGACCGCGCCCGCATAGCGCACCGCGTCGTACAGCCACGGCGCGTTGCGCAGTAGCGCCGCCATGCCGCACGCCGACAGCGTCACGTGCGTCGCGCGCGACACGCCGAGCCCCGCCGCGGCCGCGAAGCCGCTGCGCACGCCGCGCGTGATGCTGGTTTGCAGGATCAGCGCCATGTCCGGACCAGGCACCGCATAAACGACAACCAATGCCGCCACGTAGACGGCCAGCAGGTGAGCGGAAATCATCGGAGCCTCCTTGTTGTTCGAGCCTCCATGTTGCTATCGGAGGCGGAGGGTTTGCTGGCGATTTTCTGCTCAGGAGAATAATAAAATAGTGGAATGCGCTAATATTTCGATATTCGATGGCACCTTCCACCAGTCCGCAGAAACCCCTCCCGACCATGTCCGCCGACGATCTCGACAAAACCGACCGCGCGATTCTCGCCGCGCTGCAAAACGACGGGCGCATGTCGAATGCGCGTCTCGCCGACATGGTCGGCCTCAGCGAAACGCCGTGCGCGCGCCGTCTGAAACGTCTGGAGAACGATGGTTACATCGACCGTTACCGCGCAGTGCTGTCGCGCGCCCGGCTCGGTCTGGGCGTGGTCGCATTCGTGCTGGTGCGCTTTGCGGTGCACGATCGCGTGGTGGCGACGCGCTTCGAGCGCGAGGTGCAGGCGATCCCGCGTATCCTGTCGTGCCACAACGTATCGGGTAGCGCCGACTACATCCTGCAGATCGTCGCGCGCGACCTCGACGACTACGGCACCTTCATGCGCGACGAACTGCGCAGCCTGCCGGGCGTGACGTCGGTGGAATCGGCCTTATCGTTGCGCGAAGTAAAAGCGTTTGGCGGTCTGCCGCTGTCGTGAGCGCGAACGTGGCATAGTCACCCCTTTAGTCCCCTTTTGGAGCGGCGCGAGCCGTTCCGACGCAACCCGAGACTCCGGAGTTCTCATGGATCACGACAAGGCGCGAGCCGAAGAAACCGCCGCAATGGAACGCGTGTTGACCGCCACCAAGCGTGTGCAGACGGCGTTCGCGTCGCTGCAATCGCAATTCCCGCCGGCAGGCAGCGGCAAACCCTCGCAATTTGCGTTGCAGACTTTCGATGCCGCGCTGCAGGAACTCGAAGACGCGCAAGCCGCGTTCGACGAACTGCTCGGCGATCTGCTCGACGGCAATCGTTGAGCGAGCGCTAGCGAGCGGCTGGCCGGCGCCCCGCTCGGCAGCCGGCTCGCATGCCCGGCACCGCCGTATGCGCCTCAACGCGCATCCGTCTCCACCACCGCTTCGCAGAGAATCGGAAAGTTGACCGAGTTCGCGATGTAGCACTTCTGATGCGCGACGTGATGCAGATGCATGGCCTGCTCGACGTCGCCGCCCTCGCGGATCGTCACGCGCGGGCGCAGCACGATCTGCGAAAAGCGGCCTTCGTGAGGGGAATCGAGCATCGTGCCTTCGGCGTCGTCGCGATAGTCGAGCACCACGATGCCCGCGTCCGAGCACAGATGCAGATACCACAGCTTGTGACACGCGCTCGCCGCCCCGACCAGCAGGTCCTCGGGATTCCAGCGCTCCGCGTCGCCGAGAAACGTCGGGTCCGACGAACCCGGAATGTCGGGCTTGCGGTCGGAAGAAATCAAGTGGTCGCGGCCGTAGTCGCGGTAGCCCGAGGTGCCGCTGCCGCGATTGCCGGTCCATTGCACCGATACGCGGTACTTGTGCTCGCCGTGTGCCATTCCCTTCCCCTGTGGTCGGATCGGATCTGCATTCTATACGCGGCGCTAGCGCGGCGGCGCCGCGCGGCCGGTCACGTTCGGCGCGCGCGGGTCGGGACTCATGTAGAGCGCCGTGCCGTTCGCGCGCATGTTGTTGAGCGCGCCGCCCGAGCCGGTCGCGCCACCTGAGCCGAGCCCATACGAGCCACCCGCCGATATGCCGGGCCCCGGCATCGCACTCGGACTGACGCCGGTACCGATGCCCGTTGCGCCGCCGACAGCCGCATTGCCGCTGCCCGCGCTGGTACCGACGTTGTTGCCCGCACGAGTTCCGGCCTGGCTGCCGCCAGGATTGCCCAGCTGCTGAGCTTCGACCGTCCCCGCGCCCCCCACCGTCAACAGCGTCACAAGCAACGCTGACCACACGATCTCACCTGTTGCTGTCTTCATAGCTCCCCCCAAGCGCATCGATCCGCCGAGCCACGACATCTATTCTGAGCCGATCGCCCGACCGATGCACGAGCGCCGCTCCCGCTCGCGCCCACCGTTTGCGCGTGCGCGTTATGATCGATCGTCACGCCCGAGAACCGCCGATCGCGCACGATGGAGCACGCCTACAGCCACCTTTTGCATCTGCTCGCCGGCCACTCGACGTGGATGCTCGGGGTCGTGTTCCTCGCCGCTTTTTTCGAATCCATCGCGGTCATCGGCACCTTCGTCCCCGGCAGCACCGCGATGTTCCTCGCCGGCGCGCTGACCGGCACCGGCTCGCTGAGCCTTGCCTGGGTCTTCGTGTGGGCGATCATCGGCGCGGTCGCCGGCGACGGCGCCAGCTTCTGGCTCGGCGATCGCTACAAGGAGCGCATCGTCACTTTGTGGCCGTTCCGCACACACCCCGGCGTACTCGACGCGGGCCAGCGCTTCTTTCTGAAGCATGGCGCGAAGAGCGTCGTGCTCGCCCGCTTCATCGGTCCATTGCGGGCGATCGTGCCGGTCGTCGCGGGCATGATGGGCATGCAACCGCTGCGCTTCCTCGCGATCAACGTGCTGTCCACATTGCTGTGGGCGCCCGCGCACATCCTGCCCGGCGTCGTGTTCGGCGCGTCGGTGCTGCTCGCGGGCGCGGTGTCGTTCCGGCTCGTCGTGATCATCGCGATGCTGGTGTGCATCGTGTGGCTCAGCTTTCGCGGCGCGGCGTTCCTGGTATCGCACGCGAACGCGTGGTCGAGCGCGGCGGGCCGTCATCTCGGCTCCTGGGCGTGCCGCCATCCGGGCCCGCTCGGCCGCATCGCACGCCGCATGCTCGACCCCGACACGCCCGATGCGACCCACCTGCTCATGGCATCGCTGATCGTGCTGGTGGCCGGCGCGCTTTTCTTCTGGGTCCTTGAAGACGTCGTCAGCGGCGATCCGTTGACCACCATCGATCTATCCGTCTATCACTTTCTGCAATCGGTGCGCACGCCGTGGGGCGACACGGTGCTCGCGGCGCTCGGGACGCTCGGCAGCGGCATCACGCTGCTCGCGCTGGTCGTCACGGTTGCACTGTGGATGATATGGGAGCGGCGCTGGCGCACGATCACCTACTGGCTCGCGGCGGTCGTGTTTTCGCAGCTGCTGATTCTCGGCCTGCAACTCGCGATGCGCCGCGCCCCGCCCAATGAGTTGATGACCGGCCACTTCGTGTTTCCGAGCAATCACGTCGCCGCGACGGTGATCGTCTACGGCTTTCTCGCGTTTCTGCTCGCGCGTCGGGTCGACAAGCTGGAAGGCGTGCTGGTTGCCGGCGCGAGCATCATCGTCGTGATCGTGGTCGCGCTCGCGGGCGTCTACTTCGGCCGCTACTGGGTCTCCGACGCGATCGGCGGCGCGGCGCTCGCGTATGTATGGGTCACGCTGATCGCGCTGACGGCGATCTGGCGGCATCCGCGGCCGCCGCCACCGCGCCGTTTCATGCCGCTGGTGGTGCTCGCGGTGGTGGTGCTCAGCGTCGGCGTGCAGCTCGGCGTCGCCATGCCGACGCCGCCGAACAGCGCGCCGCAACCACCACCCGTGCAGTTCACGCTGGCGCAGTGGATGCACTCCGGGTGGAAGCGGCTGCCGTGCTATCGCTCCGACATGGGCGGCGATCAAAAGGAGCCGCTGACGCTGCAATGGGTTTCCGAACCCGCTTCGATCCGCGAGCTACTGCGCGCGCAGGGCTGGGTCGAGGGCACCGACGTGTCCGCTCACAGCCTGCTGTCGCTCGCTTCGCCCGACGTCGCGGCGGTGTCGTTGCCGGTGCTGCCGAAGCTGAACAATGGCGTGCCGTCGTCGCTGGTCTTCATGCGGCCGGGCGAATCGCGCGAGGAACGTTATGTGCTTCGTTTCTGGCCGAGCGGTTACGCGGTCGGCAACGGCGCCTCCGCGGCGCCGCTATGGGTCGGCGCGTTCGCGCACGAGCGGTTGACGCGGCCGTCCTGGCCGCTGAACATTCTGCGCATCGACCGCAATGGAAGTCCGATCGACGCGCGCACCAGGTTGGGCGAAGAGCTCGGCGCGACGGTCCTCGCGGAAGTCGATTGTCACGGCGTACCGGTGTCGCTGCTGGTCTCGCCGATCGAATGAGCGTCATATGCAGGCTACCTGGGCAACACGCGACTCAACGACTCGATAAACGGGGGAACCGTGGGCCACTTTTCGACCGAACAACTCGATGACTACGCAGCGACGTTCGAACGCGACGGCATGGTCGTTCTGCGCCAGCATTTCCCGAAAGCCACGCTGCTCGGATGGCGCGACGCGTTCGCGCCATTGCTGCAACAGCAGATCGCCGCGCAGGCGACCGCCGTGCGCGGCGAAAACCGGCACTACGTCACGGCCGTTCACGGGGGTCTCCGCCGATCAGTCGATCTTCTGTGATCCGGACGTGCTCGGCATCGTCGAGCGCGTGGCCGGCGACGACCCCGTGATGTGCCAACTGGCCACCGACACGCCATTGAACGGCTCGACGTATCAGGAGATTCATCGCGACACACCCGCGCTGTTCGACGGCGAAGCGGAAACCCCGTCGTTCCAGCTCGCGGTCAACTTCCCGCTGTGCGACGTCACGCTCGAGAACGGCCCCTTCGAAACCACGCTCGGCACGCATCGGATGCGCTCCGAAGACGCGCTGAACGCGTGGCGCGACGGCCGCCTGCCCTAGCATGCGATCACGATGGAACTCGGCGACGTGATGATTCGCGACGTGCGCGCGCTCCATCGCGGCACGCCGAACCGGACCGAGGCGCCGCGTCCGATGGTCGTGATCGGCTAGAGCCGCAGCCGGTACTTCCGACCGGAGGTCCACATCGACGTACCCGACGCCGTCTATCAACAATTGGCGCCACGCGCGAAACGCCTGCTGCGCCATATGCCGCGCGTAAGCGAACTCGACGATGCGTGTGCGCCGGAGCAATACCGGAAATTCGCCTATTGAAGAAAGCATTCAGGCATCGCATTGGCCGCGCGACGAATTATCGCGAAAGCGAGTCGCCAATTGACGCGCAATTACACAGGATTGCGAGTGACACACGATTTGACATTTAAAGCTTCGTTGCGCAAATGCAACGACACGCCCGCATTATCCGCACTTCCGCCGCGCTATTTCCACTCGTAGCGCTCCTGATTCATTTTTCCACTCACGCATTCCGAAATAGCGCTGGCAGAATAGGCAAAAAACCAGTCAGCGGGAATCGGCATGCACCGCCGTTTCCGCAACGACACACACGGACCTGATTTGCTACCCAATTGCACGCTTTAACGCTATCGTCTCATTGCGACCTGAACTCGTAGACCACCAGGAGCTTCGTGTGCGGAATCGATCGATGTCTCGCGTGAAGAAAGGCCGCCAGTCCGCCATCCGCAGCCGCCGCTCGCGTGGTTCCCGATTATCGTCAGGTCCGCTTTACCGCTCGCTTTCCCGCTCGTTCTCCAGGCTTCTTCCCCGGTTATCGCTTTGCATCAGCGCGCTGGTGCTCGGCGGCTACTGCGCGTATAGCGTCGCCGGCGTTTCCGTATTGCGTCCGCCGCGCGAGGCGCTCTCGAGCACTCCCCTCGAAGTGACGATCGTCTATGCCGGCGATCAACCCGGCGGCACCGAAGTCGACGTGCCGGCGCAATTGAACATTGCCGTCAGTAATACCGACGTAGTACCGCATCGGCTCGCGCTCACGCGCGAAAGCGGCGCACCCGAGCATCTGAAACTCGCCGCCGGCGAACTGAAGGCGGTGCGCTATACCGGCACGTGGCCCGAATGGGCGCGCGGCGCAATGCAGATCGACGTGCCGGATCTCGACGTGTCGCCATCGTACGTGCTGCTGACGCGTCCGCCGCGCTCCGGCAAGGACGCGGCGCTCGCGTCGGCCGGGGGTGCCAATGCAACGACGATGTCTGGCACCGCGAGCGGCGCACCGACGTCGTCGAGCCTGATCGCGTCGTCGCCCGGACCGTCGCGACCGGATGCGCCGGTGCCGCAAATCAACACTTTCCTGAGCCGCTTCTCCGCCTACGAGCCGATGTACTTCGCCGATGGCTGGGGCCAGGATGGCGACAATCTCGCGAAATTCCAGCTGAGCTTCAAGTTCCGCCTCGTCATTCCAGACGACCCGCGCTCGCGTAGATTCGTGGATAACTTGTACTTCGGCTATACACAAACCTCGCTGTGGGCTATCGAGGAGTACTCGTCGCCGTTCCGCGACACCAGCTATATGCCCGCACTCTTCTACTACCTCGAAGACACCGGCTGGAAGAGCAAGTGGTGGAGCAGAATGGGCGTGATGGCCGGCTACGAACACGAATCGAATGGACGCGACGGTCCGGAATCGCGCGGCGTCGACTATGTGTTCGTCAAGCCGATCTGGGATTTCGGCGACATCAACGGCTACCATCTGACCATCGAGCCGAAGATTTATTACTATACGCACATCGCCGGCGAGAACCACGACATCGCCGACTACCGCGGCTATGTGGATCTGCGGTTCATCTACGGCAGCCCCGATGGCGCGCAACTGGACACGACGCTGCGCAAAGGCACGAAAGGCGGCAAGGGCAGCATCGATACGCAGTTCACCTATCCATTGGCGAAGCTGATCAACAGCCGCTGGGGCGGTTACGTGTGGCTCGGCTTCTTTAGCGGTTATGGCGAGGACATTCTCGACTACAACCAGCATCGCTGGATTGCGCGAATCGGCTATAGCATCACACGCTAATCCGGAATTCGCCTGAGATGCAAGCAAAGGGCCGCCGAGCGGCCCTTTTGCCATTCGAGGAAGGCGCACGACGTGCCTTAATACACCGAAAGTTCTGCCGTAATTCTTTCAAAAGTTTGCCCACAGCCGATTCCCACCCGGCGGGCAACCCGTCTTAAATCCGCTCGTGAATTCTGTGTGCACGAACAGACGGGCATATCGGTGCGGATTTCTCTAGAGTTGAAGGGTTGCCGGTCCAACCGGCTGGCCACGCCGCGCGCTGACTTTTCCAGCGTCTAATCAAAATCAAGGAAAAACCAATGAAGACCGCTCTCCTTAAAGACCTGTCGACCGTTTCAATCGAGCCAACCGGACTTCTTTTGCATCGGAACAGTGCACCGCTTGCGCTCAAGCACGAAATTCATCCGGAGCAGATCAGGGATAGCCTGCCGGCCCGTCAGGGGGGAGTCGGCTTTCTGTTTCACGCAACCGACTGGGAGACCCTTTCATTTTCTTTTCACAACGTTCGCGAACGCAGCGAGTCGTTCGAAGAGGAGCTATGGAAGACCAAGCCTTTCATCGCATCGCCGATCTATTCGGGCTCACAGGTGATCGGCGCGAATATCGCCTGCCCGGCGCCGCTCGAAATGTGGCTCGGCAGCCCGCGCGGCATCAAGCGCTTTCGCGAGACGCAATTCTTTCCGGCGCTGGAACTCGCCAGAAAGGCAGGCTTGAACATGGTCGCGATGGGCGCGTCGACGCCGTATGCCTGCAACTACGGCGCGCTACCCCGGCCGGTCAAGCCGCCTCACATCACGACCGGCCACGCGGCGACCGCGGGGATGCTGAAGGACTGGGCGATGCATTGCTGCGAGCAGCTCGACCTCGAATTCGGCAACACGAAGCTCGCACTGTTCGGCGCGGCCGGCCGGCTCGGCACGACCGTCGCCAAGTATCTGCTCTACAAGGATGCGCCGAAGGAACTGGTGCTGATCGATCTGCCGGACAAGATCAACCTGCTGACCGATCAGGCGAACGATCTGCTCGCGTCGGACCTGCTCGGCAAATCGAAAGTATCGGTGCATACGTTCAGCCCTGACACGCCGCTGCCTGACTTCGACGGCGCGATTCTGGCGAGCAGCACGAGCGTGCCTTACCTGAGCGCCGCCGATCTCAAACGTGCGCAGTTCTGGATCGACGATTCGCATCCGCGCGCGGCAAGCGTCGAAGCGGAACTCGCTTCTCGCGGCCATACGCTCTATATTGAATGTTTCGCGCGTGGGCCCGCTGAACTCGACACCGCGTTCCCGTTCAGGCTGCCGTCCACCCGCGACTGCTATACCTGCTTTGCCGAAGGCTATTCGGCATGGCAGGAAGGCATCGCATCCGATTTCATCATCGGTAGCCCGCCCGTATGGTCAGTCTCTTATACTCATGGGCTCCTGAAGAAGCACGGCTTTTCGGTCGGACCGTTTCACGGCAAGAACGGCGATTCGCTCGCCGAAGGCGTCGAAGCACAGCAATTCAATACGCATGAAATGATGGGTTCCTGATGAACTCGGAGGCCTGATGGCGAGACCGCGCGAAAGCATGCGGGATATGCTGGAACGAAGCAGGTTCGCGATTCGATGGGGAGGCGCACTCGGCCTCCTGTGTCACCCCATCTATTACGTCGTCTGGACCTACATCCTTCCGCAGCCTTACGACAACCTGCCGCTTCGGCTCAGCGCGGCGGCCGTCTGCGTTCCGCTGCTGTTCCAGGCGCGCTGGCCGCGACGCTACAACCCCGCGCTGCTGATCTACTGGCATTGCTGCCTGATTTACGTGCTGCCGTTCGTGTGCACGTTCCTGACCGTCAGAAACGGTTTCTCCACGATGTGGATGATGACCGAGGTCATGATGATCTTCATTCTGGCGCTGTGTATCGACAACCCGGTGCTGCTGATAACGTGCATCGGTATCGGCGTGTTTTCCGGCGGCCTTGCCGGCGTGTTGAGCGCGCCGACGCCGGTCGTTCTCAGCGCCGAGGACAAGTCCAATCTCGCGCTGCTGCCGGTGGTCGTACTGTGCAGCATGGCGTTCAGTCACGCGATCAGCAAGGGACGCATCTTCGTCGAAAAGAATCGCGCATTGCAGGCGCTCGCGGGTTCCATCGCGCACGAGATGCGCAATCCGCTGAGCCAGTTGCGGCACGTGCTCGACCGCGTCGAGGAAGCGCTGCCGTCGGCGAACAGAGCAGGCGCGGCGCCGACGCTCTCCGACGGCACGGCCTCGCTGATGTACAACCATCTCGCGCAGGGCCAATTGTCGATCGAGCGCGGCCTGCGCATCATCGCGATGACGCTCGACGAAGTCGCCGCGAAATCGATCCGCCCGGATAGTCTCAGCTACCTGCATGCCGGCGCGACCACGCGCAAGGCGCTCGCCGAATACGGCTTCGACAACGACAAGGAGCGCGCGAAGGTGAGCGTCGTCGTCAGGCGCGACTTCGTGTTCAAGGTCGACGAGACGGTCTATCTATTCACACTGTTCAACCTGATCAAGAACGCGCTGCATCACATCGTCGCGTATCCGCAGGCGACGCTGACATTGACCGTCGATAGCGGCTCGGTGATCGTGCGCGACACCGGCCCCGGCATCGCGGCGGAGATCCTGCAGCATCTGTTCGAGCCGTTTCGCACGGCCGGCAACTCGGGCGGGACCGGGCTCGGGCTCGCCTACTGCCAGCGGGCGATGCGGGCGTTCGGCGGCAGCATCGACTGCGAATCGGAACTCGGCAAGTTCACCGCGTTCACGCTGCGCTTTCCGCCGGTAGCGGCCGACGAGGTCGCCGAGCACGAACGGCGCCTGTTCGAACGCGCGATGCCGGCGTTCAAGGGCAAGCGCGTGCTCGTCGTCGACGACGACGCTACGCTGCGCGCCCGCACCCGCCGCGTGCTGACGAAGGCCGGAGCCTATGTCAGCGAGGCGTCGGGCGGCGAGCTCGCGCTCGCCACGTTGCGGCGTGCGCCGCTCTACGACCTCGTGCTGATGGACATCAGCATGCCCGATCTGGACGGCTACGCGACGACCGAGCGCATCCGCGCCGACCGGGACTGCCCGAACCGCAACGTGCTGATCGCCGCCTATACCGCCGAGCCGGGCAACGCGGTGCGGCTGCGCGCGCGGCGCGCCGGCATCGACGAGATCATCGGCAAGACGTCGAGTGTGCAGGAGCTGATCACCGCGGTGCAGGCTCTGTTCGACAACGGCGTGCGGCATCAGCCTGGCGAACTGCCCGACGGCTTCGCCGGCAGGACCTTCGTGATCGCCGACGACGACACCTACAGCCGGCTCGTCACGAAGGCGTATCTGGAGCGCTGCGGCGCGAGCGTCGTCGAGGCCGACCACGGTCAGGCGGTGCTGACCGAACTGCACGACGACGGCTTCATCGACGCGATCCTGATGGACGTCAACATGCCGGGCATGAACGGCATCGAGACCACGAAGTCGATTCGCGCCCGCACCGATGCGTACGCGACGCTGCCTATCATCGCGCTGACCAGTCACACCGATGCTCAGGCGGCGCAGGCCTGCCTTGCCGCCGGGATGAACGAGGTGTTGATCAAGCCGGTGCAGGCCGGCTCGCTGTACGCATGTCTCGCGCGGCAGTTCGGCACGCGCGGCGCGCTGATTGCGGACGCTCCATTTTCACGACGAATCGCGGAAACCGCGGGCGCAAGCGCGCAAACGGATTTTGCGGCGACGCCGGTGGCATTGGCCCCCACTGCGAGCGCGCCCGCGGCCACCACCATCGCTGAAGAAAGCCTGCTCGACGAACCGCACCTCGAGGAGCTGGTCTCGCTCGATCTGCTCGACGAATCGTTCCTGAACGGCATCGAACAGATCCGCTCGCTCGTCGTGAGACTCGCGGCAAACAGCGCGGCTGTCGATATCAAGGCGACGCACGCGAGCTTGCATGCGCTGCTCGGCGTCAGCGGCAACATCGGCGCGAAGGCACTGCATCGCTACGCGCGGCAGATCTATCCACGCGTGATCGGTGGTGAATGGCCGGCGGATACCGACTGGCTCGCGCAGATCCGCACGCTGGGCGCGCGCTCGACTGAAGCGTTGCAGCGATATTACGCGTCGGCGAACGGCCCGCGCGATCATCGCGACGCGCTGAGCGATTGAGCGCGGGCCGTCGCCGTCAGAACTTGTGCAGCACGCCGACCGCAACCGCCAGCTGGTTCGCGCCGGTCTTCACGGTCGTCGTCGCGACAGAAGTCGCCCATCCCGTCGCACTCAGCGCGGCCTTCGAGCTGTTGATCACATACGTGATGTCGGTGTACAGCGCCGTGCGCTTCGACAGCCAGTAGTCCGCGTTGAGACCGGTGCTCAATGCGTGCGCGTCGACGTGGCGATACGCGTGATAGTAAGCCGCGGCCGCGAGGTCCAGCGCCGGAGTCGCCTTGTAGCGTACGCCCGCGAACGCCATCGACTGCGGCGGCGATGCGGTGAGCGTCGACGGGACGTCGTTCAGCAGCAATTCGTAGCCGCCGTACAGCGTCGCCTTGCCGATCGCATACGAACCGCCGGCCACGTAGCGCCGCTCGCTATCGCCCGATGTCGCGATCACCGAGCCTTGCCGCTGCTCGTACACGAACGTCAGATTGAGCGGCCCCTGCACGTAGCGTCCACCGATGTCGTACTGCTTGCCGACGCGAAACGAGCCCGCCACCGGCACGTTCGAGGCGACTGCGTCATAGCCGAAGCTGTAGAGCGCGTTCAGCTCGAACGGTCCCACGTGGCCGAGATACGACACCGCGTTATCCGCGCGACCGACGAACTGCGCGTCCTGCGCGGAAAGGCCGTAACTCGAATACCCGAGCGGGTCGAGCGCGAGGAAGTAGCGGTACATCGGCGTCATCTGCCGGCCGAGCATCATCGTGCCGTAGCGGTCCGATTCGAGTCCGACGAACGCCTGCCGGCCGAATAGCCGTCCGCCTTGCTGCAGCGCGCCGGTGTTCATCGCCATGCCCGATTCGAGCGTGAAAATCGCCCGTAATCCGTTGCCGAGATCTTCCTTGCCCGTGAAACCCCAGCGCGAATTCTGCCGGTTGCCCGTGCCGAGAGCGACCTGCGTGCCGGACGATCCCTGCGGCGTCACAGCGTGAGTTACGTAGGTCACCCCCGAGTCGACGATGCCATACAGCGTGACCGACGACTGCGCATGCGCCGCGCCGCTGATGCCGATACCAATACCACATGCAAAAAGGACCTTCGACGGCCTGGCGAGAGGCGTGTGCTTCACCATGTGTCTCCTGCTGGAAATTGAGTTGTTTTGTGCTGCGGAAGAGCGATCGTTCGATCTCTGTCGTCGCGGTAGCCGGCGCGTGGCCGCGGCGGCTATCGGAGAATCGGTCATTCGCGTGCGATTTGTGGATTGACGAAGAACATCGCGACGACCGCGATAGCGGGTCCGATCGCAAGCGTGATGAGCGCGAGCAGGAATGAATGGCTCGCGCCATACAGCGAGCCGACCAGCATCGGCGACACCGCGCTGCCGGACTGCCAGATCGCATTGGTCCAGCCGGCGCTCGCGCCCGCGAGGCGCTTGCCCGATGCGTCGCTGACCTGTGCCATCAGCACCGGCAGATAGCCGAACGAGAACGCCCCGAGGATCGGCGCGACCAGATAGAACTGATGCGCGGTCGAGCAGTAGCCGAACACCAGCAGCGCGATCGTGAACGCGATCAGGCAGCCGATCGACATCATCCGACGCGACACGCCGGGCAGATCGGAGATCCAGCCGAGCGTCGGTTTCGCGATCACCGCGCCGATGCCGAACGAGGCGACGATCGATCCGGCGACGATCGGCGCAATGCCGTATTGCCGCGTCATCAGCGCGTTGCCCCAGGCAGCGAAGCCGACGGTCGCCCACAAGCCGCCGCAGCCCGCGATCGACAGCGCGATCAGGTTACGGTTGCGCAGCAGGCCTAGCATGTCCTGAAGGCTGTTGCGCGCGGGCTTCGCTTCGTTCGACGGCCGGTTCTTCAGCAGCAGCAAGGTGACGATGCCCCACGCGAACGTGACGATGCCGAGCATATGGAATGCGTTCGACCAGCCGTGCCGCGCGGAGAACGACGGCACGACCGCGTTCGCGATCACGACGGCGAGCGACGTCGCGGTCGTATAGAGGCCCATTGCGCGGCCCCGGTCGCGTGTGAACCATGCGGGAATGATCTTCATGCCGGCCGAGTAGTCGGCGCCCGCCGCGAAACCCATCGCTGCCTGAATCACGATGCCGAAGGCGAGCGAATGCGTGTAGCCGAACGTGAACGTGAGCACGCCGAGCGGCAGCAGCGCGAGCGTGAGCATCGCGCGACCGCCGAGCAGATCGGTCAGCATGCCGCCGACCACGTTCGCAAGCACATAGCCCGCGTAGAACGCGGTCACGAACGCACCGAGCATCGACACGCTGATGCCGAGCGACGCGCCGACCGGCGCGGCCACTGTACTCCATGCCACGCGGACCACATAGCTGAGCAGAAACGCGGCCCAGACGATGAACAGCGCGACCCAGCGATACGGGTTCGTGTCGGCGCTACTCGCCTCCCGTGCGCCGTTCGAGCTCCAGACGCTCGCGGACATGCCCTGCGACGACGCCAGATTCTTCTCCATGACTCCTCCAATACCGGGCGTGCCGGCGGCCGCCCGTTTTCTTTCTTTCTGATGGATACGGCGCCGGCCGTCCGATGTGCCCGGCGCCGGCGAATGCCGTTACAGATCGAGCACGAGCACCCTCGACTTCGCACGGGAACAGCACGGCAGGAACTGATCGTTGCGGGCCTGCTCCTCTGGCGACAGGTACAGATCCCGGTGGTCGGGTTCGCCGTCGAGCACGCGCGTAATGCAGGTGCCGCAGATGCCCTGCTCGCACGACACCGGCACGTCGACACCCGCCGCCGCGAGCGCCTGCGTGACCGTGCAATCGGCCGCAATCGACACCACGCGGCCCGAGCGCGCAAGCCGCACGTCGAACGACTCGCCGTCGCCGGAAGGCTGCGCCGCCGCGAAGTACTCGTAGTGCAGACGATCGTCGCTCCAACCGAGCGAGCGCGCCGTGTCGAGCACCGCGTTCATGAAGCCCTGGGGACCACATACGTACAGATGCCGGTCCGCGCCTCCTGTCAGCAGTGCGTTCAGATCGAGCATGCCGTGCTCGTCGTCGAAGTGGTATTGCACGTTGTCCGCCCACGACGACGCGGCGATTCGCTCGACGAACGCCGCACGGCTCTTCGAGCGCGCGCAGTAATGCATGTCGAACGCCGCGCCCTTGGCTGCCAGTTGCTCCGCCATGCAGAGAATCGGCGTCACGCCGATGCCGCCCGCGAGCAATAGCGGCTTCGCGTCATGCCGGGCGAGCGGGAAATGATTGCGCGGCACGCCGATGTGAATCGCGTCGCCTTCGTTCACCGCGTCGTGCATGCGCTGCGAGCCACCGCGCGAATTGGCGTCGCGCAACACCGCGATCTGATACCGGTGACGCTCGTGAGGTGCGTTGCACAGCGAGTACTGCCGCACCGGCCCACCGGGCACGTAGACGTCGATGTGCGCGCCCGCCTCGAACGGCGGCAGCTCGCGGCCGTCTGCATCGACGAACTCGAAGCCGGCGATCCCGTCGGCTTCGTCGCGCCGTGCGGCAACCCGCATCATCAGCGTGGAATCGGTCATGTTCATGCCATCTCCTCCGCTCACATCGCCGACAGGCCGCCGTCGACCATCAGCGTCGTGCCGGTGATGTACGACGCCTCGTCGCTCGCGAACCACAGGATCGGCCACGCGATCTCTTCGGGCGACGCCCAGCGGCCGATCAGCGACGTGTCCTGGCGCTGCGTCTTCAGCACCTCGACGCTCTTGCCCGAGGCGATCGCCCGGTTCACGTGGAATTCGGTCAGCGTCGAACCCGGGCACACCGCGTTCACGCGCACGCCGTTCGCGGTCTCCTCGAACGCGAGCGTGCGGGTCATCGCGAGCATGCCGGCCTTGGTCGCGTCGTACAGGCCCATGCCCTTGCGGCCGGTCACCGCATAGCACGACGATACGTTGACGATACTCGCGCGGCCCGCGCGGCGCAGGAACGGCAGCGCCGCGCTGCAATAGTTCGACGTGCCGACCAGATTGACCGACACCATCGCCTGCCACTCGGCCGGCGTTGCGTCGGCGAGCGCACTGTAGTTGCGCATCGCCGCGTTGTTCACCAGCACGTCGAGCCGGCCGAAGGAATCGGCGGCGAGTTGCACCGCGCGCATCGCATCGGCGTCGTTCGACACGTCGGCCGCGAACGTCTCGACACGCGCGGACGGATCGGCCGTTTTCAGTTCGTCGGCGACGCGCGCGAGCGCCTCCTGATTCGCATCGACGAGCACCACAGCGGCGCCCTCCGCGCAGAACACGCGTGCGGTCGCGGCACCGATGCCGCCTCCGCCGCCGGTGATCAGCGCGACCTTGTCTTCGAGTCTTTTACGTTGCTTCATTGCATGCCGGGGCGCAGCCGGCCTCCTTTTGCGGAATGGGCGGAAGATCCAGTCGGATCAGACGACGACACGGCGGGGCCGGACAGGAGTCCGGCCCCGCCGTGCATCAGATCGTGTAGATCGGCTGGTCCTTGCCGTCGTGCAGATGGATCACCGCCCACTCCTGCGGCTTCTGATCGCGCGGCAGCAGCACGCCGGCCGCACGCACACGCTGCTGGTCGGCGTCGATCGCGGGCGGATCGGTGTCGGGCACCAGCGCCGTTGCCGCCTCGTACATCATGCGGCGCGCCATCACGATCGCACGGTCGGTCGGCAACAGCTTTTCCTTGCTGTGATCCTGGATCGGACCCATGCTTTCCTGCAGCGACGCGTCCTGCATCGCGAAGCCGAACACGCCCGAATACGCGCGCTTTTCCTTCTGCGCCTTGCGGTCGATCAGATAGTCGTTGTCCTTGTTCGCCTTCGGCCGGAAGCTGCCACCCTCCTCGTACTCGCAGTGAATGCCTTTGCCGGCGTTCAGGTCGGCCAGTTCCTGCTCGTCGAGCGGACGGTCCGGGCGGAAGTTGATGCTCCACGCCCAGCAGCTGTGATCGTCGATCGGCACCCAAACGTGGCCCGCGAGCGAGTGATCGCCGAACGGCGGGATCAGCGTGTACCACGGGAACAGCCACTGCGTGACGCGCCAGTAGTACGAATCCGGCTCGCCGTTGCGACGGCCGAACAGCGTGAGGCCGAACGGCTGCTTCTCGATCTCGAAGATCACGTTGCCGTCCGCCTTGATGTAGTCGAGCGCCTTGGTGCCCTGGTGCATCGGGTCATCGTCGACTTCGTAGCGGTGCACATACGACACGTGGCTCGTGTCGATGCCGCCTTCCATCGCCTGCAGGTAGTTCGATTCCTGCAACCGCTTCGACACGAACACGTGGCTGTCCGGCAGGTTGCACCACTCAAGATCCGGCGGCGCCGGCTGGCGGTCCTTCGGTCCCATGTACGCCCACACGATGCCCGCACGTTCGATGCACGGATACGCGGTGATGCCCATGTGCTTGCACGCCTGCGGTGCGGACGGCACTTCGACGCAGTTGCCGTTGCGGTCGAATTTGAGGCCGTGATACGAGCAACGAATGCCGTTCTCTTCATTGCGGCCGAAGTACAGCGACACGCCGCGGTGCGAGCAGAACTCGTCGATCAGCGCCGGCTGGCCTTCGGAATCACGAAAGGCGAGCAGTTTTTCGCCGAGGATCTGCACGCGCACAGGCGGGCAATCGGGCTCCGCGATTTCGCTCGCGAGCAGCACCGGCACCCAGTAGCGGCGCATCAGATTGCCCATCGCCGTGCCTGGGCCAGTGCGAACCAGCGTCTCCGACATGTTCTTGTCCATAATTCCTCCGAATCCGGTTGTCCGTTGTGTGAGAATGTGTTCTCATTGTACGGACAGATTGATGTGCGTCAAGTTCGTGCCGATAGGGACTTTCACTACAATGTGCAATCGACGCGGACCGACGCGGAAAGGAAATTTCAAATGGAAGAAAAAAAGCCGCACGAAAATGTGCGGGCAGTCGAGCGGGCGCTAGAAATCCTTCTGGCATTCCGGCCCGGGGACAAGGAATTGACCGTCGCGGAGTTGCTGACCCGCGTGGACCTGAGCCGACCGACGCTATACCGGCTGCTGAATACGCTCGAACAGAACGGCTTTCTCGCGTCGTCCGGCGAGCCGCAGCGCTTCAGGCTCGGCAGCTCGGTCGCGCAAGTCGCGCACGCGTGGATGGCGAACAATACGATCGCGCAGCTCGCGCAGCCGATGCTGCGCGAGCTTTGGGAAGCGACTTCGGAGACGGTCGCGCTGTTCGTGCCGGAGGGGACCTACCGGATTTGCGTGGCCGAACTGGAAAGTCCGCAGCCGCTCAGTTTCCGGCGCGGAGTTGGCTATCGAGAGAAGCTCGTGCTCGGCGCGAGCGGCCGCACGATTCTTTCGCAGATGTCGCTGTCGGCGGACGATCTGCGGCGCTATCTGACCGACCCGAATCAGGACGTCGCGACGCTCGCCGCCGATCTCGACGCGGTTCGCGCACAGGGCTTCGGCACCAGCCATCACGAACTGATCGCCGGCGCAGTCGCGGTGGCCGCGCCATTCTTCAACGGCGCGAACCAGGTGGCGGGTTCGGTGTGCATTTTCGGGCCGAGCGTGCGCGTAACCGATGAGCGCGTCGCGCAGTTCGCGGCGTTGCTCAAGCGGGAGGTGGGCAATCTGTCGCGCGCGCTGGGGCATCACGGGGAAGCTGGACGTGTGCCGGGTGCGGCGCGTCGGTGAAATCGGCATCGAAGAGGTCGGCCAACGCCGGGAGCGTCGTCGGAGAAGTCGACGCTCTGTTCAGGCGCCCGCTGATGCTGCGCTGACGCCGAAACTCATGCGTCGGACTGCTCGCCAATCGCGCGCCGCGCGAGCGCCGAGTATGCGAGTGGCTCGAAACGATCGAGTCCATCCTTGACGGCGGCAATGTCGTTATTTCTGGCTTGCTGCTCCATCTGCGCGCACGCATTCGCCACTTCCGTTTCCTGAATCATCGCGAAAGATCCGCGCACCGCATGAAGTTGGGCGAGCACCGTTTTCATATCCCGAACTTCAACGGCGGCATGCAGTTCCCGAAGCGAATCCTTCATCGCCTGGGTCATCGCAGCATGGATGTGCTCGGGCAATGGCCCTTGCGAGATGTCGCGCCTGCCCATGGTGTCGATCGCGGGACGTCTGGCGGCCTCGTCGACCACCCGCCGCACCATCGCGTCCATCGTGTCGAGCAGGACAGGCTTGAGCAGGACCTCGTCGATTCCCGCGTTCGTGCATTGCGCCCGCACTTCTGCCGCGACATGCGCAGTAATCGCGATGATCGGCACCGTCGCGCCTTGAGCGCGAAGGCACCGCGCGAGCGCGTACCCGTCCATTCCCGGCATATTGATGTCGGTCATCACCAGATCGTAGTGGCGCTCGTTGAAGCGCCGCAATGCCGCCCCGCCACTATCGGCCATATCGGCGTCGTATCCCAGCGTAGCAAGTTGCGCGACGAGCAACTCCCGGTTGGCGAGTTGATCGTCCACAACGAGGATGTGAATGGCGTTTGTGTCGATCTCGGTGGACTTCGATTCGGCCGTGGTATGTCCTGCGGCGCTGACTTGGCGGTCTGCACTCACCGGAATGGGCAAGGTCACGACAAAAGTGCTTCCGGCATGTAACTCGCTCTTCACCCAAATCGTGCCATGCATCAATTCGGTCAGGCGCAGACAGAGCGCGAGTCCGAGGCCTGTTCCGCCGTAGCGCCTCGCAATCGAGGAATCGGCCTGTGTAAAAGCATGAAATAGCGACTCCTGCTGCTGCGGGGTCATGCCGATGCCGGTGTCGCTGACGCCGATCACGATCGGAGAATCTTCGGCCGTGTCGTCCTTCAGGTAGACCTCGAGCAGTACATCGCCCGTGGCGGTGAATTTGATCGCGTTACTGACCAGGTTGATCACGATCTGCCGGATTCTCGTCGGGTCACCTAGATAGTGCGGCGCGAGCGCATCGTCTATCACGCAGTCGAACTCGAGTCCCTTCGCCTGCGCGACTGGTTCGAACATCGCGGCCACCTCACGAATCACCTGAGCGAGATCGAAGCTGATCGACTCGAGCGTCATCTGACCCGACTCCACCTTCGAAAAATCGAGAATGTCGTTGATGATGCCGAGCAGCGCGGTGGACGACGACGTAACGACCCCTACCCGCTCCTCCTGCAACGGTGACAACGGCGAGCGTCCGAGCAACTCGAGGTTGCCGAGAATGGCATTGAGCGGCGTGCGTATTTCGTGGCTCATCATCGCGAGGAACGCCGACTTTGCCTGGTTGGCAGCGTCCGCCGCGGCACGCGCCTCGTCCAGCTTGCGTTCGGTGTTTTTCAGCGTCGTGACGTCGGAAAAACTGCACAGCAACACATCTTTCCCGCGATACTTGGTGCGCACGATGCTCACCAGCAGGTCGTCCACGCGGCCATCGGCCAGCCTTAGCGGCATCTCCAGATCGGACTGCCACGCGGGAGCGCCAGGGCTGCGGTCATACAGTCCGAGCAAACGCTCGTGCAAGCGTGGCTCGTCCGGATGCGTGTTCAGTTCATAGGCACGCATCAGGTTGCTCTGCAACAAGATATCGCCCTGTTCGAAAGACAGCAGCGCGAACCCGGACGGCGCGGCGGCAACCATCGTGCGATTCAAGGCTTCGCTTTCGAATACTCGTTGCGAACGTTCGTAGTCGGGCTTGAAGAGCTTGTGATCGAGCATCAACAGAAGCAGCCACATGAACCCCAGGACCAGCAGCACCACTGCAATGTAAGCAGCGAGGCGTGGCCCCAAGTCGCGCAGAATCGTGCGCCACGTGAATGCGTAAACGATGGTCCAGCCAGAATTCGTTACTTCCGCACTGGCCATGAAAAGTCGATTGCGATAGCGACGGCTTTCTCCGGTTCGCTCCGCCGCTTGCGGACGAGACTCGAGAATCCGTTGCGTCAGCGCAGCGCCGGTACCCGGCGTGGCTGTACTGAGGATCACGTTGCCGGCGGAATCGAGCAGCAGCGATTCCTCATCGTAGCGCCCCCCGGCAAGTATTTCGATTACGGAACTCAAGTAAATCTTTCGGACAGCCACGAGGAAAATCTTGCCCTCGCTAAAAGCCGGCATGACGAGCCGGATTGCGGGCTTGTCGCCGAATGGATCTGTGGCTGGCGGAAACCAGGTCGCACCCTCGCCCTCTCGCAACCTCTCGATCACCGTTGGGTCTGTCAGATCGCCGATGTCCGGGGCAATGCGGTCGAGAAGCTCGTGAACGTCTTTCGTGCCGCTTTGCTTGACCGGGTTGCCCGATGCCGGTGCAGGAAGAATTCCGACGAAGCGCCGGTCCGGCGAATAGAAATAGCCTGACACCGCATTGGTCTGCACCTTGGCCCAAGGTCCAACACGATAATGAAAATCGACGCCGAGCGCGAGATACGGTGCAAAATCCGATGCGGGGTGCGACGGACCAACATCGCCGAGCATCATCACCGGGTCAAAATTCGCGTGTCTCTGCAGAATGACTTGTCCATGCTGCGCAGCAAATTCGTCGATGAGGGCCGCGGGTGCAAGTGGTCGCGTACCCCACCCCGATTCCTCATGGAGGATCGCGGCTCGCAAGGTTCTTTCCCGCTCGAGGAACTCAAGTTGCACGCGAATCTGGCGTAGAGAGAAGTCTCTGTAGCGATCCTCTATGTATTCCGCGATCGCCGAGTGCAGCAAAACGCCGGTCAACAGCACCAGCACAAACGAGATGGCGATGCCCGTCCCCATGACCAGCGCCCGCTGATATCGGTTCAGCCTGCTTGGCTCATCAATGTGTGCATCGCCATTGGGTGCGTAAGTCACACGCTCATGTCCAGTGGAATCTGTGCTCTTTGATGGCATGGCGGACCCGGATCCGGGACCTTGGAGATGATTTCAGCATCATACGGCCAATCTGAAGCGTTGCGCGTTTGAAGTCATTCGAGCCGCGTTCATGCAGGGACCGACGAGCGCAGGTCCGCACGAGAAGTGCTGCGTCTTGAGGTCGCCGCGTTGCGGTGATGCCTGACGGCTAGATGACAAGGCGGCAATCTCATGAAAAAAATATGCCGTTCAGTTGCTTGACTGAACGGCATTACGGCGACGGCGGGGTAATAACTGAACGGGACGATCAGGAGATGACTCCGGACGCCAACCGCGACAACGTAGGCAGAAAGAAGCGCTATTCCAAGGCCGTAGATGCCTCGTAGCACCGCGTAGTTGAGCTCGCGCGACATTAGGGAGAACTTCGACCAGCGACTCATCCTTCGAGCCGTCGGGACAATGCTGCCGCCCGTCGTTGCTGCGAATGACCGTCCCGAAAACCGTAATCGCCGCGCACCGCCACGCAGCGCGATCCAAACTTCACGTCGATAACCTATCGCCCCATTCCCAGTAGTGCCTTCGCACATATCGTCAAATTCCGATATATGATTCGTACCGTAGCGATGCAATTGCGCGCACGCCAACCAGCGTGCCGTTTGTCGAACCACCTGAAACCATCCACATGACGCCCGATTTCGACGCGATCCACAAAGCGCTGGCCAACCCCGTCCGCCGGGAGATTCTCGGCTGGCTGCGCGAGCCGTACGCGCACTTTGCCGATCAGGAGCTACCGCTCGACCACGGCGTGTGCGCGGGCAAGATCGACGCGCGCTGCGGCCTGTCGCAGTCCACCGTGTCGGCGCATCTCGCCGCTTTGCAGCGCGCGGGGCTCGTTACGTCGAAACGGGTCGGCCAATGGGTGTTTTTCAAACGCAACGAGCCCGTCATTCAGGCGTTCCTCGAATACATGAACGCCACGCTCTGAGCACCGCACTCGCATCGCCGCGTTTCCTTCTTTCACGCAGTCTTATGAGGCACGGGCCCTGCCCGCCGCCAAAGGTGAACTCTCATGCCGACTCTTTTCGATCCGCTGCAAATTGGCGATATCACGCTGCCGAACCGCATCATCATGGCGCCGCTCACGCGTCAGCGCGCCGAGGAAATTCGCGTGCCGAACGCGCTGATGGCGCGCTACTACGCCGAGCGCGCGAGCGCCGGCCTGATCCTCAGCGAAGCGACATCGGTCACGCCTCAGGGCGTCGGCTATGCGGACACGCCGGGCATCTGGTCGCAGGAACAGGTCGAAGGTTGGAAACTCGTCACGCAGGCCGTGCACGACGCGGGCGGCAAGATCTTCCTGCAGTTGTGGCACGTCGGCCGTATTTCGGACCCGGTGTTCCTGAACGGCGAGCTGCCGGTCGCGCCGAGCGCGATCGCGGCCGGCGGTAACGTGAGCCTCGTGCGGCCCGAGCGTCCGTTCGTGACGCCTCGCGCCCTCGAGCTCGATGAAATCGCCGGTGTCGTCGAAGCATTCCGCAAGGGCGCGGAAAACGCCAAGGCCGCGGGCTTCGACGGCGTCGAAGTGCACGGCGCGAACGGCTATCTGCTCGACCAGTTCCTGCAGGACAGCACCAACCAGCGTACCGATATCTACGGCGGCCCGATCGAGAACCGCGCGCGTCTGCTCCTCGAAGTCACCGACGCGTGCATCAGCGTGTGGGGCGCAAACCGCGTCGGCGTGCATCTCGCGCCGCGCCGCGACTCGCATACGATGGGCGATTCCGATCCGGCCGCAACGTTCGGCTATGTCGCGCGCGAACTCGGCAAGCGCAAGATCGCATTTATCGCCGCGCGTGAATCGCTCGGCGACGACCGCCTCGGCCCGCAGCTGAAGAAAGCGTTCGGCGGCCCGTACATCGCGAACGAGAAGTTCACGAAGGAAACCGCGCAGCAGGTGCTCGACGCCGGTGAAGCGGATGCGGTGGCCTGGGGTAAGTTGTACATCGCGAACCCGGATCTGGTACGCCGCTTCGCTGAAGATGCGCCGCTGAACACGCCGGTTCCGGCGACGTTCTATGCGCGCGGCGAAGCCGGCTACATCGATTATCCGGCGCTGGAAGCGGTGTAATCGGTAGTGACAGCGGGCTCAAGTCCGCTGTATGAGATGGCAAAGCGGCGGGCGTGACTGAATTTCAGCCACGCCCGCCGCCTTTTTTGCGCGCTACGCCAGATCGCGCCGCATGAACACCCGTTTCGACTCATCGAGCCCGCGCGCGATATGCGCGTCGCGCAGCGCAACCAATGCCGGGTCGAGTTCCGACGTGTCGAGGTCGCGAAAACCGAGCCGCCGGTAGTACGGCGCGTTCCACGGCACGTCGCGATACGTCGACAGCACGAGTTGCGTCAATTGCCGCACGCGCGCGATTCGCGCGACCTCTTCGATCAATGCCGCGCCGATGCGCCTGCCCGCGTGCGAGGTCAGTACATCGAGCTCCTGAATGTAGATGCGCGTCGGTTGCGGCTCGAACATCACGAAGCCCACGCAAATCTCCTGCTGGTCGAGCGCGACGACGATCTCGCGCGCTTCGATCTTGCGCTCCACGACCTCGCGCGCCATCGGCGGTGCGTCAGCGATGCCCGTCATGCCGACGCTGACGAAACGCAGGCCCGCTTCGAATTCGATGGCGCGAATCGTTTCCACTTCGTGCGGCGCGGCAAAACGGAAGGTGATGGCGGAGTCGCGCGACATGGCGTTGCATCTGATGAAGACCACCCGAGTTTGACATCGGCGCCGCAACATCGACAAGCGTCAAACGACATAAACTCGCGCAAGAGCGCCCTCACCCACGCTCGCGGGACTACACTCATCAGATCCGAACGCCACCTGAGGCTCATGCCAACATGAACCTGATGAATGCGCTGCAGATCGCGCTGCACCTCGACCAGCACCTGAGCGCGCTGATCGTGCAATTCGGCACGGCAATCTACGCACTGCTGTTCGTCGTCGTGTTCGTCGAATTCGGTTTTCTGCCGTTGTTCTTTCTGCCCGGCGATCCGCTGATCTTCATCTGCGGCGCGCTCGCGGCCACCGGTGCATTGAACGTGTGGATCATCGCGCCCGTGCTGTTCGTCGCGACGGTGGCCGGCAGCGTCGTCGGGTACGCGATCGGCCACGCGGTCGGCGACAAGGTCTATACCCGCAACTACTACTGGCTCAACCGCAATGCGCTGAGCCGTGCCCACGCGTTCAGCGAGGCGCGCGGCCGCCTGACCTTCCTGCTGTCACCCTACATCGCCGTGGTGCGCACGTTCGCGCCGTTCGCCGCGGGCGTATCGCGAATGACGTTCTCGCGCTTCGTCACGTTCGTCACTGCCGGCGCGGCGCTGTGGATCGTGTCGCTGATCGCGGCCGGCTATCTGTTCGGCAACGTGCCGGTGGTGCGCGAGCATCTGAGTTCGCTGGTGTTGCTGGGCCTTGCGCTCGGCGGTGCGATGCTGGCCGGCGCCGCGGTCTGGCGCTTTTTCAACCGACGGATGCGGGCGCGTTGAGGCGATCGTGGCCCGGGCGTACGGCGTCCCGCCACCTCAAAACTTGACCCTGGCGAGATACGAAGGTAACCTTCGCAGGATACCTTCACATCATGTCATCGCGTGAGTTCATCGCATGAGCAAATCCCCTCCCCCCGTTACGCCGGAAGAACTCCATACGCTGGCCGAAGACCTGCGCGTGCTGGCGGGCAAGCTGCGCCGGCGTCTGCGCGAAGAGTCGCATGTCGGCGACTTCACGCCGTCGCAGGTGCAGGTGCTGAACTTGCTGGAACGCGAAGGCCCAGCCACCGTCACCGCGCTCGCGCGCGCGCACGGCATGCGTCCACAGTCGATGGGAGAAACGCTCGCGGCATTAAAAGCCGCGGGGCTCGTCAGCGGCGCGCCCGATCCCGACGACGGTCGGCAGACGGTTCTGTCGCTGACGCCTTCCTTTCGCAAGAAGGTCAAGGCAAGCCGCGCGGCGCGCGAAGACTGGCTTTACCGCACGATTCAAACTCGCTTCACCGAAGCCGAACAGCAACAGCTCGCGACGGGCGTCGATCTGCTGAAACGCCTCGTCGATTTGTAACTCGCGATTCGCGCACGCGCGTCTCGCCACTCGCAGGAGCACTTCATGGCACTCACTACTCTCGATGCCAAAACTGCACTGATCGTCGTCGATCTGCAGCGCGGCGTCGTCGCGCTGCCCACCGCGCCCCATTCGGCCGGCGAAATCGTCGAACGCTCGGTGATGCTGCTCGACGCGTTCCGCCGCCACGGCCTGCCGGTCGTGCTCGTGAATGTCACCGCCGGCGCACCGGGCCGCACCGACCAGGGTCGCCACTCCGCCGACTTCCCGGCCGGTTTCGCCGATCTGTTGCCCGAACTGAAGCCGCAGCCGTCGGATCATCTGGTCACGAAGCGCACGTGGGGCGCCTTCACCAACACGGATCTGGCCTCGTATCTGCAACGGCAAGGCGTGACGCAAGTGGTGCTCGTCGGTATCGCGACCAGCATCGGCGTCGAATCGACCGCGCGTTTCGCGAGCGAGGCAGGCCTGCACGTCACGCTCGTCGTCGACGCGATGACCGATCTGAACGCCGAAGCGCACACCCACAGCATCACGCGTATCTTCCCGCGCCTCGGCGAAACCGGCACGACGCAGGAAGTGCTCGATCTGCTCGAACGCTCGCGCGCTTAAAGCCTGAATTGACGCGAGTCACCACCCGCATCCGGCCCACCCCGCGTTGAGGAAACCCCTGCCGTGAGCACCACGTTCCGTTCGCTGCGCATCTTCAACTATCGTGTCTGGGCGAGCGGCGCGCTCGTCTCGAACATCGGCACATGGATGCAACGCACGGCGCAGGACTGGCTCGTGCTGACCGAGCTTACGCATCACAACGCGACGGCTGTGGGCATCGTGATGTCGCTTCAATTCGGCCCGCAGATGTTGTTGCTGCCGCTCACCGGCTACGCGGCCGACCATTTCGACCGCCGCAAGCTGCTGTTCGCGACGCAGGCGGCGATGGGCACGCTGGCGCTCGCGCTCGGTCTGCTCACGGTCACGGGGCTCGTGCAGCTATGGCAGGTTTACGTGTTCGCGGGTCTGCTCGGCTGCGTGACCGCGTTCGATTCGCCCGCGCGCCAGACCTTCGTATCCGACCTCGTCGGCGAACGCGATCTCGCCAACGCGGTCGGGCTCAACTCCACGTCGTTCAACGCCGCGCGCATGCTCGGCCCGGCGGTCGCGGGTCTGCTGATCGCGTCGGTGGGCAGCGGCTGGGTGTTCCTGATCAATGCGCTGTCGTTCGTCGCGGTGCTCGGCGCGCTGCGCATGCTCCGGCTCGACCAGTTGCATATCAAGCCGCGCAATGTGCGCTCGCGCGGCAGCTTCGTCGAAGGCTTCAAATATGTATGGACCCGCCCCGATCTGAAGGCGGCGCTGCTGATGCTGTTCCTGATCGGCACCTTCGGCCTGAACTTCCCGATCTTCATCTCGACGATGTCCGTCACCGCGTTCCGTGCCGGCGCCAGCGAATACGGCCTCCTGAGTTCGACGATGGCGATCGGCTCGGTCACCGGCGCGCTGCTCGCCGCGCGCCGCGCGCGGCCCACGATGGGGCTGCTGCTCGGCGCCGTCGCGCTGTTCGGTGTCGGCTGCACGGCAGCCGCGCTGATGCCGAACTACGTGCTGTTCGGCATCGTGCTAGTCGTGATCGGCGTGTCGACGCAGACCTTCACCACCTCGACCAATAGCCTCGTGCAACTGACCACCGAGCCCGCGATGCGCGGCCGCGTGATCGCGATCCTGCTCGCGATCGCGCTCGGCACCACACCGCTCGGCGCGCCGGTGGTCGGCTGGGTCGCCGACCGTTTCGGCCCGCGCTGGGCGCTTGGCGTCGGCGCGGCATCGGGGTTCGGCGCGGCGCTCGTCGGTCTGGTCTATCTGATGCGATACCGGCAGCTGCGCTTCTATCGTGAAGGCTGGCTCCTGCGCTACAGCATCGAAGACCCGCGACCCGTCATGGCCACCACGGTGTTTCCCGACTCCGTCACGACGGTTCAGCGCAGCGAGCTCGACGAGGCGGAAGAGGATACGGCTTCGAGCGTATAAGCGCGCAGCGTCCGAACCCCGGACCCATCCAGGCGCAGCTCAGAGTCCGCCGACGCCGCGCGTCACCAGCGCATACGGCCCGCACGTCAGCTGCTCCCTGAGAAACTCGATGCACACCTGAATCCGCGCCGACGACGACAAGCGCGCGGCCGTCACCGCCCACACATCGGCGGATTGCTGATAGTCGGGCAGCACGCGCACCAGTTCGCCCGCGCGCAGGCTCTCTGCCACGTCCCAGATCGATACCATCACGATCCCGTAGCCCTGCTTCGCCCACTGCACGACGATGTCGCTCAGATTCGACGCGACCGTGCCCGTCACCTTCACGCTCTTTTCGCCGTGCGGCCCACTGAGACGCCACACCCCGAAGCGGTCGTCGCGGCCGCGAAACAGCAGGCAATCATGGCCGGTCAGATCGTTGAGTTCGACCGGCGCGCCGTGCCGCTCGAGATAAGCCGGCGACGCGCACAGAATGCGCGCGCTCTCCACCATCTTGTGCGCGATCAGATGCGGCTCCTGCACTTCGCCCACGCGCACGTCGATATCGAAGTTCTCGCCGACCACATCCGCGCGCCGATCCAGCAGTTCGAGCCAGATTTCGAGGTTTGGGTGGCGCTCGCGCAGCATCGCGAGAATCGGTGACACGTGCTTGCGGCCGAGCCGCAGACTCGTGCTGATGCGCAACACACCGCTCAGCTCGGTGCGGCGATCGGCGAACGCGTCGGCCATGCCCTGCACGTCGTCGAGAATTTTTTGCGCCCACTGCAGCGCGGCTTCGCCGTCGCTCGTCACGCTGACGCGGCGCGTGGTGCGCTGAAACAACTTCACGCCGAGACCGGCTTCGAGCATTGCGATGCGCTTGCTCACATGCGACGGCGACAGCCCCATCTCCGTCGACGCCGCGACAAAACTGCCGCGCCGCGCGATATGACAGAACAGCTGCAGATCGCGCAGGAAGGATTCATTCGTGGCTGTGAGCGCATTCTGATTTTGCATCTGGACGCATTGTGTCGGCGCATAACGCTATTACCCTAGCTCCAACGGATTGGTTGGGCAAGGGCGGTCGTTCGAATGCCGGTCTGCATGCAATGCCCGGAGCACGCATGCCGTGGTTAACCCGCAGTGCGCCGGGGCGGCGTATGACATGCGTCGATCCGTACCGTTGTGCTGCACCGCGGTAACGGGATCAGGAAAATCCTGGCTTGCGCGGTGCCCGTTTAAAAGCGCCAATGATTCAGCCGTAGAAGCTGACAAAAACATTTCCCATTCAGGAGACGACATGCAAACGAACGCATCCGCAAGCAGCGGGCATAGCTCGCAGGCGCGCAAGGCAACCGCCAGCGGCTGGATCGGCTCGGCACTCGAGTACTACGATTTCTTCATCTATGCGCAGGCCGCCGCGCTGATCTTTCCTCAACTGTTCTTCCCTTCCGGCAATCCCAAGATCGCGATCGTCGCATCGCTCGCAACCTACGGCGTCGGCTACGTCGCGCGGCCGATCGGCGCAATCGTGCTCGGGCACTGGGGCGATACACACGGGCGCAAGAACGTACTGCTTCTTTGCATGTTCCTGATGGGTCTGTCGACGATGGCGGTCGGTTTGCTGCCGACCTATCACCAGATCGGCTTTCTCGCGCCGGTGCTGCTCGTCGTGCTGCGGCTGATCCAGGGGTTCGCGGTCGCTGGCGAGATCTCGGGCGCCAGCTCGATGATCCTCGAACACGCGCCATTCGGACGACGCGGCTACTACGCGAGCTTCACGCTGCAAGGCGTGCAGGCCGGGCAGATTCTCGCCGCCGCGGTATTCCTGCCGCTCGCCTATTACATGGACGACGCCTCGTTCAACTCGTGGGGCTGGCGCATTCCGTTCCTGCTCAGCGCGATCGTGCTGATCGCCGGCTACATCATCCGCCGCGAAGTCCACGAAACGCCCGCGTTCGAGAAGGAAGGCGCGAGCGGCGGCGTGCCGCGCTCGCCGATCGTCGAAGCGTTCAAGTACAACTGGCGCGACATGCTGCGCGTCGTGCTGTGCTCGCTGATGAACGTGATCCCGGTCGTCGCGACGATTTTCGGCGCGGCGTACGCGGTGCAGCCGTCGTATGGAATCGGCTTTTCGAAGAGCCTGTATCTGTGGATTCCGGTGATCGGCAATATCGTTGCGGTGCTGGTGATTCCATATGTGGGCAATCTGTCCGATCGGATCGGCCGGCGCCTGCCGATCATCGTCGGCGCGCTCGGCGCCGGGCTGCTTTCTTTCGCGTATCTGTACGCGATCAGCATCCACAACGTGCCGCTCGCGATGGTGATGTCGATCCTGATGTGGGGCGTCATCTATCAAGGCTATAACGCGATCTTCCCGAGCTTCTATCCGGAACTGTTCCCGACGCGTTCACGCGTCTCCGCGATGGCGATCGGCCAGAACATCGGCACGACGATCACCGCCCTGTTGCCGGCCCTGTTCGCCTACGTCGCGCCGCCGGGATCGCACAACGTGCCGCTGACGATCGGCGCGATCACGTTCGGCATCACGATCGTCTGCGCGATTTCCGCATGGAGCGCGCGCGAGAACTTCCGTGTGCGGCTTGGCGACCTCGGCGAAAAGAACGTCGTGCCGATGGACAAGCTCAGCTACGACGCGCTGCGCGCGCAAAGCATGGCCGCAGGAAAAAAGGCCGTTGCTTGAGCCCGCTTGCCCGTTAGCGCGTTTTAGTCAGTACTTTCAGGGAACCCGCTCATGACCAGCATTCGGATCGCCGTCGCCGGCGCGGGCTACATCGGCCGCGCTCATATGGCGGTCGCGCAGCAAAGCGACGCGTGCACGCTGTCGGCGATCGTCGATCCGTCGCCCGCGGCCGCCGCGCTCGCGGCCGAGGCGGGCGTGCCGCTGTTCCGCACGCTCGACGAACTGCTCGAACGCGATTGCCCGGACGGCGTGATTCTCGCGACGCCGAACCGGCTGCACGTCGAACACGCGTCGCGTTGTCTCGCGGCGCGCGTGCCGACGCTGCTCGAAAAGCCGATCGCGCCGAGCGTCGACGAAGCGGAAACGCTCGCCGCCGACGCGGAGCGCAGCGGCGTGCCGCTGCTGATCGGTCATCATCGCGCGCACAGTCCGATCATGGCGCGCGCACGGCAGCTGATCGACGAGGGACGGCTCGGCAAGCTCGTCGCAGTGATGGGCAGCGCGGTGTTCTTCAAACCCGACGAGTACTTCGCCGACGCCGACTGGCGGCGCCAGCCCGGCGGCGGTCCGATCCTGCTGAACATGATTCACGAGGTGCACAACCTGCGCATGCTGTGCGGCGACATCGTCGCCGTGCAGGCTTTCTCGTCGCATGCGACGCGCGGCTTTCCGGTCGAGGATACCGTCGCGATCAATCTGCGTTTCGCGAACGGCGCGCTCGGCAGCTTCATGCTGTCCGATACCGCCGCGAGCGCGCGCAGCTGGGAGCAGACGTCGCAAGAGAACAAGGCCTATCCGTCGTATCCGGACGAAGACTGCTACGTGATCGCGGGCACCTTCGGCTCGCTCGCGGTCCCGACGATGCGTCTGAAAACCTACGCCAAAGCCGCGGACCGCTCGTGGTGGAAGCCGTTCGACGTCAGCGTCGCCGAGATGACGCGCGACGATCCGCTGAAGCTGCAGCTCGAGCATTTCGTGCGGGTGATTCACGGCAAAGAGCCGCCGCTCGTCAGCGCACGGGACGGCTTGCAGAATCTGCGTATTACCGAGGCGATCGTCGAAGCGGCGAGGACCGGCGCGGTCGTCGACACGCCCCGCGCTGTCGCGCCGGCGATCCACTAAAACAAACTGAAGTCGCGTCGATATTACTCAGTTGATCAAACAGGATGGCTATATGAAAACATTCGTGATGCTGCACGGCATCAACCACAACATGTTCGGCAAGCGCGATCCCGCGCAATACGGCACGATCACGCTCGAAGAAATCGACGCACGGCTGCGCGCGCTCGGCGACGAGCTCGGTGTGCGGGTCGACAGCTTTCAGACCAATAGCGAAGCGGCGATGTGCGAGCGCATTCACCAGGCGTTCACCGACAACGCCGACGGCGTGCTGATCAATGCCGGCGCATGGACGCACTACAGCTACGGCATTCGCGATGCACTCGCGATCCTGACCGTGCCGGTGGTCGAGATCCACATGTCGAACATTCACGCGCGCGAAGCGTTCCGGCATCAGTCGGTGTTCGCGGAGATCGTCAAAGGGCAGATTTGCGGCTTCGGTGTGGACAGCTATCTGCTCGGGCTGCGCGCGGCGGTGTCCGCGGCGGGCTAGCGCCACGTTTCGGTCAATTCGTTGGCCAGCACCATTTTCTGGCGGACCACCTCGGCGAAGGCCGGGTCGACACCCGCCTGCGCCTTCAGGAATTTCAGCGCGGCCGAGTGCACGGCGCGCAACGCGCCGCCGTCGATGCCCGTCATGCGCGCCGCGCTGCGCCGCGTTTCAACGACCAGATCGCGCGCGCCCGTGAAGTCGGGTGACAAGCCGCATTGCGCGTCGAACGCGGCGCCTAGACCGGCCGCGTAGTCGCGCGATTCGCCGAGCCGCTCCATATCGATCAGCAGATCGACACCCTCGCCCATGCGCAGCGCGCAGAGAATCCACAACGCAATGAACGCGCGATACGCGTTGTCGCTGTCCACCGTGCGCGCGAATTGCTCGCAGGCGACCGCATATGCGTCATCGGGCATCGGCGGCAGGGGCGGCAGGCGCACGCCGCACACGCCCAGCGCCTCGCGCACCAGCGGATCGATCTGGTTCAGACCGAGCACGCGAAACGGTGCGGCGACGAAGAATGCATTGCTCCATTGCTGCCGCAGCAGCCAACCCGACGCGAACTGCGACGCGGGATTGCGCAGCACGCCCACGTGCAGCGCCTCGGCAAACGCGCGCTTCAGCCACGGTAGACGACCGCCCGTGCGGCAAAACTTGAACACCGGCACACGGCCCTGCTCGATCGCGTGTGCGCTCAGCGCTTGCAGATAGGCCTTCAGTGACGGGAATGTCGCATCGGGCTCGCGCGTAAATCGATCGATGCTGAAACGCCGGTCGTAACCCGCGACGCCGCGCGCGTCTTCGCGCAAAAACGGCCGGTACTCATCGAAGTATGGCGCGGCGAGCGGCGGATGCCCCGAGGTGAAGGTGGGCCGCGAGGCGGGCACGTCGGCCAGTTTGAGATCGGCGAGCACGTTGCTGAGCGGCTCGTAAAAACCGGCCGCGCCTTCGAGTTCGCGTAGCCTCGACCACACCCACGTGCCCGCGCTGCGCCAGCCCGTGTGCAGAAAAACCGCCTGTTTCAGCGGAGTGTTGGGCGCTGCGTCGTTCGCGGACGACTCATGAGGCAACGACATGGGACTTCTCTTCCAATGATTGAATCGATAGACCGGAAGCGCCACTTTACCCTGTGAGCGATCGGGACGCATTATGCTGCGAGTTTCCACGCTCCCGCCATTGCACCCACCTCGCCCTCATGAACGATTCGGCCGATATCCGCTTCCTGCTCACACTGCGCGCGAGCGGCAGCCTGATCGCCGCAGCGCGGCGGCTCGCGCTATCGCCGTCCGCGGTGACGCAGCGCCTGCAGCAGCTCGAAAAGAAGCTCGGCGCGCAGCTCGTGAACCGCAGCGCGCGCCGCCTGCAATTCACCGACGAAGGCCTGCTGCTGTGCGAGCGCGGCGCCGAGCTGATCGAGCAATTCGACGCGTTGTTCGACGATCTGCAAACTCGCCGCGGCGGTCTCGTCGGCACGCTGAAGATCAATGCGCCGCTCGGTTTCGGACGACGCCATCTGGCGCCGCTGATCAGCGAGTTCCAGCAGCAGAACCCCGATATCGACGTCGCGCTGACGCTGTCCGACCGGCCGTTGACCGAAACGCTCGATCGCTTCGATATCGTCGTGCATATCGGCGAGTTGCCTCTGTCGAACCTGATCGGCTATACGATCGCGCCGAACGCGCGCTTCGTCTGCGCGGCGCCCGCGCTCGTCAAGCGAATCGGCCAACCCGGATCGCCGGAAGCACTGAGCCGGCTACCGTGCATCGTGCTGCGCGAAAACAACGAGGACGTGTCGCTGTGGCAGTTCAGCAAGGGCCGCACGCGTCGCAGCGTGCGCGTGTCCGCGCATCTGAGCTGCAACGACGGTGACGTGATCCGACAATGGGCCTGCGAGGGACGCGGCGTGATTCTGCGCTCCGAATGGGACGTCGCAGACGACCTTGCGAAGGGCAAACTCGTGCGTCTGCTGCCGGGCTGGAAAGCGCCTGATGCGAACGTGATCGCGCTCACGCATCAGCGCACGGGGCTGCCGGCGCGCACGCGCCATTTCATGCAGTATTTGCAAAGCAGCTTCAGGCCACTGCCGCCGTGGCGGCGATGATTCAGTTTGCCTGAATCTAAGAGTCAACCGGCCTGAACGCTTACGTACGATCAGAAACCTATAATCAGCTCATCCTCAACAGCCGGCCCATGCAATCATGACTGCCGTCGCCTACTCCGCCGACAACCCCGCCTACCCCGACGCGGTCCTGTTCGACCTGCTCACCGCCCTGCTCGACTCGTGGACCTCGTGGAACCGCGCGGCAGGCTCCGGCGAAGCGGGCCGCGCATGGCGTGCCGCCTATCTGCGTCTGACGTACGGCTGCGGCCGCTACGTTCCCTACGAACAACTGGTGCGGGAGGCTGCCACGCAGGTCGGTTTGTCCGAAGCGGCCGCGAACGCGCTCGAAGCGGACTGGCTGAACCTGACGCCGTGGCCCGGCGCGCTCGACGCATTGCGCGCGCTCGCGCCGCACTGCAAACTCGCGGTCGTCACCAACTGCTCGACGCGGCTCGGCTTGCAGGCGGCCGCGCTGTTGCCCGTGCGCTGGGACGCGATCGTGACCGCCGAGGAAGCCGGCGTCTACAAGCCGGACCCGCACCCGTACCGCCTCGCGCTCGATAAGCTCGGCGTGGAAGCGCGGCGCGCCGCGTTCGTCGCCGGGTCGAGCTATGACATGTTCGGCACCGCGGCCGTCGGTCTGCGGACCTACTGGCACAACCACGTCGGCCTGCCGCTCGTCGCGGGCGCGCAGGCGCCCGAGCGCGAAGCGGCATCGCTCGACGGGCTCGTGCCGTGGCTCGCAAGCTTTGGCCGCCATCATCGGCACTGAACCTCCAACCTCACCTCGTTCCTCAGGTGCAAGCATGAAACTCGAACAGATCGAAACCCCGGCCGCATTGATCGACGTCGCGCGGATGCAGAAGAACATCGCGCGGATGCAAGGGCGGATGAATGAGCTCGGCGTCGCGTTCCGGCCGCACGTGAAGACCACCAAGTGCATCGACGTCGTCCGCGCGCAGATCGCCGCCGGCGCGCGCGGCATCACGGTATCGACGCTGAAGGAAGCGGAAGCGTTCTTCGCGGCCGGCGTCGACGACATCCTGTACGCCGTCAGCATGGTTCCGTCGAAGCTGCCGCGCGCACTCGCGCTGCGTCGCCAGGGCTGCGATCTGAAGCTGGTGGTCGACAATCCGACCGCCGCCGCGGCGCTTGCCGCGTTCGGCGACCAGCACGGCGAAACGTTCGAGGTCTGGATCGAGGTCGATACGGACGGCCATCGCTCGGGTATCCAGCCTGAACAGCAGACGCTGCTCGACGTCGGGCGGATTCTGCACGAGAACGGTGTGAAGGTCGGCGGCGTGATGACCCATGCGGGTTCGAGCTACGAGTTGAATACGCCCGAAGCGCTCGCCGCGCTCGCGGAGCAGGAACGCGCGGGCTGTGTGCGCGCCGCCGAGCGGCTGCGCGAAGCGGGCATTGCGTGTCCGGCCGTCAGCGTCGGTTCGACGCCGACCGCGCTCGCCGCGCGGAATCTCGAAGGCGTCACCGAGGTGCGGGCCGGCGTCTACGTGCTGTTCGATCTGGTCATGCACAACGTGGGCGTTTGCACGCTCGACGACATCGCGCTCAGCGTACTCACGACCGTGATCGGTCATCAGGAAGACAAAGGCTGGGCGATTCTCGATGCGGGCTGGATGGCGTTGAGCCGCGATCGCGGCACCTCGCGGCAGTCGCACGATTTCGGTTACGGGCAGCCGTGTTTGCTCAATGGCACGTTGCTGCCGGGCTATGTCGTGAGCGGCGCCAACCAGGAGCACGGAATTCTTGCGGCGGCTCAGGCCGATCCGCATGCCGATGCACAGAGCGCCGACATCGCGCAGCGCTTTCCGATCGGTATGAAACTGCGCATTCTGCCGAACCACGCGTGCGCGACCGGCGCACAGTTTCCCGAGTATCACGCGGTCGCGCCGGACGGCAGCAGCGTCGAGTGGCAGAGGTTTTACGGCTGGTAAGCCACCGCGTCACCCCTCCTCTTCCGACAACCCCGCCAGCAGATCGTCAACCGCGCGATACACGCGCTCGACGATCTCCGGTCCCACCTTGCGCTCGAGCTCGCGATAGTGCGCCTCGAGATCTTTCGAAATTACACGCACCAGTTCGATGCTCGTATCGGTCAGCGACACGAGTACGCGCCGTTGATCCTCCGCGAAACGTTCTTTCGTCACGAGTTCCATGCTCTCCATGCGCGCGAGCACGCCGGCCATGCTCGGGCTCGAAATCGTGCAGATGTCGGAGATCTGGCGCGGCTCCATCGGGCCGTGCTCGTTGAGCGCGCGAATCACTCGCCATTGCTGCTCGGTGAGTCCGTGCGCGGTGATCAACGGACGAAAGCGCTCCATCATCTTTTCGCGAGCGCGTAATAACAGCATCGGCAGGTTGCGGTGCAAAACTCGAGTGGACGCAGCGGACATGTCGGTAAGAAATCAGAAAGAAAAGCCGTCGAAGCTTACGGGAAAACCCGCGATCAACTGACAGCCTATTGACCGTCAATCATATCAAGCAGGATACTACTAACATCTTAGTGTTTTCGCCGAACTTTCGCCACGAGGCTGCGCATATATGTTTGCCCTTGCCGATCATCTACTGCATCCCGAAGGCGACGCGCTGCCTCGCGACGTCGACGCGCACACCGCGGCCGCATTGCTCGCGCGCGGCGTCGCATGTCGCGCGCCGGTCAGCGGCGCCGTGTACGGAGTCCTGCTTAACGATCGCGCCGCCTTGAACGCGCTGGGCGACGCAGTGCATGCGGCACCCTACAAGGCTCCGCCGAAAGCACCGATTCTGTATCTGAAGCCGCGCAATACGCTGGCCGGACATCGGGCGCGCGTGGCCGTGCCGGATAACACGCTCGGCGTCGAGGTCGGCGCGTCGCTCGGCATCGTGCTCGGCCGCACCGCGACGCGCGTCGGTGTCGAGCGCGCGGCGGACTATATCGCTGGCTATACGCTGGTCGGCGATCTGAGCGTGCCGCATACCAACGTGTATCGCCCGAACGTACGGCTGCGGGCACGCGACGGCTTCTGCGTGATCGGACCCGCGCTCGTCGCCGCGCGCCATGTCGCCGCGCCGGATCGGCTCGACATCGCCATCTCGCTGAACGGTGCCGAACCGTTTATCGCGAACACCGCATCGTCCGTGCGCAACGTCGCGCAATTGCTCGCCGACGTCACCGACTTCATGACGCTGAACGCGGGCGACGTGCTGACGCTCGGCGTGCGGCACGGCTCGCCGGTCGCGCATGTCGGCGATACGGCCACGTTGTCGGTCGGCACGCTGCCGCCCTTGACCATATCGTTCGTGGGCGTCGATCAACGCAACGGAGAACAAGCATGATGCGCGGCCGCGTCGCCTATGCGGGAGCGATTCACGAAGCGTATCCGCACGAGCAGGGTGTCCGACTCGCCGACGGCCGCGTGCGTCGCGAGGACGAAGTGGTCTGGCTCGCGCCGATCGAAGTCGGCACGATCTTCGCGCTCGGGCTGAACTACGCGGAGCACGCCAGGGAGTTGCAGTTCAGCAAGCAGGAAGAACCGCTGGTATTTCTGAAGGGACCGGGCACGGTACTCGGCCATCGCGGCGTCACGCGCCGCCCAGCCGACGTCACGTTCATGCACTACGAGTGCGAACTCGCGGTCGTGATCGGGCGAACCGCGCAAAACGTCGCGCGCGAAAACGCGATGCAGCACGTGGCCGGCTACATGATCGCGAACGACTACGCGATTCGCGACTACCTCGAAAACTACTATCGCCCGAATCTGCGCGTGAAGAATCGCGACGGCGGCACGGTGCTCGGCCCCTGGTTCGTCGACGCCGCCGACATCGCCGACGTCACGCAGCTCGAGCTGCGCACGTTCGTCAACGGCACGCGTCAGCAATGCGGCAATACGCGCGATCTCGTCACCGACATCCCCGCGCTGATCGAATACCTGAGCGGCTTCATGACGCTCGCACCCGGCGACGTGATCCTGACCGGCACGCCCGAAGGCATCGTCAACGTCAACGCGGGCGATGAAGTCGTCTGCGAGATCGACGGCCTCGGCCGTCTCGTCAACACGATCGTATCGGACGCGGACTTCGGCCGCGCCTGATGGACAGCAAAAACCCTGCGAACAGCAAAAGGACAAGGCAATGCCGATCGACCATCTGATCAACGGCGAGATGTGCACTTCGAGTGACTACTTCGAAACCGTCAATCCAGCCACGCAGGAAGTGCTCGCCGAAGTCGCGCGCGGCGGCGCGAAGGAAGTCGATGCGGCCGTGCAAGCGGCCAAAGGCGCCTTTCCCGCCTGGGCCGCGAAGCCCGCCGCGGAACGCGCGAAGCTGATCCGCAAGCTCGGCGAGCTGATCACGAAGCACGTGCCGGAACTCTCGGAGACCGAAACGAAGGACACCGGCCAGACGATCTCGCAGACGCGCAAGCAACTGGTGCCGCGCGCGGCCGACAACTTCAGCTATTTCGCCGAGATGTGCACGCGCGTCGACGGCCACACGTACCCGACCGACTCGCATCTGAACTACACGCTGTTTCATCCGGTCGGGGTGTGCGCGCTGATCTCGCCGTGGAACGTGCCGTTCATGACGGCCACCTGGAAGGTCGCGCCCTGCCTCGCGTTCGGCAACACCGCTGTGCTGAAGATGAGCGAACTGTCGCCGCTGACCGCGTCGATGCTCGGCAAGCTCGCGCTCGAAGCGGGCATTCCGGCGGGCGTGCTGAACGTCGTGCACGGCTACGGCAAGGAAGCGGGCGAACCGCTCGTCGCGCATCGTGATGTGCATGCGGTGTCGTTCACCGGGTCGACCGCGACCGGCAATCGCATCGTGCAAACCGCGGGCCTGAAGAAGTTCTCGATGGAGCTGGGAGGCAAGTCGCCGTTCGTGATCTTCGACGACGCCGACTTCGAACGCGCGCTCGATGCCGCGGTGTTCATGATCTTCTCGAACAATGGCGAGCGCTGCACCGCGGGCTCGCGCATTCTCGTGCAGCGCTCCATTTACGCGCGGTTCGCCGAGCGCTTCATCGAGCGCGCGAAGCGTCTGACGGTCGGCGATCCGCTCGCGGACAGCACGATCGTCGGCCCGATGATCAGCCAGGGGCATCTCGCGAAAGTACGCAGCTATATCGAGCTCGGCCCGAAGGAAGGCGCGACGCTCGCGTGCGGAGGCCTCGACACGCCCGAGTTGCCCGACGCCCTGCGCCACGGCAATTTCGTCGCGCCGACCGTGTTCGTCGACGTCGACAACCGCATGCGCATCGCGCAGGAAGAGATCTTCGGACCGGTCGCGTGCCTGATTCCGTTCGACGATGAAGCCGAGGCGATCCGTGTCGCCAACGATATTTCGTATGGTCTGTCGAGCTATATCTGGACCGAGAACACGGGCCGTGCGCTGCGCGTGGCCGCCGCTGTCGAAGCCGGCATGTGCTTCGTAAACAGCCAGAACGTGCGCGATCTGCGTCAGCCGTTCGGCGGCACGAAAGCGTCGGGCGTGGGCCGCGAAGGCGGGACGTGGAGCTATGAAGTATTCCTCGAACCGAAGAACGTCTGCGTGTCGCTCGGCTCGCATCATATTCCGCGCTGGGGCGTCTAACCGCGACATCGAAAACACCTGGGAGACCGCGATGGGCAAACTCGCGCTGGCAGCAAAAGTCACACACGTGCCGTCGTTGTATTTATCCGAGCTCGATGGTCCGCACAAGGGTTGCCGTCAAGCCGCGATCGACGGGCACCACGAAATCGGCCGACGCTGTCGCGAACTCGGCGTCGATACGATCGTCGTGTTCGACGTGCACTGGCTCGTGAATAGCGAATACCACATCAATTGCGCGCCGAAGTTCGAAGGCGTGTACACGAGCAACGAACTGCCGCATTTCATCAGAAACATGCCGTACGCGTACCCGGGCAATGTCGGGCTCGGTGAGTTGATCGCGGAAGTCGCCAACGAAATGGGCGTGAAAAGCCGCGCGCACAGCGAGACCACGCTCGAACTCGAATACGGCACGCTGGTGCCGATGCGCTATATGAACGGCGATCAGCATTTCAAGACGGTGTCGGTGGCGGGCTGGTGCATGTGGCACGACCTCGCGACCAGCGCGCGCTTCGGCCTCGCGGTGCGCAAGGCCATCGAAGAACGCTACGACGGTACCGTGGCCATTCTCGCGAGCGGCTCGCTGTCGCATCACTTCGCGAACAACGGCACCGCCGATCAGTTCTTGCACAAAGTCTGGAGCCCGTTCCTCGAGCAGATGGATCGCAGCGTGGTGCGCATGTGGGAAGCCGGCGACTGGAAGACCTTCTGCGACATGCTGCCGCTCTACAACGAGAAATGCTGGGGCGAAGGCGGCATGCACGATACCGCGATGCTGCTCGGCGCGCTCGGCTGGGATCGTTACGACGGCAAAGTCGAAGTCATCACGCCTTATTTCGGCAGTTCGGGCACCGGCCAGATCAATGCGATCTTCCCGGTCACGCCGCTACCCGTCTGACACTCGCGAGGAAATCGCCATGCCTCACTTGACACTCGAATACAGCGCCAATCTCGCGGATGCTCAACGGCTCGGCGCACTCTGCAAAGACCTCGCGCAGTGCCTAGACGCGCAGCGCGATAACGGCGAGCGGGTCTATCCGCTCGGCGGCATTCGCGTGCGCGCGCTGCGCTGCGAACAGTACTGCATCGCCGATGGGCGCCCCGACGCCGCGTTCCTGCACGCGAACCTGAAGATCGGCGCGGGTCGCTCGGAGGCCGTCAAAAAGGCGACCGGCGACGCGCTGTTCGCGCTGATCAAACAGTGCTTCGCCACTGAGTTCGAACGACAGGGGCTCGCGTTATCGCTCGAAATCAACGAGTTCAGCGAAGCGGGCACCTGGAAGCACAACAATCTGCACGCGCGGCTCAAGGGCTGACACATCATGCTAGACGAACACATCATTCGCGAGCTCGCCGCGCAACTCGATCACGCGGAAAAGAGCCGCACCCAGCTGCGCCATTTTTCCGCCCAGTATCCTCAGATGACGGTACAGGACGGCTACGCGATTCAACGCGAGTGGGTCAAGCTGAAACTCGCCGAAGGCCACGTGATCAAGGGCAGGAAGATCGGCCTGACGTCGCGCGCGATGCAGCGCTCGTCGCAGATCGACGAACCCGACTACGCGCCGCTGCTCGACAGCATGTTCATCGACAGCGGCCAGGACATTCGCGTGGATCGTTTCATCGCACCGCGCGTCGAAGTGGAACTCGCGTTCGTACTGAACAAACCGTTGAAAGGCCCAGGCGTCACGCTGTTCGATGTGCTCGACGCGACCGCCTATGTGACGCCGGCCATCGAAATCATCGACGCGCGCATCGAGCAGTTCGATCGCGAAACGCGCGCGCCGCGCAAGGTATACGACACGATCTCCGACTTCGCCGCGAACGCGGGCGTCGTGCTCGGCGGCAGGCCCGTGCGTCCGCTCGACGTCGACCTGCGCTGGGTCGGCGCGCTGCTGTACAAGAACGGCGCGGTCGAGGAAAGCGGGCTCGCGGCGGCGGTGCTCAACCATCCGGCCACCGGCGTCGCGTGGCTCGCCAACAAGATTGCCCCGTACGACGAATCATTGAACGCGGGCGACGTAATCCTGAGCGGCTCATTCACGAGCCCGATTCCGGCCCGGGCGGGCGACACGTTCCACGTCGACTATGGCCGGCTCGGCGGCATCGGTTTGAATTTCATCTGAGAGCAACGACATGTCCTTGCCGACCAACCCCTTCAAACGCGCGCTCGCCGACGGCCGGCCGCAGTTCGGCTTGTGGGCCGCGCTCGCCGACGCCTATGTGACCGAACTGCTCGCCACCGCCGGTTTCGACTGGCTGCTGATCGACAACGAGCACGCGCCGAACGACGTACGCAGCACGCTGTCGCAATTGCAGGCGGTCGCCGCGTATCCGTCGCATCCGGTCGTGCGACCGGTGAGGAGCGACGCCGCGCTGATCAAGCAGTTGCTCGACATCGGCGCGCAAACGCTGCTGCTGCCGATGATCGACACGGCCGCGCAGGCGCTCGACGCGGTCGCGGCCACGCGTTATCCGCCGCAGGGGATTCGCGGCGTCGGCAGCGCGCTCGCGCGTGCGTCGCGCTGGAATCGGGTGCCCGACTATCTGAACACCGCCGCCGACGAACTGTGCGTGATCGTGCAGGCGGAGACCGTGCAGAGCCTCGACAATCTCGCGGAGATCGCGCGTGTGGATGGCGTCGATGGCGTGTTTTTCGGGCCGTCGGATCTGAGCGCGTCGATGGGATTGCTCGGCAAACCGGGCGACGCGCGCGTGCGCGATGCGATTCGCCGCGGCATCGATACCGTGCGCGGCGCTGGCAAGGCAGCGGGCGTGCTCGCCACTGATCCCGCGCTGGCGGCTGAATATCTGGCGGCGGGCGCGAGCTTCGTCGCGGTCGGCACGGATACCGGTTTGCTGAGCCGCGCGGCCTCGGACCTCGCCGCGTCGTACAAGAACACGGCGGCGATGGCACCGCAGATCACAGGCGGGTATTGACGCGATAGCTGCGGCAAAAGCCGCGAGCCGCCGCACCCACCCGCGCTCGCGGCCTTCACCTTGCCCCTACTCCCCCGCCGGCCAAGGCAAGTCTCGCGCCGACCAATCCAGCTCGACGCCCATTACACAGCGCCCGCTCGCCAATTGCGCGGCCAACGTCACCGCGATGCACGGCCGCCCGCTCGCGAGCGACAGATACGGATTGCTGGTAATCGCCTCGCCGGGCAGCAGCACCGCATTGCGGAAGTACGGCCGATGATCCCAGCGCGCATCGCGCGGATTCGCGACCGGCTGCAGCGACGCGGCGTCCTCGCTCCATGCGGGCCCGCGCACCTCGTGACCGATCTGGCGACCGGTATCGTCGAGAAGGAAGCAGCTGATGCAACGCTTGAAGGTCGCGAGTAGCGCGAATGCATCGTCCATCGTGACGCCGGCGCGCAACGCGTCGGCCGCGCGGCGCAGTTCGAGCCGGTATGGCTCCATCTCGGATTCGAACAACGCATACTGATGCGCACGGCCCTGCGCGATCACGTCGAATGCATCGTCGATCTGGCGGTGCACCGATTCGGGCGGCGCGATCTCGACAGCCGGCCGGCCGAGCAGAAAGCCCTGCGCGAAATCGACATTCGACTCGACCGCGAGAATCAGCTCGTCGGCCGTCTCGACGCCTTCGACGACCACCAGCATCCCCGCCTGATGCAGCAGCGACACCAGCTTCGGCAGGATCGGCTGCTGCGTGCCGTGCGTAGTCGCGCGAATCAGCTCGCCGTCGAGCTTCACGATGTCCGGCCGGATGCGCAGCAGCCGGTCGAGATTCGACTGGCCCGCGCCGAAGTCGTCGACTGCGATCAGGAAGCCGTGCTGCCGATAGCGGGCCGCCGCGCGCGACATCTCGTCGACGCTGCCGCCATGCGATTCGAGAATCTCCAGAATCACGCGCTCGGGTTCGAGCCCCGCGGCGCGCACGATTTTCGTCAACTGGTCGGCATAGCCTTCGGCGACGAAGGTGGCCGGCAGGATGTTCAGGAACAGCCACGCATCGCCGGGCAGCGCGCGGCGCGCGTTGCCGAGATGCACCGCGTGGCTCGCGCGGTCGAGCGCGCCTTCGTCGCTCGACGGCTTCGGCGCGAACATCACGACCGGCGGCACCAGCGTGCCGTCGTCGTGCTCGCCGCGCAGCAGCGCCTCGAAGCCGACCTGCTTCTGATGCGACAGGCTGTAGAGCGGCTGGAAGTGCGAGATCAGATAGAAGTCTTCCCAGCGGTAACGCGGCGCCAGCACATCGTCGAACGGCGGCTGCAGCGCGTCGAACGGCAGCGCGCGCTCCGCGCAGACACGGTTGCGGCCCGTCTGCTTCGCGCGCAGCAACGCTTCGTCCGCGCGATCGAGCAGCACCATGAAGCTTTCGCCGCGCCGGTGCTCGGCTACGCCAAAGCTCGCGGTCAGATGGCCGTCCGGCCGTTCGATCGCGGCGATGTCGAGGCGCAGCCGCTCGGCGAGTTGCAGCGCGCCGGTGAGATCTTCGTCGATCAGCAACGCGAACTCCTCGCCGCCGATGCGGCTCACGCTGTCGTAAAGCGCGACCGCGTCCTTCAGCACCTGCGCGACCTGGAACAGCGCAAGATCGCCGACCGCATGGCCGAAGCGATCGTTGAGCGACTTGAAGCTGTCGATGTCCAGAAAGATCGCACTGATCTGCGCGCCCGGCGCCAGCGTTTCGAGCCGTCCCTCCGCGTGCTTGACGAACGAGCGGCGGTTTTGCAGGCCGGTCAGCGGATCGGTTGCGGCGAGCTGCGCGAGCTGGCTTTCGAGCAGAAAGTGATTGCGCCGGAAACGGTAGAAGCCGAAATGGAACACCACCGCCATCGGCGCGCCGATCGCGATAACCCACGTCCACACGGCAGCGTCGACCTCGGGCGCATGAGCTTTGCCGCGCAGCAGCGGGATGGCCGCCGCGTAGAACAGCGCGCTGCCGGTCGCGAAATGGGCGGGCGTGAGCCATAGCGGCGCCGCGCAGATTGGTATCACGACGAACGCGGGCAACAGCCACGCCAACGGATGCGTGAGGCCGCTCGCATTCAGCACGAGCCCGCCGATCAGCACCAGCTCGTACGCGACGCCGATCGCGCCGAACAGCGTCGTCGACTTCGCGCGCGGGATCGCCAGCACCAGCAGCGCAAGCACGAGCGCGCACAGCAGCCGGTAGCCGAGCGGCGAGGCCGGAGCGCGGATCAGTTCGCGCACCACCACCATGCACAGGAACGCAACCACGGTGAAACCCATCGTCACGAGAGAAAGCGGCCGCTGATGGTCGAGCGAGCGCCGGTGAAAGCGCTCACGCAGGCTCGGCTGGGACAGGTGCTGCGTCGGGATGGCAGACATAGAGGGCTGATCAGGATGGGTTTCCGGTCACTCCGCCAATGGTTATCGGCAAACGTTCGATAAACATTTATGGCTAACGTAAGACGACGTACAAATTGCGGTGCGCTCCACTACGCCGCCATCACCCGATCGCGCCCCGCCGCTTTCGCCGCGTACAACGCACGGTCGGCGCGCGCCATCAATTGCGCGAGCGATTCGCCCCGCCGCTGCTGATCGACGCCGACGCTGAACGTATAGCGCAACCCGCGCGGCCTTTCGTCCGGCACGGTGGCGGCAAGCCGCGCCCGCAGCCGCTCGAGCAGCACGACCGCCTCGGCGGCCGAGGTCGCCGGGCATAGCACGCCGAACTCCTCGCCGCCCAGGCGCCCGAACACGTCGCCGATCCGCAGCTCGCGCGCGACGAATGCCGCGAAGTGCGTGAGCACCTGGTCGCCGGCCGCGTGGCCGTGCGTATCGTTGACGGCCTTGAACGAATCGATGTCGACGATCGCGATGGCGACCGGCGAGCCCGTGCGCAGCGATGCGTTCAGCAGCGCGCCGCCGATTTCGATGAACGCTCGACGGGACAGCGCGCCAGTCAGATCGTCGACGTTCGCGAGCCGCTCTAGGCGCTCGGCGAGCCGGTCGTGCGCGAGCATCACGACGCCGATCGACAGGAACGGCGGCGCGAGAATGCCGAGCGCGAGAAATACGATGTTGGGCATCGACACCTGCATCAGGCTCGCCTGCTCGAGCAGATGGAAGCCGTACATGACGCCGCGTGTCGTGTGCCCGAGGCACAGCAGCAGCGCCGCGGTCGCGAGAAAGTAGAAGCTGTAGCGCGGCCGGTTGGCCGGGCGTCCGGTCAGCATCAGCAGACCGAGCGCCGCGTAGACGGTCGCGTGATAGGCAGAGACCAGCGCGACGCGCGCATTGAAGTTCGGCGCAACGAAGGTCCAGTAGATCATGCCGGCCAGTACGAACAGCAGCCCCACATATGCGGGCCACGGCCGTGGGCGGCGGCCGAGGAAACGCAGGCAGCCCTCGAACAGGAGCAGCAGCGCGAGCGCGAATAGCACGTTGGCCACGACGAGCGTCAGCCAGGGCGATGCATGTCCCTGTAACGCGGTGCCCAGAAGCGCGACGACCGCGATCGCGTTGGCGGCGATCCAGTAGCCGACACCCGGAATCTCCGCACGCCTTAGCGACAGCAGCACGGCCATCGCGATTGCGTCCGCCAGAATCGTGACCAGCAGAATAGTGAGTGGATTGAGCATTGCGAATTGTTTTGAATCGAAGGTCGCTACTCGGCCAATGCCGGCATGCGACGATAACTTTCATTACGGTTTCAGGCAATTCCGCAATTCAATTCGCGCGATTCACCACCCGCCGAATGCATGATTTAAAGCGCAAAGCTCAAAGCATGCCGGAATTGTCGGCTAATCCGCCTATTGTTGCGCAAGCCTTTTTGCATGAAGCGCAAGGCAAACGTTTCAATTTTTGTTTGAAGCAGCAAAAATTACGTAATTCATGTGTCTCGAATGCACATCAATAAACGTCTAAGCTGAGCAATGGAAAGTGGCTAAAAGCCAGTGTCTTAAGTAGACTTCTCACGATGTGTGCCGGACGCGCCAGACATGCCGGTACAAATGACGTAAATGGCGCGGCGCACGATTGCCGAGCGACTGCGCTGCCCAATTGAGCAAACGTTTGCGAATGCGCAACGGGTAACGACCACTTCCGGAAAACATGGCCCCAATCCTCGACTATCTGCTTGAACGCCAAATCTCGCCGCAATGGCGCGGCATGCTGAGCGCACTGGCGAGCGAGTTCGAAGCGCAGATCGGACGCGACGAATTGCGTCAGCTGATGCATCGCGTCGGCAACCGCTTCGCGCTCGCGCATCCGCTGCCCGCCTGCGCATCGACGGCCGAACTCGAGCAGGTGTTGAACGCTTACTGGCATCAGATGGATTGGGGTTACGTCGCACTCGCCGACGAGGCGGAGTCGCTGCGCATCATTCACTATTGCGCGCCGCTGCCGGCCTTCGGCGAATCGGCGCTCGCCTGGACGCCGGCGTTTCTCGAAGGCGCCTATCAAACGTGGTTGAGCGCGTTGGGCGCGCAGGGTTTGTCGGTCGTGCAGACGAGCGCATTCGGCGAGGACAGCTCGCTCGAATTCCGTCTCGGCCGTCATCCCGCCTGAGCATCAGCGGCTCGGTACGCGAACGACATACCAATTTCAAGACAGCGGTAGTAATGCAAGAAAGTGCGACGTCGATACAGCCGACGCGTGGAAGCAGGGAAGGCATTTCCAATAAACAGCGCCCGAGGAATCGTCTCGGGCCAATGCACGGTATGTACCGGACGACGGCATCATGAGTTCATCGAGCGACATCGAAAAACTGTTCGAGCAATTCGGCGGCGACGCCAACGCGTACCAGGAGATCGGTCGCGAAAACGATGCGCGCAGCGCGCGCACTCGTTGGCCGCTGCTCGTCACGCTCGATCTGACGCAGCCGGCCATTCCGGCCATCGGCCAGCTTCGAGACACGAAACAGCAGCCGCCGGCGAGCATGGCGCCACGGGCCGCCGCCGCCCACGACGACACGACACCGAAGGACATGGCATCGGTGACGCGCGCGAAAGCGCCTCTGTTCACCCGCCCTCACCGGCGTGACATTCCACCGGTGCCGGTGGCTCCCGCGCAGCCAGCGGCGCCCAGTGGCGCGTCGCGCTTCAGTACCGCTGAAGAACCCGACGAGGCGGCCGCGCGCACGGCGGCGGGCGGCGCGTCATCGGGCATCGCTGCCGCGCCGGGCTTGCCGGCTGCCCCGACTGCTGCCGCGCCCACGCTGATCCCGTCGATCCCGCCGATCCCGCCGATCTCCGCACCGGCTCTGGCCGCGGCGCAAGCTTCGGTTCCACCGACCGCGCCCGCATGGGTCGCAGGCGGCGTCAGTGCTGCACCGGCAGCGTCGATGCAACCGCTACAGGCCAGGCAACCCGGCTACCCCGCCCCGCCCGCGCAGCCGGCCCAGCCACCGTCGATTCTCGGCAAGATGTTTGCCGCTAAGACCCCGTCCGCGCCGCCGCAAGCTGCCGCGCCCGCGCCACAGCCCACGTCGCTGAACGCGGTGTTCGACCGTCTGCGCGGCACGCCCGTGCAAGGCGCGCAGCCACCCGGCGGCCCCGCGCGCGGCGGCTTCCCCTCGTGGCTCACCAACGGTCCGTGTCGGTCATGAAAGTCATTGCCGTGGTGTCCGCCAAGGGCGGGGTCGGCAAGACCACCCTCGCCGCCAATCTCGCCTCCGTGCTCGCCAACAGCGGCCGGCGCGTGATCGCGCTCGATCTCGATCCGCAGAACGCGCTGCGTCTGCACTTCGGCGTGCCGCTCGACAGCATCGACGGCGTGTCGCGCGCAACGCTCTCCGGCAATCCGTGGCAAACGGTGATGTTCGACGGCATCGACGGCGTGACCGTGCTGCCCTATGGCGCGCTGCTAGAAGACGACCGCCGCCGCCTCGAGGCGCATATCGACCAGCATCCGCAATGGCTCGCGCAGTCGCTGCAGAGCCTGCGGCTCGATGCGTCCGACATCGTCATCATCGACACGCCGCCCGGCTCGTCGGTCTACGTGCGGACCGCGCTGAGCGCGGCCACCTTCGCGCTGAACATCGTGCTCGCCGACGCCGCGTCGTACGCGGCGATCCCGCACATGGAGCGGCTGATCGAAACCTACGCGGCGCCGCGCACGGACTTCGGCGGTGTCGGCTACGTGGTCAACCAGATCGACCAGTCGCGCCAGCTGACCAAGGACGTGCTGAAGGTGTTGCGCCAGATGCTCGCCGGCAAGGTGTTCCCAGGCGTGATCCATCTCGACGAAGGCGTCAGCGAAGCGCTCGCCTGCGACACGACGCTGATCCACTACGATCCACTGAGCCAGGCCGCCGCCGATTTGCGCGCATGCGGCGCGTGGCTCATGGCGGCGCTCGACGCGATCGCCGCCCAGCCGAGGAACGTCGCATGAGCGGCCCAGCCTCCTCCCGCGAACCCGAGGGCGGCGAGCCTTCGCGGTTCGAACGCTTCATCGAAGCGAACTTCTGGAACAGCCGCATCGTCACCGGGCTCGTCACGCTGCTCGCGCTGTACATGCTGTACTTCGTGTTCACGGTGCCGCTCGAGTTCTATCAGCAGCTGACCTTCGCGACGCTGTGCTTCGTGCTCGCGCTGATGTTTCGCCGTCTGCCCGGCCGCTACGCGACGATGGTGATGATCATGCTGTCGATCGTCGCGTCGGGCCGCTACATGTACTGGCGTCTGACCGAAACGACCGGCTGGGAGCGACCGCTCGACGCCGCCTGGGGTTTGCTGCTCGTCTCCGCCGAGGTTTACGCGACGCTCGTGCTGATGCTCGGCTACTTCCAGACCGCGTGGCCGCTCAAGCGCAAGCCGATGCCGCTGCCCGCCAATCGCGACGAGTGGCCGACCGTCGACGTGTTCATCCCGACCTACAACGAGCCGCTCGCGGTCGTGAAGCCGACCGTCTACGCGGCGCTCGCGCTCGACTACCCGGGCGACAAGATGTCGATCCACGTGCTCGACGACGGCCGCCGCCCCGATTTCAAGGCGTTCTGCGAAGAAGTCGGCGTGAACTGGACGATCCGCACGAACAACCGTCACGCGAAGGCCGGCAACATCAACGAGGCGATGAAGATCACGAGCGGCGAGTATCTCGCGATCTTCGACTGCGATCACATCCCGACCCGCTCGTTCCTGCAGATCGGCCTCGGCTGGTTCCTGCGCGACAAGCTGCTGTCGATGCTGCAAACACCGCACCACTTCTTCTCCCCCGACCCGTTCGAGCGCAACCTCGGCACCTTCCGCAAGGTGCCGAACGAAGGCGAGCTGTTCTACGGCCTCGTGCAGGACGGCAACGATCTGTGGAACGCGACGTTCTTCTGCGGCTCGTGCGCGCTGTTGCGCCGGAACATGGTCGAAGAGATCGGCGGCATCGCGGTTGAAACGGTAACCGAGGACGCGCACACCGCGCTGAAGCTGCACCGCCTCGGCTACACCACCGCGTATCTGGCGATTCCGCAGGCCGCCGGCCTCGCGACCGAAAGCCTGTCGGGCCACATCGGTCAGCGCATCCGCTGGGCGCGCGGCATGACGCAGATCTTCCGGATCGACAATCCGCTCGCCGGCAAGGGGCTGAAGATCGGCCAGCGCCTGTGCTATCTGAACGCGATGATGCACTTCTTCTACGGCGTGCCGCGTCTCGTGTTCCTGACCGCGCCGCTGTCGTATCTGTTCTTCGGCGCGCATGTGATCGAAGCGGCGGCCAGCACGATCGCGATCTACGCGCTGCCGCACATGATGCACGCGAGCATCACGAACTCGCGGATGCAGCGGATGTTCCGCCATTCGTTCTGGGCCGAGGTGTACGAGTCGGTGCTCGCGTCGTACATCACCGCGCCGACGCTGCTCGCGCTGATCAATCCGAAGCTCGGCAAGTTCAACGTGACGGCCAAGGGCGGCGTGATCGAGAAAAGCTACTTCGACTGGTCGATCTCGCGGCCGTATCTGTTCCTGCTGCTTCTGAACCTGCTCGGCTTCCTCGCGGGTCTCGTGCACATCTATCTGAACTGGCACGTGCGCAGCATCGTCGAGACCACGCTGCTCAATCTCGCGTGGACCAGCTACAACATGCTGATCCTCGGCGCGAGCGTGGCCGCCGCGAGCGAGCGTCGCCAGATCCGCGCGGTGCCCCGCGTCGCGATGAAGATGCCGGTGATGCTGAAGTTCTCGACCGGCCGCACGCTCGCCTGCGAAACGATCGACTACTCGGAAGGCGGCGTCGGTGTAAAGCTGCCCAGCACCATCGAAGTGCCGATGCAGGAGCGTGTGACCGTGTCGCTGTTCCGCGGCGACGAAGAGTACGCATTCCCCGCCACCGTCAGCTTCACCGAGCCGGGCCGCGTGGGCCTGCGCTTTTCGTCGCTGTCGCCTGAACAGGAGTACGAGTTCGTGAAGACCACCTTCGCCCGCGCGGACGCGTGGACTGGCTGGGCCGAGGGACGCGAGACGGACACGCCGCTGCGCGGTTTGTCGCATGTGCTGAAGGTCGGCGTGCGCGGCATCGCGGGGCTGTTCGAGCATCTGTACGACGACTTGCGCAGTTCGATCAAAAGCCGTCCCGCGGACGTCAAGAAGCTAAAAACGAAAGACTGATCTATGGGCTACAGGATGGCGAAGGACCATATCGAACGCCCGGCTCACGGGCGCAACACCACTGGACCCCAATCGCGCGTGTTAGCCCTCCATGGCTTGCAGCGCTCGCGGCGAATCATGCGCGGCGTCGCCTGCTGGCTTGTGCTGCAGACCGCGCTGGCGTCGTTCGTGCCGCTCGCTGAAGCGGCTGCACCGGCGGCTGCTCCGGCAGCCACCGCCACGGCCAAACCGGCCCCGGCCGCCGCCGCAACCGCCGGCGCGGCGCAAAGCCCGCAAGCCGCGACCGGTGTCGGCAACGTGCCCGCGCCGAGCGCAGCGGTGCCGTTCGATCCGAACGCGATCGCCCAGGACCAGCTCGCCACGCCGACGCCCGCGCTCGCGGCATCGTCGGTGAAGGCGCTCGGCATGCGCACGCCGACCACCGCCGAGCCCGGCACGCTGGTGCCGGGAGGCCGTCGTCAAACGCTGACGTTCGCCGACTTCGGCGCGCTCGATCCGCTGCAACTGCGCGGCGTCGACGGTCAGAACGGCATCGCGTTCTCGGTGCGCGGCGACGAGGTCGTGACCGGCGCGACGCTGCATCTGATCTACAGCTACTCGCCCGCGCTGCTGGCGAACCTGTCGCAACTGAAGGTGCTGATCAACGGCGAGGTCGCCGCGACACTGCCGCTGCCGCACGAGCAGTCCGGCATGCTGGTCGCGCGCGACATCACGATCGATCCGCGCTTCATCACCGACTTCAACCACCTGAACCTGCAGCTGATCGGCCATTACACGAGCGCCTGCGAAGACCCCGCGAACTCGTCGCTGTGGGCGACGATCAGCAACGCGAGCTCGCTCGACCTGACCTACTCGTCGCTCGCGACGAAGGCGGAACTGGCCGCGCTGCCGCAGCCGTTCTTCGACCGCCGCGACGTGCGCCGCCTCGAACTGCCATTCGTATTCGCGCAGAAACCCGGCAACGGCACGCTCGAAGCCGCCGGAATCGTCGCGTCGTGGTTCGGCTCGCTCGCCGGCTATCGCGGCGCGCTGTTTCCGACCCAGCTCGACAACCCGCCGCTGTCGGGCAATGCGGTCGTGTTCGCGACGAGCGACCAGCATCCGGCCGGCGTGACGATTCCCGAGATCACCGGGCCGACCATCGCGGTGGTCGAGCGCGATGCGAACGCGCGCGGCAAGCTGCTGCTCGTGCTCGGCCGCGACGAGGCCGAGCTGAAGACCGCCGCGAAGTCGCTCGGCATCGGCCATAGCACGCTGTCCGGCGCGAGCGCGACGATCACGTCGCTGAACGAGATCACGCCGCGCGTGCCGTACGACGCGCCGAACTGGCTTGCGACCGACCGCGCGGTGCGCTTCGGCGAACTCGCCGATCCGAAAGACCTGACCGTGTTCGGCTACGACGCCGACGCGGTGCGCATCAACATGCGTGTGGCGCCCGATCTGTTCATGTGGCACACGCGCGGCGCGCCGATCGCTCTGCGCTACCGCTACACGGTGCGACCCAAGCGCGACCGCTCGTCGCTGAACATCAGCGTGAACAACGGCTTCGTGCAGGCGCTGCCGATTCCGGCACGCTCGACGTCGGTGTTCGAGCTGAGCCGCTACTTCAACCTGATCATGCCCGACGGCACCGCCGACGCGCGCCGCAACATCCGCATCCCGCCGCTCTTGATGACGCCGCGCACCCAACTGCGCCTGCACTTCTACTACGACATCCCGAACACCGGCGAATGCGCGGGCCGCCTGCTGCAGAACGTGGTCGGCGCGATCGATCCGAACTCGACGATCGACCTGTCGTCGTTCCCGCACTACATGGCGCTGCCCGATCTGGCCGCGTTCGCCAACAGCGGCTTCCCGTTCACGCGGATGGCGGATCTCTCGGAGACCGCCGTCGTGCTGCCGGACGCCCCGGACGCGAGCGACTACAGCCTGTATCTGCTGACGATGGGCCGGATGGGCGAATCGACCGGCTTTCCGGTCGCCGGCGTGACCGTCACCCACGCGGCCGACGTCGACCACTTCGCGGACAAGGACCTGCTGGTGTTCGGCGCGCCCGGCAAGCAGCCGCTGTTGCAGCGCTGGTCGAAGTCGATGCCGTTCTCCAGTAACGGCGACGCGCACACGTTCCAGCTTACCGACCTCGTGTTCAAGCTGCGGGACTGGTGGCATGGCGAGCGCGGCGTCGAGCGCACGCCCGCGCGCGCCGATCTGACGATGGTCAGTTCGACCGGCGCGGCCCTGCTGACCGGCTTCGAGTCGCCGCTGCAGAGCGGCCGCAGCGCGGTTGCGCTGATCAGCGCGGCCGGCCCGTCTGACGCCGACCTGTCCGGCGCGCTGCTCGACGCCGACGTGCTGCCGAAGATTCAAGGCGCGATGGCCGTGATCCATGGCCGCGACGTCACCGTCACGTCGAACGGCTCCGCATACTATGTCGGCCATTTGTCGCCGCAGGAGTATCTACGCTGGGCGCTGTCGTCGCATCCGCTGCTGCTGTTGTTCGGCGGCGTGCTCGCCGCGCTGATCATCGCGGGCCTGTGCTACCGGACGCTGCGCGCGCTTGCCGCGCGTCGACTGAAGGACTGATGGAACGGATATGACTCGTATGCGGTTTCGGATCGACAGAAGAACCTCCTTTGCGCTGGCGCTCGGTATCGGCATCGCGGCGTCGGCGAGTCTTGCGGCTTCGAGCGGCACCGCTCAGGCCGCGCAGAACGGTGCCGCCTGCGGCGACTGGAGCGCGTGGCGAACCTTCGTGCAACGCTTCGTGCAGGCCGACGGCCGCGTGATCGACTACTCGACGCCGACCCAGCAGACCACCTCGGAAGGCCAGTCCTACGCGCTCTTTTTCGCGCTGGTCGCCAACGACCGCGCGACCTTCGACAAGCTGCTCGGCTGGACCCGCGCGAATCTCGCTGGCGACCAGTTCGACGCGCAGAACCTGCGGCTGCCCGCGTGGCAATGGGGCAAAAAGCCGGACGGCTCGTACGGCGTGCTCGATCCGAATTCGGCATCGGATTCCGACCTCTGGATTGCCTACGACCTGCTGCAGGCCGGCCGCCTGTGGCACAGCCCCGCCTACACGCAGCTCGGTCAGGCGCTCGCCGAGCGCATCGCGCACGACGAAGTCGCGAATCTGTCCGGTCTCGGGCCGATGCTGCTGCCGGGCGCGCAGGGTTTCAGGAACGGCGGCGTCACGCGGCTGAATCCGAGCTATCTGCCGCTGCCGCTGCTGCGCGCGCTCGCGCACGAGGTGCCGGACGGCCCGTGGGCCAAGCTCGCCGACAACGCCTATCAGTTCGTTAAAACCGTGTCGCCGCAAGGCTTCGCGCCCGACTGGGCGGCGTGGCAGAACGGCCGGTTCGTCGTCGATCCGAAGCACGGCGACGTCGGCAGTTACGACGCGATCCGCGTCTATCTGTGGGCCGGCCTCGCGTCGCCCGCCGATCCGCTCGCGAAGCCGTGGCTCGGCGCGCTCGGCGGCATGCGCGCGAAGGTCGCACAGAACGGCTTCCCGCCGGAGAAGGTGTCGTCGACCACCGGCGCGTCGAGCGGCGAAGGCCCGCTCAGCTACTGGGGCGCGCTCGCGCCTTACTTCAAGACGCTGGGCGACGAGCATGGCCTCGGCCTCGCGCGCACGCGGCTCGCCGCGCTCGACGCGAGCGTGCCGGGCCGCGAACCGGTGTACTACGATCGTGTGCTCGGTCTGTTCGGCACGGGATTCATCGATGGCCGCTACCGCTTCGATGAAGCCGGCAGCCTCGTGCCCGCCTGGAGGGCCGCATGCGATTGAACGCTCTCGCCGTGTCGCTGCGCATCGCGCTGTCCGTCGGCGCGGTGCTCTGCGCAGCCGCGACCGCGCCCGATGCGCTCGCGCAGGCGAGCAAAGATCCGCTGAGCGTGCTGATCGATCAGGGCAAGTACTGGCAGTCGCATCAGCGCGGCGACCTCGCCGAGCAGGCGTGGCAGAAGGTGCTCAGCATCGATCCGAAGCAGCCCGACGCGCTGTTCGGCATGGGCATGGTGCTGGCCGACCGCAAGGACGCGGCCGGCGCGCAGCAATACCTCGCGCGGCTGAAGGCGGCCGCGCCGAACTATCCGAATCTCGATGAGCTCGGCCGCCGGCTGGGCCAGACCAGCCCGCGCGATCAGACGATCAACGAAGCGCGCCGGCTCGCGCAAGCCGGACAGAGCGCGAGCGCGGCGCAGGAGTATCAGCGCGCGCTGACCGGCAAGCCCGCCACGCCGCAGTTGCAGCTCGAGTACTACCAGGCGCTGTCGGCCACGCCGCAGGGCTGGGACGAAGCGCGCCGCGGCCTCGAACAGCTCGCGCACGACAACCCGAACGACCCGCGCTTCGCGCTCGCGTACGCGCAGCATCTGACCTATCGCGACGTCACGCGGCGCGACGGCATCGCGCGGCTGCAGAAGCTCGCGGGCGACACCTCGGTCGGCGCGGCGGCGAAAAAGAGCTGGCGCCAGGCGCTGCTATGGCTCGACGCGCGACCCTCCGACGCCGCGCTGTACGAGTCGTTCTTCCAGACCGCCGGTGAAGATGCCGCCGTGAAGGCACGCTACGAATCGATGGTGCAGCAGGACGCCGCGGCGCGCGCCCGCGCGCAGCAAAACGCCGCCGCCGACGCGCGCGGCCGCGTAATCGCCGAGGGCTTCGCCGCGCTCGACCGCGACGACATCGTGACCGCGCGCGCCAGATTCTCGTCGGTGCTCGCGACCAGTCCTAACGACATCGACGCGCTAGGCGGCATGGGCATCGCCGCGCTGAAGCAGGAGCAATTCGCGGATGCGCGCAACTACCTCGAGCGCGCCTCGCGCGGCCCCAATCCGGCGCGCTGGAAAACCGCGCTCGACAGCGCGACCTATTGGACCTACACGAGCGAAGCGATCGGCGCGCGCAGCAATGGCGAGTTCGCGAAGGCGAAGGCGCTGTTCGAGCGCGCGATCGCGCTGAATCCTTCGGACGTGACCGCCCAGGTGCAGCTCGGCGAAATGCTGCTTCAGACCGGCGACCCGGCCGGCGCCGAGCAGGCGTACCGGATGGCGCTGCGCCGCCAGGCCGACAACCCCGACGCGATTCGCGGCCTCGTCGGCGCCCTCGCCGCGCAGGGCCGCGCCGACGAGGCGCTGCAGTTCGCCAATCAGCTGAACGCGGAGCAGCAAGCGAAGGTCGGCGGCATCGACCGTTTGCGCGGCGAAGCGCAGGCGGCGCAGGCACGCGCGGCCGAAGCGCGCGGCGATCTCGGCACCGCGCGCAGCCTGTTCGAGGACGCGCTGCTGAACAAGCCCGACGATCCGTGGCTGCGGCTCGACCTCGCGCGCATTTACGTGCGCCAGGGCGCGGTTGCGAATGCGCGCAGCATGATGGACGGCCTGCTCGCCACCCATCCTGACATGACCGATGCGCTGTACGCGAGCGCGTTGCTGTCGGCGGAAACGCAGGACTGGTCGACCGGTCTCGCGCAGCTCGACCGCATTGCGCCCGCGCAGCGCACCGACGCGATGACGACGCTGCAGCATCGGCTGTGGGTACATCAGCAGGCCGATCTCGCGACGCGCATGGCGAAGAACGGCCAGACGCAGCAAGCCATCGCGACCTTGCGCGCCGCCGAGCCGGTGGCCGGCAACAATCCCGAGCTGATCGGCGTGATCGCCAGCGCGTACCAGCAGGCCGGCGATCCGACTCGCGCTCTGAGTCTCGTGCGCGCAGCGATGAGCGCGGCGCCCGGCAACACCGATCTGCTGCTGCAATACGCAGGCATTCTGTCCGCGGCAGGCCAGCAGGCCGAGCTCGGCAATGTGATGCGCCAGTTGCAGAGCATGCAACTGACGCCGCAGCAGCGCACCGACTTCAACAACCTGAATCTCGGCATCGTGATCCGACAGGCTGACGCAGTACGCCTGCGCGGCGATCTTGCGAGCGCCTACGAGGTGATCGCACCGTGGCTCGCCGCGATGCCCGACAACCCCGACCTGCAGGCCGCGCTCGGCCGCATGTACGCGAGCGCGGGCGACGACCGCAACGCGCTCACGAGCTTCCGCGTCGCGCTGCAGCGTCGCCCCGACGACCTGAGCCTGCTGCAGGCGGCGATCTCGGCCGCGGCCGGCTCGAAGCAGTTCAGCTACGCGGAAACGCTCGCGAACCAGGCGCTCGCCCTCGCACCCAACGATCCGGGCGTGCTCGCGACCGTGGGCCGCATGTATCGCGCCCAAGGGAATCTGTCGCTCGCGTCGACCTATCTGCAACGCTCGCTGGTCGCGGCCAATACGCCGCTGGTGGCGAATGCGCCGCGCAACGCAGGCAGCAACGTGCCGCGCGGCTGGGAAGCGGCGATGAGCCAGATCGGCGCGACGCCGCTGCCGGGCACCAATCCATTCGAAGGCAAGACGGCGATCGCGACTTCGAGCGACGCCGATAATGCCGCGCGTCCCGCGCTCCCGTTCCTGAACACGCAGCCTTCCTCGCCGACGCAGACCGTGCCGAACTATCCGCCGCCCCCTCCGCCCGCGCCGTATGTCGCGCCTTATACGGCGCCCGCCGCGACGCCTTATAACGCGCCTGCCGCGCAGCCCGCGCCCGTCGCCGCACCGTACGGAGCGCCCCGCTCCGCCGCCGAGGTCGGCGGCTACGGCCAGGAATCCTACGGCTCGAGCCAGTCCGGCGCGCCGTTGCAGCCTTATCCGGGGCAAGGCCCGGCGCCCATGCAGCCGATGCCGATGCCGCAGCAGCAGTACAACGCGGGTTATCCGCAGCCGCAGCCTTATGCGCAGCAGCAGGCGTATCCGCAGCAGCCCTACGGCGCGCCAGACGGCTATGCGGCCACACCATGGCCGATGTCGCCGGCCGCGCGTGAAGCGCAGGCCAACGCCGCGTCGACGACGCCGCTGCCGTACGGATCGACACGCACCAGCGCGAAGAAGAACACGAAGAAGAGCACCGCGAAAACGAGCCAACCGGCGCCGGTCTATGCGCAGCAACCGCCGCCCTATCCGCAGCAGCAGGGCTATGCGCAGCCGTATCAGCCATATCAGCCGTACCCGCAGCAGCAGCACTATCAACCGCAGCAGCCTTACCCGAACCAAGGCTACTACGCGCAGCAGCCGTACATTCCGCAACCGCCGGCCGGCTACGCGCAGCCGTACTATCCGCCCGGCAGCAACGCGCGCAACAACCCGCAGCCGAACGTCGCGAACGCGCAGACGCTCGGCGTCGCCGAGGAGCTCGCGCAGATCAATCGCGAGCAGTCGAGCACCGTGTCGGGCGGCCTGATCTTCCGCAATCGCGCCGGCGAGGACGGCCTGTCGGCGCTGACCGACATCGAGGCGCCGGTAGAGGGGCGCATCAAGGCGGGCAACGGTCACGTGGTCGTGACCGCGACCCCGGTCACGCTCGACGCCGGCACCGCGTCGAACAGCACGTCGACGCTTGCGCGCTTCGGCGCGGGGCTTTCGACCGCGTCGTCGGAATCGGCGGCGGTGAACGGCACCAACAACTACGGCAGCCAGACCGCGAGCGGCGTGGGCCTGTCGGTCGGCTATGACAGTCGCAGCATCAGCGGCGATATCGGCGTGACGCCGATCGGCTTCCGCGAGACCAACATCGTCGGCGGCGCGCAGTACAACGGCGGCATCACCGACAAGGTGTCGTACTCGATCGCGGTCGCGCGGCGCGCGGTGACCGACAGCCTGCTGTCGTACGCGGGCGCGCGCGATGCGGGCGCCGGCCTCGAATGGGGCGGCGTCACGTCGAACGGCGTGCGCGCCAGCCTCACGTGGGACGACGGCACCAGCGGCCTGTACGTGAACGCGGCGTATCAGCACTACATGGGCACCAACGTGCCGAGCAACAACGCGGTCAAGGGCGGCGGAGGCGTCTACACGCGTCTGCTGAAAGACGCCGACCAGACGCTGACGGTCGGCGTGAACACGACGATCATGGGCTACAACCGCAATCTGTCGTTCTTCACGTATGGCCAGGGCGGCTACTTCAGTCCGCAGCAGTACGTGATCCTGAATCTGCCGGTCGAATGGTCGGGCCGCGCAGGCCTGTTCACGTACGACGTGAAAGGCTCGATCGGCGTGCAGCATTACCGCGAGGATGCGTCGAACTACTTCCCGCTGAACGACGGCTCGTCGCGCCAGGGCGACGCGGCCGCCGCCGCGCAATCCCTCGGCAACGGTCTGAGCGCCGTCTACCCGGGCCAGAGCAAGACCGGCGTGTCGTATTCGATCAGCGGCGTCGGCGAATATCAGCTCGCGCCGCAGCTCGCGGTCGGGGCAACCGCGTCGCTCGGCAACGCTTATCAGTATCGCGAGTGGCTCGCGGCCGTGTACGTGCGCTACAGCTTCAACAGGCAGACCGGCTTGCAGCCGTTCCCGCCGGTGCCGTTGACGTCGCAGTATCTGTCGTTGTCCAACTGACGCCTCACGTTCATTCGCATTCCCTCGCATAGCGCGTACGTCGCGTATCGATCCATGCCGGAAATGCGGGCGCTTCTTCCGCTTTCGCTGCGCTGCAAACGCGCGTCGCGGTAAATGTTGCCCGTGCATCGAACGACGTGCCGAATCGGTACGTTTTCGGACAGGGCTGCTTACCCGGCAAAACCCCGAATAGCGTCCGCGAAGCGTCAACGGTATGGCGATGTGCCATACAATAATTGCAGCTCGCGTGGCTGCGCGAAGCCTGCGAAGCTTCGGTCCCGAGCCGACCATTTTCGACGTGAATTCAGGTGGAGCGCTGCATGCCTTTTCCGGCACAAGACTACGGCTGCGCCGGCTGGCGCGGCGAGATGGCGCGACGCATCAGCGAATTCGACTGGCGCGCGACCAGCCTCGGCGCGATCGAAAACTGGCAGCGCAGTCTGACCTCGACGGTCCTGACGATGCTCGCGTCGCCGATGCCGCTCGTGCTGCTGTGGGACGAGCCCGGCTACATGATCTACAACGATGCCTATGCGATCTTCGCGGGCGGCCGGCATCCGTATCTGCTCGGTCGTCCGGTCGAAGACGGCTGGCCCGAAGTGGCCGACTTCAATCGTCACGTCATGGTCACCTGCCTCGCCGGCGGCACGCTGTCGTATCGCGACAAGGCGCTCGTGCTGCTGCGCGACGGCAAGCCGGAAGACGTGTGGATGGATCTGTACTACAGCCCGGTTGCGGGCGACAGCGGCGCGCCGGCCGGCGTGCTGTCGATGGTCGTCGAAACCACCGGGCGGGTGCTCACCGAACGGCTGCGCCAGCAAGCCGAAACCGAACTGCACGAGACCAACGAACGCCTGCAACTTGCACTGAACACCGGCGCGGTGCTCGGCACCTGGGTGCTCGACGTGCGCACGGGCGAGGTCACGGGCGACGAACGCTTCGCGCGCACCTTTTCGTTTGGGCGCGATACAGCTTCGAAAGGCGTCGCGCGCGATGCCGCCACGCAGATAATCCATCCCGACGACCAGCAGCTCAACGATCGACTGACCGCCGAAGCGATCCGCAGCGGCGAGCCGTTTCGCGCCGAGTACCGGATCCGGCGGCCTGATGGCGGCTATATGTGGGTGCAGGCGAACGGCCGCTGCCAGTTCGACGAACACGGCGAACCGACGCGCTTTCCAGGCGTGCTGATCGACATTCACGAACGCAAGATCGCCGAACAGCAGCTTCTTCAGCTAACCGAAACACTCGAGCAGCGCGTCGCCGATTCGATCGCCGCGCGCGCGCTCGCCGAGGAGCAGCTGCGCCAGGCGCAGAAGATGGAAGCGATCGGCAGCCTGACGGGCGGCGTCGCACACGACTTCAACAACGTGCTGCAGGTGATCAACGGCAATCTGCAGATGCTCGCCGCCGACGCCGATGACAACCCCGTCACGCAGCGGCGTCTATCCGCCGCGACCGATGCCGTCAAACGCGGCGCGAAGCTCGCCGCGCATCTGCTCGCGTTCGCGCGGCGTCAGCCGCTGTCGCCGACCGTGCTGAATCCGCGCCGCCTGCTGACCGGCATGAGCGAAATGCTGCACCGCGCGCTCGGCGAAACGGTGCGGATCGACACGGTGCTCAGCGACGATCTGTGGAACGTGCAGGTCGACCGCAATCAGCTCGAAAACGCGCTGCTCAATCTCGCGATCAATGCGCGCGACGCGATGCGCGCCGACGGCGCGCTCACCGTGCGCGCGACCAACCGCACGCTCGACGCCGCGTTCTGCCGCGGCAAACCGGAGCTGTCGCCCGGCGAATACGTGGAGTTCTCGGTTGCCGACACCGGTTCGGGGATGCCGCCCGAAGTGCTGCAACACGTGTTCGAACCGTTCTTCACGACCAAGCCCGACGGCCACGGCACCGGCCTTGGCCTGTCCATGGTGTTCGGCTTCGCGCGGCAAAGCGGCGGACATGTGTCGATCGAAAGCGAAGTGGGACACGGCACGACGGTGTCGCTGTTCTTTCCGCGCTGCTGCGAAGCGGAGACGCCGGAGACCGTCGACGGCACCGCAGCGTCGGTCGGCGGCGGCGAAACCATACTTGTCGTCGAGGACGATGCCGACGTGCGGCTGACCGCGGTCGAAATGCTCGCGCAGCTCGGCTACAAGGTGCTGACCGCGTCGAACGGCGACGCGGCGCTCGAGTTCATCGACAGCGACGTGCCGATCGACCTGCTGTTTACCGACGTCGTGATGCCCGGCAAGCTGAAGAGCGTCGAGCTCGCGCAACGCGCGGCCGCGCGCACGCCACCGCTGCCCACGCTGTTCACATCGGGCTATACGCGCGACGAAATCGTCCACCACGGCAAGCTCGACGCGGGTATCACGCTGCTGTCCAAGCCGTACCGGCGCGACGATCTCGCCCGTCTGGTGCGTAACGTTCTACGCGCGGGCGCGGCGCGTGCGGACCGCGCGGCCGACATGCGAGAGACGCGTATCGCCGCATGCGTGCCGCCCGCGGCGTACGAAAGCGCCAACATGTATGGCGCGACGCAGGCGCCGCCGAAAGGGTTGAAAAAAGAGCCGAAGAGAAAACCGCAAAAGGCGACCCAGCCGCGCGCGGCCCAGGAAGCCGCACGCGTGCTGTTCGTCGAGGACGACACCGAATCGCGCGAGGCGCTCGGCGAACTGCTCGGCGCGCTAGGTCTCGCGTGCACCGCGGTCGCCAGCGCGGAAGCAGCGCTGCCGCTCGCGAGCACCCAACGCTACGACGTGCTGTTGACCGACCTCAAGCTGCCCGGTATGTCCGGCGACGAACTCGCGCGCGCGGTGCGGCAAGTGCAGCCCGCAATCCGCGTGCTGCTGGTGTCGGGCTACGGTCGCAGCGCGGAGATCGGAGCGGCGATTCCAGGTGCGCGGCTCCTCGGCAAGCCGCTCGATATCGCGCAGTTGCGACACGAGCTCGCGCAATGGCTCGATCACACTGAAGCGGCGTCCTAGTCCAAACCCCGAACCTCTGCCGCCGTGGCGCACGTGTGTTCATGATGCTTCAGATCGACCTGAATAACGGGCTTTTCGCGAGCGCTTCGGCGCCGTCCGCATTGCTGAGGAATTTCTCCGTGTAAATGTCGCGTTCGAACAGCTGCCCCTGCATCAGCGCGCGGATCGACGCTTCGATCATCACCGGCGGTCCACACAGATAAGCCTTGTGGCCACGAAAATCGCCGCCGAAAAGCGCCTTCGCGGCGTCGTGGACGAAGCCGCGAAAACCCTCCCACGCACTGCCGCTTCGGCAGCATGTAGTCCATCATCATCGCGACGAGCGTCAGCAGCCGGTAGCCGCGGCAGAACCTTTTGTCGATCCACTTCTGGATGATCGGCACGTTTGTCCGCTTCGATCGCTTCGATGAACGGACGCGAGTCGTCGTTAGCCTGAAACGCGATGAATACGGAATCAGCCATGATGTGTCTCCTGGGTTTGCTGTTCTGCGGGCTGCGGGCTCCGCCACGAGCGGCACGCCCTGCTTCTGCATGCGCGCATCGAACGCCCGGGTGATATCGGTGAATGCTGCTTCGGCTTCCTCAACGCGATCAGAGTTCGGCGTCGCGCGCGCCCGAGTTGTAGCCCATGCGCGTGAGCAGGCCGCGCACCGCGTCGATGCGGATTACGCGGCCGCAGCTGGTTTACCGGCTGAAGAGTCGCGGGTTGCGGGTGTAGGCCGCCAAAGGCGACGCTAGCATCATCGGAGGCGAAGCAATCGGCGGTTGAGCGGGCCAAACCACGCGTAAATCCGGAATTAGAATGAACCGCCCAAACCGTAAGATCGCCACAAACCGGTCAGTTAGGCGTTGGCGGCATGCTAGATCTTCCTCTTTCCGATGACGCGTGGGCGCGCATCAGTCATCTGTTCCAGCAGGACCCGAAGAAACGTTTGGGACGGCCCGCGCGTCCTCCGCGCGAGATCCTCGACGCGATCCTGTGGGTCGTCACGCGCAACGAGAAATGGCATCGGCTGCCCGGCACCTTTCCGCCGTCGCAGACGTGCTATATCAGGTGGCTGCAATGGCGCCGCACGGGCTTGATGAGCGCGATTCTCGACGAGCTCGGCCTGAGCGGCTGTGCGCTCGCATCGGCGGCTGGCGCAGATTCGGCGCCTGCGGCGGGGCCGAAGGCCGACGCGTGAAGTCGCGGCCTGGAATGGCATATATTGTTGGTAAGGATGAGTACCCGCAACAGCGCCGCCCAACTGCGTCAGCCGTGCGCGCGCGGGTATGATGCCGGGCGCGGTAGCCACCGCGGCCGCTTCCGATGCCGCATTTTTTGCCACGAGAACCATCATGCCTGCCCAACACGACGAAGCACCCGGCGCTCAGGACACGAACGACAAGCCGAAGCGCAAGACGCTGTCCCTGTCGGTGCGCAATCTGCTGATGGTCGCCATTGGCGTGCTGATGTTCGCAATCGTGTCGGGCGTCGTGCTGTACAACCCGATCATGTACGGCGACGAGATCCCGAACTTCGGCATCATCCTGATGCTGACGGTGCCGGTGATCGCGGGCGTCGCGTTTCGCGTCGGGCTCGACGCGTGGCTGGATCGCGAGTGAGCGGCAAGAGCGCCGCGCCCTCACCCCGTCTTGCGCTTATGGCGCCTTGAGCGGCAATACGACCCATACTTCGAGGCCGCCGCCGTCGCGCGGATGAAACTGCAGGCTGCCGCCGTGCAGCCGCGCGATCCGCTCGACGATCGACAGACCCAGCCCCGTGCCGCCGCTGTGCGTACGCGCATTGCGGCCGCGCTGGAACGGCGCCTTCAGCTTTTCCAACTCCTCAGCCGTCAAACCTTTGCCGCGATCGGCGACCGCCACCGTCACCGTGTCCTGCGTCGCCCACGTGCGCACCGCAAGCCCGCTGCCGCCGTAGACGATCGCGTTCTGCATCAGGTTCATCAGCAGCCGCATCATGCTGATCGGCCGATAGGGAACGGCCGGCAAACTGCCCAGCGACAGTTCGAACTCGTGCCCGAGCCCAGCGAAGTCGCCCGCGAGCCGTTCGATCAGCGCATTCAGATCGCCGGGCTGCGCTTCCTCGCGCTCGCCGCTGCCCGCGTAATCCATGAACTGCTGCAGGATCGTCTCGATCTGGTCCAGATACGATTCGGCGGCGATCACGAAGCTGCTGTCGGCCCCCTGCGGCATCGCCATCGCCATCGACAGGCGCAGCTTCGTCAACGGCGTGCGGATGTCGTGCGAGATGCCCGCGAGCATCAGCGCGCGCGTCGCTTCGGCGTCCCGTAACGCGCGCGTCATTTGATTGAAAGCGCTGCCCACGGCGGCGATTTCGGCGGGGCCGTCGGTCGGCAGCGGCGCGGGCAGGTCGCCGGCGCTGACGCGGCGCGCCGCTTGCGTGAGCTCGTGCAACGGTTCGTTCAGATGCAGCTGGATCGCGTAGCCGGCGAGCGCGGCGAGCACGCCGAGCCCCAGCGACAGGAAGATCGCCGCTTCGAGGCCGCTGCCTTGCGCGTCCTCGGGAACCGGCAGCGCAATCCAGTATGGCGCGTTCGCCAAACCCGCCGCGTTGCCGGCGCCGGCAAGCGACCCGTGCATGCGAATCCACAAGCGCTGTGCGCCCTCGGTTTGCCAGCGCGCGGGCATATCCGCGGGCAGGTACTTCTGCAGGCTGTCGATGAACACGCCGCGTTGATAGGTGCTATACGCGCGCAACAGATCGTGCGGCGGTGTGTCGGTCGCTTCGGGCGGCAACTGCTCGCGCGCGTCGAGTCGTGCGGTCAGCGCCGCGCGCGAGGCAGGCGGAGTCGCCGCGAGCAGGTTGTCGAGCGTCGTCACGTAGGTCGCGAACACGGCCGCCGCGCGCTCGACGCGTGGCCGCTGCACGAAATGCAGCAGCACGACGATCGAGCAGATCTGGCTCAGCATCACGAGCGCGATCAACAGCGCGATGTTGCGCGCGAGCAGCGTGCGCGGCAGCAGCCTGCGTGACAGCGAGCGCATCATGATTCGACATCGGCGACGAGCATGTAGCCGACGCCCCAGACGGTACGAATGAAACGCGGCTTCGACGGATCGTCCTCGACGATCTGCCTCAGCCGCAGCACCTGCACGTCGATGCTGCGATCCAGCGCGTCATGGTCGCGCCCTCGCGCACGCGCGAGCAGGTTGTCGCGGCTCACCGCGCGATTCGGCGACGACGCGAGCGCGACCAGCAGCAGCATCTGCGCGGAATGAATCTCGAGCGGCTCGCCCGCGCGCGACAGCTCCTGCTTGCCGACGTCGAGCGTGAAGTCGCCGAAACGCACGCGCTGCGAGGTCACCGTGACGTCGCCGGCGGCCATCTTCTGGCGACGCAGCAGCGCGTTGACTCGCGCCACCAGTTCGCGCGGCAGGAACGGTTTGGCGAGGTAGTCGTCGGCGCCGGTTTCGAGGCCGGTCACGCGATCGAGCGGATCGCCCTTCGCGGTCAGCATCAGGATCGGCAAGGTCTGCCCTTGCGCGCGCAGCTTCGCGCAGATCTCGAGGCCGTTCTCTTCGCCGATCATCAGATCGAGTATCAGCAGATCGAACGGCTCGCGCTCCAGGTAGCGGTTCAGACGCTTGCCGTCCTCGGCCGCGCGCACGTCGAAACCGTGGCCACGCAGGAAGCGAAGCAGCATGTTGCGCAACTCGGCTTCGTCGTCGAGCACGATGATCCTGGCGGGGCGTTCCATTCGAAAGCTCCTCGATATCCGAGCTGCTCAGTGCGCGGCCGCGCGCTCCTGCATGAACGCCTCGATCTGCGGCAGCGTGATGTAGCCGGCCTTCTGCGTATCGATCTCGTCGAAATGACGCGCGAGCATCGGCATGCCGGCTGCCGCCTGGTCGCGGGTCAGCTTGCCGTCGTGCGTGGTGTTAGCGGTCGAAAAGCGCGTCTGCAACTGCTGCTCCATGCGCTCCATGCGCTGCTGAGTGATACCTTGCGGCGCGGCGGCCTGAGCGAACGTGACGGTGGACGCGCAGCACAGCAACAGGGTGGCGAGCAACTTCTTCATGACTGACTCCTTCGGTTGGAACATCGACCGTCGCCTGCCTGGGTGCCGCGATCCGTTTCGATGACAGGCCGAATTCTTGGTCAGACGCCACGCAATCGCAATTCATGAATCATGTCGAATCATGTCACGGCGCCTCGCGCCGGTGCAGCGTGACATCGAATGAAATGAGTTTGCGGTTTCGTTTCGCGGGCCTGCTGCGTATCGTTCCGTCTGCCGTCCGTCGGCTTTCACGCATCAGGAGTCACAAATGAGTATTCGTCTCGCCTGCGCTTCGACTTTCACCGCCATCGGTCTCGCCTGTTCTTCCGCTGCCTACGCGAGAGTCGTCGTGTATCTGCCCGCCGCCGTGGTCTACGCGCCGCCGCCGCGGCCGGTCTACTACCCGGTGCCGGTCAATCCCGTGTACGTATCGGCACCGCCTGTCGCCGTTCCTATCGCGGCCGCGACCATCGTTGCGGCGCCGCCCGAACTGCCGGCGAACACCCCCGCCGCCGCCGTGGTCGTGCCGCCCGCGCCCAACTATGCGATGGTGCCCGCGCCGACGGTCAGCTATGCGCAACCGCTGGTGAACGCGCCGCATTGAAAGCGCGTTTCGGGGCTCTCGCGCGGGGCGGTCTCGATCGCCCACGGCCGCGTCACGCCGTTGACTCAGCATAGGACACGCGCCTGGCGGGCACGCCTGGTGAATTCCCGTTGTCCGATTGAAAGGCAGAGCGCCGCCGCGGCGCGTGGGGACGCCGCGCGTAAAGCTTGCATGGAGTTTGCCGCTTCTTACCATCGCGCAGCGCGCCAGGCGCGCGCCCGATGGACCGCTTTGCGTCTTCACGGCTGATTTCGACTACATATAGGCGGGATGGAACGGAGCTTGCTGTCCCTTTTAGCTTCGCGCGCCCCTATCCCACTTCTTTCCTGGACCTTTGTGATGAGTTACCAAGATATCGACAGGGAAATTGCCCACCTCGAAGTCGTTTTCAACGCACTTTCAGCGCGCGACCGTTTTCCTCTGTCGTACTGGCATGGCCGGCTGCATGCATTGAACCGGTCGTCGATGGTGCCCGCGCAACGCCAGCGCGTTGCCCACCTCGAAGCAAGGCTGCGCTCGGTCGGCGCCCAACTGGATCAGCTCGCCGGCGCGAGCCGCATCGGCTCCCGCGCAGGCCCGCGGATGGACCACCGGTCGGGCGTCCGTTCAGCCCGTTAGAATCCGTGCCCCGAGCGCCAGCACGAGCGCGGGCACCATCACCAGCACGCCGACCCTCAGGAACTTCATGAAGCCGACGTCTTCGCCTTCCCGACGAATCGCGTTGAGCCACAGGATCGTCGCGAGCGAGCCGCTGATCGACAGGTTCGGCCCGAGGTCGACGCCGATCAGGAACGCGTCGATCACGCGCTCGGGGCTTTGCGCCTGCATCACGGTCGAACTCGCGATCAGTCCGGACGGCAGGTTGTTGATCAGATTGCTGAGCGCCGCGATGCTGGTGCCGGCCCACGCGGCCGCTTCCATTTCGTTGTGTTCGGTCGCGCGCCGCAGCGCACCCGCGAACGTGCTGATCACGCCGGTGTGATCGAGCATCTCGACCAGCACAAACAGCCCGGCGACGAGCGGCAGCACGTTCCACGAAATCTCGCGAATCATCGGCAGAGGTGACTTGCGCTCCTTGATCAGCACCACGAGCGCGGTCAGCGTGCCGAGGATCGCGGTCGGCAGACCGAGCTGGATGTCGTACGCGGAGACCGTCAGCAGCGCGCCGGCCGTCACCGCGATGCCCGCGAGCGCGACCCGGCCGCTCGCCGACAGCTCGACCGCCTCGAGATTCGCCTCGCAGACGCCAGCCAGCGCGTCGCGTTGCGTCCAGCGCAGCATCACGAAGGTCGCGCCGATCGACAGCACCGACGGCAGCGCGAAGCGCAGCATCCACGGTCCCAGCGGCGGCGTGTGATTGCCGTACAGCACGATGTTGGCCGGATTCGATATCGGCAGCACGAAGCTCGCCGCATTGGCGACGAACGCGCAGACGAACAGCAGCGGCAGCGGCGGCGTCTTCGCTTTCTTCGCCGCCGCGAACACGGCGGGCGTCAGTACGACGGCGGTGGCATCGTTGGAAAGAAACGCGGTGATCACCACGCCGAACAGATACACGAGGACGAACAGCTTGCGCGGCGAACTGTTCGCATGATTGACCGCCAGCACCGCGACCCAGTCGAACAGCCCTTCGCGGCGGCCGACTTCGGATAGCAGCATCATGCCGATCAGGAACAGATAGACGTCGGTGCCCTTGCCGATCGCTTCGATCGCGAGATGCAAGGGCAACAGGCCGAGCACCACGAGCAGCACCGCGCCCGCGACGGCCCACACGGCTTCGGGCCATTTGAACGGCCGTGTGATCACGCCGGCGGTGGCGGCCGCGGCAATGCCCCAGGAGAGAAAAACGGAATTCACAGCTTAAAGACCGGATAATGGGTTATGTCGGTGGCTGCGCAAAGCACGCGCAACCTTGTTGTTCGGGGCCACAAGTTACCACAGCGGTTGCCGCAGCGACCGGTCCACGGCAGTCGGTGTGCCTTGTCACGCGCATGTCTTTCAACACAATTAACGTCAACGAAGAAACAATCTGTTCCCGCGCACCCCCTATTCAGTTTCTATTGACCTCCCTACTATCCGCATTCCCACGCGGCTTATTGCGAGCAACGGATAGAAAACGATGCAAACACAGGCTTCCGCTCCCACGCGCTATCACGGCGCCGCAATCGCGCTGCACTGGCTGATCGCCGCGCTGATGATCTGCGGCTTCTACATCGGCTGGATCATGACGGATATCCCCGGCTTCACGCCGACGAAGCTCAAATACTTCTCGTGGCACAAATGGATCGGCGTGACCGTGTTCGCGCTCGCGCTGCTGCGCGTGCTGTGGCGAGCGACGCACCGCGCGCCCGCGCTCGGTGCCGCGACGCCCGCATGGCAGAAGGCCGCCGCGCATCTGGTGCACGGCCTGCTGTATCTGCTGATGCTCGCGATTCCGCTATCCGGCTACTTCTACAGTTCGGCGGCCGGGATTCAGGTCGTGTATCTGGGCATCGTGCCGCTGCCGACCATCATCGGTCCCGATCAGGCGCTGAAGGCCACGCTGCGCACGCTGCACGTGCTGCTCAACTATACGCTGCTCGCACTCGTGCTAATGCATGTGCTCGCGGCGCTCAAACATCAGTTCGTCGATCGTGACGGCTTGCTCGCGCGCATGGTGCCGTTTCTGAAGACCCATGCATAACGACATGACAGCTTGAAGAAAGGCATAACTCCTGTCGATTGGTTACGACTGGTTGGCAATCAAATTCCTCGCGGTGTGCAATCAGGCCGCGAAGCTCGGATAGGATGCGTACCATCATGAAGACACCCTTTTATCTCTCCGCTCATCGCGCGGCGCTCACTTCTTTCGCGGCGCTTGCGCTCATCGGCGCGAACCTCGCGCACGCCGACGTCGACCTCGCGAAAAGCAGCGTCATCGCGACGACCAAACAGATGAACGTGCCCGTCGACGGCAAGTTCAGGAAGTTCTCCGCGCAGCTGAACTTCGATCCGGCGAAGCCGGCCGCGGGCAGCGCGAACGTGTCGATCGACACCGCGAGCTACGACCTCGGCGCGGACGACTACAACAAACAGGCGCAAGGCAAGGAATGGTTCGACAGCGGCGCGTTCCCGAGCGCGACCTTCGTGTCGAGCTCGATCGCGCCGGCCGGCGGCAACCAGTACAAGGTGACCGGCAAGCTGACGATCAAGGGCAAATCGCAAACGGTCGTGGTGCCGGTCGTGATCGCGAGCCAGGGCGCAACGCAAACCTTCGACGGCTCGTTGCCGATCAAGCGCACGCAGTTCGACGTCGGCACCGGCGAATGGAAAGACACGTCGGTGGTCGCCGACGAAGTCGTCATCAAATTTCATCTGGTCGCGGCAACGAAATAACGTTCAACACAGCAGCACCGCATTACCTTTAGACCCCTGGAGTCCAACTTGAAGAAATCCCTCCTGCTCGCCGCCGGCGCGCTCGCCGCAGCATGCTCGTTCAACGCGATGGCCGCGACCGAAACCTACCTGCTCGATCCGACGCACACATCGCCGAGCTTCGAGACCGACCACTTCGGCGGCCTTTCGATCTGGCGCGGCAAGTTCCAGAAAGCCAACGGCACCGTCGTGCTCGATCGCGCGGCGAAGACCGGCACGGTCGAGGCAACGATCGACCTGAGCTCGGTCGGCATCGGCAACGACAAGCTCAACGAGGAGTTGGTCGGCGACAAGTTCTTCGACACCGCGAAGTTCCCGACTGCGACCTACAAGGGCACGCAGATCCGCTTCGACGGCGACAAGCCGGTCGAAGTGATCGGCACGCTGACGCTGCACGGCGTCACCAAGCCGGTCAACCTGAAGATCGAATCGTTCAAGTGCATCCAGCACCCGATGCTGAAGCGCGAAGTGTGCGGCACCGAATCGGTCGCGACGTTCAATCGCGACGATTTCGGCATCGACTTCGGCAAGGCGTATGGCTTCAACATGAAGACCACGCTGCATATCCAGGCCGAAGGCATCAAGCAGTAAGCGCATCGCGCCCGGCCCGGCCGGGCGCCGAACTACTGGACCGCGGGCTGCGCCGGCGCATGCGTCACGCGGCGCGCCTCGAGCCACGCGACCAGCTCCTCGCGCCGCATCGCCTTCGCGAACAGCCAGCCCTGCCCATACTGAACGCCCCGGCGCACCAGATACTCGACCTGCTCGTTGCGCTCGATCCCCTCCGCGACGATTTCCACCCCTAATTCGTGCGCCATTTCGATGATATGCGGCGCAACGATGCTCGACGCTGCCTCCTGAGCGATCGTGTCGACGAACGACTTGTCGATCTTCAGCACATCGATCATGAAGGTTTGCAAATAAGCGAGGCTCGAATAGCCGGTGCCGAAATCGTCGATATAGACCGGGTGACCGGCGCTTCTGAAGGCCGCGATCGTCTGCCGGGTCACATCGGCGTTCAGGAAACTGCGCTCGGTCGCTTCGATCCTGATCTGCGCGGGACCCAGGCCGGTTCCGGCGAGCCTCGCGGTAATCAGGTTCAGAAAGCGTGGCGTGCGCAGATCCTCGCCGCTGACGTTGACCGACACGTAGAACGACGGCCGCGAACGCAATAGCTCCGTCAGATCTTGCAGCGCCTCATCGAACACGAGGTCGGTCAACGACTGGATCAGGCCATGCTGCTCGGCCAACGCAATGAAGATATGCGGCGAGATCTCGCGTCCATTCAGATTCCATCTGGCCAGCGCTTCGACGCCGACACACTCGTTGGTCGCGAGATTCACGATCGGTTGATAAACGACGTTGATGGTCTTGTGCGAGATCGCCCATTCGAGCGAGGCCTGGAACGACACCTGCCGCGAGATCCGTTTGAACGCGAACCAGCCGAACGCGGCGCCCATCGCGACGCCTATCGACAGCCACGTCGCCAGCAGGCCCGGCCAGTCTCTGAGCAGGCTGGTGCGCCGGCCTTTGACGACGACGCCGAGGGCGCGCGTCTCCGAGCGCGCCACCGCGTAGTTCCATTCATCGCTATCGACGCGCCCCGCCCGCTTCCATGCATGGAGCATCTCGTCGGGGTCCGCGCCGGTCGACAGTGCAACGATCGAATTCATCTCCGTATTGATCGTGGCGATCGGCCTTCCCGCTGGGTCCATGACATCGACATATGACTGCGGATCGATCGACACGTACTCGCCGTTGCGCCCGATCTGGATATCCTCGCGCATGTCGCTGAGCGGATTCTTTTGCTGGAACCAGACCAGGTAGCCGTCGTTGCTGCGCCAGCGCGGCGGCGGCAGCGCAACATCCTGGCTGCGAACGTCGCCGAATAGCGGCGAGCAAAGATAGCGCCCGTCGCCATACGCGCCCGCGTCCCGCACGTAGCGGTAGTTGAAAATCACGTGGGCGGCCCTCGCCAGGTATTCCGGCGAGCACGGCTCGGCGTGCTCGGCCTGCAGGTCCGCGATCGCGGCAAAGCCCTGATACGTGACGAGTTCCGTGCGCATCACGGCCTTTTCCGCGTACAGGTGCAAATCTCGCTGCTCGCGGCGCGCGACGTCTTCGTTCGCGATATAAATGCTGATCAGAACCGGCAGCACCGTTGCGGCGCAGCCGAGTGCGATATACGCCGAAATCAGCGACATGCGCTTGATCATCTGTCGAGCCCGGTGGTGAACGGTCGCGGCGAAATCCGCCGGCGCGGTTGCGGCCCCGCAGGGACCCGCTACGTAACCTGCGGATTAGTGTGAAGGATAGTTACTGAAGCCGCTTTTTCAACATTGCGCTGAACGACGCCCATGCGGCCGGCCACGCAGGCCCTGACCGGCGGCGCGCGCGGCAAGGTACCATTACGGGCCGGCGGCGTCGCGACGCGCGCCCTCACCGCTTTCGTTCATTACCATCGCCCGCTTCAATTCCCATGAATTCGCCATCCCGCCGCATCGCGCACCTCGATATGGACGCGTTTTACGCGTCCGTCGAACTGCTGCGCTATCCGGAGCTGCGCGGCCGCGCGGTGGTGATCGGCGGCGGCCGCAACAGCGCGCCGCAGCTGCTCGAAGACGGCAGCAAGCGCTTCGCGAAGCTGCGCGATTACGCGGGCCGCGGCGTCGTCACCACGTCGACGTACGAGGCACGCGCGCTCGGCGTGTTTTCGGCGATGGGCATGATGAAGGCCGCCGCGCTCGCGCCCGACGCGATCCTGCTGCCGACCGACTTCGATTCGTACCGCCACTACTCGCGCCTCTTCAAGGCAGCCGTCAGGACGTTCACGGACCGCATCGAGGATCGCGGCATCGACGAGATCTATATCGACCTGACCGACCTGCCGGGCGAATCGGCCGATATCGGGCGGCGCATCAAGGAGGCCGTTCATCAGGCCACCGGTCTCACGTGTTCGATCTGCGTCGCGCCCAACAAGCTGCTCGCGAAGATCGGCTCCGAGCTCGACAAGCCCGACGGCCTGACGATCCTCACGCCAGCCGACATACCGCTGCGCGTGTGGCCGCTGCCGGTGCGCAAGGTCAACGGCATCGGCCCGAAGGCGGCGGAGAAGCTGACCGCGCTCGGCCTCGCGACGGTCGGCGATCTGGCCGCCGCCGACGCCGGGTTGTTGCAGGACAATTTCGGGCGCAGCTATTCCGCGTGGCTGATGGAAGTCGCGCAGGGTCAAGACGAGCGGCCGGTGGTGGTCGAATCGGAGCCGAAGTCGATCAGCCGCGAGACCACGTTCGAACGCGATCTGCATCCGCGCCATGACCGGCCAGCGTTATCGAGCGCGTTTACGGGGCTGTGCGTGCGTGTCGCCGACGATCTCGTGCGCAAGGGCTACGTGGGCCGCACGATCGGTATCAAGCTGCGTTACGACGATTTCCGCACCGTCACGCGCGACCTGACGCTCGACGAACCGACCGCCGACGCGACCGAAATCCGCCGCGCGGCGACCGAGTGTTTGCGACGCGTGCAGTTGAACCGCAAGCTGCGGCTATTGGGCGTGCGCATCAGCACGCTGAGCTCGGCCAGTGAACAGGCGCTGAAGCCGCGCCTGCCGGTTCAGGCCGACTTGCCTTTCGCGAGCGACGAATAGGCGGTATCGGCGGCGACTCCGGCCGCGTTCGCGCTCGCATTGGCATTCGCGCTCGCGTTCGCACGCGCGGCCGGTATATCGCCCGACGCGGATATCACCGGCGCCGCCACCGAAAACGAGAACGTGTTGATGCCGTTCGCGCTGTGCGCGGATACGGTGCCACGATGCATTTCGGCGATCGCCTTCACGATCGCGAGTCCGAGCCCGTGGTTTTCGCGGCTATTGGTACGCGACACTTCCGCGCGATAGAAACGGTCGAACAGATGTTCGAGGACGTCCGGCGCGATCGGCTCGCCCGGATTCGCGACCACGACACGCACCTGGTCACGCATCGCACCTTCGCCGCGCGCGATCGTCACGCTGATCGTCGCGCCCGGCTCGCAGTGCTGGATCGCGTTCATCAGCAGGTTCGCGCACGCGCGGCCGAACAGCGAACGGTTCACGCGCGCGAACGCATCGCCTCGCAACTTCGCATGCACGCGCGCCTCTTCGAGCGGAATCTCCAGAAACTCCAGCGTATGCGCGACTTCCGCCGCGAGCGACACCTCGATCAACCCCGTCGCGCGTTCGCCCTGGTCGGCACGCGCGAGGAACAGCATGTCGTTGATGATCGCGCGCATCCGCTCGAATTCTTCGAGGTTCGATTGCAGCGTGTGACGCAGATCGTCGACCGAGCGGTTGCGCGTCAGCGCGACTTCGGTCTGGCCGATCAGGATCGTGACCGGCGTGCGCAATTCATGCGCGACGTCCGCGTTGAACGATTCGAGGCGGCCGTAGGCGCCGTCGAGCCGTTCGAGGGCGCCGTTGAACGAGTTGGCGAGATCGTTCAGTTCGAGCGGCAATGACGCCGTATTGAGCCGCTGCGAGCGGTTGTTCGGGCTGACCGCGGATGCGTCGCGCGTCAGACGCGTGAGCGGTTGGAGGCCGATGCGCGTGACCGAGTAGCTGAGCAGCAGCACCGCGAGACTGCCGAGCGCGGACAGCGCCGCGAGTGCCGAGCCGAACACGCGCATCGTGCGCAGGTTCGGCGAATAGCTCGCCGCGACCTGCAACTGCACTTCAGGCCGCGCGCCATTGGCGGGCAAGATCACGGTCGAGGTCAGCATGTCGGGGCCGCCGCCCTCAGGCGCGATGCGCGCGTAGCCGCCGGGCCAGCTCTTCGTGACGGTCCCGTGCACCGGCGTGCCGAAGTGGAAGTTCGGCTCCGCGCTCGTCACGGAGTACATGGTGCTGCTGTCATGCGGCGTCATGTCGGTGAGTTTTTCGCGGGCCATGCGCCATTTTTCGGGCGTTACCGCGTGAGAGACGATGATGCGCGCGATTTGCGTGCGATCGTCGAGCGACTCGCGCAGATGATGTTCGAGCTGCGAGCGCAGCACCAGAAAGAGCCCGCTGCCGACGAGCGTAAACACGAACAGTGCCACCAGCGCGAACATCAACGCAAGGCGGCGGGCAATCGAGCGGTTCATGATGACTCGGCCTCTTCGCGCACTTCGAGTACGTAGCCCATGCCACGCACCGTGTGCAGCAGCTTCGACGGAAATGGACCGTCGAGTTTCGCGCGCAGCCGTTTGATCGCGGTTTCGACGACGTTCGTGTGGCTGTCGAAATTGACGTCCCATACGAGTTCGGTGATCGCGGTCTTCGACAGAATGTCGCCCTGGCGGCGCGCGAGCACGCTGAGCAGTTGAAACTCTTTCGCGGTCAGGTCGAGGCGCACGCCATCGCGCGTCGCACGGCGGCCGATCAGATCGACGAACAGATCGCCGACCGAAATCAGCGTGGACTCCTGCGATCGCGTGCGGCGCGCGAGCGCATGCAGACGCTCGACGAGTTCGAGGAACGAGAACGGTTTGGTCAGGTAGTCGTCCGCGCCTTCGCGCAAGCCGCGCACGCGGTCGTTCACGTGATCGCGCGCGGTCAGCATGATGACCGGCGTCGACTTGCGCATGCGCAGCGCCTTCAGCACGCTGAAGCCGTCGCGCTTGGGCAGCATCACGTCGAGGACGATCACGTCGTAATCGAATTCGGTGGCCAGATGCGTCCCTTCCTCGCCGTCGAGCGCGACGTCGACGACCCAGCCCTGCTCTGTCAAACCGGAGCGCAGGTAGTCGACTACCTTGTGCTCGTCTTCAACGATCAGCAATTTCATCCGCGTCCCCTGCCCCATGCCACATTGTGGCGCCAACCTTGAATTATACGAACGCCCTCGATTCTTCGCGCCTATCCCACTGCGTCGGCATCGAAGCTCGGCCGGGACGATTCAGCGCGCAGCAGCCGGCATGTCTTTCTGCTGCGCGCCGCCGGCAGGCGCCTGCTGCGGCATCGCCGCAGCGTTGCTTGCATGTGCCTCATTCGCGGCCATCGCACTACCTTGCGCGCCGCCATCCCAACCGCCGCCGAGCGCCTTCACCAGCGCCACCGACAGCGTCAGCTGCTGCCCATGAATCTGCACATCCGTGCGCTCGCTCGTCAGCAGCGACTCCTGCGCGTCGATCACGTTCAGATACGCGACGAGGCCCCCGGAATAGCGATCGTTCGCGAGCGACAGCAGCCGCTGCGCATCCTCGACCGCCTCACGTGACTGCTTCGCCGCGCCGTCGAGCACCGACAGTCCGGTGATGCCGTCCTGCACCTGCTGGAACGCGCTCAGCACCGTCTGCCGATAATTCGCCTCGGTCGCCTTGTAGCCCTCGCTCGCGAACTTGACGTTGGCCGCGCGCCGCCCGCCGTCGAAGATCACCTGGCCGACCGCCGCGCCGAGCGTCCACATCAGCGTCGGCGCGCTCAGCAGATTGGCGAACTCGGTGCTCTCCCAGCCGATGCCCGGCGTCAGCATCAGGCTTGGAAAGAACGCGGCCTTGGCCACGCCGATCTGCGCGTTGGCGGCCGCCATCGCGCGTTCCGCCGAGGCGACGTCGGGCCGCCGCTGCAGCACGTCGCTCGGCACGCCGAGCGGCACCGTCGGTGGCTTGATATCGAGCACCTTCGGCTCGATCGCGAACTGCGGGGCGGGCACGCCGACCAGCGCGGCAATCGCATGCTCGAATTGCGCGCGCTGATTCAGCAGAAGCTGCGCCTGCACGCGCGTCGCATCGAGCTGCGATTTCTGCTGCAGCACGTCGAGGCCCGACACCGAACCGAGGTCGTGCTCGGTGTTCACGTAGTCGAGCGCCTTCTGCTGCAGCTTCACCGACTGGTTCAGCACGTCGATTTCGCTGTCGAGCTCACGCAGCGAGAAGTAGTCGGTGGCGAGATCCGTCGTCAACACGAGCCGCGCGTTCGCGAGATCGTCCGCAGACTGTTCGGCCGACGCCTGGGCGCCCTCGACCTCACGACGGATGCGTCCGAACAGATCGGTGTCGTAGCTGAGCGTCGGTCCGAGCTGGATGTTGTTCTGTACCGTCGATTGAGTCGGCGTCGCGTAGTTGGTCAGCGGCCGGTCGTGCGAAATGCGAAAGCGCGAGGCCTGCGCCGAGAAATCGACTTCCGGCACGCGCTGCGCGCTGGTGTTCGCGAGTGTCGCCTTGGCCTGCTCGTAGTGCGCGCTCGCCGCGGCGAGCGTCTGGTTCTGCGCGAGCGCCCGGGTTTCGAGCGTCGCGAGCGTCGGGTCGGCAAAGCCTGTCCACCAGTCCGGCGCAATCGGCGCATGCGACGGCGCGGCGACGCGCCAGAACGAATCGGTGTGCCATTCGGGCGGCACCTCGGCCTGCGGCCGCTGATAGTCGGGACCTACCGTGCAGGCGGCGAGCAAGGCCGCGCCGGCGCAAGCGCTGAGCGCGGTGACCACAATGCCGCGTGTGCGCGCCCGGCGGGAAGCCGCGAACATCACGACGCCTCCTTGCCGTTCTTCCGCAGCGGCTGCACCTGCACGTGATCGCCATCGGCGATCGAGTCGCTCGGGTTGATGATGATGCGATCGGTCGGCGAAATACCGCTTTCGATTTCGAGCTGCTGCCCGAGGTCCACCGCGATCACGACCTTGTGCAGGCTGACGTTGCCCTTCGCATCGACGACCGCGAGGCGCGGACCCTCCGCTCGAAACAGCAGTGCGTTGCCCGGTACCGTCAGGCGCTCGTGCGCGGCGGCCGGCACCTCGACCTGCACATAGGCGCCGGGTCGCAGCCTGGCGTCGGGATTCGGCAGCGTCACTTCGATCTGCAACGAACGGGTGGCCACGTCGATCGCGCCGGACATATGCGTGATCGTGCCGTGGAACTGCTGGCCCGGCAGCTCGGCCTGCGTGACCACGACTTTCTGCCCGACCGCGACGTTCTGCGCGTAGGCCTGCGGCAACTGCACATAGACGCGCAACGGGTCCGACTGCGCGAGCGCGAACAGGGCCCGGCTCGTGCCGCTGCCCGCGTCGATCAGATCGCCGACGTCGACGTTGCGCTGCGTGACCACGCCGGCAAACGGCGCGACGATCCGCTTGAACGATTCGAGCTGCTGCAGACGCTTGACGTTCGCGTCGGCCGCCGCGAGATTCGCGAGGTCCTGCGTGTAGGTGCTTTGCCGTTCGTCCAGTTCCTGTTGCGACACCGCATCGCGCTGGCGCAACTGCTGCCAGCGCTCCAGCGAGCTCTTCGCGAGCGCGAGGCTCGAATTGATCTGCTGACGCTGAGCCAGAGCCTGCGCGAGTTCCTGGTCGATTTCCGGCGTATCGAGCTCGGCGAGCAGTTGCCCCTGCTTCACGCGGGCGCCGATGTCGGCGTACCAGTGCAGCAGATAGCCGGTCGCACGCGCATAGATCGGCGATTCGACATAGCCGCGCAACGTGCCCGGCAGCAGCGTGCCGCCGCCGCCGTCGGTCTGCTTCGGCGTGACGACGTTCACGTATTGCGTGGCGTTCTGCTGCGCGGTCGCCGTGACTTCGCGGTTTTGCATCACGTTCGCGATCACGGTGCGCAGCGTGCCGATCGCGAGCAGCACGAACACGATCAGGATCGCGATCTTCGCGTGTCTCCATTCGCGATGGCGCGGCGGCAGCAAGTGCTCTCCCTGTTCGGTTTCCCGCGTGGGGATCGCTAGCGAGGCATGAGTTTTTTCGGTCATCTCAGTCAACCATCGTTTAACTTTTACGCGGGCGTCGCCGCACTGCTGTGTTCCGGGCTGCCGCTATGGCCGCTACTTCGACCGCCATCACCGCCGGTTCCACCGCGATTACCGCCCTTTCCACCGCCACCGCCATCGCCGCCATCGCCGCCGCCGTTGTGATGACGGCGCGCGAGCCACGAATGAATTCCCGCGAACACGAGCGGCACGAAAAACAGCGTCGATACGGTCGCGAACAGCAAGCCGCCAATCACCGCGCGGCCGAGCGGCGCATTCTGCTCGGCGCCTTCGCCGAGACCGAGCGCCATCGGAACCATGCCGATGATCATCGCGAACGCGGTCATCAGCACCGGACGGATCCGGCTCGCGCCGGCTTCGAGCGCGGCCGTGAGCGGCGGCGCGCCGGCCGACAGACGCTGGCGCGCGAACGCGACCATTAGAATGCTGTTCGCCGTCGCGACGCCCATCGTCATGATCGCGCCGGTCAGCGCCGGCACGCTCAGATGGGTGCCGGTCAGGAACAGCATCCACACGATGCCCGCGAGCGCCGCCGGCAACGCGCTGACGATGATCAGCGGATCGACCCACGACTGGAAGTTCACGACGATCAGCAGATACACGAGCACGATCGCCATCGCGACGCCGATGCCGAGCCCGAAGAACGAACTGCGCATCGTCTGTACCTGGCCGCGCACGGTGATCGTGCTGCCGCGCGGCAGCGTACCGCTCACCTCGTTGACGATCCTGTCGACCTGATTCGCCACGCTGCCGAGATCGCGCTTTTCAACGCTCACATACAGATCGATCACCGGACGGATGTTGTAGTGGGAGACCTCGGCGAACTGGCTCTTCGGCGACACCTGCACGAGGTTGCCGAGCAGTTGCGTCGGCCCGTTCATCGTGGCCGACACCGGGGTGCGCAACAGTTCGTCGATCGACGACACCTGGTACTGCGGTGTCTGCACCTGAACCCTATATTCGACGCCGTTGTTGTTGTTGACCCAGAAGCCCGGCGACGTCTGCGAACTGCCCGATAGCGAAACCAGCACGTTCTGCGCGACGTCGTTCGCGGTCAGGTTCAGTTGTTGCAGACGGGTGCGGTCCATGTGCAGACCGATCACCGGTTCGTCGAGCTTCTGCTGGATATGCGTATCGACGGTGCCCGGAATCAGGCGTACCTGCTTCAGCAGCTTGCGCGCGACGTCGAGGTTGCCCTGCTGATTCGCGCCGGCAATCTGCACGTCCACCGCGGCGGGCAGGCCGAAGTTCAGGATCTGCGTGACGATGTCGGCCGGCTGAAAGAAGAACTCGACGCCCGGGAATCGCTGCGGCAGGATCGTGCGCAGCTTGTCCATGTAGATCTGCGACGGCTTGTGGCCTTCGTTCAACGCGATCTGGATCTCGCCGTCGAGCGTGCCCATCGTGCCCGCATTGCTATACGACAGATTGATGCCGCTATACGGCAGGCCGAGGTTGTCGAGAATCGTGCCCAACTCCTTCTCCGGCACGACTTCGCGGATCACCTTCTCGACCTCGTCGGCGAGCCGCGCGGTTTCCTCGATCCGCGTGCCGGTCGGCGCGCGCATGTGCAGACGGATGTCGCCCGCGTCGACGCTCGGGAAGAAGTCTTCGCCGAGCGCAAAGAACAGGCCCATCGACAGCACGCAGAAACCGAGAAACAGCGTGCCGAACATCTTGCGCCGCACGAGCAGGCTGCTCAGGATCATGATGTAGGCCGCGCGCATGCGCTCGAAGCCGGCGTCGAAGCGGTGATACAGACGCATGAACAGATTCGGCTTCGTGCCCGTCTTTGGCTTGTGCGCGTGGCCCATCAGCAGCATCGCGAGCGTCGGCACGAGCGTACGCGACAGGATGTACGACGCGAGCATCGCGAATACCACCGCTTCCGCGAGCGGCACGAACAGATAGCGCGCCACGCCGGTCAGGAAGAACATCGGCACGAACACGATGCAGATACACAGCGTCGACACCAGCGCGGGCACCGCGATTTCGCCGGCGCCGTCGAGAATCGCGTCGTGCAGATTGGTGCCCATGTGCAGGTGCCGCTCGATGTTCTCGATCGTCACGGTCGCGTCGTCCACCAGGATACCGACCGCGAGCGCGAGCCCGCCCAGCGTCATGATGTTGATGGTCTGCCCGAGCGCGTGCAGCACGATCAGCGACGACAGGATGGACAGCGGAATCGAGATCGCGATGATGCAGGTGCTGCGCCAGTTGCCGAGGAACAGCAGGATCATCGCGGCGGTCAGCGCGGCCGCGACCAGCGCCTCGCGCACCACGCCCTGCACCGCCGCCTTCACGAACACCGACTGGTCGAACAGCGCGGTGATCTGCAGATCCGGCGGCAGCGCGGCGCGCGCGGCCGGCAACAGGCCTTTCAACGTATCGACGATCGACAGCGTCGACGCATTGCCGTTCTTCAGCACCGACATCAGCACGCCACGATGGCCGTTCTGCCGCACGATGTTGGTCTGCGGCGAGTAGCCGTCGCGGACATGCGCGACTTCACGCAGGTAGGTCGTCGCGCCGTTGACGGTGCGTACTGGAATGTCGTTGAGACCTTCCAACGTCGGTGGCGAACCGTTCATGTCGATCGTGTATTCCTTCGGCCCGATCTTGGCCGTGCCGGTGGGCAGAATCAGGTTTTGCGCGTTGAACGCGTTGACCACATCGGCTGGCGTCAGGCCCTTGGCCAGCATCGCGCGCGTATCGAGGTCGACCGAGATCAGCCGCGATTTGCCGCCGTACGGGTACGGCACGGCTGCGCCCGGAATAGTCACGAGTTGCGGACGCAAGAAGTTCAGCGCGGTGTCGTTCAAGTCCTGCTCGGAGAGCTTCGGACTCGACAGACCTAGCTGGATCACCGGAATACTCGAAGCCGAGTAGCTGATGACGAGCGGCGCGGTGGCGCCCGGCGGCATCTGCTTCAATTGCGCCTGCTCGACGGCGACCGTCTGCGCGATGGCCGTCTGGATATTCGCGTTCGGCTGCAGAAACACCTTCAGGATTGCGATGCCGGGCAGCGACTGCGATTCGATATGTTCGATGTCGTTGACCGTCGTGGTCAGACTGCGCTCGTTGACCGACGTGATGCGGGTAGCCATGTCCTCGGCCGACAGCCCGGTGTACGTCCAGATGATACTGACCACCGGAATGTTGATTTCCGGCAGCACGTCGACGGGCGTGGTGAACAGCACGAAGGGCGTCGCCAGCACGATCAGAATCGCCATCACGATGAACGTGTATGGCCGCTTAAGTGCTACGTTGACGATCCACATTGAAACGGGCCAGAGAAAACGCGGGTGGAGGGAGGGATTGAATCTCCGCTTATGCTAGATCGGTAGCACCAACGCCTGCATGGCGCGAGAATGGCGAAATTGTCAGGAAGCTTGTTGAAAGCAAATACGCCATTTTTGAAGGCGAAAGGCTCTCGCCGGACTTGCAGCGAATTAGGCGACCCGCAAACGTTTGTTGAATAAATTTACGCGCAGTTATTGGAACGTTTGCTGATTCGCAGCACGGTTTTCGTTCGAAATATTGTGAAACATGCTTTCAGTTTTATTCGCAACACAGAAAAAGGCCGGTCAAGCTGAATGGTCGACCGGCCTTGTCATTTGCAGCTATCCGTGCGCTGGCGTCAACGCCCCGACGCTTATTTGGCGAACAGTGACGACATATCGGCGAACGCCTTGAATTCGAGCGCATTGCCCGACGGATCGAGGAAGAACATCGTCGCCTGCTCGCCGACCTCGCCCTTGAAGCGCACATGCGGCTCGATGATGAATTCGATGCCGGCCTTCTGCAGTTTGTCCGCGGCGGCCTGCCATTGCTCCATCGACAGCACCGCGCCGAAGTGGCGCACCGGCACCGCGTCGCCGTCGACCGCGCTGGTATGACGGTGACCGACTTCGTCCGGCGCCAGATGCGCAACGATCTGATGACCGTAGAAATTGAAATCGACCCACGCGTCCGAACTGCGCCCTTCCGGGCAGCCGAGCAATTCGCCGTAAAACTCGCGCGCGGCGGCGAGGCTATGAACAGGAAACGCCAGATGGAACGGCGGCAAAGCGGTTTCGGCAACGCTCATGATAGGAAGTCTCGCTGGGTGGGTGTGAGGATGGCTTACGACTGGCACGACTCGCACGACCGGCAATCGGCTCAGATGCAGCAAAGTTTAACCATGAATAAAAATGCTGAGAAACGATATATATTTGAGCTGACCATCACCAAAATCGATTGATCGATCATGCTCAGCGAGTTGAAAACCTTCATCGCCGTCAGCCAGTACGGCACGTTTTCGGGCGCGGGCGCGCGCATCGGGCTCACGCAATCGGCGGTCAGCGCGCAGATGCAGCGGCTCGAGCAGGAACTCGGCTTCCCGCTGTTCGACCGCACCGGCCGCTCGGCGACGCTCAACGAGGCGGGCCGCGAAACGCTCCCGCTCGCCGAGGAAATGATGACGCTATACGCGCGGCTCTCCGAGCGCAGCGGGGGTGCTGCCGAAAGCGGCATGCTGCGGGTCGGCGCGATCGCGTCCGCGCAGGTATCGCTGCTGGCCGACGCGCTCGCGCGCTTTCGCGACGACCGTCCCGGCTGGCGGATTCGCGTGGTGCCGGGCGTGTCGCTGGGGCTGCTCGGCCAGGTCGACGCGGGCGAGCTCGATCTGGCCGTCATCATCAAGCCGCCGTTCGCGCTGCCGTCGGAGCTCGAATGGCGCACGCTGGTCGCCGAACCGTTCGTGCTGCTCGCGCCGAAAAAGCTTGCGCGCGGCGGCCGCTCGTGGCGCGAACTGCTGCGCAGCGAGCCGTTCATCCGCTATGACCGCGCATCGTTCGGCGGCCGGCTCGTCGATCGTTTTCTGCGGCGCGCGCGCCTCAGCGTGCGCGATGCGGTCGAGCTCGACGAATTGCAGGCGATCGTGCAACTGGTCGCGCGCGGCATGGGTGTCGCGCTGATTCCGAATACGGCCGGACTCGGCAAATGGCCGGCGAGCGTAGTGGCACTCGAACTCGGCGATGCGACCTTCGAGCGTGAGATCGGGCTCGTGCTGCGGCCGCGGCATAGCCGGCCGGTGGTCGCCGATGCGTTGGCGGAGTGTATTGCGAGCGCAGCGGACGGTTGAGCGCCTGGCACGCCGAGTTCAATGCGGCTTCGAATCGAGTGTGCTGCCCTACTTACGCGCAACTGTATCTGTGAGCTGCGCGCGACGGCCCTCAGAATGGTTGCTTCATTCAACCGGCCGTGTGGCGCGTTGCATTGCATGGCCCAACACGCGCCCCGCCCTTACCTTTGCCCTCCATGATCGCCAGCCCTGTGCTCACCGCCGATGTCCTGATCGCCTACAGCGCCTATTTCGTCGGCACCGCGAGCCCAGGGCCGAGCAATCTCGCGATCATGTCGCTCGCGATGAGCGCGGGCCGGCGCGCGGCGCTGGTGTTCGCGCTTGGAGTGGTGTCGGGCTCGTTCTCGTGGGCCCTGCTCGCGTCGCTCGGGCTGTCGGCGGTGCTCGCCACCTACTCGGAATGCCTCGTGGCGATCCGGATCGCGGGCGGGCTGTATCTGTTGTGGCTCGGCTACAAGTCCGCGCGCTCGGCGTTGAGCGCCGGCAAGCCGGCCGCGAGTGCGGCGCGCGTCGACGAACCGCTCGGGCGGCTCTATCTGCGTGGCCTTTTGCTGCATCTGACGAACCCGAAAGCGGTGCTCGTGTGGCTGTCGATCGTGTCGCTCGCGATGTCGCCGGTACACGGCGCCGCGCACGTGATGCCTGTCGTACTGGGCTGCATGGTGATCGGCGCAACGGTGTTCAGCAGCTACGCGATGCTGTTTTCGACGGCATCCGCGCGGCGCGTTTATACGGCGATCCGGCGCTGGCTCGATGGCTCGCTCGCCGTGATGTTCGGGATTGCCGGTATCAAGCTGTTGACGTCGAAGAACTAGCGTGGCCTGGGCGCCCGCGGCCGCCGCGAGGCCGCGCTCTGCGATACTGGCGGCTCGGCTCCATCAACGACGGCTGCTAGCGCATCCACCCACGCAACGATGAACGGCAACGAACACGACGCACCTTCCTCCACCCGACGCTCGCCGCTGCAAAAGCGGCTCTATCTCTTCGGCGCGGCGATCCTGGTCGTCAGCCTGATCGTCGCGGCGCTCATCTACCTCAGCGTGCCGCCGCCCGATAGTGCGGTCGCGATGTACAGCATGGTCCATCCGCGCTATCAGATCGAGCTGCAGCAAATCGGCGGCAATGCGGCAGTGCTGATGGCGCAGTTGCATCAATGGTTCGATAGCTTGTGGCACGGTGTCAGGCTTGCCTATACGGTCGCGGCGCTGGGCGCTGCGCTCGCGGCTGGCTGTTTTTTCATCGGTCATTATTTCGTCGACGATTGAACCGCGAAACGATCGCCTCCGCCACGACGATTTAAAAACGTTAGTTATCGTTTATTCAAATCCGGCGCATCGTCGTCGCAGATGGAATTCCGCCGCGATTACCCAATAATAATTTCCGCAGCGCAATAAATTGGTGCTTTTGCCGTCGACTTGCGGCATTAAGAAAACGAACTATTATTAGTTCGGGCCATACAGAATAGTGCCCCCTCACAGCATTCGAGGCGTATCAACTGCGAGAGGGAGCGTGATGAATGAAATAACTCTTCCGGTCGATCTGATTCACTGGATTCTGGCAACACTTTCCATCATTGCCTTGCTTGTATTTCTCGTGCCGCTGCGTTGGCGGGCGCCCGAGGCGGGACCTGGCGCGATGTTCGTCGCCGGCCTGATCGCCGTATTCGCATTCCGCACTCCGATCACGACTTTGGCCGTCGCCAGCGGCAAAGGCGTATGGGACGCCATATTCATTCTCTATGTAATGTGGCCGGCGCTTCTGCTTTATCAGATCACCAAACAGGCCGGCGGCTACGATGCGCTTCGACACGGCATTTCCCGTTTCAGTCGAAATGATTTATTCGTCATTCTCGGTCTCGGCTGGGTGTTTTCATCTTTTCTTCAAGGCATCGCCGGTTTCGGCGCGCCGATTGCAGTCGTCGCCCCGCTTTTACTCGCGATCGGTGTAAGACCGGTCCATGCCGCCGCCATCTCGATCATCGCGCACGCATGGGCGCGCTTCTTCGGCACCCTCGGCGTCGGCTGGCTCGCGACGTTGCAGGTAGCCGACATTCAGGACGTGGGACGCGCCGCTTTCGAATCGTGTGTGCTGCTGCTTATTCCGACGTACTTCGGTGGCCTGCTGATCGTGTGGCTATACGGGCGCTGGGCAGCGGTGCGTCATGGATGGCCGCTGGTCCTGATCCTCGGCACGATCCTCGGCTTCGGCCAGTTGATCTTCGCGTACCTGAGCCCTGAACTCTCGACGTTCCTCGCCGCAACCGTTGCGATGGTCGCCCTGTATCCGCTGTCGCGCTGGCGTCGATTCAGGGAGCCGGTTCCCGCAGCCGAGGTCCCGGATCGTCCCGCGATGGACCCCGCCGCCGTCGGCATGCAGAACGAAACCGAAGAGCCGGTGATGAGTCTCGGCATGGCATTTCTGCCGTATGTCGTGCTGACGGTCGTTACCTTGGGCATTCTGCTGATTGGCCCATTGAACGATGCGCTGCGGCAATTCCGCATCGGCCTGCCGTTTCCCGAAGTGAGCACGGGATTTGGCGTGCGAAACGCGGCCGTCGCGCGTTATGCGCCGTTCTCGCCGTTCACCCACCCGGGGACGATGTTGCTGATCTCCGCGATCGTCGTGTGGATCGTGTACCGCGTGAACGGCTTCTACGGTGCATGGCAATCGCGCCATGGCGGCGAGAATCTGGGTCGCTCGCTGATCGTCGACGGCGTGCCCGCATCGCTGCCGGTCATCGCTTTTCTCGTCACGAGCCGGGTGCTCGACCATAGCGGCCAGACCCAGGTGCTCGCGCACGGCATCGCCGATGTGTCGCCGCCGCTCGTCTATGCGGGCATCGCGAGCGTGATCGGCGCATTGGGCGCGTTCATGACGTCGAGCAGCACCGCGTCCAACGTACTGTTCGGCGGCCTGCAGAGCGACGTCGCGCAACTGCATTCGCTGCCGACCGAAGCGATCATCGCCGCGCAGGCAGCGGGCAGCGCGTATGGCAACGCGATCGGCCCGGCCAATATCGTGCTGGGCACCAGCATCAGCGGCATCAAGGGACAGGAGGGCGCGGTGATGAAGCTGGCCCTTCCGTGGACGGTCGTCGTCGCCATCCTGACCGGCATCGGCACGATCCTCCTCGTGATATTCGCGTGAGGTGACTCGCATGGACAAGCTCGTTGCGGAAACCCTGGCGCTGCTTCTGATGTTCGCGGGTTTTCCGCTCACCAGCAGGGGCTCGGTCACCGGCAACATGCTGCTGTTGGGGCTGGGGCTGCTCTGCGTGATCGCCGGAGGAGCGTTGCCGATCATCACGCGGTTCATGGATCACTCGAACGACAAGGTGAGAGACGCGGGCGTCGAGTTCGACGATCGGGCTTCCTGATCGACGCGGCGCGCCCGTTCCTTCGCAGCAGGTACTTTGCCGTCGAACGCTCCCGGCAATCGCCACGCGCCGGGACCGCTGTGGCGGCTCGTTCTCAGGGAGCTTTTCACCATGAGTCATCCCAATGGGCCTCGCACCGGTCGCCCGCCCACGCGCGCGCCGCATGGCATGGTCGCGACGCCGCACTATCTGGCCAGTCAGGCCGGTGTCGAGATGCTGCAACGCGGTGGAACCGCGGTCGATGCCGCGATCGCCGCGAACGCGGTGCTGTGCGTCGCCTATCCGCACATGGCCGGGCTCGGCGGCGACGGCTTCTGGCTGATCGCCGACGGCAACAGCGAACAGATTCACGCGATCAATGCGAGCGGACCTGCGGCGCAAGGCGCGACGCTCGCCCACTATCGCGGCATCGCCACCGACAACGAAATCGCGGCGCGCGGCCCGCAGGCGGTGCTGACCGTGCCGGGCGCGATCGACGGCTGGCGTCTCGCCCACGAGCGCTTCGGGCGCCTCGCCTGGGCGGAACTGTTTGCGGCGGCGATCGGCTATGCACGCGACGGCGTGCCGGTCTCCCGCTCGCTCGCGGACTGGACCGCGCAGGACGTGCCGATCCTTACGCGTTATCCGGACACGGCCGCGATCTTCATGCCGGGCGGCCGCGTGCCGGCCGACGGCGAGAAGCTCGTGCAAACCGCGCTGTCGCGATCGTTGCAGCAACTCGCCGATCAGGGCCCGCGCGCCGGCTTCTACGAAGGCGATCTCGCGGCGCGGATCTGCGCCGGCGTCGTGGCCGCCGGCTCACCGCTGCAACCGGTCGACTTCGCCGCGTACCGCGCGGAATGGGTCACGCCGATCAGCACCACGTATCGCGATCATACGGTCTACGAGCTACCGCCGAACACGCAGGGCTTTACGCCCTTGCAGATCCTGAACCTGATCGAAGGCTACGACGTGACTGCATGGGGCGAAGGCACCGCGGACTACTATCACCACCTCGCCGAAGCGGTGAAGATCGCGTTCGCGGATCGCGAAGAGTGGTTGACGGACCCGCGCTTCGTGACGATTCCGGTCGACCAGCTGATCACGAAGGCGTACTGCGACGAACGCCGCAAGCTGCTCGACCCCGAACGCGCGCTCGACATCTCGACGGTCCCGCCCGGCATCGCCTATCAGTATCCGCACGACCGCCGCGCGCCGGACGGCGACACCTGCTACTTCTGCGCGGCCGACAACGACGGCATGGTGGTGTCGCTGATCCAGTCCATCTATCACGACTTCGGCAGCGGCGTGCTCGGCGGGGACACCGGCATCATCATGCAGAACCGCGGCGCGTTCTTCTCGCTCGACGAGCATCACCCGAATTGCCTGCAACCGGGCAAGCGCACTTTCCACACGCTGATTCCGGCACTGATGACCCGCGACGGCAGGCCTTGCCTCGCCTTCGGCTCGATGGGCGGCGAAGGTCAGCCGCAAACCCAGGCCGCGCTCGTGACCCGCATCGTCGACTTCGGCTACGACGTGCAGCAGGCGATCGAGGCGCCGCGCTGGCTGATGGGACGCACGTGGGGCACCAAGTCGCGCAACATGTCGCTCGAGGGGCGCATCTCCGACGAAGTCGTGCGCGAATTGAAGCGCCGCGGCCAGCCGGTGCAGATGGTCACCGACTGGAACGACAACATGGGGCATGCGCACGCGATCGCTTTGGATCGGCAACAGGGCTTCTACGAAGGCGGCGCCGATCCACGCGGCGACGGCGCCGCGCTCGGGTACTGAGGGGGACCGGTATCGGCTCCCGCAAACGGCCGGCAGGTGGGGTGCCGCGCTCGCGCAGCGCGGCACCATACGACGGGAAAGCAGATGAACCCGATGACCGTGACCTCGCTGGTCCTCGCCATGACGATGGCGCTGTTCATCTGGAACAAGGTGCCGGCCGCCGTCGTTGCGGTGATGTCGCTGATCGCGCTATATCTGACCGGCGTTCTGACGATGCGCGAGGCGTTGAGCGGCTTCGGCTATCCGCTGATCGTGTTCATCGCAGCGCTGCTCGGCATCGGCATTGGCCTCGAAACGACCGGTGTCGGCACATGGGCGGGACAGTGGCTGATTCGCCATTCGGGCAGCAGCCGCAAGCGACTGATCGCGTCGCTGCTGATCCTGTCCGCGGTATCCACTGCGCTGATCGGCATGAACGGCGCCGTCGTCGCGATGCTGCCGATCGCGGTCATCATCTGCGTGCAGACCCAGCTCGCGCCGTCGCAACTGATGATGCCCGTGTCGATCGCGTGCCTGACCGGCGCGAAGCTCACGTTGCTCGGCAGTCCGGTCAACGTGATCGCATCGAGCGCGGCCGATACGCTCGGTGGCGCGCCGATCCGCTTCTTCGAATGGTCGATCGTGGGTCTGCCGTTGTTCGCCGGCACCCTTGCGATCATTCTGATACTCGGCCCGGTGTTGTTGCCCAGGCGCAGCTCGAATTCGCTGCCGGCCGATTTCAGCCAGCACGCGCACACGCTGGTCGAGCAATACCGGCTCGCGGACGGCGTGTTCCGGCTGCGCGTGCGCGCGGGCTCGCCGTTGATCGGCAAGACGCTCGACAGCATCGATCTGTCGCAATACCCCGGTATCAGCGTGCTCGGCCTGACCGACGATGAAGGCGCCGAACTCGCGCAGAAGGAAGCGAGCGAGGGCCACCATCTGCTGGTGCGCGGCGACGCGCAAGGCGTCGCGCGGCTCGCGAACGACTTGCATCTCGCGATTCGCGAGCCGCTCTCCGAAGCGCAGGCGGTCACGAATGCGCTGTTCAATCGCTCGTCGGGTCTCGCCGAAGTCGTGATACCGCCGCGTTCGGGGCTGATCGGACAAACCGTGTTTCCGGGCATGGCGACGCACGAAGGCGATCTGATCGTGCTCGCGATACAGCGCGGCGGCAATAACGTGCCCGAGCCGTCGACCACGCTGCTCGCGGGCGACCATCTGCTGTTCAGGGGAACATGGGAAGCGCTCGACAAGCACTTCTCCGACCCGCAGATACTGATGGTCGATTCTCCGCAGATGGTACGGCGCCAGACCATCGCGCTGGGTCGCGGCGCGCGCGAGGCGCTCGCGATCCTCGCGGTGCTGGTCATCCTGCTCGCGACGAACGCGGTACCGCCCGCGGTGGCGACGCTGATTTGCGTGACCGCGATGGTATTGACGCGCGTGATCACACTGAACCAGCTGTACACGATCGACTGGAATACCTGCGTGCTGGTCGGTGCGCTGATTCCTCTCGCCACCGCGATGTCGAATACCGGGCTCGCGTATCAGATCGGCGATTTCGTGATCCAGGCGGTCGGCTCGGGCGGTCCGCGCGCGGTGCTGGCGGGACTCTTCTTCGTGGCCGCGGTGCTGACCCAGGTGATCTCGAACAACTCGGCGGCGCTCGTGACGGTGCCGATCGCGGTAGCCACCGCGCAGGAACTCGGCGTGTCGGCGACGCCGTTCCTGGTCGCGGTGGCGCTCGGTGCAGGCGCTGCGCACATGACGCCGATGAGCACGCCGGTCAACCTCGTCACGTATGGCCCGGGCGCGTATGAGTTCGGCGACTACTGGAAGATCGGCCTGCTGATCGTGCTGTGGTCGATGGCGGTGGTCGTGTTCATTGCGCCGTTGTATTGGCCCTTCTAGCCGCCATACCGGCCGCGCTGCCCTACGCCATCAACAGCGCTTCATATTCCGCGCGGAACTGATCGATGGAACTCTCCACCACCGTCACCGCGCCGTCGATCAAACCGCAACGCCCGCTGCCGGGAAGAACGCGGCACAGGTTCTCCAGTGCATCCAGATCGGCACGCACGCCGCGGCCCGTGTCGAGCCGGTTCAGAAGCCGCATCATCTGAAACGTTCCGCCCTTGCAAGGCGGGCACTGCCCGCACGAACCCTGAGCGAAGAAGTTCACGTAGTCCGCGACCTTGCGCACGATGCTGGTGCCTTCCGACACCACGATCATCGCGCCCGTCCCCAGACGCGAACGGCGTTGACGCACCGAGTCGAAATCCAGCGCCACGTCGAGATCGCGCTTCGTCAATAGCGTGTTCGATGGGCCGCCCGTGAAGACCGCCTTGAACTCCTTGCCCTGCAGCATGCCGCCGCCGTGCTGGAACACCAGCGTTTCGAGGCTCGTGCCCATCGGCAGCTCGTACAGACCGGGACGCAGCACGTCACCGGAAAGAGAATAGAGCTTGGTTCCGGCCGCATTCCCCACTCCGAGCTCGCGATACCACTGCGCGCCGTGGCGCAGAATCCCGGGCACGTGGGCGAGCGTCTCGACGTTGTTGACGATGGTCGGGGCGCCGTGCACACCCTGCTCGGCCGGGAAAGGCGGTTTGCGCCGCGGAAACGGAAAGCCGCCTTCGACGCTGGCGATCACCGCCGTCTCCTCTCCGCCGATGTACAAGCCCGAGCTGGGCACGACACCGAGCGACAGCGGCGCACCGATCCAACGCTCGACAGCGGCGAATTGCGGGTGTCCCGACCACTGCTCGACCGCCTCGCGAGTCGCGGCGAGAGAGCTTGTCTGATGCGGATTCACGTACAAGACGACATGGTTGGCCCGCGTCGCCACCGCGGCGATCAGCGCGCCCTCGATCACCTGATGCGGTGTGTGTTCGAGCAGAAAGCGATCCTTGAAGGTGCCCGGTTCGTCTTCGTTGCCATTGCAAACGACGTACTTGTCGCCGTCAGGGGCGGCCGCAACCGGCGCCCACTTTCGATGCGCGGGGAAGCCAGCGCCGCCCATGCCACGCAAGTCGGCCTGGGCGAGCTCGGCGATGATCGCCTCCGGGTCGTCGAGCGCTTTGGCGAGTCCCTCGCCGCCGCCGCGCGCGAACCATGCATCGAGGTCGGCGCCGACACGGAAATCGTCCCTCATCAAGCACTGATTCAGCGTTTGCATCGCGTGCTCCGTGGTTCGCGTCACCGGATGCCGCCGATCACGCGACCCCGCGCGCTCGCGCGCAATCCCGCATCGACTCGCAGATCGAAATGAGCATAGGTGGGAAAGAGCTGCGGCGCCTTCACGTGAAGCGGCAGTCCCGCCAGCGTCAGCTCTCTCTGCCAAGCGTGCACGTGACCGATTCCCGCACGGCTCGCCATGACCCACTCTTTGGATTGCGCGGCCTTCGCGCCGGCACGGCGGCCCATGCTCAAAATGTCGAGCAACGCATTGCCCATCAAGCGGTTGCGGCCGTGGATGCCGCCCGTCACCTCGCCGACACAGAAAAGGCCGGGGACGTTGGTGGCGCCGTCTTTGTCGATGGCGACGCCGCCGTTCTGGTAGTGGAGCGTGGGATAAACGAGGAAAGGCTCCTGCGCCGCATCGATGCCGCACTTGTCTGCGAGATGGCGAAGCGTGACGAGGCGTTTGGCCAGAATGCCCGGATGCTCGATTTCGAGTGTCGGCGTATCGAGGAACACGCCGACCTGGCCGTCGCGCTCGATCCCGCGACCTTGTGCGCACTCGCGCAGAATCGCCGACGCGACCACGTCGCGCGGCTTGAGTTCATCGACGAAACGTTCGCCTTCGCCGTTCAGCAGTCTCGCGCCGGCGGAGCGCGCCGCCTCGGAAATCAGGCCGCCCGCCAGATGGTGCGGGTAGGCGATGCCGGTCGGATGGTACTGGAATGAGTCGAGCTCGCGCAGGCGCGCGCCGATCCGATAGGCGAGCACGAGGCCATCGGCGGTGGCGCCGTAGTGGTTCGAGGTTGGAAACGAATTCAGGTGGAGTCGCCCCGCGCCGCCAGTGGCGAGGATCACGGCACGCGCACGCACCAGCACGAAGGTACGCCATTCGAGGTTGTAGATCACCGCGCCGGCGCAGCCGCCGCGCTCGTCGGACAGCAGCTCGACCAGAGGGCAGCGGTTCCACAACTCGATACCCGGGTCGAGGTCCACCGCCTCGCGCAGCACGCGCATCATTTCGAGGCCGGTATAGTCCCGATACGACAGAATGCGCGCCGCCGACGCGCCCCCGGGTTTCTTGCGCATCAGATTGCCGCCGATCGGCTGGTCCTCTTCCAGATCGAACATCATGCCGAGCTGGATCAGCCAGCGAATCACATCGGGGCCGTCCATCACCATCTGGGCCACGAGTTCGGGCTCGCCGCAGAAGTGTCCGGCGCGAAGCGTGTCCTCGAAGTGCAGTTGCGGGCTGTCGTCTTCGCCGATGGCCGCCTGGATTCCGCCTTCGGCCATCACCGTATTGCTGTCGCCGAGACGCAGCTTGGTGGCGAGGATCACCCGCGCGCCCTGCTTCGCCGCCGTGAGCGCCGCGGCGCAGCCGCCACCGCCGCCGCCGATCACCAGCACATCGGTCGTCATTAGCTGCGCGCCGGCGATATCGACATCATCGATCAGCGCGTTAGCCTGTAGATGGCGCGCGAGATCGGGCTGACACGGCTCGCCGCGATTGATCCCGACACTGAGCGTGACGCGCGCATGCGGCCCATGATCGGGGTGATAAGCCTTCAGCAGTTCATCGACCGGGACGTCGTCGGCGCGAAGCGTGGCCGCCATCCCGGGGCGGTAGCGCTGCCGCGCGTTTTCGTAGGGTATGCCGGCGGACATGATGATTCGCTCCGGTCAGCGCGGCGGTTGCGCGCCAGGCGCATCGAAGTCGATCTTCATCTCGCCGCTCTCGATCTGCTGCAGCCGTCGCATCAGATTGGCCGGACGCAGCGAAAGCGACGCGATCATCCGGCGCACGAACACACCCAGATGGTTGGGCCGGATATGCTCGGGGCATGCGAGTGTGCACAGGTTGCACATCACGCATTCGTCGAACACCTGGCTCGATGCGGGCAGATTGCCCTCGACCGCCAGGTTCACGCCTCGCTGCACGTCCAGCCCCTTCGGACAGGCGCGGTCACAGCCGCTGCAATGACGGCAATGCGCCGCTTCGGGGAAGATCTCGGCGATCTTGCTGAGCGCCTGCCAGCTGTCGCCGATCTCTTCCATTCGATACAGGTGACGTTCCGATTCGGTGAAGTAATCGAGGAAGGCGACCTGCATGCCCTCTTCGACGAGGGTCTCGCAGGCGAGCGCGGTTTTGACTTCCTGCTCGCCGCTGCGTCGCACCATTACACGGCACGAGCCGCACACGCCTTGGGACATGCAGCCGACACCCTCGACGAGAGTCTGCCCCGCATGCCCCATGGCCTGCAGAATCGAGCAATTGTCCGGCGCCTGAATCTCGCGCCCTTCGATACTCACGCGAACCATGGCCTCGCACTCTCCTTGCATGCCGTGAACACTTCACTGGCGAACGCGCAAAAAAGATCATATAAACCTTAGCACAAGGACGGTTATGAGAATGGGGCATGGCATGAAAACTTTCTGGAAGGCCGTCGCTCCTCTGATCGTGGCGATCGTGATCGGACTGATTCCCGCGCCCCCCGGTCTCGCGCAGCACGCGTGGTATTACTTCGGGATTTTCGCGGGTGTGATCGTCGGGCTGATGCTGGAGCCTATTCCGGGCGCCGCAATCGGTCTTATCGCGGTGACGCTGGTCGCGGTATTCAGCGAGTGGGTGTTCTTCAGTCCCGCACAACTCGCCAAGCCTGGTTTCAATGTCGCGAACGCGGGGCTCAGCTGGGCGCTTTCCGGTTTCTCGAATGGCACCGTGTGGCTGATCTTCGGCGCCTTCATGTTCGCACTCGGATACGAGAAGACCGGGCTCGGCAAGCGCATTGCATTGATGCTGGTGCGGGCACTGGGTCGACGGACACTCACGCTCGGCTATGCGGTGATGGTGGCGGACGCCGTGATCGCGCCATTTACCCCTTCGAATACGGCGCGCAGCGGCGGGACGATCTTTCCGGTGATTCGCAGTTTGCCGCCGCTTTACGACTCGAAGCCGAACGATCCGTCAGCGCGGCGCATCGGTTCCTACATCATGTGGACCGCTATCGCCACGACCTGCGTAACGAGCTCGATGTTCCTCACCGCGCTCGCACCCAATCTGCTCGCCGCGGAACTCGTCAAGAAAACGGTCGACGTCGATCTCGAATGGGCACAGTGGTTTCTGGCCTTCGCGCCCGCGGGCATCTTGCTGCTGCTGGCCATCCCGCTGCTGACCTACGTGCTGTATCCGCCGCATGTGAAGCAAAGCGCCGAAGTGCCGGCCTGGGCTGCCCAGCAACTGAAGGAGATGGGGCCGCTCACCAGACGGGAAATCATGCTCGCCGTGCTGGTACTAATTGCCCTCGCGCTATGGGTCTTTGCGGACGACTACGTCAATCCCACGACCGCCGCGCTGATGGTGATCGCGCTGATGCTGGTCACCCAGGTGGTGAGCTGGGATGACATGCTCGGCAACAAGCAGGCGTGGAATACCCTCGTGTGGTTCGCGACGCTCGTCGCCCTCGCCGACGGGCTCAGCAGGACTGGCTTCGTCAAATGGTTCGCCGGGACGATATCGACCCACATGGCAGGCTTTCCCCCGACGGAGGCGGCGATCGTCCTCGTGCTGATCTTTTTCTTCACGCATTACATGTTCGCGAGCGTCACCGCCCACGCGACGGCGATGCTGCCGGTCATGCTGGCGGTGGGCTCGACTATTCCCGGCATGCCGATGGAAGCGTTCGCGCTGATGCTGTCGCTGACTTTGGGGATCATGGGCATCCTGACGCCGTACGGAACGGGGCCGAGTCCCGTGTACTTCGGCAGCGGGTATCTGCCTGCGGGTGATTTCTGGAGACTCGGACTGATTTTTGGCGTCATTTATATCGCGGTATTTCTTCTGATTTGCGCGCCGATCCTGCTTTGAGGTTCGAGACTTGATCTTCTAGATATCGAAGTAAAGGTAAAACTCCCATGGATGTGGGCGCAATTTGATCGTGTCGATCTCGCGGCTGCGCTTGTAGTCGATCCAGGTCTGAATCACGTCGTCGGTAAACACATCGCCTTTGCGCAGAAACGTGTTGTCCGTTTCGAGCGCCGCCAACGCCGCTTCGAGCGAGCCCGGCACCTGCCGGATATTGCGCGCTTCTTCGGGCGGCAGATCATAGATGTTGCGATCGAGCGGCTCGCCGGGATCGGTCTTGTTTTCGATGCCGTCGAGGCCGGCCATCAGCATCGCCGCGAAAGCAAGATACGCATTGGCCGACGGGTCCGGACAGCGAAACTCGACGCGCCGCGCGTTCGGCGAATCCGAATACATCGGAATGCGCGCCGCGGCCGAGCGGTTGCGCTGCGACATCGCCAGATTGACGGGCGCCTCATATCCCGGCACGAGGCGCTTGTAGGAATTCGTCGTCGGCGCGCAAAAGGCCATCAGCGCGGGCGCGTGCTGAAGCAATCCGCCGATGTACCAGCGGCACATGTCGGAAGTCAGCGCCCAGCCGCCCGCGTCGTAAAAGAGGTTCTGTTCGTCATTCCACAGGCTCTGGTGACAATGCATGCCGCTCGCGTTGTCGGCGAACAGCGGCTTCGGCATGAAGGTTGCAACCTTGCCGTGCCGACGCGCGACGTTCTTGCAGATGTACTTGTAGATCATCACGTTGTCGGCCATGCGAGTCAGCGTCGCAAAGCGCATGTCGATCTCGTTTTGTCCGGCGGTCGCAACTTCATGATGATGCACTTCGATCTGCACGCCGGCCTGCTGAAGCGTCAGCGCGATTTCCGAGCGGAGCTCCTGCAGCGTGTCATGAGGAGGCACCGGAAAATAGCCTTCCTTATAGTGCTGCTTGTAGCCAAGGTTGCCGCCGCCGTATGCGCCCTCGTCGCGACCGGTGGTCCAGTCGCCCTCGGCCGACTCGACGTAGTAGTAGCCGCAGTGCTGATCCTGGCCGAAGCGGATCGAGTCGAAAATGAAGAATTCGAGCTCCGGCCCGAAATAGCACGTCGTCGCGATGCCCGTCTGCCGCAGGTAGTTCTCCGCCTTTTTCGCCACGTAGCGCGGATCGCGCGAATAGGGCTGTCGCAGCACTGGATCGACTACGTCGCAAATGATCGACAGCGTCGGCGTACCGCAAGCCGGGTCGACAAAGGCCGTTGCCGGGTCGGGCCGCAGCAGCATGTCGGACTCGTGGATCTCCTGAAAGCCGCGAATCGATGAACCGTCGAAACCGATGCCGGCGCTGAACAGGTCGTCGTGAACTTCGGGAAGCGTGATCGAGAAATGCTGCCAGAGGCCCGGCAAATCGGTGAATTTCAGATCGACGATCTGAATATCGCGCTTTTGCAGCAGATCGATCACATCGCTTGCGTTTTGCGGTCGCGCGACGCGATAGCTGCCCGCTTCGACGGACGCCGCAAACGGCGATCCGGTGCTTCCTTGCGTACTGGCCATGAGCTTTGCCCTCTTGCGCCCCTTTACCGCCGGTTTACTTATAGTCAAACGTTAGTACTTCCATGGGCGAAAACAAGGCGGCGGTGAGTGGGCCTAGCGGTCCTGCTCCAAGCCCTTTAGATGGGCCTGCCCCGCATCTCTGGCAGCGGCGGCGGTCGCATATGTCTCGTCCGAAACGAGCGAGCGTCTGACCTCACGGGCCGCGAAGTCGACCAGCGTGATTACCCAGACATGCTCGCCACCCTGCTCGGCCGTTTGCACGAAAGCGCGCACGTCGCCCTTGTCGTCTGATTTCATCGTGACCTCCTTGTGGAAAAGTCGCGCGGGAAAAGGGCTGCGCGACGATAAAGACGTTCGCGACCCGCGGTGCCTTCCTCGCGGAGCGCGTAACTTGATCTTAGGCAATCGAATCGGACCATTGACGGTTTTCTCGCTGCCGATGGTCTTCGCAAATCGCGTGTCGCGCGTCGGTCGCATCGCGTGAATCGAACTTATCCAGTTTGCGGCGTGGAACGGCGCCCGCCCATCCGTCTCGCGAACGACATAAGCGACGCTCGCGGTAATTCTTCAACTGAAAGCGCCCACAGCGAATACGCGACGCTGCGCTGGAACAACAAACTGACAGCGGTCCGAAGCTGACCCCGGCCCAGCGCGTACACCGAGTCAGTCACGGCGATCGCACCGTGCATCAGAATGCTGGCATGCCGATAGCATCCCATCATGCATGCGTTGCAGGGTTCCCGTTGATCGGGCAGGCGGTCGAGGTCGAACACGGAGCCCATCGGCTCGGACCACGCCTCGCAACGCCAGACATCGAGGTTCCAGTCGATATAAAAGTACTTGCTGCCACCGATACATGGAACCAGTTGCCGTTCACCGCGCACGAACCGCGCGACCTCGTCCAGCGCAGCGCTCGGGTCCATCACGCGGAAGTGCTTCTTCAGGCGCGCGATTGCGTTCAACGCGTCGAGTAACTCGTCGGTGTTCAGGTCGACGAGTTTCGAGTCTTCGTCGTACACGAGCGATGACGACCCAAACGCCTCGCGCCGTGGATAGGAAAAAACGACCGCATCGAAGCCGAGCCGGTTGAGCGTCTCCGGAAGCGATTCGTAACGGACCAGACGGCTCACCGTAATCGATGCGCACACCTCGATGCCGAAGCTATGCGCCTGAGTGATGCCCTCGCGGATGCGGGCCTCGAGACCGCGCAGGCCGCGATTGTGCTCATGCTCGCGCATGTCCGCGCTATCGATGGAAATCAGCAGACGCTTGAGGCCGGCCTCCGCCAGTTGCTTGATATGGCGCGGAAGAAACCAGCCGTTCGTGATCACGCCGCACTGAATGCCGGCCTTGGTGGCCGACGCCACCAGCGATGCGATCTGGGGATGAACGAGCGGCTCGCCGCCTTGCAGCGTCATGTAACGAATCCGGCGTCTGCGCAGGATCGGCAGTGCGCGCGCGAACTCGTCAGGATCGAGATAGCGACGCGGCCCCGCCAGATTCTTCTCGCGAGAGAACCCGCAGAAGTCGCATGCGGCGTTGCACACGTTCGTCACCGATACGTCGCACACCGCGGGCAGCGGATTGCGCGGTTCGCTGACGACGGTGTCTACATGCCGTAGGTCGCGCCACTTGATGATCCGCTCTGTCGTATCCATGAGACCCTCGTTACCTGCCGATGAATTCGTCACGAGGCTTCATAGAATACGCTCAACGTGCTGAGCGTGAACCATTGTTACGCCTACCGTCGGCTTTCGCCGCGTGCCGTCAATGCGAGTCCGATCACGGCAATACAAGCGAACAGCGCTGGCAGCAGGAATACATTCGGCAGGCCCAGCATTTTGACCCCGAGACCGTCGGCGACGCCGCCCCGCGCCGAAGCGAGAGCCGTCGCGCTCATGAAAATTCGCCGATGCGGTGGCCACCGCGCTGGGCAGCAGGCGTCACTTCCGCACTGCCGAAATCGCGCTATGAGTCATGCCGACCATAGGCCAATATCGGGGGGGGGGCGCAAGAATAGCGCTTTCGTCGAGCTGGGAATCAATCAGTTTGCAGAAACACTCGATCATCTGCTTTGGCGGTGCGCAACGGTCGATGACCGCATCGACACCCGGCCACCCCGCGAAAGGAGACAGCGTACTGGACAGAACCGCGACGCGACATTACGGGCAGTGCTTGTTGATCAACTCGATGGCTTTTAACTTGGATGCAAGATGGCAGTCGCCGTCAAGGACCGCCAATTGCGCAGTGCTCGCGCTTTGACCTCGTACCGCATCAGCGCACGTCTCAAGCGTGGACGCGAAGCCTCGCACCCGGGCGGTAACGAAGATGGATTCGGCGACCGGCTCATGTCCTCTGCGGAGGACGAGCAGGCGCCGTCCGTTACCAAGGTTTGGCATCATGGTTCGCGCTCCATCGGCAACCAGCAACGCGTAAATTGACTTCCATCTGAGAACGTCATGCGATACCGCTCGCACGCCTCGGTGTACGCGAGCGAATCCTCGCCCGAGATGGAACGGGGCAAGTTCTAAGGCCTCGAACGCCGAGTCGACTTCGCTCAGCGATATATCAAACGCATCTCGCGGGTCCATGGCGAGTATCAATGTCGAGTCATCTGGATTGCAGCATACGTCGGCCCAGATCCGTGCAGAACGTCGGCCGTGCGAAAGTGATTTCTTTTCGTCCGTTGGTCTTTCGTGCAGAACTTTTTTCGGCTCTCGGCAATCCGTGGGCTATTTCAGCGGTTCGCCGGGTTTGAATAGTCGCTCGCTCCCGACTTGCACCTTGGGGGCAGCCACGGCGGCCGGACGGCTTGAGCGGTAAGAACCTACAGAAAACGCCATCGCACGGGCGACGGCGAGAGTGGGCAAGCGCAGATCCGTCGGCAGGGGCAGAACCGACGTTCGAATGTCCGCGAGAACCGCGAGGACAGAGTTCAGCTTTTTCGGGACGTTTTCGGCACGAATGGCGTGGGTATGTGCTGGACCTTCTCGCTTCCGCACTTCGGGCAAGCGGGATGAGCATTTTCATGTTCAGCAAGATGTTCAGCATGTTCGAACATCTCACCGCACTTCTCGCACCTGTACCGGTAAGTCGGCATGGCATTCCTCCAACGAGAAGCCGGCACGTCGTTGCTGACCAGATACGACCACGACGTCGGCAATAACCCATTCTAGTGCAGGAAAGTGCAGGAAACGTCTGCATACGCGTCGCGCAGCGCCGTTCAATTGGATGCCCCGCTGAGTGCGGCAATGACCGCGAATCTCAGTTCGGCCCGTCACCTACCAGCCGAAAAACCTGCACCGCATCTTCCAGCGTGGACGCCTGTTCTTGCATGCTGGCCGCCGCGGCTGCCACCTGCTCGACCAGAGCAACGTTTTGCTGGGTCATCTCGTCCATGTGTCCGATCGCGCGATTCATTTCGCCGATACCGGTACTTTGCTCGTTGCTCGCGTGCGTAATCTCGCCCATCAAGGTGACCACACTGTCGACGGCCGTGACGATTTCGGTCATGTCCCGGCCAGCCTGGTCGACCAGTTCGCCGCCCGCATTGACGTTGCCGACCGAGTCGGTGATCAGCGCCTTGATTTCCCTGGCGGCCGTCGCGCTGCGTTGGGCCAGGCTGCGCACCTCGGCGGCGACGACCGCAAAGCCGCGTCCCTGATCGCCGGCGCGCGCCGCCTCGACGGCCGCGTTCAAAGCCAGAATGTTGGTCTGAAAGGCGATCGAGTCGATCATGCTGATGATGTCGACGATCTTGTGTGAACTGCCGCGGATCAACGACATGGTGGTTACCACATGGCCCACCACGGTACCGCCTTTGACCGCGAGGTCGGAGGCCGACGCGATGTGTTGGTTGGCGTGCGAAGCGCGTTCGGCATTGGCGCGCACCGTTGCAGTCAGTTGTTCCATCGTCGAAGCGGTTTCCTCGAGCGAGCCGGCCTGTGCCTCGGTGCGGGACGACAGTTCCGCGTTGCCGGCCGCAATCTCGCGCGCGCCCAGCGCGATCATATCGGACGCGCGTCGCACGTTGCCGACCACCGAGGCCAAGCCGACACTGATGCCGTTCATCGCCTGCATCAACTGGCCGAGTTCGTCGCGCCGGCTGACATGCACTTGCGCGGTCAAGTCGCCAGCCGCCAGTTTTTCCGCGGCGGCCTTCGCTTCGAGCAGTTGCATGCCGAGACCGCGCCGGGTCGTCACGAAGACCAGCGCGCTGACCAGCAGCGCGCAGAGCAGCCCGAAGCCGATCACCCCGGCTGGTAGGAAAGGGGGCGACGCCCCTGTGGGGCTCGCTTGATCCGGGAGGATCACAGCCTGCAGCAGCCGACCATAGCCCAGCAGGAGCACGGTATTCGCGGCCAGAGTCAGCAGCGCGAGCCTGCCTCCAATCGACAGGTTCCACACCTCGCTGACATCGAGCCCGACATACAGCGCGCCGATCACGTCGCCGGAACTGTCCCGGATCGGCTCGTACCGTGTCATGTATTGCTTGCCGAATAGCGTCGCGTAACCGGTGTAGGGCTGCCCGCTGCGCAGCATCCGATAGCCGGGATGCGAGCGGTCGAGGACCGTGCCCACGGCCCGCTCGCCGGTTTGCCTTTTGACCGAGGTGGCGACGCGCACGAAGTCGTCGCCTATCGCGACGAATACGGTGCCCGTCGCGCGGGTTTTGTCGGTGAAGCGATCCACTTCGCCGTAGTTGAGGTTCAGCAGTGTGCTCCCGTTCAGGAGCCTGGGCGTCATCACACCGAGGATGTCGACACCGCTTGATTCGTCGCGCGTAAATGGAGCTGGAAAATACCCGGCGAGCGTTCGCGCGTGACGACGCACCTGGGCCTTGAGCGGCAGCAGAGAGTACATGAAGTGAACCCCCGTCGACTGTGTCAGCGAGCCGAATAAATCGGACGTTTTATTCTGATTTCATTAGACAGAATATTGCATGAGATGGCAATAGAGGGTCCTCGCTAATCTCAGCTCACGGAAAGGAAGGTGCCAGGCGGGTCATAGATGTCTGAACACTCCGCACGCCAGAGCACGCAGTTCTTCGAATTGCGTGACGAGTTGGAGGCACAGAATGAAGGCCAACATCGCCGCGGGCCCCGGGTGGCGTTCGATCCATCGCAGCATCGGGGTCGCGAAGCGCGTGCGGATCGCATCGCGCGTCAGGATCACCGTGATCGCGATCCCCACCGCGGCACCCGCCAGCAAGTCGGTCGGATAGTGAAAGCCGAGATAGGCGCGCGGAAGGCAAATGAACACCGCGGTATAGAGAAGCGCCAGCACGCCGATGCCCCGCCACACGAGGAAAATGCCGGTGGCGATGGCCATCCATAGCATGGCGTGATCGCTCGGGAACGAACTCCAATCCGACAACTGCGCAGCCTTGGTCGCGCCGCTTGCGAACTGCAGATGAAGTTCGGTGCTATAGATGGGACGCACTCTAAATGGCAACCAGTGCGCCAGCAGCCGTCCGACGAAGAGCGCCACGACACCGCTGAGAAGCGTCGCGAGCACTATTTCGCGCCGCCGTTCGGCGTGTGCGTCTTGTTGAAACCAGATCCACCACAGCACGGCAATCAATACCAGGCCTTTAAAGGTGTACAGGTCGGCGATGGCTTGTATCGATTGGGTCGCGAAATGACCGAAGTGTATGCTGGACAGATAAGTTTCGATGGTCGAATCGAAGCTGTTCATGCTTTTGTAATCGATATCTGCTAGTCGCAGCGGAACATCAGCTTAATCGACACAAGAAACGAAAAATGAGGCGCAGACAACGTTTGCCGTCATTTTTTGGTTCGCCCCGATCCCGCACGACACCCCTCCCCGTTATGGCGCCCCCTTCACCTGCTCATGCGGCTTCTCCACTCCCGCCATGCTCAGCGCCTCATGCAGCGTGCCGAAAATACAGCGCTCCTCGACGATCGGCGTGATGCCATGCCGATCCATGTCCGAGCGCAAATAACGATTCACCCGCGCAAAGACCACCTCGATCCCATCGCGCTTGAGCGCCGAGCACAACTCGCCCACCGAGCGCGCCGCCGAATAATCGACATCCGTAATCGCGCTCGCATCGACGACGAACCAGCGCACGGCGTTCGGTGCGTGCTCGATCAGGCGGCGCGTATCGTCGACGAAGAAATGATCGTTCGCGTAGAACAGATCGGCGCCGAAGCGATAGACGATCAACCCCGGCGCAGTCTCGATGCCGGGCACCGCCGGCACCGGCACCCACATGCCGTCGCCGTTGGGCGCGAGCATCATCGTGTGCGGGCGGTAGCTGTGTCGCACGTGACGCAGCAACGACAGCGCGACCGCGACCAGGATGCCGTGCTCGACGCCGATCAGCACGACCGCCGCCGCCGTGAACAACGCTAGCGCGAATTCGCCGGGACTTTCGCGACGAATCGAAAAGAGCGACTGCACGTTAATCAGGCCGACCGCGATCGTAAACACGATGCTCGCGAGAATGCAGTGCGGCAGATACTGCAGATAGCGGCTGAAAAACAGCAGCACGGCCACCACGACCGTCGCGAACACGAGCTGTGCGAACTGGCTGCGCGTGCCGGCGCGATCGGCCATCGCGGTCTGCGTCGGGCTGCCGTTGACGACGAACGCGCCGGAAAACGCCGCCGCCGCGTTGGCGGCCGCGATGCCGAGCAGGTCCGCGTTGGTATCGACCGGCTCGTGATAGCGCTCGGCGAACACGCGGCTTGCGGCGGCGCTTTGCGCGACGATCATCACGAAGCACGACGCCGCGACCGGCACGAGATCGAGCATCTGCTGCCACGTCACCGACGGAATCCGCAGCGGCGGCAATCCGCCCTCCACCGGTCCGAGGATCGGGATGCCGTGCGCGGCGAATCCGAACACGTCGCTCGCGGCAATGCCTCCGACGACCGCGATCAATGGCACCGGCAGGCGCGGCCAAAAGCGCTTGCAGACGAGAATCGCGGCCACCACGAAGAGCGAAATCGCCAGCGTCGGCCGATTGATCTGCGTGGCCTTGCTCACGACGAGCAACAGTTGATCCACGCTGCGCGTCGCATGTCCGGGCACGCCGAGCATGTCGCCGAGCATCGCGATGCCGACCTGCACGCCGACGCCGGCAAGAAAGCCGACCAGCACCGTGCGCGACAGGAAGTCGGCGAGAAAACCGAGCTTGAAGATGCGCGCGACGAGCAGCAGCCCGGCCGTCAGCAGCGCGACCATCGCCGCGAGCGCCGCGTATTCGGCACTCGACGCGGGCGCCATCGTCTCCAGACGGCTCGCGAAGATCGTCGCGGTGGCCGAATCGGCGGCGACGACCAGATGCCGCGACGCGCCGAAAAACGCGAACGCGACCAGCGGCAGGAAGACCGTATAGAGCCCGGTGACGGCCGGCATGCCGGCAATGCGCGCATAGCCGAGCACCTGCGGTATATCCATCGACGCAAGCTGCACACCGGCCAGCGCATCACGCGCCGCCGCAATCCGGCTCAAAGGAAGAACGCCCTTCAGCACGCTGGCACGTGCCGCCATTTTCTGCAGAGAATCTTGCATACGCGATGCCGACCCAAAACGGAGGTAATCGCGCATCGTGCCGCGAACCGGCACGCCAAGGCAAGACTTACTGAAAGGTAAAGCGGGCTATTGACGGAAACAAAGACGGGAAAGCAAACCGAAGGGACGCAAACGGTTGCTCCTTTCGAATTAACGACAAACTAGCGAACGTTAATCGCAAATCAAAAATCTCCACGAGGCAGCGGCGGAAAGAACGCGCGACGAAAATCTATCGTTTGAAACGTCCCGTCTGCGGATCCACATGGCGCGCGAAACCAAACAGCGCAGCGATGCCGATCGGACAGGCGATCAGAAAAATAGCCAACATCACACTCACCCCGTAACAACTTGTTACAAGGAGTTTAGAGAAATTTGACGCAAGTTTAATGAGGGAAAACCGCAAAGCAGTATTGCGAAGGATTACGGCGACCTTAAAAAGATTGCCACATCCGTAAGTGAAAGCGCGAATAAGCGCGTGATGGCGCTCGTGAAAAAACTCGAAGAAATATCCGTTCGACTGTGAGGAAAGCCCCGCCGCGTATGGCTGGTAGCCGCGTCCCCATTTCGTTCGCCAGTTCGGCCCGGCGCCGGCATAACACAGCCGAGACGGCGCGCATGGGCGCGCCAGACATCGCACCGCCACGATTAGGTAAATCCTTCTACCGCGTCGAGCCACGCGTATTTTTCTTCTGCATCGGCGCTGGCCCAACCGATTCGCGCATCGTCACGCTGACCGGAAACTCGCGGAAGATCTCCCACGTGGTGCCGTAACACTGGTTGATCAGCCAGCGCACCGCGTTTTGCGTCAGTTCTCCGGTTGGAATATGCACTGACGTGAGTCCCGGCGCCGCGTATGCGGCCGAGTAGTCGTCGTCGTAGCTGATCACGGAAATGTCGTTGGGCACCGAAATGCCCGCCTGGTGAAAACGCGCGAGCACGGCGACAGCCATCGTGTCGTTCGCGCAGAACAGGCCGGTCACGCGCCGCTGCATCTCGAGCAGCTTCTGGGCGGCCGCATAGCCGCCTTCCGGCGAAAAGTCTGATTCGATCAGCGGGACGTCGTCGCGCGCAATGCCGGCTCGCGCGAGTTCGGCGAAAAAGCCGTCGATCCGCATCACGTTGTCCGACGCGGTAGCGGGCCCGGAAATCACCGCGATGTCGCGATGCCCATGGTCGAGCAGCGTGCGCGCCGCCAGTTCGCCGCCGCGCCGATGATCCGCGCTGAACGACGCTTCCGGCAACTGCTCGAACGCGCGATTCAGGAACACCATCTTCGGATGCATGCCATGCAGCATGATCAGGTCTTCGTCGTGCAGATCGTGGCTGATCACGACCACACCGTCGCAATCGCGGCCGATCAGAAAGCGCACCGCCTCGATCGCCTGCTCGCGCGGCGACACCTCGCCGCAACCGGTCGCGACCACGACATGCCGGCCGACCGCGCGCAGCTCGGTGTCGGTCTGCTTCAGGATCGTGCCGTAGTAGGGACCAAAGAAGGTCGGCACGAAGATGCCGATGATGCCGAGCTGCTGCGTCGCCATTGCCCGGCCGATCGACGACGGGCGGAAGTTCAGCGCCTCGATCGCCGCCTTCACGCGCGCCGCGGCATCGGCGGAAATCGGTCCCTTGCCGGAAATCGCTCGTGAGGCGGTCGACATGCCCACGCCGGCCAGTTGCGCGACGTCCTTGAGTGTTGCCACGCGGTTCTCCATCAAGCCTGTCTCGACGAGCCGCTTCGCGCGTGACGCTGCGCGGCGTTCTATAAGCGCGCGCCGCTCGCTTCGTCGAATAGCGAGACATGCGCGGCGTCGAACGAGAACGCCACGGAGTCATCCTCCGCAATCGGCGCTTTTGTCTGATCGATCGACGCGATCTGTTCGCCATGATAGTCGAGCCAGATCACGCGGTGGTTGCCCATCGGCTCGATCAGCGAAACTTTTGCGCGCTCGCTGGCGCCTGCCGTGATATGCACGTCTTCGGCGCGCACGCCGAGCACGCACGGCACACCGTGCGCCGGCGCCTGTATGAACTCGTATGCCGACACGTCGATTCGGGCATTCCCGGAGCAGAAGTGGAGCGCGCCGTCGCGCGTCTCCAACGTGCCCTTCAGCAGATTCATCGCCGGCGAGCCGAGGAAGGTCGCGACGAACAGGTTGTTCGGCCGCGCATAGACTTCGGCCGGGGTGCCGAACTGCTGGATCACACCGCCGCGCATCACGGCCATACGGGTGGCGAGCGTCATCGCCTCGACCTGGTCGTGCGTCACGTAGATCATCGTCGCGCCGAGGCTGTGGTGCAGTTGCTTCAGCTCACGGCGCAGCTCGGTGCGCAGCTTCGCGTCGAGGTTCGACAGCGGTTCGTCGAACAGGAACACATCGGCTTCGCGCACGATCGCGCGGCCGATCGCGACGCGCTGCCGCTGTCCGCCCGACAACTGCGACGGCTTGCGCTTGAGCAGCGGCCCCAGTTGCAGCATCTCCGACGCGCGCGCGACACGCCTTGCAATTTCCGCCTTCGGTGTGCCGTTGATGCGCAGCGCGAACGACAGGTTGCGCTCGACGCTCATGGTCGGATAGAGCGCGTAGGACTGGAACACCAGCGCGATGCGGCGATCCTTCGGATCGGCCCACGTCATGTCCTCGCCGGCAATCTCGATGCTGCCGTCGCTGACGTCGATCAATCCCGCGATGCTATGCAGCAGCGTGGACTTGCCGCAGCCCGACGGCCCCAGCAGCACGACGAACTCGCCGGCGAGCACGTCGAGATCGAGGTTCTCGATCACCGTGTTCGCGCCGAGCCGAATCGTCAGATTGCGGACCGCCACATTGGCGGGATGCGTGAGCGCCGCGGCGTCGGAGGCGGCGCCCGCGCTTGCACCCGGCACGGCGGCCGCATCGATCGTATTAGCCATGTCTGTCATGCCTTACCCCTTGACGGCGCCCGACGCAATGCCGCGCACGAACCAGCGGCCCGAGATGAAATAAACCGCGAGCGGAACCATCGACGTCAGAATGGTCGCCGCCATATTGACGTTGTAGAGCCGCTCACCGGTCGTCGTGTTGATGATGTTGTTCAGTTGCACCGTCATCGGCAGATTCTTCGTGCCGGCGAACACGAGGCCCAGAATGTAGTCGTTCCAGATGTTCGTGACCTGCATGATCAGCGCGACGACGATGATCGGCGTCGACATCGGCAGCATCAGCTGAAAGAAGATGCGCCAGAAACTGCCGCCGTCGATGCGCGCGGCCTTGAACAGCTCCTGCGGAATCGACGCGTAGTAATTGCGGAACAGCAGCGTCATCACCGGCATGCCGAACATCGTGTGAATCAGCACAATGCCCGGCAGCGAGCTGAACAGATGCACGCTCGCGAGCACGCGCACGAGCGGGTAGATCATCACTTGCACCGGAATGAACGCGCCGACCAGCAGCACGCCGAACAGCAGGCCCGCACCGCGCGGCCGCCAGAACGACAGCGCGTAGCCGTTCACCGCGCCGACCATGATCGACAGTACCGTGCTCGGCGCGACGATCCGCACCGAGTTCCAGAAGCCGACGCGAATGCCGTTGCAATCGAGCCCGGTACAGGCCGACTGCCACGCGGCACTCCACGCGTCGAGCGTGAAATGCATCGGGAACCCAAGCAGATTGCCGAGGCGGATCTCGCTCATCGGCTTGACCGACGTGACCAGCATCACGTAGAGCGGCAGCAGAAAGAACACCGCGGCGGTGAACAGGAACGCGTAGATGCCGAGGCGCGCCGGCGAGAACACCGAGCGGCGAGGCCGCGTGCGCGCGCGCTGCGGCATGCCGCCTTTGAGCGTGGAATCGAGCGTGTTCATCCTCTCTCCCCGCGCAGCGCCGCACGGCTGCGTGCATAGAAGAACGGCGTGAGAACCGCGAGCACCGTCGCGAGCAGCACGATCGACGCAGCCGATGCAAGGCCGATGTTCGCGCGTCCGAACAGATAGTCCATGATGAATTTGGCCGGCACTTCGCTCGCGGTTCCGGGCCCCCCCTGCGTCATCGCGACGACCGCGTCGTACAGCTTCACGACCATCACGAACAGCAGCACGAACGCGGTCGAGATCGACGGTCCGAGCATCGGCACCACGATGCTCGCGTACACGCGCCAGCGTGGAATGCCGTCGATGCGCGCGGCTTTCCACAACTCTTCGTCGATGCCGCGCAGGCCCGCGAGTAACAGCGCCATCACGAGCCCAGAAGCCTGCCACACGGTCGCGATCACGATCGTGTAGATGACCCAGTCCTGATCGACGATCCAGTCGAAGCGAGCATGCGCGAAGCCGAGATTGCGTAGCACCTGCTGCGCACCGAGCGAGGGATTCAGAATCCACTGCCACACGAGCCCGGTCGCGACGAACGACATCGCGTACGGATACAGAAACACCGTGCGCAACGCGCCTTCCGCGACCACGCGCTGATCGATGAAGATTGCCAGCAGCAGACCGATCACCATGCACGCGATGATGAAGCACGCGCCATAGATCACGATGTTCTGCAGCGACATCAGCCAGCGGTCGTTGTGGAACAGCCGCACGTACTGCGTGAGACCCGCGAAGTCATTCGACGGAAACGTGCGCGAATTGCTGAGCGACACACGCGCGGTCCAGACCATCGTGCCCAGATACGTGAACACGACGGTCAGGAGCATCGGCAGCAAGGCCAGCCAGACCGCGATCGAAAACCGCCGGTTCAGCGGTTTGTTTCGCGGCCTGGGTTGCGACTTGCCCTGTGGGTTCGAACCCTCGGCTGGCAGCTTGAGCGCGTGCATGGCGAGACCTAGCCCTTCAGCGCGCTGGCGAACGCTTTCTGCGCGTCGTCGACGGACTGGTTCTTGTTCCAGAAGTTCGTCACGACGTCAGTGAGCGCACCCTGCGTGTCCGGCGACAGCAGCATTTCCGGATTCGGCAACTGGCGCGACTTGTCCTTCATGATCGCGATGCCCTCCTTGGCGCAGACGTCGAGGCTGCTTTCGTCGATGTCAGAGCGAATCGGAATCGAGCCCTTCTTCGCGCTGAACGCGACCTGCGCTGACGGCGAGGTCATCACCGTCGCGAGCAGGTTCTGCGCCTTGATCGCCGACGCGCTATCAGTCTTCGGGAACACGAACACATCGCCCGCAACCAGATACGGCGAACGCGGACCGAAGCCCGGGAAGCAGCCGAAGTCCTTGCCCGCCGTTTGATTCGCCGCGACGAACTCGCCCTTCGCCCAGTCGCCCATGATCTGAACGCCGGCCTTGCCCGAAGTCACGAGCGCGGTCGCGTCGTTCCAGTTGCGGCCAGGGGAGCCCGGATCGACGAAATCGTGCAGCTTCTTGAACGACACGAGCACCTTCTTGAACGCCTCGGAGTTCACCGCGTTCTGATCGTGATCGCGATAGACCTTCATATACAGGTCGGGGCCGCCCACATCGGCGAGCACCGCGTCGAACGTGATCTTCTCCTGCCACGGCTGGCCGCCGAACGCGAGCGGAATCACGCCCGCGCTCTTCAGCTTGCCGAGATCGGCGATGAATTCGTCGTAGCTTTTGGGCTCGCTAGCGATGCCCGCTTTCTGGAACACCGGCTTCGAGTAGAAGAACCACGCCGGCATATGGATGTCGACAGGCGCCGCGTAGAAATGGCCCTTTACGCGGATACTGTCGAGAATCGATTGCGGAAAAATGCCGCTCCAGTTTTCTTTCGCGGCGACGTCGTCGACGTTATTCAGGAGTCCCTGATCGATCAGATCGTGGAACTGCTTCGACGTATTGAACTGTGCGGCGGTGGGTGGATCACCGCCGACGATGCGGTTGATCGCGGTGGCGCGCGCCTGGTCCCCGCCGGCGACCGCGTTGTCGACCCATTGGCCGCCGGCCTTGTCGTACGCGACGGCAAACTGACGAATCGCCGCCGATTCGCCGCCCGAGGTCCACCAGTGAATCACGTTAGCCTTGAGCGGCTCCGCGTGCGCGACGACGCCATACAGCGCCAGTGCCGCAACTACGCCTCGCAAGACCATTCTGTTGCTGTTCATTCCGTCTCCTCCAGGCTCCGCGCCCGTGTGTCAAGTCGAAATACCATCCAGCTCCACCCGGTTTTACATCGTTGCTGCGTCGTTTTGATTGTGTTTATTGCGCCTGCGCCTTGCGATCTTCGAGGAATTTCGACACCAGCTCCGCGCTGCGCTTTATCGTGCGCTTCTGCGTCTGGTAGTCGACGTGCACGATGCCGAAGCGCCGCTCATAGCCGAAAGCCCACTCGAAGTTGTCCATCAGCGACCACAGGAAATAGCCGCGCACGTCGACGCCCGCCTTGATCGCCTGATCGACCGCGGCGAGATGGCGCTTCAGGAACGAGATGCGCTGCGTGTCCTCGACGCGGCCGTCGATGACCTTGTCGTCCGATGCCATGCCGTTCTCGGTGATGTAGATCGGCGGCAGATTGACATAGGTGTCTTTGAAGCCGATCAACAGATCGCGAAGACCGTCAGGGTAAACCTCCCATCCCATCTGCGTACGCTCGACACCTTCGAGCGGCACGTCTTTGAATCCATGCCCGCCGTCACTCGCGACGTTGGTGCGGAAATAATAGTTGATGCCGAGGAAGTCGAGCGGCGTATTGATCGTCTGCATGTCGCCTTCTAGCACCAGCGGCTCGCTGCCCGGCCACAGCTCGACCAGGTCTTGCGGATACTCGCCCTTGAACAGCGGATCGAGAATCCACGCGTTGTGCTGAACTTCGAACAGCTCGGCCGCGCGACGGTCGGCGGCGCTATTGCTATTCGGCGTGCCGCGCCCGACGTTCGCGACGATGCCCTTGTGCGAGCGCGGATCGTTCGCGCGCAGCACCGGAATCGCGAGACCGTGCGCGAGCAGCAGATGATGCATGGCCTGCGCGGCGAAACGCACGTTCGAGAGCCCCGGCGCGTGATGGCCGTTGCCGTAGCCGAGGTACGCCGAACACCACGGCTCGTTGAGCGTCGCCCACGCATCGACGAAGCCGTGCAGTTCGCGGCTCATCAGATCCGCGTAATCGACGAAACGGTACGCGGTTTCGCGATTGAGCCAGCCGCCGCGATCCTCGAGATGCTGAGGCAAATCCCAGTGATACAGCGTGACGAAAGTCGTGATGTTCTTCTCTTTGAGCCGTCCGAGCAGGCGCTTGTAGAAGTCGAGGCCCTTCTGGTTCGGCGCGCCGTTTTCATCCATCACGCGCGGCCATGCGGTCGACAGCCGGTACGCCTCGAGGCCGAGGCCCGCGAGCAGATCGACGTCCTGTTCCCAGCGATGATAGTGATCGCATGCGACGGCGCCGGTATCGCCAGCCAGCACCTTGCCCGGTGTGGCCGAGAACGTGTCCCAGATCGACGGCAGGCGGCCGTCTTCGTTGATCGCGCCTTCGATCTGATACGACGCGGTGGCCGCGCCGAGCAGGAAGTCCTGGCGCCATAGCGACGAATCGGCGGGCGGTGTGAATGGATCGGAATGTGGGTCGCCGTGAGTGGGGGGTTGTTCGGCGTCGACGACTGCGGATGCGTTGTTTACCACGGATTCTCTCCTGCGCTGAGGTCATTGAACCGGGTGTGGTGGAACTCGATGCGCTCTCGTTCGAACTTACTGTGAACGCTTAAGTGGAAGCGCTTCCACACTGTCGAGTGAACGATAACAGTGGCGAAATCGGAGCAGCAATCCGGGTTTGTCTGGAGAGGGTTTCTCGGATCCGCGCGAGGGTGATGCGGGCTGCATCCCAGATCGCCGACAATCGGCTTATCCACTCAGGCATGGAAGACGATTGCGACGAGCGAATTCGATCTGTCGTCTTGCGCATTGCGCTCGACGCTCTTTCCCGGGTGAAAAGTCGCTTCGCGTCACGCGTATTTCGCTCAAGAGAGGTCGCAGTTATGCGGCGTTCATCAACCAATCAAGGGAGAACAAGTGATACATGGCCTACACCGGCAAGTTTCTAGTGAACAACGCACCGCTCTCACCGCTCACCATCAATGGCATCGGCAGGTTCGACGCGTATTCCGGCGACGGTCCGTACCTCAATCGGTGCGCGCAACGTCACGCAGTAGCGGAAAACCTCACACGAAAAACGCCCGCGCCGCCGACGAGGCGCGCGCGGACGCCCATATAGGATCACGAAATATATCTCAAAAATTGCGCTTCCTTTCGTTTTTTGCTGTAGTTGCCGACCCAATCACGAAATAAGGAAATAAATATGGTCTGGACTTATAGCCAGAAGTCGGGGCAGCTTTGGCATAATGACGCACCCATTGCAGGTGGAAATGCCAGCGGCTATTCAGGAAAGGGCGCGGGGAAAAATAACCCCATTATGCAGGCAAAATCGAGCACTGGCCCGATTCCCCGAGGAGAGTATCGGATCACTGAGCCATTCAATCATGCTCATGCTGGGCGTTACACACTGAGACTCGAACCGGCGATTGGGACACAGACCTTTGGGCGTAGTGGTTTCATGATTCATGGTGACAGCTTAAAGAACCCGGGCAACGCCTCGGAAGGCTGTATCATTTTTCCGCTCTTAATCCGTCAACGGATCTGGAACAGTGGCGATACGCTCCTGGAGGTCGTCCAGTGAAGCGATATTTATTGGTTTTGTCGCTTTCGCTTCCGGGAATATGTCTTGCCTCGCCGTCGTGCGCCAGCTGGCCTACTAACATGGCGCTCGTCCATCTGAAAAACGCAGGCATTACCGACCCGACAAAAATCGACGAATCGAAAACCAAGGCTGTGCGGCTCGCCTCAGAGAAAGTGGGCAAGGATCTATACCGACAGATTTACGATATTACTTTTATCGAAAAGAACGGCCCGCGAATCGAGGTCATTACATCGAGCGAGGCGTCGGCGCAAGAATGCTCAATGAGTGGCGTCGATGTTTTTGTTGTTTCCAGACGGCTCGGCGGTCCCTGACCGAATGCTAGACCACATGGGGCAACGGCACGAGGTAACAGCGTAACGAAAACGCCCGCGCCGCCGACGAGGCGCGCGCGGGCGGGGCTGGCACAGTCGAATCGCGCCGATTTCCTGAAAATTCGTAACTCACTGCTGCACACCATGACGATTCCTGGCGGCAATTCGGGGCTTCGCGCCTATGGAACAATTGAGGTCATCACGCATGGCAACACTTGTCCGTAGGGTGTTCAAGGTCGTGCTGTTTTGCGGCCTCTTTTATCTCGCCTTGCGCTATGTACATACCTACCCGTGGCCGATGCCGAAAAGCCATCGGTGATGTGGTGGCGTGCTTCGCGCTGGCTCGGCATCCGTGACCCCGAAGATTTGTATATTTGGGTCTGGGTGCCTATTGACCTGATCGTGGCAGCGCTCGCCTATGTGGTGATCATGAGACTATGGAGGTGCTATCGTGGCAAGAAAGCCTCATTGCCAAATTGCGAATGAGAATGACGGCACTCCGTAGGCTGTTCAAGGTGGAGCTCTTTATCGGCCTGTTCCTTTTATCCGCTCGCTTGATTGGCCGGAATGGGCCGATGCCAGAGAGTGAGGCGCTCAGATGGTTGAGTATCGCCAACGGCCTCGGCCTGCATGAAGCCGACGATGTCTATGTCCCTGTAATGCTGACTGTCTGGTTGATCGTCGCTGCGGTGACTTATCTCGCGATCATGAGGTTATGCCGGGTCTGACAGCGCTATCGCTCGCGTGCCTGAAGAGCACTGAACCGGACCCGCTTCGCGCGGGTCTTTTATTGCATGCGCGCGCCCCTGCTACGCTGCTGTTTTCTGAACCATTGCCACCATCCGACCCGCATGAAAACCGGCTCCGTTTCGCTCGGTGACGTCGCTGCGCGCGCGACGTATCTTGAGGTCACCGGATGACGACTGATTCAAGTCGAGCGCTCGATCATGGCGAAGCCTGCGCCGGGTTCCATTTTCTTCCAGCTCTTTCCATCGTCTTGCGCAATGCAGAGGTGGGAAAATTGGTCGACATTGAATTGCCTCACCGTTTCTATTGTTTCTGATTGCTGGCCGGGTGCATCAGAAAGCAACTCGGGCTCACGTCGCTGGCGTGCATGTCGTGGAGTGCGAGGAGACGTCCCGTAAGCGAGGTTGGCACGGAACGCTTCGTTCCGGCAAACCTCCGTCTCCGTTGATTTCGCTATGCGCGTTAGTCGCCGCGAAGCCGCACTCGCGCGGCAATTCTGCCGTGAGGGAAAATGGCGCGATTATCAGAAAGGCCCGCATTTCGCATCGGTTTTATTGATCGAGCGAATGCGCTCGTCTACGGCTTGTCGTCCTCGCGATCGGGGTCGATATCGGGATCGAGCGGCGGCTCGTCCGGGTCCTGCGATGGACCGATGTCGGGCAGATCCGTCTGCACGACGTCGGACTGATCTGGCCGGAGCGGATTTTCGTCCTTGTTCGGTGAGGTGGCCATGGCCGGTCCTCCTTGCATCGTTGCCATGCTGAAATGGCAGCAAGTTCCGCTCCCGATCCAGAACCGGCCATGCCCTTTCGCTCACAAATCAAAGCCCATTTGCGAGCGGCCAAGTTCGGTAAGATCGTCTGCCGTCGCGCGGCCGACAAAATCGACTTCGAAATGATCGGCCGGAAAATCCGGCGGGCTCCTGCCTTCGAGAAAGCTCGGCAGTTGTCGTTTCAGGTACGCATCGTTCTTCGCGCAGGCCGGCAGCGAAGCGATATACATCACGTTGCTATAGCCATTGCCGCGATGCGCGTCTTCGACCGCGTGAATGACGTCGCTATGCCAGAACACGGTGTCGCCCGCCTGCATCAGCGGAATCGACGACAGCGCATGAAACAGCGGCGCGTGATACGCGGACTTGATCGACAGTGCGCGACCCGGCATCGCTCCGCACAAGTCGTCTTCGGCGACATCGTCCTGCAGCGCGCGCAACAGGACATAGATCATCGAGTTCGCCATGGGCACCAATTGCAGCGTGCCGTCGCCGGGGCCTTGCGGCGTCAGCGCGGTCCAGCCCTGAAACGTGCGGAACATCGAGCAGACGGCCGGCGAAGCGATCTCCTCGACTTCGGTTCGCCACGCGGCATCGAACGGATCGTAGTCGCGCCAGTGGCCCGAGAACACGTGGCGATAGACCTTGCGGAAATTCGGCTCGATCCAGCGCTCCACCGAACCACCGTCGCAATGCGCCGACAATCCGAGCGATTCCGATCCGGGCGGCCGACGACGCAGGCGGTCCGCATACACCGGCACATGGTTCGGATCGAAATGCACGCGCCCTTCACTCTCGGTGCGCCACAGCCGGTTCAGGAACACACGGGCCCGCGTGAGTTCCCTCGACTGGCGCGCGAGCACCTGCGGTTTCGACCAGTACACGCCATAGATTTGCGGCCTGCTCGACGCGAGCTGACCGAAGTATTTGTCTTCCGCGCGATTCAGCAGCTTTGCATCGAGGTCGTTGCGCTCGACGTAGTCGGCGATGTCCTGATCCCATTGCTCGACGAGCGACCGGTCGAACACCTTGCGGATCACACAGGCGCCGCGCGTTTTGACGAGCGAGATCTGTGCGTCGGTGACTCGGTTCGCGACGATGTCGGCGAACTGAATTTCCGGAATCACCGGCTCGCCGCGATCACGCAGTGTGGCGATTCGCTCCGCCTCTTTCGTCATCGCCGCTTCGACGTCGGCGAACACGTCACGGTAGTTCGGCAGCATTGCGCGCAGCTCGCGCTTCGCTTGACGGATGGCTGCCGGCAGGTCGTTGATATGCAAGGCCATTGCATCGTCTCCATGGGGTTTCCGATGCTTGAAGCGTACGCGAACGAGCGCCGGGTGCGTGATACTATCCGGTCAAAGACTTGACGATTTCGGACATGAAAGCCGCTTTTGAGCATGTGGATTTTGGCCGGGACTGTTCGGTCAGGGTTTATCACCGTCGGCTGCCCCGCATTCCTTTCGAATGGCACCACCATCCCGAGTACGAACTGACGCTGACGATGAACAGTCAGGGCAAGCGGTACATCGGAGACTCCGTCGCGACCTACGGCGCGGACGATCTGGTGCTGGTGCCGCCGAATCTGCCGCACACGTGGGCCTCGAACCGCTCGATCGACGCGGCGCACCCGCAGGTCGCGATCGTCGTCTGGTTTGACGGCGCGTGGCTGCGGCGACTCGCCGATGTCTGCCCCGAATACAACGGACTCTGCGACCTGTTGCGCAGAGCGGCCTGCGGTCTCGCGTTCGAAGACGGTGCCGGCACGCGCATGCGCGAACACCTCGACCGCCTGCTGTCCGACAAACCGCGCGAACGCTTGCAGGCGGTGCTCGACGTGCTGGATCTGCTGTCGACGCTTCCCGCCACGCCGCTCGCATCCCCAAGCGCATTCGATGTGCAGACCGGCGCCGCCACTGGCCACGAATCCGATCAGCTCAATCGCGCGCTCGCATTGATCGAGACACAGTTCGCGCATCCGCTGCGGCTTTCCGCGCTTGCCAAGGCGTCGGGGCTGTCCGAGCGCTCGTTGACGCGGCATTTCACGCAGCATCTTGGCGAGAGCGTCGGGCGCTACGTGACGCGCGTGCGAATCGGCCATGCGTGCCGGATGTTGACGGACACGCAAGCGCCGATTTCCGTCATCGCGACGCGCTCCGGGTTCGCCAACGTGGCGAATTTCAACCGGCAGTTCAAAGCGGCAAAGGACATGACACCGGTTGAATTCAGGCAGCAGTTCGCGGGCGCGCGACGCGCCGAGCAACAGATGTCGCCGCGGCTCACCGAGCGCTCGCCTTCGCTTCAGAGACTTCGCAACAAAGGAGACAGCAAGCGGATGTCCCGGCCCTCCCGTGCAGGCAGGCAGTCCGGATGACGGGATCTTTGTGCACGTATGAGGCACGACTTGCAGCAAGTGTTGGGCCAAGGATTTTATGGCGCAGACTATGCGCTGACGACGAATATTCAACGCGACGGCCACGCGCGGCGGGTCGACTGCAACGCCCGGCTCTGGAGAGACGCCATGAACGAACAAGCGATACGTGAAGCCTTGAACACACACTGGCGAGCGTCGGCGGACGGCGATCTCGACGCCGAGCACACTATCTACGCTGACGATGCGATCTGCGACTACCCCCAATCGGGCGAGCGAATTCACGGACGAATCAATTTGCAGGCCCTGCGCGGCCATCATCCCGGCAAGCCATCGGGTTTCGCGATCAGGCGAATTCAAGGCGAGGGCAATCTGTGGATCACCGAGTACACGATCAACTATCAGGGGCGCATCGCATACACGGTCAGCGTGATGGAGTTCCGCGAAGGCAAGGTCGTCCACGAGACGCAGTATTTTGCAGATCCGTTCGAGGCACCGGATTGGCGCAGTCAATGGGTCGAGCGGACCGCCTGAAAAAACGCGCCGCTGCCATGTAGGACCAAGGTCTGATTGATGACAAACGCGCGCGTGCGACTATGCTTCGGGGGGTGAAGCCCGAACTTAGCGAGGTTCGCGATGCGGCAGGCCAAGATCGTTATCGTCGGCGCGGGGCTGGTCGGGGGATCGGCAGCCCTGTTCGTGGCGTTAGCCATTCCGAGCGCGAAAGTCGTGATCATCGACGTCGCGCGGGTGCGCGCTGAAGGACAGGCTCTGGATCTCGCGCACGCCGCGGCATTCTGGGGGCACAGCCGGTTCCGCGCAGGCGACTACGAAGATGCGCGCGACGCCGACATCGTCGTGATCACCGCCGGCGCCGGCGTCAAACCCGGCGAGACTCGCCTGCACCTTGCGAAAACCAATGCGGACATCGCGACTGAAATCGTCGGGCGCATCGCGCCGCTCGCGCCCGAAGCCATCTATCTGATCGCGACCAACCCGTGCGACGTGCTGACCGGCGCCGTTTACGACCAACTGCGTTGCGAGCGCGAGCGCGTCATCAGCACCGGCACCTCGCTCGACACCGGGCGGCTGCGCTCCCTGCTGTCCGAACGGTTCGGCGTGGTGGCCTCCGCGATTCACGCCTATGTGCTGGGCGAGCACGGCGAATCGGCGGTGATCCAGTGGTCCGCCGCGACGGTCTGCGGCATGCCTCTCGAAACCTTCCTGACGAGGAACGGCAAGGAGCTGGGCCCCGCCAGCAGGGATCTGATCCTGCGCTCCGTTCACGAGGCGGCCAAGCTCATCAAGGAAGGCAAAGGCGCCACCCATTACGGCATCGCCAGCGCGATAGGAAGGATCTGCGAGGCCATCGTCCACGACACCGATCTGATCCTGACGGTTGGCATCGTCGAGCCCGAAGTGGAAGGCGTACCGGACGTGTGCGTGTCGCTGCCGATGGTCGTCAATGGCGCGGGCGCGCGCCTGATCGCCTATCCTGAACTTGACCCTATCGAGCGCGAGGCCTTGCTGGGCAGCGCGCGCATCGTCAAGGAGGCGACGGAAAGCGTGCTTCACGAGCGGTGACGCTTTCCCGCGCACTTCGAAAATACCCAGCAACGCCGGCACGAGGTCCATCATGGCTCCCACACCTGCCAAGGTTTCACAGCCCACCAGCTCCCCGCCCGCCACGCCAAAGCCGTCGGTCGGACTGCCGGCGGGCATCTGGAAATATCTGGTACCGATCGCGATCGGCCTCGTGCTGTGGTTTTTGCCCGCGCCCGCCGGCCTGCAGCCGAAGGCGTGGCATATGTTCGCCGTGTTCGTCGCGACCATTGCGGGGATTATGACCGCCCCGCTGCCGATGTCGGTGGTTGCCATCATCGGCTCGACCATCGGTGTGCTGGTCGGCGTCCTGACGTTCGCCGACGTCACCCGATCCACCGGCACCGACCTCGTCTGGCTCGTGATGCTGGCGTTTTTCATTTCACGCGGCGTGATCAAGACCGGCCTTGGCCGCCGCATCGCGCTTCTGTTCATGCGATCGCTGGGAAAGCGCACGACGGGACTCGGCTACGGGCTCGTGTTGACCGAACTCGTGATCTCCCCGGCGATGCCGAGCATCACCGCGCGCGCGGGCGGCGTGATGCTGCCGATCACGCGGGCGATTTCCGAAGTGCTGGGCAGTCACGCCGACGATCCGGAATCTCGCGCGAAGGTGGGACGCTATCTGATTCTCTGCGCCTTTCACGCGAACATCATCACGGCGGGTATGTTCATCACGGCGATGGCGGGCAATCCGCTGGTGGTCAAGCTGGCCGCGGACCAGGGCGTCTCGATCAGCTGGCTCGACTGGGCGCTGGCGGCGTCGATCCCCGGTCTTTTGTGCCTCGCCGTAATTCCGATCGCGATGCTGTGGATCGCCCCGCCGCACGTCAGACGCACCCCCGATGCGACCGATCTCGCGCAACGAGAGCTCGCAACGATGGGCTCCATCTCGGTCAAAGAAATCATCATGGCGTGCATCTTCGTCGGCTTGCTGGTGCTGTGGGTGTTCGGCGACGATATCGGCATCGGCGCGACGCTCGCGGCGGCGATCGGCGTTTCGTTGCTGTTCATCAGCGGCGTGCTGACCTGGCAGGATGCGCTGAACGAGAAGTCCGCCTGGGACACGATGATCTGGATCGGCCTGCTCATCATGCTGGCCTCCAAGCTCAACGAGTACGGCATGGTGGCCTGGTTCGGCAAGGAATTCGGCGCGCATCTCGCGGGCTTTCCGATGCTGGCCGTCTATATGCTGGTGGCGGCGATCTATGTTTACATTCACTACTTTTTCGCCAGCGCCACCGCGCATATCAGCGCGCTGTTTCCACTTTCGATGGCGCTGATGGTCGCCGCCGGCGTCCCGCCCTTCGTCGCCGCGGTCTCGCTCGGCATCCTGAGCAATGTGAACGGTTGCCTGACGCAATATGGCATCGGCTCCGGGCCGGTCATGTTCGGCGCGGGCTACGTGACCCAGGGCGAATGGTGGAAGGCGGGCTTTCTGATGAGCCTGTTTTACATGGTCGCCTGGCTGGTGGTTGGGCCGCTTTGGTGGAAGGTGCTGGGCCACGTATGAGACAACGCGACTTTCGACGCGCGGACCGTACGGCTCGCGCACACGTGATCCTGCTGCGCTTCCCGCTTCGTCAATCGCGAGCGGGCCTGACTCGCGCAACCTCGCCGGTCGTCATCGAGCGCCGCCGATCACCGCGACGCCGTCCGCGGCGCTGACGCTCTGGCCGGGCGGCAATACGAAGATCGTTTACTCGCCCGCGCCGCCCGCCTCGAAACTCCCGCGGTCATAAGCTTCGCAATAAGCCTTCCAATCCGCCGCGACCTGCGCCTCACACTGCGTCGCCAGATCGATCAGCGGCAGTTGCCAATCGCGCCGACTGCCAAAAGCAATCAGATCGTCCGCGATCGCCGACTTCTGCCGCCCTCCGCTGCGCAGATGCGCCCACGCGCTCAACTCGGCCATGCTGTTGATCACCGCTGCGAGCCGCGGCAGCTTGCCGTCCCAGTCGGCAAGCGCGACGCGATCTTCCGACGGCTGCAAACTCCGCAGCACGTAGGAGCGCTGGTTGAATTCGACCGCGTGCAAAAAGGCCTGCGAAACCGCCTGATTGCGCCGCTGCACTTCGACGACACGCTGCGCTTCGGTCTGCCACTGCGGCTGCGTTGCCGTCACGTGCGCACTGACCGACGATGACAGCGCCTGCTTCAGATCGATCAGATAGTTGCCATCGGGCGAACCCTTGCCCTCGACCAGAATCACATAGCGATCGACACCGAGGCTGCCCGTGCCCGCGATGCGTCGCGCGACATCGAGCGTGCGGTAGAAATCGGGATTCGGCTCCGTCGCGGCGAACTGCTGCATGAACTGCACGACCGCCGCGCGTCTTTCATCGCTGACCGGCAGCGCTTTCTTGCCGTCGACCTTCAGCATGCGCGTCTTGCCCTTGAGCACGGTGCGCCGGTCCAGATGCGCGGCGCGCGTGCGGCTCGCGAGCGCGACGAACAGATCGCGGACCATGCCGGTCGCGGTCTCCGCTTCGATCCAGCGCGACTTGCCGTACGCGAGAGCGGCGCCATAGGCATCGAGCGCGGTGTGGCATAGCGCGAGCGCTTCAGCGCGGCTCAGCTTCAGGTCGGCCGCGCCGACCAGCACGCTCGTCAACAGACGCACGAGCTCGTACGGAGCCGGGGCGAGACAGGCTTCGTCGAAGTCGTTGTTGTCGAAGTAGACGAGGCGATTGTCGCCCTTGTAGCTGCCGAAATTTTCGAAGTGCATGTCGCCGCAGATCCACACGTGCGGCGCGTCGTCGAGCACGTTCGTGCGCGGCAGACGCTGATAGAAAAGATGACAGGTGCCGCGCAGAAACACGAACGGCGAGCCGCGCATGGCTTTGTATTTCATCGCGAGCCGCTCGGGGTCGCGCCCGGCGTTGAAACTGGCGATGATCTTTGCGATGTCGGACATAGCGGGTTCCGTGAATGAGCAAGCTCGACGTGAGCTCCATGCCTGCTGCCGTGACCTCGGCGCGTGCCGCGAATTCAATGCGAGCCAACCCGGGTGCAGCTTCTCTGTGTCGCAACCAGAAAGAACTCAGCCGGACGTTTGTCAAATTTTTGTAAGACCGTATCGCTTGAGCCAGCAGTGTAATACGATGCGCAAACCGATTCCCGCTCAAGGTGTACTTCCATGCTCATGCGGTGTTTCGAATTCGATGACGCGGATAACTAACTAATATTCAGGAAGGGAACGTGCTGCAATGTACTTTTGAACTGAACGACAAGCCCCTGACCAATTTCAAGATTGGCGCACTCTCGGTTCCCGCGTTTTCGGGAATGGGTGAATACGTGAACAAGCGATCCCTCCCGGCAGGTATTACATCTTTGACCGGCAGTCCGGGGGACGACTCGGCGCGATCAGGGACTGGCTCGGCAACCACTTGCGCGGCAACGGAATCAACGAATGGTATGCGCTGTATGCGCTCGACGGAAAGATCGATGACATCACCATCTGCGACGGAATCCAGCGCGGTGCGTTCCGGTTGCATCCCAAAGGGATTGGCATTAGCCAAGGCTGTATTGCCATCGAGTCCCTGAGCGATTGGCATCATATCCGGGCGATCTTTGGCAGCACACCGCGCAACCCGGTCCAAGGAACGTTGCTGTCCGCTTATGGTGTGTTGACGGTTCAATGAAAAAAACTGCCCTCGTTCTATCAGGAATACTGGCGCTAATGGCTTTCGCGGGCGCCAGCGCCATGTGGTGGACATGGTTCGGAGAGTCGATTCTCGACATCGCGAATCCGGTGTGGCAGTTCCGGCTTGACGCTTACGGCGCCGATACGGTCGACGAACGGCTCGACCTTGCCTTCGGGCTGTCGTTGCTTGTCGCCGCGGTGGCCGTCAGTGGACTCCTTGCCTACGGGTATCGACAGTGGGTACGCTCGACAGGCTCGAACTTCGACTTCTATGCATCGTTGCTGGCGTTCGATGCGACCGCGCTGCTGTTGCTGGCGAATGCGTTCTGGTGGTTCGAATACATGTCCAGCGTCATCAACGCGTCGCATCCGTTGTGGACATGGCTTAAATCAACCTACGGTGCCGATCGTGCTTATCGTCTGCTGGACTGGGCTTTTCCAGCGACCTCCATCGCGATACTCGCCTTCGTGATGAGCGGGACCTGCTATGCGATAGCAAGCCATCGGCGCTCGCTCGTCTGATCAGGTGTTCATCGCGACGAGAACCTTCATCGCATCATCCAGCCCCACTCATCCCTCCCCGCCAAACCTGCGCCGATACGCCCCCGGACTCGTCAACGCGATCCGGCGAAAATGCCGCCGCAACGACTCCTCCGACCCGAACCCCGCCAGCTCGGCGACGCGTGCCATGGGCAACGGCGTCGCCGCTTCGAGCAACTCACGGGCAAGTGCGACACGCTCCCTGACGAGCCATTCATAAGGCGCCATGCCGGTCGCGTCGCGGAACTGCCGTTGCAGCGTGCGCGGGCTCATTGCCGCGCGCCCGGCCAGCGAGTGCAGCGTATGCGGCTCGGCGGCATGGCTGCGCACCCAGTCCATCAGCTTCGCGATACGTCCGCTTTCGTCGTGCGGCATCGGGCGCGGCACGAACTGCGCCTGGCCACCTTCGCGATGCGGCGGCACCACGAGCCGTTGCGCGACCCGATTCGCGACCGCGCTGCCATGATCGCGTCGCACCAGATGCAGCAGCATGTCCAGCCCGGCCGCCGATCCCGCCGACGTGATCACCTGCCCTTCATCGACATACAGCGCGTCAGGCTGCACGCGCAGTTGCGGGTAGCGCTGCTGCAACTTGTCCGCGTAGCGCCAATGGGTCGTCACGGTCTTGCCGTCGAGCACGCCGGCCGCCGCGAGCACGAACACGCCCGAGCAGATCGAGCACAGCCGCGCGCCGCGCTCGTAGGCCGCGCGAAGCCTGCGCAGCAGCGCGGCCGGCGGCACTTCGTCGGCATCGCGCCAACCCGGAATCACGATCGTGTCGGCGCTCGCCAGCAGCCGCAGCGTGTACGGCGCGGCCAGCGTGATGCCGCCCGCCGCGCGGATCGGACCGGGCTCGCCCGCGCAGACCGCGAAGCGATACCACGGCACGCCGAGCTCGGGACGCTCGAGTGCGAACAGTTCGGTCACGCAGCCGAATTCGAAGGTGCAGAGCCGGTCATAGGCCAGAGCGACGACGAGATGATTGTGCATGGCGCGATGTTACCGAAGTTTGACGATCACGCCACTTACCGGGTGACAAGCCGCTCGTCATAATCGACCCGGCTACCAGACACCCGATCAACTTCTCGTTCCTTGCCATGACTCACGACAACCTCACCACCGCCGCGAACGCCGTCACCGCGATCCCCGCCGCCGACAGCGCCGACGCGATCGCGCACTTCCACGCGTCGCTGCGCTTCGAAACCGATTGCGCCGACGTCCACGCCGCGCTCGCGAGCGGCGCGCCCGGCTTCGTGCTGCTCGACGTGCGCAGTCCCGCGCTGTTCGCGCAGGGCCACGTACCAGGCGCGCTGAATTTGCCGCACGGCAAGATCGTCGCGTCGAAGCTCGCGGCTTATGCGCCGGACACGCTGTTCGTCACCTACTGCGCGGGCCCGCACTGCAACGGCGCGGCGCGCGGCGCACTGCGGCTCGCCCAGCTCGGGCGGCCCGTCAAGCTGATGACAGGCGGTGTCACCGGCTGGCTCGACGAGGGTTTCGCACTGAGCCGTCAGGACGCCGATCCGTCGTCCGATCCGCGCTCCGCCGCATAGCGCGGTCCGCACTTCGGCACGCCGTCCAGCGCGGTATCCGCCCTCTGCCGCGAGCCCGTTTTGGCCCCTGTTAGCCAGGCGCAAATTAGTTAAACAAAATTGGAAAAGTGCCGATAAGATGTCAAGCCGCATTCCTCGCGCGGCGGACCCAACATGCATAGTTCTTACAACCTGTGGCTCGTGGCGATTTCGTTCGCGGTCGCGACGCTCGCGTCGTACACCGCGCTCGATCTGACGGGCCGCATCTTCCTGCTCGCCTCGGCGCGCCGGCGGCAGGCATGGCGGCTCGGCGGCGCGCTCGCGCTCGGCGTCGGCATCTGGTCGATGCACTTCGTCGCGATGCTCGCGTTCTCGCTGCCGATCCCGCTCGGCTATGACCTCGGGTTGACCGCCTATTCGCTGGCCCTCGCGATCGGCGCTTCCTATCTGGCGCTCTTCCTGACGACCCAGCAGCGCCTGACGCCGGCCCGGCTGCTGGCGGGCGGCGCGGTGATGGGAATCGGTATCGCCGGCATGCACTACACCGGGATGGCGGCGCTGCGCATGGCGCCCGCGATCCACTACCAGCCTGTGTGGTTCGCGGCCTCGGTCGCGATCGCGATCGGTGCATCGAGCGCCGCGCTGTGGATGGCGCGCGCGCTCAGCAACGAACACGAGCGTCATATCGCGCGCAAGCGGCTGGCCGCGGCGCTGGTGATGGGCGTCGCGATCAGTGGCATGCACTACACGGCCATGGCAGCCGCGGATTTCGCGCCCGGTGCGATTTGCGGCGCGGCCAGCGACATGGACGCGCAATGGCTGGCCACCGCGGTGATCCTGCTCACGTTCGCGGTGCTGATCGTCACGCTGATGCTGTCGCGCTTCGACGTGCGCACCACTTTTTTGCTCGGCGCGGTGTCGAAGCTGAACGGCCAGATCGTGCGGCTCGCGACGCTCGACGCACTGACGGGCCTGCCGAACCGCGCGACGCTGACCGAGCGGATCGAACGCGCGATTAGCGGCGCGCGCCGACAGCGCACGTCGTTCGCGGTGCTGTTCATGGATCTCGACGGCTTCAAGACGATCAACGATTCGCTCGGTCACTCGGCCGGCGACGCGGTGCTGTCCGCCTTCGCGCAACGCCTGCAGCAATGCGTGCGTTCGAGCGACACCGTCGCGCGGCTCGGCGGCGACGAGTTCGTCGTGCTCGCGGAACATCTCACGAGCGGCGACGACGCCGCCGCGCTCGCCGACGGCGTGCTCGAGCGGATGCGCCAAGGCACGTGGAGCGACGAACAACCGCTGCAGGTAATGCCGAGCATCGGCATCGCGCTCTATCCGCGCGATGGCGACAGCGTCGAGACGCTGCTCCAGCACGCGGACGCCGCAATGTACGAAGCGAAGCGCGCCGGCCGCGGCACCTACCGCTTCTTCGAGCGCAGCATGAACGAGGCCGCCACGCGCACGCTGCAGATCCAGCAAGTGCTGCACGACGCGTTCGCGAATGAGCGTTTTTCGCTGGTGTTCCAACCCAAGTTTCAGCGCGGCGGCGACGCGCTCGCGGGCGCCGAGGCGCTGATCCGCCTTCACGATCCAGAGCTGGGCACACTGACGCCGGCCGAATTCATCCCGGTCGCCGAGCGCTCCGGGCAGATCGTGCAGATTGGTTACTGGGTCGTGCGCGAAACCTGCCGGCGCATTCGCGGCTGGATCGAACAGGGCCTGCCGGCGATGAAGGTGGCGATCAATCTGTCGCCGCGTCAATTGCTGCAGCCGGACCTCGTCGAGACAATCCTCGAGATCGTCAGGACCGAGGGCGTCGCGTGCGAGCAGATCATGTTCGAGATCACCGAGAGCGTCGCGATGCAGGACGCCGCGCGCACTGTCGACGTGATCCGCGCGTTTCAGGCGAGCGGCTTCGACATCTCGATCGACGACTTCGGCACCGGCTATTCGAGCCTCGCGTATCTGCAGCGCTTTCAGGTGAAGCAGCTGAAGATCGACCGCTTCTTCACCCACGGTCTCGACGCGAACGGCGCGGCGGGCAGCGCGATCGTGTCGGCGATCATCGCGCTCGCGCACTCGCTCGAAATGGACGTGGTCGCCGAGGGCGTCGAGACCCAATCGCAACTCGACAAGCTGCGCTCGATGATGTGCGACGAAATGCAGGGCTATCTGCTCGGCAAGCCGGTCAGCGCCGAAGACTTCGGCGCCATGCTCCGCAGCAGAATGATCGCCGCGAGCGGAGTGTCTATCTAAGCGGCGTCTCTCCCAACGCCGCGAGCCGTTCGGTCAACGCCTCGCTTGCGCGCGTCATCGGCAATCGCAATTCGTTGCGCACCCACCCCACCGCCGCGAGCAGCGCCTTCACCGGCGCGGGATTCGGTTCCGCGAAAGCGAGCTGGATCTGCGGCACGAGCGCGTGAAAAATGCGCCGTCCTTCGTCGAGCCGGCCCTCCGTCAACGCCTGGTACAGCGCGACGAAACGCTCGGGCCGCCAATGCGCGGACGCCGCGATCGCCCCACTGCCACCCGCGCACAGCGTCGAGAAGACCTCGATGTCGTTGCCGGCGAGCACCTGCAGACGGCCGTCGCGAATCAGCGCGAGCGTCGTGTCGAGCGAACCGGCGCAATCCTTGATCGCCTGGATTCGCGGATGCGCGGCGAGCGTGAGCAGCGTGTCGAGTTCCAGCCGCACCCCGGTGCGCTGCGGTATGTCGTAAAGCACGACCGGATGCGCGCTCGCGTCGGCTAGCGCGCTGAAGTGCGCGACGATGCCGTCCTGTGCGGGCCGCGTGTAATACGGCGCGGCGATCAGCACGCCGGCAATCGGCAACGGATTCAGCTGCTCGATCCGTGCGCGCATGCTCGCGGTGTGATTGCCCGAGACGCCGACCAGCACCGGCAGCGGGCGCCGCTGCGCGTCGGTGGCGTTCGCGGCGTTGGCGAGGGCCTGCGCGGCGTCGAGAATCGTCGCGAGCACGGCGTCCTGTTCGGCGGCGTCGAGCGTGGCGGGCTCGCCGGTCGTGCCGAGCGCGACGAGCCCGGCCACGCCGGCGTCGGCATAGCGGCTCACCAGCGCGCGCAACGCGGCGTGATCGACGGCGTCGTCGGCGAACGGCGTGATCAGCGGAATCCAGATACCCGAGAAATCAGACATGTTTTCTACCTCGATGACGACCGTATCGAATCCGGGTCAGCGGTGCAAGGGAGAACACAGGAGAAGGCCGCAGGCGGGCGGTCGACCGGTCGTTCCGTCGCACATCTGACGACGGAACTGCGCGCTCCGGTCAGATGAGCGGCTGTTTTTTGGCTTTGGCGCCGACGTTACGCGAAACACCGTTCGCGCGTGCGACCGCTGCGCTCGCCAGAGCGGCGCGGGCGAAGGTCGACGAACGGAGCGGGAACATAGGGCCGGAGTGCATGCACCGCAGTGTAACCGCGAAACCCGCGCCGCGGGGCGTTCGGCGCCTCACGAAGCAACTCGCGCGGGAAAACGCTTGACATCTACGCGCCGGAAACTAATATACGCACCGCGTACATCAACGCATTTTGCTGTCTTACTCCCGCCGACCCTACACTTGCGATAGGTGCCCTCATGAGCGTTCCGCAACAAGCCTTCCTACGCGACGCGATGCGTCGTCTCAACATGACGCGCGATACGTTCGCTAACCGCATCGGCGTGTCGCGCCGGGCGCTGGATACATGGCTGCTGCCGGACGACTCGCAGGAATCGCGGGCGATGCCGGAAATCGTCGAGCGTTTCGTGTCGGAGATCGTCGCGAACACGGAGCCGGGCGAAGGATATACGCAAAGCGTAGACTCGCAATCGCTTGCAAGCCAGATGCTGTTCGAGGGCAAGCCGCAGTTGCTGTCGGTCGATCAGTTTTCGCGCGACTCGGTCGAGGCGCTCTTTCGCGTCGCCGACATCATGCAGCCGATCGCCCGGCGCCGCAAAATCTCGCGCGTGCTCGAAGGCGCGGTGCTCGGCAATCTGTTCTTCGAGGCGAGCACGCGCACCCGCGTGAGCTTCGGCGCGGCGTTCTGCCGGCTCGGCGGCTCGGTGTGCGACACGACCGGCTTCACGTTTTCGTCGATGGCCAAGGGCGAATCGATCTACGACACGAGCCGCGTGATGAGCGGCTATGTCGACGCGCTGGTGATCCGCCACCCGGAGCAAGGCTCGGTGGCCGAATTCGCGCGCGCGACCAACGTGCCGGTGATCAACGGGGGAGACGGTCCCGGCGAGCATCCGAGCCAGGCGCTGCTCGATCTGTACACGATCCAGCGTGAGTTCTCGCGCCTGGGCAAGATCGTCGACGGCGCGCATATCGCTCTGGTCGGCGATCTCAAGTACGGACGTACCGTGCATTCGCTCGTGAAGCTGCTGGCGCTCTATCGCGGCATCAAGTTCACGCTGATTTCGCCGCCGATGCTCGAAATGCCGGGCTATATCATCGAGCAGATTTCGCGCAACGGTCACGTGATCGAACAGACGCACGACCTGCGCACCGGTCTGCGCGGCGCCGACGTCGTATATGCGACGCGCATCCAGAAGGAGCGCTTCACCGACGAATCGTTCGAAGGCTACACGCCCGACTTTCAGATCAACCAGGCGCTCGTCGATAGCATGTGCGGCGCCGACACGCTGATCATGCACCCGCTGCCGCGCGACAGCCGCCCCGGCGCGAACGATCTGAGCACCGACCTCAATCACGATTCGCGGCTCGCGATTTTCCGGCAGACCGACAACGGCATTCCGGTGCGGATGGCGATTTTCGCGGTACTGCTCGGCGTCGACAAACAGGTCCAGCATTCGATGCGCGATGCCACGTGGCGCCCGCCCGTCTACCTCGGCCCGGACGACGCAGTGTTTCACGGCATCGATTGACGCGGACAGCGGTGTCCGCCCCTCAGGCCGCGGCGCGCGCGTCACGCATTTCGCGCGCCGCCTGCCTGAATGTGCCGGCAAAGAACAGCACCTGATATTTGACCGCGTTCGACCAGTACTTCCATGTATGGCCGCCGGGCCGTTCGGCATAATCGTGCGGTACGCCGAGTTCGACGAGCCGCTCATGCAGCAGACGGTTCGATTGCACGAGCGAGTCGTTCACGCCGCAATCGATCGTCAGCGCGATATGGTCGCGGCCGAAGTCCTCCGCGTTAGCGACGATCGCCTGGCTATCCCAGAAGTCCGCATGTTGGGACGGGTCGCCGAACACCCGCTCGATGCCGGGCTCGTCCTCGCTGCTGCGCGGGTCCACCGCGCCGCTGATGCTGCCGGCCGCGCCGAACGCGTCGGGCATGTCGAGCGCAATGCGTAGCGCGCCGAATCCGCCCATGCTCAAGCCCGTGATCGCGCGCGCCTGTCTCGTCGCGATCGTGCGGAAATGGCCGTCGATATAGCCCACCACTTCGGTGCCCACGTAGGTTTCATAGCGGCTGCGCGGATCGACGGGACTATCGATGTACCAGCTATCGCGGCCACCGTCCGGCATCACGAGGATCATCTGATAGCGATCGGCGAGCTTGCCGATATGCGAATTCGCGGTCCAGTCCGTGTAATCGCCGCCTGAGCCGTGCAACACATAGACGACCGGAAAGCGCGCGGCCTGGTTGCCGCGCGCGTACTGATCGGGCAGCACGACGGTCGCGTCGAACGTACGATGCATCGCCGCGCTCGGGATCGTGACGACGCGCGACTGGAACGCCCACGCGGGCGATGCGATCAGTATCAAGATGAGCCAGAACGTACGAACTGGATTCATGGTGGGTCGCCCTTCCGCTTGTTTCCGCTAGCTTCCGGCTGCTTACCTTTATCAGGCATCCGGAATAAAACCGTCCCGGCATGCCTCGGCCTACGTCCGTCGACGACTCTAGCAATGGCGACTTACAACCATATTTCAGTGAAACATACGATCCAGTCAGGCTTCAGCTGCTTCGGCCGCTTGCGTTGCGGCCTCTACGCCCGCTTCTTCGACGTGCACGGCAAATCCAATCTGCCCCGGCGCCAGATCGTCCCGCAATGTGAGCGCTGGAATCTCATACGCACCTCCATTCTGCGGCCGGAACGCGATCGGCGTGGTTGTCCACAGCGTGTCGAGCCGTCGCCCGAGCGCCTCGCTGACTTCAGCATACTTCGCGTCGTCGACGCGGCTCGTGCGGTAGACGACGAACGGCGGCAAAACGTCGAAGCCAGGGTAGTACAGCACGCCGTGCTGGATCGGGAACAGCACGTCGTCGATCGGACCGTTGATGCCGCGCGCGCTGTAGTGCGACTCCCAGCCGCCCGTCGTGACGACCAGCATCGCGCGCTTGCCCGCGAAACGGCCCTCGCCGTAGCGCTCGCCCCAGCGCGCATCGGAATGCTCGCCGACGCCATACGCGAGTCCGTACGCATAGACGCGCTCCACCCAGCCCTTCATGATCGCCGGCATCGAGAACCACCAGAGGGGAAACTGCAGGATCACCGCATCGGCCCACTTCAGCTTGTCCTGCTCGCGCGCGATGTCCTCGCTCTGCAAGCCGTTTTCGAACGCATGCTTCGATTCGAGCGACGCGAAGAAGCGCTCGGCGCTATGACGCTCGCTGGTGTCGTGTGCATCGAGCGACGCTTTCCAGTTCATCGCGTACAGATCGGACACCTGCACCGTATGGCCGGCGCGTTCCAGATGGCGGACAGCGAAGTCCTTCAGCGAACCGTTCAACGATTTCGGTTCGGGATGCGCATAGATGATAAGAACGTTCATGATGGGACCTTGGTGGCTGAAAACAGTCACGATAGGCATCGCCGCGGTATATTGGAAATGAATTCCCAATATGTCAGGTATTGCCGTGGTTAATCTCAGAAGACTCGACCTGAACCTGCTCGTCACGCTCGATGTGCTGCTCGAGGAGCACAACGTGACCCGCGCCGCCGAACGGCTGAACTTCTCGCAGCCGTCGGTCAGCGTGCATCTGGCAAAACTGCGCGACGTATTCGGCGATCCGCTGTTACTGCCGGGACCGCGTGGCATGCGGCCCACCGCGAAAGCGCAAGAACTGCGCGAGCCATTGCGCGAAGCGCTCGACGCACTACAGCGCGCCGTTGCGCCAACCAGCCCGTTCGATCCGGCCGCGGCGACACAAACCTGGCGCATCGCCGCAACGGACTACGCGGAGTCGACGATCATCCTGCCGATGCTCGCGGGCTTGCGCGCGGTTGCGCCCGGCACGCGCCTGGCGATCGTCGAGGCGGTGCCGCCGCGGCTCGCTCGGCAGGCCGAACAGGGCGATATCGATCTCGGCTTTCATACGAGCGAAGGCGCGCCCGAAGGCTTGCGCCGTCGCGTTCTGTTTGCCGAGCGCTACGTGCTGGTCGGCCGCGCGGGTCATCCGAAGCTCAAGCGCCGGCCCACCCTCGCGCAGTTCTGCAAGCTCGAACACGTGATCGTGTCGCCCGATGGCGGCGGCTTTTTCGGCGTCACCGACGAGACGCTCGCAAAGGCGGGGCTGGCGCGCAAGGTCGTGCTGTCGGTGCCGCACTTTCTGTTCATGCAGTCGGTGCTCGCGAGCACGGATCTCGTGGGGATGCTGCCCGCGCGTCTCGTGCGCGGCTCGGACACATTGCGGATGGTCGAGCCGCCGGTCGAGGTGCCGGGCTACGCGATGGCGATGCTATGGCACGAGCGCGTGCATCGCGATCCCGCGCATCAATGGTTGCGGGACTTTATTGCGGCGTCGGTGTGATCAGCCCTTTTCAGCGCCGATCGCATCCAGTTGATCGAGCACCTCGTCGCTGAGCTTCAACTGCGCCGACTGCAGGTTTTCGCGCAGATGGGCCACCGAAGACGTGCCAGGAATCAGCAGAATGTTAGGCGCCCGATGCAACAGCCAGGCGAGCGCGACCTGCATCGGTGTGGCCTCGAGCGTGCGCGCAAGCTCCGACAGCTCCGACGATTGAATCGGCGTGAAGCCGCCCAGCGGAAAAAACGGCACGTAGGCAATGCCCTGCTCCGCGAGCGCATCGATCAACGCATCGTCGTCGCGATGCACGAGGTTATAGTGGTTCTGCACGCACACGACCTTCGTGATGCGCTGCGCTTCGGCAATCTGCGCGGCCGTCACGTTGCTCAGGCCGACATGACGCACGAGCCCGCGCTGCTGCAGCTCGGCGAGCGCCGTGACCTGCTTTTCGATCGAGCCCTCGCTCGGCGCGTGCACGTTGCCCATCACGCGCAGGTTGACCACGTCGAGTGCGTCGAGCCCGAGGTTGCGCAGATTGTCGTGCACCGCGCGCTCGAGATCGGCGGGCTCCTGCGCCGGCAGCCAGCCACCGGCGCTGTCGCGCACCGCGCCGACCTTCGTGACGATCGTCAGATCGCGCGGATACGGGTGCAGCGCCTCGCGGATCACCTGATTGGTCACGTGCGGCCCGTAAAAATCGCTGGTATCGATGTGGTCGACGCCCGACGCGACCGCCTCGCGCAGCACCGCGAGCGCCGCGGCGCGGTCTTTCGGCGGCCCGAACACGCCGGGGCCGGCCAGCTGCATCGCGCCATAGCCCATGCGCCGCACTGCGCGGCCGGCGAGCACGAAAGTGTCGATGGAGCTGAAGTTCGGCATCACGATCTCCTTGTGAAGTGATGAGCGGCAGTATCGCCGGAATTGCGTTGTTCAATAAACCGGTCTAACGTGTACGGGTTGTTCAAAATTCTGCACAATCAATCGTCATGGAACTGAATGATCTGGCCGCCTTCGTTTCGGTCTCCCGCGCCGGCGGCTTTCGCGACGCGGCGCGTGTGAGCGGTGTGTCGGCGTCGAGTCTGAGCGTCGCGGTGCGGCGCCTGGAAACGAAACTCGGGCTGCGCCTGTTGAACCGCACCACGCGCAGTGTCGCGCCGACCGAGGCCGGGCTGCGTCTGATCGAGAAGCTGACGCCGCTGTTCGGCGAAATGGAAGCGGCGCTCGACGTGCTGAACGGCTTTCGCGACAAGCCGACCGGCACGCTGAAGCTCAACGTGCCGTCGAGCGTCGCGCGCATCGTGCTGCCCGACGTGCTCGCGCGCTTTCTGAAGCAGTACCCGGATATTCGCGTCGAAGTGGTGGTCGAGGATGGTTTCGTCGATGTGCTGTCGATCGGTTGCGATGCGGGTATTCGCTACGACGAACGCCTCGAACAGGACATGATCGCCGTGCCGATCGGCGCACGCGTGCAGCGCTTCGCGACCGCCGCGTCGCCCGCGTATCTCGACGCGCACGGCCGTCCGGAGCATCCCAGCGAACTGCTCGCGCATGCCTGCCTGCGCGGCCAGTTCGCGAGCGGCGCGATGCCGACCTGGTACTTCGAGCGCGATGGCGAACTGCTGCAATTGAATCCGACCGGACCGCTGCTGGTGCGGCCGGGCGCCGCGATCGACCTCGCGGTCAGCGGCGCAGTCGCGGGTCTCGGCGTCATTCACCTGTTCGAAGACATGCTGCGCCCGCAGCTTGACAGCGGCGCGCTCGAAGCGATTCTCGAACCGTGGTGGCAGCGGTTTTCAGGGCCTTTTCTGTACTATCCCGGCCATCGCCATGTGCCCGCGCCGCTGCGCGCGTTCGTCGATTTCCTGAAGGCCGACTCAACACGCAGTTGACTCGATCACACGACGGTGATCGTGCCGTATCAGCACCGTGGCGCGCAGAGTTGCGCGATCGTGGTCAGAAACAGATCCGCGCCGATCGGCTTCAGCAAACATGCGCTGCAGTACTGCGCATCGCTGTCCGGGGGCGGCACGGCGGTGTGGACCAGAATCGGCACGTCGACCGATAGCGGCATCGATTTCAAACGGCGGCACAACTCCGCGCCGTCCATGATCGGCATCATCCAGTCCGTAACAATCAGGTCGGGAACGTGAGCGACGACACAAGCGAGCGCTTCGGCGCCGTTGCTCGCGCAACTCACCTCATACCCTTCGCTTTCCAGTATCAGCCGCCATGCGGCTAGAATTTCCGGTTCGTCGTCCACCAGCAATATCGAATACATCATGGTTTGCTGACGAAACTTGCTTCTTTGTCTGAGCAGAGTCTCGCAAGAGGTGTTCCACAGGCGGCAATTGCGCGGATAATGACGCGGGTTGCCGGCGCGCATCGGATGCCTGGCCGATTGCCGGCGAGAACAGGCCTGCGGTGCCCGCGCCAAATCGAGGCGTTCGGAGCCGTTCGCGTGTTTGTATGTTGTAGAAAACTCCACTCCGGTATCCATCATGACCGACCGACGCGTGAGCCCGCTGCGCAATTTGGCCAACTTCATCCGTGCGGAACGCGGCCGTCTGACGCGGCAATGGATGCACGCCGTCGCCAACGACGTCGATCTCGTCGAAGCGGACAAGCTCACCTATCAACAGCTGGCCGACCATCTGCCGGAAATCCTCGACCAGTTGTGCGGGGCGCTCGATGCCGAAGATCTCGAACGCGCCGAACCATCGATCGAGCGCGACGCGAAGAAACACGGCAATGTCCGTTGGCAGCAGGGCTACCGGATCGAAGAGCTGGTGCGCGAACTGGACCTCTTTGAGCAGGTGCTCGTCGAAGCGCTCGAAGAATTCGTCGAACGCGACCGGACGTGCACGCGCCGTCACGAGAGCCGCGCGCGGCGTCTGATCGCCGAAGCGTTCAGCGTGGTCACGTATGCGTCGATCAAGGAAGTGGTCGGCGAGCGCGATCGCAAGATCGATGAATACACAAGCCGGCTCGAACGCGCGAATTTCGAATTGACGCGCAAGCAACGGCTGGTCGGCGATCTGTATGATTCGCGCATGCACATCACGCGCAGCGTCGTGCACGATCTGCGCAATTTCCTCAACGCGTTCTCGGTGGCGCTGCAACTGATCGAGCGAGCGCCGTCACAAGCCGAAGCCGCGCTGACACTCGCGAACCGTCAGGCCGCCGACATGAAGCAGCTGGTCGACCAGATGGTGGAGTACTCGGTCGTGCTCGGCGACTCGGCGACACTCGTGCTCGAAGACGTCGATTTGCGTGAACTCTTCGACGAACTCGTCGCATCCACGCAGCCGTCGATCGACGCGAAGGGACTGGCGTTGCACAGCGCGTTCGATCCGGCGCTGCCGGTTGTCACGTCGAACCGGCTGAAGCTGAAGCAGATCGCGGTCAATCTATTGAACAATGCGATCAAGTACACGAAGACGGGGCAAGTCGAATTCCGGTTCGCGATGCATGGCGCCGAACACTGGACGATTCGCGTGTCAGACACCGGTGTCGGCATTGCGCCCGCCGACGCGGAGCGCGTGTTCGACGAGTTCGAGCGCGCGGCCGGCGAGGAAACCCCCGGCACGGGGCTCGGGCTCGCGATCGTCCGCGAGCTATGCCGAGTGCTCGATGGGCAGATCGAGTTTGCGTCGCGCGAGGGCGTGGGGACCACGTTCGAGATCCGGTTTCCGCTGCACGTTCAATAACCCGACCCATCGCATGATCCATCTGCATACTGCGCGGTTCCCCGAGCAGATCGAGGCTGTACGTGTTCAATCCGATCTCCGGCGCGATTTTTCTGGAATGCGATCTGACGCGGCCGCATTCAACGTAATTGCGATGCAGGCCTGACCCGACCTGCGGGCAGGCACTCGCTCATCGCGCCGTTCTTTTCGCTCAATCCACGCACGACCACCTCGGACGATTTGCCGTCACGCCGCGCGAGTTCGGCCAGATCGAGCATCGCGGCGTAGCGCGCGGAACAGTCTCTAGTCGCGCTGGTAGTGGGAATCAAGCGAGGGTCATCGTTGGGGTTGCTGGCGTCGATGACTGCGCGGATCTCCAGCAAGGTCACCACGACGATCGTCGCGAGTGCGGCCGTTTTGCGGAGCGCGCGCCACGCGGACCGTTCCGCTCGCGAATGGCGCGCCGCCTCCTCCACAGGTGCTGATCGCGAATCTGCCATTTCGCACATCGCGTCGCACCGCGCGGCGCGATTTGAGCGCCACGATTCGACGCAGGTTCTGATTCGCATCGCCGCGCCCATCGTCAGACCCAATGCGCCGGCACCCACACGCGTCCGACCCAATGGCCCGGCACCCAGACGGCAGCCCGCGGCGCGACATACACGGGACGCGGCGCCACGTAGACGGCGGGCGGCGGCACGTACACCACCGGAGGCGGCGGAACATAGGCCGGCGGCGGCGTCACCACGACGGGCTTCGGTGGCACGTACACGACCGGCGGCGGAATGACCACCGGCGGCGGCGGAGGCGGCGGCGCGACCACCACCGGCTTCGGCGCGACGACCACGGTCGTACCGGTCGTCGTCGTGGTCCCGCCCGCGACCACCACTCCGTCTGTGACCACCGTACCGCTCGACGTCACCGTGTGGCCCTGCGTGCCGGTCACGCTCGTCGAGGTCGTCACGACGCCGGGCGCGACCCGCGTCGCGGTGCCCGAGTGATAGACGCTGTTGTTGTCCGGACCCGTCACCGTGCCCGAGCGCGCGCAGGTCGAACCCGCGCAACTGGTCGACGCCGAATGATTGACCGTATTACCGTTCGACCCGGTGATCGAGCCCGACGACGAATACTGGCCGGGCGCGGTGCGCGTCACGTCGCCGGACGTCGTCGCCGTTTTGCCGTCGGGGCCTGTCATCGTGCCGGTATGCGAGCAGGTACCGCCCGCGCAACTGGTGTCGCCCGAGTGCTGCACGGTGTTGCCGTAGCGGCCCGTCGCGGTACCCGAGTTCGAGAACTGGCCGGGCGCCGTGCGCGTGACCGTGCCTGTGTTGCTCGCGAAGCCGCCATAGGGGCCAGCCACGCTGCCCGCATGCGAACAGCTACCGCCGCCGCAGGAGCCGTAGTGCGCGCCGTTATAGACGCCGCGCGACGTGTACGCGGTGCCATGACCCGACCAGGCGAACGCCGATGCGCTGCCGAGCGCTAACACGGCGGCGGCCGCACCCAACACCGCCTTGCGCAGCGCGCCTCGAGCCATGCTGGCGCAGACCTTGTCGGAACCTGCGAATGAACGAATTTTCACGATATGTCCTTGCTGGATTCGGGCCACTTGCGTCACTGCCGTGTGGCGACGAACGGACTATAGAAGGACACCCCATGGAAATCATCAGGGAAGATATGTCGCGCTGTTTCACCGTACGCCGGGCCGCCAGGCAAGGCTTTGCGGGCATTCGGCGGGAGCCGCGACATATCTCGACATAGTTTGCGAAACATTCTCTGCCGCTGGAACCGGCCGCGATCTCAGCCGCTCACCGGCCCACTGGCATCACCTGCACCGCGGCGGCCGACACGAACACCGCATGCAAGGTATCGCCGACCTTCACGTCGCTCAGGTCGACGTCGGGCGCCGCCCGAAACGTCTGTGTCTGATAGGCGCCGCGCAGCGTCACGAGGCGCTGTTTGTGATCGATCTTCAGTACGGTCGCGAGCACCTCGGTCTGTCGCGCCGATTCGTAACCGCCCGACGCCGGCGCATAGCTCTGCTTGTCGGCCCGCTCGCGAATCCCCTTGCCCGCGCCGCTGACCTTTTCCGCCTTCGTGAGCAGCGCATTCTTGTAGAGCACGTCGACGCGATCGCCGATCTTCAGTTGATCGAAGCCAGCGACCTGCTGACTCACGAGCACGATCGCGACGTTGCCGCCCGATCCCTTCAGCGTCAGCGAGCGGTTGCCCGCATCGATGCCCACGATCTCCGCCGTCATATGCACCGGCTGCGCCGCGCTGAGCACCGCCTGGGCGGCGCTCGCCATGTCGTCCTGCGCGCATGCCAGCGAGGCCGCGGCCGCCGCGATGATCAGTGCTGCAGCTTTCGTCGCTGTTTTCATCCGCGTTCTCCTCGTTAAAGGTATCAAGATGGCTCGACGGTCGGTAATGCGCGTCGCGCGAGATCGCCTCGTGCTACGCAGCATTCGTGCCCGGCGTTATGAACTCCGCGTCCACAGACAGTATGGCGCGAACGATTTGCCGATGTTGCACCGGCATGGCCGCCGTCACCCACCGAAAACGCGATCTCAGTACCGTGCTATCATCCATACCCCTAGGGGGTATAGCTATGTCACATCTGAGCACACACAAGGATGGCTTATTGAAGCGCGTTCGCCGCATCGCGGGCCAGGTTCAGGCTATCGAGCGTTCGCTGGAGTCGGACGCCGATTGCGAAAAGGTCCTGCATCTGGTGGCCGCAACCCGCGGCGCAATGAACGGCCTGCTCGACGAAATCGTCGAGGCGCACGCGCGCGAGCATGTCGCACATCCGGACCTGACGGCCAACCAGCGCAAGAAGGGAGTGGATGCATTGGTTGGAGCGATCCGCCGATATTCGAAGTAGGTTTCGTATGACTGACAATCTGATCCGCAAGCACGAGCACTCGTTTCTCGGCAGCTCGCACGACGAAAACGCACGCCGGACCCGCTCCGTCGTCGCGCTTACCGTTGTCATGATGATCGGCGAGATCGCCGCCGGTTACATGACCGGCTCGATGGCGCTGCTCGCCGATGGCTTCCACATGGCGACGCACGCCGGCGCACTCGGCATCGCGGCGCTCGCGTACGCGTTCGCGAGACGCAACTCGGCCAACCGCGCTTTCAGTTTCGGGACCGGAAAAGTGGGCGAGCTTGCCGGCTTCGCTTCGGCGTTGATTCTCGCGCTGGTGTCGCTTGGCATCGGTATCGAATCGGCGGTCCGGCTCGTTCATCCCACCGGCGTCGCGTTCGGACAGGCCGCGGTGATTGCGGCGATCGGACTGGTCGTGAACATCGTCAGCGCGTTGCTGCTATCGGGCGGCCATGCGCACCATGGGTCTCACGATCACGACCATCATCACCACCATCACGGCCACGCGCACGGGTCCGACAACAACCTGCGTTCCGCCTACGTTCACGTGCTCGCCGATGCGCTAACCTCGGTGCTGGCGATCGTGGCCCTGCTGGCCGGCCGCTATCTCGGGTGGGTCTGGCTGGACCCGCTGATGGGAATCGTCGGATCGATCGTCATCGCGCGCTGGGCATGGACGCTGATGCGCGACACGGCCGGCGTGCTGCTGGACAAAACCGATGAGCACGTTGCCGGCGAAATCCGCGAAATCCTCAATTCGCACGGCGACGCCGAGATCGCCGACCTGCACGTCTGGCAGATCGGTCCGGAAGCGCGAGCGGCGATCGTCAGCGTGCGCACGCATGGCGGCGTTACGGCCGATACGATCCGCGCGCGGCTCGCGCCGGTGCATGAGGTCATGCATCTGACCGTCGAAGCGGCGTCATAACGGTTTCGCCCGACGCAACACGGCGCAAGCAAAACAAAGGGCCGGCGTGTCTCGATGACACGCCGGCCCTTCTGCCTTTTACTATCCAGCTTGCGCGGAGACCCGCGCAGCGCGAGAACCGAACCTCGCGCTAAACCCGCTTACACGTCACACGCGCTCGATCGCGATCGCGATGCCCTGGCCGACGCCGATACACATCGTGCACAGCGCGAAGCGGCCCTGCGTGCGTTGCAGTTGATACGTCGCGGTCGTCACCAGACGCGCGCCGCTCATGCCGAGCGGGTGGCCGAGCGCGATCGCGCCGCCGTTCGGGTTCACGCGGGGATCGTCGTCGGCGACGCCGAGCGCGCGCAGCACGGCGATACCTTGCGAGGCGAACGCTTCGTTCAGCTCGATCACGTCGAACTGGTCGATCGTCATGCCCAGACGCGCGAGCAGTTTCTGCGTGGCCGGTGCCGGGCCGATACCCATCACGCGCGGCTCGACGCCTGCCGTCGCCACGCCGAGCACGCGGGCGCGCGGCGTCAGGCCGAAGCGCTTCGCAGTTTCTTCGTTGGCGAGCAGCAACGCGGCCGCGCCGTCGTTCACGCCCGACGCGTTGCCGGCCGTCACCGTGCCGTCCGGACGCACGACGCCCTTCAGCTTCGCGAGCGCTTCGAGGCTCGTTTCGCGCGGATGCTCGTCCTGCGTGACCGTGATCGGATCGCCCTTCTTCTGCGCGATCGTCACGCCGACGATTTCCTGCGCAAGCGTGCCGTCGCGTTGCGCGCGCGCGGCCTTCTGCTGGCTACGCAGCGCGAACGCGTCCTGATCGGCGCGGCTGATGTTGTAGTCGGTCGCGACGTTTTCGCCGGTTTCCGGCATCGAGTCGACGCCGTACAGCTTCTTCATCAGCGGGTTTACGAAACGCCAGCCGATTGTCGTGTCGTAGACCTCGTTCTGACGCGTGAACGCGCTGGTCGCCTTGGGCATCACGAACGGCGCACGGCTCATGCTTTCGACGCCGCCGGCGATCATCAGCGCGGCTTCGCCCGACTTGATCGCGCGCGCGGCGATGCCGACCGCATCCATGCCCGAGCCGCACAGCCGGTTGACCGTCGAGCCCGGCACGTCCTTCGGCAGGCCCGCGAGCAGCAGCGACATGCGCGCGACGTTGCGGTTGTCTTCACCGGCCTGGTTCGCGCAGCCGTAGATCACGTCGTCGATCGCGCTCCAGTCGACGTTCTTGTTACGCTCCATCAGCGCCTTGAGCGGCACTGCGCCCAGGTCGTCGGCACGCACCGACGACAGCGAACCCGCATAGCGGCCAATGGGGGTGCGAATCGCATCGCACAGGAATGCTTCGGTCATGAGATGTCTCCAGTTGAGATGCTGCGTGCGCTGCGCCGCGTCGCGGCTGGCCTTGCACCGGTGACGCCGGTTCGATGCGCCGAGGCATCGGCCGGGGGGCAATGGCCGCGCGCGGGAAGCTGCAAAACGGCAGCGGCGTGGCGGCCGATACGTCAAGGCAGCTTAGCGCAGGATCGTGAACGATGGGCTTGGGAGTGACGACCGTTATAGCTGTTGCGCCTTCCTTGCCCGCCCTTATGTTCTATATACGAACACAAGGTCATATATCGAACAAAACAGGCTCGATAATAGGCGTGGGCGTCAAAGCGTGTCAAGCACGGCCGAAGGCCGTGCCAGGCGACACCAGGGAATACGCGGAGGGGTGATCTTCAGCGAACTTCGATGCCTTCATCGGCGATGTAACCGCGGATCACGTCCGCGAAATCGCGCTCGGCGGCAAGCCCGAGCCGCTCGGCGCGCGACGTATCCCACGCACCGGGCCAGCTGCCGACGATCTTCTCGATGCGCTCGTCCGGCTGCCGCACGATGCGGCCCGCGACCTTCTCGCCCGCGACCTCGCGCAGTGCCGCGATCATTTCGTCGACGCTGACCGACAGGCCCGGCAGATTCACCGCGCGCTGCTTGCCGAGCGCGGCGCCATCGAGTTCGAGACCGGCGATCAGGCTGTCGATTGCCTTGCGCGGCGACAGCAGCCACAGCCGCGTCGAGCCGGCGACCGGACACACGGCCTCCTCGCCATTGAGCGGCTCGCGGATGATGCCGCTCGCAAACGACGAGGCCGCCGCATTTGGCCGCCCCGGCCGCACGCTGATGGTCGGCAGCCGCAGCACGCGGCCATCGACGAAACCGCGCCGCGAATAATCGTTGAGCAGCAGTTCCGCGATCGCCTTCTGCGCGCCATACGACGACTGCGGATTCAGCGCGGTGTCGTCCTGTACGACCGCGGGCAGATCGCCACCGTAAACCGCGACCGAACTGGTGAACACGACGCGCGGTTGATGCCCGCGCTGTCGGCAGACTTCGAGCAGCAGCCTCGACGCATCGAGATTGATGCGCATGCCGAGATCGAAGTCCGCCTCGGCCTGGCCGCTGACGATCGCAGCGAGATGAAAGATCGCCGAGGTTTGATCGTCGATCACGCGTTCGAGCACGCTGCGTTCCGCGATATCGCCGACTTCGGTGCGCACGCGCGCATCGCCGAAATCGTGGGCGCGCACGACGTCGAGCAGCACCAGCCCGGTGATCGTTTGCGGTGCGCCGTGCGCATCCTTCAGCACGCCGCGTGCGAGCAGTTCGCGCGCGAGACGCTGGCCGAGAAAACCGGCGCCGCCGGTGATCAGTACTTTCATGGTTACGTGTCCGTCAATGGTTGTCGGAAAGAGTCAGCGCGGCGCATCGAGATAAGGCTTCAGCCATCCAAGTCCTGCCGAGGTACCCGCGCGCGGCCGGTATTCGCAGCCGATGTAGCCGTCGTAGCCGAGCGCATCGATCAGATCGAACAGGTACGGATAGTTCAGCTCACCGATGTCCGGCTCATGCCGCTCGGGTACGCCCGCAACCTGGATGTGACCAATGCCGGCCATATCGCGCTTGAGCTTCATCGCGAGATCGCCCTCGACGATCTGGCAGTGATAGCAATCGAACTGCACCTTCAGATTCGGCGCGCCGACTTCGGCGCAGATCGCTTGCGCGTCGTCCTGTCGATTGAGGAAATAGCCGGGCATGTCGCGCGTATTGATCGGTTCGATGACGACCGTGATCTGTTCGGCCTGTGCGACTCGTGCGGAATAGACGAGGTTGTTCAGATACACGTCGCGTTGCGTTTTGCGCTGCGTTTCGCCCGCTCGATCGCCGGCGATCAACCCAGCCATCACATGCAGCTTGCGATTGCCAAGCACGCGCGCGTACTCGAGTGCCGTATCGATGCTGCGGCGGAATTCATCCTCGCGCCCCGGCAGCGACGCAAGACCGCGCTCGCCGACGCTCCAGTCGCCCGGTGGCGCATTGAACAGCGCCTGAGTCAAACCGTGCGCGTCGAGCCGCGACTTCAGCTCGCCGGCGCGGAACTCGTAGGGAAACAGGAATTCGACCGCGTTGAAACCGTCGCGCGAGGCGGCGGCGAAGCGGTCGAGGAACGCGTGCTCGTTGTACATCATCGACAGATTGGCGGCGAAGCGAGGCATGGCGACAGCTCCTTTAAGACGGTGCGATACGATGCGTTGCGTTGATCAGTAATGCGCGCTGCTACCAGCGCGCGCCGAACGCGGCACGGAGTTCTTCGATCGCGGCGGCGTCGAGCGGCGCGGGCCGCGGATTCGTCATCAGCCACAGGCGCGCGGTCTCCTCGAGTTCTTCGAGCGCATACGATGCGTGCGCGACGGAGCGCTCCCACACCACCGGCCCCAGACGTTCGAGCAGCACCGCGCGCACGCGATCGGCCAGCTGTGCGATCTGCGCTGCCACTTGCGGATCGCCGGGACGTTGATAGCGAATCAGCGGTACGTGGCCCACTTTCATCACGTAGTACGGCGTGATCGGCGGCAACACGTCGGCTTCGCTCCATACGCCCGCGAGCGTCAATGCGACCAGATGCGTCGAATGGGTATGGACGATGCCGCGCGCCTCGCCGTTGCGCGCGTAGATACCGCGATGCAGCGCGAGCGTTTTCGACGGCTTGCCGCCCGACATCGCGTGACCGTTTGCGTCGACCTTCGCGATATCGGCCGGATCGAGGCGACCGAGACAGGCGTCGGTCGGTGTGATCAGCCAGCCATCGTCGAGCCGCGCGCTGATGTTGCCGGCGCTGCCGACCGTATAGCCGCGCTGATACAGACTCGCGCCGACTGCGCAGATTTCCTCGCGCACGCGCGCTTCGGCGGAGCTGTGAAGTGCCGGTGCGCCGCTCATTGCGCGGCTCCGTCGAGATGGCGCAGCGCCTTGTCGAAAAAGTCCGTGGTGCCGAAATTGCCGGATTTCAGGGCGAGTGCGAGCGGTTCCGCTTCGGTCGTTGCCGTGGCCGGCACGCCCGGATCGATCTGCGCGCCGATGCGCAGCATATGCACGTCGAGCGCCTGCACGACCGCGCCCGAGGTCTCCCCGCCCGCGACGACGAACTTGCGCACGCCTAGCTCGCGCAGGCCGCGCGCAATCGATGCCAACGTCTTCTCGACCAGATGCCCGGCCTCGTTGACGCCGAGTTCGCGCTGCACGGCCTGCACTTCGTCGGGCGATGCAGTCGCGTAGATCAGCACCGGCTCCGCGTGCACGAAGCGCTGTTGCGCAAACTCGAGCGCTTCGGCGACGACGTCCTCGCCGCGCGCCGCCGCGAGCGGATCGATGCGGAACGCGGGCCGCGTCGCGCACCAGGCGGCGACCTGCGCGTTGGTCGCCTTCGACGCACTGCCCGCGAGCACCGCCGACAAACCTTCCACGCGCGGCAATTGCGCGGCATGGGTTTGCTCGCCGAGCAGACCCGCGCGCCGGAAGTTGGCCGGCAAGCCGAGCGCGACACCGGAGCCGCCGGTGATCAGCGCGAGGTCCGCGCAGGCCGCGCCGAGCGTGTGCAGATCGGCGTCGGACACCGCATCGGCAATCGCGATGCGCACGCCGTCGGCGCGCAGCGCTTCGAATGCGGCGCGCACGGCCGCGTCGCCTTGCGCGACCTGGTCGTAACGCACGAGCCCGACCTTCGACTGCGTTTGCCGCTGTAACACGCGCACGAGGTTCGCGTCGCGCATCGGCGTCAGCGGATGATTCTCCATGCCCGACTCGTCGAGCAACGCATCGCCGACGAACAAATGGCCGCGGAAAATCGTGCGGCCGTTCTCGGGAAACGCGGGACACGCGATCGTGAACGACGCGCGCTCAGCGAACTCGGCGGACAGCGCGTTCAGCAACGCATCGGTTACCGGGCCGATGTTGCCCGCATCGGTCGAATCGAAGGTCGAGCAGTACTTGAAGAAGAATTGCCGGCAGCCTTGCGCGCGCAGCCAGGCGAGCGCGGCCAGCGATTGCGCGACCGCGTCGGCGGCGGGGATCGTGCGCGACTTCAGCGCGACGACGAGTGCGTCGGCGTCGAGCGCATCGGCGCCCGGCGCTTCGTTGGAGGTGGGCACGCCGATCGTCTGCACCGTGCGCATGCCGCCGCGCACCAGCATGTTGGCGAGATCGGTGGCGCCGGTGAAATCGTCGGCGATGCAGCCGAGCAGTGCGGGTTTCGTTTGAGCCGTCATGAGCACGCCCTCTCGTTATTGCTTCGCCGGCAATTCGATGCCGGGGAATATCTTCACGACAGCCGAGTCGTCCTCCCCGCCGTGGCCCGCCGTCGACGCCATCATGAACATCTGATGCGCGGCCGCCGACAGCGGCAGCGGAAACTTCGTGCGACGCGCGGTATCGAGCACGAGACCCAGGTCCTTCACGAAAATATCGACCGCAGACAGCGGCGTGTAATCGCCCGCGAGAATATGCGGCACGCGGTTCTCGAACATCCACGAATTGCCCGCACTGTGCGTGATCACGTCGTACAGCGCGTCAGGGTCGACGCCTTCGCGCAGGCCGAGCGCCATTGCCTCGGCGGCCACCGCGATATGCACGCCGGCCAGCAATTGGTTGATGATCTTCACCTTCGAGCCCGCGCCATGCGCGACGCCGAGCCGATACACGTTGCCGGCGATCGCGGCGAGCACGTCTTCGCATGCGGCGTAGGCGGCTGCCGGACCGGACGTCATCATCGTCATCTCGCCCGAGGCCGCGCGCGCCGCGCCGCCCGATACCGGCGCATCGAGCATCTGCAGACCGGCCGCCTCGACGCGCCTGGCGAGATCGCTTGCGAACTCCGGCGCCACCGTGGCACTCGCGATCACGACGCCGCCCGGCTTCATCGCCGCGAGCGCGCCGTGCTCACCGAACAGCACGGCCTCGGTTTGCGCAGCATTGACGACCAGCGTGATCACGACCTCGCACTGCGCGCCGAGCTCCGCGGGCGTCGCACAGCCGACACCGCCTTCAGCGACGAACGCCTGCAGCACGTCGCGCCGCAAGTCGCACGCGTGGACCTTGAAGCCCGCTCGCAACAGCGAGCGCGCGACGCCGAGCCCCATGGCCCCTAGACCGATGACACCGACATTTCTCGACATGCGTGACCTCTATGGATTGGTGCTGCGTTGGTGCGTTCGCGCGCGGAGGAATCACCGCGCGCCTTCTGCGCGTCAGGCGATGCCCGCCTCGGCAAGCCGCCGCGCCGCGTTGTACAGATGCGTCTGCGCGGCATTGCGCGCCGCCATCGGATCGCCGGCGCGAATCGCCGCGGCGATCGCCGCGTGCTCCTCGCGCACCTGCCGCGAGAAGTCCTCGCGCAGCGCCTCGTTGCGGCGCGTGACGACCGTGCCCGCTTCGAGATACTGGTTGAGGAACGTCAACGTCTTCAGGAAATACGGATTGCCCGTCGCAGCCGCGATCGCGCGATGAAACGCGACGTCTTCGGCGACGCCGTCTTCGCCATTGGCGACCGCGCGCTCAATCTGAGCGAGCGCGGCGTCGATCGCGGCCATGTCGGCATCGCTACGACGCATTGCGGCTTCCGACGCGACCTCGGCCTCGATCGCGCGGCGCAGCGCGAGAATCTGCACGACCGAGCCCGGCTCGACGGCTTCCGCGTAGTCGATCCGCAGCGGGCGGATCGTGCCGTGCCCAGCGACGAACACCCCACTGCCCTGGCGCGGCTCGACCACCCCCTCGTTCTTTAGCCGCGACAGCGCCTCGCGAATCACGGTGCGGCTCACGCCGAACTGTTGCGCGAGCACGGCCTCGGTCGGCAGCTTGGCGCCGCGCGCGAAGGTGCCCTTGTCGATCTGCTTCAGCAGTTGCTGCGCGACGGTGTCGCTCAAAGCGCGCGAGGGAATCTTGTCGAACATGGTGGATCGATTGGATCGATGGAATCGGGTGCCGCTAACTGGTCATGTTATGTGGTCATCATACAAATTTTGAGACGCGAATCGCATCCACGCAAACCCTGGGTTTTTTGCACGAATCGGCGTTATTTGGCGAAATAGAAGGCTTAAGCTATCGTCTCGCCTTTGCGCCGCAAACTAAGCGCGGCGCCGCATCGAAACGAACGGGCGTCGCGCGTCCTGCGCGCGCACTCTTTTGCAACCACGATCAAGGTCCATGAGCAAAGCCCTGCCGCCGTCTTCCGTCGCGCCCGCCAACGTCGAACCGGCTCCGGAGAAACCGGGCGACTCGTACGTGCAGTCTTTCGCGCGGGGCCTCGCGGTTATCCGCGCGTTCGACGCGACGCGCCCCGAACAGACGCTCACCGACGTCGCCGCGGCGACCGGCCTCACGCGCGCCGGCGCACGCCGGATTCTGCTGACGCTGCAAACGCTGGGCTACGTGGAAGCCGAGGGACGCCTGTTCCGTCTGACGCCGAAGATTCTCGACCTCGGCTTCGCGTATCTGACCTCGATGCCGTTCTGGAATCTCGCCGAACCGGTGATGGAGAGCCTGTCGGCACAGGTGCACGAAAGCTGCTCGGCGGCCGTGCTCGATCGCACCGAGATCGTCTACGTGCTGCGCGTGCCGACTCACAAGATCATGACGATCAACCTGTCGATCGGCAGCCGCCTGCCTGCGTACTGCACGTCGATGGGCCGCGTGCTGCTCGCCTCGCTCGACGAGGAAACGCTCGACGCGACGCTGAACTCGTCGCCGCTCTACGCGCACACGCCGCGCACCATCACCGACAAGGAAGAGTTGAAGAAGGTGATCGAGCAGGTGCGTCGCCAGGGGTGGGCGATCGTCGATCAGGAGCTCGAAGGCGGTTTGATCTCGCTGTCCGCGCCGATTCGCAATCGCCAGGGCCGCGTGATTGCGGCGATGAACATCAGCGGCAACGCGCAGCGCAATTCCGCCAAACAGATGGTGAAGGCGTTTCTGGAACCGCTACAGCAAGCCGCGCAGACGGTCTCGGAGATGGTCGCGCGGCGCGGCTGACGCATTCGGCTACCTGGCCGAGCGGCGTCGCGGTTCTGGCCGTGCGGGGATCAGCCGCCGAGCGCGCGCGTTTGCTGCGCGCGGCGGCATTTACTCTTATCGCTCACTGCGCGAGATAGCGCTCCACCAGCCGTGCCCAGAACGCCGCGCCGATCGGCAGGCTGCGGTCGTTGAAGTCGTAGTGCGGGTTGTGCACCATGCAGCCGTCCTCGCCGACGCCGTTGCCAATGCGCAGAAACGTGCCCGGCCGCTTCTGCAGCATGAATGCGAAGTCCTCGCTGCCCATCAGGATGTCGGTCTGCTCGACCACCTTGTCGTCGCCGACCAGCTCGCGCGCGACCTGCACCGCGAAATCCGTTTCGGCGTCCGTGTTGATGACGACCGGATAACCTTCGATGTACTCGACGTGCGCCTTGCCGCCATAGCTCGCGGCCTGCGACTCGGCCAGCTCCGTGATGCGCTGCTTCAGCAACTCACGCACTTCCGGGCTGAACGAGCGCACGCTCAGTTCGAGCCGCGCACTGCTCGAAATCACGTTGTTCGCGGTGCCCGCATGCATCGAGCCCACCGTCACCACCGCCGGCTGCGACGGATCGACATTGCGCGCGACGATCGTCTGCAGCGCCATCACGATGCTCGCGGCGACCACGACCGGATCGACGGTCAGATGCGGACGCGCCGCATGGCCGCCGACGCCTTCGACCGTGATGGTCGCCTTGTCCCCCGCCGACATGAACGGCCCCTTGCGAAACAGCAGCATGCCGGGCTCCGCGCCCGGATGGTTGTGCAGGCCGAACACGGCGTCGCACGGGAAGCGCTCGAACAGGCCGTCGTTGATCATCTTCAGCGCGCCGCTGTCGATGCCGCTTTCTTCGGCCGGCTGGAAATACAGATGCACGGTGCCCGAGAAATTGCGCGTGGCCGCGAGACGTTGCGCGGCGCCGAGCAGGATCGTCGTGTGACCATCATGGCCGCACGCGTGCATCTTGCCGTGGGTGCCGCTCGCGTACGGTAAGCCGGTCTGTTCGAGGATCGGCAGCGCGTCCATGTCCGCGCGAATGCCGATGCTGCTCTTACCGTCGCCCACTTTCAGCGTGCCGACCACGCCGGTCTTGCCGACCCCACGCGTGACCTGCCAGCCCCACTGTTCGAGTTTTTCCGCGACGAGCGCCGCGGTTCGCACTTCCTCGTATGCGAGCTCGGGATGGTGGTGAATGTGATGGCGAATCTCGCGCAGGCTCGCGGCGGCAGGTTCCAGATCGGACACTTCGGTCAAACGCGGGGTCTCGTTCATAGTTTGCATGGCTCCAGTGAGTAGCCTCGCACTATATCCATGTCGTTTTGTTCGAATAAGATGCTATTTTTTTCACCCTGATTAACAGCTCTTATATACGGGATTGCCCTGATGAAACCGCAGCAGTTGCAGGCTTTCGTCGCCGCCGCGCATCACCGCAGTCTGCGCGCCGCCGCGCGTGAGCTCGGCGTCACGCAGCCGGCCGTCACGCATACGATTCGCGAGCTGGAAAGCGCGCTCAATGCGGAACTGATGGTGCGCAGCGTGCGCGGCATCGAGCTGACCGCGTGCGGGCTCGCGCTGTTGCCGCGAGCCGAGCAGTTGCTAGGCGACATGCGCCGCACCGTCGAGGCCGTCGAGCAGGTGAAGGGCGAGCTGGCCGGCAAGGTCAGCGTCGGCACGATGCCATCGCTCGCGCTGACGGTGCTGCCGCACGCGGTATCGAGCTTTCGCGAGAAGATGCCGCTCGTGAGTCTGCATCTGGAGGAAGTGACGGTGCCCGATGCGCTCGCGCGTCTGCGCAACGGCACACTCGATCTCGCGGCGATCCATCACGTTCTGGCATTGGATAACGATCTGGTGCAGGTGCCGCTGTACTCGACGCAGTTCGTCGTCACGATGCGCGCCGGGCATCCGCTCGCGAACGTAACGCGTCTGTCCGAGCTGCTCGACGCCGAGTGGATCGTCACGGTCGGCGCCGATCACTTCCCGCACAGCGTGATGATGGCGATGTTCAGCACGCATGGTCTGCCGCTGCCGAAGCGGCTGCTGCGCGCGCCGTCGTCGTTTGCGGTGACGCTCCGCCTCGTATCGCAGACCGACGTGATCAGCTGCTTCACGCGGCCGCTCGCGCAGCGGGTCGCGCCGCTCGGCATTCGCGTCGCGCAGATCGAAGACGCGCTGCCGAACTACGATCTGAGCATCATCTCACGACGCGATCTGCTGCCGACGCCGGCCGTTCAGCAGTTCGTCGCATGTTTGCGGCAGGTCACGCGGGAGCGGATGGGAGACGTGCAGTAAAGGCCGCGTGGCTGCGTTACACGCTCACCTGCTCCTTGAGCACCGTGATCAACGCGTGCCCCGCTTCTTCGAGCGTGCCGGAGTTATCGATCGTCGTGCAGCGCACGCCGGCCGGCAACGCAAACGGCGCGCGCCGCGCGAGCCGTGCCGCGACCTGCTCCGACGATTCGCGCGCCCGCGCGCCGAGCCGCGCTTCGAGAATATGCGGCGCGGCGCTCACGTGCACCACTTCCGCGCGTGGATAGCGCGCGAGCGCATGCTGCAGGTACTGCCGCGAGCCGTTGACGACCACCGTGCAGCCGCGCGCCAGCCACGCATCGAGTTCGATGCCGATGCCATAGTGCAGCGAATGGCTCGACCATTCGAGCGCGAACAGGCCCAGCACCGAGCGCGCGGCGAACTCCTCGACGCTCAGTGCGACATGCACTTCGCCATGGCCGCTCGGCCGCGTGATGTAACGATGCGCGAACACGACCGGCTCGCCGGCGAGCCGTGTGCGCGCGAACTGCAGCAACGAATCCTTGCCTGCGCCAGACGGCCCCATCACATAGATCAAACGCCCATTCATTGGCTGCTTACCTCGTCTTGCTGCTCGTCGCTGCGATCGCCGTGTTGCGCGCCGTCGCTAAACGGCAGTGGCTGCCACAGCACGAACGGCTCGCCTGGCGCCGGCTCGACGAACAGCGCGGCCTGATCGACAGCCAGCGGCCCGAGCGCGGGCGTGCGCTCACGCCACCATGCGAGCAGCGTCGCGCGCTCGTCGGCATCGGCGAGCGAACTGGACAGCGTCATATGAAAACGGAACTCTTCGAACACGTACGGATAGCCCCATTGCAGCAGCAACGCACGTTGCCGTTCGCTGAGCGGCGCGGCGAGCCGGCGCTCGAGATCGGCCGCAGACGGTCGCGCGCGCAGCCCGTCTAGCGACTCCAGCGCGTTCGACGCGAGCTCGCAAATGCGCGTCTCGCCATCGGCATCGGCCGGTCGCAATGCGACGAAGTCTCCCAGCGTGGCCGCTTCCACCGGCAACGCGAACGGCTGCTGCGCGAGCGCCCACGCGCGCGCGGCCGCAAGTACGTCGTGCTGCGTGACGCCGGCGCCGCGCCGGAACGGGGCGATCAGCGTGCCATGCCAGCCATAGCGGCGCGGCGAGTCGGTCAACGCGGCAAGCGGGCGCGTCAGGCCAGGCGGCTGCGGCTGCGCGCAGCGCTCGCCGCTTCGCGCATCGCGGCCGAGCCATGTCGAGCCGGCCCGCCACCACGCCGATTCACACGACGGCGCGTAGTACAGCGCAAAGCGCGCGTCGTCACTCCATGCCGGGCCGCTCACAGGTCATGCTCCACGAGCAGTTGCACGCGGTCGGCCGCGAAATGCGTGAAGCCGTATTTGACCGGCGTGCCTTGCAGATCGACGTCGACGTTCTCGACCCATAGCACCGGCTGCTGACGGTTGATGTTGAGCCGCCGCGCGACCTCAGGCTCGGGCAGTACGCTGCCGATGCGGCTCCACTTGCGCAGATAATCGTCCACGCCGAATTCGGCCAGCGCCTTCGTCGTACCGCCGAGGCGTTCCACGACCTCCGGCAGCTCCGGAAAACGCGCGGCCGGAAACCAGCTGCGCGCGAACGTAAGCGGCACGCCGTCTGACTCGTTCAGCGATTCGATCCGATAGACTGCCGCGCCCGCGCGCAGACCCAGTGCCTTCGCGACGCTCGGCTCGGCTTTCACACGCGCGCCCGACAGCATCGTGCCGCCGGGCGAGTGATGTTGTTGACGCAGGTTTTCGGTGAAACGCGTACGACGGCCGATCGAATAGTCGATCGCGCCGGGCTGCACGAATGTGCCGCGCCCCTGCTCGACACTGACGAGGCCGAGCGCTGCGAGGCCGAGCATCGCGCGACGCACCGTGTGACGGTTGACGTCGAAACGCTTCGCCAACTCACCCTCGCTCGGCAGCCGCCCTTCTTCCCCGAATCCGCTCGCCGCAATCTCGGCGGCGAGAATCTGTTCGATCTGTCTCCAGACGGCCACGCCCGCGCCGCGTTCGAGCATCGTGGCTGGCGCCGCGCTGTCGTTCGATGTCATGGTGCTGTCATTCCCTTCGGTTCAAATGATCGCCATGACGTGCATTGTAGTGCCCAAGCCGTGATGGAAATATGAAACGTCCGCCGCGCACCACAGTCCAGACAACTATGCCTGTAAACGTCTAGACGTTTAGATGAATAGATGCTCCAATGTCCACTCGATGGATCGACAGGAAATCCGATGAGCCCGAGTTCCGTTCCGCCTTCTGCGCCGTTGCCCGCCGTGTCTTCGGCGGCGCGGCGCGCCTGGATGGCCGTGCTGGCCCGCACGCCGCGCGCCGACCTCGAAGCCGCGCTGCAGCGCGCGTTGCACGGTCAACCTACCCCTGCCTATGACTGGCTCCGCCCTCCTGAAATCGGCCTCGCGATGGTGCGGGGGCGCATCGGCGGCAGCGGCGATCCTTTCAATCTCGGCGAAGCGACGGTCACGCGCGCCACGCTGCGTCTGCATGCCAGCGGCGACGCCGAGGCCACCGTCGGCGTCGCCTGTCATCTGGGACGCGACCGCCGTCGCGCCGAACTTGCGGCGCTCGCCGATGCCTTGCTACAGATGCCCGAGCATCACGACAGCCTGCATCGTCAATTGATCGCGCCGTTCGCCGCGCAACAGAAGGCGCGGCGCGAGCAACAGCAGCAGGACGCCGCGGCGACGCGCGTCGAATTCTTCACGATGGTGCGAGGCGACTGATGGAACGTTCACCGATTGCGTTGTCCACGCTGACACCGGGTTTCGCGGACCCGGTCCACGACACCCAGGCCGTGTTTCGCACGCTGCTCGACGCGTTGTCGCGCCCCGGCACGATCGGCGTGATTCGTGATGTGCTGCCCGAGTTGCGCAACACGCCGGTCGAACCCGCCGCCTTCGCTGCGCTGCTGACGCTCTGCGACTACGCGACACCGGTCTGGCTCGCGCAGCCTGATACCGCGCTCGCGTCGGCGGTGCGTTTTCATACCGGCGCGCCGCTCGTCGATGCGCCCGGCGACGCCGCATTCGTCTATGTGCACGATGCCGACGCATTGCCGTCGCTCGAAAACTTCGCGCCCGGCAGCGCCGAGTCGCCCGAGCAATCGGCCACGCTGCTGATCCGCGTCGACGCGCTGACGGGCGGCGCACCGGTCACGCTGAGCGGCCCCGGCATTCTGGACACTCAAACGATTTCGCCGGTCGGTCTTCCCGCGCGGTTCTGGCAAGAACGCGCGATGCTCGCGCCGCTGTTTCCATGCGGCATCGACTGTTATCTGGTTTGCGGCCCGCGCGTGATCGGCCTGCCGCGCACAACTGAAGCGAAGGTGAACTGATGTACGTTGCCGTCAAAGGTGGAGAGCGCGCGATCGAAGCGTCGTGGCGCCTGCTCGACAAAGCGCGCCGCGGCGATAAGCAGATCGCCGAACTGAGCGTCGCGCAGATTCGGGAGCAGTTGCGGCTCGCGGTCGCGCGTGTGATGACCGAAGGCTCGGTCTACGACGAGGAGCTTGCCGCGCTCGCAATCAAGCAGGCGGCCGGCGATCTGGTCGAGGCGATCTTCCTGCTGCGCGCGTATCGCACCACGTTGCCGCGCTTCGGCTATACGCGCGCCATCGATACCGAAACGATGCAGGTCGAGCGGCGCATCTCGGCAACCTTCAAGGACGTGCCCGGCGGCCAGCTGCTCGGCGCGACCTACGACTACACGCAGCGTCTGCTCGATTTCGCGTTGCTCGCCGATGGCGACGACACGCGGCAGTACGTGACGCAAGCCAATGCGCCGGTTTCGCAAGAACCGACCGCGCAGGAAGCGATGCCGCGCGTCGTGTCGCTGCTCGACAAGGAAGGGCTGATCGAACAGGAGCGTCCAACACCGAATGGCGCGGAACCCGGCGATCTGTCGCGCGAACCGCTGGCGTTTCCGGCGAGCCGCGCGACGCGTCTGCAGAACCTCGCGCGTGGCGACGAAGGCTTTCTGCTCGCAATGGGCTATGCGACGCAACGCGGCTACGCGCACTCGCATCCGTTCGCGGGCGAGATCCGCTTCGGCACGATCGCGGTCGAAATGGACCTCGACGAACTCGGCGAAGCGGTCGACATCGGCGATATCGATGTCACCGAATGCCAGATGATCAACCAGTTCGCGGGCAGCAGCGCGGTGCCGCCCACCTTCACGCAGGGCTACGGTCTCGCGTTCGGCCACTCGGAGCGCAAGGCGATGGCGATGGCGCTGGTCGATCGCGCATTGCGTGCCGAAGAACTCGGCGAGACGCTCGCGTCGCCGACGCAGGACATCGAATTCATGTTGTCGCACAGCGATAACGTCGAGGCGTCGGGCTTCGTGCAGCATCTGAAGCTGCCGCATTACGTCGACTTCCAGGCGGAGCTGGAACTGGTGCGGCGCTTGCGCGCGCAGCACCACAGCAACGATGAAGCAGGCAACACTACCGACAAGGAGCTAGCAGCATGAACGCGCCCGACACCGCCGTTGCAAACACCTCATACGACAGCGCCGCACACGGCTACAACTTCGCGTATCTCGACGAGCAGACCAAGCGCATGCTGCGCCGCGCGCTGCTGAAGGCAGTCGCCGTGCCGGGCTACCAGGTGCCGTTCGCATCGCGCGAAATGCCCTTGCCGTACGGCTGGGGTACCGGCGGCATCCAGGTGACGGCCGCGATCATCGGCAAGACGGACACGCTGAAGGTCATCGATCAGGGCTCCGACGAAACCACCAATGCCGTCAATATCCGCCGCTTCTTCGCGCGCACCACCGGCGTGGCGACCACCCGGCACACGAGCGAGGCGACGATCATCCAGACGCGGCACCGGATTCCCGAAACGCCGCTGACCGAGCAGCAGATCCTCGTCTATCAGGTGCCGATGCCCGAGCCGCTGTTCCGGCTCGAACCGCGCGTCGCCGAATGCAAGAAGCTGCATGCGCTCGCCGATTACGGGCTGATCAGCGTGAAGCTGTACGAGGACATCGTGCATCACGCCAGCATCGCGACCACGTACGACTATCCGGTGATCGTCAATCATCGCTATCTGACATCGCCGTCGCCGATCCCGAAATTCGACAATCCGAAGATGCATATGAACGCCGCGCTGCAACTGTTCGGCGCGGGCCGCGAGCGCCGCATCCACGCGATTCCACCCTATACGCCGGTGCGCAGCCTCGACTTCGACGATCATCCGTTCGAAGTGCAGAAGTGGCAGCACGCGTGCGCGTTGTGCGGATCGAAGGAAAGCTTTCTCGACGAGATGATCGTCGACGACGCCGGCACGCGCATGTTCGTTTGTTCGGATAGCGACTACTGTCACGAGCGGCGCGGCGACGGCGAGATCGAACCGCAAGCAGCGCTGCCCCACGCCACGCGCGAAGGAGAATCCGCATGACGCCGCTTCTGAGCGCCCGCGCGCTGACCAAACAATATGGCGGCCGCAACGGTTGCCGCAACGTGAGCTTCGATCTGTATCCGGGCGAGGTGCTGTGCATCGTCGGCGAATCGGGCTCGGGCAAGACCACGCTGCTCAGCACGCTGGCGCTGAAGACCGAGGCCGATAGCGGCTCGCTGCACTACACCGCGTCGCACGGCGATTCACTCGATCTCCGCGCGCTGTCGGAGCCGCGCCGCCGTCTGCTGATGCGCACCGAATGGGGCTTCGTGCAGCAGAATCCGCGCGACGGCCTGCGCAGCGGCGTATCGGCCGGCGCCAATATCGGCGAGCCATTGATGGCGGTCGGCGCGCGCCACTACGGCGAGATTCGCCGCACGGCCACGCAATGGATGGAGCGCGTCGAACTCGATCCAATGCGCATCGACGAATTTCCCGCCGCGTTTTCGGGCGGCATGCAGCAACGTCTACAGATTGCGCGCAATCTCGTCACCGGTCCGCGTCTGGTGTTCATGGACGAACCGACCGCCGGTCTCGACGTGTCCGTGCAGGCGCGTCTGCTCGATCTGTTGCGCACGCTGACCTCGACGCTGCATCTGTCGGTGCTGATCGTCACGCACGACATCGGCGTCGCGCGTCTGCTCGCGCATCGGCTGATGGTGATGCAGGCGGGCGAAGTCGTCGAAGCGGGTCTGACCGACCAGGTGCTCGACGATCCGCAGCACCCTTATACGCAAACGCTGGTTTCCTCGGTTCTGCCGGTTTGAGGCTCACAATGCAATCCACTGCAGTAGTAACTGATGCGGGCAGCGCTGCACGTCACGGCGAGCGCGCTTTCGCCGACAACGCGGCGCTGATGCTGCGCGCCACCGGCATCGGCAAGACTTTCACGCTGCACGGCCAGGGCGGTGCGCGGATCGACGCGCTCGCGAACGTATCGCTCGAAGTCGAGCGCGGTGAGTGCGTGGTGCTGGTCGGACCGTCGGGCGCGGGCAAAAGCACGCTGCTGCGCTGTCTGTACGGCAACTATCTGGCGAGCACCGGCTCGATCGCGATTCGCGACACCAGCGATCAGGGCCGGCCCGTCACGATCACGGGCGCCGAACCGCGTGACGTGCTGCGTCTGCGCCGAAGCGTAGTCGGCTATGTGAGCCAGTTTTTGCGCGTGATTCCGCGCGTGCCGACGCTTGCGCTCGTCGCCGAGCCGCTGGTGCTGCACGGCATCGCGGAACCCGAGGCAAATGCGCGCGCCGCTGAATTGCTCGCGCGGCTCAACGTGCCGGAACGTCTGTGGTCGCTCGCGCCCGCGACGTTTTCGGGCGGCGAGCAGCAGCGCGTGAACATCGCGCGAGGTTTGATCGCCGAACATCCGCTGTTGCTGCTCGACGAACCGACCGCTTCTCTCGATGCCGAAAATCGCGACGTTGTGGCCGATCTGATCGTCGAGGCGCGCGAGCGCGGCGCGGCGATCGTTGGTATCTTTCACGACGAAGAGACTCGCAACAAGGTCGCGACGCGCCGCCTGGAACTGCGGCCGCCGCTGCGCCACTAAATTGACACCAGTCCCGACTGACTACGGAGCAAGTCGATGTTGATCAGCAACGCTCGCATCGTGACGCGAGACGAAGAATTCATTGGCACCGTGCGCGTGGAAGACGGCGTGATTCGCGACGTCGAACGCGGTGCGGGTTCGGCGCGCAACGCCGAGGACTGGGACGGCGATTATCTGCTGCCCGGTCTGATCGAACTGCATACGGATAATCTCGAGAAGCACCTCGTGCCGCGTCCCGGCGTCGAATGGAATACCGACGCGGCCTTCGTAATCCACGACGCGCAGGTGGCCGCCGCCGGCATCACGACGGTATTCGACGCGCTCGCGATCGGCTCGCGCTCCAGCGTTGGGCTGCGTAACCGCCACGTGCAAACGCAATGCGCCGAGTCGCTGCTGCGGCTGTCCACGCGTCGATTGCTGCGCGCCGAACACTTTCTGCATCTGCGCTGCGAGATCGCGACCGCCGACGTGCTCGAGGTATTCGATTCGCTGTGCGCGCATCCGCTGTTGCGGCTCGCGTCGGTGATGGACCATACGCCGGGGCAGCGCCAATGGCACGACCGCGAGCAATGGCGCCGCTTCCAGGAGCGCAACGGCAAGATGAGCGACGAGCGTGTCGCGAGCACGCTCGCCGAACTCGCGGTCGAACAGGAGCGTTACGCGGACGAGCATCGCCGCGAGATCGTCGCGCGGTGCCGGCGCCTCGGCATTCCGGTCGCGAGCCACGACGACACGTTGATCGAGCACGTCGAACAGGCGAAGGCCGAGGGCATCGTGCTGGCTGAATTCCCAACCACGCGCATCGCCGCGCAGGCCGCGCGCGAGCACGGCATCGCGACCATCATGGGCGCACCGAACATCGTGAGGGGCGGCTCGCATTCGGGCAACGTGTCGGCGCTCGAACTCGCGCGCGCCGATCTGCTCGATATTCTGTCGTCGGATTACGTGCCGTCGAGCTTGCTGACCGCGGTGTTCGATCTCGTCGAAAAAGCGGGCTGGTCGCTGCCGCGCGCGATGGCAACGGTCTCGGCCGAACCGGCGCGCACCGCAGGTCTCACGGACCGCGGCGCGATCGAGCCGGGCTTGCGTGCGGATCTCGTGCGCGTGACGATGCTCGACAGGCTGCCGGTGCCGCGCGCGACTTATCGCGGCGGGGTGCGGATCGTCTGAGTGGGCTGGCAGGTTGCAGCAAAAAGGCGCACGCGGCGCAATCGCGGCGTGGCAATAGAAAACGCTCAGCGGCGCGGATAACACCGCATCACGCGGTGGGCTCCGCCTCGCGCCCCTCGGTCGCATCGCGCGCGGCGTGCGCCTGGGCGAGCCGGGCCTGCTCGGCCTGTTCGTGGAGCCGCATGGCAAGCAGATCCTGATAGCGCAGATACCCGCAACGGCCACCCGATTTCGCCGCATACATCGCGGCATCGGCGTTCAGCAGCAGTTCCTCGGCATTGCCGCTGTCGTGCGGGAACTCGCTGATGCCGATGCTCGCGCCGACCGTCATGCTATTGCCGTCGACGCTCAGCGTTTTGTTCAGCGCATCCATGATGCGCTCGGCGATTTCGGGCGTGACCTCGGCCGCGCGCCGCCCTTCGATCAGCACGATGAATTCGTCGCCGCCGAGCCTGGCGACCACGTCCCCGGCATACAGCACGTCCTTCAGACGGCGCGCGACCGCGACCAGCACCTTGTCGCCAACGGAGTGACCGAACTGATCGTTGATCTGCTTGAAGCGGTCGAGGTCGACGAACAGCACCGCGAGGCCTTCGCGGCGGAACCTTGCCTCCTCGATCGCGTTCTCGAGCTTCTGCATGAATAGCATGCGGTTCGGCAAGCCGGTCAGCACGTCGTGCGAGGCCAGATGCACGAGCTCGCTCTGCTTGCTGTGCAGCGCATCCATCTGCGCGCGGATTTCACGACGCAAACGCTCGAAGCAGCGCGCGAGCACGCCGATTTCGTCGGTGCGTTTGAGCGGCAACGTGTGCATCGCGTGCTCGGCGAACAGATGCGTCGCCGCATACGCGAGCAGATGAAGCGGCTTGGTCAGCGCCCGCGCGAACAGAATTGCCAGCAGTAGCGACAAAGCGCTGAAGACCAGCACCATGCGGATGATCCGCGTGCCGAGCTGATTGGCGCCGCTCAGCACGTCCTCGAGCGGCTTCGCGAGACCGAGCACGATGAAGCGATTGCCCTCCGAACCGCCGAACGGCCGCCGCACGAACGCGAGCACGTGCCCTTCCGCCTCATCGGGCCTCGCGAGACCGTTGACGAGCACTTCGCTCTGCCGTTGCTCGAACAGCTGCCTCGTGACCGGAAAGCTGTCCTGCATCAGCACGCGCCGGCCGCGGTCGAAACCGAAGGTCTTCGACGCGTCGGGATGAACCAGGAAGTCGCCCCACTCGTTCGCCAGATAGACCTGATAGTCGCTCGGCAGATCGCTCTGCAAACGCCGCAGCATGCCGGCCAGATCGATGTCGATGACGACGACGCCGACCACCGTGCCGCGCGCATCCGCGATCGGCGTGCCGAGACGCAGCGTCGGCCTGCCTTGCGCCGCATGCGTGCCGTATTCGTGATTGACCGAAATCGGCGATGTGTAGATGCGGCCCGGCGAAAACGCGAGCGTTTCGAATACGTAGGGAAACTGAGCTTTCTCCTGCAGATCGTCGCCCTGTACGCGCACGAGACCGTCGCTGTCGCGATCGAATCGGATCAGCTCGAGCCCGTGATGCTGCCGCGTGATCAGCCGCACCTGCAGATACTCCGCGTGGTGCAGCATGAAGCTCGAATACACCTGCGCGAGCCGCTCGCGGCCGAGGTTCGGGCCGATGCCGTCGTCGGTCTGCGCGACGCTCACCGACGACGGCATCGTCGCGAGCACCAGCGCGTCCGCCGCGACGTCGTCGATCGATACGGCAATGCGCTGGCCGAGCAGCTCCGTCGAAGTCTGCAGGCTGTGCTCGGCTTCGTTGACCAGCATCGTGCGATTCGCGCGATACGCGTAATAGCCGGTCGCGCCCGACGCCAGCACGCCGATGCACGCGAGCAGCACGGATAGCTTGAAGGTCAGGCCGCGATGCAGCATCAGAAGCGCTCCGAACGGTCGCCCGACACGATGCGCGTCCACAACTGCTCACGGCGGTCGATATCCTCGACCGGACTGATCCAGACGATGTGCGCGTTGGGGTTGCCTTCGGCCGGCTCGGTCAGCGTATTCGCGAGGCCCTGGCGCTGTGTCAGCAACGCGCTCACGCTCGGCTCGAGCATGTAGTTGATCCACGCGAGCGCGAGCGGCTGGTCGCTCGCCGCGCGCGTCATCGACCAGCAGTCGAGCCACGCGAGCGCGCCTTCGTCCGGAATCACATAGCCGACGTCGGCGCCCGCGCGCCGCAGCAACTGCACCTGCTGCGTGCCGTAGTTGCCGAACATCAGCGCGACCTTGTGCTGGATGAAGAAAGCGGTCGCCTCCTCGGGCAGCGTGTAGTAGGTCAGCAGATTGCGGCGCAGATCGACGAGCTTGTGCGCGATCCTGCGCATCTGCGCGGGGTCGAGCTGAAACGGATGCGGATACCCGAGCGCGAGCGCGGTAAACGAGAAATTGTGCTGCGCGCTATTGAAGTCGAGCACCTTGCCACGATAGCGCGGGTTCCACAGTTCGAGCATCGAATGCGGCGCCACCGGAATCTGCTTGCGATCGTAGATGAGGCCCATCGACGAATAGGTGAACGGAATCGCGTACACCTTGCCCGCCGACGTCAGGCCGCCGATCGAGCCGAGCGCCTGGAAACGCGGCAACTGCTTCTTCGTATTGGGCAGACTCGCGAGATCGAGCGGCGCAAGCAGATTAGCCTGCGTATAGCGGCGGATTTCGGCGGTGTTGGCGGCGAGTACGTCGAACGGCGGCGCGCCCTTGCTGTGCATCTGCGCCCACAGTGCTTCGTCGGAATCGACGAGCGTGACCTCGACCTTCACGCCGTAGCGCGCTTCGAACGCCTTCACGACATCCGGGTCCGCGTAGCCGGGCCATGCGAGTACGTGCAGCAGTTTGTCGGCGGCCGCGGCGGGCGTGGCCGCGGCGAAACCCGCGCACAGCAGTGCGCCGGTCAGAACGCGCAACGTGCGGGGCAAAACGTCGCACCAAAATCCCGATACGCCAATCGATGTAAATCCCGATGTAATTCCCGACAAAAAGCCAACAAAAAAACGGCGCTGCAATAATGCCGCGCGAACCGGCGCACCGACGCTCGCGATTTGTCGCTTAAAAGTCTGTTTACAACAGCCTGTTTGATTCGCCGTGAACGACATCGTGCGCATGAATAACACCGTTGTGCAGAAAGGCCTTTTGATCTTGCGCAAACGCGCGGCATTTGAATCTTGACGGCTGTCCGACGATTTCCTTCGGTGCGATCCGCGCCTGCGCGGGCGGTCGGCGTCCTACGCAGGGAGCATCGATGATAGCGCCAAAAGCCTTGGTTTTTGCACAGGCTCGAAACGAGCCGCGCAAAAATATCGACGCTGGTAATAACGTGTAAGCCAATGGTCTCGAGACCGCTGTTAAATAACGGCAAATTCAGCTGCGAGCTTTAACGATCCGTCCACGTTTCAAACCCGCGTTTCAAACTGCTTGTCGGTGAACTCGCGAGAAAACCGTCGTAAAAACCAGTCGAATACGCTCACCGGCCCACCGTATTACCGCTCGCGTATTGGACCCGCGTTCCGCAAACCCCACCAACGGTGTACGATCCGGTCACATCGGCTTGGGGCGAAAGCGTCGCTCTAGAGGGCCTCCTTCTGCGCCATCCGGTGTTTTACTAGCTTCCCAATATTTTTGAACTGATAAGCTTGGCGCGCGTTGCAGGCCACCCCGGCTTGCATCCTGACCGGAAGCCCGTTTGCGAGTCGCGCCGGGCGTCCCAAGGCGGCACAACCGCCGAGGGCGAAATTGAACTACACCGAGGAGTAAAAATAGTGAAGAAACTGCTAGCGGCTTTGACGGTTGCTTTGATCGCCACCGTCTCCATTGGCGCACACGCTAAAGATTGGTCGACGATCCGTTTTGGCGTTGATGCCAGCTATCCCCCGTTCGAGTCGAAAGGCGCGGACGGCAAGCTCGTTGGCTTCGATATCGACCTCGGCAACGAAATTTGCAAGCGCGTCGGTGCGAAGTGCGTGTGGGTGGAAAACGACTTCGACGGCATGATCCCGGCACTGAAGGCGAAGAAGTTCGACGGCGTGCTGTCGTCGATGTCGATGACGCCGCAACGCGCCGAACAGGTCGCCTTCTCGTCGAAGCTGTTCAACACGCCGACGCGCCTCGTTGCGAAACAGGGTTCGGGCATCCTGCCGACCGCTGAATCACTGAAGGGCAAGTCGGTTGGCGTCGAACAGGGCACGATCCAGGAAACCTACGCGAAGACCTACTGGGAGCCGAAGGGCGCGAAAGTCGTGCCGTATCAGAACCAGGACCAGGTCTACGCCGACCTGATCTCGGGCCGTCTCGACGCAGCGCTGCAAGATGCGGTGCAGGCTGAGCAGGGCTTCCTGAAGACGCCGCGCGGTGCAGGCTTCGCGTTCGTCGGCCAGAACCTCGACGATCCGAAGATCCTCGGCAACGGCGCCGGCATCGGCATGCGCAAGGAAGACACCGATCTGAAGGCGAAGGTCGACAAGGCGATCGCCGACATGATCAAGGACGGCACCTACAAGAAGATCGAGAAGAAGTACTTCGACTTCGACGTGTACGGCAGCTAAATCGCCCACGCGCGCCGCACGGCGCGCCGGCAGCTTGTCCGAAACGGGCTCCGCGACGCGGAGCCCGTTTTGTTTTGCGGCTCCACATCTATCCACATGAAGCCACATGGTGCGGCATATCGGCTAAGATCGTGCAACACGCGGTCGCTGGGAGACAGGTGGCCGCGGTCCGCGCACGCGGACCTCGCGCGCAGCCAGCGCGCATTTTCCCCCTTGCAATCAATTACCTAGCGCGGCCGCTCCAAGCGGGCCGCGAAGCCAAAACCATGCAAACCCAGACCCATCCGCTGATTGCCCCGTCGCTTGGCACCGCCCGTGAACTGACGAGTTTCCACTACGGTCCCGGCGGCGGCCAGAAAATCTATATTCAGTCGTCGCTGCACGCGGACGAACTGCCCGGCATGCTGGTGTCGTGGTCGCTGCGCCGCAAGCTGGCCGCGCTCGAAGGCGCGGGCAAGCTGCGCGGCGAAGTCGTGGTCGTGCCGGTGCCGAATCCGATCGGCCTGAACCAGCATCTGCTCGGCCAGATGCTCGGGCGCTTCGAAACCGGCAGCGCGCAGAACTTCAACCGCAACTTCTACGACCTCGCGGAACTCGTGCTGCCGATCATCGAGTCGCGTCTGACCGGCGACATCGATGAGAACCGCGCCGCCATCCGCACGGCGATGCGCGAAGCGCTCGACGCGCAGCAGCCGACCACCGAACTCGGCTCGCAACGCCTCGCGCTGCAAAAACTCTCGTACGACGCCGACGTGGTGCTCGATCTGCATTGCGACTGGGAAGCCGCGATGCACCTGTATACGAATCCGGACCTGTGGCCCGAGGTGGAGCCGCTCGCGCGCTACATCGATGCGAAGGCGTCGCTGCTCGCGCTGAACTCGGTCGGCAATCCGTTCGACGAGATCCACAGCTTCTGCTGGTCGGATTTGCGCGGCCGTTTCGGCGAGCGCTTCCCGATCCCGAACGGCGGCATCTCGGTCACGATCGAACTGCGCGGCCAGCGCGACGTGTCGCACGAGTACGCGGAAAAGGACGCGCAGGCGATCATCGAGTATCTGACCTTGCGCGGCGTGGTCGACGGCGAGCCGGCGCCGCTGCCGCCGCTCGAATTCGCGGCCACGCCGCTCGCGGGCGCCGAGCCGCTCGTCGCGCCGATCAGCGGCGTGCTCGTGTATCGCTGCCCGGTCGGCACGTGGGTGGACGTGGGCCAGGAAATCGCCGACATCGTCGATCCGTTGACGGACCGCGTCGTCACGATCAAAAACACCGTGGCCGGCGTGCTTTACGCGCGGCATCTGGCGCGTTTCGCGACGGCCGGCCTCGAGTTCGCGCGCATCGCCGGCGCAACGCCGTTCCGCAGCGGCTCGTTGCTGAGCAACTGACAACTGACGCCAACGCCGCTGCGACCGCCGATGCCGCCGCAGCCGACGATGTAACTGAATTTTCACGCAACAGTTGAAGTAACCGATCGCCCGCCGCCCGGCGGGCGATTCGCTGCCACACGCCCCGCCTCGCTCCAGGGTCGATCGACCCGCCCCGCCCCCGCTACACCCGCCCCCGGTGCACACGCAAACTGTCGCGCCGACACGACAGCGTGGAAAAAATTTTTCACTGTCACATACCTTACTCAGCGTTCCCTTAAATTGCCGGCCATCGCGCGACGTTGCCGCAGAGCAGCGCGTCGCGATCGCCAAAATTCGCTAACTCGGAGAAGTATTTTGAACAAGAAGATCCTGACCGCCGCTACGTTTGCCGTCTTCGCCTCCGCCGCTCACGCACAAAGCAGCGTCACGCTGTACGGCGTGATCGACGCGGGTATCAGCTACGTGAACAACTCGAAAACGTCCACCGGCAATAGCAGCCTGACCAAGTACGACGACGGCGTCGCACAAGGCAGCCGTTGGGGCCTGCGCGGCACGGAAGACCTCGGCAACGGCCTGAAGGCGCTGTTCGTGTTGGAAAACGGCTTCAACAGCGGTAACGGCACCGCCGGCCAGGGCGGCGCGATGTTCGGCCGCCAGGCCTATGTCGGTGTGTCGCAGAACAACATCGGTTCGCTGACGTTCGGCCGCCAGTACTCGTTCTCGACCGACTACCTCGGCTCGAACTACTCGACCGGCGGTCTGACCGTCGCGGGTAACTACGCTTACCACATCAACGACGTCGACCAGCTCACGTCGAGCCGTATCAACAACTCGGTCAAGTTCAGCAGCGCGAACTTCTCGGGCCTGACCTTCGGCGCGATGTACGGCTTCTCGAACACGGCAGGCGGCTTTGCCGGCACGCCGGCTACGGGCACGTCGGCTGCACCGGTTGCGGGTTCGTCGCGCGCATACAGCTTCGGCGCGAACTACGCGAACGGCCCGTTCGGTATCGGCGCAGCGTACACGGACATCCGTTACCCGGGCCAGGCATCGCCGGCCTTCTCGACTTCGCTGGCTAACGTGAGCTTCCCGTCGCTCGGCACCGGCCAGATCCAGGATCTGCGCTCATTCGGCGTTGGCGGCCGCTACGCTTTCGGCCCGGCGACGCTGTGGGCCCTGTACACGAACACGCGCCTCGCGCCGATCTCGGGCGGCTCGACCACGTTCGCAGCCTACGAAGCAGGCGCGAAGTACGCGGTCACGCCGGCTATCACGGCAGGCGCGGGCTACACGTACATGCACCTGAGCGGCGCGAACGTCGGTCACTGGAACCAGGTGAATCTGAGCGGCGACTACGCGCTGTCGAAGCGCACGGACGTGTACGTGCTGGGCATCTATCAGATCGCGTCGGGTCACAACGCCGCAAGTGGCGACCTGCAGGCACAGATCGGTTCGAGCACGAGCTACTTCAACACGTCGGGCGTCGGCGCCGACAACCAGCTTGCGTTCCGCGTCGGTATGCGTCACAAGTTCTAAGCAGACGGTTCGCGGTGGGGAACATCTGTGTTCCCTGCCTGGCTGAATCGATGGGAAGCGCCCTACGGGGCGCTTTTTCTTTTGCGGCGCGAAATCAGTCGAGCAACGCCGGATTCTCGATCGCGCCCGTCAGCAATTCGACGCAAGCCCGCGCTTTGCCGTTTCGGCAACGATATCTGCCAAATATTGTAATTGTCTATAAATATCGTCCACCCCAACATCGGGTCACACGCTTCGATCCCGCGCCCGCGCCGCTAACGCGACACTGCCGGCGCGCCGCCAAATGCCGCCAGAGGACTTCGACATGAGCATGGACTCCGCCACCACCGCCGACGCGCTCGCGCGGCACACCTCGCGCTCGAGCGTATCGCGGCTGATCCTCGCGACCTCGATCGGCAACGCGCTGGAGTTCTACGATCTGGTCGTATACGGCTACTTCGCGGCCGTGCTGTCGCGTACTTTTTTTCCGGTGCACGACCGCACCGTGTCGCTGCTGCTCACGCTCGGCACCTTCGCGCTGTCGTATCTCGCGCGGCCGATCGGCGCGCTCGCGCTCGGCTCGTTCAGCGACCGCAAAGGCCGCAAGGCATCGCTGACGCTGTCGATTGCATTGATGACGCTCGGCACCGGCATGATCGCGCTGATGCCGTCGTATGCGGCGATCGGCGTGCTCGCGCCGATCGGCGTATTCGCGTCGCGGCTGTTGCAGGGATTCTCGGCGGGCGGCGAGTTCGGCAGTTCGACCGCGTTTCTGATCGAACATGCGCCGCAGCGCAAGGGCTTCATGGCGAGCTGGCAGTTCTCGAGCCAAGGCGCAAGCACGCTGCTGGCTTCGCTGTTCGGCGCGGTGTTGACGAGCACGCTGAGCACCGCGCAACTCGAAAGCTGGGGCTGGCGCATTCCGTTCCTGTTCGGCCTGCTGATCGGTCCGGTCGGGCTGTACATTCGCCGCCGCATCGACGAAACGCCCGAGTTCGAGCGCGCGGAAAAATCCGCCGCGCCGGTGCGCGAACTGCTCGCGATGCAAAAGGAACGGGTGCTCGTGTCGATCGGCGCACTCGTGCTGACCACCACGGCCAACTACATGCTGCTCTACATGCCGACCTATGCGGCGCGGCAGCTCGGGCTGGCGCCGTCGTCGGGCTTCATCGCGACGCTCGCGGCCGGTCTGATCATGATGGTGCTCACACCGATCGTCGGGCATCTGTCCGACAAGGTGGGCCGCGTGCGCATCATGCTCTGCGCCGGCGTGCTGTTCTTCGCGACCGTCTATCCGGCCTTCATGCTGATGAACGCGCATCCGTCGCTCGGCTCGTTGCTGGCCGCGGTCACGTGGGTCGCGATACTGAAGGCCACCTACTTCGCACCGATTCCGGCCTTGATGTCCGAGCTGTTCCCGACCCGCACGCGCACGACCGGCATGGCGTTCGGCTACAACATCGGCACCACCGTGTTCGGCGGCTTTACACCGCTCGCCGTCGCCGCGCTGATCGCGGCGACCGGCAATAACCTCGCACCCGGCCTCTATCTGATGCTCGCGGCCGTGCTCAGCCTTTTCACCGTGACGTGGGCACGCGTGCGGCTGCACGCACGCTGAGTCTCTGCCTCACGGGCTTCGTTGAACCGACAGGACCTAATCCATGCAAGACCATTTGCAGCAAGCCGTGCAGTTCGCGGTGGATCATGAATCGCTTTGGGACCGTCACGTGGGTGGCGCATGGGGTGTGCACGTGAACGACCCGCCGCCATGGAACAGGCTGCTCGGTCCCGTGCATGATCGCGGGCCGGTATCGGGTGCGATCGCCGTCGACGGCCGCGTGCTGACGAGCTGGGGCGAACCGGATCGCGCCGATCTGACCTTCAGCGTCGCGAAGATGTACCTCGCGCTGCTCGCCGGCGTCGCGCACGATCGCGGCCTGTTGCCCGACGTCGACGAACCGGTGCGTGTGCGTGTGCCCAACATCGGCTTCGACGACGAACACAACGCGCCGATCACCTGGGCGCATCTGCTGCAGCAAACCAGCGAATGGCGCGGCACGTACTTCGGTTTGTCGGATCAGGCGGATCACTACCGCGCGGTCAATTTCGCCGCGCCGCCCAATGGCAACAAAGGCGACCTGCGTCCGCTGCAACGGCCGGGCAGCTACTGGGAATACAACGACGTCCGCATCAACCAGTTCTCGCTCGCGCTACTGCATCTGTTCCGTCAGCCGCTGCCCGAGGTGTTTCGCGAAGCGATCATGCGGCCTTCTGGCGCGAGTGAAAGCTGGCAATGGCTCGGCTACGACGACGCATGGGTCGAGATCGACGGACGACGCATGCAGTCGGTGCCCGGCGGCACGCACTGGGGCGGCGGTATGTCGGTCAGCGCGAACGATCAGTTGAAGGTCGCGCAGATGCTGCTCGATGACGGCGTCGCGAACGGCCGACGCGTGCTGTCGTCCGAATGGATCGCGCGCATGCGCACGCCGTGCGCGATCGCGCCGTTCTATGGCTACCTCGTATGGCTCAACACCGGGCGCAAGGTGTTCCCGAACGTGCCGGAGTCGAGCTATTTCGGCGTGGGTGCGGGCAGTTCGTTCACGTGGGTCGAACCAGAGCGGCGCATGACGGTGGTCGTGCGCTGGCTGAACCCGGCCGCGGCGAACGAGTTTTTCGGGCTGGTGCTCGACGCGGTCGACAAGCTGCGCTGATAGCCGTTAGCGGTGCGCCCGATGCGGGCAATCGTGCCGCGAACGCCAACTACAGGTCATCAAAAAATACGGGCGATGCATGGATGCATCGCCCGCATCGTCATGGGTCGAGCCGTTGCCGTTGCAACGGCGCGTCAGTGCGAATGCCGCGGCACCGCGGAACCCCGGCACCCAACGAGGAAGTCGAGATCGCAACCTTCGTCGGCCTGCAGCACGTGATCGATATACAGGCGCCGGTAGCCGCCACCTTCCGGCGGCTCGGGCGGCACATGCTTCGCGAGACGGCGCTCGAGTTCCGCGTCGCTGACGTCGAGGTGCAGCGTGCCCGCGTCGCAATCGAGCTCGATCCAGTCGCCGTCCTGCACCGCGGCGAGCGGCCCGCCGGCCGCCGCTTCCGGCGTCACGTGCAGCACCACGGTGCCGTATGCGGTACCGCTCATGCGCGCATCGGAAATCCGCACCATGTCCTTCACGCCCTGCTTCAGCAGCTTCGGCGGCAGGCCCATGTTGCCGACTTCCGCCATGCCCGGATAACCCTTCGGCCCGCAGTTCTTCATCACCAGCACCGAGTTCGCATCGACGTCGAGCGTTTCATCGACGATGCGCGACTTGTAGTGCTCGAAGTTCTCGAACACGACCGCGCGTCCGCGATGCTTGAGCAACTCGGGCGTCGCCGCCGACGGCTTCAGCACCGCGCCGCGCGGCGCGAGATTGCCGCGCAGCACGCGGATACCGCCATCGGCGACGAGCGGCTTGTCGAGCGGACGGATCACTTCGTCGTTGGTGTTGGGCGCATCCTTCACGTTGTCCCACAGCGACTTGCCGTTGACCGTCAATGCGTCCGGATGCGGCAGCAGATTCGCTTCGCCGAGCCGGCGCAGCACGGCCGGCAACCCGCCCGCGTAATAAAACTCTTCCATCAGGAAACGGCCCGACGGCATCAGGTCGACGATCGTCGGCGTGTCGCGGCCGATGTGCACCCAGTCGTCGAGTTCGAGATCGATACCGATGCGCCCCGCGATCGCCTTCAGATGAATCACCGCATTGGTCGAGCCGCCGATCGCCGCATTGACGCGGATCGCGTTCATGAACGCCTCGCGCGTGAGGATCTTCGACAGCTTCAGGTCTTCGAGCGCCATTTCGACGATGCGGATGCCTGACATATGCGCCAGCACGTAGCGTCGCGAGTCGACCGCGGGGATCGCCGCGTTGTGCGGCAGCGACGTGCCGAGCGCCTCGGCCATGCAGGCCATCGTCGACGCGGTGCCCATCGTGTTGCAGGTGCCCGCTGAGCGCGACATGCCCGCCTCGGCCGACAGAAACTGATGCAGATCGATTTCACCGGCCTTCAGCGATTCGTGCAGTTGCCACACCGCCGTGCCCGAGCCGATGTTCTTGCCGTCGAGCTTGCCGTTCAGCATCGGGCCGCCGGTTACGACGATCGCCGGCACGTCGCAACTCGCCGCGCCCATCAGCAGCGCGGGGGTCGTCTTGTCGCAGCCGGTCAGCAGCACCACCGCGTCGATCGGATTGCCGCGGATCGCCTCCTCGACGTCCATCGCCGCGAGATTCCGCGTGAGCATCGCGGTCGGACGCAGATTCGATTCGCCGTTCGAAAACACCGGGAACTCGACCGGGAAGCCGCCCGCTTCGTAGATGCCGCGCTTCACGTGCTCGGCGAGCTTGCGAAAGTGCGCGTTGCACGGAGTCAGCTCGGACCACGTGTTGCAGATACCGATCACGGGGCGCCCGTCGAACTCGTGATCCGGGATGCCCTGATTCTTCATCCAGCTTCGATACATGAAGCCGTTCTTGTCAGCCGTGCCGAACCATTCGGCCGAGCGCAATTTCCGCTTTTTTTCCGACATGCTAGGTCCTTGATGCATGCGCCGGGACCCTCACCGGCATTTTTGACTGAAGCGGCCCACCCGGCGCTACGGCGCAAGCTTGCCGCTCAGTGTCCAGGGTTGGTGAAGTGTACGGAGCGGGTTGATATCTTTCCAATCATATTTTTGGCGATATCGATATCAGTTCTGGTATCGATCCGCGCGGACTGGCAGCGCGGCGGGGCCGGTGAGCAGACCGTGCCGGCTTCAGGCGTCGCCGGCCGCCTGCTTACGGCGGGCTTTCGGTTGTGCGCCGCGCGTGTTCTTCTTCAGATGACTTTGGTTATAGTCGATCGCAGCGCGGATCAGCGCTTTCAATGCGCGCTCGTCAACGTCGTCGCTCTCGAAGAAGTCGATCGCGCGCCGTTCGTTGCCTTCGAGGCCCGCGTTGAACAAGCCATCCGGGTCGGCCAGACCCGCCCCATGCGCGAAGGTCAGCTTGACCTTGCCTTTATGCGCGTTGGCGACAGCGATCATGCCGTCGCGCGACCAGACCGGACTACCCATCCACTTGAATTCCTCGACGATCGCCGGGTCCGCCGCCAGCACGCATTGACGGATGCGAGCGAAGGTCGCGCCGCGCCAGTCGGTGAGTCCTGCGATCAGTTCGTCGATACGTTCGGATGCGTTCATCGGAGTGTGGACCTCGTAAGCGGAGAAACGAAGTGGTTGAACCGCCAGGATGCCCTAACGATCCAGTCATGGGTAATCTTCGCCTGGATTCATGGCTGGCGCACTGGCGATCCACGCCGCTTCACAGTTTGCCCGCGGGCTGCAGCATCGGATACGTGAAGAAGAAAAAGTGGATCACGTTCAGCCCGAAATGTGCGAGCACGGCCGCACACAATCCGCCGAAGCGATACGCAAGTCCATAGCCGATGCCCGCCACACTTCCGAGCACGATCCACTGCCATCCGCCCGCGCTATGTGCGAGGCCGAACAGCACGGCCGCCACGCACAGCGCGAGCAGGTCGGCCCTGTTCCAGCGCGCGAACAGTCGCGTGAGACCGCCTTGCAGATAGCCGCGAAACAACGCTTCCTCGGTCAGCGTGACGAGAAAGAGATTGTTCACCAACCACAGCACGCTGTCGGCAGGCCGGTTCGGCGCCCATCCGACGACCCCCAGCGACAACGCCACGGCCATGCAAACCGCGACCGTGGTCAGCCAACCGGCGATGCCGGCGAGTAACCACGTCCGCAGCGCGTGCGGCGGCCGAATCCACGGCAAGGCGAGCAACAGCCAGAAGCCGATCAGCGGCTTGTCGAAATTGAGATACATCGAGAAGGGCACGGCATCCGGCGTGAACTGCACGCGGCCCATCACGCGCGGGTTGTGAAAGCCTGGCAGCCAATGCAGGCTGAGCGCGATCGCAAGCGCGACGAACAGCAAATGACCCGCGTATCGAACGTAGCGCCGGTGAGCCGGCGACACCGCGTACGCGGCCACGCCGAGCAGCGCAATGGCGACGCTCGCCAAAGGGCCGAGCTGCCCGGTCGCAAACGCCGTGCCGTATCCGATCACGAGCAGGCCGACGCCAAGCCAGCGAAACGTGCTGGCCCACGTCGCCGGCGCGGCGAGGAAAATCGCGATCCACGGTAGTGCGAACATAGAAGGCTCGAAGTCAGGCTTGCGCTGGTTGCTGTCGATGCGTGCGAGCGTGACTGTAGCATTCGAATACCGCTGGACCGCAAGAAAGGCCGTCCCCGTACATCGGCGAACGTCGTTTGTTTCTCCGAGTGACGATTCGTCAGGCGCTAGTCGTCGCGCTTGCGAAACGCAGCCTCTCCGGCATCCGACACCTCAACCCACTTCGGATCGGGAGCCGCGCCGGGCACGTAGGTGTCGTTCCAGTTCCACCACTTGTACGGCCGGGTCTGTGGGTAGCCCTCCGGCGAATCCTCCCACGTCTCCTGCCGCCCGAGCGCCGTCATGTCGAGGTAGCTCCAGACCGTGCCCATCGCCTCGTCGCCACGTCCGTTAATGAAGTACGTTCGGAACACACGATCGCCATCCCGGATGAACGCGTTGTGGCCGTGCCATTGGTCCACGCCGAAGTCGGCGTCGAAACTGTCGGTGATCGTGTACCAGGGGATCATCTGCCAGCCCATCCGGGCCTTCAGCCGCGCGATATCGGCTTGCGGCGCGCGGGACGCGTACACGAGGGTCGTGTCGCGAGCGTGCAAATGCGCAAGGTGCGAGACCTGATCGGCCCCCAGGGAACAGCCGATGCACGCGTGCTCTGGCCACCCGTGCACGCCAGGCTCGAAAAAGGCGCGATAGATGACCAGCTGACGGCGGCCGTCGAACAGGTCGAGCAGGCTTACTCTGCCTTCCGGCCCGTCGAACGCATACGTTTTTTCCACCGCAAGCCATGGCATCCGCCGTCGCTCAGCAGCCAGCGCGTCGCGAGCACGTGTCAAGGCTTTCTCCTTGACGAGCAATTGCTCGCGCGCGGCCTCCCACTCTTGCCGCGACACAATCGGCGGTGTCTTCATCGCAGGCTGTCCATCTTTCCCACTCTTCTCAGGTGACTCGTTCGTCGTCATCGCAACCTCCGGGTTAGAGCGATGTCCTGTGTGTTCGGGTCAGAGGGCGAATTGCTCGCCTTGCATCGCTCGGTGTTGAGGATGGGTTAGTTTAGGCCGCTGGACATCGAACGATGGGAGTGACAAATGTGACGCGATTCCGGCTTCATGGTCAGCGAAGCCCGGCTGTCGATTTCTGATGTAATCTGCCGCAACGATCATGACGTCCCACGAATCACTCCCCACACCCTGGAGGTGACGATGAGCGCGATCCACGAGGTCTACCCCTATCTGCGCGTGCGCAACGCCGCGCAGGCGATTGAGTTCTACGCGCAGGCATTCGGCGGCGTCGAGCAGTTTCGCCTGACCGAGCCGGGCGGCCGCATCGGTCATGCCGAAGTGAAGATCGGTCCCGCGACCGTGATGCTGTCCGATGAATATCCCGAGCACGACATGCTCGGCCCGAGCGGCGACAGCCGGCCGGGCGTGCTGCTGCATATCCACTGCGACGACGTCGATCAGCTGTTCGCACAAGCGGTCAAAGCGGGAGCAATCGTGATCCTCCCGCTATCCGATCATTTTTACGGCGAGCGCTCGGCGACCGTGCGCGATCCGTTCGGCCACGAATGGCAGCTCGGCGCGCAGATCGAAGCGCTTACGCCTGAAGAGATGCAGCGCCGTTACACGGCGCTGTTCGACAGCTAGTCGGTTGTTGTAGTGAGCTCCTCGCGCTTTGATTCCCCCGATGCGTGAGCTCTTTTTACTGTCCGCCGAACGGCTTTTGCACGGTTAGCTTGTTGGTCACCGAAGTCACCCCCGGAACGCCTTTCGCAATCTCCGCGACCTGATTGATCTGGGAGGCGTCGGTGACCGTGCCGCTCAGCGTCACCGCGCCGCCCTTTGCGATGACGCTGATATTGCCGGCGCTGATCTCCTTGTGCTTGCCGATCGCGGCATACACCTGCCGACGCAGTGCGCGATTGGCTTGCCTCGGGCTGGCGGGAGCGGCTGCGCTACCCGACATCGCGGGCGCGCCCGAAGCTGCGCTGGCCGTCTGACCCGACTGCGCCCATGCGCTGCCCGACGTGGCCAGAATCAATGTGGCGGCAATCGCCAACACGCGTGCCTGAATGCTTTTCATCGAATACTCCAGTTGTTATAGGTGACGTAATCAGAAGGTATGGCGGATGCCGACCATGGCCGCCGTGGTGGACACGCCAGGCGCAACCGGAGCGCCATAGATGATGGTCTGGTTCATGGTCCCCTTGTTGGCCACATAACCCACCTGCGCGTAAGCCTTGGTGCGCTGGGACAGGTTGTATTCCGCGCCCACCGCGAATTCGCTCGAATGGTTCGCCGAGTTGTTCTTGTCTTTCAGGTAGTAGTACCCCGACGTGACCTTGAAACGCGGATTGAACTGGTAGCCAAGGCCCCCCGAAATCATTTCGAAGTCCGCGGTGTTGCTATGCGCCGGGTTCTTGCCGGCGCCATACGAGGCCGACACCGAAAATCCGGCGATCGTGTACATCGCACCGAAATAGTAGAAACGGTTGTTCGCGAGCCCGGTCGCAGGGATAGCCGGCGCCGCCGGGTACGTGATCGGGAACGGGTTGGTATCGTGGCCGTTGTAATACACGGCGGACAGATTCAGACCGTAGTTCGAATACTTGGCCACGGCCGACTCGCGCGTACCGCCCTGGAAATGACCGGCGACGCCGCCCGGCGCGTACTCGAGCGCGAGGGATGCGCCGTAAAATTTCGGCGAGTTATAGACCAGCGCATTGCTGTCGTACAGCGCGCCGATCGGCGCGTTCGTGCTCGTACCCGGCCAGCCGGCCGCCTGATTGATGCCCAGCCACGCGGTCAGAATACTGCCGAAATACTGCGCGCCGCGCACGTCGGTTTCCGCCATCGCGTAGATCATCGGAATGATCTGCCGGCCGGCGTCGAAGGTACCGAAGGGCCCGGACACGCCGATCGTCGCGAACTGGTTGAAGATCGCGGTGGTGCCCGGCGTATCGGACAGGCCGAACTTGCCGTTCGTGGAGTTGAATACGCCCTGCAGCTTGAAATTGACCTTGTAGCCGCCGCCGATGTCTTCGCTGCCTTTCAAACCCCAGAAGCTCGCATAGATACCGCCGTCCTTCAGCTGATAAATCTTGCCGGTGTTCGGCGCGTGCGGCAGGAAGGTGGCCGCCGAAGTGCTCTGATACAGGAAGCCCGTATCGATCACGCCATAGAGCGTCACTGACGACTGCGCATGAGCTGCGGTGGCGAAAATGGCCAACGCGATAGCGCTGCTTGCTTTTAACTTCATTGTGTCTCCTTCGCGTACCGGCGGTGGCGCCAAAGCCCATGCTGCGGTCGCTTCAATTGATTGGTGATTTTGTTTGCGCCGGGCGTACCCGGCCGCGTTGTTGCGTGCATCGAACTGTGTTGCTGCGCAAGCCTTGCGTCAGGGCAGGTAGTAGTTCCCGAATTGATCGCGTAGCTGGTTCTTCAGCACCTTGCCCGTTGCGCCGATAGGCACCGTGTCGACGAACACCACCGCATCGGGGGTCCACCAGCGCGCGACCCGGCCGTTGAAGAAGGACAGCAGTTCGTCGCTGGCCAGCTCGCTGCCCGGCTTTTTCACGACCAGCAGCAGCGGCCGTTCGTCCCACTTCGGATGCCGTGCAGCGATACACACTGCGGTCGAGACTTCCGGATGCAGATACGCGACGTTTTCGATGGCCGCCGAACTGATCCATTCGCCGCCCGACTTGATCACGTCCTTGCTGCGATCGGTGATCTGCATGAAGCCGTGGCGGTCGATCGTCGCGATGTCGCCGGTCGGAAACCAGCCGTCGCACAGCGGCGACTCGACGCCGGCGCCGAAGTACTGCTGCGTAACCCAATGACCGCGCACCTGCAGATCGCCAGCGCTCTCGCCGTCCCACGGCAATTCATTGCCGTGAGAGCCGACGATCCGCATATCGATGCCGAACAGCGCACGTCCCTGCTTGGCCTGCACCTGATACTGCTCGTCCATCGGCAGCGACTGCTGATGCGCCTTGAAGCTGCAGACCGTGCCGATCGGGCTCAATTCGGTCATGCCCCACGCGTGCAGCACCTCGACCCGATGGCGCTTCTGGAACGCCTCGGTCATCGCGGTCGGACACGGCGCGCCGCCGATCACCGTGCGTCGCATCGACGAGAAGGTGCCGCCCATCGCATCGACATGCGTGAGGAGTCCCTGCCACACGGTCGGCACACCGGACGACAGCGTCACGTGTTCCGTTTCGATCAGTTCATAGAGCGACTTGCCGTCGAGCGCCGGCCCCGGAAACACCAGCTTCGCGCCGACCATGCAGGCGATGTAGGGCAGTCCCCATGCGTTCACATGGAACATCGGCACGACCGGCAGGATCACGTCGCGCGCGGAACAGTTCAGCGCATCCGGCAGCGCCGCCGCGTAGGTATGCAGCACGGTCGAGCGATGGCTATACAGCACGCCCTTCGGATTGCCGGTAGTGCCCGACGTGTAGCACAGCGACGACGCGCTGTTTTCGTCGAGCAGCGGCCATTCGAACACGTCGTCGTGCAGCTCGAGCAGGTCCTCGTAGCACATCAGCATGCCGCCCAGTTCGTTCGCTTGCGGCATGTGCGCGCGATCGGTCATCGCCACGAATACCTTCGGGCTCTTCACGCGGGGCGCGACGCTCTCGATCAGCGGCAGAAACGTCAGGTCGAAAAACACCACACGATCTTCCGCATGCTCGATGATGTATTCGAGCTGGTCGACGTGCAGTCGCGGGTTCAGCGTATGCAGCACCGATCCGGAGCCCGACACCGCGAAATACAGCTCCATGTGTCGATAGCCGTTCCACGCGAGCGTCGCGACGCGCTCGCCCTGGCCGACGCCGAGCGTTGCCAGCGCGTTGGCCATGCGGCGCGCGCGCTGCGCGAGGTGCCGATACGAATAACGATGGATGTCTCCTTCCACGCGTCGCGACACGATTTCCTGTTCGCCGTGATGGCGCTCCGCGTGCGTGAGCAGCGCGGAAACCAGCAGCGACTGCTGCATCATCAAGCCTTGCATCTTTCCGTCTCCTGATTGGTTGTGGCGTCTCGAACCTGGCCACCCGGCCTTACGTTGCCGCGCTGCCCGCTCGCTGATGCGAGGGCGTCGCGTTCGGTTCGTCGAGACTCACCATCACCTTTGAATCCACTATTTCGACCGGGAAGGTCGTTACACTCAATCCGCCTGCTCCCGCCATGCAGCCCGTGCGCACGTCGAAGCGCAGACCATGCGCCGGACAGCGCAACATGCAGCCTTCGAGCTGGCCGCTCGAAAGCGCGGCCCCGTTGTGCGGACAGGTGTTGTCGATGGCGTGAAGCGTGCCTGCGATGTTGAACAGCACGATGCTGCGGCCATCGATGAAGGCCAGCTTGCGCTGGCCCGGCGCGAGTTCGCCGGCGACACCCACCACGATCCGACGTGACATCCCCTACTCCTTCCGATCCGACGCTAGCCGCGTCACATCAGCACCAGGCGGCGAATCAACGTCTCCGCCATCGGCCATTCGCCAAAGCCCGACGCGGGGTTGAGGTGCCCCACTTCGCCGAGATCGACGAGGCGGCTGCCCCAGTCCTGCGCCATGTCCTGCACCCGCTCGAACCGTGCGAGCGGATCGTTGCGGCTCGCGCCGACGATGCTCGGGAACGGCAGGCGCTTGCGCGGAATCGGCAGCCAGCCGTTCTGCTCCAGCGTATCCAGCTCCGGATAGCCCGCCGGCATCGGCGTTTCGAGGTCCGCGGGCGCCGCGAGCAGCGCACCGTGAATCTCGCGCTTGTGCTGCGCCGCCCAATGCACGGTGATCATCACGCCCGCGCTATGCGCGACCAGAATCACCGGGCCGTCGATTTTCGCGAGCGCCGCATCGAGCGCCGCTACCCGTGCCGCGCAGCTGAGCTTGTCGTGTTCGAGCGGCGGCACCGACAGCGCTTTCGGCAGCCGTTGCTGCAACAGGGTTTGCCAATGCTCCGAGACATGGTCGCGCAAGCCCGGGACCATCAGAATGGTCGGTTTCAATTCGTAATTCATCGGAAGCTACTTACTGGTTCAGTACGGCTTGTCGCCGATAATGCCGGCGCGTTCCATCTTGCGATGGCACGGCGGGTAGTCCATCACCGCGTAGTGCTGCGTGCTGCGGTTGTCCCAGATCGCGATGCTGTTCTTCTGCCAGCGCCAGCGCACCTGGTACTCGGGGATGTACGCCTGGCTGATCAGATAGCGCAGCAGATCGCCCGCGCCCGGATTCGCGTCCTGACCGAAACGCACCCGCTCCGGCGTATGGAAGTTCGTGAAATGGCTAGTAAAAGCGCTCACGAACAGCACCTTCTCCTCCGTTTCCGGATGCGTGCGCACGACCGGATGCTCCGCGTCCGGAAACTGCGCCTTCAGCGCCAGACGCTTTTCGATCGGCATCGCGGCACCGAAGCTCGCCTCGATGCTGTGGCGCGCGCGCAGGTCCGCGATCTGCGCCTTCACGTACGCCGGCAGATTCTCGTAGGCGAGGACCATGTTCGCCCACATCGTGTCGCCACCGACGGGCGGACATTCCACGCAACGCAGCACGGCACCGAACTGCGGCTTTTCGCGCCACGTGGCGTCGGCATGCCACGCGTTTTCATACCGGTCGTTGGGCTGGTCCGGAGTCTTGTAGATACGCACGAGGCCCGGATTTTCCGGATCGCTGCCCGCGACTGGATGGTCTTCCAGTTCGCCGAAGCGGCGCGCGAACGCCACGTGTTCGGCGCGCGTGATGTCCTGGTCGCGCAGGAAAAGCACCCGGTGCTTCAGCAGCGCCGAGCGGATCTCCGCAAACAGGCCGTCGTCATGGATGGCGTGAGCGACATTCACGCCGGTCAGTTCCGCGCCGATCGAGTACGTTAGTTGTTCGACTCGCATGGCTAGCTCCTTAAATAATGAAGACCGACGAACCCGTCGTCTTGCGCGATTCCAGATCACGATGCGCTTGCGCGGCATCCTCGAGCGCATAGCGCTGATTCAACTCGATCTTGATGCGTCCGGAGGCGATCAAGCCGAAGATTTCGCCGGCCAGCTCGTCCTTCTCGGCCGGGTCGGCGATGTAATCAGCCAGAGCCGGGCGGGTCAGATACAGCGAGCCTTTCATTGCCAGCAGTTGCGGATTGAACGGCGGAATCGGACCGGAGGCCGTGCCGACGCAAACCAGCAGACCGCGACGCTTCAGCGAATCGAGCGAAGCCTCGAAGGTGTCCTTGCCGACGCTGTCGAACACGACGTTCACGCCGACGCCATCGGTCAGTTCGCGTACGCGTCTGGCGACGTCTTCGCGGCTGTAGTTGATGACGTGATCGCAGCCATGCGCGCGCGCCACCTCGCCCTTGGCCTCGCTCGAAACCGTGCCGATCACGGTCAGGCCCAGCAGCTTCGCCCACTGCGAAACGATCAGGCCGACACCGCCGGCGGCGGCATGCAGAAGGATCGTGTCGCCCGCCTTGAAGTCGTGAATGCGGCGCATCAGGTACGCGGCGGTCAGGCCGCGCATGGTCATGCCGGCAGCCGTTTCGCAGTCGATCGCATCGGGCAGCCGGATCAGCGGCGCGGCCGGAATCAGGCGTTCGGTGCTGTACGCGCCGAGCGTGTTGATGAAGCCCGTGTAGGTCACTCGATCCCCCACCGCGACGTTCGTGACGTCCGGGCCAACGGCCTCGACCACGCCCGCGGCTTCCACACCCATCCCCGCGGGCAGCGGGACCGGATACAGGCCGCTACGGAAGTAGGTATCGGCGAAGTTCAGGCCCACGGCCTGGTGGCGCAGGCGAACCTGGCCGGGACCCGGGTTGCCCACTTCGACGTCCTCGTAGCGCAGGACCTCGGGACCACCGGTTTCATGAAATCGCACTGCTTTTGCCATGTCGACTCTCCAATTCTTTGCTTGATCTGCGCTTCGCAGAATTCGTTGCGCTCGCGGCGCATTACAGGTTCCGTTCTCCGCGCCGTCCGCGCGGCACCATCCGATCTCAGCGCGTGGCCTGCTCGCGCAGCGTGTTCAGCCGATCCAGATCGCCCGAGTAGTTCCGCTTGCCGATCATGAATGCGGCGGCCGCGACGAGCGGTGCGAACGGCACCAGTTGCAACGCGCCCAGCAGTCCGATCCGATCGGCGATGATTCCCGCCAGAACAGCCGCCGGCGCGAGGCCCAGCAGGTTGTTCGCGAGCGTCAGCGTCGCAAACGCCGAGGCATGAATGGTCGGCGGCGTGAGGTTCGCCACCATCGCACCCGACGGGCCGCTCGCACCGGCGCAAAAGAACATGCCGACGCCGATCACGATCAGTTGCCACGGCCCCGCCGGCATGTGGAAGCCAATCGCGAGCAGGACGAAACAGGCGAGGCAGTAGGCGATCGCAGCGCTCCACTTGCGTTCCCGCACGTTCTTGCTGAGCCGGTCGGCGAGGTTTCCGCACACCACCATGCCCACCCCGGTCACCAGCACGAACACCGCCGCGCACATCGCAGCCTTGCCGGTGGCCATGCCGTAGTAGCGATTCAGGAAGCTCGGCATCCACGCCCACACAGCGGCGGGAACCATCAGATGCAGACCGCTGCCCACATAGGCGCACACCACGGATTTCGTCGAAAACAAGCCCTTCATCAACTCGCGCAGGCTCATGCGCATGCCGCGCGTTTGCGTCTGATTCGTCACGCTCGCCGGCTGCAGCGGCGCAAGACGCTTTTCGGTGACGACGAGGCGGTAGATCACGACCAGCACGATCCCCATCGCCGCCATCGCGCCGAATGCCGCGCGCCAGCCGAGGTGAGCCGCCACCGCGCCGCCGAGCGCCATGCCCAGCACCGAGCCGAACGCGCCGCCCGCCATGAAGGTGCCGGTCAGCGTGGAGCGCAGCCGCACCGGAAAGATGCTCAGCACAACTGCGATGCCGACGCTGCCATACGCCGCTTCACCGATTCCGACGAAGGCACGCGCCAGCAGCAACTGCCCATAGTTCGCCGAGATTGCGCAGCCCACCGTCGCGAGACTCCACATCGCCGCCATCAGCACGATGCTCTTCACGCGGCCCCAGCGGTCGGCCAGCACCGACAGCGGAAACGTGAGCACACCGACCATCAGCGCGACCACGCTGCTGAGCGAACCCAGCTGAGCATCGGACAGATGCCATGCCGCCTTGAGCGGCGGAAACACCGCATTCAAAACCTGCCGCGACATATAGTCGGAAAGCAGCAATCCGACCGTCAACGCAAACACCACCCACGCATAAGCGCGCACATCCGTCTTTGCTACCGAAACTTCGCCCGCCGTGGGCGCTGCATGCTGAACGAGCATGTTTAGTCTCCTTCCACGCTGACTCCGTGGCGGCCGCCTTGCCCGCGTGGGCCGACGACCTGTTATGGATTCAGCTATCTGCTCCCGCTATGCAGCGGGAGCGTTACCCAGAAGCCCCGCCTCGGCCAACGCCTCGGCCCGGGCTTCTGGCATTCACGCCGCGCGAAGCGGCAGGTTCCTGACGCCGGCCTGGCGGTTCGGCGCCATACCGTTGGCGCTGAGCGTTTCTTCGACCGTCTCGTACTGCACACCAATACGATAGATCTCGCGGGCTTCTTTACCACTGGCAATTTCGCGGCCCAGTTCGCGCGCGACGCGCACGCACTGCTCGATCTGCTGTACCGACGTGAAGCGCTTACCGTGCTGATCGATGATCGTGTCCTCGATGCCGCAGCGCGGATGCAGGCCCATCGACATCGCCATCATGTTGAACGGCAGCACATTCTTCAGCAGCGACTCGGCGGTCAGCGTGCAGCCATCCGGCGCGCGATGCACGAAGTTGAAGAAGTTGAACGGGTTCGGGCCGTCGAAGCCGCCACCGATGCCGATCCACGTCAGGTTCAGCGGGCCCTTGTAGACGCCCTTGCGCACGAGGCGCTCGAGCGTTTCGAGCGCGTGAATGCCGGTGAGCTGGAAGTGCGGCTGGATGCCCGCAGCCTGCAGGCGGCGCAGATGCTCCTCGACCCATGCGGGACCGGCCGGAACCGTCATTTCGCTATAGGCGGCCATGAACGCGGGGTTGGAAAGCGAGGTGCCCGCCAGATACTCGGGATAGAGCAACTCCATGATGTTCATCTGGGTGGTATTGATCGCAACCGTCACCTGGTCCGGCTTCGGATCGAGCTCGGCCAGCATATGGCGCGTATCGTCGGACAGCCACTTCGCGGCCTGTCCGTCGTCTTCCGGTGCAAACGAAATCGAGCCACCGACCTGAATGATCATGTCGGGCACAGCGGCGCGCACACCCGCGATCAGTTCATTGAACTTCGACAGGCGCTTCGAGCCCTTGCCGTCCAGTTCACGCACGTGCAGGTGCAGAACCGTGGCGCCCGCGTTGTAGCAATCGACGGCCTTCTGGATCTGCTGGTCCATCGTCACCGGGATGTCTTCCGGGAAGTCCGCGGGCATCCATTCCGGGCCGTAAGGGGCGGTGGTGATGACTACCTTGTCCTGATTCTCAGGGTGCAGCGAATCGTCGAGAAATTGCATTTGATTGCCTCCATCCAGTTGTGAAGTGACTGTGTTCCGCTATCGCGAGGTCGCATGAAAATCTGCTGGAACACATCGAACGACATGTGCACACGATACGGGAATCAAGCGCTACACTTTTATGATTGGACGCCATCCTTTTAGCGATTCGTGCCACTGCGCGTTAACACCAATAATTGCGCGAAGCAAGCGTTTAATGACTAGAAAAAAGACTCAGCGTTTGAATCGTCCGGAGAAACTACGATGGAAACGATGGTGACGTCGGTAGCCATGAGCGGTTATTTCGAGGTGACGCGGCGGCTTGGACTGAATCCGGTCGAGCTCGCGAAACAGGCCGGCATCGATGCCGGCGCGCTCGCGAATCCGGACGATCGCGTATCGGCCACCGCCTGTTGCCGGCTGCTGGAAATGACGGCCCAAAAGGCGTCGTGCCCGACCTTCGCGCTGCAAATGGCGGAAACGCGGCAGACCTTCGGCAGCGGCGTGATCAACGTCCTGCTCGCGCACAAACGCACGCTGCGCGAAGTGTTGCTGGCCGCGGCCGAATACCGTCATCTGCTCAACGAAGCGCTGGCGGTGTACGTCGAGGACGCGGACAAAACGGTCACCATTCGGGAGGAACTCGTCGTCGAACCGGGTACCCCGACGAAGCAGGCGATCGAACTGGCGCTCGCTGTGCTCGCGCGGCACTCCAGTGCTCTGCTCGGCAAGTTCTGGAAACCGCGCGAGCTCCATTTCACCCACGCCGCACCGAAGGACCTGACGTTCCATCGACGCTTCTTCGGCTGTCCGCTGCAGTTCGGCAGCGACTTCAATGGCTTCGTCTGCGCGAGCGCCGATCTCGACTACCCGAATCCGCTGGCCGATCCCGAACTCGTGCGCTATGCGGAGAGCCTCGCCTCTCCGCTGAACGCGAGCGCCGCCGAATCGGCCGCGCTCGAAGTGCGTAAGGCGATCTACCTGCTGCTGCCGCTCGAGCAGGCGAACGCCGAGCTGGTCGCACGTTATCTGCATCTGAGCGTGCGCACCATGCAACGGCAGTTGAATTCGGCCGGCACCAGCTTCTCGGATCAGGTCGAGGAAGTGCGCGGCGAACTCGCCGTGCGCTACATGAGCAATCCCACCTACCCGATCGGACGTGTGTCGGCGCTGCTCGGCTACGCGCAACAGGGATCGTTCACGAACTGGTTCGTGTCGCGCTTCCACATGACGCCGCGCGACTGGCGCGCGAGCCATGCGAAGTGACCGCAAAAAAAAACGGAGTGTGATGCACTGGACATCACACTCCGTCGTTGCCGCACACCCTATCGCGATCCGCTCATTCCGCGCGAAGCTTCACATAGCGGCCCGGTGCACTCTCGATAGCCTTGTACTTCCTGTTGCCGAGCTTCGTACGCGCGTCGACCTGTTCGCCGGAATGCTGCTTGACCCACTCGATCCAGTGATTCCACCAGCTGCCGCGCTGCTGAACCGAGGTGGCGAGCCACTCGTCGGCGTTTTCGTTGCAGGTATCGTTGGTCCGGTAGCTGCGCTTGTTCTTCGACGCCGGATTGATCACGCCCGCGATATGGCCGCTTGCCCCGAGCACGAACTCGGTATGTCCGCCCAGTAATTGCGTCGACTGATAGGCGGATCGCCACGGCACGATGTGATCTTCCTCTGCCGCCATCAGATAGCTTGGGATATCGATGTTGCCGAGATCCACCGGCGTGTTGCAAAACGTCAGTTTGTTCGGCACGCGCAGACTGTTTTCGAGGTACATGTTGCGCAGATAGAAGCTGTACATCGGGCCGGGCAGATTGGTCGTGTCCGCGTTCCAGTACAGCAGATCGAACGCGGCCGGAGTCTTGCCTTTCAGGTAGTTGTTCACGACGTACGGCCAGATCAGATCGTTGGCACGCAGCGCCTGGAACACGAAGCCGAGTTCGCGGCCCGGATAAAGGCCGCCGCGACCGATCGTATGCTCGCGCATCGTCACGCCCTGCTCGTCGATGAACACGCCGAGATCGCCCGGATCGGTGAAGTCGAGCAATGCGGTCAACAGTGTCAGGCTCGCCACGGAGTCGTCGCCGTTCGCACGCATGACCGCCAGCGCCGACGACAGCATCGTGCCGCCCACGCACCAGCCCAATGCATTGACCTGGTCGGCCCGGCTAATCTCACGCGCCACCTCGAGCGCCTGCATCACGCCGTCCTCGAGGTAGGCGTCCCACGTGGTCTGCGCCATGTCCTGCTGCGGGTTGCGCCACGACACGACGAACACCGTCAGGCCCTGCTCGGAGGCGAAACGCACGAAGGAATTCTCGGGCTGCAGATCCAGGATGTAGAACTTGTTGATGCACGGCGGAATGATCACGAGCGGCCGCGCAGCGACCTTCGGCGTCAGCGGCTCGTACTGGATCAGCTGAAACAGATCGTTTTCATAGACCACCGCGCCGCTGGACGTGGCGACGCTGCGACCCACTTCGAACGCGCTTCGGTCGGTGATCGAAATCGAGCCGCTGCCCAGATCGTCGAGCAGATGCGTGACGCCCGAGAGCAGGCTCGATCCGCCCGATTCCACCGCCTCCCGGAGGACCTCGGGATTCGTCGCGAGGAAATTCGCGGGACTGGCGAAGTCGATGAACTGGCGCATGAAAAAGCGCAGCTTGTGCTTGCCCTTTTCATCGAGCGTACTCGCCTCGACGAGATCCGCGAGCGCGCGGGCATTGATCAGATAGCTCTGTTTCAGAAGGCTGTACCAGCCGTTGCTGGACCAGTCGTCCGCGTGAAAGCGCCGGTCTCCCTGCTCGGGTGCGGCGACCGCCTTCAATTCCGTGCGCCCGCCGATCAATCCCGCGACGGCGTCGCTCCACAGTTGCGCCTGCTGTTGCAGGTAGTGGGCGCTCGTGTGGGTCACGGAGCCTCGCGCGAACGGCCCGTCGACATCGAAGTCCGAGCCGCCGGTGTCAGGCACCGACGCATCGAATTCATCCTTGAGCGGCGAAAAACGCCAGAAATCGAAGCCGGCCTTGACCCAGCCCGTCGAAAACTCGTGTGGCATGCTGAATGGCATTCTCATGGCGGGGCTCGCTATCATGCTTCGCTGACGGCGCAAGCCGCGTCCGCGACGACACGGTCGTGCCGCGATGTCGGCATCACCGTCGCGTCGCCTTCGACCACCACCTTGCCGCCGACCGTGCAAACGGTGGACAGCACCACGCGGCGCTTATCGTGAATCAGTTCCTTGACTGTCACCTCGGCCTGCACGGTTTCGCCGGGCCGGACCGGCGCCTTGAAGCGCAGGTTCTGGCCGAGGTAGATCGTGCCCGGACCGGGCAGCTGCCCCGCGAGCGCCGCGGAGATGATGCTGGCGGTCAGCATGCCGTGAGCGATGCGCCCCTTGAAGGGTGTGGTTTGCGCAAACTGCTCGTTGATGTGAATCGCGTTGATATCTCCCGACGCGCTCGCGAAGAACAGAATGTCCGCCTCCGTGATGGTCTTGGCGAAGCGGGCACTCATGCCCGGTCGCAGGTCTTCGAAATCGTATCCGTTAAGCTCATTCATGATTATTCCGCTTGCTGGGGGCGGTTAGCCGAGCGCCTGCTCGAGTTCCGGCACGAGGGTGAACAGATCGCCAACGAGGCCGTAATCGGCGACGCCGAAGATCGGCGCTTCTTCGTCCTTGTTGATCGCGATGATGATTTTCGAGTCCTTCATGCCGGCGAGGTGCTGGATCGCACCCGAGATGCCGACCGCGACGTACAGTTGCGGCGCGACGATCTTGCCGGTCTGGCCTACCTGGTAGTCGTTCGGCACGAAGCCCGCGTCGACGGCCGCGCGCGATGCGCCGAGTGCCGCGCCGAGTTTGTCGGCCAGTGGTTCCAGAACCTTCGTGTAGTTCTCGCCATTGCCCAGACCTCGGCCGCCCGACACGATGATCTTCGCGCTCGTCAATTCCGGACGATCGAGCTTCGTCACTTCGCGGCTCACGAACTGCGAGATGCCGGCGTCGGCTGCGGCTTCGATCTTTTCGATCGCTGCGCTGCCGCCTTCGGCTGCGACGGCGTCGAAGCCGGTCGAACGTACCGTGATGACCTTGATCGCATCTTGCGATTGAACCGTCGCGATCGCGTTGCCCGCATAGATCGGACGCTCGAACGTGTCGGCGCTATCCACTGCGGTGATGTCGCTGATCTGCGCGACGTCGAGCTTCGCGGCGATACGCGGCGCGACGTTCTTGCCGTACGCGGTAGCCGGCGCGAGGATGTGCGTGTAGTTCTTCGCCGCATCTTGCACAAGCGTCAGCACCGTCGCTTCGACGTTTTCCGCGAGACCCGCTTCGAGTTGCGGCGCGTCGGCCAGCAGTACCTTGGCGACGCCGGCGATCTTCGCTGCCGCATCGGCCGCGGCCTGCGCGTTGTGACCCGCGACCAGCACGTGAATGTCACCGCCGATCTTCTGTGCCGCTGCGATCGTATTCAGCGTCGCGGCCTTGATCGACGCGTTATCGTGTTCTGCAATTACCAGATTCGTCATTTCTTGCGTCTCCTCACAGCACCTTGGCTTCGGTCTTCAGCTTCTCGACCAGCGTCTTCACGTCCGGCACCTTCACACCGGCGGAACGCTTCGGAGGCTCGGCGACTTTCAGCGTCTTCAGACGCGGCGTGACGTCTACACCGAGATCTTCGGGCTTGATCGTTTCCAGCGGCTTTTTCTTCGCCTTCATGATGTTCGGCAGCGTCACGTAACGCGGCTCGTTCAGGCGCAGATCGGTCGTCACCACGGCCGGCAGCGTCAGCGACAGCGTTTCGGCGCCGCCATCCACTTCACGCGACACCGTCGCCTTGCCGTCCGCGACAATCACCTTCGACGCGAACGTCGCCTGCGGCAGGTTCGCCAGCGCGGCGAGCATCTGGCCGGTCTGATTGGAGTCGTCGTCGATGGCCTGCTTGCCGAGGATCACCAGCTGCGGTTGCTCCTTGTCGACCAGCGCCTTGAGCAGCTTCGCGACTGCGAGCGGCTGCAGCTCTTCGTTCGATTCGATCAGGATCGCGCGATCCGCACCGATCGCGAGCGCGGTGCGCAGCGTTTCCTGCGACTGCGCAACACCGGCCGACACGGCGATCACTTCGGTCGCCACACCCGCTTCCTTCAGACGCACGGCCTCTTCAACCGCGATTTCGTCGAACGGATTCATCGACATTTTCACGTTTGCGATATCGACGCCCGTACCGTCCGACTTCGCGCGGACCTTCACGTTGTAGTCGACCACTCGCTTGACTGCTACAAGAACTCTCACAACTCTCTCCTTCCCACACCGATAGGGCCGAGCCCTACCGTTTTGAATGACATTACGTCCGTTGATCGATCAGAACTGGTCTTCACGCAGCGCCAGCGCGCCTTCGCCATCGCGAGCGCCGCGAATCGTCGCTTCGAGCGCGATTGCACGGGGCAGCACCTGCGTCGCGTAGGTGTGCGCGGTCGCGATCTTCGCGTCGTAGAAGCCCGGATCTTCGTCGCGCTTGTCGGCGGCGAGCACGAGCGAGCGGGCGACTTGCCAACCCGCGAGCACGATGCCCGCGAGCATCAGATAAGAGACACTGCCCGCGAACACCGCATTCGGATCGCGCTTGACGCTCTCGACCACGTAGCGCACCGCGCTGTGCAATGCGTTGCGGCCGGCGGACAGATGACGGTGCATCGCCTGGAAAGCCGCGTTCGATCCATACGAGGGGTGCCCTTGCACTGCAGCCAGCGTCGCGTCGATCTGCGCGAGCAGCATCCCCGCCACCTCGCCGTTGTCGCGCATGGTCTTGCGGCCGACGAGATCGTTCGCCTGGATCGCCGTCGTGCCTTCGTAGATCGGCAGAATGCGCGCGTCGCGGTAGTACTGCGCGGCGCCGGTTTCCTCGATGAAGCCCATGCCGCCGTGCACCTGCACGCCGAGACTGGTCACCTCCAGCGACATCTCCGTGCTCCAGCCCTTCACGATCGGCACCAGGTATTCGTAGATCGCCTGATGATTCGCACGCGTCGCGCGGTCCGGATGACGATGCGCGAGATCGCAATGCGACGCCGACACATAGGCCAGTGCGCGTGCGCCTTCGGTCAGCGCGCGCATCGTCGACAGCATGCGGCGCACGTCGGGGTGCTGGATGATCGCGACCGACTGCTTCGCGGAGCCATCCACCGGACGGCCCTGCACGCGCTCCTTCGCATACGCGACGGCCTGCTGGTACGCGCGATCCGAGATCGCCACGCCCTGCACGCCCACCGCGAAGCGCGCGGCATTCATCATGATGAACATGTATTCCAGACCGCGGTTCTCCTCGCCGACGAGCTGGCCGATCGCGCCGCCGTGATCGCCGAACTGCAGCACGGCGGTCGGGCTCGCCTTGATGCCGAGCTTGTGTTCGATCGATACGCAGTGCACGTCATTGCGCTCGCCGAGCGAACCGTCTTCGTTGACGAGGAACTTCGGCACGACGAACAGCGAAATGCCTTTCACGCCTTCAGGCGCGCTCGGCGTACGTGCGAGCACCAGATGCACGATGTTTTCCGTCATGTCGTGCTCGCCCCACGTGATGAAAATCTTCGTGCCGGAGATCCGATACGAGCCGTCGCCCTGCGGCTCGGCGCGGGTACGCACCAGCGACAGGTCGGAGCCTGCTTGCGGCTCGGTCAGATTCATCGTGCCGGTCCACTCGCCGGAGATCATCTTCGGCACGTAGCGCTGCTTCAGCTCTTCGCTACCCGCCGTCAGCAGCGCTTCGATCGCGCCGTCGGTCAACAGCGGGCACAGCCCGAGCGACAGATTGGCCGCGTTGAGCATTTCGATGCAAGGCGTCGACAGCAGCTTGGGCAAGTCCTGACCGCCGTATTCAGACGGATGTTGCAAACCCTGCCAGCCGCCTTCGGCGAACTGGCGAAACGCGTCCTTGAAACCGGCCGTGGCGGTCACCGCGCCGTCCTTCCACGTGCTCGGGTTGCGGTCGCCGTCGACGTTCAGCGGCGCGAGCACGCCTTCGTGCAGGCGCGCGGCCTCTTCGAGCACCGCGCGAGCGGTATCGGCGGTCGCGTCCTCGCAGCCGGGCAAGCCCGCCAGTTGGTCGATTCCGGCCAGTTCCGTGATTGCAAACACCATGTCTTTGAGAGGCGCGACGTAGCTCATTACCATTCTTCCGATCAGATAGTCCGTAGGGAAAGTCACCCGTCTGGCACCGATGCGGCCGGGGGTAACGTATGGCTGAATCGTAGCGTCGGACAGGCCCTGCCCGGTTGTCCAAACCGGACGATCTATTGACATCTCTGGCCACGTCGGAGGAAGTAAACGCCCCGTGGGAAGTGCGTTGAGGGCGCTGCTGACGCTTTGTTGTGACGAGATCAGCCACCCCGGCGATAGGCCGCCGGGGTGCTGCCGGTCCAGTGACGGAACGCTCGGTGGAATGCGGTGGGGTCGCCGAAGCCGACGTCGCCCGCGATGATGGCGATGGGCTCGTGCGTGCCGGTCAGGCGCTGGATCGCGATGTCGCGGCGCAGTTCGTCCTTGAGCACCTGGAACGCCGTGCCCTCGGCGGCAAGATGACGGCATAGCGTTCTGACCGAACAGTGCAGGCCTTCCGCCGCCTCTTCGATGGATGGGACGTCGGGCAGCCGGGACGCGAGATGTTCCCGCACGCGATGACTGAACAGCTGCTCGTTGAACGAAACGAAGATCCAGTCTTCCGGCGCGCGAGCGAGAAACCTGCGCAGGTTCGCCTTGCGCTGCCGCACGGGCAGGTCGAAATAGCTACTGCTGAACTGCATCGAGGTCTGATTGCAGTCGAACTTCGCCGGTCCGGGAAACAGATAGAGATACTCGAGCGCGTGAGCGGGACGGGGAAAGGAGAACTGCACCTGGAGCAACGCGATCCGCTGACCGATCAGCCAGGACGCGATCCCATGCGCGAGCTTCAGCATCAGCTCCTGGGCCAGCATGCTGGGTAGCGCTCCGGTGCTTCCCGGATGCAGCGCCAGCGTCGCGACGAGGTCGCCGCGGCGCGACTCGAAACGGAAGTCGTCGAGCACCAGATGGAAGAACTGGCCGAACCGATGCATCGCGGTTTCGAGATTCGGCGCATCCAGCAGGCTCAGGCACAGAAACTTGAGCGCGCCGCTACGCAGCGGGCGCGAGAAGACGCCGGGCATCTCATCGTCGAGTTCGATCGCGAGAGAGCGGTAGAGCGTCGAGAACTGTTCCTCGGTGACGCGCGCGCCAGGCTGGTTCAGCAGCGCGCGCGGGATGTTCGCGCCGGACAGATGCCGGTCGACGATATCCGGCCGTGTCCCGACGCTGCCGAGGAACCCATTGACGAGCGAGATCGGTACGGTAGCGCCAGGAGCTTGCATGACAGGGTTCCGCGAGGCGATGACGCATCAGCATAGCGCCTCCCGCCGCATCGTGGCGAGGGTTCGGCGAATCGCTACGCTAGTGCCACGTTTGGGTCCCCCGCGGTTCTGGCAGCTGATCGGCTATTGCGCCGATGCGTGCGAGCGCAGATACGGCACGTAGCCGTTCTGGGTCTTCAGGATCTTGTCGGCGCACTCGTCATAGTCGTCGCCCTTCGCGCTATCGGGCCCATACATGCCGCGGCACTGCGCGAACAGCGACAGCGTCGCGCCGCCCGTGCTCTTGTTCGCGCGGGTCGCTGAAAAAGCGGCCTTGCCCGAATCGTCGGGCACGTCGGTATCGATCGCGATCGCGTCCGAGCGGATCACATGCGTGTCGGAGTGCTGCTCGATATAGCGCTTCGTCGCCGCCCACGCGGCATCGCAATTGGCCGGTGTGCAATCGATCACCGCGTTGCGTTGCGCGGCGAGAAGGTTCGGCTCGCTATGAAGGATTTCCTGCTGGGCCCGCTGCGCCTGCTTTTCCGTGGACGAGCAGGCGGCGAGTGCACATGCGACGAGTGCAAAAGCTGCGATCTTTTTCATGAGTAGACTTCGGAGGCCATGTTCGAGCGCGATTATAGCCGCGAGAGGAACGCGATCTCGCATTCAACACACCGCAGCGGCCCCTAGGTGTTCGCCACCAGCAATTCTTCCGCATTGTCCGGCGGGCGCAGCCCATCCGTGCGAGCCGCGAAGTAGCGCTGCGTCAGATCGGCCGCGGACACATGCTGCGCGTCGTCAAAGCCCGCTTCACGCGCCATGGCGATCATCTGCTGCGGCATGAAGAAGCTGATGAACGGTGTCCCGCTCGCACGCGCGCCCTTCTCCGCCATTTCGAGTCCGGGGCGCACGTCCGGGTCCGCCATCTCCAGCGGCAACAGGAACGTCATCGCGAACGTCGAGCCGCGCGCGAGCCCGGCTACTTCGCGCAGCGTCGCCGCGTTCGCCTCCCTGGTCAGATACATGCTGACGCCGGTCGACACGACGACGGCGGGCCTGCTTTCGTCGAAGCCTTCGGCGACGAGACGCTGCCGCCAGCTGTCGCCCGCTTCGAAGTCGACCGGCACGAAACGCAGCCAGTCCGGCAGGCCGTAACCCAGCTCGCTGAGCCGCTGACGCTTCCACGTTTGCGGTCCCGGCGGATCGACCTCGAACACGGTTAGCCGCGACGCGATATCGGGCCGGCGTTGCGCGAAGCTATCGAGACCGGCGCCCAGGATCACGTATTGATCCACACCGCGCCCGGCCTGCTCGACGACCAGATCCTCGATAAAACGTGCGCGCGCGACGATCGACGCGCGAAACGGCCGCGTGTACCTCGGGTCCATGTCACCGCGGCTGTGCCAGTTTTCGGCGGGCGCGAGCAACTGCAAGCCGACTTCGTCTTCGAGCACGTGCGGCGGCGCGTCGGCCTGCACGTGCAGCGCACGCCATAGTGCGACGCGCGCGGCGGTGCTGTCGGGTGCGATGTGTGGTTGATTGCTCATGGTATTTGCGCGGGCTCAATGGAAAAACGGCAGCGTGAGAAACAGTTTGATCACGATCGCGTTAACGATGTCCATGAAAAACGCGCCCGTCATCGGCACGATCAGGAACGCGATATGGGAATGGCCGAAGCGGTTCGTGATTGCCTGCATGTTCGCGATCGCGGTCGGCGTGGCGCCAAGTCCGAGCCCGCATTGCGCCGCGCACAACACGACCGCGTCGTAGTTGCGGCCCATCGCGGGGAACGTGATGAAGATCGCGTAGAGCGCCATCAGCAGCGTCTGCGCCGCGAGGATCGAGATGATCGGCAATGCGAGCGCGGCAAGCTCCCATAGGTCGAGCCGCATCAGCGCCATCGCGAGAAATAGCGCGAGCGCGACATTGCCGACCAGCGCGACCGCGTGCTGGTCGATCCGCACACGCACGAGCGCGAGCACGTTGTTCAGGATCACGCCAATGAACAGCGTGCAGACGAACGTCGGCAATTCGAACACGGTATCCGCGATCCAGTCGGCAAACACTTCGCCGCCCGCGAGGCAGATCGAGATCAGCGCGAGCGTCGTGATGATCGCGGCGGGCGTGGTGGCCTGCTCCGCCTTCGGCTCTTCGAAGACCAGCGTTTCGTCCGCTAGCTGCTGCACGCGCAGCAATTCGTCGGCGCTGATCCGCCGCATCAGCAGCCGTGCGACCGGACCGCCGAGCACGCCGCCCATCACGAGTCCAAACGTCGCGCAGCCGATCGCGATCTCGGTCGCCGACTCGAGCCCATGACGTTCGGTGAAGACCTGGCTCCACGCGGCGCCGGTGCCGTGCCCGCCCGACATCGTGACCGAGCCGCCAAGAATGCCGAGCAGCGGATCGACGCCGAGCGCGAACGCGAGCAGGATGCCGATCACGTTCTGCAGGATCAGCAGCCCACTGACCAGCGTGAGAAAGCGGATCAACACCGGCCCGCCCGCCTTCAAGTTCGACAGATGCGCATTCAGGCCGATCGTCGAGAAGAACGCGAGCATCAGCGGCGCCTGCAACGTCGAATCGAACCTGACTTGCACCTGGGTGGTGATGCGTGCGATCAGCACGCAGATCGCGACGATGAGCCCGCCTGCCACCGGCGCCGGAATCGAATAGGTCCGTAGCACGCCGATCCATTGCACGAGCTTTTCGCCGAGCAGCAGCACGAGCGACGTCGCGACCAGCGTGGCATATACGCCGACAGTCATCAATGGCCTCCGAGCGCGAACCTGCGACATCTTAGCCAATCCGCCCAGGCAAAGTATGATTTTCCTTGACGCAATGCAATCGGCTCATGACGTCGCGCCACTGCCCGCGACGAAGTCTGCTACGCTGCGCGCTTCACCACCCTTGCACTGAAACGATGGATATCCCTTTCAACGATCGCGGCGTGTCGGTCACGCGCAACGCTCTTTCAGCCGCGGGTCAGGTCTTTCCGCTGCGCGATATCGTCGACGTGCAGGTCGTGACCGTGCCGAAGAACAAGGTCGTGCCGCTGGTGATCTCGGTGGCGGGGCTGATCGGCGCGATCGTCGGCGGTGTGCTGCATTCGGCTTCGGGACTCGTATCCGGGGCGATGCTGGTCGTGGTCGGCTGGCTGACCTGGGTGACTCAGGACGTCACGCATCGGTTGATGGTCAAGACGGCCGAAGGCGAGCGCGAGGCGCTGATGAGCACGGATCGCGAGTTCGTCGAACGCGTCGGCGAGGCCGTGCATCGGGCGAAGGCTGCGGCGGCCGCGCCGAAGACATGACGCGGCGCATCGATCGGACATGAAAGAGCCGTGCGCGACTGGTCGACGCCAGCCCCGCACGGCTGCTCTCCAGCTCAGTCCAGACTGAGCGGACTCACGCGCCAGATATTGCGCGCATACTCGCCGATCGTGCGATCCGACGAGAACTGCCCCATTCCCGCGACGTTCTCGATCGCGCTTTCGGCCCACGCGCGCCTGTTGACGAAACGCGCATCCACGTCGTTCTGCGCCTTCGCGAACGCGTCGAAATCGGCAAGCACCATATAGTGATCGCCCCAGTCGACCAGCGTGTGAAAGATATCCGAGAAGCGCAGCGGATCGTCCGGCGAGAAGAAGCCCGTGCGAATTTGATCGAGCGCGGTGCGTAACGCTTCGTTTTCCTCGTAAATCTGCCGCGGCCGATAGCCGCTTGCGCGCAGATCGTCCACCTCGTCGGCGCTGTGGCCGAAGATGAAGATGTTCTCTCGTCCGACCGCGTCGCAGATTTCGATGTTCGCGCCGTCCATCGTGCCGATCGTCAATGCGCCATTGAGCGCGAGCTTCATATTGCCGGTACCCGACGCCTCGGTGCCGGCCATCGAGATCTGCTCGGACAGATCGGCCGCCGGAATGATCAGCTCGGCGACGCTCACGCCATAGTTCGGCACGAACACGACCTTCAGCCTGTCGCCGATCAGCGGATCATGATTGACTTTCTCGCTGACGTCGCCGATCAGCTTGATGATCGTCTTGGCCATCCGGTACGCGGACGCGGCCTTGCCCGCGAACAGCACGACGCGCGGCACCCAGTCGCGCTCCGGATTCGCGCGAATCTCGTTGTAGCGCACGATCACGTGCAGCACGTTCAGCAACTGACGCTTGTATTCGTGAATGCGCTTGACCTGCAGATCGAACAGCGCGTTCGGATTGAAGTGCAGCTTCGTGTGCTGCGCGAGCCGGTGCACGAGCCGCAGCTTGGCCTGTCGTTTGGCCTCACGGAACGCGTCCACGAACTCGTCGTCCTTGCGCAGATTGCGCAGTTGCTCGAGCTCGAACAGATTGCTACGCCAATGCGTACCGATGCGCGCATCGATCAGCGACGACAGCGACGGACTCGCCTGCGCGAGCCAGCGGCGCGGCGTGATGCCGTTGGTCACGTTGGTGAAGCGGTCGGGATAGAGGCGCGCGAAGTCGGAGAAGATGTCGCGCGTCATCAGTTGCGAATGCAGCTTCGACACGCCGTTCACCTTGTGGCTCGCGACGATCGCCAGATAGGCCATGCGCACGCGCCGCTGCCCATATTCGTCGACGAGCGAAATGCGGCGGATCATCTCGACGTCGTGGCCCGACTGTTCGCTGACATGCTTCAGAAACTGCGCGTTGATTTCGAAGATGATCTCGAGATGGCGCGGCAGCAGCCGCGACAGCATTTCGACATCCCATGTTTCGAGCGCCTCGGGCATCAGCGTGTGATTCGTGTACGAGAAGATCTGCGTCACGTGTTTCCACGCCTTGTCCCACGGCAGATTGTGGACGTCCACGAGCAGGCGCATCAGCTCGGGAATCGCGAGCACCGGGTGCGTGTCGTTCAGATGCACCGCGACCTTCTCCGAGAAGCGTCCGAACGTGCTGTGCGTGCGCTGATAGCGGCGGATCAGATCCTGCATCGTCGCCGATACGAAGAAGTACTCCTGGCGCAGCCGCAACTCGCGGCCGGCCGGCGTCGAGTCGTCCGGATAGAGCAGCCGTGACACGTTCTCCGACATGTTCTTGGTGTCGACCGCGTTGCGGTAGTCACCGCGATTGAACGCGCCGAGGTCGAGTTCCTCGGTTGCGCGCGCGGACCACAGGCGCAGCGTGTTGGTCGCGTCGGTCGCGTAGCCGGGGATCACGGTGTCGTAGGCGGTCGCGTTCACGTGCTCGGTGTCGATCCATTCGGTCTTGTCGCCGCGCTGCACGGTGCGGCCGCCGAAGTGCACCATGTATTTGATTTCGGGCCGCGGAAATTCCCACGGATTGCCGGCGCGCAGCCAATAGTCGGGTGCCTCGACTTGCTCGCCGTTGACGATTTCCTGACGGAACATGCCGTACTGGTAACGAATACCGTAGCCGAAGCCAGGAATGCCTAGCGTCGCCATCGAGTCGAGAAAGCACGCGGCGAGCCGGCCGAGGCCGCCGTTGCCGAGCGCGGCGTCGGGTTCGATATCGATCAGCGCGTCCATGTCGACGCCGAGGCTCGCGAGCGCCTCCTTCATCTGATCGTGAATGCCGAGCGCGAGCAGCGCGTTGGTAAAGGTCCTGCCGATCAGAAACTCCATCGACAGGTAGTAGACCCGCTTCACGTCCTGCTCGTATTGCAGGCGCGTGGTCTTCATCCAGCGCGCGACGAGCCGGTCGCGCACGGCCAGCGCGGCCGCGTGCAGCCAGTCGTGCGGGTGAGCGGTGATGGCGTCCTTGCCGACGCCGTACATCATGCGATTCGAAATTGAGCGCCGTAGCGCGTCGACGGTACTGTGGAGCTGGTCGAATTCCAGATCGACGGTCGTCATCGAAGCCTCCGGGAAGTTCGACATGGCAGACGCGAACCGCACGGGAGACGGACGGGAGGCGCGTGCCTGTCGGAACGGTTTAAAAAAACAGAGTAGGACATTTTGCGGATCGCGCACATCGCTGCGCGAGCGGACGGTGACGCATACGCCATGCCCGGCGGACTCGCCAGTTGCCGCGCGATGGCGCGCGGCGGGCGCCCGGATGCGGTGCAAAACCGCGTGGCGGAGGCACTCTTGGTGTCCATCGGCGGGCGTGATTCGTTCGACGAAAGCGGCTTGGGGAACGCACATCGATTATTTTTTCGATGCATGACGGGGGAATGAAGCCGCGCATTCCCTAATTGCGTGATCGCATCGGGCCGGCCGCCCTGCGGAGCGGTTTGCGCTTAAGCGTGTCGCATTTGACGCGTCGCGCCGGGCCGATTTGGAGACGCGGCGCGGAGTTGACGGTTAGTTGCGTCCGCCTGCCCGCCTCCCTGCACGATCGTGCCGTCTCTGCAACAATCGCGACGTTGCGCCGCACAAGCCGCCACGCTCATCCGCGGTGGTCCGGACAGCGCGCCACTCCATCCACAACGAAACCGCCGTGCGCGCGTCGCCTCTCCGGAAGCGGCCGACGCCCGCATGCCCAACCCGACGAGCCACGCCTTGTCCGATAAGCTCAGCCCTACCGTCGGCGTCCCCGCGCCGACTCTCCCCGCCGACGGCCCGATGTCCGCCGCCAATCGCCGCGCGATGGCCGCGATCATGCTCGCCGTCGCGCTCGCCACGCTCGATACCGCGATCGCCAATACCGCGCTTCCCGCGATCGCCGGCGACCTGCACGCGGCGCCGGCCGCGTCGGTCTGGATCATCAACGCGTACCAGCTCGCGATGGTCGCGACACTGCTGCCGCTCGCCGCGCTCGGCGATATCGTCGGGCATCGGCGCATCTATATCGGCGGCATTGCGCTGTTCACGCTGAGTTCGCTCGGCTGCGCGCTGGCGCCGACGCTGCCGCTGCTCACCGCCGCGCGCATCGTGCAGGGCTTGGGCGCCAGCGCGATCATGAGCGTCAACACCGCGCTGATCCGCTATCTGTACCCGCCGCATCGGCTCGGTCGAGGGCTCGGCACCAATGCGCTGATCGTCGGCGTGTCGTTCGCGGTCGGGCCGACGGTGGCGTCGCTGATTCTGTCGGTCGCGACGTGGCCGTGGCTGTTCGCGGTCAACGTGCCGCTCGGCGTGCTCGCGCTGAGCTTCGCGATGCCTGCGCTGCCGCATACCGCGCAGGGCCGGCATCAGTTCGATCCGGTGGCGGCGCTGCTCAACGTGGTCACGTTCGCCGCGCTGATCTTCGCGCTCGGCGAGGCTGCGCAACGCGTCTCGATGCAGATCGTGCTCAGCGCCACGGCGATCGCAGTCGTGTTCGGGCTGCTGCTGATCCGCCGCGAAGCGGGCCACCCCGCGCCGATGCTGCCCGTCGATCTGTTCAAGCGGCCGGTATTCGCGCTGTCGGCGGTGACGGCCGTCTGCTCGTTCGCCGCGCAGGGCCTCGCGTTCGTGTCGCTGCCGTTCTATTTCGAGGACGTGCTGCTGCGCAGCCAGGTCGAAACCGGCTTCCTGATGACGCCGTGGCCTGTCGTGGTCGCGCTTGCCGCGCCGCTCGCGGGCGGTCTGTCGGATCGCTACCCGCCGGGGCTGCTCGGCGCGATCGGGCTCGCGGTGCTGTCGGCGGGGATGGCCTCGCTGGCGATGCTGCCCGCCCATCCGCACGTGCTCGACATCGGCATCCGCATGGCGATTTGCGGCGCGGGCTTCGGCTTTTTCCAGTCGCCGAACCTGAAGGCGCTGATGGCGAGCGCGCCGCCGGAGCGCAGCGGCGGCGCGAGCGGCATCGTCGCGACCGCGCGGCTGCTCGGCCAGGCGACCGGCGCGGCGTTGGTCGCGCTGTGCTTCGGCATCGCCGGCCGCCAGCATGGACCGACGCTCGCGCTCGGCCTCGGCGCTTTCTTCGCCGGCGCGGCGAGCCTTGCGAGCGGCTTGCGGCTGCTCGCGCCGTCGCATCGCGCAGGCGTGCAGGCGAAGGCGGCGGTCAAGTGAGAGGTGCGCCGGACGGCGCGTGAGACGGGGATAAAGCCTGAATGAAACGCGGCTCGAACGAGCGCGCATGACAGTTGGAACCGATACGGAAAGACGAGGCGGCAACCACGCGAGCCGCCTCGCTCACGACCAATGCGGCGCCATCAACGTGCCACGAAGTAGTCCTTCACCGCGCCAATGAACGTGTCGATATCGTCGCGCGAAACATCCCTGTGCGTGACGAAGCGCGACGCATACAGCATCTGCGTGAGGATGCCGCGCTCCTTGAGCCACGCCTCGAGCGGCGCGCAATGCTGCTGCGGAAACTGTGCGAACACCATGTTCGTCGCGACCGACTGCACCTTCACCTGCTCGATCGTCTCCAGCCCCGCCGCCAGATGCGCGGCGTTCGCATGGTCGTCGGCAAGACGCTCGACGTTGTGATCGAGCGCGTACAGGCAGGCCGCCGCGAGCACGCCAGCCTGGCGCATGCCGCCGCCGAGCACCTTGCGCCAGCGGTGCGCGACATCGATCAGCGCGCGGCTGCCGACCAGCACCGAGCCGACCGGCGCGCCCAGTCCCTTCGAAAAACAGATCGACACCGAATCGAACGGCTCGGTGAGCGCCGCAACCGGCTTACGCGACGCGACCGCCGCGTTGAATACGCGCGCACCGTCGAGGTGGGTCGCAAGGCCGCGCTCGCGCGCGAGCTGCGTCGCGTCGGCGACGTACCGAGCCGGCAGCACTCTGCCGCCTATCGTGTTTTCCAGCGCGAGCAGCCGCGTGCGCGCGAAGTGATCGTCGATCGGCTTGATCGCGGCGGCGATCTTGTCGAGCGGGATCGAGCCGTCGGCGGCGTTTTCGAGCGGTTGCGGCTGGATGCTGCCGAGCACCGCCGCGCCACCGCCCTCGTATTTGTAGGTATGCGCGAGTTGGCCGACGATGTATTCGTCGCCGCGCGCGCAGTGCGCCATCAATGCGGCGAGGTTGCTTTGCGTGCCGCTCGGGAAGAACAGCCCCGCTTCCTTGCCGGTGCGCTCGGCCAGCGTGGCCTGCAGACGCAGCACGGTGGGGTCGTCGCCCCAGACGTCGTCGCCGACTTCGGCCGCCGACATCGCCGCGAGCATCGGCGGAGTCGGGCGGGTAACGGTATCGCTGCGCAAATCGATCATTGTGTGTCCCTGTGCGTCCATGGATGACAACCTACGGCAGCCGGCCGCGCATGCATTCGGGGAGGAACGCGTACGCGCCGGCAAACGAGCCATACAGTGTATTCAATTCAGGCGACGCTGAAAATCGGCACGGCCCCGCAAGGCGCGCCGATCCGGCTGCGAGGAATTAACAGACGCTAAATCAGTAGACGCGACGGGAACGCTCAGCCGCCAGGCTTCGGCAGCCACTGGAGCGGATCGACCGGCTGGCCGTTCTGGCGCACTTCGAACTGGATCGACGCGGCACCGCGGCTATCGACCCCGACCTCGCCGATCGTCTGCCCTTGCGCGACCGCGTCGCCTTCCTTGACGAGCAGCTGGCTGTTCTGGCCATACGCGGTGATCAGCGAGTCGTTGTGCTTGATGATGATGAGCGGGCCATAGGCTTCGATGCCGGTGCCCGCGTAGACCACGCGGCCGGTCGCCGCGGCCTTGACCGGATCGCCGGGTTGCCCGCCGATCACGATGCCGTTGGATTTGCCCGGCGCGAACGCACGCAGGATCGGCCCGTGCAACGGCCATTGCAGCACGCCCTGCTGCGGCCCGGCCGCTGGGGCCGGCGCACCGGGTACCGCGCCCGGCGGCACGTTCGCCGTCGCGCCCGGCGCGGCCGGCGCACCCGGTGCCACCGCAGCCGGCGGTGTGACCACGCTGCCCGAGGCCATCGGCGGGGAAACGCGCAGCACCTGGCCTGGCGCGACCGCTGCGTTGACCGGCAAGCCGTTCCAAGCCGCGATTTCCTGTGGCTTGCGTCCATAAGCCGAAGCGATGCCGGCCAGCGTGTCGCCCGGATTGACGCGATAGTAGCCGGCGGGCACCGGGACGGTCGCGAGGGTGGTCGTGGCCGACGGCGCGTTGTTGTAGAACGGCGTGCTTTCCCACGGCATCGTCGTGCAGCCGGCGATCGCCACGCCGAGCGCCACCGCCATCAGCAGGCGGATCGTCGTCGGTTGCCCTTGTTGTGTCATCTGATTTTCCTCGACGTGTGTCCCATTCCGATTCAATCGACGCCATAGCAATTGCCGTGCCGCCACGCTTGCGTAAGGTCGCGGCAGTCTGCTGCCGCCTGGACATTATGCGCGACCGCCAGACGCACGCCGCGCTGGCGCGCGCCGTCAAACTGCCGTGTTGTTCAGACGCTTCCCTGCGTTTCGACGACGAGCACGCGTGCCGCGCCGAGCGGATGCGCGACGTGCTCGGTGCCGACCGCCGCGTAGAACACGTCGCCGGTTTCGAGCACCGTCGAACGTTCGACGCCGTCTTCGCGATAGCGCATCTCGACGCGCCCGTCGAGCACGGCGAAGACTTCCTCGCCGTCGTTCACGTGCCACTTGTAAGGCTGGTCGGTCCAATGCAGACGTGTGGTGATGCCGTTCATGTTCGCGATGTCGAGCGCACCCCAGGCACGCGGCGCGGTAAAGCTTTTACTGCGGATGATTTTCATGGTGGATGAGCAATTGGCAAACGCGCAAACCCCGCGGGCGCGCCGTCCGCCCACGGCGAAGGCGCTTGCGCGGCTGGCCCTATTATAGGTCGCATGGCCCGCGCGTCTCGGCGAGCAAGCGGCCACGGCCGGTTCGTCCGATCGTTGCGGGCAATCGACCATCGCCTATACTCAGTCAAGCCGCGCGGAGCAGTTCACGACAACGTTGGGATTCTGGGAGGAATCGAGGATGAACAAAGCCACCTTTCTGGCCGTGCAACTCAACGTCGACGATGTGGCGGCGTCTGCCGGCCTCGTCGAACTGCTGAACACGCATCTGATCTTCGCCGCCGACGTCGCCGAGGCCGCCGATGCGCTCGTGCAACTGGCGAGCGTCGCGCGGCTGTCGAGCGGGGTCGAGGCGAGCGTCGAGCTGCCCGCGGTGGCGATCGAACGGCTGCGCGAAGCGCTCGACAATCTGAGCGGCTACGACGAATCGTGGTTGCTCGCGCTGGAGCCGAGCCGCGCGCTGTTCGATGACATCGGCCGGCGGCAGCGAACGCTGCATTGACGCGAACCCGCCGAATCACGGCGCGGTAAACGACAAAACGCCATCCGATCGAACTGGATGGCGTTTTTTCTTGCCCGCCGCGCTCGCGCTACTCCACGAAGCGGCGTCTACAGCGGACTACAGCTACCAACTACAACTGCACCTGCACACTTCTACTGCGATTAGTTGCCGAAGTACACCGAGTTACGGTTGGCCTTCGCCGGAAGGTCGGCGTGGCCGGCTTGCGACGTGCCGACAGCCGGAGCGCCGTAGCCGCTGGTGTCCGCGCGGTTGGCTGCGACGGCCGTGCCGCGCTGCGCATCGACGCGTGCTTGCGCTGCCTGGATGTCGGCCGGATAGTCGACGTCGCTGGTGTTCGGGTTGTAGCCGGCCTTTTCGAGTTGAACCAGTTCAGCGCGAACCTGAGCGCGGGTCACCGGCTGGTTGGCTTGAGCGAACGAAGCGACCGGAACAACGAGGGCGGCGGCGATCGCAACTGCGGAAATCAGGGTCTTCATGATTAACCTCCAAACGACTGTTGTGTTGTGCGCTTCGGGGTTTCTCTTTTCCCTCAGCGATTGAAAACAAGTTTAGAGGCGTCACGATCTAGGGTAAACCCTTAAGTAAGCGAAACTCTATTGCTACCATCGCAATAATCATTTCGCATTGTTTAATGCTTACAGTTAACCCACGATACATTTGGTAATAATGCGGTGTCTGGTTGCTGATCCAGATGGAACAACGGCCCGGCGCGCTGTCACCGTTCGCGCGCCGGGCCGTTTTCTCAACCGATCAGCTCCACTGTGCGTGGAAGCTGCCCGGCTTGTCGATGCGTTCGAACGTATGCGCGCCGAAGAAGTCGCGCTGCGCCTGCACGAGGTTCGCAGGCAGCCGCTCTGAGCGGTACGCGTCGAAATACGCGATCGCCGACGCGAACGCCGGTACCGGCACACCCGCATTGACTGCCGCTACCACGACTTCGCGCAGCGCCGCCTGGTAGTTCTTCGCGATGTCGCGGAAGTACGGATCGAGCAGCAGGTTCGCGAGCGCCTTGTCCTTCGTGTAGGCGTCGGTGATCTTCTGCAGAAAGCGCGCGCGGATGATGCAGCCCGCGCGGAAGATCTTCGCGATCGTGCCGTAGTCGAGATCCCACTTGTACTCTTCCGACGCGGCACGCAACTGCGCGAAGCCCTGCGCGTACGAGATCACCTTGCTGAAGTACAACGCACGACGCACCGATTCGATGAACGCCTCTTTCGCGCCTTCGAGCGGTTTGGCCTGCGGCCCTTCGAGCACCTTGCTCGCGGCCACGCGCTGCGTCTTCAGCGACGACAGCACGCGCGCGAACACCGCCTCGGTGATCAGCGGCAGCGGCGCGCCGAGATCGAGCGCGTTCTGGCTGGTCCACTTGCCGGTGCCCTTCTGAGCGGCACGGTCGAGGATCACGTCGACCAGGTCCTTGCCGGTTTCGTCGTCCTTCTTGCTGAAGATCTTCGACGTGATTTCGATCAGATAGCTGTCGAGCTCGCCCTGGTTCCACTCGGTATAGACCTTGCCGAGTTCCTCGTTCGACAGACCGACGACCTGCTTCAACACCGCATAGCTTTCGGCGATCAGCTGCATGTCGCCGTACTCGATGCCGTTGTGCACCATCTTCACGAAGTGGCCCGCGCCGTCCGGTCCCATGTACGCGACGCAGGGTTCGCCGTCCGGCGCCTTCGCGGCGATCTCGGTGAGGATCGGCGCGACGAGGTCGTACGCGTCGCGTTGGCCGCCCGGCATGATCGACGGGCCTTTGAGCGCGCCTTCCTCGCCGCCCGACACGCCGGTGCCGATGAAATGCAGACCCGCCTTCGCGAGTTCCTGGTTGCGGCGGATCGTGTCGGTGAAAGGCGTGTTGCCGCCGTCGATCAGGATGTCGCCCTTTTCGAGCAGCGGCTTGAGCGAGGCAATGGTCGCGTCGGTCGGCTCGCCGGCCTTGACCATCATCAGAATGCGGCGCGGCTTTTCGAGCGAGTCGACGAACTCTTCCAGCGTGAAAGCCGGCACCAGTTTGCGGTCCGGATATTCGGCGATGAGTTCGTCGGTTTTCGCGCGGCTACGGTTGTAGACCGACACCGCGTGGCCGCGGCTCTCGATGTTGAGCGCCAGATTGCGGCCCATCACCGCCAGCCCCACCACGCCGATTGCCTGTTTGCTCATTTGAATTCTCCAGAGTCCAATAAATGTCGTGGCGCCGCGGCGCAAAAACACCGGTGCGGCGTCGAGGGTGAAAGGATAAAAGAAATGCGCGCTTGCCGCTTGATGGCGGGCAAGCACGCCAGTTGCTCGTGCTGCTGCGGTGCTCCTGCCGTGCTCCAGCTTGGGCGTAACGACAGATATTGTGCGCGCGTCCGGGTTTGGGCGGCGGGTCCGGTTTGGGATCGGACCGAGGTTTGGCGGACCGCATGACGAATGCACGGCCCGCCGATCTACCCGCTACCCCGCCCGCTTCCTGAACACCAGACTGAAGTTGTTCGCCGGCATCGCGACCACGCGTTCGCACGTGAGCCCCGCCGCGTCGCCGAGCGCGACGACCGCTTCCAAATCGCGCACGCCCCATTCGGGATCGCGACTCTTCAGCCATTGCTCGAACGCTTCGTTGCTCGGCGCCGTATGCGCGCCGCCGCGCCGGTAAGGACCGTACAGATAGAGCACGCCGCCGTCGACGAGCCGCCGCCCCGCGCCGTCGATGAGTGCCCGCGCCGCGCTCCACGGCGAGATGTGGATCATGTTGATGCAGACCACCGCGTCGAGCGCATCGACGCCCCAGTCCGGCTGATGCACGTCGAGCGCAAGCGGCGCGCGCACGTTTGCGAGCCCCGCATGCGCGGTCCACGCGGCAATCGACTCGCGTGCTTCTTCGTCGGCATCGCTCGGCTGCCAGTCGAGACCGGGCAGCGCGGCGGCGAACCAGATCGCGTGCTCACCGGTGCCGCTCGCGATTTCGAGCACGCGCCCGCGGGCCGGCAGCGCATCGCGCAGCACGGCGAGGATCGGTTCGCGATTGCGTTCGGCGGATGGCGAATGTTGCCGGGCGTCGGTCATGGTCGGCCTTGCATTTTTAGTTTCGCGTGTCAGGTTAGTACAGCGTGGCGCGCACGCGTTCGGGAAGCTCGCGATCGTAGGCGGCCGCGTCGAATCGTTCGCCGTCGCTCGCGGCGAAGATGTGTTGCAGGATCTCGCCCGTGCCAGGCAGTTGCGAGCGCTCGATGTGACGCGCCGGGTCCCACAGCTGCGAGCGCACGATCGCCTTCGAGCAATGAAAGTACACGGCGTCGACGTCGATCAGCAGCACCGTGCGCGGCACTTTACCGTCGACGGCGAAACTGTCCAGCAGCGCCGCGTCGTTCGAGATGCGGCCGCGGCCGTTCACGCGCAACGTCTCGCCGACACCGGGGATCACGAACAGCAGCGCGAGGCGCGGATCGGCGATGACGTTGCGCAAGCTGTCGAGCCGGTTGTTGCCGGGGCGGTCTGGCAGCGCGAGCGTGCGTTCGTCGACGACGCGCACGAAGCCCGGTGCATCGCCGCGCGGCGAGCAGTCGAGACCATCCGGGCCGCTCGTCGCGAGCACCGCGAACGGCGCGGCCGCGACGAACGCGCGATAGTCGTCGTTGACATATGGGATCTCTTTGCGCAGCGAGCGCTCGGCTGGCTGTGCATAGAGAGCTTCGAGTTGTTCGATCGTCGTCAGCATGCAGTGTCCTCGGGTTTTAGTTGTGATTCGCGGAACGTACTCGTTTTCAATCGCCCGCCAGCAACCCGGCGAGCGCGCTCAAGGTATCACCGCACGGCGCGGCCACCTTCAGCGATAGCAGTGGATCGGCGCGCGTGCGGCCAAGATTGATCGCCGCGACCGGCTTGCCCTGGCGCTGCGCCCAGACGCAGAAGCGGTAGCCCGAATACACCATCAGCGACGAGCCGGCCACCAGCACCGCATCGGCCGCATCGAGCGCATGCGACGCCGCTTCGACGCGCGCCTTCGGCACGTTCTCGCCGAAGAACACCACCGACGGCTTCAGCAGCCCGCCGCAGTTCGAGCATGCCGGCACGCGAAAACCGCCGAGATCGTGCCACTCGAGATGCGCGTCGCCATCGGCGGCGGCTTCGGCCGTGACGTCGAGCAGTGCAGGGTTGTCGGCTTCGAGCGTCTGCTGGATCGCCGCGCGCGAATGCTGCATGCCGCAGTCGAGACAACTGACGCCGTCGATGCCGCCATGCAGCTCGATCACGTCGCGGCTGCCCGCGCGCTGATGCAAGCCGTCGACGTTCTGCGTGACCAGCGTCGGCACGTGACCGGCCGCTTCGAGGCGCGCGAGCGCGACGTGCGCGGCATTGGGCCGTGCGCGCGCGACCAGCGGCCAGCCGACCATGCTGCGCGCCCAGTAGCGCTGACGCATCGCCAGCGTGCCGAGGAACTCCTGCAGCGTGATCGGCGGCGAGCGCTTCCATGCGCCGTTGTCGTCGCGATAGCCGGGGATGCCGGAGTCGGTGCTGATGCCCGCGCCGGTCAGCACGAACAGGCGGGGATGACGCTGCACGAAGCGATGCAGATCGTCGAGCGTGTGCGGGTCGGCGAGGGATTCGGTCGGCGTGAGCTGAAGGTCGGTCATGACGGGGATCTGGAGTTGCTTGCGCGCATCAGCGGTGTGAGTTCGGTTTGCCGCGCCTGGCTGTCGAGCGACGCGCGTCCGCCTGCGGCTTCGACTTCGCGCCCTGCGCGCCCTGCGCCTCCGGCCGCCGCGCCGGCCGCGCTTTGTGCGCCTGCCGCTTGTGCCACGCAGCCAGCGCGATCTCGTAGCGCTCCAGTGCTTCGTCGTAGAGATCGAATACGCACTGCGTGCAGCCGCTGTGACAGCAGTCGTCGAGATCGGGCCGCACGGGCGGCTGCGGCGGCGGGTCGTCGCTGGGTGTGGCGCGGGGCACGGCGCGTGGCTTTGCTCGGAGAGACGGCGGAGCGCCCAGTATAAGTTGAACGCGCACGCGCCGCTCCGGGTTGCAAGATGGTGCTGCGCGCCGCTCAGCCGCGCCCGACGAACGGCATCTTGCTCGCCATGATCGTCATGAACTGCACGTTCGCCGACAGCGGCAGGCTCGCCATATGCAGCACCGCGTCGGCGACGTGCTGCACGTCCATCAGCGGCTCGACCGCGATCTCACCGTTCGCTTGCGGCACGCCGCGCGCCATCCGCGCGGCCATCTCGGTTCCCGCGTTGCCGATGTCGATCTGTCCGCACACGATGTCGTGTTTGCGGCCGTCGAGCGACACCGCTTTCGTGAGCCCGGTAATCGCGTGTTTGGTCGCCGTATAGGCGGCGCTGTTCGGACGCGGCGCATGCGCGGAAATCGAGCCGTTGTTGATGATGCGGCCACCGCGCGGATTCTGCGTCTTCATCAGCCCGAACGCCGCGCGCGTGCAAAGGAATACGCCGTTCAGGTTGGTGTCGACGATCGAGCGCCATTCGTCGATGCTCACTTCATCGAGCTCGACGGGCGAGCCGTTGCGTCCCGCGTTGTTGAACAGCACGTCGAGCCGGCCGAAGCGCGCCCGGATCGTGTCGAACAGCGCGGCGACGCTGTCGGGTTCGGTCACGTCGCACGACACCGCGAGCGCGTCGCCGTGTTGCGCCCGCGCTTCCTGCGCGACCGCATCGAGCGCGGCCTGGCGGCGTCCGGCGAGCACCACGCTATAGCCGTGCTTCGCAAGCGTCAAGGCGCACGCGCGGCCGATGCCGCTGCCCGCGCCCGTCACCAGCGCCACTTTGCTGTTTCCTGATTGCCACATCGCGCTTCTCCTGTTGTGTTCGCTTGCGGTGCGCGCTTTTTGCGGCAATCGCTCCGATCGCCCTACACACGCGCGGCTCTTTTCGCTCCGCACCATACAACAGTGAATCGGCGATCGCAAACCGCCCCACGTCTTTGAGCCCCCTTTCACCGGGTACGTGGCCGCCGAACGCGGCACGTCGGCGCGCGCAACAGTGGTATCGTTCGCGGTTGCGCATCGCGCGCAAGATTCACAGCCTTCCGTGGACGGACGAAGGCGTACTGGAAGCACGTTTGATGAATGAATGCCCGAACCCGCGGCGCCGCTGGCCGCGTAGCCGCAACTCCGCACTGCTGAACGGCACGATCGGTTGGCACGTGATCGTGTTGATCGGCGTGGCCGTCGCACCGGCCGCGTGGCCATGGTGGCTCGCCGCGATCGTCGCGAACCACGCGCTGTTTACGGTCACCGGACTATTGCCCCGCACGACGCTGCTCGGACCGAACTGGACCCGCCTGCCCGCGAGCCCGCGCAACGCGGATGCGATCGCGCTGACCATCGACGACGGCCCCGATCCCGTCGTCACACCGCAAGTACTCGATCTGCTCGACGCGTTCGACGTGCGCGCGACGTTCTTCTGCATCGGCTCGAAGGTCGAGCGCTATCCGCAGCTCGCGCGTGAGATCGTCGCGCGCGGACATGCGCTCGAAAATCATTCGCAGATGCACGTGCATACGTTTTCGGTCACGTTCCCGCACGCGTTGACGCGCGAGATAGCCGCCGCGCAACGCACGCTCGAAACCGTCAGCGGCGCTCGGCCGATGTTCTTCCGCGCGCCCGCCGGGCTGCGCAACCTCTTTCTGGAGCCGGTGCTGCGCAAGCTCGATCTGCGTCTCGCGGCGTGGACACGGCGCGGCTACGATACGCGCGAGCGCAACCCGCACGTGGTCGCGCGGCGGCTGCTCGATGGCCTCGCCGCGCGCGACATCCTGTTGCTGCACGATGGCAACGCCGCGCTGACGATCGAAGGACAGCCGCTGATTCTCGCGGTGCTGCCGAGCGTGATCGAAGCGGCGCGCGAGCGGCATCTGCGGTTCGTCACGCTGCGTGAAGCGCGCGTCGATGCGTAACCCACGCCCTTGAAGTGACATCGCGTGGATGCGACGCTACACGCGAAAATCCGCCGCCATATCCTCGTCCGTACGCGCTGCGCGCTGCTTTGCTTCAGCAACTCGATCGGATCGCGGTGCAACTCGCCGACCGCCCGATGGCACGAGCGTTTCGAATGCTCGCGCGCGGCGCGGCCGCGCGCTTCCCGTTCGGCAATGGTGCTGGCTTTCATGCTTTCTCTCCGTTTTGCTTTGCCGCACATGGCGTCGTTAAAACCGAGAGCTGCACGCGCGCTCATAACGGGTCCGAAAAACCGCATCGGTAAAAATGTTCTGGCGCTTTTCCCGCACCACGCTGGCTGGAATCGCACGCAAAAGCGGACAAACTTACCGAGGTTCTTTGGGCCGAACTCACCGTCTGGTGAAAATTTCGTTGTTCGTCGCGCCATGCACTTCAGCAAACGCGAAGCGCGCCGTATACCCATCCCTGCAGGATTTGGCGACGCACGATAGCCCTTGAAAAAGGGCGCGTTCCGCACTGTTCCCTAACGTGCGTATCTGCAGCTGATCGCGCTGCTGTACCAACTGCTGCAAAAGGCACGCAAGGAAGGGATGATGGCGCTCGAAAGCGACGTCACCAGCCCGGAAGAGAGCGTGATTTTCCAGAAGTACTCGCAAGTGCTGGAGGATCATCATCTGCTCGATTTCATCGTCGATTATCTGCGCATGATCTCGGGCGGCAACGTCAACGTGCACGAAATGGCGCCGAAGCCAAGCCATATCAATGCGTGAAGGCGGTGTTGCTCGCATCGCTGTCCGGCTACGCGCCGCCGGTCGCGGTGGAATTCGGCCGCAAGGTCCTGTTCACCGCCGACCGCCCGAGCTTCCAGGAACTCGACGACGCGGTGCGCGCGACGAAGATGCCGAAGTCGGCCTGACCCCGGGCGGCAACGTGAGAGAAAGAAGATCGCGCGCGGCGCAGGTAGAAGCGCCCGCGCCGGTAATCGTGCGCCGTTCGAGGAAGGGCGACGAGCACGGCGCGCATCACGGCGGCGCATGGAAGATCGCCTACGCCGACTTCGTCACCGCGATGATGGCGTTTTTCCTGCTGATGTGGCTGCTCGGCTCGACGTCGAAATACGACAAGCAGGGCATCGAGGATTACTTCAACACGCCGCTGTCGAGTCTGCTCGGCGGCAATGAAGGCACCGCAGCGGCGCGGCCGAGCGTCGTGCAGGGCGGCGGGCGCGACATCTCCGATACGCGGCCCGGCGTCGGCACGAAGAGCCAGACCGAGCCGACGCCGCCGCGCGCCGCGATGCCCGCGGTCACGCCGATGGATGCGAAGCGCTTGCAGCAGTTGAAGGCGAAACTCAGCGCACTGATCGAGCAGAGCTCCGTGCTGAACGCGTTCAAGGACCAGATTCGCATCTCGATCACGAACGAGGGCCTGCGCATCGAGATCGTCGATTCGCAGAACCGGCCGATGTTCGCGTCCGGCAGCTCGAAGCTGCAGCCGTACGCGGTGACGATCCTCACGCAGATCGGCGCCGCGCTGAACGACGTGGACAACCGCATTTCGATCGCGGGCCACACCGACGCGGTGCCCTACACAGCCGGCCCCGAAGGCTACTCGAACTGGGAGCTGTCGTCCGAGCGCGCGAATGCCGCGCGGCGCGCGCTGGTTGCCGGTGGCATGCACGGCGACAAGCTGCTGCAGATGCGCGGCCTCGCCGACGTGCTGCCGCTGAACAGCCACGTCGCCGACGAGCCGACCAACCGGCGCATCAGCATCCTCGTGCTGAACAAGGCCGCGGAGCAGGCGTTCTTCCACGACGGCGGCCGCGCCACGCTCGATGAATCGTCGCCGGTGGGCGCAGCGCTTCCGGCCCGGTCGGCGCGGCTGCTACCGGGTTCGCGACCCGCTTTACAACCCGCTTCGCAGCCTGCTGTCCAACCCGTCATCGCCACGCGTAGTACCCCGTAGTATTTTCGCAACCGCCGGCTCGCATGCGCGCGAAAGCATATGCGACCGCGGGCGCACCGCGCGTAGAATCGAGCGCATGCGCCCTACCCTCGTTCCGCAGCGCGAGTCCGAGCTGCCGCTGCATACGCCTAGTGTGTCGTCGCTGATGTTGGCGGCGGTCATTGCGCTGATCGCGTGGATGGCGATCCTCGCGCAGGCCGACCTGACGATCGATCGCACGCTCGCGCGCGGTCTTACCGTGTTCGATGCGCTCGCGCGCATGAGCAGCTACCTGACCAATCTGACCGTGCTCGCCAGCGCATTCTGCTTCACCTGCGTCGCGCTGTGGAAGCACAGCTCGCCGCTCGTGCGCTTTTTCCGGCAACCGACCGTCGTGACCGCGGTGGTCGCGTACATGGTGTTCGTCGGCATCGCATACAACGTGCTGTTGCGCGGACTGTGGCCGCTGTCGCCCTACCGGCTCCTGCTCAACGAGTCGCTGCACAGCGTGCTGCCGATGCTCGCCGCGCTCTACTGGGTGCTGTTCGTGCCGCGCTTCCATCTGCGCTTGCGCCACTGCCTGCTATGGCTCGTCTATCCGCTCGCCTATCTCGGCATCACGTTCTGGCGCGGCAGCCTGTCGGATTTCTATCCGTATCCGTTCATCGACGTCGAAACGCTCGGGCTGCGCCAGGTGCTCGTCAATTCCGCGCTGCTGTTCGGCGGTTTTCTGATGCTGCTGGCGGTGTTCGTCGGCATCAATTCCAGGCGCCGACGATGATGTTCCAGCTCATTCCATCTGGCCGGATGCGTTGCGCCGCGTTGCCGGGCGCACTTCTTGCACCCCTTTCGTCACTGACGCAGGCTGACGCCGCACTGGCGCGGCTTGCGCGGCGCCCTTGTGCAGGCGTGTTGCAATTGCAGCGGGCCCGCACGTAAATATGACTACAGGAGCGATGCATATGGACACGAATTCAGCGGCAGGCGCGGTAAAGGAAGTCGCCGGCAAGGTGCAAAGCGCGGTCGGCGACGCAGTCGGCGACACCAGCGCGCAGGTGGCGGGCAAGGCTCGCGAGTTGAGCGGCAAAGCGCAGCAGTTATGCGCGAACACGACGAGCCTCGTGCGCGACACGACGGCCGAAAACCCGTTCACGACGCTAGCCGTCGTCGCACTCGCCGGGTTCGTGATGGGCGCGCTGTGGTCGCGCGGCGGGCGCGACTACGACTAAAGCAGGGACGGCGCACCGGATCTTAAACGCCGATCGACAGTGCGAAGCAGTCGCACCCAAGCGGGCGCTCCGCTACAAGCGGATCGCCCGCTGCTTTACTAGCCGCTCTTCTTCTTGCGGCCGGCGCCCATCTCCAGTTCGATCCACGTCGGCGCGTGGTCGCTGGCGTGCGGTTCGCCGCACACCCAGCGGTCGACACCCGCGTTGCGCAGACGCGGCGCGAGATCGGCGCTCAGCAGCAAATGATCGATGCGCAGCCCCGAATTCGTGTCCCAATGACGGCGGAAATAATCCCAGAACGTGTAGACGCGCTCGTCGCCGAAATGCGTGCGCAGCGCATCGGTCCAGCCTTGCGCGAGCAGCTTGCGATAGCGCTCGCGGCTCTCCGGCTGCAACAGCGCGTCCTTTAGCCACGAGCGCGGGTTGTAGATGTCTTCGTCGGTCGGCACGACGTTGAAGTCGCCTGCGATCACGACCGGGTGGCCGCTCTCGTAGAGTTGCGCCGCATGCGCGATTAGATGATCGAACCACGCGAGCTTGTAGTCGAACTTGGGGCCCGGCTGCGGATTGCCGTTCGGCAGATACAGACACACGATCAGCACGCCGCCGACCGCAGCCTCGATGTAACGGCTATGCGTGTCGTCTTCGAAACCGGGCAAACCGCGCCGCCGTTCGAGCGGCGCGTCGCCTTTCGCCAGAATCGCCACGCCGTTCCACGCGCTCTGGCCTTGCCACACGGAGCCATAGCCGGCTTCGCGCAATGCGTCGACGGGAAACGCGCTATCCACCGCCTTCAGTTCCTGCAGACACACGACGTCCGGCGCCTCGCGCTCGAGCCATTGCAATAGCGCCGCCTGCCGAGAGCGGATTCCGTTGATATTGAACGTCGCAATGCGCAGCTTCGCCATGATCGTCCCTCCGTCGCTATGGCACCGCGAGCACCGACCCCATTTTGGCCCGGTTGGCCCGTTCCAAATTTATCACCCGCAAATTTCCATCCAGCTCGAACCTGTCGACATCCGCTGCGAAGCTACCAGCACGTCTGATCAATGGCGCCGAAAGCAGCTGCTAATCGGACGGTAACGGCATGTGTATTGCATTATAATCTTGTGCGCCGATGAGCCGCCGGCACGACGCCGACTCCGGCGAGGCGGGTTGCCCGCCTTTTTTACTGACTGACTTGAAACCGTTTCAATGGAAGCTGCAATGAACGCTGCCCCCGCATGCCCGCAATGCGCAATGGAAAACACCTACCCTGACGGCACGCTGTACGTGTGCGCGGACTGCGGTCACGAATGGTCGGCGAACGCTGGTGCCGACGCGAGCGACGAACCCACGGGCAGCGTCGTCAAGGATGCGAACGGCAACGTGCTGGCCGACGGTGATTCGGTCGTGCTGATCAAGGATTTGCGCGTCAAGGGTTCGTCGATCACGCTGAAGATGGGCACCAAGGTGAAGAGCATCCGGATCGTCGGCGGCGATCACGAAATCGACTGCAAGACCGACGCCGGCAGCTTCATGCTCAAGGCCTGCTTTCTGAAGAAGGTCTGAGGGGCCGTTCGCCGTTGGCGGCCCCGCTCCGAGGCGCAGTCCGCACTGCATGATTCAATCGACTGGTTGGCTACCCGAGCATACCGAGAATGGCTGAGGATCGAACCTCGTACGACGCGTTCGTCAAATTCATGTCCACGCCAATCAGTGATGGGCAACCGTTCGTGCTGGAGACGCAGCACGCGGTGTCGCTACACTTCGATCACTTCGCCACTCAGAGCTTCATGTCGCTCAGGAACCCGGAGAAGCTCACGCTCGGCTATACCCGCGCGATGATGGGATTTCTGTTGCTGCGGCCCGCCCCCACGCACATCTGCATGATCGGACTAGGTGGGGGATCGCTGGCGAAATATTGCTATCGGCACCTGCCTGAGGTCGCGATCGACGCAGTCGAGATCAGCCCCGAGGTGATCGCGCTGCGTGACGTATTCAGGATTCCCGCGGACGACGCGCGTTTCAAGGTGATTTGCGCCGATGGCGCGGACTACCTGATGCAGGATGACATTCGCACGGACGTGATCCTGCTCGATGCGTTTGTCGCGGAAGGGATGGCGAGCCGTTGTGCGAACCTCGCATTCTTCGCCGCCTGTCGCGAGCGCTTGACCGAAACGGGCGTCCTCGTCATCAACTTGACGGACGACGATCCGGCCATACCGCAGCACCTCGAGTGGCTGAGATCCGTATTTGGCGTTTGCTATGCGATCGCTCGGTGCGGCGACGACAGCAACTTCGTCGCGTTCGCCTGGAAAAGCGGGCAGCGTTTGCCGCCCAGGCAAGTGCTATTCGAGCGCGCCCTTTCGTTTGCCTTTGCGGACGAACTCAAACTGTCCGCCACTGCTCGCCATCTGAAAGAGGGCGAGCGCCTCGATCCGAAGCGGCTGGTCTGGCGTGAGCAAGGACAAGGGCATTGGGAAATCGGCGGTTGACCGGCGCGAGGTCAACCCGGGCGTCAGCGGCCACGCTTGGCGAGCGGGCTCTTGGTCTTGTAGGTCACGCCGTGACGCTCGAGATACTCGCGGATCAGTTGGCGGACGACTTGTGACGGCGTCAGATCCTGCGCCGAGCAGAGCATTTCAAATGCCTCTTTCTTGGCAGGGTCGATCAGGACGGTCAGGCGTGCGGTTTTCGTTTCCATTGCGAGGACGGGTCGGCAAATATGCTAACCAAATTATAATGCATTTGCTTGCGACGGCACGACGGTAACCGGCATTTCCGGCCAGCATTCTCCCCGCCTCGCGGGAGCTCAGTGCCTGCGCTCGAACCGGCAGAGATAGGTCAGCAGATCATCGACGACGGGCACGATCGCGAGCGTGACGAGTACGCCAGCGAGCGGCACGGTCGACACGTAGCCCACATGCTTGAAACCTATTGCGCCGAGCAGGCCGCCCACGAAGAACGCCGCTAGCATCGTGCCGTGGATCCTCAGCTTCGCGCGGTTTGCGATGACCGCGTGCTCGTCGTCGACGAGCACCGACCGATTCCAGTAAAAAAGCTTACCCAACTCGATACCGAGGTCCGTGACGATACCGGTCATGTGCGTCGTCCGGATCTCCGCGCCCGACAGCTTGGTGATCATCGCATTCTGCAGCCCCATGATGAAGCACAGCAGGATCACGGTCAGAGGGACGAAGAACGCTTCGCGTAGCGCGAGGTGGCTGCCGAGCAGACCGAACAGCAGCAGCAGCGCGGCCTCGACCACCAGCGGCAGCACGTACTGGCTTTGCAGGCTGCGGCGGCGCCCCCAATTGACGAGCACGGCCGAGCACCCCGCTCCGACCAGAAACGATGCCAGCGAACCGATGCCGGCCAGCACCAGCCGGAGGTCCCCGAGCGCCGCCTGATCCGCGATCGCCGACACGATCCCGCTCATATGCGACGTGTATTGCCTGACCGCAAGGAAGCCGCCGGCATTGGTGGCACCGGCGACGAAGGCAAGAGAAAACCCGAGCTGACGGTTCGCGCTCGTGCTGCGGTGTTTTCCCGTCAGGCTTCGAAAGTACTGCGCAGGCATAGGATCTTCACTCAATCGCTTGAAACAACAGCAAATACGTGGCGGACATGTGGCTCACATGATAATTACATTATCATATCCTGTTATCCAGATTGGTTTCTGATGTCATAATGCGCTTCGAGTGAGGCCGGCAAGCCGGAGCTCATTCCATGCTCCTCGTCCAATCCGAGCGTACTGGAGACATTCCGGATGGCACCCTTCCCGGTCGTCCATTTCGTCCTGCTGGTCGCAGCCGCCTGGCTCGCGGTCGGCACGCTGGGTCTCGGAGTTCTGCATCGCACGCGATTCGTCGCACACGGGCTGTTTCCGCTCGGCGCGCTGGGAGGGCTGCTGCTGGGTGCGGCGGGACTCGCCGGCATCTTCACCGAACCAACCATCGCGGTGCTGCCGATCGGCCTGCCCGGGTTGCCGTTCCATCTGCGCGTCGATGCGCTATCCGGCTATTTCCTGTTCGTGCTCGGTGTCGTCAGCGCGGGGATCGGCGCCTTCTCCGCCGGTTATTTCCGCAAGGGCGAAGGGTCGGCGCCCGGACTGATCTGTTTCGAGTACCACGTTTGCATCGCGAGCATCGCGCTCGTGCTGATCGCCGACGACGCGTATGGGTTCATGGTCGCCTGGGAAACGCTGACGCTATCCGCGACGTTCCTCGTGATGACCAACCATCGGATCGCCGAGATCCGCCGCGCGGGTTACCTGTACTTCCTGATCTCCCACGTCGGCGCGCTCGCGCTGCTGCTTTGCTTCGGCATCCTGCAGGCGCGCACCGGAGACTACACGTTTGCCAACCTGCGCGCGCAGTCGCCCGACGCGTTCTGGGCTTCGCTCGCCTTCCTGTTCGCGCTGGTCGGATTCGGCGCCAAGGCAGGCGTGTTCCCGTTGCACGTGTGGCTGCCGGACGCCCATCCCGCGGCGCCATCCCCCGTATCGGCGCTGCTCAGCGGGTTCGTGCTGAAGGTCGGTCTGTATGGCCTGATCCGAACCGTGTTCGACCTGCTGCATCTGCCGATCGCCTGGTGGGGCGCGCTGCTGCTCGTGCTGGGTATCGGCACCGCGCTGCTCGGCGTGGTGTTCAGTACGATCCAGGTCGACATGAAGCGTCTGCTCGCGTATTCGTCGATCGACAACGTCGGCCTGATGATCGTTGCGCTCGGGCTCGCGGTGCTGTTTCGCGCGTACGGAATGACGGAGCTGTCCGCGCTGGCGTTGACCGCGATGCTCTACCAGATCGTCGCGCATGCGGCCTTCAAGAGCCTGCTGTTCCTCGGCACCGGGGCCGTGCTGCACGCCACCGGAGAGCGCAATCTCGGCAAGCTCGGCGGCCTGATCCGTGTGATGCCGTGGACCGCCTGGGCCGTGCTGACAGGCGTCGCGGCCAGCGCCGGCTTGCCTCCGATGAGCGGCTTCGTTGCGGAATGGCTGCTGCTGCAAAGCTTCCTGTTCACGCCCGGTCTGCAGAACTCCGTGCTGGCGATGACGGTGCCGATCGCGGCCGCGCTCGTCGCGATGACGGCAGCGCTGGCCGGCTACACGATGGTCAAGTTCTTCGGCATCGTCTTCCTCGGGCAGCCGAGAGAAGCGAAACTGAGTCGCGCATACGACGCGAACAGATGGGAACGGCTCGCGTTCTGCTGGTTCGCGGTGGCCGGTGTGCTGCTCGGACTGATGCCCACGCAGTTCGTCAAGGTGCTGGACCGGGTCACGCGCGTGCTCGTCGGTGCCGGAATCGGCGCGGAGAATCATGGCTGGCTGATCTTCGTGCCGGTATCGAGCGCGCGGGCGAGCTATATGCCCGTCGTGTTCATGCTGTTTTTCGTCGCCTGCTGCGGCCTTGCGTGGGTGCTGGTACGGCGCTTCTACCACGGTCGGCTGCGACGGGCCGCGCCGTGGAGTTGCGGCTTCCCGTTCACGACCGCGCGGATGCAGGACACGGCGGAAGGCTTCGGGCAGCCGATCCGGGAGATCTTCGCGCCGCTGCTGCGCATCGAGCGGCAATTGCCGTCGCCGTTCGACGCACAGCCGGCCTACCGGGTCTCGGTCGCCGACCGCACGTGGTCGATTCTCTATGACCGTATCGCGGCACTCACGCAACGTGCGGCGGAATGGGCCGGCCGGCTGCAGACGGGCAGGATCGCCGTGTACCTGACCTACAGCTTCGCCGTGCTGATCCTGCTCCTGATGCTGGTGAGACGATGGTGACCCTATCCGGCGTGCTATCGCAAAGCCTCGAGATCATCGTGGCGCTTGCCGCCGCGCCACTGCTCACGGGCTGGGTCAACCAGTGCCGCGCGTGGCTGCAGAACCGGCGCGCGCCCAGCATCTGGCAGCCGTACCGGATGCTCCACAAGCTGTTCAACAAGGAGTCGGTCGTCGCTCATGGCGCGAGTCCGGTGTTCCGTGGCGCGCCCTATGTCGTGTGGGCAGCGATGACGCTCGCCTGCGCAGTCGTGCCGACGCTGTCGACCGAATTGCCGCTGTCTCCCGCCGCGGATGCGATCGCGCTCGTCGGCCTGTTCGCGTTCGCGCGCGTCGCGCTATCGCTCGCGGCGATGGATGTCGGCACGGCGTTCGGCACGCTCGGCGCCCGCCGCGAGATGCTGGTCGGTTTCCTCGCGGAGCCGGCCTTGCTGATGGTGCTGCTGTCGGCCTCGCTGATCACGCAGTCGACGCTGCTCACGAGCATCGTCGCGACGCTCGGACACAGCGAGCTGACGATCTACCCGAGCCTGGCGTTTGCCGGCATAGCGTTCACGCTGGTGTCGCTCGCCGAGAATGCGCGGCTGCCCGTCGACAACCCGACCACCCACCTCGAGCTGACGATGATCCACGAGGCGCTGATCCTCGAATATTCGGGGCGGCACCTCGCGCTGATGGAATGGGCAGCCAGTCTCAAACTGTTCGCCTACTCGTGCATCGGTATTGCGTTGTTCATGCCGTGGGGGATCGCCGCGGCGGGTAATCCGCTCGCGCTGGTGTTCGCGGTGCCGGCACTGTTCGTCAAGCTGATGGTGGGCGGCGCCGCGCTGGCCGTGGTCGAGACCGCCAACGCGAAGATGCGGATTTTCCGGGTTCCGGAGTTCCTTGCGACCGCCTTCCTGCTCGCCGTGATCGGCATGCTCGTCCATCTGCTGCTGGGAGCCTGAATGCACGCCTACGCGACGCAACTGATCAACTTCCTCGCGGCCGTGCTGCTGATGCTGTCGTTCGCGATGCTGAGCCAGCGCCGCATCCTGTCGCTGATTCATCTCTATACGTTGCAGGGTGTCGCGCTGGTGCTGGCAATCCTGATCCTCGGATTCGTGACGGGTGATGCGCACCTGTACGTGTCGGCCGGACTGACGCTCGTGCTGAAGGTCGGCGTGATTCCGTGGATTCTGTATCGGCTCGTGCGCAGGCTCGACATTCAGGCCGACGTCGAGCCGCTGATCAACATTCCGACGACGCTGCTGATCGGCATCGTGCTCGTGATCATCGCGTTCAACGTCGCGTCGCCGATCAGCCAGCTTGCGACGTCGGCCGCGCGCGGCACGCTCGGGATCGCACTGGCGTGCGTGCTGTTGTCGTTCATGGCGATGATCACGCGCGCGAAGGCGGTTCCCCAGGTGATCGGCTTCCTGTCGATGGAGAACGGGCTGTTCTTTGCCGCCACGGCCGCCACCAATGGCATGCCGATGATCGTGGAACTCGGTATCGGGCTCGACGTGCTGGTCGGGATTCTGATTCTGGGCGTGTTCATGTTCCAGATTCGCGAGCAGTTCGACAGCCTGGACATCCATCACCTCGAGAAACTCAAAGATGAATGACGCCCACGTCGTGCTCGCCGTGCTGGGCATTCCGCTGGTGGCGGCCGCGTCTCTCGCGGCCGTGCGTCCTGCTGGGGTGGCGCGCAACCTGAACGCCGGCTTCAGCTTCGTGACGTTCGCGGCGACGCTCGTGCTCGCCGCGCGCACCGTCGAACACGGACCGTCGTTCGCGTTCGACCGTGCATTCTTCGTCGATCCCCTGAACGTGTACCTCGTCGCGTTGACTGCCTTCGTCGGCTGGACGACGTCGCTGTTTTCGCGGCCGTACATGCAGATCGAAGAGGCGCGCGGGCGGATGACCGCGCCGCGCATGCGCCTCTATCACAGCATGTACCAGTTGTTCATGTTCGCGATGCTGCTCGCGCTGCTGACCAATAACCTGGGCGTGCTGTGGGTCGCGATGGAGGGTGCCACGCTCGCGACCGTGCTGCTCGTCAGCGTCTATCGGACCGCCGCGAGCCTCGAGGCCGCCTGGAAGTACTTCATCCTGTGCGGCGTCGGCATCGCGCAGGCCTTGTTCGGCACGATTCTGCTGTACCTCGCCGCGAGCCGGCAACTGAGCGACGGCGACGCGCTGCTGTGGACGAGCCTTGCCGCCGTCAGGACGCACCTCGACCCGTCCATCGTGTCGATCGCCTTCGTGTTCCTGCTGGTCGGCTACGGCACGAAAGTCGGCCTCGTGCCGATGCACAACTGGCTGCCGGACGCGCACGCCGAAGGCCCGACACCGATTTCAGCGGTGCTGTCCGGGCTGCTGCTGAACGTCGCGCTGTACGCGGTGCTGCGCTGCAAGGTGCTGGCGGACGGCGCGCTCGGCAATGGCCTGCCGGGACGATTGCTGGTCGGGTTCGGGCTCGTGTCGGTGCTGATCGCGTCGTTCTCGCTGTTTCGGCAGAAGGACGTCAAGCGGCTGTTCTCGTATTCGTCGATCGAGCACATGGGACTGATGACGTTCGCGTTCGGCCTCGGCGGCCCGGTCGCGACGTTCGCCGGTCTGCTGCATATGACCGTCCATTCTCTGGTCAAGTCGGCGATCTTTTTTGCGGTGGGCCACGCGGCGCAAAAGACGGGTACGCAGGCGATCGAAGGCATTCGCGGGCTGCTGCAGGTCAGCCCGACCGTCGGCTGGAGCATGATGCTCGGCGCGCTCGCGATTCTCGGCCTGCCGCCGTTCGGCGTGTTTGCAAGCGAGTTCCTGATCCTGACGACCGCGATGAACACGCTGCCGTGGACAGCGCCGCTGTTGCTGCTCGGCCTCGCCGTTGCATTCGCGGCGATCTTCGCGCGCGTGCAGCGCATGGTGTTCGGTGAGACGACGACGGCAAAACCGCTCGAGCATCGTCCCGCGCCGCTGCCGGTCTTCGTGCATCTGGGTCTGGGGTTGATGCTGGGGCTCTATGTGCCACCGTACCTGGCGACGTGGTATCGCCAGGCTGCAACGATGTTGGCGGGGTGACCGATGCGACTCGAATCGATGCAACTTGCCGCCACTCGCCTCACACATCGTGCGGGCCAGATTCCAGCAGCCGTGGTGAGCGCCGATGAATCAGCGTGGCTCGGGCTTGCGCGCACCGCGCGATCGGAGCAGGGGCGCCTCGTTGCGATGTGGGGCAGCGAAGCAGCCGAAGAGGGTTTCTCGGTGAACGCCGCGTACGAATGCGATGACGGCATAGTGTGGGTGCGCCTGCCGATCGGGCGTAAGCAGAAGGCCGGTGGAGACTATCCCGATCTCGCCACTGTTTTCCCGTGTGCGACTCGCATGCAACGGGCGATCTTCGATCTGACCGGCCTGCGCGCGCGTGGCGCCCAGGACACGCGCCCGTGGCTCAATCACGGCAACTGGCCCGACGATTATTTCCCGCTGCAACGGCAGGCGAGCGGAGTCGAAGCCTTCGAATCGAGCGAGGCGGATTACCCATTCGTGCAGGTTGCGGGCGATGGCGTGCACGAGATCGCTGTCGGGCCAATTCATGCCGGCACTATCGAGCCGGGGCATTTCCGCTTCTCGGTCGTCGGCGAGAAGGTGTTGCGCCTCGAAGAACGTCTCGGCTATGTGCACCGCGGCGTCGAGCGTCTGTTTGAACGCACTCCCGCGTCGCACGGTCATCGGGTTGCGGCCAGGATTGCGGGCGACTCGACCGTCGCGTTCGCGTGGGCCTTTAGCATGGCGCTCGAGCAAGCCAGCGGCACGCAACTGTCGAAGCGCGCACTGTATCTGCGTGCGCTTCTGCTCGAACGAGAACGCGTCGCCAACCACCTGGGCGACCTCGGCGCGCTGGGCAATGACGCCGGGTTCGGCTTCGGACTCGCGCAATTCTCGCGGCTAAAGGAGGACTGGATACGGACGAACGCCCGCCTGTTCGGACATCGTTACCTGATGGATCGGATCGTACCGGGCGGAGTATCGGTCGACGTTCGCGGCGACGACGCGGCGGTGCTGACGCGGCAATGCGAACGCATCGAACGCGAGGTTCACGTGATGCGCAAAGTCTACGAGGACCAGTCCGGACTGCAGGATCGATTCCTCGGCACGGGCCGATTGACGCCCGCTGTCGTCGAGCATTTCGGCGTGCGTGGCATGGCCGCCCGCGCCAGCGGCCGAATCTTCGACGTTCGTGCGAACCTGCGCGCTGCTCCGTATGACGACATCGCGGTCAATGCGATCGGTGATGCGCGCGGCGACGTGGCCGCACGCGTCGCCGTGCGCTTCGCCGAAATCGATGAATCGCTGCGCCTGATCCGCACGCTGCTGACCAATCTTCCCGATGACGGTCCCGCGGTCGTCGCCATGAGGCCTGCAACGGCCCCCGCGCAAGGAGTAGGCTGGGTGGAAGGTTGGCGGGGGGACGTATTCGTCGCACTCGATCTCGCCCCGGGCGACGTCATCGGCCGATGCCATTGCCACGATCCGTCATGGCAGAACTGGCCGGCGCTCGAACACGCGATCATCGGCAACATCGTTCCTGATTTCCCGCTGATCAACAAGTCGTTCAACCTGAACTACGCGGGGCACGATCTCTGATGTGGCAACTGATCCGGCAATTCGCGCGCACCGATTTTCCCGGCGAACCTGCGCCGGCGGCAGAAGACGCGTGGCTTCACGAGGAGCGACGCATTCGCGAGGACATACTCGATCTGCTCGGGCGGGCGCTATGCATCCGGCAGATCGATGCGGGTTCATGCAATGGTTGTGAACTGGAGATCCACGCGCTGAACAACCCGTACTACAACATCGAAGGGCTCGGCATCAAATTCGTCGCGAGTCCGCGGCATGCGGACCTGCTGCTCGTGACCGGGCCGGTGACGCTGAATATGCGCGCGGCCCTGCTCGCCGCGTACGACGCGACCCCCGCTCCGAAACTCGTCGTTGCCGCCGGCGAATGCGCGTGCACGGGCGGCATTTTTGCCAATAGTTACGCGGTGTGCGGCCCGGTTTCGTCGATCTTGCCGGTCGACGTGACGATCCCCGGATGTCCGCCGCCGCCGATCGATTTGCTGCGAGGCATCCTCACAGCCTGCCGGGCGCGTTGAGCCGCAGGTCGATTTCGCTTTTTTCCAGGCGCAAAACCTGCAATTTCGCACGTGTTTGCGCGACTCCAGCCCGGCTCCTTCCTGGTCATTGCGCATATTGGCCTGCCTTTATTGCGCAGATCGGCTTTGCGCTTGCAGCGAGTTTTTAATACCGTTGTAGCTGCGCCTGCAACGGCACTTAAATTGCTGCTCAATGGTTTTGTGTCAACGCGATGCGTTGGACATCGACGCGTCGTCAGCCTGCATTGACCTTTCAGTGGAGTCAACAGATCGTCATGACCACGCCTACAGAATGTCAGCATTGCGGGGACACCCCCGCTTCGGAGTCGACCGCCGAGCCCAACACCACTCCTTCCCAACCGTCGCGCCGCCGCTTCCTGCAATCGGCGGCGGCCGCCGCGACGATCGGCGCGGCGCCGCATCTGCGCGCGCAAGAGCAGGCACCCGCCTCAACCGCGCCGCAAAGCAACCCTGTAGTGCCGCCGCACGCCGTCACATTGACCGTCAACGGCCGCGCATACGCGCTACAGCTCGAACCGCGGGTGACGCTGCTCGACGCATTGCGCGAATACGCGGGATTGATGGGCACGAAGAAAGGCTGCGACCGTGGTCAATGCGGCGCCTGCACGGTGCTCGTCGATGGCCGCCGCATCAACTCGTGTCTGACGCTCGCCGTGATGCATGAAGGCGAGAACATCACGACCGTCGAAGGACTCGCGAGCAACGGCACGTTGAGTCCGGTGCAGGCCGCGTTCATCGAACACGATGCGTTCCAGTGCGGCTACTGCACGCCCGGGCAGTTGTGCTCGGCGACCGCCCTGCTCGGCGAGTTCCGCAACGGCACGGCGAGCACCGTGACTGCCGATGTGCGCGCGCGTCCCGCCGCGCTCACCGACGACGAAATCCGCGAGCGCATGAGCGGCAACATCTGCCGCTGCGGCGCGTACGTGAACATCGTTGCCGCGGTGCGCGCCGCGCACGAGCACGCCTGACGGAGACCGACATGGATGCGATCTCCTACGAACGCGCCGGTGACGTCGCCAGCGCGGTGCGCGCCGCGCAACAGCCCGGCGCGGTGTTCATCGGCGGCGGCACGAATCTGCTCGATCTGATGAAGGGCGGCGTCGCGCGGCCGGTGCGGCTCATCGACATCACGCACATCGGCGGCCTCGACTCGGTGACGACGCTGCCCGGCGGCGGCCTGCGCATCGGCGCGCTGGTGCGCAATAGCGACGCGGCCAATCACGCGCTGGTGCGCGAGCAGTACCCGCTGCTGTCGCAAGCGCTGCTCGCGGGCGCGTCGCCGCAGTTGCGCAACATGGCGACGGTCGGCGGCAATCTGCTGCAACGCACCCGCTGCGGCTACTTCTACGACACCGCTTTTACGCATTGCAACAAGCGCCTGCCCGGCAGCGGCTGCGCCGCGCTCGACGGCCATAACCGCGCGCACGCGATCCTCGGCGCGAGCCCGCAATGCATCGCGGTCAACCCGTCGGACATGAGCGTCGCGCTGGCCGCGCTCGATGCGCTGGTGCGCGTGAACGGCCCGGGCGGCGAGCGCACGATCGCGTTCGCCGACTTCCATCGGCTGCCGGGCGACCGGCCCGACGTCGATACCACGCTGCAGCCCGGCGAGCTGATCACCGCAGTGGATTTGCCGCCGCCGCTGTTCAGCGCGCATTCGCACTATCTGAAGGTGCGTGACCGCGCGAGCTACGCATTCGCGCTCGTATCGGTCGCGGCCGCTTTGCAGATGGACGGCGAACGCGTGCAGAGCGCGCGCATCGCGCTCGGCGGCGTCGCGCACAAACCGTGGCGCGCGAACGTGGCAGAACACATGCTGAGCGGCCAGCCGCTCAGCCAGGCCACGCTGAAGAACGCCGCCGCGGCCGCGTTGAGCGGCGCGCAGCCGCGCCACGACAACGCCTTCAAGGTCCAGCTCGCGCAGCGCGCGATCGTGCGCGCGGTCAACCAGGCCGCCGGCAACGCGGGAGGTGTCGCATGAATCTGATCGGACAACCGCTCGATCGCGTCGATGGACTGCTGAAGGTGACCGGCGACGCCCGTTATGCAGCCGAATTCCCCGGTGCACGCCTCGCGCATGCGGTGCTCGTGACGAGCACGATCCCGGCCGGCACGATTTCGTCGATCGATGCGAGCCGCGCCGAAGCCGTGCCCGGCGTGCTGCTCGTGATGACCTACCAGAACGCGCCGCGCCTGCCGAACGGTGGCAAGCCCGCGCTCTCGCCTCCGGCCGGCCGGCACCTGTCGCTTCTGCAAGACAACGAGGTGCACTACAGCAACGAGCCGGTCGCGGTGGTCGTCGCCGATACGCTCGAACATGCGACCGATGCCGCGCGCCAGCTGCGCATCGTCTATCAGCCGGGCGCTGCGGCGCTCGACTTCGAGCAGGCGAAGCCGCACGCGCATGCGCCGGACAAGCCGCAAGGCCGCCAGACCGACACGCAGCGCGGCAGTTTCGAAGACGGCATGCAAAGCGGCGACGTGCATATCGAGGCCACCTACACGACGCCGATCGAGCATCACAACCCGATGGAGCCGCACGCGACGATGGCGCACTGGGACGGCCCGCAGTTGACGGTCTACGACTCGACCCAAGGCGTGAGCGGCACCGCCCAGGTGCTCGCGAAGACGTTCGCGATCCCGGTGTCCGACGTGCGCGTGATATCGCCGCTGATCGGCGGCGGCTTCGGCTGCAAGGGCTCGTCGTGGTCGCACGTGTCGCTGTGCGCGATGGCCGCGCGGCAAACCGGGCGGCCGGTGCGGCTCGTGCTCGAACGGCCGCAGATGTTCGGCCCGGTCGGCGCGCGGCCGCGCACCGAGCAGCACTTCGTGATCGCCGCGCGGCATGACGGCACGCTGAGCGCGATGCGCCACGACAGCATCTCGAACACGTCGATGATCGAAGACTGGACCGAGACCTGCTGCATGGTCACGCGCATGCTGTACGCGGTGCCCAACCAGGTGACGACGCACCGGCTCGTGCAGCTCAATGTCGGCACGCCGACCTTCATGCGCGCGCCGGGCGAAACCACCGGCTCGTTCGCGCTCGAATCGGCGATGGACGAACTCGCCGTCGCGCTGAAGATGGACCCGCTCGCGCTGCGCCTGAAGAACTACGCGGACAGCGATCCGCAGGAGCACAAGCCGTGGTCGGGCAAGTCGCTGCGCGAGTGCTATCAGATCGGCGCCGAGAAGTTCGGCTGGTCCCGCCGCTCGCAAACGCCACGTTCGATGCGCAACGGCAACACGCTGATCGGCATGGGCATGGCGACCGCGACCTATCCGGCCAATCGCAGCGAGGCGTCGGCGCTCGCGCAGATTCTGCCGGACGGCACCGCGGTGGTCGCATCGGGCACGCAGGATATCGGCACCGGCACCTATACGGTGATGACCCAGGTCGCCGCCGATGCGCTCGGCTTCACGCCCGAGCAGATCCACTTCGCGCTCGGCGATTCGTCGCTGCCGCGCGCGCCGGTGTCGGGCGGCTCGCAGTCGGCGGCCAGCGTGTCGCCCGCGGTACGCGACGCGGCGAGCCAGGCGCGCAGCCAGCTGATCGCGCTGGCGCTCGCCGATGCGGCCTCCCCGGTGCATGGCTTGCCGCTCGACGACGTCATCGTCGAAAGCGGCTGGGTCGTGAGCCGCTCGCAACCGGGCAAGCGTGATCCTGCCGCCGCGATCATCGCGCGCGCGGGCGGCAAGCCGATCGAGGCAACCGCCACCGTGAAGCCCGGCGACGAGAAGCAGAAATACTCGTTCCACTCGTTCGGCGCGGTGTTCGTCGAAGTCCATGTCGATGCCGAGTTGGGCACGATCCGCGTGCCGCGCGTGGTCGCGGTGTACGACGTCGGCCGGGTGCTGAACCACAAGACCGCGCGCAGCCAGATGATGGGCGGCATCGTGTGGGGCATCGGCGCGGCGATGCAGGAGGAAAGCACGCTCGATGAGCGCTTCGGACGCTTCACGAACGCGAACCTCGCCGAGTATCACGTGCCGGTGAACGCCGATATCGGCACGATCGACATTACGTTCATCGACCGGCCCGATCCGTACATCAACTCGCTCGGCGTGCGCGGGATCGGCGAGATCGGCATCACGGCCGTGGTGGCCGCGATCGCGAACGCGGTGTACAACGCGACCGGCGTGCGGGTGCGCGATCTGCCGATCACGCTGGACAAGGTGGTGAGGACCTGAACCAGCGGCAGCGCCGGACATGGTGCGACGGCGAAAGCGGCGGGCGGTGGGCATCGGGCTTGCCTTGCCGCGCTTGCCTGCCGCCCCGTTGCATCGCACAATCGGGGCATTCCTCTCTACCGGTATCCGCCGATGGCCTACGCCTCGCTCGCCACTGGTGTGTTGCTCGCCGCCGGTTTCGGCTCGCGCTTCGATCCGCACGGGCTGCACAACAAACTGCTCGCACAGATGCCCGACGGCACGCTGGTCGCGCATGAAGCCGCGCATCGGCTGCTGCAGGTCGTCACGCGCGTGCTCGCCGTGGTGCGGCCGGGCTCCGACGCGCTCGCCCGCGTACTGAACGATGCCGGCTGCGATGTCGTGTTCGCGGCGAGCGCCGAGCGCGGCATGGGCGCGAGCCTCGCCGCCGGCATCGAAGCGAGCGACGACGCCGAAGGCTGGATCGTCGCGCTCGCCGATATGCCGCGCATCGCAATTCCGACGATCGAAGCGGTAGCCCGCGCACTCGACAACGGCGCGCCACTCGTCGCGCCGTTCTACGAGGGCCAGCGCGGCCATCCGGTCGGCTTCGGCAGCGAGCACCGCGACGCGCTGCTCGCGCTGGACGGCGACACCGGCGCGAAGGCGCTGCTCAAGTCACGAGCGCTGACGCGCATCGACGTCGACGATCCCGGCATTCTGCGCGACGTGGATACGCCGGACGATTTGCGCACGCTCTAGCGGCTAACCTCAGCCTCGCCGAGACTGGTCTGCCCGCAGCCGGTCGAAATCGAGGATCGCGACAACATCGAACGATGTTGACGGACAAGGGAAGGGACACTGATAAGGCATGAAGCCGCTGGGTCGCCGAACGGCTGCATCGTCGAGCGAAGTCCCCGAACCGTTGCGGGGGCTTCGGCAAGACGTTGTGACGCTTCAGGCGAACTGCGCGCGCAGCCACTTCTTGTTCAGCTTGCCGACGCTGGTCTTTTCAAGCGCGTCGACGAACCTGACGATCTGCGGCACCGCATACTTCGAGATCCGCCCCGACTCACTGAACGTCAGCACGTGACGCTTGATGTCGTCCTCGCTGACCGCGGCGCCTTCGCTGAGCACCACCAGCGCGACCGGCCGCTCGCCCCATTTCTCGTCGCTGATGCCGATGACCGCGACTTCCGATACGCCCGGATACAGCGAGATCAGACTCTCGATTTCCAGCGATGAAATCCATTCGCCGCCCGACTTGATCACGTCCTTCAGACGGTCGGTGATCTGGATGCTGCCGCTCGGGCTGATCGTCGCGATGTCCTGCGTGTGCAGGTAGCCGCCGCTCCAGAGCTGCACGGACGCTTCGGGATTGTTCAGATAGCCTTGCGTGAGCCACGGCGCGCGCACGACGATTTCTCCGTACGCGCTACCGTCGTGGGCCGCCTCCTCCATGCTTTGATCGACGATGCGCAGATCCACGAGCGGAATCGGCCGTCCGGTCGTGCAGCGCAGCCGCAACTGCTCGTCCGCGTCGAGCGCCTCGGCGCCCGGCGGCAGTTGCGCGAGACTTAGCAACGGACACGTTTCGGACATGCCGTAGCCGGCAAAGATGTCAATGCCGCGTTCGAGCGCGGCACGCGCGAGTCCGTGCGTGAGCGCGCCGCCGCCGATCACGATCTTCCACTTGCTGAAGTCGACGGAACGCGCCTGTTCGCAGCCGAGGATCATGTGCAGGATCGTGCTCACGCAGTGCGAGAACGTCACGCCTTCGTCGCGCACCAGCTTCACGAGCCGGTCCGGCAGATAGCGGCCCGGGTAGACCTGCTTCACGCCGAGCATGGTGGCGATGTAGGGCATGCCCCACGCGTGCACGTGAAACATCGGCGTGAGCGGCATGTAGACATCGCCGCGGTGAAAGCGCTGCCCGGACTCGGGGCTCGCCAACGCCGCCATGCCGGTGATGGTGTGCAGCACCAGCTGGCGATGCGAAAAGTAGACGCCCTTGGGCAGACCGGTCGTGCCGGTCGTGTAAAAGGTCGTCGCACGCGTGTTCTCGTCGAAGTCGGGGAACTCGTAGCGATCCGAACTTTCTTCGAGCATCGCTTCGTATTCCGCCGAGAACGGAATCGAGTGCGCCGCGGCTTCGCTGCCTTGCTCGTCGATCCAGACGAAGGTGCGCACCGTTTCGAGCTGTCCCTTGATCGCCTCCACGAGCGGCAGAAAATCGGTGTGGACGAACAGGATCTCCGCGCCGGCATGGTTGATCGTGTAAGCGATCTCATCCGGCGAGAGGCGCACGTTGACCGTCTGCAGCACGGCACCCATCATCGGCACCGCGAAATAGCATTCGAGGTAACGATGACTGTCCCAGTCCATCACCGCGACCGTGCTGCCGTGCCGCGCGCCGAGCCGGGAAAGCCCATTGGCGAGCCGCGCGATGCGCTCGCGCAGCGTCGTATAGGTCATGCGGTGTTGACCGCGATACACGATCTGCTGGTCCGGCGCCTGAACGAACGGTGTGTGCAGCAGCTGCTTGATCAGCAATGGATAGGCGTAGGCCGAGGGCGCGGCGGCCGTGGCGTTATCGCGCATCTGAGTCTCCTTGAGTCCCGAACTGGATGGATGGCCTTCCCGAACGGGCCAATGATCGGCGCGATTGCGCGGGGGGACAATCCCCTGAACGGGGGAGGCCGGAGAACAGGGTTCGGAGAATTCGCGAAGTACACAAGACACGTGTGCTTCAAGGGCCATGACAGCGACTCGCGACGAGCCGAAAAGCCATGACCGTCGCTGGGATGGACAGATTGAGATGTCGATCCGAGGTCCTCCGGGCACGCGATTTGCGCATTGCAAGTTTCGCGCGCAAGCGGCGCCGATTACGCCTAAGCTGAGGTGACGCCACGTTTTTTTCGCATGCGGCGCCTTGACGACCGACAGCCTCGACGCCTCATCCGCCCCGCCTCGAACCCCCAAGACGCAAGCCCATGAGCGAAACCACCCCACGCCTTTTCATCGTCTCGCCCCATTTCGACGACGCCGTCTTCAGTTGCGGCGCCTTGCTCGCCGCCCATCCCGACGCCGCCGTGTGCACCGTGTTCGCCGCGCCGCCCGAACACGACATGCACACCGAGTGGGATCAAAAAGCGGGCTTTGCGAACGCCCATGAAGCGGTCCGCGAACGCACGGTCGAAGACAACCGCGCGCTCGAAGTGCTCGACGCGATTCCGCTGCGCATGCCGTTTCGCGACAGCCAGTATGCCGACTCGCCGTCGATCAGCCAGATGGCGGCGGCGCTAGAGGAAACGATTTACCGCACGACCGCGAATACACTGCTGATGCCGCTCGGCCTGCATCACGAGGATCATGCGCGGGTATTTGAAGCGTGCTGCGAAATCCTGCCGCGCCTCACGCATCTGGACTGGTTCGGTTACGAGGAAGCGATTCACCGGCTCACACCGGGCGCGGTGCAGGCGCGGCTCGCCGATCTCGCGCAGCGCGGCATCGTCGCGACGCCGGCAACGCCGAGCGCGGGCCACACGATCGACGTGCAGCGCCGCGCGCATCTGAAACGCGAGGCGGTCAACGCATACGCGAGTCAGTTGCGGGCGTTCGGCCCCGGCAATTACGAAGACGTGTTCGCGACCGAGCGCTACTGGCAGCTCAGCGTCGGCCGCAAGCGCGCGAGAAAATAGCAAAAGGAGCGAGCAGGAAGCGCGGCGAGCGCCTACGCTTGAATACAGATAACCGACGCGGCGGCGGGCATCGGCGGTAACCACCGCCCACGCCGGACCCGCGCATTTCAACCGCAAGGGTGACGCAATGAGCTACGACATGCACACCAGCCCGATTCCCGACCCGAACGCCGATCCGAACCGCGACCCGGAAGCCGACCCGCTGGTGCCGCCGTCGCCGGGGCATCATGTCGAGGAGCCGCAGCGGCCTGACGGGCCGCCGGACAAGGACCCGGTGTAGGCCGCCAGCGGCGCGCTCGCGACCCGCCGCTCGACGCAGCGTCAACCTGCCAAGTCGCTGAAGCCCTGCAGCAGGCGGTCGATATCGGCCGCGTGAATGTTGCCCATCGTCGAGATGCGGAACAGCTCCGCCGACAGTCCACCCTGCCCCGCATAGATCACGAAGCCGCGCGCCTTCAGCGCATCGTGCAGTTGCGGATACGCGATACCGTTGGGCAAGCGGTACGCGCGCAACACCACCGACGACTCCCCGGCCGGCAACACACTGCCGATGCCGCGCGCGGCCAGCCCCGCGCGCACCTGCTCGGCAAGCGCCGCATAGCGCGCATGACGCGCGCGCCAGCCGCCTTCGTCGGCGAGCTCGCGCAACGCCTCGACCAGCGCGTAATACGCGTGCACCGACGGCGTAAACGGCGTGTTGCGCTGATCCTGCAAACGCGCGAGGCGAGCTAGATCGAGGTAGTACGTGCGGCTCGCCGCGCGTGCCAGCGCCGCGCGCCGCACCAGCACGAACGACGCGCCCGGCACGCCATGCAGGCACTTGTTGGCAGTCGCCGCGAGCGCGTCGAGGCTCGCGTCCGCGAAATCGATCGCTTCGGCGCCGAAGCTGCTGACACCGTCCACCAGCAGACGCAGGCCGCGCTCGCGGCACAACGCGCCGAGCGCCGCGATGTCGTTCAGACGGCCCGTGGTCGTTTCATGATGAATCACCGCGACGTGCGTGAACGACTGGTCGGCGTCAAGGCGTTCGGCGATCTTCGCGAGATCGGGCGTGGCCATCCAGTCGTGCTTCAGCGCTTCGTGCGCGATGCCATATTGCGCGGCGATCTGCGTGATGCGCTCGCCGTACACGCCGTTTTCGACGACCAGCAGCTTGCCGTTGTGCGGCACCAGTGCGGCCGTCATGCTTTCGACGGCGGCCGTGCCGGAACCGGTCATCAGCACTGCCTGCCACTCGTTCGGGTCGAGCCCGTACACGTCGACGAGACGCGTGCGCGCCTCTTCCTGCAGATCGAAAAATTCGCTCTCGCGATGGCACAAGTCCGTCTGCAACAGGCTGTTGCGGACACGTTCGGTGAGCGTCACCGGGCCGGGGTTGAGCAGCAGCATCGGCGCTCCTGTTGGCATGGGGTTCAGATCGCGCCGATGTGGCGCATCAGGCGCGCCTTCACATCGGGCGGCGTAATGGTCGGGCGCGGCAGGCCGTCGGGCGTGCCGCGGCGGATCGTCAGGCGCGCGAAGCGAGGGCCCTCGAGCGGCGGCGCCGCGAACAGTTCGTCGATGACGGACGGATCGTCGCTCTCGACGGCCGACGCGTAACCGCACGCGGCCGCGACGCCCGCGAACGACACCTGCGACGACACCGTCGCCTGGCCGCCGGTCGAATCGTGCGCGCCGTTATCGAGCAGCACGTGCGTGAGGTTCGACGGACCGTACGCGCCGAGCGTCGCGAACACGCCCATGCGCATCAGTGCGGCGCCGTCGCCGTCGAGCGCGACCACGCGCAGATCGGGACGCGCGAGCGCGAGGCCGAGCGCGAATGGCGTCACGCAGCCCATCGAGCCGACCATGTACAACTGGTTCGCACGATCGTCAATCGCATAGAGTTCGCGGCCGCAAAAGCCGGTCGACGCGAGCACCACCGTCGAGTCGGGCGGCGTATGCGCGATGACCTTTTGCAGCGCGTCGTGGCGCGTTGGGAGTTCGTTCGCGGCGACGCCGCGGAACTGAGCGCGCGGCTCGACCGGCGTGCGCCGCGCGGGCGCGCCGCCGTCCTTCAGTTCATAAGGGGCGACGCTGCCCTTCTGCATCACGAGCGCGTACGGACGGCCGGTTGCGTCCATATGCGCGATCGCGCGATCGAGAGCCGGACCGATCGCTTCGGCCTCGGTCGGGAACGTTTCCCACGGAATTTCCATCGTGTCGAGCATTGCCGGCGTGATCGGGCCCATCAGCGCGTGCTGCGGCTCGTCGGCGACGCCCGGCTGGCCGCGCCACGTGACGATCAGCAGTTGCGGCAGACGGAAGGTCCACGTCAGCGAGGTCAGCGGGCTGACCGCGTTGCCGAGCCCGGAGTTCTGCATCATCGTGATGCCGCGCCGGCCGTTCTTCGCGCCGAGCGTGACGCCGGCGATCAGCGCGACCGCGTCGCCCTCGTTGGCCGCCGACACGTAGTGCAGCGATTCGTCCTGCAGCACGTAGTTGATGAACGGCGTCAGATACGAGCACGGCACGCCCGCATACCAGTCGAAACCGCGCTCGCGCGCCGCCTCGACGAACTGTGCTGCTTCGATCATTGCGCGCCTCCGTGTGCATCGTTCGCCGTTGCGCCGCCGACGGCCGTCGCGAACGGCGCCTGCGCGTGCGCGAAGTCGCCCGCGCGGCGGAAATCGTCGAGATCGTTGACGCCGCGCCAGTGGCCGTGCACGTATTGCACCTCGATCGACTCGCCCGCTTCGATCAGCGCGTTCAGCAGCGCGGGCATGTCGAGCGACGCGAAATCGTCGCGCGTCTGCAACTCGCGCATCACCGCTTGCAGGCGTTCAAGACCTGCGCCGCGCACATTCAGCAGACCCACCCAGCGGCCATGCGGCACCTGCGCGGCGCTCGCCGCCGACGACTGCTCCCGCCCGCTCGCGACATGCCGCAGCACGATCTTGTTGCCGAACAGACCACGGTCGTCGGCGGCCGAGCACCACGCGAAATCTCGCACGCTCGCGTTCTCCGTATCGGTCAGCGACGAATCGACGACCACGCTGAAGGCCGCCTCGCTTTCCACCAGATCGCGCAGGATGTAGCTGCGAAACAGCAGGTCGCCGTACGAAACGACGGTGTCGCCGGTCAGTTTATCGAGTGCGCATACGAGCGACGCGAGCTCGCCGGTCTGCGCGTGCTGCTCGTTGACGACGAGGCGGATGCCCGCGGTATCGATCGCGTCGGCGCGATAGCCGCCGACCACGGTGATGTCGTTGACGCCCTGCTTCTTGAACGCATCGACGAGCCACCGCAGCAGCGGTTTGCCGGCGATCGGCAGCATCACCTTCGGACGGTCCTCGGTCACCGCTTCAAGGCCCTTGCCGCGGCTCGCGGCGAGCACGACGGCCGAGCCGGCTGCGCGACCGCCCGACAGATAGCGGTCTTCGGCCTCCGAATATTCGTCGGCGTCCTGCAAACGGAAGATTTCGTTGACCGCGGCGATGCTGTCCTCGACGTTGACGAGGGTCTCGCTCGCATGGATTTCCTTCGCGACGGCCTGCATCGCCGAGGTCGCCGCGCGGATCAGATGGTTTGCCCAGATCACGGTGCTGATGCCCGCTTCGCGGAACACCTCGGTCGGCGTGCTGTAGTACTTGGTCGGCACGATCACGAGCGGCGCGCGGCCGGCCCATTCGCGCGCGAATTCGAGAATCTCGTCGGGACGCGACAGCTTGCTGTGAATCAGGATCGCATCCGCGCCGGCCCGTCGATACGCTTCCGCCCGGCGCAGCGCTTCGTCCATGCCCCAGCCCGCGATCAGCGCCTCGACACGCGCGACGATCGAGAAATGCTCGTCGTTCTGCGAGTCCTTGCCGGCCTTGATCTTGCCGCAGAATTCGTCGATATCGGCAAGCGGCTGCGCCTCGCCATTGATGAAGCTGTTGGTCTTCGGAAACTGCTTGTCCTCGATGCACACGCCCGCGATGCCGCGCTGTTCCAGCTTGCGCACGAGGCGGCGCACATTGTTGAAGTTGCCGTAGCCGGTGTCGCCGTCGAGCAGGATCGGCAGATCGCTCGCGTCGGCCATGAATTCGAGCGTATCGACGACCTGCGTCCAGCTCGCCTCGTTGTTGTCGCGTACGCCGAACTGCGCGGAGATCGCAAGACCCGAGCCCCATATCGCCTTGAACCCAGCTTCGCGAACGATGCGCGCGGACAGGCCGTTATGCGCCTCCATCATGAATTCGAGTTCACTGCTGACGAGCATCTGGCGCAGGCGCGCGCTGCGGGACTGGGAAACGAAAGCGGGTTCGCGTGCATTCATTCTTCGGGACTCCTGGTGGCGGGCTGATTGACGTTCTTCTACGCCCGGCTGGCAATCGGAAAAGGGCGACTATAGCGGAATTTTTTATTGCGAGTCTTTTGAAAGTCTCAGCGGTTTTTCGTGGTTGCGCTTAAGTGGAAAAATGTGTCGTTTTTTGCATCGATCACCATTTGATGGGATTTTTGCATTTGATTGGCGTTTTGTGGAATGTTGATGCGATCCTTGCTGGATCGTGCTCGGTAGATTATCCGGAGCTTAGCGCCGGCCGTTTTAATGTCGATTTTCGTGCGGAGTTTTCAATCGTTTGCGCTTTACCGAAAATCGCCAGTTAATTCAGATTTCCGAATAACGCGCAAATGTCTTTTTCGAATTGCGCGCGCGTCGGCGCTGCTAAAACGCTGAATAAATCCACTTATTAATCAGACGAATAGCGATGTAAAACAGCGGGTTTCCCCTGCCTCGACCAACGTCATCTCGCGCCGTTAACACAGCGAGCGGCATAGACCGCGATTCACTAGACCCTACTGGCCAAAAAGTACATTCCCCTCGCTATGACTCTGAACCGAAAACTAACGTCGATGATCGCCGTGCTGTGGGTTGGCCTGATCCTGATCGGCGCGTTCGGCGCGTGGCAGAACCGCGCGTCGATGATCTCGGACCGACGCGAGCAATTGCGCTCGCTGATCGAAGAGGCGAACCACGTCACCGCCCATTACTACGCGCTCGCGCAGCAGCATGCGCTATCCGAGGACGAGGCGAAAAAACAGGCGCTCGCGACGCTCGGCGCGATGCGCTACGGCAAGGACGGCTACCTGTCGATCAACGACTCGCAGCCGGTCATGCTGATGCATCCGTTCAAGCCCGAACTGGTCGGCAAGAACCTCGCGCAGTTCACCGATCCGGCCGGCAATCATCTGTTCGTCGATATCGTCAACGCGGGCAATCACGACGGCGGCGGCTTCGTCGACTATCTGTGGGCCAAGCCGGGCAGCGAGCAGCCAGTCGCGAAGACCAGCTACTCGATGCACTTCGCGCCATGGGACATGTACCTCGTGACCGGCATGTACATGGACGACTTGCAAAGCGCGTTCTATCGCAACCTGCTGCGCTGGCTCGCGATCACGGTCGCGCTCGGTGCGCTCTCCACGGCCGTGATGCTGGTCGTGCTGCGCAGCATCCGCCGCTCGCTCGGCGGCGAGCTCGAAGCGGCGGTCAAGCATGCGCGGCTGATGGCGCAAGGCAATCTCGCGACGCCGGTGCCGATCGCTCCGCACGACAACGGTAGCTTGCTGCACGCGCTGCGCACGATGCAGGCGGGACTCGTCGAAACGGTCTCGCGCGTGCGCCAGGGCACCGAGAACATCAACGTCGGCGCGAACGAGATTGCCGCGGGCAATACCGACCTGTCGCAGCGCACCGAGGAGCAGGCGGCGGCGCTCGTGCAAACCGCGTCGAGCATGGATCAGATGACGGTCAACGTGAAGCAGAATGCGGACAGCGCGAGCCAGGCCGCGCAACTCGCGAGCGATGCCGCGAACGTCGCGACGCGCGGCAGCCGCGTGGTCGACGACGTGGTGCGCACGATGGGCGAGATCACCGCAAGCTCGCGGCAGATCGGCGACATCATCGGTGTGATCGACGGCATTGCGTTCCAAACCAACATCCTCGCGCTGAACGCGGCCGTCGAGGCGGCCCGCGCCGGCGAACAGGGTCGCGGCTTCGCGGTGGTCGCGGCCGAAGTGCGCAGCCTCGCGCAGCGCTCGGCGACGGCCGCCAAGGAGATCAAGGCGCTGATCGAAACCTCGACCGATACCGTCGAGACCGGCGCGTCGCTGGTCGCCAACGCGGGCGCAACCATGGGCGAGATCGTGCAGTCGGTGCGGCGCGTCAACGAAATTCTCGAAGAAATCAGCCACGCGTCGCGCGAGCAGAGCGCGGGCATCGAGCAGGTCAATCGAGCGGTCGGCGAGATGGATCAGGTCACGCAGCAGAATGCGGCGCTGGTCGAAGAGGCCGCGGCCGCCGCGCATTCGCTGAAGGACCAGGTCGGCGTGTTGCGCGACGCGATTGCGAGTTTCGCGTTGCCGGCTTGACGTTCCCGCGCCGCGCCCGCCACGGGCGCGCCTAAAAAGAAGGCGCTCCACAGGCAGGGAGCGCCTCATCAACACGCCGCGTCGGAGTCGACGCATCAATCGACCGAATCAGCCGCGCGGATTTTCAAGTCCGCGCGGCTGATTCGTTTTTAAGCTTCGGCTCGGCTCGCGGTTGCTCCAAGGCAAACGCCGAGTCTTTCACACTCCTCGCATTTAAATTACGTTTTGTTTACACTCGGCCCAGCGACAGTCCTTGCCGCCAGGCCTAGTGGTTTTGGCGGCCCTGTTCAATCGAAGGTACGTAACGCCGCTGCCCGCCGCCATGATCCGCCAGAAAAAACCTCCGTCACCCGATCCCTATGCGTTAGCCGCGAAGAACCCGCTGCTCGATGCGCGACTGCCCGCGTGGCGCTCGAAGTTCATCGTGCTGCTGGTGTTCGGCGCGTTCGCGACGCTCGCAGCCCGCGCGTTCTGGGTGCAGGTCGTGAATCAGGATTTCTACGTCGACCAGGGGCAGAAGCGCTATCAGCGCCTGCTCGAACTCGACGCGACGCGCGGCGGGATCGTCGATCGCAATGGTTCGATGCTCGCGGTCAGTCTCGCGACGTACGAAATCTGGGCCTCGCCGAAGCTCGTCGACGAAAGCGCGTTCGCGCCGCTCGCGAAGCTGCTCGATCTGCCGCCCGCGGACCTGCGCCGGCGTCTGAACGGCGAGCGCAGCTTCGTGCTGCTGAAACGCCAGGTCGATGCCGACACCGCCGAGCATCTGTCGCGCCTCGGGCTCGCGGGCATCATACAGGTGGCTGACACCAAACGCTTTTATCCGGAAGGCGAGTCGGCCGCGCACGTGGTCGGCTTTACCGACATCGAGGACAACGGTCAGGAAGGCGTCGAGCTCTCCGCCGACGCGCAACTGCAAGGCGTGCCGGGCCAGCGCGAGGTGATCCGCGACCGGCTCGGCCGCGTGATCTCGGAGACACGGCCGCTCGTGCCCGCGCGCAACGGCGCGACGATCCAGCTGACGATCGACCGGCGCATCCAGCAACTCGCATACACGCAACTCAAAGCCGCGATCGCGGAGCACCGCGCCGAAGCGGGCAGCGTGGTCGTGCTCGATGCGCGCAACGGCGAGATCCTCGCGCTCGCCAACTACCCGAGCTTCGATCCGAACGATCGCACGCACCTGTCCGGCCGGCAGCTGCGCAACCGCGCGGTGATCGACACGTTCGAGCCGGGCTCGACGATCAAGCCGCTCGTCGTTGCGCTATCGATCGACGAAGGCAAGGTGCGGCCGCAAAGCATCATCGATACGGCGCCCGGCTGGTATCGGATCGGCCCGGCCGTGATTCACGACACGTCGAATCACGGCGCGATGACGGTTGCCGAGGCGGTGCAGAAGTCGAGCAATATCGCGCTCGCGAAACTCGCGCTGAACCTGCCGGCCGAGACGATCTGGACCAAGTACCAGCAATACGGTCTCGGCGTGAAGCCCGAGCTGCCCTTCCCGGGCGTGGCCGCCGGCAAGCTGCGGCCATACAACCGCTGGCGCCCGATCGAGCAGGCCACGATGGCGTACGGCTACGGGCTGTCGGTGTCGCTGTTGCAAATCGCGCAGGTCTACACCGCCTATGCCGGCGACGGCGCGCTGCGGCGCGTGAGCCTGCTGCGGCAGCCGCTCGATGCGGACGACCCGACGTCGTTCGCCGCTCGCAGCGAACCGGTCACGACGCCGGGCACCGCGCGCGCGATCCGCAACATGCTCGAAATGGCCACGGGCGAAGGCGGCACCGGCCGCGCCGCGAGCGTCGCGGGCTATCGCGTCGGCGGCAAGACCGGCACCGCGCGCAAGCAGATCGGCGCGGGCTACGCGCCGAATCGCTACCGCGCGCTGTTCGTCGGCATGGCGCCGATGAGCAATCCGCACCTGATCGTCGCCGTGATGATCGACGACCCGGCCGGCAAGGCGTTCTATGGCGGTACGGTCGCCGGACCGGTGTTCAGCGGCGTGATGGGCGGCGCATTGCAGCTGCTCGGGGTGCCGCCGGATGCGGCCGGGGTGTGACGCGTAGTCAGCGTTGATGCCGGTCGATCAGCCCTGCTCATCGAGCGCATCGGCCTGCGCCTCGATGCGATTGCGGCCGTTGCGCTTGGCCTGATACATCGCGCGATCGGCCTCGTCCATCATCGCCTGACCGAGCGACATCGCGTCGGCCGGGCTGCCAGCGACCACGCGCGCGGCCACGCCGATCGACACCGACAGCGCAATGCGCTCGCCGTGCTCGTCACGCACGTCGAGATTCTCGACCGCCAGCCGCACGCGCTCGGCGACCGTTAGCGCGTCGCTGCGATCGCCTTGCAGCAGCGCGGCGAATTCCTCGCCGCCATAGCGCGCGACGGTGTCGCCAAGCCGCACCTGCTGTCGCACGCAGGCCGCCACCGCCGCGAGCGCGCGGTCGCCGATCTGATGGCCGTGGCTATCGTTGATGCTTTTGAAACCGTCGATATCGATGAACAGACACGCGACCGGCGCGCGATAACGGACCGCCCGCATCAACTCTTCGCGCAGCCGCTCGTCGAAATAGCGGCGATTCGCGAGGCCGGTCAGCGAATCGGTCATGCCGAGCTGCTTGAGCCGCTCGCGATGCGCGACGTTGTCGAGACTCGCGGTGACGATGCTGGCGAAGCGCTCCAGGATGTCGGTGGCCATGCCCGCGCCGAAGCGCGCGGGGTCGTCACTGCCGAGGCATAGATAACCGCTGACGCTCTTGCCCGCGGCGAGCGGCAGCAGAATCGCGCTGGCCGGCACATGGGCCGGCGCGGCGCCGAAGAATGCGCGGCGCGCGTCGTCGGCGAGTTCGGCGGGGCGGCCGAGCCACGGCCGATCGTCCTCGCACAAAGACCGCGCGATGAGACCGCCCTCGCGCGAGGTCTTCAGCTGCGCATGCTCGAGCGCGTGCAGGTTGTCCGGCTGGAGCAGCTCGAGCAGCATCGGCGCACGGTCGTCGAGCCACAGCACCACGTTCGCGAGAGCGAACTCCCGCGGCAGATGGCTAAACAATGTATCGAGAAACGACGCGAAATCCGGCGCGCCGATCAAACGCAACTCGACGTTCTGGAAGCGCCGCAACGTGCGCTCGTTGTGCTGCACGGTGTCGACGAGCGAGCGAAGGCGCTCGGAAAGCGGCGTTTGGGCGAGTTTCGTCACGGTATCAGCAAGGCGGCCCTGAAGGCAGAACGGGGTCGACGCCCCAACTCTACTGATAACGGCCGATCCGCCTGGGTCTTGAGGGCAGGCTCGCGACGCTTCGGCCGGCACGCGAGCGTGCGCGTCTACTGTTGTCAACGCTCGCTTGCATTCGCTTGCACTCGCTTACACGCTGCGAGATCCGCTCGCGTAATGATTGCGGTTCTTAAGTTTCGCTTAATTGTTCGCTGCAAGTATGTACTTCATCCCCTGTTGAGCCGCCAGAACATCGGCGGCGTTTTTTCTTGAAGGGTGCCAAAAACGCGGCCGAGAATGATCCCGCGCACAAGAAGAAGGAGGTAAATCATGGTTGAAGAGATGGTAGTCGAACACCTGCGTGCGATGCCCGGCCATCAATGGACTCGCCAGATTCATTCCTGCAAGGTCTCCGATCCGCTGCAACAGCCTTGGGGCCGTTCATACCGGCTCGTCGAATGGACGATGAAGCACGAGCCCGAATCGAGCCGTCGCGTCGTTCCCGCCGAAAGTACTCCACTCGAAATCGCCCAGGCCGTGGTCTCTCATGTACCGGGCCGGCGCTTCTGTCAGCAGGCTGATTGAGCTCCCCGTTCGACGTTCAATGGCGCGCCGCGATCGCGTCGCAGTAGTCGAACGCGTCCTCCAGCCTGTCATTTCCCCAGAACATCTCACCGCCGACAAAGAACGTCGGCGCACCGAAGATCCCCTTGTTGATGGCCAGTTCGGTCTGCTCGCGCAAGCGGAGCTTGTTCGCGTCGCTTTGCGCGGCGTCGATCACGCTCTGCACCGGTAAGCCAAGCGAGTCGAGCGCTTCGCTGACGACATCGATCGAGCCGATATCGCGGTCGTCGACGAAATTCAACTGCATGATCTTGCGGCACCAGACACCGATCCACGGCTCGTTCGCACCTAGCAGCGCGACGCGCATCGCGAGAAGCGCCGCGCGCGGAAACGTGCTGGGACGCGTGAGCGCAATGCCGTATTTGCGGCATTGACGCTCCATGTCTTTCCACACGTACGCGCCTTTTTCTTTCTGCAATACGAAGGGCGAATTGTCGAAACCGAGCTGGCGAAATACCGGACCAAGCAGGAACGGCCGCCAGACGATCGTCACTCTGCGCGCGGCCGCCAACGCTTCGATCCGCATCATGCTCAGATAGCTGTAATTGCTGCCGAAGTCGAACCAGAACTCGATCGCGCGCGCCGTCGAGCTTGGGTTTTCATTCATTGCTGTCTCCTGAACTCGTGCTTCCAGGCTCAGCGGGTTTGCACCGCCACGCGCAGGCCGAGCGAAATGAACAGCACGCCGATCAGCTTGTTCTGCCAGCGCGTCAACCACGTCAAACGCTTCACGAGTTTGCCCAACGGCCGCATCGTCAGAACGATCAGCGTCGTATAAAGCGCGCTCATCGCAACGAAAATCAGCCCGAGCGTCGCAAACTGCAGAAACGTCGAGCCATGTTCGGGGCGTACGAATTGCGGCAGAAACGCGAGAAAAAACAGCGCGGTCTTCGGGTTCAGCACTTCGGCGGGAATCGCCTGCAAGAACGCCTTCGAACCCGACACCGGCGCGACGACCGGCAGATGCGCACTCGCCTGCTTTTCACGCAACGCGCGAATACCCAGATAGACCAGATACGCGGCACCGACGAATTTCACCGCATTGAAGGCGAGCGCGGACGTCATCAGCAGCGCGGAGAGGCCGACGGCGGCGCCCAGCGTATGCACGAAATCGCCGGCTGCGATACCGAGACCGGTCAGAATGCCGGCCTTGCGTCCACCGTGCATCGTGCGAGTCAAAACCAGCAGCACGGCCGGGCCTGGAATCAGAAAAAGCCCGAGCACGACGGCAACGAAAGTCCCCAACGTGGATAGGTCAAGCATGTCGTCTCCTCGCGATGCGCGGCATCGAGATGACGGGCGCGCGTTCCGCGGACCATTGTAGTCGAAGCCGCGAACCTGCCCTAGGCGCCTCGCTCGCCTGGACGATCCGTTACCATGTCGGACATCGCGCCGCGTACCGCGTGCTTCTTGTCATCCACCGACGTTTCCGCCTTGCCCACCTATACCCTGCCCGCGCCGCTGAGCGCGGAACTCGAGATTCGCAAGAGCCGCTTCATCGCGTATGCGCTCCCGGTCGCCGCTCGCGATGCCGCGATGGCCGAATTGCAGCGTCTGCGCGACGAGCATCCAGCCGCGACGCATGTGTGCTGGGCGTTGCTCGCAGGCGGCCAGTCCGGAATGTCCGACGATGGCGAACCGTCCGGCACCGCCGGTCGGCCGATTCTCGAAGTGCTGCGGCATCACGATCTGGATGGCGTGCTCGCGGCCGTCGTGCGCTATTACGGCGGCGTGAAGCTCGGCGCGGGGGGGCTGGTGCGCGCATACACCGACGCGATCGCGTCCGCGCTGCTCGACGCGCCGCGCGTCGAGAGGATTGCCCAGGTCTCGCTAGGCGTCGAGGTCAGTTATGCCGACGAAGCCAAAGTCCGCCGATGGATGGACGCCGAAGGCTATGCGCTGGTGGACAGCGCCTACGGCATGCTGGTGAAGATGACGATGCGCGTGCCCGCCAATGCGCTCGACGCCGCCAGGGCAACGCTGACCGATATCACGCAGGGAAAGGCGGGCTTTTTCTGAGCGGCTGCCGGCGAACGCCCTTCGGGCGTAGCCCCGATGTCCATCGCTGCCGCGGCCCGTTATGATGGCCGGGCTAGCCAGCCCATTTGCGAGGCTCGCTGCCCGGATCGGCAAGGAACGCCCGGAGCCCGTTTGAAGGTGCGACGGTCCGGTTCGCTGCTACTATGCTGTTCTTCATCGGGCTGACTCACTTAAAAGGGCAACTCCTCTGACCTCGACCGCCGCTTTCTCCCGCAGGGCTGCTGCGCGTTCGCCGTTGAGATCCGTCGTGCTCAAGGGCTGCGGCGCCGTGCTGCTGCCCACGCTGCTGTCCGCGTGCTCGTGGTCGTGGTTCGGCCTGAACAGCAGCGCCAGCGCGACACACCCGAAGACCCACGGCACCGGCTCGCTCAGCGTCGCCCCTGCAAGCGACTTCGCGTATCTGCCCGCCCGCGACGGTCATGTCTCGCCGAACCGCATCGAAAATACCGGGATGACCGGGCTCGTGCTGAAGGACGACGTCAGCCTCGTCGTGCGCAACGGCGTCGCGAACAGCCTGCGGGTGGCCGGCTTCCGTATCGACGACAACAAACGCGTGCTCAGCGGCAGCATCGAAACCTTCACGGTGGACGATAAGCGCTCGCCAGCAATATGGACGCTGAAGATGCACTACGTGGTCATCGATGCGGCGTCCCAGAAGGTCATGTACACGACCACGCGCACCGTGAAGCAGAAGTCGCCGAAATTCACCGGCAATACGATCGCGATCGAAGACACGGTCAAGCTCAGCGTCGATACGTTGATCGGCGATCCTGGCTTTATCAAGGCGGTGAACTAGACACCCGGCCGGCGGAAGCGCGGCGCGGTTTCGCTACAATCCCGGTAACGCATCGCGGGCGATCCTCCGCGCGATGCATCATGATCTCCCGTTCGGAATGCAGCCGTCATGTCCCTTACCGCCTGGCTATTCTTCTTGCCCGCCTGCTTTGCCATCAATCTCGCACCCGGGCCCAATAACCTGCTTTCGATCAACGTCGCCGCGCGGCATGGCTTCATCAAGGCATTCGTCGGCGGCAGCGGCCGGCTGCTCGCCTTCGCGATGATGCTCGCGCTCGCCGCCACCGGTCTCGCCGTGGTGCTGCATGCGTCCGAGTGGATCTTTCTGACGATCAAACTCGCAGGCGCCGCGTATCTGATCTGGCTCGCGATCCAGTTGTGGCGCAGCGACGCTCCCGCTATCGATACGTCGCAACCCCAGGAGCCCGCGCTCACACGCATCGCACGGCAGGAGTTTTTCGTGGCGGCAGGAAATCCGAAGGCGATTCTGGTTTTTACCGCGTTTCTGCCGCAATTCGTCGACGTCGCGCAGCCGATACTGCCGCAATTCGCCGCGCTCGGTGCGAGCTTTCTGGTACTCGAATGGGTCGCGATTGCCTTGTACTCATGGGCCGGCATGTATCTCGGCAAATGGCTGATGCGCGCGAAGATCCGCCGCTGGTTCAATCGCTGCTGCGGCGGCTTTCTCGCGGCGATCGGCGTGAGTTTTCTGCTGGTGCGGCGCGCCCGAGGTGTGGGCTTTTGCATAACGAATAGCTAATACATCGACGGAGAAACTTTAACTATCAGCTTTCGTTGCTCCACCTTATGCTCGAACCGTGACCGGCCGCGAAGTGGTGCAATGCGGCATTCGGCGAACGGCTTTTTCATCGTCACGGAGCGACATCATGAAGATCTGCATCTTCGGAGCGGGAGCGATTGGCGGTTTATTGGGCGTGCAATTGGCGCGCGCCGGCGCGGACGTCAGCTTCATTGCGCGCGGCCCGCATCTGGCGGCCATGCGTGAACACGGCGCGCGCCTCATCATGGATGGCGAAACATTCAGCGCGCCGGTGCGCTGCACCTCCGACCCAAGCGAACTCGGCGTCCAGGACGTCGTCATCGTCACGCTGAAGGCGCATTCGCTGCCAGGCGTGGTCGACTCGATGCAACCACTGCTCGGCAAGCACACGGCGATCGTTACCGGCGTCAACGGCATTCCATATTGGTACTTCTATCAGCATGGCGGACGCTTTGCCGGTACTCGCCTCGCGAGCGTCGACCCCGACGGTTCGCAATGGACCAAGCTCGGTCCCGAGCGCGCGATTGGCTGCGTACTCTACCCGGCGGCGGAAATCGTCGAACCGGGGGTGATCAAACACGTGTACGGCAAGAAGTTCCCGATCGGCGAACCGAGTGGCGAACGCACCCCGCGCATTCAGCAATTGCACGAGATCATGCAGGCAGCCGGCTTCGAAGCGCCGATTCGCGACAACATTCGCGACGAAATCTGGCTGAAACTCTGGGGCAATCTGTGCTTCAACCCGATTAGCGCATTGACGCATGCAACGCTCGATGTCCTGACGAGCGACCCGGGCACGCGCGCGGTTTCGCGCACGATGATGCTCGAAGCGAAGCGAATCGCCGAGCAGTTTGGCGTGCACTTTCGTGTCGATGTGGAAAGGCGTATTGATGGCGCGGGCGCGGTTGGTGCGCACAAAACATCGACGCTCGTCGATCTCGAGAACCGCAGGCCGATGGAAATCGATCCTTTGCTGACCGTCGTGCAGGAAATGGGGCGACTCGTTGCCGAACCGACACCCACCATCGACGTCGTGCTCGCACTGATCAAATTGCGCGAGAAGATGGCATTACAAGGTAATTGACCAGGTACTCATCAACTCCTTCTCGTTTTGCAACACGACCCAAGGATCGGATGCCATGCATCCGATCCTTTTTTGCACTAGACGTTATTGATCGATCGCCACCCACACCGCTTTGGGTTCAGTGAAATTCTCGATCGCGAGATCGCCATGCTCGCGACCGAAGCCCGAATCGCCAGCACCACCCCACGGCAAACGCACGTCCGTATAGCCGTAGGTATTGATCCACACCGTGCCGGCCTTCAAGTCGCGCGCCACGCGATGCACGCGGCTAAGGTCAGCGCTCCACACGCCGGCCGCGAGACTATACGATGTGCCATTGGCGATTCGGATCGCGTCCGCTTCGTCGTTGAAACGGATCACGCTTGCCACCGGCCCGAAGATCTCCTCCTGCGAAATGCGCATCTCGTGCTCGACATTCGCGAACACGGTCGGCTCGACGAAAAAGCCGCGATCGCCGACTCGCGCGCCGCCGGTCACGAGCGACGCGCCTTCCGAGCGACCCGTGTCGACGTAGCTCAATACGGTCTTCATCTGCGCGGCTGAAATCAGCGGTCCCATCGACGTTTCGCGCAGCGACGGATCGCCGACCTTGATCGACTTTGCGCGCGTGGCCAGCCGCTCGACCACTTCGTCATACACGTCACGATGCGCGAGTATCCGCGACCCGGCGGAGCACACTTGCCCCGTATTGAAGAACACGCCGGACGCCGCGGCGCGCACCGCATTGTCGAGATTCGCGTCGGCAAAGATCACGTTGGCCGACTTGCCGCCGAGCTCCAGCGTCACGCGTTTGAAGTTGCCCGCCGCGCCCTGCAGGATGCCTCGTCCGACCGAAGGCGAACCGGTGAACGTGACCTTGTCGATACCGGGATGCGACACCAGCGCGTCGCCAACCACACTGCCCTTGCCGGTGACGATATTGAGCACGCCCGGCGGCACACCCGCTTCGAGCGCCAGCTCGCCGATGCGCAACGCGGTGAGCGGCGTGATCTCGGCAGGCTTGACGATCAGCGTGCAACCGCAAGCGAGCGCGGGCGCGATCTTCCACATGCCGATCATCAGCGGAAAATTCCACGGCACGATCGCAGCGACCACGCCGACCGGCTCGCGCAGCGTATAGGTCAATGCATCGGGACGCGTCGGCACCACCTGGCCGTTGATCTTGTCGCACCAGCCTGCGTAGTATTCGACGGTATCGATCGCGGCGGGCACGTCCTGACGCATCACCGCGGCAATCGGCTTGCCGCAATCGAGACTTTCGAGCGCGGCGAGTTCTTCCATGTTCTCGCGCATCAGGCCCGCGAGACGTTGAAGGATGCGGCCGCGTTCGGCGGCCCGAATCGAATTCCATACTTTCAATGCGCTGCGCGCCGCGCGCACCGCGGCATCGACGTCGGCGGAGCTGCCTTGCGCGACCAGCGCGATCGACTCCTCGGTCGCGGGGTTGATATCGACGGAATATTCCCCGGTGCCTGGCGGCATGCGCTTGCCGTCGATCAACAGATCATGTTGCCTGAGGTCGGACTGGATATCCATCATGAAGCTCCTTGAGTAGGACGTTATGTGGCTGACTGACGGCGCATCGATCGAATGTCGCGCATTGCGCGAGCATTTCGGTCGGCCCCTATCTAAGGTTCTGGCAACAGGCTTTGCCGCACGGACTGCCAGCTGAAGCTTTGCGTCGCGGCAGCGACTGCGGCAGGCATTTCGCCCGCGCTCCGCGAATGATCGGTCGTCGATGCGACGAACTGCGCCCACGCAGCAGCCGCATTGGGACGAAGCGAGCGGTTTCTGCGGTGCACGAGTACCGTCGTCAATGTCGTTTCGGGGACCAGCGGGCGACTCACCAACGAAGCGCCCGGCGAAGGCCAATGCGCATCGACAGGCAATACGCCGACACCCAATCCCAATTCGACCATGCGCGCTACCGCCGCAACGTGTCCGAGTTGCTGCATCGGCCGGCGCTTCAATTCGTTCGCGGCGAGTACCGGTTCGAGCGCGGCGCGCACGCCGGTATCGGCATTCAGCGTGATCAGCGGAGATTCGCGCAACGCGTGCCATCCGATGCTGTCGTGCTGGGCTAGCGGATGCACGGAGGGAAGCACCGCATGCAGTGGCGTAGTGAAAAGCACCTGAGCATGTAATAGCGGACTATCGACGGGTGCAGTCACACAGACCGCGCCGAAATCCACCTCGCCCTGCTCGACACTGGCCAATACGCTGCATTGAGGCTGATCCTTGACCGACACGACCAGCTCGGGAAATACCGACGCGCATTGCGCCAAGGCTCGCGACACCCAGCCGGATGACAACACCGGATTACTCGCGAATAACACGACGCCCGTGTGTCCATCGTAAGCAGCGCGCTCTTCGAGCAGCGTCAATTCGATTTCATCGAGCAGCCGGCCGATTCTTCTCTCGAGGCTCGCACCCGCATTCGTCAATTCGACCTGGCGTGTCGTGCGATCGAACAGCTTCAATTCGACCGCGTCTTCCAGTTCACGCACACACCGGCTGATGGCCGACTGCGTCAGATCGAACTCACGCGCCGCGCGCGTGAAACTGCGCTCACGCGCGACCGCGACGAATACCTTGAGCTGCTGCAACGAAACATTCATGGCGTCGGTTCCGGGCGCGCGACGCTCACTTTATTCGCCAGACTGTTCGGGCCAGTGACTCATTCTCGACGCATTGCCATTGCCATGACCCGCGACGGCCAGCGCGCCCTGAGGTTCATCGTGCGATTCGATCCAACGCGTGCGCATCGGCTCGAGGATGAACTTCGCGGAAATACCGGCTGCGATCGTGATGACGGCGGAAACGATGAAGACGAGGTTCCAGCCTCCCGTTGCCGCGAGCACCGATGCGATCGGCACCAGCAACGAGGCCGTACCCTTCGCGGTGTACAACGTGCCAGCATTGGCGGCCGCGTACTTGCTGCCGAACGTATCCGCGCAAGTCGCCGGGAAGATCGAGAAGATCTCGCCCCAGAACAGGAAGATCAGCGCGGCAAAGACCATAAAGGCATACGGATTGCTGCCGAACTGCATCATGCCGAGCAACGCGAGCCCCTCGCCGATGAAGATCACGAACATCGTGTTTTCACGGCCGATCTTGTCGGAGATGAAGCCGCATAGCGGACGCGTCAAGCCGTTGAAGATATTGTCGATCGACAACGTAAGGGTCAGCAGCGGCAACGTCGCGCCGAAGACCGACATCGGAATGCGGGCTAAGCCCCAGTCTTTCGCGATCGGGCCGATCTGTGCGGTCGCCATCAAACCACCCGCCGCGACCGCGACGAACGACGCGTAGATCACCCAGAAAACTGGCGTTTTGATCATCTGGCGCGACGTGAAATCGACTTTTGACACCGCGAAGCGGCTCTTGCGTACCCCTGCCTGCCGCAAGATCGGCCGCGTCAGGAGCATCGCGAGCAGCAAAATGCTGACGCCCTGCACGATGCCGAAGAACAGGAACGTCGCTTCATAGCCGCGGCTCGTAATCATGTTTGCAATCGGTATCACCGTCAGCGCCGCGCCCGCGCCAAAGCCCGCGGCCGTCAAGCCCGCGGCGAGGCCGCGCCGGTCGGGAAACCATTTGAGCGCATTGCCGACACAGGTTCCGTACACACCGCCCGCGCCTATACCGCCAATCACCGCGGCGAAATACAACATGCCGAGCGTCGTCGCATACGAATTGAGAATCCACGACAAACCCGCGCAGATCGCGCCGCCCGCCACCACCGGGCGTGGCCCGAATCGATCGACGAGCCAGCCCTCGAACGGCACGAGCCACGTCTCGGTCAGAATGAAGATCGAGAACGCGAGCTGGATCGACGCCTCGCTCCAGTGATGCCGCGCATGCATAGGAGCCACGAATAACGTCCACGCATATTGCAGATTCGCCACCAGCGCCATGCAGATCATGCCGATGACGAGTTGCGACCATCGGTTACGCCATGACATACCGGTCGTCGATTGCTGGGTGATATCGTTCATGAGCCTTGTCTCCACTATTTATTTAGTGCAGCCGGCTTACGCGCCGTGCTGGATGCGTCCCGCCTTATCGTTATGGCCCGAGAACTTCGCTATTCGGGAAAATTCGAAATCGATCCTTTAATGCTTTTCCCCCGAACTCGTTTTTCGATGATAGTTCTTGCTTTATTCCGACCAGAACCACGCTTCAGCCGGTAAGCATTACAGCCTATTCCCTGCTATTGCGTCCGCCACACAACATATCTATGCGTTAACCCGCGTATTACAGTGGCTATTCGGCTTGTTATAGGTTTCATGCTAGGGTCATTGCTGAATTACTCATAATTAAAGTTTGTTATTATGTTGATTCACGTTTCCTTATACATCGACCATGACGATGCGCAATGCAACTCTGCGGCAACTGAAGGTCTTTGAAACGGTGGCGCGCCACCTGAGTTTTTCGCGCGCCGCGGAGGAATTGCATCTGACTCAGCCGGCCGTTTCCACTCAGGTCCGGCAACTCGAAGAACATGCGGGGCTGCCTCTGTTCGAGCAACTCGGCAAAAAGATCTATCTGACGCCGGCCGGCACTGAAATGCTCCACTACAGCCGCGCGATCATGCAGCAGTTCCATGAAGTCGACGAAGCGATGAGTCAGTTGAAGGGCGTCTCCGGCGGCAAGCTGAATGTCGCCGTGATCAGTGCCGGCGACTATTTCTTTCCGCGCCTTCTCGCCGAATTCACGCGTCGCTATTCGGGTGTGGATCTGAATCTGGCGGTGCACAACCGCGAAGAACTGCTGCATCAACTGGCGACCAATCAAACCGACCTCGCGGTCATGGTGCGTCCGCCGCACGAAACCGACGCGACCAATGAACCGTTCGCGCCGCATCCGTACGTGATCGTCGCGGCGCCCACTCATCCGCTTGCGCACAAGCGCAATATCCGCTTCAGTCAGCTCGCGAACGAAGCGTTCATCGTGCGCGAACGCGGCTCGGATACATGGAATTCGATGGAAGAAGGTTTTGCCGGCCGTCTGTCCAATCTGAAGATCGCAATGGAGATCAAGAGCACCGAGACGATCAAGCAGGCGGTCATTGCCGGAATGGGCATCGCGTTTCTGTCCGCCCATACGATCAGCCTCGAATTGCAGTTGGGTCATCTGGTCGTGCTCGACGTCGAGAGCTTTCCGGTGATGCTCAACTGGTATGTCGTGCATCGGAAAAACAAGCGTCTGCCGCCGGTGGCCGTCGCCTTCAAACGCTTCCTGATGGAGGAAGGCGCCAGTCTGATCGAAAAGATCACGCGCGTGAAGGAACTGAGCGTGCATAAGCCTTAAGCTATGGAAAGCCAATAAAACTTTAACTATTGCAAATCGATCGCGACTTCTATGCTGCAAGCGAGTTCTTTCACTTGCGAGCCGAGGAGGCCGATCATGAACCACGCTCCTGTTGAGTCCCGTATCAGTACACGCAACGCTCGCGCAGCGGCGGTGGATCACGAAAACCATCCCGACGATGCGCATCTGAGCGCCTACAATGCCGCGTTCAGCGATCTCGGACTGCGGTTTCGCTGGGACCGCGCGACGCTCGACATGCTGAAAGAGTTCAATGGCGAGTTGGCGCGAATCACCGCTTATATCGAGCGCTATCACAGCCATCTGCATCGCGCGTACGATGCCGACTTTCTCGCTCAACTCATTCTGCACAGGAAGATGCAGTACTACAGCGAATTCGCCGCGGCCGTTGGTGAATAGAAGCATCGAACAAGATTCGGGCGGCGGGGTCATCGTCCCGCCGTCTTCGCTATTGGCAATCAGGTTTATCAGGGGCGTCTGCATCGTCGATTAGCGGCGCGTAGTGAAATGAGCCGGCCGCTTGTGCGTACATTTGCATGAACAGTCGCGCGGGCGCCCATTGCTTCGTCTACCGTCGCGCCCATTCCGACGATCTGCATAGGCGCTCAAACGCATCAGCGCCGGCGCGACATCGCGAAGCGCCCAGGTCTGCTCTTCTCCACCATGCCACTCGATGTTCGCGAGCAGGCCCGGCTTGCCGAGCGCCAGGCCATCGCTACGCGCGGCGAACGCACGCATGCGCGGTGCACAACTGTCGTGATGCGCGGCGTGAGCGGGATTACCCCGATACTCGCGACTCAGCATCAGATGCACGCCCATTGCCAACGCCAGGGCGCCCGTCGCGAGCAATGCCGCGAGTCCGAATGGCTGTGCCTGTTCGGTGACGAAGCTGTAACCGAGCCAGCCGCATAACAGCAGCGCAAACAGATTGACCACGTGATGGCCCGGCAGCGCGGCCGCCTCGAGTTGCAATACGCCGCGCAGCTTGCAGAACGCGATCGCGCAGGCCGCGAAGATCAGCGCGCCGATCAAGACGGCCGAAAATAGTTCGATGCGTTCGGTGTTTTCGCGCGCCGCGGCCAACAGGTAACGCGTAAAGCCTATCGACGCGACCACCAAACCGATGCCGCTGCCGAGCAATGCAAGCATCCGGGGCCTGCGTGTCGGATCTCGTTCGCGCACGCAGGCGTGCCGATGCGCCGATTGCCCGCCGAGCCGTCGTCGCGTGAGCGCGGTCACTGCCACCGTCAGCACGGGGACCAACGCCATCGCGACAGTCACCGCAAGCAGCAGCAACAGATCCATCAACACGGCACTCCCACAGGCTTGCGGCATGCGTGATCCTCCGTGATGCGATGAAAGGCAAGAGCCCGAGGTCCCTGACCTCGTCAACTCATGTTCGCGGTATCGCCCAATCGCCGTGGCTCGTCGCGTTGCGCCGCGCTCAAGGTATTGGTCAGCGTGCCGATCCCATCGATCGTGATCGACACCGTTGCGCCGTCCTTGATCGAACCCACGCCCAGCGAGGTGCCACACGCGATCACGTCGCCGGGTTCGAGCGTCAGATCCTGCGAAATCAGACTCACCTGCTCGGCCGGCGAAAAGACCATATCGGCGAGCGGATAATTTTGACGCTCGACGTCGTCGAGCGTCGTCAGCAGGCGCGCCGCCCGCCAGTCGAAACCGGAAACGATGGCCGGACCCAGACAACAGAACGTATCGAAGCTTTTCGCGCGGCACCACTGCGGAAAATGCGGATTCTCGTTGAGCAAGTCGGCAGCGGTGACGTCGTTGACGAGCGTGTAGCCGAAAATTGCCGCCTCCGCCTGCTGCACATCGAGATCGCGGCAACGCTGGCCGATCACGATACCGAGCTCGCCCTCGTAGACGATCTTGCCCGCGTAGTGACGCGGCCGGCGGATCGGCTCGCCCGCGCCGATCACCGACGCCGCCGGCTTCATAAGAAACAGCGGATGCGTGGGCACGGGTTTGTCGAGCTTCGCCGCGAGCGCGTGATAGTTATTCCACAGCGCGACTATCTTGCCCGGCGCACACGGCGCCAGAGGCGTCAGTGCGCGCAGCGACAGAACCGCGCCGGTCGGCACCGGCTGCGCGAGACTTTCGTACTCGTGCAGGTAGGCGCCTTCGACACGGCCGAACACGATGCCGCCGTCGCCCGACATGAACCGCATCCACGTCTGCATGCGTCGCTCCTAGATTGCGCCGGCGGTGCGCAGCGCCGTGATCTGCTCGGCCGAATAACCGAGTTCGGCCATCACTTCGTCGGTATGTTCGCCAAGCAGCGGCGAGCGTTTGACGTCGGTCGGGCTGTCGGACAGCTTGATCGGATTGCCCACGGTCAGATACTTGCCGCGCTGCGGATGATCGACTTCGACGATCGTGCCGGTTTTGCGCAGCGACGGTTCTTCGGCAATTTCCTTCATCGACAGGATCGGGCCGCACGGAATGTCGTATTTGTTCAGGATCTGCATCGCCTCGAACTTGGTCTTCGTCATCGTCCAGCGTTCGATTTCGGCGAAGATCTCCTTCAGTCGCGGCAGGCGCGCGGGCGCTGTCGCATAGTCGGGGTGGGTGGCCCACTCCTCCTTGCCGATCACGTTGCAGATCTTCGCCCACACGGGCGCCTGCGTGATGAAGTAGATGTATGCGTTGGGGTCCGCCTCCCATCCCTTGCACTTCAGAATCCAACCCGGCTGCCCGCCGCCCGACGCATTGCCCGCGCGCGGCACCGCGTCGCCGAACGTGCCGTTCGGGTATTGCGGATACTCTTTCATCACGCCGGTGCGGTCGAGACGCTGCTGATCGCGCAGTTTGACGCGGCACAGATTCAGCACGCCGTCCTGCATCGCGGCGAGCACGCGCTGGCCGCGTCCGGTATGCGTGCGTTGATAGAGCGCGGTGACGATGCCGAGCGCGAGATGCAGCCCCGTGCCGCTGTCGCCGATCTGCGCGCCGGTCACGACCGGCGGGCCGTCGTCGAAGCCGGTGGTCGACGCCGCGCCGCCCGCGCATTGCGCGACATTCTCATAGACTTTGCAGTCCTCGTAAGGACCGGGACCGAAGCCCTTCACCGATGCGACGATCATGCGCGGATTCAATTCCTGAATCCGCTCCCACGTGAAGCCCATGCGGTCGAGCGCGCCCGGTGCGAAGTTTTCGACCAGTACGTCGCATTTCTGGATCAGCGCTTCGAGCACCTGCTTGCCTTCCGGATGCTTGGTGTCGATCGTGACCGAGCGCTTGTTGTGATTGAGCATCGTGAAGTACAGGCTATCCACGTCGGGAATATCGCGCAGTTGCTCGCGCGTGATGTCGCCCGCGCCTGCCCGCTCCACCTTGATCACGTCCGCGCCGAACCATGCGAGCAATTGCGTGCAGGTCGGCCCCGATTGCACATGCGTGAAATCGAGGATGCGCACACCGTCGAGTGCCTTGGCCATGTCGTATCTCCTGAACGATGAAGGTTATTTGTACATGGTCTGGTTCTTCGTGCCCGGTGCGTATTCACGGGGGTCGACCCAGATGTTGACGACCGCCGAGCGGCCGGTGCGATGAATCGCTTCGCGCGCACGCTGTAGCGCGCTCGCGATCTGAGCGGGATCGCGCACTTCCTCGCCATAGCCGCCGAGCATTTCGGCGAATTTGCTGAACGGCACGTCGCCGAGCAGATTCCCGACGTTGCCGCGTTCCTCGCCGTATTTGGCGAGCTGGCCGTAGCGGATCTGGTTCATCGCCGAGTTGTTGCCGATCACCGCGAGATACGGCGCGCCGAAGCGGTTCGCGGTTTCCATGTCGAACGCGGTCATGCCGAACGAGCCGTCGCCGTAATAGCAGAGCACTTCCTTGTGCGGATGTGCAAGTTTCGCCGCGAGCGCGAAGCCGGTGCCGACGCCGAGCGAGCCGAGCGCGCCGGGGTCCATCCACTGTCCCGGCCGGCGCGGCCGCACCGCTTGCGCGGAGATCGTCACGACGTCGCCGCCGTCGCCGATATACACGGTGTCGTCGGACAGGAATTCGTTGAGTTCGTACGCGACGCGATACGGATGAATCGGCGTGCTATTCGAGCGGAACAGCGGCAGCAGTTTTTCGGTCGCGGTCGCTTCGGCGTCGCGCAACTGCGCCATCCATTTGCGGCGCGCCTGACGCTTGTCGTCCTTGATACGACCGCTCGCGGCTTGCAGCACCGCGGCGAGAATCGCGCCCGGATCGCCGACGAGGCCCAGATCGATATCGCGATTCTTGCCGACGGTTCGATAGTCCATATCGATCTGCACCAGCGTCAATTCCTTGCTGATGCGTCGGCCGTAGCCCATGCGGAAATCGAACGGCGTGCCGACCACGATCAGCACGTCGGCATTCGCGAAGGCCTGCGACCGCGTGCGATCGAAATGATGCGGATCGCCCGGCGGCAGCAGCCCACGGCTCGCGCCGTTGAAATAGCCGGGAATCTCGATGCCGCGCAGCAGCGCGATCGCCTGGTCGTGACCGCGCGCGGTCCACACCTGCTGGCCGTACAGGATCGCGGGGCGTTCGGCATCGACGAGGATGTCGGCGAGTTTCTCGATGTCACGCGGATCGCCGATCGATTTCGTCGACGCGCGATAGTGGCCCGGCCGCGGCACGATCGCGCGCGTCGCGTCGACTTCGCGGTCGAGCACGTCGCGCGGAATTTCCAGGTAGGCGGGACCGGGGGCGCCGTTGAAGCATTCGCGCGCGGCCATCGAGATCATGTCGGCGACGCGCTCGGTGCTCGATACGCTCGCGGCGAACTTGGTGATCGGCGCCATGATGTCGACGTGCGGCAGATCCTGCAGCGATCCCATCTTGTGCTGGGTCAGCGCGCCTTGTCCGCCGATGTGCAGGATCGGGCTTTCCGAACGGAATGCGGTCGCGATGCCGGTCACCGCGTTCGTGCAGCCGGGGCCGGCGGTCGTCACCACGCAGCCGAGCTTGCCGGTCTGGCGCGCGTAGCCGTCGGCCGCATGCGCGGCGACCTGCTCGTGGCGCACGTCGATGATGCGGATGCCTTCGTCGACGCAGCCGTCGTAGATATCGATGATGTGCCCGCCGCACAGCGTGAAGATCGTGTCGATCCCCTCGTTTTTCAGCGCCTTCGCAACCAGATGGCCGCCCGACACGACGCCCGCGTCGCGGGTCTTCTGCTTCAGCGTGTCGTCGGCGGTCGTGGTCGTGGCCGGACTCAGGGATGAAACAACTGCAGACATAGTCATCTCCTCATCTATCGGATGTGCAACGGTTATCGACGGACGCGTCCGCTTCGATATACGTCCGGCTGCACCGACGTCTCACGGCTTCGAAGATACCGTATGTGATATATCACATTCGTTCAAGGCCAATTCGAGACGGAAACGGCGCGAAGTTCGTCCTGTTCAAGCTTGTCAGCCGTAGCTTTGCGCTGAATCTGCAAGGCTTTGTGGCGGTTGTTTCAAGGGAAAACACTGGGTCGCGGAACGCGGCCGTCGTTGTTGATATATCACATACCATATTTTCAAGACCGTCAAGCACGGTTTACCCCGCAGTGCGGCGGTAACCTCCGTGTTGTTCGCCAACGCTCGCTGGAGGTGCGCGCACGTAAAAAAGCCCGCAGTGCTTGCGCAGCGCGGGCTTTTCCAAATCAGCAGCTAATCAGGCGTCTACGCCGCCATCAATCGAGAAAATCGCAATTGGCTTCGACGAACGCCGCGAGATCGAGCGAATGCTGACGCGTGAGCCGCTCGGCGAGTTCGGTATCGCGCTTCTCGAGCGCCTCGATGATGCGCAGATGATCGACGATCGAGCGCGCGGCCCGGTCGCTCTGCGAGATGGTCATGCGCCGGATCGCACGCACGTGGATGAAGATGTTCTTGATCGTGTCGAGAATGATCTGCGACTTCGACAACTCGACGATCGCCTGATGAAACGCGATGTTCGCATCCGAATACTCGGCGATATGCTCGGCCGGCGTCGTGTCGCGGAAATTGTCGAACATATGGCGCAGGCGGCCGATTTCCTCGTCGGTCGCATGCAGCGTGGCGAGGCGCGCGGCCATGCTTTCGAGCGCGGCCCACATCTGGATCATCTCGACGATTTCGCGCTTGCTCTTGCGCACGATGTAGATGCCGCGCCGCGGCACCATGCGCAGGAAGCCCTCCTGCTCGAGCAGCGTCATTGCCTCACGCACCGGCGTGCGGCTCACGCCGAGCGATTCGCTGAGCACGCGCTCGTCGAGACGGATTTCTTCGCGATTCTGGTAGATATCCGCGTCGGCGATTGCCTGACGCAGCATCGCATACGCCTGATCGCGCAAGCTCGCGCTCGCGCCGATAGGCTGCAACGACAGGGTCAACGGGGTGGCCACTGTTTCAGTTGGAAGTTCTGACGACATTCATCGCCTCTGCTTGTACACGCGCGCGATTCGGCGCCACTGCTTTGCCGCGCTGCTCGCCCTGGCCCACGAAGCGGCCATGTTGCGATGCAAGCGCTCCGATCGAATCGGGAATCCAGTCGGTCAGCAAAACGGTGGCGGCACAGCCCAACCCTAAGACAGCAATGGCGAACAGCGCGAGAGGTACGAATTCCACGTGCAACTCCGAACGATTGAGAAGGTAATTCCTCAATTGTATGCTGCAACGCCGCATTTTTCAATATTCGGTATGTAGTATATCAACACCTGTTGTTTCTAAGATTGCTTCACGTTAGCACGCCATAGGGATGCGTGGTTCGCCCACACCGTTGCCCCCGATGGCCCCCATGGGCGCTTGGTGTAAACACGCAAAACGCGCGCTATTCGCGCAGCCGCGTGCGATCATCGCGCATTTTCAACATTGCGCAGATTGTGAATTCGGGGGCGCGTCATTAACCTTCCGGACATCCTGCCGCGGAGCGATTCCGTCGAATGCCTTGCCGGCGCGGCGCGCTCGACTCAAGCCCATGTCATGTCGAAGGAGACTCGACGAGCACCACCCACCCGCAGGCCGCATTGGCCACTCACCGCAATGCGCGCAGTCAGGCCCGCAAAGCCGCACTCGGCAGCTTTGTCGGCGCCGTGGTCGACTGGTACGACTTCCTGCTGTACGGCATCGTCGCCGCGCTCGTGTTCAACGCCGAATTCTTCCCGAACGTCGGCCCGGCGATGGGCACGCTCGCCGCATTCGCGACCTTCGGCGTCGGCTTCCTGTTCCGCCCGCTCGGCGGTTTCGTGTTCGGCCACTACGGCGACCGGCTCGGACGCAAGCGCATGCTGGTGCTCACCGTGATGATGATGGGTCTGTCGACGGCCGCGATCGGTCTGCTGCCGGCGTTTTCGACGATCGGCTGGCTGGCGCCGGTGCTGCTCGTCACGCTGCGCGCAATCCAGGGCTTCGCGGTCGGCGGCGAATGGGGCGGCGCGGCGTTGATGGCGGTCGAAAGCGCGCCCGAGAAAAAGAAGGCCTTCTACAGCAGCGGCGTGCAGGTCGGCTACGGCGTCGGGCTCGTGCTGTCGACGGGTCTCGTCGCGCTGATCAGCCGCTCGATGGACAACGCCGCGTTCCTGAGCTGGGGCTGGCGTCTGCCGTTCCTGTTCAGCGTCGTGCTGGTGCTGATTGCGTTGTGGATCCGCTCGAGCATGGAGGAGTCGCAGGAGTTCGTCGAGAAAGTCGGCAAGCATGGCGAGCGCCGCGTGCGCCTGCCGATCGTCGAAGCGCTGCTGCGCCATCCGAAGGCCTTCCTGCTGATCATCGCGCTGCGGCTCGCCGAGCTGTTCACGATGTACGCGTTCGACCGTATGGATCGTCGTGTTCGCGGTGATGCTTGCCAACATCGCGCACGACATGGTCGTCAGCGTGCAGCAGCCGATGTTCACCGAGCTGTTCGGCACCGAGTACCGCTATAGCGGCGCGGGTGTCGGCTATCAGGTGGCGAGCGTGGTCGGCGGCGGCTTCACGCCGTTCATCGCGGTCGCGCTGGTCAGCTTCGCGGGCGGCTCGTGGCATCCAGTGGCCGCATATCTGGCGATCGGCTGCCTGATTTCGGTACTCGTTGCAGCACGCATGAAGACCGGCCGCACGATCGATTGATACCGGCGAAACTCGCCATCGATACAAGACGGGCCGACGCGGCAAACAAGCCGCGCCGGCCCGTTTTCTTTTTTGCCTCGTGACGTGCGCGCTTGTTTATTGCTGCCCTTGCATAGTGCTTCTAGTCGAAAATTCGCAGCAGCCAGTTCGGCCCGTCCCACGACGTTCGCGATCTCGTGAAGAATGCCCGCGTCCGACCAGGATCAAACCTTATGTCCGCGCGCTTCATATTGCGAAGGCATCGTCCACGTCCTATTGTCGAGCCAGGCATGATTTGCGGGTGCATTGGACCGGCCATATGAAATAAAAGTGCATATAGCGATGACGGGACGGCCTGCGCAAGTTACACTCCGCCGCCTCAGGTTAATGCACGAAACGCCGATAAACAGAACGACTGTAAGGAGACCCACTTATGAGTAGTATCAGCGAGCCGGGCAGCCAACAAGGTTCAGCCCCATTCTTTTCAAAACAGGCCACCATCGCGCAGCCCGGTTTCTCGCGCTGGATGGTGCCTCCCGCCGCGCTCGCCGTGCATCTGTGCATCGGCCAGGCCTACGCGTTCTCGGTCTTCAACGGACCGCTGACCAAGGTAATCGGCATCACGCAGTCCGCGCCCGATGACTGGTCGCTGACCGCGCTCGGCTGGATCTTTTCGCTTGCGATCGTGTTCCTCGGTTTGTCGGCGGCATTCGCCGGCAAATGGCTCGAACACGTCGGTCCGCGCCGCACGATGTTCACGGCCGCGTGCTGTTTCGGCGGCGGCTTCCTCGTGTCCGCGCTCGGCGTGTACCTGCATCAGATCGCGCTGCTGTATCTCGGCTACGGCGTCATCGGCGGGATCGGGCTGGGGCTCGGTTATGTGTCGCCGGTGTCGACGCTGATCCGCTGGTTTCCGGACCGCCGCGGTATGGCGACCGGCATGGCGATCATGGGCTTCGGCGGCGGCGCGATGATCGCAGCGCCGTTGTCGGTCGCACTGATGAAACACTTTCAAAGCGCGACCAGCATTGGCGTCGCGGAAACCTTCATCGTGCTCGGCATCGTCTATTTCATCTCGATGACGATCGGCGCGCTCGCGATCCGCGTGCCGCCGGCGGACTGGAAGCCGGCTGGCTGGACGCCGCCCGCAGCGACGCAGCACCGGCTGATCACGAGCAATCACGTGCATATCGACCAGGCGCTGAAGACACCGCAGTTCTATCTGATCTGGCTCGTGCTGTTCCTGAACGTGACGGCCGGCATCGGCATTCTCGGCCAGGCCTCGGTGATGATCCAGGAGAGCTTCAAGAACACGGTGACAGCCGCTGCGGCAGCCGGCTTCGTCGGGCTCTTGTCGCTGTTCAACATGGGTGGGCGTTTCGTGTGGGCGTCGGCGTCGGACTGGATCGGCCGCAAGAACACCTACTACATCTTCTTCGCGCTCGGCGCGGTGCTCTACTACCTCGTGCCGAGCTTTGCCGCGAACGGACAGATCGCGCTGTTCGTGCTGACGTACTGCATCATCCTGTCGATGTACGGCGGCGGCTTCGCAACGGTGCCGGCCTATCTCGCCGACATGTTCGGCACGACCTTCGTCGGCGGCATTCATGGACGTCTGTTGACCGCGTGGGCCGCGGCAGGCGTCGCGGGTCCGGTGCTCGTCAACTACATCCGCGCATATGAAGTCGCGAACGGCGTAGCGAAAGCGGACGCGTACACGATGACCGTACACATCATGGCCGTGCTGCTCGTGATCGGCTTTATCTGCAACCTGTTGGTCAAGCGCGTGGACGAGAAGCACCACATGACCGATGCACAAGTCGCCAAGGGCGCTTGAGGAGATCCGTATGTCGACCGTTCAAACCGTACATCCGACCAACAAGTTGATGCTCGCGGTGTTCTGGCTGTATGTGATGATCCCGCTTGCGTGGGGAGTGATCAATACGCTGACGCAGGCGACGAAGTTGTTCAAGTGACGATGTGATGTGATGCGGACCCCGGCCTTGTTGAGGGCCGGGGTGCCGAAAGCAGGCCGCGCCGCGGTGTCCCCCTTACCGCCCCAACCCACTGTGCGCGATCTGCTGCTCGACGAACTGCGCAAACAATGCATGCATATGCGTGGTCGGATGCAGATCATCGGCGAACATGTAAGTCTGATCCGCATTGGCGCTGACATAAGTTGCGGGCGAGCATAGCAGCGCGGTGTCATCGGGCGTTTTCTTCGGGTCGCAGGCCTGCCCCGTATTCGACACGGTAAAACCGTTCGCCTGAAAGTTTCCGATCACCTGATTCGTCCACGTGTACGAATCGACCTCGATCACCTTCGATTGCAGCCCATCGGTTTGCAGCGCGCTATTCAACGTAGCGTTGAATAGCTGCGACAACTGCGTGAGGTTCGCGCCACCATCGGGCGAAGTGAGTCCCTTCGGCGACAGCCCGATATTCGGCAGATTGATCACCACCACATGCACGCCGCCGTTCTGCACGATCTGCCCGACGAGCTGGGCGAGCGTCGTGGCCGCCGCCTGCACGACCGGCGCAGCGGCGGGCAGATTGCCGGCACGCAGCACGTCGTTCGAGCCCACCCACACGAGCACGAGCTGATTGGCGTTGAAGCTGCCGTGAGCGCTCAGATAGCTCGACAGCTGCTGATTCACAGGCATTTCGATGTTGCCGATCACATCGCTCAGGTAGTCGTACTGGTTCGCCGGTGTCGCCACGGTCGAGCCGCCTTCCGCATAACCGAGGCCGCTCTGCGCGCTCAGCTTATGCGTGAAATCGATCATGAACGCGGCGCTAAGCGTATCGCCGTAGTATTGCGCGACGTTCTGGGCCCACACCTGACCGGGATTGGTCGTGAAACGCCCGCCGCCCACCGCCCTCGCGAGCGGCGCATAGGTCCCGACGTCCGACAGGCTGTCGCCGAACGACACCACCTGCAGCTTGACGCCGCCGGCCGGCCCGGCCGCCGTGCTGCCGCCGCTATTCGACCCGCTGCTGCCGCTGCCGCCCCCGCCGCATGCCGATAGCAGCACGATCGACATGGCAAAAACTACAGCGCGGACCTTGTCATTTATGCGTCGCATTTGCTCCTCCTCGCCGGGCCGGCCAGACGGTGCCGCGTGCCTGAACAGCGCGGCCGGAACCTGCCCGCACGCGGCTCTTCAAACAAGCATCGCGTATGCCCAGCAAGGAAGTGCGGCCCCCTCAAAGCCGGTCGAACACCACCTCCTGCGCGCCTTCCCACAGCACCTTCGTGCCGAGTTCGCGCAGTTTTTCCTTGCCTTCGACGATCGTCAGAAAATGATTGCCCGCGAGCTGCCCCATCTTGCTCGCGAAGCAGCACGAGCCATACGCGAGGATGATCTCGGTCTCGCTATAGCCGCCCGGATAGAACAGGATGTCGCCCACCGATGGATGGCTCGTGTGATTTTCGAAGCCGACCGCGACGCCGTCGTTCTCGAGCTTGAATTCGCCGAGCGGCACCCAGCAGCCCTCGCCGCTCCAGCGCACGTGGATCAGCTTCTGCCGGTAGGGCAGCAGCTTCAGGAACGCGGCCACGGTCTGCGGCGCATCGGGATGCGTTTCGGCGATGAAGGTGTGGCCGCAGGCGGTCATCTTGAGTCGGGTCATGGCGCGTTATCCGGTGGGCAAATTTGAAAGGTGCTTCGATTCTGTCGTCCGATGCAAGGCTTCGACAGGTACAGTTATCCGCGCCGCGGTCAGTCCAGTTAGACCACCTGCGATCGCGGGTGGCGGGCCGAGCTGCAAAGCCTTGCGCGATATGCCATGCCAGTTTGCGGCGCGCGCCGCCACGAATGTTCGTAGTTTGCAAGCCGCGCAATGCAACGCACACTGCGCAGGTGCGTGATTCCGACTGGAGAAAGACATGCCGTTACGGCTCGTCCAGCTCAACCGCGCAGCCGGTAGGCGAGCGGCGTCGCGCCATAGCCACGCTTGAACTGCACGGAGAAGTGACTGGCATTCTCGAAGCCGACTTCGAGCGCGATTTGCAGCACGGTTCGATCCGTGGCGCGCAGCAGCCTCGCCGCTTCCTCGAGCCGTAAGCGCGTGACGAACTGATGCGGCGTCTCCCCGGTCTCGCGGCGAAACACCCGAGCAAAATGAAAACTGCTTAGGCCGGCCTGCTCGGCCAGTTCGGCGATCGCCAGATCTTCGGCGAGATTGGCGCGGATGTAGTCGGTCACCCGGCGGATGCGGCGCGGCACCAGCCGTCCGGGCCCCGTCGCGCTGTCGCGCCGCGCGTCGTTGCCGCTCGAATAGTGTTGCAGCAGGTGCGCGGCGAGCGCGTGAACCAGCGTATCGACATACAGACGCGAATCGGCGGGATCGCGGGCGGCGCGATGCAGTGCGGCAAGCATCGCGGCGATCAGCGGATCGTTGAAGCGCATCGCGTGGCCGAGCGACAGTTCACGCGACGCGTCGAGCCCCATCTGTTGCGCGACGCTGTCGATCAACTCGCGCTCGATGTGCACGTGCAAGGTAGACAACGGCTCGTCGCTGATCGAATGCCAGCGCCACGAGATCGGCGTGGGCGGCACGAACCACAGGTCGTTCACGCGCATATCGGCGCTTTCCCAAGCTCCGCCGAGGTTGCGTTCGAGATGCTCGGCGCCGCTCGCGAGCGTCATCAGCGTGAAGTCGCGCAAACCGGGCGCTTCGAGCAGGTCTTGCCGCACCGGCTCGAGATACGAGCGCAGCACCAGATGCCGCCACTCGCGATCCACGCTCGACACGAGTCGCTGGCCGGCCATGTAGCGGTCGTAAGCGAGCGTCGTGGTGAGCTTGGGAATTCGTGCCATCACATCCCTTCGAAGGAGGTGCCGTATGGAAGGAGAAGCGCCGCCGTACCTGTATTGCCGGTCCACTGTCAGCGCAAGATCACAAAAATGATAGCAAGGAACCGGCTACCGACATTTCACGAAATCGCTAATCATTGAGGTTGTCGTATTTCACGCGTTTAGAACGCCGGAGCTACCGTTTCATGGAACATGAATGCGATACGCTGCCGCAATGGCTGAACGGCTCGCCGCAAGGCGAAGCCGGGCACGCGTCGGCAGCACACCCGAGAGCGGCATCCGCCCAACCGGCTTACCCGGCCGGCGCGCGGCACGCCGCGAAATCAGCCCACGCGGCTGAAGCAGTGAAGATGTCTCCCCGCGCCGCGAATGGCGCTGGGCGCAGTGGCTTTCTGACTCTGTTTACCGAGGAGGAGATCGGCACGCCGTCGCCTGCGGCGCGCCGCTCAGCCCCGCTGATCAGTCCGCTCGGACGGTTCGGCAGCGCGCAGGACCGCATGGAGTTCGTGCGCCAGCGCATCAGGCAGCTGGGTTTCGACTCGTTCAGCTATACGGCCACGCGCACGTCGTCGCATCACAAGACGATGTTCGTGTTGACGAGCTACGAGTCGCAGGCATGGCTCACGCGCTATTTCCGCGAGCGTTATTTCGAACTCGATCCGCGCGTCGCGCACGCGTCGCCGACCGGCATGCCGTTTCTGTGGAATACCGCCGATCTGCGCGCCGATCTGCCGCGCGCGCAGTTGCGCAGCGAGCGGCTCGGCGCTTTGATCGACATGCTGGAAGCGGCCGGGCGCAAGAGCGGCATTCTCACGCAGATGCCGCTGCCGGAGCCGGAGCTGAGCGCGAGCCTGTGCTTCAACTCGGAGATCGGCAATCCGCGCTGGATGACCGAATCGATCGTCGCGGAAACGCTGATGTTCGCGCACTCGATTCACGAGTTCATCTGGACCCACGCGAAAAGCGTGATCGGCATCGCGCCCGCGCAGCAGCAGCGCATCGCGCTGAGCAAGCTGCAGCATGCGGTGCTGAAGGCGGTCGTGCAGGGGCAGCGGGACAAGGAGATCGCGTATTTCCTCGGGCTGTCGCCGCATAACGTCGACTATCATCTGCGGCGCTTGCGCCAGTTGTTCAACGTGCGCAACCGCGTGCAGCTGATCAATGTCGCGCAGGCGTATCTGTCGTAGTCGGCGTCACCGCGTATCGATGAAGAGGGCGCGACGGCTTTTCGCTGTCGCGCCCTCTCCGCATTTCAGCCGAGGACATGACGGCTAACTTTTCAACCGATAGCCGGTCCTGAAGATCCAGCCGACGATCACGAGGAACACCGCGAGGAACAGCAGCGTCATGCCTAGACTCAGGCCGACGCCGACGTCGCCCAACTCGAAGAAGCTCCAGCGAAACCCGCTGACCAGATAAACGATCGGATTGAACAGCGTGACGGCGCGCCAGAACGGCGGCAGCATGTCGACCGAATAGAACGCGCCGCCGAGAAACGTGAGCGGCGTGACGATCAACAGCGGCACCAGTTGCAGCTTCTCGAAACTGTCGGCCCAAATGCCGATGATGAAGCCGAGCAGACTGAAGGTGACCGCCGTCAGCACCAGAAACAGCACCATCCAGAACGGATGCATGATCTGCAACGGCACGAACAGCGCGGCGGTCGCGAGAATGATGAGCCCGAGCAGGATCGACTTGGTGGCCGCCGCGCCCACATAGCTGACGACGATCTCCAGATACGACACGGGCGCCGACAGCAACTCGTAGATGGTGCCGGTGAACCGCGGAAAGTAAATCCCGAACGACGCGTTCGCGATGCTTTGCGACAGCAGCGACAGCATGATCAGCCCCGGCACGATGAACGCGCCATAGCTGATGCCTTCCACTTCCTTGATACGCGACCCGATCGCCGATCCGAACACGACGAAGTACAGCGACGTGGAAATCACCGGCGCGATGATGCTTTGCATCAGCGTGCGCCACGTGCGCGCCATTTCGAACTTGTAGATCGCGCGCATTGCGTAGATGTTCATGGGTTCCCCCGCAGCAGGCTGACGAAAATGTCTTCGAGCGAACTCTGCGTGGTGTGCAGGTCCTTGAAGCGGATGCCGGCATCGTCGAGCGATTTCAGCAATGCGATGATGTCGGTGCGGCCGCCCTCGCCTTCATAGGTATAGATCAGCTCGTTGCCGCCGTTCGCGACCGCGAGCCCGTAGCCGGCGAGCGCAGCCGGCACATCGTCGAGCGGGTACTCCAGTTGCAGCGTCAACTGCTTCGTGCCGAGCTTGCGCATCAGCTCGGTCTTCTCTTCGACCAGCATGATCTCGCCCGCATTGATCACGCCGATGCGATCGGCCATCTCCTCGGCTTCGTCGATGTAATGCGTGGTCAGGATGATCGTCACGCCGCTCGCCGCGAGCGAGCGCACGAGCTTCCACATGTCGCGGCGCAACTCGACGTCGACGCCGGCGGTCGGTTCGTCGAGAAACAGCACGCGCGGCTCGTGCGACAGCGCTTTGGCGATCAGCACCCGCCGCTTCATGCCGCCCGACAGCGTGACGATCTTGTTGTTGCGCTTCTCCCAGAGCGACAGGTCGCGCAACACTTTCTCGATGTAAGCGGGGTTCTTCGGCTTGCCGAACAGACCGCGGCTGAACGACACCGTGGCCCAGACGGTCTCGAACGCGTCGGTGGTCAGCTCCTGCGGCACGAGGCCGATCAGCGAACGGGCCGCGCGATAGTTCGCGCCGATGTCGTGGCCGTCCACTGTCACGCTGCCTTCGCTCGCATTGACGATGCCGCAGACGATGCTGATCAGCGTGGTCTTGCCCGCGCCGTTGGGCCCGAGCAGCGCGAAGATTTCTCCACGGTGGATCGCCAGATTGATGTTCTTCAGTGCCCGAAAACCGCTGGCATAGGTTTTCGACAGATTCGTGACCGAAACGATTGGCTGCATGGACTCGATGATGGCAGACACCGCTGTTGAATGACGGAAACCGGCGCGAACGGACGCGCCGCATCCGCAATGTAATGGAAAGTGAGAAAGCGTGCAGAGCACGGAGACGCCGCCGCGCATTCGCCGCGGCGCGAGATGGTTCGGCTTACTGATGGGTTCCGATGCAGACCGAGGCCCGGCGCGGTCATCCGGCGCGCGCGACGCGCGTCCGCGGTCTTTTACGCCGACGCGCTGTGTTGCGCGCCCCGAAAGCGGCTTGCGATCACTTTCTGGATGTCCTCGACCGACACCGGCTTCACCAGATGATGATCGAAGCCGGCCTCGCGCGAGTGCTGCCGGTCGGTGGCCTGGCCATAGCCGGTCACGGCGATCAGCAGCGCGTCGACGGTGATCGGACGGCGGCGCATCTCCTGCGCGAGCTGGAAGCCGTCCATGCCGGGCAGGCCGTGGTCGAGCAGCACGATCTGCGGCTGGAAGTGCGCGGCCAGTTCGAGCGCGGTGTTGGCTTCGTGCGCGACGCGCACGTCGTACCCGTCCGCCTGCAGCACCAGCGACAACGCGAGCGCCGCATCGACGCTGTCGTCGACCAGCAGCACACGCAGCGCCTCGCCGCAGTTATTCGGCACGGCTTCGGGCGCGGCCGTCGACGCTTGCTCGGCGTCGGCCAACCGCGTCAGCGGCAATCGCACGACGAACTCGCTGCCGCGCCCCGGTCCCGCCGAAAACGCCTCGATCCCGCCGCCGTGCAACTCGACCAGCGTACGCGCGAGCGGCAGGCCGATGCCGAGGCCGCCTTCGGAACGTTCGATCGAGATTTCCGATTGCACGAACAGATCGAAGATGTGCGGGATCGTTTCGGCGTCGATGCCCACGCCGTTGTCGCGTACGCTGATCAGCACGTCATCGCCCGCTTCGCGGACTTCGATGCGGATGTCGCCGCGCTGCGGCGTGTACTTCGCCGCATTCGACAAGACGTTGCCGAGCACCTGCGCGATCCGTACGCCGTCGCCGACAACGAACAGCGGCTCGGCGGGCAGATCGGTGGTGAGCGTATGGCCCTTGCGATTCAACGCAGGCCGCACGGTTTCGATCGCTGCTTCGAGCGCGGCGGCCAGCTCGACGATTTCGTGGCGCAGCGTAATCTTGCCCTGCGTGATGCGCGCGACGTCCAGCAGATCGTCGACGAGCCGGCTCAGATGCTTGACCTGTCGCCCGATCACCGCGCGCATCGCCTCGAAGCTTTGCTGCGATGGCGCACGACTCGGGTCGAGCAGTTCGATCGCGTTGCGGATCGGCGCGAGCGGATTGCGCAGCTCATGCGCAAGCATCGCGAGGAACTCGTCCTTGCGGCGATCGGCGTCGCGCAACGCCATCTCGTTGGCCTTGCGATCCGAAATATCGTTGACGATGCCGGCGAGCCGGTAGATGTGCCCGCGCGCGTCGCGCACCGGAAAGCCGCGCTCGACGGCCCAGCGCGTCTCGCCGTCGGGCCGCACGATCCGGTATTCGATCTCGTACGCGACACCGGTGGCGAGCGCGCGATACGCGGTCTCGACCGCGGCCTCGTCCTGCGGATCAATGTGGTTGGCCCAGTGGCGCCCGGTCGGCGTCGGCTGGTGCGCCGCATCGCCCCACAGACGCCGATACGCGGGGCTCACATACAGCAACTGCGCGCTCGATGGGTCGAGCATCCAGAACACGTCGTCGATGTTCTCGGCCATCTGCCGGAAGCGTTCTTCGCTCTCGCGCAACGCGCCCTCCGCGCGGCGCACGCGCAGCAGCGCGCGCACCTGCGCGATCAACTCGGCCGGCTCGATCGGTTCGGTCAAATAGCTGTCCGCGCCGCCTTCGAGGCCGCGTACCCGGTCCATGCTCTGCACCGCCGCCGCCGACGTGTGGATCACGAGCACGCCCGAGGTCTCCGGCGCGGCCTTGATGCGGCGGCACACTTCGAAGCCGTTCAGATCGGGCAGGTTGACGTCGAGCAGCACGAGGTCCGGCTGCGAAATGCGCGCGCGCTCGATCGCTTGCGCGCCGTTGCCGGCCTCGATCACGATGAAGCCCGCGCGCGACAGGATGCGCGTTTTCGCGTAACGAGCGCCTTCGTTGTCGTCGACGTTGAGGATCAGATTCGCGTTCGCATCGGTCATGAAAAGGCGTGTCCGTAGGAGAATGCCCGCGCGCCGCCCAGACCCACGCCCAATCCGTTGCGGCTCGTGAAACCGTCGGTCAACGCCTCCTGAAGATCAGCAATTCCCGGACCCTGTTCGATGAAGGCGAGCCGCGGACCGATGCGGCCATTGCGTTGCACCGTGCAGGAGTAGACGTCGCCGCCGCGGCCATACGTCAGCGTGTTGCGCGCGAGTTCGCTCGCCGGCTCACCGTTTCAGCGTCGAGCACGCGCGCCATTGCGGCGGTCTCGTCGATCATCGGCCGATGAACCCCGAGGCACACCCCTTGCGAGGTTCACATGACACCAACCCTTTTCGTGGAGATGAATCATGAAACGCATGACCAGGACGATCTTTGCTTCCGCGCTCGTGATGGCGTTGTCGGGTGGCGTCTACGCGCAGGCGGGCGGTGCTGCCGGCGCGGGCGCCGGCGGTAGTGCGGGAGGCGCGGGCGGCGGTGCTGCCGGCGGCATGAGCGGCGGTGGCGGTGGCGCGGGGGGCACCGGCACGGGGATCGGCGCCGGCGGCGGCACGACGGGCGGCGCGGGCGGTACGGCCACTCCGGGCGTTGGCCCGGGCTCGGTCCGCACGCCGGGCAACACCGGCTCCGGCTATGGTTCGCCGGGTGTGACGGGCACCGGCGGCGGGATGGGCACCGGCACGGGCGCGAGCCCGAATAGCCCGGCGACCGGTGGTTCGACAGGCGGCATGGGCAACAACATGAACAACGGCATGCGCAGCGGAACCGGTAACGACATGAACAACGGCAGGATGCAGAACGGGCAGTAACGGCCGTTGAGCTTCACCGGGCGACGCGGCATCGAGTTGCCGCGTCGCCGTTTTTTTGCGCGGCTCGCTCGTCCACGCAGGCGCTGCGACGACTCACACCTCAAGGCTGCGCACAGACAAAACTACTCGCCAGATTTACATTGCCTTTGCCGATAAAACGCGGAAACCCGGGATAGCGGCACAGCGGCCGCGAACGTCCATTCGTCGCCGCGGCGAGATCGGTGGCCGTCAGCGTTTCGGGCGCGACGCCGCGCGTGACCCACGCGTCGAGCGCGCCGAGCAGATCGACCGAGGGAATGAACACGCCGTTGCCATGCTGAAACCCCGGCACCATGTAGAGCCGCATGAAACGATCGACCTCGTCCTTGCCGAAACGCGCGACCAGCGCGTCGTGATACGCGATCGTCTGGTTCGGGCTGATCACTTCGTCGGCGAGGCCTTGCAGCGTGATCAGCTTGCCGCCGTGGGCGATATAGCGCGACAGGTCCGGGTTCATCGAGCCGATCGTGGCCGACAGCGCGACTAGTTGCGAGCGATATTTGCCGGGCCGTTGCGGATCGAACGTCAACGAATCGAAGTTCGCGTCGCGCGCGACGAAATAGCGCAGATAGCCGTCGCCTTGCGTGAACAGGTAGCCGTTCGCATAGAACGTCGGCGCCGGCTGACGCCCCGATTGATGCGCAAGCCCGAGCGCACCGGTCAGTTGCGTGCCCTGGAACACGTTGTAGCCGCGATAGCCGCTTACGCCCCACGCGAGCCGATACGGCAGCGACAGCCCATCGCGCATCACCAGCAAGGTGGCCAATTGCGCGTCGGTCAGACACGCATCGTGTGATGAAGGTCTTAGCGCGCAGCGCAGCGAATCGATGATTTGCGCCTGGTGCGCGCGGCAGGCTTCGACGTCACTGACGATGCCATCCGCCGTGCCATCGAGCCGGTCGCATACCTCGAGTGTGCGTTGATAGACGCTTTCGAGCAGCGCCGGCGGCACGAAGCCGCCCGGCGTGGCGTACTCGGCCTGACCGAGCTTCACGCCGATCAGCCGCACGCCGGAAAAATTCAACGCGGGCGAATTGGCGATCACACCGTCGTAGTCGTCGGGAAAACGCTGCATTACCGTATAGCCTTCGCGGCCACCCGTCGAGCCGCCGGCAAAATACATGCGCTGCGGCGGCCTGCCGTACGCGTTCGCGATCAACGCGAGCGCGACATCGTGGGTTTTCTTCAGATGCGCGTAGCCGAAATTCGTCACCGCTTCATCGACGAAACCGAACTCCGCGAGCGACGAATCGCCGACATGCCCCGAGTCATCGCCGAACGTCGCATAGCCTTGCGCGAGCGGCGCGCGATCCGGCGAGAACGGCATCACACCGGTGCCGCTGACGACCACGCCGTTGTACCCGCCGCCGCCGATCTGCAACGCGCGGCCATTCCAGCGGCGCGGCAGATTCAGATCGAAGCGGATGTCGGGTGTCGTCGGATTCAGTGCCTTGATGCGGCCCGTGATGCGGCAATACTCGCCGCCTTGCTGATTGCCCTGCGCGGTCGCGCCGATCATCGCCGCGCTTTCGATTAGCGCGCCGGCCGTCGGCATCTCGATCAGTTCGGGCGACAGCACCGCGCCCGCGAACTCCGCGCAGTGCATCGCGAACGGTGCTTCTTCGGCCTGCGCGGCCGTGCGATGTATCGCGAGCCACGCGAGCAAGACGACGCTCACCACGGTTGCGAGTCCAACGAGCTTGCGCGTGGTGCGCATCGTAGTCGTGATGCGCACACGGCGCTCGCGTCGTGTCATCCGCAACCCGCGCCCTTCGCCTGCGCGCGCGGCTGCTGCCCCTTCCAGCCGCTCCAGCCGCGCGCGATCATCAGCAGCGCGCCGATCGCCGCGAGGTCGCCGCCGAGCCCGACCAGCACCGCGCTAAAACCATGAAACGTGTGCGGCGTCGCCGTGTCGATGATCAACGACACCAGCGTGCCGGTGACAAAGCACACAAGCCCGGCGCGCCCGACCGTCACCACGGCGGGCAGCTGCTTCGCGAGCCACGCGACGCTGCCCGTCCGCACGAACTGGGCGGCGAGCCACGCGATGACGATGAAATTGATCACACGTTCCACTGAAAGATTCTGTTTGTGCGTGCCGGGCAAAGGCTGCGTCAGCACGAAAAGTTTGACGATCGCGAAGGCAAGCACTGCGACGACCGCCACGCGCGTGAGCCACTGCGCGGCGCAGCTCGCATGAAAACGTTCGCTGATCGGCTGCACACGACATAGCATGCCAAGCACGAACATCAGCTGCCAGGCAAACGGATTAAAAGCCCAGTCGGCGACATCGTCAATGCTGAATAACGCGGCAAGCGGCCGCGCGACGGCCCACACCGCAAGGCTCACGGCAAGCGCGAGCGATACCGAGCGGCGCGCGAGCGGCACCATCACCGGCACACATAGCGCGAACAGCACATACATCGGCAGCACGCTGGACAGATACGGCTGCCGTCGTAACAGCGCGATATCGAATGCCTGACGCCACGGCTGCAGCGCGAACGGTGGCCAGCCGGTCATTTCTACCATCGCCCGATTCAGATCGAGCCGTGCGAGAACCGCGCCGGACACGAGCATCAGCATCGCCGTCAACAGATACGCGCGATAGATCTCCCAGCAGCGTTTGACGAAACGCAGTTGCGCCGCGTGTTCGCCGCGATGCGCAAGCACCGCTGTATACGCCGCCGCCGATGCATAGCCGCCGAGAAATACGAACACCTCGGCTGAATCGCACAACGCGTACGCGTGCAGCATCAGATGCGATAGCGCGCTGCCGGGAATGTGATCGAGCACGATGACGATCAACACGACACCGCGAAAGAAATCGACTTCGACCGATCGTCCACGACCACGGCCAGATGTTTCCATTCGTCTTCTCGAAGAATGCGCGCCGGCGGCACGCAAGAACGTGAAGGGCCACGCTTCAGCGGCCAATGTCGTGCGAACTACGAAACGCTTATTCGTTCCCCCGCATCGCCTGTCTGAAATCGAGTCGTTGGCGACTGGTAATACTCGGTGCGTCGTTAACGAACGCGCGGAAAGTTTTGCGGCTTTTCATGCACGAAACAGGGACGCCTGCATTGACTGGCGGACGCAAGCCTCGAAAAAAAACCATCGAACGCGCGCTGCGATTTTTTTCGCATTTTTTCCCCGTACGATGTTTTCGTGCTTTTCAGCCGCTTTGCGAATAGAGGTTTATGAAAAACAGAATTGCCGGATTCGACGGGTTGCGCGCCATCGCCGTGCTAATGGTATTTCTGCAGCATCGTTTATTCGGCGACATCGGCGAAATCGGGCATCTCGGCGTGTGGATCTTCTTTGCGCTGAGCGGCTTTCTGATCATCGGCATCCTGTCGTCGCAGCGCGCGCGCATCGAATCGCGCGACAGCCGTTTCGGTGTCGAACTCGGACGCTTTCTGTTGCGCCGTACCGTGCGCATCTTTCCGATCTATTACCTGATGCTCGTCGTAATGTGCGCGCTGATGGCATTCGACCTCGCGAATCCGGAACTCGCGAGCGGCATGCCGTTTCATTTCGCGTATCTATCTAATTTCTGGATCGGCTCGGTGCTGCGCTACTGGCCGGGCCGCTATTCGCACTTGTGGAGCCTCGCGATCGAGGAGCAGTTCTATCTCGTGGTTGCGCCGCTTTTGCTGCTGCTCGCCACGCGGCGACATCGAGCGGCATGTTGGGCGATCGTGGCCCTCGGCCTTGCTGCGTTGTTCGCGATGCGCGCCGCGCATTGGGATCAGATCACGATCTATACGCACCCGTTGAGCAATGTCTGGCTGCTCGCGTTAGGCGGTATCGGTGGTCTGGTGATCGCGGACGATCGCGGCCGGGTGCGTGCCTGGCTGGGTCATGGCCTGACGCTGTTCGCGCTGAGTCTCGCCGTGATCGGTTTGTGCGCGGCCGAGCCGAGATGGAACATGCTCGATGATCCGTTGCTGTTTACCGCGATCAGCGCAACGTACGGGCTATGTATCGCGGCGCTAGTGGCTTCGATTGCGTGTTGCCGCAATGCTGCCGTGATGGCTCTGCTGCAGACCCCTTGGCTCGCCGGTCTTGGGCGTATCAGTTACGGCTTTTATCTGTATCACAACCTGATCCCCGATCTGACCCGCAACCGTCACGCCGAAGCGTTGTTCGGCGGCACCGTGCCGATGTGGGCACATATGCTTGGCGTCGTCGCATCGTTTGCGATTTCGCTAGGCATTGCGTTGCTGTCGTGGCGGCTGATCGAGGCGCCGATGTTGCGTCTACGTGGATCACACCATGATTCGGCCTCACCCGCCCGCTCTTCACCCGGTGCACTCCGCGGGAGCGAACCGGCCAAACGATAGAAGAACGCCTGCTTTAAACGTGCGCGCCACGGGAGCGTGGCACGCGCTTTGCTGCTCGAGGGTTCACCTTCAGCAAACTGGAGAGCATTGTGTCGAACACCGCGAACTCCCCGAGCGAGCCTGATCGCCCGGCGGACGAGGCTCCCGGCAGTCCACCCGCCGAGGTCTCGAAGCCGATCGGCGATGCAATCCCCACTCCGGTCGAACCGGGCCTCGACCAGCCTCTGCCGAAAAAAGGCGAAACCCCCGCACCGGAGCCGAACAAGCCCGGCACAGGAAGCGGCGACCCGTTGGGTGATACCGGGGCGCCGCCGGGCGTGCCCGATCCCGGACCGTCCGACTTTGCGTAGCGCTTCGGAGCGACCGTCAGGCCGCCGCGGGCTCATGCACGATCTTCAACGTGCTCTTGTGCTCGGCAATCAGCCGATAGACGGTATCGCCGGGCACGGTCTCGTGCTCGAGCAACTGCTCTGAAATGTCGCGCAGTACCGGCTCGTACGCGTGCAACAGCCCGTAGCAAAGTTCGTTGAGCTCCTTGAGCAGCACGTTCGCATGCCCGATTGCGCTCTTCATCTGCAGGCCCGCGTACTGCGACGGCAGCGCCGCGAGACTGAACAGATCGCCGTCGCTGTTGAAGCCGAACTTCGACACCATGTCGAGGCTGATACGCGAGGCCTCCTGCAAGTCCGACGCGGCACCGCTCGATGCTTCCGAGAACATCAGAATCTCCGCGTTGCGTCCGCCGAGCAGCACCTGGATTTCGTTGCGGATCTCCGTTTCGCGGTACAGGTGCTTGTCCTGCGCTTTGGTGATCAGCGCAACACCGAGCGCGCCGCCGCGCGGCAGGATCGTCACTTCCTCGAGCACGCCGGTGCCGAGCAGCGCGGCGACCAGACCGTGACCCGCCTCATGCACCGCGATGCGCTTGCGCTCGTCCTCGGTGAGCGCGCGCTCGGCGCCGCTCACGTCGCCGATGCGCGCGATCTTGATCGCTTCCATGAAGTGCTTCGCGGCGATTTCGTTATCGCCCGCCTTGCGCGCAATCAGCCCCGCCTGATTCACGACCATCGCGACGGTGGCCGGCGACAGTCCAGTCGTCAAGCGCGCGAGCTGGTCGTAATCGATATCCGCCGCTTTCGACTTCAGCCGCTGCGCGTAGAAACGGAAAATCTTCGCGCGGTCTTCGCGATCCGGCAGACGCACCTGCACCGTGCGATCAAAACGGCCGGGGCGGCGCAACGCTTCGTCGAGATTGTCGGGATGGTTGGTCGCGGCCACGACGATCACGCCCTCGTTCGATTCGAAGCCGTCCATCTCCGCGAGCAGCTGGTTGATGATCCGGTTGCTTTCGGCTTCGACCGGGCCACCGCCGGTATCGGTGCGCTTCGCGAGACCGTCTGCTTCGTCGATGAAGATGACCGTCGGTGCGTTCTTGCGCGCGAGTTCGAACAGGTGCCGCACCTTCTGGATGCCGACGCCGTAGTACTTCGCGCTGAAGTAGCTGCCGGTGATCGAAATGAAGTTCGCGCCGCATTCGCCGGCCAGCGCCTGAGCGAGCCGCGTCTTGCCAACGCCGGGCGCGCCGACCATCAGGATGCCGCACGGCGCGCGCACGCCCAGCGACGAGAACTGCTTCGGATCGGACAGGTAACCACGGATGTCGGCGAGCGCGGCCTTCGCCTCGTTCGCGCCGATCACATCGTCGAAACGCAGCGTCGGCGTTTCGCTGAGCAGCGTCGCGCCGCCCTTCATCTCGCGCCGCATGAACCACGCCATGCCGCCGATCAGCGCGAGCGGCAGCAGCACGCTCAGCGCGTCCCGGAACTGGTCGAACAGTTGCGTCCAGCGCGCGCCGTCGCTGTGGATGTCGACGTCGGGCAGCCATACGAGCTGATACGCGGCGGCGTCGGAGCGCTCGCCCAGCAACAGCGCGTGCGAGAAGGTGGCGTTGTGATCGGTGACGAAGTACTTCGAGCCGTCGCGCAGCGACACCAGAATCGCGCTGGGACTCACGCCGATCGCCGCGACATTCGCATCGTGAATGTCGCGCAGCATCGTCGACGCATCTTTTTCTTGATGCGTCCACGCGGAGGCATCGTCACGCATCTGGCTGGCTATGCCGCTCAGCGCGGGCGCCTGCGGCTCGGCGCGATGCTGGAAATACCAGACGCTCCAACCGACCAGCACCGCGATCAGCACCGCCACCGCCGCCACCGCAAATTTGCGTGCGCGCTTTTTCCCAAGCGAAGTATTTCCCGGCTTCATGAGTTATTTCCAAATGAGGACTTGAACCAGCCCTTACTTAATCAAGCTGTCCGTCAAAATTACCTGTCGAAAGCGAAAGTTGGAGTCTTCGGAAAATCGGCTGAGGCGAAGCGCCACAGGGGCGCGTGGCTTAAAGGACAATCCAGAAGGACGCCGAGATGGGCGTCCCGGTGAGCCGCGTTCGCCGAAGGCAGTTGCCGGGGTACGCGTCTGTCAAATTCGCGGAAAAGGCCTATTTTTACCGCCTATCCGGCCGTCGACATGCCGGAAGTGGGATGCGGCGAACGCGCGAAAGGCGTCGCCGCATTGGCTCCGGCGCACAGTTTATCAGCGTAAAAAGCCGCGCGTGTTTTTAAATGGCTAATCTAACCGCACCCCAATTAAAATCAGTCAGATTTACTGGCCACAGGGCGATTGTTTAGAAAGAGATAATTGATCTGAAAAATGGCGCGCGATTAAATCGGGATTTTGAATTCGGCGGCCATACCGGGCGGATGCGCGACGGGCCTCTGCGGGCCCATTCGCGTCATCGCCACCTTTCTCTCAGGTTCTGCTTTTTTGACGTCGGCGCCGAGCGGCGTCGACGGTTCTCTCCTCCACTGCACTTCTTTCGGTCCTCGCGGACAACCCCGACATTTCAGGCCGCCGTGCGCCGCGCGACGCTAGCGTGCGTCTGCAAGCGCAACATGTCGCGCAGCTTCGCGATGCGCGTGCGCTGACTGTCGATCAAATGATGTGTATCTTCGAGCGCGCGAATGCGCCGCTCCCAATAGACGCGGTCGAGTTCACCGGATCGCGTCGCGCGCTTGCGCGTCGCGTAGCCGAGCACACTCTCGAGATGCTGCAAATGGCTATCCGCGAATCTCGCCGGAAGCCGCCCGCCGCGTTGCGCGGCTGTTTGCCTGCCCGTAAGGCTCATCTTCGCTCCCCGCGTCCTGCCTGTTGGCCCGATGACCTTGCTGCATCGATTGCTCAAATCGAAAGCAATCTGCAATCTGAACGTGACGTTAGCGCAGTTTATTGGCGTGGCTTGACCATGCGTCTCAAAATTGGGCGCGGGCGTGCAAAAAGCCGACCGGTATGGCCGTCTTTGCCTGCTGAAACGACTAGTCGCGCGGGATTGCCCGGTTGCGCGAAGCGGCGGACGAGCTGGTGCGCTGCCCGCCGCTTCAGATCGCGGAACTCGCGGATGGATTGGGATCGGCAGCGCTCAAGCCGCGCGCGGCCGCCCCTTGCGCTTTGGCTCGACCGGCCGCACGACCTCCACCGGCGGCGCGACGCGCGGCGCGCGCTTGAAATACGGCGAGCTGAGGGTCGCCGTGCTCATGTCCGACGCGGCTTCGAGCAGCGCCGGCGCGAGTTCTTTCAGCCGCGCGTCCGGCAGGCGGCTCGTCGGCCCCGCGAGGCTGACGGTGCCGACCACCAGCCCCGTCACCGGATGGCGGATCGCCGCCGCCATCGACGTCATGCCCGCCTCGTAGGTTTCGCTCGCGATGCCGTAGCCGCGCTTGCGCGCACCGGCCAGGTCCTGCAAAAACTGCTGGATCGTCTTCGGCGCCTTCGGCCCGCGCGGCCCCGCCTTGCCGATGCCGCCCTGGCGCGACACGAGTTCGAGCGCTTCCTCGTCGCTCATGGATGCGAGCCATGCCTGGCCGCTGGCGGTGCAATGCAGCGGCGGACTGCTGCCCATGTCCGGGTCGTAGCGCAGCCCGGAGCGCGCGCCCTGCGCCTTGCCGACGAACGTGATGTGATCATCCTCGATCACGCCCAGGCGCGCGAGTTCACCCGACGCGCTCGCGAGCCGATCCAGCACCGGCTGCGAAATATCGAGCACCCCGGCCGTGGAAAGCCACATCAGTCCGAGCGACACCAGCTTTAGCGCAAGCACGTACTCGCCGTGCTCATCCTGCCGCACGTAGCCTTCGTCGCTCAGTTCCGCGAGCAGCCGATGCGTGCCGCTGCGCGGAATATTCAGCGTGTCGGCGATCGCGGCCAGCTGCATGCTGCCGCCCTGCTTCGCCAGCAATTCGATGATGGCCAGCGCCCGCTCGAGATTCCCCGCCATGATCCGCTCTCATTCGATTCGAATCCCACATGAGAACATGATTCCACATCGGAATTCAAGGGCGGGGCGGGCGCCGGTTCCCGGCGCCGTCAATGCCCGATGCCCGCGCTCACCCGCAGCAGCGGCCCGCGATGCCGCGCGCCCTTCAGCAGCACCGCCGCCGCGCCGACCGCCGCGGGCAAGGCCAGCGACGTGAACACCTGACTGAAGCCCCAGTTCGCGTGCAGCATGCCGGCGCCGAGCATCGCGCCCGCGATCCCGCCGAAGCGGCCGATGCCGAGCATCCAACTGGTGCCGGTCGCGCGCATCGGCGTCGGATACGAGCTTGCGGCCAGCGCGCAGAACCCAGTGTTCGAGCCGTTCATGCAATAGCCCATGAAGAACGCGAGCACGGCCATCATCGTGAGGCCGTGGCCCGGCAGCCCCATCGCCCAGGCGAGCACGCCGCCCGCGAACACGGTCGCGCCGAGCGCGCGGTGCGCGTCGAAGCGGTCCATCAGCCAGCCGATCGCGAGCGAGCCGATCGTGCCGCCCGCCTGGAACAGCGCGCCGACCAGCGCCGCCTCGCCGAGCGTGAAGCCCGCACCGCGAATCAGCGTCGGCAGCCAGCTACCGAGCAGGTACACCGTCAGCAGCCCCGCGAAATAGCAGATCCACAGCATCACGGTGCCGAACGCGTAATCGCGCGACAGGATCAGCCGCACCGGACTGCGCTCGCTGTTCGATGCTTGCTGCGCGACGGCGGGCACGACGAAGCGCGTCGCGTGATCGGCGATCCCGCGCTCGATGCGGTTCAGCACCGCGACGAGCCGCTCGCGCCGCGTCTCCGTCAGTGCGAGAAAGCGCGCCGATTCGGGCAGCCAGCGAACCATCAACGGCACATACAGCACCGGCAGCACGCCGCCGAGAATCAGCACAGATTGCCAGCCGTACGCGGCGATCAGCCATGCGCTGATGAAGCCGCCGCCGGCCGCGCCCAGCGTGAAGCCGCAGAACACGGTCGTCACCGTCAACGCGCGGCAGCGCTGCGGCGCGTATTCGGCCATCAACGTTGCCGCGTTCGGCATCGATGCACCGAGGCCGAGGCCGGTCAGAAAACGCAGCACGGTCAGCTCGCCGATGTTCGTCGCGAACGCGGCGCCAAAGCTCCATACGCCGAAGAACAGCACCGCGGAGGTCATCACAGTCTTGCGGCCGAAGCGGTCCGCGAGCGGCCCCGCGCACAGTGCGCCGAACGCGAGGCCGAGCAGCCCGCCGCTCATCACCGGGCCGAGCGCATCGCGCGGAATCGCCCACGCGCTCGACAACGCCGGCGCGATAAAGCCGACCATCACGGTATCGAGCCCATCGAGCGTGACGATGAACATGCACATCAGCAATACGAGAATCTGAAAGCGCCCGATACGGCGCTCGTCGAGCCACTGCTGCACGTCGAGTGCGCGCGACGCGGACGTGCCGTGCCGCGGCGCCTTGTTTGAAGGTTCCATGCCTGCTGTCTCCAGAACTTTTATCGTGATCGATTGCGCAAGCCGGTCCCTCGCGCCTCTTTGCCGTGCGCTTTCTTGAAGGACCAGCCGGGGGAAACTGCGGTTCGTACTTACGTCATGATGTGATGGATGACGGCGTCGCCGTGTAAGTCCGTTCGAGCAGAGCGAGCGTCGCCTCGCGCAGCTTGCGTGCGCGTTCGAGCGCGGACGCGGTTTGCGCCCATTGCTGCATCGGTACTTCGAGGCTGATCGGCAGATCGTCGGGCAGCGCGCGCAGAATGCCGGCGAGATCGAGACCGCCCTCGCCCGGAATCAGGCGCTCGCAACGCGCCTGGAACAGCAGCGTGTCGAGATCGGTCGGCCGTTCGGCCGGCGCGTCGCAGAACTGCACGTAGCCGAAGTACTCGCGCGGCAACGCGCGCAACGTATCCGTCGACGTCCCCGCGCGATCGAAGTGAATCGGATCGACGATCAGCCCGGTGTTGCGCCGCGCGGCCGCCTTCGCGATGCGCGCGCCTTGCGTGACGTCCTTCACTTCGGTCCACGGCATCGGTTCGAGCGATGGCGCGAGGCCGCGCGGTTCGGCCAGCTCGCATAACTGTGCGAGCCGCTCGGCGGTGCGCGCTTCGTCGGGATCGTTGCCCGCGACCAGCACGTAGCGCGCGCCTAGTTCGGCGGCGGTGTCGAGCATCGGCAGCCATGCGTGCACGTCGGTGTCCGGCTTCAGGCGGAGAATTTCGACGTCGAGCACCTTGACGCCGGTGTCGCGCACACGCGCGAGCGTTTCGCGCTTCAATGCGCCCGGGCTAATGATGTCGTGGCGCACTTCGTGATCGGTGGCGGGCACGAGGCGCAGGCCGACGTAGTCGTAGCCGGCTTGCGCGGCGCACTCGACCATCTGCGGCGGGCTCAGTTCGAGCACCGTCAATGCCGATAGCGACAGCGCGCGCGAGTTGGGCTGGGTCATGTGGCCTCCTCGAGTTCAGCGCAGCGGCGAAAACGGCGCCGGCACACAGATCGTCGACTCCATCGTCGTTAGATGGGCCGGGCCGCCCTTCGGCGGCCAGATGCCGTCCTTCACTGCTTCGGCGCGAACCCGCGAACGTTCGTCGACGCTCGCATACGGCCAGATGTTCAGGAAGCGCGGCACGGCGCCGTCGAGCGCATACATCGCGCCGACGAGCGGCGAGCGCCGTGTGCGCTCGGGCACCGCCTCTTCCCAAGCGTCGATCGTGTGCTGCAGGCTCGCGAGCTTGGTCCCGTACACGCGCATCTCGTAGATGCCGCCATGCACGGCCGGCTCGATCGGCGGCAGAAAGGGGAACAGCGCATAGCTGTCGATCTTCACGTCGGTGATGAATTCGCCGCAGCCGAACGGATTGCCTTCGAGCAGCATACGCTTGCGCTCGGCGATCAGCGACGCTTCGGAATCGAAGCCGCGCAGCACCAGCACCTGTCCGAGCGTGCCGATATCGGAGTACCAGCAGCCGAGCAGCTTCGAGCCTGGCGCGTCGCCGCGGGCCTGGATGTTTTCGAACACCTGCGCGTTGGCGCCGATCTTGACGGTGAGCGTAACGAGGTCGTAGAGAGTCATCAGATGCGTCCTTGTGACGGGATGGAGGAATTCGGAGTGGGTTCGGTGCGCGCGGCACGGACCGTACCATCGGCCTGCGGCGCGCCGGCGAGCGACAGCCCCGCCAGATACCCGAAAGTCATCGCGGGTCCGAGCGTGATGCCGCCGCTTGGATAGCAGCCGCCCATCATGCTCGCGCTGTCGTTGCCGACCGCGTACAGACCCGGCACGGGCCGGCCCGCATCGTCGAGCACGCGGGCGGCGGCATCGGTGGCGAGGCCCGCGAACGTGCCGAGGCTGCCGGGCAGCAGCTTCACCGCATAGAACGGACCGTGTTCGAGCGGCGCGTTGCAGGGGTTCGGCTTGTGCCGTGCATCGCCCTGCACGCGGTTGTAGGGCGTCGAGCCTTTGTGGAACTGCGGATCGAAGCCGTCCTTCGCGTAGCTGTTGTAGGCGGCGACCGTCGTTTGAAGTCCCTGCGGATCGATGCCGCACTGGCTTGCGAGTTCGGCGAGGCTGTTCGCGCGACGCAGATAACCGGAGCGCAGATATGGCGCGGTCGGGAATGGAAACGGCTTCGAAAAGCCGAGCCCGTAACGGCGCTGGAAGCGGTGATCGCAGATCAGCCATGCGCAGACTTCTTCGCCTGCCGGCGCCGTGCCGATCAGCGCATTGATGAAGTCGTGATACGACGACGCCTCGTTGACGAAGCGCCGACCCTCGCGTGTGACCGCGATCACGCCCGGCTTCGCGCGCTCGATCAGATGCGGAAACGCGACCGCGTCCTCGCCGCTCTTGCGCGGCACCAACGACACCGGTGCCCATGCCGCCGGTGTTTCCAGCGACGCGTCGAAATGCGCGCCGACCGCTTCGCCGAGACGAATGCCGTCGCCGGTATTAGTCAGTGGTGCGGCGGACCAGTGCTCGCGACCCGACGGCGTATACGCGAAGGTTTGCGCGCGCCGCGCGACATCATGCGGATAACCACCGCACGCGAGCACGACGCCGCGCGCCGCCCGCACCTCGTGAGCGACACCGTCGATCTCGACGCGCGCCCCGGTGACACGCCCGCCCGCGGCCCCGCCTTCGCGCAGCAATGCGACCGCTTTCGCGTTGGTACGCAAATCGACCGCGCGGTCATGCGCCGATTTCAGCAGACGCGCGACCAACGCATTGCCGTTGACCAGATGCATCGAGCGGCCATAGCGGAACTTGTCTGTCGCGAACGCGGCGAGCCGACGCAGCACATGCACGGCCGAGCGCGGCGAGCGCGTCGCGTTGAAGAAATGCGCGAGATCCTGACCCGACGCGATCGCCATGCCCTTCAGCGTCACGACGTCGAGCGCGGGACGCAAGCGATCGATCAGCGCACCGAGCTCGCGGCCATCGAACGGCATCGCGCAGACCGAGCGGCCACCCGTCATTGCACCCGGCGTCGTATGAAAGTCGGGAATGCGGTTGCCGTCGATAAAACGCACTGCCGTCTCGCGCTCGAAAAACTCGATCATCTCCGGACCGTGTTCGAGCAGCGCGTCGACCTTGTCGGGGTCGTAGTGCGCGCCGAGCTCGTTGCGCAGATAGGTGCGCGATGCTTCGGATTCTTCGACGATGCCCGCGCGCGTCGCGAGCGGATTGCGCGGAATCCACATCCAGCCGCCCGACCATGCGCTCGTGCCGCCGAACACGTCGGCCTTCTCGGCCACCATCACGCGCAGACCTCGCGTGGCTGCCGTCACCGCGGCAGACAGTCCCGCCGCGCCGGAACCCAGCACCAGTACATCGCATTCGAGGATCGGTTCGCGCATCATCGCCATTCGTTTCGTCGGTTGGGAAAATCCGTGCTGTCGCATTTGTTGAATACCATTGCATTTCTTAACTTCGTTCGAACCAGGCGTGCCCCTGGTTCGTCAGACGATCTTTTCGTTCGCGGCCTCAGTCTTGCCGCGCGCAACGAACGACGCCGCATCGCTGCGCGCGGCTTTGGCGCGCGTCGCCGCGTCGCGCGCCGCCAGATACGCGAACGCGAGCCCCGGCCCAAGCGTGATGCCGGGCGCCGGGTAGACACCGCCCATCACCGATTGCATGTCGTTGCCGCAGGCGTACAGGCCGCCGATCGGCTGATCGTCGCGATTCACCACGCGGGCCTTGTCGTCGCTGACGAGGCCGGTCGCGGCTCCGATATCGCCGGGATAGAGCCGCACCGCGTAAAACGGCGCGCGCACGATCGGACCGAGGCATGGATTGGGGCCGGGCCAGTTTGCGTCGCCGTTGGCGCGCTGGTAGTCCGTCATGCCGCGTTGGAACTCCGGGTCGACGCCGGTCTTCGCGTAGTCGTTGATCCGCGCGACGCTGTCGGCGAGACCGGCCGCGTCGATGTCGAGTTGGGCGGCGAGTTCGTCGAGCGTCGCGGCTTGCGTCAGATAGCCGTCCGCGAGAAACGGCGCGAGGCCCTTGCCGCCCGGCCGCACCATGCCGAGCCCGTATTTGCGCAGGCCATCCGCGTCGGTGACGAGATAGGCGGGCACCGATGGGGACTTGCGATGCGCTTCCTGCATCGCGATGCCGAACAGGTGGTACGACGTGTTTTCGTTCAGAAAGCGCCGTCCTTGCTGATTGACGACGATCATGCCGGGCTTGCCGCGATCCATGATGAAGTGCGGGAACACCGCGGTCGTGCCGTCCGCTCGCTGGCGTATCGATACCGGCGCCCAGAACGCATTGCTGAGCGCGCCCTCCCCGTAACGCGCGCCCGCCGCGAGCGCGAGATCCTGTGCGCTGCCGGTATGGCCCGGCGCGCCCGGACACCACGTGAGGTCCGCACCCGGCAGCATCGCGCGACGCCGTTGCGGATTCCGGTTGAAACCGCCGCTCGCGAGAATCACGCCACCTGTGACCGAGATTTGCCGACGCTGACCGTTCTGGCTCAGCGTGATGCCGTCGATCGCGCCGCTCGCGTTCGTGCGCAACGCTTCGAGCTTCGTGCTCACGAGCACCGTGACGTCGCGCGCGAGCAGCGACGAAAGCAGCCGGCCGATCAACGCATTGCCCATCACAAGACGCGTGCCGCGCGGCCAACTGATGCGGTCGCACGCATGCCGTGCGAGCAATTTCACCGCGTGGCGCAGCGACCGGAACGACTTCGTCATGTTCAGCAGGTGCCCGACGTCGTCGCGATCGACCATCATGCCGCCGAGCACCGTGAACTCGGGGATCGGCGGACGGATCAGCGCGAAGTGACGGCCGAGCTTGCGGCCGTCGAACGCGAGCGGTTCGAGCGCGCGGCCGCGCAGCGTCGAGCCTTCGAGCTCCGACAGATAGTCCGGATGAAACGGTCGCGCCCGATACTTGACGTCCGAATTCGCCTCGATCAGCGCGACCGCCCGCGGCCCCGCCTGCAGGAACGCACGACGCAGCGCCTCACTGCTGCGCTCGCCGACCGCGCGGCGCAAAAAGCCCTCGGCGTTGGCGCTGCTGTCGTCGGGATTGATCGACGGGCCGTGCGGCGAGTTCGGTATCCACGTGGTGCCCGCCGAGTACGCGGTCGTGCCGCCCACGTATTCGGTGCTTTCGACCAGCAGCACGCGCGCGCCGTCGATCGCCGCGAACAGCGCGGCCGACATGCCCGCTCCGCCCGCGCCGATTACCACGACGTCGAAGGCTTCGTTCTGCTGCAAATCGCTCAATGTCTCCACCATCTGCTGCTCCTCGTGTGCTCGTGCGTTGCATCCGGTCGCGACGGCGGTTCCGGATTTTTCGCAATATCTAGAATTTGCTTTGTTGTTGGAATACTATTCCAGTATTGCGAAAAAGCAAAGTTTTCTGAACACCCTCGACAACAGGCAACACATGACGCCCGGCATCGGGCACGATGCGAACGGGCACCCATTTTCAGGAGATTCGACTATGCAGCCGGCTGGAAACTCTTCGTTCACGGCGTCGCTCGACGCGGGTCTGAGCGGCGCGACGCGCGTGTATTTCATCGTCGGCGATCCGATTGCGCAGGTGCGTTCGCCGTCGGGCGTGACCGCCGCGTTGCGTTCCGCCGGCCGCGATGCGCTGGTGGTGCCCGCGCATGTCGCGCCGGCGGACCTGCCCGCGTTTTTCGCGGGCGTCGCGCCGATGCGCAACGTCGACGGCGTGATCATCACAGTGCCCCACAAATTCAGTGCCGCGAGCTATTGCGCGACGCTCGCCGAGGAAGCCGCGTTCCTCGGCGCCGTCAACACGCTGCGCCGCAACGCCGATGGCGGCTGGCATGGCGGCATGTTCGACGGCACCGGCTTCGTCGCGGCGCTGGTCGCCGCGGGCTGCGTGCTCCAGGGCAAACGCGCGCTGCTGGTCGGCGCCGGCGGCGCGGGCTCGGCGATCGGCCATGCGCTGATTCAGAGCTGCGTCGGCTTGCTCGACGTGCGCGACAACGACGTCGAACGCACCGGTTCGCTGACCGCGCGGCTCAATGCGCTCGGCCGAGGCGCGGCGCGCGGCGCGGCGGCCGAACTGGAATCGACCAGGTACGACGTGGTCGTCAACGCGTCGCCGCTCGGCATGCGCGCGGGCGATCCGTTGCCGATCGACGTCGCGCGCTTGCCGACCACGACTTTCGTCGGCGACGTCGTAACGAAACCGCCGCTTACGCCGCTGATCGAAGCCGCACGCGCGCGCGGCTGCCCGACCGTGACGGGCACGCAGATGTTCGAACGCGTGTGCGATCGGATGGTGGAGTTTTTGCTGGAGGCATCGCCGTCTGCGTAACGGCGTAAAAGAAGCAGGCGTGCGCTGCTACACTGGCGCGAAATTACCCGCACGAAATGCGGCGCAATCCTGCGCCGCGCTCACATCGCCCTTTGCGCGCCAACCCATGCTTCGATTCGACAACCTCAGCAAGCGCTATAGCGACCGCGTCCTGTTCGAAGGACTGCACTTCGACGCAACGTCCGGCTGCGTCGCGTTAAACGATGAATCCGGCAGCGGCAAATCGACGTTGCTCGCGATCCTCGCCGGCGCGCTCGAAGCCGACAGCGGCGCCGTATGGCTCGGCGGACACCCGCTGCGCACCGCGCCGCATGCCGCGCAAGCGCTGCTCACGTACGTGCCGGAAGACAGCATGAACTGGCCCGATCAGACCGGCCGTGATTATCTGCGGCAGATCGCGTCGGCGCGACACACCGCGCTGACCGACGACGTGCTCGCGCTCGCTGAACGCTTCGGCCTCGCGCCGCATCTGGACAAACGCTTCGAGCAGATGTCGTATGGCAGCCGCAAAAAGGTGTTTCTGACGGCGGCCGCGCTCGGCGACACTCGCGTGCTGATCGCCGACGAACCTGCCGGCGGACTCGACGCGTCCGCGCGCGCGGTGCTCGCCGAGTTGTTCAAAACGCTCGGCACGACGCGCACGGTGTTTTTCACGAGTTACGACGAAGGGTTCACGCAGGCCTGCGAGGCGACGCGTATCTGCTTCGCGGACCTCGCGAGGCACCCTTGAGCTAGAACGCTCGCGCGCGCCATGCCTGGCCGAGCGCGAGCATTCGATCCTCAGATCGCCACGCAAATCTTGCCGAAGTGCGCACCGGAGGCCTCGTGCCGGAACGCATCGGCGAGCTTGGCCAGCTCGAACGTGCTGTCGATCACCGGCTTGATGCCGGTCGTCTCCAGCGCGCGCACCATGTCGATCTGATCCTGCCGGCTGCCGACGATCAGACCTTGCAGACGCTGTTGCCGTGCCATCAGATGCGCGGTCGGCACCTGACCAGAGCGGCCGGTCAACACGCCGATCAGCGCGATGTGTCCGCCGATGCGGCATGCGGTGATCGACTGCGGCAGCGTGCCTGGACCGCCCACTTCGATCACGTGATCGACGCCGCGCCCGTTCGTGATGTGACGCACTTCTTTGCCCCACTCGGGATTGTCGCGATAGTTGATCGTATGGTCGGCACCGAGTTCGCGCAACTTCGCGAGCTTCGCATTCGACGACGACGTCGCGATCACCGACGCCCCCATCGCCTTCGCCATCTGCAAGCCGAAGATCGACACGCCGCCGGTGCCGAGCACCAGCACGCTGCTGCCCGCCTTCAACTGACCATCGACGACCAGCGCGCGCCACGCGGTCAGCCCCGCCGTGGTCAACGTCGCCGCTTCGGCGTGGCTATAGCCGGCCGGCGCGTGCGTGAAGTAGTGGCTCGGCAGCACGACGACTTCGCGCGCGTAACCGTCGACGCCGTCGCCGGGGGTGGTCGAAAAATCGCCGACTGCGGGCGAGCCGTTTTCCCAGTGCGGGAAGAAACACGACACGACATGATCGCCGGCCTTGAACTCGCGCACGCCCGCGCCGACCGCTTCGACGACGCCCGCGCCATCGGCCATCGGAATGCGGCCCGCTTCGGCCGGCAGATTGCCGCTGACGACGCCGTAGTCGTGGTAGTTCAACGAGCTTGCGCGAATGCGCACGCGGATCTGCCCGGCCCCGGGCTGACCGGGATCGGGCAGATCGACGACCTGCAGGCTATCGACGGTGGCAGGCGAACCGATTCTGACGGCTTTCATATTCGTTCCTTGGTGAGTGGTGCGCATTCGTGAGCATCATGATGCCCACGCGTGCTACGTATCGGACGCGCATGCGCCATGGCCGCGCGAGCACTGCGCTATTTGACGGTCTGGATGACCTCGAAGCCTTCGAATTCCGGGTGGCCGAGATACAGCACGCGGTTTTCGTTACCGGCACTGCGATGCGCCGCGCGAAACGCGTCGGACCTGGTCCATGCCTCGAACGATGGCTGATCGCGCCAGATCGTATGGCTAGAATAGAGCACGTGATCGTCCTTACGCGGTCCCTTCAGCAAATGGAATTCCACGAAGCCCGGCACTTCTTTCAGATGGGTGTCGCGCGTGGTCCACAGATGTTCGAAGGCGTCCTCTGAGCCGGGAGCCACTTTGAAACGGTTCATCGCGATGTACATGCTGTCAGCCTCGTTGAGTGAGTGATGCTGCCAATGATGCTGGGGTTGGTCATCCGGTGGCGTTTCATTATAGGCGTGCATTGCTTTGCCTTCGCTTGACCTTACCACGGTGGGAAGCCCCACGATGTCCGATGTGACCGTCAGAATCGCGCGGATCACCTCGCCACTCTCTTCAACAACGGAAATCGAATATGAAAAACCTTCGTTCGGTGCGCGCTATCTGTGTGTTCGGCGGTTTGGCATTCGCGGCGGCGGCCCTGCCCGCTCACGCGCAACATCAGGGCATGCCCGGCATGGACATGGCGCATTCGGCGCATGCGGACGCGGGCGCATCGACACAAGCCTTCAAGGCCGCCGACGAACGCATGATGCATGACATGAGCGCCCCCCACTACACCGGTGACGCCGACCGGGATTTCGTCGCGCACATGATTCCGCATCACCAGGGCGCGATCGAGATGGCGCAGGCGGAGTTGAAATACGGCAAAGACCCCGAGATCAAGAAACTCGCGCGCAACATCATCAAGGCGCAGCATGACGAGATCGCGTTCATGCGGCGCTGGCAGGAAAAGCACGGCGGCGAGTAATGCGCCGCGGGCGTCACCAGCGTGGATGCTTGCGCAGCAGCGGCGACATCGCGATCAGACCGATGATCGGCCCCGGCAGCAGCAGCCACGCGACGCGCACGTCGAGCACGTGAAACACGCTCGTCGACCATAGGATCGAGCACGCCGACAGGAAAAAGCCGAAGCTGTTCTGCAGCGTCAGCGCGCCGCCGATCTTGTCGGCGGGACAGGCCTTCACGGACAGCGCCGAAAACTGAGGCGAATCGGCGATCACGCTGATGCCCCACACGAGTAGCAGCGCAAGCTGTGCGGCAGTGCCGAACCCGGTGGTCAGCGGATAAATCGCGCACAGCGTGCCCGATATCGTCAGCGCGAGAGCGGCGGTGCGCGCGCTGCCGACCGCCTGGCTGAGCCTGCCGCCGAACAGGCAGCCGAGCGCGCCGATCGCGATGATCAGGAACGACCACAACGCGACGGTGCCCGGCGTCGCCGGCGCGCCGCTCACGAACGCGCGCTGCACGAGCAGCGGCGTCAGCGTCCAGAACGCGTACAACTCCCACATGTGACCGAAATAGCCGAGGGCGGCCGAGCGAAACTCGCTGATGCGCACGACCTGCCCGACGCCCGCCGACAAACCGAAGCGCCGGTTGCCCGAGCGCCGCGCGTGCGGCCCCTCGCCGAGCAAGAACACCAGCAGCGCGCCGATCACCGCGAGCCCCGACGAAGTAAGCACCACGGTTTGCCACGGCACGCCCGACAGCAACGCGCGAATCGCATGAACCGACGCCGTGCCGAGCGTCAGCATCGCGACGAGCAACGCAAGCGTCTGCGCGGCGCGGCGCGGGTCCCACGTCACGAGCAGTTTCATGCCGAGCGGATAGATGCCCGCGAGGGCGACGCCCACGCCGAAGCGAAACACGAGCGCCGACGCGAGCCCGCTGCTGCACAGCGCGAACAGCGCATTCAAGGTCGCGCCGAGCACGCCGCAGACGGCGAATACCTTGCTCGCCGACAAGCGATCCGCGAGTCCGGTGGTCGCCGACAGCAAGGTCCCGACGATAAAGCCGGCCTGCACCGCATTCGTCAGCCAGCCGATACCCGACGCGCTCAGTTGCCACGCGGTCTGCAGATCGCGCATCGCGCCGTTAGCGCTGAACCACAACGAGGTGCCGAGCAATTGGGCAATCGCGATCACGAGCACCGCGCGTTTGGCACGCGCGTTGTCGCGCGCCGCGTCGGCCGAATTGGTTGCGTCGGCGTCCAGCCTGTTCTGCATCGAGCCTCCTCTGCGTCGGTCTGAGTCGGCCGCTGGGAGTCGTTATGGGAGCGGCGTCTCGAGCGGCCATTGTAGACGACGCGTCGATTCGCAGCGGCGGCTGTGGCGCGGCTGGATCGGGGAGTTAGCGGAACACGAGCCGCGTCCACGTCACGCCGTTATCGCGGTTGACCTGTTGAACGGATGACGTGCGCAACTCGCGCACGAGCGTCAGGCCTTGCTCGCGAGTTGTCCCAGCGCCGCGAGCGCGGCCGCATCCGTGCCGATGCCCGCGCCGATATCGACGATGCGCGACGGCGCCCGCGGTATCCAGTCGAGAATCGGCCGATGCCGGTCGGCGAACGACAGCGTGCGCCATCGTTCGATCACCGCTTCGGCCTGCTCCGCATAGCCTTCCGTGCCGCTGCCATTGGCCGACATCGGCGCCGCCTCAGCCCCGCTGCGGCACTCTGACCCAACCTTCCATCAACACACGCGCGCTGCGGCTCATCATCGCCTTCGTGACGACCCACTCGCCGTCGTTCAGGCTCGCCTGCGCGCCGACGCGCAACGTGCCCGACGGATGCCCGAAGCGCACCGACTCGCGCTCGCCGCCACCCGCCGCCTGATTGACGAGCGTGCCGGCGATCGCCGCGGCAGTGCCGATCGCGACTGCCGCCGTGCCCATCATCGCGTGATGCAGCTTGCCCATCGACATCGCGCGCACCAGCAGATCGACGTCGCCCGCGCGCACCGGCTTGCCGCTCGACGCCACGTAATCGACCGGCTTCGCGACGAACGCGACCTTCGGCGTGTGCTGCCGCGTCGCGATCTCGTCGAGATTCTTGATCAGGCCCATGCGCAGCGCACCGTGCGCGCGAATCGTCTCGAACATCGCGAGCGCCTTCGCGTCGCTATTGATCGCGTCCTGCAACTCGGTGCCCTTGTAGCCGATCGCTTCGGCGTCGACGAAGATCGTCGGGATGCCCGCGTTGATCATCGTTGCCTTCAGCGTGCCGACGCCGGGCACTTCGAGGTCGTCGACGAGGTTGCCGGTCGGGAACATCGCGCCGCCCGCGCCTTCTTCGTCGGCGGCCGGGTTCATGAATTCGAGCGGCACTTCGGCGGCCGGGAAAGTCACGCCGTCGAGCTCGAAGTCGCCTGTTTCCTGCACCGCGCCATCGGTCATCGGCACATGCGCGATGATCGTCTTGCCGATGTTGGCCTGCCAGATCCGCACGATCGCGACGCCGTCACGCGGCACGCGGCTCGCATCGACGAGGCCCGCGCTGATCGCGAACGGTCCCACCGCGGCCGACAGGTTGCCGCAATTGCCGCTCCAATCGACGAACGCCTTGTCGATCGACACCTGACCGAACAGATAGTCGACGTCGTGATCGGGCCGGCTGCTACGCGAAATGATCACGGTCTTGCTGGTGCTCGACGTCGCGCCGCCCATGCCGTCGATCTGCTTACCGTACGGATCGGGACTGCCGATCACGCGCATCAGCAGCGCGTCGCGCGCGGCGCCCGGCCGTTGTGCATCATCGGGCAGATCCTGCAGACGGAAAAACACGCCCTTGCTGGTGCCGCCGCGCATATAGGTGGCCGGAATCCTGATCTGGGGTGAGTGCATGAAAGTGTCCTGAGGTGACATGTTCTGTGATGAGGAAGGGCGATGCGGCATATCAAGCCGCATCGCCCCGTTCTGCTGTGACATTCAGTGCAAAGAGCGCTTCAAGCCATCAAGCCGCCGCCCTGGTCGACTCGAGAAAGTCCTGCGCGAAACGCTGCAGCACGCCGCCGGCTTCGTAGATCGACACTTCTTCGGCCGTATCGAGCCGGCACGTCACCGGCACTTCGACACGCTCGCCGTTGCGGCGATGAATCACCAGCGTCAGATCGGCGCGCGGCTTGCGCTCGCCGATCACGTCGAAGGTCTCGGTGCCGTCGATGCCGAGCGTCAGGCGATTCACGCCCGGCTTGAATTCGAGCGGCAACACCCCCATGCCGACCAGGTTCGTGCGGTGAATCCGCTCGAAGCCTTCCGCGACGATTGCTTCGGTGCCCGCGAGCCGCACGCCCTTCGCGGCCCAGTCGCGCGACGAACCCTGACCATAGTCGGCGCCCGCGATCACGATCAGCGGCTGCTTGCGTTCCATATACGTTTCGATCGCTTCCCACATGCGCGTGACCTTGCCCTCGGGCTCAATGCGCGCGAGCGAACCGGCCTTCACCTGGCCGTTCTCCAGCACCATCTCGTTCTTCAGCGTCGGGTTCGCGAAGGTCGCGCGCTGCGCGGTCAGGTGATCGCCGCGGTGCGTCGCGTACGAATTGAAGTCCTCTTCGGGCAGGCCCATCTTCGTCAGGTACTCGCCGGCCGCGCTGTCCGGCAGAATTGCGTTCGACGGCGAAAGGTGGTCCGTCGTGATGTTGTCGCCGAGCACGGCCAACGCGCGCATGCCCTGCAGCGTGCGCTCGCCGGCGAGCGCCCCTTCCCAGTACGGCGGACGGCGAATATAGGTGCTTTGCGCGCGCCAGTCGTACAGCGGGTCGGCCTTCGCGCCGGTGTCGGCGGACAGCGCGAACATCGGTTCATACACCTTGCGGAATTGCTCCGGCTTCACGCTCGCGGCGACGATCGCATCGATCTCCGCATCCGACGGCCACAGATCTTTCAGCGTGACCGCATGACCGTCGGCATCGACGCCGAGCACGTCCTTTTCGATGTCGAAGCGGATCGTGCCCGCGATCGCATAAGCGACCACCAGCGGCGGCGATGCGAGAAACGCCTGCTTCGCGTACGGATGGATGCGGCCGTCGAAGTTGCGGTTGCCCGACAGCACGGCGGTCGCATACAGGTCGCGCTCGATGACTTCCTTCTGGATCACCGGGTCCAACGCACCTGACATGCCGTTGCACGACGTGCACGCATAGGCGACCACGCCGAAGCCGAGCTGTTCGAGTTCCGGCAGCAGCCCTGCCTCTTCCAGATACAGCGTGACCGCCTTCGAGCCCGGTGCGAGCGAGCTCTTGACCCACGGCTTGCGCACGAGTCCGCGCCGGTTCGCATTGCGTGCGACGAGGCCCGCCGCGATCATGTTGCGCGGATTGTTCGTGTTGGTGCAGCTCGTGATCGCGGCGATGATCACCGCGCCGTCCGGCATCAGTCCTGGCTCGTTCTCCACCTTGCCGCTCACGCCGCGCGCGGCCAGCTCCGACACCGGCAAGCGGCGATGCGGATTCGACGGCCCCGCGAGCGTGCGCACCACGGTAGACAGATCGAACTTCAGCACGCGCTCGTACTCGGCGCGCTTCAGCGTATCGGCCCACAGGCCCGTGTGCTTTGCGTACGTTTCGACGAGTTTGACGAGTTCGTCGTCGCGGCCGGTCAGCTTCAGATAGCGAATGGTCTGCTCGTCGATGTAGAACATTGCGGCGGTCGCGCCGAACTCGGGCGCCATGTTCGCGATCGTCGCGCGATCGCCCAGAGTCAGGTTCGCCGCGCCCTCGCCGTAAAACTCCAGGTATGCGCCGACCACCTTCTGCTTGCGCAAAAACTCGGTCAACGAAAGCACCACGTCGGTCGCGGTGATGCCCTCGCCCGGCTTGCCGCTCAGCTCGACGCCGACGATATCGGGCAGCCGCATGTACGACGCGCGGCCGAGCATCACGCTCTCCGCTTCGAGACCACCGACGCCGATCGCGATCACGCCGAGCGCATCGACCATCGGCGTATGCGAGTCGGTGCCGACCAGCGTGTCGGGAAACGCGACGCCGTCCTTCACCTGCACGACCGGGCTCATGCGTTCGAGGTTGATCTGATGCAGGATGCCGTTGCCCGGCGGAATCACATCGACGTTGCGGAACGCGCGCTTGGTCCAGTTGATGAAGTCGAAGCGGTCTTCGTTGCGCCGGTCTTCGATCGCGCGATTCTTCGCGAACGCGTCCGGATCGAAACCGCCGCACTCAACGGCGAGCGAGTGATCGACGACCAGCTGCGTCGGCACCACCGGATTCACGAGCGACGGATCACCGCCTTGTGCGGCGATCGCATCGCGCAGACCCGCCAGATCGACGAGCGCGGTCTGACCCAGAATGTCGTGGCACACGACGCGGGCCGGAAACCACGGGAAATCGAGCTCGCGTTTGCGCTCGATGATCTGTTTCAGCGAAGCGGTCAGCGTCACCGGATCGCAGCGGCGCACCAGGTTCTCGGCGAGCACACGCGACGTGTACGGCAGCTTGTCGTAGGCGCCGGGCTCGATCGCGTCGACCGCGGCACGCGTATCGAAGAAGTCGAGTTCGGTGCCCGGAAGGCGTTTGCGGTTGGCAGTATTCATGGCGTAGGGACAGGACGGTTATCGGCCGCCGGACGATGTGCCGGCGACGTCCGGGAGCGCGTCGCTCGCGCGGCCGGACGGGCAGTGCAGGTAGTTTAGCTCGCTGCTGACGGGTGCTGAATTGCGATTGTTCGATGCTTCCACTGGAGCGGCCGCGCGATGCGTGCCGCTCCTGGCTCACGTCAAACGCGCTTCGCCAGCGGCACGAACGGCAGGTCGTCGGGACCGGTGTAATTCGCGCTCGGCCGGATGATCTTGTTGTCGATGCGCTGCTCGATGATGTGCGCGCTCCAGCCTGCCGTACGCGAGATCACGAACAGCGGCGTGAACATCGCGGTCGGCACGCCCATCATGTGGTACGACACCGCGCTGAACCAGTCGAGGTTCGGGAACATCTTCTTCGCTTCCCACATCACCGATTCGAGCCGTTCGGCGATAGAGAACAGTTTCGTGTTGCCCGCTTCCTTCGACAGCTTCTTCGCGACTTCCTTGATGACCTTGTTGCGCGGGTCCGAGATCGTGTACACCGGGTGGCCGAAGCCGATCACGACTTCCTTGTTCTCGACGCGGCGGCGGATGTCGGCTTCGGCTTCGTCGGGCGTCTGGTAGCGCGACTGGATTTCGAACGCGGCTTCGTTGGCGCCGCCGTGCTTCGGGCCGCGCAGCGCGCCGATCGCGCCGGTGATCGCCGAGTACATGTCCGAGCCCGTGCCCGCGATCACGCGGCCCGTGAACGTCGACGCATTGAACTCGTGCTCCGCGTACAGGTTCAGCGACACGTGCATCGCATCGACCCACGCCTTCGACGGCTCGACGCCATGCAGCAGATGCAGGAAATGGCCGCCGATCGAATCGTCGTCGGTTTCGACCTCGATGCGCTTGCCGTTGTGCGAGTAGTGATACCAGTACAGCAGCATCGAGCCGAGCGAGGCCATCAGCTTGTCGGCGATGTCGCGCGCACCGGGCAGGTTGTGATCGTCCTTCTCCGGCAGCACCGTGCCGAGCACCGACACGCCGGTGCGCATCACGTCCATCGGATGCGCGGCGGCCGGAATCCATTCGAGCGCGGCCTTCACGTTGGCGGGCAGGCCGCGCATCGACTTCAGCCTGGTCTTGTAGGCGGTCAGTTCGGCCTGCGTGGGCAGCTTGCCGTGGACCAGCAGGTAGGCGACCTCTTCGAATTCGCACGCCTCGGCAATGTCGAGAATGTCGTAGCCGCGATAGTGCAGATCGTTGCCGGTCTTGCCGACCGTGCACAGCGCGGTGTTGCCCGCGGTCACGCCCGACAGCGCGACGGATTTCTTCGGTTTGAAAGCGCCTGTGTTCGGGGTGCTGTTGTCTGCTTCGCTCATTTGGATTGTCTCCGGGAAAGGATTGGAATTTGGGTCATTGTTTCGACTGGGCTGCCTAGAACGCAAGTAACGGGCCAGGCTGCATGTCGCCGCCTAAGTGCCTGATTTGGCGCTGGTCTGCCGAACCAATCTCGCGGACCCGCCGCACGCTCGATTTCATTAATGAAACTGCGAATTTCAAATTGGGAACGAATGCTCGCATAATGGAGCCTCCGAACCAACCCGCCGCCGCGAGCCGTCCACCTTGAGCACTTCTCTTTACGAACCGCCGCAGCGTCCGCGCGTCTGGGCGCTCAGCATCAGCCGCCTGCGCGATCTGTTCTTCGACATCGCCGGCGAATACGTGGATCGCGCGGATGTCCGCATCGTGTCGCATGCGTTCGAGGACGCGGTGCGCGAGATCGAAGGCGCGGGCGCCGCGCGTCCCGACGTCGTGCTAGCGGGCGGCTCGAATGGCGCGTATCTGAAGACGCGCGTGTCGGTGCCGGTCGTGCGCATCAGTCCGACCGGCTACGACGTGATGCATGCGCTCGCGCGAGCGCGTCGCGAAGGCGCGCGCGTCGCGCTCGTCACGCACGGCGACACCCCCGACGAAGTGCGCCGTTTCACCGCCGCGTACGCGCTCGACGTCACGTTCGCGTCGTATCAGTCCGCGCAGGACGCCGAGAGTGTCGTGCTCGATCTCAGCGATCGCGGCATCGACGTCGTGGTCGGCCCGGGCATGGTCACCGATCTCGCCGCCAACGCGGGCATGGACGCGGTGTTTCTGTACTCGCGCGCGTCGGTGCGGGCCGGCTTCGACACCGCGCTCGAAGTCGCGCAGGCGACGCGCCGCGAAACCGTGCGGCGTCAGCGGCTCGACACGTTGCTACAGCATCTGCGCGACGGCGTGGTCGCGCTCGATGCGCAAGGCCGCGTCGAACTGATGAACCAGCGGCTCGCGAGCGTGCTCGGCATCGATGCCGCGAAGGCCGTCGGCCGCGCGCTGCTCGAACTCGCGCCGGACCTCGCGGGCAGTCTGCCCGACGCGGAGGGCGACAGCTTCTGCACCGTGCGCGGCGCTAGCTACGTCGTGCATCGCGGGCCGCTCGCGAGCAGCGGCGCGGCGCCGGGCACCGTGCTGACGTTTCAGGAATCGCGCGCGGTCGAGCGGCTCGACCGCACGCTGCGCGCGCGTCAACGCGTGCAGCAGTTCACCGCGCGCTACCGGCTCGACGATATCGTCGGCGCGTCGGAATCGATCGAACGGGTGCGCGCGCTGGTCGCGCGTTATGCGAGGTCGGACGCGACCGTGCTGATTCTCGGCGAGAGCGGCACCGGCAAGGAGATGGTCGCGCAGAGCATGCATCAGCTGAGCGCGCGGCGCGACTTCGCGTTCGTCGCGATCAATTGCGGCGCGTTTCCGGAGGCGCTGCTCGAAAGCGAGCTGTTCGGCTACGAGGAAGGCGCGTTCACCGGCGCGCGCAAGGGCGGCAAGGCGGGGCTGATCGAGGTCGCGCATCGCGGCACGCTGTTTCTCGACGAGATCGGCGAGATGCCGTTGCCGTTGCAGAGCCGTCTATTGCGCGTGTTGCAGGAGCGCGAGGTGGTGCGGCTCGGGTCGACGGAGCCGATGCGCGTCGATATCCGCGTGGTCGCGGCGACGCATCGCGCGCTGACCGACGCCGTCGCGGCCGGCAGTTTCCGCGCCGATCTGTACTACCGGCTCAACATCCTCAGCATCGCGCTACCGCCGCTGCGCGAGCGGCCGAACGACCTGCTGCCGCTCGCCGCCGAACTGTTGCGCCAGGCGGCCGCGCGCGAGCCGAGGCTCGCGGCGCGCGTGCCCGACGCGCAGACCGCCTCGTGCATGCTCGAGGGTTTGGGGGCGGCGTTGCGGCGCTATGCGTGGCCCGGCAATGTACGCGAGTTGCAGAACGTGATCGAGCGGATCGTGGTTGAACTCGCGGATAGCGACGCGGACACGGATGAAAGCGCGGCGCTCGTCACGCGCGACATGCTGCGCGTGATCGCGCCGGAAATCGTCGAGCCCATCACGCGCGCGAAGCCGGCGGCGCTGACGCTGCGCGAGCGCAGCCGTCATGTCGAGGCCGATGAAATCCGCGCGGTGCTCGCGGCTCACGAAGGCGATCGCGATGCGGCTTGCGCCGCGTTGGGGATCAGCAAGACGACGTTGTGGCGTAAGTTGAATGGCGGGCGGTAGGTGTGGGGCGTGGTTGCCAACGGTGCGCCGGAGCTACGGCTGCACTGCCCGCACGATCACGCCGTTCCAGCCGAATACGACGCGATGCGCATCCATGCGGAATACGGCCGCGCAATTGTCGCTGTCCAGCAGTAGGGTCTTCCGGGGCAAGCCCGTATCGTCGAGGTTGATACCGTAATAGTCCTTGAGCTTCGGCCCGGTATCGACGGAGCGGAGACTGAAACCGCCGTGCGGACGACAGCGCTCGCCGGCGAATTCGATCTGATCGGTCGATAAGCTCAGCACCTTGCCGAGCAGTCTTTTTGCCTCGGGTATGCCACCGGAAACGTCGCTGTATCCGACCACATCGGTAACGGTCCATTTTCCGTTGAATGATGACGGGTGGTCGTGGGGCCGGCCGCGAAGCAGGTGGTGGTAGTCAGGCAAATTGCTAACGCCAAGTACAGTGGTTTGAGCATCACGGCCGTTGCTTCCTGACGGGCGCCGATTCCCGCACTCGTCGATTCGCAAGACCCTGGCTCCTGCGCGGCGAGCCAATCGGGCGCCCCCGCCGATCGCGTGGGGTTACCATCACGTTGAGAGACATATGCTGCGCAACCGCATCCATATCGCCCCGATTTGCAAGGTCCAACGCCTCTCGTGTATTCCGATTCGTCGAGTTGTATGCGAAAGAGACTGCCGCGTCGAACTGCGCTTGAGTCAGTGCGTACTCTGTGACCGTGGCCCTGACGAGCCGCTCGGCGTCGTGAACGCGCGCCGTCAAGATAGCGTTCACCTGCTCAGGTAAGACCGCGCGCTGCAACTCTGCAGATGTGCAGGGTCCGAAGTGCGCCAGAGTTCCCACGCCCCATGTGCAGTTCCGTTGATGGGCGCATCGTTGTAATAGCGCATGACCACGCCCTCGTTGACCCTCAGTGCAGCGTAACCTTCTGGGCTCATCTTCATTGCGTCGTTTGCGCGCGGCATATCTGCTGCCGTGGCGTCATCTCCCGCGCAATCGGCTGCCCGAACATCATGCGGCCCCTTGATGCATCACGCATTGCGCTTTTTGACGACTTGCGTTGGCGTCGCACGAATCGCCTACTCAGCGTCGATCTCGAGCGTCTCGAATTCCACAGCCAGCTCAGCGCCGGCAGTTGCGAGGACTAGTGCTACTTGCGACCCGGGCGTCTCCGAAAATTGCTCGCTTTTAGAAAGCATCGCGCGCGCGAGATCGTAATTCGTGTCCCCCGGAGTGAGAATCCATGCACAGCTTGATGTCAGACTGACCGAGCGCAATCACGTTTAGTAGTGCGACACCGAGCCTCCGCGAAAATTCTTCGTCGAGTTTGAAATCACATTCCTCGAGAAGGATCGGCATTCCGATTTCCCGGCAAGCAACGGAGCAAGGCTGGCTGCGTCAACGGTTTGCACCGCGAGCCGTTGACGGTCCTCTGTATAGGTTAGAACCACAGAATACGGCGGATGAGTAGCCATCAATTTCCTCTGCATTGTTGATAGTTCTGGAATGCCTGGGTTCTGCATACCTCGATGCCTCGTGTAGCGCCCACTGCGGCAGCCACTGCGTTGCACAGGTCAAGGTCTCCTTCGTGCTGCGCCAGCATTCGGCCTTGTGAAATTCGTCACGAAGTTCTACATGCACCGTCGAGCGACCGTAGGAGTTCCGACTTCGCTGAGTCAATACCGGCTACGGAAACTATCCTTAGCATCGCGCTACCGCCGCCGCGCGAGCCGCCGAACGACCTGCTGCCGCTCGCCGCCGAGTCACTACAAGGACGAGGGATCGACCTTGCCACCTTCGATCACAAAGTGCTTCGCATCGGGATTCGACGGGAACAGGCGCCAGTCCTCATCGTCAGCTATCGCATCCGCAAGAATTACTAGACGCATACCTCTCGCCAGTGAAATAACGGCATTACCGTTCTCGCCCGCCTCGATATCCAAAACAGCCGTTGGGCCTTGATTCACAAGGAGATCGCGGATTCGATGTGTTGTTGTTCTCGTACTCTCCTCAGATGCGGCAAAGTCCGAGTGAGACGTAACAATCGCGTTTCCTTGCTCGATGCGCCAGTCACACTGAATATGTAGCGCCCAATCGCCCAGATGCTTGATGGTGCCTCTGCTTGTCCTTACCTCCCGAAGCGGCCCGAACTGTAACGTAAGCATGTCAGTCGCGTGCGCCACTCCGCTAACGTCAAGCCCGATCAAAGTGGAAAGGTGACGTGCTACCTGCTCTTTCGTATCGATCATTTCGATTTGTCTCCAAACAAGTCCAGGGCGCGCTCCACCATGCCGTGATACTCAAGATCATCTTCCTGGATATCGTAGTGAAGGCGGCGTGCCTCATCCTTGTTCAGTCCAAGTGCCTTGACTACCGCCTTAAATTGCTTGTTCTGTGCCTGATTGTTACCGGGCCGACCATCGGCGCCGGCGAGCTGCATAGCGTCGGCATCCGGCATGTCGGGCTGATAGTTGAACGGCTGGGCATTGCTAAGATTCTGCGGCGCGCGCGGGTTCTTGCCATAGAGCAAGCTTGCCATTTCGGTGCTAGTCGGTTGCGGGCGCGCTGGGACTGGCCGCGAAGCCCTTTCCGGCTGCTCCCGTATCGCCTGCACGCACTTTCGCATCTCGTCCCGCTCAGGGACAAAGATCAGACTACCGTCCTTCACCTCGTTGTACAGGGCTTTGGCAACCTCATCGTCTCTCATCCTGTACATATGAAAGCGGTTGTCGCTCCGGCCGAGCATATCCCGCAACTCGTACGACTGGTGCGACAGCAGCATGGATGGGCTATATCGCAGCCACGCTGCTCGCGCTTCCTCCATGCCCTGCACAATGTCGTCGTGTGCTTCGCGGGGTACGCTCGCCGGCAATGCAAAATGGAACCACCGGTCCACGTCAAACAGCCAGGGAGACCTGATGTGAAGGTTGAACGATCTATAAAGGCTGATCGAGAAGAAACGTCCGTACCGCCTTTCACGGACCTCATGGTACGAACCCAGGGAAAGCGAAGTCATCGTGCCTCACAGCCAATGAAGGAGGCCCGATTGTGCAACAAGACACCATCCCAAAAAACCCCTCGTTCAGCCTCGCACGAGGTGCGTGCCGCGCCTGCCTCGTCGCGCAAATTCTTAAGTCATCGGATCAATATGCACATCCATCGCCGCCTCCGCCGTAACGACAAACCGCACGAACAAACGCACCACGAATAAAATAACCGTCACCGAATCCCCAAACCAAATTCCCAAGGAGGAGCCCAGCATGGCGAACAAATACCGGATTGCCGTCATTCCCGGCGACGGCATCGGCGTCGAGGTGATGCCCGAAGCGCTGCGGGTACTCGAAGTCGCGACGCAACGCTTCGGTATCGAACTCGAGTATCAGCACATCGAGTGGGCGAGCTGCGACTATTACGCGAAGCACGGCAAGATGATGCCGGACGACTGGAAAGCCCAACTGCAATCGGCCGACGCGATCCTGTTCGGCGCGGTCGGCTGGCCCGACACCGTGCCCGATCACATCTCGCTGTGGGGGTCGCTGCTGAAGTTTCGCCGCGAGTTCGACCAGTACGTGAATCTGCGTCCGGCGCGCCTATTTGCGGGCGTACCGTCGCCGCTCGCGGGACGCAAGGCCGGCGACATCGATTTCTGGATCGTGCGCGAGAACACCGAGGGCGAGTATTCGTCGGTGGGCGGCGTAATGTTCGAAGGCACCGAGCGCGAGTTCGTGCTGCAGGAGTCGGTGTTCACGCGGCACGGCAGCGAGCGCGTGCTGAAGTTCGCGTTCGATCTCGCGCAGCGCCGCGCGCGCAAGAAAATCACCGTCGCGACGAAGAGCAACGGCATCGCGATCAGCATGCCGTGGTGGGACAAATGCGCGGCCGGCGTCGCCGCGCAGTATCCGGACGTCACGTGGGACAAGCAGCACATCGACATCCTGTGCGCTCGCTTCGTGCTGAACCCGGACCGTTTCGACGTGGTCGTCGCGACCAATCTGTTCGGCGACATCCTGTCCGATCTCGGCCCCGCGTGCACGGGTACGATCGGCCTCGCGCCATCGGGCAATCTGAATCCGGACCGCAAGTTTCCGTCGCTGTTCGAGCCGGTGCACGGGTCGGCCCCCGACATCGCCGGCAAGCACATCGCGAATCCGATCGCGATGATCTGGTCGGCCGCGATGATGCTCGACTTCCTCGGTCATTCGAGCGGCAAGGAACGCGACGCGCACGACGCGATCCTGAAAGCGATCGAGGCGACGTTGATCGAAGGTCCGCACACCGGCGACCTCGGTGGCAAGGCAAGCACGAGCGAAGTCGGCAAGGCGATTGCGGCGAAACTCGCGTGATATAAAGAACGCGCCGGGCAGAAGATCAGAGCGCTCAGCGAATGCCCGGCTAGCGATCATTCACAATCAAGTGAATACGGCGCAACGCGCAGATGCGCCGTTATCGAGAATTGCGCCGCTCGTAGAGTGACCATTCGCCCGCTTGCGCCACGAGGGCATCCGCACGTCATTGATATCTGTTCACGATTCACCTGGGACGCCGCTATGAGCCGAGAAGCCTATCCGATCGAAGTCGAATTCCCCGATATCGCGCAGCACGAGCAATCGTCGTCGGGCATTGCATACGTCCACACGTTCGATTCGGGCATGCCCGGCCCGCACGTGATGATCAACGCGCTCACGCACGGCAATGAAGTGTGCGGCGCGATCATCGTTGATGAGCTGCTGCGTCGCGCGCTCCGGCCGCGACGCGGGCAGCTCACGCTGTCGTTCGCGAACGTCGCCGCGTACCGGCGCTTCGATCCCAAGAATCCGGACGCCGCGCGCTTCGTCGATCAGGACTTCAACCGCGTGTGGACGGCGGCGGTGCTCGACGACACGTCGCGCACGTCGAGCGAACTGAAGCGCGCGCGTGCAATGCGCCCGGTGATCGACTCGGTCGACGCGCTGCTCGACCTGCATTCGATGCACGAGCGGTGCAAGCCGCTGATCGTCGCGGGACCGCTGGAAAAAGGCATCGACCTCGCGGTGCGGCTCGGTACGCCCGCCACGGTGATCTGCGACGAAGGGCATCCCGAAGGCCGCCGCATGCGCGACTATGAAGGGTTCGGAGATGCCGCGAGCCCGAAGAACGCGCTGCTGATCGAATGCGGCCAGCATTGGGAGCGCAGTGCGGTAGCGGTCGCGCGCGATACGACCGCGCGCTTCCTGCTGCTGGCTGGCGTGGTCGACGAAACGGATCTGCCGCCGGGGTGGCTCGCGCCGTTGCCGCCCGAGCAGAACATCGTGCGCGTGACACAGCCGGTCGTCGCGACCAGCATGGACTTCAGCTTCGCCGCGGCGTACACCGGACTCGAGGTTTTCGCCAAGGCGGGCGCCGTGATTGGCTGGTCGAACGGCGAAGAGGTGCGCACACCCTACGACAACTGCATGCTCGTGATGCCATCGCTGCGGCAGTTGCGCCCCGGTGTGACCGTCGTGCGGCTGGGACGAATCGAGCGGACGGTGGCCCGTCCCGGGGTGACGGGCTGACGGGCGCTTGTCTCGAAGCCGTTTGCCGCCCGTTTCGGCGCGTTGATCTTGGCTCGCCTGGCGCCTTCTCCGGCCCGTTTGCCGCGCGCCGCGTTTCACGCATCGGCGCGCGTGAAACTCGGGTATTCCCCCGTTGACCGGATTGATTTCATTCCTTACAGTGGCGCGCGTTCGCGTAGAGAATCACCGTTCTATGTACGAACAACTTTCCTCGCCCGGCGCGATTCCGTCAAGCCGATCCGTCCGGGTATGATTCATTGCCGATGCATGGCCAATTTGGCCTGCTGCAGGCAGCGTGCGCCGTTGCCAGACGGCGTACAGTTTGAGAAGAATCGCTCGTCGTGTCGGGCCTTTCGCTGTCAGGAGACCATCATGAACCGCAGCCCCGCTGTGAACGTTCAAACCTTCATTAACGAGCATCCGTTTTCGCCGTTCCAGTGGCTGATCTTTTTCATGTGCTTCATCATCGTCCTGCTCGACGGTTTTGACACTGCTGCGATCGGATTCATCGCGCCTTCGCTGGTCACCGAATGGGGCATCGAGAAGCCCGCGCTCGCGCCGGTGCTGAGCGCCGCGCTGTTCGGCCTCGCGTGCGGCGCGCTCGGCTCGGGCCCGCTGTCCGACCGCCTCGGGCGTCGCTCGATGCTGATCGGCTCGGTGCTGCTGTTCGGCCTTGCCTGCCTCGCGTCGGCATTCTCGACCAGCATCGACCAGCTGACCGTGCTGCGCTTCATCACCGGCGTCGGCCTCGGCGCCGCGATGCCGAACGCGGTCACGATGATGGGCGAGTACTGCCCGGACAGGCGTCGCGCCACCGTGATCAACCTGATGTTCTGCGGCTTCCCGCTCGGCGCCGCGTTCGGCGGTTTCCTCGCCGCGTGGATGATTCCGCATCTGGGCTGGCGCAGCGTGCTGATCCTCGGCGGCGTCACGCCGCTGTTGCTGCTGGTGCTGTTGCTCGCCAAGATGCCGGAGTCGGTCCGCTACATGGTCGCGAACAACAAGCCGGCCGATCGGATTCGCGCGGCGCTCGCGCGCATTTCCGGCGACGCGGTGCAGGCCGTCGGCTTCACGATGACCGAAACCGCGCCGCAAACCGGCGGCAAGGGTCTCGGCGTCGTGCTGTCGCGTTCGTACATCGTCGGCTCGGTGATGCTGTGGCTCGCGTACTTCATGGGCCTCGTGATCTTCTACGCGTCGATCAACTGGATGCCGATCCTGCTGAAGGACGCCGGCCTCACGCCGCAACGCGCGACGCTGATCTCCGCGCTGTTCCCGTTGGGCGGCGTCGGCGCGGTGCTGGCCGGCGTGCTGATGGACCGCTTCAACGCGAACCGCGTCATCGCGGCCTGCTATGCGCTGACCGCCATTAGCGTGTACTTCATCGGTCAGGCGGCCGGCAACGTCGGCGCGCTCGTGCTGATCGTGTTCATCGCCGGCGTGCTGATGAATACCGCGCAATCGTCGATGCCGGCGCTCGCCGCCGCGTTCTACCCGACCGCGGGCCGCGGCACGGGCGTCGCGTGGATGCTCGGCGTCGGCCGCTTCGGCGGCATCGCGGGCTCGTTCCTCGTGGCCGAGCTGACGCGCCGCCACTTCTCGTTCGGCGGCATCTTCACGACGATCGCGGCTGCGGGTCTGCTGTCGTGTGTCGCGCTGCTGATCAAGCAGGCGGCACGCCCGCAAGCGTCGGAAGCTGGTGCGTCGAAGACGCAATCGTTCGGCCATTGAGCGTGCCATGAAATGTGCCCGCTAGCGGACCGGTAACGGTTCGATCGACTGGTAAGCCAGAAGCCGCCCTGCGAGTCGCAGGGCGGCTTTTTATTTGGCTGAAGGCGTGGAATTTCGCGCTTATTTGAACGAGAGGAGTTGCTCGACACACAGCAGCACGGCAATCAGAACCATCGCCGCGCCCGAAACCTGGCTAACCCTGCGCGCGACACTCGGACGCGTGCGCAAAACCACCTTCGAGCCGAGTCCGACGACCGAATAAACCAACGCGCAATTGGCTATGTGCAGCAAACCCAACGCGCCGATCTGCACCGGAATCGACCACGCGTCGGTGGCACGCGTGAATTGCGGCAGCAACGCGAGAAACAGCAGCAGCGCTTTCGGATTGAGGCCGCTCACCGCGAAGCCGCGGATGGACCAGTCCAACGCCGCTTCAGGTGCGCGCTCGGCGGCTACCGTCGGCACCGCGGAGCGAGCAAGAATGGTGCCGCCGACCCACAGCAGACAGCCCGCCCCGACAAACCTCAACACGGAGAGCATTCCGGAGATCACCCGGGCCGAGCGTCTGTTCGGCGATCCCGATTACATGCTGCACGTCGTCACGCGCGATCTGAAGGCGTTCCAGATGCTTTACGACCGCTATCTGTTGACGCTGCCCTGCGTGCTGCGGCTGTCGTCGACGCTGGTCATGAAAAGTATCTTCGAGGATCGGCCGCTGCCGCTGTGACGCATCACGGTCGCGCCGATTCGCCTGCGGCATTGTGATCTACCGCAACAAAATGCACCCCGGCCCACTTCCCGATACACTACGCAGCTATTTACCCGCGCGCAGCCCGGCGCGGCGACCACCGCCGCTTCCGCGCCGCCGCCGTCTCATCTCAGGATTCCGGTAATGAAACGCGTAGTCGTATCCGCGCTCGTCGCGCTGTGCATCGCACAGCCGGCCACTCAGGCCGTCGCGCAGACCGTCAGCAATCAATGTTTCGCGCTCGGCGATATCGCCGGCCAGGTCGCGTCGTGGCGCGCCCACAAGAAGACCAAAGCTCAGGCGCTCGATCAGGCCGCCCACTACTACAAGGACCCGTCCGACCGCGCGGCCGTCAATGCGATCATCGAAAAGATCTACCGTCCCGACGCCCCTCACATGACGCCCGATCAGGCGAGCATGGCGGTCACGTCGGAGTGCGCGAACCAGCACAAGGGGCAGGCAGCGCCGGCACAGTAATGCCGGCGAGCCGCCCGCGACGCGCTCGTGATCGATGGCGCGATTCGCGACGTCGGCACGCTGCGGCAGCACGATTTCCCGGTGAATGCGCGCGGCGTCTGCAGCCCAAGGAAGCGGCTGCGCTAGCGTCGATTGCCAACGGCACGTTCGAACGCGGCTGGGTCAACCTGCAGCGCGACCGGATGATGACCGGCTCATGAACCCTTTGCTATCAGCTACATGGCGCACTACCTGAACACTGCAACCCTTCTCGACCTCGCGCGCGCGGCGCAGCGGCGCCTGGAACAACAACCCGCCGCCGCGCCTTGCGATTGCACGCGCACTCTCCTCGACGGCTGGCAATCGCAACCGCTTTCACTCGACGAAACCTTGTTCGAGGAGATCGGCACGCTGATGCCGGAAGACGATCCCGAGCCGACCTTCAGCGAATATCTGCCCAACAAAACGAGCTACTGGTCGGCCGATGCGCCGATCGCGCCGCGCTATTTCCCGTACAACCGCTGCGGCGTATGGCAATGCTCGATGTGCGCGCGACTGTACTTGCGCTACGTCGAAGGCGGCGGTTACTTTGTCGACCGCCGGATTCGCGCGTTGAACGCGGATCTGATCGAGGACGTGCCGCTGCCCGCATAACGCGGTTTGCCATCGCCACGGCTCATGCATCGTCCCTGTCCGCGCGCGCTACGCCCAGCACTTCCTTGACGCGCCGCGCGAGATTGGACAGCACGCTGTCGGAACGCGCTCCGGCCTGCTGTCGATGCGGCATACGCTGCAGATCGTGCCAGTCGGTATCGAGCGCTCGGGCGTGACCGTCGGCGCTGAACGGCCATTCGACCACCACCGCGCGCAAACGCGCGGCACGCGAGCTTCTGTCGGCGCGATCGATATACGCATTGATCGCCGACGCCTCGTGCCGCGCCGATTCCTCCGAATCGAAGGCAATGAAGTCGTTCAGCCCTTCGATGTGGACGCACCATAACTGTTCGCTCACGTCGCGTCTCCCGCTGCGTTTATTGTCCTGCCTGATCAGACCGGTGGCAGCCGTCCAAAGTCAGGTTCGGCCCTGAGACGTTCCCAGTTCAGATCCGCGAAGCACGGGCCTTGCGTCGCCTCGCTGAATTTGACGTCGTTGTGCTTGCCGTTCCACTCCATCAACTTGACCTGGTCGTTCGCGTCGACCGTGAGATCCCAGCCGATGCAGCGCGCAAATGGAATCTTCCTGTGCAGGCGCAGCACGGTCGCCTTGCATTTGTCGAAACAGGGAATCTTCACGCCCGCAAAGTGCACGCCCGAGTCCGGGTGCGCTTCTACCGCGCCCCAGTCGCTCATATACCCCTGGTCGCACAGTTCGCCCGTTTCGAGATTGACCGACACGCATATTTCGCGATCCGCCAGCACATGCGTATCTTCGGCTCGGCCGAGCCGCAAATAGCAGGCCCGAACAGAAATGCGGCCGGCGTCGTCCACCACGGTCGTGAAGCGCAATGTCGCCACCGGTTTGGAAGCGAACGCAGTGAACAGACTGTGCTGGTCGATGAATGTCTGAATCACGCCATTGCCGAGCGACCTTATGACCGCTGGGTCGAAGTTCGCACGGTCGAAGAAGTAGACACCATTGCCCTGTCCGGAACCGTCGAGCTTGAATGCCACGCGCTCGGTATGCTCGAACACGACGTCCTTCAGGTCGCGCTCGGGTACCACGACGCTTTTGTCCGTAAAGAACAGCCCGTTGGCAAAGTACGCCAGGTCCGGCAATTCGTCGCCGTCGAAGATCAGCCGCGAAATCGGCTTAAGGCTCGAAATCTTGCCGTACCAGCCTTTCATATGCGGCACGACGACGATGCCGTAGTAGTTGTCCGGAATCCAGCCTTCCTTGAACGTACCGCAAAACGCGGTATAAACGCGCAGCCAGGGCGCGTAGACCGGGTCGCCGAACACGTCTCGCGCATAGGTGTCCGCGAGCCGCAGGTTGTTCGGATCGGCCTTGCCGTATTTGCTTTCGAGTCGCTCCAATATTCTTCTCGCCTGCAAGCCATGATCATGGTGAAAGCGGTAAAGCGAGACCCGCTTTGCTGATCGTCTCACAACGTTTTCAACTCCGGATAGCATCATGCTTAGTACGCGTTTGGATGATGAAGCCCCTTGAAAATCGTGGCAAGAATGATCTTCATGTCAAGCCAGAACGACCAGTTGCGCAGGTAGTACAGATCGTGTGCGACCCGGCCTTCCATCTTTTCGAGGCGATCGGTCTCGCCGCGATACCCGTTGATCTGCGCCCAGCCGGTAATGCCGGGTTTGATCCGATATCGATGGATATAGCCCGACACGATGTTCTGATAGAGATCGTCGTGTTCGAGCGCATGCGGACGCGGCCCCACCACCGACATATCGCCGCGCAGCACGTTGAAGAACTGCGGTAGTTCGTCGAGACTCGTGCGGCGCAGGAACGCGCCGACGCTCGTAATGCGTGGATCGTCGCGCGTCGCCTGTTCGAGAATGCCCGGCTTCTGCTCGTGCAAGCGCATCGTGCGGAACTTGTAGATCGTAAATACGCGGCCGTCGGCGCCTTTGCGGCGCTGCTTGAAGAACACCGGCCCGCGCGAGCTCAGTTTGACGGCAATCGCGCAACCCAGCAGGATCGGCGAAATCGCGATCAACGCGACGAGCGCGAACAGACGGTCGAACAGGTCTTTTTGCACCAACGCCTTGGGCGGCAGCGGCGACGCGGCGAGATTGATCGTCGGCAAGCCGAGCAACTCGGTCATGCTGCCTTCGAATAGCGCAAGCGAGCGCACGTCGGGCATGAAGCGCACATTGATCAGGTCGTTGCGAAACTCCGCCACCAGCTTGAGAATAGCGCGCTCCTCGGTGAGCGGCAGAGCCAGCCACACTTCGCCGATCTGCTGCTCGCGCACGTAGCGAGCGAACGCCGCCTGTTGTTCGAACACCTGCACCGACGGGTGCGGAGAAACGCAGCAGTCGGGGTGCAGGTTATACAACGCATTTGCGCGAAAGCCGGCCGCGGGCGACATCTCGATCTTGCGAATGATTTCGTCACAATGATCGCCGCACGCCGCCACCGCGACCTGCTGCAAGTTCATCCCCGCATGGCGCATGCGGCCGAGCAGCGCATGCGTGACCAGCCGGCCGGACATCATCGCGGCGCCCGAAATGCCGGTCCAGTACACGAACCAGAGGCGCGACACGAAGTCGATCCGGTGCAGCGAGAACATCAGCGCCATCGCGCAGGCCTGCACGACGAGCCAGCCGAGCGCCACCTGGCTCGCGAGCACTCTTTTCGAGCGGCCGCGCCAGGACTGGTACACGCCGAGCGACGGAAAGACCGCAAGTGCAAACGCCGCGGCAAAAGCGACGAACGCGAAATATAAGCTCCGTTGCGAGCCGCCGTCGAAGCGTATCTGGGAGGCCGCGAAGGCCCCAGCCACGATCATCGCGACGTCGAACGCTCTCGCCAGTAGACCAGTCAGCAATCGCATCACAGCCCCCTCATAGGACGTATCAGGTCGACTTCGTCGCATCAGCCACAACGCCCGTACTTGTCGTCGAAGCGCACGATGTCGTCTTCGCCGAGATAAGTGCCGGACTGTACTTCGATGATCTGCAGCGGTACGCGGCCCGGATTTTCGAGCCGATGGCGGACACCCAGCGGGATATAGGTCGATTCGTTTTCGCCGAGCAGAAACTGCTCTTCTCCACGCGTGACGAGCGCGGTGCCGCACACCACCACCCAATGCTCGGCGCGATGATGATGCATCTGCAACGACAGACGGCCGCCCGGCATCACGACGATGCGCTTCACCTGAAAGCGCTCGCCATGATCGATCGAGTCATAAAAGCCCCACGGGCGGCGGACTTTTCTGTGCGCATCGGCTTCCGGCGACTTCTCGGCCCTGATCCGCGACACGAGTCCCTTGATGTCCTGCACATGGGAGCGATCCGCGACGAGCACCGCGTCGTCGGTTTCGATCACGATCATGTTGTTGGTGCCGACGCAAGCGAGAAGCCTGCCTCCTTGCGAGCGTGCATAGGTCGCGGTGGCCCCTTCGAACAGCACGCGGCCGTTGGCCGCGTTACCGCAGTCGTCCTTCTCCATCGCCTGCCACACGGCATCCCACGAGCCGAGATCGGACCAGCCCGCTTCGAGCGGCACCACCACGCCGGAAAACGCCGACTCCGGTTTGCCGAGCTGTTCCATCACCGCATAGTCGATCGAGTCGGACGGCGAACCGAGAAACCCGTCGGCGTCCGGCATGATGCATTCTTCAGTCTTCTTCGCGTCGCGATACGCCTGAACGCAGGCCGCGTGCATGTCCGGCTGAAACTGCTCGATGATTGCGAGCCAAACCGACGCCCGCACGACGAAGATGCCGCTATTCCACCAGTAATTGCCCGACGCGACGTACTGTGCCGCGAGTTCCGCCGCGGGCTTCTCGACGAAGCGTTCGATGCGACGCGCGCCGTCTGGCAACGCATCACCGAGCCGGATATAACCGAAGCCCGTGTCGGGCCGTTCGGGGGGCACACCTAGCGTGACGATCGCGCCGTTGCGCGCATGGGTTGCGGCGATGCCGAGCGAGCGATGCAGCGCCTCCAGATTCGCGATCGCGTGGTCGGCTGGCATCGCGACGAGGATCGCGTCTTCGTCTTCCGCGCATGCCGTCAGCGCGGCAAGCGTTAGTGCCGGCGCCGTGTCGCGGCGCGCGGGCTCGACCACGATCCGCGCGTTCACGCCGATTTCGCGCGCCTGTTCGTAAGTGGCGAAATAATGCTCGGTGCCGCAGACGATCACCGGATCGGCCGCGACGTTCCATGCGGCGTCGAAACCCGCCATGCGTCCCATGGTCGCTTGCAGCAAAGTCTGCTTGCCGATCACGTCGATCAGTTGCTTGGGAAACTGTTCGCGCGACACCGGCCACAACCGGGTGCCGGAACCACCGGCGAGAATCACCTGCACGAGCGTCGGGAACTCCGACTCGCCAGAATCCTGTCGTATCGTTTCGACATCCGTTGCGGCTGCTGCCGCGGTAACCTTACCCATCGCAAACTCCTTCGCATTGAAACCGGCTCGGGAACGCGTCTTCCTGGACGACACCGCACAACGCGGTGTGCCGCGATCCACGCAAATACCGTCTGATGTGATTTATCGACAGGGCGTCCGCGTCAAACGGACTAAACCAGTAGTTCAGTTCGCAGTGATAGATGCACGCGCCGGCGGCGAATCCGGCTCGTGCTGGAAGTACGGAAACTGACTGGCAGAATCGCAGCGGTCTGCTCGACAACGACGACCGGAAAACGATTGAAACGAAAGAACGAATGTGGCGACGACGTACATCGGATCTGGTCGACGTCGCGCCCCGATGAATTCATCATAGTGAGAGCGCCTTGCGACACAGGGCAACTGGCGCGAAGCGCGGAAGTTTTGGCGGCGCTCGCGGACTGGATTTCGCAATCTTGCGAACGAGCTTGCACTTCTATTGCAGGGCGCACGATGGAAATAAGCAGCGACACGTGCTACCGTTTAATGAACGTCCCGTGGCATTCCTGTCAAAGATAAACAGCGGTGTGATCCCGCGCGGCCACATGTGAGTTTTCCGCTGTTCCCAATCTCGCCATCATCCAGCGCATGGGCACACCCCAACCGGCGCGCCATCCGTTTTTCTGGAGTTGCAATGGCCTATCTTTCGCTACTCGCACTTTTCATGACGGTCACGAACTTCGTGCCCATCAGTGCGATCGGCTTCGTCCCGTTGCTATTGCTGGCATGGCGCTTTTACGGCCGCACTTATCCCTCGTTCATCACGCCGCTTACCGCTTTCACGGTGCTCGCGATCATCTCGACGCTGCTTTATGATCCGCAGTCGTTCCTCGAATTCGATTTCTATCGGCGCGACGGCAATTTTTTCATCTCCTATCTGCCGATTTTTGCCGGCTGCGTGTATGCGCATCGCTGGGATCTGAACAAGGTACTGCGTACGCTGTTCATCTTCGCAGTCGTCATCAATCTGCCGATGTACGCGTACTTCATCGCAGAGAACGGCCTGTTCAGCATCTTCACTCGCCCTAACGACAGCTTCGGCAGCTACTTCATTGCCCGCAACGCGGCCGGCGGCTTTCTGGCCATGCTGTTCTGTCTCGGCGTGGCCTGTTACCTGCAGAAGCGCAGCAAGCTGCTGATCGTGCTGCTCGTCTGCAATGCGCTGATGCTGTTTTCGACCTATAGCCGCGGTTCTCTGCTCGGCGCGGCGGCGGTTCTGCCCTATCTGTACTTTGGCCGCAAGCGATGGATTCTCGGCACGCTGATCGCCGTGCTGCTGCTCGCCTCCGCCGCCATCGCGATCTACCATACGCAGCCGAACGTCGACTACATGGGCTATACGTTCGCGATTCATGCCAACGACGCCAAGGTCAACAACCTCAACATCCGCTACGAGTGGCTATGGCCGCGAGCGCTCGCGTATTTCGTGCAAAGCCCGCTGGTCGGTCTCGGCTTCGGCTCCTTCGACGACCATATCGGCAGCCTCTCCTCGTACTTCCATCTGTTCGCGGTGCCGTCCGACATCGTGATCGAACACAGCGACTCGCACGCCCACAACTCGTACCTGAATATCCTCGCCGAGCTCGGCGTCGTGGGCTTGACGCTGATCCTCGCGTTCTTCTGGAAACTGGTCGAGTGGAGCAAACAGGGAGCGGCATATGCCGCGTTGGTCGAGGGGGGCCGCCAGTTCGCGGCGTTCCGCTTCGTCGAGATTTCGTCGGTATGCCTGCTGGTGATGTCGGCAACCGAGCATCGGCTGGTCACGCCGTCGAATGTATTGATTCTTTCTCTGGTGATCTCGCTGCTGCTAGCCGCGCGTCCGCTGGCGGCCACCGCATTCAGGCCCGGCCCGCGCGGAGCGCGCAAGGCGGGCATCGTGGGCGCGCGAGCTACACCGCCCGTGCCCCGGCGCCCGACTCAGGGCGCAACGTCGGCCAGATGACGTTCTTCGGCCGGCAGCGACTGGCTCGGCGCATACGGAAGAAACTGTTCGACGCACGCATAAGGGAGCCGCGCATCGACGAAGCCCATCAGCGCCTTCTTGAAGTTCTCCGACGAAAAGCGCTCGGCATTCTTGCGGCACGCCCGTGCATCGAATAAGGCGGCGTTGCTTTCGAAACGGATAACGGCTTCGAGCAGGGACGCGGTGCTTTGCTCGCCGAAGAATACCCCGGTGGGCCGCTCGAGCGGCAATCCCACCACCGATTCAAGCGCGCCGCCGCGGCCGAAGGCTATCACCGGCGTGCCGCATGCCTGCGCTTCGACCACGGAAATGCCGAAATCTTCTTCCGCCGCAAACACGAATGCACGCGCGCGACGCAGGTGATCGACCAGCACGTCGGACGGCTGATGCCCAAGGATCTTCACGTTGTCGCCGGCGACCGCCTTGATCTTCTTCATCTCGGGACCGTCGCCGATCACGACCAGCTTGCGCTCAGGCGTTTGTGAAAAAGCCTGAACGATCAGATCAATACGCTTATAAGGCACCATCCGCGACGCCGTCACGTAGAAATCCTCTTTCTCCGTACCAATGGACATATTCGCCAGATCGACCGGCGGATAAATCACGGTCGCTTCGCGCTGATAGGCCTTCCTGATCCGCCGCGCAATGAACTGAGAATTGGCAACGAGATGATCGACGCCATTCGCGGAGCGCGAATCCCAGCCGCGAATGTAGTGAAGCAGCACGCGCGCCAACGCGGAGCGCAGTCCCCGGTCGAGATGGGATTCGCGCAGGTACTGATGTTGCAGATCCCACGCATAGCGGATCGGCGAATGAATGTAGCTGATATGCACCTGGTTCGGCCCGGTCAACACGCCTTTGGCGACCGCGTGCGAGCTCGAAATGACGAGATCGTAGCCGGACAGATCCACCTGCTCGATCGCAATCGGCATCAACGGTAGATAGGCGCGGTATCGTCTTCGCGCAAATGGCATCTTCTGGATGAAGGACGTATTGACGGACTTCCCCTTCACGCACTCGCGGTCTTCGAGAAAATCGACAATCGAAAAGACGTCCGCATCCGGGAAGCACTCGATGATGTTCTTCAATACTTTCTCGGCGCCGCCGGACACTACCAGCCAATCGTGAACAATAGCGACTTTCACTTCGACCTCCTGTGACAATCCACCCAAACTCCCGCACCCACGCGCCACCTCAATCGTCCTTTGCGCCGCCTGCCTGCGTACGAAGCCCGCACACCACCCGCACCCGCGCGAGCGCCCGCTCGGCTCCGGGCAACACCCCGACCAGCTCGAGGCGAATCAGCACGCTGAGCAGCGTCACCGACAGCGCCGCTTCGCCGATCACCCGAGCAGAGGCCATGCCAATCGCGCCGAAACGCGGCGCGAGAACCAGCGCCGACGCGAGATTGACCAGCGCCGAGGCGACGCCCGCAATCGCGAGTACCCGGTCTTTCCTGCGCGGTACGAACACATACATCGCGACGAATTCATTGAAGGCCGCGAACGGGAACATCCATGCAAATACCTGCAATACGTGCACACTCGGCTCGAACGCGGCGCCGAGAATCAGCGGCAACACGAACGGCGAAAGCGCCAACGCGCCGCACAGCACGAGCACGCCATAGCCGAACAGCAACACGGCGCCGCGTCGCGTCGTTACGTGCGCGCCCGCCTTGTCGCCCTGCGCGAGCTGCCGGGTTATCGTCGGAATAAAGACCTGCGCCGCGGGGGCCATCAGGCTCAGACCAATCGTAGCGAAACGCTCGGCCGCGCCGAAATAGCCGACCTCCGCCGGCGTCGCGAACAAGGTCAGCAGATACGTCGACGATGCCGTCAGCACGACGGAGCCCGACGAATAGCAGAACAGCATCGTCGACCTGCGCACGAGCGGCAGGACGCCGGAAAACGCCAGACGCGGCCAACCGAGTTGCCACGTCGTCAAACCATAGGCAATGACCAACGACACCACACCTGCAATCAGCAGGCTCGCCAACACCCATACGGCGTCGTTCGGTCCTTTGACGAGCGTCAGCACCAGCACGAGACTCAGCGCGAAGCCGAACACTTCGATCATGACCGGCGTGCGAATCTGTTGCCGCCCCTGAAACAGCCAGCCGAGATTGCACGCCGACACGATGCCTAGCAAGGTGGCGAGCATGCCGATCAGAGGCTGCTCCGCCAATAATGGAGAACAGAACGTCGCAATGATGCCGATGCCCGCGCCTATCACGGCGAGTACCAGCCGCGCGCTGACATGCAGCGAGTAGATCGCATTGCATTCCTGAGTCGACTGCGCTTTCGCCACCTCACGCATGCCGACAAAGGTGAAGCCGAAGCCGACGAGCATCCAGATCACGTTCATCAGCGACATCGACGCGAGTACCCGGCCGTATTCGGCCACGCCAAGCACCCGGCCATAAAACGGCACGACGATCATGAGGTACACGTACCTCATGAAATAGCCGACGTACACAAATACGATTAAGTTGGTGCTCGTTCGTCTATCCATGCCGTCCTCCTTCGCCTCAGCGTCCTGCGACGCGACGGCGCGCAAGCGGATTCGCGATATAACGCACCGCGAAATCCGACAGCGGCGAGTAAGGCACGAGACACAGGCTCGACAGTACGAGCGTGCCGAGCTTCTTCTTCAGGCTCCAGAACGGATTTGCAATGATGGTGTGCAGATAGTTGCGTGAATCTCGGATCATCCAACGCCAACGCCTGAAGAGCGTCGCGCGATAAACGGAAGAGCAGAATGTCGCTTTCTCGTGTGAGAAGTCGAGAAACGTGGCCGGTAATTCTATGTCGAGCCGGTCTTTTGCAATATTGCGCAAAATGGCCCAGCGCATGTTGAACGCGCGCGGCGCTTTCGTCAGTTGTTCGGAGTTCGCGAACGACACCGTTTCGCTGCCCGCGTTATGCACGCGGTAGCCGCCTAGCGACTTCGATACGGTCGCTATCGGTCCAGCCAGCGCGACGCCATAGATCGCGTAAAAGTCCGCGCCATAGCGATTCACGCCCTCTTCGGGGACCGGGAAGATCTGCTTGAGCGCACTCACCCGGTAGGCATTGCCCGACGCCGGCGGCGACGGATAGAGCCAACCGCCGCGCAGCAGACTGCCGCAGTCGGGGGGCGGCTCGCTATTCGGCACGTAGGCGCCCGTCAATGCACCTTCGCTGTCCATCACGTCGAGCCGGAATTGCACCTTGGCCCACTCGCCGTCCTCGAAAAAGCGCATGACTTCGGTGACGGCGGATGGGTACAGCACGTCATCGGAATCGAGAAAGATCACAAACTCGGTGCTGAGCGACGCAATTGCATGGTTGTAGGCGGACACCTGTCCGCCATTTTTCTTGCACAGCGCCACTACGCGCTCCCCATAGCTTTCGATGATCGCGCGTGACCCGTCGGTCGAGCCATCGTCGACGATCATCACCGTAGTCGCCGGATAGTCCTGCGCGAGCGCCGAGTCGATCGCCGCTGCAAGATAGTGCTCGTAGTTGTAATTGCAAATCGCAATGGTGACCTGTTTCATGATGTGTCAACGCTATCCGTCAGGTTCGGTCCGCCGGCTCCCGGCGGCCGTCAAGCTCGCGAAATCTCGCTATGCCACCGCCGGCGCCGCACTACGTACCACGAGATAAGCCAGATGTTTGGGCGGATTGTTACCAGCACCATTCACCTTGTCGGGTACCTTGAATCGCACGTTCATCGAATCGTTTTCCCAACTCAATGCAACATTGCCCGGTGCGCTCGCCTCGCCGCTCAGCGCATCGATGAAATCGGCCTTTACCGCGTGCGCGCGCAGCGCCTGCAGCCCGCCGATGGAAATGTTCTGCCAGCCCGCGCTGCTGCTCACCTGCATCACGAGGTCGTTGCCGGAAAGCAAGGCATTTGCAGCAACACCCGGACCGCCTTGCAGCGGCTTTGAAAAACTGGCCAGATGCCCACCCACGGTTTCTTGCAACACGACCAAGCTTCGACCGGAAACGTTGTAGGTTCGTTCAGGCGGACCGGGGTGCGTGAGACGATACGGTTCATAGCCTTCCCAGTGATAGATCATCGACAGGTACTTGTTCGGATCGTCCCAATTCCTGCCGAGCGCCCACACCGCGAAGTCGAAGAAATAGCGCGGCAAATAGTGCGGGTCTTTCATGTACTCGTTGCCGATCTCCGTTTGCCAGATGCCGCGCGCGGGACCGTTCTTCACGTACTTCTGGTACAGCGATTCCATATCGCCTACCGGCAAATAGTGCGTGTCGATGTAGTCGACCCAATCGAGCATGCGCTCTTTCAATGCCGGACTGCGATATTCGAGCCAGCGGTAGAAGTTATCGAGCCCCCCCTGGTCGGGCCAGCCGCCATACACCACATACGCGCGATAACTGCGAATGATGCGGGCCGCCGGAATATGAACCCGCTCGACGTAATCCTGCATCGCGCGTTCATACGGTTTCGAGCGTTTTTCGTCCTTGCTGAAGCCCGGGCCGCGCCAGAACACCGACTGCTGCAAGCCGCCGGACAATCTTCCAGCCGCCTCGTTCCAGATCTGGAAATAGCGCAGGTTATAAGGCGGCGCCGAATACTTGCGGACCACCGCGTCGACGTACTGCTTCCATGCATCCACGTCGACGGGTGCCGAATTGCTTTCGCCCGGCACGCTCGCATTCCATCTCGGCGTATAGCCGAGCATTAGCAGCGAACCGATTCCATTGCGTTCGTTTCTCAGCAGCCTGGACGGCAGATCGACATCGAACGCCGAGCTGGTTTTGTCGATGCGCATCGCCTCGCCGCGCCGCTCAGGTTGACCAGGGCCGACCGAGTCACGGCCCCAGCTGATGCCCATCGCTCGCCACATCTCGATGTCGGCGGCCGATCCGGCCCAGCCGTTGGTGCCGATCAGATCCGTCATCATGCGGGCGCGCGCGTTCGCGGGCGCTGGCTCCGGTACCAACGCGAGAGCGGGCCTGATATCCGACAACGGCGCGACCGCACCCGCCGCCAACGCGGCCAGTGTGCGCAATGTGCGTCGTCTGCCAGCACGGGTCTTCATGCGATCCATGTTCGTGCCCATCCATCGCTAGCTCGCTGACGCGCGCGGTGCCAGTTCTGGCACCCGCTCGCCGGTCTTTACATCGAGGATTTCGAGCACCTGTTGCGCCGCGCGCTCCCAGCGAAACTCGCGTGCATGCAGCAGCCCAGCGCTGCGGTATTGCTGGCGAAGATCGGCGTCGCTCATCATCTGCGCGATCTTTGCGGCAATGTCGTCCGCGGAAGTCGCGTCGCAGTACATCGCGGCATCCCCGCACGCTTCCGGTATCGACGTACGCGCCGACGCAATCACCGGACAGCCGCAATACATCGCTTCAAGAGGCGGCAGGCCGAAGCCTTCGTACAACGACGGAAACACGAGGCATCCAGCGTTCTCGTATAGCCCCTTCAGCTCCTCGTCGGACACGAATCCGGCCCACACCACCTGCCGGGAATGCAGCGGATGCTCGACGCCCGCACTGCTGAAGATGCGCGGATACTGTTTTCCGACGATGACGAATTTCACATCGCGCAGATGCCCGAGCCGCGCGATTGCATCGAGCACGCCGCGCAGATTCTTGCGCGGGTCGAGACTGCCGACAATCACGCAATAGGCGTCCTTGTTCAATTCGAGCCGTTGCAGCACCGACGGGTCGGCTACGATCCGGTCGAGATGATCCGCGCCGGGCGCCACCACTTTCACACGCGATTCGTCGATTTTCAGGTGATGGCAGATGCGCATTTTCGAATACGTCGACACCGTCAGAACGATAGGATTCGTGCGGGGCAATAGCGTGAAAACGATGCGATACCAGAGCCGGAATTTCCTCGAAAAGCCTTGCGGCACGTCGAAGACGGCCATGTCGTGCACCATCACGACCTGACTGTGCTTGAACAGCGGATTCGTATTGCACAGACTCAGCAGCGTGATGCCGCGTGCCGCGATTGGCAGCGTAATCTGCTCCCACAACGTGCCACGCAGCCACGGAAAGCGCCGTTGCGGTTTGAGCAGCGCCCCGGGCTCGACCGCGTTTTGTGGCAGGAACAATTCCGGTTCATCACCGGGCGCGGCGCGCATCTGCATGGCCCTCGTCAGCTCATACGCCACGCGTTGAACCCCTGTGATGGTCTGCGAAGTAAACTTTCCGTTGATTGCAAAGGCCATCTGGTTCTCCGTTTTACGCCATCGCGAACGCGCTTTACCGCGTTGGGGTCTCCACACGCTCAGGCGCCTCGCGGCGCTTGCTGCCCGGCGTCGTTCTCGCCGAAATCGCTGGCATAGTTCGTTTCGTAACCATAATTCTTCCTGCTTCGACGCAGCGGAATGCCGTTGAACACCGCGCCCGCGATGCGACCTTCCGCGCGCTCCACCTTTCTGATGGTGTCGGCGATCTCCTCCTCGCTTTGCATACCCGAACGCAGCACGAGCAGCGAAGCGCCCGCCTCGTTCGCGACGATCGAGGCGTCGGTGACCGCGAGGAAAGGCGGCGTATCGATGATCACCAGATCGAACTGGCTCGACAGCCGTTCGAGTACATCCTTCAGGCGCGGCTTCATCAGCAGCGCGGCGGGATTCTCCGGGCGCACGCCGCACGACAGGAACGTCAATCCGTCGATACGGGTCGAGCGCAACGCATTACGCAGCGGCAGACGTTCGGCCAGTACTTCAGAGAGGCCGCCGCGATTGCTCTCGTTGAACAGCGAGGCGAGATGCCCGCGCCGCATATCGGCATCGATCAGCACCACGCGCTGGCCGACTTCCGCGTGCAGGATCGCCAGATTCGCGGCGACGAAGCTCTTGCCGGCGGACGGCGTGGGGCCGATGATCATCACGATGTTGTTGCGTGCATGCGCGAGATCGCGCGTGACTGCAGTCCGTACGCTGCGCAGCGCTTCGACCGACGTGTCGTGCGGAAAGCGCGCGGCAAGAATCCTGTTCTGAATGCCCGTGTCGAGCTGAATCTCGTGCAGGCTCTTCTGCAGCGGCGGATGGGCACGCCCGGTCGCTGGCGGCAGAGACTTGCGCCCCGCGGTCGCATCGCGATCGAGCAGCAGTTGCTGATGGCTGAACAGAATCTCGCCAAACACCGGCACGCTCATCTGGCGCTCGACGTAGCGCGGGTCGGTCACGCCGATCATCACGTGGCGGCGCATGAAGACCAACACGACGCCGGACACGATACCGAGTACCAATCCACCGCCGAGCACGAGAATCGGCTGCGGCATCACCGGCATATGCGGCCTGATCGCCTGATCGAGAATATGCGCGCCGCCCGTCGTGCTGGCGCGGCGCACCTGCAATTGTTCTGCCTTCTGCACCATGCCGAGATACACCGTTTCCGCGACCTTCTGCGCGCGGATCAGATCGACGCTCGCGCGCTCCGACGCCGGCATGCCGTTGAAATGGTCGGAGAATTTCGCTTTCGCTTCTTTCAATTGCGCCAGTTGCTCGTCGATGTTCTGCACCCAGCGGCTCTGCGGCGTATAGCGCTCGAGCATTTGCGTGCGCTGCAATTGCAACGTCGCGATCTGCTTGTCGAGATCGAGGCCGCCCTGCAAATAGGCTTGCGCCTCGCTGGTCGGCTGCATCGATTGCGAGTTCGAACGGAAGTTCTTCAGCGCTTCCTCGGCTTTTCGCAGATCGCCGAGTAGGCGCGGGAGTTCGCCGTTAATGAACGCGAGCGTCTGCGTGTCGTTCGACTGCCGGCTCGCCACCGCGGATGCGAGGTATTGCTGTCCCAATGCATTGGCGACGGCCGCGGCCTTGTCCGGACTCTTGTCGCGGTACTGGATTTGCAGCAGCCCCGAGTCTTTCACCTTGTCGCCGATCTTGATCAGATTCTCGAAGCGCTTGATCGCATCGAGTTCATTCCAGCGGATCACTTCGAATTTCGTGCCCGGCCGCGCAGCGAGTTCCTTCACGAGCATCGACACGCCGTTCTGCTTGACCGGCATGCCGACCGTGCCGCTCGCCAGCAACTCGCCGGAAGGGCCATGCAATTCGAAGGCGCCATTGTCGAGCGCGGTCAACGTGAGCTTCTCTTCTTCGAGATCGCGTGGCACGTCGAGCGCGGCGATCTGCACGCGCTCGCCGCCCCATGCAAACGATTTCAGACCGAGCCACGGCGCGGAAGGCTGTCCCGGTGTAGCAAATTTTTCGGCGATGTCGCCGAGCACCGGAAGCTTGTGCGGCTTTACCGAAATGTCGAAACGGAACTGGTCGATCACTGGCTGCAAAACCGACCGGCTTTCCATGACCGCCATTTCCGTTACCGACGACGGCGTCGGTGGCGGCAACAATTCCTGGTTCTGCAACGCAAGTCCGAGCGCATTTGGCTCGGGTGGGTCCACACGAACGATTACGTCGGCGGAATAGATGGGTGTGGCAATCAGAAGATACGCGACCGCGAGCGTGAGGACGACGACCGTCGTCACCACGATCTCCCAGATGTGGTCACGCATTAGCGTGAGCATCCCGCTGGCAGTGAGTTGTCTGCGCTCGGTATCAACAGCGGGATAGAGCGAATTTTGCGGATAGTAATCCACCGGTCTGATCCTTGCAGGTTGATGAAACAAAGCGATCGGCGATCGCTTTGCGTCGCCACGTCGCTATTTATGCCGCCGGCCGGATAGACCCTCGATTGGCTGGCAGCACGGCGAAGCGACGTGCTGTGTCGGGTTAGGTCGGGGAGCCGTGTTCGGGACCTCTCGAACCACGGAAGGCTACACACCTATTGCTTATCCACCGCGGCAGTGCCGATTGTTCTTCTCACGAATCAGGGAATGCGGTGCCCGCCATTCACGTAATCCGCGATTGACAATTTCTCTCTCGATGTTGCGGTGAAGCATAGTCCGCAAAGGAACGAGGCATTCGCCGGCGGCCCAAAGTAGGGTGCTATTGGCCGATAATGCGGAGCCTTTTACAAATGAAACAGAAGCTGGAAAGGCTTGTTGCGATCTGCAATTGCTGTAACAGAGTTATACGACAGGCCCCATACATCGCGACAGAACGCCAAATGCATCGCTTGAGTGCAAGAAATGCCGTTCTTATCTCGCGAAACGTGCCGAATCCGCGCCACTCGGCGCATTCCGACGATGCCCTGGCTTCTCGCCTGCAAAAATCGCGCTAATTGATCTGGAAAAAAATTCCGTGCAACGTTAATTAGTAGCACGCAATTCAGCGAATAGTGAGGTAAGAATTTCTCAAGTTCTGACGATTACGCCAAAACACCCGCGCATGCCGGCCAAGCTCGTCCCGCCCAAATCGATGCGCTAATCTCAATGCGTAGATTTTCCTGACTGGAGAAGCTCGCGTGATGAAGCACATTGGTCTATTCGTCTTTCAGGATTGTTCCATGGCAAGTACCGGCGCGATCGGCGACGCGTTTCGGCTTGCCAATGAGTTCAAGAGAACGGCTGGCGAAGAGGCGCCATACCGGTTTACCGTGGTATCCGACGGCGGCGGTCTGGTGACCAGTTCGTCCGGCATATCGATCTGGACGCAAGGCCTCGAACGCTATTGCCTTGCAGATTTCCACGCGTTCTTCGTGGCCTGCCGCGACGTCACCGAAGTTGCGGAATCCAACGATCGGTTTCTGTCGTGGATCTCGCTGCAAGGATCGATCGCATCTTTCGGCATGCAACAGGGTGCGAATCTCGCGGTCGTCTGCAACGATCCGCTGCAATCGATCGTGCCGATTTTTCTGTTCGACGACAGCGGTGACGCCGCGCGCACGCAAAGCAATGTGACGCCGACCGATCTCGCGCTCGCGCAGATCGAACGCGACATCAATACCGACACGGCCCGCAAAATCGGCCGCATCCTGCAAACGGGCTACGCGGAGAAGAGCCGTTCGGAGCTCGACGACGTCAATATCACGACGACGACCGAAAAGATTCGCGAATCGGCGCGCTGGATCAAGGAGAACTACAGCAAGGCTATTTCGGTTGCTCAGGCGGCCGAGTCGGTGGCGATGAGCAAACGCAATTTTCAGCGCCGTTTCAAATGCGAGTTTGGCATGACGCCACTCGAATATCTGCTGCGTACACGCTTCGAGATCGTTCGCTCGATGCTGAAGAACACCGATTTGCCGGTCGATAAGATCGCGCGTCGTTGCGGAATGGGCGACGGCAATCGGCTCGGGCGGCTATTCAAGGAGCGCTATGGCATGTCGCCGACGCAATTCCGCGCGCAACAGCACGTGGATGCGGAGGAACGCTGGCTGACACCGGAAGAAAGCTGGAGCGCCGCGACCGAGATGTTGCGGCAAGCGCCACTGACGCTTTGATTTCAATTCCCTGTTACTCCGAGCACGATTCGTCGGCTCGACCGCAAAGGGATTAGAACATGACGATCATCAAAACCGGCGAACTGGGCGCGGAGGACGCGGCCGTCGCGCCGGAAAACATGGCCTCCCTACAATCCGGTGACAGTGCCGTGGCGGCGCGTGGCGAGCGGCCGGGTCTGCACGCAGGCGCGCATTCCGCGCAGGGACAAGCGCCATCTACTGTCAGAAAGATCAAGGAAGCGGCGAAAACCTTATTGCCGGATGCCGTTTTCCTAAGCCTGTTACATCACAAATGCACTGGCCGTTATCCGAACCTGATTCGTCCAGTGACGTTCAATGAGAAGATCCTGCAACGCAATCTTCGCCCTGATCCGCGTTATATCGACCTGACCGACAAGCTGCTGGTGCGGAACTATATTGCCCGGAAGATCGGTGATAAGCATTTGATACCGCTGATCTCAGCGCCCGACGCATTCACGCCCGAGGTGTTCGACGCGCTACCCGATGCTTTCGTAATGAAAGCCAATCACGGCAGCAGCTTCGTCGAAGTGGTGAGAAACAAATCGGAGACCTCGTTCGAGAAGCTGAAGAAGCTCGCCGACCAGTGGTTGCGCACCGAATTCTATTACGTGGGGCGGGAGCGGCACTATCGTTCGATCGAGCCGCGCATCTTCTTCGAGCAGTTGCTGCTCGATCAGCGCGGCCAGATTCCGGCGGATCTCAAGATGCACTGCTTCGGCGGTCGGCCCGAGGGTCCGATCATCTATATCCTCGTGATCTCCGACCGGTTCGGTAACGCGACGCACGGCGACGTGTACGACGTCGACTGGAATCACCTCGATATCGCAATCGGCGACTACAAGCGCAGCGCGGCACCCGGTCCGCGCCCGCCGAATCTGGATGCCGTGCTCGATATCGCGGCCCGTCTGTGCGAAGACTTCGACTATGTGCGCGTCGACCTGTATGCGCCGGACGACCGCGTTTATTTCGGCGAGCTGACATTTACGCCCGGCGCGGGTGTGCTGCCCTTCACGCCGGACAGTATCGATTACGAGTGGGGCAAGCTGATGGCTTGAACCCGCTTTCAATCGCAGCGTTTGGATTCCGCCATCAAGCCGGCAACATGCCGTTTTGCAGTTTTGCGCCGTCGGCCTCGCGCGAGGCCAGAAACGTCAACAACGCCCGCGCCGCTTCACGGTGGCGCGCCGCCGTGCAGACCGCGGCGGTGAAAGTCGTGGTGGACTGGATGGCGGCAGGAAGCTCGCCGAGCACGTCGATGCCCGGCACGTGAATCAATTCGCTCATCTGCTGAAAGCCGAGCGCGACTTCTCCGCGCGCGACGAGCGTGCCGACCGGCACTCCCGGCGGCGCCTTCACGATACGCGAAGCGATCTGCCCGGCAATGCCCCAGCGTTCGAACAGCTTTAGCAGATGCGTGCCACTCGGCCCGGTCGAGTAACCGATGCTGCGCGCACCGAGAATCGCGTCGCGCAGTGCCGCTTCGGTCGCGATGTCCGGCTGCGTTGCTCCGGCCGCGACCGCGACCGCGATGCCCGAGCGGGCGAGCCCGACGCGGCTCGCCGCCTCGACGTAGCCCGTCACCACGAGCCGCTCGATCGCGTCCGCGGCGAGCACGACGATATCGAAGACTTCGTCATTCTCGACGCGGCGCGCCGCATCGACGCCGCCGACCGATTCGATCGCGACGCTCTGCCCCGTGCGCCGCTCGTACGACGCAGCGAGTTCGGCGAGCACCTGGCGTGTCGCCATCGACGAAATGCCGGTGATCGGCGCGCGCGCGGCTTGACCGTTGATCTCGGCGACCACGCCCGTCAGTCCTTGTAACGCAGTCCGGCCTGCTCGAGCGGCCCGCGCATGTTGTACATGTCGAGACCGAGCACACCGGAGGCAAGTTTCGCGCGCTTCTCGGCTTCGTTCGCCTCGCGCGCCGCGGCCTTGTCGAGCACCGCTTGCGCGACGGCCGCCGGCACCACGACTACGCCATCGTCATCGGCAACGACGACGTCGCCCGGCGTGACCAGTGCGCCCGCGCACACGACCGGAATGTTCACCGAGCCGAGCGTCGCCTTGACCGTACCCTTCGCGGAAATCGCCTTGCTCCAGACCGGGAACTTCATTTCGGTCAGCACGCTGACGTCGCGCACACCGGCGTCGATGATCAGCGCATGCGCGCCGCGCGCCTGGAAGCTCGTTGCAAGCAGATCGCCGAAGTAGCCGTCGGTGCTCTCCGCGGTGACGCCCGCGACGACGACGTCACCCGGCCGGATCTGTTCGGCCGCGACGTGCAGCATCCAGTTGTCGCCCGGTTGCAGCAGCACCGTGACAGCCGTGCCGCTCGCCCGTGCGCCGGTATAGATCGGACGCACATACGGCTGGAGCAGGCCCGTTCGGCCCATGGCCTCATGCACGGTGGCCGAACCGAGCGCGCCGAGTTTGGCGGCCACGTCCGCATCCGCGCGCTGGATGTTGCGATAGACGACTCCGATTTCGTACATGATTACAGCCCCTTCGTTTTCAGCAAGGCATCGAGACGCGGATAGACGCGCCGTGCGTTGCCTTCGTAGATCTTGTAGCGCTGCTGCGGGTTCATATCCGCGGCTTCAACGTAGCGCTTCGTGTCATCGAAATAGTGACCGGTTTCCGGATCGATGCCACGCACCGCGCCGATCATCTCGCTCGCGAACAGGATGTTGTCCACGGGAATCACGCGCGTAAGCAGATCGATACCCGGCTGATGATAGACACAGGTGTCGAAAAACACGTTGTTCAACAGATGGTCCTTCAGCAACGGCTTCTTCATTTCCTGCGCGAGACCGCGGAAACGGCCCCAGTGATACGGCACCGCGCCGCCGCCGTGCGGAATCACGAAACGCAGCGTCGGGAAATCGCGGAACAGGTCCGAGGTCAGGCATTGCATGAACGCGGTGGTATCCGCATTCAGGTAGTGCGAACCGGTGGTGTGAAAGCAAGCGTTGCAGCTCGTGCTCACGTGAATCATCGCGGGAATGTCGTACTCGACCATCTTCTCGTAGATCGGATACCACGAGCGGTCCGACAGCGGCGGGCTGGTCCAGCGGCCGCCCGAGGGATCGGGATTCAGATTGATCGCGACGTTGCCGTACTGCTCGACGCATTTGACGAGTTCAGGAATACAGGTGGCCGGATCGACACCCGGACTTTGCGGCAGCATCGCGGCCGGCACGAAGTTCTCGGGAAACAGCTGGTTCACGCGATAGCACAGTTCATTGCAGATCGCGGCCCAGGTGCTGGACACTTCGAAGTCGCCGATGTGGTGCGCCATGAAGCTCGCACGCGGACTGAAGATCGTCAGATCGAGGCCGCGCTCGCGCATCAGTTTCAACTGGTTGTTTTCGATCGACTCCCGCAGCTCGTCGTCGCTGATCTGCAATTCCGACACCGCCGGCATCTCGGACGGACTCTTGATGCCAGCGATCTGGCGGTTACGCCACGTCTCCAACGCTTTGGGCGCGGTGGTGTAGTGGCCGTGAATGTCGATGATCACCGTGATTCCTCAGTAGATGAATTTAACCAGCGGCGCGCGCGAACCGCACGCGCGCCACGTCACTGCGTGCGTCAATGCGCGGTATTCGGCTGCGCCGCCGTTTCGGTGCTGCCCACGCGCTGGCTCACCAGGATGGCGATAGCGGCCAGCGTAGCCGGGATCGCAAGCATTGCGAGGATCGCGCCGAACTGCCAGCCGAAGCCGAGCAGCGCGCCGCCGATCGCCGAACCGAAGATGCTGCCGAAGCGCCCCATGCCGAGCATCCAGCTCACGCCGGTCGCACGCGCAACGGTCGGGTAGCGGCCGGGCGCAAATGCGTTCAGACCCGTTTGCGCGCCGCTCATGCAGAAGCCCGCGGCAAACACCAGCAATGCGAGCGACGACGACATCGCGCCGATGTAGCCGAGCCCGAGCACGCACACTGCACCGCCGATATACGCGGCGCTGATGACCGGCGCCGGACGCGCCTTGTCCATGATCCAGCCGACCAGGACCGCGCCGATCGTGCCGCCGATCTGGAACATCGCCGTGACGTTGGCCGCGGTCGTGACCGACAGACCCGCATCCTTCATCAGCGTCGGCAGCCAGCCGGTCAGCAGATAGATCACGAGCAGGCCCATGAAATACGTGACCCACAGCGCGATCGTCATCGAGCCATAGCCTTGCGAGAACAGCACGCCGATCGGCTTGCGCGTCGGCAGCGGCGGTTCGTTCGACACGAACACTTCATTGCCGGCGAAACGCACGCCGCACACACGGCCGAGCACCTTGCCGATACGCTGTGCAGGCGCGCCGCGCACCGCGAGCAGACGGGCCGACTCAGGCAGCAGCCAGATCTGGAACGGGATCAGCACGAGCGGCAGAGCGCCGCCGAAAATCAGCACCGAGCGCCAGCCGTGAACCGGAATCAGCCAGCCGGCCGCGAAGCCGATCAAAGCCGAGCCGAGATTGAAGCCCGTGAACATCACGGTGATCAGCAGCGCGCGCTTGCGTTGCGGTGCGTACTCGGACAGCAGCGTCGTCGAGTTCGGCATGGCGGCGCCGAGGCCGACACCGCTCAACAGACGCAGTGCCGCCATCGAGAACGGCGATTGCGTGAATGCAGTCGCAATCGTGAACACGCCGAACAGAAACACCGACGTAATCAGCACCCACTTGCGGCCGATGCGGTCCGATGCAGGACCCGCGAACAATGCGCCAATCACGAGACCGATCGGCGCCGCGCTCATCACGAGACCGAATTCGGGACGCGAAATACCCCAATCATGAATGATGGAAGGCGCGACGAAACCCATGATCGCGACGTCCATGCCGTCGGCGGTCACGATCAGAAAGCACAGCACTACCAGCAGCCACTGGTAGGGTGAAATCGGCCGTTCATCGATGAACTTCTTGATATCAATTCTGTTACCGCTGGTAGTACTCATCAAAACTCTCCTGTCTCCTTCACTGGCCTCATCACGCGCTCGACGCGGGTTGCTTCGCAAAGTACGTCGTAACCATGGTGGCGATGGGGCCCCTACACGGCATACTCAAACAACTGGCGTGACGGTACGGTTCGTCCTTCGTGGGCCAAAGCGCGGGTTAACCATATGGTCGGAGCGAGTATCCGCATATTCAGCGTTCCGCATAGCATCGTCGGAGCTCGTCCGATTCGTGCAAAGCCGCGCCGGACAGGCGTTCAACCCAGGTCCCACGCCCCTCGAAGCGGCCCTGCCGAACGCCAGTTGGTGCAGCAACTGATAAACAAAACAGATGATGCGGGAACGAACTCGCATACAACGGCAGCGAGACGCCCCGCTTTTGCGATCGACGTGAATGCACCGCGCTGGTGGCGGATCTACTCCGCGAAAAGGGCTCAATAAAAAACCGGCATGACCGCGCCAAGGCCATCCCGCTTCGGGATCAGCCGGCCTCGCGGACCGGTTCGTACTCAATGAGCGCTGTGCAAGACCCGGTTTAAGGTTCGCCGCCAATGGCGAGTTCCATTCGATCATCACGGTCGCGGCGGGCAATGCGCGCCTCGATCGTTCGTTGACGTCGATGAAAGAAACGCCGCTGATCAAGTGGACCTTCGACTCCTATAACGACGAACACCGCGCGAGCAGCGCGCGCCAGCACTTCGAAATCGTGCAGGCACTAGAAAATCGCAATGCGGCCTGGGCCGAGGCGATCACCCGTTGTCATATCCTCGCCGCCGAGAAAGCGGTGCTCGACCGTTATCAAAGGGGAGCACCCTTCGTCGTAGCCGGCCGTAGCCCACGCATCGAAGCACCACACGAACAGCCGTCCCATAACGACGCAGGAGACGTGAAATGCCGAGTACCGTGAACGCTGGTCCAAGACTGGACAGATTGCCCCTCTCCGGTTTTCACCGGCGCATCCTCTGGCTGATCGGCGGAGGCATGTTTCTCGATTCGTTCGATATCTACCTCGCCGGCGGCGTGCTCGGCGCGCTCGCGAAGAGCGGTTGGTCGACGATGCGATTGAATGCGGCGTTTCTATCGTCGACATTCGTCGGTATGTTATTGGGCGCATTCACGGCGGGTTTGCTTGGCGATGCAAAAGGCCGCAAGTTCACCTATCAATTCAATCTCGCGATCTTCGGTCTCGCGTCGTTCGCCGGCGCGCTCGCGCCGAACATGACGTGGCTGATCGTCTGCCGTTTCTTCATGGGCCTCGGGCTCGGCGCGGAAATCGTCGTTGGCTATGGATCGGTCGGCGAGTTCATTCCGCCGGCCGTGCGCGGCAAGTGGTCCGCGTACCTGTCGCTGATCACGAACTCCGCGCTGTTCTTCTCGACGCTCATCGGCTATCTGATCATTCCGTCGGTCCACGGCGAGCGATGTTTGCGATCGTCGGCATCGGCGCGTTGATCGTCTGGGTGATGCGCAAGAAGATGCCGGAGTCGCCGCGCTGGCTCGAATCGAAGGGCCGCTACGCCGAAGCCGATGCGATTCTTCGCGCGGCGGAAGCCGAATCGGCAAAGGGTCAGCCATTGCCGCCCTTCACGCCTTCGTTCGAATCGGCCTGTGCCGCACCGCGCTCCACCACGCTCTTCGAATTGTTCAAAGGGGCCGCAGATTCGCCGCACGCTGCTCGCGATCTGCGTGCAGATCGCCGTCAACGTCGTGATTTACGGCTTCATCGTCTGGGTGCCGACCTTCCTGATCAAGCAAGGTCTTGGCATGGCGTCGTCGCTCGGTTATACGATGCTGATGTCGCTCGGCGGTCCCGCCGGCGCCTTCCTCGGAGTGCTGATCGCGGACCGGATCGGCCGTAAGAATGGGCTCATTGCGGTCGCGGTGAGCGCCGCCGTGGTCGGCTGGCTGTACGGACACTCGACGAACGTCGCGACCGCCACCGTGCTCGGCTTGCTGCTTTTCACGCTCACCTATCTGATGGTCGCGCTCGGCATCGCGACTTACGTCCCCGAACTGTTCGCCACTGAAAACAGCATGCGCGCGAACGGCATCGCGGGTTGCGCGGGCCGCATCGCCGGCATTCTCGCGCCGCAACTCGTGGTCGTCATGTATGCGGCGTTCGGTGTGCGCGACGTGCTGTCGGTGATCGTCGGCGTGCTCGTCGCGATGGCCGCGATTCTCGCGGTGTTCGGCATCGAAACGAATCAGCGCTCGCTCGAAGACATCGCGCCGCCACCCACGGACGATATTGACACCGCGCTCGCCGGCGCATCGGTCGCGCGCGAACCGCGTCAATGAGCCAACTTCGAATCGGCGCACATTCATCGTCATCAAACGGAAATAGCATGAACGCACAGCACAAACGTCAGCAATTGAAGGCACGTCTCGCACAACCGGAAATCATCACCGCGACCGGCATCTTCGATCTGATCTCCGCGAAGATGACCGACCCGATGCAATTCGATTGCCTGTACATCACGGGCTTCGGCACGGTCGCGTCTTACCTCGGTCTGCCCGATGCGGGCCTCGCCACTTATACCGACATGGTTCGCTCGGACTCGACGAAGCGTTGCGACGAGGCGATGCGTTCGCCAAAGCGGGCGCCGATGTGTTGTTCATCGAATCGCCGGAAACGCTCGAAGAGTTGGAGACGATCGCACGCACGTTCGATAAGCCTCTGCTCGTGAACATCGTCGAAGGTGGCCGCACACCGCAGCTCATGCCCACCGAATTGCAGAATCTCGGTTTTTCGAATGCGATTTATCCGGCTTTGGGCTTTCTCGCGGTCGCGAAAGCACTGCACGATATCTACGGCCAGATCAAGGCGCAGCGCGGCACCATGCACGCGGAAAACACCATGTATCCGTTCTCCGAAATGTGCAATCTGATGGGCTTCCCGGCGGTATGGCAGTTCGACCGTGAGCACGCCGAATGACGACGGGCTGACAAAATATTACGTTTTTCAGCGTGCTAGACGCGTAGCATATCGGGGGCATGTCCCGCGAGCACCCCCACTCGCATTCGTCATTCAACCGCGGAGAATTCGGAAATGAGTATTTTTGGTGACATCGTGCACAAGCTGTTCGGCAAAGCGAAGCCGGACCAACCTCCCCCCGCGACGGAACCCACCCCCGACCCGACCGCCGCATCAGCAGCAACGCCCAACGCGCCGGCCGCACCCGCGCCGCTGTCCGACGTCGACGTGGCTGCCGTGATGGATCAACTCGTCAGCGAAAGCGGACAAAAGTTGAACTGGCGTACTTCGATTGTCGACACGATGAAGGCACTCGGCGTCGACAGCAGTCTCGAACACCGCAAGCAGCTTGCGCAGGAATTGAAGTACAGCGGGGACATGAACGACTCGGCGAGCATGAACATCTGGCTGCACAAGCAGGTGATGCAGGCGCTCGTGGCAAACGGCGGCAAGCTGCCGCCCGATCTGGCAAGTTAAGCACGACAACGGAGGCGTTTCGCAGAAAGCGAAGCGCAGTGGAAGTCCTGCAGTAACAATCAATCGCTCAGATGAAGTTGCCCGGTCGAAGCACGACCGGGCAACTCGAACCTTCTCCGCGCGGCAATCAATGCTCGCGCAATCGGCTGGCAAGAACGCGCACTGTACGCGCCCTGGGCAACACGATTGCCGTCAGCGCACGGATTGAAACGCGGTTGACCGAACACATTGCGATGGAATACACGCGGCTATTGCGCCGCGGTGAGCTTGAGTCCCGGCCGCAACGGCTGGGGTGGCTCTAGAGGAGCCTTGCGTTCGTCCGATACCTGTTCGATTCCCTTTCTCGTGACTTCTTCGAGGAAGGTCAGGCGAGCCCGATAGTAGTCGGCACGCAGCTGTGCGTCGAGCACGAGCTGTTCGGCCTGAAACAGTTCCATGCGCAAGTTGTTCAGCGCGCGTTCGGCCTGTTTCTCGGGAGTAGGAGCATGTTGTGAAGCCCAGTTAGCAAGCCACCTTATCATGGTGAATCCCTCCTTGAGTTCGATGCTCTGCTGCGGCAAAGGCTATCAAATTATGGACGCGGCGTGTGTTAAATCGTTACAGGCGTTGCACGCTTCACTACTGATACCACAACCCGCGCGACAAGAAAAAAGCCCGCACAGCAAAGGCGGGCAATCCCACTCTCTTTGAAAGCGTGTCACGAGGATGACACGCCACAAGTTTAACCGTCGTGCAACCCGCACCTACGTGTGCTGGCGATCAGTTCCGCGCGAATATTCGATCCCTATTGCATCTATTGAAGCGCCGCCACGTTTTTCGCAATGGCCCGCGCAAACTGCGCGATCTGTCGGCCCTGCTCGATCAGATCCATCGCGAGCCGGAACGTGACGACGTCCGCCTTGTCGGCCAACTGAAGCTTCGCGAGCACGACCTGACGCGCGGTCGCGGCGAGTTTCTCGATGCCGGCCTTCGCGTCGATGACCTTCGCGACCTCCTCCGGATCGGGCGCCTCGATCGTGCGGATCGCCTGCTCGAGATTGCGGATCACCGCCTCGGAAAACTGCGTGGTCGCCGCATCGCGCAAGCGCAACAGGTCGATCTGCTGCGTCATTCGCTGCTGCGCGACGCTCAGCAGCGTCGTGCCGACAATGCCGCTGATGCTTTCGAGGTGGCTCGTGACCTGCGTATAGCCGACCATCTGCTGACCTTCCTCCTCCGAGTGCTCCCCCTTCGACAGGCGGCCGATATATTGAAGAATCTCGAAGGAGAGCCGGTCGCTTTCCTTGTCCTTATCGAGCATCTGATTGATCTCTTCCATCGTGCCCGTCGACACCATCTGGGACCCGCGTTGCACGACTTCGAGCACCTGCATGCCGAGCCGGGTCAGCTCGATACGCACGCGCTGCAATCCAAGCGCCGGCACCGTCAACACCGACTCGTCGAGATACTGCGGATCGCCCGCGGGCTTGGCGGGCTTCGCGCGCTCCGGCACGACCAGTTGCGCGAACCGCGCGATCGGACCGGTAAACCAGATCAATAGCAGCGTATTTGCGACGCTGAACAAAGTATGCACATTGGCTACCTGGCGCGGCGCCTCGGCCGCGAGGCGCTCGAGGCCCTGCAAGTCCGGATGCGACGGCGATATCCAGCGCACGAATTCCGCCATCTGAGGAATTAGGAAGAGCGCGATCACGACGCCGAGCACATTGAACACCAGATGCACGATGCCGACCTGCACCGCCTCCGGTGGCTTGCCGATCGAGGCGAGCAATGCCGTGCCGCAGGTGCCGACATTCGCGCCGAGAATCAGCGTGATAGCGGCTTCGAGCGGCATCAGACCCTGCCCGCTCAGCGCAATTACGACCGCGAGCGTCGCCGCCGAGCTTTGCACGATAGCGGTGAAGACCGCCCCCACGATGACACCGACGAACGGATTGCGCATGTCCTGCATCGCGTCGATGAACGGCTGGTACGTGCGCAACGGATGCGTGGATTCGCCCATCAGCTGGATGCCCATGAACAGCAGCCCTAGCCCCAGCACGACGCGGCCGATCTGCCGCAGCACCTCGCGCGGGGCAAACGCGTGCAGTGCGAAGCCGATCGACAGCATGTAGGGCGTCAGACGCGAAACGTCGAAGGCGATGATCTGCGCGGTGATGGTCGAGCCGATGTTCGCGCCCATGATCATCGGCACCGACTGGGCAAGTGTCATCAGGCCGGCGGACACGAAGCCGACCATCAGCACCGTCGTGATGGTCGACGAGTTCAGCAGCGCGGTCACGATGGCACCCGCCAACACGCCGCGAAACCGGTTCGCGGTCAGCACGCCGATCAACGACTGCAACTTCGATCCCGCGATCGCCTTAAGCCCGCCAGTCAAGAACTCGAGCCCGAGAAGAAACAGCGCGAGGCCGCCGATCAACAGCCCGAAGATCCCAAGGATGTTCAACTTGTCGGGATCGATGTCAGCAAGATAATCAGTCATCCGATGTGCCTCTGATGATCACACGAATAGATGCGGGAGCAAGGGACGGCTTCGCGGCCCGGATCGACGACCGTGGCGGCGGTCTGCCGCGCTGTTTCCGGGGCAGCTACTTAAGGCTAACGCTAAGGGTATGAGGAAGCTGGCGCGCAGGCAAGGACGGGAAAGCCGCCGGCAGCATCGGGACCCCAGAGTTCGCAAAGCATTCAACCGTCAATTAACGTAATTCATTGCTTCGTCAAACAACGTTTCCAGCAACCGGTTTGGCAGTTAACCCGTAGGTGAAAATGCCCATCGTCCCGGCCGATTGCCGCTGCCAATAATAGGTCCATCCTCCAATCAAACTTGCTCAACCCACCCCAAACAAGAAGGAGGACTTATGGCAAATCGTGTTGCATACGTAACCGGCGGCATGGGTGGTATCGGAACCGCCATCTGCCAGCGCTTGCACAAAGAGAACTACACCGTCATCGCGGGCTGCGGACCGAACTCGACGCGCAAAGCCCGATGGCTGGAAGATCAGAAAGCGCTTGGCTTTAACTTCATCGCATCGGAAGGCAACGTCGCGGATTGGGAGTCCACCGCGAAAGCGTTCGAAAAGGTCAGGAAGGAAGTGGGTGAAGTCGACGTGCTCGTCAACAACGCGGGCATTACGCGCGACGGCATGTTCCGCAAGATGACGTACGAAGACTGGCAAGCGGTGATCGACACCAATCTCACGAGCCTGTTCAACGTGACCAAACAGGTCATCGAGGGCATGGTCGACCGGGGCTTTGGGCGCATTATCAACATCTCGTCGGTCAACGGCCAGAAAGGCCAGTTCGGGCAGACCAACTACTCCACGGCCAAGGCCGGTATTCACGGCTTCACGATGGCGCTCGCGCAGGAAGTGGCCACCAAGAACGTGACGGTCAACACCGTGTCGCCGGGCTACATCGGCACCGACATGGTCAAGGCTATCCGTCCGGAGGTGCTGGAGAAAATCGTCGCGACGATTCCGGTACGGCGTCTCGGTACACCGGACGAAATTGCGTCGATCGTCGCGTGGATCGCGTCGGACGAAGCGGGCTTTGCGACCGGGGCGGATTTCTCGCTGAACGGCGGTCTGCATATGGGCTAACGGGAACGGCGCCGCGTGTATGCGGCGCCGCCGTTTTGCGTTATAGACGTTGTCAGGTTCCGTGATGGTGTAGCGGCCCGGCGCGAGCCGGCCGCCTCAGTGAGCATATGACCAGAAAAGCGAGCCTTACTCGCGCTGCACCCGCGAAGTCGCCGCGCACCCGCCCGAAGGCGATGCTGCGCCCGATCGTGCCTGCCAAAGCAGGCGAAATCTCGCTCGACTATCACATGACGCTCGAAGCATTACGCAGCGGCGTCGCCAATCAATATCACGTAGGCAGCATGGCGCAGGCCATCTATATGGCGATGCTGCTGAATCAGCGCGGCTATGGTCCGGCCGTACCCGAGTTGTTTCGCGACGCGGAGGGCGTGATTCTGCGCTGCCGCCAGGCGGGACTCGAAACCGGCATCTGCGTGGTCGACCACGACGCCTTCGCGCTGCTCGGTCAGGTCCTCACGCTCTTCGATCAGCAACTCGCGGTGACGCCAGTTGGGGAGTTGATCGCGGTCAACGCGAAGCTGAAGACGCTGTTCAGCACCGCCAATGGCCACTGCGACCGCAACGGCAACGGCGACGAGAACCCCGCATAACGACGCGAGCTGCCATTTACTTGTGCAATGCGCCGCGCACATTCGATACATCGTTTCGCGTGACCGGTCCGGCCGTATTTCCCCATGTGGTCCGAACAAACGTGAGCACGCGGGCCATTTCGGTGTCCGTCAGCTTGCCGGCGAAAGACGGCATCTTGTGCGGCTCCGGTCCCGACTCGGTATGCGGACTGCCGCCGCCCTCGACCAGCAACCGCACCAGTGACGCGCTCGATGCCGACAGCACCGCAGGGTTGCCCGCGAGCCGCGGATACTTGTGCGGCACCCCTGCCCCGTCCATCTGATGACAGCGCGCGCAATACGACGCATAGATGCCCGCGCCGGGTCTTTCGACATCGCCGGTTCTCAGCGCCTGCACGGTTTGCTGGGCGGCGCTGGAGCGTGCGTTGAAATAGCCGCTCGGCGCGCTCGGCGGCAAGCTCTTCAGATACGCGGCGATCGCCGCGACATCGTCGTCGTTCAGGTACTGCGTGCTGTCTTCGACGACCTGCACCATGCTGCCGAACGTAATCAGTCCGCCGCCGTGGCCCTTTCGAAGGAAGTCGACGATGTCGGTCGCGGAACTGCGGCCGAGCCCCGAGCCCGGGTCGGCGCTCAGGTTCGGCGCGAACCAGTGGTCGTTGGTGCCGCCCGTCAGATAGGCCGACGCGGACTCGTCATAGCCGCGCTCTTCGTAGGCGGGCCCGCGCGGCGTGTGGCAGGCACCGCAATGGCCAAGCGATTGCACCAGATACGCACCGCGATTCCACTGCGCATCATGTTTCGCATCGGCCTTGAACTGGCCTTTGGGCGCGAACGCCCAGTCCCAGAACATCAATGCCCAACGCTGATTGAATGGAAACGGCAAGCGCGTTTGCGGGGCCGGCACCGCGACCGGTTGCACGCCGTGCATGAAGTAAGCGTAGAGCGCGTGCATGTCGTCATCGGTGATCTTCGCGAACGACGGGTACGGCATCGCCGGATAAAGCCGCTTGCCCCCGGGCGCGATGCCCTCGCGCAACGCGCGCGCGAAGTCGTCATAGCTATAACGGCCGATGCCGTATTGCGGGTCCGGCGTGATGTTCGACGTATAGATCGTGCCGAACGGCGATCCCATGCTGAGCCCGCCGGCAAACGGCGACGTAGCTTCAGGCGTCGCGCCCGGATGCGGGACGCGCGGCGCGGCGGTGTGGCAACCGGCGCAATCGGCGGCTTTGGCGAGATATGCGCCGCGTGCGATCTGCGCGGCGTCGGTGGAGGCGCTGGTGGCGTTTGCCGTCGCTGCTATCGTCAGCGCACATGCGGCCGCGATGGCGTATCTGACCGTGTTGGGAACGTCGCGCGTCATCACCACCACCTGCACGGCGACACGATCGCGACCGCGACATCCGTGGCGATCAATGCGAACAGAAATAGCATGCTAGTCATCACCGCGACGTGCGTCAGAAACCAGTCGAGTTCGGCACGCGTGCGGCGCTCGCCGTTCAGCGCACCGGGTTTCAGCGGCGCGACGCGGCGCAGATTGCGCCACGCGACCCACGTGCCGAACGCGCCCGCGATCATACACACCGCGCCGAGCGCGACGATCGCCGGACGCATCCACGACACCAGCGGCGCGCCGAGCGGATGGTTGTGCGGATAGCAGGCCTGCGCGGCGAGCGTTTCCGCGAGCATCATCTGCAACAGCCACGCGAACGGCGCCGCGAGCAGACCGATCAGCACGTAGCGCATCGAGATGTGCGAGTCTCGGGGCACCGTCGTCATGACCACTCCCGGAACAGATACGGCGTCAGATACAGCGTGCTGAAAATGAACAGCCACACCATATCGACGAAGTGCCAATACAGCCCGCCGATCGACAGCGCCGCGCAGCGCTTGTCGTCGAAATAGCCGAGCGCGGTCCAGATCGCCAGCAAGGTCAGCACGACGATCCCGACCAGCACGTGCGCCATGTGAAAGCCGGTAATCGTGAAGTACAGCGAGCCATACAGATGCGAGGTCAGGCCATAGGGGTGGTTGTGCCATTCGCGCAACTGAATGCCCATGAAGATGCAGCCCAGCACGATGCTCACCGCCATCGACGCGACACCCAGCCGCAACCGCCGCCGGCGCACGCAGCGCTCGCAGAACCAGACGAACACGCTGCTCGACAGCAGAATGACGGTATTCGCGCTGCCAAGCCCGAGCTTCGGCAATCCCTCGGGCGGCCAAGGCTGCTGGCTCTGCGACGCCAGATACAGATACGAGAAGATCAGATAGCCGAACAGCGCGCCTTCGGTCGCGATCAGCGTGCAGCAGCCCCACCAGCCGCTCGATCGCTCGCCCGCACTGCCAACCGGCAACGCACGCGCGGTCTCGTCCGGTTCGCTCGACGCTCGATCGAAATTCAATGCATCGCTCATGTCAGCCTCCCGCATCCTCGACCGCGACCGGTTCGCGCTGGATCAGCGCGCGCTCGGGCCACAGCCACGTGATGATCGACACCGCGCAGCCGGCCAGCATCGCGCCCACGAAAACCCAGGCGGTCAACGCGAGCCCCGCGAACAGTAGCGCGGCAAAGACCGCGAGCCAGAACGGCGCGTACGAGTCTTCCGGCATCTTCAGGATCACGTCGGGACTCGCCTCCAGCGCCGTCGTGCCCAACGCTTCGCGGCCTTGCGCGAGCAGATAGCCTTCGTCGAGTTGCGAGCGCGCTTGAACCGCCTCGCCCGGCTCTTCGACGCGCCCCTCCCACAATGGATGCCGGCTCGCGAGCGTCGGCACCACCGCGAAGTTGTACGGCGGCGGCGGCGAGCTGACCGACCATTCGAGCGTCGGCGCATCCCACGGATTGTTGCCGGCGAGCTTGCCGCGCTTCAGGCTCACGGCGATATCGATCAGAAACAGCAGCACGCCGGCCGCAAACAGGAACGAACCGAGCGACGTGACGAGGTTCACCGTGTTCCATCCCATGTCGGCGGGATACGTGTACATGCGGCGCGGCATGCCGAGCAGTCCGGCGATATGCATCGGAAAGAACGCGACGTTGAAGCCGATGAACAGCACCCAGAACGCGAGCTTGCCGAGACGCTCGTTCGTCATACGGCCGGTGAATTTCGGAAACCAGAAGTAGATGCCGCCGATCACCGGAAACACGTTGATGCCGAGCAGCACGTAGTGCAGATGCGCGACAACGAAGTACGTGTCGGTGAGTTGCCAGTCGAACGGCACCGCGGCCGTCATCACGCCAGACACGCCGCCGATCACGAACAGCAGCACGAAGCCCGCGAAAAACAGGAACGGCACGCGATACACCGGGCGGCCGGTCCAGATCGTCGCGACCCACGCGAACGTCGCGACCGCGCTCGGCACCGCGATGACCATGCTGGCCGAGCCGAAGAACGACAGCGCGAGCGCGGGGATACCGGTCGCGAACATATGGTGAATCCACACCGCAAAGCCGATCACCATCGTCGCGACCGTCGCCAACGCGACCGGCCCATAACCGACCAGCGGCCGGCGGCAAAAAACCGGCAACGCATCCGACACGATGCCCATCGCCGGCAGCACGACCACGTAGACCCACGGGTGCGCGAAAATCCAGAACAGGTGCTGCCACAGCAGCGGCCGCCCGCTATTGAGCACGTCGAAAAAATGCGTGCCGATGCGGCGGTCCATCCACAGCATCAGAAAGGCGAGGCTCACCGAAGGCACCGCCAACAGATTGCCGCCCGACGCGGTCAGCGTGCCCCATACGAGCACCGGTACGCGATCGAGCGACATGCCCGGCGCGCGCATCCTCAGCAGCGTGACGACGAAGTTCATCGAGCCGACCGTCGTCGAAATGCCGAGCAGCACCATGCCGAGCGCATACACGTCGATGTTCGGGCCGGGGCTGTACTCGAGACCGGACAGCGGCACGTAGTTGAACCAGCCGGCGTCGGGGGCCTGGCCGGTCGGAAAACTCGCATACAGGAAGATGCCGGCGAACAGGAACACCCAGTACGACAGCGCGTTCAGGCGCGGAAAAGCCATGTCGCGCGCGCCGAGCACGAGCGGCCAGAGGTAGTTCGAGAAGCCGGACAGAACGGGCAGCGCGTACAGAAAGATCATCGTCAGTCCGTGCATCGTGAACAGCTGGTTGTACTGTTCGGGCGTGAGCACCGTTGCGTCGGGACGCGCCAGTTGAACGCGCATGATCAGCGCCTCGACGCCGCCCATCAGCAAAAAGACGAATGCGCTCACCAGGTAGCGCAGGCCGATGGTCTTGTGATCGACCGTCGAGAACCAGCCGCGCCAGCCGGGCCGCGACTCCCAGATTTCGCGCAGCCGCTTTTCCTGCTCGCTGCCGGGCTCGACGCGGCCGCGCCGCGGCGTGCGAGTCAATGCGGGCGGTGAAGCGGAAGCTGGTTGATCGGACATTGAACAGGCTCCTCGAGTGCGATGCGCTTCAATGCAGCGTCGCCAGATACGCCGACAACGCGGCGGCCTCGCTAGTGGTCAGCGCGATACTGGGCATCAATCCATCGGGTTTGATCCGTTGCGCGTGCTCGATCCAGTCGAGCAGGTGGTCGGGCGTGTTGCTGAGCGTGCCTGCCGCGATCGTGCGGCGCGAGCCGAGATGCGTCAGATCGGGCGCCTGCAGGCCGGTGGCCTTGGTGCCGCGAATCGTGTGACAACCCGCGCAGCGCTCTTCGAACAGATGCTGACCGGCCGCGACCGCCGCGTCGCCGGTGGGCACGCTGGCCGCGCGTCCCTGGGCGTCGCGCCACGCGTTGAAGGCGGCGGCGTCCTGTGCGATCACTTCGAACGCCATATGCGCGTGCTGCGCGCCGCAGAACTGCGAGCACTGCCCACGATAAATGCCGGGATGGTCCGCCTGAATCCACTGCTCGTTGGTTTGGCCTGGAATCGTCTGCGTCTTGCCCGCGAGTTGCGGTACCCAGAACGCGTGCACGACGTCCGCGCTTTTGAGCTGGATCTTCACCGGTTCACCGACCGGAATGTGGATCTCGTTCGCGGTACTGAAGTTGCGGGCCGGGTTCGGATCATCGCTGTAATCGGCTTTCCACCACCAGTCGTAAGCGGTCACGGTGATCGTCAGTTGCGGAGACGACGCGGGAGACGCCACCGATTCGAGCGTGATCAGTGCATAGACCAGCATCGCCAGCAGCACGACCGACGACACCGCGGTACCGATGAACACCCAGCGGATGCCGCCGGGCTCGGCGCTCAGCGCATCCGGCTGCGCCGCGGGACGCTTGCGGACCATCGCGCCGATCAACAGGCCAGCAACGATCAGCGTGACCAGCGTGACGATCGCGGTGAAAACCCAGCCGAGGTAAAGCGTCGGACGGGCCGCCGGTCCGGCCGCGTGCAGGAAATAGTTCAGCGGTGCCACCGGGTTTGCGTGCGCGGAGTTCGTGGAGCCGATAGCCAGCGCCGGTAACAGCGTGACGCGGCCGCGCCTGATGCGCCTGCCTGACTCTCCGGATGCTTCCGCTGCTGCCACTGGGGACCCCGCTGATAGTGATGACCGTTTAATGCGCGCCATCCCCTGCGAACGAGGCGACGCCCAAGCAGGTCAGCAAAAATCAGGCCGCGTGTGCCGAGGACGCAAGCGGGGGCTCGCGCTCGCGGGAGCAGGTCAGTAGCCGGGTGGATTCGCTCGGTCAGGCGAGCTGCTGTGTAGGCGGGAACTGTTGCCGTGAAAAATTTATTTTAATAGTTGTTTTCTCAAAAAAAAGCGCCTTTAGAATGCCGGCTCGGCATAACGTGATTATTTACGAATTCACTGTTATCGGTCGATCTGGAGGACTGATGTTTCAATGCAAGTTCGAATTGAATGGTAAGCCAATGAGCGAATTTCGGATTGGCGCCCTATCGTTTCCCGCGTACTCTGGGCAGGGGAGTTATATCAATAAGGCGGCTGGAACGTGCACGCCGAGATATGGCGCCATTCCCGTCGGCAGATATTATATTTTTGACCGAAGATCCGGGGGCCTTCTCGGACCATGGAAAGATCGGCTTGACCTGAATGGCAATCACAAGAGCGAATGGTTCGCGCTCCACGCTATTGACGGCGACATTGACGACGATAAAGTCTTATGCGACGGCATCATTCGCGGCCGATTCAGATTGCATCCAAAGGGAAGATTGGGGAAGAGCGAGGGCTGCATTACTATCGACCGACTCGCAGACTGGCATCATATCCGTTCAATATTTACCAGCACGCCGAAAGTATCCGTTCCTGGATCTGAACTTAAAGCGTACGGCGAAGTGATTGTGAGATGAAAAAACTCCTAATCTGCCTCGCGGTCGGCTTCAACTTACTACTCGCAATTTTTGCCAATGCGCTGTGGTGGATGTTGAATCCAGAAGCGCCCTTGAACTTTTCGAATCCGGTATGGAAATTGGCGGTTCGTATGTACGGGGTCAAGACGGCATATCAAGAATCCGACCTGGCCTTCCTCATGTCGTCGGCGGGAATCGTGCTAGGTTTCGCCGCAGCAATTGTGCTTGTCTGGCGAAGCAAGAAGCGTAGTCAGCGAAAACCATGACCCACCTTTCAACTACCCGCCAAGCTCGCGATTGCGCCCACGCCCACCACCGCTCAACGTCCCCCGGCCGGCATTTTCCGAAGAAGCGATCGGACGCGACCCGGCATTGAGTGTGCGCACGGTTAGTTCGTCGGACTCCGAGGGGAAAGGGAAATAAGCGGTATGACGGGCGACCCGCCCGTCATCCGCGGAAGATCACAGATCGAGCACCAGCAGCGGCGATTTCGCGCGCGAGCAGCACGGCAGGAACTGATCGTTCGCCGCGCGTTCCTCGTCGGTCAGATAGGAATCCTGGTGATCCGGCTCGCCGGACAGAATTCGCGTCAGGCAGGTACCGCACACTCCCTGCTCGCACGACGTGATCACTTCGACGCCATGCGCGGCCAGCGCCTGCACGACCGTGCATTCGGGTGGCACGTCGATCGTCGCGCCGCTGCTCGCGATACGCACCTGGAAGCTGCCGCCCGTCGCCGGCTGATTCGCGGCGGCGCCGAAAAACTCGTAATGCAGCCTGTTTTCCGCCCAGCCGTTCGCGCGCGCGGTCTCGAGCACGAGGTCCATGAAGCCGCGCGGACCGCACACATACAGATGCGTGCCCGCTGGCGCATCGCTCAGCGTCTGCTCGATATCGAACGTCGAGCCGCCAGAATGGTCATCGTGATGAAGCTGGACCGAATTCGCAAAACCCGCCTGCGCAAGACGCTCGACGAACGCCGTGCGTTGCTTCGAACGCGTGCAATAGTGCATGTCGAACGAAGCGCCCGTGGCGGCAAGCCGCTCGGCCATGCATAGAATCGGCGTGACGCCGATCCCGCCCGCCAGCAGCAGATGATGTGCCGCGTCGTCGGCGAGCGCGAAATGATTGCGGGGCGCGCTGATCTGCAGGCGATCGCCCTCGCGAAGCAAATCGTGCACCGCTTTCGATCCACCGCGTCCCGCTTCATCGCGCAGCACCGCGATCAGATAGCGATGCGTTTCGCGCGGATCGTTGCACAACGAGTACTGACGCACGAGCCCATTGGGCAAATGCACGTCGACGTGCGAGCCGGCGTCGAAAGCGGGCAACGCCTGACCGTTTTCGCTCGCGAGTTCGAAGCTCGCGATACCGAGCGCTTCGTCGCGCCGGCGCGCGACCACCACATTCAGCACGGGTTGATTCATGTTGCTGTCCGCACCGGAATTACACGCGTCACTTCAGCACGGGGCGCGCCAGCCTGCGGTGCGCCCGTCTCCGCGCGTTCCTGCGCGACGAGCCGATCGATCACGCGACGGGACATCACGCCGCCCGCGTCGATATTGAGTTTCAGCAGATTGCGCTCGGGCCAGCGCAGCAGGTTCTGCTGCTGACGTTCGAGCATCTCCAGATCTTCGCTGAAGATCTTGCCCTGCCCTTCGCGGATGCTTGCGGTCAGCGCGGCATCATCGGGACGGAAATTACGCGCCATGCCCCAGAAATACCAGATCGACGTTTCCGTTTCCGGCGTGATGAAATCCACCACGATCGACGACGCCTTCTTATCAGCCGGCGCGTGGTAGCCGCCATGTCCGGCATGCGCGACGCCGACCTCGATCAGCACGTGACTCGGCGGCGTGAAGTGGCAGATCTGCCAACGGTCGACGGGCACGTCGTCGGCGAGACCATTGCCGCGCAACGCCATCTTCCAGAACGGCGGTGCCGCTACGTTCTCCATGAAACGGCTCGTGCGCACGGTATCGCCTTCGGCCACCGTCTTTGGCGCGGCTTCGTCGATTTCCTTTTGCCCGATGCTGTTCGCGTGCACATAGGTCTCGTGCGTCAGATCCATCAGGTTGTCGATCATCAGCCGGTAATCGCAGCGGATGTGATAAAGACCGCCGCCATACGCCCACTCAGCACTCTCGGCCCACTCCAGATGATGCAGCTTGGCGGCATCGGCCTTCGCCGCATCGCCGGGCCACACCCAGACGAAGCCGTAGCGCTCGATCACCGGAAAACTGCGAATCGATGGAAAACCGTTGACGCGTTGCCCCGGCATGCCGGTCGCCTTGCCCTGACAGCCCATTTCGAGACCGTGATAGCCGCACACGAGCGTGCCGTCGCGCACGAAACCAAGCGACAGCGGCGCGCCGCGATGCGGACAGAAGTCTTCGAGCGCCACCACGGCGCCTTCCGCGTTGCGATAGAAAACCATCGGCTCGCCGCAGATCTGCCGGCCGAGCGGCTTATCCGCGACTTCATCGGGCATACATGCGACGTACCAGGCATTCTTAGGAAACATGTCAGTCTCACTCCTTGTTGTTAGTTCGCGCACTTCATTCAGTTCACTCATTGAGATTCAGTGTACTCAATGCGCCTTTAATGATTAAATGAAGGTTTTCCCCTAGACGAACTTTCAATCAGGTAACACGAAGGCCAAATTGCCCTTTCCATTCGCTACGAAAAGGCGCGAGGTCTTCAGAACGAATATGGTCACTTCAACCGAAACCAGCACTTCCGCGATCAGCATTGATCTGTACGACCAGCCCGGCCATCTGATCCGACGCGCGCATCAGATTTCCGTGTCCATGTTTCATGATCTGATCGGGCGTGAGGTGACGCCCGTGCAATATGCGGTGCTCAGAATGCTGCAGGAATTGCCCGGACTCGATCAGGTCACGCTGGCGCAGCGAGTCGGCCTCGACACGTCGACCACCGCCGACATCGCGGTGCGGCTCGAAGCGAAAGGCTGGATCGTGCGCGAAGTTCTGCCGCGCCGCCAGCGTCGTCTGTTGTTGACGCCGGCTGGAGAGCAGTTGCTCGATGAATTGATCCCCGGCGTCAACGCGCTCAATCACGGTCTGCTCGACGGGATGGGAGACGACGATGCGCGCGAGCTATTGAGGCTGTTGAGAAAGTTCGTGCATCTGAATAACGATCAGAGCCGCGCGCCACTGCGCAGTGCGAGCGACGACGCGACGCCGAGCTAGCACGCAGCGTCCTCGCTCTCCGCGCTACGGCGCGATGTCCACCACGATCTTGCCGCGCACGTGGCCTTTGGCGAGCCGTTCCAGCGCCTTGGCCGTCGCATCGAACGAGAACCGTTCGGCGACCGCGACACGCACGCTGCCGTTATTGATCAACGACGCGATCTCCGTCAATTGCCGTCCGTCGGGCCGCGCGGTATAACGCGCGGCCCGCGCGCCGTGGCTCGACGCCTCGGTCTGCGACGGCTCGTTGAGCGTCGAGATCAGCGCGCCGCCGGTCGCGACCGCCGACCACGAGCGGCGCTGTGTATCGCCGCCGATCAGATCGAACACGAGGTCCATATCTCGCGCGACGTCTTCGAAGCGCTGCGCGTGATAGTCGATCACCCGATCCGCACCGAGCGAGCGCACGAACTCGATGCCGTCGCCAGACGCCGTCGCGTACACTTGCGCGCCCTTCTGCCTGGCGAACTGCACGGCAAAATGCCCCACGCCGCCCGCGCCGGCATGAATCAGCACGCGGCCGCCCGCTTCGAGGCAGCCATGATCGAACAGGCCCTGCCACGCGGTCAGCGCGGCGAGCGGCACGGCGCCCGCGGTCCCCGCGTCCAGTTTTTCGGGCGCACGCGCTAGCGCACTCGCGGGCACGAGGACGAATTCCGCGTACGCACCCTGCCCCTGGCCAACGAAGCCATATACCTGCTCGCCCGCGCGCCATTGCGCGGCGCCCTCGCCGACCCGTTCGACCACACCGGAAAAATCACGCCCCAGCGTAAAGGGCAGTTGTTCTTCGCGGATCAACGGGTACTGCCCCGAGCGGGTTTTCAGGTCGACAGGATTGACGCCGGCCGAGCGCACGCGCACCAGCACTTCGCCGGCGCCTGGCTCGGGGACCTCGATCCTCTCGGCCTTGAACACCTCGGGACCGCCGAAGCTGTGAATGCGATAAGCGAGCATCGTGCTCATGATGGCCTTCTCCTTGAAAGGTCGCGTGGCGCTGCGTTTCCCGCTGCGCGCAAGCCGCGTTCCTCAGCGAGCCCGCGAGCCGCGGCACGACATATGCGACACGTACCGATAGGCGCGCAGTCGTGATGTACTCATTCAAGGAGGAACCATGTCACAGCACCCCGCTCATTCCCAGGATCATCGTCATCCCGGCCAGCCGAATCCCGCTGACATCGAAAAAGCACTCAGTGGCGTGAATTACCCGACCACACGCGAAAAGCTTGTCGCTCAAGCACGCAAGAATCACGCGAATACCGACATCGTCGATCTGGTAGACCGTCTGCCCGATCACAATTTCGACAGCCCAGCCGCGGTCGCGAAGGAAATCGCGCGTATTCAATGACTCCCCGGCAGAGCATCATGGAGAGCACTTCAAAAGATCATCCACCAGGCTTTCGCGAATGAAGAAGACCGGCGACGCGCGTATCGGCATTTCCGGCTGGCGCTACCAAGGATGGCGCGGCAGCTTTTACCCCGAGCATCTGAAACATGCGGCGGAATTACAGTACGCATCGGCGTTATTCGGCACGATCGAAATCAACGGCACGCATTACAGCCTTCAATCGCTCGATAGCTGGCAACGCTGGTATGCGCAAACGCCTGACGGCTTCGTGTTTGGCATCAAAGGCGCGCGTTATCTGACTCATATGCTGCGGTTTCGCGATGCGAGCGCGCGCGCCGGCATCGCGAACTTCTTCGCGCAGGGTCTACTCGCGTTGAACGAAAAGCTCGGTCCGATCCTGTGGCAATTTCCGCCGTCGTTCCGATTCGAGCCCGACGCAATGGAGCGCTTTCTGCGCGAGTTGCCGCCTGATACCGCGAGCGCAATGGCGCTCGCCAGGCAACACGATGAACGTGTCAAAACGCCCTACGTCGACATCGATCGCAATCGGATGTTGCGTCACGCGGTCGAAGTGCGCCACGCGAGCTTTGTCGACCCCGCGTTCGTGACGCTGCTGCGGCAATACGGCGTCGCACTCGTCGTTTCCGATTCCACCGAACCGTGGCCCGTCGCCGAAGATCTGACAGCGGACTTCGTCTACATCCGGCTGCACGGCAGCGAAGCCAAATACTCGGGTTCATATGGGGACGAAGCTCTACAACGATGGGCCGAGCGAATCGATGCATGGCGCGGCGGCTCACAACCGGCCGACGCGCGATTGATCGCGCCGCAACTCGCGCCGCGTCGCCGAGCCGCGCGAGACGTCTACTGCTACTTCGACAACGATGTGAAAGCGCGAGCGCCGTTCGACGCGCAACGGCTGATGAAAAACCTCAGGTTGCAAGCGACGCACGCGCCGGCGTTACCCTGATCGCTTGCCGCCGTGGGCCAGCTTCTGTGCGGTGCGCAGCGCCGCGACGATTCGCTGGTACACCTCGCGACGCGTTTCAGGGTCCGGCGCGCGCAGCGCAAACGACGGATGATACGTCGCGACCACACGTTGCTCGCCGCGTTCGAGCGTTTTATCGAACGCATCCTGCAAACGCGCGTGCGGATCGTCGACAACCGCTTTCAACGCAGTCGCGCCGAGTGCCACGACCACCCGCACATCCGGCATGTCGAGTTCCTGCTCGAGCCAGTAGCTGCATGCATCGACTTCGCGCTGAGCGGGCGTTTTGTGCAAGCGACGCTTGCCGCGCGCAATCCACTTGAAATGCTTGACCGCATTCGTCACGTAGACGTCGTTACGCTTGACGCCGGCTTCTTCTAGCGCTCTGTCGAGCAACGCGCCGGCCGGCCCGACGAAGGGCTTGCCCTGCAGATCTTCCATGTCACCGGGCTGCTCGCCGACCAGCACGATCGACGCGTGCCGCTGCCCTTCGCCGGGCACGGCCTGAGTCGCGTTGCGCCAGAGCGCGCAACGACGGCAATCGCCGAGCTTCGCCGGATGTTGATCGGGTTCGACATCCGCTGGCTCCGATTGCGCGTCGCCACGCGCGCGCTTTTTCTGCGGCCTGTCGGTCATGGGTGCGACCGTGCGTGCTGAAGCAGCAGCCTATTTCTCGCTCTTCTTCGGAATTTTCCCGCCCGACTTGCGCGCCTGATTCAATGCGATCGCGACAGCCTGCTTGTGCGGCTTGCCATGCTTCGACTCGGTCTTGATGTTGTGCGACACGGTCTCTTTCGACGTACCTTTCTTCAGCGGCATGATCTTCTCCGGTGTAAATGACGAGAGGAAAAATCAGGACCCGCACGGAATGGCGTTCCTGCACCGAGACTGCGCAGCATACGCTGTGCCCGCGACCTCGTCGGCCTCGCCAAAATCACCCGGAAACGCCCGTTGCCGTCGCATTCAACCCCAGCGACACGCCCCCCACCAGAATCAGACTGGACGCCCACACCGCATCGAGATTGAACCAGCTGCGCGACACGAACCTGAGCCCGAGGTAGCGATAAACGAGCCACGCGAGCACGCCGCCGGCCACCGTCATCGTGGCCGCATGCACCGCGGAGACCGACAGCGCCATGCGCAGACTCGTTTCGATCAGCGCCTGGGCGGCTTTGTGCGCGCTGTCCATCGCGTCGGCGCGGCACAGACCGAGATAGATCGGCACCAGCATCAAGCCGGCCCCGTGCGCGATCGCCACCGCGAACGACCACAGCGCGAGCCGCGACGGCGGAATTCTCGCCAGCACGCGCGGATGACGGCGGCGCATCAGCAGCACCAGACCGAAGCCGATCACCAGCACGCTCGCGCCGATCTGCATCTGACGCTGCCAGGCGAGCACGCTCGATAGCATCGCAAACGGCAGCATCATCAGCAGTATCGCGAGCGCGTGCCCGGCCGCGAGATAGAGAAGCGCGACGACCAGCGCTTGCGAGCGCCGCTGCATCAGCGCGTTCGACACCGCGAGCGGCCACCCCATCGCCGGATTGAGTCCGTGATACACGCCGCTAGCGACGACGGCGAGCCACAGTGCCGCTTGCGGCGACACCGCGCCGCTCAAACGCCCACCGACGGATAGCAGAAAGAATCGGTCGAGCAGTCGCCGCCTTCGAGACGGATCTGGTGCGCGCGATAGCCGGCGGGAAATTCGACGAAGTAATCTTCGGCGAGCTTGAGACCGCCATTGGGATCGGCATGCGCCATCACTTGCACGCCGGGCACGCCATCCGGATAGAACTGGTCGTCCCACGTCGAATAGAGCGAGTTGGTCCAGTAGACGCGCTTGCCATCGCGGCTGATCTCGACCATCTGCGGACCACCGGCGAAAGCCTTGCCGCTCGGATGCGGCGTACAACGTTCGATCCCACCGATGCGCACCGAGCCGGTCAATTTCGGCTTGCGCGGTTCGGTCACGTCGTACTGGCGCATCTCGCCGGTACCCCAGCACGAGACGTAGAGGAATTTATCGTCGATCGAAAGATCGATATCGGTGACGAGCGGCGGCACCGCGCCGAAACCTTGCAGCAACGGCGGCAATTCGTCGGCGTGCGCGGGCTCCGGCGGAATGGTCGCGGTCTTTTCGATGTGGAAGTGGCCGCCTTCGCGCCACCAGGTCCAGATCGATCCTTCCAGATTGGTGGTGTCGACCACGACGCCGATAAATCCGTACTCGCGGCTCGGATCGTGCGCGGGCCGCACTTCGAGCGCCATCTGATGGTTCGCGCCGAGATCGAGCGTCTGCACGTTGCGTCTTGCGCGCAGATCCCAGAAGTGCACGCGGTGGCCGTATTTGTTCGAAAGCAGGTCTTCAGGCACGATGCCGTTTTCGAATTGCGGCGGCAACGCCCATTCGGTCGACACCATGTAATCGCGCGGCAGATTCCACCAGAAGTCGTAGTGCTTTTCCTGCGCGCCGCGCTCGATTTCCCAGCGTCCCAGCACCTCGAACGTTTGGCAATCCATGATGAAGATTCCGGGCGGCCCGTCGGTGCCGTCCTTGCCGCCACCGCCGAGCGTGCTCACGTAGATGCCCTCCGGTCCGCAATGCACGGTGTGCGGACGCGAATAGCCGGTCTTGCGGAAGATTTCCTCCGGCTCGATGATCTTGTGAATCTTCGCCTGGGTGGGATGCGGTTTCGTATCGACGATATAGATGCGCGACGAGCGCATGCCCGGAATGATCAGATAGCGTCGCTCGAGAAATGCGTGGCCCGTCAATGGCGACAACGCGGACGAACACGCGTTCCAGCCGAAGTGGTGGAATTCGTCGCCCTTGTTAGGCATCGGCACCGTGTGCACCACCTGGCTATAGCTCGCCGAACCGGGCTTCACGTCGATCACGGCAAGCGCGTCGGGCTGCGAGGAATCCGGACTCAACAGCACCGTGTACGCGTATTCTTCCGCCGGCGCATCCATCGCGAGCTTCGGCGATGCATGAAAGGTAGGATCGGGGCGCATTCCCATGACGGCACTCCTGTCGTTCTGAACGGTTCTGAACGGAAGCCCGGCCCGCCAAAAATCGAGCCAGCGCGTAACCTTACATTTGTAGTTCACGACAGCGACGGACGCAACCGGATATTTGCACCCGAACGCAGGGTGCGATCCGACGACCAGGCGCACCGCGCCGCAAGCGCTCGCGCCGACGCCGCGAAGCGCGGATTCGCTCCGATGGAACGCGCTACTGCTGCACGCCCCAGCGCCGCACGGTCACGCGTTCGAGCGTATCGAACACGAGATGCTCGACCAGCAGACCGATCACGATCACGGCCGCGAGCCCCGCGAAAACGCGATCCGTGTATAGCTCGTTGCGATTCTGGAAGATGTACCAGCCGAGTCCGCCGCTGCCCGAACTCGCGCCGAACACGAGCTCCGCGGCGATCAGCGTGCGCCACGCAAACGCCCAGCCCACGCGCAGGCCGGCCAGGATCGACGGCAGCGCCGCCGGCACGAGGATCAACAGCACATGACGCAGGCCCGTCAGACCGTAATTGCGTCCGGTCATCTTCAGCGTCGCGGGCACCGACTGAAAGCCCGAATAGGTATTGAGCGCGAGCGGCCATAGCACCGCATGCACGAGCACGAACAGCAGGCTGCCGGTGCCGAGCCCGAACCACAGCAACGCGAGCGGCAGCAACGCGATGGACGGCAGCGGGTTGAACATCGCGGTCAGCATCGACAGCAGATCGCGGCCCACGCGCGTCGACACCGCGAGCGATGTCAGCATGAATGCAAACCCGGCGCCGAGCAGATAGCCGCGCAGCAGCACGGACATCGATACCGCGGTCTTCGCGAGCAGTTCGCCGGAGCACACGCCTTGCACGAATGCGCTCAGGGTCGCGCCGAAGGTCGGCAGCAGCAGATCGTTGTTGATCACGCGCGCGGCGATTTCCCACGCGGCGATCAGCACGAGCGCGATCAGTGACTTGCGCAGCCAGCCGTGCGCGAAGATCCGCCCGGCCGCGGGCAACGGCGCTTCGATCGCGAGATCGCCGGGTGCTTCGAGCGGACGTTCGTATTCGTCGCGCACCGGCGGCAGCAACGTGACAGGCGTACTCATTGCACGGCCTCCGTCTGTTCGAACAGCAGGTGATGAATCCGCGCGACGCTGCGCTGAAAATCGGCGCGACCGAAGCTGTCCTGCGAATATTGGTGGCTGTTCAGCTCCGCGCGCACACGGCCCGGATGCGGCGACAGCAGCAGAATCCGGTTGCCGACGACCAGCGCCTCTTCGATCGAATGCGTGACGAACAACAGCGTGAAGTTCACTTCTTCCCATAGCCGCAGCAGTTCTTCCTGCATCTTGCGGCGCGTCAGCGCGTCGAGCGCGGCGAACGGTTCGTCCATCAGCAGTACGCGCGGCTGCATCGCGAGCGCACGCGCGATCGCGACGCGCTGCTTCATGCCGCCCGACAACGTATGCGGATACGCATCCGCGAACGCTGCGAGGCCCACCTTGTCGAGGTAATGCAGCGAGCGTTCATGAGCTTCGGCCTTCGAAAGCTTCTTCGCGACGCGCAACGGAAACGCGACGTTCTGCACGACCGTCTTCCACGGTGGCAACTGATCGAACTCCTGAAACACGACGATGCGATCGGCGCCCGGTCCGCGCACGCGCTGACCGTCGAGCGAAATGCTGCCCGCGCTCGGCTCGATGAAACCGGCTACCGCCTTCAGCAGTGTCGACTTGCCGCAACCGGACGGCCCGAGCAGCACGAAGCGGTCGCCGCCGTAGACGTCGAAGCTGACGTCGTGAGTCGCGCGCACGATCCGCTCGCGCGTGCGGTATTCGAGGTTCACGTTCTCGACTGCGAGCAGCTTGCCGCTGGTTGCCGCGGCGCTCCGGTCGGCGTCGTGTGGAAACAGAAGCGTGGGATTGGCCACCATCAAAGCGCTCCCTGCGAGTAAACCGGCTCAACCGGCCAGTGTTGCCGCGTACCGCGCAGCGCCACGAATGCGCGAGACGTCATGCTCAGCTCCCCGCCGCCGTCGCCGGATCGTCGAAGAAATAGTCCTTCCACGACGACGGCTCGTTCCTGATCGCGCCGACGCGATGCATGAACTGCGCGAGCCCGAGCGTGTTCTGCGGCACGATCTTGAACTGGACCTGCGGGTTCGTGATGATTTTCACGAGCAATTCGCGATCGATCTTCGACTGATTGGTGCGAATATAGATATCGGCCGCGCCCTGCGGATTGGCGTTGATGTACTTCGCCGCATCGGCGAGCGCATCGACGAACGCGCGATACGTCTTCGGGTTGTCATGGCGGAATTTTTCGGTCGCATAGAGAACCGTCGCCGAACTCGGGCCGCCGAGTACATCGTACGAATTGAGCACGATATGCGCCTTCGGATTGCCGGCCAGTTCCTGCTCCTGGAACGGCGGATTGCCGAAATGCCCGGTGATTTCAGTGCCACCCGCGATGATCGCCGCGGCCGCGTCCGGATGCGGCAACGCCTGCGTGTACTTGTCGAGCCGGTCGTATTCCTTGTCGCCCCAGCGCTTCGCGGCCGCGTATTGCAGCACGCGCGATTGCACCGACACGTTGACCGCCGGCAGCGCGATGCGGTCCTTCTGCGTGAAGTCCGCGATCGTCTTCACGTCGGGATTGTTGCTGACCAGGTAGTACGGCAGATTGCCGAGCGACGCGACGCCCTTCACGTTCTGCTTGCCGTGCGTGCGATCCCAGATCGTCAGCAGCGGGCCGACGCCCGCGCCGGCGATATCGACCGCGCCCGACAGCAACGCGTCGTTGACCGCCGCGCCGCCCGACAGCTTGACCCAGTCGACCTTGATGTCGAGGCCCTGCTTGCGCCCTTCGCTTTCGATGAAATGCTGATCGCGCGCCACGTTCAGCAGCAGATACACGATACCGAACTGCTCGGCCACGCGAATCTCGCCCTCGGCATGCGCGGGAGCGCTGACGACGGCGCCCATCGACAGACTCAGCAGTAGTGCCGTCAAACGGCGGAAAGACGACGGCCGTGCGGCGGTCGGACGAAATCGGCTCAGCATTGAAACTCCAGTCGGCGTGCGGTGTGATCGGTGTCGTTGTGATGGAAAGCGTCGCTCAGCGTGGCACGTCGCCCTCGATCGTCGTGCGATACAGCTTGCGGCGCAGGTGGTCGGGCGTGCCGGCGGCGAGGTGCATCAACGAGCGGTTGTCCCAGAACACCATGTCGTGTTCGGCCCATCGATGCCGATACAGATGTTCGGGCCGCACGCTGTGCGCGAACAGTTCGTCGAGCAACGCGCGGCTCTCGTCTTCCGGCAAACCGATCACGCGCGTCGTGAAGTGCTCGCTGACGAACAAAGCCTTGCGCCCTGTCTCCGGATGCGTGCGCACGATCGGATGCACGACCGGCTTCACCTGCGCGATCTGCTCGGCCGACAGATTCGGCCGCCACGGGCTGCGCTTCTGCAGCTCCGCGTATTTCGCCAGATACGTGTGCTCCGCGCTGCGCCCTTCCACCGCGCTGCGCAGACGCGCGGGCAACGTATCCCACGCCAGATGCATGTTCGCGAACAGCGTATCGCCGCCTTCGGCCGGCAGCTCCTGCGCGTGCAGCAACGAGCCGAGGCTCGGCTTTTCCTTGTACGACAGGTCCGAGTGCCAGTAGTGGCCGGCGTCGCCGAGGCCGACCGGCTTGCCGTTCTCGATCACGTTCGATACGACCAGCACCTCGGGATAACCTGCCAGGCCAAACTGATGCAGCACGTGAATCTGCAGCGGACCGAAGCGGCGGCTGAACGCGATCTGCTGCTCCGGCGTGATGCGCTGGTCGCGAAACACGAGGACGTGGTGGTCCAGATGCGCGCGGTGGATGCGCGCGAAATCGTCGTCGCCGAGCGGCTGGCCGAGATCGAGGCCGAGCACTTCGGCGCCGAGCGGCGCATCGAACGCGCGAATCTCGAAGGATTGCGTCGGGATAGCGGGAGCGGTAAAAGCAGCGGCGGTAGTCGTCACAGGCGTCTCTTCGTCGAAACTATTCAGCGGGCGCCGAACGGCGCGGTCAGTGCGACGAATGTACCGGCCCGCGCGCGCAATGCCAACGAAGCAAATCCGATACGGTTATCTGCTGGAGTGATAAACCCGATGCTGCAATGTCCTTCGACGCATCAGAACTTCGGCAAACCCGGCGGATTGCTTTCGGAGCGCGGCAACGCTTCCGACTCGATACCCCAGTGCGCGAGCGACCGCTGATAGACGCCATTCGCGATCAGTCCGTTCGTCGCGACCGTCAGCGCATCCATCAAGCCGCTGCCCTTGCGTGTGGCGATCGCCACATCCGCGCGCGCCGGCCAGCCGGCGTTCAGCGTACCCACCTCGCGGATCGCGCCGGTAGTGGCCGCATCGTAGGCAAGCGGCGCGTTCGGGTTGAATACGACGTCGGCGCGGCCCGACAGCAACGCGATGCGGCTCGCGGCGTCATCGTCGAAGTACTGGAACTCGACCGGCTTCAAACCCTTCGCGATGTTCTGCCGGTTCCATTCGAGGATGATCTTTTCCTGGTTCGTGCCCGAGGTCGTAATCAGCCGGAGGCCCGCAATATCCTGCGGCTGCGCGATCTTCCTGATCGGACTCGCGGTTTTCACATAGAAGCCGTGCAGACCTTGCCGGTAGGTCGTGAAATCGAACTTCTCCTTGCGCTGCTCGGTCACGCCGACGTTCGAGATCACCGCGTCGTACTTGCCCGAGGTGAGGCCGAGCGGCCAGTCGGCCCATGCGATCGGTACGAGGTTCAGCTTCAATTCAAGCGAATCGGCGATCAGTTGCGCATAGTCGGCATCTGAGCCGACTACGGTACGCGCATCGGCCGCATAGGTCGCGGTCGGCGGAAGGTGCGGCGAAATCGCGACCGTGAAGTTGCCGTCGTTCGCAAAGCGATAGTGGTTGCCGATAGCCGCGATCGCTGCCGGATTCTTCGGCACGCGAATGCGGCCCGGCTGTTCCGGGCTCAGGTCCACCGTGCCGTGCGGCGCCTGCGCCGCGTTTGCTACGTCGAGCGCGTTGCGCACGAGCAGCGCGCCGAGCGCCGTACCGGCGAGAATGAATTGTCGTCGATTGGTCATTGAGAGGATCAGTCTGCATTCACAGGACGCGTGACAGAAACTCGCGCGTGCGCGCATGGCGCGGTTCGTTCAATACTTGCGCGGGCGGGCCCGACTCGATCACGCGTCCGCGATCCATGAACACGATCGTGTCAGCCACTTCGCGCGCAAAGCCGATCTCGTGCGTGACGATCACCATCGTCGTGCCGGAACGCGCGAGCGCCTTGATCACGTCGAGCACTTCGTTGACGAGTTCGGGATCGAGCGCCGAGGTCGGCTCGTCGAACAGCAGCACCTTCGGTTTCAGCGCCAGCGCGCGCGCAATCGCCACGCGCTGCTGCTGCCCGCCCGACAACTGACGCGGCCACGCATGCGCCTTCGCTTCGAGACCGACACGCGCAAGCAGACTGAGCGCAAGGCTCTCCGCTTCCGCGCGCGACAGACGTCCCAACGCGACCGGCGCCTCGATGATGTTTTCCAGCACGGTCAGATGCGGGAACAGATTGAAGCTCTGAAACACCATGCCGACCTCGACGCGGCGTCGCAGGACCTCTTTCTCCTTGAGCTCGTACAGCGTATCGCCGTCGCGTCGATAGCCGATCAGCTCGCCGTCGATATCGATCAGGCCACCGTCCACGCGCTCCAGATGATTGATCGTGCGCAGCAACGTCGATTTGCCGGAGCCCGATTGACCGAGAATCACGGTGACGCTGCCGGGGCGCATCGTCAGCGACACGTTGTCGAGCACCTTCAGCGTGCCGAAGCTCTTCGATACTTGCTGGATCGTGATGCGTGCGCCGTCGCGTTGATCGGCCCAGCGTTGATCCAGGGAGGCGGAGGCGCCTGCACGTGCATTGTCTTTTGCATCTCCAAACGGCTCGACGTGCGCAACGTCGCCACCGCGCGCAATGCCCATGCTTTTCAGCAGCGCGCCGAAAGCGGACGGCACCGCGCTACGCTTCACGCCGCGCGAGAAATGCCGCTCCACATAAACCTGTATCGCCGACAGCACGGTCAGAATGATCAGATACCAGACCGTCGCGACCATCAGCAGCGGAATCACTTCGAGATTGCGTCGATAGATGATCTGCACCGTGTAGAACAGCTCCGGCATCGCGAGCACATAGACCATCGACGAGCCCTTCGCGAGCGCGATCAGATCGTTGAACGCGGTCGGCACAATCGCACGCATCGCCTGCGGCAGCACGATGCGCCGGGCCTGGCGCTCGCGCGGCAAGCCGAGCGCGGCGGCCGCTTCGAGCTGACCGTGGTCGACCGACTGAATGCCGCCGCGAATCACTTCCGCCGAAAACGCCGCGTGATTGAGCGTCAGGCCGAGCACCGCAGCGAGAAACGGGCTGATCAGCTCGGTGGTCGGCACATCGAGAACGACGACACTCGTGAACGGCAAGCCTAGATGCACCGTCTCGTACAGATAGCCGAGATTGTTCAGGATCAACAGCAGCACGATCAGCGGAATCGAGCGAAACAGCCACACGAACGCCCACGCGCAGCCCGCGAGCAGCGGCGAACGCGACACGCGCGCGAGCGCGATCGGGACGCCGAGCGCAAAGCCGAACGCCGCGCCGAGCGCGGTCAACAACAGCGTGCGGCCGAGCCCGGACAATACCGGCTCGGACAGAAACCATTCCGCGAAGACATTCCAGCCCCAGCGCGGATTGCCCAATACCGATTCGAGCACGATGCCAATCAGTAGCACGGCCGCCACGGTACCGGCGAGGCGCGCGCGGTTCTTCGCGGGCACGATGCGATAGTCGGCGCGCTCGCGCAACGCGTCGGCGTGCGCGGCGGCGAGTTGCGGATTCGCGAGTTCAGCGGTGTCGTTCATCGTCGTCTGCTCCGCGCTCTCAGGCCACGGCAGCCGCGTTGGCCGTGTCGGCCGGGTCTGCCGGGTCTGCCGGGTCTGCCAACTCCGCCGCCGCCGCATAGCGGCTTGCCTTGCGTGGTAAACCGAGATGGTCGCGCAACGTCGAACCCGTCAACGTGCGCTCGTAGCGCCCGCGTCGTTCGAGTTCGGGGAGCACGTAGCGCACGAAATCGTCGAGCCCCTGCGCTTGCACCGCGAAGCCGAGGATGAAACCGTCGGCCGCGCCGGCGTCGAGCCAACGGATCAGCTCGTCCGCGATTTGCGCGGGCGTGCCGAGAAAATGCGTGCGCGGCGTCGCGACTTCGAGCGCGACCTCGCGCAATGTCGAGCCCTTCCTGCGCGCTTCCGCCTTGATGCGGTCGGTGGTCGAACGGAAACTGTTACGGCCGATCTCCCCTAGCTCGGGGAACGGTTCGTCGAGCGGATACTGCGTGAAGTCGTGATGATCGAAATAGCGGCCGAGATAGGCGAGCGCTTCGTCGATCGTCAAAAGCTCACGAATCGCGCGGTATTTCGCTTCCGCTTCCTCGACTGTCGCGCCGACGATCGGGCTGATGCCGGGGAAGATCTTCACGTCGTCGCGGCTTCTGCCATGTTCGACCGCGCTGTCTTTCACGCGCTGCGCGAACGCGCGCGTTTCTTCGATCGACACCGAATGCGTAAATACCGCGTCCGCGTATTTGCCGGCGAGCGCGATGCCGGCGTCCGACGAGCCCGCCTGGAAAATCACCGGCTGACCCTGCGCCGAGCGCTGGATATTGAGCGGCCCCGCCACCTGGAAGAACTTGCCCTCGTGGTCGAGCGTATGCAGCTTGTCGCGCTCGAAGAACACACCACGCTCACGGTCGCGCACGAACGCGTCGTCGTCCCAGCTATCCCACAGGCCTTGCGCGACGCTCAGGTATTCGTCGGCGATCTCGTAGCGCAGCGCATGTTCGGGATGCGAGCCGCCGTAGTTCTTCGCGGTGCCTTCGAGCGGCGTCGTGACGACGTTCCAGCCCGCGCGCCCGCCGCTGATCAGATCGAGCGAAGCGAACTGGCGCGCGACGGTGAATGGATCGCTGTACGACGTCGACACGGTGCCCGCTAGTCCGATCTTCGACGTGACCGTCGCGAGCGCCGACAGGATCGAGACCGGTTCGAAGCGGTTCAGAAAGTGCGGAACCGATTTCTCGTTGATATACAGACCATCGGCGACGAACGCGAACGCGATGCCGTGTGCCTCGGCTTTGCGCACCGTATCGACGAAGAAGTTCAGGTTCACGCTCGCATCGGCGGGCCCGGCCGGATGCTTCCACGAATTCATATGGCTGCCGGCGCCCTGCAGCATGATGCCGAAATTGAGTTTGCGATGGCTCATCGGATAGTCCGCCAATCGTTGAGTGTTCGTTGGAAAGATCACGCGTAGGCCGGCTCGATCGTGCTGCCGAGCAGCTCGACCGAGCGCAGGCGCGCCGGATAGTGTTGCAACGGCGAATCGATGACGAATTCGTCGATGCCGTAGCGGCGGCTCAAGGCGTCGAGCTGGTCGCGTACATCGTCGGCCGTGCCCTTGACGACGTGCGGATGGCGCTCTTCGATCGTGTAGCCGCTCGCGCCCGCCTGGCGCGCGTATTCTTCCGCGGCTTCGGCCGTCGCCAGATTCAGGCTTTGGCCGCTGGCCAGTTGCAGCCTGAAGATGCGCAGCGGCCCGGTGAGCCGCTCGGCTTCGTCGCGCGTCGCCGCGGCGACCGCGTACAGCGCGAGCAGTGGCGCGCGGCCGCTCGCAGCGCGGTAGGTCTGCACGGTGCGCTCGATGTTCGCCTCGTCGCCGTTGAAGTGTCCGGCGTAGCAGAACTGCCAGCCCTGCTTTGCCGCAAGCGCCGCGCTATCCGGACTGCCGCCGAGCAAAATGCGCTCCGGCAGCGCGGGCGGAGCCGGAAACGCGAACGCGCCCGCGAGCGCATGGTCCGGTTCGACGCCCGCGCCGAGAAACGCATCGAGTTGCGCAAGCTGCGTGTTGAAGCCGGGCTTGTTCTTCTTGTCGTGCAGCCATTGCAGCGCGCGGGTGGTCTGCGGCAGTCCGCCGGGCGCCTTGCCGATGCCGAAATCGACGCGCCCGGGCGCGAGCGCCGCGAGCAGCCTGAACGTCTCGGCGACCTTGAACGGGCTGTAGTGCTGCAACATCACACCGCCCGAGCCGACGCGAATCCGCGACGTATGCGCGAGCACATGGGAGACGACGATCTCCGGCGCCGAACTCGCGAGGTTGGATGCGCCGTGATGCTCGGCGATCCAGAAGCGTTTGAAGCCGAGCGCTTCGGCGCGCTTCGCGAGCGACACTGTGAAGCGCAACGCCTCGGCCGCGCTCGCACCGGCGGCAATCGGGCTTTTATCCAGCAGCGATAGCGAAAAGGTCATGGGATGGCAGATCGACGAAGAAAGATCAAAGGCGCTGACGCACTCAGGATTTCGGCAATCCCGGCGGATTGGTCGCGGCCTTGTCGATCGCTTCGGAGCCGAGATTCCAGCGCTCGAGCACCGCGCGATACTGGCCTTTGCCGATCAGATCGTTCAGCGCGATCGTTACCGGCGCGGCGAGACCGCTGCCGCGGCGCGTCGTCACCGCGACTTCGGCGGTACGCGGCCAGCCGCCGCTGACCGTGCCCACCTGGCGCGTCTTGCCATGCGTAGCAGAGTCGTAGAGCAGCGCCGCGTTGACGCTGAAGATCGCGTCGGCACGCCCCGATTGCAGCGCCACCGATTTGACCGCATCGTCGTCGTAGTACTGCACCTGGATCGGCTTCAATCCATGTGCGACGTTCTGCTTGTCCCATTCGAGCAGGATCTTTTCCTGATTCGTGCCGGCGTCGGTAATCACGCGCAGGCCCGCGACATCCTTGGGTTCGCGGATCGATTTGATCGGGCTATCGGTCTTCACGAAGAAGCCGACCTCGTCGCGCCGGTAGGTCGAGAAGTCGAACTTCACCTTGCGCTCCTCGGTCACGGTCACGTTCGAAATCACCGCGTCGACCTTGCCGGACGCGAGCGCCAGCGGCCAATCCGGCCACGCGAGGATCACGACATTGAGCTTGCGGCCGAGGCTGTCCGCGACGAGTTGCGCGAGATCGGGATCGAAGCCGACCACGGTCTTCGCATCGGTTGCATAGGTGCTGATCGGCGGATGCGCGACGACGATGCCGACGGTCAGCTCGTCTTTCGCGACGAATGGGAAGTTGGCGGGCACCGCCTTCGTCGCGGCCGCATCCTGTTCGGCACGGACGCGGCCGTGCTGGTCGGGACTCAGATCGAAGCCCGTCGCGGCGAACGCGTTGCCGCCGACGTAAAACATGACCACCAACACGAGCGACGACAACTGTAGACCTGTCTTCATGTGATATCCGTTGAAGTGTGAGGAGATAAGAGTGCGCCGTTTATCGGGCAGCCAGATCGGCGTCTTTCGCGCGCAGGTCGTCGAGCGTGTCGAGGCGTTGCGGCGCGAGCAGGTTCTTGCCGAAGCGAAGATGCACGTGCACTTCGGGAGGCAACGCGGTATCGAACAACTTCGTATAGCCGGTTCGTTCGTACAGCGCCCATGCTTCCGGCTGTTTGAAGCCGGTAGTCAGATAGATGCGCGAATAGCCCTGCGCGAGCGCACGCGCTTCCAGTTCCTGCACGACCTGTCGCGCGAGTCCCTGGCGGCGCAGATCGTCACGCGTCCAGATGCGTTTGAGTTCCGCCGTACGCGCGTCGTAGCGCTTGAACGCGCCGCCGCCGATGGTCTCGCCGTCGCGGACCAGCAGAATGAATGCGCCGTGCGGCGGTGCGAACAGGTCGGCCGGATAGCGCGCCATCTCTTGCGCGGCGGCCGCACCGCCGTCCTTTCGATAATCTTCGTAGCGGCTCGCGTATTCGTGCAGCAGCGCGTCGAGCAGTGGTTGCGAACGGGGATCGAGCGGCGTGGTGTCAACGACGAGAGTGCTCATGAACGATCGACACGAGGTCGTCGGATAGTCAGGAGCTCATACGATAGCGTGCAGCCGCTTTGCGGCTAACCAAGCAATTTCTCTATCTTTATCTGGTCTCGCGATTGGCTGCGATCGCGGCAAACGCGCTGCAATTGCGTAGCGCAACGCCCATGTTACGTTGAGATGCATAAAAACGTACGCGCGAAGGATACCGGCGACCTACGTCAGCACGGTCCGCCGAACACATTACAGGCTGCTGTCAAATACGTTTCATATTCATTCCATAAAGTAACGCGTCAATCCGGCGCGCCATGGTCATCCCGATCCTGAGTCCCCGGTACATCCCCACAACAAGGAACCAGGAGAACATGGTGCAATCATTCGACTACTCACGCCGCAGGGCTCTCAGGATCATCGCAGGCGCGCCGATGCTGCCCCTCGGTGCGTCCGCCGCGACAACGATTCTCGGGGGCTGCGGCGGCAGTAGCGACCTTGCAGCGGGCAACACGCCCGCCCCCACGGCAGCGACCTTCACGGCAGCGTCGTTCGCCGGGATGGCAGCGCCCTCGCTGGCGAATCCTGCTGCGATGGCGGCGACCACGGTCGGATCGACGCTGACCACGCGGTACAGCGACGGCAGCAGCCGTACCTACAAACTCGCGTATCAGCCGTTCTTCGTGACGGGCGACACGGTCGTCAACACGACGGGCGGCGTGATCGTGGCAGGCGGGTATTTCGACATCAACAACCAGCCGATCATGGACACATCGGTACCGGGCAAGGAGCGCCAGTTCTTCTCCGACTGCCCGGACGGCACCTCGCTGATACGGCTCGACAAGCCGGTGGTGAAGGGCGTCAAGGGGAACGCGGTGTTCGCCGTCGTGCAGTTCGAATACGCGACGCGCGACCAGACGGAAACAGCCGCGGGCGACATGTACGGCAAGCTGCCGTCGCCGATTGCCGTGCTGACGCTCGATCAGGACCCGACGACCGGCAAGCTCACGCTGGTCAGCTATTCGAACGTCGATACATCGGGCGCGCATGGATTGTGGATCACGTGCGGCGCGAGCCTGTCGCCGTGGAATACGCATCTGTCGAGCGAAGAGTACGAGCCGGATGCCGCGACGATCGCGACGAACACGCAGTTCCAGGCGTACAGCCGGAATCTGTACGGCAGTGCATCAGCGGCGCGGCCGTATCACTATGGCCATCTGCCGGAAGTGACCGTGCATCCTGATGGCACGGGGACGGTCAAGAAGCATTACTGCCTCGGCCGCATCTCGCATGAGTTGATTCAGGTGATGCCCGATAAGCGCACCGTGCTGATGGGCGACGACGCGACCAACGGCGGCCTGTTCATGTTCATCGCGGACAAACAAGCCGACCTGTCGGCGGGCACGCTGTATGTCGCAAAGTGGGCGCAAAGCTCGTCGGCCGGTGCCGGCGCCGCGACGCTGACGTGGCTCAAAATCGGTCACGCGACCAGCGATCAAATCGAGGCGCTCGCCGATACGCTGACGATCACGGACATCATGGACGTCGTCACCGACGAGAAGAACCCGCCGACCGATCCGACGTTCACCCGGATTCACTTCGGAGGCAAATTCAACTGGGTCCGCCTGAAGCCTGGCATGGAGAAAGCCGCCGCATTTCTTGAGACGCACCGCTACGCCGCACTGCGCGGCGCGAGCATGGGTTTCACGAAACTCGAAGGTACGACGGTCAACGCGAAAGACAAGATTCTCTATTCGGCCATGTCGCAGATTACGGCGTCGATGGTGCGGGGCAATGACCATTCGACCGATGTCGCGCTCGACAAGGCCATTACATCGGGCGCCGTCTACGCGCTGAATATGAAGGGCGGGCAGCGCGATCTCGAGGGCGCCGCGATTGACAGCGAATGGGTTCCCATCGATATGAGCGCGCCGGCTGAACTGGTTGGCGAAGACCTGGCGAGTGCGGACGGTCTCGGCAATACCGCGAATCCGGAGAAGATCGCGAATCCGGACAACCTGAAGTTCTCGGAAAAGCTGCGTACTCTGTTCATCGGTGAGGACAGCGGCATGCATGTCAACAATTTCCTGTGGGCTTATAACGTCGACACGAAGGCGTTGTCGCGCGTGCTGTCGTGTCCGGCAGGTGCGGAGTCGACAGGCCTGCATGCCGTCGATGAAATCAATGGCTGGACCTACATCATGAGCAATTTCCAGCATGCGGGCGACTGGACTTCCCTGCACTCGAAAGTGCAGGCCACGCTCGATCCGCTCGTACGCGCGAACTACCGGAATCGCTTCGGCTCAGCGGTCGGTTATCTGACGGCAGACCCGACATCGATCAAGCTGGTGTGACGGCGAGGTTCACGGGGATTTCCCCAAAGGTTTGGTTAGCGGGCAGCTTTACTCGTCGGGCCGAGCGGATGAAGTCCGAGTTCGCGTCCGCTCTGCATGCGAAGGCAGGTAGCAGTCAATGCGCTGTCGCACATGGAAAGCCGGTCGAGTTGGCCATGCAAGGCTTTGCGATAGACTGCCATGATCCTGGAGGAGTGTCGTGGCTGATCTTAAATCTATGCTGGTCCGTTCGAATGTCGCTTGCGCCCTGGTTTGCATGTCGCTGCTGGCGCACGCCGAGATGTCGGCAGACTCGGCCGCTGTTCCCAATACGACTGAGCCTGAAATTTCTGCCTCTGCAGATGTCCTGTCGACTCGGCCTTTCGTCGGCGACGACCCGGTTGCCATCAGGGACGCTTTGGCGGGCCAGAGCTTGAATGCCAACTCGCCTTCGTTGAGCGATCGCATCAGGAAGCTGATCCACGTCCCTGTCCCTAAGGCGCCAAGCGGGCTCGACTCGACGAAAGCCAGTCTCGGGCGCGACCTGGCTTTCGTCGTACCTGCACCCTACGGAATACGATATCAGTCAAAGACGCACCTGTTGACGGTAGACATCGATCTGTCCGATGACGACAATCCGGGAGCGATCCTACTCAAGAAAACCATCACCGGACAACGCGGTCGAGGGCTCGTGGTGGCGCCAGAGGCGAAGGCCAAGGGGTACATCCAACATATCGATCTGATTGAGCTCAAGTCGGGCGAACGGAGCAAAACCAGGGTTCGCGGACGCGTGACACTCTCGCAGACGGCGTTCCACGAAGCGAATGGAGACTTCGCGATTGTGCTGATGTGTAGCATGGCGCCGCCTTACCTGACCGACCGACGCGAACATAGCGATCCCACCAACGACGAGCCCACAGACATCACAACAAGAACCTCGACCCTCTACACCAACATTCACGCCATCTGGCTCGTGAGCCCACAGCGGGGTATCGTGCTATCGAAGAAGCTGCATCTGTCGAAGTAAAGAAGTAAAGAACCGTGAATTGTTTTTCGCGCGGCAGACGCCGCCACCTGGGAGTAGCGGCATTGAAAGTTAGCGTGAGATAGCGCCACCGATGGTGCCGCAGTCGGGCCGGCCGCGTGTCCGAAAGCGTGTGGCATTCATTGCCGTTCTCCCGCCGCTTTTTGGGCGTGATCGCTGCGCTTTCTGAATTCCTCGCCGACGACACGCATGCTTTCCTCGACTGCGGGATATCCGCGATACGGAAGGACGTTTAGCAGCGTTTCGACGATTTCCGCCTGCGTCGCGCCCGCCGTCAGCGCCGCATTCGCATGGACCCGCAGCGGCGTCTCCGTCGCTTTGCTTCCCACCGCGGCGAGCGCCGAGCATGCGGCAAGCTCGCGCGTCTTCGCGTCGAGCCCGGCACGGCTAAAGATGTCGCCGTAGGAGTGCTCGACGATCGCGCGGCCGATATCCGGAGCCAGGTCGTTGAAGCTGTTGACCACGGCCTCGCCCGCCTGGGCAGAAGTCCTGGCGAGTGTCGCCAATCCGCGTTCGCTGCGAGCCTTGCGAGTTTCGGAGACGATGGCATTCGCGCTTACCCGGCCGCCTGCCCCTTCTTTCTCTTTCTGCTCCGGCTTGGTGAAGACGGCGTCCGCAACGCCAAAGGCATTGAGAGCGCTCGGGAACCCGGCATACACGGCCAGTTGCATCAGGGCTTCGGTGATCTCGGCGCGGGACAGGCCCGACTCGAGCCCAGCTTCGATATGAAGGCGGAGCAGATCGCAGCGATTGCCGGCTGCCGCAAGCATCGAGATGCTCGCGATCTGTCTTGCCTTTGGATCGAGTCCTTCGCGAACGAAGATCTCACCGAACGCGAACTCGACCGACCAGCGGGCGAGCTCGGGTGAAGTGCTTGCCAGCTTTTCCACGTACTTCTCCGGATTGGCCATCAAGCCGTCGAGTACCTCGAGACCCCGCTGATATCGCGCAGTGCCATCGTCGGACACCGGGGCGATCGGATCGAAAGCCAGACCGCGCTCCCGAAAGATCTCGCGAACGATACCTACTGCGTTGATCGAGACCGGAAACCCAAGGATGGCAATCGCCAGGAACAGCATTTCGACCAGTTCCGCGGGCTCGCCGCCGGCATTGAGGAAGCCGGTCATGTGATACTTCAGTTGCGGTTGCACGCTGCCATGGGCCATCAGCGCGGCAACGGTGGCGATCTGGCGAAGGCCCAGGTCGAGCCCCGGCCGCGACAGGATGTCTCCATAGCCAAATTCGACCGTGAGTCGTGCCAAATCCGGGGCAACCTGCGCCAGACGGTTAACAGGGATATCGTAGCCCGTGCCACCGATCCTCTTCAGCACCTCGATACCGCGGGTAAAACGTTCTGCACTGGTTTCGCCAGCGGATGCGCCCAAGAGGGCCGTCATGCCTGTCTGAGCCGTAGATCCGTTCATCTGTGCTTTGCCATCGGTGATTTGTCGACCCGCTTCAATCGGTGCGAAAGCGGCGGCTGCCAGCGTTCTGGCTGCTGTGTTCCTCTGCAGAATGCCTCTGCGCTTGCACGTATCCATGTCTGATTTGCTCCTTCTCGAAGTCAGCGGAACGGAGCATACGGGCAGGAAGATGCAACAGGCCAAGACCAAATTCGTGATACCTTTTCTGCATGAGACTACGAATCGATCTACGCCAGCTGGAGTGCTTCGTTTCAGTGGCGGAGGAAGGCACGTTCCGCGCCGCGGCCGAACGACTGCACATGTCACAGCCGCCTTTAAGCCGCCAGATCAAACAGCTCGAGAGCGAACTCGGGGTGACACTGCTCACTCGCGATTCGGCGGGCGCGGAACTTACGACGGCGGGCCGCGCCTTCCTGAAGGGGGCCAGGAAGACGCTGCTTCAGGCCGCAGAGGCGATCGAAACCGCACGACGGCATTCAACGGGAAGGCCCCGGCAGCTCAGGGTCGGTTATTCCAAGGTCTTCGACCCGGAGATATTTCCCTCCCTCGAGCCTGCCTTCAAGAAAGCGGTTCGTGGCGGGTCGCTGGTCTTCGTTGCCGCCATTTCCATCGAGCTCATCCGTCGCCTGCGGCGTGGCGCGCTCGATGTCGCCTTGATCGGACTGCCCAGCGCAACAGGGGAGCTGGTGGTTGAACCGCTGCACAAAGAGCCGCTGGTCGCGGTAATCCCTGCACGGCATCCGCTCGCGCGGCACAAAGTCCTGTCGATCGCGCAGTTGAATGACCAACCCGTGTTCTGGCCGCAGCGCCGAACAAATCCCGGATTCTTCGATTACTACGAGGAAGTGTTCGCGAAGCTCGGACATGCGCCGAGCCGCAGACTGTTGGAACCCGCGGATCACCACCTCCTGCTGGCCGAAGTGGCAAACGGACGGGGCATCGGCTTCATACCTAAGTCGATGACGAAGATGCGGCGCGCCGGTGCGACTTTCAGGCCACTCAAGGAAAGGGAATTCTGGATCGGATTTGGCCTCGCCTACAGGGATGCGCAACACGGGCCAGAGTTGGATGCGTTGTTACGCATCGCGCGGCGCAAAACGGCGTTGCTGCCTCGGGGCATGGAATAGCCACGTCACATTCGTCCGCTTATGGGCCGCACTGAAACCTGGTTGCCGCTGTGCGGCTCGGCAACCCGTTTAGCCAGTCCTGCCCTTGCGATGCGCCATGTGGATCACGCGATATCGAACCTGTAAAGTCTTGCAGGCGTGTCTGCCAGGACAACCGTGCGCTCTTCGTCAACCGGGAGAAGCACGCGCAGAAGTTCGAGCGCGTGAGTAAAATCCTCGTCTGCTTCAAACTGCGTATGCGGCCAGTCGCTGCCCCACATAAGGCGATGCACGCCGAAGGCCGCTTTCAGAAAATGAAATGCCTCCCGCGCATCATGGTCATCCGGGCGAAGCTGCCGTCGATTCCGGTACGCGGCCGATATCTTCACCCACACACGCTGCGTGTCAGCCAGTTCAAGAAGACGGCGAAAGCCTACGTCTCTTACACCGATCTCCGGATCGGGCCTGCCGAAGTGATCGACGACGACATTCATGCCCGCGTCCAGAAGCGGCTCGACGATGCCCTGCAGCCGCGCAGCTTCCGCATGCACTTCGACATGCCATTTCAGATCGCGGACATGGGCGAGCGTTTGCGCGCTCACCCATCTGTCGAGCGGCTGATCGGGATGTCCGATCAGGTTCAGCCGAATCCCTGCAATGCCCGCATTCGCCATCTCCGTCAGTGTGTCGATCCGACAATCACGCTCGATCACCGCGACACCGCGTAGCTGCTGCGGCGCGCGGCGCAACGCATCGAGCATATAGCTGCAATCGGTGCCGAGAAAGCTGGGCTGCACAAGCACGCCGTGCGATACGCCGTGCGTGTCGAGTTGGGCAAGGTATGCGTCGAGCGTGGCGTCGTAGTCGGGCACGTAGCGACGCTTTTCGGCGAGCGGCAGGCTGCGCTCGAATACATGAGCATGAGTATCGACAGATGCAATGTGGGCTGGACGATGCACAGCCTGCCGGTGGCTCGCCTCTATCCCCGACTTCTCCATCATGGACGTTCCTTCATCACCATTCTTGCGCGGTTACGGCGAGTGTCTCGCGCGTCAATGCCTCTGCGCGTGAGAAAGCGCGCCTGCGTGTTCGGGCTCGAGCGTGGCTTCGTCCAGCATGCGGCCGCGTGTCTCGGGCAACATCAGCACGGACAGGACGACAATTGCGTATGCGAGTCCCGCATCGATGCCGATCGCCGTTCCAAGCGACATGGTCGCGGACATGTGCCCGACGAGCACCGGAAATCCCGCCGACACGACGCGGCCGAAGTTGTAGCAAAACCCGACGCCAGTGCCACGCATCCCGCGCGGATACAGCTCGTTGAACAGCGCGCCCATGCTTGCCGGAATCCCCGCTGCAAAAAAGCCTAGCGGAAAGCCGAAGAACAGCATCGCGGTATTGCCGAGCGGTAGGAACAGATAGGCGATCACCGTTATCACGCAGCAGATCGCAAACGTGAGTATGGTCTTGCGGCGTCCGATGCGATCCAGCAGCTGCGCACTCACGAGGCACCCGCAAAAGAACGCGACGATCACGACGGCGAGGTAGCCGCCCGTACTCAAGACCGACAGATGGCGCTCGCTTTTCAGAAACGTCGGCAGCCAGGTCATCAGCGCGTAGTAGCCGCCATGCGCACCAACGCCGAGCAGTGCGCCGAGCAGCGTCATGCGCAGCACTTGCGGAGAAAAGATGCCGACGACAAGGCCAGGCGTCGGCTGCTGACGCGCCCGCGCATTGCGCGCTGCGCGGGCCGGCGCGGCAGGCTCCTGCACGCCGCGTCGGACGTACAGAATCAGAAGCGCCGGAACGATGCCAACCCCAAACATCACGCGCCACGCAGTATCCGCAGGCAGCAGCGAGAACATCAGTGCATACAGCAGCACCGCTGCGCCCCAGCCGACCGCCCATGCGCTCTGTACGCTGCCCATCGCCTTGCCGCGATGCTCATTGCGGATGGTCTCGGCCATCAGCACGGCGCCCGCCGCCCATTCTCCGCCGAAGCCGAACCCCTGCAGTGTCTTCAGCACGAGGAACTGCGGATAGTTCTGCGCGAACGCGCACAGGAACGTGAACACGGAAAAACACGCGACGGTCCATTGCAGCGTCTTTACGCGCCCCAGCCGGTCCGACATCATGCCCGCAATCCAGCCACCCAGCGCCGACGCCACCAGCGTGACGCCGCTGACGAGCCCCGCTTGCGTGCGGCTGATCGACCACTCGGCGATGATCGCCGGAATCACGAGGCTGAACATCTGCACATCGAGCGAATCAAGGGCCCATCCGCCGAAGCACGCCCAAAACGTCCGGCGTTCATTGCCTGAAATCTGGCTGAACCACTTGAACATTCCAGTCTCCAACGTCGTCGTTCCTGCGTGGGAACAACGTGTTTGTGAGGGCGCGCGATCGCTAGCGGATCTCGGCCTGATAGATGAATTCGCTGGCAGGCCCGCGTGAGCGGCGCCATTCGAGCGGCTGTCTGTCGTAGCCGTATGCAAGACGCTCGATGACGACGGCGGGCGTACCCGGCTCGATGCGCAACAGTCGAGCATGCAACGGGCCAATGGCTTCGACGGTCAGTGTTTCCGTGGCGGACGCCACGACCTGATTGCATTGCGCCTCGTACACGGGATACAGCAAGTCACCGACTTCATTCAGGTCCATCTGCGCAAACGCCGCAAAACGGACATAGGGCAGCCAGATTTCTTCGGCGAGCATCGGCACGTCGTCGATCAGCCGCAGGCGAGTCATCTGGATCACGCGCGCGCTACTCGAAATCTGCAAGATCGCGGCGACAGCCGACGGCGCATCGACGACCTCGCGTCGCAAGATGCGGCTCTCTGGAATGCGTCGTTCGCCTTGCCGTGTCTGGAAGCGGAAGAAACGAAACAGGGAGCTGTCGAAGCTCGCGCGGCGCACGAACGTCCCTCTGCCCTGAAAACGTTCCAGCAGCCCTTCCGCGACGAGCAGATCGACAGCCTTGCGGACCGTCCCGACCGCCACGTCGTAGCTTTTGGCGAGCGCCTGCTCGGTAGGGATCGCTTCACCCGGCCGCCAATGGCGGGCCGCGATCAGAGCGACCATTTCGTCGCGCAAACGCTGGTAGCGGGGCAACCGTTCATCGGCAGGCATCGTAGTCTCTCAGTTCAATTCATCTATATGATTTCATGATCAAGGCCGACGGTAGATCGGTGATAACCCTATACATGCCTTCAGATTTAGCTTCCAGCGGGTTTGTACCCATTGTCGAGAAAACAGTTCCACCTGAACATATATATGAATTTTGAACGGAGATTGATCGTGAACCGAACCATGAGTGCCGAGCAGGCTGTCGTGAAAAAGGTCGCCTGGCGGCTCATGCCGCTGTTGATCGTGATGTTCCTGATCGCCTTTATCGACCGGCAGAACGTCGGCTTTGCCAAGCTGCAGATGGTGCACGCGCTGCGAATGTCGGAAGCGTCATATGGTCTGGGCGCGTCGCTCTTCTTTATCGGCTATCTGCTGTTCGAGGTGCCGAGCACGCTTGCGCTGCATCGTTTCGGCGCTCGCCTTTGGCTCGCACGCATCATGGCGACCTGGGGCGCCATTACCGTGGCGATGGCATTCACACATTCAACGGGACTTTTCTATGTGTTCCGGTTCGCACTGGGCGTCGCCGAAGCTGGCTTCTATCCGGGCGTGATCTTCTATTTGACGCTCTGGTTTCCGCAGAGTCATCGCACACGCATGCTCGGCTTCTTCACGCTCGGCAGCGCGCTCGCCAACATGCTCGGCTCACTCGCGGGCGGCTTGCTGTTGTCGCTGGACGGCAATCTGGGTCTCGCCGGTTGGCAATGGGTGTTCGTGGCAACCGGGATACCTGCTGTCCTCGTCGCACTCGTTGCGTTGCGCTTTCTGCCCGAGTCCGTCGAACGCGCCCCGTTCCTGTCGAACGAAGAAAAGGCCCTGATGATCGCGGCGCTACGGCGCGAGGCGCCGGCGCAAGCGGCCGCCGGGCATCCGTGGCGGGCGCTCGTCGACAAACGTGTGCTGATGTTCGCGTGCGGCTACATGCTGATGTCCACCTCGCTCTACGGCGTGACCTACTGGTTGCCCACGCTGCTGAAAAGCGGCGGCGTCTCGCATTCGTCGCTCAATGGCCTGCTCAACATGATTCCGTGGATGCTCTCCGCGCTGCTTCTGCTGTGGCTGCCCGCGAAGCTGAAACGCGAGGGTGTGGTGCTCAGTTCGATGGCGTTGGTTGCGGGCGTCGGCGTGATCGGCTTCGCGCTAAGTCTCGTGCTGCCGGGTCTGCCGCTGCAATTTGCCGCGCTCGTGCTGGGCGGCGCATGCATTCCCCTGCTCTATCCATGCTTCTGGTCGCTGCCCCCGCGATACTTCACGGGCGCCCGCGCTGCAGCCAGCATCGCGGCGATCAATTCGATTGGCAATCTCGGAGGCTTCTTCGCGCAGAACCTGATGCCTTACATAGGAAAGGTCGCGGGCAACGCAAGCGCTCCGATGCTCGTGCCCGTCGTCTGCCTGACGTTGCTCGGCCTGGGCATGTCGATCGCGTCGGCGCGAACCAAAGCGGGCGAGCGCGTGCGGATAGCGGCGCGGCAGTAATTATCTTGCGACGCACGTGCTGGATGGTGGCATGGCGTGCGTCGCTTATAGCGTCGACGGTGGGTTTTGCGCGTTGCGGATGGGCGAGCACGCGCATTGACACATTTATCGTCGCAACGTTGACAGATTCAATGCGGTCTACGGCTCAGACCCGGGCAAGCACTCGTGGTATCTCGTCTACAAGCGCGTCGATTGCGACGCGTACCTTCGAGGGCAGATGTCGCGATTGCGGGCGGATGACGTGAACCTCGGCGCCCTGCACGCTGTTGCTATCCATCACGAGCGACAGCCGGCCGTCGCGCAGATAGGGCGCCACGAGCCAGCATGGTAACCAGGCGAGGCCTGCGCCCGCAGCCGCTGCGTCGGCGATGGCCTGGAGGTCGTCATAACGCAGGCGCGCGGACAGTCGGCACTCCTGCACCTCGCCGTCGGCACCGAGCACTCGCCATGGTGTGCTCTGTCCACCGCGGCCGTAAGCGATGCTGACGTGCGAGCCGAGTTCGGCGAGGCCCGACGGCCGCCCGTGTCGATCGAGCCAGGCCGGAGACGCGCAAATGCCCATCCGCTGAACGCCGAGCCGGCGCCCGACAAGGGTTGCATGGTCTGGCAGCGGTCCAATCCGCACGGCGATATCGAAGCCGTCCTCGACCAGGTCCGAAACGCGATCGCTGAACGACATCTCGACGTCGAGCAACGGATGGCGCTCGACCAGCTTCAGCATCACGGGTGCGACGCACTGCCTGCCGAACAGCACCGGCGCGGTGATGCGTAGCCGCCCGGACGGATCGCGGCGGCCCGCCTCCAGCGTCGCCTCGACCGCGCCGAGTTCGGCCATCACGCGTCGGCACTGCTCATAGTATGCATGCCCTTCGTCGGTTAGGCTCAGATGGCGGGTGGTTCGCTGCAGCAGTCTCACTCCGAGACGCTGCTCGAGCCTCGCGACAATCTTCGCGATCGCCGAGCGCGTGACACCAAGGCGTTCGCCCGCTGCGGCGAAGGTGCCGGCATCCACGACATCCACAAATTCCGCAATGCCTCTTAGCCGATCGTCCATCGTGCGAGCTCCCGATACCGCGGTTTATGTTTCCTGCCAGGCGACGATAAGTCGTCAAAATCTCGTCAATGCGTCCTTTCCCGCAACACTAACATAGGTGCTTCTACCCGATGAGGAGTTGCTATGAACGCATGGAAACTGAAACCCGGCGCCGGTATCTCCGGCCTGAAGCGCAGCGACGCGACCATGCGATCGCCGGGGCCGACCGAGGTCGTTGTCAAGGTTCACGCGGCGTCGCTGAACTATCGGGACCTGATGTTCGCCCGCGGTGACTATCTCGGCATTGGCGATGCGCCGCTGATCCCGCTGTGCGATGGCGCGGGCGAAGTCGTCGAGACCGGCCGCGACGTGAGCCGCTTCAAATCGGGCGATCGCGTGGTCAACACATATTTCCCGCGTTGGATCGACGGCGCTCCGGCACCGTGGAAAGTCGACAGTTCACCAGGCGCCAAAGTCAACGGTGTGCTGGCCGAGCGGTTCCTCGTCGACGAAACGGCTCTTGCGGCGATCCCGGCACACCTGGGTTATGAAGAAGCCTCCACGTTGTCGTGCGTCGGCGTCACCGCATGGAACGCGCTATTCGTGGACGGCGACGCGAAACCCGGTTCCACGGTGGTGCTGCTCGGCACAGGCGGGGTGTCGATCTTCGCGCTGCAGCTGGCGCGCGCGGCGGGTCTGCGCACGATCATCACGTCGTCGAGCGATGAAAAACTGGAACGCGCGCGGAAACTCGGCGCCGATGAGACGATCAACTACCGCGCCAGGCCGGAATGGCAGAACGAGGTTCTCCGGCTGACCGATGGGGTAGGCGCGGATATCGTGCTGGAGATCGGTGGACGGGACACACTGCCGCGCTCGGTGGCCGCGACGAAAATGGGCGGCCTCGTGTCGGTCATCGGTGGTGTGAGCGGCTTTAGTGGACCGGAGCTTGGACTCCTGCCGGTGATCGGGGGCATCAAGCGGTTGCATGGAATCATGGTGGGCAGCCGCTCGATGCTCGACGAGGTTGTCAGGCTCGTGTCCGCGCATCGAATCCGGCCGGTGGTCGATCACGTCTTTGGCTTTGACGACGCGCCCGCCGCGTACAGGCATCTTGAGTCCGGACAGCACTTCGGTAAGGTGGTGGTCCGGATAGACGCCTGAACCCCTGTACTGATGAGGGTTCGGCGATGTCTGGATACGCGGGCATGAGGCCTGGGGATGTTGTCGAACCAAGTGGGCGGCAGTGATCGACGCTGAATGGCCGGTGTGTGGAGCGCTTCGAAAGGCCCAGTACGACCCTGAGCGGTCCATCGCCCGGTTCGCCGGAAAGGTCGGCTGCAAGTCTAAGAGCAGCCGTTCGACGCCTACAGAGCGGACGCGTCGCGAGCGCTTGTTGCACCTGACTGGAGAATGGCGTTCGCGAATTCCACGAAACCGGCTCCCCCTGGACTGCGCGTAATCCATCGAGGGGGAGTCGGCAATTGCGGTAGGTAATCGATCACCGTGCTCACTCCCGCGGTGTGTTTGAAAAACTCAAACATCGGCGCGTCGTTGGTGGAGTCTCCGGAATAGGCGACTAACTCGCGGGCTGCTCCAATGTCAATGCCATATGTGCTGGCTAGTACTCGCAATGACATGGTCAACTTGTCGTAGCCCCCAATCCAGCCGAGAACCCAAAGGTTATTTATCGTCGCATCTGCTCCCGCCTGTCTGAGCGCATCGACGATGTGGTGATCGGCGTCGGTTCTTGTACGGCGATATGCGAGGCTCGTCAAACGAAACACTTGATCATCAGCCTCTTGTGCCTGAGGCACCGCCTTTTCGACGACCTGTGCAATGTACTTCAGTTGTTCGCGTACGTGTTCAATGCTATCGGGCGAATGCCAGTAGTGTCGTTCGACGCGGTGCCCGTCCGAACTCCGCCGCAAAAACAAGCCGCCGTTTTCGGCAATGACACCATCGACGGGCCACATGCGAGCCATCTGGTCGCACCATCCGGCAGGGGCCGCGGTGACCGGCACCACGCGAATGCCGCTGGCTTCCAGTTGTGCCAGCGCAGCGTACGTCGAGGCAGGCAGGCGGCCCTGATAGGTCAACGTCTCGTCCATGTCCGTTAGCACGAATCGGACTGTCGAAAATTGATTTGCTGCTGCCTGGGAAAGGGGTTGCATGGTGAGCACTTAGCATAGGACAGCCGCAAATTATGAGGGGCTATCGGATAGCCGTTTTGACGAATTGTGCAAATGCTTATCGCTATTTGTTGATAGCGGGCCATTGGGTTGACCTTTGCTGTGTCCGGTAACGCCTTCGAACCAGACGTCGGTGGGCGCACAAGCCTGCGCCCCTTGTTGGCCGACCTCTGCCTCACGCGACCGACTCCGCACGACCCCATCCCGTCATTCAACTCGAGGCACCGAGCGCTTTCAAATCCAACGGCCGTCTCTTCGTGATCCTTTAACGTGGCAGCACGAACCTCTTCAAGACGCGGGTCAGCTCGCTGAAATCCGATTTTGTCTCAAGACGCAGAATGAAATCGAGGATCGCGTCGTCGGTGCTCTCGTCTACAACACCAGCGACGATGCTGCGGTGCTTGGCAATCACCTCGTCCAGGTTCAACGGATTCCGCGGATCGCCCTTGGCATACTGGGTGGCAACTGCGAGCGTGCGGCCGTCGACAAGTGTGATCTCAACGCGTGCAGGCCACGCCGCTGGATATTGTGCGTCCAGCCCCGGATCGACGCAGCACGTTACCCTATCCATCAGCCGCTCGATCGCCGGGTTGGTGAATTCTGCCGGCGTGAAATCCACGAAAGAGACACGTCTCTTGACTAGACCGAGTGCGACGTTGAACGGCACGCTGAACTGCGCGTCAATCATCAGCCTCGGGCGACGCTTCTGTTCGATTGGCTCGCATACCAGCGGCATTGCCGCCTGCACCGTATGAACGACGATGCTTTCGATGGCTTCAAGAGTAAGGTCCGCACGCACGGCAAGCTGCAGCACGGAATCGTTGATCGACTGGATATAGTAGTTGCAGGGATAGTACTTTAGCGCCGTCTGCGCGATGGCAAGCATCTCGCCTTCGCCCACAGCCAGCGCCTGCGGCAACGGATCGCCGGAATAAGCATGCAGGTAGCCATATTTGCCTTCGATCGAAGTAGGCGGCGCCGTGATTCCGTGCTGCGCCAGTTCCGCGGCGATCATGCCGGCATGCGAGGCCCAGCCGCCATGAAAGCGCTTGGTCCAGGCCCCGTCAGTGACGAATTCGAGCAACCCCGCCGCCTGGCTGCATGCGACTCCGAGTGCATTTGTAACCTGCGCTGCATCCAGCCCGAGGAGCGTGGCAGAGGTAGCGGCGGCGCCCAGCGCGCCCGTGGTGCCGGTAGGATGGAAGCCGCGCGCGTTAGTCACTGCCGGCTTAAGAGCGGCGGCGACGCGGCAGGCAACCTCGAACCCAGCGACGACGGCGGTAATGAAGCGTTTTCCGCTAGCGCCCCGTTCTTCCGCCAACGCCAATGCGGACGAAAAGACGAACGACTCGTTGTGAATCGAGCCTGGAAGGAATGTGTCATCCAGTTCCATGCTGTGCGCGGCCATTCCGTTTGCCAGCGCGGCCCACGCCGCGTGCACCGGGTCGGGGCGGCCGAGCAGCGTGGCCCCACCGGGGATCGGCCGTGCGGCAGCCAACATGCGCATGGGTCGGCTTGAATCCAGAATGGAACCGCGCAGCGCAATGGCAATGTAGTCGATAAAGAAATGCTTGGCGCGCTCGACCACGAGAGGTGGCAGCGCCTCAAATTCGAGGCTGGTGCAGAAGCGGGCGAACGTCTGCGCGACGGTTGATTGCACGTCGGGCTTGGGGGTTGGAGTCGCCATGAATTATTACCTCCCACTACCGCATACCGCGGGCTATCGGGACATGGTAACGAGTCGCTGCTGCATTATAGCTAGTGCCTCATCCGGAGCAGGGTTGCCGCTGAACTGACACTTCCTGGCCGACTACAGCCTGTCCGCAATCGGTCTCCCCGGAAATCCGCGAAGAACCGATATTTTTTGATTCGTCGCATGAAAATCGTGGGCCTTCAGGCAGCGATCGCATGATTCGAGACCTGGCCTTCACGAACTCGGCAAATCCAGGCGCGCCCCCACCCGCTTCATCAGACCACTTCTCCCGCGAGATGAAATAGGCAATCCCCTCGCCTGACGAGCGCCGGCACGCGCTTGCAAACGACCTCGCCATCGCTCGCGAAATGACAGGTCACCGGTTCCTTGAGCGGCGTGTCTGGGAAATGGACGCGCGCCGCGGGCTGCCCTGCGACTACCCGATCGCCGAGTTTGACCAGCGGCTCGAACAGACCGTTATCGTATGCGTACACATAGTGACGGGCGCCCGCGACGCGAAGAAAACGTGTATCGGCAGGCGGCGCCTCGGGCACGAGCGGACCGCTCAATGCGCCGATCGCGCCGAGAAAATGCAGCAGGCCTTGGCGCGCTTCGCGGAGTAACGCCGCATCGACGGTTCCCCCACCGCCCAGTTCAGCCGTGATCGACAGCGCCCCTTGCCTGCGCGCAGCCGTCGCCGCATGCACCGGGTTTTCCGCATGCAAAAACGCATTCGGCAACCCGAACGCGCGTAGTGCGCGTTGCAGCCGCTCATTCTCGCCCTCGTCACGCGCATCGATCGCGAGCATGTTGTTGCCACGATAGAGCAGCGAACTGCCGCCGGAATGAAGATCGATCAGATAATCCGCGCGCGCGAGCAGCACATGCTCGATGTAATGCGCGATCACTTGCGTCGGAGAACCTTGCGGATTGCCTGGAAACGCGCGGTTGAGATTGCCGTCGTCGAGCGGCGACGTGCGAAGACCCGCCTCGGCCGCTGGCGCGTTCGCTTGCGGCAACAGGATCAGTTGACCAGCAACCTGAGCCGCGTCGATTTCGCGGATCAGCGTCGACACGAGGATCTGTCCTTCATACTCGTCGCCGTGATTGCCGGCCATGATCGGCACGACCGGACCCGTGCCATTGCGGATCGAAGCGATCGGGATCGGCAGCCATCCATACGCGGACCGATGCACGGAATGCGGCAGCCGCAGATAGCCGGCATGCTTGCCCTGCGCATCCAGATTGATTTCACTGCGAATCGGGTTGCTCGGCGTAAGGGTTGAACTCATTGCTTCGCTCGCGGAAGTAGCCACCTTCTAGCCGTTGCAGCTAGACGCCAAATGGAAACTGCCATTTGATCTTCGTTTCGCTGTTCGCCGCCGAATGGCCCGCACGAAAGCGGTGCTTCAGCAGCCACGTCGCACCGTACTGCAGCGTCGAACAAAGCAGCAGATAAACGACGCCAACGAATAGAAAAATCTGCACCGGGTACACCATCAGCCGATTATTGACCTGATTGGCGAGAAACGTAAACTCGGGCACGCCGACGATATAAGCGAGCGACGTGTCCTTGATCAGCGTGACCCACTGATTGACGAACGACGGCATCATGATCCGTATCGCCTGCGGCAATTGCACATATCGCAGCGCCTGCCAGCGCGTCATGCCGAGCGACGCCGCCGCTTGCGCCTGTCCGGCGCCAACCGCCGCGATGCCTGCCTGCACCGAATGCGACAGATACGCGCCGCCGATCAGCGCGAGCGCACAAACCACGGTTGCGAGGCCGGGCACGTCGATATGCAACAGTATCGGCATGAGGAAGAAGGTCCAGAAGATCAGCATCAGCACCGGGATCGCACGAAAGAAGCCGACCAGGGCAGTGAGCGCGAGATGCGCGGCGCCGCGCGTCATCGACAATGCAATGCCGCCAGCGAGACCGACCAAAGCCGACAGCAACGCCGAGACCATCGACATCACGACCGTCAGCGCGGCGCCGCCGAGTGGCCCATCGGGGAAGGTGCCGAGCAGCAGATAGCGCAGCGTCGGCAGCCATTCGAGCTCGCTCATCAATGCCCTCCTTGCCAGAGCCGCCGGGCGCCGCTGTGCGGCGCGGCGCTCCTTTTCCACACCAGCAACACCGCTTCGATGACCGCGATGATCGCGATATAGAGCACCGTCGCCGCGCCGAATGCCTGAAACGTCTTGAAGGTTTCCGTATCGACCTGCCGCGATACATACGACAGTTCCGCGAGCCCGATCGTCATCGCCAGCGACGAGTTCTTCACGAGGTTCATGTATTGCCCCGCGAGCGGCGGTGTCGCTATCCGGATCGCCTGCGGCAGGATTACGTAACGGAACGCCGCGAGCGGCGTGAGCCCCAGCGCCGCGGCGGCCTGATGCTGCGCGTCGTTGACGCCGCGCATACCGGCGCGAAATTCCTCGCCGACAAACGCGGTCGTATAGCACGTGAGCCCGACCCAGCCCGCGACGAATTCGAACGACGGCCACGCAATCGTCCAGCCAGATAGCGACACCGTGTGCGACGCATTGAGCCATTCCATCCACGGCTGCGGCAACAGCGTCGCAGCGCCGAAATACCAGAACAGCAATTGCACGAGCAACGGCGAATTGCGAAACGCCAGTACGTAGAGCGCGGCCGCACGCGCGAGCATGCCGTTGCGCGCATTGCGCGCGAGCGCGAGCCCGAAACCGGCGAGCGTCGCCGCCGCGCCCGCGCAGGCCGACAACACCAGCGTCATCAGAAAGCCATGCGCGATCCACCCAAGGTACTTCGGTTCCAGCCAGCCGTTCATTCTGCCCTTCTACTCAAGCGCTTTCGTTATGCAATGAAAAGCGGCCCGCCGTTTTCACACGGCAGGCCGGCTCTAAAGTTTCCGTCGGATCAGCTCTTCTGCGGATCGCCGATCTTGAACAGACGCGGCAACGGCGCCCGGCTCTCCGGTCCGAACCAGTGGTCGTAGATCTTCGCTGCGCTGCCGTTCGCTTCGAGGCCCTTCAGCGTATCGTCGACGACGCTCAACAGACGCGTCTCGCCCTTCGGCACGCCGACACCTTCATAGTCGTTCGAGATCGTGAACGGCGGGATCTCGTAGTTCGCCTTGTCGGGCACGTTCGCGAGCAGCGCGACGAGCTTCGGGCCGTCCTGCGTGATCGCCTGCACGTTGCCGGCGCGCAGCGCGGCGAACGCGAACGGCGTGTCGTCGTAGGCGACGATCGTCGCGTTGGGGAATTGCGCGCGCACCTGCTGTTCGTTGGTCGTGCCCTTGTCGGCACCCACGCGCAGGCCGTTCACCTGCTGCGGCGACGTCAGTACGCCCTTCTTCGCGATGAACTGCGTACCCGACGCGAAGTACGGCGTGCTGAAATCGACTTCCTTCTTGCGCTCGTCGGTAATCGTGAAGTTCGCGAACACGAGGTCGACCTTGCCCGACTTCAGGAACGCGATGCGGTTCGCCGGATTGGTCGGCTGGATTTCGAGCTTCACGCCGAGCTTGTTCGCGACCGCACGCGCATAGTCGACGTCGAGCCCGACGATCTGATTGGTCTTCGGATCGGCGAAACCGAAAGGAGCGTTGCTGTCGAAGGTGGCGACGCGCAGCACGCCCGCCTTCTTGATGTCGTCGAGACGATCGGCGTGCGCGGCGCCCGAAATCGCGAGCAGCAACCCCATCACTGCTGCGCCAACGAATTTGATTTTCATGGTTAGGCCTTTGTATTGGATGTTTTATGTACGACGTGATTCACGACTGCCTCACGACAACGACCCGCAGACTGTAACAACGCGCCGCGCGATGGCGAACCAACGAATCGTCACGAGCTAAGCGGCGAATCAGATATGCGGCAGGTGCTTACTGCTTGCCTTTCCAAGGCACGAGCCTGCGTTCGAGCGCGCGCATGCCGAGATCGAACAGCCATGCGATCAGACCGATCAGCACGATCCCCATCACGACCACGTCGGTGCGCAGGAAGCTCGACGCGTTGAGCACCATCTGACCGAGTCCGGCAGTGGCGGCGACCATTTCGGCCGCGACCAGCGTGGTCCAGCCGAAGCCGATCGCGATGCGCAGGCCGGTCAGGATTTCGGGCAACGCCGCAGGCAACACCACGTGCAATACCACCTGGCGGAAATTCGCGCCGAGCGACCACGCTGCGTTGACCTGCTCGACGCTCGCGCTGCGCACGCCGGCACGTGCGGCCATCGCGATCGGCGCGAAACACGCGAGCCAGATCACGACGATCTTCGCGGTCTCGTCGATACCGAACCAGATCACGACGAGCGGCAGATACGCGAGCGGCGGCAGCGGGCGGTAGAACTCCAGCGGCGGATCGAGCAGTCCGCGCGCGACGCGGCTCACGCCCATCAGAATGCCGACCGGTATCGCGGTGATGCTCGCGAGCGCGAACGCGCCGAACACGCGGATCGCGCTCCACAGCAGATGCTCGGACAATGGCAAGCCGCCCTGGATGCGGCCGTGCCATGCATCGACGAACGCATGCCAAACCGCGTCCGGTGCGGGTAGGAACAGCGGTGGTATCCAGTGCAGATGAGTCGCAACCCACCACAGCAGCGCAAACGCCGCAACGCAGATTACACTGAGCCACGCGGTCGGGCCTTCGCCCGGCATACCGCGATAAGGTCTGCGGCCGTGCGCCGCGCTGCGCGCCCGGGTCGAGTCACGCGCGGTGTCCGGACGTGTCGGCGCGTGTTGTTGCGACGATTCGATCACGCTCATCAGGCGGCCTCCCGCAATGTATCGTGCAGTCGCCGCGTCAGGCGCTCGCGCCACTCGATGAAAGCCGGCGACGACTTGACCGCGCGCGCATCGCGAGTCGCCAGATATTCACGCGCGAACGGCAGTTCATGGACTTCGGCGATGCGACCAGGGCCCGGCGTCATCAGCACCAGACGCGTCGCGAGAAACAGCGCTTCTTCGACGCTGTGCGTGATGAAGAACACCGTCTTGTGCGTGCGCGCCCACACGTCGAGCACGAGTTCCTGCACCGTCTCGCGCGTCAGCGCATCGAGCGCGCCCATCGGCTCGTCCATCAGCAAGATCTGTGGATCGCTCGCCAACGCGCGCGCAATGCCCACGCGCTGCTGCATGCCGCCCGACAGCGCATGGATCTTCGCGTTCGCATGCCGTTCGAGCCCGACCAGCGCCAGCGTGCGCCGCGCGATCTCGTGTCGCTGCGCACGCGCGATGCCGCGAAACCGCAAGCCGAGCGCGACGTTGTCGAGCACGTCGAGCCACGGCATCAGCGCATGCTTCTGGAACACGACGCCGCGCTCGGCACCCGGTCCGTCGATGGGCGTGCCGTTGAGCCGCACCTCGCCCTCGCTCGGATCGACGAAGCCGGCGATGCAGTTCAGCAACGTGGTTTTGCCACAACCCGACGCCCCGAGCGCGACCACGAACTCACCGCGCTCGATGCACAGATCGACACCCGCGAGCGCCGGCTCGCTCGCACCGGCGTAGGTCACGCGCAGTCCGCGGATGTCGAGCATGCTCATCGCGAGACCTGTTGCACGAAGCGCGGATTCACGGCCGCCGAGTAATCGGGCAACACGTTCTGGATCGTGCCCTGCGTCTTCAGGAACGCCGCCGTGGCCGCGAGCGATTGCGCCGCACCCGACTGCTTGCCGCCGCCGAGCCAGGTCGGCGACGCCTGCTCCGCGGCGCTCGGGAACGCGTACAGCGCGAGGCTCGCGGGCACGTCGGCCGGTGCCGCGCCCGACTCCTGCGCAACCGCCTGCACCTGCTGCGAAGTTGCGGTCCAGTCGGCCTTGTGATCGCGATACAGCGCGTCCGTGTCGGCGAGCACCTTGACGAGACCCGCCATGAAGGCCGCGTTGTCGCGCTCGAACTGCCGCGTCGCGATAAAGCCGTCGAAGGTTGCCTTGCCGCTTCCCTTCGCGACTTCGCCCGACGTGATCAGCACCTTGCCGTTCTGCTTGACCTTCGCGAGCACGGGGTCCCAGATATAGGTCGCATCGATATTGCCGCGCTGCCAGGCGGCGGCGACCTCAGGCGGACGCAGGTTCAGGATCTTCACCGACGACGGATCGACGCCCGCCTGCTGCAATGCGACTAGCGCATGAAAATGCGACGTCGACACATACGGCACGCCGATCGTCTTGCCCTTCAGGTCAGCGATCTTCGTGACACCCGAACCGTCGCGCGCGACCAGCGCTTCCGCGTCGTTGATGTTGTCGAGAATCCAGAACAGCGACAGGTCGACGCCTTGCGACAGACCCGCCGCGATCGGGCTCGAACCCGCCTCGCCCAGCTGGATCGAGCCCGACGCCAGCGCGCGCACCACATCCGCGCCGCTGCCGAGCTTGCGATAGGTGACCTTGTAGCCGGTCGCTTTTTCGACGGCGCCGGTGGCTTGCGCGTAACGCCACGGCACGACCATGTCCTGATAGCCGATCACGACTTCGCGGCTTTGCGCGTGCGCGGACGAAGCGAACGGCGAAAACGAGGCAATGCCGGCCGACGCCGCGACGAAGGCAGCGGCGCGCAACGCACGTCGCACCAGACGGAGAGAGTGATTCATCGGAAGCCTTCGGGTGGGTTTGGGATACGAAGAAGGTTTCGACTATAGGCATTTTCGACCGGCGCGGTTCCAACGAATCATGCATAGCAAATCACTGGAACGCAGCATTGCTATTGCGTCGCGACTATCCGCCATAGCGCCAAAACTGCTTTGATTCTGAGCATTTGTTGGTTCGCTCGCGCCACCGTTCTGGTTACATTGAACGACCACCACCACACGCGACCACAAGGACAATCGATGAAACCGATCCGGGGCTTTTCATTCTTCACGACAGCGCGCAACGCAATCGCCACCGTCGGCGAACGCAACCGCAGCAGACGCGCTTGGCTGAAGACCGCCGCGGCCGCGCTCGCACTCGGGATCTTCGGCGCAGCCCACACCGCCCACGCCGCGCCGCTCGACGAGCTGAAACTCGACTATGCGTACTATTCGCCGGAAAGCCTCGTGATCAAGCGCAACGGCTGGCTCGAACAGGAGTTCGCCGCCGACCACACGCAGGTGAAGTGGGTACTGAGCCTCGGCAGCAACCGCGCGCTCGAATACCTGAACAGCGGCGCGATCGACATCGGCTCGACGGCGGGCCTCGCCGCCGTGCTCGGCAAAGCGAACGGCAATCCGATTCGCGCCGTGTATATCTATTCGCGGCCCGAGTGGACCGCGCTCGTCGTACGCAAGGACTCGCCGATCAAAACCGTCGCCGATCTGAAGGGCAAAAAGATCGCGGCCACCAAAGGCACCGATCCGTTCCTGTTCACGTTGCGCGCACTGCATACGGCGGGGCTGTCTCGCGACGACGTCGAGATCGTCAACCTGCAGCATCCCGATGGCCGCACCGCGCTCGCCAACGGCCAGGTGGACGCGTGGGCCGGGCTCGATCCGCACATGGCGGCCGCGCAGATCGACGATGGCGCGCGGCTGTTGTATCGCAACGTCGACTTCAACACGTGGGGCTTCCTGAATGCGCGCGAGGACTTCATCCGCGACCATCAGGACGCGCTCGCGCGAGTGCTGAAGGTCTATGAAAAAGCCCGCGTCTGGATCGCCGCTCACCCTGACGACACCGCCAGGATCGTCGCGGAAGAATCCAAGGTATCGCTGCCGGTCGCGAAACTGCAATTGAGCCGCAACGATTTCAGCCAGCCTCAGCCGGGCGCCCGGCAGATTGCCGCGCTCAAAACCGCTGCGCCGATTCTGGTCGACGAGCAACTCGTGAAGAGCGGCACCGATCTGAACGCGATCATCGATGCGCTGGTCGACGCCAAAGTCGCGCAGCCGGTGATTGCGACGGCGAGCAACGGCACGAAATGAAACACACGCATCAGACCCGAGCCTGCCAATGAGCGCCGCGAAGAACTTTTTCACGCTCGCACGGAGGGATTCGTCCTGTCCGTCGTGTAGCGAACTCGCGCAACCGCCGCGCGCGATCGACCCGTTACGACTGTGGCGCTATGCCGGTCTCGCGCTGCCGGTCGCGTTTCTGGCTGTCATCGAGCTGCTGGTGCGCGCGTCGATTCTGCCGATGCATCTGGTCCCCGCGCCGAGCGCGATCGCGCAGACGCTATGGGATCTCGGCGCGGCGCGGCTCGCGCGCCATGTTGGCGCGAGCGTGATCCGCGTGTACGGCGGCTTTGCGATCGGCGCCGCGCTCGCGCTGCTGATCGGCGCGGCGATGGGCCTCAGCCGGCGCGTCGATGCCTTGCTCGACCCCGCGTTTCAGGCCTTGCGCGCGATTCCGTCGCTTGCGTGGGTGCCGATCCTGCTGCTATGGATGGGCATCGACGAAGCGCCGAAGATCACGCTGATCGCGATCGGCGCATTTTTTCCGGTGCAGTTGAGCGTGGTGGCGGGAATTCGCGGCGTCGACCGCAAGCTGATCGAATTTGGCGAGTTGAACCGGCTGAGTCGACGCGCGCTGTTCACGCGCATACTGCTGCCCGCGTCGATGCCGCAGATTTTCACCGGACTGCGCACCGGACTGAGCCTCGCGTGGATGTTCATGGTGGCTGCCGAACTGATCGCGGCGACGCGCGGGCTCGGCTATCTACTCAGCGATGGACGCGAAACCGGCCGCCCCGATCTGGTGTTCGGCGCGATCCTGTTGCTCGCGCTGCTCGGCAAACTGAGCGACGGCATGCTGAAAGCGATCGAGGTACGCGCGCTGTCGTGGCGCGATGCGCATCAGGTGTCGGAGGCCGCGCGATGAATCGGGAACTTGCTCCGTTACTCGAAGTACGTGGACTGACGCGGCGCTTTGGCGAGCGTAACGTGTTCGACAAGGTATCGTTCGCGCTGTCGCGCGGCGAGATCGTCAGTCTGGTCGGTCCTAGCGGCTGCGGTAAAAGCACACTGCTGCGCGCGGTGGCGGGACTCGATCGCATAGCGACGGGTACCGTGCTGATCGACGGCGTGCCCTTGCTCGCGCCGTCGCCGCGCGTCGGCATGATCTTTCAGGAACCGCGCCTGCTGCCGTGGCTCAGCGTGGCCGAGAACATCGCCTTTGCCGCGGGGCCGCACGCGGGAGACGATCCGCGCGTCGATGCGTTGCTCGCCGAGGTGGGTCTCGCTGGCGTGCGCGACGCGCTGCCGAAGCAACTGTCCGGCGGTATGGCGCAGCGCGTCGCGCTCGCGCGCGGGCTGTTCAACGAGCCGGAACTGCTGCTGCTCGACGAACCGTTCAGCGCCGTCGATGCGATCACGCGGGCGCGACTGCAGCAGTTGCTGCTCGCGTTGAAGCACGCGCGCGGCACGACGGTGCTGCTCGTCACGCACGATCTCGACGAAGCATTGAGTCTGTCAGATCGCGTGCTGTTGTTGTCTCCGGCGGGCGTTGGTAGCCCGAGCCGCATCGCGCGTGAACTGCCGATTGCGTTACAACGGCCGAGGAATCCGCGCGATGCGTCGTTGGATGCGCTGCGCGATGTTTTGCTGGAGATGTAGCGGGCTGCGGAAAATCACGCTATCTCGCACGCCGAGCTTCGACAAACGCCTCGACATAACGCAGCGCCTGTTCGCACTGCTCGGGCGTGAACGCGTGAATGCTCGCCGGAACCGGATCGAAGCCAAGCTCGGTCGCGACCCACCGGATCGCTTTCGCGCGGGCTTCGAATGCGTTGACGCCGTCGCGGCGCACCTTCGCGGCAACGAGCGGTTCGAGCGCGTCGTGCAGCTTGCTCTTCGACTCGCGCAACGTCGTGTCGGCGAGGCGGCCGAGCGGCAGGTTGTGTTTGCTGCGCGAATACACGCCGATCCACGCCTGACAGCCGGTGCAGATCCACAACGGGCCTTGATCGCTGCGATACGGGTAGGACTCGTCGCCGTAACGCGCGAGCAACGCGCGGTTGCCGCAGTAGTCGCATGACGGCTGCGGCAGTGCCTTGACGGGCTTGCCTACGCGCATGGGGAGTGCTCCCGGGACAAATCGCGGTACTTCATCGCATCGATCCGACTGGCGAAAACGGGTGGAAGCTCACAGTTTAATGGAATGCTCGCACCCGCAAGCAAGACTTAGCTTCTCTCCGCGAGCTCCATCACGACGCGACGCCGCGACGCCAAAGTTTCCGCCGACCTCTGCCGGACCAACTCCACCACCGCTTGCGGCGCCATCGCCGGATCGCCCGCGTCGAACGGCGGCGCTGGCGCGTATTCGAGTTCGAGCTGGATCGCCTGCGCCTCTTCGACGCCCGCCAGTTCGGCAGCCACGGTCAGCCCGAAATCGATGCCCGCCGTCACGCCGCCGCCGGTAATCAGATTGCCGTCGCGGACCACACGCGCATGCGTCGGAATCGCGCCGAGCGGTTCCAGCAACGAGTGAAACGCCCAGTGAGTCGTCGCGCGCCGCCCGCGCAGCAGACCGGCCGCACCCAGCAGCAACGCGCCGGTGCAGACCGACGTCACGTAGCGAGCGCTCGCGGCCTGGCGGCGAACGAAGTCGATCGTTTGCTCGTCTTGCAACAGCGCGGTCACGCCGCTTCCGCCTGGCACACAGATCACGTCGAGCGGCGGGCAGCTTTCGTACGTCGCGCTCGGCGTCAGCACGAGGCCGTTGCTCGACACCACCGGCTCCCGCGTCTTCCAGACCAGATGCATCGTGGCGTCCGGCAACGATGCGAGCACGTCATGCGGGCCGGTCAGATCGAGCTGCTGTACTTTCGGGAACACCAGAAAACCGATTTGGAGGCTCATAGGGATACCTTGTCGAAGGAGGAATCGAAATACGCCATCTGTCATTTCTTCCAGCTGGACGGATCGATTCTATGCGCGTAGTGTTTGGCAAGACTGCCATTGTTCCCTTGATTTCTGCCACGCCTTGTCGCATGTTCAGCGCTCCGCGTTCTATCGTGCTGCTCGCCTGCCGAAAAACGACGCATATATATCCACGCTTGACTAACTGGCCCCAGTAAGCCTCGATCCGTCCAGAGCGCCGCTTAACGGAAGCCTTTCCCATTTTCGACCGAAGCGATAAGGCTACGGATGCCCTTGCCGGCCTCGTCCGCTGTCACTGCCTCAACTGCTGCAAGGACCACGCACCCACATATTTCACCGTCCCTTTAAAGTTAGTAACTTGCCGCAACGGACCAAAGCTCAGCGTCAGCATGTCAGCGGCATGGTTAAATCCGCTCAGTTCCAAGCCTCGTAGCACTGACAGACGCCGCTCAATTTCGCTTCGAGTATCAATCATCGAATCATCCCTTCCTATACGGCGTGCGTTACCACAGGTTGAACATGTCTTTTGCCCGCTCCATGATTTCATGAAAGCCGAGGCCTTGGCCTGAAATTTCATCGTGTAGCTGCCGGGATTGACCGGGAGTTAAGCAAGATTCTGGCGACATCATCGGTCTGTCTATTTTTCGCCTGATTGTTGCGTGGCGTTCCCTGGCTGCCCGCCAGTTCTACCGCGTCACCATTTTTCGCATGCGGTGTGTACTCGAACGCTTGCGCGTTATCCAGGTTTTGCGGCGGGGTTTGTGAGCGTCCGCGACATTCGACGCCCATGCGTAACCCAGGGCTTCGGCCATGGCGTAGCCGGATTTCATCTTACGAACCCTGTCAAACGGAAAGAACTCGCCGGTTTCGGCGTTCAGGGCCTGAGCGTCAGGCATCGGCGGGAAGTGCAATAGAAATCGAGATATTCGACACAGTCGTAAATAGTTGTCAAAGGGGGCTTATCCCGAATTAAAGCGGTTGACCGCGGTCCGTTTCGATGATTAATTCGCGAGGTTTCGCCTGAAAACTCTTGAGGAGCGTAATGGAGCAACTGAAACAGCAAAGCAGTGGGACGGATTGGACAGTGGAGGAAGAATGTGATCTTTGCCGTATCACCTATTCGATCTACTCAAATTTCCCGCCGATGCCGCACGCACAGGCCCTGAACGCCGAAACCGGCGAGTTCTTTCCGTTTGACAGGGTTCGTAAGCTGAAATCCGGTTACGACATGGCCGAAGCGCTGGGTTACGCATAGGCGTGCAGCTGTCGCGGACGCAAGGCAGCGCCTAAGTTTGAGGAACTCGAGCAATATTTCGAGCTTGTTGACGCGAAGACTGGGGTTCCCGTTGAAGGCATGACCTACGAGCTAGTGAGCGACGGACGCACGCTCGTTAGGGACGCGCCGCTTGCAGATGGTAAAACGCGTTCATTTCCAGTGAAGGACCATCCGAATCTGACCGTCGTGGTCTGGCGTGCGGGGGATGTGCGATGAGTGATCCGATCAGTATGGATCTGCGATTGCTGGCGGCGATCGCCTACGGAGAGGCATCCACGGCGAATTATTCGAACGAAATCGGAGGAATCGCGTTTGCGGTCGCCAACAGGTGCCGGGCATGGGGCGGGAAAACGGTGTCTGAATTGCGCACAGTGGACCCGAACTATGCTTACGCGTGGAATGGTTCGAATCAGCGCTTCAATAAACTAATGTCCACTTCCGACGAAAAACTCGATGCCGATTTTGGCATGAAGCTCGCCGTCGAATGGGCTCGAAAAGCGTTGGAAAACGAAGGACCGGACCCGGCTAACGGCGCGTTTGGGGGGACGGCCTCGACTTCCAGACCGACTACGCGACTCGTCCAAAGGTCCAAGTCGGTTTCAAGTGGGGCGATCCGTCCCACAACATTTCGAGGTGCAGGAGAAGAAACGCTTGTTCATCATGCGATGGCAAGTTCTGAACAAGAAGACCGGAAAAATCGTCGATGGGGCTGAACGAGGTCGTTACGACTCGGTGTGGATTTCCACTGCTGCCCACGGAAGCACGATTTTCTGGACGCTTAACCCCGACTACTTGAAAGCGACAGGCGCGAAAGCATACCGATGAAAATCACAACGATACGGGTGGCGGCTTTGGTCGTCCTGTCTAGCAGCGTATATGCTGCTCAGTCTTACGACAGCTACGAAACCTTCTACGTTGCTCAACCGGGGGCAGTGTTTGCCGACCCGATCAAGGAAACCGGTGACCCGACCAACCAAAACACCGGCGTAGTCTATTCCTACTCAGGCCAGCCAGGCACTTTTACCAAGCTTCAAGCCAAACTGGAACGGAAAACGCTGAATATTGAACTCTGGGGAAATCGCCTGACAGTCAACGGCAAATCCTATCGCTTTGCGGACGCTACGACATTTCCCGGAGAGCATGTGTCGGAAATCTTTCCGCAGTCAGCCAATGTATTCATTGCACCGCGAACCAAGACCCATCCGCCCCTACTGTGCGTGGAAGGGCACAGCAGCGGTTCGGGCGAAGCCGCAAGTCGATACAGGCAGATCGCCCTCCTGGTGAACCCTCTGGCTCGCAAGCCAACGTTTCTGCATCTGCCGAGTTTACTTTCGTCATGTCGGGCCGTAGTCGCGACGAAGGACGGCAAGCTTGCCTTTCCGAAGAACGGTTACGTTTTCGATGATGCTCAAGAATCCCGCGTTGGCTTGTTAGTGTCGTACTACACGTTTGAGAATCGGCGATTTGTCCCGGTCTCAGCTTTAAAGCAACTTCGGCTTAGATTTGCGCAGCCAGAGATACCGTTTCAATTTTCGGTTGAGGACAAGGACTAAGCGACCGACCATCTCCCCTCACGCCGGCTTACTTACAGAGCCGGTACCGGGTTGCCGATCTGAGGACTGTCACTTGCAGATGATGTGAGCATCCTACGATGGCATGCCAGCACTGTTGCAGAAAATCCGATCAGGGCCTCGCCGAAGCGGGGCCAGGATCGAGTCGATTGCAGCGCCATATCGGTCCCTGCTCGATGGCCTGGTCGCGACCTTCGTCCGCGACTGCCACAGGAATGGACAGAACCTGCGTTAGTTCCACACCGACCGCTCGGGACGGATCGGAATGATTGGGTTAGCTAGTCAAAGGGCGATATATATGTGTTGTTTTTCGTCAAGGCGAGCAGCACGATGGAGCGGGGAGCGCTGGACATGTGAGAACGGGGGTGTTGAAGTTGCTGCCCCTGCCTGTCGCATGTCGCGCCGGTAGGTGAGCTCGCCAATCGTCTATTTGGGCCGTCACTCACCTTGAGTTGTGGCAACGAGCGCCGCCCGTGTTAGGCCTATAGAGCACGCCGTCACTGTCGCGCCATGACATGGCCGTGACGCTCAGAACATTACCGCGCCCGATGCGCCGGTTGCATTCCCATAGCGCCTGGGCATTCGACACCTCCGCGCCCGCGTCGCCGTTCTGCGCAATGAACGCCTTGGGACGGAAACGCGGCATCGTGTCATCGGCCACCGTGTATTCGGCCAGCGGCGGCTGACCGTCATCCGCGAAAATGCCAGTGCTGACGAGATACACGAGGTATTCGCCTCGTGCTGACGCCGAGCGCGAACGGACGGCGACCTTGTGATCGGTCCGCTTTCGAGCATCCAGGCGGCGGGCGGCTTCGCGATGGGCGTCAATGTCGAGCAGGCAGGCTATACGCGCGATATCTAGGGATACCTTGTCGAAGGAAAATTCGAAACACGCCATCTGTCATTTCTTCCAGCTGGACGGATCGATTCCATGCGCGTAGTCTTTGGCGAGACTGCCATTGTCCCCTTGATTCCTGCCACGCCTTGTCACATGTCCAGCGCTGCCCGCTCCGTCGTGCTGTCCGTCTTGACAAAAAACAACTGCGCACGATCTGCTGCGTCGACGCGCCGAAGGTAAAAGCCCCGCCGAAGCGGGGCGAATTTCTATTTGACGGTCTTGCTCGTCGGCGTTATGCGCGGATCGTCGCATAGTCGTTCGCAGCCGCCCTTGCAAAGCGGCATGAGACCAACGCTTAGCTGTAGGTATCCATTGAATCCGCTGTTGTCTTGCGGATAGGGCGACTCTTCCAGATGGGTGTCGACATATATATATTGCGACTTCACTCCAAGTTGAATTAGGATTTCTTTCAACTGTTGCCCCCTCGACTTTGCTAATTCTTCTGCGTTCTTTTCGCCGACGTAAGCGTTTGTGACGATTTGAGCTTGAATTTCAACATCGGGCCACCTGCGCGCATTTGATACTAAGTCCACCATTTTAAGACGATAGGAATTAGGAATTCCCTGAAAGTTAAGCGGAACACTTTCTGTCAAATCTTCCGAAATAGTACATGCAGCCGCCTGCTGAGAAGCGGCGAACCAAAAAGCCGAAAGGACGGCGAAGGCGAATTTCTTCATGGGATCACCAGATCTTCTTTTGATTGAATTCGATTTGGCAGCAGCATCGTTCGTGCCCCTATCGGGAACTATCGCACAGGAAAGCTGTACAACCTTCTGTTTGTCCCAACGAATTATTTTCTCAGGTTGCAGTTCTCGCATCGCGGCTGCAAGCCTTGGCAGGCCGATATTCAATTTATCGCGGGTATATTGATCGCTCCGGCCAAACCAAAATTTTGCGCGATCCTGTGCTGACATATCCCAACGTGCAACATCTGCAGTGCGCTCCTTTATGAGAGTTAACGCTGTATCTCGCAAACGTATTATTAACCCTCTAAATTCTTTATTGCTCATATTTGGACAGATAGGCGTCGTGTTGATTACGACATTGGATATCGACCCGTGAGTGGTATTGGTAAGGGCTGTGCCGACCTCGGTCCATTCTTCATTCTCGTCGGTCTTGAAGTATTGGCTATTCTTGTTCAGAAATTCATTTGTCATGTGTTCACCGGTGGTAAAAGACTTACCTGCTGTCTACCGCTATTGCCCGGCAACTTCGATGGAAACCTGGTTTGCGCTATCTGTCGAAACACGCTGGGTGCGCCCTTGGGAATCGGTGACACCTTTCGCGATGACCCTTGAACCGACGCGAATCCTGTAACGCACCCCCGCCAGTCGCTTGCCGGTGGATTCTCTTAGCTCGAACTGCTCATTGAACCGTTTGGGGGGGCGTCCGCGACAATTGCATGCCCATCCGTAACCCAGGGCTTCGGCCATGGCGTAACCGGATTTCATCTTGCGAACCCTGTCAAACGGAAAGAACTCGCCGGTTTCGGCGTTCAGGGCCTGTGCGTGCGGCATCGGCGGGAACTTTGAGTAGATCGAATAGGTGATACGGCAAAGGTCGCATTCTTCCTCGACTGTCGAATCTGTCCCACTGCTTTGCTGGTTCAGTTGCTCCATTACTCTCCTCAAGAGTTTCACGCGATTCCTCGCGAACTAACCATCGAAACGGACCACGGTCAATCGCATTAATTCGGGATAAGCCCGTTTTGACAACTATTTACGATGGTGTCGGTTATCTCAATTTCTATTGCATATTCCTGCTAGTGCGGGACAAAAAAAAAGCGGCACTGAGCCGCCTTTATCGTCAGGGATCGAAACTGGTTAGTGTTGCGTCCATGAAGCATCCATAGCCGCCAGTTTCGCGTTTACGCCTTCCGTAGAGTCAGCGAGAATCGCTGCCGCGTCTTCCGGTGACAGTTGGCGCTGGCGTAGCCCCTTGCGTCGAGCGCAAGCGCCGTGAACAGTTGCTGATCGCAGCGGTCACTAGACCTTGCGACTCCCTCCCCGTGGGTCGTTGTCTATTGCGATCAGACGCAGGCCAGCTGGACGGATCGATTCTTTGCGCGTAGTGTTTGGCAAGACTGCCGTTTCCCCCTTGATTCCTGCCACCCATTCCTACATGTCCAGCGCTCCCCGCCCCATCGTGCTGCTCGCCTTCCCGAACATGCAACTGCTCGACATCAGCGGTCCGCTGCAGGTATTTGCGTCCGCCAATGAACTCGTCGCGCAGCGCGGGCTCGACGAGCTTTACGCGCCCCGCGTCGTGGCGGCCTCAGCCGGGCCCGTCATATCGTCGTCGGGACTAATGGTGCTGGCCGCCTCACTGCGCTCGGTGAAAACGCCGCTCGATACGCTGATCGTTCCGGGCGGCCGGGGCGTTCGCGAGGCATCGGCCGATCGACGCCTGATCCGCTGGACGCAACGACACGCGCCGCATTGCAGACGCGTCGCGTCGGTCTGCTCGGGCGCGTTCCTGCTCGCCGAGGCGGGCTTGCTCGACGGCCGGCGCGTCGCCACGCATTGGGCGCGTTGCGACGAACTCGCGCAGGCCTATCCGCAACTGCAAGTCGAAGCCGATCCGATCTTCATTCGCGACGGCGATATCTGGACCTCGGCGGGCGTCACCGCCGGCATCGACCTCGCGCTAGCGATGCTCGAAGACGATCACGGGCGCGCATTGGCGCTCGACGTCGCGCGCGAACTCGTCGTGTTTTTGAAGCGCCCGGGTGGTCAGTCGCAATTCAGCGCGGCGCTGTCGCTGCAACATGCCGACGACCGTTTCGGCGAATTGCATGCATGGATGACGTCGCACCTCGCAGCCGACCTGTCGGTGCCCGCGCTCGCGCAACGGCTGCATATGAGCGAGCGCAGCTTCATGCGCCACTACAAGGCGCAAACGGGCCGCACGCCAGCGCGCGCGGTCGAGCAGCTACGCATCGAGGCGGCACAACGCTTGCTGAGCGAAACATCCTTGTCGATCAAACGGATCGCGCTGCGATGTGGATTCGGCAGCGAGGAAACGATGCGCTGCAGCTTCGTGCGTCAGCTGCGCGTGCCGCCGCAGGTGTATCGCGAGCGCTTTTCGTCGACGTGACATGCGCGGCCGACGCACCCGCTCGACATCACTCAGTAGCGGCGTTTGACGATCAGCGTCGCGCCCGTATCGTGGGAATGCAGTATCGCGACGCGCGCGGTGCCGGAGAACACCCAGTTGTCGACCGTCAAGGACAAGCGTCGCTGCGGTGACTGGCCAATCGACAACACCGAACTGTTCATCTGAACGATGGATATTTGCGGCGCGGTAGATGGACCCATACGCAGAGAATTGGAAGCACTCTGCACGCCAGCATTTGCGCCCGGTTCGGACACCGGTGCGAACGCCGGTCCGGACGACACCAAGGCCTTCGCGGTGCCGAGCTGGACATCGCGCGCAAGGTCCACGCTATAGTAATTCTCCATTTGCGCGTAGAACGGCTTGCCCCGATCCCCTTGATACTCCATCGCATAACGCTGCTGCCGCTGTTGCTCGAAGTAGCGCCGAGGCTCGGGAATGGGCGGCACGACTTCGACGGGTGACGCGACGATGTTGGCGACCATCATCGCTTGCGGCACATCGCCGAAGGGGCCTCCCGCAAACGCGTAGCCGCTCATCAAGACGAGTACCACTCCGACAATCCTCTCGTTTTGGCACGTCATCGGCATGCCTCCGTGAAGGAATTGAAACGTCACATGACACGGCGCGTCACTCGAACCGCGCGCCAGGCAGCGTCGCTTGCATTCAGACATTGTAGTCAGTGATTTGCGTACCGGTAGGTCAATGTGTGAGCTATCTCGCGCGTGTGGCGAAGACCGGCAAAAGCTTCTGGCGCAAGCGTCCTGAGTCGAACAATCCCGGCAACTCTTGCGAGGTTTCGCAAGCGATCATGCGGTTCGATCGAATACCTGCATCTTCAACCGTTGCAGCGTCAACGGTCGCGCTCGCGGTAGTCAGTCGGCGCGTGTCGGCCGGCCATTGAATGCCGGCGCGATGCGCAAAGCGATCGTTTGAATGCGCTTTCGCCAGGCGCGCGGCCATGCGAGAACGGCGTCGGGCATGAAGCGCGCGACGAGCAGCAGCAACGCGAGCAACGCGGGGCACCCGCGCAGATCGGTCGGCACCGGTTCGCGGCGGGCGAAGCGCGTTTCGAGCAGCGCATCGCCGAACGACGTCACGTTCAGCAGACGCCGGTAGTCGAGGCCAGTCTGCCGAGCCACCGACGCCAGGTACTCACCGCGCAATTCGGACAACTCCTCGTGCGTTTGCGCCGCCACACCGGAGCCTGGTGTAGGCGGCACCTGGATCACGTCGTCGGCCTGCCAGACGCCGATCCGGTTGCCGTTGGCATCGGTCTTCGGAATGGCCGCGGGCTGGTCGCCGCCGACGCCGATCAGCCAGCCGCTGATCCGCGCCGCATTGATGCCCTCCATCAGCGGTCGCGACGCCAACAACGGCGGCGCCTCCTGCCCATCGGTGACGAACGCGATCGCCGCGCCGCCGCCGACGTCCTGCGCGACGCGCACGGCCGAATACACACCGCCTTCGGCGATGCGGCTCCAGTTGGTCCAGCGCATACGCCCGTCGATGCCGTCGAGCGACACCAGCAGCGCGTCGTAGTTGCCGCAGACTTCGACCGGCGCCATCAACAGCAACACCCGCTGCCCGGTAAAGACGCTCCAGCCGACCTTCGAGCCGCACGGCACACGCCCGAGCGCGTCGCGCATCGCGGCCTGCGCGAATTTGAGCCGGCTGACCGGCGCGCCGTCGAGCACCATGTCCTCGACATCCATGCTTTGCGTGATGTCGAACGTGACGATGTAGTTAAACGTGTTGCGCGGCAAAGTAACGTCCGGCATTGCGACCGCCGCGATCAACGCGACGAGCGCGAGCGGCGTCAACGCGTGACGCCACTTTGCGAAGCCGCGCTCGCGCTGAACGCCGCTCATGGCAGGTCCTGGCTGCGCGCGTCGCGCACTGTGACATTGTGCTGCTCTTTCACATCGGGTCCGGCGAGCGCGGACGGAGTTTCCGGCGCGAGCCACAGCGCGCGTTCGAGGTTGTAGCGCGCGTCCCAATCGTCGGGCGCCGCGCGCAGCGCGAGCCGGTAGCGCGCCTTGGCCTCGCCGATCATCGCGAGAGACCTGACTGTCTGCGCGTTGTCGCCGCTGCCTTCGCGCAGGTACAGGTTGCCGAGATCGAACAGCGCGGCGCGGCCGACTTCATCAGGCGGGCCGCCCTCGGGGAGCAGACCGTTATAGAGCCGCGCGGCCGCGTCGTAGGCGCCCGCTTTCGACAGCGCTATCGCGCGGGCCAGCTGAACCTCGCGCGCGTCGCCGCCGGCTTGCTGCTCACGCGCGGCGGCGTTCGTCGCGACAATGGCCTGATTGACGCGCTCCGCGTGCTGCAGACGAACGAAGCCATACGCGGCCCACGCGGCGCAACAGATCGCCACGGTGCCGAACAGCGTGTGGATCAGCGTGCGCTTCATGCCCAGCTCCTGACCTGCAACTGGTGCAATAGCACCAGCAGCGCCGCACAGAACAGCGCGAGCGCGAAACAATACGGACTCAGGTCCTGGCGAGGCAGATGCTCGAAGAACGTCGTCGTCGCGTTCTGTTGCCGGTTGATCTCCGCGATTGCCGCCATCATCGCCTTCGGGTCTTCCGCCTGAAACAGCCTGTAAGGCGTCTTCAGCGTCAGAAAGAAGCGATGCAGCTGCGCTTCGGCCGAGCTTCCGCTGGCCGGCTGCGTCGCGTTCAGATCGGGACTGAAGACGCTGCTGCGCAGGTAGATGAAGTACAGCGCGATCCGGTCGCGGCGCAGTCCCTCTTCGATGCGCCGTTGCATCCTTTCGTCGAGCAACGCGCCGCCGTCGGAGACCAGCACGATCGCGCGGCGGCCCGACGACAGGCGCCCGTCGAACTGCGCGATCGCCGCCAGCATGCCGCGATCGAGCTCGGTGTCCGGCATGCCGCGGCCAATCGCCGTGGCCGCGACCGCAGCCTCGATCACACGATGGTTGTACGTGAACGGCATCGCCAGCACGGGGTTGGTGCCGAACATCATGAACGCGAGCCGGTCGTTCGGCCGCTGCCCGACGAACCGCGTCAGCGCTTCGCGCGCCACGTGGTTCTTGGAGTCGCCGCGCGGCGACTCGACGCCCTTGCTGCCCATCGGCTCATCCATGCTCTGGCTGCGGTCCATCAGGATCAGGATCTGTGCGCCGCTGCCGGTGCGCAGCACCTGCAATTGCGAGCGCCCCGGCCCCGCCAGCCCGACGACGATTGCGGCGATCGCCAGCGCCGCGCCGCCGCGGACGAGCCAGCCCGCCACGCGCCCGAGGTCGTCGGCGGGTAGCCACGCGACGCTCGAAAACACCAGCGTGTCGCTGCGCCGCCGCAGCAGCGGCAGCGCGGCGAGCGGCAGCAGCACCAGCATCCACGGAAGGGCGAAGTCGAGGTTCATGGTCATCGCTGATGGCGCCTCTCCGCTCGATACAACGCACGGCACAGCGCGTGCAACGAAAGCTCGCCGGGATTCTCGACGGCGTGCGGCGCCGGCGCGAAAAAGCGCTCGGCCGACGCCAGATAGAAACGTTCGAGCTGCGCGCGCAGCGGTTGCAGATACGGCGCACGCGCCAGCAACGCGGATAGCGAAGCCGCATGCACGACCTCGCCGGCGGTTTCGTTCAGCGCGCGATGCAGGCAGACCCACGCATCGTTCGACGAAGCGCCGGGCGCCTCCGGCAGCCGTTGCATCTGCCGCCACGCCCGCGCGAACGGCAGCCGCGCCGCCTCGCGCCGGTTGCGCGCCCACCACCAGCTCGCCCAAACGAGCAGCGTCGCGAACAGCAGGCCGAGCGCCCACGCGATCTGCCGGCGCCAGCCGGACGTGGCCAGCATCGGCGCCTGTCGGTCGGGCCGCAGCGGCTGCAAGTCGCCTGCGGCGAACGCGGTTTGCGGCGTCAACGGTCCGATGCTCGCCGGCCATTCGGCGATCTGCAACTGCGTGCCCGCCGCCGACGTCAGCGTCAACGCGGGCAACGTGATCTGCGTGAGCGTCTGTGGCGCATTGATGACCTGATACCCGATCACCATCCACTTACGGCCGTTCGTATCGGTTTCGAGCGTCACGGGCCGGCGTTCGAGCCACACGCCCGTGCGTCCGACCGAAGGCGGCGTGACCGCGCCGACGTCGCGACCGTCGGCCTCCAGCAGCACGCGCTGCGTCAGCACATCGCCGAGCACATAGCCGAACGCGCGCGGCTCCTGAACGAGCGCGGCCACTTCGGCGGCGCTGGCCGTCGCGCACGCGGCGCCGCCTAGCGACGCGATCAGCACGCACAGCGCCGCCCGACACGCGCAGACACCGCGCACCTCGCGCGCGCTCATACCGTCAGCTCCAGAAAGTAGCGCGACATCGCTTCCGGATCGAACGCGCCTTCGACATAGAACGGCTGGATGCCGCGCGCGCCGAACACCGCGGCGAGTTCGTCGCGACGGCGCGCGACGCCTGCGCGCCAGCGCTCGCGCGCGCCGCGCGAGAGCCACACGCGACGCTCCTCGCCGGACTCCGCATCGTTGACGGCCAGCAGCGACGCGTGCTGCGGCGGTGTGGTCTCGGCCGCATCCCATACGACCATCGGCACCACGCACGCATGCACCAGCATGTCGAGCACCGGCGACAATCGCGCGAGAGGCCAGTGGAAATCGGACACGACGAACACGAGCGCCTGGCGTCCGGCGATACGGATCGCACAACGCCGCAATCCTTCGACGGACCCGCGTTCAGCCTGACGGTCGGCGTGACGACCGGCCTGACCATTCGCCTGATGATCAGCGATATCACTGACGCCTTCGCGCAGCATGCTCGCGAGCAGCGAGCCGGTGCCCCGTCCCGTGCGCGCCGGCATGAACAGATCGTCGCGTTCGCCGCTATCGAAAGCGAGCATGCCGAGCCGGTCGCCGACCCGGAACGCGCTATGGCCGAGCGCTTCGACGAAATCAGCGACGACCTGCAGCTTCGTTTTATGCGTACCGAACTGCATCGACGCCGACACGTCGACGATCACGAACACGGACACCGCGACGCGCTGCAAATGCACGCGCACCAGCCACTCGTCGCGCGCCGCGCGCAAGCTCGCACGCAGATCGAGCCGGCGCGGGTCCGGATAGTCGAACAGCCGGCCGTGCATCGCAAACTGCTGGCCCGAGCCGAAGCTGGAGCCCGGATGCGAGCCGGGCCGCGCACCGGCCGCGCGCATCGGCAGACGATAGTGGAATTCCGCGGTGCCGTTCATCGTGGTGCGCGCGCCGGCGTTCAGCGAGGCACCGCGACGTTCGCGACGATCCGCGAGATCAGCGCCTCGGCCAGCTCCTGGCGGCGCAGCTCGTAGATCGGCGTGAAGAACACGCGATGACCGAGCGCCGGCAGCAGCACTTCGTGGATGTCCTCCGGCAGCAGATGCGTGCGTCCCGCGAACCACGCGACCACGCGCGCGGCCCGCAACAGCGCGCTCATGCCGCGCGGACTCGCGCCGGCGAGAATCAGCTGCTCCATGTCGACGCCGTCGAGCGCGATGCCGAAGCGCGCCGGCGTTTCCGTCGCCTGCCAGATGTCGTGCACGTAGCGCTCGATCGTCTCGCTGGCCTGCACGCCCTGCTGGATCGCCGCGCCGATCCGGTTCAATTGTTCCCACGGCACGATCGACGGTGTCAGTTGCGCGAGCAGGCCGTCGACGTCATGGAACCTCGTGTCGAACACGAGGCTGCGCCGCGCCTCCTCGTCGGTCGGCGTCGGCATGTTCAGTTCGAACAGGAAGCGGTCGCGCGCCGCCGAAGCGAGCTCGAAGGTCTCTTCCTTCTCGACCTTGTTGCGGTCGGCATACACGGTCATATGCGGAAAGCGATGCTCGCGGCCGAACGCCCACACCGAACGCTCGGCCATCGCGCGCAACAACAGCGATTGCACCTGCGGGCGCGCGCGATTGATCTCGTTGAAGAAGAAGGTGGTCAGCTGTTCGCCATGGCGCAGCAGCGGGCCGGGCTCGATGCGCGGCTTGCCGTCGGCATCGACGTAGGTGTGATAGACGAGGTCGCCCGGCATCAGATCGATCGTGCCTTCGACGCGCTCGAAGTCGCCGCCGACCACGCGCGCGAACGCCCGCAACACGGTCGTCTTGCCGACCCCGACGCCGCCTTCGAGCAGCACGTGGCCGCGTGCGAACAGCGCGACGTTGATGAGCCTCAGCGTTTGCTGCTGACCGACGACGACCCTCGCCACTTCGTTTTCGATCTGCTGGGCGTGAGAACGCCAGTCCTGAAGCTGCTCGCCAGAAACCATCGCTGCGATCCCCTTCCGTGGTGGCTGGCGTTTTTTTGCGCGACGCCCGAACGTCGACGCGCTTCAAGACTCGCCAGCCTTCCGTTCAAGCACGGTTTATGCCGATCGCGCGCGCGGGACGCAACAGTTAAATCGAATGCGAAAAGTTGGCAGCCTGTCACGACAGCCGGGTACAGACTGTGCCATCGATGCCGTCTATCACGCGCCGTTAATCAGCAAGCCGACGAGCGCGCTTGCGCCGCGCCGCACGCAACGCACGCATCACGCTACCGCTGCGCCCCGATCTGCCGTTTCGCAAACACCCCCGCAAACTGCGCATATTCCTGCTCCAGATGCACCGCCGCATGTTCGAGCAGGAACTGCCGGAACATCACGCTGGTCGGCGAAAGCTGCTTGGTGCGCAGATGCACGATCTGCCAAGTTCGTACGATCGGCGTGCCGTTCACGTCGAGCAGCGCGATCTCGCCGGTGCGCAACTCCAGCTGCAACGTATGCAGCGAGATCAGGCTCACGCCCATGCCGGCCATCACCGCCTGCTTGATCGTTTCGTTGCTGCCGAGCGTGACGGTTTTCGCGGGAGTGAACAGATGCTGACGGAACATCGCCTCGGCGGCCATGCGCGTCCCTGAGCCCGGCTCGCGCAGCAGAAAGGTGTCGTTGCTCAACTCCTGCAGATCGAAGCGGCGCGCGCCGCACAACGGATGATGCACTGGCGCGATCACCACCTGGGGATGACTCGCGAGCGGCTCGGCCGTCGTATCGAGTTCAGGCGGCGGACGGCCCATGATCGCGAGATCGATCGCGTTGTCCTGCAACAGACGCAGCAACGCGTCGCGATTGCCGACCGAGAAATGCACGTCGACCTTCGGGTACAGATGCGAGTACATCGCCAGCAGTTTCGGTGCGAAGTAGGTCGCCGAACTGACGATGCCGACGTTGATCGAGCCGCTGTCGGCCTGCTTCAGCGACATCATCGCGTCTTCGGTGTCCTTGATTTCGCCGAGAATGCGGCTCGCGTGATGGGTCAGCACCTCGCCCGCTTCGGTCAGCGTGAGCTTGCGCGCGACGCGCTCGAACAGCCGCAGGCCGACCGCCTCCTCGAGCTGATGAATCTGCATCGACACAGCCGGCTGCGTCAGATGCAGCTCCTCGGCCGCGCGCGCGAAACTCGTATAGCGGCTCGCGACGACGAAGATCTGCAACTGCCGCAGGGTCAGCGTGCGAACGAAATTCAGCTTGACCCGGTTCGTCGCGAAACTCGCGTTCTGCATCGAAAACTCAACGGCTCGCCCGCGGTGCATTCGACGGCTTCGCCGGCACCTTGCCCGATGGCAACTTGTTCAGTGCGGATTGAAAGCTCAACGACTCCGAATGCGCCGGATGCGCGAAGTCGTTGTTGGGGCCCGGCACGTCGGTGCGAATCTGCAGGACCTGGCCCGGCACGCCGTCGGCGAGCAGGAAGGTGTAGCGCTTGCCCGTGTATTGCGCGAAGCGCGCCGCGTTCGGATCGTTCAGATAAGGCTGCACGACGATGCGCCGCGCGTTGACCGGCTTGCCGCCGACCTCGCTCGGCACGCTCTCGATCTGCGGCCCCGCGGCGAGGGCGAGACGCAGACGCTGCTGGAAATAGCGGCGCTGGCCGCCGGTGAGACCCTGCATCTCCGCGATGTCGCGTTCGAGGAAATAAATGATCGCCGGATTGCACTGCAATCCGCCGATCGGCAGGTTCACGCTGCCGCTGTGGTCGGACACCTGCGCGTCGCCCTTCGCGTTGTTCTCGCTCTGCACCAGCACCTTGACGACATCGGCGCTGCGCGACGGCTGCCCGGAATCGATCAGCGCGTAGTCGAGCTCGGTCTGCGCGGCGACGCCGTGCAGATGATCGGTCAGAAAGATCAGCCGCTCCGCGGCCGTGATATCGTCGCCGCCCGGCGCCGACGCGGCGCTCGCCGGGCTGGCCGCACGGGTCGCTGCCGGCGCGAGGCACAGCACGCACAGCGTCCCCATCAGCGCGGCGCGTGCCACGCGCAGCCACGCGCCGCGGGCGCGCGTCATTGCGATGCGTCGCCAGGCTTGCCCGCCGGCGCGTCGACCGGTTTGAGCATCGGCACCTGGTAGGTCGCGAGGATGCTGTCGATCTTGTCGTGATTCGCGCCGATCCATTGATCCACCTTGTCCTTCCAGTCCTTCTCGCCGTAGCGCACGCCCATCGAAATCGTGTAGTCGAAGCGGATGCCGGGCTGCGGCGGGAACGGCACGAGCCTGACCGAGTCGCCTGCGCGCTTCGCGAAGTAGCCGGCAATCGGCCCCCACAGGAACACCACGTCGACGTTGCCCGCGGCCAGGTCGTGTTCGATCATCTGGCCAGGGTATACGCCGGGATCGCCGCTTTGCACCTGATACGACACCGCCTGGTCGATCAGGTTGTGGCCGAGCAGCCAGTCCACCGCCGGGGTTTGCGAAAAGATCCCGAAACGCAGCTTGTGCAGCTGATCGGGCGGCAGTTTCAGCAGGTCGTCGGGCGTTTTGATGCTCGCGAACTCGGGGCGGTTCGGCAGCACCATCGCGTAGGTCGAGCGCAGATACGGCTGCGTCGTCGACGTCATGTCATAGCCCTTCGGCACGCCGATGATCAGGTCGCAGCGATAGCGCTCGCTGCCCTCCGCCTTCTCACGCAACGTGTGGCGCACGAAGCCCATGCGCTGCGGAAAGTACGTGTATTCGAGTTTGTAGCCGAAGTCGCTCGCCATCTGGGCCGCGATGCGGTTCTCATAGCCCTCGCCCTTGTCGTTCGACAACGGCATGTTGTTCGGGTCCGCGCATACCCTGAGCACGCCGTCCGCGCCGTCGTTGTTCGGAAGCGCGGGGCCATCCGCCCGGACCGCGGCGCTCGCGAGCGCCGCGCCACACAATGCGGCCGCGATCACGCTGACATGCACGGACATGCTTCTCTTATCACGCATCGTGAGCCTCCGGAAGAATGACGGCGCGGCGTTAATTCGAGTCGATGGCATGCAGATCGCCCGGCTTGATCTGCCCATCGGAGCGTCCTTTCAGATACGCATAGAGATTTTCCCAGTTCTTCTGCATCATCTGGCTCGCGCTGAAATCGGGCATACCCTTATCCACCCGGCCGCCGAACACCGTGCGATGAAACTCATTCTTGTCCAGCGTCTTGAACGCGTCGATCAGCGACGGCCCGACCATGCCCTGCTGCTGCGCGCCGTGGCAGCGTTCGCAAGCGAGCGCGCGCCACGTCTTCCAGCCCTGCAGCGTATTACTGTCGACCTTGTTACCGTCGACTACCTTGTACGCGACCTGCGCAATCGAAGGATTGTTCTGCGCGTATCCGACGGGCAGCATGACGAGCGCTACGGGCAACGCGGTGAGCAACAGGATAGATCGGCCTTTCATGCACATGTCTCCATCTGGGAAAAAGCCGCGCCCCGATGCGTTTCATCGACGCATCTACCAACGGCGCGATCTTGGGGGTAATTCAATGCTTGCGCGAGGCTGACGGGGCGGCTGTGCCAGTTCAAGCCGCCCCGCTCGTTCAGCCTTTCATTTCAGCCGTTCGTTCAGCTCTTTTCGTTGGGAATAGCGAACACGAACAGCGTGCCGCCGAGCGCGGTGTACTTCGCGAGATCTTTATAGCCGCCGACCGCGCCCAGACCTTCGGTCGGCTTCTCGAGACCCGCCGCCATGCCGATGCCGGCCCAGCCGCCGATGCCCGAGTACACGCCGACGTACTGCTTGCCCTGATACTCATACGTGAAGACGTTGCCGATGATCCCCGACGGCGTCTTGAAGCGCCACAGTTCCTTGCCGTCCGAGATGCGAACCGCCTTCAGGTAGCCTTCCAGCGTGCCGTAGAACGCGATGCCGCCGCCGGTCGCGAGCACACCCGACCACACCGAGAACTTCTCCGGCTTCGAGTAGACGATCTTGCCCTTGCTCGCATCCCACGCGATGAAGTTGCCCATCGCGTTGCCCTCGTTCGGGCCCGGATACATCGACAGCGTGGCGCCGACATACGGCTGTCCCGACACGTAGTCGACATCGAACGGCTCATAGTCCATACAGACGTGGTTGGTCGGCACGAGGAACAAGCTCGTCTTCGGATCGAACGCCGCCGGTTGCTGGTCCTTCGAACCGAGTGCCGCCGGGCAGATGCCCTTCACGTTGTGGTCGGACCCGGCCGCCTGCGTCGAGTACGCCGCGTTGCGAATCGGCAGGCCGCTTTGCAGATCGACACGATCGGCCCAGTTCACCGCCGGGTCGTACTTCTGCGCGACCAGCAGCTGTCCGGTTTCGCGGTTCAGCGTGTAGCCGAAGCCGTTACGGTCGAAGTGCACGATCGCGGGCACCTTCTTGCCGTTGATCGTCAGGTCGGACAGGATCATTTCGTTGACGCCGTCATAGTCCCATTCGTCGTGGGGCGTCATCTGGTACACCCATTTGGCCGTGCCGGTATTCAGGTCGCGCGCGAAGATCGACATCGACCATTTGTTGTCGCCCGGACGTTGCGTCGGGTTCCATGTGCCCGGATTGCCAGTACCGTAGTAAACAAGGTTGAGTTTCGGGTCCCACGCATACCAGCCCCACGTGGTGCCGCCGCCGAGCTTCCACTGATCGCCCTTCCAGGACTTCACCGACGAATCCGCGCCCACCGGCACCATCTGGCCGTTCGAGTACGTCATCGTCTTTTGCGGGTCGAGCAGCATTTCGTTGTCGGGGCCCGTGCTGTACGCAGTCCAGACCTGTTTGCCGGTCTTGATGTCGTACGCGATCAGACGCCCGCGCACGCCGAACTCGCCGCCCGAGATACCGGTCAGCACCTTGTCGCCGAATACGTGCGGCGCGTTGGTGTTGGTTTCACCGGCTTTCGGATTGCCGTTCTGCGCGGTCCACACCACCTCGCCCGTCTTCGCGTTCAGCGCGACGAGCTTGGTGTCGGCCTGCTGCAGGAAGATCTTGCCGTCGCCGTATGCAAGACCGCGGTTGACGGTGTCGCAGCACATCACGGAGACGACCTGTTCATCCTGCTTCGGCTGATACTGCCAGAGGAACGTCTGATCCTTCAGGTTGACTGCAATAACTTTGTTCGGAAACGGGGAGTGGATATACATCGTGTCGCCGATCACGAGCGGCGCGCCTTCATGGCCGCGTAGCACGCCGGTCGACATGGTCCATGCGACCTGCAGTTTGCCGACGTTGTTCTCGTTGATCTGCTTGAGCGGGCTGTAGCGGTGATTCGCATAATCGCCCGCCTGGGCCGCCCAGTTGGCTGGGTTTTTCATCAGTCCGTCGAGCTGCGAATCGGCCTGCGCAGCCAGAGAGCTAAAGGCTGCGGATGCGAGGATCGCGAGCCCAAGAACTACAGTGCGTAAGTTCATGTCTCCTCCAGAATTGTCCTGCTGTTCAACTCACGAATGACCCACGCTACCTCATCGCATCGTGCGCGCCTTCTCGATTGCAGGTAACGATTAACGCGCTATCCCGATTCGATGTCGGGCTTCGCGACGCATGAACGGCCAACGCATATTCCATGCCGGAATAGCGGCAACGTTGCCGCTCTTGCGTGCGCCGGCCCGCCGACCCGGCACGCGCGACCTGTCGCGGCACTCGGGCGTTGCACGCCGATGCTTGCACGGCGGTAAGCTGAAGGGGTTGCGTCACGCGATGCGGCACATACTGTGTCACTTGCGTGATACGAATCGTGTCCTTTGCGAATCACGCGCCGCAGCACGGACCTGTCACTTGCAACGAAGCTTCGTTCGGCGAACGATTCGCGCATTCCAGGAGCTAACCGCCATGGCAAACACCGAGCATGTCTATACCGACGAAGAGATCCAGCAGCGCCTCGTCGGTCCGCTGCAGCACTGGTATCTGGAAGATGGCTGGCTGCGGCGCAAATACCGCACCGAGGGCTGGAAGGGAACGCTGATGGTGGTCAACGCCGTCGGGCACCTCGCGGAAGCCGCGTGGCACCACCCCGATCTGACGGTCTCGTACGCGTTCGTGATCGTGAAGCTCAAAACGCACACCGCCAAGGGCATCACCGACAAGGACTTTGCGCTCGCGACGAAGATCGAATCGGTGGTCCACTGGCAGCCCGCCCTCGAGGAGGGCCCGCTAGAAGGCACGCCGGCCGACGATCAGCGCTTCCGCTATATCAAGTACGACGCGCCGAAACCCGCGCAAGGCAGTTGACGCGCGCGCCTGCCGCCGGATGAAACAGCGCGTGACACAGTGCGCCTTCGGCGTCACACAGCGTCCATGCGGGGGCGAAACGGGGTGGCGCGGGGCGCGCCCCATTCAGATGTTCCAGTGGGCCGAATCCGCTGCGGCGGCCGTTGCGCGCGCCTGGTACGGCTTTCGCTTGACGTCGCCGGGCGCACTGTCGCTTGAACCCGCGACGCGATACGACGCGTCGCGCACAACCCCGCGGCCGAACCCGGTTTCGCGCACCCGCAAGGACACCTGAGGACACTCGAGATGCCGCTTCAGCTCCGCCGCCTGCCGCCACGCTCCCCCATCACGATCGATGCGCCCGCGCGGCTGCATCTGGGCTTTCTCGATCCGAACGCGTCGCTCGGGCGCGCGTTCGGCAGCCTGGGGCTCGTCATCGATACGCACGGCACGCGAATTCAGGCGCGGCTCGCCGAGCGCGAGCAGATCGGCGGCTTGGCGAGCGAGGCCGAGCGCGAGCGGATCGCGCTGAGTCTCGCGCGGCTGCAGGCTGCCTACGGACCGGCGAGCCTCGCGATCGACGTGCTGGAGGCGCCACGCGCGCATACCGGCCTCGGCTCAGGCACACAGCTGGCGCTCGCGGTCGGCACCGCGTTCACGCGCCTCATCGGCCAGCCGGCGACGAGCGCCGAGATCGCCAGCCTGCTCGGGCGCGGCGCGCGCTCCGGCATCGGCATACTCGGCTTCGAGTGCGGCGGCCTGCTGCTCGATGGCGGCCCGCCCGGCGATCTGCGCCAGAGCATGCCGCCGCTGCTGTCGCGCCAGCCGTTTCCGCAGCCGTGGCGCGTGCTGCTCGTCAGCGACAACAGCCGCGAGGGCTTGCACGGCGCCGACGAACGCAGCGCGCTCGCATCGCTCGCGCCGTTTCCGCAGCGGCTCGCCGCGCATCTGTGCCATCTGGTGCTGATGCAGATCCTGCCCGGCGCCGCCGAACATAACTTCGCGCCGTTCGCGCACGGCCTCACCGAACTGCAGCAGACCATCGGCGAATACTTCGCGAGCGCGCAAGGCGGCGTGTTCGCGAGTCCCGACGTCGAGCGCGTGCTGCGCGCGGTCGCCGCCGAACGCACCGCCGGCATCGGCCAGACCTCATGGGGCCCGACAGGCTTCGCGGTGCTCGCGAGCGCACGCGAGGCCGAGCGCGCGCTCGCGACCGCGCGCGCCGTCGCAAGCGCGCTGCCGCATATCGAATGCAGCGTCGTCGCGGGCCGCAATAGCGGCGCGGCGATCAGCGGCGCCGAGGCGCGCGCGCCGCACATCGACGCCGCATGATGCGCGGCCCCGCCGAGGCCGCCGCTTACCTCAGGCGCTGCCACGCGCGGCGCGGCCTTGCCCTGCGCCGTCCCCGAGATTGCCACTAAAACGAGCCCCTGCCATGTCAGAAACCATTGAAAGGCCCTACATCCTGCACATGTTCACGGCCACGCCGCAGATGAGTCCGTTCGACGTCAACATGGCCGCCGACGCCGGCTACCAGGTCATCGTGCCGTATTGCAACGTCGAGGCCGGCATGGTCGCGAACCTCACGCAGGACGCGATCTTCTCGCGCGGCCCGAAAGGGGTGTCGCGCACCGGCATCTTCATCGGCGGGCGCGACGTGATGCAGGCCGTCGACATGCTCGACACCGCGCGCAAGGCGATGGTCCCGCCATTCGAGGTCTCCGTATTCGCCGATCCGAGCGGTTCGTACACGACCGCGGCCGCGCTGGTCGCACTGGTCGAGCGGCATCTGGGCAAGCAGCACGGCGTGGAGCTGGGCGGCAAGCGCGTGCTGATTCTCGGCGGAGCCGGCGCGGTCGGACGCATCGCGGCGGCGATCGCCGCGTCGCGCGGCGCCGACGTGACGATCGCGAGCCACACCGACCGCAGTCGTGCGCTCGGCGCGTCGGCCGAACTGAACGAGCGCTTCGGCATCGTCACCAGCGGCATCGGCACCGCGACGCCCGAGGAACTGCGCGGCGCGCTTGCCGACGCGGAAATCGTGCTCGCCACCGCGGTCGCGGGCGTGCAGGTGGTCGGCCGCGACGACCTCGAGCATGCAAAGCGCCTGCTCGTCGCCGCCGACGTCAACGCGGTGCCGCCGGAAGGCATCGCCGGCGTGAACGTGATGAACGACGGCAAGCCGATCGACGGCGTGCCGAACGCGGGCGCGGTCGGCATCGGCGCGCTGGCGATCGGCAACGTCAAGTATCAGGTCGAGCATCGCCTGTTCATGCGCATGCGCACGGGCGGCAAGCCGGTCTACCTGGGCTTCCCGGAAGCCTACGACGAGGCCCGCGCGGTCGCGGCCGGTCTCGGCTGAGAGCGGTCGTCATGAAGCCGCACCGGCCGCTCATGCATGCGCCCATCGTCGCGGTCGTCGGGCAGTCCGCGCGCCTGCTCGCGCAGTCCGCGGCGCGCGCCGGTCTGCATGTCGCCGCGCTCGATATCTTCGGCGACTGCGACACGCGCGAGGCCGCAGAGCTATGGTTCGACATCGGCCGCAGTGATGGCGCGCTCGGGATCGACCGGGCGCGGCTCGTCGATGCGCTTGCGCGGGTCGCGCGCTTACCTCGTCTGCTTGGCTGGATCGGCGGCAGCGGGCTCGAAGCTTTGATGCCTGACTTGTGCCGGGAGCCCGGCTTGCCGCGCTTCCTCGGCAACGATGCCGACGCGGTCGCGGCCGTACGCGAGCCGCGGCGTTTCTTCGCGCTGCTCGACGCGTTGCGGATCGGGCATCCGGCTGTGTCGTTCGAACGGCCCGCGACGGCCGGGGGCTGGCTGTTCAAGCAGGCGGATGGTTGCGGCGGTACGCATATCCAGGCGGCCGACTCGTTCGACTTGACGAGCGCCTCCGCGCACGGCTACTTCCAGCGCCTTGGCCAAGGCCGCTCGCTGTCGGCGCTGTTCATCGGCGCGCACGGCGGCGCGCATCTGATCGGTTTCGCCGAGCAACTCACCTGCGCGATCGGCGATCTGCGCTTCGTGCATGCGGGCTCGTTCGGGCCGATCGACCTGTCGCCGGCGTTCGTCGCGCACGTGCAGCAAGCGCTCGATGCGCTTTGCGCAAACACCGGCCTCGTCGGTATCAACAGCTGCGATTTCCTGTCGGACGGCGCCTCGTTCGACGTGCTCGAAATCAACCCGCGCCCTTCGTCGACGATGGCGCTCTACGAAACCGCGTCGCCCGATGCGTGGCCAGCCGGCCTGCTCGCCTGCCACCTCGACGCGTGCCGCCACGGCCGCGCGCCGTCGGCCGCGAGCCTCGCGCTGGCCCGCGCGCCGCGCTGGCGCGCCGGCCAGCGGGTGCTGTTCGCGCAGCGGCCGTTCAACGTCTCCGCGGCCTTCTCCGACGCCTGCCTGCGCGATCCGCAATGCCGCGACGTGCCGATGCCGGGCACCCGTATCGACGTCGGGCAGCCGGTCTGCACGCTGCTCGTGCGAGCGGCGTCGGTGGACGGGGTGCGCACCGCGCTCGACGCGCAGCACGAACGCGTCGTCCAACGAATCGAAACCTGCGATGAACCCGACCATGCCTGCCTCCACGCCCACTGAGCCCCCCCCGCCCGCCGCGCCGCCGAGCGTGAATGCGCTTTCAGAGCGCCTCGTCACACGGCTCGTCGATCAGGCGGCACAGCTCGGCGTCGCGCTCACACGCACGCCCGCCGGCACCATGATCGCCGACGCCGGCGTCGACGCACGCGGCAGCCTCGACGCCGGCGTGCTGATCGCGCGCATCTGCATGGGTGGTCTCGGCAGCGTCGCGGTACGCGGGAACTTCGACGCCGCGCCGCTGTGGCCGACGATGCTCGAAGTCAGCACCTCGGCGCCGGTGCTGGCCTGCCTCGGCAGCCAGTACGCGGGCTGGAGCCTGTCGGCGACCAAGGAGCAGACCGGCGGCAAGAAGTTCTTTTCGCTGGGCTCGGGGCCCGCGCGTGCGCTCGCGGTCAAGGAGCCGTTATTCGACGAGCTCGGCTATCGCGACCGCCACGAGCGCGGCGCGCTGGTGCTCGAAGTGGACCGGCTGCCGCCACAGGTCGTGATCGACAAGGTGCTGCACGATTGCGGCCTCGCGCCCGAACACCTGACGCTGATCGTCACGCCGACACACTCTGTCGCGGGAACGGTACAGGTCGTGGCCCGCGTCGTCGAAGTGGCGCTGCACAAGGTGCACGTGCTCGGCGTGCCGCTCGATGAGATCGTCGCAGGCACGGGCTCGGCGCCGCTGCCGCCGCCCGCGCCCGACGGCATTCAGGCGATGGGCCGCACCAACGACGCGATCCTGTACGGCGGCCGCGTGCATCTGACCGTCCAGCACGACGAGATCGCGCGACGTCTCGCCGACACCCTGCCCTCCGCCAATTCGCGCGACTACGGCCGGCCGTTCGCGGACGTTTTCACGGCCGTCAACTTCGACTTCTACCAGATCGACCCGGCGCTGTTCGCGCCCGCCGAGGTGTGGGTCAGCAGCCTCGAAAGCGGCGCGACCTACCACGGCGGCAGACTCGACGGCGGCCTGCTGCGCAAACAGTGGGGCGGCGAGCCGGTCGCGCGATGATGATCACATCGGGTCTGCGCATCGCGATCATGAGCGACGAAACCGGCTGGCACACTGGCCGGCTGAAAAAAGCGTTCCGTGCGCGCGGCGCCGAAGCGCGTTGCGTCGATCTCGCGGATTGCCGCATCGACACCACGTGGCTGCCGCACGGCCTCGTGATCCCGGGCTTCGGCCGCACGCTGCCGGATGCGGTGTTCGTGCGCGGCATCGCCGGCGGCACCTTCGAGCAGGTGACGCTGCGGCTCGGCATCCTGCACGCGCTGCGTGAATCAGGCGTGCCGGTCTACAACGACGCCCGCGCGATCGAGCGCAGCGTCGACAAATCGATGACGAGCTTCCTGCTGCATCGCGCGGGCGTGCCGACACCGGCCACGTGGGCCGTCGAGTCCGCCGCATTCGCGCAACGCGTACTGATGCGCGAAGCGGCCGCCGGCCGCCAGGTCGTGCTCAAGCCGCTGTTCGGCTCGCAAGGCCACGGGCTCAAACGGCTCGGCGCGCGCGGCGGGCTGCTCGCGCCGCTGCCGTCGCTCGCGCGTTATCGGCAGGTTGCGTATCTGCAGCGCTTCGTCGCGAGCAGCGGGCCCGGTTTCGATTGGCGCGTGCTCGTGATCGGCGGCAAGGCGGTCGCGGCGATGCGGCGCAGCGGCGGCAAGGGCTGGATTCACAACGTCGCGCAAGGCGCGCGCTGCGAGGCCGCCGAGCTGACGGTCCCGCTCGCGCAGACCGCCGTGCGCGCCACCGCCGCGCTCGGCCTCGACTACGCGGGCGTGGACCTGATCCCGAATCCCGACGACGCCGCGCTGCCGCTCGTGCTCGAAGTCAACGGCGTGGCCGCGTGGCGCGGTTTGCAGTCGGTCGTGCCGCTCGATGTCGCGGCGGCGCTGGTCGACGACCTGCTCGATCGCAAGCTCGCGGCGCAACGGCGCGCGAACCGACAAGACGAGCAAGCCGCTAGCGCCGGGTTGCCTGAGCCGTCTCCGCAGCGCCGGGCTTAAGCGCGATGCCCGGCACTCATCCAATCTCCGTCGAGCACGCGCGCGCGGCCTTCCTCGAAGCCTGCGCGCTCGACGTCACCACGCCGAAACCCGGCAACGTCAGCATCCAAAGCCCCGGCCACGGCATGCACGCGGCGCAGTTCCTCGCCAGCGCGGACGCGTCGCTCGACGCGCTGTTCGCACGCGGCGCCCGTGTCGGACAGCGCATTCTCGACGCGGTCACGCGCACGCGCGCGGCGGTCGGCTGCAACACGAATCTCGGCATCGTGCTGCTGCTCGCGCCGCTCGCCGCGACCCTCGACGAAACCGGCGAACGGCCGCTGACGGCGCAAGCGTGGCGCGCGGCCGTCGGCGACGTGCTGAGCCGGCTCGACGTCGAAGACGCGCGGCTCGCCTATCGCGCGATCGCGCTCGCCAATCCCGGCGGCCTCGGCGACGCGCCCGAGCAATCGGTCCACGCGCCGCCGACGATAGGCCTGCGCGACGCGATGCGGCTCGCCAGCGAGCGCGACAGCATCGCGCGGCAGTACGCGAACGGTTTCGCGGACCTGTTCGACACCGGCCTCGCGGCCTGCTTCGAAGCCTCGACCCCAGCGCCCGAACCCGCGCCCGTCAATCGAGGCGAAATCGCGATGCTCAACGTGTTTCTGGCATTCCTCGGCGGCTGGCCCGACTCTCACATTGTGCGCAAGCACGGCCTCGCACTGGCGCAGAGTGTCACGCTCGTGGCACGCGAACAGCACGCACGCTGGCGCCAAACGCGACCCGCCGCGCGCCGCTCGGCAAGCGATCCGCAACTCGATGCCTGGGATGTCGAATTGAAAGCCCGCGCAATCAATCCCGGCACCAGCGGGGACCTCGCGGTGGCCACGCTATTTGTTGCGCGCTGCGTCCAAGGTCGCGGTTAACCCTGAATCGTCTGGACTGAACCGATCCGATGAGGCGCGTCAGCATGCCGGGTGCCACAACTGGCACGGAACCTGTTAGTTAGTACCGCCGTGCAATCCCGCACCGCTCTCGCGATGCTGATCTGGACACGATCGCGGGCGGCGCCTCGTCAGCAGGTCCATACCTACTCATTGGAGGAACAGAATGGCCAAGATCAACCGCGTCATGATCGGGGAGTCGCTAGTCGGCGACGGCAACGAGGTCGCGCATATCGACTTGCTGATCGGACCGCGAGGTTCGGCTGCGGAAACCGCGTTCTGCAACGCCCTCACCAACAACAAGGACGGCTTCACGTCGCTGCTCGCCGTCGTCGCGCCGAATCTCATCACGAAGCCCAATACGATCCTGTTCAACAAGGTGACGATCAAAGGCGCCAAGCAGGCCGTGCAGATGTTCGGCCCGGCGCAGCACGCGGTCGCGCTCGCGGTGGCCGACAGTGTCGAGGACGGCACGATCCCGCAGGAAGAAGCCGACGATCTGTTCCTCTGCGTCGGCGTCTTCATCCACTGGCAGGCGGAGGACGACAAGAAGATCCAGCAGTTCAACTATCAGGCGACGCGCGAGGCCATCAAGCGCGCGGTCAGCGGCGAGCCGACCGCGTCCGAGGTGGTGGCGAAGAAAGGCAGCGTCGCGCATCCGTTCGCGCCGAACTGACGGCGCATGCCAGCGCAGGAGACGCGGCGCCGTCGGCGGCCCCGCCTCCTCGCGCATCCCGTCGCCTCGCGGCCGCAAGGCATGCACCTCGCGCAGCGGTTCGCGAAGCGGGTTCAATGCTCTCGCAGAGGCATTCAATGACTACTAGATGTCGCGCGCTTCTCGCCTTTACCACGCTGATGCTCGCCGCGCCGCTCGCGTGGGCGGCCGGCTATAACTATCCGACCGAGGGCCGCGTCGAATACGTGCTGAGCTGCATGGACGATAACGGCCATGATTTCGCGAACGTCTACAAGTGCTCGTGCGTGATCGACAAGATGGCCGCGTCGTTGCCGTACGACGAATTCGTCGACCAGTCGACCTTCTCGAAGTACGCGACGCTCGGCGGCGAAGGCGGCGCGGAATTCCGCGTCGATCACGCCAAGGCTCAAACGAAAAAATTCCGCGCGCTGCAAACGAGCGCGTATCAGGCGTGCGGACTCGGTCCGCAGAAAACGTCGACCGTGGCGAAATAACTACGGGTCGAGACGGGCCGGGCGTCCGGCCCGCTCGGCTCTCCCTCTCAATTCGGCACCAGCCCCTCGCCCAGCGACGCGTAACACGCGAGACCCACGGAGGTAGCCGGGCCATCGCCGCGACGCCGCTCGATCTGTACGCCGACAGCCGCGAGGTCCGCGAACTTGGCCGGCTTCGCGAGCGACACGCGCACCCAGTGCGCGCCGAAGTCGGCGATCAGCAGTTGCGCGATCGTCTCGGCAAGCGCCTCCAGCAGCCGCACGCGATGCGACGCGAATAGCTCGAGCAGCGCCTCGCGCACGGCCGCATAGTTGACCGTATCTTCGATCCGGTCCGTCGCGCACGCGCGGATCGCGGGCACGCCGATCGCCAGATTCACGCGCACCGGTTGCGCAACATGCAACTCGCTGCTGTCGATACCGATGACCGTCTGGCCGATGAAGTTCTCGATGAACACGATGTCGAGGCGCTCGGGCAACGCGCCGGCTTGCGAGCCGGGATCGGCGCCGAGGCTGGAAAATGCGGCAAGGCGAACAGTATCGATACGATCCATGATGGTCTCCGCCGCGGCGCGGCCCAAGATTGAACAAGCTTTGATGAAGAGAGCAAACGGTGCAACAGTTGAGCAGCAGAACTGAGCGATGCGCGGCACACTCTGTTCCGAAGCTGCGACAGGCATGCAATCTGCAAAACGTACAACGCATCGCGCATCGAGAAAAGCAAGTTCCGGGCACGGTGAGGTAAACCCACAGTCACTTTCTGTTGAACCAATCTTGCATCGGGCGTACAGTTTTAAATACCCGCCTCGTAGCAGGGCCGGTCGCGAGGGAGCAGACGGACCAAGAATCCGCCGCACCAAGGGCAGACAGGCTTGATAAAGCGCCATTCGCAGCGTGCAAAGCAGTCACGCTTCCGAAATGACGCAACGGAGACGAATCCCATGTCGTTGCTCGCTGACAGCAGTACGCACGTCCGGGAAGTTCTGAACGTGGTCAACCATCAGTTGACCACGCGCCCGACAAGCGAACCCGTAGCTCAGTCGTGGACGCGCTGCATCAACGAATTCCAGCTGGACCCCGCGCGTTTCGTGCCGCCGCCGGTGCTCACCGAATACGAACTCAGCGCGCGCCGCGAGGCGCTCGGTGATCTGATCGCGTGTTCGAAGCTCGAGATGACGACGCTCTATCAGCAACTGGCCGATCCCGAGCTCGCGGTCGTGCTCGTCGATTCGGGCGGCGTGATCGTGCATCAGGTGTCGTCCGTGCCGTTCGCCGAGGCGGTCGCCGTCGACGGCTTTCGCGTCGGCGCGCTGTGGAGCGAACGCGAAGCCGGCACCAACGGCATGGGCACCTGCCTCGCGGAGCGCGACTGCATCGCCGTCTGTCAGCACGAGCATTTTTATCCGCGCTATACGTCGCTGACCTGCTCGGCCGCGCCGATCTTCGACGACGGCGGCGAAATCGCCGGTGTGCTCGACGTCACGAGTCGCTCGAAGCTGCTGCAGCAGCATTCGCTGGTGCTGGTCGGCATGTCGCGGCAGATGATCGAAAACCGTCTGCTCGATGCGCGCTACCGGCACGCCAACATGATCCATTTCCACAGCCGCCCGGAATTCGTCGGTACGCTGCACGGCGGCAAGCTCGCGGTCGGCGACGACAGCACCGTGCTCGCCGCGAACCGCAGCGCGCTGTTCCAGCTCGGCTTCCGCTCGCTGAGCGAGCTGCGCGGTCGGCGCATCGAGGAAGCGTTCAACGCGTCGCTCGAAGACATGATTGCGCGCAGCATTCGCGGCTCGTTCCATCCGGTCACCGTCTACAGCGCGAATGCGACGAACCGCTTTTTCCTCGTCGCGCAGACGCCGCAGAACGGCACCGGGCGCGTGACGCGCGTGATCGTCACCGACTCCGCGATCCGCAGCAGCACCGCCGAAAAACACGAGAAACACGACAAACACGCACCGGTGCCGAAGCTCGACGAAATCGCGCACCTCGAATTCGGCGACCCGCGCATGGCCTCGCAGATCCAACTGGCCGCGCGCGTGATCCAGCGCAAGATTCCGATCGTGCTGCGCGGCCAGACCGGCACCGGCAAGGAAGTCTTCGCGCAGGCGCTGCACAGCATCAGCCCGCACGCCGACGGTCCATTTGTGCCGGTGAACTGCGCGTCGCTGCCGGAGAACCTGATCGAGAGCGAGCTGTTCGGCTATCGCGCGGGCGCATTTACCGGCGCGCAGCGCGAAGGACGGCGCGGCAAGATCGTGCAGGCCAACGGCGGCACGCTGTTCCTCGACGAGATCGGCGACATGCCGCTCGTGCTGCAGGCGCGTCTGCTGCGCGTGATCGAGGAACACGAGGTCACGCCGCTCGGCGCCGAGACCACCGTCAAGGTGAATTTCCAGCTGATCAGCGCGAGCCACCGCAATCTGCTCGAACTCGTGCAGAGCGGTCAGTTCCGCGAGGACCTGTACTACCGGCTCAAGGGCGTCGAGCTGAATCTGCCGGCGCTGCGCGAGCGCGTCGACAAACTGCCGCTGATCCATCATCTGCTCGCCAACGAAACCGACGATCCGCCCGAGCTGACGCCGGAAGCCGAATACGCGCTACTGACCTACGCGTGGCCCGGCAATATCCGTCAGCTGCGTCACGTGTTGCAGATGGCCATCGCGCTGTCCGACGGCGAGCCGATCCGCTGCGAGCATCTGCCGCCCGAGGTCACGCAACGCACGTCGGCGGTCGACCTGCCGACCGCGCTGCGCCTCGCGAACGCGGACATGGACGGGCAGCTCGCCGACGAAGCGGACATTTCTTCGCTGAACGCGATCCAGCTGAACGAGCGCGAAACGGTGTTGTCACTGCTCGACGAGCATCGCTGGAACGTCAGCAACGTCGCGAAGGCGCTCGGCATCAGCCGCAACACGCTGTACCGCAAGATGCGCCGGCTGCATATCCGGCTGTCGCACGAAGGCTCGCCGCCGGACGGCATGCCGCTCGATCTCGACGCATGACCCAGTCGTCCGCCAACGAGTCAGCGCCCAAGGCCGCCCGCGATCTCACCGCCTTCAAGCCGGATGCGCGCTTCGCGTGGTGCGTGACCGGCTCCGGTCACATGCTCGAAGAGTCGATCGCGCTCGCGCGGCGCTTGCCGCGCGTCGATCTGTTTCTGTCGGCGGCGGCCGAGGAAGTGCTGCCGCTGTACGGCTGGTCGCTCGACAAGCTGCGCGAACAGTTCCGCGTGCTGCGCGACAACAGCGCGAGCGGCGTGCCGGTTGGCATGCTGTATCACGGCGTCTATCACACGGTCGTGATCGCGCCCGCCACCAGCAACACGGTCGCCAAATGCGCGTACGGCATCTCCGACACTCTGCCGACCAACATGTACGCGCAGGCCGGCAAGCAATGCATCCCCGGCATCGTCTTTGCGTGCGACACCGAACCGAGCGTGATCACGCATAGCCCGGACGAATGGGTCGAACTGCGGCCACGGGCGATCGAACTCGACAACGTCGAGCGTCTGGCACGCTTCGAATACACGACGCTCGCGCGCTCGCTCGACGAACTCGAAGCGGCGCTCGCCAATCGCCTCGCGACCCTCGATCTCGCATGGACCACATCCTCTTCCTGACCGGCCGGCTTGCCGAACCGAGCCTGCGGCGCGTGCTCGACGGCATGGCGCCGACGCCGTTCAGTTGGGAGGTGCGCGAAATCGGCCTGCAAGTCGCCGCGTTGATGACCGCTGACATGATCCAGCGCCGCTTGCCCACGCCGCTCGCCGCGCATCGCGTGATCGTGCCGGGCCGTTGCCGCGGCGATCTCGACGCGCTGAGCGCGCACTTCGGCGTGCCGTTCGAACGCGGTCCCGAGGAGGTCAAGGATTTGCCGCAGTTTTTCGGCCACAAGGCGAAGCCGTTCGACCTGAGCCGCTACGACACTGAGATTTTCGCGGAGATCGTCGATGCGCCGAGGCTCGACCTCGACGGCATCGCGGCAAGGGCGCGCGAGTATGCGGCCCAGGGCGCGGACGTGATCGACATCGGCTGTCTGCCGGATACGCCGTTTCCGCATCTCGAAGACGCGGTGCGCCGGCTGAAGGCCGAGGGCTATCGCGTCAGCGTCGATTCGATGCGTAACGACGAACTGCTGCGCGGCGGCCGCGCCGGCGCCGACTATCTGATGAGCCTGAATCTCGACACGCTATGGATCGCCGATGAAGTGCCGTCGACGCCGATCCTCGTCGCGCGTGAACCCGCTGACACAGCCTCGCTCGACGCCGCGATTGAAGCGCTCTCCGCGCGCGGCCGCGCGTTTCTCGCCGATCCTATTCTCGATCCGATTCCGTTCGGGCTGGCCACGTCGATTGCGCGCTATGTGCGTTTGCGCGAGCGCTATCCCGACATCGCGATCATGATGGGCATCGGCAACGTGACGGAGTTGACCGAGGCCGACACGAGCGGCATCAATGCGGTGCTGCTCGGCATGGCGGCGGAATTGCGCGTTGGCGCGGTGCTGACGACGTCGGTGAGCCTGCACGCGCGGCGCGCGCTGCGCGAAGCCGATGTCGCGCGCCGCGTGATGCATGCCGCACGCGATGCGCAAGTGCTGCCCAAGGGCATCAGCACCGAACTCGCAACGGTCCATGCGAAAAGGCCGTTTCCGTACAGCGCCGAAGAAATCGACGAATTCGCGCGCGCCGTGCGTGATCCGAATTTCCGCGTGCAGATCAGCGCCGACGGCATTCACGTGTACAACCGCGACGGCCATCGACGCGGCGACGATCCGTTCGCGCTGTACCCACAGCTGAACCTCGAAACCGACGGCGGCCACGCGTTCTATATGGGCGTGCAGCTTGCCCGCGCGGAAATCGCGTGGCGGCTCGGCAAGCGCTTCGATCAGGATCAGCCGCTCGACTGGGGCTGCGCGGTCGACCGGCCTGAAGAAGATCTCAGCGTCTGGTGCGGACCGGGCGAGACGATGAAGAAGCGCTGAACCCGCCGCGCCGTCACTGCATGGCGGCCACACCCGCGTGTTCGTCGACGGTAGCCAGTTCGCCGCGCATGCCGCGAATCGCCTGCGCGCGATCGCTCGCGCCGAACACGGCCGATCCCGCGACGAACACATCCGCGCCCGCGGTGGCGACACGCGCGATGTTCGACGCCTTCACGCCGCCGTCCACCTCGATCAGCAACGGCCGCCCGGTGCGCTGCATCGTCGTCTCGACGCGCTCGCGCAGCAGCCGCAGCTTATCGAGCGTTTCGGTAATGAACGCCTGGCCGCCGAAGCCCGGATTCACCGACATCACCAGCACGACGTCGAGCATCTCCAGCACATGATCGAGTACCGTGAGCGGCGTCGCCGGATTCAGCGCGAGCCCAGCGCGTGCGCCGTGCGAGCGGATCAACTCGATGGTCCGATGCACGTGCAGCGTCGCCTCCGGATGAAAACTGATCAGGTTCGCGCCGGCCTCGGCAAACGCCGACACCAGCGGATCGACCGGCGTGGTCATCAGATGCACGTCGAACGGCAGCGACGTGTACGGCCGGATCGCCGAGCACACGAGTGGCCCTACGGTCAGGTTCGGCACGTAGTGGTTGTCCATCACGTCCAGATGAATCCAGTCCGCACCGGCCACGGTCACGTCGCGTATCTCGTCGGCGAGCCGGGCAAAATCCGCCGACAGCAGCGACGGAGCAATCAGGAATTCGCGCATTGCGTTCTCCGTACCAGTAGCGTCAGTGATAGCGGCTCGCCATCGTGTCGAGCGGCAACGGCTTGATGCGCGCCGCCTGCCCCGCGCAACCGAACGCCTCGAAACGCTCGATGCAGATCGCGCTAGCCGCGGCGGTGGCGGCCTTCAGGGCCGCGCGCGGATCGAACTCCGAGCGCGCATTGGCGAGCGATTTACGCATCGCGCCGCTCATCGCGAGACGGATGTCGGTGTCGATATTGACCTTGCGCACGCCGTGCGCGATGCCGCGGCGGATTTCGTCGACGGGCACGCCGTAGGTGGTCGGAATTTCGCCGCCGTACTCCCGGATCACCGCGAGCCATTCCTGTGGCACCGAGGACGAACCGTGCATCACCAGATGCGTGTCGGGAATCCGCGAATGAATGGAGGCGATCCGGTCGATCGCGAGGATGTCGCCAGTCGGCTCGCGGCTGAACTTGTACGCGCCGTGCGAAGTACCGATCGCGATCGCGAGCGCATCGACGCCGGTCGCCTCGACGAAGCGCCGCGCTTCGTCCGGGTCGGTCAGCAGGTGCTCGCGCGTCAGCTTGCCTTCCGCGCCGACGCCGTCCTCTTCGCCTGCCGTGCCGGTTTCCAGCGAGCCGAGACAGCCCAGCTCCCCCTCCACCGACACACCGACCGCATGCGCAGCATCGACCACGCGCCGGCTGACTTCGACGTTGTAGTCGTACGCGGCGGGCGTTTTCTGGTCGGGCAGCAGCGAGCCGTCCATCATCACCGACGTGAAGCCCGAGCGGATCGCCTGCTGACACACCGCGGGGCTCGCGCCGTGATCCTGATGCAGCACCAGCGGGATGTCCGGATGCGCTTCTAGCGCGGCGAGCACCAGATGGCGCAGATACGGCTCACCCGCGTACTTGCGCGCCCCAGCCGACGCCTGCAGGATCACCGGGCTATCGGTGGCCTCGGCCGCGCGCATGATCGCGTGAATCTGCTCCATGTTGTTGACGTTGAACGCGGGCACGCCGTAGTCGTGTTCGGCCGCGTGATCCAGCAGTTGCCGCAGGGTGATGAAGGCCATTGCGTGCTCCTCGATATGAAATGAAATCTTGTCGAGCGGCGTGCTCAACGCGCGCGGTCCGCGACGCGTCGCGCTGCGTCGATCACCGCCTGAGCGTTCAGTCCGAAGTGCTCGAACAACGCGGCGGCGGGGGCCGATTCGCCGAACGTATCGATGCCGACCACGCCGCCGTCGAGCCCGACGTATTGCCGCCAGAACGCGCGCACGCCCGCCTCGATCGCGACACGCGGCACACCCGGCGGCAGCACCGCGTCGCGCCAGGCGCGCGGTTGCCGGTCGAACGCGGTGGTCGATGGCATCGATACGATGCGCGTGGCGATGCCGGCCGCCGCGAGCGGCGCGATCGCGTCGAGCGCGAGCGACACTTCCGAGCCGGTGGCGATCAGAACGACACGCGCCGGTTGCTGTTGCCCTTCTTCATCGGGCCAGTCGCGCAACACGTACCCGCCCCGCGCAATCGCGGCGATCTGTACTGCAGAGCGCGTGACGAAGCGCAGGTTCTGCCGGCTCAGCAACAGGCACGACGGTCCCTCACGCTCCACCGCGCTGACCCACGCCTGCGCGGTCTCGACGGTATCGCACGGACGCCACACGTCGAGCCCCGGAATCAGCCGGAGGCTCGCCGCGTGTTCGACCGCCTGATGTGTGGGTCCGTCTTCGCCGAGGCCGATCGAGTCGTGTGTGAACACGAAGACCGAGCGCGTCTTCATCAGTGCGGCCATTCGCAACGCATTGCGCGCATAGTCGGAGAAGGTCAGGAACGTGCCGCCGAACGGCAGATAGCCGCGATGTAGCGCGATGCCGTTCATCACCGCGCTCATGCCGAACTCGCGCACGCCGTAGTGCACGTAGTTGCCGCCGCGTAAGCCGTTTTCGTCGCTGCGCACGTCGACCGTGCCCGGCCAGTCCGTCAGGTTCGAACCGGTCAGGTCGGCCGAGCCGCCGAGCAGTTCCGGCAGGCTGCGCGCGAGCGCGCCGATCGCCTTTTGCGAAGCCTTGCGTGTCGCGATCGATTCAGCCGCGCAATCCGCATCGCGCAGCAGCGCGCGAACCGTGTCGTACCAATGCGGGGGCAAGCGGCCCTGCACACGCCGCTCGAATTCGGCGGCCTCCACCGGATAGTGCTGGCGATATGCATCGAAACGCGCGCGCCATTGGGCTTCCGCGGCGGCACCACGCGCGCTCGCGTCGAAGTTCGCGCGAATCTCGTCGGGAATCTCGAATGGCGGATGCGGCCAGCCGAGCGCGCGGCCTGTGCGTTCCACCTCGTCGGCGCCGAGCGGCGCGCCATGCACGTCGTGCGTGCCAGCCTTCGGCGCGCCGTGGCCGATCACCGTGCGGCAGCAGATCAGCGTCGGCCGTCCGGTCGCGCGCGCCGCGTGCAATGCGCGATCGACGGCATCGACGTCGTGGCCGTCCACCTCGCGCACCACATGCCAGCCGTAGGCGGCGAAGCGCGCGGGCGTGTCGTCGGCGAACCATTGCGCGACGTGGCCGTCGATCGAGATGCCGTTGTCGTCGTACAGCACCGTCAGCTTGTCGAGCTTCAGCGTGCCCGCGAGCGACGCCGCTTCGTGCGAGATGCCCTCCATCAGGCAGCCGTCGCCGGCGAACACGTAGGTGCGGTGATCGACGATTCGATGCCCGGGCCGGTTGAACTCGCGCGCGAGCAACGCTTCGGCGAGCGCCATGCCGACGCCGTTCGCGAGCCCCTGGCCGAGCGGCCCGGTGGTCGTCTCGACGCCGGGTGTGACGCCCACCTCGGGATGCCCCGGCGTTTTGCTGTGCAACTGGCGAAAGCGTTTCAGTTCGTCGATCGGCAGGTCATAGCCGGTCAGATGCAGCAGTCCATACAGCAGCATCGAACCATGTCCGTTCGACAAAACGAACCGGTCGCGGTCGGGCCACGCGGGATTGCGTGGGCTGTGCTTCAGATGCCGGTCCCACAATGCCACCGCGATCTCGGCCATGCCCAGCGGCATGCCGGGGTGTCCCGACTTCGCGGCTTCCACCGCGTCGATCGCGAGCATGCGCAGCGCGTCGGCCATCGGGCGCGTGGCGGGTGCGTCAAGCGGGTGCGCGACTGCACTCATCGAAATTCTCCTTGCGAAATGAACGTCTGCAGGGGCCGGGTGCGCTTCGAAGAACGTCAAGCGCGCGAGCGTCGGTCGATCAGTTGCAGGATCATCGGCGTGAAGATCAGCTGCATCGCGAGTCCCATCTTGCCGCCCGGCACGACGATCACGTTCGGGCGCGACATGAACGAGTCGTGCAGCATCGTCAGCAGATACTGGAAGTCGATGCCCTTCGGCCGCGCGAAGCGGATCACCACGAAGCTCTCGTCGGGCTGCGGAATCTCGCGCGCGGTGAACGGATTCGACGTGTCCACGGTCGGCACCCGCTGGAAGTTCACATGCGTGCGCGAGAACTGCGGGCAGATGTAGTTCACGTAGTCGGGCATGCGCCGCAGGATCGTGTCGACCACCGCTTCGTGCGTGTAGCCGCGCATCGTCTGGTCGCGGTGCAGCTTCTGGATCCATTCGAGGTTGATGATCGGCACGACGCCGATCAGCAGATCCGCATGCCGCGCGATGTTGACCTTGTCAGTCACGGCCGCGCCATGCAGCCCTTCGTAGAACATCAGGTCGGTATTGGCCGCGACGTCCTCCCACGGCGTGAAGGTGCCGCCGTCCTGCTTGTAGAGCAACTCTTCGGCCGCGTCGTGCACGTAGTGGCGAAACTGCCCGCTGCCGTTTTCGCCGTAACGCGTGAACAGCGTTTCGAGTTCTTCGAGCAGATTCGCTTCCGGTCCGAAGTGGCTGAAATTCGGCACACCGTCGCGTTCGCGCTCCTGCATCGCCGCGCGCATGCCGTTGCGGTCGTAGCGATGGAACGCATCGCCTTCGACGATCTGCGCATTGATGTGCTCGCGTCTGAAGATATGCATGAAGCTCTTCATGACGGTGGTGGTGCCCGCGCCGCTCGAGCCGGTCACCGCGATGATCGGATGTTTGACTGACATGCGTTTGTCTCCGGATGACGGTATTTCTGGTGCCGTGCGCTGTACGCACCTGCGCTCAGTCGCTGATCACGCCGTGAAATCCGGCAGGAACAGCGAGCGCGTGCCGAACAGCGGCGACGAGAACGGTTTGTCCTCGCCGCGGTCGTATTCGCCGTGATAGCGCGCAATGCGCTCGACCTCATTCTTCGAGCCGAGAATCACCGGCACGCGGCCATGCAGCGCGCGCGGCGCGACGTCGAGAATGCGTTCGCGTCCGGTGATCGCGAGGCCGCCCGCCTGCTCGACCAGAAAGCTCATCGGGTTCGCTTCGTAGAGCAACCGCAGGCGCCCTTCCATCGCGGGTGTTTTCGAATCACGCGGATACATGAACACGCCGCCGCGCATCAGGATGCGATGCACTTCCGCGACCATCGATGCGATCCAGCGCATGTTGAAGTCGCGCGCGCGGCAGCCGCTGCGGCCGTCCTTGCACTCCTGCACGTAGCGGCGCACGGGCGGCTCCCAGAAGCGCTCGTTCGATGCGTTGATCGCGAACTCGCCGGTTTCTTCCGGAATCCGGATGTTCGAATGCGTGAGCACGAAGTTGCCGATGTCGCGCTCCAGCGTGAAACCATGCGTGCCGTTGCCGACCGACAGCACCAGCATCGTCGACGGTCCGTACACGGCGTAGCCGGCCGCGACCTGTTCGCAGCCCGGCCGCAGGAACGCGGCTTCGCTGCTGGCATCCTCCGCCGGGTCGCGGGTGCGCAGCACCGAGAAGATCGAGCCGACCACGCCGTTGATGTCGATATTCGACGAGCCGTCGAGCGGATCGAACGCCAGCAGATACTCGCCACGCGGATACTCGGGCGGAATCGGGTACACGTGCTCCATTTCCTCGGACACCATCGCCGCCAGCAAGCCGTCCCACTCGCATTGCTGCACGAAGATGTCGTTGGTCGAGACGTCGAGCTTCTTCTGCTCCTCGCCGTGCGTGTTCAGCGTTTGCGCGGAACCGTAGTTGCCGCCCAGCGCGCCCTTGGTCAGCATCGCGGAGATCGATTTGATGGCGGCCGCCACGTCGATCAGGAGCGCGGAGAGTCCCGCCGTGTCCCGCGCGTTGTCCGTACACGGCGGGCGATCGAGCGTGTCGATCAGGAACTTCGAAAGTGTCGTGCGTCCGTCCTGCATGGCGTTCTCCTTCGATGGTGTCGTGATTCAGCCCGGCGGCGGTGTAACGGCGCGCGCGGTGGAAGGCGGTGGCGAGGACGGCTGCATGGGCTCGTCGAATACGCGGCTCGCGCGCACGTCGGCGGCGTCGATCAGCGTCAGCGTGGCGGCGTCGATCGGCTCGCCGCCTTGCAACGCGCTCGCGAACAGGCGGTTCGCCTGGCGCAGCCGCGCGCGGTCGAGCGCATTGCGCACCGAGCGCGCGTTGGCAAAATTCGGTTGACGGATGCGGCGTGCCAGATAGTCGGCGAACGCGCGGCGCGACGCGGCATCGAAGCGGTAATGCATGGTGCCGAGCATCCGCTCGGCGATTTCGAGCAGTTCGGTTTCCTCGTAATCGGGAAAGGTAATGTGATGGGCGATGCGCGAGCGGAAACCCGGATTGCTCTCGAAGAACACTTCCATCCGCGACGCGTAGCCGGCCAGAATCACGACCAGGTCGCTGCGCTGGTTCTCCATCGTCTGCAGCAGGATTTCGATCGCTTCCTGCCCGTAGTCGCGCTCGTTCTCCGGGCGATACAGGTAATACGCTTCGTCGATGAACAGCACGCCGCCCATCGCGCGCTTCAGCACATCGCGCGTTTTCGGCGCGGTGTGACCGATGTACTGACCGACCAGATCGTCGCGCGTGACCGACACCAGATGATTGCGGCGGATGTAGCCGAGCCGGTGCAGCACCTCGGCCATGCGCAGCGCGACCGTCGTCTTGCCGGTGCCGGGGTTGCCGGAGAAGCACATGTGCAAGGTCGGCGCGCCGCCCGCGAGACCCAGCGACGCCCGCGCGCGTTCGACCAGCAGATGCGCGGCGACCTCGCGAATACGCGTCTTCACGGGTGCGAGCCCGACCAGATCGCGATCGAGTTCGCCGAGCACGTCGCCGATGCCCGAGTCGCGGTACAGCGCCGCGAGGTCGATGTGGGGCGTGGCGTCGTCGCTGTGCGCGGTGGACGCGGGCAGTGCGTCCACGATGGCGGCGTCAGTCATTGCTCCTCCTTGCTGCGGGTTGTCGTGTGCCTGGCTTGCACCCTCGTGCGCGCTCAACGGCTCAGCCCGTCGCGCCGTAACGCTCGCCCGCTGGCCGATCGCACGCATAGCCCGCCATGCTGTAGCGCTGCGTGCGCCCCTGCGCGTCCTGGCGCAGCAGCCGGAAGCCCGGCTCCACGTCCGGCCGGTTGACGATGAACGACAGGCGCATCGTCTCGAAGGTGCGCACCGAATCGAATGCGTTGACCTTGATGTAGTGCTGCGGCCGCGCCTCGCGGCAGGCCCGAACCTCTTGCAAGACGCCCGCCGCGTCGTGCAGGTCGAACATCGGCAGGCCCCACATTTCCCAGTACGTGTTGCGCGGATGCGGGTCGTCGGTGAATTCGACCGAACAGGCCCAGCCCTGGCGCAGCGCATAGTCGATTTGCAGGCCGATTTCCTCGTCGGTCAGCTCGGGCAGAAAAGAAAACGTTCCTTGAGTAATACGCATGACGAACCTCGTTGATGAATGTCGCGTTCAGAACGGCGTCAACGGTGCCCCGCGCGGTGCCGTGGCACCGCGTTGCGGATGCGCTCGTGAAGCGCTCGCGGGTAAAGTCGGCTCTCTTAAGCCGCAGTCGGCGTGGCGGCGAAATCGGGCGTATCGGTCGACGCGTAGTTGAAGGTCACGTCGCGCCACGTATCGAGCGCCTGCTTGAGCGGCGTGCACCAGCGCGCGGCGGCTTCGAGCACGTCGGGCCCTTCCCGCAGAATGTCGCGGCCCTCGTTGCGCGCCTTGACCATCGCTTCGAGCGCGACGCGGTTCGCGGTCGCGCCGGCCTGGATGCCGGCCGGATGGCCGATCGTGCCGCCGCCGAACTGCAGGATCGCGTCGTCGCCGAACAGGTCGAGCAGTTGGTGCATTTGCCCCGCGTGAATCCCGCCCGAGGCGACCGGCATCACCTTGCGCAAGCCGGCCCACGGTTGATCGAAGAACAGGCCGCGCGACAGGTCGACCGCGTTGTGCGCGTCGCGGCACACGTTGTAGTAGCCCTGCACCGACAGCGGATCGCCCTCGAGCTTGCCGACCGCGGTGCCCGCATGCGCATGATCGACGCCCGCCATGCGCAGCCATTTGGCGATCACGCGAAACGAGATGCCGTGGTTGCGTTGCCGCGTGTAGGTGCCATGCCCCGCGCGATGCAGGTGCAGGATCATGTCGTGCTTGCGGGCCCAGCGCGACATCGACTGGATCGCGGTCCAGCCGATCACGAGATCGATCATCACGATGCACGAGCCGAGCTCCTTCGCGAATTCGGCGCGCTCGTACATGTCCTCCATCGTGCCGGCCGTCACGTTCATGTAGTGGCCTTTGACCTCGCCGGTTTCCGCCTGCGCGCGGCTCACCGCTTCCATCGCGAACAGGAAGCGGTCGCGCCAATGCATGAAGGCCTGCGAGTTGATGTTCTCGTCGTCTTTCAGGAAATCGAGGCCGCCGCGCAGGCCCTCATAGACCACCCGCCCATAGTTCTTGCCCGACAGGCCGAGCTTCGGCTTGACCGTGGCGCCGAGCAACGGCCGCCCATACTTGTCGAGCCGTTCGCGCTCGACGACGATACCGGTCGGCGGTCCCTGAAACGTCTTCAGATACGCGACTGGAATGCGCATGTCTTCGAGCCGCAACGCCTTCAGCGGCTTGAAGCCGAACACGTTGCCGATGATCGACGCGGTCAGGTTCGCGACCGAGCCCTCTTCGAACAGATCGAGTTCGTACGCGATGTACGCGAAATACTGAGGCTCGTCGGCGCGCGACGCCGGCACCGGCTCGACGCGATACGCCTTCGCGCGATACATGTCGCAGGCGGTCAGCCGGTCGGTCCACACCACCGTCCACGTCGCGGTCGACGATTCGCCGGCCACCGCGGCCGCGGCTTCCTCGGGTTCGACACCGGGCTGCGGCGTGATGCGAAAGAGCGCGATCACGTCGGTCTCTTTCGGTTCGTAGTCCGGTTGCCAGTAACCCATCTCGCGGTATTTCATCACGCCTGCCGCGTACCGCTCGCGCGGATTGTGCGGATCGCGCGCTTGATGTTCAGGCTGGATCGGCGGTTGACTGAAATCGTTCATGACCTGTCCTCGAAAGTGGCAAGCGCACTGCCGGAAGAACGAAGCGCTTGAGTTGCACTGTAGGCACGGACACGCCCAAGGGGAATTCACGATTTTATTTGGCAGACTTAATGGATCGATTATCGCTATCACATCGTTAGTTTCTTTTTCACGCCATGAAACGGCAATCGGAGCAGAATTGGCTAGTGTGCGACGCGGGTACGGCGTGACAGCGCAATCGGATCAGCGAATCGCGATGGAACACTTTGCTTCGTTTTCGCCACACCGCGCGGACGCTTGCGTCTGGCAACCCGCGCGAGCGCCATGGCGTGGCGCAATTCGCTGAGCGCTGTATTAGCCCTCGAATGCACGCCCGCCTGGCCGGCCGGTACACGCACGGGCATGGAGATTGCGTGATGCCGGCTGCCGCCGACATTGGGCATGAACTTTCGCCGTGCCGGCGGCGTAACGCAGTTCCAACCGCAGTTTCAACCGAAGGAGGAAGCACATATGCAATGGACGACTCCGAGCTACACCGACGTACGCCTCGGTTTTGAAATCGTGATGTATGTCGCTACGCGTTAAGCCCGCAACCGGGCCGCACGCCGCGGCCCCTTTGCGGTTCCCGTGTGTGTTTGACCTCTGCTGACGGCCGGCCTTCCGGCGCTGTCGGGACAAACGTTCCCAACCATGATCCACGAAACGATCGTCACCACGGCAGCGTGCGATGGCCGTCCTCATATCGCGCCGATGGGCGCGCGCTACGAGGGTGAGCGCATCATCCTTTCGCCTTTCCGGCCGTCGGTCACGCTCGACAATATCGTCGCGACGCGCTCTGCCGTGCTCAATTTCACCACCGACGTACGCGTCTTCGCGGGCTGCGTCACGCACTGCGCGACCGATTGGCCGACCGTGGCCGCAAGCCGTGTCGCGAGCGTGCGTCTGACCGAATCGCTGGCCCACGCCGAGCTCGAACTCGACGAACTGCGCGACGACAAAGAGCGCCCGGTGCTGGTGATGAAATGCGTGCACCGCGAAAACCACGCGCCGTTCGCGGGCTTCAATCGCGCGCAGTCGGCGGTCGTGGAAGGCGCCATTCTGGTAAGCCGGCTCTTCATGCTGCCGGCCGACAAGGTCGATCGCGAAATGGCCTATCTGCAGATCGCGATCGACAAAACCGCCGGCGACAACGAGCGCACCGCCTGGGGCTGGCTCGTCGCCGCGGTCGCGCGATACCGCGCGACTCTGGAAGAGGCGGCCCGACAGGCCGTCACGTCCGCCCATCACTGAACCCGTTTGCCGGGAGAACCCTGATGACCGCATTGCTTGCGAGCGTCCGCTCGGATGAGGAAGCATTCGACGCCGCACGCGCCGGCGCCGAGCTGATCGACCTGAAGGAACCTGACGACGGCGCGCTCGGCGGCCTGTCGATCGGCGCCATTACGAACATCGCGCGACAGCTGCGCGCCCGCTATCCGGTCAAGCCGATCAGCGCAGCGATCGGCGACGTGCCGGCCGACGCGTTCGACGAGATCGCCGCGCGCGTGATCGACGTCAGCGACGCCGGCGTCGACTACGTGAAGGTCGGCGTCGCGCGCGGACCGGCCGCGCGCCGCTGCATCGAGCAGCTCGCGAATCTGCCGGCCACCGTCGTGCCGGTGCTGCTGTGCGACGGCGGCATGGACGACGAACTGGTCAGCCACACCGCGGCGCTCGGCTTTGCCGGCCTGATGTTCGATACCGCGAGCAAGGACGGCGGCACGCTGTTCGATCACGTCGATGTCGACTCGCTCGCGCGCTGGTTGCGGCTCGCGCGTCAACGCGGCGCGATGGTAGGCATCGCCGGTGCGCTCGGCTGGGCGCAACTGCCGCAGATCCGTGCGCTGGCGCCCGACGTGGCCGGTTTTCGCACCGCGCTGTGCGCCGACGGGCGCCGCTCGCGGCTCGACCCCGAGCGCGTCGCGCAATGGGCGAGCGCGTTGCATCGGCCGGCTGGGGAAATACGCGTCGATGGCGGCGCGCCGCTGCCGGATTCGACGGGCGCGACGCGGCTATAGCCGCCGCTCACATCACCGGAATATTCAGCAAACGGTCGCGCATCAGCGCGACGTTGCTCTTGTCGAGCAGTTCGACCACATAGTTGGCATCCGTCACGTAGTCGACGAACTTGCGGTCGACTACGCCCGACGCGGCCAGCGTTTCGAGCGGATCGTCGGCGGCGATCGGACAGGATTTGACGACGATCAGCCGCTCCGCGTTGAGCATCGTCGATAGCCAGGCGGCGAGGCTGTCGGAGGTCGTGTCCCAGTTGCTCATCGTGTCGGGCGTGTCGCGCATCAGCGCGGTCGGCACCCACACGGCGACGTGGCCGTCGCGCAACGTGCGCCGGATTTTCGCCTCGCTCGACGCGATCACCAGTTCGGGCGACACGCCCTGCATCAGCAGCGCGTATTGCGTCATCGCGAGCAGACACATGTTGTGCGCGGCCAGATCGTCGAAGTTCCACTCGCCCTGGTACTGGCGCACCTTGTCCGCGAAATCGCCGCCGCCGGGCACGATCACCACGCGTCCGCCGCCGACTTCGCATAGCTCGCTGAGCCAGTGGCGCAGTGCCGGGTCGTGACTCAGACTGCCTCCGATCTTGACCACCCACATGACTGTTGTCCTCGCGTCCAGTTGAGTGCCCGGCCGAGTCGCGTCGTTTCGCAGCCTCGTTCATCACCGAACTTGTCCCGCTCGCCCAATCGTCCCCACTGTCCTGCTTTGCGCTACTCGTGCGCCGGCGCCGCGCCGGTCAGCTCATGCCGCGCGCGCGGCCACGCCACGCGCGCTTCGCCGCTGCGCTCGCGGTTCGCGCGCCGCGAGCAGCGCGACCGCCACGCTCGGCGCGCAGGTCGCCGCCCACGCCGCGCTAGCATCGGGCACGCCCGCCAATGCGCCGAAGTCGATATAGCCGCGCGCTTCGTCGCGCGCCAATGCGGCGACGAGGAAGCGGCCGCAACCCGCGCCCACCAGCGGCGCCGCCGCGAGCGCCGGCTGCGCGGCGATCACGCGCATCAGGTTTGCGCCGATTTCGCGCACCTGCAGCGCGCGCCAGCGCCGCGCAAAGTGCAGCCATTCGAGGTCCGACGCGTCGTGCGCGTCGTGCCCGATCATGCGCGCGAGCCGCGCGCGACTCGCCGCCTGCGTCTTCGGCCCCTGGTCGGCGCTCGGCTGGACGTCGTGCAGCGGGTCCAGTTCGCCCGTCAGCCGGTAGACGTCGGCGGTGGTCGCGAACCATTCGTTCATCACGTTCCGCATCGCGCCGCCGAATTCGATCCGATGCGCGACGCCGCACAACGGCGTGCGCACGACGCCGTGATACACGAGTTCGCCGCTCGCGAGCCGGCCCGCATCGGTCGCGGCACGCGCGACGACGCGGCCGTCGACGATCGGAATGATGTCGGTGGTGGTGCTGCCGATGTCGATCAGCAGCGCGTTCGGCATGCGGGTAGCGACCCAGCTCGCGGTCGCGAGCCAGTTGGCCGACGCGACGTGGCGCCAGCCGGCCGCGCAGTCGCCGGCGGCGAGCCAGCCGGCGTCGCCGGCGTAAAAGCGCAGTGACGAACCGAGCCGCTGAGCGAGCGCGGCCACGATCGCGCGCACGCCTTCGGCGCGGTCCGCGAACAGGTCGACCATCTCGCCGGTCATCGTCACCGCATGCTGCGCGGCGTCCGTGCGCGCCTGTGGCCAGCGCTCGAACACGAGGTCGATCGTGCGGTGCAGATGGTCGAGGCCCTGCCACAGCGGACACGGCCATTGCACGACGTCGAGCACCGCGTCGCTGTCGTCGACGAGCGACACCTTCACGTGCGCGCCGCCGACGTCCCAGCCGAACCGCACCGCCGGGTTCGCGCGGGCGGGGCTCAAGGGCGCACCTCGTACGTCGGCGGATTGGCGCGCGCCGCGCCGCAGCGCTCGAGTCGCACGCCATGCGCGGCCAGCAGCGCGCGCGTCAGGCCGCTGCCGCGCACCGCCGACAGGCCCGCATAGGCGACCGTCAAACGCGGATTCACCTCGATCACGACCGGCCCTCGCTGTGGATGCCATACGACATCGATGCCGACGAAGCCGCGCAAACCCGGGATGGCCCGCGCGACGCGATGCGCGAGCGTGTCCAGCGCGCGGCCCATGTCGCTGTGCTGGTCGATCTGATCGACCAGCACCCCGTCGAACTCGACGATCCGCGCAACCTCGCCCGACGCGTCGCCGCCGCTCAGCCCGATCTGCTGACGGTTGATGCTGAGGAGCTTGGTCGCGTCGCCGCGGCAGATCAGCGACAGGCTCAACGGCTCGCCGTCGACCCATGCCTGCAGCACCGGATTGCGCCCGGCCGCCGCGCGCGCGTCGTAGTCGGCGCAAGCATCGGCGAAGCGTTCGTAGACGATCGTGTCGAGGCCGCCCGCGCCGTCGTCCGGTTTGACGACCCAGCGGCCGTCGTGCTGCGCGGCTGGGCCGCCGGGTTCGAGTGCCGGCGTCGTCGCGATGCCATGCGCGGCAAGACACGCCGCGGTCGCGCTCTTGCTCGACGCGACGCGGATCGCTTCCTTCGCGCAGCCGAGCCACCGGACAGTGCCGACCGCATCGTGAAAGCGCAGCAGCAGGCCGTCACATTCCGGTGCGACCACCCACGCGTAGTCATGCTGGCGCGCCGCGCGCGCGACGAACGCCGTCATCGATTCGCCGGGCGCGGCCATACAATGAGCGTCGCCCGCGGCTGGTGTTTCGAAGCGCGAGGTCGCGAACGTGACCTGCACGCCGTCCAGTTCACGCAAAGCGGCGACCAGCGCGTCGCGCATCACGCGTCCTTCGATGATCAGCGCGCTCAAATCGGCGAGACTGCCCGCGCCGGCGAACTCGGGGTCGATGCCGCCGCCGGTGAGATACTCATAAACAAAGATCTTGGTCAAAGGAAAGCGCCCCTCTATGCAGGTAATACCTGTTCTCGATCTGCTCGACGGCCAGGTCGTCCGCGCGGTGCGCGGCGAGCGGAGCGCCTATCGGCCCATCCAGTCCCGCCTCGTCGCGACGAGTGACCCACTTGCTACCGCCCACGCGCTACTCGAAGCCAGCGGCGCGCGCACGCTCTATATCGCCGATCTCGGCGCCATCCTGCAGCGCGGCGCGCATGCTTCGACGCTCGCCGCGTTGCGCGCCGCGCTGCCCGGCATCGAACTGTGGCTCGACGCGGGTTTCGCGGACTACGCATCGATGCGCGCGCTGTTCGAGCGCATCGACGCTGCTGTTGATCAACTCGACCGCCCTGCTGCCAATTCAAACCTGGCGACCCTCGTGCCGGTCTTCGGCTCGGAGACGCTTCGCGAAATCCATGCCCTGCACGCGGCGCAGCGCGCCGGCCTCGCGCCGATCCTATCGCTCGATCATCGCGCCGGCGAACTGCTCGCCGCGACGGCGCTCGATCGCTCGTCGGCATGGTGGCCGTCGCGCGTGATCGCGATGACGCTCGACCAGGTCGGCAGCTACGCCGGCCCCGATCTCGCGACATTCGAGCGCCTGCGCGCGCAAGCCGCCGCGCATACCACGCTGATCGGCGCGGGCGGCATCCGCAATCGCGACGATCTGGCCGCTGCGGCCGGCACCGGCGCCAGCGCCTGGCTGGTGGCGTCCGCGCTGCACGATCGGCAGATCGACTGCGCGCCTTCCGATTCAGCGTAGGCCTTCCATACAATTTCCATGCCACGCGTTCTGACAGCGCTGTCTGTAAACGCAACATAAGCCGGACAGTTTGCGTGTGACACTCTGCTCCAGAACGGCACACATTTTGTATGGCGCAGCAGGTCTCTGAACCCGCCCGCCGACGCACGATCGGGCACGCTTGTCGCCAGGGCGTCGCGCATGTCGATCCGCCGAATGCAAAGCTGTGCGACCGTAAGCGCGGCCTGCTTCCGCGCGACGCTTGCTCGCCGAAGCGTCGTCGAAAAATCGGCATGGAGCTTGCTAAAACCTGGCCCATGCATAGCTCCGCCATCGATCCATCGACCCCAAGCTCGAGCGCAACGCGCGCCGCGGCGCTCACACGCGACTGGATCTGTCCGTTCTGTCCATTGCTGTGCGACGACCTTGTCGCCGCTTCCCACGACGACGGCACGCTCGAAGTACCGGACACCGAATGCTCGCGGCTCGCTCACGCGCTCACCCGGTACGGCGCGGCGGATGCGCAATGCAGATGCGTGGTCGACGGCAGCGAAGCGGACCACGATGCCGCGCTGACCAGCGCCGCACAGTGGCTCGCGAACGCGCGCCGTCCGCTGTTCGGCGGCCTCGCGACCGACGTCGCCGGCACCCGCGCGCTGTATCCGCTCGCCGCCGCCTGCGGCGCGATCCTCGATCATCTGCACGGCGATGCGCTGACACCCGCGACGCTCGCGTTGCAGGATCGCGGCGCGTTCTTCACGACGCTTTCCGAAGTGCGCGCGCGCGCCGACCTGCTGGTGTTCTTCGGCTGTCAGCCGTCGCGGCGCTACCCGCGCTTCTACACGCGCGCGCTGGGCGGCACCGAACTCGCGCGCGAGCTGGTCTTCGTCGGCTGCGACGCGGACCCGGCGGCGGCCGGCTTGCCGCAAACGCGCATCGACCCGCTGCTGCGCGACGCCGATCCCTATGACACGCTCGCGCTGTGGTCGGCGCTCGCGGAAGGACGCGACGCGGCCGCGCTAAGTCACGGCGCTGGCAGCCAGGCCAACGTGGCAACCGCCCTCGCGTCGCTGCACGCACGCATCGCCAGCGCGCGCTACACGGTGGTCGTCTACGAACCGGCCGCGCTGCCCGCGCCGCACGCGGCGCTGCTGATCGAAGCGCTGAACCGGATCGTCAAGGCCGTGAATCGCACGACGCGCGCGGCATGTCTCGCGCTCGGCGGCGATGACGGCGCTTTGACGGTCAATCAGACCGTCACGTGGCTGTCCGGCTTGCCGCTGCGCACGCGCGTGTCGATGCCGGCGCGCGTCACCGGCGCCGCGCCGCTCGATCACGATCCGTACCGCTATCGGACGGCGCGGCTGCTTGCCGAACGCGAAGTCGATGCGCTGGTGTGGATCGCAAGCTTCGCGCCGCACGCATGGCCCGCGTCGCTCGATCCCGCGCTTCCGCTGATCGTGCTCGGTCATCCGGCGCTCGCTGATGCAGCCAAGGCACGCGGTGCCAACACCGTGTTCGTGCCAGTCGCGACACCGGGCATCGATAGCGGTGGGCATCTGTTTCGCGTCGACGGTACGGCCGTGATGCCGCTCGCCGCCGCGCGTGGCGCTGCGCTGGAGACGGTGGCGTCGCTTGCCGCGCAGTTGAACGAACGACTGAGCGAACGATTGAATCCGCGCGAGGATCAGCCATGACTCTCGTCCGGCTCAAAGGCGGCACGCTGTTCGACCCGATCAACAACGTCAACGGCGAGCGCCGCGACCTGACGTTCCGTGACGGCCGCATCGTCGACGTGCCGGCCACCACACCCGTCGATCGCGAATACGACGCGACCTGCATGATCGTGATGGCGGGCGGCATCGATCTGCATTCGCATATCGGCGGCGGCAAGACCAATCTGTCGCGCCTGCTGCTGCCCGAGGACCATCGCGCCGACGCGCCGGGCGCCGTTGCGCCGGGCGCCGTTGCGCCCCGCGAGGCCGCCTACGAAGCCGCGCGCGACGACAACGGCCGCTATCTGCGTCTGCCTTCGTGCGGCGTCTGCACGCCGGGCACGCTCGCGACCGGCTACCGCTACGCCGAAATGGGCTACACGGCCGCGTTCGAACCGGCGATGATGCCGTCGAACGCGCGCCACACGCACCTCGAAATGGGCGACACGCCGATCATCGATCACGGCGCGTACGTAATGCTCGGCAACGACGAACTGTTCCTGCAAATGCTCGCCGCGCGCGACGACTTCGAGCGACTGCGCGACTACGTCGGCTGGACCATCAACGCAAGCAAGGCGCTCGGCGTCAAGGTGGTGAACCCGGGCGGCATCTCGGCGTTCAAGTTCAACCAGCGCTCGCTCGACGTCGACGAACCGCACGCGCACTACGGCATCACGCCACGCGAGGTGCTGCGCACGCTGACGCGCGCGCTGACCGAGCTGCGCGTGCCGCATCCGCTGCATGTGCACACCAGCAACCTCGGCGTGCCCGGCAACCTCGCATCGACGATCGCGACGATGGACGCCGCCGATGGCCTGCCGATCCATCTGACGCATATCCAGTTTCACAGCTATGGCACCGAAGGTTCACGCAAGTTTTCGTCGGGCGCGCGGCAAATCGCCGAGGCCGTGAACGCGCGGCCGAACGTGTCGATCGACGTCGGTCAGATCATCTTCGGACAGACCGTCACGGCCTCCGGTGACACGATGATGCAGTTCCGCAACGCGCCGCTCGCGCGGCCGCACAAGTGGGTGGTCGGCGATATCGAGTGCGATGCGGGTTGCGGCGTCCTGCCGTTCCGCTATCGCGAACAGAGCTACGTGAATGCGCTGCAATGGATCATCGGCCTCGAAATCTTCCTGCTCGTCGACGACCCGTGGCGCGTCGCGATGACCACCGATCATCCGAACGGCGGACCGTTCACCAGCTATCCGCATCTGATCCGCCTGCTGATGGACAAAACGTTTCGCGATGAGCAGCTTGCGAAGCTGCATCCCGAAGCGCAAGTCGCCAGCGCGCTGCCGGAACTCAAGCGCGAATTTTCACTGTACGAGATCGCGATCATCACGCGCGCCGGTCCGGCACGGCTGCTCGGTCTGCGCGATCGCGGCCATCTCGGCGCGGGCGCGGCGGCGGACATCGCCGTCTATCGCGACGAGCCGGACCGCGAGCGGATGTTCACGTCGCCCGCCTATGTGTTCAAGGACGGCGAACTGGTCGCGCGCGACGGCACGCTGGTCGCGACGCCGACGGGCGGTATCCATTTCGTCGCGCCGGAGTTCGATCGCGGTATCGAGAGAACGCTGCGCGCGTATAGCGACGCGAATCTCGCGAGCAACTTCGCGCACGCCGCAATCAGCGACGACGAAGCCTGCCGCTGCTGCCGCGGCGGACGGCTGTTGCCCGTCGAATGCCTAACCTGACGCGGCCACGATGAACGCTCCCGCCCCGCTCGAAATCAACGGCACCGCGATCGACGCGACCTTCGCCGAAGCCTTTCCGATGAAAGCGACCCGGCTCGTGATCACCGCGCACACGCCGACCTGGGCGATGCACGCGGCGAACTCGCTGTCGGGCTTCGCGACCTCGGTGATCGGCTGCGGCTGCGAGGCGGGCATCGAACGCACGCTCGCGCCGGAGGCAACGCCCGACGGCCGGCCCGGCGTCGCGGTGCTGCTGTTCGCGGTGTCGACGAAGGAACTGGCGAAGCAGATCGGGCGGCGTGTCGGCCAGTGCGTGCTCACCTGTCCGAGCACGGCCGTCTACAGCGGCATCGATCCGGCCACGAGCCGCGCGCCGCTGTCGGACCCGGCGCCGCTCGGCAGCGGGCTGCGCTTTTTCGGCGACGGCTGGCAGATCGCCAAGATGATCGACACAGGAAACGGCCCCACGCGTTACTGGCGCGTGCCGGTGATGGACGGCGAGTTCGTCTGCGAAGACACGGCGGCGACGGTCAAGGCCGTCGGCGGCGGCAACCTGCTGCTGCTCGCGCGCGACCAGGGCGCCGCGCTCGCCGCCGCCGAAGCCGCGGTCGCCGCGATGCGCCGGCTACCGAACGTGATCATGCCGTTTCCCGGCGGCATCGTGCGGTCGGGCTCGAAGATCGGCTCGAAATACGCGGGCGCGACCGCGTCGACCAACGATGCGTTCTGTCCGAGCCTGATCGGCCTCGCATCGCGCAGCGAGTTGAGCGCGGACGTGGGCCGCGTGCTGGAGATCGTCATCGACGGTCTGACCGACGCCGACGTCGGCGCGGCGATGACGGCCGGTATCGGCGCGGCGACCGGACTCGGGCGCGCGGCCGGCGTGCTGCGCATTTCGGCGGGCAACTACGGCGGCAAGCTCGGGCCGTACCACTTTCATCTGCACGAACTGGCCGCAGGACTCAACGGGGGACGCGCATGAGCACGACCACGTTGCGCGTGAAGACACCGCCCGGCTTTCGCGTCGATGCGGCCGCGCTGTCGCCGGCGGCGCTGGCCAGCATGAGCGTGGCCGAGGTCGAGCGCATCGTGCTGCCGGCCGGCAACGAGCGCTGCGTGGTCGGCGACGTTTTCGAGGTATCGCGCGACGACGCGCCCGCGTCCGGCGACGACATGGCCACGCTGCTGATCGACGGCGCCGCGCGGTGGCTCGACCGGCTCGGCGCGCAGATGGACGGCGGACGGCTCGTCGCGCGCGGCGCGGTCGGCGACTACAGCGGCTTCAGGATGAGCGGCGGCTTGCTTGAAATCGACGGCGACGCGCGGCACTTCACAGGTTGCGAAATGCGCGGCGGACGCGTGACGGTGCGCGGCGACAGCGGCGACTTCGCCGCCGGCGCACTGACGGGCGACATGGAAGGCATGAGCGGCGGAACGCTGACGATCCATGGCAACGCGGGCGCGCGGCTCGCCGACCGGATGCGCCGCGGCCTCGTGCTGGTCGGCGGCAACGCGGGCGACTTCGCGGCGTCGCGGCTGGTGGCGGGGACCGTCGGCGTGGCGGGGCAACTGGGCGCACACTATGCCTATGCGATGAGGCGCGGCACGCTGCTGCTCGGGCAACGACCCGAGGGTTTGCCACCCCCGACGTTCACCGGCGGCGGACACGGTTTCGACGTATTCTGGTCATTGCTCATACGCAGCCTCGCGGCCGAAATCGCGCCGTTTTCGCAGTGGCGCGCGGACCGTCTGCCGGTTCGCTTTACGGGCGACCTCGCGGTCGACGGCCGCGGCGAAATACTCATCGCCGGATGAGGCAGCGCTATGTCAGCCAGGACTGAGACGGTGTTCGGCAAAAAAGAAACGTCCCGCCACGATGTTGCATGGAGACAGGGCATGACGACAGCGGATTCTCGAAACGCGAAGCCTGATATCGACGTCAACGCAACTGCCAGCGCCGGCGGCCCGCGCTATGCCGGGCTGCTGATGGCGCTGCACTGGCTGATCGCGCTCGGCATCATCGGTCTGCTGGCGCTCGGCCTCTATATGGTCGGATTGCCGAAGGGCTTGCCTGTCAAAGCGACGCTGATCAATCTGCACAAGTCGCTCGGACTGACGGTTTTCCTGCTGGTGCTTTTGCGCATCGTCGCGCGGGTAGTCCTTCACCGGCCTCCCCTGCCGCCGATGCCAACGTGGCAACGCGCCGCCGCGCGCACTACGCAGGGTCTTTTATACGTGTGTATGGTGGCGATGCCGCTCGCCGGGTATCTCGGCTCGTCGTTCAACCGCTACGGCACGCGCTTCTGGGGCATCCTGCTGCCGAAGTGGGGCTGGGACGACGCGCATCTGCGCGAGCTGTTCTTCGGCCTTCACCAGGCGATCGGCTATGCGCTGATCGCGTTGATCGTGCTGCACGTGGCGGGCGCATTCAAGCATCAGTGGATCGATCGCGACAACCTGCTCGCGAGGATGCTGCCATGACGATGCGAAGCTCGTCGCACCACACGCAGGCAGCCGCTGCGCTCGAAGTCCATACGCTGCGCACGCGCGATGGTCATCGGGTGTGGTATGCGCTCGCCGGCGCGCGCGACGGCGTGCCGGTCGCGGTGCTGCACGGCGGCCCGGGCAGCGGCAGTCAGCCCGGCGTGCTGCGTCTCTTCGATCTGCGGCGTTTTCGCGTCGTGCTGATCGACCAGCGCGGCACCGGTGCGTCGACGCCGCACGGCAGCGTGCGCCACAACCGCACCGACTATCTGATCGCCGACCTCGAAGCGATTCGCGCGCGGCTCGGTTTCGCGCGCTGGGGCGTGCTCGGCGGATCGTGGGGCGCGGCGCTCGCGCTCGCGTATGCGGGACAGTGTCCGCAGTCGGTCACGGGCGTCGTGGTGCGCGGCCTGTTCCTGACTTCCGCGCGCGAAGTACGCGGTTTGTTCATCGCGTCGCGCAAGCGTGCGCCGCGTGCGTGGTCGAGACTGCGTGCCGCTGCCCGCTGCGAGCAGCCCGCGACGCTGGCCGCGCGATGCGGCTCCGGCTTGCAATACGGCGCGAACGAAGCGCGGCAACGTTCGCTCGCACTGGCCTGGCGCGGCTATGAAAACGCGGTGCTGGCGAGTGCATCGCCGCGAGGCTCCGCGGCGCAACAACGCGGGGTCCAGCGAAATACACACGAATCCCAACGCCACGCCCGCAAGCTGATCGGCAAATACCGGATTCAGGCGCACTACCTCGCGCATCGCTGCTGGCTCGGCGAAACGCGTTTGCTGTCGCTCGCGCGCCGCGCGGCGGCGGCCGGCGTGCCGATCGCCGCCGTGCATGGCGCGCGCGATCCGGTGTGTCCGCACGGCAATCTGCGGCGTCTATCGCGCGCGGTTCCTTCCGCGCGCGTCGAGTCCGTAAGCGCGGCCGGTCATCTGGCGAGCGACCCCGCGCTGCATGCGCGCGTCGCGCAGGTGCTCGCCGCGATGTTCACTCCCACCATCGACGAGGAGCGCAGCAGCATGCGTCACGCGGCATGAAGATCAAGGTACTCGGCTCGTCGGCGGGCGGCGGCTTTCCGCAGTGGAACTGCAATTGCCGCAATTGCGACGGCGTGCGGCGCGGCACGGTGAAGGCGACGCGCCGCACGCAGTCGTCGATCGCGGTCAGCGCGAACGGCGAGGACTGGCTGCTCGTCAATGCGTCGCCCGATCTGCTCGCGCAGATCGCCGCGCATCCCGAGCTTCAGCCGGCACGGCGCGCGCGCGACAGCGGCATCGCCGCGGTACTCGTGATCGACGCGCAGATCGACCACGTGACCGGCCTTCTGATGCTGCGCGAACGCGACACGCCGCTGCCGCTGTACGCAACCGATGCGGTCTGGCAAGACCTGCGCTCCGGCTTTCCGGTCGCGCCGATCCTGTCGCACTACTGCGGTGTCGAGCATCGCCGTATCGCGCTCGACGGCGCGCCGCTCGCCGTCGACGCGCTGCCCGGCATCCGCATCGACGCGCTGCCGCTATCGAGCAAGGCGCCGCCGTACTCGCCGCATCGCGAGGCGCCCGAGCGCGGCGACAACATCGGGCTCGTGCTGACGAATCTGCAATCGGGCCAGCGCGTGTTCTACGCGCCGGGGCTCGGCGTGATCGAGCCGCACGTGCTGGCGGCGATGCGCGAGGCCGATCTGCTGCTCGTCGACGGCACGCTGTGGACCGGCGACGAAATGATCCGCCTCGGCCTGTCGAAGAAGACCTCGGCGGATATGGGCCATCTGCCGCAGAGCGGCGCGGGTGGCATGATCGAAACGCTCGACTCGCTCAACGCGAAGCGCAAAGTGCTGATCCATATCAACAACACGAATCCGATCCTGATCGAAGACGGCCCCGAGCGGCGCATGCTAGGCGAGCATGGAATCGAGGTCGCGTACGACGGAATGAGCTTCGAGCTTTGAAGTGCGCAGTAAAGAGTGCGCAGAGATGAGGTAGCCAGGCGCGGCTGTGAACGACGATAAAACGGAGACGGACGGCATGAACGCGAAAGACATTCAGGACACGACACCAACACGCGATGCAAGTGCAGCGGGAACCCAGGTCATCGACCGGCCCGCCTGGAGCCGTGAGGAATTCGAGGCGCAGTTGCGCGCGAAGGGCACCGCGTATCACATCCACCATCCGTTCAACGTGAAGATGAATAGCGGCGGCTGCTCGCGCGAGCAAATCCGCGGCTGGGTCGCGAACCGCTTCTACTATCAGATCAACATCCCGCTGAAGGATGCGGCTGTGCTGTCGAACTGTCCGGACCGCGCGACGCGCCGCCGCTGGGTGTTGCGCATTCTCGATCACGACGGCTACGAGGGCTCGGAAGGCGGCATCGAAACCTGGGCGCGTCTCGGGGATGCGGTCGGCCTCACGCGCGACGAGTTGTGGTCGCTCGAACATGTGACGCCCGGGGTGCGCTTCGCCGTCGATGCCTACGTGAATTTCGCACGCCGTGCACCGTGGCAGGAAGCGGTGTGCTCGTCGCTGACCGAAATGTTCGCGCCGCAGGTGCATCGCGACCGGCTCGCGAGCTGGCCCGAGCACTATCCGTGGATCGAACCCGAGGGTCTCGCGTACTTCCGTTCGCGCATTTCGCTAGCACAGCGCGACGTGCAACACGGACTCGAAGTCACGCTCGCGCATTTCACGCGACGCGATCAGCAGGAACGGGCGCTCGAAATCCTGCAGTTCAAGCTCGACATTCTGTGGACCATGCTCGACTCGATCGAGAAGGCGTTTCCGCAATGAACGACACGACCCGCGCCCAACCCGCCACGCCGCTCGCAATCGCGAAGCCATTCCGTCTGCAATGGGAGCCCGCGCAGAACGCGCACGTGCTGCTGTACCCGGAGGGCATGGTGAAACTCAACCAAAGCGCGGGAGAGATCCTCAAGCGCTGCGACGGCACACGCGACATCGATACGCTGATCGCCGAACTGGAACAGGCGTTCAACGCGACCGGCATCGGCAACGAGGTGCGGGCCTTCATCGCCGACGCGCATGGGCGCGGCTGGCTGGAGTAGCGCGATGACTGATCTTTCTCAACCAGGCTCTCAATCCGGCGCGCAACCGCAAACCAGCACGGCCGCCGCGGTGCCGCCGCCGCTGTGGCTGCTCGCGGAGCTGACCTATCGCTGTCCGCTGCATTGCGCGTTCTGCTACAACCCGCTCGACTACACCGATCACAACCGCGAACTGACCACCGGCCAATGGCTCGACGTGCTGCGCGAGGCGCGCGCGCTCGGCGCGGTGCAACTCGGCTTTTCGGGCGGCGAGCCGCTGGTGCGCGACGACGTCGAAGTGCTGGTCGAAGAAGCGCACAGGCTCGGTTTTTACACGAACCTGATCACGTCGGGCGTCGGTCTCACCGATCAACGCCTCGGCGACCTGAAGGCCGCCGGGCTCGATCACATCCAGTTGTCGTTCCAGGACTCGACGCAGCAGCTGAACGACTTCCTGAGCAGCACGCGCACATTCGAGCTGAAACAGCGCGTCGCCGCCGCGCTCAAACGGCACGGCTTTCCGATGGTGATGAACTGCGTGCTGCATCGCTACAACCTGCCGCACGTCGACAAGATCATCGAGATGGCACTGGCTCTCGGCGCCGAATATCTGGAGCTGGCCAACACGCAGTACTACGGCTGGGCGCGCGAGAACCAGGCGCAACTGATGCCGACGCGCGAGCAGCTCGAAGAAGCCGAAGCGGTGGTCGCGCGCTATCGCCGGACTCATGGCGAGCGGTGCAAGATCTTCTTCGTCGTGCCCGACTACTTCGAGCGGCGTCCGAAACGCTGCATGAACGGCTGGGGCGCAGTGTTCCTCGGCGTCGCGCCCGACGGCGCCGCGCTGCCGTGTCACGCGGCGCGCGGCCTGCCCGGCCTGACGCTGCCGAACGTGAAGGACATGCCGTTGCACGAGATCTGGTACGAAAGCGACGCATTTAATCGCTTCCGCGGTTTGCAGTGGATGAAGGAGCCGTGCCGCAGCTGCGACGAGAAGGAGCACGACCTCGGCGGCTGCCGCTGCCAGGCCTTTCTGCTGACCGGCGACGCGGCCAACGCCGACCCCGTTTGCGACAAATCGCCGTTTCACGAGAACGTGGTCAAGATCGTGCGGCAAGCGGCGTCGCAAACCGAGGCGACAGTAGCGGCCCGCGAACAGCCGATCCTGTTCCGCAACGACGCCAACTCGCGCAAGCTCGCGGCGGCTGCCCGCGAGCCCGGCGCCGCCGGCGACAATCGAGCATCACCCGGAGCCCAATCATGAGTGCCGACACCATCTCGGTTCTGCTCGTCGACGATCATGCGGTCGTGCGCGAAGGCTACCGGCGTCTGCTCGAACTGAACGACGACGTCGAGGTGTGCGGCGAAGCGGCCGACGCCGCGCAGGCCTACCAGCGTTTTTGCGCTTTGCGGCCCGACGTGGTCGTGATGGATGTGTCGCTGCCGGGCGCGAGCGGCATCGAAGCGATGCGGCGCATGCTCGCGCGCGAGCCGGATGCGCGCGTGCTGATCTTCAGCGTGCACGAGGAATCGATTTTCGTACGGCGCGCGCTCGACGCGGGCGCGCTCGGCTACGTGACCAAGGCGAGCGCGCCCGATGTGCTGGTCGAAGCGGTGCGCTCGATTGCCCGGCGTGCTGGTTATTTGAGTCCGGACATCTCGCAGGCGCTTGCGCTGCGCACCGCGTTCAACGAAGGGCCGCCTGGGCGTCAGTTGTCCGCGCGCGAGTTCGAGGTGCTGCGGCTGCTCGTGCAGGGCTATACGCTGCCGAGCATCGCCGAAAAGCTCGGCTTGAGCCAGAAGACGGTGGCGAACCATCAATCGGTGATCCGGCAGAAGTTCGGTGCCGACAACGGCGTGCAGCTCGCGCAGATGGCGAGCCGCCTCGGACTTCAGTTCACGGGCTCGGCCAGCCCCGCATGAGCGGATAAGCGCGCGCAGAACAGAAAACCGCGCTGCGGCTCGCTCGCGACGTGAAACTCGCCGCCGAGCGCCTCGACGCGCTCGCGCATGCCGATCAGCCCGAGTCCGCTGCGCGGCCCGGTCAGATCGGTGCCGGGGCCGTCGTCGGCCATCGTGACGACGATCTCGTCGATCTGCGTGCCGTCGTGTTCGCGCGGCGCACGCACCATGAACAGTTCGACGCGCGAGCGGCGCGCGAACTTCGACACGTTCGTCAGCCCTTCCTGCACGAGCCGATATAGCGTGATCGTCAGCGCATCGCTGAGGCCGCTGAAATCCCCTTCGATCGTGACCGAGAACGACGCCTCGGGCAAGCGCTCGCGCCAGCCGTCGACGCAATGTTCGAGCGCGGTCGGCAAGCCGAACTCGTCGAGACCGATCGGCCGCAGGCGGCGAATCATGCCGCCGATCTCGCGATACACATGCGTCGCACTCTGTATCAGCCCGAGCGCGATGCGATGAATCTCCGGCTCGCGCTCGCCCGATAGATCGCGGATGCGCACCGCGTCGAGCGACATCGCGTTCAGGTATTGACCCAGCTCGTCGTGCAGCTCGCGCGCCATATGGCGGCGCTCGAGTTCCTGCGCCTGCAGCGCCTGACTGGCGAGGCGCCGGTTGTCGGCGAGCAGCTGTTCGGCCTGTTCCTCGAGCATGCGGCGATGGCGCGCTTCGCGGCGCGCATCGCTATAGCGTCGCCATGCGAACCACGCGAGCGCGATGGACAGCACGAACAACGTGCCCGGCAACTCGTCGAGCTGGAAGCGCTCCACGCCGCGCGTGAACCGATAGATCTTCTCGCTCAGATCGAAGGCGGCGCCGAGCGCCGCAGCTAGCGCGGTCACGGCGACGACCCAGCCGAGGTCGCGCCATATCGGTGACGATGGCGGTGCGCGGCCAGCAGAGGAGGAATGGATCGGTTCGCTTGACATGACGCTTGCATTCTACTCAGCGCCAGCACGCGCAGCGGGTTTTGCGCGAGTTTGGGAACGCTTCCCAGGCAGATCGGGAAAAGCTCCCGCGCGGCTTACAGACGCGCATGCGAAGCTTTACAACAACGTCAAACAACGCGCGACGCGCGCGCATAACAAGCCGGCAGGAGACAACAACGATGAGCATGCGATCTCAAGCACGCCGCCAACGCCGGCTTCAGCGGCGCGCCGGCATCACCTTCTGCGTCGGCGGGGCGCTCGCCGGTTTGTCCACGAGCGTGTGGGCGCAGGCGCAAGCCGAGCCGCCGGTCGCGGCGTCGGCGCCGGCTTCGGCGTCTTCCGCTGCCCCTTCCAGGGCGCCCGACGACAGCGCCAACAGCAACACGACACCCACTACGACACTCGCGCCGATCGTCGTCGTAGGTACCACGCCATTGCTGGGCATCGGCACGCCGCTTACGCAGGTGCCGGCCAACGTGCAGACCGTACACGCGGCCGATATCCAACGGCAGGGGCGCCAGACGCTTACCGATTTCCTCGCGGCGAATCTGCCTAGCGTCACGATCTCCGACGCGCAGGGCAATCCGTATCAGATGAACCTGTTCTATCGCGGCTTCACCGCATCACCGCTGCTGGGCACGCCGCAGGGCTTGTCGGTATTCGTCGACGGCGTGCGCGTGAACGAGCCGTTCGGCGACGTCGTGAACTGGGACCTGATACCGCAACAGGCGATCGACACAATGCAGTTGATTCCCGGCTCCAATCCGACCTTCGGTTTCAACACGCTCGGCGGCGCACTGGCGATCACGACGAAAAACGGCAAGGACAATCCGGTCGGTGAGGCAGAAATACAGGGCGGCTCGTGGGGACGCAAGGCCGCGCAGATCGAACAGGGCGGCACGATCGGCCAGAACCTCGATTACTACTTCACCGCCAACGCCGCGAACGACAACGGCTGGGCCGAGCAGAACGAAAGCCGCATCCGTCAGGCGTTCGGTAAGCTGCGCTATACCGACGCCGATACCACTCTGTCGTTGTCGGCGGGTGGCGCGGACAACGATCTGCACGGCGTGCAAACCATTCCGCGCTCGTTCCTCAACAATCCCAAGCAACCGTACACGTATCCCGACCGGAATCAGAACAGCGTCGGCTACCTGACGCTGTCGGGCGATCATTACTTCAACGACAACGTCGAGCTGAGCGGCAACGCGTATTACCGGCACTTTCGCAATTCGAACACCAGCAGTAACGTCAACGAAAACTTCGGCGAGATCGAGGGGGATGGCGACGTCGATACGTTGCAGGCGACCAACCTCCAGTCGGTGGTGTCGACAGACAGCTACGGCGCGAGCTTGCAACTGACGCTGCTCGGCAAGCTCGGCGGCATGAAGAACCAGTTCATCGCGGGCATGGCCGTCGATGCCGCCAATTCGCACTTCACGCAGTCGTCCCAGGATGCGGCGTTCACCGATTCGCGCGCGACGGTCGGCATCGGCAATTTCGAACCGCAGACCAACGCGAACACGCACAACACGAACTACGGCATCTATCTGACGGACACGCTGTCGCTGACGCCGCAGTGGTCGCTGACGCTGTCGGGCCGCTACAACTGGGCCGATGCGACGATCGGCGACGAATCCGGCACGCAGCCGCAGCTCAACGGCCACCATACGTTCTCGCGCTTCAATCCGGCGGTCGGCATCAACTGGAATCCGACGCCGGCCTTCACCGCCTATGCGACCTACAACGAGGGCATGCGCTCGCCGACCGCGATCGAGCTGGCCTGCGCCGATCCGAACGCGCCATGTTCGCTGCCGAACGACTTCATCTCCGATCCGCCATTGCAGCCGGTCATTTCGAAGACTTATGAAGTCGGGGCGCGCGGCAGGATCGGCGGCAACACGACATGGAGCGCCGCCGCTTACAGCACGACGCTCGACAACGACATCCAGTTCATCAGCAGCAACGGCGCGGGCAGTTCGCAGGGCTTTTTCCAGAACGTCGGGCGCACGCGCCGGCAAGGGGTCGAACTGGCCGGGCAGACGAAATATGGTCCGCTCACCGTGACCGGCAGCTATAGCTACGTCAACGCGACCTACCAGTCGACATGGGTCGAAAGCAGCCCCAGCAATTCGAGCGCCGACGCGAACGGCAACATCACCGTGCATCCGGGCGACCACATCCCGAGCATTCCGGCGACGACCGTCAAACTGCGGCTCGACTACGCGGCCACCTCGAAATGGCGAATCGGCACGAACTTGACGTGGCGCGGCAGCATCTACGCGCAGGGCGACGAAAACAACCAGGACGTGAACGGCAAGATCTCCGGCTATCTGCTGATCGATATGGACACCTCGTATCAGGTGACGAAACAGTTGCAGGTGTTCGCATCGGTGTCGAACCTGCTCGATAAGCGTTATGCGAGCTTCGGCGCGCTGGGGGCGAACTTCTTTACCGGGCCGGGGAATACGTTCAATGGCGCGAGTCCAGTCAACGAGCAGTTCGTCGGGCCGGGGGCGCCGAGGGGGTTTTGGGTGGGGATGAGATATGCGTGGGAGTAGTGGTGGATTGCGTGGTGCGATCGGATGGCTTCGGTCTTGCGGTCGCTTGAGGGTTCTGCACGAGCGCAATGCCGGCAAAGAGGCGCGGACCAGTCGTCTTCGCTATCAAGCAACCAGTTCGCCTGCGCCTTTTTGAAATAGGGTAATGCTGCAGTCCTGCCTCTGATCCCACCAGGCATTCGTTATTTTCCGTCCGCCATGTCAAGCAAGCCCTTTAAGAATTCGTTTTGTGTCTTGCGCAGATTGTAAATGCACTCCGCCTGCAAGGCAGGAAACATCGAGCCCCCGTGCTCCGTTTCCCACTCCGCCCCCGCATTGCGCGGCAATTCGCAATACTTGACAGATGCATTCTGCGTTGCCATGTATTCGTCCAGCAATTTCGCATGAATATTGCCTTTTGGTATGGTTGCACGCAGCTTTTTATATAAGATTTGGCTATCGGCCACCAGTTTTTTTTGCAATTCTGAATAGCATTCAACGTCTCCATAGCCGCCTCCCAAGTGTTGCAGACAATCAGAATTTGAAATTGTCACCGAAAAATCATAATTTGATTTTGCTGTCGCAAAAATAGGAAATAGCATTCCTGCGATTAAACAGAAAAACCCAATCTTAGTGCGACGCATCGTAAACCCCCGACGAAAATAAGCGAGCCTCGCCAACTCGGCGATTTCTAACGCCGCGATTGCCTCCAATTCGATACGTAAGGATAAAATCATGCATGTTCCGATAATTTCCTGCATTAATTTTTCCGATAATCCCGTCCGCACCGCGACCCGGCCCGCTGTTATATACAATGCTGACAAGTGCATCGTATTCATATTGAAACAGGGGAACATGAATACCGGAATTAAGTCGTCTTTCGACCTCAGCGACATTGCGCCGTCTAAATTCTCTCGCACGCTCGAGGCTAATTACCTGTCCAACCTCAATATGATCAGCCACAATAATGCGATGTCCGCATCCAACCGTGGGAATTCCAACGTTATCCAAATAGGCTTTTAAGATGAACCCTTCTGTAACTTGGTGCCCCTGGTATACGCCATTTAATACACCGGACTCCCATACGGCAGTAAAGGACAATCCTTCCGGACTAACATGCCAAGGTTTGCAGAGTCTGCCCGATTGGACTGCCACGCATGAATCCGGATTTGTGTTCGTTATCGCCGTTCCAA